>CAVXTV010000001.1:0-128484 GCA_963764795.1 uncultured Solirubrobacterales bacterium
AAGTAGCTCAACTGCTTGCCCTTGTAGGGGTATTTGCGCTTCAGGGTGAGCTTGATCCGGTCCAGGTAGCCCCAGGAGCCAAGGGCGGAGGGAAGCGATGCCTCTAGCTCGGTGCCGTAGGGGCCCTGCTTGATGTGGCGCATCGCGAAGGGGATGACGAAGGAGGTGTTGAAGGGGTGGGAGGTGTAGATGTGGGTGAGGACCACCGGCTTTCCCCCTTCTCTGCCGTTGAAGACGAGCAGGCGACCCTGGGTCGGGTAGGCACCCTGTTCGGGCAAGACGATGTGGGCCCAGAACTGGCCCGAGCCGACCAGCGCCGGACCACAGCGGGCGAGCCTGGGCGGTGGTCGAGGGCTGGATTTCGCGCAGTGGACAGCTGGGCAGGCCGCGGGACTGGAAGCGGGCGTGGCGGTTGACCTTGATGTTGAGGCGCTGCAGCTGACGGGGGACGCCGCCGGTGGTGGAATGCGGCCCGGCGATGAAGACCGCGATCGGGCGGGGTCTTCCGGGGCAGCTTGTAGGGCTGGACCTGGGCGAGGGCGGTGATGCGGAGGTCGTCGGATTGGACGTGGCGGCGGTGGCGATCGCGCTGACCAGCAGGGCGCCGCTGGAGAGCGCCCCGGCCTTCGTCGGCTTCGGGCTCACCTAGCGCGCTTTGACTTCTTCTTGCCACGGCGCACTTTGCCTTCAGCTCGGCTTGGAGTCCTTTTGCTTGCCGTTGTGCCCGTCGAAGGAGACGTTGCCTAGCGGTTGCCCTTGCAGAGGTTGGTCGAGTTGACCAGGAGGCCCTTCTTTCCCCCCTGCATGGCCAGGGTGAACGTCGAGACCGGGGCGTCGGGGACGGCTTCGAAGGTGTTGCTGATCCCGCCGCCCTTGACCGAGTCGATGCGGCCGACCAGGTCGACGTCGATCCCGGTGGGCGTGCAGGGCGGCGACCAGGTCGGGCAGCTGGTGCTCGGAGGAGCGCAGGTAGACCGGGCCTGTGAGCGGATCGCACAGGATCGGCGTGATCGCTCTGGCGTGGCCGTAGACCGAGCCCGCCGGGCACTGGCTGCCGTTGCCGGCGCCGTCTTTGAACTGCACCCGGGTGCAGATCGTCTTGATGTGGGCGTTGTCGAGGAACTCCGAGTGCGGCAGGGTTACCTGGGCGCGCTTGATCGCCGCTTCGCCGAAGCCGCGCATGTGCAGGGTCGCCTTGAAGGCGGGGTGTGATCCTCGCTTGGTCCCGCCCTTGAGGGTCAGGCGGAGCTTCGGCTTGAAGCTGAGCGCGGCGCAGTCGGCGGCCTGGAAGGGAGAGGTGACCGTGATCGGGTTGTCATCGACGTCAGAGGCGAAGTCAAGGCCCGAGCCGAGGACCGTGGAGGCGGTCGAGGTGCGTTCGCAGGAGGTCGGGTTGAGGGTGAATTCGGGGCGGTCGACGTAGGCGCGGATGTCTCTGGCGTGGACCGGGATGCCCTGGATGATGTGGGGGATCGGGTCCGACTTGCCGGCGTCGATGAAGACTTCGGCGGTTTCGGGGTCGATCCGGAAGGCCTGGCGGATCACCACGGTGCCGACGTCGAAGGGACCGACCATCCCGGAGGTGATCGCGACGATCGAGAGCGGCGCTCCGTTGTAGGGGCCGGCTAGGTAGATCTTGCCGGGGACGTAGGTGAGGAGCGAGCCGACGCCTGCTCCGACCAGGGTCCGCCCGATCTGCGAGGCCGCCGGGCAGCTGGGGTTGTCGAGCTCTTCCTGGCCGCCGTGAGCGCCGGTACGTGCCCTGGCCGGGGCGATGCCTGCCTCCGGGCAGTAGGGCACTCCCGCGAGCTTGCCGGTGATGCCCGGCGGCAGCTTGATCGAGAAGTGGGTGAACTCCTGTTCTCCGTCCTTTCTGCTCAAGCGCAGGTTGAAGTCCGAGAAGCGCCCGGCGGCGTTGTTGAGCGTGCCCGCCTGCAGTTCGGGATGGAAGGGCGGGGTGTTGCCCGAGGGGCAGGGCCCGCCGTCTACCCCGCGTTCGATCTTGAAGCTCGCGGTCCTCGTGACCACTTCGCTCGGTGAGGGGTTGTCGGGGTCTTGCGCGGACCAGGGGACGAACCTTGCCTCGGCGGTGTAGGTGCCGCAGGTCGGTGGGGTTGCCAGGGGGGCCCGCCCGCCCTCGCGGAAGTGCAGCTTGAAGGAGGTGAAGGGCAGCTGGGGCAGGTCGTCGAAGGTCGTGGTCAGCTGACCCGTGCTCGGGTCGGGGTCTACCTTGCCGGCCAGTTTGACCAGGATGCCGCGCTGGGGGATACGGGCGATCAGGTAGAGCCCCAGGAGGCTGTTGAAGGGGTTGTCGTGGGGGGAGGCGATGTAGAGGGCGCCTGTGGCTTCCTCTTTGAGCAGCGGTGAGCTCACCGAGACCGTGCCGACCTTCGATGCCTCGGGACAGCCTTCTCCCGGGCGGGAGTTGAAGCGCTCAGCCGCGTATTGGGCCGGAGAGCAGCCGACCAGACCGTCTCCCTGGGAGGGGTTGATCGTGACTCCCTTGGGCAGGGTCACTTCGACCTTCTTGGGCTGGCCTTCGGCCGCGGTTGCCTCGGGGTTCAAAAGGCCGGAGTTCGGCATGTTGAGGTTGAAGGTCAGCCCGCTGGGGTTTTCCGCCAGCTTTGAGGTCGGCGCGGCTTCGACCTGGGGATCGAAGGGCACTTTCTGACAGCCGCGCAGCGCATCGCCCTGGAAGAAGGCATTGGCGATCGTGCTGGCGATCGGCACGTTCCACGGTTCGGTTTCCACGCCGAAGTCAAGCGGCGCGTTGCAGTTGACCGGTGATCGCAGGAAAGCGGTTTCGGGCAGCGCCGGGGGGCGGGTGCAGGGAGGCAGATGGCTTTCCAGCTTGAAGGTGCAGCTCCACCCCCGCGCGTTGTCGTGGAGCGGATCGCTCGGGTAGCCCCAGAGCGAGAGCGTGCTGGAGAGGAACTGCGCCACCTGGGTGGTGTTGCGCACGCTGGCGATGATCTTGTGGCTGTCGGGGTCAAGGGCGGTATCGATCACCACCGGATCGCCGCCGGGCATGAAGCCGAACCTTGCCGGCTCGCCGAATGCGGGCGGCAGGTTGAAGACCGGGACCGCCTCGCGCATGTAGGCGAGCGTGCCGGGGACGTTGAAGGTGACCGCGGCGACGCCGATCGCGGTCTGGGCGGGGCACAGGTCGAGGAACAGGACGGCGCCGCTGTTTTGATCGTGGCTGAGGAAGTCTTCCATCGAGCACTCGGGCATCACCGTCGCGTTGCCGACCTGGCCCGAGGGCAGCGGGAAGCGCAGGTTGCGCGGCAGGGCGGGCTGTTCGACGATCGGGTTGTGGTTGCCGTCGACAGTCCAGCCACCGGAGTTCAACTGGATCGTCGTGGTGAACTGGAAGGGATGGCCGCCGGCCTGGCGGGCTACCGCGCCGCCCTCTTCTTCGGCCTGGGCGGAGAAGCGCTCGACGCCGTAGGGGACGGGGTCGGCGCTGACGGTGATGTTCTGGGGGCCGCTGGCGGCAGGGGCGTTGCCGCCCGAGACGCTGATCTTGCCCGGTTCACCTTGCGTCGGCGGGCTGCCCTGCAGGCTGGTGAAGACTTCGAGTTCGATCGATTCGTATGGGGGCAAGGTGCCTTCGAATGTGCAGAGGACTTCGTCGGGCGCTTCGACTTCGCAATCGACCGGGCCGGACTTGTCCCGTACGCCGGCGGTCGCGGTGACCCCGGTGGCGATCGCCCCCTCGGGCATCTCGTCTTTGATCGTCACCGGCACTTTGCTGGCGTCGACGGCAGCGTCGCCGAGGTTGGTCAGCGTTACCAGCAGGCGTCCGCTGCCACCGACGGAGAGGACTTTATTGTCGGCTTTGCCGATCAGCCCTTCGACTTCGATCGCGGGGAAGAACCCCGGTGCTTTGATCGTGAACGGTTCACCGCCGGTCGGGCCCCCTGTGACGGAGACGTCCTGACCGGAGGCTGCCTCGAGCGCGGCTTCGAGCTCGGAGGCGGTTTCGACTACCGGCGCGGGGTTTTCGTCTTTGTCCTGCACGAACGCGGGACAGAAAGCCGCAAATTCCCCGGCCCCCAGGCAGGCGATCACTTCTCCCTGCAGCTTGACCTTGGCGACGAGACCCGAGCCAAATCCTTCGATTTCGGTGATTTCGGTGGTGATTTCCTGCACGGTATCGCTCGCTTGCCAAAGGTGAGAGGGACGGCTGCCGTCGAGCACCTGCCACCAGGGCGCGGGTGCGGCAGAAGCGGAGCCGGCGAAGAGCGCTCCCAGGAGCGCCGTTGCGGTCACGGCGAGGGCGAAGAGGCTTGCAAGGCGCTTTGGCATGTTCGTGGCTTTCCTCATCGACCCGCCCTCCGGTTGTTGTTGGCTCGCTTGGCCTTCTTGTGTGAGTGCTTCTTCTTTTGCTTGTGCTTTTTGGCCACGCACTTGGCGGAGCCGGCCCGGATCACCTTGCGTTTGCTCTGCGGGCAGCGTTCGGAGGGGACGTTGCCCGAGCCGTGGAAGGCGGCGCTGGCGGGAGTCGGGTCATTGGGTGGGTTCGGTGCCGCCTGGCAGGCTTCGCCGAGGCATTCGTTGATCACCGGCAGGGTCGCCGGGATGCCGTTGACCCTGGCGTCATAGACGTCGAGCTCCTCGTCTTCGTCGGTGGCAGAGAGTCTTGCCGGGGTGATGAAGAAGACGTCGTCGCCCGATTCGCTCGAGTCGATGAAGCTCGCTTCTTCTTCTGAGGTCCCGGAGGAGATCAGCGAGACGCAGCCTGCCGTCGTGTGTGCGATCGCGGCGCCTTCTGAAGTGGAGGTGCAATCGCCCGTCCCGGTGGACTCGTATTGGTAGACGTCCCACTCGCCGTTTGAGTCGGCGGAGACCAGCGGATCCACCGCGTTGAAGAAGACGCGGCCGTCGTCGTGGACCAGGCGCGGCCGGTGCAGGGCGATCCCGCTCGGTTCGCTTTCCTGCGGCGCGGGCAGGATCGCCGCCACCCAGCGTTCCTTCCAGTTGCCCTGCGTGTCGATCCGGTTGTTTACTTCGCCGGTCGGGTTGGAGAGCGTGCCGGTGGGACTGGCGCCGGAGGGATCGCAGGAGGCGCAATCGAGGCGTTCCTCGCTGGCGTCATAGCGGAAGACCTCCTCGACCGGTTCGTTGCTTTTGGCGGCGCGGTTGTCATAGCCGGTCAGGCTGCGCTCCGACATGAAGGCCAGGTAGCGGCCGTCGGGGGAGGCGGAGGCGCTCTGCTTGGTCTCGATCCCTATCCCGTCCGGCGTAGTGGGGAGCGCCCCCCAGTCGGCCTTGTCTCGTTCGGAGATCGTCGCGATGAAGCGCGTGCCCTGTCCTTCTTCCCAGATGTAGAGGTTGGGCTCGCCCGCGACGGCGGAGTCGCCCGCTTCGTTTGGCGTCGTGTCGAGCACGCCCCTGGCGACGAAGTAGGCGCGCGATCCGTCTTCGCTTTGGCCGGGGAGGATCCCGATCACTTCCGCCTTTTCACCGGGTTCGACCGGGGCGCTGAGGTCGCTCAGGCTGGTGCAGCCGAGGGTGGCGCCTTCGACCGGCCCCACCTCGCAGCGGTAGAGGTCGAAGGTGGGCTGGAGAGGATTGGGATCGGGCGGGCTGGCGTCCGCTGTCAGGCGCTGGGAGTCGGTGAAGAAGACGACCGACCCGTCCGCGCTGGCGCCGTTGAAGACGGGGAGGCTTTCACCTTCGCCGCTGCCTCCGGCCACGAGGTCGAGGCGGCCGCTCGTTTCGCTGGCGGTGTCGCGGGCGTAGAGGGCGGTGGTGGTTCGGCCGCCCACGTTGTATTCACCCGTACTCCAGAACACCCGCGAGCCGTCATCGGAGACCGCGTTGTGGACGGAGCCACTTTCGGCTCCGGCGAGGCCGCGGACGATGGCGCCGCCTTCACCCACCGGCAGTTCGCTGACCGGCGCCAGCTGGCCGTTGTCCCACTGGTAGAGGGCGCCCGCTTCCGCCCCCGCAACCAGTGGCGCCCTGGACTGGACGATTGGATGGGTGAGGGCCGGGTCTGCCGCCACGATCCTCACCGGGCTCGCCGCCGAGCCGCTGCTGCCGCCGAATTTAGTCCCCGGCGGCACGTTTGCATAGCCTTCCTTGCCGGTGACCAGCGGCCGGTAGGTGGCCGGTTCGGTGTTATCGCGCAGGTACGGAGTTTCTTCGGAGGCTTCGGGTGAGAGCAGGGTGTTCTCCTGCTGCTCGAACAGGGCGCGTTCGAGGTTGGGGCTGAAGGTTTTGTAGTCGCCGCCGAGGCGCAGCTGGCCGACTTCGGCGTGCGGTGGAGTGATGTCCTTGGATCTCCAGGCCCCGGCGGTGCCGCGGTGCGCCAGCACGGTCGAGGTGTCGATCGCGCGGTTGCCTTCGGGGTTGGGTTCGATCGAGGTGACCGTCTGGAAGGCGATGCCGTTGCCGTCGGCGGCTGCCTGCAGGACGCCCTGGTTGAACTGGAGGATTCGCCCGCCGGACTTGTTGGGCGGGGAGACCATCTCCCAGGCGCGGCTGTCGGCCAGGCTGAAGCCGAGGCCGCTGCGCGGCGTGGTGAAGGTCCTGTCGGGGCCTTTGGTTTCGCCTTCGGCATTCACGGCGACCACCCGGTAGTGGTAGGTGGTGCCTGGTTTGAGGCCTTCGATTTCCTGCGGGGAGACCGCGACGGGCTTGTGGGCGGCGGGGATCGTGCCGCCGCCTACGCTGGTGCAGGTGCCCAGCGAGCAGTCTTCGGTGCCGTACTCGAAGTGGTAGGTGGTTTCCAGCGTGTTGGGGTTGATCTGGGCGCGCAGCGTCGCCGTGAAGAGGTTGAGGTCGATCACCGAGGTCGCCGTGACCGTCGGCGCGACTACGGGGAAAGTGAAGGTCTCGAAGACTTTGACCTGGCCGTAGTCGGGGGATTCATGGTCGTCGGCGACGTAGAGGCGTTCGCTTGCTCCGTTGACCGCTACGCCCGCTGCGATGCCGGCGATTTCTCCGGCTTCACCCGCGGCGCCGAGGGTTCCGACCGGGTGGTCGTCTTCGTCGAAGACCGCGACGCGGCGATTCAATTCACCCACGCCCTCACCGATGTACACGTGGCTGGTGGTCGGGTCCACCGCCAGGGAAAAGGAGAAGGCATGTTCGAGGAGGCTCCCCGGAGAGTAGGTGGTGGAAGCTGTGATCGGAAACTGCGAGGGCTCCAATCTGAATGTGCCGTAGCTTTCAGAGGTGGTGTAAAGGCTGCCGTCGGGGGCGACCGCCACGGCATTGTTGGGGGATATCGGAAGTTTCCCCTCTTTCTCTGGTTCGAATTCAGTCAGCAGCACTCCCGAGCGTGAGTAGATCCTTGTCTTGCTAATGGAGGGAGGGGGGTACACTTCCTTGGAATCGTTCGCGTAGATGTTTCCTTTGCTGTCGACCGCGACGCCCTTGAGCTCGGTGGCTCCGGGGATTTCACTCGTCCCGGCCCCGAGGCCGGCGGTGAATTCGTGCGGTTCGCCGTTTGCCTCGAACGCCCTGACCTTGTTGTCGCTGGTGACGTAGAGGACGTGGGTTTCGGGGTCGACCGCGGCCTGGTTGTCTCCTGGGTGTTCGAAGAAGGCGAGCCCTTTGATTTCGTTCCCCGAGATGTAGGGGGCGGAGCCGCCCCAGTTGAGCGGGTGGCCTTCGGAGTCGAACTTGTAGAGGGCCTGTTTCTTCCAGTCGCCGACGTAGATGTCTCCGGTTCCTTCGTCGACGGCGACTGCCCCGAGTCGTTCGAAGGAGGTCGCTTCCGTCCCGTCGGGACCAAAGGCGCCGAGGTATTCGGGGTTCACGGCGGCGGCGGCAAGCGTGGGTGCCAGCGCGAGCAAGAAGAGGGCGGCCAAGGCGGCGGCGAGCACTCGGATGCGGCCGAGGCCCTTGGCCCGGCGCATGGTCGATCCCGCGGTCGATGCCTTCGCGTGGCGTCTCACGTAGCTCTCTCCTTGTCCCGTGAGCCCCTCTGCCCGCCGCTTCCCTTGGCGGCTTCCTCGAGGCTCGGTTATGTCCCTGTAGTCAGCCCGGTTCGCTGACCGAGCTGGCGAGAGCATAAAAGAAACGTTTTACGAATGCAAGTCTAAGTTTTTAAGAAGAAGGAGAGCGGATCTAATAGGGACGCAGGACCAGGGCGGTGAGGTCGGGGAGAAGCTCGGGAAGGCGGGCCGGTTCGCCGGCGTTGAGGCGGCGGGCGATCAGCGTCGCGATGCCGCCCATCAGGGCTTGGTCGCGGACTTCGACGTCGCTGCCCGCGGGGCCGCCAGGCGGGCGAATCGTCTCGGCGAGCAGCTGCATCGCGTCGCGGTAGCGGGCGGCGATCTCACCGCCGGCGGCCAGCGGCTCGGTCAGGTAGAAGCGGGCCACGGCGAGGTCGCGGGAGAGAACATCGAGCAGGGCGGCGAGCCGTGCCTCGACCTGTTCGGGCCAGGGCGCCGCCGGGTCCCCGGCGATCAGCATCGAGGCGCGAACGTGGTCATCGATCATCTCGTAGGCAGCGAGGAAGCAGCCCTCCTTGTCTCTGAAGTGCTCGTAGAAGGTGCGCCTCGAGATCTTTGACGCCTCGGTGATCGCACCGATGGTGGTCGCGTTGTAGCCGTGCTCGGCAACCGCCTCGACGACGCCGTTGAGCAGGCGCTCGCGCTGGTTCTCGGCGACGAATTCGCGCGGCAGACCGTGCCGCCCGGGCGGCAGCCGGTCCTTGCCGGCGGCCAGCTCCTCTGCCGCACGCGCCCGCTCAGCCATGGACAGGGTGGGGATCGAGGATGACCTCGATCATCCTCGGCAGCAGGTCCTGCACGCTCCCACCCCCACCCAACTCGAGCCGCTCCCGCAACAGCCAGGCCAGGCCCCCGGCGATTCCCTGCCCAAGCGGATCGCGGAGCTCGGCCGCGGCGGCGTCGAGCGCCTCGTCATAGCGAGTCCGCATCCGTGGCCCGCCCTTCTGCGCCTCGACGAAGCAGAGCCGCGCCCGGCTGGGCTCGGCGTCGATCGCCGCCAGCAGCGCGGTCAGGCCGGCCCGCACCTGATCGGCCCGATCCGCACCCGCCGGGACCGCGCCGCGCACCTCCTCGCTGAGCTCATCGATCGCCCTCTCCAAGGCCGCGAGAAAGCAACCTTCCTTGTCCCGAAAGTGCTCGTAGAAGGTGACCGAAGACACTCCGGCCTGCTTGACGATCGCTTCGATCGTCGTCGCCGCGGCGCCCTTCTCGGCGATCAAGTGCTCGGTCGCGGCGAGCAGGCGCTCGCGCTGACCGACCGCGACGGGGCTGCGGGGCCGCTCTTCCTCGCGAGTCTCAGGCGAATCGACAGCGAGCCTTTGCGAGAGGTACTGCATGTGCCGAAGATAGCGCTTCTTAAAAAGTTTTCATATCCGGAAAAAAAGGAGTAGTTTTTATTCGGCAGCCCCAGTTTCTGGGGAGAAGCTCGCGACAAGGAGACACGCAATGCGACAGGAAGCTTGCGCGGCCGCCAGGGAGGCGCTCCCAGTCGAAAGCACCGAGAACAGCGCACCGGCGCCCGACGCGACGATCCGCGAGGGGGAGATGGAGGGGGTCCTGCACGTCGTCGGCGAGCTCGGCTACCGCGGCGCCTCGGTCCGCGCCGTGCTCGATTACTGCGGCGGGCACCGCAAGCAGTTCTACGACCACTTCGAGAGCCTCGAGGACTGCTTCGCCCAGGCCTACGGCACCTGGATCGATCGCCTTGGGGTCAGCCTGCTGGAAGCGGCAATCACGGCCTCGGGCTGGCGGCCGAGCGTCCGGGCAGGGCTGATCAAGCTCTTTCAATTCGTCGTCGAGCGTCCCGAGATCGCCCGCTCCCTCTTCATCGAGGTTCAGATCGCCGGCGGCGATGCGCTTGCCAAGCACGAGGAAGCGGTCGAGCGGCTCAGTGGCCTTCTCGACAGCGTCCGCGCCGAGATCCCGCCCGGCGACGAACCACCGGCGGCGACCGGCATCTTCGTCATCGGCGGCGTCGAGGCCTGCCTTTGCGACGTGCTCGCCGCCGGCGAGACGAGTCGCATCTGGGACGCGTTGCCGGAGCTCACCCACCTTGCCGTCGGCTCCTACCTCGGCAAGAAGGCCGCCGAGGAGGCCTTCGAGGAGGCCAAGGAGCTGCTCGAGCGCGATCGCGCCCAGCTCGAAGGGGCACCGAGATGACCGAGCTGCGACTGGTCGCTCCGCAGGAGGAAGGCCCCTTCTCGGCGGGAACTCCCCTCCCCCGCCGCCTTCCTCCCGGTCGCCACGGCATCCCCACCAACCTGGTCGCCGAGCACCAGCGGCTGCGGCTGCTGGCGGCGATGGCGGAAGCGCTCGGAACCTATGGCTACGCCAACGTCACCACGACCCACGTCAGCGAGCGCGCCAACGTCTCCACCAGCACCTTCTACAAGCACTTCGGCAACCTCTGGGACTGCCTGCTCGCCGCCTACGTGGCGGCGGCGGACCGGCTCTGCGCCGAGATCGAGACGGCCTGCGCGGCGGGCCGCGAGGCCGGCACAGCCGATCTCGGCGGCGAGAGTGACCCGCTCGAGACCGGCATCGAGGCCGCCCTCTCCTTCCTCGCCGCCGAGCCCGAGCTCGGCCGGCTGCTCAGCGCCCAGGCGCCGCGTGAGGCGAGCGCCCTCTGCGCCGCCCGCCGCATCCTCGTCTCCCGGCTGGCAGCGATGATGCGCCGCACTCGGGGGAGTGACGACGGTTCGCCTCAACCGCCCGGCCTCGACGAGCGCCTGATCGACGCCACCCTCACCTTCCTCCACACCCGCCTCAACTCCAGCGACGCCGAGCACCTGGCAGACCTCGGTCCCGAGCTTGTCGCGATCCTCGGCCGTCCTCGCGTCGCTGCTTAGCCAAGCCAGGTAGCAATATTGCTACCCTGCTCAATGGTGGCCACTGTCCCACAGAAAGAGCTGCGCAACCACATCGGTGAGGTCCTGCGACGGGCCGAGGCCGGTGAGGAGATCACGATCACCGTCTCCGGGCGGCCCGTCGCCCAGCTGGGGCCGGCGCGCACCCGGCAGTGGGTGCCCGGGTCTGCGCTTGCCGATCTTGCCAAGCTGCCAGCCGATCCTGAGCTCGCCAAAGACATCGAGAAGCTCGGTGGAGGCCTGCGCGATCCGTGGGCGGATTGACCCTCGCGGTTCTCGATACCTCGGTATTGATCGACGGCTCGATCCCGGCGGAGTTCGAGACCGCCATCAGCACGGTCTCGATCGCGGAGTTGCACTTTGGCCTGCTGGTGGCAACCGACGAAGAGCTACGGGCATTTCGGGCCGCACGGCTTGGCTTGATCGAGGCCAGGTACCCAGATCCACTTCCCGTAGACGATCAAGTAGCGCGCGAGTGGGGTCGACTCCAAGCGGCGGTGTCCCAGCGTGGAGGCAAGCCTCGATCGCGGAATTCAGACCTGGCGATTGCCGCGACAGCGAACGTTCACGGCGCTGCGCTGCTGACTCTCAACGGCAAGGACCTTCGAATCGTCGACGACCTGGTCGACGTTCGCAGTCCCTCCTAGTCCGCCGAAGCATCCTCGCGAGCCAGCCGCTCGGCCTCGTCGTTGCCCAGGTAAGGGGCGAGGATCAGCTCGACCAGGTCGGGGAGGAGCTTCTCCAGCTGCTCGGTGTTGCCGGCGCTGATTTCACGCACGATCAGCGAGACGATACCGCCGACCAGGGTTTCCTCGGTCGCCTCGGGCAGCGGCCGCTCGCCGCTGTGCTCGGGCCGGCCGGCCTTGAGGATCGCGACGAAGCCCTGCATCGAGGCGCGGTGGCGGGCGGCGATGTCACCGCCGGCCGCGACCGGCTCGACCATGCAGAGGCGGGCCAGCTCGGGCTCGGCAGCGAGGAAGCGCAGCATCGTCGCCAGCGCCGCGCGGACCTGCTGCGGCCAGTCGCTCGAACGACTCGGCGGCCGCCCGCATCGAGGCGCGGATGTGGTCGGCGACCATGTCGTAGGCAGCGAGGAAGCAGGCTTCCTTGTCGGCGAAGTGCTCGTAGAAGGTGCGGCGCGAGACCGAGGCCGCTTTGGTGATGTTGGCGACCGTGGTGGCGTTGTAGCCGCGCTCGGCGACGGTGTCGACCAGGGCGGTGATGATCCGCTCGCGCTGGTTCTGCTCGATGAACTCGCGCGGCAATCCGTGCCGCCCGGCGGGCAGGCGCGGTGAGGCGCCCGCGGGTGCGGAATCGGTCGCCTTGCCCTCTTGCGCCGCCCCCTTGGCCATGGACCGACGATACCCGGTCGCGTAGCGCAGCGACTGGACCAGCAGCTCGTCCTCGGCAGCGCGCGAGCCGAGGTAGGGCATCACCGCCATGTAGACGAGCTCGGGCAGGAAGTCCTCGCCGCGCTCGATGCTGCCGTCTTCGACCTTGCCGAGGACCGTGCCGTAGATCGCGCCGGCGACGATTTCGGCGGTGCAACGGGAGACCGAGTCCGGCTTCTCCAGCTCCTGACGGCCGCCGTCGAGGATGTCGGCAAGGCGCTGCAGGGCTTGATCGCGGCGTTCCTGTGCACCGCTGCCGGTCCCGTTCACCTCGACGACGAGGAAGCGGGCGCGGGTGGCATCCTCGGCCAGGAAGCGCATCGCCGCCCAGCCGGCCGCCCAGATGCGGTCGTGCCAGGCGCGCGGCCCGGAGTAGGCGGCGAGGACGCGCTCGCAGAACTCGCCGGCGACCTCGTCGTGAACGCAGAGAAAGCAATCTTCGATGCCCGCAAAGCAGCGGTCGAAGTGGGAGCGGCGGGCCCGGGCCTGCTCGCAAACCATCTCGATGCTGGTCTGGGCGTAGCCGCGAGCGCCGACCAGGTCGATCATCGCCGCCGCGATCCGGGCGCGGGCCGGGTCGGCCGAAACCCGGGGCAGCCGTTCGTTGCCGGTGCTCACATCAGCCCGGCCCTCCCCCTGCGCTCGCTTCTGATCAAGCCGCGGCGGCGCGTGCTTGCGCCGCGTCCGCCGCCCGCCCGGCCTCGACCTCGCCGACGTAGGGCGTCAGCGTCACCTGCAGCATCTCCGGCAGCAGGCCCTTGATGTCGTCCACCTGGTCGGCCAAGAGCCGCTGGTGGATCAGCCAGACGAGGCCGCCCACGATCGCCATCTCGAGGCCGTCCGGCAACCTGCTCGAGCGCGGGTTGTGAGCCCGTCCCTCGCGCAGCTTCGGGGCCAGCCGCTCCAGCATCGCCTGGTAGCGCTTCAACGCCTCTCCCCCGGCCGCCTGCGACTCGACGATGCAAAGCCGGGCACGTGAAGGCTCCTTGGCGATCATCTCGAGCGCGATCTCGAGGCCGCGGGAGATCTGTTCCTCCCAGGGCAACTCGGGATCGAGCAGCTCCGCGAAGACCTCGGCCGCCGCCTCCATCGTCTCGTCGAAGGCGGCGAGGAAGCACTCCTCCTTGCTGGAGAACTGCTCGTAGAAGGTCGAGAGGGCGACGCGGGCGGTCTTGGCAATCAGCTCGATCGTGGTTTTCTGGTAGCCACGCTCGGCGACCAGCTCGGCGGTCGCCAGCAGCATCCGCTCGCGCTGGTTCTGGGCGACGAAGTCGCGGGGCACGAGGTGCCTTCCGGGGGGCATCGTTGCGAGCCTTTCGGAGAGCGATCGCGAGTCCGCCATTCCGGCAAGGTACCAAAACATACATCTGATGTCTACTTTCTTCCTTTACAGAAAACATTGCGTTCTGGTCACTCTAGTGTATTTACCGTTTTTGAAAGCTGCTATACCTAGACAAAAGGTCAACGTTTGCAAAACTGGTAGGACCGATGTCGGAAACGCCGAGCGCGCTCGACAGAGACGAGGAGATCGCCCCCGTAGTGCCCTTCCCGGGACTGCGCGCGCGGGCACCCCGCGAGCGCCTGCTGGAGGCGGTGCTGCTGGTCAGTGGCGAGCTCGGCTACGAGCAGGTCGCGGTCAAGCACGTGATCGAGCGGGCGCGGGCCAGCCGGGCGACCTTCTACAAGTACTTCGAGGATCGCGAGGACTGCTTCGCCCAGGCCTACGGCGACGCCAGCGAGTGGCTCTACCGCCGTCTGCTCGGTGCCGCCAAACGACAGCCGACCTGGCGCGAGGGACTGCGCGCGGCAATGGCCGAGCTGCTCGAGTTCTGCGCCAACCAGCCGGCAATCGCGAAAGCGATTTTCGTCGAGGTCCACGCGGCGGGCGAGCAGTCGCTCGCCCAACGGCGCGATCTGATGGAGCGCCTCTCCCGCGCACTTGACAGCGCGCGCCGCGAGATTCCCACTCGCCAAGCTCCACCTCCTGTTACGTCCACCTTCATGGTAGGCGCTATCGACACTCTTGTGTGCGCGAAGTTGATGGACGGCGACGCAGCGCGAGCGCCGGAGATGCTCCCCGGCCTGCTCTATTTCGTCGTGATGCAGTACTTCGGCGAGGACGCCGCCTGGGAAGAGATGACCGCGGCCTCGGTGGCGACCTGGCATTCGCGGCGCGACGCCGCTGCTCAACTGCCGGGCTGAAGCTCAATAAGCGGCCAGGCGTCGGCGCGCCTCGGGCTCGGCAACCTCGACGGCGTCCTCCGCCTGCAGCAACTTGAGAAGCTTGTCGCGATCCTCACCGGCGTCAACCGTGTAGAGAGACTTGAGGTATCCGTCGTGGCTGTCCGGGAAGAGCGGCTCGACCTTGCGCACGCCGCGCGAAGAGAGCTTGCCGAGGACCATCTTACGGGCATCGTCCGAGGCTGATTCCTTGAACTTGAGCTGCAGCTTCACTTCACTAGCGTAGCGCCGACCTCAAGTCGATCAGCCCGTGTCCGTGCGCTTCGGTCCATTTGGACCCACCCATCTCCGGTACTGCAGCGGCAGATTTACGCAGCCGGGCAGCGACCTGGGCCGGAGTCCGGCTCGGCTTGCTTGCGATTAGCAGTGCCGCCGCCGCGCTCACGTGCGGAGCGGCCATTGAGGTCCCGCTCCAGGCGGCGTAATTCGTTTCACTGCGCTGGGCCGATTTGGTCGTCGGAAGGGTCGAGAGGATGTTGGCCCCAGGAGCGCTGACGTCAATGTGTTTTCCCGTGTTGGAGAAGCGCGCGCGAGAGCGCGACTCGTCGACGGCCCCAACCGCGATCACGTTGTCATATGCGGCCGGGTAGCTGACCGGGTTCCCTTCTTCGAACTCGTTGCCCATCGCGGCGACAAAGGTCACGCCTTGCTCGGTCGCGCGTGCGAACAGGCCTTCCTCAACCTGCGAGCGTTCGGTGCCGGCCAAGCTCATGTTGACGACCTTGACCCCCTCGCCGGCCACCTCACCGAGCGCGCGGATGAACGCGGTGGAGTCGAGGTAGGGATCGGCAGGATCATCCGGGAAGACCTTCCAGCTGGCCAGTTGGCAATCAGAGACGCCGCTGATGCCGACGCCGTTGTTCGTCAGCGCCCCGATGATGCCCGCCACATGGGTGCCGTGGCCGACGGGATCGCGCGAGCCGTACCCCGCGTGGCGGTAGATCGCTGGGTCGGGCAGGTCGGGGTGGGACGTGTCGATGCCAGTATCGAGGATGCCGACTAGGACGCTGCTCGCGGAGGGGCGACTTGCCCGGAAGTACTCGATCGCCGGCAGCCCCCACTGGAGGTTCAATTGCGGGTCGGTGGGCGCGGCGCAGAGCCAGCGTGCCGGCAAGGGCTCCGCGATTTCAACAGCCGGCGAGTCGCTGATCTGCTTCAACAGCGATTTGGTGATTCTCGAGTTCGGCAGGTCGAGCACGGCGACGCCAGCGCCGATCTGGTCGACGTTGCGGACACTGGCAATCGTCGCCAGTCCGTCGCGCTCGGCCGGTGCCCGCTGTGTAGTCCTCATCGTTGCGAAAACCGGTTCAACGGAACGCATGCCCGCGTTGCGGCGCAGGTAGGTCAGCGGTTCGCTGACCGAAGCCGGCAACCGCTCGAGCTTCGTCTCGACCGACGAGCCGGGTGCGACGGCTGCCGCCTCCGCGAGCACGTTGGCGTCGAAACGGACGAGAACCCGCCCGGGAACTCGTTGGCGCGGCTTGGTGGGCCGCTTGAAGGTTGGTGTGTCAACCGACTTCTTCATCTTCAAAGCCGGCCCGCCCCTGCTCCGTCCCGGCATGCGGATCCTAAACTGAAAACTACTTATAGATCAAGTACCCCCAAGTATTGGGAGTAAGTTCGACTGACACAGTAAGGCGAGGACGGCTAAAGCGGGATGTTCCCGTGCTTGCGCTTCGGCTGCTCAACCCGCTTGGACTGCAGCATCCGCAGCGCCTTGATCAGTTTCGGCCGCGTCTCGCGCGGCTCGATCACGTCATCGATGTAGCCGCGCTCGGCCGCCGAGTAGGGATTGGCGAAGTGGGCCTTGTAGTCGTCGATCAGCTTCTGGCGGCGCTCGTCGGGCGTCGGCGAGGAGGCGATGTCCTTGCGGTAGATGATGTTGACCGCGCCCTCGGGACCCATCACCGCGACCTCGGCGGTCGGCCAGGCGACGTTGTAGTCGGCCAGCATGTGCTTGGAGGCCATCACGTCGTAGGCACCGCCGTAGGCCTTGCGGGTGACGACGGTGAGCTTGGGCACGGTCGCCTCGGTGTAGGCGTAGAGCAGCTTGGCGCCGTGGCGGATGATCCCGTTCCACTCCTGGTCGGTGCCGGGCAGGAAGCCGGGCACGTCGGTGAAGGTGAGGATCGGGACGTTGTAGGCGTCGCAGGTGCGGACGAAGCGGGCCGCCTTCTCCGAGGCCTCGATGTCGAGCACGCCGGCGAGGAAGGCCGGCTGGTTGCCGACGATGCCGACCGGGAAGCCGTCGAGCCGCGAGAAGCCGCAGACGATGTTCTTGGCGAAGTGCTCGTGGACCTCGAAGAACTCCTCGTCGTCGACGACGCGGGCGATCACCTCGCGCATGTCGTAGGGCTTGGAGGGATCGTCGGGGACGAGCGAGTCGAGCTCGTCGTCTTCGCGCTCGGGGTCGTCGGAGGGCTCGAAGCGCGGCGGCGCCTCGAGGTTGTTCGAGGGCAGGAAGCCGAGCAGGTAGCGGGCGTCCTCGAGGCAGCTCTCCTCGTCCTCGGAGGCAAAGTGGGCGACGCCCGACTTCGAGTTGTGGCTCATCGCCCCGCCCAGCTCCTCGAACTCGACTTCCTCGCCGGTCACCGTCTTGATCACTTCCGGGCCGGTGATGAACATGTGCGAGGTCTCCTTGACCATGAAGATGAAGTCGGTCATCGCCGGCGAGTAGACGGCACCGCCGGCGCAGGGACCCATGATCAGGCTGATCTGCGGGATCACGCCCGAGCATTTGACGTTGCGGGCGAAGACGTCACCGTAGGCGCCGAGCGAGACGACGCCCTCCTGGATCCGGGCGCCGCCGGAGTCGTTGATGCCGATCACCGGCGCGCCGACCTGCGGCGGCGAGGTCCATCACCTTGCACATCTTCTCCGCCATCACCTCGCCGAGGCTGCCGCCGAAGACGGTGAAGTCCTGCGAGAAGACGAAGACCGTGCGGCCATCGATCGTGCCGTGGCCGGTGACGACGGCGTCGCCCCAGGGCCGTTTCTTCTGCATCTCGAAGTCGTAGGTGCGGTGGCGGACGAAGGTGTCGAGCTCCTCGAAGGAGCCGGGGTCGAGCAGCTTCTCGATCCGCTCGCGGGCGGTCATCTTGCCCTTCGCGTGCTGCTTCTCGACGGCCTCCTCGGAGGCCGAGTTGATCGCCGCGTCGCGCAGCTCGCGCAGGTAGGAGAGCTTCTCCTCGTGGGTGACCGGGTTCTTCTCGCGCATCGGGCGCGGAAGTCTATTTACCCGCGCCGCTGAAAGCCGCGATGTCTCAGGTGCCGGCGAATGGCTGCTTCTGCGGTTCGGCGAGGCGGTCTAGCAGCCGCTCCAGGTCTGCCTCGGCGAGACCGGAGCCAGCGTCGGCCCGAAGCTCGACTCGGGTGCCAAAGCCCTTCTCGGCCATCGTCACCTCGACCCCTTCGACCTCGGCGATCAGCTCGGCGAGCTCCGGCTCGGACTTCATCAGCGTACGCGCGGCCTCGATCATTGGGGCCGCTTCCACCCCCATCGCCCCGTTCCTCCCCACTTTGGACGCTTGGGCGAGTCCGTTCAGGGGAGAGTGAGCGCCCTTCCGACCTTGACCCACTTCAGGTGTGGTCAATGTCGGAGGGGCGTAAGTACAAGCGGAGCAAGGCCGCCTGGAAGCTGGCGGGACGGCAGCATGGGGTGGTTGCACGGCGGCAGTTGCTGGCGCTTGGGTTCAACGCGCGGGAAATCGAGCACCGTGTTGGGCAGGGGCGGTTGCACCCGGTGATGCGTGGCATCTACGCGGTGGGGTGGCCGCGGCTGACGCGTGAGCAGCGCTGGATGGCCGGCGTGCTGGCCTGCGGGGAGGACGCGGTCCTGAGCAATCGGAGCGCAGCAGAACTCTGGGGAATCGGGATGGAGCGCGGCGGCCGGATCGACGTCAGCGTGTGCCGCCGCACGAGGCTGCGCCGGCCCGGAATTTGCGTGCGCTCGCGCCCTGGCCTCGCCAAGGCCGACATCACCTGCCGCGACGACATTCCGGTGACCGGGATCGTGCAGACTCTGGTCGACATCGCGGCCGAACTTAGTCCGATGGCCGTCGAGCGAGCGGTGAACGAGGCGGACAAGCGAGATCTGATCGATCCCGAGACTCTGCGCACAGCGCTCAGAGCCCACGAGGGGGAACCCGGAGTTCGCCCTCTGCGCGCGATCCTCGATTCGCGCACGTTTCGGCTCTCCGACTCTGACCTGGAGATTCTCTTTCGGCCGATTGCTGTCGAGGCCGGGCTCCCTCTACCGCTGACCAAGCAGATGGTCAATGGCTTCGAAGTCGACTTCTTCTTTCCCGAGCTAAAGCTGGTCATTGAGACCGACGGCCTGCGCTACCACCGAACCCCCTCCGCCCAAGCCCGCGACGCGCGGCGTGATCGGACCCACACGCTCACCGGAATGACACCACTCCGCTTCACCCACTACGAGGTCAAACACGAAGCCCCAAAGGTCGTTCGAACGCTGAAGAGCGCCGTCGCATTGCTCAACAAGCGTGAAGCGAGAGTTGACCCCAGTATTGGTGGGTCAACTCTCGCTTGACCAATCTTGAGCGGTTGACTCACCGGCTTGGCTCCGGCAGACCCGGTCGAGCTAGAAGAACGCGCCGCCCTTGTATTCGCCGAAGACGTCGCGCATCGCGCCGCAGACCTCGCCGATCGAGGCGTCGGCGGCGAGCGCGGCGCGGATCGGGTGCAGCAGGTTGCCGTCGCCGCGGGCGACGTCGCGCAGGGACTCCAGCTTCGCCGTCGACGGCGGCCTGGTCGCGGCGCTCCTTGAAGGCCTTGAGCCGGGCCAGCTGACGCTGCTCGGCCTCGGGGTCGACGCGAAGGATGTCGACGTCGTCGACCTGGTCGGTGACGTACTTGTTGACGCCGACGATGATGTCCTGGCCGCTGCGGTAACGCTCGTGGTAGCTGTGCGCCGACTCCTCGATCTCGCGCTGCATGAACTCCAGCGCCTCGACCGAGCCACCGAGCTCTTCGACCTTCTCCATCAGCTCCAAGGAGCGCGCTTCGACCTCGTCGGTGAGCGACTCGACGAAGTAGGAGCCGGCAAAGGGGTCGACGGTGTCGGCCGCGCCGGACTCGTGGGCGAGCACCTGCTGGGTGCGCAGGGCGATCCGGGCGGAGCGCTCGGTCGGCAGCGCCAGCGCCTCGTCGAAGCCGTTGGTGTGCAGGCTCTGGGTACCGCCGCAGACGGCGGCGAAGCCCTGCAGGGCGACGCGGATGATGTTGACCTCGGGCTGCTGCGCTTGCAGCGTCACGCCACCGGTCTGGGTGTGGAAGCGGATCTTCATCGAGTTCGGGTTCTGCGCCCCGAAGCGCTCGGCGACGATCTTCGCCCACATCCGCCGCACCGCGCGGAACTTGGCGATCTCCTGGAAGACGTGGTTGTGGCCGTTGAAGAAGAAGGCGAGGCGAGGCGCGAACTCGTCGATCTTGAGACCCCGCTCGAGCGCCGCTTCGACGTAGGCGATCGCGTTGGAGAGCGTGAACGCCACCTCCTGCACCGCCGAACAGCCCTTCTCGCGGATGTGGTACCCGGAGATCGAGATCGTGTTCCACTTCGGCACGTTCTGGTGGCAGTACTCGAAGATGTCGGTGGTCAGGCGCATCGTCGGCACCGGCGGGTAGATGTAGTTGCCGCGCGCCATGTACTCCTTGAGCACGTCGTTCTGGACCGTGCCGCGCAGCTTCTCGGAGGGCACGCCCTGTTCCTCGCCGACCAGCTCGTAGAGCAGCAGCAGCACCGCCGCCGGGGCGTTGATCGTCATCGAGGTCGAGACGCTGTCGAGCGGAATCTGGTCGAAGCAGATCCGCATGTCCTCGATCGTGTCGATCGGAACGCCGGTACGGCCGACCTCGCCGTGGCAGAGCGGATCGTCGGAGTCGCGGCCGAGCTGGGTCGGCAGGTCGAAGGCCATCGAGAGCCCGGTCGAGCCGTGCTCGATCAGGTAGCGGTAGCGCTCGTTGGTGTCCTCAGGCGTGGCGAAGCCGGCGTACTGGCGCATCGTCCAGAGCCGGTCGCGGTACATCCCCTCGTGGATGCCGCGGGTGAAGGGCGGCGTGCCCGGCTCGCCAAGGCGCTCCTCCAGCCCGGGAGCAACGTCATCGGCGTCGTAGACGCGCTCAATTTCGATGCCCGGAATCGGTGAAGACGCGCTCGTCATCCGGGCCCACTAGGGGGGCGATCGTGCGGTGGGTCTCTTCGGTAGCCATGCCGACAGGATATGCGGAGCCCATCTGGCTGCCCTTTACGGAGCCTCCTGATGATGCTCTAATTTATTAGAGCGATTTAGTTGCATCTGCATGTTCCCTTCTGTACCTTCGCTCGTACCGGAGAGGTATCCAGCAGGAACCGAATTTTGTGGACTCAAGCGCGCATGGAGACGAGCCATGCGGGGAAGAGGGAGAGGGAGATGTCGCAGTTGGACAGTCGCAGTGCTCCGCAACTTTTGCCACCGTTCTGGCCGATCGACGACCAGCACGGAGTCGGCCACGTGCGGCTTGACGGCCAGCCGCCGGCCAACGCCGCCGAGGTGATGCCACTGCTTCTCCAGCTTGCCGCCCAGAGCGACGCGATGCGCAGCCTGCAAAGTGCCCAGGGCGAGGTCCTCTCCGAAAGTGCCGCCTCGGTGCTGCGCGGCGAGATGGCGGAGCGGATGCGCGAGCTGGCTGACCTGCTTGATGACGACAGCGCCGCGGCGGTCCACCTGCGCGCCAAGGGTCTCGCCGGTGGCATCGAGCACCGCGAGATGACGCTCGAGATCGCCCGCAGCGGCCCGCCGCCCGCGCTCGAGATCGTCTGCGGCCCCCTCTGCACCTGGCGGATGAAGACGCGCATCGGCTTGCACTCCTTCCTCGCCGCGGCGCGCGACGAGCGCCAGCAGGCATTGCTGAACGAACTTGACGACTCCCTCGAGCAAGCATTGGCCTCAGTCGAAGCCGAAATCGGCGTCAGCGGGATGAGCGTGCCCTTCAAGCTGCCGATGAACGTGACCAACCTGCTGATCTCAGCTGGCGAGGCAGCGGGTCACCCGAAGCATTTCGCCTATTTCATGCCCGAGGACGAATGGGTCGACGGGCTGCCGATCGAGGAACAGCGCACCCTCTACATGCGCAACGTTCACCTCGCGCGCTACTCGGTGATCACGATTCCGCTCGCCGAAAAGCTGCTCAGCGGGCCGATGCGCGCCGCCGACGTGCCGATCGCCGACACGCTGATGCCATGGATCCGCGGTCACGACCACGGCCACAACGTCGTCGTGCCGACCACTTGTTACGACGAGTGGATGGAGACGCTCGGGATCGAGCCCTTCATGGCGCTGCAGGAGGCGATCGCGGACGTCTACGGCTTCCTGATGACTATCTCCGACGCCTGGCTCGGCGTCACAGGGGTCAGCCGCCTCGACATGTGCGCCACCCACATGGCCGAGCTGCTCCACTATCTGCGCCGCGGGCCGAAGTACTACGGCGACCCCGGCGCCGCCTACGTCGAACTCAGCTTCCTCGCCGAGAACGGCTTCGTCGAGATCGACGACGCCGGTCGGGTCACCTGGAATGAGGAGGACTTCTGTCGCGGCATGGCCGCCCTGGCGAGCGCCCTGAGCGAAGCGACGGTCGGCGCCCCCGACGAGACCGGCTCCGAAGCCTTCCTCGAGCGCTACGGCTGGCCCACCGAGACGGCCGCGATGCGCACCTTCGACGCGATGCGCGAGGAGCTGGCCCACGTCCCCACGTCGATCGCCTTCTACCGCACCAGCGACGTCGCAGCCGCGGACGAAGTACCCGTCCCGGCTTAGTCCGAGGCGCCGGCGAGGCGCTCGACGCCCGACTTCTCGATCGTCATCTTCAACCCCTCGCGCAGCTCAATCGACGGCTTCCAGCCGAGCAGCTCGCGCGCCCGGGTGATGTCGGGGCGACGCTGCTGGGGATCGTCGGTCGGCAGCGGCTCGAAGACGATCTCGGAGCGAGACTCGGTCACCTCGATCACGGTCTTGGCCAGTTCCAGCAAGGTGAACTCTTTCGGGTTGCCGATGTTGACGGGCATGTGCACGTCGGACTCGGCCAGGGCGACGATGCCGCGGATCAGGTCGTCGACGTAACAGAAGCTGCGGGTCTGATCGCCCTCGCCGAAGACGGTCAGCGGCCGGTCCTCGAGCGCCTGGCGGAAGAAGGTCGGGATCGCGCGGCCGTCGTGAGCGCGCATGCGCGGACCGTAGGTGTTGAAGATGCGCACGATCGAGGTGTCGACGCCCTGCTGGCGGTGGTAGGCCATCGTCATCGCCTCGGCGTAGCGCTTGGCCTCGTCGTAGACGCCGCGCGGGCCGATCGGGTTGACGTGGCCCCAGTAGTCCTCGGTCTGCGGGTGGACTTTGGGGTCGCCGTAGACCTCGCTGGTCGAGGCGATCAGGAAGCGGGCGCGCTTGAACTTGGCGACGCCGAGCATGTGGTGGGTGCCGTGCGAGCCGACCTTGAGCGTGTGCAGCGGCAGCCGCAGGTAGTCGATCGGGCTGGCCGGCGAAGCGAGGTGGTAGACGAAATCGACGTCCTCGGGGATGTCGACGTACTCGATGATGTCGATGTGGCGGAACTCGAAGGCCGGGTCGCGGATGTGCTCGATGTTCTGCAGCGAACCGGTCTCGAGGTTGTCGATGCAGATCACCCGATGGCCCTCGCCAAGCAGGTGCTCGCAGAGGTGCGAGCCAAGGAAGCCGGCGCCGCCGGTGACTACACAAGTGCTCATCGCGCGGATGCTATCGGCCGGCCGGCGAGGAAGGCTGCCGGCAGAGATCTCTGCAATTTGCGCTGATATATCCCGGTCACTCGTCCAGGTGGGGGGCGAGTTTTGTCCGTTCAGCAGATTGGCTCGCCAATGTTCGGACGGCCGATCTGAACCGGTGCAGGGGGAGCCGAGCGGAATTGAGTCAGGGACCAGAAGCAACCAAGACGCAGCGCGGCGGCGCGCAAGCGCGCCGCGATCGAGATGATCGCCAGGCACGAGGGCGCCCTTCGCCGCACGGCGAGGCGCTACTCGTTCGACGCTGAAGACGCGGACGACGCCTACCAGCGGGCGCTGGAGATCGTGCTGACAAAAGCGCCGACCACCGACTCACGCGAACTGATCCGCTGGACCCAGACGGTGACCAAGCACGAGGCGCTGGCGGTACGGCAGAGCCGCGAGAAGCTGCTCGGCTACCAGCGCGGCAGGGAGGGCGCGGAGGATCCGGTGGCGCTGATCCCGGCCGCGAGCGACGGGCCCGACGAGCAGGTCGAGCGCCGCGAGGACGTCGCCCGCAGCCGCGAGGCCCTGCAGGCGCTGAAGCCGGCCGAGCTGCGGGCCCTGGGCCTGCTCGCCGAGGGCTACTCCTACGTCGAGATCGGCGAGATCGAACCGGCTGGAGCCAGACGAAAATCAATCGTCTCCTTGCCGAGGGCAGGGACCGCTTCCGCACCCTCGTCTCCAGCAGCGAGGACGGCAGCCGCTGCCGCGAGCTGCGGCCGTTGCTCTCGGCCTTCTGCGACGGCGAGACCGGGCCGCGCGAGGAGCTGGAAGTGCGCGAGCACCTGCGGGCCTGCGCCCAGCTGCCGGGCGACGATGCGCACCTACAGGGCGGCTCCGAGGATCGCCGCGGCACTGCTGCCGGTGCTATCACCGTCTCGCTCACTGCTCGAAAGGGCGCATGATCTCGCTCGCCAATCTCTCCTCGCGCCTGCCGGGATTCGGCAGCGGCGAGTCGGTCGCCACGCAGGTCGCCGCCGCCGGTGGCACCCGGGGCGCCGGCATGGCGGCGATCGCAAAGCTGCTCACGGTCTGTGCCGGAGCAGCCGGCGGCGCGGCTGCCTGCGTCGCCACCGGCGTTCTGCCGGCGCCGGTGCTGATGCACAGATCCCGCGCCGAAGCCAGCGATTGAACGCCCGGCTACCAGCGCGAGGACCGCGAGCGAAAGCGAAGATGAGGCGGTCGACTACCAGCCGGCACCGGCTGAAACTCCACCGAGCAAGCCGGCACCGGAGCCGGCTGCGAAGCAAGAAGAAGCCGCGGCGGTCAGCGCCGAACCGAGCGCCGTGACGGCGGGAGCCGTGGAATACGAAGCGCCCGCTCCGACACCCGAACCGGTGACCAGCGGCGAAGCCACGCCTTCCTCGAGCTCGAGCGGCTCCGCGGCCGGAGAGTTTGGGCCGTGAGACGCCGGGCCGATGCATCTGCAACGCGTTGTAGTCCTATAAGGAGGACAAAACGTTGCACCTCTGCGATTGCGCTGGTGTTATCCGCCGCGCTGGTTTGGCCAGCGGCTGCAGGGGCCACCGCCATGCAACCGATCGATCTGACGGTCGACGGAGGTGAAGACAACTGGCATGCCCATCAGATGTTCGCGCTCAGCTGGAGCAACCCGCCCGGCGTCGTCGCCGTCCACTACCGGTTGCTCGACCCTGATGGAGGGGTCCTGATCGGGACCGCTAGAACCCTGCCGCGCGCCGCGACCGAAATCGAACATCTCAGCGTCCCTGCCGCGCCCGGCGCCTACACGGCGGAGGTTTGGCTGGAGGACGCCAACGGTGTACAAGGGCCGGCGACCGGCGCCAAGCTTCGCTTCGATGATGCGCATCCGGACGCGGTCGAGCCACTCCCCTCGCCGCAGTGGCTTGGTCGCTCGGCCTTTCCCTACACCGTCCACCTCACCCACCCGGGCGGCCCCCTGCCGATCTCCGGGATTCGCGGCTACGCCGTCTCGACCGATAACTCCGCGACGGGAAGCCCCTGCGCCGGGACGACCTGCACTGCGGCCGAGACCGATCTGCAGGGTGGCGTCGCTGCCGACTCGCTGCCGGTCAGTGAGCTACCCGAGGGGATCAACTACGTGCACGCGGTCGCGGTCTCCGGCTCGGGAACCCCCTCGGCGCCCGCCGGGACAGCGATTCTCCGCGTCGACAAGACCGAGCCGCTGACCCGCATCGAGGGCGCGCCCACGGGCTGGTCGAGCGAGCCGGTGAAGCTGACCGCCGAGGCCAGCGACGCCGCCTCGGGAATGGTGGCGACGGGAACTGCCGGCGGCCCGTTCACCGCGATCCAAATCGACGACGGCGCACCGACGATCGCCCCGGGCGCCAGCGTCAGCACCACCGTGATCGGCTCGGGCGTGCACACGATCGCCTACTACGCCCGCGACGGGGCCGGCAACGTCGCCGATGGGGTGGCCGCCAACGGCCGGACCAATCGTCCCCCCGCAACGGCGGTGATCAAGATCGATCGCGAGCCACCCAGGCTCGCCTTCGCCGCCGCCCAGAACGCCGGCGACCCGGAGCTGATCGAGGCCCGGGCCGAGGATCGCTACTCCGGACTCGACCCCAACCGGGGCTCGATCGCGGTCCGCCGCGTCGGTGCCGGCGAGCGCTTCGCGGCGCTGCCGACGCAGATCTCCGCCGGAACCTTGCGCGCCCGTTGGGACTCGAGCGCCTACCCGGCCGGCGAGTACGAGTTTCGCGCCACTGCCTACGACACAGCAGGCAACCGAACGGCCTCGCTCGACCGTGCCGACGGCGCGGCAATGCGCCTGAGCGGGCCGCTCAAGGTGCCGGCCAGGCTCCTCATCCACGGTGGCCGTGAACGAAGCGTGCGCTACGGGCGCGGAACCTGGTTCGCCGGGCGCGCGCTGGCGGCGCGGCGAACGCCGCTGGCGGGGGCGCTGATCCGGGTGGTCGAGCACTTCGCCGCCGGCAGTGCCCCCGGGGAGCGGGTATCTACCGTGCGAGCGGGCGAGGGCGGCCGGTTCGGGGTTCGGCTCGCGCCCGGGCCAAGCCGCGAAGTGATCGCCACGGTCGCGCCCACGGCAACGACGCGGGGGACGGACAGCAGGCCGTTGATCCTGACCGTGCACAGCCACCTGCGTTCTGCGTGCCTCGGCCAGCGTCGCGAAGATCGGCGGCTCAGCGCTCGTCTTCCGCGGCAAGGTCGCAAGCCAGGGCGCGGCGATGCCGGTGGACGGCAAGGTCGTGCAGCTGCAGTTCCGGCTCCGGGGCCTGCCCTGGAGCGAGTTCCGCACCGTCCGCACGGCCCGAACGGGCGCTTCCGCTACGCCTACCGCTTCAGCGACGACGACAGCCGCGGCGTGCGCTTTCAGTTCCGCGCCTACGCCCCGGCGCAAGCCGACTGGCCCTACGAGCCAGCCGGCTCACTGCCGGTGTCGGTGCTTGGTACTTAGACGGGGAGGAGATCGACCGCCTTGCGGACGCGCTGCTCGACCTCGCTGCGGTTGCGCTTCAGGGTCGTCTCGACCGTGCGCTGACGCTTGCGCGCCTCGCGCTCGACCCGGTTGCGGGTCTTGCGGGCCTCGGTGGTCGCCTTCGGCGGGCGGTGGTGCCGCGACGCTCGGTGCGCTTGAGCGTCCGGCGCAGCTCGGTGCGGTAGGCCTTGATCTGTTTCTCGGCGCTGCTGCGGCCGGTGAACGGCTCGACCAGCTCGCCGACGCGGTCGGTGACGCTGAGGACGGCGCCGACGGGGAGGTCGACGGCGGTCTCGGCGACGGTCTGCGCCTGGTTCTTCTCGGCGCTTCGCGACCTGCTTGGCTCCGGATTTGGCCTGTTTGGCGCCTGATTTGACTTTGGTGGCGCCGGCCTTGGCCGAACTTCCGTTGCTGCTTTGCTCTGCGTTGCCATGAAAGATGAATCCCTTCGGTCTGCGGTTGCCTGCCTGGGGGTTCGCGAGTGTAACGAACATACGTTCTTACGCGAACACACGTTCTTAAACCCGACTACCCGCGATTGGTTACGGCAACCTCGATCGACTCGCGGAGCAATCGCCCATGCCGCGCTCGCCCGCGGCGGCGGCGACCGGGTAGCGGGCGTCGAGGCCGAGCGCGGCGTCCTCGAGCGCTCCATCGCCGAAGGCGACCGCGCCGCCCGCCTCGCGGACGATCAGCTGCGCGGCGGCGACGTCGACCGAGCGGCAGGGCCGCAGGCTGATCATCGCGTCGAAGCGGCCGGCGGCGACGTAGGAGGCGGTGATCGCGATCGAGCCGACCACCCGCAGCCGGTAGACCTTCCCGGCCAGCGCCTCGAGGGCGGGCAGCGGCCCACTCCGGCTCGGCCGACTCGAGCCCGAGCAGCTCCAGCTTGCTCGCCGTCGGCGCCGACCTCGATCGGCTCGCCGCCGAGCATCGCCCCCTCGCCGCGGCGGGCGCGTGAACTCCTCGCCGGCGCCGAAGTCGTAGACGAAGCCGAACTCGACGTCGGCCATCGAGGCGCCGGAGGCGACGGCGATGCTGAGGCTGTGCGAGGGGAGCGTGCGGCGGGCGTTGAGCGAGCCGTCGATCGGGTCGATCACGACCCGCGCCGGGCCGCCGGCGCCGAAGCCGACCTCGCCGCGCTCCTCGGAGACGGCGACGAAAGAGGCCCCCTGCGCGGCCAGCGCCTCGAGCTCGGCGAAGACGACGTCCTCGCAGCGGCGGTCGATCGACCAGGGTGTGATCGCCGCCCTCGCCGACCCCCTCGTAGACGGTGCGGGCCTCGATGCCCGCGCACCTCGTCGAAGATCGCGCGCTGCGCGGCCACGACGCGGCGGCAGATTCCCAGCCAGTCTGCGGAAAAAACGTCCATCGGCCGGACTCCTATGGCGCGCTAGCGTTGGACGATGCTGACCCTGACGCCGGCCACAGCAGCGCGCGGTCCGGCTACGGACGACGGCCCACTGCTGCTGCTCGGGGCGCGCCGGCACGGGCAAGACCGAGGTCCTGGCCCGGCGCCTGGCGCGGCTCGCCGGCGACGGGCGTCGGCCCGAGCGGGTCCTCGTCATCGACCGCCACCCGCGCCACCGCCCGGCGCCTGCGGCGCCGGGTCGAGACGCTTGCTCGCCGGCTCCCTACGAGGAGCTCTGGATCGGCACCTGGGAGGCGATCGGCGAGCGGCTGCTGCGCGAGCACGCCGAGGCGGCCGGGCTCGACCCTTCTTCGACGTCGCTCGGCCCGGCGGAGCGGCTGGCGATGCTGCTCGACCGCCTCGACGAGCTGCCGCTGCGCAGCCACGAGATCCGCGGCAACCCGGCCGGCCTGCTCGCTCGCCTGCTGGCGCAGATCGACGCGCTGAAGGCGGGCGCCGACCCGCCCGAGCCCGAGCTGGCCGAGCTCTGCGCGGCCCACGACCGGATCCTCGCCGAGGCGGGCAACCTCGACCGCGGCGACGTCTTCCTCGATCCTCAACCGGCTGCTCGCACGAGCGCCCCGACGTCCGCGACGGAGATCGCCGAGCCGCTTCGCGCTACCTGATGGTCGACGAGCTCGAGGAGACGACCGCCGGCCCAGCGCGCGGTCCTCGCAAGCTCTGGCGGACGGCGAACCCGAACAGCACCTCTACGCGATCGAGCGCGACGACGACCGCCTGGTTCAGCGAGGTCCACCGCCGAGCGGCGACGTCGATCGTCCTCGAGCAGCAGTTCCGCAAGCCCGCGAGTGCGGCTTCTGGCGCTGCACCAACGAGCGGGCCCAGGCGCAGGCGGTCGCCCGCGAGGTCGAGCACCTGCTCGGCGACGGGACCTCGCCCGGACGAGATCTGCGTGCTGATCGACGACCCGGCGGCCAAGGGCGGGCCGGTCGCGGCGGCGATGGAGGAGCGCGGCATCCCCTTCCACCTCTCCGGGCCGGCGGCGCTCTTCCAGCGGCCCGAGGTGCGCGACGCGATCGCCTGGCTGCGGGTGCTCGCCGACCCCGGCGACTCGCCGGCGGCGGCGCGGGCGCTGACCCGGCCGCCGATCGAGCTGCGCTCCGCCGACCTGGCGCGGCTGACGACGATCGCCCGCCGCCGCAAGCTCGACATGGTCTCCGCCTGCGAGGCGGCGCTGGAGAGCCCCCAGATCCCGCCCGAGGCGCGGGAGCGGATCCAGTCCTTCCTCAAGCTCTACGGCGAAGCCTCGGCGGCGATGGAGGAGCGCCGCGCCGACGTCTTCGTGCGGCGGCTGATCGAGCGGGTCGGCCTGCGCCGCCAGCGGCTCTTCGCCGCCGCAGCCCGAGGTCGCCGAGCGCCTGCTCGGGCTCTCGCGGCTGGCCGAGCTGGCGACCGCCTGGGCGCGGCGCGAGCCGCACGGCTCGACCCGCGACTTCGTCCGCTACCTCAGCGCCGTCGCCGAGGCCGGGGTCGAGCCGGCCGGCGGCGAGGAGCCGCCCTCCCCGGGCTCCGTCCTCGGCCTCGACCGGGCGCGCCGCCAAGGGGACCGAGTTCGACCACGTCTTCGTGCTCGGCCTCGAGGACGGAGCCGACGGCGAGCGCATCGGCCGGCCCGCCCGAGCCGGGATCGTGCTCTCCCGGGTCGAGCGCGGCGAGCGACGCGAGGCGCGCCCCTCGCGCTTCTACGAGCAGGCGCTGGCCGCCACGGAGGCGAGCGAGGAGGAGCACGCCGAGGAGCTGTTCGGCCCCGCCGAGGGCCTGCACGCCACCTACCGCAAGCTGCGCGAGGAGGTGCTGGAGGCGTCCTGGCAGGCGGGCCGCGAGCTCTCCGAGCCGCGCCTCGACACCGCGATCGACGTCAACCGGGCGATCGCCCGCTACCTGGAGCTGCTGAAGCTGGCGGCGCTCGCCCAGCGCCCCGGCGACGAGGCGACGGCGGAGGCGATCGAGGCGGTCAACGGGCTGCTGCGCCAGGTCGCGACGCCCGAGCAGCAGACCGAGCTCGACGCCTCCCCGCTCGACTCCTACCTGCTCGACTCCGAGCGCGAGCGCGACAGCCGCCGCGGCTGATCGCCGCCCGCCACGAGCCCTCGCTGGAGGCCTTCCTGCCGCGCCGCGGCGACGGCGGCCTCAGCCTCTCGGCCTCCGACCTCGACCTCTACCTGACCTGCCCGCTGAAGTACAAGTTCGCGCGCGTCTTCGGCATCCCCGCAGGAGCCGACGATCAACCAGCGCTTCGGGATCCTCATCCACAACGTGCTCGAACGCTTCCACAAGGACGACGCCGGAGCCCGGACGAAGACGGCCTGCGGCGGCTGATGGACCTGTTCGAGTCGGGCTGGCGGCGCTCCGGCTTCGGCACCAGCGACGACGAGCTGCAGTTCCGCGACCGCGCCCGCGAGGCGATGCGCCTCTACTGGGAGCGCGAGCGCGAGGCCGAGGGCGAACCGGTCTGGCTCGAGCGCAAGTTCGACTTCCAGATCGGCGAGCACCAGGTGCGCGGCCGGGTCGACCGCGTCGACCGCCTGCCCGACGGCGAGCTACGAGCTGATCGACTACAAGACCGGCGAGCGCAAGAGCGAGGCGCAGCTCGAGAACGACCTGCAGCTGGCGCTCTACCGGCTCGCCGCCCGCGAGGCCTGGGAGCTCGAGGCCGGGCACCGGCAGCTACTACTACGTGCTCGACGCCGACAAGGTCGCGGCGCCGATCAAGCCCGACGACGCCGAGCGGGTCGAGCGCACCGTGCTCGCAGGTCGGCGAGGGGGTGCTGAGCCAGGACTTCGAGCCGCGGCCCTCGCCCAACGGTCTGCAGCTGGTGCGACTACCGGCTGATCTGCCCGGCGGCCGAGAGCTAGTCCCGGCCGGGCGACTACTGATCGCCCTGCTGGCGCAGGAAGCTGCTGGAACTCGCGGGCGATCGAGTCGGCGGAGGGCAGGTCCTCGGCCTCATCGCAGCTGCTCGACCTGTTCGGCCTCGATCCGGTCGACCAGCTCCTCGATCTCCGGGTTGGCGGCGATCGCGCGGCCGATCTGCTCTTCGTAGCTGCTCGTTTCCTCCTCCAGCTCGGAGGCCTCGACGGCGATGCCGGTCAGGCCTTCGAGCCGGCGCAGCAGCGCCAGCGCCGCCTTCGGGTTGGGGACGGCGGCGACGTAGTGGGGCACCGCCGCCCAGAGCGAGGCCGAGGTCATCCCGACCTGGCGGCAGCAGTCGTGGACGACGCCGACGATCCCGGTCGGCCCCTCGTAGTTGGAGCGCTCGCAGGTCGAGCTCCTCGACCAGTTCCTCGTCGGAGGCGAGGCCGGTGATCGGCACCGGCAGGGTGTGGGAGACCTCGGCGATCAGCGCGCCCAGGGTGATCACCATCTCGACCCCGAGCGCGTCGGCGGCGGTCGCGATCGTCTCCGAGAAGGTGCGCCAGCGCAGGTTCGGCTCGGTGCCGTCGAGCAGGACGAGATCGCGCTCGGCGGCCGGGACGCGGACCGCGATCAGGTTGTTTGCGGGCCAGTCGATCCGCCGCGCCTGGCCCTCGCTGAGGACGATCGTCGGCCGGGTCGCCTGGAAGTCGAAGAAGTCCTCGGGGTCGACCTCGGCGATCAGCTCCGAGTCGAAGGCGTCGCCGACCGTGGTCAGCGCCGTCGAGGCCGCTGCGGCCGCGTCGTTCCAGCCCCGGAAGGAGCAGACGAGGATCGGGTGATGCGCAGCTGCGGTACGTCGCCTTCCCAGCGAAGTGAATCCACGCGTTTGAGGTTACCGATGGGGTTGCGTGGCGCCGGCTAGGCAGGCGCCGAGAGGGCGCGGCGGACGAGGGTGTAGGCCATGAAGAGAGCCAGGGCGGCGAAGGCCAGTTCCAGGGCCGGTCGGGACCGCGTTGGAGATCGCGACGCCGATCAGCACCCCCAGCGGCGAGAGCACGCCGATCACGAGGGCCTCGCGCAGCCTGACGTTGCCGTAGCCGTTCTGCCGGTAGGCGCCGACGAGGGCGACGATGACGATCATCAGCAGCGAGGTCGACTCGCCCTCGACCTGGGTCAGCCCGAGGAAGATCGTCAGCGCCGGCACGAAGAGGACGCCGCCGCCGACGCCGACCAGGCCGCCGGCGAGGCCGCCCGCGATCGCGATCAGGATGGCGGCGAGCTCGTTCATTTGACGATCAGCTCGATCGCCACGGCAACGAGGAGGACGGCAAAGAGCACGGAGACGGCGCGCTGGGGAATGCGCTGCTGGATCGCGGTGCCCATCACCACCCCGACCACGGCGGGTATCGCCAACAGGAGGCCGGTGAGGACGTGCACGTTGCCGTAGATCCCGCCCTGCGCGACCGCTCCCAGCAGGCCGATCAGGACGATCGCAGCCAGGCTGGTGCCGGTGGCGAGCCGCTCGCCGTAGCCGAACCAGAAGATCAGCAGGGGCACGATCACGGTGCCGCCGCCGACCCCGAAGAGACCGCTGAAGATGCCGGCAAGGGTGCCGATCGCGGCGAGCTTGAGGGTCGCGTGACCGGGCAGGATCTGGTCGGAGGGCATCGTGCCGCGATACTAAGGCCGTGCCTCCCGCAGACGAGACAGGGGATGGCGGCGCCGGGCACTCGCCGCTGGACCGGTTGCGTGCCGACCCGGGCCGCACCGCGATCCTCACCGACGTCGACGGCACCCTGGCACCGATCGTCGAGCGTCCCGAGCAGGCGGCCGTGCCGGCCCGCGCGAGCGAGCTGCTGCGCAGGCTGAACCGCCGCTACGGCCTGGTCGGCTGCATCTCCGGGCGACAGGCGCTGGAGGCGCGGCGCCTGGTCGGCGTCGAGGAGATCGCCTACGCCGGCAACCACGGGCTGGAGCTGCTGATGCCGGGTGAGGACCGGCCACAGCTCGACCCGGCACTGGCCGGAGCCGAGCGGGTCGCGGCCGACTTCATCGCCGGCCTCGACGAGCAGGAGCTGGCGGCGGCGGGATTCCGGCTGGAGGACAAGGGCCCGATCCAGTCGCTGCACTGGCGTGGCGCCGACGACGAGCGGGCCGCCGAGGCGCGCGCTCACGAGATCGCCGCCGAGGCGGGCCGGGCAGAACTGGAACCGCGATGGGGCCGCAAGGTGCTCGAGCTGCGACCGCTCGGCGGTGGCGGCAAGGACGCCGCTGTGGCCGCGCTGCTGGCCGGCGAGGACATCGTCGCTGCCGTGTTCGCCGGCGACGATCGCACCGATCTCGACGCCTTCCGCCGCCTGCGCGAGCTGCGTCGAGGAGCGCGAGCTCGAGGCCGTGCTCTGCGTCGGCGTGATCTCACCCGAGGCCCCGCCGGCGCTGACCGAAGAGTGCGACCTCGCCGTCGACGGCCCGGACGGCTGGGTGAACCTGCTCGAGGAGCTGGCCGCCTAGCGATGCCCTACACGGACCTGCTCCGCGTCACCGTCCTGCTCACCGGGGCCGAGGCCACCGCCCTGGCCGCGATTACCGCGGTGGCGGTGAACCGCGACGCCGACACGAGAACGCTCACGGTGGCAGCCGCCTGGTGGCTGATCGCCCTCATCGTCGGCTTCTACCTCGGTCGCCCGAGTCGCGCGGCCGAGAGCCTGCGCGACACCCTCGCCCAAGCGCGCACGGCGACCTCGCTGCCGCCCGAGTCGCCGGCTCGGATCACCGCCGCCCGCCTCTGGCCGGTCGCGGTCACCGCGATCGCCGCCGGCGTCCTCGGCGTCTTCTTCCCGGGCGTCGCCGCGATCGGCGCCGGCTACGCCCTGCTCGTCTCGCTCGCCTGGCACTCGCGCGAGGGGGCGGTATTGGCGATCGAGCAGCGCGACGGGGTCAAGTTCTACGTCGTCCCCAACTCGGCCCTGCGCCCGATCCAGCTCGTCCGCACGCCGGGCTTGCGCAGCAGCCGCCGCGCCCACGCCTGAGTGAGCGTCACCGTCGGCGGGTAGCGTCATCTCAGATGATTCGACGCGCCCTGAGCCTGCTCGCCGTTGTAGCGCTTGCCCTGATCCTCCCGGCGAGCGCAAGCGCGGTTGAACGCACGGTCACGGTGAAGGGCTCGGCCACCCAGAAGGTCCCCAACGACACGGCCAAACTCGGCTTCTCGGTCAGCAAGGAACGCAAGAGTCGCGGCGCGGCCCTGCACGTCGTCGCGGTGAAGCTACGAGCGGTGATCGCCGTGGTCCAAGCGACGCCCGGCATCGGACCCGGCGACGTCACCACCGGCCAGATCTCGGTCCGCAAGATCAGCCGCGACAAGCACACCCTCTTTCGCGCCTCCGAGGGCGTCGGCGTGGTTCTCCACGAACCCCAACGCTCGGGAGAACTCGTCAGCGCCGCGGTCGCCGCCGGCGCCACCGGCACCCGCGGCCCCGACTTCTTCGCCGGCAACCCCGAAGCCGCCTACAACAACACCCTCCTGGCAGCCTTCGACCAAGCCAAAGGCAAGGCCGTGACCCTGGCCACACGAGCCGGCGCCATCCTCGGCCCCGCGATCACAATCGAAGAAACCACGGAAGCGGTCCCGGTCGAAGGGACGGCCAAGGCCAAGGGACCTCAAGCCGGAGCGGAGGCCCCCGCCCCGCCAGTCAAGCCGGGCGCCTCCACAGTCACCGCCACCGTGCGCGTGGTTTTCGCCTTGGAATAACCACTAGTCCTTGGTCAGCCTGGAAAAGTCCCGCCAGCTACGCGTGTTCGCGATCTCTTTGGGACCCAACCAAGCTCGCCGCGCGGTGGCCACCGCGTAGGACATGTTGTTCAGCGTGTCCACCCCATGCGCATCGGTGTTGAGCACGATCGTCACGCCCGCCTCGCTGGCCAGGCGAGCGTGGTGCTCGGAGAGGTCGCGGCGGTTGGGGTTGCCGTTGATCTCGATCATCGTGCCGTTGCTCGCCGCCGCCTCGGCCACGGCCTCGACGTCGACCCCGTAGGGCTCGCGGCGGCCGATCAGGCGGCCGGTGAGGTGGCCGATGCAATCGACGTAGGGGTTCTCGATCGCCGCCAGCACCCGCGCGGTCATCTCCTTCTCGGAGACGGCGAAGGAGGTGTGGACGCTGGCGACGACCCAGTCGAGCGCCGCCAGCACGTCCTCGGAGTAGTCGAGCGAGCCGTCGAGCCCGATGTTGACCTCCGAGCCGGCGAGCAGGCGGAAGCCGCGTTTGCCCTTGTTCCAGTCGGCGATCTCATCGATCCGCTCCCAGAGCCGCTCCTCGGTGACGTGGTCGCCGAAGCCGTGGCTGGCGGAGTGGTCGGTGATCGCCATGTAGGCGTAGCCGCGCTCGCGGCCGGCCTCGGCCATCTCCTCCAGTGTGTTGCGACCGTCCGAGAGGGTGGTGTGCGAGTGCAGGTCGCCGTTGACGTCATCGAGCGAGACCAGCTCCGGCAGCTTGCCCTCGCGCGCCGCCTTCAGCTCGCCGCGGCCCTCGCGCAGCTCGGGCTCGATGTAGGCGTAGCCGAGGCGCTCGTAGACCGCCTCCTCGCTGGCGCAGAGATCGACGTCGCCGCTCTCGACCTCGGTGATCCCGTGCTCGGAGACCGAGAGGCCGCGGCCGACGGCGTCCTCGCGCAGCTGCACGTTGTGCGCCTGCGAGCCGGTGAAGTGCTGGAGCAGGTTGCCGAAGGCCTGCGGCGCGACGATCCGCAGGTCGACCGAGATCCCGTTCTGGGTCTGCGCTCGCACGCCGTTGGGGCCCGGTTTGCCCGCCGCCGCGATCAGCGGGCTGGCGACCAGATGCTCGGCCAGCGCCTGCGGCTCCTCGGCGGTGGCGATCAGGTCGATGTCCTTGCAGGTCTCGGCCCAGCGTCGCACCGAGCCCGCCACCTCGACCCGGTCGGCGGCCGGGTGCTCGCGCAGCGTCCGCGCCAGCTCCTCGGCGATCGGGCGGGCCATCGAGAGCAGCACGCGGCCGCTCCCCTCCCCCGGCTCGCCGAGCCGCTCGAGCCCGGCCAGGACGTTCTCCTCGGCCTTTGGCCCGAGGCCCTTCATCTCGCGGATCCGCTCGCCCTCCGCCGCCGCCCGCAGGTCATCCAGGGTGGCGACGCCGAGCTCGTCGAAGAGCCGGCGCGCCGTCTTCGCACCGACCCCGGGCACGCGGGTGACCTCGATCAGCGTCGGCGGGAACTTCGCCTTCAGTTTCACCGCCGCCGGGATCTCGCCGGTCTCCAGCAGCGCGTCGATCTTTTCCGCCAGGGTCTTGCCGACGCCGGGAATCTCAGTCGTCCGGCCCGCCGCCGCCAGGTCAGCGACCGAGACCGGGCTTTCGCGAATCGCCTTGGCCGCCGTGCCGTAGGCGAGCACGCGGTATTTGACCGCGCCGTCGAGCTCGTAGAGCACCCCGAGCTCTTCGAGGGCGGCGGCTATCTCGGCGTTGGTCACATCTGCAAGCTAGCGAGCGGGGGTCTCTTTAGCTCGCACTCAGCTCCGTCAATAGCATCGCCCCCGCAAATGGCCGCGAGCAAACCCGATCGAGGGCCAGCCTGGCTCGTCCTCCCCACCTACGAAGAGGCGTCGAACATCGAGCGGCTGGTCGCCGACGCGCGCGACAAGCTTCCCGCCGACGCCCAGGTTCTGATCGTCGACGACAACTCCGCCGACGGGACGGGACGGATCGCCGCCGAGCTCGCCGAGCGTGAGGAGTCGATCCATTTCCTGCATCGCGAGACCAAGGAAGGCCTCGGCCCCGCCTACATCGCCGGCTTCCGCCGCGCCCTCGCCGGCGGCGCCGGGCTGGTGATCGAGATGGATGCCGACTTCTCGCACGAGCCCGCCTACCTGCCGCGCCTGCTCGAGGCCGCCGAGCGCGCCGACATCGTGATCGGCTCGCGCTACGTGCCCGGCGGCGGGGTGAGCGACTGGGGTGCGCTGCGGCGGGCGATCAGCAAGGGGGGTAGCACCTACGCGCGGCTCGCCCTCGGGGTCGGAGTGCGGGACCTGACCGGGGGCTTCAAGTGCTTTCGCCGCGAGGTGCTGGAGGCAGTCGACCTCGGCGCGATCCGCTCCCGCGGATACGCCTTCCAGGTCGAGGTGACCTACCGGGCGATCCAGCTCGGCTTCGACGTGGTCGAGGTGCCGATCGTCTTCCGCGACCGCCAGACGGGCTCGTCCAAGATGAGCCGCTCGATCGTGCTCGAGGCGATCTGGCGGGTGCCTCTTCTACGCTATGGACGGTGAGGAGAAGCGGCCCGGAGGGCTTGTCAGGCAGTGGGTCAGTTTGAAATGACCGCCAAACGGCCCTGATTTCGCGCTAGCTTCGGCTCGACACAGACGAAATGGCGCCCGCGACGGTGGAACGTCCGGGCGCCTGGCACGAGGAGGCGAAGCTCCCCATGCAGGCAAAGCGTATTCGGCACACGCCGAAAGACCACGAACGCACCGAGCGGGCGGTCTTGGCCCTTGCGCTGGCCTGCCATCCGCACCACAGGACGATGCTCGAAATGAGCAGGGAGATCGGCAACAAGGAAGCCGTTGAACGCGCCGTGAGGCGGCTCAGCGACTACGGCCTGATCCGGCTCCACGGTCAGACCCTCCTTCTGACCGACGCGGCCTACCACTGTCATCGACTGGAGACCTTGTGAGCCGGGGAGTCGCGGAGCGCTTTGGGGACAACCTTTCGCGCCTTCGCGAGCAAGCCGAAGTAACGCAGGAGGAGCTGGCCTTCCGCGCATCTCTGCATCGAACGGAGATCGGGCTTTTGGAGCGCGGTGGCCGACTGCCCCGTATCGACACCCTGGCGAAGCTCGCAGGGGCGCTCGGAGTCGAGCCGGGCACCCTGTTCGAGGGGATCACGTGGACGCCCGGAGACTTCCGGCGCGGCCAGTTCAAGCCCGACGACCCCGCTACGCTCTGAACGTGGCCAAGCGCTCCAAGAAGCCCGCTGATCTCAATCGCCTTGCGGCTGCCATCGTGGGCGATGCGACCGACGAAACGCCGCCAAAGCAGGAGACAGCCGAAACGCGAGCCGGCCGGGTCGGAGGACGCAAGGGAGGGAAAAGTCGCGCGGCACGAATGACGGCTGAGCAACGGAGTGAAGCCGCTAGACGAGCAGCAAACGCGCGCTGGGCCTCACACCGACGGGCTGGTCTCGGCGGTAAATAGGGAACTGGCGTCGAGCGGCTGGCGGCGCTCACGGGCTCGGTCTCGAATCTCCTCAAGTCGCTCAGCAGCTACGTAGTAGGTTCCGCGCTTCTTGCCGTGCTGCTTGAGCAGGCCAGCCTCAACAAGCGCTCTGAGATCGCTAGTCGCAACCTGATGCGAAATCTCCTCAGCGCCGAAGCGCTTGAGCACCGAGCGATAGGAGGCATTGCGAACCCGAAGCCCAAGCGTGGCGTCGAACAACCCTTGGATCGATCGCTCGGGAAGTCCGCGTCTCTCCTCAAGCAAAGCTTCGAGGTCGGCCCACATCCTCTCTGACTCTCGAACCCGGCGCAGAACGCTCATGGCCTGGATGTAATGAGCTTCCAAGCAGAATCGCACCCAGGGGCGTGCGTCATTCTCGGGATTCCACTTACCTTCGCCGACGCTGCCCAGCACCTCGTAGTACCGCTGAGTATTGGCGCCCAGGTACTCCTCGATGCTGCACCATGCGGGTGCCAGAATCTTGTCGCGAGCCAGGACGAGGGTCTGCAAGCAGCGAGACATGCGGCCATTGCCGTCTCGGAACGGATGGATCATGACAAGGCTCAGATGGGCCATCGCACCGCGCACGATGGGGGGAACATCCTGGTGGCCTGTCAGCTGCATCACCAGATCGTCAACGAGCCCCGGAACGTCATCAGCGTCCGGACCTTCGTAAACAACTTCGCCCGTGGCGTCGTTCCGAATCCAAATTGGCCCCGAACGCCAAAGGCCGGGACTAGCATCTAGGTCGTACTCAGCCATCATGAAATGAAGGCTTCGAATCAGGTGGGCGCTTAGCTCGAAGTGCTCATCCTCAGCGAGTTGAAGCACGTAGGTCATCGCTCGGCGATAGCCCATCACTGCATGCCAATCCTCGGTCCGGGCTTCCGCCGGATCGTCGTCCTCGATAGCGGCGACCGCATCCTCGACCGAGACGTTGTAGCCCTCGATGCTGTTTGAGCCTTGAATGGCACGAGCGGCCAGCATTCGCCGAACCGAGCCGACCCAGCGGCGCGGCTCAGCTACGTAGTGGCGCAGCTCTTTACGGAGGTCGTCGATCTTCGCAAGAGCAACCTCCTCCTCAACTCCCAGCTCTGGGAATTCAAAAACCATTGAGGTCCTGCGATCAGGGGATATATCTATTGCATCCATGCGTGGAAATGATAATAACAGTTCCAGAGAAGGAAGCAAACATTATTTCCGTCCGAACCCGACTATCAAGGATGGGCGCCCTTATGTCGAAGAGAGAGTTGGCCACATTGTGATCGGCGAAAGCGTAAGGATCGACTGGACTTGGTAAGAAAAGTTTTGTCTATTGACTGCCGTTCATTTGGCGATAACCTAGGTACTGGAGGTCTAAAGATGGAAAGGAAGGGCATCTTGAGACTTGACGAAAAGGCGGAGGTCTAGCGAGCCTTCTCTACCGAAAGAACTTTTTGCATCGGAGCCCTCGGCTAGCCGCCGGGGGCTTTCTGCTTCTGGCGCTGGGAAGATCGCGGCGCTGCTGGACTAAGCAGTCTCGCGCTTCATCGTGCCGCTGTACTGGGCATACCGCTTGCCTGAGAGGTACTCCCCCGAGACGAACCTCTCCGAGATCAGCTCCCAGCCATCTGCGCCGAGAGCGTTAAGGCTGTCAATCCACCGCTTCTGTGCATCGCCAACTACCTCGCGGGGGTCGGACAGTATCTCCCCTTGGGCGGTCTCGACGACCCTCCGGTATTCCCATCTTGCCGCCACGCCGAGGTCAGCCTATGCACCGAGGGCGTTCATCCGTGCGCTGATCACTCCCTGGCAAATCAAACTGACCCACTGCCGCTTGTCAACCTCGCTATACTTTATGAAGTATTGAGCCGAACCTCAATCCCCAGGAGAGCAATCCCAGTGACAGGCAAACTCAGCGACGTGACAGACGCCAACTTCAAGTCAGAGGTCCTCGAGGCCGAGGGGCCCGTGCTCGTCGACTTCTGGGCTCCCTGGTGCGGCCCCTGCCGCGTGGTCCATCCGGTCCTCGAGGAGATTGACGCCGAGCGCGACGATCTCAACATCGTCAGCATCAACGTCGACGAGAACCAGCAGACCGCTACTCAGTACGAGGTTCTCTCGATCCCGACCATGATCCTCTTCAAGGACGGGGCGATCGCCAAGAAGGTCATTGGCGCGATGCCCAAGCGTCGCCTCGAGGCCGAGCTCGAGCCGGCACTCGCCTAGCGGCGAGTAGAGCTGTGCCCTTCGTCGAGGTCAACTGGTTCGAGGGCCGTACCGACGAGCAGAAGGCGGAGATCGCCCGACGCATCGAAGCGGCCCTGATCGACGTCGCCGGTGTGGCGCCCGATCACTGCTGGGTGAAGTTCTCGGACTCGAAGAAAACCGACTTCATCATCGGCGAGTCGGCTCCGGACTAGCGCGCGGAGCTTTGGTCGTTAGAGTTGGGTGACGATTGCGGCGAAGCCGGCGATGTAGGCGGCCGAGAGGGCGATGACGCCGTGGAGCATGGTGCGGTTGATTGCTTCGAAGCCGCTTTTCATCTCGGCTCGAAGCTCCCTCATCTCGCCGCGCAACTCACTGATATCGCCTTCGACCTTGTCGAAACGACGGTCGACATCGCCGCGGAAATCGTCCAGGCGGGCGTCTGTCCAACTCTCTCTCATCACGTGCATGATTGCACCGTAAACATTTCGGCCGCGCGCGTGGTGCGCAGAGTGTCAAGTCTTTGTCACATCGATCTCGAGATCGCGGCCGTCTACGCGGACGGTGAGACCGTCGGCGACGCCGTAGGCGACTGAGGTGGCCAGGACCTCGCCGGCGATGTAAGGCTCGTGGGCCTGGGCCGCGGCGATTAGCTCGTCGTCTCCACCAAGGGAGAGCTCGATGCGATCGGAGATGTCGAGGCCCGCCGCTTTGCGGGCGTTCTGGACGGCATGGACGATCTCGCGGGCGAGGCCCTCGCGGCGCAGCTCGTCGTCGAGCTCGAGCTGCAGGGCGACGGCGTGGCCCGCCTCCGCCTCGACCTCGTAGCCCTCCAGCGGCTGCAGGGCGAGGGTGACCTCGTCGGGGCCGATCGTGTGGTCGTCGCCGTCGATGCTGATGCCGACCTCGCCGCCGTCGGCCATCACCTTGGCGACGTGGACGGGGTCGAGCGCCTCGACCGCGGCGGCAACCTGGGGCATGCGCTTGCCGAAGCGCGGGCCGAGCGAGCGGTAGTTGGGCTTGACCGCGTAGCTGACCAGGTCGGCCTCTTCGGAGACGAAGTCGAGCTCCTTGACGTTGAGCTCGCTGGTGACCAGCTCGGCGCGGGCCTCGATCGCGGCGCGCTCGGCGTCGTTGGCGACGATCACGGCGCGGCGCAGCGGCTGGCGGACCTTGGCCTTGGCCTGGGCGCGGGCGGCGCGGCCGAGCTCGACCGTGAGGCGCACGGCCTCCATCGCCGCCTCCAGCTCGGGATCTGTGAGCGCGGCATAGGCCGTCGGAAAGTCGCGCAGGTGAACCGAATCGGGGCTCTCGCCGAGCTCTTCGGCCTCGCCGCCGGCGAGGTTGAGATGGATCTCGTCGGCGAGGAAGGGTGTGAACGGCGCGAGCAGCGCGGCGACCTCGAGCAGGCAGTGACGCAGGGTCGCGAAGGCGGCACGGTCGCCGTCCCAGAAGCGGCGGCGCGAGAGCCGCACGTACCAGTTGGAGAGCTCCTCGACGTACTCCGCGATCGCCCGCCCGGCGGCGGTGCAGTCGAACTCGTCCATGTTCTGGCGGACCGTGGCGATCGTCGACTGAAGCTTGGAGAGCGCCCAGCGGTCCAAATCGGAGTGCTGAGTTTGAGATTTGTCCCGGTTATCCCCGACAAAACTCAAACTCAGCGGGCCGTCGGCGAAGTCGGCTGGGGTTAGGCCCTCGGCGTTGGCATAGAGGGCCCAGAAGGAGTAGGTGTTCCAGAGGGTGAGCAGGAACTGGCGGACCGATTCGCCGACGGTGTCGACCGAGAAGCGGTAGCCGGACCAGGGCTGCTGGGCGGTCAGGTAGTACCAGCGGAAGGCGTCGGCGCCGTGGGCGGAGATCACGTCCCAGGGCTCGACCACGTTGCCCTTGCTCTTCGACATCTTCTGACCCTCGGGATCGAGGATCAGGCCGAGGCAGACGCAGTTGCGGTAGCTCGACCGGTCGAAGAGCAGGGTCGACTCGGCGAGCAGCGTGTAGAACCAGCCGCGGGTCTGGTCGATCGCCTCGCAGATGAAGTCGGCCGGGAAGCGCTCGGCGAACAGCTCCTCGTTCTCGAACGGGTAGTGCAGCTGGGCGAAGGGCATCGCGCCGCTGTCGTACCAGGTGTCGATCACCGACTTGACCCGGTGCATCTCGCCGCCGCAGCCCTCGCAGTCGAGCACGACCTCGTCGATGTAGGGACGGTGCAGGTCCTCGGATACCTCTCCCCTCGCCCGCTCACGCAGCTCGGCGACCGAGCCGGCGCAGTAGAGCTCGCCGCAATCGCCTTTGGTGCAGTGCCAGATCGGCAGCGGCGTGCCCCAGTAGCGGTCGCGCGAGAGCGCCCAGTCGACGTTGTTCTCCAGCCACTTGCCGAAGCGACCGTCCTTGATGTGCTCGGGGTGCCAGCCGATCGTCTCGTTGTTGGCGAGCAGCTCGTCGCGCACCTGCGAGGTAGCGACGTACCAGCTCGACTTGGCGTAGTAGAGCAGCGGCGTGTCGCAGCGCCAGCAGTGCGGGTAGGAGTGCTCGTAGACCTGCTGGCGGAAGAGCAGGCCGCGGGCGTCGAGGTCGGCGATCAGCGCCTTGGTCACCTCGGGGTCCTTGACGAACTGGCCCTCGAAGCCGCTGACGCGGCGGTCGAAGCGGCCTTCGAGGTTGACCGGGTTGAAGAGCGTGCCGGCGTTGGTCGGGTCGAAGATGCCGTTGGCGGCAGCAACCGCGTAGTCGTCTTCGCCGAAGGCGGGGGCGATGTGAACCAGCCCGGTGCCGTCCTCGGTGGTGACGAAATCACCGGCGAGGACGCGGAAGGCGTTGGCCGGCTCCTCCTCCAGCTCGAAGACGGGGCCCTTGTATTGGCGGCCGACCAGGGTCGAGCCCGGCAGGCGCTCGAGCACCTCGACGTCCTCGCCCAGGACCCGCTCGAGCAGGGGCTCGGCGAGGATCAAGGTCTCCTCGCCGCAGCGGGCTTTGACGTAGGTGACCTCGGGTGCAACCGCCACCGCGACATTGCCCGGCAGCGTCCACGGGGTCGTCGTCCAGACCAGCAGCGACTCCCCAGTCTCCCCGCCGGCTTCGCTGAGCAGCGGGAAGCGCACGTATATAGAGGGGTCCTCGACGTCTTTGTAGCCCAGCGCGACCTCGTGTGAGGAGAGCGCGGTGCCGCAACGCGGGCAGTAGGGCACGACCTTGTGGCCCTCGTAGAGGCGGTCTTTGTCCCAGAGCTGCTTAAGCGACCACCAGACCGACTCGATGTAGTCGTCGTCGAGAGTGACGTAGGGGTCGTCGAGGTCGATCCAGAAGCCGATCCGCTCGGTCAGCTTGTTCCACTCCTCGACGTACTCGAAGACCGACTCGCGGCAGCGGGCGTTGAACTTGTCGATGCCGAACTCCTCGATCTCCTGCTTGGAGGAGATGCCGAGCTGCTTTTCGACCTCGATCTCGACCGGCAGCCCGTGGCAGTCCCAGCCGGCCTTGCGCGGCACCCGGTAGCCGCACATCGAGCGGTAGCGCGGGTAGACGTCCTTGAAGACCCGGGCAAGGACGTGGTGGGAGCCGGGGCGGCCGTTGGCGGTCGGCGGGCCCTCGTAGAAGTTCCAGAGCTCGGCACCCTGGCGCTGGTCGAGCGAGCGCTGGAAGACATCGCGCTCGCGCCAGCGCTCGAGCACCCGCTGCTCGAGCTCGGGGAAGGACTGCTTGGTGTCGACGGGGCGGAAGCCGGGCATGGACGGGTGATTCTAGGAGCGGCTCCGTCCCCGGTCCCTGCCGGGTGGCATCGGTACGCATTAGTCTTGCCGCGTGCCCGCCTACGACCTCAACGGCAAGGTGGCGCTGGTCACCGGCGCCGCCCGCGGGATTGGCTTCGAAACGGCGCGCCAGCTGCACGCGCGGGGCGCCTCGATCGCGGTCGTCGACCTCGACGGCAGCGAGGCGCATGAGGCCGCCGAGCGGATCGGCGAGCGCACCATCGGAATAGGCGGCGACGTCACCGATGCGGGCGCGATGCGGGCAGCGGTGGCGGAGACGGTGGAGCGCTTCGGCGGCCTCGACATCGCGATGGCCAACGCGGGCATCGCTCCTCCTACGATCACGACGACGAGGGCGATGCCGGTCGAGGAGTGGGAGCGGGTGATCGACGTCAACCTGATGGGCGTCTGGCACACGGTGCGGGCGGCGCTGCCCCAGATCAGCGAGCGCAACGGCCAGGTCGTCATCGTCGCCTCGGCGGCGGCCTTCGTCAACGGCATGCTGATGAGCCCCTACGCGACCTCGAAGGCCGCGGTCGAGGCCTTCGGCCGCTCGCTGCGGGGCGAGCTTGCCCCGTTCGGGGCCAGCGCCAGCGTCGTCTACTTCAGCTGGATCGACACCAAGATGGTCCAGGACACCTTCGAGAAGCCGGGAACCAAGCTGCTGCAGGAGTTCTCCCCGGACTTCCTGCTCAAGCGAACTACGCCCGCCGCGGCCGGGGCGGCGATCGTCGCCGGCATCGAGGAGCGGGCGCCGCGGATCTTCGCGCCGAAGTGGCTGCGCTACGTCTCCGCCTTCCGCGGCCTGATCAACCCGCTGCTCGAGCGCCGGGTCGAGCGCGACTCGCGCATGGCGGCGGCGATTCGCAAGGCCGAGACGGTGGAAGCGGGCAACGCGGATGCCTCCGAGTCGGCCACGCCGCGTTAGGCTGCCCGCCGCATGCCCGCTTACGACTTGAACGGAAAGGTGGCGCTCGTTACCGGCGCCGCCCGTGGGATCGGCTACGAGACGGCGCGCCAGCTGCACCTGCGCGGCGCCTCCGTCACGGTCCTCGACATCGACGCCGCTGAGGCGCGCGAGGCAGCCGAGCGGATCGGCCCGCGGGCGATCGGGCTCGCCACCGACGTCACCGACCACAGCGCCGTGATGCAGTCGGTCGCCGAGACGGTCGATCGCTTCGGCGGACTCGACGTCGTCGTCGCCAACGCCGGCATCGCCCAGAAGCAGATGGCGACCGTGCGCGGGATCGGCGTCGAGGAGTGGGAGCGGGTCTTCGAGGTCGACATGCTCGGCGTCTGGCGCACCGTGAGGGCATCGCTGCCTCAGGTCGTCGAGCGCCAGGGCCACATCGTCGTCACCTCCTCCGTCTATGCCTTCGTCAACGGCATGCTCAACAGCCCTTACGCCGTCGCCAAGTCGGGAGTCGAGTCACTGGGCCGCTCGCTGCGGGCCGAGCTGACGCCGCTGGGCGCCAGCGCCAGCGTCGCCTACTTCGGCTGGGTCGACACCAAGATGGTCCAGGACGCGGTCGCGGCAAACGGCGACCGCATGCAGCAGAACCTGCCCGAGTTCCTGCGCAAACGGATCACCGCCGACCAGGCCGGTGCCGCCGTCGTGCGCGGGATCGAAGAGCGGGCGCCGCGGATCTTCGCGCCGAAGTGGTGGCGCTACGTCTCCGCCTTCCGCGGCCTGATCAACCCCCTGCTCGACGGTCGCATGGACAGCGACCGGCGGGTCTTGACGACGATCCGCGAGGTCGAGGCCGAGGCCGACGAGCAGGGCGCCGCCGCGGTCTCAGCCGCTTCGCGTTAGCCGCTAGTACCGACTGAGCCGTTCGGTCTTTTGGCCAGGAAACCGCATGGATTTGGCGAATCCGGTCCCCATGCTTCCCTTGGCTCTAGCGTTCCGGGGACTCGCACGGGCAGTCGCTGGGGTCTGGCGCGATCCCGAGACCAAGGCGTTGCCCCTCGTCGCGGCCGCCCTGGTGTTGACCGGGACGATCTTCTACTGGCGCTTTGAGCACTGGACCATCGTCGAGGCGCTCTACTTCTCCGTCGTGACCCTGACCACAGTGGGCTACGGAGACCTTCACCCGACCTCCGCCGGCACCGAGATATTCACGATCTTCTACATCCTCACCGGGATCGGCGTGTTCGTCGCACTGCTCGCCTCGATCGCACAGCAGTACATCGCGCAGAAGGCCGAAGCGCCTTCCGCGCGGCAACGTCTCGACGCTCATCGGCGTCGCGGCAGCAGCTAGCGGAGAGCCACGAGCCTTCAGCCGTTCCGCGTCAGGCGCTCGAGCAGGATCAGAGCCGACTCGTAATTCGCGCCGGTGGCGCGGCTGAGGCCGATCTCGCAGGTGCGGTTGTTGGAGAGGTGGGCGTCGAAGTGGCGGCCGGACAGCTCTTCGGCCTGGGGACGGGTCGCCGCCTCGGTCAGCTCCGGGTGGGAGATGCCGCGGTCGCCGGCGAAGCCGCAGCAGGTTGCCGACGGGGCAACGTAGACGTCGTCGGCGAGGAAGCCGGCGAGCGAGCGCAGCCGCGGCGCCAGGCCCATGTGGCGGGTAGCGCAGGTCGGGTGCACGGTGGCGCTGGCGACCTTGTCGCCCACTTCAAGCTTCGGCAGCAGGCGATCGTGCGCCCAGGCGACCGAGTCGAGGATCTCCAGCTTGGCCAGGCGCTCGGCGTTCTCCTCTGAGAGCACCCCCTCGCCGGGATCGGCGATGCCCTGCGTGCAGGAGGCGGCGTCAACGACGATCGGCAGCGCCCCCTCCCCACTCCACCCCCACAATCGCGCAACCATCTCGTTCGCCTTGTACGCATGAGCGGCGCCGAACCCCTTCGAGCTCCAAGGCAGCCCACAGCAGCTCCCGGCGACATCGTCGGGAATCCAAACCGGCATCCCAGCCCGAGCCGAAACCGCCACGAGAGCCTCGACCGGGTTCCCGCCAAAGATGCGATTGGTGCAACTGGGCACGTAGACGGCGGCGACTGCGCTTTGGGGAGGAGAGGGTGACCCTCGCCCGACACTCCCCGCTTTTGTCGGGCGAGGGTCACCCTCTCCTCCCCACCGGGCGGCCCCGGGCAGGTTGCGTCCGCGTTCGGTCCGGCGCACCAACGGTCCGCCCAGCCGCAGCCCCAGCCGCGAAGCCTTCTCGACGCCCTTCCAACGCTTAGCCGCCGCCAGAGCTGCCGCTTCCGCTCGCTCCCCGTGGGCCTCGCGGCGCAGTTCCTTGACCAGCTTCCCGGTGTCGATCCCGACCGGACAGGCGAGCTGGCAGGAACCGTCGGCGGCGCAGGTCTCGAGCGAGTCGTACTCATACTCCTCGAGCAGCGCCTTTTGCAGCGGCGAGCCCTCGGGCTGGCGGGCGATCTCGCGGCGCAGGACGATGCGCTGGCGCGGCGTCGTGGTCAGGTTGCGGCTGGGACAGACCGGCTCGCAGAAGCCGCACTCGACGCAGGTAGTCGCCGAGTCCTCGATCGCCGGCGTCGTTTTGAGGTTGCGCAAGTGGACGTCGGGGTCGCGGTTGAGCACGACGCCGGGGTTGAGCACGTTGTCGGGATCGGCGAGCCGCTTGACCCGCCACATCAGCTCGGTCGCCACCTCCCCCCACTCGCGCTCCACATAGGGGGCCATGTTGATCCCGGTGCCGTGCTCGGCCTTGAGCGAGCCGTCGTACTTGCCGACGATCAGCTCGACCAGCTTCGCCATGAAGGCCTCGTAGCGCTCGAGGTCCTCCTGCTTGGCGAAGTCCGGGGTCAGCATGAAATGCAGGTTGCCGGCGGAGGCGTGGCCGGCGACGCCGGGCAGGAAGCCGTGCTCGCCAAGCAGCGCCTGCAGGTCCCGCGCGCCCTCGGCAATCCGCTCCGGTGCAACGCAGACGTCCTCGACGATCAGTGCCGTGCCGGGAATGCGGACGCGGCCGATCAGTCCGTGCAGGCCCTCGCGCACGCGCCAGGCGAGCTCAATCTCCTCCGCCTCGCGGGTGAAGGCGAAGGGCTGGAGCGTCTCGTGGCCGGCGAGGATCTGCTCGGCCTTGGCGACCTTGGCGGCGAGCTCGTCCTCGTCGGCGCCGCCGTACTCGACCAGCAGCACCGCCGACTCCGGCGGCAGCTCCTTCCACTCCTCCGGAGCACCGACCATGTTCCAGGCGGCGGCGATCAGGGCCGGGGCGACCATCAGCTCGACCGCGGTCGCGCCGCTCTCGACGAAGTCGCGCACGGTCGCGATCGCCTCCTCGATGCCGGGGAAGTGGATCCAGGCGGTGGTCGTGCGGGCGGGGAGCGGGACGGTCTCGAAGACCGCCTCGGCGACGAAGGCAAGGGTGCCCTCCGAGCCGACCACGAGGCGGCGGAAGATCTCCAGCGGCTCGTCCGCATCGAGGAAGGCGCAGAGCCGGTAGCCGGTGGTGTTCTTGATCGCGAACTTATTGCGGATGCGCTCACTCAGCTCGGCATCGGCGCGGATCTCGTCGCGAATCGCTTCCAGGCCCTTTGCCAGCTCGGGCTCCTCGGCCGCGAAGCGCTCGGCCGCGCCGGGGGCGGCGGTGTCGATCGTCGTCCCGGAGGGGAGCACCAGGGTCATCGAGCTGACCGTCGAGTAGGAGTCCTTGGTCACCCCGCAGCGCATGCCGCCGGAGTTGTTGGCGATCACGCCGCCGACGCAGGCGATGTCGGTGCTGGCCGGGTCGGGGCCGAGCTTGCGACCGTGCGGGGCGAGCACGCGGTTGGCGTGACCGAGCACGGTGCCGGGCTTGACCCGGGCGCGCTCGCCGTCATCCTCGACCGCGACGCCGCTGAAGTGACGGCGCACGTCGATGAGGATGCCGTCGCTCTGGCCCTGGCCGTTGAGGCTGGTGCCACCGGCGCGGAAGGTAACCGGGATGCCGCTGCGCTTGCCGAAGGCGAGCGTCTTGGCGACGTCCCCGGCGTCTCGCGCCATCACCACGACCTGCGGCAGCAGCCGGTAGGGGCTGGCGTCGGAGGCGTAGCGAACGATGTCGCTGGCGCGGGCGAGCACGCGGTCGGCGCCGAGCAGCTGCTCCAGTTCCCCGCGCAGCGGCTGGGGCGTGCCGGCGGCGAGGCTGTCGGGGGCGCGGTCTGGGGCCGGTTTGCTCGCCAGCAGCGCCATCGTCAGGCCTAGAAGAGGGACATCCCCGGCGCGACCGGGACTTCGACCAGCTCCGGCTGCGAGGAGGCGAACGCCTTCTGCAGGGCGTCGCGGACCCCGTCGCGATCCTTGACCCGGGTCGCGTTGACGCCGTAGCCCTCGGCCACTGCGGCGACGTCGAGCTTGGGCAGATCGAGGCCGGGCGCACCAGCGACCTGCTCGACCTCGGCGAACCACTTGAGGATCGCGTACTCCTCGTTGCGCACGACCAGGAAGGTGACCGGCACCTTGTAGGCGACGGCGCTCCAGAAGGCGCTGACTGCGTACTGGACCGAGCCCTCGCCGATCACGCAGACGACCGGGCGGTCGGGCTGGGCGAGCTGCGCGCCGACCGAGGCGGCGAGGCCGAAGCCGAGGCCACCGCCTGCCGCGAAGTAGTAGCTGCCGGGGCGCGAGAGGCGCATCTGGTTGCGCAGGGCGAGGGTGCTGGAGGGCGACTCGAGCACGACGATGCCGTCCTCGGGGAAGACCTCGGCCAGGGCGGTGTGCACGGTGGAGGAGTTGAGCGGGTCGCTGGGCGGGATTTCCTGCGGGCCGGGATTCGGCTCCGGCACAGGGCGGGTTGACTCCGGCAGATCCTCGAGCAGGGCGGCAAGGGTCAGCTTGACATCGGCGACGAGGGCGTCGCCCATCGGTGCTCGGGCTGCCTCATCCGGGTCGCTTGTGATCGCGACGAGCTTGGCGCCCTCGGGCAGCAGCGGGCCGGGGATGTAGGGGTAGTAGGGGAAGACCGAGCTGCCGAGGACGAGGATCAGGTCGTGGCCCTCGAGGGTCTGGCCGACCGGGCCGATCGCCGGTGGCAGCACGCCGCGATAGTTCGGGTGGTTCTCGGGGAAGCCGAGGCGCCCGCCACCGGTGGCCGGCGTTGCCCAGACCGGCAGGTGCTGGCGCTCGGAGAGCGCGATCCCCAGGTCCCAGGCGCCGGAGGCGTCGATGTCGGGGCCGGCGATCATCACCGGGTTGGTGGCGGCGTCGAGCCGGTCGGCGAGAGCGCGAACGGCGGCTGGGTCGGCGGCGGCGCGGCCGCTGACCTTGCGGGCGATCGCCTCGCGGGCGTCGGCCTCGTCGACCTCGGCGTACCAGTCGTCCATCGGCAGCGAGACGAAGGTCGGGCCCTTGGGCGGCAGGCCGGCGAGGTGGGCGCCGTGGGCGAGGGCGAGCGGCACGTCCTCGGCCCGAGCCGGCTCGAAGGCCCACTTGACCAAGGGGTGGGGCATGCGGATCGCGTCGCGGTTGGTCAGGTTGGCCTGCAGGGTGATCTGCGCCCGCGCCTGCTGGCCGGCGGTGATCAGCAGCGGCGAGTGGTTGGCCTGGGCGTTGAAGATCGCCCCCATCGCGTTGCCGACGCCGGGCGCGGTGTGCAGGTTGGCCATCGTCGTGTTGCCGGAAGCCTGGGCGTAACCGTCGGCCATGCCGACCACGACCGCCTCCTGCAGGCCGAGCACGTAGCGGAAGTCCGAGGGGAAATCGGCGAGCATCGGCAGCTCGGTCGAGCCGGGGTTGCCGAACATCGTCGTCATCCCCAGCTCCCGGAAGAGGTCGAAGCTTGCCTCGCGGACGGTTGCCATACCGAGCGGAACCCTACCGCTGCCTTGCTGTTCTCAAGGGAACGCCATCAAGGGCCGATGAGAGGGGGCATGGCAACCGTGGCAGAGAAGACGGGGCGGATCCTGCTCACGCTGGCAGCGCTGCTGGCGCTGGGACTGCTGATCGCGAACTCAGCCAGCGCCGGACCGACGGCAACCAGGCTGGTCTACGCGCCGGGCGAAATCGTGCCGATTCCGGCCTCGATCCCGCACGAAGAAGGCGACATGGTCGACAAGCGCATCCTCGGCGACCTGCGCTGGATCGCCGCCCGCTACCCGATCTACGTCACCGACGGCTACTCCGGCCCGCTGCCCGACGGCGAACACGTCGGCTGCAACCAGTGCCACGTCAAAGGCTCCGATCACTACAACGGGCTCGCGGTCGACCTCGTGCCGCTGAACGGGACGCCGGGCAAATGCGACGAAACCTGGAACGCGATCACCCGCCTCGCCGAATGGGCCGAGCCGCTGCAAGGCCAGCCAGCGCCGCCCTTCCGCTGGGTCGGCTACAACGGCGACGCCGGCCACGGCTGCGGCAACCACCTCCACCTCTCCTGGCAGCACTCGCCAGCAGCGATGTTCCAACTGGCCGAATGGGTCGAAGTCTTCCCCACCGGTCCAGCCAGCGGTCGCAAGCCGCGCCACCCGCGTCCGGAAGCGCCGCCGCAGAAACTGCCGACCGGGCCTCCGGGCGGGTTCGGCACGATCCACTCGGGCGGCGTCTCGCCTCGCGGCGACTGACGCCTAGGATGGGCGGCCGATGCGCCGCGTCCTCGCCTTCTCCGCTCTTGCCCTTGCCGTCATCGCCGCCGGCTGCGGGCAGCCGAGTGACACGACGCCGGTCGCCTGCCTCGAAGGGGAAGGTGCCTACCTGAAGGCACTGGACGGCGCCCCCGGTGAAGTCAAGCTGCGCGGCGAGACCCTGATCAGCGAATGCCTCGCCGAGAACCAGAAGGCCGGCGACCTGGCGACGGTCGGTACCACCTTGGTCGGGGTCGCAACGAAGCTCAATGCGGAAGCGCGGGCCGAACCGGGAGGCGACGACAACCTGCGGCTCGGCTACCTGCTCGGCGCCGCCGAACGCGGTGCCTCCCAAACCGACGGCATCCACGCCGAGCTGATCCGCCGCCTCGTCGCCGCCGCCCGCTATAGCCCAGACAACCGGCCGCTGCCGTCGGCCTTCCTGCGTGCCTATCGCGAAGGCTTCGACGCGGGCGAAGCGCGCGGCTGAATACGCTCCCAATACAACGACTTCGATGGAGGCAAAGACCTTGACTGAGCAGCTCTGGGGTGGCGAGACCACCAAGGCCGTCGACAACTTCCCCGTTTCCGGCGAGCGGGTTCCCGTTCCCGTCGTGCGCTGGCTGGGCCGGCTCAAGGCCGCAGCAGCCTTGGTCAACGGCGAGCTCGGCCAGCTCGACTCGGCGCTGGCCGAACGGATCGCCACCGCCGGTGACTCGGTCGCCGCCGGCGAGCACGACGACCAGTTCCCGATCGACGTCTTCCAGACCGGCTCCGGCACCTCCTCCAACATGAACGCCAACGAGGTGCTCGCCAACCTCGCCGGCGAGGGCGCCCACCCCAACGACCACGTCAACATGGGCCAGTCCTCCAATGACGTCTTCCCCTCCGCCGTCCACCTGGCGGCGCTGGGCGAGGTCACGCACGACCTGCTGCCGGCGATGGGCTCGCTGGAGAGCTCGCTGGAGGCCAAGGCGGAGCAGTTCGCCGACGTGGTCAAGGCCGGCCGCACCCACCTGATGGACGCGGTCCCGGTCACCCTCGGCCAAGAGTTCGGCGGCTACGCGGCACAGGTGCGGCTCGGCATCCAGCGGGTCGAGGCGACGCTGCGGCGGGTCGGCCAGATCCCGCTCGGCGGCACCGCCACCGGCACCGGCCTCAACACCCACCCCGAGTTCGCCGCCAAGGTGCGCGAGCGGCTCGGCGCCGAAACCGGCCTCGACATCTCCGCGCCGCTCGATCCTTTCGAGGCGCAGGGCAACCGCGACGCCCTGGTCGAGCTCTCGGGCGCGCTCAAGGTTTACGCGATCTCGCTCAACAAGATCGCCAACGACCTCGCCCTGATGGGCTCCGGCCCCCGCGCCGGCCTCGCCGAGCTGCGCCTGCCGGAGCTGCAGAAGGGCTCCTCGATCATGCCCGGCAAGGTCAACCCGGTGATCCCCGAGGTGGTGATCCAGGTCGCCGCCCAGGTCGTCGGCAACGACGCCGCGATCACCCTCGCCGGCAGCCAGGGCCAGTTCGAGCTCAACGTGCGGGTGCCGCTGATCGCCCGCAACCTGCTCGACTCGATCAAGCTGCTCGCCTCCGCCTCGCGCCTGCTCGACGGCAAGTGCGTCGCCGGGATCGAGGCCAACGAGGCGATGACCACCCGCCACGCCGAGGCGACCTTGGCCACGGCCACCGCGCTCAACCCCCACATCGGCTACGACCGCGCCGCCGACATCGTCAAGGCAGCGGCCGAGTCAGGCCGCTCGCTCAGAGAGGTCGCGCTCGAGCAGGGCGTCGAGCCGGCAATCCTCGAGGAGGCGCTCGATCACCGGCGGATGGCTAGGCCGCACGAGTAGCAGGGAACGGGAGACCCCTCCCGGGACCAGCTCGCCTATGGCTCGCTTTAAGTGTCCCGGGAGGGGTCTCCCGTTCCCTTCCCATGCGAGCTAGCGTGGGTCGGGTACGAGCAGCTCCACGTTGCGGTCTTTAGCTTCGCCTTCGCCTTCGGGGGCGCCGCTCTGCAGGTCGTTGAAGGACATCGTGCGGCCGACCGAGGCGAGGTCGTTGAGGTCCATGCCGCTCGCCGCGGTGCCGGCGGGCGGTGCCGCCGACTCGCCGACGTGGTCGAGGATCGTGCCGAAGATCGAGAGCGTGCCGTCGTGGTTGTCGAAGACCTGGAGCAGGCGGCTCTGCTGAGGCCAGTCGGCCTCGGCGGCGACGCGGATGCTCCAGAAGCCGCCCGGCCCACTCGGGTTGGGGAAGGCGTCGACCGTGTTGACGTGCGAGTGGCCCGCCACCCAGGCGATCACGTTCGGGTATTCGTGCAGCATTTCGACCGTGTCGGCCTCGAGGTGGATCGGCTGTGAGTTGCGCGGATCGAGGTCGCAGCCCGGGTTGATGTCGTGCCCGTGCGCGTCGTTGAGCAGGCACGGCGGCGCCAGCTCGTCGGGAGCGTCAGCGGTGAGGCTCTCCGGCGCGTGGTGGCTGAAGATGACCACCAGTTCGTCGGCTTCGGTCGCCTGTTTGAGCTGGCCTTCCAACCATTTGAACTGGGGATCGTCAATGTTGCCGTCGGCCGTGAAGTGGCCGGTCGGGGTGACGATCGTGCCCGCCTCGGCGACGGTGTCGAGCGCGATGAAGCGCATGCCGGGGTCGGGGCTCCACGAGTAGTAGCCGGCGGCGCCTTTCGAGGCCGTTTCCTGCGCCGGTTCGATGTAGTCGAAGCCGTGGCCGTCGGCCTGCGTGCCTTTCTCGAAGATTTCCTTGAACTGCTTCTTGGAGACCGACTGTCGCTTCGGATCGCCGGGGACGATGATCAGGTTTTTGGGGTTGGTCAGCAGGGTGCTGAGCAGGGCGGTCGGGTTGAGCAGCGAGGTCAGCAGTGCCGGCGCGTTTTCGGGATTCGGCACCGGTCCGATCGGCTTCAGGCAGCCGGTGGCGACCGCCTCGAAGGCGGCGTTGGCAGCCGCGTTGCCCTGGACCAGCGCGTCGTGGTTGCCGAAGGCGACGTAGGAGGGGACTTTGAGGCCGGCCGCGGTGAAGGCTTTCTGCGCCTTGTCCATCAGGCCGGGGTATTTGGGCCAGGCGGCGTGCGAGCCCTGGGGGCTGTTGGGATCGTAGAACTCGGGGAAGGTGCCCTCGAAGTAGTCGTTGTAGTCCTGCACTCCGGTGTAGCGGGCGGCCTCGGCGGCTCCCGGCACCAGCAGATTCGGACAGAGCAGGTTCGAATATTTTTTCTTGTCGACACCGCTGTTGGGGTCGAGCGTGCCCCCCTCGAGCAGGGTCCGCACCCATTCGGTCTCGTTCAGCTGCTGGTTGTCGGCGGAGTCGCCGGTGTCGATCGTGAAGTCCATCGGGCTGTGCGAGCCGTTGCCGTTGGCGACCGGGCTGGCCGCGGTGAACTGGTCGATCTGGCGAATCATCGAGTCGTCGATCTGCGGCTCGAGCGCCTCCCAGGGCCGCCAGGCGGCGCCGAAGGGGAGGTTGAGCGGGGTCGAGAGGGGGTCGATGATCTCGAGCCGGGCCGGCGACTCCTCGTCGGCGAGCTGGAAGTCGGAGAGCTGGCCGAAGTAGGTGAGCGAGGTGCGTTTTTCGGCCCGTTCGGGATCGGCGCTGGCCAGTTCTTCGCGCACGGTGTAGGGCTCGCCTTCGCCCAGCTGCAGGAAGCGGTAGCTACCGGGGGCGGCGGGGACGATCCGCTGGCCGATGGTGGTCTGCCCTTCGGTATCGGAGACCGCCGCGTCGGCGGCAGCGGCCATCGCCATCGTCGCTGCCAGGACCATCAGGGCGACACCGGCCCTGGTCAGGACACCACGCAGCTTCATCTCGTCTCTCCCCTTTGCTCGATGGACGTGGAGAGAGGGTACCCAATTTTTACTACCGAACTACTGGAGTGTTACGAAGCGCTCCTCGGTTAGCTCCTGCACCGCGAAGGCCGGGCCCTCGCGGGTGTTGCCCGAATCCTTGACGCCGCCGTAGGGCATCTGGTCGGCGCGGAAGGTGGGGACCTCGTTGATGAGGACGCCGCCGAACTCGAGCGTGTTGGCGGCTTCGATGCCGCGGCTGACGTCGCGGGTGAAGACGCCGGCCTGGAGGCCGAACTTGGAGTCGTTGGCGGACTCGAGCGCCGCGCCGAAGTCGGAGAAGCGGTCGATCGTCGCCACCGGCCCGAAGATCTCCTCGCACCAGACCTTGGCGTCGCGCGGTGGGGAGCCGAGCAGGGTCGGGGCCAAGCAGCGGCCCTCGTCGACCAGCTCGCCACCGGTCAAGAGCTTGGCCCCGGCGGACACCGCCTCGTCGATCCACTGCTTGACCCGGTCGCGGTCGCCGGGCGTGATCAGCGGGCCGACGTCGGTCTCGGAGTCGAGCGGGTCGCCGACCCGCAGCTCCTCGGTGTTGGCGATTAGCCGCTCGGTGAAGGCGTCGGCGATCTCCTCGTGGAGGAGGATGCGCTGGATCGAGATGCAGCTCTGGCCGGCGTGCGAGAAGGCGTGCAGCTTCGCCTTGTCGGCCGCTGTCTGCCAGTCGCCGTCGGAGTTGACGATCAGCGGCGCGTTGGAGCCGAGCTCGAGGTTGACCTTCTTGTGCGGGACTTTGCTGCGGATGCCCCAGCCAACCCCGGCCGAGCCGGTGAAGGTGAGGGCACGGGTCAGCTCGTGCTCGACGATCGCGTTGCCGACCTCTTTGCCGGGGCCGGGGATGACGCTGAGCCAGCCGTCGGGCAGCCCCGCCTCGACCAGGATCTCGGCCAGCTTCAGCGCCGAGACCGGCGTCTGGCCGGCCGGCTTGAGCACGATCGCGTTGCCGGCTGCGATCGCCGGGCCGAGCTTGTGGGCGACCAGGTTGAGCGGGAAGTTGAACGGGCTGATCGCGCCGACCACCCCGTAGGGCACGCGCAGCATCACGCCGAGCTTGCCGACCCCGGCCGGCGATGCTTCCATCGGCACCGTGCCGCCGGTCAGCTTGCGCGCCTCGGTGGCGGAGAAGGTGAGGGTGTCGACGCAGCGTTCGGCCTCGACCGTCGCCGTCTTCAGCGGCTTGCCCGCCTCGGCGGCGATTGCCAGGGCGAGATCGTCGCGGCGCTCGCGAACCAGCGCGGCGGCGCGGTCGAGCAGCGCGGCCCGCTCGTACTGGGGAAAGTCGGCCGTCTCAAAGGCCTCGTGGGCGACTTTGACCGCACGATCGACCAGCGCCGCGTCGCCTTCGGCCACCCGCCCGACCACGGTCCCGTCATAGGGGCTCTTCACCTCTCCCCACGCCCCGGTCTCCAACCACTCACCGCCAGCCAGGAGCTTGTGGTCGCTCACTTGCACCGTCTGCGTCGCCATTTCCGTCTCCTTTTCCCGTTCCGGTGCGCTTTATCCCTCCATGGCGGGGAAAAGGCGCACCGCAAGGCCAGGGTAATGCAGGCCGCTACTCGGCCGGAGCGAATCTGTTGTGCGATAGATGCGCTCTGACCGACACAACCGGCTGGGGGTCCTTCTCGCCGTCGCGGCGCTCGTACTGCTCGCGGCCGCGTCGAGCGCGCGCGCAAGCGTCAACTGGGTGGTGCGCGGCCACGGCTTCGGCCACGGGGTCGGGGTCAGCCAGTACGGCGCCTACGGCTACGCCCTGCACGGCAAGGACTATCGCTTCATCCTCGCCCACTACTACCAGGGCAGCTCAATTGGCCAGATCGAGGGAACGAAGATCGTCCGCGTTTTGCTTGACATCTCGCCCGGCGACATCGGCTTCAGCGCCGCGACCAGCGCCTGCGGGGTGGCGCTCGACCCGGCTCGCACCTACGAGGCGCACCGCGACGGCGCCCGGGTGAAGCTGCGCAGCTCTGCGGGCAAGCCGCTGGCCGATTGCGGGACCAAGCTGCGCGCTGCCGGCAAGGGCAAGATCGTGATCGGCGGCGTCGGCACCTACCGCGGCGTGCTCGAGGCGGTGCCGACCGAAAGCAACCCCGGCTCGCTCAACGTGATCAACGCGCTGCCAGTCGAGCAGTACGTCAAGGGCGTGATCCCCAACGAGTCACCGCCCTCCTGGCCGGCGGCCGAGCTGCAGGCGCAGGCAATCGAGTCGCGCTCCTTCGCCCTCACCGCCGGAGTCGGCGGCAACGGCTTCGACCTCTACAACGACACCCGCAGCCAGGTCTACGACGGCCTCTCCAGCGAGACCGCGACCACCAACGCCGCGACCGAAGCGACCAGGGGCCAGGTCGTCACCTATGGCGGCAAGATCGTCGAGACCTACTTTTCGGCCTGCTCGGGCGGCTACACCGAGAGCGTCCAGAACGTCTTCGGCGGTGCGGCAATCCCCTACCTGACCGGCGTCCCCGACCCCTACGACTACTACTGCCCGCTGCACGACTGGACGCTCAAATTCTCCGGGCCCGAAATCAGCGCCAAGCTCGGCGGCTACCTCGACGGCAAGCTGAAGCAGGTGGTGATCACCAAACGCGGCGTCTCACCGCGGATCGTCGCCGCCAAGCTGATCGGCACCGGCGGCGTGACCACGGTGAGCGGCGAACAGCTCGAGGTCGCGCTCGGCGGCTACAGCACCTGGATGAGCTTTCAGAAGGTCGCCGGCTAAGGCAACACGATCGTCGCGTGGATAGCGCGGTGGTCGCTGCCGGGCAGGTCGTCGACGCCGTAGTCGGCGATGCCGAGGCGGCGGTCGGCAAGCACGTGGTCGATCGTGATCGACGGTGGCAGCAGGCGGTGGCCCATGGTCGGGAAGGTCGGCTCGAGGCCCTTGCCGGTGACCGCGCCGGCATCGCGGTAGCCGCGATCGACGACGGCGCGGAACTCGGCCTGGTCGGAGGTGCCGTTGAAGTCACCAGCCAGCACCCAGGGCGTGCCCTCCCCCGCGCTCGGCAAGCTCTCCAGCGTCGCTTCCCAGGTCCCGCTGTGGGCGCTCAGCGGCGGGTAGGGATGGACGCCGACCACACGCAGGCGGCGACCGTCGGGCATCCTCAGCGCCGCCCGCGGCATGCGGAAGAAGAAGCGCGTCTGGTGCGGTAGCGGAGTCAGCGGCAGGCGCGAGTAGAGACCGGCGCCGCTGGCGCTGCGGTGGACCAGCAGCATCGATTCGGGAAGGCGCCTCTCGATCCCCGCTCGCTTCAGCTTTGCCGCGAAGCTCGGGGTCAGCTCCTGCACGCTGAGCAGGTCGGGGTGGTAGCGGTCGACCAAGGCGACGACCGCATCTGGATCGGCGGTGCCGTGGTGGATGTTGGTCGAGAGCACGGTCAGCGTCTCGTGCCCGGCGGCCTCGGCGGTTTCGCTGCCGATCGTGCGCGGCAGGATCACCGCTGCGAGACAGAGCATCGCCAGCGCGGCCAGGGTCGCCGCGGCCCAGTTGCGCAGCGCCACCGCGACGCCGGCGACGAGCAGGGCCGCGATCGCGACGTAGGGAGTGAAAGCCATCATCGCCACCAGCGGGTAGCCGCCCTCGAGCCCGAAGAGGCGGATCACGGTCCAGATCAAGATCGGTACGACCGCCGCCCAGATCCACCAGTAGCGGCGGGCGCCGGCTCGGCTCAGCCCGCTCAACCGTCCGGGTAGGGCTGGATCGGGACGCCGTGGTCGGTCTCGCGCAGGCCGAACTCATAGGCGGCGCCGGCGCTGAGGGTGAGCTGGCAGGCGGGTAGTGCGGGGCGTTCGACGGTCAGCTCGAGGTCGGAGACCGAGCAGTTGAGCGTGTGGTGCTCGGGGCCCTTGGGGTCGGCGTAGACCCAGCCGACGAAGTCCTTCTTCGGGGCGGAGACGCGGCCGCGGACGACGATGTCCTTGCCGGGCAGGGTGAACTCGCAGGCACCCGGCTCGGCCTCGATCGAGGCCGAGCGAATCTGGCCGAGGCCGCCGAGCCGGTGCGCCTCGCCGTCGAGCACCAGCGTCCCCGAGGGCAACCAGGGGGTCGTCCACGGCCCGACCTGGACCCGGGCGGCGCCGGCGTCGAAGTAGATCGAGGAGTCCTCCGCGAAGCCGGTGCCCTCGAGCCAGACCCAGCGCTCGGCGTGCTCGCTGCCCCAATTGTGTCCGATCATGCCGGGCCAGCCAGCGAGCTCGAGCGGCTCGCCGTCGATCTCGAATCGACCGCTGAAGCTTGCGTTGGGATACGGCGCGACGAACTTGGTCCGCGGCACGGGCGCCTCGTACAGCCAGTCGGCCGGCAGGTACTTGCAGGGCTCGGCATCGCCGCTGAAGGTGAGGTCCCAGCTGGCGCTCAGCGCCTCGGTCTCGATCGAGCCGCTGGCGTGCCCTGGCCCGATCTCGGCTTTGTCGACCCTGATCCATAAGCCGACCGGGGCCGAGAGTTGCGCCGCCGGCACGCTGACCTTGGTCGCCCGCGGTCCCTCGGCCTCGCGGTCGAAGAGGCAGAACCAGATCGAGGCATTGGGCTCGGCGCCGGGACGCTTGTGGACGGTGTGGCGGATCCAGATCCCCTGGCCGCCGCCGGGGCGGCAGGCCTTGATGTAGAAGCTCTCGTAGTGGCCGGCCTTTGCCGCCACTCCTGGGAAACGCGCGCCTTCGTCCATGTTCAGACCCTAAAGCCGCCGGTCAAGCGCAGCTAAACCTTGATCGTGATCACGTCGCCGTCTTGGACTACATAGTCGCGGCCCTCGATCCGCAGCAGGCCCTTGTCGCGGGCCGGTGCGTAGCCGCCGCACTCGACCAGCTCCCCCCAACCGATCGCTTCGGCCTTGATGAAGGCGTCCTGGATCTCGGTGTGAATTGTGCCGGCCGCCTCCCAGGCGGTCGAGCCGCGCGGGATCGGGCGGGCGACGGCCTCCTTGCCCTCGCCGGCGGTGAAGAAGGTGAGCAGGTCGAGCAGCTCATAGGCGGCGCGGATAAGGCGCGCGAGACCCGAGCCCTCGACCCCGTAGGACTCGCGCATCTCCGCCGCTTCGACCGGGTCGAGCTCGGCCAGCTCGCCCTCGATCCGGGCGCTGACCGCGACCACCCCGGCACCGACCGCTGCTGCGTGATCGGCGACGAACTGCGGCGGCTCGGCATCGCCCTCGTCGACGTTGGCGACGTAGAGGATCGGCTTCGAGGTCAGCGCCTGCAGGTTGCGCGGCCCGTGGGCCGCCGCGTCGGGCACCGGCACCGAGCGGGCCGGCTTGCCCTCGGCCAGCGCCGCGACCACCTTCTCCAGCCAGTCGCGCTCGGCGATCGCCTCGGCGTCGCCCGACTTGGCGCCCTTGCCGACCCGGTGCAAACGCCGCTCGGCCTGCTCGTAGTCGGAGAGGATCAGCTCGGTCTCGATCGTCTCGATGTCGGCAAGCGGGTCGATGCGGCCGTCGGGGTGCGGCACGCCGGAGTCGGCGTGGCAGCGGACGACGTGGCAGATCGCGTCGGTCTCGCGGATCGAGGCGAGGAACTGGTTGCCAAGGCCCTCCCCCTCCGAGGCCCCCTTGACCAGGCCGGCGATGTCGTGGAAGGCGATCGTCGCCGGTTCGAGCTTCGAGGACTTGAGCGTCGCGGCCACCTGTTCGAGCCGCTCGTCGGGCACCTCGGCGATCGCCACGTTGGGCTCGATCGTGGTGAAGGGGTAGTCGCCGGTCTGCGCCCCGCCCTCGGTCAATGCGTTGAAGAGTGTCGACTTGCCCGCATTGGGCAGGCCGACGATCCCGACCTTCACAGTGAGAGCGGCACGATCAGGCCCAGGACGATGCCGAGCAGGGCGCCGGCGAGGACGTCGGACGGGTAGTGCATGCCGAGGTAGGGGCGGCCGAGCGAGAGCGCCAGGGCGACGACGAGGGCGCCCGCCGTGGCCGGGTCGACCCGGAACATCGCCGTCGCCACCGCGAACGAGGAGAGGGCGTGGGCGGAGGGGAAGCTGAGCGAGCTGGGGGCGCCGCCCAGCGGCGGCAGCCCCTCGAGCACCGGGCGCGGGCGCTTGACCAGCAGCTTGATCCCGTAGTTGAGCCCGATCGAGATCGGCCCGAGCGCGGCGCAGATCAGCCACGATTCGCGCCGCTCGGGGTCGAGCAGCGCCAGCGCGATCCCGAGCACGACCCAGACCGCGCCGTTGTTGCCGGCCTTGCCCAACGCCTTCGCGGCGGACTCGATGCCGGGCGAGTGGCCGCGCGTGCGCATCAGGCGCAAGAGCTTTAGATCGGCTTCGTGCATCGGCGCGCAGGATAAGCCGGTAGGTCAGTATCTCGTCATGCCCTCGGTCCCCGGCTACGTCCACACGCCTGGCCATCACTGCGGATCGACCGCTCTGCGCAACCTGCTCGGCTTCCACGGGGCCGCCAATCTGAGCGAGGAGATGGCGTTCGGGCTCGGCGCCGGCGCCTGCTTCTATTACGTCGCGCTGGAGGATGCCTCTCCAACGCGCTGGTTCAACGGCCGCACCGCGCGTTTGGAGGAGAACTTCAGTGAGCTGACCGGCGGGGCGCTGGAGCTGCGCACCTTCGAGGAGGGCGACGACGGCGCCTGGGAGGCGGCGCGCGAGGAGGTCGACGCCGGCAACCCGGTGCTGCTGCTCACCGACCTCTATTACCTCGACCACTACGGCAACTCGGCCCACTTCCCCGGCCACGCCGTGGTCCTGGCCGGCTACGACGAGCAGTACGCGCACCTCTCCGACACCGGCTTCGAGCAGCTGCAGACGACGACGCGGCTGGAGGATCTCGACAAGGCCCGCCACAGCAGCCATCCCGCATACCCGCTTGCCGGCCATATGTTCACCGCGTCGGGCGGGGTGACGCAGGAGCAGCTGCGGGCGGCGATCCCGGCGGCGATCGATCGCGCCGCCCAGGCGATGGTCGCCTCCGAGTTCGGTGAGTTCTCTGGCCTCGGCGCGGTCGAGCGCCTGGCCAAAGAGGCGGGCAGCTGGCCCGAGGTCGCCGCGGACTGGCAGTGGTGCGCCCGCTTCGGCTACCAGGTGATCGAGCGGCGCGGCACCGGTGGCGGCGCCTTCCGTCTCATGTACTCGCGCTTCCTCGAGGAGGCGGGTCGCCCGGAGGCGCCGCTCGCCGCCGAGGCAGCGGCGCGCTGGACCGAGCTGGCCGGCGCCTTCCACGCCGCCAGCGAGCGCGGCGATCCCGAGCCGGGCCTCTGGCGCGAGATCGACAGCGCCGCCCACCGCGTCTTCGAGGCCGAGCAGCGTCTCTGGATCGCCCTGGCCTGAGCGGTGGCCGAGGGCGACACGATCCTGCGGGCGGCACGGCGGATCGAAGCCGCCCTGGAGGGAAGCACGGTCGAGGCCAGCGCGCCGAACCCGCGCGGGCGGGCAGCGCGGATCGAGCAGCTCGACGGCCGCGAGTTCGAGCGAGCCGGCGCCCACGGCAAGCACCTGCTGCTGCACTTCGGCGAGCTGGTCCTGCACAGCCACCTCGGCATGAGCGGCTCCTGGCACACCTACCGCCGCGGTGAGCCCTGGCGCAAGCCGGTCGGCGCCGCCTGGGCGGTGCTCTCAACCGATCGGGCCGAAGCCGTCCAGTTCGGCGGCCCGACGCTGCGGCTGCTGCGCGCTGAGGCCGTGCGCCGCGACCCTGTCCTCGCCCGCCTCGGCCCCGACATCCTCGCATCAGATTTCGACGCCGAGCAAGTCGCCCAATCGCTCGCCGGCCTTCCCGATCGCGACCTCGGCGATGCCCTGCTCGACCAGCACCTGGTCGCCGGCATCGGCAACATCTTCAAGAGCGAGGCCTGCTTCGCCGCCCACCTCGACCCTTGGCAGCGGATCGCCGACCTGCCCGTCGAGCAACTTCGCCACGTTGCCCAAGCCGCCCACGACCTGATGCACGAGGCAGTCGAAGTCGGCCGCCAGGACCGCGCCGTCTACAAGCGCGCCGGCCGCCCCTGCCCCCGCTGCGGCACCCAGATCCGCTCCCGCGGCCAGGGAGACGCCAACCGCACCACCTACTGGTGCCCCACCTGCCAATCCGCCCCCGGCTGAGTCGTTTTGGGCCTTGGGACCACGGGTACAACCGTGCCATGACTATTGGTGGAGGGATATTCCTAATCGCAGTTGGCGCGATCCTCAAGTTCGCGACCAACGTCCACGTTCAAGGCGTCAGCCTCGACACCGTCGGCCTGATCCTGATGATTGCCGGCGCCGCTGGCCTCATCCTCGGTCTCTTCCAGGAGATGATCTGGTCCAGACGCGCTCCCCGCGGCGCCGTCGTGCCGGACGAACGCGTGGAACAAGTTCCGGCGGAACGCCAGGACCTGCCGCCGCGCTACTAGCTCACTAACAGCTAAGCAGGAGCACGCCCTCGAAGGGAAGCGGGAGGCGCTACCACGATCGGCTTACCCCCACGGCAGAACAAGCAGAGTGGATCTAAAAGATTAGACTGTCGCGGGAATGGGGATTGAAATCACGGAAGTCATATCCGTCTCCCTAGGCGTTGCGGGTCTTGGGTTCGGTTTGGTCAAAGACTTTGGCGAGAAACGAGTGCGCGGCGAGGTCAAGCGGTTCAAAGAGCGCGCGCAAGCAGAACGAGTTAGCGCATGGGCCGGGAAGCGCACTGACGAGGGGCGTCGCGTCTTCGTCCATAACGCTAGTGAGCAGATCGTTCGCGACGTAAGGGCCTGGCTGGTAACCCCGATATCTCCGGCGCCCGCCGAGGACGCACTGCCGGATCGGGCGCCCGCTACTCAGCGAGCGGTGCTAGAGCCCGGTGGCACTTTGGAGCATTTGATCTCGGCGAGCTCTATGCGAGGGCCTGCACCGATCAAGCGGCCGTCAGTCATATTGGCCTTTGGCGACGCCGACGGACGTCAATGGATTCGAACCGATGACGGTCGTCTTCTTCGCAGGGATTCCAGCGCTAGATAGCGAGACGGCCGAAGTAGGCGAACCAGTTGCCGGAGTGCGACTCCCAGCCGAGGCCCGCTTCGCTGGCTTGGCGTTTGAGCGCTGACTGGGTGGTGAAGTGGGGATCGCCGAAGAGCTCGCCTACTACTAGGCGGCCGCTGGGCTTGAGGACTCGCTGGACCTGGCGCAGGGCCGCGACCGGGTCGGGGATCTCGCCGAGGACCGCGGTGAGGACGACGGCGTCCATCGAGTCGTCCTCGTAGGGCAGCGCGGTGGCGTCTCCCTGGGTGGGAGTGATGTTGGTGAGGCCGCGCTCGGATGCGCGCTCGCCGACGTGGTCGAGGAACTTCTGCTGCAGGTCGAAGATCTCGACCGTGCCCTCCGGCCCAACCCACTCGGCCATGTCGAGCGTGTAGTAGCCGACGCCCGGACCGATCTCGAGGATGCGCTCACCCGGCTCGGGCCCCAGCACCGAGCGCAAGCGGTCGCGGGTGATGATCGGGTGCGGCGCTTCAACCCAGAAGCGCTGGCCGTAAGGGCATGCCGACGGATTCTTGCGCCACCACAGGGCCGCGCCCAGCGTCGCCAGGGCGGCGGCGCCGAGCAGCGTGCGGGCGCGCACTAGCTCGGGCGCGTCTGCGAGAAACCGACCTTGTGCTCACCGGAGTCGATGCGCAGGAAGGAGACCTTGCCGCCGTAGATCGCGAGGGTGCCGTCCTCGGTCTTGACGTCGTGCCAGCCGCCCTTCTCGACCTGCTTGCGCAGGTCCTTCAGCTCTTCTTCGCTGAGGCGGACAGAGATGACCTGACCACCCTCGAAGCCGACCTCGACCTTCTGTGCGTCCGCCATCAGTGCCCTCCTTCAGGGGGTTCGACGATCTCGGTGAGTACGCGCCCGGTCGAGCGCGGCTGCAGAAAGGCAACGCGACTGCCGCCGATGCCGACGCGCGCCTTGGCGTCGATCAGCTCGATCCCGTTCGCCGCCAGCTGCTCGAGGGTCGAGTCGATGTCGTCAGTCGCGTAAGCGACGTGGTGCATGCCGGCGCCGCGCTTGGCGATGAACTTGCCGACGGGGGTGTCGGGCCCGGTCGCCGCCATCAGCTCGACGTGGCCCTCGCCGACGTTCATCAGCGCCGCCTCGACGCCCTGCTCCTCGACGGTTTCGCGCAGGCCCAGCTCCATGCCGAAGCTCTTTTCATAGAGCTCGATGGCCGCGTCGAGATCCTCGACGGCGACGCCTATGTGGTCAATCCTTCCGAACACGAGGCGGCAGTCTACGCGCCGTTCTCGGCTCGCAGGATCTCGGCCAGGGCGGCGACCCCAACCTCGAGTTGCTGCGGCGTCGGCTCCTTGGTCGCGATCAGGCGCTGGATTTCGCGGCCTGGCGTGTGGAAGGCCTCGGCGAGCGGATCACCGTGGTGACGATCGCTCCAGGCGAACATCTCAACCGCGATCGAGGCGCCGGCCAGCCCCACCACCGCGCGGGCGGCCGGGCTCGGCTTCTCGACCAGGCGCTCGAGCATCACCGTGCCGCCGACGGAGAGCAGCATCATCGGCGTGATCAGGTTGGAGCCACAGCGGTCGTGCTCCTTCGGCACCCCGGCCGGATCGTCGATCCCTTGCTCGTAGGCGGCGATCGCCTTGTGCTCAACCCCGTGGTAGGCGGCGAGGTCGCGATCGAGCAGGGCGACGAGCGCCGGCGCGGCGCCGACCACCTGGACCACGCCCTCGCGCAGGGCCGAGCTGCCGAAGCGCTTGCGCAGCGCCGCGGTCGCCACCAGCGTGGCGCCGATCGTCCCGAGCACTCGGGGGTTCTCGAAGGGGAGCCGCGCCGCCGGCATTCGCAGCCGCACCAGCGGCAAGACCGCCAGGGCGTCGGCGAGCTTCAACGGGCCGCGCAGGCCGGGAATTCGCGAGGCCAAGCCCGGGGCCAACTCGGGCTTGCGCTCGGAGGCGACTTCGATGCTGCCGTCGGGATCGCGCACCGCGGCGGCCCAGTGCGTCGGGCCGTGGATCAGCAGCCCATTGCGCAGCGCCATGCCGCCGAGTCGGAGCCGCTCCTTCTCCTCAGTGGCCATGCGTCCACGATAGGCGGTCGGGGACATGGGCGCGGGGCGGAGCGGCGGCGCAATACGCCGCTCCCCTGCCCTGGCCCCTTACGCGGTGACGACGCCCATCGAGCGAGGCGCGTCACCGTTTCCCCCCTGTGTGTCCCTTTTGAAACCCGGCCGGAGGTCCCCAGTCCAGACCTCCGGCCGGTGTGTCGGCTCTCCCTGGCTCTAGCTTGGAAAGCCGCCCTTTAAAACACTGAATCTGAGAGAAGTTGCGGTTGCCTCAATCGCGCCGGATCCTCTTTTGCAGAGCGGCCCAGCGGCGACTCAGCTCGGCCTCGAAACCGCGATCGGTGGGGAGATAGAAACGCCGGTCCCCGAGCCCCTCCGGCAGCAGCTGCTGGTCGCTGACGCCGTCCGGCTCGTCGTGCGCGTAGCGGTAGCCCTCGCCGCGGCCGAGCGACTTGGCGCCGGGGTAGTGGGCGTCGCGCAGGTAGTCCGGCGGCGTCTTCGCCCCGTTCTCCCGCACCTCGGCGCGGGCCGCCTCGAGCGCCTTGTAGGAAGCGTTCGACTTCGGCGCGAGGGCCAGGTAGACGGCGGCCTGGGCGAGGTTGAGCGCGCACTCGGGCAGCCCGACCCGATCGACCGCCCGCGCCGCGGCGTCGGCGATCAGCAGCGCCTGCGGATCGGCGTTGCCGATGTCCTCAGAGGCGAGGATGACCATGCGGCGGACGATGAAGCGCGGGTCCTCCCCGCCCTCCAGCATCACCGCCAGGTAATAGAGCGAGGCGTCGACGTCGGAGCCGCGCGTCGCCTTGATCCAGGCCGAGACGAAGTCGTAGTGGCGGTCGCCCTGGCGGTCGTAGTCGAGCGCCTTGCGCTGCAGCGCGTCCTCGATCGCGGCGACATCGATCGCACCCGACTTTGACCCACCCCCAGCGTGGTCAAAGTCGGAAGCGCGCTCGACCGCGCGCTCCAAGGCCGAGAGCGCCACGCGGGCGTCGCCCCCGCTGCGCTCGGCGAGCATCGCCAGCGCCGCATCCTCCACCGGCGGCGGATCGACCAACCCCCGCTCCGAATCGTTGAGCGCCCGCCGCAACAGCTCTTCCACCTGTCCCGGCTCCAGCGGCTGCAGCTCATAGATCTGGCTGCGCGACAACAGCGCCGAGTTGACCTCGAAGTAAGGGTTCTCCGTCGTCGCCCCGATCAGCGTCAGTAGCCCTTCCTCGACCGCCGGCAGCAACGCATCCTGCTGCGCCTTGTTGAAGCGATGAATCTCGTCGAGAAAGAGCACCGTCGGCCGCCCGCTCCCCCGCCGCCGCTCCCGAGCCCGCTCGATCACCGCCCGAATCTCAGCCCGCCCCGCATTGACCGCCGACTCCTCCTCGAAGGCGCCCTCCGCACCTGCAGCGGCAATACGAGCGAGCGTCGTCTTCCCGGCTCCCGGCGGCCCGTAGAGGATCGCGCTGTGGGGATGACCGGATTCGATCGCAGTCCTCAGCGCTGATCCCTCCGCCAGCACATGCTCCTGCCCCACAAGCTCGTCGAGACTCCGCGGCCGCATCCGCACGGCCAGTGGCGCATCAGAAGCTGGGACCCCGGGCTGAGCGGGTCCGCCTGTATCGAAGAGCTGATCAGCCACGTGCTCAGTATGAGGGGATCGGGGGAGGTCCCGGCGGTGCCTCGCGAAGCGGCCCCCGGCAAGGTGACTATGGGTCGCAAAGCGACTCCAATTTGGTGAGCGGAGCGCCAGCGCAGCGAACATAGGCACCGCCGAGACCTCCCCCGATCCCCTTTACACTCAGCAAATGGAGAGCGCTACGCAGTCACCCCCCGCCCAGTCCACCCTCGAGTCCTTCAACCCGGCGACCGGTGAGCTGGTCGGGTCTGTGGCGACCATCACCCCGGATCAGGTCCAGGCAGTGGTCGACGACGTGGCCCGCATCCAACCCGCCTGGGCCGAGCTCTCGCTGGCCGACCGCGCCCGCTACATGAAGCGCGCCGCCGACGCCCTGCTCGACGACATCGACGAGATCGCCGAGCTGCTCGTCCAGGAGCAGGGCAAGCCGCGCGCCGAGGCCTACACGATGGAGCTGCTGCCGACGGTCGACGCCCTGCACTGGTGCGCCAAGGCCGGCCCCAAGATCCTCGCCGACGAGAAGGTGCGGATGACCCAGGGCTTCCTGCTCTCGAAGAAAGGTCACTTCTCCTACGAGCCGATCGGCGTCGTCGGCGTGATCGCCCCCTGGAACTACCCCTGGTCGATCCCCTTCGGCGAGGTCGCGATCGCGCTGATGGCCGGCAACGGCGTCGTGCTCAAGCCCGCCAGCCTGACGCCGCTGCTGGGCGAGGCGATCCGCCGCGTCTTCGAGAAGGGCGGCCTGCCCGAGGGGCTGATCCGCGTCGTCCACGGCGGCGGCGCGGTCGGCGACGCGCTGGCCCGCTCCAGCGTCGGCAAGGTCTTCTTCACCGGTTCAGTTGACGTCGGCCGGGTGGTCGGCGCCGTCTGCGCCGAGAGCCTCAAGGGCTCGGTGCTCGAGCTCGGCGGCAAGGACCCGATGATCGTCTGCGCCGACGCCGACCTGCCCAACGCGATCTCCGGCGCCGTCTGGGGCGGCTTCGCCAACGCCGGCCAGACCTGCTCGGGGATCGAGCGCGTCTACGTGCTCGAGCAGGTCGCCGACCGCTTCGTCGAGGGGGTCGCCCGCGAGGCCGAGAGGCTGCGCCTCGGCGATCCGCTGCCAGTGGGAGACCGAGATCGGCCCGATGACAGCCGACACTCAGTACGAGATCGTCGTCGACCTGATCGCCGACGCCGAGGCCTCCGGCGCGACCAAGCTCTGCGGCGGCCCGGTCGACGTCGCCGGCCTGCCCGGCAAGTTCGTCGCCCCCACGGTCCTCACCGGGGTCACGCACGAGATGCGGATCATGAACGAGGAGATCTTCGGCCCGGTGCTGCCGATCGTCGTGGTCAAATCCGAGCAGGAAGCGATCGACCTCGCCAACGACTCCGAGTTCGGCCTCGGCGCCTCGGTCTGGACCAAGGACCGCCAGAAGGGCGAGCGGATCGCGCGGCGGATCGAGTCGGGCATGGTCTGGATCAACGACCACTCCTTCAGCCACGGCGCCTGCCAGTGCGCCTGGGGCGGCGTCAAGGACTCCGGCGTCGGCCGCTCGCACTCCAAATTCGGCTTCTACGAGTGCGTCAACATCAAGATGAACGCCTGGGAGCCGGGTCTCACCCGCGACTTCTGGTGGCACCCTTACGACCGCACGCTCGGCGAAGCGGTGCGTGCCTCCGCCAAGATCCTCTACGGCAAGGGCGCGGTGCGCACGCAGGCGCTGCGCGAGGGCGCCGGACCGCTGTTGCAGGTAGGCCGCCGCACCCTGCGCAAGCGCGGCGGCTGACCCGGGTCTCCCCCGCCAAGCTAGGAAGCGACGAGTTGCTCGAGCTCGAAGACGGCGCCTGAGGCGTCGAGCTCGCGGATGCGGTCGTAGTCGGCTTTGAGCCGATCGCGGTCGGGATCGACCAGGTAGATGATCCCGGGGCAGGAGAAGAGGTCGACGGTCTTTTTCAACTGGTCGCCCGGCCCCAGCATCGAGATCGTGCCGGCGAAGGAGGGCAGCGCCTCGATCTCGCGCATGCCGGCGTCGTCGACGATCCGCCCTTCGTGCTGGGAGATCAGCATCACGCAGTAGGCACCGGCCGCCAGCTCGTAGGAATGCTGCGCCCGCCGGGTCACCGAGTGCGGGTCGAGGTAGGCCTCGGCGGTCAGCGTCTGGTGGCTGGGCGTGCAGCGGTCGACGATCTCGTCGGGGACCGAGCCGTGCATGCGCGCGCCCGACTCGACCAGCACCGGCCCGGTCGCGGTCAGCATCACCTCGGTGTGGGCGGGCCCGAAGCGGATGCCGAGCGCGTCGAGCACCGACTCGACGTAGGGCACGACCTGGTCCTGCTGCTCGCCATGGCGCGGCAGCAGCTCCTCGTAGTCGTAGATGAAATTGGCGCCGGCGCGCAGCTTGTTGTCGCGCCAGACCTCGGAGACGTGGTGGACGCCGTCCCAGCTGATCGAGTTGACGAAGAGCTGGGTTCCCTCGAGCAGCTCCTGAACCAGCAGCTGCTCGTTGGCGCCGTGCAGGGCATTGGGCCGACCGAGATTGGCGGCGAAGGCGGCCTCGATCGCGGCCGCGTCGTGGCAGATGCTGACCCCGTCGGTGCCGGCGCTGTCGAGCGGTTTGACCACGACCGGGGCGGCGCCGCGCGCGGCCGCCCAGGCAACCGCCGCGCTCGCCTCTGCGGTCTTCAGCGCCTCCGCCGTGCGCAGGCCAGCGGCGCGCAGCGCTTCGGACATCGCGTTCTTGTCGCGCCGCGCGGCGCTCTGGGCGCTGCCGTTGGAGGGCAGGCCGAGCCGCTCGCTGAGCGCGTCGGCCAGCGGTACGCCGGGCTCGGCACCGACGACGACGAAGGCCGGGTCGTGGGCAGCGAGCCGCGCCGCGGTCGCCTCCAGGTCGCCTTCGTGGATGACGTTCTCGGTGAAATCGCCGGCGCGGAAGGCGCGCAGGTAGAACTCGGGCAGGCTGGGGCTGCTCTGCACGTGGACGACCGGCAGGCCGGCGGCGGCAAAGCGCGGCGCCAGGCGGGCACCCGTCGAGTAGGCGTCGACGACGACCGCCGCGCCGTGCACGGTCATCGCGCGAGCCTTTGTGCAACGCGTTTGGGGTGTGATGGGCCCATTACGCGTTGCACCTCATGCCGTGGCGACGAGAACCAGGCGGTCCTCGGGCCGCTTTGGCCCGCCGGCGAAGTTGCCGTAATGCTCGACGTCTTTGAAGCCCGCTTCGACCGCCATTCGCTCCAGGTCCTCGGCCTCGTACATGCGGATCCGCGAGTCGACCACGTCGTCGCCGAAGACGTAGTGCACGTGCAGCATCCCGGTCGAGAAGTTGACGTCGAGCGTTTCCTGCACGCCGTTCGTTTCCCGCTCGACCACGCCCACGTCGGTTTTGAGCCGGTAGCGCGAGCGCTCCAGGTCCGAGAGCTCCATCGCCATCTTGCCGCCGGGGCGCAGCATCCCGTGGTAGGCGCGCATCATTGCTTCGTCCTCGGCCACCGTCTCGCCGAAGCCGAAGCTCGAGGAGAGGCTGACCAGGCCGTCGAATCCCTTCAGCTCCGGCGGCAGCGGCCGCATCAGGTCGGCGACGTAGTAGGTCGGGCCGGGGTACTCGCGCTTCGCTGCGGCGATCGCGATCTCGGAGATGTCGACGCCGACCGCGTCGATCCCGTTGTCGGCCAGAGCGGCGACGAAGCGGCCGAGGCCGCAACCGGCGTCGATCACGCGGTCGCCGGGCTTGACGCCGAGCAGGTCCATCGCCAGCGGCGCCTCCTCCTCGTTGCCCTCGTAGCGCCCAAGCTGGTTGGCGACCCGCATGTAGACGGGGCCGTAGGTGTCGACCTCGTTGAGTATCGGGGGCTGATCGCTCATGGAATCCAAAGCGTACCGCGAGCGACCAGCCCTCGTACCGTTGTCTATCTGGCCGGGCTAGAGGGCTCGAGCCCGGCCGTCGCTCAGCTCAGCCGCCGGCGATTTCGACCGTCTTCGAGATCGCCGCGCCGCATTCCGCGACCGGCCCGGGCGGAGAGGACGCCTTCACTTCGGCGTAGACCATCGCCGGAATCTTGATGTTCTCGTTCAGTTCTTCAAGGTCGGCCTTCCAGTTGCCGTTGGCCTTCGACTTGACCCGGCTGAGAACACCGTTGCCCTTCTGCTTGAGGACGACGGTCCGTTCGCCGACGCAATTCGGGTTGGCGGCCTTGACCTTGCCCTGGTAGCCGGCAGCGCCGAGCGTCACTTCCGTTTTGACGGCCTGGCTCGGCTTAGCCGCGCCAGCGGGGATCGCCACCAACGCCACGGCGCTTGCCGCGACCGCCATCAACGCCCCTGCCTTCTTGGTCCTGCTCATTCGTTCCTCCTCTTGAGATGTGCCGCGGCAGCCTAGACGGTCACAATCCCAGCCGTGGAGCCCGGTCAGGCGACAGACGAGCCGGCGCTGAGCCTCGCCGGGCTGCGCCGCGACTACGGTGAAAGGACGGCGCTCGACGGCGTCGGGCTGCGGCTCGGGCGCGGTGAGACGCTGCTCGTGCTCGGCCCCAATGGGGCCGGCAAGACGACGCTGCTGCGTATCCTCGCCACCCTGCTGCGACCGAGCGGCGGCGAGGTGCGGGCGCTGGGCTGCTCACTGCCCGAGGAGGCCTGGAAGCTGCGCGGCAAGATCGGCTTCCTCGGCCACGAGCCGCTGCTCTACCGCGACCTCAGCGGGCGCGAGAACCTGCGCTTCCACGCCCGCCTGCACGGCCTCACGGGCGAGGCCGGTGAGGCGCGGATCGCCGAGCTGCTGGCCGCGGTCGGGATGGAGCGCCGGGCCGAGCAGCGGGTCGCCGAGCTCTCGGCCGGGATGCGCCAGCGCCTGGCGATCTGCCGCTGCGTCTTGCACCGGCCCGAGCTGCTGCTGCTCGACGAGCCCGACTCCAACCTCGACGCCGAGGGCCGCGAGCTGGCCCGCGCCCTGATCGGCGCCGGCGCCGGGCGCACCCGGGTGATCGTCAGCCACGACCCCGAGCGCTTCGAAGCCGAGGCCAACCAGGTGCTGCGCCTCGAGGCGGGCGGGCGGGCGGTGGCGGCGTGACTTCCTCCCGGGTCGCCTACGTCACGATCCTCGCCAAGGACCTGCGGGCGGAGCTGCGCACGCTGCAGTCGCTGCCGGCGATGGCGCTCTTCGCCACCACCACCTTCGTCATCTTCCGCTTCGGCCTCGACCGCACCCAGCTCTCCGGCAGCCTCGCCGCCGGGGTGCTCTGGGCGACGCTGCTCTTCGCCGCCCTGCTCGGCGTCAACCGCCTCTTCGTCGCCGAGCGCGAGGAGGGCGGCTTCGACGCGATCCGGCTCGCGCCGATCGACCGCAGCGCCCTCTTCGCCGCCAAGGCGACGGCGCTCTTCGCCTACCTCGCCGCGCTCGAGCTGGTCGTGGTGCCGATCTTCGCCCTCTTCTTCCTCGGCTCGGCCGCGGCGCTCGGTCCGCTCGTCGCCGTGCTGCTGCTCGCCGATCTCGGCATCGCCGCCACCGGCACCCTGATCTCCTCGATGGCGGTCCACTCGCGCGCCCGCGACCTGCTCGGGCCGCTGGTCCTACTGCCCCTCGTCGTGCCGCTGATGATCGCCGCCACGGGCGCCAGCGAGGCCCTCCTCGCCGCGGGCGGAGTCAGTTACCACCGCTTCGGAAGCTGGCTGGCGGTGCTCTCCCTATACGATCTGATCTTCCTCCTGCTCGGCTGGGCCGTCTTCGATTTCCTCCTGGAGGACTAGCGGGCAGGGCGCCTCGGACCGCCCAAACTCAGGCATGTACGGCAAAGGACTCAGACCCCTCTCGATCGCGACCGTCGTGGGGATCGCCGCTGCGCTCTCGCTGGTCTTCTTCTACGCGCCGCTCGACGCCGACCAGGGCTTCATCCAGAAGATCTTCTACCTACACGTGCCGCTGGCGATCACGGCGCTGATCGGCTTCATCATCGGCGGCGTCTTCGCGATCGTTCACCTGCGCAGCGGCAACCGCAAGTGGGACGCCTACTCGTACGTCGCGATCCACATGTCGGTGATCTTCGGCGTCGCCGTGCTGATCACCGGCTCGATCTGGGCCAAGGCCTCCTGGGGACACTGGTGGGTCTGGGACGAGCCGACCCTGGTCAGCTTCCTGATCGTCTTCCTGATGTACGCGACCTACTACCCCTTCCGCTACGCGATCGAGGACCCCGAGCGCCAGGCCCGCTACGCCTCGGTCTTCGCCGTCACCGCCGGCGCCTTCGTGCCGCTCAACTTCATGGCGGTGCGGATGGCGCAGAGCCTCGTACATCCACGCGTTTTTGCAACCGCCAACGGCGGCCTGCCCGGCACGATGATGTTCACCTTCCTCGTCTGCCTCGCCGCGACGGCGCTGCTCTGGGTGACCCTGGTCAAGCTCGAGCTGACGGCGAAGAGCACCTCGGGCCAGCTCAAGCGGCTGCGACGCGCGCTCGACGCGCCGGCCTCCGGCGGGGGCAGCTCGCGGGTCGCGCCGGAGGTGAGCTAGGTGATCGGCCTGCTCCTGGCCGAGACGCCGGCGCTGCCGCTCGACGAGGCCGGCAAGTACGTCGCCGGTGCCTACGTCGTCTTCCTGGTCCTGATCGTGATCTACGTCGCGATCATGGCGAGCAAACTGCAGCGGATGGAGAAGGAGCTCAGAGAATTGGCAGGATTTGCGGAGTCCCGCGCCAGAGGAGAGGAAGTCGCCCCCGGACGCGGGAGTGAGGGCCAATCCATATCTGATTCCTTGGCCCTCACGGGAGCAGAGGAGGCGACGCCTGATGAGTGAGCTTCTGGCCCTGGGTGTCTCGCACAAGACAGCGCCGCTCGACCTGCGCGAGCGGCTCTCGCTAACCGAGGGCCGCGCCGCCGGCGCCCTGCGCGAGCTGACCGAGGTCGCCGGCATCCACGAGGCGGCGGCGATCTCGACCTGCAACCGCACCGAGCTCTACCTCGTCGTCTCCGATCCGGTCGAGGCCGAGTCGACCGCGCTCGGCGTCCTCACCCGCCAGGCCGAGATCCGCCCCACCGAGCTGCTCGGCCACCTCTACTCGCTGCGCTCCGGCGAGGCGGTCCGCCACCTCTTCCGCGTCACCGCCGGGCTCGACTCGATGATCCTCGGCGAGGCTGAGATCCAGGGCCAGGTCAAGCGCGCCTACGAGCTGGCCCTGGTCGAGGGCGGCACCGGGCCGATCCTCAACCGCCTCTTCCGCGGCGCTCTCGCCGCCGGCGGCCGCGCCCGCGACGAGACCGGGATCAGCGAGAAGAACGTCTCGATCCCCTCGGTCGCGGTCGAGCTCGCGCGGCGCACGCTGGGCGACCTCAGCGACCGCCGCGTGCTCGTCGTCGGCGCCGGCGAGACCGCCGAGCTGCTCGCCCGCGCCCTGGTCAGCCGCGGCGTCGCCACCGTCTTCGTCGCCAACCGCCACTACGACCGCGCGATCGGGCTCGCCCAGCGCTTCGACGGCAACGCGGTCCGCTTCGAGGAGCTGCCCGAGCAGCTCGAGCAGGCCGACATCGTCGTCTCGGCGACCAACTCCCCGCACCACATCATCGAGCGCGACGACCTCGAGCAGGTGATGGCGACCCGCGAGGGACGCCCGCTGCTGCTGGTCGACATCGCTGTGCCACGCGACATCGAGCCTGCCTGCCGTGAGATCGCCGGGGTCAGCCTGCACGACATCGACGACGTCCAGCAGATCATCGAACGCAACACCAGCGGCCGCGAGGCCGAGGCGCGGCGGGCCGAGCGCCTGATCGACGCCGAGCAGGACCGCTTCGAGCGCTGGCTCGCCTCGCTCGAGGTGGTGCCGACGATCGCCGCCCTGCGCGAGCGCGCCGACGAGGTCGTGCGCCGGGTGCTGGCCGAGAACGAGGGGCGCTGGGAGGAGCTCAGCGAGGCGGATCGCGAGCGGTTGAGCGTGATGGCGAAGGCGATCGCCTCGCGGCTGCTGCACGAGCCGACGCTGCGGATGAAGCGGAGCGCCGGAAGCGACGAGGCCTATCTGTACGTCAGCGCATTGCGGGAGCTCTTCGGGCTAGATGTAGAGACAGAGCCAGAGGCCGAGGGGGGCGCGTCGAACGTCACTGAGCTGCGCAGAGCCGATCCCGGTAGGGGTTCCACTTAACTTTTTGGGTGGAGAGTTTCCCTGCTGACGCCTCAAGCGATTGCCCAAAAAGTGCAAGACGTTCCACCCCTACCGGGATCGGCTCTCCACGTTCTCTGATGCTTCGAATTGCCACACGCGGTAGCAAGCTTGCCCTTGCCCAAGCCGGGCAGGTCGCCGAGATGCTCGGCGGAGCCGAGTTGGTCCAAGTCGCTTCCGACGGTGGAGCTGACGATAAGGCGCGGTTCGTCCGTGGAGTTGAGCAGGCGCTGCTCGAGGGGGAAGCGGAGATTGGGGTTCACTCGGCCAAGGATCTGCCGGCGGAGTTGACGGCGGGGCTGATGTTGGCGGCGGTGCCGAAGCGGGAGGACGCGCGGGACGCTTGGATCGGGGTCGGGGGTTCGCTCGATGAGGTGCCGGAGGGGGCCAAGTTGGGGACCGCGAGCTTGCGGCGGCAAGCACAGCTGCTGGCGGTGCGGCCCGATCTTGAGGTGAGCGAGTTGCACGGGAACGTCGATACACGGCTGGGCAAGCTCGCCGAAGGTGAGCTTGATGCGATCGTGCTGGCGGTTGCCGGGCTGCGGCGACTCGGGCGGGCTGCGGAGATCGCGTTTGCGATTCCGGAGGACGCGATGACGCCGGCGGCGGGACAGGGCTCGCTGCTGCTGCAGATCCGCAGCGAGGACGAGGACGCCTTGCGGGTGGTCGACCCGATCGTCGACGAAGCGGCGCTGCGCGAGCTGACTGCCGAGCGCACCGTGGTCGCCCTGCTCGGTGCCGGCTGCGCCAGCCCGATCGGCGTGCATGGCAGGGTCGATGCGCAGAAGGACCGGATGCGGTTGGACGCTTTCATCGGCCTGCCCGACGGCAGCGAGTGGGTGCGCGACAGCGCCGAGGGCGACTCGACCGAGCCGACCGCGCTCGGCGCCGAGCTGGCCCAGCGCCTGATCGGCGCCGGCGCCCGCGAGCTGCTTGAGCGGGCCGAGGAGTTGGCGTGAGCGCCCGCGCTGGGGTCGTCTACCTCGTCGGCGCCGGGCCGGGCGACCCGGGGCTGATGACGGCGCGATCGTTGGCGCTTGTCGGCTCGGCTGACGCGATCTACTACGACCGGCTGATTCCGCCGGGGGCGCTCGACGGGGCGCGCGAGGACGCCGAGCTGGTCTACGTCGGCAAGGCGCCCGGCGTGCCCTCGGTGCCGCAGGAGGAAATCGGCGAGCGGCTGATCGAGGCGGCGCGGGCGGGCAAGAGCGTGGTGCGGCTGAAGGGTGGCGATCCCTTCGTCTTCGGCCGCGGCGGCGAGGAGGGCGAGGCGCTGCGCGCGGCGGGAGTCGAGTTCGAGGTCGTGCCAGGAATCACCGCCGGGGTCGCCGCCAGCGCCTACGCCGGCATCCCGGTCACCCACCGCGACGACGCCTCCGCGGTCGCCTTCGTCACCGGCCACGAGGACCCTGAGAAGGGTGAGAGCGCGCTCGACTGGGAGGCGCTCGCCCGCTTCCCCGGCACGCTGGTCTTCTACATGGGCGTCAAGCGCTTGGGCGACAACGCCGCCGCTCTGATTGCTGCCGGCCGCGACGCCGACCAGCCAGCCGCGGCGGTCGAACGCGGCACCATGGAGGGCCAGCGCACCGTCGTCGCCACGCTTGGCACCCTGGCCAAGGCGGTCGAGCGCGAGGAGGTCAAAGCTCCGGCCTTGATCGTCGTCGGCCCGGTCGTCGTGCGCCGGGAGTCGCTCGCCTGGCTGGAGCGGCGTCCGCTTTACGGCCGTCGCGTCGTCGTCACCCGCGCCCGCGCTCAAGCCAGCGGCCTGGCGAAGACCTTGCGCAACCTCGGCGCCGAGGTGGTCGAGCTGCCGGCGATCCGGATCGAGCCGACGATCGAAAGCGACGAGGTGCGGAGCGCGGTCGAGCGGATTGGGGACTACGCGCTGATCGTCCTGACCAGCCCGAATGGAGTTCGTCTGCTGTTCGAGGCGATGCGTGCCGCCGGCCTCGACGCGCGGGCCCTCTCCGATGCCACCGTCGCCGCGATCGGTCCAGGCACGGCACGTGCCTTGGCAAAGTGCGGAATCGCCGCCGACATCGTCCCCGAGCGCTTCGTCGCCGAGTCGCTGGTCGAATCTCTGGCCGCGGTCGACGTCAGAGGCAAGCGCGTTCTCGTCGCCCGCGCCGCTGAGGCCCGCGACGTCATCCCCGAGCACCTCGAGAGCCGCGGCGCCGAGGTCGACGTCGTCGCCCTCTATGAGACCGTGCGCGAGGAGCCCAGCGCCGAGGCAGTCGAGGCTGCCCAAGGCGCCGACTACGTCACCTTCACCTCCTCCTCGACCGTTCGCAACCTGACCGAGGCACTCGGGGAGCGCTTCCCCAAAGACGCCCGCATCGTCTCGATCGGCCCGGTGACGAGCGAGGCCGTCATCGACGCCGGCCTCGAGGTGGACATCGAAGCCGAGCGCCACGACATCGACGGCCTCGTCGCCGCTCTCCTCGACGACGCACGGTGATGGCCGATATGCCCAACACGTTCGGAACCCCCCATCACCATTTCAGGGTCACCGACTCGACCAACACTCGCGCTCGCGAGCTGGTCGAAGCCGGAGCGCCCGGGGGCACCGTGGTCACCGCCCGCGAACAGACCGCCGGCCGGGGACGCGTCGGGCGGGTCTGGACTGCGCCCGAGGGCAAGGCGCTGCTCTACTCGGCGATCCTGCGACCGCTCGACCAGCGCCACCTGCTGCTGCCACTCTCGGTCCCCCTCGCCGTCTGCGCCGCGGCCGAGGCGCTCCGCCCCGGAATTGAGTGCCAGGTCAAGTGGCCCAACGACATCTGGCTCGACGGCCGCAAGCTCTCGGGCATCCTGATCGAGGCGCGCCCCCAAGACGGCTGGGCAGTAATCGGCGTCGGCCTCAACCTCACCATCGCTCCTGACGAGTTCCCCTCCGACCTCCGTCAACCGGCGATTTCGCTCTTCCCCCCGACTCCCTCAACCGCTGCAGTAGTTCTAAGTCGTCACCTCAACCACTGGGTCTACGCGCCAGAAGATGACGTGCTCCAGGAGTGGCGCTGCCGCGACGGTCTGCTTGGCCGCGAGGTCTCGTGGGAGGACGGCTCAGGCGTCGCCGACGGCATCGACGACCGCGGCAACCTCATCGTTGCCGTTGCCGGCGGCACCAGAGTCAGTCTCGGAGCCGGCGAGGTCCAGCTGCGCCTCTGAGTCTTTGGCGGGTTTTTTCGCCCGTTTGCGTCGCCGTTTCGGTTTGGCGGCTTTCTTGACCTCGGCACCCTTGTCCTGACCCGCGTCATCGCGCTCCGCACCGGTGCTCCCGGGGGAATCGCTTCTCTTGTTGGCCTCGCCATTCACCGGCGCCCCCTCCCGCTTCGGCCGCTTCTTGCCGCGTTTGTTGCGCCGCTTGCCGCCCTTGGGGAAGTTGCGCAGCAGCTCGCGGGCGATCGCCGAGGGCTTGCGGGCCATCCGCATGCGGGCGCCGCGCAGCACCTCTTCGCCCTCAGGCGTGTGCGAGACCGCGCCGGCGAGCAGCGCCACAGCGAGGCGGCGGTCCTGTTTGCGGGCGGAGTGGACCAGGCGGCGGGCGTTGCGCCCATGCGCGCGGCCCGAGGAGTTGACCAGCAGGCCGAGCAGCCGCTTGGTCTCGGGCCAGCGCTGCACCGCATACTCTTCGTGCAGCTCCGGGGTGTAGGAAGCGAGTCGCCAGACCCAGGCCTGGGCCTGGTCGCGGCGGCCGATCCGCTTGTCGACAAGGGCCTGCAGCAGGGTCCGCGTGCCGGCCCGCTTGTCGTCGCGGCTCCAGGTGCCGACGATGTCGATCGCGTCGTCGAAGGCGTCGGCGTCGCCGAGGTCGGCGATCTCGCTCAGCGCTTTCAGTTTGAGCTGCGAGGTGCGGTTGCGCTGCACGCAGGTGAGCAGGAAGCGGCGCTTCAGCTCCTGCGAGCCGGAGCCCTGCAGGATCGCCCGCGCCCGCCGCCAGCCCTGCGGGTTGACTCGCGCCCCGGCCAGCGCCGCCCAGGCGTGCTGCTCGGCGTGGTCGAGGTTCTCGACCGCGATCCGCCAGAGCTCGCGTTCGAGCACCTGCATGCGGCGCTCCTCCTCGCCGGAGACCGGCACGATCCGCCGCTCGACCCGGATCCGCCGGCCGCGCGAGCGCCGCACCGGGCCGATCACGATCGCGCCGCCGCGGTAGACGTCGCGGTCGAGCAGGCTGTGCAGGGTGATGATCGTCTCGTCGTGGGTGGTCGCCGGGTGGACGAAGTCGATCACCAGTCCGGCCTCCTTGCCCGGCGCGCGCCGGGTGACGCGCCCAACCCGCTGCTGGTAGATCCGTCGCGAGGCGGTCGGCGCCAGGTGCATGCAGAGCGTCGCCCGCGGCGAGTTCCAGCCCTCGGCGAGCAGCATCGCGTTGCAGAGCACGTCGACCTCGCCGCGCTCGAAGCCGGCGAGGATCTCGGCCAGTTCGCGCTTCGGCGTCTCGCCGGAGACGGCGCGCGCGGTGACACCCGCCGCCTGCAGCGCCCGCGCCACGTTCTTGGCGTGCTGCACGCCGGCGGTGTAGAGGACGCCGGGCATGCCGTCGAAGCGGGTCTTGTAGAGGTCGGCAATGGCGACGTTGAAGGGCTCCTGGTCGAGCAGCGCGGCCAGCTCCTCCTGGTCGAAGTCCTGGTCGACCTCGCCCTTTCGCAGCGGCACCTTGGCGATCGTCCGCACGCCCGGGCCGGGCGGGATGCGCATGCAGCGCAGCGGCGAGATCACGCCGCGACGCGCCGCCTGGATCAGGTCGAAGCGCGAGGTCTGGGTCGGGAAGAGGTCGGCGACGTGGCGGGCGATCAGCGCCCCGGTCGCGGTCATGCCGATGAAGACGGGGCCGGTCCAGGCGCGAATGCAGGCGCTGGTCTTCTCGCCCAGGGCGGTGTGCGCCTCGTCGCAGATCACGATCGAGTAGGCGTCGGAGATTTTCTTGTGGTTGCGGACGAACCACTGGTAGGTCTCGACCGTGACCGGGCCGTCGGGATCGTCGCGGTCACCGAGCAGCGGCGGGCGCAGGCGCTCCTTGTAGCCGCGGTCGGAGATCTCGCCGATGAACTGGTCGACGAGGTTGCGGCGGTGGGTGAGGATCAGCACGCCGCCGGTGCGGGTGGCGTCGATGAAGCCGACCGCGGCGACGGTCTTGCCGGCGCCGGTCGCGTGCTCGAACCAGAAGCGCCGCTCGGCGCCGGGATCGTCGGGCGCCTCCTCGATCACCTCCTCCTCGTCCTCCGCCGGCTGCTCCTCCCAGTCCTGCGGCTCCTCGTCGGGCGCCAGCTCCTCGTCCTCTTCGTCGAGCTCGACCTCACCGTTGGCGGCGTCTTCGTCGTCAGGGTCAGCCTTGGCGGCTTTCTTGGCCGGCGGCGCCTTCTCCGCCGCGGCGGCCGAGCCATTGGCCTTGGCCTTGTCGTTGGCTTCGTCGCCGATGGCGACCTGCTGCTCGGCCATCAGCTCGGTCAGCGTGCCCGAGAGCGCGTCGACCTGGTGCGGGTTAAGTTCGGCGCCGTCGCGCAGCTTCGGCGGTTCGTCGGCGAGCAAGCGCTCCAGCCCCAAGAGCAGGGAGAAATCGCGGCGCCACTGGATCGATGGGTCCTCGGCCCCCTCGTCGAGCTCGGCCAATGCGGCGTCGAGGGCGCGGCGCCGGGCGGTGCCGGGCGCAAGCGCCTCCGGCCCCTCGCCGTCGAGCAGGAAGGGCTCGCGGGCGAACTTCGCTGCCCGATCGATATCGGCGCTAGATGGAACTGCCGCCGGCGCGGCAACTTCGCTGGTCTTGGCCATGAAGGCTTTCGGGTTTAGTCCCCGCCGCGATGGATGACGGGCGGGACACTTAGACGAGGAATGCAGGGAGTCGGCCTTTGCTGCCTCCCCCCAGCGCTCTCACAAGCGGTTCGCACAAAGCAGCGAACCGAACATACGTATTGTAATCAAGGAATTGAAGAAAAAGGGACGACAGTTCGCGATCGGTCTGATCTCGGTCGCGGCGGCGGGGTTGGTGGCGGCCGGCTGCGGCGCCGACAGCGGCGGTGATTACGGCGGCCAGCACCCCGACTACGCCAAGGCCCTCGCCGGCGCACCGGCCCCCCTCGCCGCTCTATACAAGGAAAGCGACAAGCTCCTGCCGGGCGGCTCGAGCGCCTTCGAAAAGCGCATCGCCGCGCTCGAGGGGTACCCGGTCGTGGTCAACGTCTGGGCCTCCTGGTGCGGGCCCTGCCGCTTCGAGTTCCCCACCCTGCAGAAGGTCTCCGCCGCCTATGGCAAGAAGGTCGCCTTCCTCGGCGTCAACAGCCAGGACTCCGATGCCGGCGCCGAAACCTTCCTCGAAGAGGCGCCGCTGCCCTATCCGAGCCTCAGCGACGGCAACCAGGACATAGCCCACGCGATCGGCAGCGGCAACGGCCTGCCCGACACCGCCTTCTACGATCGCTCCGGCTCGCTTTGCTATCTCAAGATCGGCGTCTTCCCCAAGCAGTCGGAACTGGCGGCCTCCGTCAAGCGCTACGCCCTACGCGAAGAATGCGAAAGCGGATAATCGGCCTATGGACTCAGCCGCAATCGTCGCAGCGCTCGGTGTCGGCCTGCTCGTCGCCGAGCTGCTGCTCTCCACCGGCGGGGTACTGGCGGCCCTCGGCGCACTCGGTCTAATCGCTGGCGGCGTGCTGGCGCTGGAATCCGACAGCAGCGCCGCCGACTACGTCGGCCCGGCCCTGATCGCGCTCGGCCTGCTCTCCCTCGTCGCCTTCTACTTCATCACCCGCAAGGTGATCGAGGCCCATCGCGATCAGCCAGTGCAAACCGGCACCGAGGAGCTGGTCGGCTCGCTCGCCGAGGCGCGCAGCGACATCGACCCCGACGGCCGGGTCTGGGCCGAGGGAACGGTCTGGAGCGCACGCCTCGCCGACGGCGGGGCGCCGGTCCGGCTGGGGGATAGAGTCAGGGTCGATGCGGTGGACGGGTTGACCCTGGTGGTCCACCCCGAGCCGACGCCCGCCGGCCAAGCCGAAGGAGGAGCAAGCTGATGGCAGCAGCACTCGGAGTCCTGATCATCATCGCCTTCTTCGTCGTGATCGCGCTCGGCACCTCGGTGCGGGTGCTGCGCGAGTACGAGCGCGGCGTGATCTTCCGCCTCGGCCGCCTGATCGCCACCAAGGGACCGGGGCTGATCCTGCTGATCCCGCTGATCGACCGCATGGTCAAGGTCGACCTGCGAACGGTGACGCTGAACATCCCGCCGCAGGAGGTGATCACCCGCGACAACGTCCCGGCCAGCGTCAACGCCGTCGCCTACTTCCGCGTGGTCGACTCCAACCGGGCGATCGTCGAGGTCGAAAACTTCCTCATCGCCACCTCGCAGATCTCGCAGACGGCGCTGCGCTCGGTGCTCGGCAAGGCCGAGTTCGACCAGCTGCTCTCCGAGCGCGAGCGGCTCAACGAAGAGCTGCAGAAGATCATCGACGAGTCGACCGAGCCCTGGGGCGTGAAGGTGACCGCGGTCGAGATCAAGGACGTCGAAATTCCCGAGCAGATGCAGCGGGCGATCGCCCGCCAGGCCGAGGCCGAGCGCGAGCGCCGCGCCAAGATCATCAACTCCGAGGGCGAGTTCCAGGCGGCGCAGAAGCTCACCGATGCCGCCGACATCATCAGCACCAACCCGGCCTCGCTGCAGCTGCGCTACCTGCAGACGCTGCTGGAAATCGGCAGCAACCAGAACACGACGGTGGTCTTCCCGCTGCCGATGGACATGATCGAACCATTCCTAACGAGCCGCGACCGAAATGATCGCGGTGCGGATAAGGCCGAGTGACGCTGCGCGGCTCCGGCCCCTCCCCGGTGTCCCGCGTAGCGCCGCTACGCGGGAACCGTCTCGTGACCGGCCCGCTTGGTCATCGACCTTCCCGCCCTCGCGCTAATTTCGGTCGCGGCTCTATTGAGTAGTCCCGAACTGCGCATCGATCAACTTTCGGGTTTGCCGGCGATCCTCGCCCCCGGGCGGGCCGCCCGCCCCGACAGCTTCAACCTGCCCAAGAGCGAGCCGAAGGGGCCGGAGAACTGCCCTTTCTGCGAGGGACGCGAGGACCGCACGCCGCCCGAGGTCTACGCGACGCGGCCGGGCGGCGGCGAGGCCGACAGCCCGGGCTGGACGACGCGCGTGGTGCCGAACCTCTATCCGGCGCTGGCCAACGAGGCAGGCGGCGGCTCGGAGTCAGCAGCGCGCTCGGGTGAGGCCGGCGCCTTCGCCAGCGCCGGCGACCCGCTGCTCGAGTCGCGGCGCTCCGGCGAGCCCGACCTCTTTTCCTCGCGGCCGGCGACCGGCACGCACGAGGTGCTGATCAACGCGCCCGAGCACGTCACCGCGATGTGCGAGCTCAGTGAGGAGCAACTGGGTGCGGCGGTCGACACCTGGCGCGAGCGCATGCGCGCCCACGCCGACGCCTCCTACGTACAGCTGATCGTCAACGAGGGCGGTGGCGCCGGCGCCTCGCTCGAGCACAGCCACGCCCAGCTCTACGCGCTCGACTTCGTCCCCGCCGCGGTGGCGCGCGAGCGCGAGCGGGTCGGTGCCTACGCCGAACGCACGCAGGGCGGCGGGCTGCTCGGCGAGATCCTGGTCGAGGAGATGCGCCGCAAGGACCGCCTGGTGGCAATCGACGACGAGGCGGCGCTGATCTGCCCCTGGGCCTCGCGCTCACCCTTCGAGCTGCGGGTGATCCCGCGCTCGGGCGCCGCCAGCTTCGCCGATGACAGCGGCGGCGCGGCGATGATCCACACCGCGCTGCGCCTGCTCGCCGAGCGCTTCGAGCAGCTCTCCCGAGCTCAACCTCTGGGTCCGTACCGCGCCGCGCGGCACCGAGCACTTCAACTGGCACATCGACATCGCGCCGCGGCTCAGCATCAAGGCCTCCTTCGAGTTCGCGACGGGAGTCGACATCAACACTTACCCTCCCGAGCTCGCCGCCGCCGACCTGCGCGAGTGCCTCTGATGCCGCCCAACCACCGCCCCATCCCCCGCTTCATCGCCGACTCGACCCAGGAGGGGATCCCGCACGGGCGTTTTGCCGAGCGGCTCGGCGAGGCGTTCCACAAGGCCTGCAAAGAGATCGAGGACCTGCCCGAGGGCGTCGAGCCACCCGCCGAGCTCGACTGGTACCCCGAGCGCGCCTGGGGCGGCCGGGTCTGGGTGCCGTGCACGGCTCGAACCGAGGGCCCGGAGGGTGCGCTCGAGCTCTTCGGCCACGTCTCCTACGTCCAGCCCGAGGAGGGTGAGCCGACCGACCTCCGTGCCGACGCCGACTTCACCGACGTCCTCGCCGAGGACAACCAGGGCTGGAAAATCGACCTCAACGACGAGGTGATCGGCCGCTGGCGCGGCGAGAACGGACGGGCCGGCGCGGTCACGCTCGTCTGGGGCCGTCCCTTGCTTCAGGGCGCCGTAGCCGCCACCGCCGAGCTCGACGAGGAGACCGTCGACCAGGAAGAGATCTCCAACGGCCGCTTCACCCTGCTCGCCCTCGACGCCCTCGAGGCCTACGGCGACGACATCTTCATGCAGGTCAAGCTCTGGAGCCGGCGGGCGCAAGAGCTGGCTTCGGAGAGTTTGTACGCCTGAGTCGCGATGAGCTCCGAACCCCGAGATCCGCGAGCTACTGCCTCCGGATACAGGCCTGCTCACCGTCTCTACCTCAACACAGGGACTTGATCCCGGTTTGGGCAGCGAGATCGACCCGCTGCCCAATCAGGAGAGAACCATTCCCCTCCGCTACCGTGTCTTCGTGGCATTGATCCAACAGCCGGGTGAAGCGTCGAAGGGTCCCGCAGCGGTGGCCGAGACGACTCGCGTCCAGCGACTCCGCGATGACGCTCGGCGACCGATGAGCGTCAACCTGGCCGAGGGAATCGCATTGAGCCACAAGTTGATGCAATTCGTGGGCGCCGCTCGCCACAGTGACTGAACCAGCCTTCGATCAGCTCCTTCGCCGGCTTTCAGAGGCAGACGTCAAGTTCGTGCTGATCGGTGGACTAGCCGTCAACGCTTGGGGAGTGGTCCGCGGAACGAAGGACGTAGACGTCGTCATTGCTTCGGATATCGAGAACCTCAAGCGCGTTGCGGCGGTTGCGACAGCGATCAATGGCCATGTGCAAACCGGCGAATCCTTCCTCAGTAGCCAACCTTCTATCGCGGGCCAGCTCTCGAGCGGTGAGCAGGTTGCGATTGAGACCGAGCTTGGTCGCCTCGACGTCGTCCAAGGACTGGACGGCGTCCCCGCTTTTGATGAGCTGCGTGCCCGTGCCACGGAGACCGAGGTTCTAGGCGTCAGAGTCGCAGTCTGCTCAGTTGAAGACCTGAAGGCCATGAAGCAGGCTGCCGGAAGAACCCGCGATCTGGCGGACCTAGAGGACCTCGATGCCGCGGGCAGTTAGCTCTACGATTGCCCTTCCCGCCCCGATAGCTCAGCTGGATAGAGCGACTCCCTCCTAAGCGAGTTGGAGAAGTGCACATTTTCGGCTCTACAAAAGGGTCGGGGCGGTACTGCGTGGGGTCGTGGATTCCAGTCGATTGCCGTGGTTCTATCTCGGTTTGGGCTGCGAGACCGCTCCGCTGCCCAATGGATTGCATTGTCCGCAACTCGCTCCGCTACCTTGTCCACCATGGTCTCTCGCAACCTGATCGATCAAGCAGGGCAGCTGTTGGCAGAAGCCGCCGGCGCGAAATCGAAAGTGATCCTCTTCGGCTCCCATGCACGCGGAGAGGCAGGGCCGGATAGCGATGTCGATTTTCTCGTCATCGAGCCTGCCGTGGAGAATCGCCTCAAGGAGTGGGAGCGTCTGCGACGCACTCTCAGAGACTTCCCGGCTCCGGTAGACATCATCGTCCTAGACGAGGAGCACGCCGAGCGGCGCGCAAAGGTACCGGGCACGATGGTCCATCACGCGCTCCGCGACGGTCGCGTCCTTGCCCACGCCTGAGCAGATCGAAGTCGCGGAGTCCCTCGCTCGACTAGCGGCAATCGACCTGGCGACAGCTGAGAAGCTCGCTCCCGATCCAGAGATGGATGACCGCCCGGTGGGCTTTCACGCGCAACAAGCTGTCGAGAAGGCCGTGAAGGTCGCTCTGATGCTGGAGGGCATCGACTTTCCAAAGACACACGACCTCGAATATCTGATCGTGTTGGCCCAGAAACACTCCATCGCCATGGAGCCGGAGCTCGAATCGGCTTCCTGGCTAACACCCTGGGCCGCCGAATTCCGCTACGACGACGCGCCGATCGAGACGCTGGATCGAAAACGAGCGATCGCTGTTGCCGACGCTGCGGTCACCTGGTGCCACGAGTTGCTCGATGAGAAGCGAGGCTGAGACAATCCTTAGTCCCGCCCCGATAGCTCGGCTGGATAGAGCGACTCCCTCCTAAGCGAGTCGGGCGAGGGCAACTTTTCGGCTCTGCAAAAGGGTTGATGCGGTGCCGCGTGCAATCGCGGATTCCAGTCGATTGCTGCGGTTCTATGCCGGTTTGGGCAGCGAGACCGCTTCGCTGCCCAATTAACCAGCTATGAATCGAGGCCGGGAATCGGTTCAACGGGCAAGTCGCCATGGATCGCCTCCAGCTCTTCCAGATCGACTCGGTCCTGGGGTCTTCTGGCAAGGCGCTTGAAGCCCACAACGCTCGACAGTGCAGCGACCCGGGCCATCTGACCCTCCCACTCCACAGTGTCTGCTCGGTCGGAAACCGTGTCGAAGTCAAGCGGAGGAGAACCACCGCGAATGATGTCGATGATGCCGCGGCGACTGTTTACCCGCAGCTGCTCGGCCCCGGCGATGTCCTCGATTGTGAGCTTCTTTCCATCGGACAATCGGCGGCCATCTGTCAATTCGAGGAAGCGCAGGATCGTCTCGTCGGCTTCCTCGCCATCGGGAACGAGCAGGTCCGAGTCTCTCGTCGCTCGTACATAACCGTGGAAGATCACGCTGAACCCACCGATGACAACGTGCTTCAAACCTGCCGAGTTGGCGTCGGCTATGACGCCAACGAGATCAGGACCAGAGGGCTCGTCTTGGGGCATTGCCAGCCTTCACGGAAGCAGCGAGCAGCGAGACTGCTTGCTGCGAGAGCTTTTGGCCTAGCTCCAACCGCTGAGTGGGCGTTAGGGCCAAGTTCGAAGCACGCAGCTGCTCGGTATCGGCACGATTGATCTTCGCCCATTCGGCCTCATTGCCGGGAGCAAGAAGCGGCTTTCTGCTGACTGCCATGCCTTCATGGTAGGCGCCAAATCGGATTGAGGCACGAATGGGCAAGGGCCGCCTCGGAGCGCCTACGATTGAAGCTGAGCCCCGATAGCTCAGCTGGATAGAGCGACTCCCTCCTAAGGGACCATCCGTAGAGCTATCGGAGCGACGAGTTTTGCCCCCCTCATCCGGCCCATAGAGCCGAAAGAAGCACAAGAGGGATGGGACAAAACCTCCGCTCGTTCGACAGGTAGGCACAGAGGTAGGCACATACCCGAACGGAGGTAGGCACAGATGGCACTCGCGCTTAAACAGATTGGGGTCGACCACCACGGGAATGAACTCCCGCCGAGCGTCTTCGCTATGGCCCGCAAGGACACTGGTGCAATCGTCAGTTTTACCGTCCGCTGGTGGGAGGAAGACGAGGACGGCATACGCCGCCAACCGCGTAAGTCGTTTTCTGAGCGCAAGTGCGGCTCCCTCGACCGGGCATTGGATGAGGCTGTCGCGTTCCTCGCCGGAGCGCGGGAGGCCGTGAAGGTCAGCGGCTCCGTCGCCAAACCTGACAAGGCCGGAAGCATGACCGTCGAAGAAGGATTCCAAGAGTGGCTGACTATCCACGGCCCGGAGGTCAGTCAGGGATACGCCGAAAAGTCCGTCCGCATGTGGGACAACGAGATTGCGACGCGATCAATCTCCAAGGTCCGTCTAGACCGAATCTCGGACGACGCTGCGACCCTGACGCGCTTTCAGGACAGCTTGATTTCAGAAGGCATAGGGGTGGCCAAACGTCGCGAAGTTTTGAAGCTGCTTCGGGCGGTCCTCCGCTGGCTCCGGCGTCGGCACCCCAACGCTTTGACCGTTGAGCTGTCCGGCGTGATCCAGCTCCCCAAACAGAACCGCAAGCGACTTGCCTACGCCGCCGACGCAACAGGGTTGGAGCGAATCATCGAGGCCATCTTGAATCGTGCCGCGCGGGACGATCTGTTGCCGCTTCGCGATGCTGCGCTCGTCGCAGCAATGGGATTTACCATCGCGTCCCGACCTTCGGAATGGCGGCGGTCGGTCGCCTGGGAAAACGTCTTCGACACAACCGTCGAGCTGCAACGGACGAGCGATAGCGACCCAGATGTAATTGAGGGATTGAAGACCGGCGCGAGGGCCGCGCTGCTCTTGAGTAACGCGGCGGATCGCGTCCAGCGCTACCGCGAAGCGCTGGAAGATCGTTTCGGACCACAGCCCGCGAACGGCTTGGTCTTTCAGGTTCTCGATCAGGACGGGCCAGTTTGGCTAAGGGGATCGGATGGTCAACGGATACCGCTCGCAATGGATGACGATGCTTATAACCGTTGGACTGCGAGGGTTTGGCGTCCTGCTCGCAAGATCGCGGCACAAGCGCCCGACGCGCCGAGCGGCCTTGCGGATATGACCTTCTACGAGTGCCGACATACGGCAATCTCAATGGCCCTGCACTCGACGCTGGTAATGGGACCGCACGGCATGAACCTTCACCCCTTGGCAGGTTGGGCGGGACACGACATTGAGACCTTGCAGCGCTATTACCGACACCTGATCGCCCGGTACCACGGGCAGCCGCCAATAGACCTTGAAGCCGAGTGCGAGCGCGCCCACGCCGAAGTCCAAGCAAACCCTTACGAACCTGACGACCGGGACGGTCCCCGGCGAGAGCAGCAGCGTCGTCGTTGTACCCCGCGCCAAAAACTGACGGCCGGACGCCTGAGCGGAAGCGCGAGCAACTAGTTGCGACAAGGTTGCCCGGCTATGGCTTCCCCCCAAAGGGAGCTAGCTCACCGCCCTGGGTATACGGCCAGCGCACTGGGTTTCAATTCCAAGCACTAGGTGACTTCTACAACCTCGAAATGCTTGTCTTTCTTCCAGCACCTAATTCTCAAAGGCGCCGCAGATTTGGGATACACCCGACACGTCCTTCCGTGTCCTCGACCAGTGCCCTTCAGCGGATAGACGCCCGGCGAGCCCGGAAGCACATATGTAATCGATCGAATCGCGCTACAGGGCAACCCGCTGTTCTGCGGCAGTATCCTCAATTCCCCTTCAATCAGACAGGCATTGTTGGGGTTTGATCCATCCGCGCTGCCGCACGCAGCGATCGCAACTGCAAGGACCGCGCCCAGAACGATGAGACTCCCCATTCGTTTCATAGAATTGAACTATATCTGCTTAGCAGAAGAATGGATCTGTGCATGTCCAATGCCCCTTGTAGTTTTGCTGAAATCCATTAGGCCAAATCCATATCTGTAGTGCAAGGAAATTCTTTTCCTGCCATTCAGCCCACTCCGTCGCGACATCCGCTGCGATCTTATAGCGGCCCCATATCGTTAGGTGTTTGTTTTCGCCCTTCCACACTTTCATCGGGCCCGTGAATGAACACCCAGGTTCAGGCATAGATAGGTGTACCACCGGTTCGAGCCACCAAACCTCGTTCCAGCCACAGTGGACCTGAGTTTCATATTCCCAATGTGCCCAATCCCACCCGCGAATAAAAGAGGGGTTTCGGAGATAGACTTTCCAGTGTCCGCACTTTAGTCCACAAGCGTAATTTTCGTCGACGGTAAACGTTGTGAGCTTACTTATTCCTGCTCCACCACCCGATGGATAAGGTGGTGCGGCGATGCTTTCAGCGCTACCAAGGCTCTCGCGAATCAGCTCCTGTCCCATTTCTGGTGACAGGGGTGATTTGAGAGCTTTGGTCGGTTCTTCACCTTCTCTGAGTAATTTTTCTTCCTCTTCGCGCTGTTTAATTTCGTATTCGTCTTCGGGAAGTTCAACGTAGGTTGGTATTTCGTAGCTAGTTTCCCATCCCTGACCGGCGATTATTGGATAGGTAAACTGTGATTTTTTGAATTCGACTTTCAACGTGAGAACGTTTCCGCTCACTGAAAGTGACACGGGCACCGTTACGCCGGTAGCATCGTGAGCCCCTTCGGCAGTGATCAAAAATGCGACGGTACCGTCTTCATATTCTACTTGTGCAAATTCCGTGCTGACCGAGGTAAGTTTTTGGCCAGGCGCGAGTTTCACCGTCCACGAGTATGTTTCCGGGGCTTCGGGCGTCCGAATCGCTTGGAACGTTTGCGCCCCATTGAAGACGGGCCGGATAATGGTGTCCACACTGCTCTGGGTATTCGCAGTTACTCCTGCAACTTCTGAGGCAACTTTCGTTTCGCCGGGACTTTCACCGACTTTCGGCGTAAAGGTCGTCGTGCCATTGGGGCCTTCAATGCTGAAGCCGTTTGCCGGATTGGTTGTCAGCGTGGTTGTGTCGGGCACCCCCTCGCTTTCTAGTTTTCCACCTTCCATTATTAGTTTGGGGTTGTCTCCGCCTTCCATCTGCTCGGGTTCTAGTTCCTCACTTGGAAGGGCGACGACTGTGGATTCACTTGTTTCGTCCGCTGCTTCGAGCGTATCGATCGCCTCGGCACTGGAGACGTGGCCTTCCGGGTCGACGTTGATTGACCACTGTTTCGTTTGAGTGTTGCCTGCGCCGTCTTTGGCGACGATTTCGGCCGGATGAGAGCCACCGGCATACACGCTCATATCAAGCGTCTGTGAAAAGGACCCTTTGCATGCGCCGTCCGGGCATGGGCTGCTCCACGACGCCACCACTTTCCCATCAATTTTGGCGATAAGCGAAGTCAACCCGTATCCGGCATCAGTGGCGGTAGAGGTGAGAAGGTATTGGTCTTGTTCAACCCACCCCTCCGGCGCGGCAAAGAGAGACCCGCCCACTTCGAGTGTCGGCTGGACGGTGTCTGGTTTCATTTCGATAGTTAGCGTTTTCGCGGTGCTTCTACCCAGACCATCTGTGCTTTCGACGGTGACTTTATGACCACCTGGATAAACCGGGGCTTCGAGAATCCATTCAGTAGCCAGTGGACAAGGCTCGCTAAAGCATGTGGCTTTGCCGACGCTGACCTGTTTCCCGTCTATCGTGACGCTCGTCGATATTTCTGTCCTAAAGGTTTGTTGGGTCCACTTCTCAACCCGGTTGTTACCTGTGTCGGTCACCCAGATTTCGCCTTTGCCATTGGCGGCGATGCCGGCCGGATCCGTGAGGGTGAGCTGGCCGGGGTTGGTTCCGCCCGAGCCGAAGCGGGTGAGGAAGACTCCGTTTTCGCTGAACTCCTGCACCCTGCCGTTGCCCTGGTCGGCGACGAAGACGTTGCCGAGCGGGTCGACGTCGATCGCGTCGGGGTGTTTGAATTCGCCGTTGGCCGTTCCTTCTTTGCCGTAGGCACTCACAGCGGTGAAGGTCGAGTTCCAGTGCTGAATGCGATTGTTGCCGGAGTCGGCCACCCAGATAGAGGCGTCCGGCGCCACCGCGACGGCGGTCGGTTCGAGGAGCTGGCCCGAGCCGCTTCCGGGACCACCGAAGTTGGCGAGGATCGCGCCTGTCGGGCTGAACTTCTCGACCCGGCCGTTGCCCTTCTCAACCACGTAGAGGTTCCCCCCGGAGGAGGCGGCAATGCCGATCGGTTCTTTCATCTGGCCTTCGGCGCTTCCGGCGGTGCCGGCCTGGCAGACGTTTTTGGAGGCCGCGGTGCAGAGGTTCTTTTCGGCCTGGGTGCCTGCGGCTTCGACCTTCGTTTTGTTGACGTTGGTGCCGAAGGTGGCGAGGAATTCGCCTGCTTTGCCGAACTCGACCACGCGCGTGTTGCCGGTGTCGGTAACCCAGACGTTGCCGCTGGAATCGACCACGATCCCCGAGGGCGAGTTCAGTTTGCCGCCGGTTGAGCCGAGGGAGCCAAAGGCTTTCGGGGAGCCGCCGCTTTCGGTGAACTGCTCGATCCTGTTGTTGGCCTTGTCCACGACCCAGAGGTTGCCCTGTGCGTCGTACGCGACATCGGCGGGGTGGTTGAACTGGCCGGCTGCGGTGCCGGGAGTGCCGAAGGCGTTTGAGTAGGCCGGAACTTTCGGAGCGATCCACTTCTCAACCCGGTTGTTACCTGTGTCGGTCACCCAGATTTCGCCTTTGCCATTGGCGGCGATGCCGGCCGGATCCGTGAGGGTGAGCTGGCCGGGGTTGGTTCCGCCCGAGCCGAAGCGGGTGAGGAAGACTCCGTTTTCGCTGAACTCCTGCACCCTGCCGTTGCCCTGGTCGGCGACGAAGACGTTGCCGAGCGGGTCGACGTCGATCGCGTCGGGGTGTTTGAATTCGCCGTTGGCCGTTCCTTCTTTGCCGTAGGCACTCACAGCGGTGAAGGTCGAGTTCCAGTGCTGAATGCGATTGTTGCCGGAGTCGGCCACCCAGATAGAGGCGTCCGGCGCCACCGCGACGGCGGTCGGTTCGAGGAGCTGGCCCGAGCCGCTTCCGGGACCACCGAAGTTGGCGAGGATCGCGCCTGTCGGGCTGAACTTCTCGACCCGGCCGTTGCCCTTCTCAACCACGTAGAGGTTCCCCCCGGAGGAGGCGGCAATGCCGATCGGTTCTTTCATCTGGCCTTCGGCGCTTCCGGCGGTGCCGGCCTGGCAGACGTTTTTGGAGGCCGCGGTGCAGAGGTTCTTTTCGGCCTGGGTGCCTGCGGCTTCGACCTTCGTTTTGTTGACGTTGGTGCCGAAGGTGGCGAGGAATTCGCCTGCTTTGCCGAACTCGACCACGCGCGTGTTGCCGGTGTCGGTAACCCAGACGTTGCCGCTGGAATCGACCACGATCCCCGAGGGCGAGTTCAGTTTGCCGCCGGTTGAGCCGAGGGAGCCAAAGGCTTTCGGGGAGCCGCCGCTTTCGGTGAACTGCTCGATCCTGTTGTTGGCCTTGTCCACGACCCAGAGGTTGCCCTGTGCGTCGTACGCGACATCGGCGGGGTGGTTGAACTGGCCGGCTGCGGTGCCGGGAGTGCCGAAGGCGTTTGAGTAGGCGGCCCCATATGGCGCTGATCCATCCGAGCCCGCAAGTGCAGCCGCGCTAGCTTTTAGCACGTAGCGAGGTCGCGAGGTTCCAACACTAGCCTGTTCGGTCATGCTGCCCGACAGGGCGAGGCTCGGTGGAGATGTCGGGTGCAGTTCTACTGACAACGTTTTTGTAGCTGTAATGCCGACAGCATCAGTGGCATTGACTTTTACAGTGTGCACTCCCGCCGGATACTGATTCGCTTCGAGCAGCGTTTCCATGCCGAGTGTGCAGTTTTGCGTACTACAACCGGGATTGACTTCTTTGGTCACTTTGCCATCCACTTCGACCGAGAGTTTTCCCACCCCCGACTGCGACGCCCCTTCGCTTCCATCGGCAGCAATTGCATTAAGCGTGTAGCTACTCCGGCGAGTGCCTAGGATGTCCTGTTCGGTGAGCGACCCTGAAAGACTGATCGATGGGGCTGAGTGATCCACCCTGATCTGTACCGTTGCCGGCGATGAAGCGTGACCAAGCGGGTCTTCGGCAACAACTTTCAGATTGTTGACTCCTTGCGCCATTACGCTCGGGTCGTATTTGAGCGCCGCTTGAGTTTCGCTAGGTCCGTACCAACTGCGAGGACAGGCGTTGCCTCCGACCCCAGTGCATCCGAAGGGGGTAGTCCAACTTACTTCCCCAGAAGTGGCTTTTAGCGCATAGACCCCAAGGCCGGTATCCGTGACCGAGAATTCGACTGGTGCTGGGGTTTGGTTAACCCATTTCAGCGGGGGACTTATCGAACCAAATACTGGCTTGTTTTTTTCTGGGTCGGTTGCCTCTGCAAGTTCGACGGTCGCCGCAGTGACGTGAACGTTTCCCGGCCCATTGGGTGTGTCTTGGGTGGCCCACAGACCCACCGAGGCGATCTTGTCGTTGACGTTCCCGTTGAGGTTTGGCATTTTGTATTCCCAATTCGCATCATTGAGACTATGCCCTTCTAACCCTTCGTGATAAATGATTGGGCTTCCCCATTCATTTTTAAAAATATCCCATAGACCGCCCTCAAGATACGGATCGTGGTAAGGGCTATTAGCCCACTGTGTAAGACCAGTGAACGTCAGGTTATTGATGAAGCTTGTCGGCTTTTCCCCGGGATCTTTGAAGTACCTCGGCACCGTGTAGATCCATGCAGCGTGTTCCCCTTTTTTCACCTGATACCAGCCGCTGTACACAGCGAGACCTACCGATGGTTCCATCGCGTCTGAAGTTTTATACGGCTGGCAAGGATTACACCACGGGTATTCGTAGTATGCACTGGCGTTCTGAGGCGTCCACTCTTCTTGACCAGTATTGGAGAAGTGGATTCCGCTTTGCGGTTTTCCTGCTTCCCATTTGTACGTCTGATAGAGAGGGTCAATCAGTATTGGAAATTTCGTAGACGCAGGTGGTTCGGGGGTGAGAATAAGACTGCTGCCCTCTACTTCCATTTCAACGGGTATCGAAGTCCCCGATGCATCGATCGCGTCAGGCGGAGCCACTTCCACCAGCGGCGTACCGCCGCCTTTGACGATCAACGCTCCGCCTTCTTTGGTCTCTTCCAGCGTGGCGTTCGTCGGGAGGCTAAGGTCGAAGACCTGGGGCGCTACCGCGTCCGCGCTTCGAACTTGGGTCAGCGTCTCCACTCCTGTTGGGGTAGGCGCTACAACCAGGTCTGTGTTTTTGTCGACGTTGGGATAGAACGCCGCACTACCTTCAACGTTGGACGGAGCGATTGCCTCATCAGCTCCTTGCAGGTTGATCGTGACCCCCGTTTCGGGCAATTCGACCCCGTCGCCGAGTTCATCGGGGACGTTAACTTCGACGAGTGGGTTCTCGGGCTGGAGTTCGCCATCAGAGCGATCAAGGCTGAGTTCCACTGTTTCATTTTCTCCGGAGGCTCCTTCGACTCGAAGGGGAACGGTGGACTCCATTAGCGTCGGGCCTTTGTAGGAGATTGCTGGCCCACCTTCGGTCGATTCAGGCTGTTCGCCTGCGGCGATGAGGGCGACATTGTTCGAGAGGAATTTCTCGACGTGCAAGTCGTCAAATGGTCCGGACGGTGCTTCGAGCTCGCGACCGAAGACTTCCGTCAAGAGTTCAAGAGCTTCGCCCCGATCGAGGTTGCTATGAGGAAGGGAATCGGCGGCCTCCGGTTCAGTGGTCGGTCCCGTGACCTGTTCCGTGCCGGGTTCGGTGGCGCTGGAGGGGAGGGTGAATTCTTCCGCCGACATTGATTCAGTGTCGGCGGAGGCCGATGTACCGGCGACGGCGCCAATAACCCCAACCAAGAGCGCTGCCCAGACGGCAAGGAACAATCTCGTCTCCCGCATTGACTCCCCTTTTTGAATTCAGGTCCCGAACGATCCACGCAAGTCGAGACAAGATTTAGCTCGGTATGGCCTGGGTCTTCTATCGCACTTCTTGTGACGTTTGCAAGCAGAAAGTTGGAGTTAATGCTTTGAGTCTTTACGCGCGGTGGAGTTCGCTCCACTATTAATTTCCCTCTGCAACTGGCGATTCGTTGTCTGTTGGAGAATTTTCGAGAGAAATTGACAGCAGATATTCTTTTGAGGACTCGAATCGAAATTGATTCCTAGCAGCGCTCTATGGTGATCGTCGGTCCCCCCTCGGAACCCGAAACTCCAGCAAGGTCGCGGGCCGCAGAAAGTCCCTCGTCAGGTGGGTACTGGTGCGACGGGATCGAGATACAGGCAAGTCTGCTTTCGGCTCGATCCCCGGTGAGGCTCCTGACGGCGGCGAAGGCGAGTGCGCCTGGGTCGAGTCGAAGCAAACCCCTACAAGCCTGGCGACCGGGACGATCCCCACGGAACACGACATCGAGACCTTAAAGCGCTACTACCGCCACCTGATTTCCCGCTATCACGGCCAGCCGCCAATCGACCTTGAGGCCGAGTGCGAGCGCGCCCGAGTCGAGGTCGAAGCAAACCCCTACAAGCCTGCGAAGCGGGACGGTTCCCCCCAGCAAGATCAGCAGCAGCGTCGTCGTGCCCGCCGCGCCAAAGCTGATCGCCGGACTGCGACGCGGCGGAAGCGGACGCGCGGGGCGCGGCACACCGGCAAAGACTCATCGCCGGGCGGTGCCTATCAACGACATTAAAATCTTTAATGCTTGTGAGTGTGCCGAGCCACGAGCGCCGCCATTGGCACGTTTTTAGTGCTTGTGAGTGCGCGGCCATCAGCATCGTTGCACGTTCCGCCGTTGCCGCGCGGCACTGAGCAAGCGCAAGTTCTCGCTTGGCCCTGCGCGGCTCTCAACTCGTTTGCGGTGGCGAATCTCCCCGACCGGGCGCTCGACCGATACGGGCTCTGGCGCTGCGGGCTTCGCCATCATCCAGACCCGTAGGTCGGCGTACCTAACGCGGATCGTGCGGCCGTTGCCGTCCTGATGAGCAACCAGGGCACCACGGCGGTAGGCGCGGCGGATCGTGCGGACGCAGCGGTTGGCGATTTCTGCCGCGACGGCGACTGTCAGCAGATCGTCCGGGCCGTAGGTCGGCTGCCCGCCGTCGACGGGCTCGGTCACGATCCCGAGCCGTGGCCGAGCCAATCGACCGCCTCGCCCGGCTGGCGCAGCTCAGCGAAGACCGGCGCAAAAGGCCCACGTTCTTTCAGATCGTCCAGCAGACCAATCGAGACCGCTACGTCAGTCGCCCGAGCCAAGCGCGGATCGTTTCTGAGCAGCGCCATAGCCGTCCTGCGGCGACGTTCGAGGACGGGCCGGGACTCGCCGGCCAGTATGCAGAGGACGGGCGGGAAGACCGGATAGAGCCCGCGCCAAATCGGCTCGCCGTCTTTTCCCTCGGCGCGGTAGAGGTCGGCGTATCGCGCCAGCTCAGCGGCGAGCGCATCGACCGCCAGTGTCGCGCGGTCAAGCTCAATAAAACGCGGAGCGACGGAAAGAGCATCGTCGCCATCAACGCGGACATAGGTAAAGACCGCATCTGCAACGAGCCGCTGTCGCCGCTGCCTTCGGCCCAGCGACAGCGGGTGCCATACCTCATGCCGCCAGGACAGCGGGCCGAACTCGTCGCCACGCTCGCGCGCTGCTTCGAGGAAGCAGATCGATGTATGCCTGGTCGACCATTTCGTCGGCCGTTTCGACGGCCCACGTTTTGGACTGGCGATATTCGCGGCGCAACTTCTCGGAGACCGCGAAGCAGATCGCCTCAAAACTGTCCGCGTCGAGGCCGTTTGCGGCGCTAGGCCGCTGCTTGTCAGTCAGGCCGCCCAGCGCCACTAGAAAGATTCTCCCCTGGTCGGATTCCGCTCAAACAAGCGCTTTCTATGCCCCATGCCCCCAGGTCGAATAAGCGGCTACCCCTGTCCCACAACAATTGGGGGAAGTAGTCGCTTTTCTGCACCCGCCGGGGGCGGGGCGAAAGGAACTGGGGGTCGATCCCAACCCCAAACCCAGCGGGCCGAGACCGACCCCTCAAAGACACGCTCTAGGCGTGCTTCATGACTTGCACGCTGGGATAGACATGCGCGACTGGCGCGATCTTCATCGCCATCACCTCCCCTCTGTCGTCAGCCCCCGGCGAAGTCGCCGGGGCGGGAAGGCAATGGTAAGAAGGATCGGAGTATCAGCTAAACCCGGACTTGAAGCTAAACCCGGACTTGAAGCTAAATTCCCTCAGGTAAATCTCTATGCTCCGGTCTGTTTGACTACCTATAAGCGAGTAGACCGTGAGGGGGGCAACGCGCTTTGGCAGGCGATACCGACACCAAGATCAGGCTGGGCCAAGGAAAACGGAGCGTCGAGGACGCGATCAGCTACGCGGTGGGCCACCGGGTCCGCATCGAAATCCTGGCCTATCTCAACGAAGGCCCCGCCAGCCCGGAGGACATGCGGAAGCGTCTCGGCCAAACCGCCAGCACCATCGGCCATCACGTCAATGAGTTGGTGGCAGACGGCTCGATAGAGCTGGCCGCTGTCCGACCAGTCAGGAACGCGCTTCAGCACGTCTATCGCGCGGTGAAGATCCCGTTCTACGACGATGCGGAAATCGAAGCGATGACCCCGGCCGAACGGCAGACTCTGGCCGGTCTGATTCTTGAGGCCGTCATGGCCGAATCAATGGCGAGCTTTTGGGCGGGGAAGCTGCCACACGATCCTCGCGTCTGGTTGTCCTGGCGTTGGTTCAACGTCGACCAGCAGGGACGCAACGACATAGCCGACGAGCAGGCTAGATCGTGGGAGCGAGTGCGTCAGATCGAAGACGAATCGAACGAGCGCCGTATCGGGAGCGGCGAGGAATCGGAATCAATCATCGTCGTATCCCTGGGCTTCCCGCGCTGTCGGAACGCCGATGTGGTGGACGCTCAGGCAAAACCGGACTAGCAGCGAAAATCCGATCTAGAAATCAGTATTGGCCTGCGCGTTCCGATCTGAAACCTTTCAACACTCAGATTAGGACCGTCCAACGTCGTCAGCAGGGCGGCAGCCTGATCAGTGCCCCGGTCGGCAACTTTGCAAGAGGAGTTCAACCGGCCGGGGCACCCTTCAACCCCCCCCATGCGCGACAAACAAGACAACGGATCGGAGTGGGATGAGATCGTCTCCGGCGGTGTCCACCCGCTCAGGGTCGCGGCCGTCGAAGCGATGCGGTGGATTGGCGAGCCGTTCGCGCCTAGCGATCTGGTCAGGATGCACGGCGACGATGCCCCCGACATAGCGACGGCCGCCCACCACATGAGAGCGCTGGCCTCCCTGCTTCCGGTGCTGGACCTGTACGACGAGGAAATGATCCGGGGAGCGACCCGGAAGCTCTATTACTTCCGAGGTCGTACCCCCGAGTCCGAGCAAACGAAACGGGCTGCGTAGATGGCCACAGCGCAGGGCGGCGATTTATTAGAGGCGAGGCGCAACCACGCCCGTAGCCATCCTATGCGAATTGCCATCCTCGCTCACGCGGATCACGCTGCTGAGGAAAAGTGGCGAGACCCCGAGTATCTGCGCCTAGCCATCGCCGCCCTTGCCGCCGGAGCCACATCTGACCCCACGGACTTACGCAGCGCGCTTCCCGTCTGTCCGACGGTCGCCATGATCCAGTACCACCTGTCAGTCCTTCGACAGGTCGAGCTTCTTCCGCCGTGATCGACGACGACCGGACGACGCGGCCCGGCCCGACTCCGCGCGAGAGGTTCGCCATGAACCTTCGCCACCTTGGCTTCCGTAAAGGCACCCCTCCCACGGACGCCGCCCTTGATCGCGCGGAGGCACTGGGTTGGAGCGAACGCTGATGGCAGGAGGTAAGAAAAGAGAGAACGACCTTTTCAGTGCCCTTGGACACCCGATGCGCCGACAAATCCTGCGCGAGATGCTTGGCGAGCCGCAAGAGGAGGTCAGCCCGCGTGAGCTGGCCGCAAGGCTTTCCCAGCAGCTCAGCGCCCTCAGTTACCACGTCAGGGTCCTGAACGAATGCAACGCAGTCGAGCTCGTCCGCACCGAACAGGTCCGAGGCTCGACCCAGCATTTTTACCGGGTCATTATCAAAGCGGACTGGGCTCTTGCGGCACTGGGAGCAGAGGCGGCGGCGGCGCATTGAAAGGGCTCGCTGAGCTAGCCGCCTACGTCGCGAGCCGAATCGTCTGGACCGATTGGGTCTTAATCCTTTGCATCGTGGTCGCCTTCGAGTGCCTGTTCGCCGACCGTCCCACGTTCACGATTGTCGCCCTCTTGCTGGCAGCGGGCTGCGCGTTCTTCCCAGGCCTGAAACGACCGAAATCCTAGGGACTACCCAAATGAGCATGTTGTCGGGCGCGCGACGATTCGCTTTCCCCCCAGAGTGCCCCGAGCTGGACTCGAACCAGCGGCCTTCCGCTTAGGAGGCGGACGCTCTCTCCATGCTGAGCTACCGGGGCGCAGGCCCGATTATCGCGCAAGATGGGTAGGCACAGAGGTAGGCACAAATTCGCCCCCCAAAGTCCGTCAGCGTCCCCTTGTGTCCCCCGCAATTCGGCATAATCAAGCCGCTGTCCCGGTCTCAAGCCAAATTGGGGCTTGACAAATAGACCCTCCTAATTGATCTGGAGAAGTTCGGGTTTTCGGCTCTGCGCTGCCGAACGCGTCGCATTCCGAGCCGCCGCGGATTTGATCCGATTACGCACGATTCGATCTGGTTTGGGCAGCGAGATCCCTTCGCTGCCCAATGCGACCTAGGTGCCGGCTTTTGTCGCCGCTCGTGTGGCGATCTCCGCTCTGACGGCCCGCCTTACCCCAGGTCGCTCGTGTGGCAACTCCAATTTGCTGCGCAGCGACGCAGCCGTAGGCTCTTTCAAGAACAAATCGAATTCCTCGGCCGCTACGGCAAGCGCATCCCCTGAATCATCACTTGCCAACTTCTCGCTCCACTCCTCTAGAAGGTCTGCCTCTTCTAGAACATGCTGTGATGCGTCGGCAAGCGTATCGAGCCCGATACGTGCTCGGGTTTGGCAGAAAACCTGTCTCTGCTGAAGTAGGTAGATGCCCGACTCAGACATACATGCTTTTCGTTGATCCAGTTTGAGTTCAGCGCTCTGAACAAGGCCGATCTCTGAGAGCACAGCCGAGCAATGGGCTGTGCTCGAATCAAGCTCGGGAAGCGGCATGACCCGAAAGTGGCCTTCCGCCCAGTCGTCCAAGTCGATCGCCTGATTATCTCGACGAACTTGTGCCGCTTGAAGCCGGGGCTTTAGCTTCGCGCCAGCCCGCATAGTGCAGGGATGCGACATGACAATAACCAGATCTAGAGCCCCAAGCCCACCAATCTCGACATCGGAAAAGACATCACCAGGCAGCACAGGCCGATGCGATGACACCTCTGATCCGCGCGCAAGATAAAGATCGTTAATTTCTCCCGGTCGGTCGAGGTTTGCTGTCAAGGTTCCTCACGTATCTCGTCCCGTCTCTACGATGGCTGGCATGCCATCGCTAGCGCGAACGACTTTAAAGTTAGTGTCACTAGTGTACTTTGCCCGCCACTCCGAATCGAACTCTTGGAGTGCTTCATGGGGGGAAATACGCGCTGAGGCAAGGTCCAGTATGAGATCTATCCGATCAGCTACATAAAGATCTACCGCAGTAACGGTTGCGTCGTCGGAGACCTTCATTTCAAGCCAAGAAGCCACATCTTCAAGCGGACTGGCATTTCGTTCAAGGAGGTCCAGAAAAGCGCGCACCCGAGAAAGCGCTCGGCGGTTGTCCGCACTAATGGCATCTCCTTTGCGCCACTTCCTAATTGCCGTAGCGCTTACGGCCACTAGCCTCGATAGCGTCGACCAAGACAAGCCGTACGTCTCAGATAGCTCAGAAAGAACCTCGTGAGGATCTTGGCGCGCGATCATTGCGGTGAGCTCATCGAGCTGCTGCGCCCGTACTTCGTGATGAGTGCCATCCACCTCGCTTTTAAGAGATCCGGCTCGATCACGAAGGGCGGATGCCCGATTCAAGATCGAGCCGCCTCCAGTGCTATCCGAGCCAATTTCTCTGCCTACGCCCCCAGTAGCGGCGCTAAATGTAGCCTCCTCTGTCGTTGCCATCAGCTCATCTCCCCTTCAGACTGAGTCTTGCTAGGCACTCTTCTAAAAACGTCATCTCGCAGTTTGTCCGTAATAGATGCCTCAAAGAGGCTTCGCAACGGTTGATGAAGGTCCTTTACTAGCGCGATGGTTGCATCGACAGAAAACTCCGGAAACTCCGTAGACGGAGCGGTCCAAAAGCTGTCTAGATCGATGAGAAAGTAGGGGCCGGCGCTTTCATTGCGGACGTTCAAGGGTCCGCCAGGATCAACGCTCCAGCCCTCTGTGGCACCGTATCTACACCGAATTAGATGATGGTCATGAACTCGGTAGGAGATTTGCGCTTCATGCTGCTCAGGCACAAGCCCCTCGACCAGATTCAGAGGGCCTACGAGACTCGGATCAACGTATCCGGCCCAGTCCCCAGGGTGATTCACGCCAGGAACGCGAATCTCGTCGGTGTAGCGAATTCCGACACGGTGAACGGTGGGGATAGGCGCAATGCTGGCAACCCTGGCTAGTGCCACCTCAATCAACTCGATGAACCAATTGAAGTGCCGATAATCCGAAGTCTCAATGGAGACAGCGGCAGGCGAGACCGTCGCGGACACGGTTCGGCTGCGATCCATCATCCGCATTTGCTGTGGGGTCTCAAGAACGAGCCCCATTGGACCGGACTGAGGAGGTCCTGATTGCAGGATGGGGAATTGCTCGCGAAGCCCGTCATGTAGGGCCAAGCGACCCGCTTCGGTCTCGAAGAACGGGATAGGCGAAAAACGCGCTTCGAAAGCTACGAAACGCAGGGGCGCAGACGGATATACCTCGTGGTCAGATTCTGTCAATGGTGGCGACTCTTGCTGGTGCATGGGCACTATAGCTAATCGACAGAACCTAAAGCGAACTTGAATCGAACTGCTCTGGCTCCGCTGCCCGAGGGAATCTAATCCTCAAGCCGGTCCACAAGACTTCCCAGCTCGCCCATTGAGAGACCCAGCGCTTTCGCGATGCCTTTTACGGTTCCCCAAGCGGGATTCGATTGGCCTCGCTCGATCAATGAGAGGGTGCCTGTCGTGACGCCAGCCTCATAGGCAAGAGCTTCCTGAGTCGCTTCGCGCTTTTCGCGGAGCTGGCGGATTGCTTTACCGAGGGCAGGCTGCGGCTCATCTGGGCGTCCCATCCCTTCGACACGCTCTCAAACGCAGGTGGCTAACGCCAGTCTGATATCCACTTGTGGTTAACCACTAGTGCGTGCTAGCCTACGTGGCCCAATAAAAGCGCCCCCGCGCTGGTGGAACAGCCGGGGGCATGGCACAGGAGGAGTTAGCTCCCATGCACAACGAAGATATCCGGCCGGCATGTCTACGCCCGCCCAAGAGGACGAGATCATGCAGCGCTCGGTCCTAACGCAGGTGCTTGTGCTGCACCCGGCTCAGTTGACGATCCTTGAGCTTGCGCTGCGGGTTGAGAGCGATCTACTGGACTGCGACCAGGACGCGGTAGAGCGCGCCGTGCGTGAACTGAGCCGCGATGGGTTGCTCTCCTGCGACTGCCGCCGCCTCGCGCCCAGCAGGGCCGCTGTGCGCTTTGACGAGCTGCTCGGGGGCGTCAATTGAGCGTCGTGGCTCAGCGCTTCGGCGAGAACCTGGCGAGTGCCCGCGAGGGGTCGGGCGTAACGCAGGAGGAGCTGAGCTTCCGGGCAGGGCTTCACCGCACCGAGATAGGCCTGCTTGAGCGGGGCGGCCGCATCCCCCGCATCGACACCCTCGCGAAGCTCGCCGGGGCGCTGGGAGTGCCCACGTCCAGCCTGCTCGACGGCATCGACTGGCAGCCGGGCGAATTCACACGCGGCGGCTTCCGGTCGCCGGATGAGACCAGGCAATGAAGCCAAGAACGAAAAGAGACCAACCAAAACTCAAAAGCAAGAAGGCAAGTCAACAAGCAAGCCAACAAGGAACGAAGCCAAAACCGAAAGCCAAGAGAAAGCAAGAAGAAGGACCCAAGAAAGCAGGCAAAGGAAGAACTCAAAACAGCAACCACCCAACCGCCGACACACTACGAATCCCTCCGATTCGTGCCTGGCCGCAGTTTGGTGATCCCAAACGTCAGGAAGGCTCGGGCGTGATGGCGCTGGCGACCCCAGCCGTGCCTCCGGCGGCCGATTGTGGCACGGCTTCGCCGTGCGGAGGCCGCCTGTATGGAGGCCCGGCGAGAGGTCTGACCTTCGGTCTTTTGCCGAAAAAGTGGATCAACGAGAGACCCATTTGGCACCTACGGGCCATGAGACGAGATCCTCGCGTCAGACTCGATCCGCAGACAGTCGAGGCAATCGCTCGCCGGGTGGTTGAGCTGCTCGAAAAGCGCGAGCTTCAGCGCCGAGAGCTGGTCGATGCTGCCGAGCTGGCGCGGCGGCTTGGGATCGAGCGCTCTTGGGTGTACTCCCACGCAATCGAGCTCGGCGCGATCAAGCTCGGCACAGGCGTAAAGCCCCGGCTTCGGTTCGATCCTGAAATCGCGGCGCGGGTGCTGCGGAAGGTGGATGGCAAGTCAGCGGCTGACGCGCCCGCCCGCTCGGGTAAGCGGGCGAGTCAGTCTCAGGGCTCGGAGGGTCGGGTGGAGCTGCTTCCGATTCGGGGGCGAGGAGAGAGCGACCCACCCCCGGCGGCTTAAAGCAGGGATGCCTCGCCGGGCGACAGGACAGGTGATCGAGCCGCAGGACGGGCGGGCCTGGGCGATTCGGTTTCGTGCCTATGGCAAGCGGCGCTATGTAGCGCTGGGGACAAGTGAGGAGGGCTGGGACCGGCGACGGGCAGAGGCCGAGCTGCGACACGTCCTCGCTGACGTAGAACGCGGCCTCTGGCGGCCGTACGAGCCCGCCCAAGCTCCACAGATAGCCGAAGCACCCACCTTCCACGAGTTCGCCTCGGAATGGCTGGAGAGCCGGGAACCGGAGCTACGGCCGAAGACGATCAAGAGCTACCGCTGGCTGTTGAGCGGCCACCTTCTCCCCCACCTCGCCTCAATGCACCTCGATCAGATCGGTCCCGAGGACGTCGACCGCTACAAGGCGGCCAAGCTCCGCGAGGGAGCGCTTGGGCCGAACCAGATCAACAAGTCGCTCGGGCTGCTGGCGATGATCCTCGACGCTGCCGGCGACTACGGATACATCGACGCGGCGCGCAACCCTGCACGCGGAAGGCGGCGGCGGGTCAAGCGCAGCACGCCGAACCGTCCGACCGTCGAGCCGGAGCAGTTGCCCTCACTCCTCGAGGCTTCGCGCAAGCTTCGGCCTATGGTCGCCACGATGGCGGGTGCGGGCCTGCGCAACGGCGAGACCTGCGGCCTCGATTGGCCAGACTTCGATCCGACCAGCGGCACGCTCACTGTTGGCGAATCGAAGACCGAGGCGGGCATTCGCCAGGTCGATCTCCCCGACGCCCTGCGCAAGGAACTCACCGCCTACAAGCTCCGCACGCTGCGCAGCAGCGAGGGTCCGATGTTCCGCAACCGCAAGGGTCAGCGGCAGAGCGTCAGCAACGTCGAGCGGCGCTTGAAGACGGCGATCCGCCGAGCCAACAAGAGGCTCGATGAGCTTGGCCTGCGGCCCATTGATGAGGCCGTGACGCCGCACTCGCTTCGCCGCCTCTACGCGAGCCTGCGTTTCGCCCTGGGCGACGATCCCGTGTACGTGGCGAACCAGCTCGGGCACACCGAGCCAGGGTTCTCGATGAAGGTCTACGCTAGTGCTGTGCGCCGCCGCGAGAGGCTGATCGGCGTGGCGCTTCGCGAGTTCGATGCAGCCCTCGAATGGGCAGCAATGGGCAGCGGGGAGCCTGTTTCTGTCGAATCTGAGCCGAGCGCGGACGGCAAGCAATCACTGGAAACGGCTCAGCAGAGCCTTTTCCGGTAACCCGCCCCGATAGCTCAGCTGGATAGAGCGACTCCCTCCTAAGGAGTAGGCCGCTGGTTCGAATCCAGCTCGGGGCACTTATTTTTCCTTTTGTAGAGCCAAATTTCGCCAGCCCCAAATCCTTGGGTAGGAACAGGTAGGAACAAATAAGGGGCGAGGTAGGAACAGATTCTGGCTCCGAAGGAGCCTCCTCAGGCACGATTTTGAGGATAGGCCTACTCCCTAGGCGGAAGTAGGCCCCAAGTTGATTTCTGGCCCCACCGTCAAGCAGGTCGTCAACCACACCAGATGAGAGTTGAACGAGCGGCCAAGGGCTCCGGTTTGGCTCCGGTGGCCGACGCATCCTTCGTCCGGCCAGGTGCTCAGGCGTTATCTCGGTAGCTAATTGGAGCTTGACAAATCGTCCCCGACGGGGACGACCCCAAGCTTGAATCCTGATCGGGGGGGCCGCGGGTGACGTCTCTGCTTTGAGGGGTGGGCCTCTGCGGGGCGGGCGCTGGTGGGTGGCGTGATCGCATTGAGTACACCGCGGACGCAATTGGTCGTCAGCTGGCCGAGAGAGACGTGTGAGCCGAGCGCGAGGGCGAGCAGCGTTACCGTGATGATCATGCTGCGGCGACGGCGCCAGCGGCGGTCGCGGAGCGCTTCGCGTTGGCCCTCGAGAACGAACTCGTCTGCCGACTCGATCCTAGACGCGCGCTTCATCATCGCCACCGATCAGGCTCTGCGTGGGTATAGCTTCCTAGGCGCCGCATGCGCTAATGGTGAGCAAGGCGTCTGCGGCTAATCAAGACCAGCTCGCGGACCTCCTCTCGGCGTTTACGGGGGAGCTTGGCCAGCCGCGGACAGAGCGGTCTCTACCCGACGATGCGTAGATGAGCTGAAGGACCTGGCTACCTACGGATTCGGCTCGTTGCAGACCGCATGCGGCAAGCGGAGAACGACCGTGGTGCCATTGGCGTCCGAACTCCCGATCAGCGCCTGGCCACCAAGCTGCTCGATGACCTGGCGCGTTCGCCACAGGCCGTACCCCTGCCCGGAGTCCTTGGTAGAGACTTCTTGTTCCCACACCCTCTCCCGATGTACAACGTCGATGCCGGGGCCCGAGTCACTAACCCGCAGCTGAACTCCGCCCTCCGGATCGGCGTCGAGCTCAATCCCGAGCACGCCGCGGCTCTCCATCGCTTCGATCCCGTTATCGACGACGTTCCTGATCGCAGCCGCCAAGAACGGCCGCACTGCTTCGAGGTGAACCGGAAGGCCAAGCCTGTTCGAGTATGCGATGTCGAGGTCTGGATACTGCGCCCGCAGCCCACGCGCAATCCCGAGGACAAGTGTGTCGAGGTCGAAGACCGTTGGCTCGAGATTGGTGGCGAGGTTGCGGATGCCCTCCATCAACTCGTCCGCTCGCGCTTCGATCTCCTTGATCGCCACAAGCGTTTTGTCATCGATGCCTAGGCTGCGCAGGCGCTCACGGAGAAGCTCGGCGCTGAGTTTGATCGGTCCCGCGACCTTGCGCATCTGGTGCGAGAAATCCTCGACAAGTCGATCACGGGTGACCTTAGCCTCGCTTTCGGCAATGATCTCGGTCCAGTTCTGCAGACCCCCGATCATCTCCGCCGTCGAGATGCCAAGAGCCACGTGCTTCGCGAACTGTTCGAGGACTTGGCGGAGCATAGGGTCAAACTTGAAGCCCGGCTCCTGGTAGATCATCAGCACGCCGATCGGATCCTCACCGAAACTGAGCGGAAGGGCGACGAACGGAGTTCGACTTTGCGGCCGCACCGATTCAACCGGGAACCGCTTCCGACGTCGTCGCCCGTCGGCGAAGACCGGCGGATGGTTGGCGTCATAGTCGACAACGACGCGCTTGCGTGAGCTCTGCACCCATTCGACCAACTTGAGCTCGTCATACTCGCCCGCTATGAGCTTCTCGTCGGACCCCGACAGCAGACTCGGGCTTCCGTCTGAGCCGTTCTTCCAAACTCGACAGCGGGCGCTTTCGTTGGTGAGAGTACGCACCGTGTCGCAGATCAGAGGGATTAGGCCGGACAGCCCGCCGCCCCGGTGGCCGAGCGAGGTGATCCACTCGGCGACGGTGGTGAGTGGCTCTATCAGTTTCGCTTTCGTCGCCATCGCGCGGACATTGCTGAGCCACTCGGCCTCTTCCCCGGAGATCTCGGTCACGTCGGTCCCCAACTCAGCCTGCAGGTATTCGTTCGCGCGGGGATCCCAAAGAGGAAAGCCCTGGGTCAGGATCAGTCGCTCCGAGCCATCCGCCATCACATCCCGTGCAAGATTGCGGTAAGCCTTGCTATCCCTAACGGTGCGGTCATGGTCGGCCATCGCCTGCTCCCGCTCGAGCTCGTTGACGAATAGGTCGAGGTAGTTCCGGCCGAGGGCATCATTGCGCGAGTAGCCGTAGAGCCGCTCGGCTCCGGAATTCCAGAGCCTGATGGCGTAGTCGTGTTCCTCCCCGCTCGCCGCCCAGACCGCGACCGGGGCGTCCTCGAGGATCTGCAGCAGCAGCTCACTCTCGGCCTTCGCCTGCCCGACCTTGAGGTCACACACGTCGTCCCTCCCCGATCGAGATCAGGCGCGGTTCACCCGCCAACGGCGGAGACGGTTGCCTCGCCGAAGAGATGATCGTTGAGGTCCGCTGGCCGAGACGACTCCGGCGAGCTTGGAGTGTAGAAATTCATTGCGACCACAGCCCGGACCGCTCCGTCATCCCGCAGCGGACGAACGTAGTGGGCGAACTGGCGAGCGTCGAAGAAGACCAGCCGGCCGGCCACCGGATGCAATACCGAGCAGTCGCGATCAACCTCCTCGACGCTGGTCGCCCCGGGGTGGTTGGCGACAACCAGCTCACCCCCCTCGCTACGCGGATGGTCGGTCACGTAGAGCAGACCCTCCACAGGATTGGAGTCCACGTGGCACTCGTACCGCATCGTCCGGCCGCGCTGCACGTTGAGGTTGATTCCGTAGCGATCGTCAACCGCCGTCCTCACCGGCTCGGAGCTGCAGGTTGCGGCAAACTCGCGGAAGAACCCCTCGTATAGCGAGGCCAGCCAGGGGACATGTTCGCGCAGGACTCGGCCGCCGACGGTGATCACTGGGAGCGCGAGGTCCCGATCTCCCTCGCGCGACGTGACAGAGCGCGGGCGCAGGGTGCGGTGCGTTGCCTGCTGCTGCGCCAGCTCGAGCAGTTCCTCACGCCAACTCCTGGGGAGCAGGTCCTCGACATCAAAGGTCCGCCAGGAGAAACGCGACCCTGAGACGATCTTCTCCATGATTACGACGCTCTCCCCTTCATATTCGGCCCGTTCGACGACCGACCACTCGCCCCGCTCGTAGAGCTCGCGACTGGTTGAGGTGAAGAGGCGAAGCGAGCGAATGCCAAGCGACTCCGCCATCCGCTCTACCCGTTCTACCAGCAAAGCCCCGATGCCCTGCCGGCGGTACTCGGGGTGCACATAGATACAGCCGAGCCAGGGGTCAAGGTCGGGCCGCGTCTCGATATCGGCCTCAAGCAGACTCGCGGTTCCCACTACTGTCCCCTGCCGCTCAGCGATCAGGACCCGGGGAAGAAGCGCCTCCCAAGGCTCTCCACGGGCGACAGCTTCAAGATAATCATGTACCGGCAGCCGGCGCCACTCGCTGTCTATCCAGCGCCCAACCTGCTGAGCGGCCTCGGGCCGGGCGGTGATGTCGGTCACAGAGACGTTCCGCGCCGCGTTCACTGCGCCACCCCCGCGATACCTTCAGCCTCCTGGAGCATGATGTAGTCGACATTGCCGAAGCCACCGTCTATCACGACCGTCTCGCCGTTGACGAACGACGCTGTGTCGCTGAGAAGGAAGGCGACAAGATCTGCCACCTCCCGCGGCTCGCCGTTGCGGCCAAGCGGCGTCAACTTAGTCGCCTCCATTGACTCCGGCGTCGACATACCGGTGTCGATCCATCCAGGGGCGACCGCATTGACTCGAACCCCTTCTCGCCCGAGGTTGTTGCCGAGGCTCTTGGTCAGATTGATCAGAGCTGCCTTGGACGCCGAATAACTCATCGAGGCAAAGGAACCCACCATTCCATCGAGGCTCGAAACGTTGACGATCGCGCCGCCGGGGCGAATCTGTTCACGCAGACCGATGACAAGACGGAGGGGCGCCGTGAGATTCACCTCAAGCGTTCGCTCCCAGATCTCGAAGGCGAACTCGTCGAATGACTCCATTTCGAAAATGCCAGCGTTGTTGACGATTGCGTCTAGCGGCTCACCGGCAAGCGCTGTGAGCAGTTGCTTAGCCCCAGCGACACGTGAGAAGTCCGCCTTGTGGATGGTGAGCGCAGCGTGCTCGTCGGCTAGCGCCTCGGCCTCACCGCAGCCAGTGTTGAAGGTGCCGTGTACGTGGTAGCCGTCTGCAAGGAGGCGCAGTGCGATTGCCTGTCCGATACCTCGCGAGACGCCGGTTACCAATGCCGTCTTACTCATCCTCATTCCCCCTCTCTTTGCCATTGCCGGTGCCGCCGGAGACGGTTCCTCGTCTCATCTCCCGTTCAATCGTGCTGCGCAGGTCCGGGAGGGAGTAGTCGCCCTTGATCAAGATCTCGGACACTCCGTAGCGCTCGCCAAGCGTTCTGGTCATCGCCCCGGGCAATGGGCTCCCTGTTACCACGATACGTGGCGTATCAGGCATCCGGTCGCGGAGGTATTCGAGTACCTCCAGGCCGGCCCCGTCGTCCAGATCAGTGAGGTTTGGGTCGACAAGTACCAGAGCGAACGGGCCACCGTCAACTAGCTCTTCCATTGCGGTACGCAGTGTGTTGGCGCAGGTCACCTCGTAATCAGGAAGGGCTTCGCACACAATCGTGGTCCATGCGGGTGTGTCCTCGACGTAAAGCAACCGCAGCGGAGCATTCTCACCCGGAGCTTCCTGATCGTCGAGAGCCAGCAAGCTGATGCCGACCCTCTCGATCAGGTGACCGAGTTTGGACTTCTCACCTCTAGCTCCCGCACGCCGAAATGAGCGCGTGTTCGTGAAGAGCGCCTTTGCCGCCAACTCGCAGCGGGCGATTTTCCCCTTCTTGTCACGACCCTCCTCAGAGAAGCCGAAGAGGTGTCGCGCCGCGTCACGGGGAGGCTGCTCGAGCCTCGTGATGGCCTCCTCGAGGACTTGCTCGATCGCGTGGTTGCGAGCATCTGGGCCGTCCTCGGACGATTCGCGATTGGCGACGATCGGAAGCGCCGCCAGCTCGCTCAAATTGAGTCCCGCGCCGCGCCAGAAGCCGGCGCCCTTTGAGACAAATTCCTCGAGATCGGCAATCACCGCACGCAGGCGATGATCACCCTCTTCTGCCCGCTGATTCATGGCTGACACCTCAGTTGCGGGAGGACGAATCTCGGAGTGAGCGTGTGCCGTCGTCGGCATGTCACGATGGAAGCATGGCGTTCTTGGCCTTGATAGGCCATTTCTTGGGCCGATATTTGGCGCAAGGTGGCAAGGCGGCGCCGGCTGGCCGACAAATGGGCATGAAAGCTGGGACCGAACAGCATCGCATCACCTCCTCTGGCTGAAAGAAAGACACGGATAGAACGGCCTGAGCGTTCAGATCTTGCGAAACGTTCCTTCGGGGGACATGGATGATCGTCGTCGATTTAGCAGCGCGATCGATCCCGGCCTGTCTGCCAAGGGGGGCGGCCGAGTTCCCCGATTTGCTCATGCATCTGGGTCGAAGCCAGTTCGAGGCATTCTCAAAGCCTTTTGTAGAGCCAAAGTACAATCCATGGACCGTACGAGTACCGGTCGGGGTTTGTCCTATCTACACAAGCCCACACCTTTAAACGGAGATAGAGCTACCCCTTCCACAAAGTCTTCCTATATAAATCCTCTTTGAGTATTGCGACTAATAAATCGCAATCGGCGATGCTTGACTTCGAGAGGGTGCGGGGGTGGTAGCGAAACGATGAGCGTGCGTGTGATGGAGGAGAGCCGCCAGCTCTCCTTGGCCGAGCACCTGTCGCAAACCAGTGGCCTCAAAAGCACTGCGATGGAGGCGATCGAAACGTTGGCACGGCAGTTGCCGGTGCCGGCGATCCTGCCGGTTGTCGGCGCCGGCGCATCCTGGGACTGCGGGGTGCGAGTCGCAAACGAGATCGGCGAGGACCTGCTGACGGACTACTTGGGCAATGCCGAATACGAACCTCACGACACGGCGTTGACGAAGCATGACCTGGGAGAGATCGCCGAAAAGATCTTCGAGAAGAAGGGGCCCGAGCGTGTGGTCGAGGACCTCGGCTTCCCCGAGGAATCGCAGTGGCGACCCGCCGCCAAGATGGGCGACCACTTCTGCGTCTACTGCGTGCTGGCGCGGATGGCGCGGGAGGAATTCCTGGAGGAGGCATTCGGCTTCAACTACGACTGCGGGGCTGAGGCGGGCCTCGAGGCCGAGGGGTTCCTCTATGGCAAGGCAATCGCGGGGCAGCAGTGGGTCGACTACGCGAGGGTCGTCGCCGACGCGGCAGCGATGGTCGAAACGAAGAGCCAGGGCTACCTGCTGGTCAAGGCTCACGGCTGCGCGGTGCGCTATCGCGAGCTCCGCCACGGGAGATCCGCGAGCGGCGGCCGAAGGAATCGTGGTCCGGCGCCGGCAACTCGAAGACTGGAAGAAGCCGGGATGGAGCTTGAACGCCTTTCGGGCCAGCGCGGAGAAGAAGGCGCTGATGCTGATCGGGTTCTCCGGACAGGACCCGAAATTCTCCAACGAGCTCGATGAAATTCTGGCCGCGGTCTACAAGGCGAACCCGGGCAACGGCTCGCCGCGCGTGGTCGCGATCGACCTCGATCCGTCGGCGGAAGCGATCCAGGAGTTGATCAAGACCGGCCTCGACGGCAAGGAAGCGGGCGCGGGCGACGCCACGCATGTCTGCACCGAAGGCTCAACTGCGACGGGAGCGATGCTGGTCCTGTTGGCGGAACTGATCGCCAACCAGCTCGAGACAGAGGCAAAAAAACAGGGATTCGAACTTCCCCAAGAACGCGACCAGCGGCTGGCGAGCCTGATCGTGACGACGCCGGCGATGCTGCGCTGGGCGCTCCTCGCCGACGATCCAGGCGAAAACTCGTTCATCCAGCTGGCGAATCTGACGGCGACGCGCGGTTACGTGCCGCTGACCAAGCATGCGACCAAGAGCGTGAAATTGATGGTCGCGCGCGCGGCGGTGCGAGCCCGGCTCGGCCACGGCAAGCCCGAGTCCAGCCTGGAGGCGGTTGCCGGCAACGGGTTCATCGTCGATGCTCCTCAAGGTGTCGCCTACATGCCAGTCGGCATCCAGCAAGAAAAACTCGCCGAGACCTGCCGGCAGGGAGACGAGCTGGAGAAGATCCGCCGCACGCTCGAGCATCCGTCCCACCTCGATTGCATCCTCGTTTCCGGCGATGGCTCGGAGCTTCGCGGCGTGAGCCTCGCGACCGGGGAAGAGGTCCGGCCGTGACAAGCGCGACCGAGCAGGTCCTGACGCGGCTGAAGAAGGTCGGCTTCGAGACCCGGATCGGCGGCGCGACCCCTTTCGGCGAGGAGCTGCCCCTGGTAACCGGCGTCGCCTGGGAGAAGCGCACCGCGCAGCTGGCGCTCGTCGCCGAGAGCGAGGGGGCGGTGGACGACATCCTCTGGCGGCAGTTGCTCTTCGCCGGCTCCGGCATCCGCCACCACCTCTCCAGCGATGCACCCTCCGCGTTCGGCACCCCGTTGATCCTGGCGATCGTCGACCCGAAGGGCGAGAAGCAGATTCGCAAGCTGACGGAGGGTCTCGCCAAGGACTACGCGGTGTTCAGCCGAGTCGACATCAACCTGGTGCTAGAAAAGCACTTGGCCGACCCGGAGAAGCTCGACGACGCGCTGGCGCCCCTTCTTCCCCGCTGCAGATCGCTCTTGGGCGCGGAGATATCGAGGCAGGAGGTTCAGAGGTTCTGGGCGGAGCTGCGCGACAACGTCGAAGAAGCGGCAAGAGAGCTCAGCGACTCCTTCGGCTCGGCGCGCCAGGCGGCGGGACGCGACGGGGCCGACATGCTGATCGGGGACAGTGCCGGGGGCGGCGAGCTCCCCCTCCCCCGCTCCGGTGCGGGAGCTGAAGCTTTCGAACTTCAGGTCGATCAAGGAGATGGAAATAAGCCTCTCCGACGTCAACGTCGTCCACGGTCCCAACGGCGGGGGCAAGACGAGCGTCGTCGAGGCGATGGAGCTTGGCTGGGCGGGAACCTCGCAGAGGAGGGACGGGGCCAAGGCCTCGGAGTACGCCGAACACCTTCCGGGCAACGGCGAAGGCGAGTTCGCGATCGAGGTCGACGGGCGCCCGGTGCGGAAGGTCTCCGAGCGGGAAGAGACCGAACTCCGCCGCTGCGTTCTCACCCACGAGGCGATGACGAATCTGGTCAGCGAAGAGCCGAAAGAGCGCTTTGAAGGACTACTGACGGTGACCGGCCTGGAGATTCCCGATCTCGATACGCGAACCAAAGAGCTGGTGAAAACGGCAAAGAGCAATGCTGACGGCGCTCTCGAGGCAGCCGGGATCGCGCCCTTGGCGCGAACGGACTCCCCAGGCCTCAAGCATCTGCAGAAAGCTCTTAGTAGTGACTTCCTGCGCGATTACAGCGCGCTCCCGGAGCTGGGAATCGTGGAAAAGACCCTCGCCTCGGCTTCGGGTGGCTGCTACAGCCCACGGGAGTGGCCCGGCAAGCAGGCGCTGGGGACGCAATTGGAGAGGGCGGACGCCATGGTGGCCGAGGCCGCTGGGCAGCACGTCGGCGACGACGAGGTCGTGGTGGCACTCGACGAGGCGGCGAAAACGGTCGAGGCGCTGCTGGCGGCTCACCTGGAGGCCGCCGGGGCAACGAGGCTGCTGCTGGAGGGACTGCAGAGCAGCAGCGACGCTGCAGACGGAGAGCAGGTGCACGCCGATCTGCCGGAAGACGACTCGGAAAGCCCGATCCGCGTGGACCTCGCCGCGCGCTGGCTGAACCACGCGCGGGGATTGAGCCAAGCGGCCGAGCGGTTTCGCGACGAAGCGGACGAAATCAGCGACGAAAAATGGGTAGAGCTGCTCGTCGGCTACGCGGACGCGGTCGACCGCGCGTCGGCGAAGGCGCCTGATGCGGAGCTGGAGCGATTGAGCCGGCCGAGGCAACGGCCGCCCGCACGGCAAGCGCCGGAAGTGGAGCCCAAAACCTACGAAGCGGCGGGCTTCAGCGATACCCCGGCTGACCCGGAGGCAATAGCGGCGCCGCTGCGCGAGCTGGCTGAGTTGCTGCTTGTACACGGCAACGGCCTGCGGGAAATCGGCCGGCGGCTAAAGGGACATCCCGCCCGCCGTTACGGGGCTCACCGCGAGGCAGTGATGGACGCGATCTGCAGGTTCGAGTTGGCAAGGACCATGCGCCGCGGCGGCCCGATCCTGGAAACGAGCGAACGAATAGTTTCCGAGCTGCTCGACGACCGGCTGGCCCCTGTGGTCCGCGAGCTGGTCGGCGCGATGGTGCGCTTTGAGTGGTACTTCAAACCACTGCAGATGTCGACCGGGAAAAAAAGGATCGTTTTCGGCGGGCTCGCGACCGACCGCGCCGACCTCGATGCGCGTTTGTTGCTGAACTCGGCCGAGCAGACGGTGCTCGGTGTCGCCTGGTTCCTCGGGCTCCACATGCTGCAACCGGAGAAAAGGCGACGGGTCCTGATCCTCGACGACCCGACCTCGGGTTTCGACAACGCAAACCAAGCGGGCTTCGCGAGCACGCTGCGCGCCTTCGTGCGCCTGCTTAAACCCGAGCAAGTTGTGGTGACCACCCACGACGACGCGGTAGCGGCAGTCCTGACAGAGGAACTGGCGGTGGTGGACGACTGGCCGCGTTCGATCGCGCGGCTGCGCTTCCAGCGAGACGAAAACGACTTCAGCACCTTCTCTGTCGAGGACTGCTCGAAGAAGGCTAGGAAGCTCGAGCCGGAGACCATGCGGCTGGGCCTACTTGAGGATGCGCCAGCGGTCGGCTAGTCGCCTGCACGGTCGCGTGCCGCCTTTTTTTTGGCGAGGCGTTGGAGTAGCTTCGGCGGAGCCACGCCGGGGGCGTGCGGTTGAGCGGCAAAGCGCTCGAGGACGGCGATCTCCTCGTCCTTTTGCTTTCGCTTGGAGTAGAGAATCGCAAGCTGCTCGTAATACCAAGGTGCGACAGCGGTTCCCTCGGCTCTCGCCTCCTCCTCGGTGGCATCGATCAGCTCGAGCAGCAGCTTCTCTGCCTCCGGATCGAGACCGCCACGGCGCAGCGCCTTGACTTGCTCGACGTAGTCGGTGTAGTGGGCACCACGCAAATATCCCGGCCCCGAGCCGCTGCGAGCTGGAACGGATTCGCTGCGCCGTGCTCCGAAGCTGGCGTGAGACGGAGTGCCCTCATCATCGTCGGGGGGCCAGGCCTCAACGCGCCCGGCGGCGTCGCGTTGAATGATCTCGGGACCTGGGCAGAGGCGCCGGTTGAGCCAAACATGGACGCCGATGTTCGGAGCCCGGTGCGATCCTCCTCGCAATAGGCCGCAGACCTCGAAGCGGGCACAGCCGCAAGCGTCTAGCGACGGAGCGAGCTGAGCCGCGAGGTGGCGGGCGAGGTGGCCGACATGGCGGCCCTCAACCTCGGCGCGGAAAGCGTTGCCGTCATAAGGATTGGCGGGATCGCGGATTAGGGCGACCGTGACCGGCCGGAGATAGCCGTTCTCGCATGGTGGGCCGGTTAGAGTGGCAAGAGCCTCCATGTAATGACTCTCGCCGACGACGAAGTTGCTGGGTGACTCCCAGCCCCGCCAGCTTGCGTCCCTGTCCCAACCCGCCGGGATGTTGGCGGGCGCCAGTTCCCATTTGTCTTTGCGAAAACGGTCGAAAAGGCCCAGCACGGCTGACGATCTTACGTTCCCCCCGCTGACTAGGCGATCGATTCCTTGGTCGTCAGCGCGAAAGCTTTGCGTCTAGATGCCGGTTAGTCGGAAGGGCGCGATGATTCCGCGGTTGCCCCGCCAGCTCAGCACGGAAAGGCGCCGGGGTAGGAACAAAGGTAGGAACAGATCTGACCTCCAAAGTCCTCTGGTGTCCGCTTGCGTCCTCCCGGAATCGGCGTAGCCAAGCGAAATCCATGAACTCGAGCCAAATCTAGCCTTGACAAAAAGTCCCTCCTAAGGAGTAGGCCGCTGGTTCGAATCCAGCTCGGGGCATCGCGCGAGGTCACTTCCGATTCCCGGCAGGGAGTCGGGAGTGGAGCCGGAGCAATCATTAATCGCGGCCCAGACCAAATCATCGATCTACCGAGGGGTGGGGATGGCTTCTTCGCCGAGTGGCCGCCTTCTCCTTGACGATCTTTCTTCGTCGATCGTCCTTGCGATCACGTAGCTCTCTCGGCTGGGCGTCATCGCTATAGGTCTCCTGCTTATCGCCGCAGGCGGGATCCAGCGCCATCGTGCCAACAGTCGGATGCGGGACCGCCGTCACCGCGGGATGCGCCCGCAGCTGAAAGCCGAGGTCGGCTTCGCGAGGCTGTGGATTCTTACCGGCATGGTCTTCGCCGTCGGTGGCTTGTTGTTGGCGCCCCTCATCGTCGCCGTCCTGGGAGCGATCTGCATGCCCGCTCTCTTCTGCCAAGGACTTGCCCGCAGCACGCGCAGCGTCAAGGCCGAAAAGCCGCTCAGACTGAGTGGAAGAAGTGCCGCCGAGGAGTGTCGGCGGGTTAACTCCGCGGCCGAGACCGTCGCCGGCTTGCTGCGCCTCCGCCCCGCCCGCCGTTTCGTCGAGCTGGCCAATCTCAAAGTCGAGCGGAACGAAATCGGTGTCCTCCAGGCTTTGATCCTCGGCGTGATTCCGATCGCTTTCGACGCCCGAGCCCTCCGCGGTTGCCCGCCTACGTACCGAAGATATCCGCGACGGTCGTCACCAGCGCGTCGCCGGGATTATCGACCCGCTCGCGCGCGCAGAGCGCGTAGCGGGGTTCGGCGGCCAGGTTGGGCAGCGCCCCGGCCTTGCGCTCCAGCTCGGGTAGCACGCGCGCGCCGTCTACCCTCTTACCCCACTTGGCCTCGCCGACCAGCACCGCCTCACGGCTGCGGCCAGCAAGCACGACCGCGTCGATCTCGGTCGGGTCGGCCGCCGCTGTCCAGTATGGGCCCACGGCCACCACGCCGGGAACGAGCCCACCGCCGGCAGCGAGCCTGCGCAGGTGGTCCCGGTAGGCGTTCTCCCACGGCCCTCCCATGTGTTGGTCGAGCGATTCGAGCAAGACCGGCAGGATGCTCTCGCCCAGCCCGCGCTCGATCTCGGGCCGGTAGCGGTCCAGCAGGCCGAGCCAGAAGGCGAGGAAGTTGTCGGCGATGCGATAGGTACGCCGACGCGTCCGGCGCGGGTCCTCGGTCACCGGCACCAAGCGCTCGACTAGGCGCAGCTCGACCAGGCGCTCCAGCGTGCGCCCGGGGTCGGCGCGCACCACTTGCTCGATCTCGTTGAATTTGGTCCGTCCAGAGGCGATCGCGTAGAGGGTCTGGCGGGCAAGCTCTCCTCCCTCCCCCTCGGTCGCCAGCACGAGCTGCCCCTCTGTGAGCAGTGGCCCGCCCGGGGTGCAGGCCAGGCGCATGAGGTTGGCTTTGATGCTTGCGGCTTGGTCCCACCAGCGCAGGTAAAGGGGCATGCCCCCGACGAGCCCCCAGACGAGAGCGCGCTGCGAGGGACTCAAAGAGGTGAGCATCCGCGCCGCCTCGTGCGGCCGGAAGGGATGAAGCAGGAGGGCCAGGTCGAGGCGCCCGTACAGCGGCGCGCGCTCCTCCTGTATCGCCTCCATCACCCGTACGGCGGACCCGCAGAGCAGCAGCTTCAGCTTGGTCTTGGAGCGCAGCCGATCCCAGGTCGCGCGGATCAGGCTCGGCAGCTCGGGGGACGCCTCGGCAAGGGCGGGAAACTCGTCGAGGACCAAGAGTAGGCGGCGATGACGCGCTGCGAGCGCCAGCGTCTCGAGGGCATCGTCCCAGTCGGTGAACGGGCGGGCGCTCAAGTCCCTGATGCCGCCGGCGACGATTGGGGCAGCGGCCCGCGAGAGCGCCGCCAGCTCGTCGGCGGCGGGGCGGCCGCCGCCCGTATGGAAGACGGCGGGACGGTCGCCGGCAAACTGCTCAATTAGCGCCGTCTTGCCGACCCGCCGGCGCCCCCAAACGATCGCGATCCCCGCGCCAGCGCTCCCCCACCATTCCTCAAGCTGCTCCAACTCTCTCTCTCGGTTGACGAATGGCATCTAAGTACCTTACCAAGATTGACGGTCGGCGACACTCACTGTCGGCGACCTCTAGAGTCGGTGACTCATTACTTAACCAGCCCGCGGTAAAGCTGGGCTGGCTCGCGGCTTCGTCGGCCTTGAAGAGAGGTGACAGAGTGGCCCTGGCCGGGCAGCTTGGCCGACCTCGGTTTGGAGGACGGTGATGCTCAGGCCACCGTCCTGGATCGTTGACGCTATCCCGGCTTGGCCCGACGTTGGCCTGAGTTTGTCCGAAGTAACAGGATCTTCGGAAGAAAGTCCCTGGAACGGGTGCTCGCCTTCAGGGCGAGAGCAATCCGATGCTCCTAGAACTGAGCGGCGTAAAACGAGGTGGGGTTGGTGAGGATGTATTCACCGGAGAAGTACATCGTCCCGCAAATACCGGCGCTGGCTTTCGCGTTCGCGAACGTGATCGTCGAGGCGCTTAGCCCATTCCAGGCCGGCCCGACGAGTGTTCCCGGACCTTCGATCTGTACTTTGCATTTGACGCCATAGATCTGGGAGTTGACATCGACCCGGTTGTTGAGCACCGCGACACTGCCGGCGTTCGACCCAGACGGACTCTCGGTGATGTAGGCGTTGCCGGGAGTGACCACAGTCGGTGGCTCAGTGCGAATGCCCCACGACAGGGGCAGACCCTTGCAGCGCGAGCGCAACGATCAACTCTGCTGCGGTGAGGGAAGGGAAGCGGAGGATCGCGTCATTGGCGTTCGCGTCGGCGACGACGCCGTCGCCGTGATCGTCGTCCTGCTCTCGATCGTCCCCGTCTACTCCCCCACCACCCCAAAGCTAACCGCCCCCACGACCTCCCCCACCGCGAAGAGCCCTTTGCCTCCCCCGAACGCTTCATTCAGCTCCTGCGCCCCGGCGGCGTTGAGGGTGAGCTGAGCGCCGGAGACCGAGATCGTCCTGCTCTTCGGATCGGAGGCAACGGGGACGGCGGCGAGGTCGAAGATCGCCGTGCGGGGAGTCTTGCCGGGATAGGGCGGGGTTGGCAGCAGCTCCGCTTCGACGCTCGCCTGGTGGGCACCAAGATCAAGCCAGACTTCACGCCAAAAGAGCTGGGCGCCGTGGAGCTGCAGGGCTTCGACCTCCCCGGCGCTTCTCAGCGTCCCCTGGCTTCCATCGGGGGCAAGCGCCCCTCCGGCGGCGATCGGGAAGGTGAAGACCGCTCCCTGGTGTTCTGCGGGGAAGATCGGGTTCAAGGAGACGAAGCGGCTGTCTAGCTTTGAGACGAAGGCGGGGTCGAAGGCGATGGTGGCCCTGCCCTTGTCTTCGATCGTGATCAGTTCGGGTTGAGGGGTGGAGGTGAGCGAGCCCAGGAGCTGCCCTTCTGCGAAGGGGACCTCGGGACGGAGCTTCTTGTTGAGGCGGGTGGCGGCCTTGGCGGTGAGGGAGAAGCTCTTGTGCTTTGAAGGTGGAGCCAAAGCCCGCCCGCTTGGAGGAGATCGTCTTGGCCTGGGCCACCTTCAGCTGGGAGCCCCCCACCTTGGCGATCAGGGGTGTCTTCTTGGTTTTGACGGCGATGTCTCTGAAGGGCACCTTGCCCTTGGCTCCTTCGAAGACGATCGTGCCTTCTTGGTCGATCTCCCCCATGCCCTCGGCGAGGTCCATCGTCCCGCCGACTATCGGCAGGGTGATCGTCTTGCCCTGGCGCTTTGCACCGAGCTTTGCCTTTAGCTTCAGGTCGTTGTGTGCGAGGTAGGAGAGAAAGGACTTGTCGAGGGTGAGCTTGGTCTTGCCCGAGCCCAGGGGATCGTTCTTCGCCTGGGCGCCGGAGGCGAAAGAGAGCAACAGGGCAAGGCTTAGGATCGGCAGCGCTCTTCCCATCCTCTTTCCTTTGTTCATTCCTTCACCCCACAGGTCTTGTTGACGGTTGCGCTCATCGACGGCCTACCGGCGAAGGAGAAGGTGGCGAGGGCGAGCGGGAAGGAGGTGCGGGGGGCCCGCCCGGGGGCAGGACAGGCGGCGTTGAAGTAGGAGAGGTGTTGGCCCCGGTAGGTGTATTTGCGCTTCAGGGTGAGCTTGATCCGATCCAGGTAGCCCCAGGAGCCGAGTGCTTGTGGGAGCGATGCCTCTAGCTCGGTGCCGTAGGGGCCTTTGGAGATGTGGCGCATCGCGAAGGGGATGACGAAGGAGGAGTTGAAGGGGTGGGAGGTGTAGATGTGGGTGAGGATCACCGGCTTTCCCCCTTCCCGCCCGTTGAAGACCAGGAGGCGGCCCTGGGTTCTGTAGGCGCCCTGGTCGGGGAGGACGATGTTTGCCCAGAACTGGCCGGAGCCGATCAGGGCGTCCTGGCAGTTCAAGAGCGCCCTTTGGGTTGAGGCCGGCTGCACTTCGGGGATCTGGCAGACCGGCAATCCCTTTGATTGGAGGAGGCCGTGTCGGTTGACCTCGATCCGGAGCTTTTGCAATTGCGGTGGCACTCCGCCGGTGGTGCTCTGCAGGTGCCCGGCGATGAAGACGGCGATCGGGGCCGGCTTGTCCCTTGGGAGCTTGTAGGGCTTCAGCTGGGCCAGGGCGGTTATGCGCAGGCCTTCTGATTGGATCGTGGCCGCTGTGGCGTAGGCGCCTCCCAACAGGAGCGCTGCCAAAAGCAGCGCTCCTGCCCTTCTTAGCTTCGGGCTCACCTAGAGCTGGGGCGCTTGGCGCCCTTTGACTTCTTCTTTGACCCACCGGCGCACTTGGCCTTCAGTTCGGGGCGGAAGTCCTTTTGCTTGCCGTTGTGGCCGTCGAAGGAGACCTCGGCCTTGTGGGTGCCCTTGCAGAGGTTGGTCGAGTTGACCAGTAGGCCCTTCTTGCCTCCCTGCATGGTCAAGGTGAAGGTCGAGACCGGTGCGTCGGGTGCGGCCTCGAAGGTGTTTCTGATCCCGCCGCCTTTGACCGAGTCGATCCGCCCGACCAGGTCGAAGTCGATCCCGGTCGGTGAGTGAAGGGCGGCGACCAGGTCGGGAAGCTGGTGCTCGGAGGACCTGAGGAAGACCGGCCCTGTCAGCGGATCGGAGAGGATCGGCGTGGTCGCTTTGGCATAGCCGTAGACCGAGCCCGCCGGGCACTGGCTCCCGTTGCCGGCGCCTGCTTTGAACTGCACTCTGGTGCAGATCGTCTTGATGTGGGCGTTCTCCAAGAACTCGGAGTGCGGCAGGGTTACCTGGGCGCGCTTGATCGCCGCTTCGCCGAAGCCGCGCATGTGCAGGGTCGCCTTGAAGCGCGGGTGGGAACCGCGCTTGGTCCCTCCCAGGAGCTGCAGCTTCAGCTTCGGGTCGAAGCTGAGGGCGGCGCAATCGGCTGCCTGGAAGGGAGAGGTGACGGTGATCGGGTTGTCATCGGCGTCAGAGGCGAAATCGAGGCCCGAGCCCAAGACCGTCGAGGCGGTCGAGGTGCGTTCGCAGGAGGTCGGGTTGAGGGTGAATTCGGGCCTGTCGACGTAGGCGCGGATGTCGCGGGCGTGGACCGGGATGCCCTGGATGATGTGGGGGATCGGGTCCGACTTGCCGGCGTCGATGAAGACTTCGGCGGTTTCGGGGTCGATCCGGAAGGCCTGCCTGATCACCACGGTGCCGACGTCGAAGGGCCCGACCACCCCGGAGGTGATCGCCACCATCGAGAGCGGGGCGCCGTTGTAGGGGCCGGCGAGGTAGATCTTGCCGGGGACGTAGGTGAGCAGGGAGCCTACGCCTGCTCCTACCAGGGTTCGCCCGATCTGCGAGGCGGCCGGACAGGATGGGCTGTCGAGGCCTTCCTGGCCGCCGTGAGCGCCGGTCCTTGCCCTGGCCTGGGCGATGCCTGCCTCGGGGCAGTAGGGCACTCCCGCCAGCTTGCCGGTGATCCCCGGCGGCAGCTTGATCGAGAAGTGGGTGAACTCCTGTTCTCCGTCCTTTCTCGACAACCTGAGGTTGAAGTCAGAGAAGCGACCGGCGGCGTTGTTGAGCGTGCCGGCTTCGAGTTCTGGGTGGAAGGGCGGGGTGTCCCCGGAGGGGCAGGGCCCGCCGTCTACTCCGCGTTCGATGTTGAAGCTCGCGGTCCTGGTGACCACTTCGCTCGCTGAGGGGTTGTCGGGGTCCTGGGCTGACCAGGGGACGAAGCGCGCTTCGGCGGTGTAGGTGCCGCAGGTGGGTGGGGTTGCCAGCGGGGCCCGCCCGCCCTCGCGGAAGTGCAGCTTGAAGGTGGTGAACGGGAGCTGTGGCAGGTCGTCGAAGGTGGTGGTCAGCTGACCCGTGCTCGGGTCGGGGTCTACCTTGCCGGCGAGTTTGACCAGGATGCCGCGCTCGGGGATGCGGGCGATCAGGTAGAGCCCGAGGAGGCTGTTGAAGGGGTTGTCGTGGGGCGAGGCGATGAAGAGGGCACCTGTGGCTTCCTCTTTCAAGAGCGGTGAGCTCACCGCGACCGTGCCCACCTTCGAGGCCTCCGGGCAGCCTTCCCCGGGGCGGGAGTTGAAGCGCTCAGCCGCGTATTGGGAAGGCGAGCAACCGACCAGACCGTCTCCCTGGGAGGGGTTGATCGTCACTCCCTTGGGCAGGGTCACTTCGACCTTCTTGGGCTGGCCTTCGGCCGCGGTTGCCTCGGGGTTCAAAAGGCCGGAGTTCGGCATGTTGAGGTTGAAGGTCAGCCCGCTGGGGTTTTCCGCCAGCTTTGAGGTCGGCGCGGCTTCGACCTGGGGATCGAAGGGCACTTTCTGACAGCCGCGCAGCGCATCGCCCTGGAAGAAGGCATTGGCGATCGTGCTGGCGATCGGCACGTTCCACGGTTCGGTTTCCACTCCGAAGTCAAGCGGCGCGTTGCAGTTGACCGGTGATCGCAGGAAGGCGGTTTCGGGCAGCGCCGGGGGGCGGGTGCAGGGAGGCAGATGGCTTTCCAGCTTGAAGGTGCAGCTCCACCCCCGCGCGTTGTCGTGGAGAGGATCGCTCGGGTAGCCCCAGAGCGAGAGCGTGCTGGAGAGGAACTGCGCCACCTGGGTGGTGTTGCGCACGCTGGCGATGATCTTGTGGCTGTCGGGGTCAAGCGCGGTGTCGATCACGATCGGGTCGCCGCCGGGCATGAAGCCGAAGCGTGCCGGCTCGCCGAATGCCGGCGGCAGGTTGAAGACGGGGACCGCCTCGCGCATGTAGGCGAGGGTGCCGGGGACGTTGAAGGTGACCGCGGCGACGCCGATCGCGGTCTGATCGGGGCACAGGTCGACGAACAAAACAGCGGCGCCGCTGTTTTGATCGTGGCTGAGGAAGTCTTCCATCGAGCACTCGGGCATCACCGTCGCGTTGCCGACCTGGCCCGAGGGCAGCGGGAAGCGCAGGTTGCGCGGCAGGGCGGGCTGTTCGACGATCGGGTTGTGGTTGCCGTCGGTGCTCCAGGCGCCGGAGTTCAACTGGATCGTGGTGGTGAACTGGAAGGGGTGCCCCCCCGCCTGGCGGGCGACGGCGCCGCCCTCTTCTTCGGCCTGAGCGGAGAAGCGCTCGACGCCGTAGGGGACGGGGTCGGCGCTGACTGTGATGTTCTGGGGGCCGTCGGCGGCAGGGGCGTTGCCGCCCGAGACGCTGATCTTGCCCGGTTCACCTTGCGTCGGCGGGCTGCCCTGCAGGCTGGTGAAGACTTCGACTTCGATCGATTCGTATGGGGGCAAGGTGCCTTCGAATGTGCAGAGGACTTCGTCGGGCGCTTCGACTTCGCAATCGACCGGGCCGGACTTGTCCCGTACGCCGGCGGTCGCGGTGACCCCGGTGGCGATCGCCCCCTCGGGCATCTCGTCTTTGATCGTCACCGGCACTTTGCTGGCGTCGACGGCAGCGTCGCCGAGGTTGGTCAGCGTTACCAGCAGGCGTCCGCTGCCACCGACGGAGAGGACTTTATTGTCGGCTTTGCCGATCAGCCCTTCGACTTCGATCGCGGGGAAGAACCCCGGTGCTTTGATCGTGAACGGTTCACCGCCGGTCGGGCCCCCTGTGACGGAGACGTCCTGACCGGAGGCTGCCTCGAGCGCGGCTTCGAGCTCGGAGGCGGTTTCGACTACCGGCGCGGGGTTTTCGTCTTTGTCCTGCACGAACGCGGGACAGAAAGCCGCAAATTCCCCGGCCCCCAGGCAGGCGATCACTTCTCCCTGCAGCTTGACCTTGGCGACGAGACCCGAGCCAAATCCTTCGATTTCGGTGATTTCGGTGGTGATTTCCTGCACGGTATCGCTCGCTTGCCAAAGGTGAGAGGGACGGCTGCCGTCGAGCACCTGCCACCAGGGCGCGGGTGCGGCAGAAGCGGAGCCGGCGAAGAGCGCTCCCAGGAGCGCCGTTGCGGTCACGGCGAGGGCGAAGAGGCTTGCAAGGCGCTTTGGCATGTTCGTGGCTTTCCTCATCGACCCGCCCTCCGGTTGTTGTTGGCTCGCTTGGCCTTCTTGTGTGAGTGCTTCTTCTTTTGCTTGTGCTTTTTGGCCACGCACTTGGCGGAGCCGGCCCGGATCACCTTGCGTTTGCTCTGCGGGCAGCGTTCGGAGGGGACGTTGCCCGAGCCGTGGAAGGCGGCGCTGGCGGGAGTCGGGTCATTGGGTGGGTTCGGTGCCGCCTGGCAGGCTTCGCCGAGGCATTCGTTGATCACCGGCAGGGTCGCCGGGATGCCGTTGACCCTGGCGTCATAGACGTCTAGCTCTTCGTCTTCGTCGGTGGCTGAGAGCCTTGCCGGGGTGATGAAGAAGACGTCGTCGCCCGATTCGCTCGAGTCGATGAAGCTCGCTTCTTCTTCGGAGGTTCCGGAGGAGATCAGCGATACGCAGCCTGCCGTCGTGTGTGCGATCGCGGCGCCTTCGGAGCTGGAGGTGCAATCGCCCGTGCCGCGCGGCTCGTATTGGTAGACGTCCCACTCGCCGTTGGAGTCGGCGGAGACCAGCGGGTCGACCGCGTTGAAGAAGACGCGGCCGTCGTCGTGGACGAGGCGCGGGCGGTGCAGGGCGATCCCTTCGTTTTCGCTTTCCTGGGGCGCGGGAAGGATCGCTGCCACCCAGCGTTTCTTCCAGTTGCCCTGGGTGTCGATCCGGTTGTTTACTTCCCCGGTCGGGTTGGAGAGCGTGCCGGTGGGGCTGGCGCCGGAGGGATCGCAGGAGGCGCAATCGAGGCGTTCTTCGCCGGCGTCATAGCGGAAGACCTCCTCGACCGCTTCGTTGCTCTTGGCGGCGCGGTTGTCATAGCCGGTGAGGCTGCGCTGCGACATGAAGGCCAGGTAGCGGCCGTTGGGGGAGGCGGAGGCGCTCTGCTTGGTCTCGATCCCTATCCCGTCCGGCACAGTGGGGAGCACCCCCCAGTCGGCCTTGTCTTGTTCGGAGACCGTCGCGATGAAACGCGTGCCCTGGCCTTCTTCCCAGAGGTAGAGGTTGGGCGCACCTGCCACGGCGGTATCCCCCGCTTCGTTTGGCGCCGTGTCGAGCACGCCCCTGGCGACGAAATAGGCGCGCGATCCGTCTTCGCTTTGGCCGGGGAGGATGCCGATCACTTCCGCCTTTTCACCGAGTTCGACCGGGGCGCTGAGGTCGCTCAGGCTGGTGCAGCCGAGGGTGGCGCCTTCGACCGGCCCCACCTCGCAGCGATAGAGGTCGAAGGTGGGGTGACCGAAGCTGTCCGGGGGGCTGGCGTCCGCGGTCAGGCGCTGGGAGTCGGTGAAGAAGACGACCGACCCGTCCGCGCTGGCGCCGTTGAAGACAGGGAGGCTTTGACCTTCACCGCTGCCTCCGGCCACGAGGTCGAGGCGGCCGGTCGTTTCGCTGGCGGTGTCGCGGGCGTAGAGGGCGTTGAGGCTTCGGCCGCCCACGCTGTATGAACCCGTGCTCCAGAACACCCGCGAGCCATCCGCGGAGACCGCGTTGTGGACGGAGCCGACTTCGGCTCCGGCGAGGGCGCGGACGATGGCACCGCCTTCACCAGCCGGCAGTTCGCTGACCGGGGCCAGCTGGCCTTCGTTCCACTGGTAGAGGGCGCCCGCTTCCGCCCCCGCCACCAGCGGCGCCCTGGACTGGACGACCGGATGGGTGAGGGCAGGGTCTGCCGCCACGATCCTCACCGGGCTTTCTCCCGAGCCGGCGGTGCCGCCAAACTTCGTCCCCGGCGGCACGTTGGCATAGCCTTCCTTGCCGGTGACCAGCGGCCGGTAGGTGGCCGGTTCGGTGTTATCGCGCAGGTAGGGGGTTTCTTCTGAGGCTTCGGGTGAGAGCAGGGTGCCATCCTGCTGCTCGAGCAGGGCGTTCTCGAGGTTGGGGCTGAAGATTTTGTACTCGCCGCCGAAGCGCAGCGGGCTGGCTTCGGTGTGCGGTGGGGTGATGTCCTTGGGCTTCCAGGCGCCCGTGCCGCCTCGACGGGCCAGCACGGTCGAGGTGTCGATCGCCCGGTTGCCCTCGGGGTTGGGTTCGATCGAGGTGACCGTCTGGAAGGCGATGCCGTTGCCGTCGGCGGCGGCCTGC
>CAVXTV010000002.1:0-853412 GCA_963764795.1 uncultured Solirubrobacterales bacterium
CAACACCAGCAGCGTGAACGGCATCTGGGCGTCGCTGGAGCCGGCATGCCCAGCACCGCCTACAGCGCGGCCAAGTTCGCCGTGAAGGGCTTCACCGAGGCGCTCATCGAAGACCTGCGCAGCAACGCGCCCGGGTGCGGGTCGCCGTCGTGATACCCGGGCACGTAGGCACCGACATCGTCGCCGATTCCCTGCGTGCCCACGGGAAGGAACCCGAACGCATGAGCGACGTCCAGGTGCAGGAGCTGAGGGTCCGGGCCCGGTACACAGGACCGGGCTGATCCGCAGCGCGTGCTGCCCGAGGGCGCATCAGCCGACGACCTGCGCCAGATGCTGGTCCGGGTGAACACCAACTCCGGGACAAGGCGAGCCGCTCACCGCCGCGCAGGCGGCGGCCATCATCCTCGACCGGGTGCACGCCGGGGCCTGGCGGATCCTGATCGGCAAACACCTCGATGATCGACACGCAGGTACGCGCGAAACCCGAGGCCGCCTACGACTACACCGACCTGTTCAGTCAGATGGCACGACGGCCCGGTACAGGCACACCGGAGCGGTAGCACCACGGCACCAGCAAGGTCGCCGGGGCCTACCTGCCGAAAAGCCCCTGCCCGCCCGCCGTTATGGGCGGCAAAACTGGTGACAACACGGCCGTCTGTGCTGCGCCGAACAGGGCCGGTCTGACGTCGCTGGTCAGGATTGCAGGTAGCGGAGGACAGCGAGCACCCGGCGGTGGTCGGCGTCTGAGGGGGCCAGGCCGGTTTGCTGAAGATGTTCCCGACGTGCTTTTCGACGGACCGCTCGGAACGACCAGGATCCCAGCGATCGCGGCATTGGAGCGGCCCTCGGCCATCAGCGCGAGCACGTCGCGTTCCCTCATGGTGAGCGCGGCGAGCCCATCGTTGCGGCGGCTTGCGCCCAGAAGTTGCGTGACAACCCGGCTCCCGGGAAACAGGCACACCAGGCCCAGCCACCGCAGCAATGGCCCAGCTCGTCACGCCCAGAACCCGGCCCGGAACCGGAAGGAAAGGGGCAATCTCCCCCTTGACACGGCCCCGCTCCTTCCGGGATGACCTGCGGTTCAGCGCCAAGTCTGGCGCTCGCTGCCGCTATTGTTTCGCCGTGGTTCCGGGAAGCTGCGTCGGTCTGCCGAGCTACGTGCGGTGCCGGGCCTTCATCCATCGCTCCAGCTCGACCAGGGGGCCGATGGCCCGCCGGCTCGGCTTGCGGGAGTCGCAGACTGGCTCTATGACGTCTCCACGGACGCTCTTCAGGCTGCCGTGGGTGTGGTTCACGGCCTGGCTGCTCGTTGGTGCGGGTTACGCCCTGAGCCTCATCGGGATCGCGTCGATTGGATTGTTCGTGCTACCGCTGCCGGTGCTCGCAACAGTGCTGCTGGTCCGGCGACAGCACGCGACTACCGGATTGCCCGGCCTGATATCCGGTCTCGCAGTCCCGTTGCTCTACGTGGCCTATTTGAATCGGGCCGAGACCTGGAACCATCTGCACCACTGTGACAGGTGGGCAGGAGTGCAATGACGAATGGAGTCCTTGGCCATGGCTGTCGGCGTGATCCTGTTGTTCCTTGGAGTCGCCGTGTTCATCGATCGGCAGCGACAGGCCGCCTCCGGTCCTAGTAGATCGTAGACAGCGGCGGCGTGATCTGTCCGGTGCCATCACCAGCTTGGAAGATCGGTGATGCGGCACCCGGTCCGACCAGGGCCGAGGTTCCTGCTGGCCAGTGAGCGGCCAGTACGCGGGAGTGACCCTGCTGACCGCGAGCGTCCTTGGCGAGTGGCCCGTGCGTGGCCCGCTGTGACCTATGCGGAGCCGTCGAGCTGTTCAGAAACTAGGTCGATAACCTGTGCTGGGCGCGGCGCGGGCTCAGGACGGCAACCGCAGCCGCAGCTATGACGCCAGGCAGCAGGAGCATGCCTATTGAGGGCAGTCCTGGCGCCTGCGGCGATTCCAAGAATCACGGCACCGCATATCAGCACGGACCTGGACCGCAAGCCCGCCGCCGCCAGCAGCGGCGGCACGACACCAGCCCCGATGATCGCCACATACCACCAGTACGGCGTGGTGCCCTGATCGCGCATGCTCTGGACATACACCCAGGCGTATGCCGCAACCCAGCCCGCTAGACCCAGCGCAAGGAGCCGGACCTTCACGTCATGACTCTACTGGACCGGCTTGAACCCGCGGTGGTGACCCGTTGCTTAGAAGGTCGTTCAGCAGGATGAACCTGTCGTGCCCAGATCAGACGCGGTTCACGTTGCCCGTGGGTGACCGCTGGTGACCGTGGCCTTTCGCCCGTTCTGGCACGGATCTCTTAATCCGCGGCTGAACCCCACGGATTAAGAGCCGGTCCCGGTGGCATCCGAGACCGTCTGAGTCAGTCCGCATGGTGGGCACTAGCTGGGTCTCATCGCACGAATCCGTCTGCCGCAATCCGGTGTTGTGCAGCGGCGTTGCTGCTCGCGTTGCTGCTCCGTCCGGTTGACTGTCCCTTTTCAGGCCTGGCAGCGCCCAAGTCGCCGCATGGCTTGCGAGCGTACCGCGCTGCTGCCGATCGTGGACGTTAGCCTCTGGCTGCTGCGGTTGCTGTCGCGGTTGCTGTCAGCCTGGGAAATCTCGGGCGCTGCTCGCTCCTGGGTCAACAGCCGTCAGGCTCTTGGCGGCCCGCTCGGATTACCCCAACGTTTCGTGGCAGCTCAAGGTGCCCCAGCAGCTTCATCGATGTCGGCACCGTGTTGAATAGCCGCCGGAGAAGCCTCCCGTTCTGCTGCAAACGGCGGTAGCCCGGTTCCAGGACCACGCCGGAGATGTGCTCGCAGGGGTCGATCTCCTCCCCTGCTGCCTGGCGTCGCCCGTGCATTTGGGTGTCTACTTCCTTCAATAGTGCTCGGTACTCGCCGCTGCCGTTATCGACGGCCGGCAATGACCTGGTGGCGTCGCTCATGCCGTTGCGGACGGCCGCCATGTCCTCAGTATACCGCCAGCTGTGACCCCACAGCGGCACGCGAGCGCTCGACCGGCACTATCAGCTTGGGAAGTCTCAGCCGCGATCACTCGACTACCTGCTGAATCGCTGACCTGTGGCTTCGCAGCCGTTCCTGTCGGCGAGTAGTCCTCAGAGTTCGCCGTAGTGGCTCATCCGATCGGGCACGTAGCGGGCACGCGGTGTCCCTCTGGCCGCAGCCGGGTGCGGTCTCCGCGAGAGTCCGGGCTCTTGGCTGCATGCTTCGCGTCCGCTCCCGCGGGTTGCCCGGTGCTCGCAACCTGGCTCCAGAAAGCGCAGTCTCATCTTATGGGTGCCCATCGCAAGCAATGTGAGGTGAGAGCGATGAGGCGAATCCTTGTCATTGCCGCCGTGGCAGCCGTCGTCCTGGCCGCGGGCCTGGCTAGCGTGGTCGCGTTCCGGCCCTCATCGACCCAGGCGGCAGGGTTCGTCCGACCAGGCCCGCGACCAGCGCTGCTGTCGAGTGCTGCCGCTGCCCGAAGGCCACTCCCGCTGCCCGCTGCCCGCGGACGCCGTAAACCGAGCCGCGGATCAGGCACGTATCCAGGCTGGATGGACGACGTGCATACGTGGTTAGCTCCGGCAATGGAAGCGTCTCAGTGGTCAACACCATGACTAATGCACGGACCGGTAAGGCAATACGGATTGGCCGTGACCCCGAAGGAATCGCGATTACCCCTGACGGACGTCGCGTCTATACCGCCAATTACGGGAGCAATACCGTCTCGGCGATCGACACCATGACGCACAAAGTGATCACGGAGATCAATGTCGGCGGAGGACCCACCGCGATTGCGATCAGCCCTGACGGCCGTCGTGCCTACGTGTCCAATGCCCGCGAAGGAACTGTCTCAGTGATTGACACCGCAAGCAACGTGCCTGCCGCCAGCGCCATCAAGGTTGGCCGAGGTCCAGCGGCGCTCGCCATTACTCCGAACGGCAAGCGCGTCTACGTCGTCAACGTTCGAGACGACAATGTCGCGGTACTCCGAACCGCGACAGACCGGGTAGCTCGAAAGATCAAAACGGGCCATGGTCCGTCCGCGATTGCGATCGGCTCCGACGGACGCCGCGCTTACGTCACCAACGCGCGCGACGACACGGTGTCGGTGCTCAATATCAGGAGCAACAGGCTGGTCGGCAGGCCGATTGAGGTTAGACATAGACCGGCGGCGATTGCGATCAGCCCAGTCGCCAAGCGTGCATACGTGACCGGCTTGGGGTCGTCTGGTGTCTCGGTGATCAATACCAAGACCAACAAGTCCGTCACCAAGGCGATCAAGATCGGGGCGTTCCCCGTCGCGATTGCGATCAGCTCTGACGGTCGTCGCGCCTATATCGTCAACAACTAGACAAGTGAGCCTCAAAGCGCGCCGGAGAGTGTTCTCGCGCGATCGGCTTGACCGGCCCTGTCTTCAACGCCGAAATTCCGCATCGCGGTCGGGATTGAAAGCATTGACGTACGAAACCGTGGCAGATGGAAGACTTACCGGCTACTACGTCAACGATCTCACCCGCTCCAACGCGTGCGGCGGACGGTGCAGTTGACATTCGTGCCAAGAAGAATCGTCGCTATGCTGTTGAATGGTAGCTCGGGCGCAGAGAGTGTTGAGACCGTCGTGCTTGCGGCGATCCGCCTGATAGATTTGCTAATGGAAGGAACATGGTTGTGGTTGAACGCCTACTAGTACTTGGAATTCTCATAGTCGTAATCGGAATTCCTGCTGGGATCACATGGGCGAAGGGTCAACGTGTTGCTTTCTTGCTTGGATTTATCCTCTTCGGGGCGATTTGGATAGTTGCCGCCTTCAGGCTTGCCCGGCCTTCGTCGTGGTGGGCCCGCCGTTTCTACGATCCAAAAAAGATGCAACGAGCGATTAGTCGGTTGGAGTCTGGCGCATCGGCGACATCCTAAATCGGGCTATCCTGGCGTATCCGTGAATCGGTAGTGAGCTGGCAAGAATGGGAGAAACATCACACTGCGTCACCGCCCCGCCTCTTCGCGTGTGTACCAGGTAGTATTTTGTCCATCATGCGCGTTTGGGTAACCGGGGCTGGTCCTCGCCGTTGTCGTGGGCGGCGAGCCGCGTGGCAACGGAACGTCTGGCCCTGGGTATCGCGTGATTAATCCTCCCCCCGCGCACTTTCGCTATCGGGTCGGAACGGTAGCGATGGCCAAGACGAGCGAGGAAGCGTGAGGCGAGGCGGGGAGCGCCTTCTTTGTCGCCATGGGAGGGGGCGCCTCTATCGCCCCCGAATACGCGGTTCTTGGGCGCGTGCGCGCGGGTATGGCTACGGTTATGAGAATCAACTCTCTTGGAACTGTGAGGGAAACACCCCGCCAGGTTGTGCGGATCGATTGGATCAAAATTCATCGCGAATGAGGCAGCTAGACGACCGCCGAGACATCCCCGACCTACCCGCCAAACCAGCGCCGCGAGAGCGGCAGTCAAGGGCGCGCAGCGCCCGACCCCGCAGGGGTTGACGGCCGCGAGCGCGGTGCTTCAATTGAGCGGGTCGGGGCGCTCATCGGCCAAAGCCCATGTCCCTCTCTATCGACTCCAAGCGGTCGAGCTGCTGCTGAAGACCAAGATGACGCTGGGCCTCTCGAACCCGTCGCTGCGCCGTCTCTTGGGCCGCACGGTCGATCCCGGTGTTCGGCCGCTCGCCAAGTGCCCTCGTGGTGTCGGTGATCTCCCGCTCGCGACGGTAGCCCTGGATCGCGGTGACGCCGCGATCCCAAGCTCTAGCCATGCGCGGATCGCTCGGCCTCTCCCCCAGCTCCCTGGTGACGTAGGCGGGGGTGGCCAGGCGGATCGCAAGTAGTTCGCGCGCATCACGCTCGGCCAACTCCCCGCGAGCGATGTTGTGAGCGCGCCTGGCGGCGTTGGTGGGCGGCTCGACGGCCTGCACCTTCTCTAGCGTCCGCTCGGCGTTGTGGCGGTACATGTCCTCCTGAGATTGGGCGAAGGGAAGCTCTCGCTTTCGCTCCCTCCTTCCCATGCCTTCGACCGCTTCGCGCTCGCCACGGGCTTTCTCAAAGGCGCTGACGGCGATCTCGGCCTGCTCTTGGGCGCGGGTGTAATCGTCGGCTTGGCGACCCTCTTGCGAAGCCTCTCGCTCAAGCTCCCGCTCTCTGCTCTCAAGCTCTGGGCGCGCCAGCTTGCGAAGCTCGGCCCTTAGTGCCTCGTCGTGGGCGGCAGTCTGGGCGCGGTCGCGCTCTGCCGCTTCGCCAACGTGGGCGATTGGATCGCGCTCGGGTCCGGTCGGTGCGTACTCCGAGCGCTCACTCTGGATCTCCGGTGTCGCGTAGAAGTAGGTCTGCTCGCGCGTGCGCGAGGCGGCGACGTACATCTCTTGCTTGTCCGTCGACGGCTCGACCATGACGTAAGCCCGGTCAACGGTCGCGCCCTGGGCGCAGTAGGTCGTCACGGCGTAGGCGTGCTGCAGGGCCGGTGCCTCGCCGCCCAAGGTGGTCTGGGAGAGGTAGTCGGGGCCGACCTCAACCCGGCGGGCCTGGTCTATGCCCTCAAGGACGATCCGCCCGCGCTCGGCGTCCACCTGGGCAACCTCCCAGCGCTCGCGGTTGTAGATGGCGGTGTGGCGGTCGTTGACGCGGGTGATGACCTGATCGCCGGCGGCGAAGGCCGCGCCGCCAACCTCGATCTCCTCTGCGCCCAACCTGCCTTCGGACTTGACCAGCTCGCGCGCCGTCGCGTTCAAGCGCTCTACCTCGACGTTTCGCTTCGCCACCATCAGCGCGTCCTCTCCTCGCGAATAGGACTGCCACCAGTCCTCGACCATCGCCACGCGGCGCTCCTCGGCGTTCCCGGCGACCGTGATCCGCTCCTCGGATCGGTAGAGGGACAGGGCCTCCCGTCCCTGACCCTCGCGGATCAGCTTCGCCGCGTCGCGGTCGAGCTCGTGGTTGTGGCGAATCACGTCTTCAAGGTGGACGGGCTCTGTTCGCTCCGCGATCGCGGAGAACAGGCCGCCCGCCTCGATCGGCCCAAGCTGCTCGGGATCGCCAACGAGAACGAGCTTCGCCCCGGCCTCCTCGGCGTGCCCGATCACTCGGGCCAGATGCTCCGATCCGACCATCGCGGCCTCATCGACCAGGAGGATCGAACGGGAGGAAAGGCCAAGCTCGCCGCGGTCGAGATCGCGAAGAAGACCGGCAACGGTCATCGCCTCAAGGCCCTCGGCACTGAGGACGTTGGCCGCCCTCCAGGTCGGCGCTGCGACTCTAAGCTCGAAGCCGGCTTGCGCCCAGCCTTCGGCAGCGGCCACGGTGGCGAAGCTCTTGCCGGTCCCAGCCTCCCCGATCACCACGGCAATGCCCTCGCGGCCCGCGAGCAGGCGGCGAACCATCTCGCGCTGGCCGGGATTCAGGGTCGGGCGGGCCGCGATCACCCTGGCGGCGACCAGCTCGCCGGCCTCGCCGCGCGGCTCTGCAGCCATCCGCTCGGCCGTCTCAAGCGCTTGGCGCTCAAGCTCCCAGATCCGCTTGGTCGTGTAGCGGGTGCCTTTGGCGGTCTCCGAGATCGTGACCACCGATTCGGAAGTGAGGAAGGCGTCGGCGGCTGCTTCGACCTCATGCGCTGGCGCTCCATTGGGGAGCGAGTTGGCAACCGCCTGGATCGCGTCGCGGCGGTCGAAGTGGGAGGCGTGGGCCGTCACCTCCCGGTCGAGCTGGGCCAGCGTCAGCTTGGAAGCCAGCTCGACCTCCCTGCCCATCGTCGCCTCGATCGCGTCATGGTCCAAACCGATCTCCTCGGCTTTGGCCTGCCAGCGCGCGCGCAGGTCTCCAAGCTCAACCGTCTCCTTCGTCTTGCGGGTGGCGAGCGTCGCGACCTGGCGGGCGCGGGCGGAGGCACCCTCCCCGGCTGCCTCGAGTATTTCCGCGCGCCGGGTCGAGAACGCCTTCAGCCACTCGTCCTTGAAGCCCTTGATCTCAGCGATGCCCTTCCTGACCGGCTGCCACTCGACCCCGATCGTTCGGGTCAGTTCATGGCGCAAGTGGGCCTCGTAGATGTAGCTGGCGGTCTTGGCGTGTTCGTAGATCGCCGGGTGGTAGAGACGGGTCCATTTGCCGTCTGGGCCCTTGGTCGCGTTGGCGATCAGCACATGCGTGTGCAGCTGCGGATCGCCGTTGCGCGAGGAGCGGTGAAGGAAGCCGGCGGCGATGAAGCCGCTGCCTTTGACGAAGGTGGCGCCGCCTTTGCCCCGGCGGGTCAGACAGGCGTTGGCCTCCATGTATTTCAAGGCGGCTTCAACCGAGCGCTGATGCGCGGCCTTGACCTCGGCGCCGACCTCCTTGCCGCCGAGCGCCCGCAAGAGCGAGACCGACTTGGGAGCGGAGAAGGTGAGATCGAAGCCGGGGACCGCGCCGCGCCCGGAGACGGCGACCAGGCCAAGCGGCTCCCCGGTGGCGGGGTTTATCCCGGTCAGCATCGCCACGAGCTGGTCGGGCTCGATCTCGCCTGACAGACCCAGCTTGGCGGCGGCGTCGCCCAGCCACTGGCCCGGCTCCTCGCCCTCGCCGGAGTAGTAGTCCTCGGCGCCTTCGGCGACCTTCTCCAGGTAGTAGCGCTCCTGGCCTTTTCCGAGCTTGCCAATGCTGAGCATCAGAAGCTATGTCCAAATCGCGGCGCAAATGCGCCAATTGTTTTTGTTGAGAAGCGCCATCTCCCTCGTACTCCAGGGAGGGCTGCAAGGTGCGTCACCGATTCGCTCACACCCTGTAGGTACATCGAGGGGGGTCTTTTGATCCACTTCCTTTAGAAGTCGAGCGTGGCGGCTCCGCGCCCCGGCGAATTTGGCGGTGGCTGGAAGGGCTGTCCCGGCGGCTACACGGTGCCGGGGATCACCAAGGGGTGATAGGGCGTGAGGGCTGTGGCTGTGGGTGCTGTAGGTCTGCCTTGTGGTGGCTATCTGCTTGCCTTCTGGCTAGCTGGATTGCCTCTCTTATGGCTCTGTCTTCTGGCTGTCTTCTGACTTCTGACTAGCTGGATCTATGTCTCTTTCTGATGATCTGGCTGTCTCTGTCTTTGGCTGTCTTCTGCTTGTTCCCTCGGGGGCGCGCCAGCGTCCCCGATCATCTTTTGCAGTTCGCCGCCGCGCCCTGGTTCGCGGGGCGTGAGCCCTCGCCACTCGGCTTCAAAGAAGTGGATCAAGACGCGCCGAGACGGCACCTATGGGCCATGAGGCGAAGGCAGAGACCCCGCCAGATGGCCTTGACGACGAGGCCGCTGGCGCTGGGCTGTGTGAGGTCTGTGTGAGCAACCGGCGACGCAAAAGTGGCGCAAAAGGACTCCCTGAATGGACTACTACATATGAGAACGCGCAGCGAAACACCGGCCGCCGAACCTGGGCAGCGGGAGCGCGGCGGAAATCGGTGGATCAAATCGGGGTCCTCAGTTGACCTTGAAGGCATGAGCCGATCACTGCGAGCAGAACGAGGCGCACTCAGCAGGGCGTTGGAGACTCGCGCTCGGCTTAGGGAAACCCGACGAATGACGCGCTCGCTTTTTGACATAAGGGCAGCTCAAGGAAGCGTCATCCGATGAGCAGCATGAGGCTCGACGTTGGCGATGAGCTGGTTGAGCGGATTGCGCAACGCGCGGCCGAACTCGTTCGGCAGAACGGCGAGAGCGAAGCCGAGGACGGGTGGCTGCGGGGCGCTGACAAGATCGCCGACTACATTGACTCGCCCCGCTCGCGCGTCTACGCGCTGGTTTCGGCCCGGCGCATTCCCGTCCATCACGATGGCTCGGCTCTCATCGCCCGAAGGTCCGATCTCGATGAGTGGCTCCGGTCGGGAGGCGGGCGGCGACCGTGAGCCGAGCAGCCGAGAGACGCGGTACCGTCCTTGAGACAAAAGGTGGGGCCGCGTGCTGAAGACACCGGCCCCGTGGCGACCGGCGTAGGTGGACCCAAGCCAGTCGCGCGGGACAGGCTATCTATGCGCCGACCCCAGAAAGCGGTGATCGCTGCATGGCGCAGCGGTTGCCTGGAACAAGGAGAAGATCATGGCGAAGTTGGTCAAAGACTTCTACGCCGGGCATCTACCGGCGCGGGAGTCGCTATGTCGTCGTCTGGCGACACCGGGGAAAGCAACACAAGAGCTTTCACCGGACGTATGAGGATGCCCGTGAGGCGAAGGGGAGACGGCAGGCCGGCGATAAACGCCCCGCCTCGCGCGACCGCTTCGAGGACTTTGCCCCACGTTGGCTGGAGGGCTATCGCGGGCGAACGTCGCGTGGCCTCTCGAAACGGACGAGGGCGATCTACCGCAGGGATATGGAGCGGTGGGTGATTCCGCGCTTTCGCGGCTGCCGCCTCGATGAGGTAGAGCCCCCGGACGTGCGCGACTTCATCGCCGAGCTGGACGAGGCCGGGCTGCGACCTAACAGCATCCGGGCCATCCTCGCGCCGATGAAGGCGATGTACGCAACGGCTTTCGAGGATGGCGCGGTGCGGAGCAACCCCACCGTCAACGTCCGGATCGGGGCGAAGGCGGGAGCCGACGACAGTGAGCGGGAGGTACGCGCCATGACCCGCGCCGAGCTTGCTCGGCTTCTGGGCCAAGTTCCAGAGGACTGGCAACTGCTGATGGAGCTGCTGACCCACAGCGGCTTGCGGATCAGCGAGGCCATCGGCTTGACCTGGGCTAACGTCACGTTCGGCGCAACTCCTCGTCTTCGAGTTCGTCGGCAAGACTGCCGAGGGGAACTCGGCCCGCTGAAGTCGGCGACGTCTCGCCGCGACATTCCGCTTTCGCCGGGAATGGCTCGTCGTTTGTGGGCGGCTCGCGGCTCGCATGGCAAGACCGATCGGGTGTTCACCAGTCCGCAGGGATTCCCGCTCGCATACGGGAACCTTCGGCGGCGTGTCCTCGTGCCGGCGACCGAAGCGGCGGGCCTGGAGTGGGTGACGTTCCACACCTTCCGCCACACCTGCGCCAGCTTGCTTTTCGAGGCGGGCCGGGACGTGAAGCAGGTTTCGCAATGGCTCGGCCACGCCAACGCCGGTTTTACGCTCAAGGTCTACGTCCACCTCATGGACGACGGGGTTGGCGATGCTGCATTCATGGACGAGGCGGTCAAGGTGGGCAACGGTTGGGCAACATCAGCCCCGGTAGAGGCCACAAACGACGAGTTGGGCGAGCTTGCTCAAACCGCTTGATAGAGCGGATACCGCCTAACAGCCGCAAATGCCCGAAAGGCCCGGCGGCATCTGCGAAATTTGAATTCAGTGAGTTCGGCAATCCTGTGAAAGGCAGTGCCGGGCGCTACGGGTGGCTGGGTAAGGCCGCGCGGCGAACAGAATTGCCTTCCGGAGTGGTCCAGATGGGCGTGCGAAGCTATGTGCCGGCGCTCGGGCGGTTCATCTCTCCCGATCCTGTTGAAGGTGGTTCGGCTAATGCTTACGACTATGCCAACCAAGATCCCATTAACAGCTTTGATCTGACCGGGGAAAACGACTGCGCGAAACACCCACACCCGCCGTGCGCTCCGAAATATTTTCACCACCATCATCCCGGCGGCCACACGCCCCACCATAAACGACCTCCTCTGCTAACTGAACACTCCGTCACCGTGAGTGGTGGGGGCCTATCCGGCGCCGGTGGCGGCGTCGCGGCGTCGTTCCACTACAAAGCGCGAGAATCCGTCTCCGTCTCAGCCTATTTTACCTTCAGGGGTAAGACCAGCAATATGGGATCAGCAAGTGGTTCCAGTGGTACCGTGCTGATACCTCCGGTCGAATATGAAGGGTCCGTAAATTCCGGTGAAGTGCTGAGGGTATGTGTAGTTGCGGTCGGGGAAAATCGATCTGAACGAAAATGCTACAATCACACGATTGTGGTCGAAAATACCCCCGCCTTTGTACCCTAACAATGAAGCAGCTAGGCTTTAAATCACTCGTGACTACCCGGCCCATTGACCGATGAGAAAACCACGGTTGATCGCGCTGCTCTCGATGATTCTGGTGCTGGTTTCAATTGGTGTTGCATATGCCACGAAGAGAGGCGCGCAGGAACCTGAACCATCGACGCAGGTCACGGTGTCGGCGATGTTCCAGTCTGATCGCGGCGGATGCCGGCGAAGGGAAGATCCGCCGGCCAAGGTCCCGCCTGGACTATACCCCCGCGCTTACCGTATCGTCGTCAATCCGACTGTCATAGGGTGCGGTAAAAGATTGGGCGGCTGGTTTCGTCTAGTCGCGTACGTCCGCTCCCATTATCGGTCCAGGGAACTCTGTTACGGGTTGGAACAACCATCCAGAGGCGCCGAGAGCGGAGGTGCTTGCGTCGATATCTCCGCGGCGGCACCAATCTGTCATATGCAGTGCTGGATTGGGCCTAGCGGTCTGAATCCTGGCCGGAACGGCGTCTCAAAGGTCACCGTGGTCTCTGGCGCGGTCGAAGGGATACTAAGAAGCCTTAAGCTGTCGGTCTCCGATCGTAGTCTCGTACCCGAACCGCATCCAATTGTGGCGGTCATAGGCGGTGCTCTCGCCGAGAAGTTCGGGTTGCGTGGAGACGCCTCTATATTCGCCTATCTGCTTGAGCCCTGCCTGGCCGCCGGGCAGAAGGTATCGATCGTTGCGGGCATGGAAGGGGGGCGCCAAGTAAATCTACGCGGCAACGCGCTGGCTGAGTGTGATCTTCCCCCGCTTTTCTGGAGTCGCGGTTCTGGAGTCAGGCGGCCTGTTGGGTCGTGTTGTGTAGGTCCTCGTATTCGGTCGGGGTGAGCATCCCGAGCGCCGAGTGACGGCGCCGGGTGTTGTGGAAGAGCTCGATGTAGTCGTGGATCGCGGTGGCGAGCTCGATCCGGGTCTTCCAGCGTCGGCGGTTGAAGCAGCTCGACCTGCATCCGCCCCCAGAAGCGACTCGACCATCGCGTTGTCGTAGGCGCTGCCGACGGCACCCATCGACGGGGCGAGGCCGGCGTCGCGGACTTTCTGGCTGAAGGCCCAGGACGTGAATTGGACGCCGCGGTCGGAGTGAATCACCAGCCCGTCAGCGCGATCGCGGCGCTGGGTGGCCATCCCGAGCGCGTTGAGCACCAGGACCGTGGTCTGGGTGCTGTCGATCGACCAGCCGACGACGAGCCGCGAGAACGCGTCGAGGACGACGCAGCAGTAGACCTTGCCCTCGCGGGTGGGGTGCTCGGTGATGTCGGTCATCCACAGCTCGTTCGGGCGCGTCACGCCGGAACGCGCGGCGGACGAGGTCGAGCGACGTGACCTGCGCGACCCGAGCGCCCTTGGGCAGCCGCCGGGTCGGAAGCCCCTTGATCCCGAGCTCGCGCATGATCGACTCGACCGCGTTGTGACCGACCACGATCGTCGCGGCCGTAGCGCAGCTCGGCGGTCACCCGCATCGCGCCGTAGGTGCCGCCGGAGGCCTTGTGGACATCGGCGATCTCGCCGGCCAGCCAGATCCGTCGCAGCGTCCGCGGCGGGTCGGGCCGGTCCTTCCAGGCGTAGTAGCCGGACTCCGAGACGCCGAGCACGCGGCAGGCGTGACGGACGTTGATGCCCTGCCCGGTCAGGGACTCGATCACCGGGAAGAGCCTTTTGGGGCCGAGGCCCTCCTCGAGGAAGACCTCGTTGACCTTCCGCGAGACGGCCAGCTCGGTCTCGAGCTGCTTGATCCGGCGCTTCGCGGCGGCGAGCTCGAGCGGCCTGATCGGTGCTCAGGCCGGCCACCTCGCCGCGGTCGATCCGCTCCTGCTTGAGCCAGTTGTAGATCGTGGCGTCGCTCATGCCGAAGGTGACGGCGAGCTGGGCGACTTTCGTGCCCGATCGAGCTAGCTCGATCACCTGACGACGAACCTCTGCTGGGTAGCGGCGGGGCATCTGAATCCTCCTTGGTACCGAAGGACTCTAGAAACGGAACTCCATCAGAGCGGGGGTAGATCAAAGTGTCGCCCGAACCGGGGGAAGTCCAGTTGCCTTTGGTCTGGTCAATCTTCTGTTGCTCCTGCTCCCCGTCACCCGGCGGTATTTCTCCGATGGCAGTGTCGAGGCGGGGTTGCTGGGGCCTTGATGGTCACTGGGGCGCATGACTGAGTTCGAGATCAAGCCGGTGGCGTGGATTGAGTCCCCGCTGACCGAGCGGGCGGCGGCGCCCAAGCAGGGCAACGAGGGGGCACCCGAGGCATGGATCGTCTTCGAGGCGGACCTGATCGACGCACTGCATGGGATCGAGGTCGGCGACGAGATCCTCGTCCTCACCTGGCTCGACCGCAGCAGGCGCGACGTGCTGCGGACGCGCCCGCGTAACGATCCGGCAAACCCGATTCAGGGGGTCTTCAACACCCGCTCGCCGGATCGGCCCAACCCGATCGGGCTGCACCCGGTCACGGTGCTGGCGATCGAGGGACCGCGGGTGCTGGTCAGCGAGCTCGAGGCACTGGACGGAACGCCGGTGCTCGACGTCAAGCCGGTGATCTGAGCCGCCGCGACGCCCAATCAGAGCCGACCAAGCAGCGGCAGAACCAGCAGCACGATCGCGACCAGGATCAGCAGTCCACTACCGGCTGAGCGCTGACAACTCGCGCAGGCAGCCGTTTCAGCAGACGAGCGAAGGCCCCTTACCCTTGAGGAGATGGCACTCGATGGGCGCAGCGCGAGATGAGCAGCCTGGTTTCCGACGAGCGCTTGGTGCGGCGTGCGGCCGGCGGCGAGGAGCGCGCCTTCGCGGCGATCTTCGACCGCTACCACCAGCCGCTCTACCGCTACTGCCTGGCGATCGTCGGCGACCCCCAGGACGCTCAGGACGCCCTGCAGAACACGATGCTGAAGGTGCTGCGGGCTCTGCCGGGCGAGGCGCGGGAGATCAAGCTGAAGCCGTGGCTCTACCGGATCGCGCACAACGAGTCGATCGACCTGTTGCGGCGGCGACGCGAGACGCGCGAAGCTCGGCGCCGATCTGGTCGCGCCGGGGCCGCCGCTGGCCGAGGAGCTGAGTGTGCGCGAGCGCCTGCGTCAGCTGCTAGCCGATCTCGACGAGCTGCCGGAGCGCCAGCGTGGTGCCTTGGTGATGCGCGAGCTTGCTGGGCTCGACTTCGACGCGATCGCGGCGGCGCTCGACACATCCCCTGGAGTTGCGCGCCAGACCCTCTACGAGGCTCGACTCAGCCTGCACCAGATGGACGAGGGACGTGACATGGACTGCGCGACCGTAACCAAGGCGCTCTCCGAAGGAGACGGTCGCGTCACCCGCCGTCGCGACGTCCGCGCCCACCTGCGCTCCTGCCGAGACTGCCAGCGTTTCCGGGCCGAGATCGATGGCCGGGAGCAGGACTTCGCCGCGCTCGCACCGTTGCCCGCCGCCGCGGTGGCGGGGCTGCTGCAGGGGTTGCTCGGCGGTGGAGCGGCCGGGGGTGGAAGCAGCAGCGCTGCCGGCGCGGCGGTTGCGGGTGGCGCGTCCAAGACGCTCGGTTCCTCAGCTGCGTTGAAAGGCGCCGCCGCCGTCCTGGCCATCGCCGCGGTCGGAACCGGTGCGGCCGAGCGCGGCGGCTTGATCGACCTTGGCCTGCCTGGCGACGGCGGTTCACCGGCGGGGCAGGCGAAACCCGCGCGGTCACCCCGAGCCGCGGCGCCGGCACGTGTGGAGTCCGCCGCGCAGACCACTTCCCATCGATCGGACCCCGGTAGCACCACCGCAGCGGTGAAGCACCACTCCACTGAGCGGCCCCCCGGCGCCGGGCCGGCGAAAGCGGTCGACAAGGGGGTGGGGGCAACCGATACGAAGACGCCGGCGACGGAGCCCGCTCATGGCAAGGCCTCTCAACATCCCCACGGCAAGGGCCACGAAAAGCAGCATCCGGCTGCTGCCGCACACGGACAGGAAACCGCTGCGGCTCACAAAAAATTCGCCCCCAGCGCCGCCGCGGAAGAACACCGCGGGCAGCATGCGAAGCCCGTCCACCCGGAACACCCCGCCCATCCCAGCAGCGGTCAGGAAAAGACTCCACCAAGCGATTCCGCCGCCGCCAAGGATCCGGCTCCGGAAGGACCACCGGCCGGCGCTGAAGAAGCCGCCGCGCAGCGGGGGGCTGACAGAAAGCCCGAAGGCACCGGTCCGAGATAGGCCTGACGAGACCGGCCACCCCCCGTTCCTGCTGGTGATGGCGCCCGGACGGGTGCAAGCGAACGAGGAGGCAGACGATGAAGCTCCAGACAAAGGTCGCGGCGACGCTCGCGGCGCTGGTACTCGCGGCGGTCCCGGCCACGGTCGTGGCGAATCCGCCCGCCGAACATGGCAATGGCCATGGGAACGGGAACGGGCCCGAATACAACCCGGCCCCCGAAAAACCGGAAACCCCCGGACCGGGAGCCAGCCCGTCGGAAAAGGCAAAGGCCTACGGCGTCTACTGCGCGGAGCAGAGCAAGAAGCACGTCGCCGGTGAGAAGGGAACCCCCTTCAGTCAGTGCGTGAACGCGATGGCGAAGGCCGCCAACAACGAAAAGCTCCCCCCGGGCAAAGCCTGCAAGGGGATGAGCAAGAAACACGTGAAAGGCCAGAAGGGAACCGCGTTCTCACGCTGTGTCAAAGGCGTCGCCAAGCTGAGAAAAGACCAGCAGGCCTGACTGACCGCGGTGGCGGCTACGTCCCGGCTGCGCTGCCGCCGAAATGCCGTCGCAGCCGCCTGTGGCGGTGGCGGAAGAACCAGGCGATGACGGGACGTAGCGGCCGGCCGGGCAATCCGAGCCGTGGCTGCCAGCTGACCCGGTCGGTGATCAGGCAACCCCCGCCGGCCGGCTCGAGGGTGCGTTCGTGTTCCCACGAGCGCTGGCTCAGCATCCTCGAGCGCTCGAGGAAGCCTCGCCCGGGATCGAGCCGGGCGAGGCAGACCTCGTCGTAGTCGAAGGGCAGCAGGCCGAAGAGGAGGATCCAGCTGCGCCCGATCGGGGTGCCGATCTCGACGCTCTCGGGATCGAGTCGCTCGACCCCGCGCGGCAGGGTCATGTGCAGGTAGGGGCGCATCTCGTCGTTGATGCCCTCGGGAGTCATCACCCGGTCCCAGATCGCCGCCGGGGGAGCGTCGAGGCGGGAGGAGACGGAGATCTCCGCTGGGTGGCCATCGGCCGAGCTCACGCAGCGAGCCTAGCCTTTGGTTGCCCCGCTCACGTCGGGTGTGGATTTCGGGCGCACCAGGGAGTCCTTTCCTTCCCGGGTGCATTCTTCATCGCGCCAGAGATTGGTGCCCTCCGTTGACTCTCCGTAGACCTGGACTTCGAGCACCTGTTCGGTGGGGATCGTGGCGAGGCGTACATGGGGGTCGCTGCCCTTCTCGTAGTGGGCATCGGCGATGACCAACTGTTCGCCGCCGCGGGCGACATAGGTCCCGCGCACGCAGTCGCCGTTGGTGAGGCTGACCAAGACCTTGTGGAAGTTCTTGTCGTGCTCGAGTTGAGACGCCACCGCGATAACGCCCAGCGCCAGCAGGACAATGACGCCGACGGCGATTCGGCCTGTCCAGACGATGACCGGGGAGCGTCGATGGCCCTGGCGCAGGGCGTTCTCCAGGGCTTTCGCCTCATCGTTACCGCCGACGAGGCGAGGCGGCAGAGCTTCGACCTGCGCCAAGCCTTCTCGGTTTGCCTCCTGGCGCTCCCGCCAGTGCTGCAGGCTGGGGGCGAGCAGGATCAAACCGCCGAATATGCCGGTGGCTCCAATGATCGTCGCCATTTCGTTGCGCTCGTGCAGGAGGGAGAGGGCGACGGCGAGCGCGATCCCAACTGCCGCCGGCATCAGTACCGCCACGACCGAGTCGGCGGACGGCCAGAACCGGAGCGCGCCCACCAGCGTGATCGCCAGGGCCAACCCCGGCAAGGTGAGCATCCAGTATTCACTGCTGGCAAGGGCGAGCAGCGTCGTAACGGTCAAGGCAAGCGCCAGGCCCCCCTCGACGTAGCCGAAGCGACGCCGGTCGGGCTCACCGGTGACGATCCAGGCGGCGATTCCGCCCAGGGCGGCGACGAGCAACACCCAGACCGCCACCGCCTCGGCACCGATCGCGATCAGTTCCTGGCGGCTGGCAAGGGACACGGGGACTTCGGGCGGCAGTTCGACCTGCTGGAGCCGCAACCACATGATCGCCGCGCCCAGCACGAGCACGTAGCCGGCGGTGCCGAGGATCGCGGCAAGCACGCCCACGACCTTTGAGACCAGGTCGACGGCGTTCATCCGCGCCCCCCGAGCACCTTCGCTGCGTCTACCGCGCCGAGTTCGACCAGCGCCTCTTCCCCCGTCGGCCAGACCGTGCTGGTGTCAAAGACAGCCCCCTTGAGGGTGGCACCGTTGACCTGGGCATGGTCGAAGTTGGTGCCCCTGAGGTCCGCCTTGCGCAGGTCCGCCTTGCGCAGATCCGCCCCCCGGAGAACTGCTTTGGCCAGGCAGGAACCGCGAAGGGTGACGCCCTGCAGGTCGGCTTCGTCGAGGCGGGCCCCCCTCAATTGGGCGCCGGTGAGGTCCACCCCGGGAATGATCGCCCCGCGTAGGTCGACCGCGCTGAGTCGTAGCGTCGGGCCACGCCCGGGTGCTTTCTCCGCCAGCCAGGCGCTCATCCGCTCCTCTTGCTTGGCGTCCCGCTTGAGGACTTCCAGGTGGGCGCGGAACATGCGGTCTCCGCCAGATGGGCGCGACTCCTCATAGATGACGGCCGCGCCCATCTGGCGGAAGACGAAGCTCGCCAACGAGAGTGCTACGAATCCACCGAGGACGCCGGCGAGGACTAAGCGCGTCTGGGATGGGTCAGGGAAGAGCAGTGGCAGCGGGATCAGGTACAGGGCGGCGATGAGGCCGAGCGCGAGTACGGCGACCACCGTGTCCCGAGTGCGCAGGCGCGACTTGGCATCGGCCGCGATCGGCCTGTGGTGTAGCTGGGCCTTTGGTGAAACGTCCACTTCAACCAATCGGGTAGGTAAGAGTTATCAACAAACTCTTAGTCTGGGGCCGAACCTAACGCGCTTCACCTGCGGTTGCCAGTACGGAAAAGGGACTAGGGTCGGATGGCGATGAAGACGGCCGTGATCACCGGCGCGTCCAGCGGCATCGGCGCGGCAACCGCGCGGGCGCTGGCCGGCGAGGGCTACCGCACGATCCTCGGCGCTCGCCGGCTCGGGCGACTCGAAGGGCTGGCGGCGGAGGTCGGCGGCGAGGCGATCGCGCTCGACGTCACCGATCCGGCCTCGGTCGAGTCCTTCGTCTCCGCGATCGGCGCCTGCGACGTCCTCGTCAACAACGCCGGTGGCGCGCTCGGTCTTGACTCGATCGCCTCGGCCGATGAGGAGAAGTGGCTGACGATGTACGAGTCGAACGTGATGGGGCAGATGCGGATGACGCGGGCCTTGCTGCCGAGGCTGATCGAGTCCGGCGACGGCCACGTCGTCGGCATCACCAGCATCGCCGCGATCGAGCCCTACGTCGGCGGCGCCGGCTACAACGCCGCCAAGCACGCCCAGCGGGCGATGCTGCGGGTCCTGCGCCAGGAGCTGCTGGGCCAGCCGGTGCGCGTCACGGAGATCGTGCCGGGGATGGTCGAGACCGAGTTCTCCCTCGTCCGCTTCGGTGGCGACGAGGCGGCCGCGGCAAAGGTCTACGAGGGCATGCAGCCGCTCAGCGCCGGGGACGTCGCCGAGTGCATTCGCTGGGCCCTGGCCCAGCCAGCCCACGTCAACATCGACGAGATCGTCGTCCGCCCGCGTGACCAGGCGACCGCGACCAGCGTGCACCGGCGCTAGTTTGCCTGGCCTGCCGACGGGGCGAGGTAGCCGTCGGGCTCCTCGACCACGGTGTTGAGTAGCTCGCCGACCCGCTCGATCTCGACTCGCACCGTCTGGCCGATGTGGAGGAGGTTCTCGCGCACTGGTTTGCGGCCGAGGCCGACGCCGGCCGGGGTGCCGGTGGCGATCACGTCGCCGGGCTCGAGCGTGAACGCTTCGCTCAGGTGGGAGACCTGCTGGAAGCAGTCGAAGACCATCTCGGCAGTGCTCGCGTCCTGGCGCAGCTCGTCATCGACGTGGCAGCGCACGCGCAGGTCCTGCGGGTCGCCGACCTCCTCCGGCGTCACCAGCCAGGGGCCGAGCGGGCCGTGCGTGTCGAAGGACTTGCCGATCGTCATCGTTTTCGCCTGGCCCTGCCAGTCGCGCACGCTGAGGTCGTTGGCGCAGGTGTAGCCGGCGATCACCTCGTGGGCGCGCTCGACCGGCACGTGGCGACAGCGCTTGCCGATCACCAGGGCCAGCTCCGCCTCGTAGTCGAGGAAGGTCGAGACCTTGGGCATGTGCACCTCGGCGCCGGGCCCGACCACGCAGCTCACCTGCTTGTTGAAGAAGGTCGGCACCTCGGGTGCCTCCATGCCCATCTCGGCGATGTGGTCGGCGTAGTTGAGCGCGATCGCCAGGTACTTGCGGGGTGAGGCGGGCGCGAGCAGGCGGACATCGGTGAGCGGCAGTCGCGGCGCGCCGTCCGCCAGCGCCTCGAGCCCATCGCGGCCGACCTCGGCGAGCGCGGCGGCGGGTTCGGACGGGACGTCGGTGGCCGAGAGGTCGATGACTTCATCGCCCTCGACGATCCCCAGTACGGGCGAATTCCCAGGACCGGAGAAGCGGGCGAGTCTCATCGTCCCGGACTCTCCCACAAGAGTTAGTCGTCGAGCTCGCCGATCAGCTCGACCACGCGGCGCTCGATCTCGTCCCGGGTGCGACGAACCTCTTCGAGCGGGCGGCCCTTCGGATCCTCGAGCTCCCAGTCGAGGTAGCGCTTGCCGGGGATGTAGGGGCATTTGTCGCCGCAGCCCATCGTCACCACGACGTCGGCCCACTCGGCGTCGGCGATGCTGAGCTCGCGGGGGACGCGGGCGGTGAGGTCGATGCCGAGCTCGTTCATCACCTCGATCACCTCGGGGTGGACACGCCCTCCCGGTTCGGTCCCGGCCGAGCGCGCCTCGTGGTGTCCCGCGGCGGCCCGGGTGAACAGGGCCTCGCTGATCTGCGAGCGCCCCGCGTTGTGTAGGCAGACGAAGAGGACGCGCCCCATCAGGCCTCCTCGGCTTCTGGCGCGTCGGAGGCGCCGCGGACCAGCTGGTAGGCGAGGGCGCCGAGGGCGGCGCCGGCGATCGGGGCGGCGACGTAGATCCAGAGGTCGTGCAGTTCGCCGGAGACGAGGGCGGGGCCGATCGAGCGCGCCGGGTTCATCGAGGCGCCGGTGATCGGGCCGCCGAAGAGGGCGTCCAGGCCAACCGCGCCGCCGATCGCGATCGCCGCCCCTGCGCCGACCGCCCGCGTGTCGGTGGCGACGGCCATGATCGTGAACATCAGCAGCGCGGTGAGCGCTGCCTCATAAACCAGGGCGCTGCCGTCGCCGACCGAGGGCAGCGTCGTGCCCAGTGCCGCCGGCTGGCTGGGCCAGACCGCGAGCAGCAGCAGCGCCGCGGCGATCGCGCCGAGCAGTTGGGCGCCGATGTAGGCGAGCGCCTCACGGCGGGGGAAGTGGCGGGTGAGGGCGAAGGCGAGGGTGACGGCGGGGTTGAGGTGGGCGCCGGAGAGGTGGCCGGTGGCGTAGACCATCGCCATGATCACCAGGCCGAAGACGAGCGAGACGCCGACCGCGCCGAGCGAGCCGGGGTGGACCGTGTCGGTGACGATCGCGCCGCAACCGGCGAAGACGAGGGCGAAGGCGCCGAGCGCCTCGGCGCCGGCGCGCCGCGCCAGGTCGGGCCGCTCACTCACCCTGTAAAGACCTCGCGCACGGCGTCGAGCGCGCCCGGCACGAGGCTGAAGTAGCTGTAGGTGCCACGCGTTTCGCGGGCGATCACGCCGGCCTCGAGCAGCTGCTTGAGGTGGTAGCTGACCGTGCCCTGGGAGAGCCCAAGCAGGGGCTGGATCTCGCAGACGCAGACCGCCTCGCCGCCGGCCCTCAGCAGCAGGTTGACGATCCGCAGTCGGTGCCGGTCGGCAAGCGCCTTCAGCACTGACTCGAGCTCGATCGCGCGCTGCTCCGATAGCGACGACCCGGCCAGCGGAGTGCAGCAGGAAATCACGGGAAGCTCGGCAACGGGCACGTGGCGACACTATCAATTCATCGATAGATATCAATTAATGCTTTGGCGGCTAGAATTCGCTCCTGAGCGATGGGGCTCGCTCCTTTATAAGCGCGGTTTTCGTTCCGCTGACGGTCCCTACCAACGTCCATCGACGCTGATAGGAGACCCCCGATGCGCCCCACCTGGTTTGACTTTCGCCGACTCGCCGCGATCTACGTCGGTGGTGTGCTCGGGGCTCTCGCCCGCGTTGGCCTTGCCCAGGCGACCCCGCACGCAGCCGGTGGCTGGCCCTGGGGCACCCTCGTGGTCAACATGGTCGGCGCTCTGGCGCTCGGCTACTTCTTCGCCCGCCTCAGCGACCACCCTGAGGACAGCCTCGCCCACCCCTTTCTCACCACCGGCATCTGCGGCACCCTGACCACCTTCTCGACCCTGCAACTGGAGCTGTTCGAAATGGTCGACGGCGGGCACCTGGGGCGCGCCGTCGCCTACCTCGGCATCACCCTGGTCGCCGGGTTCCTCTGCGTGCGCGCTGGGATCGCGCTCGAGCGCCGGCCGCGGGTGGCCGAGTGAGTGCCGCCGGCTGGGTCGCGGTGGCCTTGCTCGGCGGTGCGGCGGCCGCGGCGCGCTTCCTGATCGACTCGGCCTTCGCCGCCCGCAGCGACCACCCGTTTCCGCTTGGCGTGCTGGCGATCAACCTCGCCGGCACGCTGGTGCTCGGCCTCGTCGCCGGCGCCGCGCTCGAAGGCGAGGCGCTGGTGATCGTCGCCGGTGGCGGCATCGGCTCCTTCACCACTTTCTCCACCTGGATGCTCGACTCACACCGCCTCGCCGACGCCGGCCACACACACCTCGTCTGGCTCAACCTCGGTCTCTCGCTGGTCGCCGGCTTTGCCGCGATCGCCGCCGGGCACTGGCTCGGCAGCGTCCTCTGAGTTCCATCCGCTCTGGTTGCATTACCCCTGCAAAGTGAGGGGAAAGTGTGACGTCACATGACCGTCCGCAGCTGTCACTACTTTGGATTACAGATGGAACAGCAAGCCCTCACCGACACACTGATTGCGGCAAGGGTGCCGCTCGGCGACCTGCAGGACGGCCAGCGCGTCGGCAGCGTCTACGCGGTTCGCCAGCGTGAGCTGCGGCGCAAGAAAAATGGCGAGCCGTGGCTGCGCCTCGTCCTCGGCGATGCCAGCGGCAGCGCCGAGGCGATCGCCTGGGAGGACGCGGAGGAGCTCTACGCGCTCGCCGCTCCGGGCACACCGGTCCACGTTGGCGGTGTCTTCGAGATGAGCGAGCGCTGGGGCGCGAAGATCAAGCTCAGCGGCCTGCGCGAGGCGACGCCAGAGGAGTATCGCGAAGAGGACCTCGCGGTCGAGTCCGAGGTCTCCTTCGAGCTCTGGAGAGCGGCCTGCGCGAGCTACTGGCGACGATCCAGGATCGTCAGCTGCGCTACCTGCTCGAGCGCTTCTTCGGCGAGGACTCGGAGAACTGGGCGCGCTTCCGCGACGCGCCGGCGGCCAAGACCTACCACCAGGCCTACCGCCACGGGCTGCTCGAGCACACGGTCTCGGTTGCCCAGGCGGTCAGCGCCGCCGCCGCCTACTTCCCCGGCATCGACCGCGACGTCGCCGTCACCGGCGCCCTGCTGCACGACATCGGCAAGACCGAGGCCTACAACGACGACCCGCTGGCGATTGACCTCACCGATGCCGGTCGCCTACAGGGCGAGATCCCGCTTGGCTATTACAAGGTGCGCCGCGAGATCGAGGACATCCCCAGCTTTGATCCCGCCCTCGCCCAGGCGGTCCTGCACATCATCCTCGCCCACCACGGCTCGCTCGAACACGGCTCTCCGGTCGTCCCCGCCACTCGCGAGGCAGTCCTCGTCCACATGATCGACAACCTCGGCGGCCGCCTCGGCAGCTTCGACCGCCTCGAGCGCCAGCTTCCCGCCGGCGAGTCCTGGTCAGGGTTTGACAGAGCCCTGTCGGGCTCTGCGTATTTCGGCCAGCGCGCCGCCGCCTGACGCCGCCAGGCGGCGTCGTGTCAGAACCGTCTAGTGCAGCGTTCGATCCGGTGGGCGTTGCCCTCGGCCCGTTGGATGCAGTGGACGAGCTTCTTGCGCTGACCGCCCGGGCTTGCCCCCTCGAACGTGCGGTGGACCTCGCGTTTGATTTCGGTGCTGACACCGTCCAATGACTTGCCGATCTGGTCGAGGCCGGTCGAGTGGATCGCGTCCGTGGTCGTCTTCAGGACGGGCTTAATGATCAGTAGATAGAGCAGCAAAAGCATGCCGGCGAAGACCGCTAGCCGGATAATGCCCGAAGTTACGTTGCCGAAGAGGTTGCGGAGCAGGTCCACGAGACGGGCCGCACACTATCCTGCGGGCCGTGGCAAAGGACACCGAGAAGCTGATCCGTCAGCTCTCGCTGATCTCGTTCCTGATGGCTCAGGGGAGGCCGGTTTCGGCGCTCGAGATCAAGCGCGAGGTTGAGGGCTATAGCGACATGAACGACGACGCCTTCGCGCGGCGCTTCTACGCGGACCGGGCCGAGCTCGAGAGCCTCGGGATCGAGCTCGGGGTCGAGAAGCCGGGCGAGGGGTTTTTCGAGGCCGAGCTTTACTCGCTGCCGCCGGAGAACTTCTACCTCGACGCGATCAAGTTCTCCGACGATGAGCTGGCGGCGATGAGCACGGCGCTGATGCTGCTCTCCGAAGGCGAGTTCGCCTACGCCGAGCCGCTGCGCCTGGCCCTGCAGCAGGTCGCCTGGGGCCACCCCAACCCGCTCAAGGAGGGCGAGCGGGCGCCGGTCGAGATGGCGATGACGGCCTCGGCCGGGGGCCGCGACCTCTCCCAGCGCCTCTCCAAGATCGAGACCGCGATCTCGCGCCGCAAGACGGTCGAGTTCACCTATTACACGATGGAGCGCGATGAGACCGAGAAGCGCAAAGTCGACCCCTACCACCTGGTCTTCCGCGGCGGCCAGTTCTACTTGATCGGCCATGCCCACGAGCGCGAGGCGGTGCGGGTCTTCCGGCTCTCGCGGATCCAGGGCAAGGTTGGCTACGCCTCCAAGGCCGAGCACGACTTCTCACCGCCGGAGAACTTCGACCGCCGCGACTACGGCCAGCGCGCCGACTGGCAGCTGGGCGAGATCCGCGGCCGGGCTCAGATCTTCGTCCGCGACCGCATCGCCTGGCTGATCGAGCGCGACTTCGGCGCCTATGGCGAGCTGCGCCCGGCGAAGAAGGCCGACGGCGCCCCGGGCAAAGGCTCGGTCTTCGAGACCGACTACGCCTCGCCCCGCGAGCTGATCGCCTGGGTGCTGCGCTGGCGTCAGAACGCCCAGGTGCTGGGGCCCGATGAGCTGCGCGAGGAGGCCGAGAGTCGCCTTGGCTTGCTGCACAAGCGCCACGACAACGGCTTCCAGCCGGCCGAGATCGTCGACCGGCCGCTGCGCGAGGCACCCCGCCGGGCCCGCTCCAACGGTCGTGGCGAAGCGGCGATCCGGCCCGAGCGCTTCGCCCGCCTGGTCACTCTCGCCGGCCTGCTGATCGAGTCGGCCAAAGGCGAGGAGCGGCTGCGCCTCGGCGAGCTGCTGCCAGCGCCTCGAACTGACCGACGAAGAGCTGCGCGAGGACATCGACCTGCTCAACGTCGTCAACTTCGGCGGCGGCACCTACGTGCTCTACGCAGAAATCCTCGGCGACGAGATCGAGGTCGACTCCGAGCCCTACGGCGACAACTTCGCCCGCCCGGCCCGCCTGCTGCCGCTCGAGGCCAAGGCCCTGGTCGCGGCGATCGACCTCTTCGGCGACCACCTGCCCCAGGGCGGCCTGCAGAGCGCCCGCACCAAGATCATCACGGCGCTCGGCCACGACCCCTCCGAGGAGGGATTGGAGATCGCCTCGAGCAGCGGCGGCGACGCCGAGGTCGCCCGCGTCGTCAACGAGGCGATTGGCGGCAGCCGGGTGCTCGAACTGCAGTACTACAAGGAGAACGAGGACCAGTTCACCAAACGCGCGGTCGAGCCCTACCGGCTGGAGAACGGCAAAGAGGGCTGGTACGTCGAGTGCTACGACCTGACCAAAGACGGCGTTCGCCACTTCAAGCTCGACCGGATCAAGGAGGCGACGCTCTCCGGCCGACTCGTTCGAGCCCCGCCCCGAGGTCGAGGAGCTGGCCGGGGTCGAGGGCTGGATGACCCACGGCGAGGTGCCGACCGCCCACGTCGCCCGCGTCTGGGTCTCGCCCGAGCGGGCGCGCTGGCTGCGCGAGGAGCGCACCGTGGTCGAGGAGTTGGCCGACGGCGCCGTCGTCGTCGAGCTGCCCTACGCTGGCACCTCCTGGCTGGTCCGCGAGATCCTTCGCGGCGCCGGCGACCTGGTCGTGCTCGAGCCCGAGGACGCCCGTGAGGCGATCGCCAAAGAGGTCGGCGACTGACGAAACCTCGTTATTGGGCTTAGAGAGCGCAAAAACGAGGTTTCGCAGGATGAAAATCGTGATTGAGGCGCCGGGGCACCCTGAGATCCTGCGGCTCGTCGCTCCCAACCCGGGGCCGATGACGCTGGAGGGGACGAACACCTATCTGTATGGCTCGGGCCCCTGCGCGGTGATCGATCCGGGGCCTGACGATGAGAACCACCTCGACGCGGTCCGCGCGGCCGCGGAGGAGCGCGGCGGGATCGGGCTTGTCTTGCTCACTCATGGCCACGGCGATCACGCTGACGGGGCGGAGCAGCTTGGCGCCGAGGTCGTCCTTCCCGGCGACGGCGAGGAGCACGCTCGGCCTGCGCGCCGTCGCGACTCCGGGACACGCCCCCGACCACGTCTGCCTGATGACCAACGACGGCGTCTGTTTCAGCGGCGACCTCGTGCTCGGCGCCGGCTCTACCTTCGTCCCGCCCGACGGCGGCTCGCTGGCCGCCTACATGGATTCGCTGCGCCGCATGCAGGCCGAGCCGATCGAGCTGATCGCCCCCGGCCACGGCCCCTGGATCACCGATCCGGCGGCGAAGCTGGCCGAGTACGTCGAGCACCGCGAGATGCGCGAGCGCCGCCTGCTCGCTGCCCTCGAGCGCGGCGAGCGCTCCCGCGACGCCCTGCTCGGCGAGGCCTGGAGCGACGTCCCCCCCAAGCTGCGGGAGGCCGCCGCCATGGTCATGGACGCCCACCTCGACAAGCTCAAAGCCGAAGACCGCCTCCCTGCCGACCTCTGAGTTTCCGGTGCGCCTTATGCACTCATAGAGAGCAAAAGGCGCACCGGAGCGAGTTCGGCCTGGCTGCGTGGCCAGTAGGCTTGGTCGATGGCGCGAGGGGGTGCGATGCGAGTGGGGTTGACGGTCGGCTTGGCCGGGACCGGGTTCGCTGCCGTCACGACTGCCGCCGCCTGGCACTGGTTGGCGCGGCGGCCGCTGCCGAAGCAGAAGGGCACGATTTCGCTGGACGGGCTGGACGGACCGGTGCAGCGTTGCGCGCGACCGCTGGGGCGTGCCACATATCGCCGCTGACCACGCGCGCGACCTCTGGTTCGCCGAGGGCTTCTGCCACGGGCAGGACCGGCTCTGGCAGATGGACTTCTACCGCCGCGTCGTCTCGGGGCGGGTCTCCGAGATGGCCGGGCCCGAGGGCCTGCCGATCGATCGGCTGATGCTGACGCTTGGTATCCGCCGCACCGCCGAGCGCGAGGCGGCGGAGCTCGACCCCGAGCTGCGCGCCCTGCTCGAGCGCTTCTGCGAGGGCGTCAACGCCGCCGCCGCGAGCGCCAAGGCGATGCCCTTCGAGATGCAGCTGCTGCGCCTCGGCTGGAAACCCTGGCGCCCGGTCGACATCCTCAGCCTCGGCAAGCTGCTCGCCTTCGGCCTCTCGACCAACTGGGAGCGCGAGCTGCTGCGCGCCGACATGGAGCGCGCCCTCGGTCCCGAGCTGGCGGCCAAGCTCGACCCCGGCTATCCCGCCGACAACCCGATCGTCACCCAGGAAGCCTGGTCCGGCCATGGTCTGGCGATGGTCGAGCAGATCGACGCCGTGCGCCGCTCGATCGGGCTCGCGGCCGAGGCCAGCGGCTCCAACAACTGGGCGGTCTCGGGCAAGCTCAGCGCCAGCGGCTCGCCGGTGATCGCCGGCGACCCGCACCTGCCCCAGAGCATGCCGGGCATCTGGTACCAGGTCGGCCTCAGGCTCGGCGACCGCTTCGTCCGCGGCGCCTCGCTGCCGGGCATGCCCGGCGTCTACATGGGTCAGAACAACGACGTCTGCTGGACCTTCACCAACGTCATGGCCGACGTCGAGGACCTCTTCATCGAGCGGCTCGACGGCGATCGCTACCTCTTCGAAGACGAGTGGCGCCCGCTCGAGACTCGTGCGCGAGGAGATCCCGGTCAAGGGCCGCGACGCGGCCGAGGTGCTCGAAGTGCGGGTCACCCACCACGGGCCGATCGTCAACGAGGCGCTCGGTGCCGACGAGGCCGAGCCGCTGGCCCTGCGCTGGCAGACGCTCGACCAGCCGACGGCCTTCGCCGGCATGTTCGAGCTGCACGAGATCACCTCTGGCCCGGAGCTGATCGAGAAGCTCGCCGGCCACAGCTCGCCCGCCTCCAACCTGATCTGGGCCGATCGCCACGGCTCGATCGGCTACAAGCTGATCGGTCGCCTGCCGCTGCGCAAGGGCGGCTGCCCCGACCTGCCGAAGCCGGGCTGGAGCGGCGAGTTCGAGTGGGAGGGGACGATCCCCTACGAGGAGCTGCCGGAGACGGTCGACCCCGAGAGCGGCTTCCTCGTCACCGCCAACAACCGCATCGTCGGCGACGACTACCCGCACCACATCACCAGCGAGTGGCTCGACGGCTTCCGCGCCGCGCCGCATCGAGCAGCTGCTGCGGGCGAGCGACGAACACGACCTCGAGAGCTTCGAGGCGATGCAGTCGGACAATCTCTCGCTGCCGGGGATAGAGGCGGCGCGCAGGCTGGGGCGCCTGACGCCGACGGGCCAGCGCGAGCTGAGCGCGATCGAGCGGTTGCGCAGCTGGGACGGGCGGCTCGATCCGGACTCGATCGCCGGCACGATCTACCAGGCCTTCCTGCTGCGCCTGGCGCGGGAGGTGGCGAGGGCCGCGATCGGCGACCGCGACCTCTCCGAGCGCTGGCTCGACCGCGCCGACAACGGCTTCACTCCGCACGTGACCTCACCCTGGCGCTGGCACTCGCACCTGATGAAGCTCTGGGAGGAGGGCGACGAGGAGCTGATCGGCCGGCCCTGGGACGAGCTCGTGCTGGAGGCGCTGCGCGGCGCCCTCGACGACCTCAGCGACCGCTTCGGCCCCGACGCCGCCGGCTGGCGCTGGGGGCAGGTGCACGAGATGGAGTTCCCGCACCCGCTCGGCGAGGCCAACCCGCTGCTGCGGCGCCTGCTCAACCGCCGGGTCCGCGCCGGGGGCGCCCAGGAGACCGTGAGCCAGATCGCCTACGACCCCAACGACCCTTACAAAGCCGTTTGGGCGCCGAGCTGGCGCATGGTCGCCGAACCGACTGCCCCCGAGCGCTCGCGCTGGCAGATGTTCACCGGCCAGTCCGGCCACCCGGCCAGCCGCCACTACGACGACCTGCAGACCGACTGGCTCCACGGCCGCACCCAGCCGATGGCGGGCGAGGGCCCCTGGCGCAAGCTAAATCTCGTCCCGGCCTAATTCGCGGCCGAATCGATTGCTTGCTGCAATGGTTGGACGGGTATGCGCCTGCTTCGTCCAGCCGTCGCGGTCCTCGTGCTGCTCGGCCTCCTCGCCGCGCCGGCGATGGCTCGCACCGTCCACTTTGGCGGCCGCGCCGTCGACGTGCCGCGCGGCTGGCCCGTGCTGCGGCTGGCTGAGCATCCCCACGCCTGCGTGCAGGCTCGATCGTCGCGCCGTCTACCTAGGGACGCCCGGCACCAACCAGCGCTGCCCGTCGAACGCGATCGGCCGCCGGCGCGCGATCCTGATCGAACCGCGCTCAGCGGCGCGCTCGCGGGCCACGGCTAGCGCGGTCGCACCGCCGACCTCCGTCTCCTCGCCGGAAGCCTTCACCGGCCTCGGCTTCGACGCCTGCGCGGCACCGTCCTCGCGGACGATGGCCGCCTGGGGCGCTTCGCCCTACCGCGGCATCGGCGTCTACATCGGCGGCGGCAACCGGGGTTGCTCGCAGCCCAACCTGACCGCCGGCTGGGTCAGCGAACAGGTCGCCGCCGGCTGGCACCTGATCCCGACCTACGTCGGCCTGCAGGCGCCGACCAGCGCCTGCAGCAGCTGCGCCAAGCTCAGCTCCAGCAAAGCTGCCGAGCAGGGGGTCGAAGCTGCCAGCGACGCGGTCGAAGAGGCGATCGCGATCGGCATGGGCCCCGGCAGCCCGATCTATTTCGACATGGAGGCCTACACGCGGACGACCAGCGCCAGCGCGGCGACGCTGACCTTCCTCTCCTCCTGGACCAGCCAGCTGCACACGCTCGGCTACGTCTCCGGCGTCTACAGCTCCAGCTCCTCGGGCATCGCCGACCTCGACCGCGCGATCGGCAGCAGCTACACGCTGCCCGACCACGTCTGGACCGCCAACTGGAACGGCCAGCAGAACACCCTCGATCCCTACCTGCCCTCGACCGCCTGGCCCTCGCACCAGCGCATCCACCAGTACCGCGGCGGCCACGACGAGAGCTACGGCCTGATGACGATCAACATCGACAACGACTACATCGACGGCGCCACCGTCGGCGCCTCGATCGCCGCACCGGAACTGCCGCCGTTGACGGTCAAGCACGTGCGGCCCGAAGGCGGCAAGGTGCGCGTCTGGGTCCGTTGCGGCTGGCCCGAAGGCGAAACCTGCCCCGGGCAGATCATCCTCCGCACCCACGCGCGGGTGCCCCTGCGCGCCCGCCGCGGCACGCCGACCCGGGTCGTCCGCATCGCCGCCGGCCACCGCACCTTCAGCCTCGCCGGCGGCAAGTCCCACACCTTCGTCATCGCCCTCAACGAGCGCGGCCGCCCGCTACTGGCGGCGCGGGGGTTGCTCAAGGCGCAGTTGCTCGTCGCGATTCCCGACGCCCGCACCACCCGCGCGGTTCAGCTCAAGCCCGCTCGCTAGCCGTAAAGGCCCACTGCTCGGTGTCGCCGGCGACGGATTCGACCAGCTCGACGATCGGGCCCGGTGCTTTTCCCGGGGAGCCTGAATCGAACGGGGGCTGGGGGTCGTACTCGAGGCCGAGCTGGATCGCCTGGGCGACCTCGGGACCGGCCTCGCGCGAGACCAGGTGCAGGGCCATGTCGATCCCCGCCGTGACGCCCGCGGCGGTCAGCAGCTTGCCGTCCTCGACGTAGCGGCCCTCGACCGGAGTGGCGCCGAAGTTGGCGAGCTGATCGAGGAAGAGCCAGTTGCAGGTCGCGCGCTTGTCTTTGAGCAGGCCGGCCGCCCCAAGCACCAGCGAGCCGGTGCAGACCGAGGTCGTCCACTTGCTGCCGGCGTCGATCTGCCGCAGCCAGGAGAGCACCGCTTCGTCGGCAAGCAGCGGCCGGTTGCCTTCCCCGCCGGGGACGAGGACGACGTCAGCGGCGTCGACTTCCTCCAGCGAGTAATCGGCCTCGAGGCCGAGGGCGCCGCTGTCGGTGCGCAGGGGGCCCTTCTCGGGAGCGACGAACTTCACCTCCCAGCCGGGAACGGAGCGCAGGACCTCGTAAGGCCCGATTGCGTCGAGGGCGGTCAGTTTCTCGAAGATCAGGATGGCTATTTGCATGACCGCAGGTTCGCGCTCGGGAGAGACTGCGTCGAGTGGCAGGATTGCCAATATCCGATAGATTCCTGCCATGCACCGTGTGGTCGCACTCTGTCTGGAGGGGGTAGTCGCCTTTGACCTGGCGGCGCCCGCGCAGGCCTTCTCCTCCGCGATTGCCCCCGGAGGGCGGCCCCACTACGAGTTCGCGACCTGTTCGGTGGATGGCGCCGCGCTGACCTCGACCACGGGGTTCGGGGTGGTCCCTCAGGGTGACCTGGGGCTGCTGAGCAGCGCCGATACGGTCGTCGTGCCCGCTTACTTCGATGTCTTCTCCTCACCGCCGGCAGAGGCCATCGCGGCGCTGCTCGACGCGGCCGGGCGCGGTGCGCGCGTGCTCTCGGTCTGCGGTGGCGCTTTCGCGCTCGCCCACGCCGGCCTGCTTGACGGGCGCCGGGCGACGACCCACTGGGCCTTTGCCGGGGAGCTGGCGAGGCGCTTCCCCGCGGTCGAGGTGGACGCGGCCGCTCTCTACGTCGACGAAGGGGCGGTGATGACCTCGGCCGGTCTGAGCGCCGGCATCGACCTCTGCCTGCACGTGATCCGCGAGGACTGCGGCGCCGCCGTCGGCGAGCGGGTCGCCCGCTACATGGTCGCCGCCCCGCACCGCGAGGGTGGCCAGGCGCAGTTCATCGCGCGGCCTGCGAGCACCGCGGGCGCCACGGGCGGCTCGCTGGAGGAGACCCGGCGCTGGGCGGCCGAGCGTCTGCACGAGCCACTCGACGTCGCCGCGATGGCGCGCCACGCCAGCGTCAGCCCCCGCACCTTCGCCCGTCGCTTTCGCGAGGAGGCCGGGACAACGCCGCTGCAGTGGCTGCTCAACCAGCGCGTGCAAGAGGCGCGGCGGCTGCTGGAGGAGACCGATCTCCCGATCGACGCCATCGCCTGGCAGGCGGGCTTTGGCACCGCCGCCTCGCTGCGCGATCACTTCCGGCGGGTCACCGCGACCACCCCGACCGCCTATCGCCGCTCCTTCAGGCCGGTCGCGGCCTGAAATGGGGCGGGCGCCCCCGGCGATGATCAGGGACGCGGGTGCATCGTGTCCATGCCGGCCCGCAGGGCCGTGGCGCTGAGGGACCCGTCGGGAGCGGCGACGGCCCGGTAGGAGAAGACGACGCCGCCGAAGCTGAGCCGGAAGGTCCGTTCGCCGGCGGCATTGAACTCGGTCACCAGCGAGCGGCCCCCCCAACTCATCAGCCAGGAGCCGTCGGCAGAGCGGCGGGCCGAGCCGCAGCAGAAACTGGATGGAGCTTCGGGGTCGGTCACTTCTTCGACCAGGGTCGCCGTATGCGTCGCTTCGTTGATTTCGTAGCGCACCGCCCGCGGCGCATCCGGCAGGTTCGTGTTGTTGTCGTGGACCGTGATCGTGCCGTCGGGCTGCAGGCGCACGTCATGTTGAGCGCCCAGCGGATAGGCGCCCTCAGGATCGTTGGCCACGGTCAGGCTCTTCGGTGTCCAGGTGCCACCCAGCTTCCAGACCACTTCGCCGCTGGTCTTGTCGATCTTGTAGACGGCGTCGGTGTGACGGAGCGAGATCAGGATCGCGTCATTTCCATCGGGCTCGACCGCGTTCATGTGGACGATGTCGCGCGGGCTGCCTGTCAGTGCGGTGGGCCACCAGCGCCCGGTCTCGGCGAGTCCGATGTGTCCCTGGGTGCTCCAGCTCCAGACCGGTTCGTTGTTCGGGTTCAGCTCTTCGATCACCGCGTCAACGACGCTGTCGTCGGCGCCGCCCCCATATGGGGTCAGGTCGACGTGTTCGCGCGGCTGGTAGGAGATCAGCAGGTAATTGCCGTTTGGCGTTTCTTGGAACTCGTGGGAGTCGGTGGGGCCGGTGGCGGCGAAGAAGTGCTTCAGCACCGCGCCGTCGAGGCCGTGGATCTCATAATCGTCTCTGAGCGGCCCCGGGTGGGTCCACCAGGCGACCGTGCCGTTGGGCAGCACCTTGGCGTCGTAGGGCGTGGCGGGGTCCTCGGTGTCCCACCAGACCGGCACGCCGTGGTTGTCGAAGATGACGGCGTAGCGGGAGGCCCCGGCGCCGAGGGCGGGGGTGACGATGTAGAAGCCGTGGCTGGCTGGGCGCAGTCCTTCGTATTCCCAGATCGGGAAGTTGGTCGGCAGGCAGCGCACGTGGTAGTCGCCCGCCGTCGTGCCGTCGTCCAGGGTGAAGCCGAACTCCTGATTTTCGGCCAGTGGCACCGAGGCATCGAAGGCGCCGGTCTGGGCCTGGCCGCCATCGACGGATATCGAGGCTCCCTGAGCCAGGCGGCCACTTACTTCCAGTGGCGAGCCGGTGCACTTGACGGTGTAATCGGGCACGCTCGGATCGAAGGCGGGCGAGAGGCCACCCTGGTCGGTTGAGACGCTGCTGGTGCAGGCGACCGTGACCGCGACGGTTGCCGAAGAACCGCCGTTGAGCGTGTAGGTGAAGCTGTCGGGCGCTTCGTCGTCGTTGCAGTAGCCGGGACTCGGCTGGTAGCTGAGGTCGAGCCCTTCGCTTCCCACCGTCGCCGTGCCGTGGGCGGGCTGGGTGACCGAGACGACGAGCTTGGGGCCGCCGTCGACGTCGGTGTCGTTGGCGCGCACCGGCAGCGAGGTGGCACTGGCGCCCTCTGTGACCTCACCCTGATCGTCAACCGCCTGCGGTGGGTCGTCGACGCCGCTGATGCTGATCGTCACCTTGGCGCTGGCGACGCCGCCGTGGCCGTCGGCGACGGTGTAGCGGAAGCCGTCTTGGGCGCTCTGACCGGCGCCCAGCGAGTCGAAGTGGCCGGCGGGGTCAAAGCGGAGCGCGCCGCCGCCGTCGGTGATCGTGACGCTGCCAATCGTTCCCGCGGTATCGAGCGAGCTGAAGGAGAGCGAATCGCCGTCTTCGTCACTTGCCAGTTCGGCGACGGCGATCGATTTGGGGGTGTCCTCGTTGGTGGAGGCGTTGAGGTCTTTGGCCAGGGGCGCTCGATCTGCCCGCGTCGTTTCGGGGCTTTTGCCTTTCTCGCAGCCGCTCAGCTTGTTTGAGCCGCCGCCACCAAGACAGCGGTCGCGTCCCTTGCCGCCCTCGATGCGATCGGCACCGGCATTGCCGCGCAGGAGATCGGCGCCGGCTTCGCCGAGGACGCGGTCGTCCCCGCCGCCACCTGAGACAACGTCGGCGCCGGCTCCGGCGCAGATCAGGTCATTGCCGCCACCGCCCTCGATGCGATCGGCGCTGCTCGAGCCAGCGATCACGTCGCGCCGCGAGCTGCCGTTCAGCTTCTTGCCGGGGACGGCGACCATCGTCGCCGGTTGGCCTAGGCAAGACTCACCGCTGCGGTGGGAGCCCTTGAAGGCTCCCGTCGCCGCCAGGGCCGTTGCGGGCAGCAACGCGAGTAGGGCGAGGAGCAGGAGCCAGTTCCGAGTGGCCCCGCCGAAACGTCCCCTTGTATTCACTAGTAACCGCCCCCTTGCCTTTTGCCGATTGAGACTTCATCGCCGCGAATCGGAACGGGCATCGTAGGGGCTGGGGCCCGTAGAGTCACGTCTGTGAGCCGACGGGACCAGATCACGCTGAGCGAGAGCGAGCTGCTGGAGCTGTTGGAGCTGGAGCGGATCGCGATCGTCTCCAGCCTCGGCCCGCGGGGCTGGCCGCACTCGATGCCGATGTGGTTCGTGCCGCGCGCTGGCGAGATCTGGATTTGGACCTACGCCAAATCGCAGAAGGTGCGCAACCTCGAACGCGACCCGCGGGCCACGGTGCTGGTCGAGACCGGGCGCGAGTACGGGGAGCTGCGCGGGGTGATGATCGAGGCCGAGGCGGAGATCCATCGCGACGGCGAGACGGTGCTCGGCTTTGCCGAAGAGCTGACCCTGCGCTACGCGGAGGGGATTTCCACGGTGGAGGGCGATGCCCTGGCCGCGCTCGAGGCCCAGGCCCCGAAGCGTGTCGCGATCCACCTCAAGCCGGTGCGCGTTGCCAGCTGGGACCATCGCAAGCTGGGCGGGACCTACTGAGGCGTTAACTTTTCGGCGATACCGACGGCCGACTCGCGTGTTAAGAAGTGGCCCGCGCCATTCGCCGTCACCAGCTTTCTCTGGATTTGAGACCTCTCAAGACAACGCTCACGCTGCTGGCCCTCGCCGCTGCCCTGATTGCCCCCGCCTCGGCGCAGGCCCTGCCCAGCACCTTCTTCGGCATAGGCCCGCAGACCGGGCTGAGCGAAATCGACGCCGCCTACATGAAGGCCGGCGGCGTCGGCACCGTGCGCTGGCCGATCGGTTGGCCCTCGGTGCAGCCGACGGCCAAGCGGCGCTATGACTGGGGCAGCGTCGACCCCGCAGTCGAGGCAGCGGCCAGGCATGGACTGACCATCCTGCCCTTCCTCTACGGGACGCCGCGCTGGCTGGCGGCCAAACCGACGACGCTGCCGATCGACAGCAGCAGGGCGCGCAGCGCCTGGGTGGCCTTCGTCAAGGCGGCGGTGAAACGCTACGGGCCGGGAGGGGAATTCTGGGCGGAACACGCGCCTGCCGTCGCCGGCGTCAACTACGTCCCGGCGATCTCCCGACCGACGCCGATCCGCACCTGGCAGGTCTGGAATGAGGCCAACTTCTTCTATTTCGCCTACCCGGTCTCGCCAAGTCGCTACGCCACCTTGCTGAAGCTCAGCCACGGCGCGATCAAGTCGGTGGACCCCAATGCCACTGTCCTCCTCTCGGGCCTGTTTGGCAATCCCGATCAGGGCGGCAAGATGGGCATGGACGCGATCAAGTTCCTGGGAGCGCTTTATCGCGTCCCCGGCATCAAGGCCGACTTCGATGCGGTCGCCCTGCATCCCTACGCCTTCCACGTCGACGCCCTCGAAGAACTGACCGAAGGCATTCGCGAAGTCGTGCTCGAGAACCATGATCCAAGCGCCGGCCTCTACATCACCGAGATGGGCTGGGGCTCCCAGAACGACCCCAACGTGGTCGCCTTCGAGCAGGGCATGCAGGGACAGGCGCGCGAACTGCGCAAGGCCTACGGCTATCTGATCGCCAACCGCACCCAGCTCAACCTCAAGTCCACCTACTGGTTCTCCTGGAAGGACATCCAGGGAGACTGCAACTTCTGCGACTCGGTCGGCCTCTTCCGCGAAGGCGCCGCATTCAGGCCGAAGCCGGCCTGGAAGGCGTTCGTATCGATCACCGGCGGCCGCCTCCGCCCGTAGCGCTGTTCCCTTATCGTTCGCGACTCGGGAGGCAGGGCCCCTAACTTCCCCCGCCCGGCGATCGATTTGGCGACCCTCTCACTGGTCATACCCGCCTACAACGAGCAGGCAAGGCTGCCGACCCTGCTCGAGGCACTGCAAAGCACCGCCGAGGCGGCCGCGGAGCGTTCGGGCTTCGATCTGGCCGAGGTGGTGCTGGTCGACGACGGCAGCACCGACGAGACGCCGCGAATGCTGGAGGAGGCGCGCTCGGGGAACGAGATGCTGAAGCCGGTGCTCGGCGAAATGGGGAATCGGGGAAAGGGCGCGGCGATCGCCGACGGCGTTCGAAACGCGTCGGGCGATTACGTGCTGCTCGCCGACGTCGATCTCTCGACGCCGCTGGAGGAGCTGCCGAAGCTCGCCGCCGCACTCAAGGACGGGGCCGACATCGCAATCGGCTCTCGTGGCGTCCCCGGCGCGGTGGTCGAGCGCGGCCCGGCTCACCGCAAGCTGACCGGGAGGGCCTTCAGCAGTGCGGTGCGGGCCCTCACCGGGATCAAGGTTCGCGATACCCAGAACGGCTTCAAGCTGCTGCCGACCGACGCTGCCATAAGGCTCTTTTCCGAACAGCTCTGCCCCGGCTTTGCCTTCGACGTTGAGCTGCTGCTGCGCGCCGAGCTCGAGGGGCTTCGCATTGCCGAGGTGCCGGTGCTCTACATCCACGACTCCCGCTCGCGGGTGCAGGTTGCCTCCGCCAGCCCGCAGATGCTGAAGGAAGTCGCCGTCCTGGCGCTGCGGATCAAGCCGCGCCGCTCGGCCCGCCGCGCCCGCGCCACCGTCCCGCGGCGCTGGCTAGCCGATCTTCCGGCAGACGATTCCGACTGAGACCCCGGCCGGCAGGTCGATGCCGCGGCGGATCAGCTGGGCCTCGAGGCGCATCGGCAGCGAAAGCGGGGCGTTGAGGTAGGCAGGCGTGCGCTCGAGCTCGGCCTTGTCCCCGTTGGAGCGGTCGGGAAGGCGGCGGGCCAGGGCGATCGGAGGGAGCAGGAGCGAGTTGAAATAGGTCGCGATTCGGGGTTCCCATCCACAGCGCTCGACCGCGTGGCGGAGCCGGGGCCGCGTGTAGCGGCGTTTGTGGTGGAGGTTCTCGTCCTCTTCGCTCCACAGCCACATATATGCGGGAACGGTGAGCAGCATGGCTCCGCCCGGCGCGGCGACGCGCCAGAGCTCGCGAAGCGCCTGCTCCTCCGCGGCGATGTGCTCGACCACGTCCGTGGCTGCGATCAGGTCGAAATGCTCATCCTCGAAGGGCAGGGACTCGAGCCCCGCCTCGCGCACGTTGTCGAGGCCGCGCTCCTCGCGGCAAAAGCGAACGGCGTCCGGCGATGGATCGACGCCCCAGGCCTCGCCAAGGCGCCCGTAGCGCTGCAGGTTGCCGCCGGTCCCGCAGCCCGCGTCGAGGATGCGCGGCGCGGGGGGCAGCGGCGTCCGCGCGAGCAGCGCCCGGACCACAGCCCGCCGGCCCCTGAACCACCAGTGGCGTTCCTCGGCCTCGTAGTGCTCCCTGTAAGCCGACTCCCTCAACTTCGCGCTCCCACTCGGCGCTTGTCGCCGACCGCGCCGGAGCGCCGGTAGTCGCCGTGGCTGAGGTGATGCTCGAGGAAGACGTAGAGAACGATGAAGAGGTAGCGGCTGCCCATCTCGTTCAGCGAGAGCTTGGACTCGCCCGCTTTGCGATTGGTCCAGGAGATCGGCACGACGCCGTAGCTGTAGCCGCGCACAACCGCCTTCAGCGGCAGCTCGACCGTGAGGTTGAAGTGGTTGGAGAGGAAGGGCCTGAGGTTGTCGATCACCTCGCGCCGGTAGGCCTTGAAAGCGTTGGTGGTGTCGTTGTAGCCGTGGCGGAAGAGCAGCCTGATGCCCCAGTTGACGATGCGGTTCATGATCAGCTTCGAGCGTGGATAGTCGATGACCTTCGACCCGTGCATGAAGCGCGATCCGAAGGCGCACTCGTAGCCCTCTTCGAGCAGGCGCTGGTAGCGGACCAGGTCGTCCGGGCTGTCGGAGCCGTCCGCCATCACGATCGCCACCGCGTCTCCCTCGAAGGCGTCGAGGCCCGCCCGGACGGTGAGGCCGAAGCCGCCGCGATACGGAGAGGGCAGGCAGCGAACCTGGGGGTGGTCGGCGGCGATTCCCTCGACCAGCGCCGCGGTTCGGTCCGTGCTCGAGTCGTCGACGACGATCACCTCGTGCTCGATCTCCTGGCCGGACAGGGTCGAGACGATGCCTTCGACCGTATCCGCCACCGTTCCCTCCTCGTTGTGGGCGGGGATGACGACCGAGAGCTTCATGCCGGGGCCGAGACCCAGCGCTCGGCGTTGGCGTTGTGGATCTCGCGCAGGATGGTCTCGAGGTCGCGCTTGGGACGCCAATCGTCGTGCTGCGCACCGAACTCCGCGAGGTCGCTGATCCACCAGCGATGGTCGCCGATACGCGCTTGGTCGCTCAGCTCCCAGCTCAGCTTGCGCCCGGCGATCCGCTCGCAGAGCTCGATCGCCTCCAGCATCGAGCAGGCATTGTCACGGCCGCCGCCGATGTTGTAGACGGCCGCCGCCCGTGGGTTGGCGTGGAAGAGCAGGAAGGCGTCGACGAGGTCGGCGCTGTGCAGGTTGTCGCGGACCTGTTTGCCCTCGTAGCCGAAGACGGTGTAGGGATCGCCGGTCACGGTGCACTTCATCAGGTAGGCGAGGAAGCCATGCAGCTGCGCTCCGGCGTGGTTGGGGCCGGTGAGGCAGCCGGCGCGGAAGCAGACGGTCGGCATCCCGAAATAGCGGCCGTACTCCTGCACCAGCAGGTCGGCGGCCGCCTTCGAGGCGCCGAAGAGGGAGTGCAGGGTCGAGTCGATCGACATCGAGGTGTCGATCCCGCCAAACCAGCGGTGGTCGTCGGGCAGCTCCAGGCGCGTCTCCAGCTCGAGCAGCGGCAGCCGGTTCGGCGTGTCGCCGTAGACCTTGTTGGTCGAGGTGAAGACGAACGTCGCCTCGGGGCAGTGCTTGCGGGTCGCCTCCAGCAGGTTGAGCGTGCCGTTGGCGTTGATCGCGAAGTCCGCCTGCGGGTCGCTCGCCGCCCAGTCGTGGGAGGGCTGCGCGGCGGTGTGGACCACCAGCTCGATCGCGCCGCCGGCCTCGGCGAAGAGCCCCTCGACGCCGCTCGCGTCGCGGATGTCCAGATCGACACGGCGGAACTCGGCGAGCTCGCGCTCGAGCCGGTCGCTGACGGGCGAGGTCGAGGCCTCGGGGCCGAAGAGCACGGCGCGGGTGTCGTTCTCGATCCCGACCACGTCGTAGCCGGCCTCGACCAGGCGCGCGGCCGACTCGGAGCCGATCAGGCCGCCGGATCCAGTGACTATCGCCTTTGGCATCGGCTCAGCTGTTCCTTGTGGGTTTACCCATCGAATCCCAGCGTGGCTCGCAGCTCGCCTTCATGCTCGGAGGACCAGGCCAGGAGGTCCCGGAGCACGTCGCGAGGAGTACGGCTGGGGCGCCAGGAGGTTAGAGAATGGAGCTGGGCGCAGTCGCTGAGGTAGATCGGAACATCGCCGGGGCGGCCCTGCGGTTCGATCTCGATCGGGACCTCGTTGCCGGTCAGCTCACGGCAGAGCTCGGTCGTCTCTAGGAGCGAGAGGCTGCCCTCCCGGCCGCCGCCGACGTTGGCGGTGACGCCGCTCCAGCGCTCGGGCTCGCCCAGCTGCTCCTCGACCAGGTCGACCAGGTCCTCGACGTGGAGCAGGTCACGCACCTGCTTGCCGGAGCCGCCGTAGCCGATGTAGCTGAGCGGCCGGCCGAAGCGGTGGCTGAGCAGCCACCAGGAGAAGACGCCCTGGTCGACCTTGCCCATCTGCCAGGGCCCGGCGATCACTCCACAGCGGTCGACCACCGCGCGCAGCCCAAAGGCATCGGCGTACTCCTCGATCAGCAGCTCGGCGGAGAGCTTGGTCGCGCCGTAGAGGGTGCGGGCGCCCCGCAGCGGGAAGTCCTCGGCGATGCCGGCGGGGCCGGCGCCCGGCAGCGGCTGCGCCGCGGCGAGCTCGAAGCGGGTCGTGCCCTCCTCCAGGCGCAGCTCGAGCTGCGGCGCGACCGGGTAGACGCGGCTGGTCGAGAGGAAGACGAGGAAGGCGTCTTCCTGGCGGGCCCGCTCGAGGCAGTTGAAGGCACCGAGGAGGTTGGTCTGGACCGAGTACGAGGCGTCGGCGAAACCGGCAAGGACCGAGGGCTCCGCCGAGCACTCGATCATCGCGTCGAACGCCCCGGCGGCGAGCAGGTCGGCCGGCTCGCGCACGTCGCCGTGGCGGAACTCGACGCCGGCCTGCCGCAGGCGCGGCAGGTTCAGCTCCGAGCCCCGTCGCATCAGGTTGTCGAGCGCGACCAGCTCCCACTCGGGATGGCGCTCGGCAAGCGAGACCGCGAGGTTGCCGCCGACGAATCCGGCCCCGCCTGTGATCAGGACGCGCATCTCGATCAGCGGCGGTCAGTCGCCTGGTGATCCACAGGCGCAAGATATGCGATCGGCAAGGCGGGCCGGGGCGCCAGACCTCTCTATATCGTGCGCGCCGATGTTCGCCCGACGTCCCGTCGCCAGTGCCGCGGCGCTCTACTCGCTGGTCGCCGTCGCGGCGGCGATCGCCGCCTACTTCGCGATCTTCACCCAGTTCGGCAGCGGCGACGACGAGGGCACGCTGCTGATCAGCCTCAAGGCCTTCTCCCACGGCCAGGCCCTCTACCGCGATGTCTACTCGCCCTACGGGCCCTTCTACTACGAGCTCTTCGGCGGCTTCTTCTCGCTCACGGGGCTGGCGATCACCAACGACGCCAGTCGCCTGATCGTGATCGCGGTCTGGGTCGGCGCCAGCACCCTCTACGGGGTCTCGGCGCAGCGCCTCAGTGGTCGGCTGCTGGTCGGGGTGGCGGGGATGATCGTCGCCTTCGCGGTGCTCGGGGTGCTGATCAACGAGCCGATGCACCCGCACGGGCTCTGCGTCCTGCTGCTCGCCGGCCTGACCCTGCTGCTGGTCAGCGGCCCGCCCCGCCGAGTGGGCCTGACGGGAGCCGGAGCAGGCGCCTTGCTCGCGGCCCTGATCCTGACCAAGGTCAACGTCGGTGCCCTGGCAATCGCCGCGATCGCCCTCGCCGCGGTGCTGACGATCGAGCCGCTCTATCGCCGCCGCTGGCTGCGCTGGCCGGTCGTCATCGCCTTCCTCCTCTTGCCGACGGCGCTGATGGTCCGCGAACTGCGCGCCGAGTGGGTCCGCGACCTGATCGTCTTGGAGCTGCTCGCGACGCTGGCGCTGCTGGTCGCGGCGCGCCTGCTGCGGCCGCGGCCAGGTGAATCCGACGAGGGCCTCTTTGACTGGGCCCTGGCGGCGATCGTCGGCTTCACCGCGGCCTTCGCGGCGATCTTCATCGCCCTCATCCTGAGTGGGTCCACGCCCGCAGATCTCTACGACGGGGCGATAGTGCAGGGCCTCAAGATCGGCGACGTCTTCGTGCTGGCGTTGAATTCTCCCCTCGCCGCGCTCGACTGGGCCGTCGCCGCGCTGGCCGCGGCCGTGATCACGGTCGAGCTGCGGACCGAGAGCCCCCGAGCGCCCTCGATCTGGCCGGGGCTCCTGCGGGTCGCTGCCGGGCTCGCGATCTGGCTCACCGTGGCGCGCTCGGCGCCGTTCTCACTGGGGCCCACGAGTAACCAGGAGGCGCTGCCGCTCGTGCTTGCCTGGGTCGCCGTGGTGTCACCCGCGGGACTCCAAGAGCCGCCCTACAGACGATTCATGCGAGTCGCGCTGGCAGCGCTGCCGATCGCCGAGGTGCTTCAGGTCTACCCGGTGGCTGGCAGCCAGGTCGGGATCGCGGCCGCCTCCTTCGTCGCCGTCGGCGCGATTTGCCTTGCCGATGGCCTCGGCCTGCTGCGGATCTGGAGCGAGGCCAAGGGCCGGGTGGCGGCAAGGCGCTTCGCCACGGTGGCGACGGTGCTCCTCGCCGCGCTCGCCACCAAGCTGGCACTCGACGTGATCGTGCGGCCAGCGGCGACTAACGCGGTGCTCTACAGCGAACAGCCCTCACTGCCCTTCTCCGGAGCCGGCCTTCTCCACCTGCCCGCCGACCAAGGGGGGGAATACGTCCAGCTGGTCGACCTGCTGCAGGCCCACCACTGCTCGACCTTCATCGGCTACCCAAACGTCAACGGCCTCTATCTCTGGTCCGGGATCGACCCTCCCAAGCCCAACGCCCCCGGTGCCTGGGTCGCGGTGCTGGACAGCAAAGGGCAGCAGCAGGCGGTCGACGAAATGCGCGCCTCCCCGCGGCCCTGCGCCCTTCGCAAGGACCCCCTGGCCGACGCTTGGTTGCAGGGGCGGCCGCCGCCCGACACGCCGCTGGTCCATTACATCTTCGACGACTTCGAACAGGTCGCGAGCGTCAACGAATGGCAGTTCCTGCTGCCGAAGCGATCGCGGTGAGGGTGGTGCTGCCGATGGCGCGATATATGGTCCCGCGCCCTTGACCGAGAGTGCCTCCTCCAGGACGGCCGAGGCCGGGCCGGCCCGCCTTGCGCCGCTGCGCGCGGCGCTCGCCGACCACCCGCTGGCGACGGCCCTGGTCCTCTACGGCCTGGTCGCGATCGCGGCGGCGATCGCCGCCTACCTCTCGATCTTCACCCAGTTCGCGCCCTATGACGACGAGGGCACCCTGCTCGTCACGCTCAAGGCCTTCGCCCACGGCCAGACCCTTTACCGCGATGTCTACTCGCCCTACGGGCCCTTCTACTACGGCTCTTCGGCGGCTTCTTCTCGCTCACGGGGCTGGCGGTCACCAACGACGCCAGTCGCCTGCTCGTGGTCGGGATCTGGGTCGGCTCCAGCTGCCTCTACGGGATCGCGGTCCAGCGGCTCACCGGCAGGCTGCTGCTTGGGGTGACGGCGATGATCGTCGCCTTCGCCGCGCTCGTCGTCCTGGTCAACGAGCCGATGCACCCGCAGGGGCTCTGCGTCGTGCTGCTCGCCGGCCTGACCCTGCTGCTGGCCAGCGGCCCGCCGCGCCGGATCGGCCTGGCGGGGGCGGGGGCCGGCGCCCTGCTCGCCGCCCTGATCCTGACCAAGGTCAACCTCGGTGCCCTGGCGATCGCCGCGATCGGCCTCGCCGCGGTGCTGACGATCGAGCCGCTGTACCGCCGTCGTTGGCTGCGCTGGCCCGTCGTCGTCGCCTTCCTCGTCCTGCCGGCGGCGCTGATGGCGCGCGAACTGCGCGCCGACTGGGTCCGCGAGCTGATTGGGCTCGAGCTGCTCGCGAGCCTGGCGCTGTTGGTCGCCGCGCACGCGATGCGGCCCGCCCGCGGCGAACCCGACCGCGGCCTCCTGCGCTGGGCCGGCGCGGCGATCGCCGGCTTCGCCGCGGCCTTCGTCGTCATCGTCGGCATCCTGCTGCTCACCGGCGCGAGCCTCTCCGATCTCTACGACGGGGCCATCGTCCAGGGCTTCAAGATCGGCGACGTCTTCGTCATCCCCTTCGCCTCGCCGACGGCGGCAATCGACTGGGGGATCGCCGCCCTCGCCGCCGCGATAATCGCCGTGCGCCTGCGCTCGCCCGCTCCCGGCGACTCGCCCTGGCCCGGCTTGCTGCGAGTCGCCGCCGGGCTGGTGATCTGGTTCACCGTCGCCCGCACCGCGCCCTTCTCGCTGGCTCCGAGCGGCAACCAGGAGGCCCTTCCCCTGGTCCTGGCCTGGCTCGCCGTGCTGGCGCCCACCGGCACCGAGGAGCATCCCTATCGCCGCTTCCTGCGCGTCGCCCTCGCCGCCCTCTGCTTGACCGAGACCCTCCAGGTCTACCCGGTGGCGGGCAGCCAGGTCGGCATCGCGGCCGCTTCCTTCGTCGCCGTCGGCGCGATCTGCCTCGGCGACGGCCTCGACCTGCTGCGCGCCTGGAGCGCCGCGCGCGGCCCCGGGGCGAGCGAGCGCTTCGGCTTCGTCAGCGCCGTGGCGGTGGTTGCCCTGGCGAGCTCGATGGCCCTGGTCGCGATCGTCCGGCCGGCCGCCAGCAACGCGGTCCTCTACCACGACCAGCCTTCGCTCCCGTTTGCCGGCAGCGGCCTGCTGCACCTGCAGGAAGGCCAGGTGGCCGAATACACCCAGCTGGTGGAAATGCTGAAGGCCCGGCGCTGCACCACCTTCGCCGGCCAGCCCAACTCCGACAGCCTCTACCTCTGGTCGTCGATCGATCCGCCGAAGCCCAGTGCGCCGGGCGCCTGGCTGGTCGTGCTCGACAGCGAGCAGCAGCAGCGGATCGTCGACGAGATGCGGGCCTCACCGCGGCCCTGCGCGATTCGCAACGCGACCGCGGCCGAAGCGTGGCTGCACGGGGCACCCCCGCCCGACACGCCGCTGGTCAACTACATCGAGGACGACTTCAAGCAGGTGGGACAGGCCGGCGGCTGGGAATTCCTCGTGCCGCGGGGTTAGCGCGACCGGTCAGGCCTCGGGTGCTGCTCAGTACCGCCTGAATTCGCATTCGGATTCGCCGAGGCTCGCCGGGCTGGCAGTCCTGGGGCCCGCTCGGGGGCAGCACGGGACCTCGGCGAAGACTGCGGGCCCCCCTGCCGCCGCAGATCGTCACCGGTTTGGGGCTCGATATGCGCACGTGCCAAGGCATCTGGCTGTGGTCTCTGGCGATGACCATCAGCGTCGGCTCGGTCACCGTGTTGGAAGGCGCCTCTTTGTAGGTCGATGCGAAGCGGCGCAGCATGAAGGTGACCGAGTATCCGGGTTGGGGCCGGACGCTGACTCCCCCGGGTGGGACGAGAAGGCTGATCGGTTGTCCCTTGGCCGTGAACAGGCAAGACCCCCTTCGCTCAGGGCTCGGCCAGCCGGGATCCGTGACCGGAGGCATCGCCGTGGGCTTGCCGGGGGGGGTGACGAACACCGTTGGAGCGGCAACGCCGAGCACCTGATCCGCGGCGCTGCGCCCTTCCTCGCCGAGGCCGGCAATTTTGGTGTGGCCGATGGGAGATTCGCCGAACCGTTCCACCGTGTTGAGGTACCAGCCAGCAGTCGTATGGCCCATGTCCTGTAGCGGTTCGAGGATCAGGTCTTGGTTGACGGTGCGCCGGGTCAGTTCGACCGCGGAGACGCGGGCGACGATGTATTCGGAGACGGAGCGCCAGTCATTTCCCTTTTCGACCAGGATCCGGGCGCTGAAGAGCATCGAGATGCCGACTGCAAGCGCCAGGACGCCGAACCGCCAGCCGGAGAGCAGTTGCCGGATGCGCTCGCCGCGGACGATCTCCAGGACCGCCATCAGGATGAAGAGGGCGCTGGCGTAGACGTAGCGGCTGGCGAAGGGATCGCCGGCCGCCGCCCGGCCGAGGGCGATGATCACCCAGGAGAAGAGCGGCAGCGCGACGATCGCCACCAGCCGCGAGCTGAGGCGTGGCCTGATCTTGACGACGAGGGCGATCAGCACCCCCAGGCCGAGGATCGCCCCGATCGCCCCGATCGCCTTGGCGTGACCGACCTGGGGGCGAATCCCGGTCAGCGCGCTCAACCCTCCGGCGGCGGAATCGAGAACGAACTGAGGGGTCGCGCGCAGGTTGTCGACGGTGAACTCGGAGGCGCCGTGCCCGCTGTACCAGGCGAGGTAGGTGAGGGCGGGGATGGCGACGATCCAGAGATCGCGCCAGCGGGGGCGAGAGAAGCCGAGCCAGACGATCGCGGCGGCGAGGAAGAAGAGGCCATCGCTCGAGAACCAGATCGAGATCGTCAGCAGGGCGCAGGCGCCGATCTTGGCCGCCAGCCGGGAGCGGTCGAGCAGGATCAGCATCCCCAGCCCGCTCGCCAGCGAGCCGACGACGCCGATCTGGGTCGGCCAGAGCAGGTTGTCCGAGCCCCCGCCGAGCAGCAGCAGGGGGGCGGTTACCAACAGGGCGAGCCAGTTGCCTACCCGCTCGCGGGCGAAGACGAAGAAGAGGATCGCGACCGCCACGTCGAGCACGAGCAGGGTCGCCCTGAGGGCGCCGTAGTGGGGGCCGAAGAGGCCGGGGATCGCCTTGAAGGCGACCACTAGCAGAGCCGAGAGGTGTTCGTTGTGGGGGACGAGGAAGACGTCGGCGTTGAACCCGCCGCGGTTGATCAGGAGGTCCCAGTCGTCGCCGCGGAAGGTCGTGCCGCGCCCGGCCCAGAAGGCGAAAGCAGCCGAGAAGAGCAGGAGCAGGGCGAGGATCGCCCACGGCGCCCAGCGCGCGACGCGGTCCGTGGATAGGTGTCTGAATCGTCCCAAGCGTGTGATTCCGTCGCGCCGCTTCCCGCGGGCGGGGCGCACGATATTCGCTACGTAGATGGACGGCAATACTCGTGCAGCCCCTCCATCAGGGGTCGCGGTCGGAACCCAAGTTGATCTCGGGCCGCCGCCGAGTCCTCCGACTTGGGCCCCTCGAGTCGCTGTAGCTGGTCCGGTGCCAGTGGCAGGGGCAAGACGACTGATAGCTGACAGAGGGCCCGCACCGCGAGCCGGGGAACGGTGACGATCCGGCTCTCGGTGGCGCTGGCGTCAATGCAGGCGGCGGCGAACTCGCGCACGGTCAGGCACTCGCCCGCCAGCGTGTAAGTCCTACCCAGCGCATCCTCGTTCTCGACCGCGCTGACGATCGGGCCGATTGCGTCGTCCAGATCGATCGGGCAGATTCGCTGTTCGCCTGTGCCGACGAGCGGAATCCGCGCTCCCCGCGCAGCGCGGGAGACGATCTGGTCGACCCCCTCGCTGCCGCCCGTGCCGTAGACCTCGGGGAGGCGGAGGACGGTGAACGGCAGGCCACTCTCGCGCACGATCTCCTCGGCGCGCAGCTTCGACTCGCTGTAGTGGCCGCCCTGCGGCGAGGCAGTGCGCGAGCTGATCAGGACCAGCCGGGGAGGGCGAGCGGGGTCGAGCGCTGCGGCGAGGTTGCGGGTTCCCTCGACGTTGATCCCGAAGTACTCGCTGCGGCGGCGCGCGTGGGTGACCGCGGCGAGGTGGATCACGGCGTCGACGTCTGCCGCGGCTGCCCGCAAGCTGTCTCGATCCCGCAGGTCCCCCGCGACCGTCTCGTCCGCGGCGCTGAGCGGCGAGCGGTGGACGAGGCAGCGGGTGTTCCAGCCCGCGGCGCGGAGGGCGGGGACCAGCGCTTTGCCGATCAGACCCGAGCCGCCGGTGAGCAGTACCCGCCGCACGGGCTCAGCCGCGGCGGCCGGATCGCCCCAGGCGAACCCGTGCCATGTTGCGCAGGAACTCCAGCACGGCCTCGCTGCGGACGAAGGACCGTCGGGCCTGGTTCTGATGGAAGACGACCGGCAGCTCCTTGATCGTCAGCCCCAGGTCCCGCGCCTGCAGCACGATCTCGGCGTCGATGAACCAGTCGTCGGCGCCCAGTTTCAATTGCTCGTAAGCGGAGCGGCGCAGGCCCTTCGGCTTGCCGTTGATGTCCCAGAGCCCGCGGGTGCGGAAGAGGAGCAGGAAGAGGGCGTTGTAGACGACCGAGACGAGGTGGCGCAGCGGCCCGTCGAAGCGCTCAGCCCTGCGTCCCTTGACCAGGTCGGCGCCGCTGTCCACCAGCAGGCGGTAGGCGCGCAGCACGTCCTCGAACGGGTTCTGCTCGTCGCCGTCGATCACGACCAGGAACGATCCCCTGGCCGCTTCCAAGCCCCGCCGCATGTCCCATCCCATCGCGCCCTGCTTGGGCTCCATCAGCACCTCGACCCCCTCGTTCTCGGCGGCGAACTCGGCGGCGAGGGCCGGCGTGCGGTCGGCGGGGTCATCGTAGTTGGCGACCAGGATCAGCTCGAAGGGGACTCCGGAGGCGGCGAGCCTCCGCGTGAAATCCAGCAGCGACCCGGCGCACGTTCTCCCCAGCCCGGTAGCAGAGGATTACTGCGGAGAGCTCGGGCGCGGGCACGTCGCGATCTTATGCCCGGGGGGAGCCTGGTAGATCACCACGCCTTCACGCTGCCCCACCCGGCGCAGGCCGCCGAGCAAAGGCGCGGCCTTGCGGGCCTCGGCCACCGGCGCTACCACTCCGTCGACCTGCTTGGCGGCGAGGAAGGAGAGCAGTTCGGTGCGGTCGGCGCGCCGGTAGTCCTGCGCTCGCAGGCGGCCGACGAGGGGCCAGCAGAGGAAGTTGTCGGGGACGGTGCCGGAGAGGTACCCCCCGGGCTGCTCGTAAGCCATCCCGGTGCTGGCCTGCCAGTAGAGATTGTCGCCGTTGCCGGCCTCGTTGTAGGGGAGCACGAGGAGGTTGGGGCGGCCGGCGAAGAGCGCGCGATCGCCACTGCGGAAGAACTCGGGGATCGCCCGGGTCGAGGCCCAGATCTTGGCGCCGAGGTGGGGCGGACGCGGATCGATCGCGCCCGGATCGGGCAGCACGGCGATCAGACCAACCCCCACCAGCGCCCACTTCGCCCAGCGATACCGGCTCGGATAGGACAGCCAGAGTGCCACCACGAGGCCAAGCGCCAGCCACGCGAAGACGACGATCCGCTCCGGCAGCACGTATTTGGTGATTGGCAGATGGAGGAAGAGCGCCCAGGGAAGGCGGATCTGCGTAACCGAGCCAAGCACGTTGAGGCGGGGTCCCAAAGCGGCCAGGATCGCGATGCCGAAGGCGCCGACGAGCAGGATCGCGATCCGATCGCGGCGGCGCCGCCAGGCGAAGAGCACCAACACGAGGATGAGGGGGATGCCGAAGTAGGTGCCGTTCTCAGCGAGATTGCCGGTGAAGCGTTCGCCGATCGCCGCGAAGGTACCACCGCCGACCGTGATCCGGGTTGGGACGACGAGGTTGACCGGATCGGCGGAGTAATAGATCGGCTCAATGTGGCTGAGGGTCTGGCTGGCGGTCAGCGTTGCGATCAGGTAGGGCGAGACCAAGATCCCGGTGATGACGTAGGCGATCGCGATCAGCTTGGTTGTCGCCAGCAGCGAAATGCGCTGCTCCGGCAGCAGCAGGAAGGCGAGCCCGAGGACGGCGGCGCCGACCATCGTCATCGTCAGGAAGACCTCGCTGGAGGTGAGGAACTGGAAGGCGAGGACGGCGACGAGGCCGATCACGAGCCACCTGCCCGAGAGCGATCGCTGCAGGTGGCGCAAGATCAGGTACAGGGCGAGCGGCACCATCGCCACCAGCGAGATGAACGGGTGGCCGAGCGATTGCCCGAGCACGTAGGTGGAGAAGCCGAAGAGGTAGCCGCCGGCGAGGGCGGGCCAGAAGCGGGCACCGGCCGTGCGGCAGAGCAGGTAGGCGGCCCAGCCGTTGACGGCGGGGGCGAGGATCGTGAGGACGTTGTAGGAGACGAGCGGACCGGCGAGCTGCGTCACCGGCGCCATCACGATGCTCGGTGCGGCCATCGACGCGACCAGGGTCGTGTCGAAGCCTTCCGGAGCGTAGGCGACCTCCGTGTGCAGCGGGTTGAGCCCGTCGAGGATGGCCTGCGGCCACCACTTCAGATCCCAGATGAAAAGCGGCGGATCGGGCCCGTAGCCGATCGTCGTCGAGCCGAAGTGGGCGAAGGCGCCGTGCCCGAGCAGCACGATCGAGGCCAGGAGGTAGAGCAGGAAGGCGCCGGCGGCGGCCGGCAGGTGACTTTCTCCGCTGCGCATCGCCGTACTACCGGTTGCGGCTTGCCCGCAGGCGCAGTCGTTCTCCCACGGACAGCTCGAGCAGCGGGTAGTCGGGCATCGGCAGTCGCGGCAACCCGCCGCCGGCTCGCCAGCCCTGCACCCGACCGCGAAGCCCACGCGCAGTGTGGGCGCGCAGCAGCTGGCCGGCACAGATCGCTCCCTCGCAGAACAGGGCCCGCGCGGTCCTGCCGGGCGACCTGGTGACGCCGTATCGCCGCATTAGATAGCCGCGACTCCAACCGGTCATCTCGAACTTCGCCCCGCTGCGGCTGCCAAGCGTGGCCGAGAAGGCGTGCAGAGCGCGCGCTTCCGGCGCGAGCGCGCAGCGATGCCCGGCTGCGCGCATCCGCAACGCCAGGTCGACATCCTCGTAGTAGACGAAGATCCGCTCGTCGAATCCGCCGACAGAAGTGAAGGCGTCATGCCGGAACAGCGCCGCGCCGCCGGTTGGGCCGAGCGGGGCAGGGGCTGACTCGAGGTGGTCGATGTGCTCCCCGTGCAGGTAGTCGAAGGCCATCAGCGTGTCGCCCTCCGCCATCACCCCGGCCGAGTCGATCAGCTCGGGGGCATCGCGCTGGACCAGCACGCCGGCTACGCAGGCGACGTTCTCGTCGAGGCCGCCCAGCAGTGCCTCGACGAAGCCCGGTTCGCACTCGACGTCGTTGTTGAGGAAGATCACCGGGTCGCCCGGCACCCGCTCGACGGCGAGGTTGAGCGCTCGGCCGAAGCCGATGTTCTGCTCGAGCGCGATCAGCTCCACCTCGGGAAAGCGGCCCCGCAGCATCGCCACCGAGCCATCCTCGGAGCCGTTGTCGACGACGACGATCTTGACCCCCCCGTTTGCGGACGCAAGGCTCTCCAGCGTCTTCGCCAGCATCTCTCCGCCGTTGAGGTTGGGGATGTAGAGGGTGGGCTTCAAAGTGGGTTCTCGGACCGGCTCATGATCAGCTGCACGCCGCCGTTGCGAAGCCAGTGGAGCGCCGGCACGGCGGTGATGATCGAGGCGATCGCCGTGAGGGCGAGCAGGGGCGGGCTGCCAGGGTCGATTGCGAGTACGGAGATCGCCACCGCCACAGGGGCGTTGACCCTGATGATCTCCAGCAGTCGTTGGGTTCCAAGGGTGCGGGAGAGTAGCCAGACCGCACCCACGGCGGCCTGAACGGTGGTTGCCACGGCGGGTCCGATCAGGCCGACCGTCGGGATCAGGACAAGGTCGATGCCGAGGTTGATGGCGACGCAGACGATGCTCACCCGGGCGATCAAGGGGCTTTGATCGGCGGCGATCAGGACCGAGACGACCGCAAGATAGGCAGCGAGGAAGGACGCGCCAACGAGAAGGATCATGAGCGGCTGCGAGCTTTCGGCGAAGCCGGGTCCGAAGACCGTCGGCATGACGATCGCGGCGGTCAACGCCCCGAATCCGATCAGGCTGACCCAGACGCGTACCCCCATCAGCAGTTTCTTCCTCGGCAGTTGGTCCTCCAGCGAGACCCCGGCGTGGAAGGAGCTCGCATGGCGCGGAAGCGTCGCCACGATCCACAGCGACGCGAGCTGAAGCGCGAAGGTGTAGATCTGGTAGGCGAGCGAGTAGATGCCAACGTCGGAGTCCGGTTTGAATGCCGCCAGCAGATATATGTCGATCCAGGCGACCCCATAGCTGGCAGCGTTGACGATTCCCATCGCGCCGATGGTCTTGAGCACGGTGCGCCAGTCAAGCCCGCTTTTGCCGTCATCCGCAACTCCGGTCAGATCCTCGCGTTTGACCAGCGCCAAGTAGGCAATTGAGCTTGCCGCTACAGCCGCTCCGGCAAGAGTGCCCTCGGCTATTCGCACCGTGATCGCGGAGCCGGCGGCGACCATGAGCAGGATTGCCAGGGTCAGCAAACGCTCGCCTGTTTGCACGGTCGCAATCTCCCGCATGCGCCCTTCCGCCTGGAAGACGCCGTAGAGCCCCTGGAAGCTGACCAAGGCGATGGCGTAGATCGAGAGCATCGCCAGCACTCCCACATTTGGCACCAGGATCTTCCAGGCAAGGGGCAGCGCGAACACGAGGCAGACAAGGGTCCCCAGCGCTGCGAGGCGTACCGCGGGTGGGAATATCTCGGCAACCCGGCGGCCACGGTTGGCGAGTATCGGCACCGCGAGGAATGGCCACGAGCCTGCCAGCGAGGCCACCCCGAGGCCGAAAGCCATGAACAGGGAGAAGCTCGCCGAAGCCGTGTGGTCCCAGCGACCGGGTCAGCAGGACGGTTGCACCCAGATAGGCCAGGGAACGCCCGACGTAGCCGACCCAGAGCCAGGAGACATCCGCCACCAAACGCCTGGACACGCGGTCTAGTGGCCGTTCTCGTTGACTGCGGGCGGGGTCGCTTCCTGGGGCATCGGCCCATTGTGAAGATCGTGGCGGCCATCGGACCTTGGCCGGGCCAGCGTCTTCTCTAGCATGGCCCGCCAATGGAAGCTCGCGATAAACGCAGCGACCTCGCCGCAACGCTGCGCGGCTGGCGACTGGCGCTCCGCCTCGGGCCGGTGCTCGACGAGCATCCGCCGGACATCCTGCAGACATTTCCCGATCTGGCCAAACACCCTGATGTACAGCGGGCGGACGGCGGTTGGGTCTACGAAGGCGAGTTCTACCCCGACTACCTTCATATGGGCGGAGCGAGTCACCTGGTGGCGAGGGTCGCCGCAGAGTTCTGCGAGGGTCGAGGGGCAGACATCGGGGCCGGACTTTGGCCATTGCCGGGCGCGATTCCGGTCGACGTATGGAGGGGGCCGGGTGCGCAGCGGTCAATCGAGGAGTTCGAGACAGGAGAGCTCGACTACGTCTTCAGCTCGCATTGCCTCGAGCACATCGAGGACTGGCAGGGGGCGCTCGACCGATGGAGCGAGCTGGTGCGCCCCGGGGGCACGATTTTCCTCTACCTACCGCATCCGGAGAGCAAGATCTGGGCGCCAGGCTCGGCCTTTGTCGGCGACGCTCACGTCTGGGCGCCTTCTCCGTCCATCATCAAGGAGGCTCTCGAGGAGCGGGGGTTCGCAATCCGCGCCTTCGACGACGGCCCCGACCATTACATGAGCTTCTACGTTTGCGGCAAAAAGGCTGAATCGGCCGGGTAGCTCAGGAGGGGATCCACTTAGCTTCCCTGAGCATGCTCACCGCTCCATCGAGCACGCTGTCGACCTCGACCCCTTCGATGCAGTGTGACGTTTGGGCCTCGCAGCCCGCTACGCAGGTGGTGGCAGCGGGGTGAGGTGGTTGCAGGACGACGTTTTGGACACCGTAGGGACCAAAGCGCTCGGGGGCGTTGGGATGCTCGGGATTGCCTCCGAGCGGGTGACAGGAGATCTCGACGACCGGCAACCCGGCTGCCGCAGAAATGTGAAGCAGCCCAGAGTCGTTGCCGACGTAGATGGCACATTTGCGGATCAGTGCGGCAGTGGCGCGCAGGGGGAGGTGCCCAACCGCGTCGATCACCGGCACGCGTGCTGCCGCTGAGATCTCGGCGGCAGCTGGACGCTCGGTTGGACCGCCGACCAACACGGCGATCGCGCCGTGCTCCTGGTACAGGCGCTCCGCGACCTTGGCGAAACGCTGGACCGGCCAGCACCGTTTCGGGTGGCCGGCGCCGATGCCGAGGGCGACCGGCGCTCGCGATCCGACGGCGCTGAGCATCCCCTCTGCGGGAACCTCGTCGTCGGACTCGAGCCAGAGCTCCAGGTTGCGGCTCTCCGTCGGGATTCCCTCTGCCGTAAGCAGGTCCAGCAGCCGGTCGGCCTCGTGCCGCGATGCTCCCGGCGTTGGCCGCACCGGGAGGTCGAGAAGGCAGTCGTAGCCGTGATTTCGCAGCTCCTTGCTCGGCGAGACGTGCTCTGAGTAGCCAACCTTTCTTGCTGCTGCCGAGTAGAGCATGAGGAAGGTGGCCCCCAGCTCATCGAGATCGAAGCGTGGGTTCCAAGCAATTTCAAACTCACCGGCGAACTCAGCCCTGGCGAACCTCCGCGCATTCACGAGACCCGAGAGGGCGCCGGCAAAACGGCTCCGCCGCGCATCGAAGGGGATGACCCGACCCGCGTATGGGCAGCGCTCCGCAAGTGACTTGACGCTCGGCTTGACGACCAGGGTCAACTCCCGGTTGTTCTCGTCCGCGAATCGACCCAACTCGCGCAGGAACGGGCTGGTCAGAACCAGATCGCCGATATCGCCGAGTTGGACGACGAGGATCTGGTCTCCGCTGCCCCCCGCCCCTCTGACGCCGATTTGGCCAATCGCGCAAGCGATCGCGCCGCTCGAGCGGAAGAGGGCGCGGCTTGCCAGCTCTCGGGCGCTAGCTTTCCGCCGTGGCTTGGGCTGATCCATCGCCCTCCTGCGCTATCGATCGCCGCAGCTCGTCGCGGGTCACTCGTGCCACGCCAACCTGCTGGACCGCTTCGGCCGCGGCAGCATTTGCCAGTTGTACGGCCAACGGAATCTCTACTCCCGCGGCGGTCGCCACCACGAGCGCCGCGGCGACCGTGTCTCCCGCCCCGGTGACATCGTGGACCCTGTGCGCAATTGCCGCGACGTCGAAGCGTGCGCCGGCGGCTGGAAAGAGTGCCATGCCGTGCTCACCGCGAGTGATCAGCAGGTTGGACTCAGGCATGACCTCGTGCAGCCTGGCCGCAACCGAGTCGATCTCAGCATCGACCGTGAGGGCCGCGGCGAGGCGCGCCTCCTCCTCGTTTGGGGTGATCAGAGTGGCGCCCCGGTACTTCTCGAAGGCTGGGCCCTTGGGATCGACGACCACGGGCAGCTGATGCCGCCGCGCGGCCGCGATCGCGTGACGGGCTATCGTCTCGGAGACCACCCCCTTCGAGTAGTCGGAGATCAGCACCGCGTTCACTTCACCGGCCTTGGCCTCGATCGCGTCAAGCAGCTCATGCTCGACCTCGGGCGCGAGCTTGCCGGGCTTCTCGGCGTCGATCCGGGCGACCTGATGCGATCCGGCCATCACTCGGGTCTTAGCTGTAGTTGGGCGATCGGCAGCCGCGATCAGTTGGCTGCGTACGCCACCGGAGTCCAACAGTTGACCCAGGCTGACGCCATCCGCGTCGTCGCCAACGACGGCGAGCAGTGTTGCTTCGGCGCCCAGCGCGACGACGTTGGCAGCGGTGTTGGCGGCGCCACCGGGGCTGGAGCTGCGCCTGCTCTCGCGCACGACTGGAACCGGTGCCTCCGGGGAGATCCTCGTGGCTGATCCCCAGACGTAGTGATCGATCATCGCGTCGCCGACAACCAGGACACGGTGCCCTCCCAGGGCATCGATTGCCGCTATCGCGCTGGCTTTGCTCATCTTGGGCGCCCGATCAGCAATTCGATGGTCTCCGGCCAGCTGGACGCACGCCAGGTTGGCGTTACTGCGGGGGACTCCGCATCGCCAAAGAGGACCGTTTCACATCCCGCCGCCGTGCCGGCTTCGACATCGCTCGCCTTGTCGCCGATGAAAATGCAACCCCGACTCGAGATCTCGAGCTCCTGCCGGGCTCGCTCGATCAGACCAGTAGCTGGCTTGCGGCAGTCGCATTCGGCATCCGGGGCGTGCGGACAGTAATAAGCGCCGTCCAGCTCGGCGCCCGCCGCCGATAGGAAGCTCGGAGGTTCGAGCGTGGACCCGCTCCAGGTCCGCCATCGTGAACAGACCGCGCCCAATCCCGGACTGGTTCGAGATGATCACCGCGGCCAGGCCCGACTTTCGCAAGAGCCGAATTCCTTCCGCGGCGCCGGCGATCAGTCGTACGTCGTCCGGGTCGCTCGGGTACCCGACATCCTCGATCACCGTTCCGTCGCGATCGAGGAACACCGCCCGGCGGCCCGAGTCAGGAGGCATCTCTGCTGAGCCGTGAGCGCTCGAGGAGGCTCGAGGTGGAGGCGCCGCGAGTCAGGTCCAGGATCTCCACACGACCGCCGTACGCCCGCACCGTCTCGGTCTCCGGCAGGGAGTCCTCGCCGCCGTCGGCGTAGTCACCGCCCTTGCAGTGGATGTCCGGCTGAAGCTCCTCGAGGACAGCGACCGGAGTTGACTCCGAGAAGATGGTTGCCGCGTCAACGCTGCTCAGGGCGGCCACGATCTCGGCCCGCTCCTGCTCCGGGACGATCGGTCGTTCGGGTCCCTTCAGCTCCCTGGTGCTCGCGTCGGAGTTGATGCCGACAATAAGCGCGTCGCCAAGAGCGCGGGCTTGCTCGAGAAAGCGAACGTGACCGACGTGCAGGAGGTCGAAGCATCCGTTCGTCCAGACCGTGATGGCGCCCTCTCGTCGCCACTCCTCACGGGCAGCCAGCAGGTGCGCCCGGTCGAGCACTCCCTCGCGCTGCTCGGCTGGCTCGGAGGTCATCGCGGCGAGGCTTGCATCGGCGATCTCGCAGAGAGCATGTATGACCGAGAGGTGGGCCTCCTGGATCCGAGCGGTCTCGGTCGAGTCGACGACGATCGCCTGGTCGGAGCTTGCGGCGAGCTCTCCGCCGCCACAGCCGGCGAGCGCGATGGTGCTGATCCCCCGCGCGTTGGCCGCTTTCACCGCGGCGACGACGTTGGCTGAGTTGCCGCTGGTGCTGATTGCCAGCAGGGCGTCACCAGGCTGCCCGAGGGCTTCGACCTGGCGTGAGAAGACCTCGGAGAAGTCGTAGTCATTGGCGATCGCCGTGACTGCGGCGGAGTTGTCGACCAGGGCAATCCCCGGCGCGGGCCGCCGCTCGCGCCGGAAGCGGCCGGTCAGCTCCGCCGCCATGTGCTGGGCATCGGCCGCGCTCCCCCCGTTGCCGGCGATCAGCAGCTTTCGCCCCCGCGCCACCGTGCCCGCGATCGTCTCCGCCGCTGCGGCGACCGCGGGGGCCAGCTGCTCCGCAGAGGCGACGACGATGGCGCTTGCCCTCAGCTCGGCTGTGACTTGCTGCCTGACGCTGTCTCGTGCCTCGGTCACGATGGCTTGCTTGCGACTATCGATCGGACCTCGCCGGGCCGGGGTCGGAGATTCGATCGGAGGCGATAGCGGAGATAGAGCGGCAGCGCCATTGCCACATTCGTCGTCGGGCGGATATAGCGGTTGTAGTCCGCCCAGCTGACCGGGAAGCTGACCCGGGCACCCTGGAAGCCCGCTTCGCGGAGCGCCCTCACATAGTCAGCCTCGCGCAAAGCCGTCTCCTCGACCCCGTATTGGACGAACACGTTCTCCCGCTTCAGCCGCTCCAGATCGCGATCGTTACGGATGGTGGGCTCATCGCTGCAGATCAAGGCGCCGCCCGGCGCCAGCACCCGCAGCACCTCGCGCAGGATCGGCACGAGCGGCTCGACATGGTGAAGGACGGCTCTGCAGACGACTGCCCGGTAGGCGCCATCTTCGAGGTCCTGGACCCCACCGGCGGAGATATCGAAATCGAGCGATGCGGCAGCGCGCATCGCTTCGGCAGCCCCGGTCCCGCATACGGATGAAGGGTTCGGCTCACAGAGAGTCGTTTGGAAGCCCTCGGCGCTCAGGGTGCCCGCGAGCAGGCCCCTTCCCCCGCCGAAATCAAGCACTCGGCTACTGGGCTCGACCCCCGCTTCGCGAAGCAGCCGCCTCACCCGAGACGCATGCTCGCTGGCGCGGAAGCGTTCGAGCGCTCGCACCGAATCCGCTTCCAAAAAGGCAGATTCGACCGCATCCCTTAGCGCTGGGTCCTTGCGCGCTTCGACGACAGCTCGCTCGTAGGCGAGATCCTGATCTTGGTCGGGGTCAGCTGTGGACACGGGCGGAACGCTACCGACCGGGCCGTCTGGCAGGCAGTGGACCGCGTCACGACGCAGGCGCTGTTGCCTGCGTCGTCAGTCAATAGGATGCGCCCGTGACTGCAGACTGGGGGTCTCTAACTGGCATAGCGGCGGCGCGCGAGGGTGTGGCCGCGCTCAAGGCATATGCCTGGATAGTTGTGACGCTGGCCATCGCCGGCCTCGTGGTCGGGTATGTGACCGCGAAGCCGGAAGGCGAGAGCAAGTACCGCATGTGGGTCACGACGCAGGCGCTGGGCTCAAACGGCTCGGTCACCGGTCTGGGCATCTCGACTCCACTGGGACCCCAGGCGGCCGACTTTCTCGGCGAAGGGATCCTCAACCGCGTCGAAGCCTCGACTGGGCACTCCTACGACTACCTGATTGACCACCTGACCTTGACTCAGCCGCCTGACGGCGGGCCGAATCCGCCCATCGCGCTAATCGCCAGTGGCGATTCCGAAGCCGCCGCACGCACGCTTCTCCTGGCCTGGACTACGGCTGTTCACCAGGCCCGTCTTCGTTATGTCTCGAGTGTTCTGTCCCGCGGCGAACGGGGACTGCGCAAGGGCCTTGCTCGCGCCATCGTCCTCAAGGAACCGGTCACCCAACAGGCGATCGCCAACCTTCTGGCGCGAATGCAGGCTTTGCGCGCGACGTTGACCGTCGACTACGCGGTCGAGCGCAGGCCCAAGGCATATGGGGAAGCCACGGTCTCGAGGCCCCGTGAGGCGGTGGTGGGAGGTGGCGCCGGGCTGATCGCCGGCCTCGCCCTCGCCCTCCTGATTTCGCTCCTGGGTGGGCGCCTGCGCACCGCAGAGGGCATCGAGGCTGCGCTGGGAGTCAAGCTTCTCGCCGACTTGAGGTCGCCGGAGGCGACACCGTCGGCGGAACACGCGCGCGAGCGGCTTCGCTCCATCGGTGGCGGGCCTCAGCCCGCCACCGTGTTGCTGGTTCCCTGCGGGGGGGTTCCTTCAGATGCAGCCACAAGGCTCTCCGACGCCCTGGGAGACGCCACCCAGGCGCGAGTCACCGGGCCGCCTGGCGAGCCAGGTCTGCTCGAGGAGCTCGCGCGGGCGGACGCCTGCGCGGTCGTCGCTGAACCTGGTTCCCTGCGCCGGGCGGATGCCACGGCACTGCGGACTGAGCCTCGACGGGGTCGGGATCGACTTCGCCGGGCTGGTCGTCGTCTGATCAGCGCGCCTTCACCAGGGCGCGCTCGTAGTAGCGGATCGTCTGGGCGGCGATCGTCTCGGGGTCGAAGAGCTCGAGCGCCCGCTCTCTGCCACGACGGCCGATTGCGTCGGCCCTGCCGCGGTCGGCCAGCACCCACTCGATCGCCTGCGCCAGCTCGGCAGGCTCACCGCTCGCGGTGAGGACGGCATCCTCGCGGTCGCGCAGCAGCTCGCCGAAGCCGACCCCGAAAGTGACCGTTGGCCGCCCGGCGAGCAGGTAGTCATGGACCTTTGCCGGCAGTCGCAGCCGGTTGAAGTCCGTGGGCGCGCCGGGTTGAACCAGAACGGCGGCCTCCGCCAGCAGGGCCTCGACGTCGCCGGGATCCTCGAGGAAGCCAAGAAAGTGGGTGCGCCTGGCTCCGTTCCCAGTGATCGCCCGTAGCTGATCGAGGGCGTAGCGGGGGGCGATCCTCCCGGTGTGAACCAGTTGAGCGTCTGGATTGGCGCTCGCAACCTGGGCGAAGGCGTGGAGCAGCAGGTCCAGGTCGGGGTATTGGGCGCGGTAGACGCTTCCGGTGTAGAGGATCAGCGGACCGACCTCAGGCAGCCCGAGCCGCCGACGCAGACCAGCCGAGGGCTCTGGCGAATCCTCGCGCGGAATTGCCGGGAGGATGCTCTCGCACCTGATCCCGTAGCGCTCGCTCACCGCCTCCGCCAGGGTTGGCACGATCGCGTCGAAGCCGCTCGCCCTGGCCACCATCCTGCGATATAGCACCGGGTGCTTGTATGGCCAGAGCCTGGGGAGCACGGTGCCGGCCGCGAGCATCGCCGGTCGACCCAGGCGCCCGCGAAGCCCCGATCCACCAGCTTCCTTGGCCAGCGACTCATCGTCGTCGGCAAAGCGAACGCAGAGCGCCGCCCCCGCACTGCGAGCGAGTTGGAGCGAAGCTGAGAGCGGCGCGGTCCGGGGCTCGTAGCAGTGGACCAGGTCCGGCCCGAACCGCTTGACCAACGAGCGGGTGCGACGATTGACGAGGGGGCCGGTGAAGCCGTAACCGTGGACCTCGACCTCGGAGCTCTCCTCGCGGGCGAAGCGCACGGTGCTCGGATTGCCCTCAATCAGGACGGTGCACTCCTGCCCGGCGGCGGTGAGAGCGTCCGCGAGCCGCAGCGTCTGGCGCGCTCCAGGCGCGCGGAAATCGGCCAGGCAGACGAGCAGAATCTTCATCGGGCGGCGGGTTAGGGGTTGCGAGCCGTTGCCTGGAGCCGACTTTCCTGCACGGCGAGCACCCGGCCGAGCCCTTCTTCCAGCGAGATCGTCGGTGCCCAGTCGAGTCGGGCGCGAGCCGCCTCGGGATCAGCGTAGCGGGCGTGGACGCCGACCGGCCCTTCGCCGGTGCCCCTCACCTCGGGTGCGTAGCCGGCGAGCCGCCCGTAGGTCTCGGCAACTTCGAGGAAGTTCGTTGCCTTGCCGCTGCCGATATTGATCCCGGAGCCGTCATCGATCATCTCGATCGCGCGCCGCATCGCGACGATGCAGTCGTCGATATGGACGAAGTCCCGACTCTGCCGCCCGGATCCCCAAACGACCAGCGGATCCTCGCGAGCCGCCGCCCGCGCCGCGATCGCGGGCACCGGGTAGGTCGTGTCCTGCTCCTCGCCGTAGCCCGAGAAAGGGCGCACGCAGCAGGCCGGCACGCCGTGGTGCTGAGCGAGCAGGTGAGTGAGGAACTCGCCGGTGAGCTTGCTCCAGCCGTAGGTCAAGTCGGGCATGCCAATCTTGGCGTTGGGAATGTCGATGTAGGACTCCCGCAGCGGTACCGAGCCCTCTTCCTCTTGCAAGTCGATTGGGTATGCCGCACTGGAGCTGGCGTAGAGGAGTCGTGAGATCGCGCCGCTCTTCGACGCCCACATGAAGAAGACGCTGTCGATCGCCAAGTCGAGGCCGACGACCAGGGGCTCTTCCTCGATCTTCTTGCGACCGCCGACGATGGAAGCCAGGTGGTAGGCCTGGGAGAATCTGGGCCAGTCGACCTCGTCAACTGGGTTCGTCACCCCGATTCCGATCGAGGGGCCCAGCAGCGAGATCACGTCCGTCTCGAAGAAGCGGACCGTCTGCGCTCCCGCGACGTACTCTCTCGGGCGCTCACCGGATCCTTCAGCGCCTGGCAGCATCGCCGGTAGCCAGGTATCGGGGTGGATCCCGGTCGAGAGGTCGTCGATGAGCCAGAGCTCGTTCGAGTCGACCAGCAGACTTCGAACGAGATTGCGCCCGACGAACCCGCAGGCTCCGGTAATCAAGACCGGCCCCGTGGCCTCCATTGTGCCGCCGTTGGACATAGCGCGGCAGTCTAGGCGACGCCTCGCCGGCTGTTTGCCGGCGGCGGGTTGAAATCGCAGCAGCGCGAAAGCAGTCCGACCGTGATCCCTGCCATCAGGGCGATGCGCGGGTTGGTGAAAGCGAGCAGCACGAAGGGTGGCGCGCAAACAGCCAGGGAGTAGGTGAGCCACCGCCCCGAGCCGGCGGCGCTGCGGTAAGAGCGGTAGATCCGGCGCCCGAGCGCTATCGCGGTAGCAAGGATCAGGGCGACGCCGAGCAGGCCGAACTTGTAGGCCCAGTCCAGGCCGTATACGTGCCAACCGAGGCGGGTAAGCGCGTTCTCGTCGCCGCCGAAGGCAGCGATGTCCACCGGTGAGCGGACCTCCGATCGCCAAAGGACTCCGACCCCCCGACCGGTGATCCATTGGGTTCCGTTGACATTGCGGTCGAAGTTGAGCAGCTCCGCCTTGCGCTGACTGCTGGAGGCGTCATCGGTGTGGAGCAGGCTCGAGGTGAGCGTGTAGCGAGCCTGATCGAAAAGGGGCCGCCCGGGGCCGGCTGCCACTGCGACCGCGGCAATCAGCAGGAGTGCGAAGGCGCTAAGCAGGAGGCGTCGCGCCCCGATTCCGAGCGATCTCACCACGACCGCCGCGCCAATCATCAGGACCGCGCCACGCCGCAGCGAAAGCAGATTGACCGCGAATACAACCGCTGTGCCGATCACGGCGAGAATCGACCCCCTGAGGGTGAGGCGGCCATCGACGAGCGCTCCCCAGGCGAGCGTCACCGGCAGCATCAGCAGCAGACCATCCTCTGTGATCAACAGCGCCGGCCGGCTGAGGATGGTGGTGAAGCCGGTCTCACCGGTAAGCCCGTAGGTGACGAGCAGCTGAAGGGCGCGCAGGGCGATCGCCCCGGCGAGAAATAGGGTGAACCGACGCAGCCCATCCATGTCGCGAACGCAACGCGTGACGATCACATATCCGGCGCCGAGCATCGCGAGCCGCTCCAGATCTGCGGTCATGTAGCGGATCTCGCCGATGCTTCCCGAGAGCGCGATCACCTGCAGCGCGCCAAGGCTGAGCACGAGGATGAAAAGGGGTCGATCGAAGTTAGTCGACTTCGATCGTGTGACCAGCAAGCGCACCGCCCAGGCGGCGACGAGGGCCGCCATCGCCAGCTCGAACGGATTCGCCGGCCCGAGGCGCAGCGACCACGCATTCGTGTAGTTGACATTGCTCAGCGCCGAGATCGTCGGCGGCGATGCTGGAAAGAACGCGGCCAAGAGCAGGATTGCGAGCCCAATCTCCTCGAGATGGTCGAAGACGAACCCGGCGAGCCGCGACAGATCGAGCGAACGGGGTGTGCTGATGGCCGGGCTTGGTCGAGTTGTCCCGGTCCGCGATGTCGTCTCTGTTAGCTCCAAACCACCGATAGCCTAGGCGTCCTGCGCATGACGGACCTCAAAGGCCTGATCCTCTCCGGCGGGGCCGGGACGCGACTGCGGCCGATCACCCACACCTCGGCGAAGCAGCTGGTTCCAGTTGCCAACAAGCCCGTGCTCTTCTACGGGATCGAGGCCCTGGTCGATGCCGGCGTCACCGAGATTGGGATCATCATCGCCCCCGAGACCGGCGACGAGATCCGCGAGGCGGCCGGGGACGGCTCCGCCTTCGGTGCCGAGATCACCTACATCGTCCAGGACAAGCCCGCCGGGCTCGCCCACGCGGTGCTCACCGCGGAGGAGTTCATCGGTGGCTCGCCCTTCGTCATGTACCTCGGCGACAATCTGCTCGCCGACGGCCTGCGCGGCCTCGTCTCGACCTTCCGCGAGGAGGAACCGGACGCGCTGATCCTGCTCACCCCGGTCGACGACCCGCAGTCCTACGGGGTCGCCGAGCTCGATGGCGAGCGGATCGTGCGCCTGGTCGAGAAGCCGAAGGACCCGCCCTCCAACCTCGCCCTGGTCGGCGTCTATCTATTCGCGCCGCCGATCTTCGAGGCCGCCCGCGCGCTCGAGCCCTCCTGGCGCGGCGAGCTGGAGATCACCGAGGCGATCCAGAGCCTGATCGAAGAGGGCAAGACCGTGAAGTCCGAGGTGGTCAGCGGCTGGTGGAAGGACACCGGCCAGCTTGCCGACATGCTCGAGGCCAACCGGCTGGTGCTCGAGGAGATCGAGACCAAGATCGAGGGCGAGGTCGACGAGGCCTCGCGGGTCGAGGGCCGCGTGATCGTCGAGGCCGGCGCAGTGCTGGTCAACTCGGTCGTCCGCGGCCCCGCCGTGATCGGCGCCGGCGCCCGCATCGAGGACGCGTACGTCGGCCCCTACACCTCAATCGGCGACGACGTCTGCGTGCGCCGCTCCGAAGTCGAGCACTCGATCATCCTCGCCGGCTCCGTGGTCGAGGACCTCGGCACCCGCATGGAGGCGAGCCTGCTCGGCCGCGAAGTCAAGCTCACCCGCAGTGACGGCATGCCCAAGACGCTGCGCATGCTGGTCGGCGACAAGTCCGAGATCAAGATCATCTGATGAAGGTCCTCGTCACAGGCGCCGGCGGCATGCTCGGCCGCGACGTCGTCCTCGCCGCCGGCAACGCCGGTCACGATGTGGTCGGCTTCGGCCACACCGAGCTCGACGTCACCGATCCCAAGGCGCTTGGCGCCAAGTTCGAGCTCGAGCGGCCCGACGTGGTGATCAACTGCGCCGCCTGGACCGACGTCGATGGGGCCGAGGAGTCCGAGGACGCGGCGCTGACAGTCAACGGCACCGCCGCCGGCAATGTCGCGGCCGCGGCCGCGAAGGTCGGTTCCAGCGTCGTCTACGTCTCCAGCGATTACGTCTTCGACGGCAGCAAGGCGGCGCCCTACGTCGAAACCGACCAGACCGCGCCGCTCTCCGCCTACGGGCGCACCAAGCTCGCCGGCGAGGAGGCAACCGCGGCGGCCAACAAGCGCCACTTCGTCGTTCGCTCGTCCTGGCTCTTCGGCATCGGCGGCTCCAACTTCGTCGAGACGATGCTGCGGCTTGCCGCGACCCAGAACGAGGTCCTGGTCGTGCGCGACCAGGTCGGTTCGCCCACCTACACCTGGCATCTCGCCTACGGGATCGTGCGCCTGATCGAGGGAGTCGAGTTCGGCATCCACCACATGGCCGCAGCCGGCGCCTGTTCCTGGTACGACTTCGCCCGCGAGATCTTCGACCAGGCCAAGGTCGAGTGCCTGGTGCTCTCCGCCACCACTGACATGCTCGGACGCCCCGCACCCCGCCCCGCCCACTCGGCCCTGGAGAGCCAGCGCGAACACGCGATCGAGCTGCCGTCCTGGCAAAACGGTCTCTCCGCTTACCTTTCCCAGCGCGCTGCCGAGCAGGAGGCCGCCGCATGAAGCTGCTCGTCACCGGCGCCGCCGGGTTCATCGGCTCGACCTACGTCCGGCTCGTCTCGGGCGAGCACGAGATAAGGGTGCTCGACAAGCTCACCTACGCCGGGCGGCGCGAGAACCTGCCGGAGGGAACGGAGCTGATCGAGGGCGCGATCGAGGATCCGGAGATCGTGCGCGAGGCGATGGAGGGCTGCGACGCGGTCGTCAACTTCGCCGCCGAGTCCCACGTCGATCGCTCGATCGAGGACCAGGAGGCGTTCGCCCGCACCCACCTGATCGGCACCGGGATCCTGCTCGAGGCCGCCCGCGAGCTCGGCATCGGCCGCTACCTGCAGGTCTCCACCGACGAGGTGTACGGCTCGATCGAGTCCGGCTCGTTCACCGAGACCTCGCCGCTCGATCCCTCCTCGCCCTACTCGGCGACCAAGGCGGCCGGTGACCTGCTCGTCTCGGCCCACTTCTACACCTTCGGCCTCGAGGCCGTGATCTGCCGCGGCTCCAACAACTACGGCCCGCGCCAGTACCCCGAGAAGCTGATCCCGCTGATGGTTCTCAACGCGATCCACGGCGACTCGCTGCCGATCTACGGCGACGGGCGGCAGGTGCGCAACTGGCTCTACGTCGAGGACTTCTGCCGCGGCATCCACACGGTGCTGGAGAAGGGCGCTCCCGGCGAGGCCTACAACGTCGGCGGGCCCGACGAGTGCGAGAACATCGAGGTGGTCAAGCGGGTGATCGAGCTGACCGGCGCCGACGAGTCGCTGATCGAGTACGTCAAGGACCGGCCCGGCCATGACCGCCGCTACTCGCTGAGCAGCGACAAGATCCGTGAGCAGCTCGGCTGGGAGGCGCAGGTGCACTTCGCCGACGGGCTCGAGCGCACCGGTGCAGTGGTATCGCGACAACGAGGATTGGTGGGGCCCGATTCGCTCCGGCGAGTACCGCGAGTACTACGAAAAGCATTACGGCAGGGCCCTGGGCTGATGCTGCAGCGCCTGCCGACGAAGCTCGGTGGGGTCGTCCTGCTCGAGCCGGTGGTCCACGGCGACGCGCGCGGCTTCATGGTCGAGACCTACCGCCGCGACCTCTGGGCCGAGCACGGGGTCGAGGTCGAGTTCGTCCAGCACAATCACTCGCGTTCCTCCAAGGGCACCCTGCGCGGCCTGCACTTCCAGACCGAGCCCGGTCAGGCGAAGCTGGTCCGCTGCCCGCGCGGCCGTATCTTCGACGTCGCCGTCGACCTGCGCCGCGGCTCGCCCACCTACGGCCAGTGGGAGGGCTACGAGCTCGACGACGAGACCCACCGCCAGCTCTTCGTCCCGGTCGGCTTCGGCCACGGCTTCGCGGTGCTCAGCGAGATCGCCGACGTCACCTATCTCTGCTCCAGCACTTACGACCCGGCCACCGAGTCCGGCATCGCCTGGGACGACCCCGGCGTCGGCGTTGCCTGGCCGGTCGAGGACCCGCTGCTGTCCGAGCGCGACAAGGTCGCGCCGACCCTCGCCGAAGTTGGCGAGACGCTGCCGTTCTAAGCGCGGCTACGGGTCGCCGGTAGCCTTGCCTCGATGAGTGGCCGGACAAGTGAGCGGATCCACTCGATGGATGCTCTCCGCGCTTCGACCATGTTTCTGCTCGTCCCGGTCCACGCTGCGGGCCTCCTCGCCCTCAACGGCCACCACGGGCCCTGGGCGACCGCGGTCTACTGGCTGGTGCACGTCTTCCGCCTGCCGCTGTTCTTCGCCATGTCGGGATTCTTCCTCGCCCTCCTGCTGGGTCGCCGGGGCGTTCGCCAGACGGTCCGAAACCGCAGCCTGCGCATTCTCGTGCCCCTCGTCCTCGCGCTGATCACCCTGGTGCCCCTCACCGAGCTGCTCGCCCAGAAGACCGGAACCGTGCTCGCGGCCGGCGGTGGCGCGCCGCTCACCCTCGAACCGAGCTTTCTTTGGTTCCTCTGGTACCTGCTCATCGTCGACTCCGTGGCTGTCACCGCCTACCTCCTCAACCCCGCCGTGATCCGCGCGGCCGGAGCGCACCTGCGGCGCTTGCTCGCGGTGCCTTTGGGGGGCGTCGTGCTGCTCGCGGTTCCCACCGCACTCGCCCTTTGGCCGGCCCCAACCTGGACCGCGGAGCCGAGCAGCAACTTCGTGCCGGTGCCCTCGGTGCTCGCCTACTACGCGCTCTTCTTCGCCTTTGGGGCGACGCTCTGCGTCCACCGCGATCTCGTCGCCGCCGCCGGCCGCAACGCCTGGCGCTGGACCGCTTGCGCGCTCGTCGCGACGCTGCCGGCGGCGTTCCTCTTCGCCCGTCACATCTCGGCCAACGCCGATTCGGGAACGGCCGCGCACGCCATCGGCCTGCTGATCTACGCGGTCGCGACCTGGTCCAGCCTGCTTGCGCTCGTCGGCCTGGCCGACCGCTACCTGAGCCGGCCCCGGCCAACGCTCCGCTACCTGGCCGATGCCTCCTACTGGATCTACCTCTCGCACATGCCGGCAGTGGTCCTGCTGGTCGCCCTGGTCGGGACCACCGCTCTGGGCACGGCGCTCCAGTTCGCCCTGGTCACCGCCGGCGCCCTGATCTTCTCGCTGCTCACCTACTCGCTGCTGGTTCGCTACAGCGTGATCGGGAGGATCCTCAACGGCCGGCGGCAGCGGCGCCGTCGCGCACCGGTCCGCGCCGAGTCCGCCCTCAGGGGTGCTGTCGGTTGAAGTCCTCGACCGCGGTGATGCCGAGGCTGACCGCCAGCTTGGCGCCGATCCCCGCGTAGACGGCAGCGTTGACGAGCGGGTTGTGCTCGACCGCGTCGAAGCGGCGGTAGAAGCGACCCATGCCGCGGTGAAAGGCGATCTCCTGTTTGGGCCGCCTGCGCTTGCCGCTGGAACCTCCCTTGACGTGCAGGGCGACCCCGGCCGGCTCGTAGAACACCTTCCAGTCCGCCTGCCAGAAGCGCCGGCACCAGTCGAGGTCCTCCATGTAGAGCCAGTAGCCCTCGTCGAGCAGGCCGACCTCGCGCACCGCCTCGGCGCGGCAGAGCATGAAGGCGCCGTTGACGGCGTCGACCTCGCCGGCGTCGTCGTCGCCGAGGTGCGTTGCCCGATACTGGCTCAGCGACTCACCGGCGTCGTCGCCGCGGCCGACGCCGGTGAAGTGGGCGAGGGCGCTGAGCGGGGTGGGGAAGGAGCGCTTGCAGGCGTGGTCCAGCTCGCCGGACTCGGTGCACCAGCTTGCAGCCGACCATGCCGATCCGCTCGTCGGAGTGCAGCCGGGCGAGCGCGGCGTCCAGGGTCCCGGCGTAGACCTCGGTGTCGGGGTTGAGCAGCAGCACGGCCCGTGCCTCGTCCTCGCGCAGGACGACGTTGTTCGCCGCCGAGAAGCCGATGTTCTCGCGGCGGATCAAGCGCACCGCCGGGAACTCGTGCTCGACCATGTCGGGGGTCGAGTCGGGACTGCCGCTGTCGACCACCGTCACCCGCATCGTGCCGTTCGCGGGGTGGTCGGCGAGCGAGCGCAGGCAGCGGCGCAACAGCGCCTCGGCACCGTGGCTGACGATGACGACCTCGAGGTCGAGCGGACTCGGCATCGCTTGATTCTCTAGTAGGCGCCGTCACCGCGGACGATCGCCCGTGGTGTTCGCAAGAGGATCGCCAGGTCGCCGGCGACCGAGAGGTTGTCGAGGTAGTCGCGCTCCATCGCCAGCCGCTCCTCGAAGGTGAGGTCGCCGCGGCCGTAGACCTGCATCGGCCCGGTCAGGCCGGGCTTGATCTCGAGCCGCACGCGCTGGCGCTCGTCGTAGAGCGCGACCACGGCCTCCTCCTCGGGACGGGGGCCGACCAGCGACATATCGCCCCTGAGCACGTTGATCAGCTGCGGCAGCTCGTCGAGGCTGGTCCGCCGCAGGAACCTCCCGGCGCGGGTGATCCGCGGGTCGTCGACGATCTTGAAGGCGGGCTCGTCGAGCTTCTCGAGGTCGACGAGTTCGGAGAGCCGCTCCTCGGCGTCGGCGACCATGGTGCGGAACTTCAGCATCGTGAACGGCACGCCGTCCTTGCCGGCCCGCTTCTGGCGGAAGAAGACCGGCGTCCCGGAGTCGACCACGATCAGCCCCGCGATCAGGATCAGCAGCGGCGAGAGGATCGCGAGCATCAGGCCCGAGACGAGCACGTCCAGCCCCCGCTTCAGCGCCAGGGTCGAGCGCGGCGGGTCGGAGAAGCGGAAGTCGAGGACAGGTAGCTCGGCAAGCCGGTTGAGCTCGATGCCGGGCCCCAGCAGCCCGTAGTGCTTGGGCAGGAAGGTGAGGCCGAGGCCGGCGGCCTTGCACTCTTCGATCAGGTGCTCGGCGTCGCGCTGTCCCATCTCCTGCTCGGCGACGACGACGCGCTCGACATTGCGCTCGTTCGCCACTCGCGAGATCTCCTCGACCGAGCCCAGCCTGGGCAGGGAGGCGCGGTGGTCCTTGTCGCGCGGCTCCGAGAGATAGCCGACCAGGCGGAGGCGCGCCTCGGGATGGGTGGCGATCCGGCGCGCGACGGCATCGGCCAGGGTGGCCGGCCCGATGACGATGCCGATCGCCACCCCGGTCAGTCGTTGCCAGATGAAGCGCAGTACCGCGCGGGCGACGAAGCAGGCGAGCACGGCGACGATCCCGACGATGATCGCGCTCTTGGCAGAGAGCGCTCCGGAGGGACTCAGCCAGAGCAGGCCGTCGAGGACGATTGTGCCGAGGGCGCTGGCGGAGATCAGCGAAGGCAGCTCGTCGAGCGTGCTGTGGCGGATCCGGCGGTGGTCGTTGTCGTAGAGCCCGTGCAGCTTCAGCACCAGCAGCCAGGCCGGCGTGAAGAGCACCGCCCAGAAGAGCTTGGCGACGTCGGTCGTCGACGTGAGCGCGGTGGCGACGCAGAGCGCGGCGAAGATCGCCGCCCAGTCGCCGGCGATGAGCAGGCGCCGCAGCAGAGCCCCGCGCCGGCGCGAGCCGCTGGGCCCGGTGAGCCCGAGCCGGTTCGCCATCTCGGTCGGCGCGCGGGGCACGGTCTCGGGCGCCGTCGCGGTCCCGCTTGGCGTCGCCCCGGTCGCCTCGGGATCCATCAGCAGGTCCATTTCCCGGCCAGGCACGGCGCCTGGGGGTTGAGTTGGCGTGCTCGGCTCAGATCGGCCTCGGCGGCGGCATTTTCGCCGCCCTCGTGCTCGACCAGGGAGCGCAGGTAGTACCACCGCCAGTTGCGGTCTTCGCGTTCGATCGCGTGGCTGAAGTGTTCGACCGCGGCGGGGTAGTTGCCTGCGCGTTCGGCGAGCAGGCCAAGCTGGACGTAGGGCGAGGCCGCCCAGGGCTCGATCGAGCGGGCGGTGCTGGCGTGATCGACGGCGGAGGCGAGGTCTTCACTGGCCGCCGCGGCCCGGCTGGAGTCGAGTCTCGCGTTCGACCAGCAGCGGCCCGACCAGGGCGATCGCCGAGACCCAGGCGAGGATCACGGCGGCGACGGTCAAGGCAAAACGCCGTCCGTCCGCCTTCGAGCTCGCCAGGCGCCGCGGGTCGGCGGCGATCTGGCTGCAGCGCGCGGCGACGACGATGCCCCCGGCGAGGAAGAAGAAAGCGCCGAGCGCGGCGATCTCCCAGAACCAGTCGAAGGCGGCACCGACCGCGAAGGCGAGCATCACGGCCAGCAGAGCGGCGTAGCGGTCGCGCTGTGGCTCCGGGGCTGCCCGCCAGGTGGCGAAGGCGCACCAGAGCAACATGCCGATCAGGCCGAGCACGAGCAGCCCGCCGACGACGCCCAGCTCGGCGAACGCCTCGAGATAAAGGGAGTGCGCGTCGTGGACCGGCAGGTCGATCGAGCGCAGCAGATCCCAGGAGAATTGATACGTCCCGGCCCCGTGGCCGAGGAGCGGCTTTTCGCCGAACGCTTCGATCGCCACCTTGTAGAACTCGTGGCGCCCGGCGCCGGATAGGTCGGAGAAGTGTTCCTGTGGATTGCTGGCTTCGAACTGGATGTCGGGGCTGGAGAACTGGTCCCAGGCACGCCCGCCGACCGCGACCACGGCGGCGAGTGCGAGCAGGGCGCCGGCAAGCGCAATTCCTTGAAGGGCCCTCGGACTGCGGGAGATCGCAACCGCCCGCCCGCTCAGCCTGCCCTCGCGCCGCTCCTCCCAGCGCAGGGCCGCGAAAAGCAGCAGCGAGAGGGCGATGCCGGCAAGCAGGATCAGCAGCACGGTGACGCCCTGGTCGACCGCTCCCTGGGTCTGGTTGGCGAGGTTGTCGGCAAGACTGTGCCGCGCCTGCACGGCGAGCACCGCGGGCAGCGCCCCGATCGCCCCGATCGCCAGCGTCGCGAAGAGCCAGAGCCGGTCCCGCGAGAGGGCGATCAGGCAGCCACTTGCGACTACGAGAGAAAGCAGCCCGCCCCGCGAGTAGGTGAAGTAGAGAGCGAGCAGGCAGGCGGGGATCGCCGCGACCGAGAGCCAGCGCAGGGCGCTCGAGACAGCGCGACGGCTGGTCCAGAGCAGCAGCGCGACGCCAATGCCGAACATCGCCCCGTTCGCATTCCAGTAACCAAGCGGATAGCTGAGCCGTGGGCCGGCCCCGAGAGTATTTGCAACATTGAGCACATGTGGCAGCAATCGCCCGCCCAGGCCGAGCAGTGCGACCAGTGCTGCCGCGATTGCTAGACCTTCAGCGAAACGTTGGCGCCTTTCGTCGGTTTGGACGATTAGGAAAGTGGCAAGGAAGAACCCGAGGTAGACCATGATGCGGTCTGCCTCGATCACGCTGAGCTCGACTGAACCCGACCAAAGGGATGAGATTGCACACAGCAGCGACAGACAGACGATCAGTCCGCCTGCCCAGTAAAGGGGTCGCTCTGGCTTCACGGCCGATCCCGCGCCAAAGACCAGCAGCGCGACGACAACAAGCCATGCAGCGAGGCCCGCAATGTGACGGCTGCTCACATCGAAGCCGCCGCCAGCCAGGGCCAAGCCGCCGATCAGCGCGACTGGCGCAAGCAACGCCGCCAATTGGTCTAGTCTTGCCCGCCATGACTTCCGGGAAGCGTCATCACTTGGGCCCAGCTCGCGGCCGGGCTCTGTTTGCGTCGATGTCAGTGGTTGTTCTGCTGGCATTGGCTTGTTTTCCCGTTCTCGCTCACGCCGAATGCGTGAGCTCGAGCTGCGTGCAGTACACGGAATCCATTCCTAACGCAGAAGGCGAAAACCCGTCGACCCCCCACAAACATCAGCCAGTTGCCAAAGCTGCGGACAACGGAGGGGGCCCGTCGCCGACCAACAAGGCCGGCAATCCGGCTTCGAATGGAGAAGCCAACGAATCTGCTGAAAGCGAATCATCTTCAAAGGAAGGTGGTGGTGTGGCCGCGCCTGGCAATAGCGGCGGCACGGGGCAGGGTAGCCCAGGGGGCAGCGCCAACCACGGCTCCGGGACCCCGGTGCAGCACGGCGGCCAGAATGCTGGAACGCCGGCTGCCGCGCACTCCAGCAGCAGCAGCTCCTCGCCGCTGATCCCGATCCTGATTGCGATTGCGCTTCTCGCCGCGATCTCGGTTGGGGTCGTGATGATCAGGCAGCGACGCCAGCGGCGCGGCCCGACAACGGCTGCATCGCCGAAGGCGAGCTAACCGTGTCGCAAACCGCGAATCGCCCCCGTGGGCAGGTGCGTGCTTGGCTGATCGCGTTCGCGATCGCCTTGATCGCCTTCGGCGCGACCGCTTCAAGCGCCGCCGCGATCCCAGCTGACTTCTGGGGTGTCTCGCCTCAGGTTACGCCGAGCGTTGAACAGTTCCAGCGGCTGCGTGCCGGTGGGGTGGACAGCGTTCGTGTCCCGATCGGCTGGAGCTCGGTGCAGACCTTCAGCAGCGCCAGCTCCGACTGGTCGACCGTAGACCCGCTCATCGCCGGCGCCGCGCAGGCGGGACTCAAGGTGTTGCCCTTCATCTACGGCGCTCCCACGTGGGCCGTTCCAGCGGCACACGTGCCGGGGTCGAACGGCTCGACTGCGCCCAAGACTCTGCCGGTGAAGAGTGGTGCGCAACGCACTGCCTGGGCCAACTTCCTCAAACTGGTCGTGGCTCGTTACGGGCCCGGCGGTGCTTTCTGGGTGGCCAATCCCGGACTGCCGGAAACCCCGATCCGTACCTGGCAGATCTGGAACGAGGAGAACTTCAAGTACTTCGTGGTGCGGCCCAACCCGGCTGACTACGGCAAGCTCGTCAACGTCTCCTACGGCGCGATCAAGAGCGTCGACCCAGGAGCGAAGCTGATCCTCGGGGGTATGTTCGCTCGTCCGAAGGAGGCTGAATTCAAGGGCAAGCCCCCACAGGCCTACTTCGCCACCGACTTCCTCGACCGGATGTACGCCTCGACGCCGGGGATCAAGAGCAAGTTCAGCGGTGTCGCCCTGCATCCGTACACGAGCGCGTATCAGCTGCTCACCCCCGACATCGAAGAATTTCGCACCGTGCTCAAGGCCAACCACGATGCCGGCAAGGGCCTCTGGATCACCGAGATCGGCTGGAGCTCGAAGACGCGAGCGCAGGAGGGTGACGCCTTCGCCAAGGGGCCAAAGGGACAGGCCACCCAGCTCAAGGGGGCCTTCAACCTCTTCGTGCACAAGCAGGCGAAATGGAAGCTCAAGCAGATCTACTGGTTCTCGGTCGACGATCAGCCGACCGCCTGCAATTTCTGCGGCGGCACCGGGCTCTTCGGCGAAGGTTTCCTGCCCAAGCAGTCCTGGTACGCCTACGTCAAGTTCGCCGGCGGCCAGCCCGGCTGACGCCCCCGCCCCGTCAGGGCTCAGGGGCGCCGCCTCAATAGCCGCCGGGCCGCGTAGGCAGGGACCTGAATAGGTCGCTCGAGGCCCCAGAAGCCCTGCATGTAGCGGACGAAGCTCACGAGCCCGGGCCTCTCCCCGTCGAGGGTCGCCTGGGCGCGGTGCCGCTCCCTGAACCACGACAGCATCGCCAGCGAGCGGCGTGACGAAGGGGGCTGTGCGAGGGCCTCGTGCGCGCGCCGCTCGGCGCGCGCCACCGGCGTTTGCGCGAGCGCCAGCAGCGAGGCTTGCGGGATCGGGGCCGCCAGGCTCTTGGTCAGGAAGTCGAGGGAGTCGGCGAAGGGCACCGTGAGTCGCCCGCTACGCGCCATCGCCACCGGCCGCTCCCAGTCGAGCTCTGGGCCGGCGGCCTCGATCACCTTGAAGGCATCGGCGGCCCAGCGGAGGGGATGGACGGGGTTCCAGGCGGCTCCGTGCGCGCAGACGTGGAGCAGCTGGTCCGCGGGGTTGAGAACCCGAACCTCGGTGCCCCCGACCTGGGCCTTGATCGACCCTCGCCAGAACTCCTCATCGAGGCCAGCGCGCCAGAGCAGGCCCCGGTGGAGATCCACCTCTTGACCATCGGCGTCTTGGAAGGCAAGCGAGTGACGCACGGTCAACACCTGCTCCGGGTCGTCCTCGACCGCCACGAACCCCACCTGTCTCAAGACTCGCACGGCCTCGCCCACCTGCGGTGGCGGAACCGCGAGGTCGATATCGCCCATCGGCCGGGCGCCGGAGTCGCGGTAGGCAACCTCGATCAGAGCTGCTCCCTTGAGCGCGAGGACCCCGATGCCGGCGTCGGCGAGCGCATCGATCGCCTTTTTCCCCGCCTTCAGGCTGAGCTGGTTGGCGGCCCAGCTGCGGCGGTAGATTCCCTTCAGTCGCCCGGCGTCCCGATCTTCGGCGATTTGTGGTGCGAGGTTGCGGTAAAGGAGCGGCAGCAGTCGGTAGGAGCCCTCCTCGATCGTGTCCAGGTTCGGCTCTTGCCGGCGCCACTCTTCCCAGGCCTGGAGCGCCTGCTCTTTGCTCCAGAGGCTCGCCTGCAGCAGCAGGAGCTGCGTCGGCGAAGGTAGCCAGGCTGCGCGTTCGTGGCTCACCGCCCGCCGTCCAGCATGATCGAGGGCCGGCTCTCCAGGCGCCCACCGCGGACTTCCACCGTGCGGTCGGCACGCTCTGCGACGAGCGGGTCGTGGGTGACGAGCAGCAGCGTCGGCCGCGCCTCGATGCCGGTCAGGTTGTCGAGCACGAGATCGGCGGTCTCGGGGTCGAGGTGGCTGGTCGGCTCATCCAGCATCAGCAGCGGCGGCGAGCCGAGCAGAGCCCGCGCCAGGGCGATTCTCTGTCGCTGGCCGGCCGAGAGGCGCACTCCGTCGTCGCCGATCTGGCTCTCGTACCCTGCCGGAAGCCCTTCGATGAACTCGTCGGCGGCGGCCAGCGTCGCGGCGTCCTTCACCTCTTGCCGGGAAATCCCCGGCCGGCCGAAGGCGATGTTGGCGGCCACCGTGCCCCGCATCGCGGTGCCCTCTTGGAGCAGGGCGCCCGTCTGGCTGCGGAGCTGGCGGATGTCGATCTCATCCAGCGGTTCGCCGTCGACCAGGACCCTTCCCGCCCAAGGTCGGTACAGGCCGAGCAGCAGCGCGATCAGGGTTGTCTTGCCGGCGCCGGTAGGGCCAAGGATCGCCAGGGTTTCACCGGGGCTGACGGCCAGCGAAACGGACTCGAGAACCGGCGGCTCGTCCTCCGAGTAGCCGAACGTCACCTCTTCCCAGGCGAGCGCACCGCGCGGCTCGATCGGTTTCCCGCCGCTGTAGGGCTCGGCCTCCGTCCCGGCGAGCACCTCGTCTATCCGCTCGATCGCCGCCAGGCCGTTGAGGACGTCGGGGAGCGCTGCCACGACCCAGTTGAGCTGTCCGCGGGCAAGTGCCAGCACGGCCATGAAGGCGATCAGGTCGCCGATCGACATCGAGCCGTGCAGGACCGCCAGCCCGCCCCCGATCAAGACGATCACGCCGGCGATCCCCCCGATCGCGACCTGGATGAGGCCGTATGCCTGCTGGACCCAGCCGATCTGCTGCCCGGCGACAGCCAGCTCCTCCGACCTCAGCTTTCCCTCCGCGATCGACTGCTCCTCCGCGGTCTTCACCTTGATCAGCGAGGCTGAGCGCAGGGTGGCGAGAACGGATGCGCTGAAGGTGTCCGAGGCTTCCTGCCAGGTGCGGACTCGTTTTCGCAGCGTTCCGCGCAACAGGCGGCCGAGCCCGAGGAGCATCGGGATCGACACCAGCAGGACGGCGAGCAGAATGGGCTGGATCGCGACCAGGGAGGCGAGCAGGATCGCCGCCGTGCCAAGCGATGGGATGACCACCGCCAGCAGGTATTTCGCCATCGTGTCGAGACGCTCCGTGTCCTGCACGATCAGCGAGTGCAGACGACCGGTGTCGGTCGAGTCATAGGAGGCGCTGGGTAGCCATACGACGTGGTCGATCAGCTCCGAGCGAACCCGGGCCACGGCGGGCTTCGTCACCCTGAGGACGGCGTAGCGGCCGACGAGGCCAAGCGCCAGGCTGAGCAGGTACAGGCCGAGGATGCCGGCTCCAAGCGCGATCAACTGCCCCGAGTCACCGGACGGGATCGCGTCGTCGAAGGCAGCGCGAACGAGCAGGGCGATCGGCACCAAGGCGAGAGCCTGGGCGACCGAGAGGCCGAGGCCCCAGGCGGCGATGTGGCCAGAGCCATCGATCAATCGATGGAAGGTGCGCCAGGTTCGCATCGGGCAAAACTACCGGTGGGCAACGGCAGAGGCGTAAGATCGGTGGGTTGGCCGCCGATGCGAAACCGAGTGCGGGGTCTGACCCCCTAAAGCCGTTCAGCGCCCCCGTCAGGCGCTGGTTCGAGGCCTCCTTCGAGGGTCCGACCCCTGCCCAGGCGGGCGGCTGGGAGGCGATCTCGAGCGGCGCCAACACGCTGATCTGCGCCCCGACCGGTTCGGGCAAGACGCTCGCCAGCTTCCTCTGGGGCATCGACAAGCTCTCGCGTGAGCCCGAGCTGGGCAACGGCGTCCGCCTGGTCTACGTCTCGCCGCTGAAGGCGCTCTCCTACGACATCGAGCGCAACCTGCGGGCGCCGCTGCGCGGCATCGGCGCCGACATCTCAGTCGGCCTGCGCACCGGCGACACGCCGCAGAAAGAGCGGCGGGCGATGCAGAAAAACCCGCCCGACATCCTGATCACGACCCCCGAGTCGCTCTACCTGATGCTCTCCTCGGCGGTGCGCGAGATCTTCTTCAGCACCGAGGCGGTGATCGTCGACGAGATTCACGCGGTGGCCCAGTCCAAGCGGGGGTCGCACCTGGCGCTGTCGCTCGAGAGGCTCGAGCATCTGGTGAAGACTGGGGCGGATCGGCCCGCGGGTCCTGTCGGTGCAGGGGACCCACCGCCCCTTCCGGTCGCTAAAGCGTCCTCAGGGGCGGTACCCCCTACACCGCCACCCGCGGGAGATGCGCCTGGGCTTCAGCGGATTGGTCTATCCGCGACGCAACGCCCGCTGGAGCGGATCGCTCAGTTCTTGGTTGGGCCGAAACGCGAGTGCAGGATTGTGGATGCCGGGGTGGCCAAGGAGCTCGATTTGGAGATCGTGGTTCCCGTAGAGGACATGGCGGAACCGGGAGCACCCGCCTACCCCAATGAAGACGGCAATCCCACGGATGGCGAGCCCTTGGCGCATGTGCGCTCGATCTGGCCGGCGATCTACCCGGAGCTGCTGAAACTCGTCCAGGAACACACGTCAACCATCATCTTCGTCAACAACCGCCGCGCCTCGGAGCGCTTGGCCAAGCGCTTGAACGAGCTTGCCAACGGTGAAGGGGAACAGGAGCTGCCAGCCACCGAGCATGCGGGGACGAGTGCGCCTGGGGCGGATGGGTCGGGTCCGTCGGGAACTCCCGGCGAAAGCCGGCCCGACGGACCCGACCCATCCGCCCCCGTTGAAATCGCCCGCGCCCACCACGGCTCCCTGTCCCACGAGGAGCGCACCATCGTGGAGGAGCTGTTGAAGTCCGGCCAGTTGCCCTGCCTGGTCGCGACGTCGTCCCTAGAGCTGGGAATCGACATGGGCGCCGTCGACCTCGTGATCCAGGTCGAGTCGCCGAAGTCGGTCAGCCGCGGCCTGCAGCGGGTCGGCCGGGCCGGCCACTCGCTGGGCGAGGTCTCGCGCGGCCGCATCTTCCCCAAGTTCCGCGCCGACCTGCTCGAGTGCGCGGTTGTCGCCAAGCGCATGCGCGAAGGGGCGATCGAGGAGACGGTGATCCCGCAGAACCCACTCGACGTGCTCGCCCAGCAACTGGTCGCGATGGCGGCGCTCGACGAGTGGGAGATCGACGAGGTCGAGCGCCTCGTCACCGCCTCGGAGCCCTTTCACGACCTCTCCCGCGAACAGCTCGAGAACGTGCTCGACATGCTCGACGGCCGCTATCCCTCCGACCGCTTCGCCGAGCTGCGACCGCGCATCGTCTGGGATCGCGCCGAGGGCACCATGCACGGTCGCAAAGGTGCCCGCTCGCTGGTCGTCACCAACGCCGGCACGATCCCCGATCGCGGCCTCTACGGCGTCCACCTGCCCGACGGCCGCCGGGTCGGCGAGCTCGACGAGGAGATGGTCTACGAGGCCCGCCCCGGCCAGACCTTCCTGCTCGGCGCCACCACCTGGCGGATCGAGGACATCACCCGTGACCGCGTCATCGTTACCCCGGCCCCCGGCGTGCCCGGCGCCGTGCCCTTCTGGAAGGGCGATGGGATCGGCCGCCCGGCCGAGCTCGGCCGGGCGATCGGCGCCTTCGCCCGCGAGGCGGTCTCGCGCGAGCCAAAAGAACTGGCCGCTGAGTACGACCTCGACCGCCGCGCCGCCGAGAACCTGGTCGCCTACCTGCGCGAGCAGCAGGCCGCGACCCGGGTCGTCCCCTCCGACGAGACGATCGTGGTCGAGCGCTTCCGCGACGAGATCGGCGACTGGCGCCTCTGCATCCTCTCGCCCTACGGCGGCCGCGTTCACGCCGCCTGGGGCCTGGCGCTGGCGGCCAAGATTCGCTCCGAGCGCGAGCTCGAGGCCGACGCGATCTGGTCCGACGACGGCATTGTCATCCACCTGCCCGACGCCGACGAGCCGCCGCCCGCCGACCTGGTCCTGATCGAGCCCGACGAGGTCGAAGAGCTGATCGTCGGCGAGCTCTCCGGCTCGGCCCTCTTTGGCTCCCACTTCCGCGAGAACGCCGCCCGCTCGCTACTGCTTCCCCGCGCCTACCCGGGCAAGCGCACGCCGCTCTGGCAGCAGCGGCTGAAGTCGCAGAGCCTGCTCGAAGTCGCCCGCGACTTCCCCCGCTTCCCGGTCGTGCTGGAGACCTACCGCGAGGTTCTGCGCGACGTGCTCGACCTGCCCGCGCTGGGCGAGCTGCTGCGCGACCTGCACTCGCGCAAGCTCAGCCTGGTCGAGGTCGAGACCCCGACCGCTTCGCCCTTTGCCTCCTCGCTGCTCTTCGACTACGTCGCCGCATACATGTACGAGGGGGACACGCCGAACGCCGAGCGGCGGGCGGCGGCGCTGGCGCTCGACCGCGACCTGCTGCGCGAGCTGCTCGGCCAGGAGGAGCTGCGCGAGCTGATCGACCCGGAGGCGCTGGAGGACGTCGAGGCTCAGCTCCAGCACCGCACCGAGGCCGGCCAGGCCGGCGATCGCGATGCCCTGCAGCAGGTCCTGCGCAACGTCGGCGACCTCACCGCGGCCGAGTGCGAGGAGCGGGTCAGCGAGGGCTACTCGGCGGCCTCGATGCTGGCGAAGCTGGTCGACGAGCGCCGCGCGGCGATTGTGCGGATCAACGGCGAGGAGCGCTATATCGCCGTCGAGGACGCCGGCGTCTTCCGCGACGCCCTCGGCGTGCCGCCGCCCGCCGGCCTGCCGGAGACCTTCCTCGAGCAGCACCCCGACCCGCTCGCCGCCCTGGTGCGGCGCTACACCCGTACCCACGGCCCCTTCCCGACCGTCCAGTTCGCCTCGCGCTACGGCATCGATCCGATGCCTGCCCTGCGCGAGCTCGAGCGCGCCGGCACCCTCGTCCGCGGCGAGCTGCTGCCGGGTGGCACCGAACGCGAGTGGTGCGACTCCGACGTGCTGCGCCGCGTGCGCCGCGCCAGCCTCGCCCACCTGCGCCGCGAAGTCGAGCCCGCCGGCCGTGACCGCTTCGCCCGCTTCCTGCCGAGCTGGCAGAACGTCGATGCCCACCGCGCCGCCGGCGCCGGCCCGGACCGCCTGCGCGAGGCGCTGGTGCCGCTGCAGGGCGTCACCCTGACTCCCAAAGTCTGGGAGGAGGACGTCCTGCCGCGCCGGCTCGGCGCCTACTCGCCAACTTGGCTCGACGAACTCTGCACCAGCGGTGAGGTGGTCTGGATTGGCGCCGGCGCCCGCGGCCGCAGCGATGGCCGCATCGCCCTCTACTTCCGCGACGACGTCCGCCTCGCCGGCCCGCCGCCGGCCAACCTCAAGCTCGAGAAACCGGAGGGAGAGGTCCACGACGCGATCCGCGAGCGCCTCAGCGCCGGGCCCGACTTCTGGCTCGACCTCCTCGCCGACCTCGACCACCCGCCCGAGGAGCTGCACGCCGCCCTCTGGGACCTCGCCTGGGCGGGCGAGGTGACCAACGACGCCTTCTCGCCCCTGCGGGCGCCACGGCGTCGCGCCACGCCGCCGCCCGAGCAGCGCGGCCGTCGCTTCGCCCGCCGCCGCGCCGCCGGCGCGGCAGTGCAGGGCCGCTGGTCGCTGACCGCGCCGCTCTTCGCCAGCGCTCCCGCCGCGGGGCCGCGCCTGCGCGCCCAGGCCGAGCTGATGCTCGAGCGCTACGGCATCGTCACCCGTGAGACCGTGCTTGCCGAGGGCATCCCCGGCGGCTTCTCCAGCCTCTACGCCGAGCTCGGCAACCTCGAGCTGCTCGGCACCGCCCGCCGTGGCTACTTCGTCGAGGGCCTCGGCGGTGCCCAGTTCGCCCTGCCCGGCGCGGTCGAGCGCCTGCGCTCGCTCCCCTACGAGGACGGCTCCTTCCAGCTGCTCGCCGCCACCGATCCCGCCAATCCCTACGGGGCCTCGCTGCCCTGGCCGAAACCGGCAACCGGTCGCCGGCCCGCCCGCACCCCCGGCGCCCACGTGCTGATGCGCGACGGCGCGCCGCTGATCTACATCGAGCGCGGCGGCCGCGGTCTGGTCCGCCTGGTCGAGCTGAGCGCAGATGAGCTGACCGCCGCCGTGCACGCCCTCGCCGCCGAGGTCGGCGCCGGCCGCCTGCCCAAGCTGGCGCTCGAGAAACTCGACGGCGACCCGGTGATCGGCTCCGGCCAGGAGGACGTTTTGCTCGAGGCCGGCTTCAGTCGCGGCCCCCGCAAGCTCACCCTCGCGGCCCGCTGATCGCTGCGCCCAGCCGCCAGGCGGGATAATGCCCGCGATGGCAGATCGTGAGGAGGGGTTGGGGCCGGTCGCGCTGCTGCGTAGCGTGCCGCTCTTCGCCGATCTCGAGGAGGGGGAGCTGGAGCGCTTCTCGCGGGTCGCCGTCGCCCGCTCGTTCCCCGCCGGCACTCGCGTCTTTCACGAGGGCGATCACTCCGACGCCTGTTACATCGTCCGCGACGGCAGCTTCCGGGTCACCCGCGAGCACTCCGACGGGCGGGCGATCACGCTGGCGAGCCTCGGCCCCGGCGACATCTTCGGCGAGCTGGCGATGCTCGACGGCGAGGTGCGCTCAGCCAGCGTCGAAGCGCTCAGCGACGGCGAGCTGCTCGCCCTGCCCGCCGGCGAGGTACGGGCGCTGCTGGCCCGCCACCCCGAGATCACGGTGAAGCTGATCGCCGCCCTGGTGCGGCGGCTGCGCACCGCCAACGAGCGGATCTCGCGCCAGTCCTTCCAGACCGTGCCCAGCCGCGTCGCCGGCGTGCTCTTGCAGCTCGTCGCCGAGGAGTCGCCGCGCGAGGGCGAGGGCGGCGAGGTGACGATCCGCATGAACCAGGCCGATCTGGCCCAGCTCGCCGGCACCTCGCGCGAGAGCGTCAGCCGCTTTCTCGCCGATCTCGAGCGCGCCGGGGTCGTTCGTCCCGGCCGCGGCCGGGTCGCCGTGCTGGCGCCGGAAAAGCTGCACAACTACATCTTCTGAGCGCCGCTCAGCAGCTGATCGGATTGGGGTCTGACGAATCCGTGCTGACGTCGTCGTTACCGGGGCCGCAGTCGATCGATTTGTCGTGCTGGCCGTCGATCGCTTCGATCGAGTCGTTGCCGCCCTTGCCGATGAAGGTGTCGGCGCCGGTGTGGCCGAAGAGGCTGTTTGCGCCGCTGTCTCCGATCAGGACGTCGGGACCGTCGGAGCCCTCGAGGTCCTCGTTGTCGCCGAGGACATGGTCGGGCGTGGAGCAGCCAGGGGGCCCCCCTGTGCCGCCGAGGCTCGACGTGCATGCTCGCGTCTGAGCGCCCGTAGGAGACGGTGTCCTCGCCGGCACCGCCGCTGTAGGTGTGGCCTTGGCAGACCGCGACCGAGGAGACCAGCAGATCGTTGCCATGCCCACCGCTCAGTTGATCGGCTCCGGGGTCGGCATAGAGCACGTCGCTGCCGTCGTTGCCGATCAGGATGTCATTGCCGCTGTCGGGACTGTTGTAGTTCTCACCCGCTTCCAGCACGTCATCGCCGGCACCGCCGCTGAGCGTGTCGGAGCCGGCGTTGCCGTTGATGCGAACCTTGACGCTCGCCGGAACGCTCTGGCCGATGTCGACCGAGTCATCGCCGGCACCGCCGGTGATGACAACCAGCCCAGTTGCGGTGGCCGTCGGGCAGGTGACGGAGGTGCTTGCGGCATCTGCCTGGCAGCCTTCGCCGGCGACCAGCGGACCGTCGTTGGTGACGGTCCAGCCGCCGTTGAAGTAGACGACGATGTGGTTGGCGCCGGCGTCGCCCTGGACGATCAAGCTACTGCCGTCGAGTCCCTGGTTGAGGATCACGAATGTGCCGTTTCCCGGGGGGCTCGCTTCGGGGCCGCATGAGTGCTCGGTGGCGAAACCGTCGCATTCGTCGCTACCCGCGCCGCCGAAGGCTTCGTCGGGCCCGCCCATGCCGTCCAGGTCATCGTTGCCGACACCGCCGTCCAGACGGTTGACTTCGCCGTCGCCGACGATGTCGTCACCCTGGGGTGAGCCGACCACGTCCTCGAAGCCCAGCAGGGTGTCGTGGCCGTCTCCTTTGGAGCGACCGGAGGCGAGGTCGACCGTGACGCGAGCCGCGGGTGGCGCTGGCGTAGGAGACGATGTCGTTGGTGCCGGGGCCGCCGTCGAGCGTGTCTTCGCCGCTGTCGCCGCGGACGATGTCGCCGTCGCCTTCGCCGCCGTCGGCCTGGTCGCTTCCCGCGCCTCCATAGACGAAGTCGCTGCCGGACCCACCTTCGAGATCGGGATCGTCGCCGGGCCCACCTTCGATGTGATCGTCGCCGGGCCCACCTTCGATTTCGTCGTTGCCCTTGTCGCCGAACAGCGTGTCGTTGCCATCTCCGCCGTTCTCGTCGTCGCTGCCCTTTTCGCCGTTTGCGTAGTCGTTGCCGGCCTCGCCCTTGAGGTCGTCTGGGCCTTTCTGCGCCGAGCAGCTTGTCGTCGCCGCTGCCGCCGACGATGCTGTCCTTGCCCTTGGCGCCGATCAGGTCGTCGTTGCCGCTGCCACCGTCGATGTGGTCGGAGCCTGTTTCGCCGTCGATGTGATCGTCGCCGCCTTCGCCGTAGATCTTGTCGAAGCCCTTGCCGCCGTAGAGCTTGTCGTCGCCGGGGCCGCCGCAGATCGTGTCGTTGCCGTTCGACCCGCCGTGATCGTGTCGTTGCCACCGCCGCCGTAGATCACGTCACTGGCGCCTTTGCCGATGAATCACGTCGTTGCCAGGCGTGCCGACGATCGTCGCGTGCTTGCCATGGCAGGTGGCCGCGCCGGCGGCACTTGCGAAGGCGAGTAGGAGGAGGGCTACCCCGATGATGGATACGAACACGGAACGGGGAAGACCCCTGTCTGCGGATTGGCTCATGGTTCCCCATCGACCGTTTTGCGGCGATCTACACCTCTGAAAGACGAACGTTCAAAATTAAGTAGCCCGTTCGTCCAAGCTACAACCCGGTCCGCGTGCAGAGATCACCCTGAGGTCGAGGCTCCACTTCGGCCCGGTCAGATACGCTCGCTGCCCGATGCGGGGCGGTATCTACGTACTCAACTTCTACTCGCCGGTCTTCGTCGACCAGCTGAAGCGCGGTCGCAAGACGGCGACGATCCGACTTGGCGACAAGAGCAACAAGTACGAGCGTGGCCAGGTCGTCTGGATCACCGTCGGTTTCCGTCACAGCCCGCGCGAGAAGATCTTCACCGCGGTGATCGACGATGTCGAGGTGAAGCGGGTCTCCGACCTCTCGCCGCGCGACATCGAGCACGACAACCCGGAGTTCCGCCGGCTCGAGGAGGAGATCAAGTTCCTCGAACAGATCTACGGAAAGCCGGTCGCGCCCGACGAATCGGTCACCGTGATCCGCTTCTCGCAGATCGTCGAGCCCCCCGGTGCCCACTTCGGCAACGGCGAGACGCCGCACCACAATTGACAGAACACACGCCCGCGTGCTCTGCTCTCGCTCCCTCGCACTAATAGCCACCGGCGATCTTGCTCACTCGCTTCCGCGTCCGCCGCGGGCGACCATCTTTGATGGCTGATTACGATTCCTCACGACCTGGCTGCTGGAGTCCCCGCGCGAGCCGGTCTTCGATGCGATCTACGACCAGGCGCGCTGGCCCGAGTGGTGGCGCGGGGTCGAGCAGGCGGAAGAACTTCGCCCCGGAGACGAGGACGGGATCGGCACGGTCGGGCGCATGGTCTGGAAGAGCCTGCTGCCCTACCGGGTCGGATTCGAGGTAACCACCACCCGGGTCGAGCGCCCGTTCCTGCTCGAGGCCGATGCAGTCGGGGAGCTGAGCGGGGTCGGCCGCTGGCGCCTCTACGAGCAGGATGGCGTCACCGCCGTCCTCTACGAGTGGAACGTCGCCACCAGCAAGGCCTGGATGAACCTGCTGGCGCCCCTCGCCCGCCCGGTCTTCGAGTGGAATCACGACTGGGTGATGGCGCGCGGCGGCGAGGGAATCGCCCGTCTGCTGGGCTGCCGCCTGCTTTCCAGCGGCTGAGTTGCCGCCGAGGGCGCGCCCTCGCTATCTTTCAGTCGCTGGCACTCTCACCCTGAGAGTGCCAAGCAGTTCCAATCTTTCATTTCCCAGCCCCTACTGATCCATGATGGAGGTATACGGATGAAGCTGAAGCCCCTCGGGGACCGGCTGATCGTGAAGCCGATTGAGGAGGAGGAAACGACCGCTAGCGGCATCGTTCTCCCCGACACGGCAAAGGAGAAGCCCCAGAAGGGCAAGGTCGTCGCCGTCGGCGATGGCGCGATCAACGAGGACGGCACTCGCCGCCCGCTCGACGTGAGCGAGGGCGACGAGGTCCTCTACTCCAAATACGGCGGCACCGAGGTCACCGTTGAGGACGACGAGCTGCTCGTGCTGCGCGAGTCAGATGTCCTCGCCAAGCTCGGTTAACCCGCCCAACCAGGACTTAGAAGAACCAAGGAGGACTGAAAACACATGGCTCATAAGGAGCTGAAGTTCAGCGAGGAAGCACGGGGGGCCCTGCAGGCCGGCGTCGACGCTGTTGCCGACGCGGTCAAGGTCACCCTCGGGCCGAAGGGCCGTTACGTCGTGCTCGACAAAAAGTTCGGCGCGCCGACGATTACCAACGACGGCGTCACCATCGCCCGCGAGGTCGAGGTCGAGGACGTCTTCGAGAACCAGGGCGCCCAGCTCGTCCGCGAGGTCGCCACGGCGACCAACGACGTCGCCGGTGACGGCACAACGACGGCGACGCTGCTGGCCCAGATCATCGTTCGCCAGGGCCTCAAGAACGTCGCCGCCGGCGCCAACCCGCTGGCCCTGCGCCGCGGGATCGAGACCGCCGTTGAAAACGTGGTCGAGACGCTGCGCGAGAAGCAGTCCAAGGAGGTCGCCGGCAAGGAGCAGATTGCCCGTGTCGCCGCCATCTCCGCCGGTGACGACGAGATCGGCAACGTGATTGCCGACGCGATCGAGAAGGTCGGCAAGGACGGCGTCGTCAACGTCGAGGAAGGCCAGACCTTCGGCATGGAGCTGGAGTTCACCGAGGGGATGCAGTTCGACAAGGGCTACATCTCGCCGTACATGGTCACCGACCAGGACCGCATGGAGGCGGTGCTGGAGGACCCCTACATCCTCATCGCCAACCAGAAAATCGGCTCCGTGCGGGACATCCTGCCGGTGCTCGAGCAGGTGATGCAGGGTGGCAAGCCGCTGCTGATCATCGCCGAGGACGTCGAGGGCGAGTGCCTTGCGACCCTGGTGGTCAACAAGCTGCGCGGCACCTTCACCGGCGTCGCGGTCAAGGCCCCCGGTTTCGGCGACCGCCGCAAGCGGATGCTCGAGGACATCGCGATCCTCACCGGTGGCGAGGTGATCACCGAGGAGATGGGTCTCAAACTCGAGAACACCCAGCTCACCCAGCTCGGTAAAGCTCGCCGCGTCGTCATCTCCAAGGACACGACGACGATCATCGACGGCAACGGCGAGGCCGATGACATCAAGGGCCGGATCGGCCAGATCAAAAACGAGGTCGAAAACACCGACTCCGACTTTGATCGCGAGAAGCTCCAGGAGCGCCTCGCCAAGCTGGCCGGCGGCGTTGCCGTGGTCAAGGTCGGCGCAGCCACCGAGACCGAGATGAAGGAGAAGAAGCACCGCGTCGAGGACGCGCTGCAGGCGACCCGCGCCGCGCTCGAGGAGGGCGTTGTGCCGGGTGGCGGCGTCGCGCTGCTCAACGCCCAGGCCAGCCTCGACCCGGACAAGATCTCCTCCGATCCCGATGAGGCGACCGGAGCACGGATCGTCCACCGGGCGCTCGAGGAGCCGGTCCGCCAGATCGCCGAGAACTCCGGCGAGGAGGGCTCGGTCGTGGTCAACAAGGTCCGCGAGCTGAAGGCCGGCGAAGGCCTCAACGCGGCCAACGGCGAGTACGGCGACCTGATCGCCGCCGGCGTCATCGACCCGACCAAGGTGACCCGCTCGGCGCTGGAGAACGCGGCGTCGATCGCCAAGAACATCCTCGTCACCGAGGCGATCATCGCCGAGCCGCCCGAGAAGGAGGGCGCCGCCGGCGGTGGCATGCCCGGCGGTATGCCCGATATGGGCGGGATGATGTAGCCACGTCCCTTCGGGCGTATCCTCGCCTCAACAGGCGAGTGGCTTTTTGGGAGGCCCGGCATTTGCCGGGCCTCCCGGCTTTACGGGGCCTTTGCGGTTTTGGGCGGCGGCGGAGGCAGCGGCGGGAAGAGGCTGGCGTTGTATTCGGCGTACTGGAGGAAGGTTTCGCGGCGCAGCTTCAGCCGCAGCGTGTTCGTCGTGCGCGGGTAGAGGCGCAGGTCGTAGGTGTTGGTCCCGGGGCCAAAGCCGGCGTAGTAGACGAACATGCGCACCCGCGGGTGCTTGACCGTCCAGGAGATGAGCTGTTTGACGAAGCGCGGTTCGTCTTTGCCCGAGACCGCCCACTCGGTGATCGCCAGCGGCTTGCCCTTCCACTGCTTGCCGGCGTAGAAGCGGTTGAGGTCTTTCCAGACCGGATATTCGGAGTAGAAGTCGGTGCCGGCCCAGTCGACCCAGCGGGCGCCGGGCCAGAAGTTGCCCGGGAAGTTGCCTTTCACCCGCGGCGAGCCCCCGGGCAGCGGGCTCCAGACGATGCTCACCGGCGCCGCCAGAAGTTCGGTCGGATTCGGCCCCTTGGTGCGGTTGAGCGGCGGCAGGCCGATTTCGGCGAGGGTCGCGTTGATCCCTTCCAGGGTCTGGCCGCCGCGGATGATCGCGGCGATGCGGCGGAAGGCCTGCTTGTACCAGTAGGCGGTGTGTTCGCCGCCCTTCTGGGTGCCGTCGCAGTTGATCGCCGACCAGGCGTTGAGGCAGCGGTTGGGCTCACCCAGCGGCCTGATGTAGGCGGGTAGCCCGCGTTTGGCGAAGAAGTCGTTGAGCTGCAGCAGGTAGTCGTCGCCGGCCCCGAGGGCGATCTGCTCGGGGGTGATCAGCTCGCTCAGGTTCTGATCGTCCATCGTCGAGATCGCCAGCACCGGTCGCGTGCCGGTTTCGCGCCAGCGTTCGTAGGCCTGGTTGAGGCTGTTTCCCCAGGGGTGGAAGGTCTCCAGCAGCGCCGGGTGCTTGGCGAGCAGTTCGGTGAATTCGTTGAACTGCTGCGTCGTGCCCTGATCGCTGACGCCGAAGAGGACGTCTGGCTTGGGCGGGACCAAGGTCAACGCCTGCGCCGGTGCGACAGCGATCGCCGTGATCGCCACCGCCAGCACCGCTGCCTGCCTAATCCTCCTCCAGTACATCGCCCATCCTTCTTGGCTCGACTCCGAGCTCCTCTGCGTCGGCCGTGCCACGCTCGCTGGTCATGGAGACCTCCATCAGCTCGGCCTCCTCCCAGGTTGCAAACACGGCCTCGCCGAAAAGGGAGCGGATCGCGATCAAGCCCGAGCGGACGACGGGGAGGGGGACGTGGACCAGCGGGCGCGGCCGGCCGGCGATCTTGCTGACCAGGTCGGACATCTCGTCGTAGTCGAGCGTCTCGGGGCCGGCCAGCTCATAGCGCTGCCGCCCGTCCCGCTCCAGCGCGCTGACGACGCAGCGGGCGGCGTCGTTTGCCCAGATCGGCTCGAAGCGAGCCCGGCCCTCGCCGGAGACCGGCAGTACCGGCAGGAAGGAGAAGCGGCGCAGCAGCGTGATCCAGGGGTCCGAGCGGTCGTAGACGATCGAGGGGGCGAAGATCGTCGTCTCCAGTGATGAGGAGGCGATCGCCTGCTCGGCCAGCCACTTGGCGCGAAAGAAGCGCGTGCGCTGGGCCTCCGAGGCGTTGAGGGCGCTGAAGAAGACGAAGCGCTTGACGCCGCTGCGCTCGGCCGCGCGCAGCAGGCGCACCGTCGCCAGGCCGTTCAGCTCCTCGATCCGATGCGGTGGCTGGTCGCGGATGGTCGCCGCCAGGTGGACGACGGTGTCGACGCCGCGCAGCGCCTGGCGCACCAGGTAAGGGTCCGACATCTCGCCGAGGTCGCCGAGGGCGATCTGCACGTCGACCCGGCGCGGGCCCAGCCGCCGCGGCTCGCGCACCAGGCAGCGCACGTCGTGGCCGCGCTCGAGCAGCAGCGGCAGCAGCCGCGATCCAACGCTTCCGGTTGCCCCTGTCAGCAGCAGCATCGCCGAGCGATGCTAGTGGTGGTGCTTCTTGGACTTCGGCTTGGGGCCGAGCGTGAGGCTGACCTTGCCGCTGTCTGGAGCCGAGCCCGCGCCCGGCGAGGAGGACTTGACCACCAGCGGCGGCGGGCGGCGGCCCTTCTTCGTCTTCGGTTTGGTCACGACGCCCAGCGTGCAGTGGGCGGCCGAGAGCTTGGCCTTCGCCTGGCCAAGGCTCTCACCGGTCAAGGCCGGCACCTTGCAGGTCGGCTTCGGCGGCAGCGCAACGACGGCTGGCAGGTTGGCCGCACGGATGGCCGCTTCTGCTTTTTCCACCGTGCCCGGCGGCAGTTCGTCGACGATCGGCGTGACCTCGGTGTAGGCGATGGACCCCGAACACGACGATTTGTTCAGCGCCGCATCGGTTGCCGTCGCCGAGAAGTGGGAAATGGAGTTGTCGGAAACGCTGACCGCGATGCCAGGGGATTCGAGTGCCGCGCTGCTGCCCGTAGCGACCGGTGCGCCGGCGCACGTCGTGCCGGCGTAGATCCGGATGGTCGACCCCGCCTCAGCGGTGCCGCGGATCTTCGGGCTGTTGTCGTCCGCCGGCGAGGGCGGCGCGGTCGCGGTCAGTTCTGGTGGGGCCGGTGCGACTTCGTCGGGGAAGCTCTCCGTGTACTCGATCGGTTCCGAGCAGGCGGATGTATTGAGCGCCGCGTCGGTGGCGGTGGCGGAGAATTCCGAGACGGTGTTGTCGGCCACGATTACGGCGAGCCCGGGAGAGGCCAACTGATCGGCCGTCCCGGATTCGACCGCCGTGCCCGCGCAGCTGCTTCCCGCGAACAGCTTGACGGTTGAGCCTGCCTCAGCTGAGCCGATGACCCTCGGGTTGTTCTCGTTTGCCGGCGAGGCGGGATCGGTTGAGGTCAGCGCGGGCGGCGCCGGGGCTTCGTCGTCTGGCGGTTCGATGCCTTCGAGGACGTCCATCGCCTTCGAGACGTCGAGGCGCCCCTTGGACGTCGTCTTGGTCATCAGCGACGGCACCTTGTCAACGCCGTCCAACAGCGCGTCGCGGACTTCGGTCACGGTCGCTGCCGGTTTCAGCGAAAAGAGCAGGCCGGCGGCGCCGGTGACGTGCGGAGCAGCCATCGAGGTGCCTTGGAGGAAGTCGTATCCGGGAGGCGTCGAAAGCGGCGCGTAGCAGGTGAGCTTTAGGTCGTCGAGCCAGATCCCGCTCGCCGCGGTGGGGGAAGGGCCGGCGTTGTAGCCGAAGCTGACCTTCACCGCGTGGCCGCCCAAGCCCGTGATCGACACCGTGTTGAACGGTGCCATTGCGGAACCGGCCGTATTCGCCGAGCCCGTGTTGGTGAACACGGGCACGCCGTCGCTCAGGATCGAGTAGGAGAAGCTCGACCCGCTGTCGGCGCGGCGGAATCGCAGCCCGCTGAGCTTGCAGGATCCGGACCCGGCCGGGATGGAGATTCCGCTGGTGAGCGTCGACTGATGGACCGAGCTCGGCGCCGGCGCCGAGCCAGGAGAGTCGTTCATCCCGAACGAGGTCAACGGCCCGTCCCCAGCGGCTGCGCGGCCCATTCCCGTTCCGCCGGTGGTTTCCCATTTCGAAGAGAAGTCGTTCGTCTCGAAATCGTCGACCAACGTCGGCGTCAAGATGGGGAAGGTGCTCAGCGTCTCGGTGCCCGGCGCCCCCAGGTCGACCGAGGAAGCCCCCCAATCGGAGAAGCCGGCCAGCTGATCCGCCTGGTCGGTAGCGGCGACGCAGATCACGTTGTCGACCGCGCTTTTGCCTTCCGCGAGGGGGTCGTAGTTACAGGGGTAATGCGGTTCGAAGTCGTTGTCGGCGCCGTCGTTGCCGGCCGAGATCACGAAGAGGGTCTGTGGATTGGCCGCGATCGCGTCTCGCTCGGGGGTGTTGAACGTCGTCCCCCCAAGGGACATGTTGGCCGCCCTCGCACCCATTGCGCCCGCGTAGTTGATCGCGGCGATCTGAGACGAGAAGGGGCAACGGGTTTCGTTTTCGCTCGCAACCGAGTTGGCACAGACCCGCAGCGGCATGATCCGCACGTTCTGAGCAACGCCGGTGATCCCGACGCCGTTGTTGCCTGCCGCCCCCATCGTCCCGGCGGTGTGCACCCCGTGGCCACCCGAGATCAGGTTGTCGTCGGTCGGGTCGCTGTCATTCGTCGTGGAATCCGCACTGGTGCCGACGAAGTCGTATCCGTGGACGTCATCAACGAAGCCGTTGCCGTCGTCGTCGACGCTGTTGCCGGCGATCTCACCGGGGTTGGTCCAGGCAACTGGGCCGAGGTCGGGTGCGTCGAAGCGATAGCCGGAGTCGAGGTCGGCGATAACCGTGGAGGGCGATCCGGTCGTGCGGTCCCAGGCGAGCGGGGCGTTTACATCGGCGCCGGCAATGGCGCCGGAGAAGCCGTCGATCCCAGCGCCGCTGTTGCTGAGCCCCCAGAGTTCTCCGAACAGCGGATCGTTCGGCACTGAGTCCAGTGAGCTGTAGCCGTCGCGCGAAGCGGCCTGCACGGCTGGGTCGGTGCGCAGCGCATCCAGAACGTCACCGGCATTCTGGCCTGGTTCGACTGCGAGCAGCTGGAAGAGGGGGTCGCCCAGCGGCCGCATCGAGGTCACGTCGGCGTCTCGGCGCGCCGCGATTCGGTCGCTGCGGCTTGCGCCCGATGCCCACTCGACGATGATTCGGTCGGGCGAGAAGGTCGTGACAGCGGTTGGCGCCGCGGCATCGAGTGCTCGGGTCTCACCGCCGCTGGCAAGGGCGGCCGGCGCGAAGAGCAGCAACCCCAGCAGGGCGCAGGCGAGCGGGAGGAGCGGACGAGGCACTCGGCCACGATATCTGGGCCGCACGTACGATCCGAACTTGCTAACCAAATTTCGTCTGCCAATCACGCTTCCGCCGCTCGATCCCTAAAATGAGCGTCCGCGCTTTGGTGGGGGCCACAAGGCCTCCGGCGGCACCCGAAACGACGACCCAGGAGATAGCCTCGAATGACCTACGTCATCGCCGAGCCCTGCATCGGCCAGAAGGACAACTCGTGTGTCGAGGTCTGTCCCGTCGACTGCATCCACCCGACGCCGGACGAGCCCGACTACGACTCGGTTGAGATGCTCTACATCGACCCGGACGAGTGCATCGATTGCGACGCCTGCGTCGAGGCCTGCCCGGTGGACGCTTGCTTTGCCGAGGACCAGCTCCCGGCTGAGTGGGCAAAGTACGCCGAGATCAACGCCAACTACTACAAGAGCAAGGCCAGCGCCTAGCAGCGAGTCTTACACCGTTTGATGTAGTGGTTATTTAGGCACCTAGGACGTACCTAATAACCACCTCGAACTAACACTGTTTTGTGGCGAAGCGGCGATTCAGCCACTTTGCAGTAAAAAAGGTGTGGGCGTTGTCACCCATGTCCACTCTCGGCGTAGTGCACCATTTTTTAGCTTTAACATCCGTTATTGCGTCGGGTGACCCGCTAGGTCGTCAGCATGAGGCTTCCTAGCACTGGGGACCCGATGCTTGCTCGATGGACTGGGAGGGCGGTGCTGTAATGGCCGCCCTCCTAGCTGTCACTCGTGGCTAGGCGCTCGCCGGGCGGGCGACCGGAACGGCTGCGCTCGAAGCTCATCGCCGCGACCACGGTCGAGGTTCCGGACTGCTCGGCCTTGATCAGGCGGGCGGCGCTTTTCGCCTCGATCTTCTCGACCCGCGCGTAAGAGGCGGCCATCTCGTCGGCCACTTCGCGCCGGCCCTGTTCATCGAGATTGACCGAGCGCCAGCTCATCCAGATGTCTTCGTCGCAGTCCATCTTGTCGGCGCGCAGCGCGGCCAGGCCCTCGGCCATGATCGCCTGCAGGATCAGCGCCGCGAACTCACGTTTCGTCTCGGCCGGCAGTTCGCGTGCTTCCTCGTCGCTGATGAACGGTCGCGCGATCGCGCGATAGAAATGCTCGGTTGCGCCGCGCCGCTGCTCGGTGCCGACGAATTCGATGCAGCCGGAATCGAACAGTTCTTTGACGTGGTGGCCGACCTTGCTGACCCCCTCGCCGATGATTTTGGCGATTTCGTTGGGGCTGGCCGTGCCTTCGTTGAGGATCGCGAGGGCGTCGATCCTGATCCGGTGGCCGACGGCGTAGGCCACCGCCTCGTCGATGCTTCTCCTCTGCCCCTTTGCGGTCGTCGCCAAGGCTGATCCTCCAGTCAAGAGCTATCCAATTGGTAAGGCCGGCCGGAGGATAAGCAAGTTTCCCTGATTGGCGGTAGCCGCACTCAGCGATACCTCAATACTTAACTTCTTCTTAGTATTGCCTCCGAATCCCGGTCAGACGGGCAGGAGATGGGAAGGGAGGTGAGCTGGGATGAGGATCACCACAGTGAGCGCGGTGTTGCCGAGCGTGCACGTCTTCAAGCACAACTAGGCGTTAGCTACTGGACGACGGGAAGCGGCGTACCGCTGACCGGCGGCGGTTCGGCTGCCGCCGGGGTCGCTTGCAACACCGGCAGCTCTTGTGGCGTGGCCGCGATGATGCCGCGCGCGGCCTGACGAATTGCCTGCGCTGCGGGAGAGTCGGGCTCTGCCGTCACCAGTGGTGAGCCGCTGTCGGCGTGCTCACGCAGGGGCTCGGAGAGCGGGATCTTGCCGAGCAGGGGAATGTCGAGTTCGTCGGCGAGCAGCTGCCCGCCGCCCTCGCCAAAGATCGTCAAGCGCTCGCCGTCTGGCGTGGTGAAGCCGGACATGTTCTCGATCGCGCCGAGCAGCTCGAGGTCGAACTTGGCCGCCATGTCGGCTGCCCGTTTGGCCACGGTCTGCGCAGCGGGCTGGGGCGTCGTGACGATCACGAACTTCGCCTGCGGCAGCAGCTGGGCCAGGGTCATCGAGACGTCACCGGTCCCCGGCGGCAGGTCGAGCAGCAGGTACTCCAGCTCTCCCCAGGCGACGTCCTCGAGGAACTGCTGGATCGCCTTGTGCAGCATCGGGCCGCGCCAGACGACGGCCGAGTTCTCCTCGACGAAGAAGCCGATCGACATCACCTTGACGCCACCGGGGGACTCGAGCGGCAGGATTTTGCGCTCGCCGTTGACCTCGGGCTTGTTGTTGACGCCGAGCATGCGCGGCATCGAGTAGCCGTAGACATCGCAGTCGAGGGCGCCGGAAGGGTGCCCTTCGGCGGTCAGGGCGGCGGCCAGGTTGGCGGTCATCGTCGACTTGCCGACGCCGCCCTTGCCGGAGGCGACGCAGATCACGTTTTTGACCTGGGCGAGGGCACCGGCGGGCAGCTTGCCGCGGCCGAGTGTCTGCTGCAGGGACGATTTCTCCTCATCGGAGAGAACGTCGAAGCCGACCGCAACCTCGGTCACTCCGTCCAGCTCAGAGACCTGTTTGGCGACGGCCTGTTCGAAGTGGGAGCGGATCGGGCAGCCCGCTGTGGTCAGCGAGACGACGACCTCGACCCGGCCACCCTCGCGAACCTCGATCGAGCGCACCATGCCCAGCTCGACGATCGAGCGGCGAAGCTCGGGGTCGATCACGGCTCGCAGCTTCTCGGTTATCTGATCCTGCGTCGGAAGTGACATTGGGGCCATTCTCGCAAAGGCGCCGAGGCGGCAGCTCTTGGGTGCCCACCGCAGGGGGAGAGAACTGGCCGCCGCCTACTTAGCCCCCGCAGATGTCGTCGAGCGAAGGAGGGGTTATGTCGGGCACGCGGGGTGGCGTTGGTCGAATCGTCGCAATGGGAATCGCGCTAGCGCTGGCTTTGCTGCTGCTGGTCGCCAAGGAGGCGACCGCGGGCAAGTACTCGGTTGCCCAATGTGGCTGGTACGTCGGTGCCGACGCAAATTGGGCCGACAGCACCGGTGGGGCGAAGTTCCGCTCGGATGCCGGATGCGTGCCGCCGGCCGGACAAGACCCCTTCGACGGGGCGCACCTGAAGAGCTTCACCCGCGATGGCCAGGTGACGGTGTCGGGGACGCGCTACGCCCGCTGGCGCTGGGAGGCCCCGCCGGGGACCGGCATTTCTCAGGTACGGGGAACCTGGTGGCACACGTTGCACGACGGAATGGAGCAGCGGATCGGCGTCGGCACATGGAATGGTGGCTTCGAGACCTTCGCGAGCGCGGGCACGACCGACACCACTCCCCGCGAGTTCGTCGCCGGGTTCAGCCCTGCCCAGCCGGCGCTCGAGGACCGCCTCCTCTGCGCTCGGGGAGAAGAGAAGTGGTGCGGTCTCGAGGCGGGCTCGTGGTCGGCGGTGCGCGCGCTGACGATCACGATCCAGGACGACCAGGGGCCGAACGCCGCGCTCGGCGGGGAAATCACCGCCCCTGGCTGGCGCCGAGGCGTTCAGGGCGTCGCCTTTGCCGGCGACGATGTCGGCGGCGGCGTTCGCTTCGGCGAAACGATCGTCGACGGGGCGCGGGTGAACCTGACCGAGTACCCCTGCGCCAAGGTGTCGATTGGCGGCGAATGGCGGGCGACGCAGATGCGGCCGTGTCCGCTGGGAGTCTCGGCCAACGCGACGATCGACACCACTCGCTTCAGCGACGGCCCCCACGCCATCCACCACTGCTCGGTTGACTTCGCCGGCAATCCCGGATGTGCGGGAGACCAAACCTTTTACGTCGACAACAATCCGCCGGCGCATCCTCGCGAACTCACCCTTGCCGGCGGCGATGCCTGGCGGCGCGGCAACGACTTCGATCTCTCTTGGGTCAACCCTGGCCAAGCCCCGGCGAGTCCGATCGGCGGCGCCTCATGGCGCATCACTGGACCGGCCGGTTATGACAGTGGCGCGAAGTTCGTGCCGGGCCACGAGCTGGGTGGCCTGCAGAACCTGTTCGTGCCCCGCGCCGGTACCTACTCGCTCAGCATCTGGCTGCGCGATGAGGCCGGGAATGAAGCTGCATCCTCGGCGGCATCGCTGCCGCTGCGGTTCGACGACGTACCCCCAGGCGTCGCTTTCGAGCCGGCTGCCGCCGGGGATGCGCCTGCGTCTCAGGTCCGCGCCGAAATCAGCGATGTGCATTCCGGCCCCGCCAGTGGAGAGATCCACTACCGGCGCCTCGATAGCCAGCAGTGGAGTGAGCTGCCGGCGAAATTCCAGCGGAGCGACTCCGCGGAGAAGGCCGAGCTGGTGGCACGTCTGCCCAGCGATCTCGGTCCTGGCACCTACGTCTTCCGTGCCGACGCCGCCGACGCGGCGGGCAACACGGCGACCTCGACCCGCCGCAGCGATGGCACAGAGATGACCGTGCGCAAGGTCGCCGGCGAACCGGTGGTGGCGGTCAAGCGGGCCGAGCCGGCCCGGGGAAAGGCACGCATCTACGCCAGCCTCCGCTGGCGCGGGCGCAGAGGGACCGAGCTGACCGTGCCGTTCGGGACGGCGGCAAGGCTGAGCGGTCGGCTGGTGGACAGCGATGGTGCCGGCCTTGCCGGAAAGACCCTGCGGATCACCGCCCGCCCGTCGCGCGGTGCCCTCGGCAGAGCGCTGGTGGAGTCGCTGCAGACCGGCCCGCACGGTGGCTTTCAGTTGCGCCTCCAGGCCGGCACCTCACGCCGGATTGCCGTCGCCTTCCCCGGTGACGCCCACCTCGATGCGGCCGAGCGGAGTCCGCTGACCCTGCGAGTGCGCAGTGGGATCGAGTTGAAGGCCACGCCGTCACAGCTGCAAACCGGCGAGGCCGCGCACTTCAGCGGCAGCGTCCGCAGTCTCGGCGCGCCGCTGCCGCGGCGGGGCAAGCTGGTCTCGATCCAGTACTACGAGTCGGCGGCGCGGCGCTGGCGCCCGGTGCTGGTCGCGCGCACCGATCACGCCGGCCGCTTTCACGCCAGCTATCGGTTCCGCTACATCAGCGGTTCAGCCCGGATCAGGGTCCGCGCAGCCGTGCTCCCCGAGGAACGCTGGCCCTACGCACCGGGCGCCTCACGCTCGCTTGTCCTTCGCGTAACCGGGTAGGGTGATGGCCGATGTCGCAGGCAACCCTTCACACCAGCGCCGGGGCGATCGTGCTCGAGCTGCACGACGATGACGCGCCGAAGACGGTCGAGAACTTCCGCAAGCTCTCGGCCGACAAGTTCTACGACGAACTGGTCTTTCACCGGGTGATCCCGGACTTCATGATCCAGGGCGGCTGTCCGGAAGGAACCGGTCGCGGCGGCCCCGGCTATACCTTCGAGGACGAGTTCAACGACCACAAGGTCGAGCGTGGTGCGCTGGCGATGGCCAACGCCGGGCCCAACACCAACGGCTCCCAGTTCTTCATCGTCACCACCCCCTCGGCGCCCTGGCTGGACGGCAAGCACACCGTCTTCGGCCGCGTCGTCGATGGCATGGACGTGGTCGACGCGATCGAGGCGTCTCCGACCGACGCCTCGGATCGCCCGCTCGAGGCGCAGTTGATCGAGCGCGTCGAGCTCTCTGAGTAGCTAGGTGTCCAGCCCACGGACGTTGTGAACGCGACTGATCGGCGGCCGGCCGCCAACTGAGCTGTGGGGCCTGGTCTCGTTGTAGTGCTTGAGCCAGTGTGGCAAAGCCGTGTTTCGATGATGATGGGAGCGGTAGGCCATCCCGTAGGCCCACTCCCGCGCCATCGTCTGGTGGAAGCGCTCGACCTTGCCGTTGGTCTGGGCCAGGCGCGAATGGTCATCGACGATCGCGTGGCAGAAGTCAAAGCCGACGCGGGTGGCCGGGTCCATCCACTTGCGCGAGCGTTGAGAGCGATCCCCGGTGACCGCGTGCCCGGGGCGCTCAAAGCGCGCATAGCGCGAGGTGTCCATGTGTAGGAGATCTCCAGGGCAGGGCCACTCATAGCGGCGGGCCTCCTCCCGGGGCGCCCGCGCAGGACGCGAGATGCCATGGCGGGCGAGGACCTTCCAGACGGTCGAATGGTGGCGCCCGACCTTGCCGGCCACCAGGCGCGGTCCCCAGCCGGTGCGCCGACGCCACTCACAGATCCGCTTCTGGGTATCGCCATCGAGCAGCCAGCGTCCCGATTGCACCTCCTCAGTGCTGGCGTCAAGGCGTCGATGCCACCAGCGGTGGGCTGTTGCGGGCGCAACGCAAAAGGCGGCAGCTGCCGCCTTTTGCGTCATCCCCGACTCAATCGCTTGCACCAACGCGAGCCGTCCCGCCGGTCCGAGAACGGCGTTAGCGTGGATCTTCATCCGGGTCCTCCTCGAGGTCGTGAGCTTCGAACACCCACAGCCTCTTGGCGGGCCCGGATGGCCTCTCAGCGGTTCACAACGTATGTAGGCGGGTCAGCTAGGGCGTCGGCGACGGGTCAGCTGCCGGCTCGCCGCCGTCCCGTTTCTCGCGCCGCCTGCGGATCGCCTCGCCCGGCCGCCAGAGGCTGACCAGGCCCGCGACCAGGGTGACGAGGAAGATCTGGCCGATCATCATCTCGAGGCCGGAGATCATGCGGCCTGGCTGCCCACCGGGGACGAGGTTTCCGTAGCCAGTCGTGGTCAGGGTCGTGTAGCTGAAGAAGAGGAAGTCGGAGCTCGCGGGGTGCGCGTGGCCTTCGAAGAACGGGCCGCCCTGGACCCGATCGATCACGCCATATAGGAAGGTGAAGAGGATGCCCAGCACCGCGTAGACGCTGAGCGCGCCGAGGATCGTGCGCGAGCCCACCTCGGGCGCCATCACGACGCGGCGTAGGACCGCCCCCATTGCGAGCGCCAGCAGGGAGACCTGGATCAAGGTCGCGAGGTTGAGCCAGTCGTGATTGCCGGAGGCCGCCCCGACGGCCGCCAAGGCGATTGTCAGTGCCGAGAGCAGCAGGGCGATGCGCACGAGCCAGGCTTTCGCATGCGAGCTGGTCAGCGCCACGACCGAGGTCGCGCTCGTGGCCACAGTCAGCAGGACGGCTGTCCAGTCACGGTTCTCCAGCAGCGAGGCCAGCACGTAGGTGATCAGAACCAGGACGAAGACGAGGCCGAAGGCGTCGCTGACGCGCTCCGCGCGCTGCAGCCATCGTTCACGCCTGCGCGCCCGGCGCGAAGCTGTCTCCATCTCCGCACGTTCGGCTGGGCCGCCACGTTTCCTGCCCGGCACGGCCTCTTGATAGACCTCTGCCGTGGCGCAAGAGACCTGGACCGCAGTCGACGAGTACGTGACTAGCCTGCTGGCCCCGCCCGACGAGGCACTGGATGCGGCGGTGCGCGCGGGAGAAGCGGCAGGGCTTCCCCAGATCCAGGTCTCGCCCCCGCAGGGCAAGCTCCTCCATCTATTGGCGAAGACGATCGGGGCCAGCTCGGTCCTCGAGTTCGGCACCCTGGCCGGCTACAGCACGATCTGGCTGGCGCGGGCTCTGCCGGCGGACGGTCGCCTGATCACCCTCGAGGCCAATCCGAAGTACGCCGCGGTGGCGACGGCGAGCATTGTCGCTGCCGGGCTTGGCGAGGTCGTCGAGGTCAGGGTCGGCCCGGCCCTCGACCAGCTTCCCCAGCTCGAGGCCGACGGGGTCGGTCCGTTTGATCTCACCTTCATCGACGCTGACAAGGTCCACACGCCCGACTACTTCGCCTGGGCGCTGGAGCATTCTCGCCCCGGCGGCCTGATCATCGCCGACAACGTGATCCGCGACGGCCGCCTCGCCGACCTCGGCGACGACGACCCCGCGATCGCCGCCCAGCGCCGCTTCCACGAGCAGCTGGCCGCCGAGCCTCGGGTCGAGGCAACGACGATCCAGACGGTCGGCGGCAAGGGCTACGACGGCTTCAGCCTCATCCGCGTGCTCGATTAGCCGGGCTGAGGAAATCAGCGGAGGGGGAGGGATTCGAACCCTCGAGACACCTTTCGATGTCTGCCGGTTTTCAAGGTCGAGGAAGGGCCGCCGGGATCGGCTTGGCGAAGCGGTTTGCCGGCTTCGTGCCACCGGCCGTGCCACTGCGACCCGGTTCCTGGCGTGGCAGGCGACGCGCGTGCTTGGGGTCGGCCGGTCCTCAAGGCGATTCAATGTGTCGCAGGATGAAAGGTCTTCTCATATTCGCTACGAGCCTTGCGTTCCTCTCGTTCGCGGGCTGTGCTTTGTCGCGCCCGTCGCCTTCGGAGGCTGAGAATGCCATCTCGGATCAGGCGCGCGGACTCTTGTCGGCCCCGAGCTGCGAAGAGGCGATAGGCCAAGAAGCCGAAACCGGCGGAACCAACTTCTACTGCTCGGTGGGCTATGGCGGCCGCAAGGCCAAAGCCTGGATCTCCATCCCGGATACCGGTGAACCCTTGGTTCTCGTATGGCCCTGTGCCCCGGCGAGCCTCAGCTGGAAGCAGGTTCGAGAGGACCGCCGGCGCCGCTGCGGTAAGCAGCTGGCGGAATTGAGTCCATCGACTAGGGATCGTTGAACCCGCCAGGAAATAGCCAATCGCGCAGGTCAGGAAAGGACATACGTCCTAGTAGATCGGATTTCTTAAGCAAATAGGTCTACCTGCTTCAAAAGAAAAACAGTCGAGTACTTGACAAATGGGACTTCGTTCTTTAGAAGGCCGGGCGTAAAGCAATCCACGCCGGGTGGGGGGAGATCCGATGTCTTGTCTTCGCGTGCAGCCTGTGAGAAGGGCTTATCAAGGGCTTCTGGTCTCGGCCGTGATGGCGATTGCGATTTCAGTTTGGCTTGGGGTGTCGGCTCCCGTTGCGTTTGCAAGCGAAGCCCCCATCGCCGCCTACTCGTTCGACGAGGGCGAAGGCAGCACCCTCGGGGACGACACAGGCAACGGCCACAACGGCACGATCGAAGGCGCCGAATGGGTCGGGGGCAGATACGGCGGGGCGCTGAAGTTCGACGGCAAAAGCGACTGCGTCAAGGTCCCCGACAGCTCCGCCCTGAGACTCGAAGAAGACTTCACCCTCGAGGCCTGGGTCAAGCCCCAAGGCGAAGGGGACTCCGAACCGATCCTCTTCAAGGAAACCCCTTCCTCCGGCGCCTACGGCCTCTACTACGGACTCATCGACGAAGGCAACATGGAAGGTCTGATCGGCGAAGCTAGCTTCACCCGGACGGTCGACGGCGCCTCTCAGGAACCCAACGTCTGGACCCACGTCGCCCTTACTTACGACGGTTCCCACATGCGCTTCTACGTCAACGGCGAACTGGTCGACACGACCTTTGCCCCCGAAGGCGTCGAATCGAGCAGCGGCGACCTGGCGATCGGCTGCAACGACGAATTCAAAGACCACTTCAAAGGCCTGATCGACGAGGTCCGCGTCTACGACAGGGCGCTGGATGTCGGGGAAGTCGGCGCCGATAAGACCGCCCCGATCATGACTCCTCAGGCCGCCCCCATCGCCGCCTACTCGTTCGACGAGGGCGAAGGCAGCACCCTCGGGGACGACACAGGCAACGGCCACAACGGCACGATCGAAGGCGCCGAATGGGTCGGGGGCAGATACGGCGGGGCGCTGAAGTTCGACGGCAAAAGCGACTGCGTCAAGGTCCCCGACAGCTCCGCCCTGAGACTCGAAGAAGACTTCACCCTCGAGGCCTGGGTCAAGCCCCAAGGCGAAGGGGACTCCGAACCGATCCTCTTCAAGGAAACCCCTTCCTCCGGCGCCTACGGCCTCTACTACGGACTCATCGACGAAGGCAACATGGAAGGTCTGATCGGCGAAGCTAGCTTCACCCGGACGGTCGACGGCGCCTCTCAGGAACCCAACGTCTGGACCCACGTCGCCCTTACTTACGACGGTTCCCACATGCGCTTCTACGTCAACGGCGAACTGGTCGACACGACCTTTGCCCCCGAAGGCGTCGAATCGAGCAGCGGCGACCTGGCGATCGGCTGCAACGACGAATTCAAAGACCACTTCAAAGGCCTGATCGACGAGGTCCGCGTCTACGACAGGGCGCTGGATGTCGGGGAAGTCGGCGCCGATAAGACCGCCCCGATCATGACTCCTCAGGCCGCCCCCATCGCCGCCTACTCGTTCGACGAGGGCGAAGGCAGCACCCTCGGGGACGACACAGGCAACGGCCACAACGGCACGATCGAAGGCGCCGAATGGGTCGGGGGCAGATACGGCGGGGCGCTGAAGTTCGACGGCAAAAGCGACTGCGTCAAGGTCCCCGACAGCTCCGCCCTGAGACTCGAAGAAGACTTCACCCTCGAGGCCTGGGTCAAGCCCCAAGGCGAAGGGGACTCCGAACCGATCCTCTTCAAGGAAACCCCTTCCTCCGGCGCCTACGGCCTCTACTACGGACTCATCGACGAAGGCAACATGGAAGGTCTGATCGGCGAAGCTAGCTTCACCCGGACGGTCGACGGCGCCTCTCAGGAACCCAACGTCTGGACCCACGTCGCCCTTACTTACGACGGTTCCCACATGCGCTTCTACGTCAACGGCGAACTGGTCGACACGACCTTTGCCCCCGAAGGCGTCGAATCGAGCAGCGGCGACCTGGCGATCGGCTGCAACGACGAATTCAAAGACCACTTCAAAGGCCTGATCGACGAGGTCCGCGTCTACGACAGGGCGCTGGATGTCGGGGAAGTGGAAGAAGACGGAGAAACGGCGGTTCTCGCCGGCTTTGAAGCGTCAATATCGGGGACGCCTCAGCAAGGAAATCAGCTCTCCGCCGACTTCGGTGATTGGATTGATCCTCAAGCGGTCAGCTTTGTTTACCAGTGGGAAAGCTGCAGCGCCGAAGGCACCTCTTGCGAAGTAGTGGGAGGGGCTCGCCAACGGACCTATTGGCCCTCGTCGGATGATGTCGGGCACGCGATCCGGGTGACGGTCAAGGCCCAGCCTGGGCCAATGGCGACATCTCGATCGACCCCCACGAGTCCGGTGCTGGAAGGCGAACCCTTCACGCAATCAACGCCGCTCATCTACGGATCCCTCGCGGTGGGGAAGACAATCAGCGCGCAAGCGCTTGAATGGTGGCCCGCAAGTGCCAGCGTCGCCTACCAGTGGCGGCGTTGTGACTCCGATGGCAACGCGTGCGAAGACATCTCGGGTGCGACCTCGCAGCACTACGCCGTCCAGGCCGCCGACGTGGGAGCGACGCTCAGGATTCGCGAGACCGCTACGACAAACAGCGGCAACGCCAGCCTCAGCTCGGATGCAAGCGAAGTGGTCCCCCTGCCCTCGTTTGCGAATACTGCCCCACCGAGCGTGACCGAATCGAGTAGTCCCTCCGGCACCGTCCTCATCGCCGACCCAGGAACTTGGAGCGGGAAAGGAATCTCCTTCCGCTACCAGTGGGAGCGGTGCAATGGCGCGGGCGGAGAATGCGCCGATCTGCCTGAAGAGCAGGAAGCAAAGTTCTTTCCCCGGGCTGACGAAGTCGGGTCTTCCTATCGGGTGCGAGTCGAAGCGAGCAGCTCGAGCGAGAGTCAGGAAGCAACATCGACGGCAACGGCAGCACTGGAAGAAGACAAACCGGGCATCGCGGATGCACCCGTCGTCCTCGGCCGGGCGCGAGCAGGGCGAATTCTCGAAGGCGAACCGGGCAGTTGGACGGGGCTCGGCCCAACCGAAGGCTCGCTTCAGTGGCTTCGTTGTGACGCGAGCGGAGAAGCTTGCGAAGCGATCGCCGAAGCGACGGAAAGCGAATACAGACTGAGCGCGGAAGACGTCGGCTCGACGATACGTCTCAAAGAATCTCTCGAAAACGGCGCCGGCGGTGCGAGTGCCATCTCAGCTCCCACCCTTGTGGTCGCGTCCGCTTCGGGACCGGGCCCCGCTCTCGAAGAAGGCCCTTCGATCTCTGGCGACACTGAAGTCGGTTCGAAATTGACGGCTTCGCCGGGAGCATGGGGAGGCGCGGTCCAATACGCCTACCAATGGGAGCGATGCGATTCCAGCGGGCAACTCTGTGAACCGATGACGGGAGCCGACGGCGAAAACTACGAACTCGGCGTCGAAGACGTAGGGCACGCGATGGCCGTGGAAGTCACGGCAGAAGGCGAAGACGAAGGCACGAGCTCGGCGTCAGCCACCACGGAACAATCGGTGCGCTTGCCCGAAGCGCCGCGAAGCATCTCGGCTCCAGCCTTGGAAGGCAGTGCGGAAGAAGGGGACACTCTCACGGTCGAAGCGGGGGTTTGGGAAGGCGGCGAACCGATCACTTTTGCCTACCGCTGGCAACGCTGCGACGCTGGGGCCTGCACCGACATAGACGGTGCGACCGGCAAAAGCTATGAAGTAAGCCGCGACGACGTGCTGGAGGGGTTGCGCGCAGTGGTCACCGCCCAAGACGAAGCGGGCGAAACGACCGCAGTTTCGACCATAACCTCGCCGGTCGGCTCGCGGAGCCCATTCGATGAAACCGCACCAACGCTCAGTGGCGGCGATCGAAGCGGGGGGACGCTCACAGCCAAACCGGGCGACTGGCAAGGCGATGCGCCGATCACCTTCTCCTACAGCTGGCTGCGATGCGACAGCGCGGGGATGTCCTGCAAAGAAATCCCCGGCGCCGAAGGATCCACCTTCGAACTCGGCGGCGCCGACATCGGGGCGACGATCAGGACAAGCGTCGAGGCATCAAACTCCAAAGGAAACGCACAGGCAAGCTCCGCGCCGAGCACTCCGATCTCGGATGCCGGTGGGCCAATCTTGCTTGCCCAGCCGAGTATCAGCGGCGCACCCATCGCCGGGAAAACCGTTACGGCTGCGCCCGGCAAATGGGAAGGTGCCGAAGGGTTTGACTACCAGTGGCAGCGCTGTGGCCTCGAACCACAAAGCACCGATTGCGAGAACATCGCCGGTGCGACCGCCGCCAGCTACATGGTCGGAAATCTCGATGCCGAATCTGCGCTGCGGGTCTTGGTTTCGGCAAGCGGGAAAAGTGGGGACGCCTTCGCCTTCTCCGAAGAGACAGACAGTGTCGAATCACGCAACCTGCCTGCGCCGCAGAACGAAGAACCACCGACAATTGAAGGCTCGACCGAAGAGTTTCAGACCCTCTCTGCGAATTCCGGCAAATGGAAATCGCCATACCCGCTTTCGTATCGCTACCAATGGGAGATCTGCGACGCTGACGGTGGCAACTGCGCGGCGGTCGAAGGTGCTACCTCTTCCACTTACGCCCCTCAGGGGTGGAGCGTTGGCGGCACGGTGCGCGTCGTAGTGACTGCCAGTAGCGAAGGTAGCGGGCGTTCAGTCATCTCGGCTGCTACCAAAGAAGTGACGCAGGCCCTTCCAAGCAATCTCGAACCGCCCTTCATCGAATCCGGCAAAGCTTTCGACCAGGAAACTATCTACCCAAACTTTGGCTCTTGGCAGGGCGATGACTTGAGCTATTCATGGGAATGGGAACTCTGCAACTCCGCGGGCAAAGAATGCGAACTCGCCGAAGAAGGTAAAAGCGAAACCTACGAAGTTCGCACCGCGCAGATCGGCCACACCTTGCGCTTTCGCGTGACCGTCTCGAACGAGATTGGCTCGGACTCAGTCGCCTCCGCCCCCACCGAAGTCATCGTTGCGAGGGCGCCGGAATCGGGCGGTCTCCCCGAAATAAAAGGCGAAACGCTTCAGGACGGGACCCTCGAAGGCTATGAGGGTTGGTGGTGGGGGACCCATCCGCTGACCTTCAAATACCAGTGGCAGCGCTGCGCCAGCGAAGCCGAAGAATGCAAAGACATCTCGGGTGCTAATGAAGCCAAATACACCGCCACGGCCGCCGACGTAGGCTCGCGCCTGCGCCTTGAGGTCGAAGCGAGCAGCGAATATGGCACGGCCGAAGCCGTCTCGGAACCGAGTGCGGTGATCGCGCCCCCTTCTCTGCCGGCCGTTGGTAGCCCGGGGCCGAGCATCGAAGGAATGCCCTATGACGGCCGCACCTATACAGCGAAACCAGGCGCCTGGACGGGCCATCCGCCGATCGGCTTCTCCTATCAGTGGCAGCGCTGCAGCAAAGAAGGCAAAGAATGTAAAAACATCGAAGGCGCTACCGAAACCAGCTACGTAACCACCTCGACGGACCTCAGTGCGACGATCCGCGTCAACGTAGCTGCGTCCAATACCAGCGGCAGCGCCAGCGAAATATCAGCGGTGAGCAAAGTAATCACCAGCGCCAAAGTCGCCAGCACTTCGGTGCCGACCATCTCGGGTAAAAACCAACCCGGCTCGACACTTGAAGCATCGACTGGCGGTTGGTCGGGTAGCGGTCCGCTTACATTCGCCTACGAATGGCAGCGCTGCAACGCCTCGGGGGGTGAATGCAAAGCCATCGAAGGAGCAACTAAAGTGAGCTACGCGCTCCAGTCGGCCGATGGCCGGAAGATGCTGCGGGTATCCGTCACGGCGACTGGTTCCCTTGGCTCTGCCACGGCGACCTCGTCGACCTTGTCGATCCTGCCCGAAAGATCGACAAACTCGACCCTGCCGACGATCAGCGGCACCCAACTCGTTGGTAGCAAACTAACTGCCTCGCCCGGTGAATGGACACCTGCGCCGGATAAATACGCCTACCAGTGGCAGATCTGTTCGGCCGAATGGACGAGTTGCTCAGATATTACTGGTCAGACGACAGCTAGTTACACGCCTGAATCATGGACGCGAGGCCGTACCCTTCGCGTAAGCGTTACGGCTGAAAACAAAGGCGAAGCCGAACCTCCCGTGGCAATCTCGTCAGAAACCGCTGTGATCAGCAGTAGCTATCCGACGATCATGGAAGCTCCGGTGCTCAGTACAACCGAACCGGTGGCCGAACAAACAGTAAGCGCGACGACAGGAGTCTGGAGTGGTCTGCCAACGATCTCCTACAGCTACCAGTGGCAGCGCTGCTTTTCTCCGATCTTTGAAAATTTTTGTGAAGACATCCCGGGCGCGACCGAACCCAGCTATGTGGTCGACAACGAATACGCGGGTCAGTATTTGCGGGTCGTGGTGGTCGCTGAAAACGGCGAAGGCACAGGTGAATGGCATTCGGCGATATCGGGTGAAATAGGCAAAGGTAACCCACCCCCGCCTGAAAATACCTCGGCGCCGACGATCGAAGGGGTTGCGATAGTCGGAAGCCCGCTAAGCGCCAACCCAGGCACTTGGAACGGAGCTTCATTTTGGAGCTATGAATGGCAGCGGTGTAATGCTGAAGGAAAAGAATGCGGGACTATCAACTCAGCCGAAGGAAAAACATATACCCCGAATCGTGGCGATCTCGGTCATGCCCTGCGGGTCGTGGTCACCGGCAATGGCTATGTGGGCTGGTGGATTCAGGCGTCGGCCAGCTCCGGCCCGTCAGAACCTGTAGCCGAAGCGTTGCCTCCCTCTAACGAAAGTCCGCCGACGATCGAAGGTAGCGTCGAAATCGGCGAAACCTTGGTCCCGAAAGGCGGTACCTGGAGCGGCAGCGCCACGATCGACCGCTCTTTCGTCTGGACGCGCTGCGACATGCTTGGCCGAAACTGCGAAGCGGTCTCAGGTGCACAGAACGAATTTGAAAGCCAGCATTTGGTTTCCAATGCCGACGCGGGCCACACGATACGACTGCGCGAAACGGCAACGAATGGCTGGGGATCAGTCACGGTGATGAGCAAACCGACATCCAAGGTGCCACCGGCGCCGGCTCTCGCCAATCTGGCCCCGCCAGAAATGGCGTTCGGCACCCCGAGCTTCCACTCGAACTTCTGGGCGTCCCGGGGGGAATGGACCGGCGTGCCCAACTTCATATTCCAATGGGAACGCTGCGACCCGCTCACCTTCGACCCCGAAGACGAATCGATCGAATGCGTTGACATCCCGGGGGCGACGGAATCTTCGATCTATCCCTTGGCCGCCGATATTGGCTACAAGTTGCGACTCCGCGAGATCGCGGGCAGCGGCAAAGAAAGCGTGACCGTCCATTCAAAACCCACGCCTGCCTCGGTGGATGTAGGGATCGAAAAAGGGGAAGCGACTATCACGGGCTTGGCGGTGCCCGGGGCGACCATCACAGCTCACAGCGGACTTGGGTTCGAAGCGGAATTGCCGAGCGAGACCGAATACCAGTTCTGGCGGGTCACTGGTGAAAGCTACGAAGAGGTGCAAAGCGGCTCATCGCCAAAATACGAAGTGCAGAACGCCGACGTCGGAAGCCAGATCGAAGCCTATGCGACTCTGACCGCTTGGCGAGCAGACAAAGCCTTCGTAGTCGCCGAAAGGTCAAACTGGGCCCTAACGCCCGAAGTCGAAGTCGGCCCGACCAATGATGTCTCGCCGTCGATCTCCGGCGAAGCCGTGGCTGGCGCAACGCTCGAAGCGGAGCCCGGCGAATGGCACGGCGGCGGCGGGCCTCTCAGTTACGAATATCAATGGCGCCTCTGCGACGAAGAAGGCGAAGTCTGCAAAGACATCTCCGGAGCCAACGAACGAACTTACGAAGTTAGAGAAGGCAATGTCGGCTCGACTGTCGAGGTCAAGGTCACGGCCTCCAACGGGCCGCTCAGCCAAGTTTCTGAATCTGAGCCGAGCGAAATCATCCAACCGGCAGAAGCGCCCACGGTCGAAGAAGCTCCCTTTGTCTACGGGGAGACGCTCGAGACCAGAACCCTCGAAGCCGAACCCGGCGTTTGGCTTGGCAGCGAACCGCGGCATTACACCTATCAGTGGCAGGGCTGCGAACCAGAAGATCCCGCAAGCTGCCTCGACATAGAAGATGCCACCGAATCGACGCTGCGACTGGACCGATCGGTGGTCGGGCAGTCTATGCGGGTGGTGGTCACTGCGACCAACGCGGCCGGAAGCGCGAGTGCCGCCTCCGAACTCACCGAACCGGTCGAAGCCGCGCCTACCCCGACCCCAACCAAAATGCCGAGCATCGACGTGCTCGGACCGCCGGCGGTGGGCTCAACGTTGATGACAGACGGCGGCGCCTGGGAATACGTCAATCCCGATGAAATCGAATACCAGTGGCTGCGATGCTCGGAAGGCGGCGAATGCAAAGCTGTCGAAGGGGCGAATAATCCAACCTATGACCTCGTAGAAGAAGACGTCGGTGCTCAGTTCGAGGTCGAAGTCACGGGCGAGAACTCATCGGGGCGGGTTAGCGTGACATCCGAATTCAGTACCTCAATCGGCGAATCGACTGGATCTGCAGAAGACAAGATGGTCTACCTCAACCCTGGCCGCACGAGCGTTTACCTGAGCGATCTCGAAGAGCTATCCCCCGAAGAAATCACGAACTGTGAATCTCTCGTTGGGAAAGCCGAATGCAAAATCTACGCGCCAAAGATATCGCCGAATGGCGAGTTGATTACCTTGGAGGTTAGGGAAACCGGCCGCGAAATAGGCGAAGGCGCCGTCTTCGTTATGAGCTTCGATGGCACCGAAGTCCAACTTCTTGCCGAAGGTAGTGAACCGTCTTGGTCGGCCGATGGAACCCAGCTCTATCTGACGGCGGCTGATTCCGAAAATCCGGGCGAAACGCAAGTAATTGCAATATCGCCGTCTGGCTCCGACGAAAGCCAGTCGAAAATGATCTTCAAACCGGCAAGAATGGAAGGATCGCCAGATATCTCCCCCGACGGCAAGTTGATTGCATACTCCGCAGCTGAACCCAACGAAGAAATCAAAGGCGAACTGATCAAAGGCCGACGCAGCATCTATGTCGCTACGCTAGCCGGGCCATCCGTTACTCGCTTGGACCTTGGTCCTCAGGTGCGAGAAGCAATTGATCCTCGCTTTACAGCGGACGGTAAAAGAATAGTCTTCGTCGCACTACGAACCGACTACCCAGATAAAAATTCACTTGCCTTTTGGGATGTCAACCAGCTTTGGGCGGTCAACGCGAATGGAACCGATCCACATCCCATTAGCCCGAAGGAAATGACCGTGTTTGGGCCGCCGAGTGCTCATGGCGGTGAAATCATCACCGAGCAGCGGCACGTCACCGAAATTGACCACGGAGGCGGCTATTCACTCGATTACTCTGCCCCCTTCATAACTCGCCTTGACGCAAAGAGCGGAGCCGCCCACTCCCTAACGGGCCAGCTGGCTGTCGAACCCGACATCGGGGCTATACCGTTGTCCAAGACTTTCGCCAAACCCATCGACTATGTCGACTGCTTCAATGGACACAGTCCCTGCAAGCCTTGGACCCCGACCGACCGTCTGCAAGCGACGAAGTATGCTCTGGAATGGTCGCATGAAGGTGATCGAAATCCGGATTACAACACGGAACTCGCGGGCGACGACTGCACGAACTTTGTGAGCCAGGTATGGCATGAAGCTGGACAGGAATTCATGCGCGAGCCGATACCCATTGGTCGTGGGCTTTGGAGCTGGTGGGGTGAGACCTACAATTCGACTCAGTCTTGGACTGCGGTAGAAATCTTCATCGAACAGCAGCAGGCGCAATCAGAACGGGCGAAAGATCTCCATGAACTCCCTCCATCACAGTGGAAGTTGGGGGACGTAATCGTGCTGAACTGGGACGATGGCGGCAATCCGCATGACCACCTTGCTGTCGTCACGAGAGTTGGTCGAGATCCAGGTATTTCTCAGCACTCTTCAGATCGGCGCGACTACAGCTGGAAAGAAGATCGGGCGTATACCATCCCAAGGTATGTGGAAGAACGCGGCGGAGATCCCCACGGTTGGCGCTACTATGTTCTTCGGCCAAAGTTCAAGGCCGCGAATATTCCGCCCAAAGACAGATGAAACACGCGAGAGCGACAATCGCTGTTGTAGTCGGCCTATCGGTAGCGATTGGTCTATTTCAGGGTGGATGTGGAGCCGTCAGCGAGGCGGTGGAACCTCCTGGCGACATTACAAACGAAGCCTCCGTCGTGACGGCGCTTGAAGGTACGGGTTATGACATCAAGCTGCGGCGGGTCCCGCGGGTCGAGGGTTATGAAATGGTTGCTGGTCGCGCGACCAATAAGAGTGGGGGAGTTGTTGATTTTTCGGCTACCGTCAAGACGGCTGGACCGATCGACGACGATCCCGAAAGCCCGCGGGGTGGAAGCCCCCAATTCCCGATAGTCCGTTACTCCGAAGCGGACGCTAGCTTGGTTGGAAATCTGGCCATGGTCACCCAGCCACAATCGCAATTCGTGCGAGGACGCCTAAACGGCGTGGGAAAGACTTACGTGGCTAGTCACGGCGAGAGTCAGATGGTGACTAGGATTCAGGCGGCTCTGTACAACCTCTTTGCGCCCGGCGTGCGAGGTGGACCATGAAGCGGCGGTTGGCGAGCGCGGCGCTACCACTTGCCGTAATCGTGACGGCTGCACTTGTTGCTGTCGCTGTCGGTGACACTCACCGTAGCGCTTCGGACGGGGATCCCTACCGAGTTACCCCACTGCGTCTTATACGAGAGCTAGGCAAAGCTCAAGGGGTTGATGTGCGGTTCACAAAGCCCTCCGGTGAGCCGGTTAGGACGATTGCCGGAGTTGGAAGTAGCGGGGGAGTGGCCATAGCTTTTGAGTTCCAGCTCTATCCGACGAGCGATGAAGCTACTGTAGAACAGCTCGGACGGCTAAAGCCACGTGACTTTGGCTGGACAGGTGGACGGTGGGTCGAATGGGAACCGCGCTTGAGGGGCGTGTTGGCTAACGTTGCCTACGCGCAATACGAACGCCGTCATATCTATGTGGAAAATCACGAAACGGTAAGCGAATACCTTCATGACGATGCTAGCCGACGGCGTGTTCAGAGAGCGCTGGATGACGCCTTGTTTGATGTATTCCCTGCTAGCGATAGCTTTGCGCATCCTGCGCCCCGATAGGCCGTTCAATAGCGGTTGGGCTTGATCCCGGCTTGAGTTGTGCCGAGCGGGGGACTGAGTTCGTTGGGTTAGCGATAGATGAGCGCAGTCGCGGCGGGAGGCCTGCCGGCACATCGGGCCGTGGCCTAAGAATCCGCGCAACCGAGGGTCTTTCAAGGTCAGGGAAGCGGTGTTGGAGCTGGCTTGCTGAAGCGGTTTGCGGGCTTCGCGCCACAATCCGTGCCACAGACGAGTGAGCTATCGCTGGTGCCTAGTTGCCGAGAATTGCCAGTGCGCTCCGGTTAACCCACCGCGGCGCGTAAAGCTCGCGGTCTACCCGTGTGACCACGTTGTAGTAGTACTGACCGCGCGCATATGCGTCGGGGAGCCTCCGCAAATTAGATCGAGAGATCCGTTTGACGAGATGCTCGGTGGCAGCTTCCCGGACCGAATAGTCGTCGTTCCTTAGCAAGGCCCAGACGGGCTCGAATACTCGATCCAAGGGCGCGTCCGTGATTCGATTAAGGGCAAGAATCACGATCCGTTCGTTGGATGCCTCCAGGAACTCGAGGGCAGTGGCAATGGGGTCTTCAGCTCGATCCAACGCAGCTTTGGCGGCGAGTAGGGCCAAATCCCCCCAAGCTGACGTGGCAATATCGATCAGTGAGGCGACATCCTCCTGTGTCCCTGTGCGCGCTAGCAGTTCAATGCTGTAGCGAACCAACTCGCGATTGTCGTCCTGGAGAAACCTTCGCGCAAATGGCAAGTACTCTGGCCCGCCGTTGGCAGCGATGCCGGCCATTGCGGCGATACGAAAACGCGAAAGAATGAACTTCTGAAGATCCGGGCGTCTTTGGAATGACTCTTCGACCCCCTCCCTCACCTGTTGCTCGATTCTATCTCGTTGGGATTCGAGTACCTCCGAGCCGAACTTCGCTTCGACCTCTGCAGATATATCGGCTCGTGCTTCTTCTTCGACCCGTACCCGGATTTTCGTTTTGAGCCCTGAAAAGTCGGTGTCTATTTCCTCGGCGAGAGTGTCCTTGATCTTGTCGAAGTAGTAGCGGCCAAGGGCCTCGTATATGAACGCCCCTTCGACTCCGAAATAGTCAATGCTGTTCAGTAGAGCGTCGGGATCAGAGAGCGACCAAAACTCGACCTGAATACGGACTTCCCTATCCCAGTCCCATTTCGAATTCTCGAGGGCCGCGTCGAACTTCTCTTTCGAGAGTCGCCAGCGGCGGCTCATTGCAAGCTCGATCGCCTGTCGCTTGACCGAGGCATCGGGGTCGTCCGTGACGATTCGTTCGACCTCGGACTTGGTCAGTTTTGACACTGAGTTGAGGAGGCGCAGACCCATTGAGCGAAGAGCGGCATCAGGCGATTCAATAGTTTGCTTGACTGATGCAAGGGGAAGTTTTCTGGCGGCCTGCTCGAGTTGAGACGCGAGGTCATCGGTGAGCAGGTTCGGACTGTTGACGACACGGCGGAGGGCTGCCTGTGGGGATTCCCTCGACAAGATTCTTAGCCGTGCCTTATCCACCTCGTCTGTATCGCCAGCTTCGTCAAGGATGTCGCGGAGGCTTGAAAGGTCCCGCCGTGTTCCCTGTTTCGCAAGGAGGCTGATCGCAGCGGAGGCCATCGAGTCGTCTTTTGCCTCGAATGCGGCTTTGATCAAGGCACGTCGTTGCCCAGGGCTAAGCGCTTTGGGAGATTCGGCGAGAAGTCGAATTGCGCTCCTCCGAATTGAGGCATCAGAATCGCCAATGGCGAGGGTCACAATTCGGCTCTGTATCTCAGATGCCGAAGCGTCCCGAAGCCAGTACCAGCCCGGGGCGTTGGCCCCTCCAATATTCGAAATGATCGTTCGCAAGAGGTGGGAAATCTCACCATTAGTTGGCCGGATTGTTTTGCGTTCCCGGTACAACCCATTGATCTCATGTACTCCCAAGAGATCTGTGGAGCGCTCCGTGGCAAGTGCATACGAGCTGGCAAGGAAGGCTCTGGCTGCAACGGCCCCAGGGTTCGGAGGCTCCTTTCCCCTAATGGCCTGGGCAAGAGCCTCAAGTGCATCCGCCGCCTGGGTGATCGCACTCCCATCCGTTTCATCGACCTGGTCAGGCTCGGTTTCGGGTGGTGTGGTCCCAGCTGGCCCCATCTCAGGCGGCTCTGACTCGAGAATGCCGAATGCACGAGCTTGCTTTACGAACGTTGGAAACACTGCGGCAACGTTGCTCGGATCGAGCGGCATATAAGTGGGGTTTATGTTCGACGGGAGCGCGATATTTGCCGACCTGAAGATCTGCATCCGGGCCTTGAGATGGGGGCGCTCGCGGGCGGCGCGGATCTCGTCGATGATGTTCCCTCGCGGCTGAGCCTTACCATCAGCAACGCCCCCATCAGGGGTCGCAAACGCGACGAACATGCTCGCCTGATTCAAAAAATATCCGACCTTAGCGTCGGGATCCCAGTCTTCGGCTCCTTCGGGAATTGGCTCTTCGGAAACTATTATTCCGTAGAGCCCCAGAGAGTTCAGGAATTCCCGAAATGGAATCGCGACGGCAGACTTCGCGATCTCGGAGTGGCTAATGAAGACGGCTGGCTTCCCACGAATCATGATGGAAGCGTAGGGTGCGAGCAGGAGGGAAGCGAAGCAGGCTCTGGGTCACCTTAGGCAAGCTTCTGGATCGACTCCACTCTGCCCAACGAGCGATTCTCGACGGTTCTAATCAGGCCGGGACGTGCTCGCCAGCCGGAACGTAATGCTCCAGCTCGGCGGCGCGCTCCAAAGCGAACGGGATGCCCTCTTCCGCGAGCTTGACTACCTCGGCGTAGGTCTCACCAGCGGCGGACCAGCCCTCTACATCGGGCGACTCGGCCCACCAGCCGTCGGCTTCGTGGTGGTAGATGACGCGCACGGTTTCCATCAGATCCTCCAAGTCAGAGTAGCTTCCGGGCCTCGTCTTCGGCAAGTCCAACGTCTCTGACGAGAACCTTGCGGACCAGGCCGGAGGGGATCGTGGCGCTGTCGTGGAAGGCGAAAGTCAGCGGCGGACGGCCCGGGGCCTCCATGCGCCGATGCGATCCCGATTGCCGGGAGACGCGGTAGCTCAGCGGCTTGCGTTCCAAGATCGCGAGTAGTCGCTTTGCCTTCATCGTCGGGAACTGGCCCACGTCTCGACCCTATTCGTCGGTTTCTTCGTTGTCTTTGGAGCGACCGTCCAGGTAGGCGTCGAGCAGCGCGGCGCCCTCAGCCTCGGAGCCCGGCATCAGGTGCCCGTAAAGGTCGAAGGTCACCGTGATCGAGGCGTGGCCCATGAACGAGGAAAGCGCCTTGGCGTTGATGCCGGCAGCGATCATGAACGAGGCGTAGGTGTGGCGTGCCTGGTGGAGGCGCAGTCGGTCGCGGATTCCGGCGTGGTGCCAGATGCTGTCGGCGTTTCGGTAGAGCCGCTCCGGCTGAAAGGGAGTCTTCTCGTCTTCGCCGAAAACGAGGGTGCTTCCAGTCGAAGGCTCTCGGCGTGCTCGTTGAGCAACGAGCAGTTCTCGCAGGATGCTCGGCATCGGCACTCTTCGGCGAGATCGTCTGGTCTTCGGCTCGATGCTCCCCTCCTTCGGGTCCCACGACTCCCGCACTTCGATGATCCGCTTCGCGATGTCTACGGCGTCCCAGCGCAGGGCGCGCAACTCGCCGGATCTCAGTCCTGCGTATAGGGCGGTCGCCCAAATGACGCGATCCTGGTTTGGCAGCACCGCGAGCAGAGCGGCGGCGGCGCCTGGCGTCACGATCTCTACCTCGCGCCGTTCGGGGACCGGTAGTTCGAGATCGCGAGTTGGATTGACCGGCACTCCTTCACGGGCGCGGGCGCGTCGATAAATCGCCTGAAGCGGCCTCAGCGAGTTTCGGATTGTGGAGGCCGCGTGCCCTTCGGCTTGCCACTCGTCAACCAGCTTTTGGAGGTCCGATGTGGTGAGCGCGCTCACCTTGACGTGGCCCACAGCGGGGGCAATTCGGTCGGTGAAGGACTGCCGGTAGCCGCGAAGGGAGGAGGGCTTGAAGGGACGACCAGAGCGGCTGCGGATCTCGCCCCGTTCCGCCCCTGCGAGCCACGCCTCCCCGGCTTCATGGATCGTTCTTTGGCCAGGGGCGCGCAGCGTGCCGCGATCCAGGGATCGCTTTGCCTCCGCGCGCCAAGACCTCGCTTCGGATTCAGTGCGGAACGACTTGCTGATCTTCTTGTCGTCACGCCGAGAGTAGAGCGAGGCTTCGAAGCCTCCCGCGCATCGGCAGCTCCCGCCTGTTCGGGCCGGGCACTTCTTTGTGTGCCGCTTGCGGATGCCTTCCGCCATCAGCCCTGGGCCCGCCTAACGAATCCACCAGGGCTGATGCTCGCCGGGTGCCAAACGATTCCGGCCAGCAGATCATCGGTTCTGACCCCCAGGACATCGCGCAGCTTCACGATCGTGTCGAGGCGAGGGACGCGCAATCCGCGCTCAAGCTGTGAGATCTCGGTGCGGTGTACGTCGGCGCGAATGCCCAGCTCCTCTTGGGAGATGCCGGCACGTTGGCGCTGACCGGCGAGGTTGGCCCCGAACTGGCGCGCGACGCTCACGACTCCCCAACCCCGAAGCCGCCCCGGCGGAAGTCCCCAGGGGTCCAGACCATTCCGGCGAGTAGATCCTCCGCCGATACCCCGAGGGAGAACTTGAGCTTGACCAGGGTGTCGATGCGGGGTACACGCCCGCCACGCTCCAAAAGACCGATCTCAGTGCGATGCAGGGACGCGCGAAAGGCCAGCTCCTCCTGGGTTATGCCGGACTGCTCGCGGGCGCAGGCCATGTTTTTGCCGAAGCGAGCAGCCACCGGATTCATCGGTCCTCCCTTTGGCTGAGCTGGGCGAGCAGGCCGTGCAGCGCCTCGTGCTCGGAAACGACTCGCCCGTACTCGTTGCCCCGATCAATGACTCCGGCCAAGTCCCCGACCACGTCGCGTACGTCGTGGTCGGGGACGATCACCAGCTCGTCCAGTGCCGTGAGCAGCCGACCGTAGACAGCGTGTTCGCGATGCAATCGCTTCGGATCGAGCTGGTCGGGGAATTCCTCCAGCTCGTCGCTGATGCCGTCGCGGGCCTTCTCGAAGACACCGCGAAGGAAGCGAACGTGATTGGCGGGGATTTGGAGGGCGACGGCAGCGCCGCGACCCGTAGGGTTCTCGTCAGCCATGAGGAGGTTCCGTCTCCTTGTGGTCAGGCGGCCCGTTCGCGTTAGCGCGCGGCGGGTCGCTGCTTTTGCTTTCCGCCAGCGTACCAGCGCCGTTGAGAAATAGTCAACGGCTGGGTTATTCGCCTCGGATGATCTGACGGACCCGCGTGTGGTGAAGGCCGATCTCTTCTGCGATGTCACGCAACGACAGACCAGATGCCTGGGCTTCAGCGAACGCCTTGCGTCTCGCGTCTTGAACTGCGCCCTGGTCGCGCTCGAATTTCGCCTGGGCGTCGCGCACGGCCCGGCGTGCCTTCTGCTCAGCGGCGTCAGCCATGCCGAGCAGCCTAGAAGTTCCTTGGCGATGTGGGGGACCACGCCGTTCCAGTGCCGCGCTCTGTTCATGCTGACTCCCCAAAGACGCGGCTCGCGTTTTCGATGGTCCATCTCTCAAGCTCGGCAACAGGCACCAGGCGCTTGCGTCCTCGGCGGATCAGTCGAAGCTCAGGCGCGACATTGGCGTCGAAGAAGTCCGGGCCAACCCCGATGGCAGCCGCAGCCTCAGCCGGCGTTAGGGCGATGCGGGGGATCGAGGTCGTCAGCTTCTTCGCCATCTCTATCCCTATGTCAAGAGTGAGCCGCGCATCTGTCGGTTTGTCTGAGTCCGGCGCGATGCTCTCAGCGCCCCCGCGAGTTGGCGAATCGGATCGGGCCTCATGTCCTTTAGGTCAATTCGAGACCCCGATTTGATCCACCGATTTCCCGCGCGCTTCCCCTGTCCAGCGCTGGCGGCCGTTGTATCGCTGCGTCGCCTCATACCTATGTCGTCCAACGGGGGAGGCTTCTTGCGCCACCAATTGCCCCCGCCGTCCCAGTGCCGCGGCTTCCTCGGCATGACCGCCTGCGGAGTCTTTTGCCTTCGTCTCACGGCCTGTAGGTGCCGTCTGGGCTGCGCTTGATCCACTTCTTCTGAAGCCGGGTGGCGAGGGCTCATGCCCCCAGGCGATCCAGGGCGCAGCGAGAACTGAAAAAGATGATCGGCGGCGCCGGGGCGCCCCCGAGATAACAAGCAGAAGACAGCCAGACAGAGACAGTCAGATCATCAGATAGAGACATAGATCCAGCCAGTCAGACCACCCCAGACAGACAGCCATGACCTAGAGCCATAGAAAGGCAGACCGGCCAGCCAGAGGCAAGGCGGGCAGCCACCTACGGCCAGCACCACCACCGCAACAGCCACAGCCCTTACGCCACATCAGTTCGCTGAGGCGAACTGACCCCCAGCCGCCGGCCGCAGGCCCGGATTGGCCGCTCGGTGGCACGCGGTGGCGGCCTTAACAAGCGCTCACCGACGCTCGCTGAAGCAGCGCCTCGCCCTGCGGGCTCGGCTCAAAGGCCCAAAGCACCTCACCGCCGCGCAGGGAACGACGCTGCCGAAAGAAGCCGGGGCGTTGGGCCTGCGCGCTCGACTCCAAAGAAGTGGATCAGGAACGTCCTTCGGCGACACCAAGAGGCATGAACCGATCGGTGACGCAGCGGACCGCCCTGCATGGAGTACGAGACATGAGCGAAACGACGCCCGGCATGTTCGACCGGCAGGAGCGGCGGCGATATCGGTGGATCAATCCCCGGCTCTCGCTTGACCTGGAATACATGAACCAACCACGGCGAGGCCGACGGATCGGCCTCGCGGAATTGACATAGGCCCCGATGCTGAGCATCGGCAAGCTGGGAAAGGGCCAGGAGGGCTACTACCTCGAAAAGGTCGCCGAAGGCGAGGAGGACTACTACTCCGGCGAGGGCGAGGAGGCGGGGCAGTGGATGGGCGACGCCGCCGCCGAGCTCGGCCTGTCGGGAGAGGTCGAGGCCGACCAGCTCGTCGCGATGCTGACCGGCGTCAACCCGGCCACCGGGGAGCCGCTTGGCCTTCGCGCCGGTCCTTCGGTCCCCGGCTTCGATCTCACCTTCTCGGCCCCCAAGTCGGTCTCACTGACCTGGGCGCTCGGCGACCCCGAGACCGCCGCCGCGGTCAAGGCCGCCCACCTTCGCTCCGTAGAAGCAGCCCTCGACTACATGCAGGCCAACGCCTGCCTGACTCGGCGCGGCGACGGGCAAGGAGGCATCTCCTTCGTCAGGGGAAGCGGCTACCTCGCCGCCGGCTACGCGCATCGCTCCTCGCGAAACGGCGACCCCCAGCTGCATACCCACGTCCTGGTTGCCAACGCGACCAAGGGGCCGGACGGCAAGTGGACCCGGCTCTACCACCCGGCGATCTTCGAACACGCCACCACCGCCAGCTATATCTACGAGGCCCAACTGCGCCATGAGCTGACCCGGACCCTGGGCGTCGAGTGGCGGGAAGTCCGCAAGGGCATCGCCGAGATCAAGGGCTTCGAGGATGAGTGGCTGAAGGCGTTCTCGACCCGCCGCGCGGAAATACTCGAGGCGGTCGGGGCCGATGCGTCCGCTCGTGCCCGCCAGGTCGCCACGCTCGCCACCCGCAAGGCGAAGGAGGAGCTTGAGCTTGGCGACCTGCGTCAGCGCTGGCAGGCCAAAGCGCAGGAGATCGGCCTTGATCGCGAGGCCATCGCGCAAGCGATGGGCCGCGAGGCCGAGCTGACGGCGAAGCTGACCGTCGCGCAACTGGACCGCGAGGTGACCGCCCACTTCTCCCACTTCGACCGCCGCGACGCGATCCAGGCGGTTGCCGGCTTGCTCCCCAACGGAGCGCCCGCGCATGAGGTGCAAAGTGCCGCCGATGCGTTCCTTTCTTCGGAGTCGGTGGTCAGGGTGGCCGAGACCCCGAAAGGTCTTCGCTTCACAACCACTCGCATCTGGGCGCTTGAGCGCCTGGCGCTCGAAGCGGCACAGCGGATGGCGGCCGAAGCTCGCGGCGAGGCGGGCGAGCTTGCCGCCAAGCGGGTGATCGACGAGCGGCCGACGCTGAAGGACGACCAGCGCGAGATGGTCTACCGGCTCTTGACGGTGCGCGAGGGCATCGTCGTGGTGATCGGCGAGGCCGGCACGGGCAAGAGCTTCGCCACGGTCGCCGCAGCCGAAGGCTGGGCGCAGGCGGGCTTCGAGCTGAAGGCCGTGGCCCCGACGTGGAGGGCGGCCAACGTGCTTCGCGCCGAGGGACTTGAGGCAATGAGCGTTGCGAGCTTCCTTCGGGACCTCGACCAAGAGGAGACCGTTCTCTCTCAGCGCACGGTCCTCTTGGTCGACGAGGCATCGATGGTCGGCTCAGAGCAATTGGCCCGCCTGATCCACCATGCCGACAAGGCCAAGGCAAAGCTGGTCCTGATCGGCGACCCAGAGCAGCTCGGCTCGGTCGAGGCGGGCGGCCTGTTCTCCGCGATCGCGGAGAGGACAGACCCCGTCCACCTCCACGAAGTGATCCGCCACCTCCACGAGGTGGATCGCGACGCGGCGAAGCTGATCCGCGAAGGCCGCGCGCAAGAGGCGTTGAGCCTCTACCGGGAGGCCGAGCGGGTGACGGTCTCCGAGACACCCGAGCTGCAACGAGCGGCGATGGTCGGGGACTGGTGGCAATCCTTCTCCCAGGGAGAGGACGCGCTGATGGTGGCGAAGCGAAACTCAGACGTGGAGAGACTGAACGCCACGGCGCGCGAGCTGTTGAAGGAGGAAGGCAGGCTCGGCGCCGAGGAGATTGCGGTCGGCGATCAGGTCTTCGCCGCTGGCGATCAGGTCATAACCCGCGTCAACGACCGCCGTGCCGACATCTACAACCGCGAGCGCTGGGAGGTCGCCCAGGTGGACGCCGAGCGCGGGCGGGTGGTCCTCGACGGGATCGACCAGGCAAGGCGGGTCGAAGTCGGCCGCGACTACTTGGACCGCACCACCTTGGGCGGCGAGGTCCCCGCGCTCCAGCACGCCTACGCCGTGACGACCTACTGCGCCCAGGGAACAACCGTCGATCGTGCCTACGTCAAGCTCGATCCCTCGATGGACAAGCAGGAGTCCTACGTCGCCACCTCGCGCACCCGTGAGGAGTCCTACGTCTATGCGACCCCGGAGATCCAAGTCGAGCGCAATGAGTTCGCCCCCAAGGCTCCCGAGCGCGACCCGATCGCCCACATCGCTGAAGCCGCCGAAAGGGATCGCGCTCAGACCGCTGCCCACGACGAGGCTCTGCGGGCCGGGTTGGCGAAGCTGCCCGACGAGGAGCTGGCGGCGCGGCGAGCCGAGCTGAGGCGGCCGGCGGATCGCGAGGCTCACGCCGAGGAGACTTACTCACGCGCGGTTGCGAGGGTGGAGGAAGCGCGAGAGATGCTCGATCGGGCCGTGAGCAGATGCGAAGCCGCCGAAGCGCTCGGCAGGCGCGAGCGGCGCGAGCAGCTTCCCCTCGCCCATGCCGGGGAGGAGCACTGGGGCGAAGCCCTCACCAAGAGGACCGAGGAGCTTTCGCAGATGCAGCAGCCGGGCACCGACGCCCGCCGCGCGCACGAGCTTGCCGAGCAGTTGCTCGCCCGGCGCTCGGCCCAAGCCCTCACAGCCGCCCGGATCGAGCCCCCTCTCTACATCGTCAAGGAGCTGGGGGAGAGGCCCGCAGAGCCGGCGAAGGCGCGCGTCTGGGACCAGGGTGTCCGCGAGATCGAGGGCTACCGGCTCGAACACGGAGTGACCGACACTGGAAGAGCCTTCGGTCCCAAGCCGCCGGACCCGGCGGATCGATTGGCGCGGAAGGAGGCACAGCGAAGCCTTGCCGATTATCAGCGAACGCTTCAGCTTGAGAGGCGGCTAGAGGTTCGTGAGCCGAGCATCGAGTTGGATATCGGGATTGGGCTTTAGCCCCGACCGCGCGATTGAAGCACCGGCCTTCGCGGCCCTCAACCCCCTTCGGGGGTCGGTCGCTTCGCGACCTTGACCGCCGCTTGTCCGGCGCTGTTTGGCGGGTAGGTCGGGGGCAGCTAGTGGTTGACAGCGGAACGGAGTAGGTCCGAATAGCTCTGACGCAGGAGATCCTCATCGCGAATACCGAAGGATTGCTTCAGATCATTCAACAGCTCCGCGAAGCCATCGGGACCTTTGCCATCAACGGCCACCCCCTCGAACTCGATGTACTCACCCAGGTCATCGACGCGATCGAGGTGGATCCTCACGCCTTCGAAGATGAAAAGGCGTCGAGCCTTGCTCACGACAACCGCGATGCCAAGGACCGCCGCGAGAGCATCTCGCATCTCAGCGGGCTCGCTCACCTCGATCAGCCGATAGTGGCTCTCGCTGTTACTGGGGATATCCGGGCGCTCATAGGCGATTAGGTTGGCGACCGCGTCGGGTTCCTCTCGAAGCTTGAGCCGTCCCTGTGGAGCCTCGAAATAGGTGTCCCGTTGGATCAGCGTTCCTTTGTCTTCTGCTCCGAGTTTTCCGCACACCTCGACGGATCGCGCAGGATCGCGATCTCGCGCCTTCAACTCCAGATTTCGGCACGGTCTCCCGATGTCATTCACCCTATCCGCGCGTCGGCAGCGATAGGAAAGTGCGTCGCGGTCTGACACGCTGAGGATTTGCCTATTGATCTTGGGGCACTTTTCAGCGGAGCGGCCAATTTGATCAGTTGCTCCTAAGCAAAGCCGTCGTGCCACCCTCTGTGCCACCCTGTGCCACCGTCACAACCGGATTCAGTCGGAGACAATCGGACTCGGACGCGGCCTCACTGAGGCTCCGCAAACCGCTCTAGCAAGCCGAATCTGAGGCTATAAGCGGAGGGGGAGGGATTCGAACCCTCGAGACACCTTTCGATGTCTGCCGGTTTTCAAGACCGGTGCATTCAACCGCTCTGCCACCCCTCCGGGGAGTAGGCGATATGCCGATGCTAGACGCGACGGCCCACGACTGTGATCGCTCCAGATGATTGTATTGTCTGCAATGCGTCGATTGCTCATACTTGCCTCGGCGATGGTCTTCTTCGACGTCGTCTTCTTCTCGGCCATCGCGCCGCTGCTTCCCGACTATGTTTCCGAACTTGGCCTGAGCAAGGCGCAGGCCGGAGTTCTCTCGGCTTCCTACGCGGCGGGAACCCTCGTCTTCTCCCTGCCGGCGGGGTTGGTGGCAGCTGGCTTCGGGCCGCGGCGCACCGTGATCTCGGGGCTGTTCTTGCTCGGGATCGCCAGCGTTGCCTTCGGCTTTGCCCACCAGTTCCTGCTGCTTGACGTGGCGCGTTTCGCCCAGGGTGCTGCCGGGGCGCTGATCTGGTCCGGCGCGCTGACCTGGCTGGTCAGCGCCGCGCCGGCCGAGAAGCGTGGCTCGATCATCGGCACGGCGTTGGGCACGGCGGTCGCCGGTGCCCTCTTCGGCCCCGCCTTGGGCGCGCTGGCGGCCACGGTGGGGACCGAATGGGTCTTCAGCGGCGTGCTTCTGGTCGCCCTCGGCCTCGCTGCCTTCGCCGCGCGCCTTCCCGAGGCCGAACCGCCTGAACGGCAGGACCTGCGCGAGGTCGCCGAGACGATCCTCACCCGGCCGATCCTGCTTGCAACGGCTTTCGTCGCCATCCCCTCGGTGATGTTCGGCGCGGTCGAGGTGCTGGTGCCGCTGCAGATCGCCGACCTTGGCGGTGGCCACGCGCTGATCGCCGCCGGCTTCATCGCCGGTGCCGCTCTGGAGGCGGTCCTGGCGCCGCTCGCCGGCAGCTACTCGGACCGGGCGGGCCGACGTGCCCCCTTCATGCTCGGTCTCAGCATCTGCGCAGTGGCGATGGCCGCGGTTGCGATCGGACAGGTGATGGGAGTCGTGATGGCCGGCTTGATCCTCACCTCGCTCGGCGGCGGCATCTGTTTCACCCCCGCCCTGACCATGCTGTCCGAGATGGCCGAGTCCAGCCGCCTGCATCAGGGCTTCGCCGCGGGCCTCTCGAACATGGCCTGGGCGGCGGGCCAGGTGATCGGCGGCCTTGCCGGCGGGGCCGCAGCCAGCGTCGCCGGAAATGCGGTTCCGAGCCTGGCGATCATCGTCCTGCTGATCGGCACCGTCTTCTACTCGTTCCACGCCCTGGCGCCGCCGGCGATCAGGACAGTCGAGGGCTGACCGGACTAGGCTCCCCGAGCATGTCTTCTGGTGCTGAGGCGGGAGGATCGAGGAGCGCCTGGCGCAATTGGGCCGGCGATCAGGCCTGCGTTCCTTTCGAGCGGGTTCGGCCGGCCGATCGCGAGGAGCTCGCTGCGGCGGTGACTGCCGCTGCGGCGGCGGAGCGCAAGATCAGCGTCGTCGCCAGCGGCCACTCCTTCACTGAGACGGCGATGACCGACGGCACGATGATCGACGCCGGGGCGCTCAGCGGCGTGCTCGAGGCCGATCGCTCGTCTCGCCTGGTCAAGGTGGGCGCGGGCACGGTGCTTGCCGACCTCAACGAGCGGCTGCACGAGCTTGGCCTCGCGATGGAGAACCTCGGCGACATCGATCGCCAGACAGTCGCCGGCGCGATCTCGACCGGCACCCACGGCACCGGCGCCAAGCTGCGCAACATCTCCTCCCAAGTTGTGGCGATGGAGTTGGTCCTCGCCGATGGCTCGGTTCGCGAGCTGACCGCGGAGGACGACCCCGAGCTGCTGCGCGCGGCCCGGGTGAGCATCGGCGCCCTGGGGGCGATCTGCTCGGTGACCCTTCGTTGCGTCCCCGCCTTCACCCTGCACCGGGTCGACAAGCCCGCCCCGCGCGAGGAAGTGTTCGAGAGCTTCCAGGAGCGTGCCGACGCGCACGAGCACTTCGAGCTCTTCACCTTCCCCTACGCGGACTCGGCGCTTGTCCTCGAGCGCAACACGACCGAGGGGCTGTCCCGTCCTCGCGGTCGCACCGCCGCCTTCCTAAACGACGTCGTGCTCGAGAACTGGGCGCTGGAGGCGGTGTCGGCTGCCGGCAAGGCGATGCCCGCGAGCAATTCCCTCACTGTCGCGTTTCGCTGCTCGGCTCGCGTCCGGCAGCACGGCGACCGACCGCAGCGACCGGATCTTTGCCAACGAGCGCCGCGTCCGCTTCACCGAGATGGAGTACGGGGTGCCGCGGGAGCATGGGCCCGAGGCGGCGCGCCGGGTGATCGAGTGGATTCGCTCCAACCGCTACCCGGTCTTCTTCCCGATCGAGATGCGGGTGACCGCCGCCGACGACGCGCTGCTCAGCCCCTCGCACGAGCGCGACACCGCCTACATCGCCGTGCACCAGTACCGCGGCATGGAGTGGCGCCCGTACTTCGAAGCGGTCGAGGCGATCATGAACGATTACGGCGGCCGTCCTCACTGGGGCAAGCGCCACTTCCAGACTGCGGCGACCCTGGCCGAGGGCTACCCGCGCTGGGCCGACTTCCAGGCAGCGCGCGAGCAGCTTGACCCCGGCCACACCTTCACCAACGAGTACGCCGAGCGCGTCCTCGGCCCCTAAAGGAAGGTCTTGCCCTCGCCGCGATAGGTGGGGACTACGTCGACGATCTCCTCGCCTTCGACCAGGTGCAGGGCATCGAAGCGCTCGCAGAGCTCGCCCGCCTTGGCGTGGCGCATGTAGACGCGGTCGCCGACCTGAAGGTCACGGGCGGCGGCGCCGCTGAGCGGGGTCTGCACCTCGCCGGCACCCTCCTCGGGGTCGAGCTCGAGGCCCGGGCGGCAGCCATGGAGAAGGGACGCGCGCGGGGTCGCCGCTGCCGGAGGCGAGGTAGCCGCCGCCCAGCGCGGTGGCGATCGCGCTGTTGGGCTTGCGCACGATCGGCAGGGCGAAGCCGGCGGCCGGCGTCAGGCTGAAGCGACTGTAGGCGTCGAAGAGGGTGGGGGCGTAGAAGCCCGAGCCGGCGGCGATCTCGGTGACCGCGTCCTCGGCACCGGTCAGCTCGAGGCTGCCGGTGCCGCCGCCGTTGACGATCGGCAGCTCGGCGAACTCGCGGATCGCGGCGACCACGGCGCCCCGGCGCTCGGCCAACTCGGCGGCGGAGCGCCGCTGCATCGAGCGGATCGCCGCACCGCGCAGGCGCCGGCCGGGTGGCCGGTCGCCGACGCCGGCGATCTGGCCCTCGTAGGCCATCAGCGCCGCCAGCTCGATCTGCGAGCGCCGCTCGATCTCGCGCGCCAGCTCGACCGCCTGCTCGACGGTGTGGACCGGCGAGCGCTTGGGCCCGACCTTGATCCGGCCGCCCGCCGCCCACCAACTGGCATCGAGCTCGATGCAGACCCGCACCGGCGAGGCGCCGGCGCCGAGCACCGACTCGATCGCGTCGAGGTGCTCGGTGCAGTCGACCATCACGATCGGCGCGCCGCCCGGGTTGGCGACCGAGCGCAGTGCCAGTTCCTCCAGCGCGCCGGCATCGGCGGTCGGGTAGGCGAGCAGCAGGTTCTCGAAGCCCTCCTCGGCCAGCCAGAGCGTCTCCGGCAGGGTGAAGGTCATCAGCCCGGCGTAGCGCTCGTCGCGGGCGAGGACTCGCTCGATCAGAGTCCGGCAGCGCAGCGACTTGCTCGCAACCCGGATCGGCTTCGACCCCGCCCGGGCCAGCATCGCGTCGCGTTGGACCACATCGCGTCGAGGTCGACGAAGGCAAACGGCGCCTCGACCTCGGCGAAGATCTGCTCGAATTGTTCGTGCGAGCGGCCGGACACGCCCACGAGACTAACCGCGCCGTATCCCGTGAGTTCCTACAATCGGGCGAATGCCCGGAGAGGTGGCCGAGTGGCTGAAGGCACTCGCCTGCTAAGCGAGTAGGGGGCGCAAGCTCTCTCGAGGGTTCGAATCCCTCCCTCTCCGCTCCCAATGGAAGCATCGGGGACGGGGCATGGCCCCTTCTATGGGGACTATCAGGCCTCATGGATGCTTGCGTCATCCATGGTCGTACGTGGGTCCGAGGGCAGCACCCCGACCCACGCCGACGCCCCGTCCCCAGCTGCAACTTATATCTGCTCGGCGGCGGAACCGCTTGGAGGAACTCGTCTTTACGAAAAAACTCGTGCAGAAGACTGCTTTTTTGCGGAAGCGTCAGTTCCGGCTGCGCAGGACGACGCGACCGCCGCGCGACGGGATCATCGTCACGTTGCGGTGCAGGGCGTGCTCGGGCTCGGGCTCGGCGGCCTCGAGGTCGAGGCGGCGGGCGGTCGCCTCGAGCACGACGCGCATCTCGGCCATCGCCAGGGCGGCGCCGAGGCAGCGGCGGATGCCGCCGCCGAAGGGGATCCACTCGTAGGTGCCCGGTTTGCGGCCGAGCCAACGCTCGGGGCGGAACTCGAACGGTTCGGGGTAGAGGTCCTCGCGATGGTGGACGAGCAGGATGCTCATCCCGATCGGCGTGTCGGCTGAGACGCCGTAGGGCGCCGAGCTGCCACGGCACCGTCACCCGGCGGCCGATGAACGGGACGACCGGGCGCGAGCGCATGCTCTCGATGATCGTCGCCTCGACCTGCTCCTCGGCGTTGCCGCCGTTGCGGGTCGCCTCCCGCAGCGCCTCGTGGGCGTCGGGGTTGCGGACCAGGCGCTCCCAGGCCCAGGCGAGCGAGTTGGCGGTGGTCTCGTGGCCGGCGAGAACCAGGGTGAGCAGCTCGTCGCGGACTTCTTTGTCGTCCATCGCCTCGCCCTCCTCGGTGCGCGCTTGCAGCAGCAGCGAGAGGATGTCGCGGCGCTCCGCCAGGTGCTCGTCTGCGCGGCGGGCCTTGATCACCGCGTAGGTCGGCCGGTCGAGCAGGGCAACGCCGAGCTTGATCAGCGCCGACCGCCTCTTCGCGGCCGATGTTGAGCAGTTCGCCGGCTTGGCCGACCGGGCAGGTCGAGGCGTTGACCAGGAGCTTGACCGTCGAGCGCATCCGGTCCTCGGGCGTGCCGCGCTCGGGCTTGCCCTCGATGCCGAAGATCCCGGCCATGATCACGTCGAGGGTGATCGCCTGCATGCGCGGGGCGAGGGCGAAAGGCCGGTTCAGCGGCCAGCGGTCGATCTCGCGTTCGGTCGCGTCGGTGATCATCGCGGTGTAGCGCTCGATCGCCTCGCCGTGGAAGGGCGGCAGCAGCAGCTTGCGCTGGCGCATGTGGCGGTCGCCGAGCGAGGTGAGGACCGAGCCGGTGCCGAGGATCGGCCGCAGCGGCGACTCGCCGGTCAGCGAGGGCGCCAGCTCCGGTTTGGCGGTGAAGAGCGAGCGGACGTGATCGGGATGGCTGGTGACGACGGGGCCGCCGGGCATCGCGGTGCGCATGCGGAAGGTCTCGCCGATCCGGCGCCGGGCGCCGAAGACGTACTCGATCTGGCGCTGGGTGAAGCGCAGCATCTGGGCGGCGCGGGGCAGCGGCACAACTGGCGGCTTCGGCATTTCCGCCGCCAGGGTGGGCTCGATCGGTCCGGCTGGGGAAGGGGGCGCCTCGCCGACAAGATCGGGGAAGGCCGGCTCGTCGGTGCTGGCGGGACGCTCGGCGACGCTGCTCACCGTTCCATTGTCACAGAGATCGGTGTCATGGTCATCAATTCACAGGGTGCGATACGTCACTCTCTACAGTCAGTGAGAATGCACCACGGCAGGCGAACGAAGATCATCGCGACGGTCGGACCGGCGAGTTGGGAGCCCGAGACGCTGGTGCATCTGATCGAGGCTGGTGCCGACGTCTTCCGGCTCAACTTCTCCCACGCCGACCGCGACCGGCACGCGCGCACGGTCGAGGCGATCCGTGCCGCGGCCGAGCAGGTCGGCGACGAGGTCGCGGTGCTCGGCGACCTGCCCGGCCCGAAGTTGCGAATCGGCGAGCTGCGCGACGACGTCGCCGAGCTCGAGACCGGCATGCACGTGAAGCTGACCCCGCAGGATGTCGAGGGCGATCGGGAGACGATCCCGGTCACCTGGCCGGGGGTGACCTCGCTGGCCCAGGACGAGCCCGTCTACCTCGCCGACGGCTCGATCCGCCTGCGCGTGCGCGGCCCCGAAGACGGCGGCGTCGACTGCGAGGTCGAGGTCGGTGGCACGCTCTCCTCGCACAAGGGCATGAACGTGCCCGGGAATCAAGACCCCGGCGGCGACCACGGGGCGATCTCGGCTGGGTCGAGTTCGCGGTCGAACAGGGGATCGACTTGCTGGCGGTCTCCTTCGTCTCGACCGCGGCCGACCTCGAGCCGGTCTACGAGCGACTGCGCAGCCTCGACTCCGACATCCCGCTGATCGCCAAGATCGAGAAGCAGCAGGCGGCCGAGAACGCCGAGGAGATCGTCGCGGCGGCGACCGGCGGGATCATGGTGGCCCGCGGCGACCTCGGGATCGAGCTGCCGCTGGCACGAGGTGCCGGTCGTGCAGAAGCGACTGATCCGCGCCGCCGGCCGGCGCTCCAAGCCGGCGATCACGGCGACGCAGATGCTGGCCTCGATGGTGATCGCGCGGCGGCCGACCCGGGCCGAGGTGACCGACGTCGCCAACGCGATCTACGACGGCACCGACGCGGTGATGCTCTCCGAGGAGACCGCGGTCGGCCAGCACCCGGTCGAGGCGGTGCGGGTGATGGACCAGATCGCCCGCGCCACCGAGCCCGACCTCCCTTACGGCGACTGGCTCTTCGGCCGCACCGACCAGGCGACCCAGGACGTCGCCGACTCGGTCGCCCAGGGCGCAGTCGGCGCGGTCTACCGGCTCGGGCTGGCGGCGCTGGTGGTGCCGACTAGTAGCGGCCGCACCGCGCGGCTCGTCTCCGCCCACCGGCCCAACGTGCCGGTGCTGGCGGTCTCGCCGCGGATCGAGACGGTGCGCCGGCTCAAGCTGCTCTTCGGCGTCACCGCGGTGCTCAGACGAGCACGAGAGCGACGTGCGCGGCCTGCTCGCAGGACTGCGCGGCGCTCGCGGCCAAACACGGCATCGCCACCTCGGGCGACCTGATCGCGATCACCGCCGGGCTGCCCGAGCAGGAGCTGGGGACGAACCTCTTCGAGGTCCACCGCGTGCCATGATCCCGGCGCGATGAGCGCGGCGCCGGGCCCAATCCGAGTAGAGCGCGACGACGTCGGCTTGGCGGTGCTGACGCTCGACAGCCCGCCGCTGAACCTCTTCGACCGGGCGATGTTCGAGGACCTGCAGGCCGCGGATCGCCGACGTCGAGAGTCGACCTGCCGCGGGCGCTGCTTGATCCGCGCCGAGGGCCGCGCCGTCTCCGGCGGCGTCAACGTCGCCGAGTTCGACGGGCTGACGCCGGAGCGGGCGAGCGTGCTCTGGGACGAGCTGATCGGCGCGGTCGAGCGGGTGGAAGCGCTGCCGCTCGCCGGTCGTCTTCGCCGCCCACGCCCTGACCCTGACCGCGGCCTTCGAGCTGGCGCTCGGCTGCGACCTGATCCTCGCCGCCCGCTCGGCCAAGTTCGGCCTGGTCGAGAAAGTGGTCGGGCTGACGCCGTCGATGGGCGGCACGCAGCGTCTGCGCCGAGCGGGCCGGCAGCGGCCGCGCTCGCGAGTTCGTGATGACGCGGCGAGCTCTTCGGCGCCGAGGAGCTGGAGCGCTGGGGCGTCGTCAACCGCGCTCTTCGAGGACGACGGCTTCGACGCAGCGCGCACGCGCTTTCGCCGCCGAGCTGGCGGCCGGCCCGACCAAGGCGCACGCGATGACCAAGCTCGTCCTGCGCCGCTTCCGCGAGGGCGGCATCCCGGCTGCCGACGAGGCGATCCGCACCGAGGCCGGCGAGCTCTTCGCCACCGAGGACCTGCAGCGCGCGGTCAAGACCTTCCTCGAGCACGGTGGGCCCGGCCACGCCGACCTTCGAGGGTCGCTGAACGGGATAGGGTCCCGCCGATGATCGACTACGACGCAATCGCACAGGGGATGACCCAGGCCGTGCCCTTCGCCGGGTACTTGGGTATCGAGGTCACGAAGGTCGCGCCGGGAGAGGCGGTCGCCGTGCTGCCCGAGCGCGCCGAGTTGAAGAATCACGTCGGCTCCCAGCACGCCGGCGCCCTCTTCACCGTTGCCGAGACGGCTTCAGGAGCCGCCTTCGTCGGCGCCTTCGCCGAGCGCATGGGCGACGTCACGCCGCTGGCGCGCAGCGCCGAGATCTCCTACGAAAAGATCGCCAACGGGCCGATCGAGGCCCACGCGACCCTGGGCGTCCCCGCCGATGAGGCACTAGCCACTCTCGACGCCGACGGCAAGGTCGTTTTCCCCTGCCAGATCGAGCTAATCGACGCCGAGGGCCAGCAAGTGGCCACCGCCACGGTCGAGTGGCACGTGCGGCTGAACAAGCCCAGCGAGCCGCAAGCCGCCTAACCACCGCCCCGAATCCCTAGAATCGCCCCTCCGGGCCACCTGGCCCAATCCCGCGCCAGTAGCTCAGTTGGATAGAGCGTCGGTCTACGAAACCGAAGGTCACAGGTTCGAATCCTGTCTGGCGCGTTCCTTGGTGTTCCTCGGATGGCCGCGTGTTTCCCGGCGCAGAGCCGAATGCGGTGGTTCCTACCGAGTTGGCGTTCCGCGTCCCGCCGAGACGTTCCGGGCGGTTCCAGAGCTACGTGGTCGCATCTTGGTCTCATCTCGCCGGGCCAAATAGGGTCCAGCGCATGGCAGATGCGGCTGAGGCCAAAGCACGCAAGGCGATTCGCAAAGCGCAGGCCGACTTCGAGCGCTCGCAGGAGCGGCACGAGCAGATTCGCGAGGCCCGCCGCAAGAGCTTCGAGCAGGCCCAGGCGGCCGGCCTGTCGACGCGCGAAATAGCGGAGGAGACGGGCCTGCACTTCACGCGAGTCGCGAGGATCATCCAGGCGAAGCCATGAGGTGTAGCTAGGTAGCAACGGTCCTTGCTACCATCGGCTCGTCCGAACAGAAAAGTGGCCCCGGCGAGCGGTGGAACGCTCCCGGGGCCGTGGCACAGGAGGTACTAGCTCCCATGCACGACGAAGATATCCGGCGGCGCGTTCTGACGACCGCCCAAGAGGACGAGATCATCCAGCGCTCGGTCCTCACTGAAGTCCTGGTTCTGCACCCAGCGCAGCTGACGATCTTGGAGCTTGCCTTGCGGGTTGAGGCCGGCCAGCGAAGTTGCGAACAGGATGCGGTGGAGCGCGCTGTCCGAGAACTGGCCCGCGATGGGCTTATCACCTGCGACTGTCGCCGCCTCGCGCCCAGCAGGGCGGCTGTGCGCTTTGACGAGCTGCTCGGGGGCGTCAATTGAGCACCGTGGCCCAGCGCTTCGGTGCCAACCTGGCGAGCGCCCGCGAGCGCACCGGCATCACCCAGGAGGAGCTGAGCTTCCGTGCCTCGCTGCACCGCACCGAGATCGGCCTGCTGGAGCGCGGCGGCCGAATCCCCCGCATCGACACCCTGGCGAAGCTCGCCGGCGCTTTGGGAGTCCCCACGTCCAGCCTGCTCGACGGCATCGACTGGCAGCCGGGCGAGTTCACGCGCGGCGGCTTTCGGTCGCCGGATGAGACCAGAAAATGAAGCCAACAACAAGAAGAGACCAACCAAAACCCAAAAGCAAGAAGCCAAGACAAGAAGCAAGCCAACAAAGAGCCAAGTCAAAACTGAAAGCCAAGAGAAGCAAGAAGAAGGACCCAAGAAAGCAGCCAAAGGAAGAACTCAAACAGCAACAACCCAAACGCCGACACACTACGAACCCCTCCGGTTCGTGCCTGGGCCGCAGTTTGATGATCCCAAACATCAGGAAGGCTCGGGCGTGATCGCGCTGGCGACTCTGGCCGTGCCTCCGGCGGCCGATTGTGGCACGGCTCCGCCGTGCAAGGGCCGCCTGTATGGAGGCCCGGCAGTACCCCTGACCTTCGGTCTTTTGTCGAATAAGTGGATCAACGGAAGGCCCTTCCGGCACCAAGGTGGCATGGAGAGAAATGCCCAACCAGCCACCTTCTTCACCGAGCGCACCCTCGCCGCCTATCTCGCCGTCTCAGACCGCACGATCCGCAACTGGATCAGGAGAGGGGAGCTGCCCTCCTACAAGCTCGGAGCGGCGAGACGGATCGACCCGGCCGACGTAGACGCCTTCCTCGCTCAGCGAAGGGACGAAGCGGCATGAGGCGGCGAGAGGCTCCCATCAAAAGACGCAACCCCTCCGGCGAGGTCGTTTGGGTGGCTCGCTACACGGGCCGAGACGGAAAGCGCCACATCGCCAAGCCCCGCTGGAATGGCGGTAAGGGCACCTTCGACCTGAAGCGAGAAGCCCAAAGAGCGATAGACGAGGCTTACGGGCTCTCGGATCGTCCCGACACTCTGGGCGAGTACTTCGCCACCTGGCCGACCCATCACCCGCGTTCCGAACGGACCAACGCCACCAACGAGCACCGCATCGGCCGAGTCCTTGAGGTGGAGGTCGAGGGCATCCCGCTCAAACAGTGGCCAATGCGCGAGCTGCGTCGCCGCCACGCTCTTGTCCTGGTCGACCACATGCTCAGAGTCCAAGGCAGAGCGACCACAGGAGTGGTCGGCATCCTGCGCTCTCTCTCGGCGATGGCCGAGGACGCGATCACCGACGAAGTAGCCGACCTCAATCCGTTCAAGGGCGTCCGGGTCAGAGCCAGTGATCCGAGGGCCAAGAAGCAGCGCCGCCCGATCCGCGTCTTCAGCTTCGAGCAGATGCACGCCTTCGCCAAAGCCGCCGGCCGCTACGAGGCGATGGTCCGCGCCTTTACCGACACCGGCATGAGGCTGGGGGAGGTGCTGCCCTTGCGACGCGAGGACTTCGACGGCGAGACACTGAAAGTCCGCCGCACCGCCCACGAGGGCACGATCCTCGATGGCACCAAGACCGACCATGGTGAGCACGACGCAGGTCGCACGGTCCCTTGTCCCGCGACCCTGGCATGGATGATCGAAGCGCAGGTTCGTCTCAACGGCGAAGACTGCGAGCTGCTCTTTCCGACGCCAAGCGGCCGCCTCTGGCGCGAGCGCAACTTCTACCGCGACATCTGGAAGCCGACCCAGCAGCGATCAGGCATTGATATCCGCCCCCACGAGTGCCGTCACAGCTACGTCACGCACCTGCGAGCCGCAGGAATCAACGACGCCGATCTAGCCGAGATCGCCGGCCACCGTGTCGAGACGATGCTGGCGCGGTATACGCATGCCCTGGGAAAGGATCTTGGGGCAGTCCGTGCGATTGTCGGCTGAGAGCTGGATCGACAGCAAGGCCAGTGGATCGAGTCGCCGAGGTCTGTTCGATCCCGTCTCGGCCTGCTGTCTCATCATCCCTCGATTGAGGTCGCGCAGACGGCAAGAACCGGAAAAACCGTCTTTGTTCTTGTCTCCGGGGGGAGAGATCCTCGGTGGCGGCCCTTGATCCCATAGGTTGCCATGGCGGCGGTGCGGCTATGGCGCTGTCGCCAGTGGTCGTTACCTTGGATAGATGAGTCCTAGCACGGAAAAATCGCCAGCCTCTCCAGGAATCCTTGAAATCGACGACGCCATCGTCTTGCTGCTTGGAGCCCCCGGGGCGAGCGAACAGGATCGTGGCCGGATAGAGGGGATCACCCGACTCGAGAAGCTCCTCTTTCTTTTGGAGAAGGAGACTGATGCTGCGCATTGGCTAAAGGAAGACGCCGGTTTTTCCTCAAATAACTTCGGCCCGTTTTCAGCGAAGGCCTACCAGGAGATCGAAATGCTGACCTCTGCTGGCCTGGTAGAAGACTCAGCAAGCCTTACCGATTCTGCTGAAGACACCTGGGAGACCGAGAACATCATTGGCGAGGAACCGGCCGATCCATATGCAACGCGAAACCTTTCTCTGACTGAGAAAGGCCGTCGCTACTACAAGGCCTTGCTTTTGGAGCTGCCAGAAGACGCCGAGGGCGTCGTGGCGGAGGTAAAGCGCCGTTTCGGATCAATGCCACTGAGGCGCCTTATCCGTTACGTGTATCAGCGTTATCCAGAATTCACAGATAAGTCGATTATCCGGAATGAAATCCTGGGAACGTGAACCTCGACAACGCTGAGGTATTTGCGGCCCTTGCCATCGCAGGCGTAGCAGCTCTGTGGCGAGCTGCGTCTTTGCAAGGCGACATCAGCAAGGAGTGGTCTGAGCGTGTCGAAGACGCGAAGGTTGCGCTCGAAGACCGAGCCACGTCGGAGTTGTTTGAGCTTCCAAACGGAAATCACGCGCATTTTCGGAGCAGGCTCTGGATCTCCTCCGCGGCTTGCGACTCATGATCCCGGGCTTCTGTCCGAGAGAGCAAGTGCCTTCCAGAAGACTTTGGCTATCTCGTCACGCATCGAACGTAACTTTCGGCTCCTCCTCGGTGTTGGCCCGCTGCTAATCATCGCCTCAGCTGCCTTCCTAGTAGGAGTTGCAGCTACCTACATTGATAACTCGGATCTCGCGCCATCACGAATCCTTCGTATGGGAGGCGAGATAGTGGGGGGAGCCGGCGTTGCCCTGGGAGTGCTTCTGGTGGTCGCTTACGTTGTCCTAAACCAGCGCCTTTCAGGAGCGGAGATCAGGGGGAAGGAGGCTTCGAAGCAATGAGAGGCAATGACAGTGGGTCAATGTCGATCCATGGTTCGGTGGCTGAGGCGTTGCAGCTTGCTGCGGGTTGGGAGGAGCTTCCGGGGGAGCGAAAAATGGTGGCCAGCGTGCTCCGATGGCTTCTCAACGTAGGCTGGCTAGGATCTGCGTCCCGAGCCGCATTTGAGGTTCCATGGCGCGGTCGCAGAATTGATCTGGTGACAACTAATAGCAAGGGGCAGGTAACGGCCTTTGAGTTCAAGATGGACGGGACCCGCCGCGTTTTTGAGCAAGCGATGTACAACAGCGTGTCGGCCCACCGGAGCTTCGTTGTCTCAGGTGCGCGACCCTCTCCCGTATATCGAGAGTTGGCAGAGGCACATGGGCTCGGGCTAATCGTGGTCAACGGCAAGGTTGATCTTCTTCACCGGTCGACTCTCAAAACGCCCGACTCTCGGCTGGTCCGAGAGCTTCCGAAGCAAGACCCTAATGCGAATTGCCCACCATGTTTGATCGGTTTTCTCATTATCTGACGTACGGGGCAACCGATCAGCAGACGGTGCGAGAGCTGCGTGAGTTCTATGACGGCCTCATCGTCCCGGGTACAGTCGCGGCCTTTCAGAAAGAGGGGACTGGAGGATTTGTCCTTAGCTTGTCTGCAACCCCTGAGGCTCCTCCCTATCTCATCGACCCCCGTTTTCCCCTTTTTCAGAAGGCTATTACCGAACCGAAGAAGTCTCACGAAGCATTGGCGGGTCTTCTTGGGGCGCCAGACCTCATCCGTCAAGTTGACCCCAGCCCCGCCGATTTTCCTCCGGAGCTTCTAGCGCGGATTGCTGCCAATTGGGTCGAGTTCAACACCAGCTACGAAAGCCAGCAGGCAGCGAAGTTCAGTAAGTACGCGAGTCGCTTGGACGAAGAAGTAGAGGAGGACGATGCGAAAGCTCCCACTGCGGTAGTCGCTCCCTATTTTGTCTCTGAGAGTGACGAGTGGTGGGGCTTGAGCCGCGACTTGCTGGCGGTTACGCGCGAGGCCGCCCCGCCCGGAATGTCGGTTCTGTCAGTTACGGCATGTGCGGCCCCGGGGGAACTCGATCATCGGCTAACCGAAGGAGCTGAAGAGCGATCCATTATTTGGGTCTCTGGCCTAGAGGAACTCGGACCCGATCCAAGCGATCTTCTTGCCTATGGAGAAGCGATTCGGTCGGCCAGCGATCGAGGGCAAGCTTGCTTTGCTTTGTATGGCGGGTTCTTTAGCGTTCTACTGGGATCGGTAGGACTTGGCGGAGCGTGCCATGGAATCGGATATGGAGAACACCGGAATTGGCCAGAACTTCAGCAGTCGGGACCTCCCCCGGCTCGCTACTACGCTCCTCGATTCCACCGATACATAGGCCAGGACTTGGCTTATCAGTTGTGGTCTTTGGACGCGGACCTAACGGCATGCGAATGCGATATCTGTGAAGGACAACCGCCGCTGCTGGACTACCACGACCTGATGAAGCACTCGGTCCTTGCGCGACAAGCAGAGATTGACCGATGGTCGACTCTCGATCTGGATGAGTCCTTGGCACTGCTTGAGGAAGAGAGCGACTCGCTAGAAGACGACATCCAGGCGGCTGGGCTGCCAGCTCCTCTGGTGGGGCCAACCGAAAGGGCCACCCGGCATCTGGGGCGATGGATAGCGGCCCTGCGTGGGTTGAAGGCCGCTTAAGCGGGGCGCCGGCTAGAGATGAACACCCCACGGTTGGCTATTGAATGTCCAAGCGGGCAGTAGAGCCGCGTCGTCAGCTCTTATGAGCCATCAGCGGCTTGGTCGCGGTGTCTGGATCCCGAAGCGGCTGGTCGAGGCCAGAGTGGGAGCCGTTGTAAGGAGCGTTGTGCCTAAGGCGCGTCTGTGGGCGTCGACATATCGCCCGAATGACGGCATTGGGGTTTCCGTTGAGCAAGGCCTGTTCCTCCTGCAATGCTCCCCTGCGGAAGATCGGACGCGTGGCATCTCCACCAAGGTCAGTCGAACCATGCTCGCCGCGTATCTCGAAGATCCAAACCTTGCATCGTGGGGCGAGCAAGCTCAATTTGTGCTGCTCGGTAATTCTGCCGCTGCGTCTATCGCGGAGACTCCTTCGGAGCCGCTGCTATGGACGGTGGCCGCCAAGGATCTGGCTCATGTCGTGGACGATCAGGGGCGAGGGACCATCGGTTCGGAGGCCCTTGGGAATCTCATCAATACGGGGATAGCTGCAGAGCTCCATTCCTTTGTCCAACAGGCAAACCGAGATCTAGATGTCGGACGGCCCTCTCCCGGGATTCCAGTCACGGAGGGCGGGCCGTTCTGGGGTAGCTATGGCTTTGGCCTCAATAGGCCGACTCCGCTTGGAATCGCGGTAGGGGGTCTCACCGAGGTCTCGTCCGTCCTATAAATGGCTTTCCAGAGCGGCGGCTGTGGGGTCTACGAAACCGAAGGTCACAGGTTCGAATCCTGTCTGGCGCGTTCGCCGAAGCCCGCTTGGGGAGCGGGTTTGCGGGGTTTCCGGCGTTGCGCGGCACCGCCGAAAATCGCCATGGGGCAACGGCTGGGGCAACATGAGGTCCGAGTGAGGTTCGGCGGCAGACCTTGAGACGGGCCTCCCGTCCACCTACGTTCGGCCGCGACAAGCTGAATAGCGGCCCCGGCGGCGCGTGAACGCCCCGGGGCCCGGCACCGAAGAACGAGCCTTCGATGCGATGGAGACGGTACCGCCCACGGGCGGGCCAGACTGCATCCCTGGGTCTCTCTTCGGCGCCCCGGACGAAAGGGAACGCCGTGCCTGGCAAAACCACCGCGACGATCGACCGGGAGCGCCGAGACGCGCTCTACGAGCTCGTGCTGAACCACGTCAACAGCATCGGTGACCTTTGGGTTGCGATGGAAGAGCAGGATTTCGCCAAGGCTGAGCGCCTCGGCCTTGAGTACGGCGAAGACCTCCGCCTGATGCAGGACCTCGGCTGGGCCGAGGAGGACGGCCGCGAGAGCGTCGACCTGACGATGGCGCCCCACGATCTGATGGAACTGCTCGGGCGCCTGCGCGGCGAAGCCGAGAGCGTGCTGGCCGGCTCGGCCTGTGTGCGGATGCTGCAAGCAGAAGAAGAGAACGCGAGAGAGCGCTATCGGCGGGCGAAGGCAGCCTGCGAGGAGTTGATCGAGCGACTGGACCCGCGCAAGCGCTGACCGACCCGGCGGAAGCGGCCAGCGGCTTCCCGAGGGTCGAGGCGCAGGCCACAGGGAGGGAACGGAGCCCGATGCTTGGGCTGCGTCCCTGCCTCGGCCCTCGGAAAGCCGCAGCCGTCAATCTGCCTTGCCGGTCCTGGCAAATGGCCGGCCGGCCGATCAGGCGGCCGGACGGTCAACCCAGAAGGCGAAGGTCAGCAGAGCCACGGCGAGGCTGACGCAGCGGTCGTACCGCGAGCCCCCAGCAATTGCGGTGGATTCGGGAGCGCTTGGCATTGACATATAGATGTCAGCGGAACGCGGTGGCCGCAATGCTGCTTGGCAAGCCGCATTGCAGCACCGTCGGAATGAGTGGGTGCGAGCCGCAGTGCGAAGTGCAGTGCGAGCTACAGAACGAAGTGCAGTGCGAAGTGCCCAAAACGGCTCTGTAGAGCCGGTTCTCCTGTTAACGTTTTGTCCGACAACGCAAATGGGGCGGCGTCGCGCTAACGACCCGCCCCCGGCTCACGAGGGGTTAGCTCATGAGCGTTTCCCAGGATACGTCGGCCCTCGCGGCCGATCTAGGCTGCGGCGACAAGCGGCGACAAGCGGCGACTCAGGAAGACCAAGACGCCCCGCGTCTTCAAGCGCGTAGACGGCGCGGGCCAGACGATCGGCTACGTCAGCGTTTTCCGCAGCGCCGGGCGGCAGCGAAAGCGCTACGCCCACACCTACGAGGAAGCGAAGCGGATCAAGCGCGAGAGCGAGACCGACCGCGACCGCGGCGAGCTTCAGGAGCGTACGACGATCGGCTTCCTCCGCTACGTCGATGAATGGGTCGAGCGCTACCGCGGCCAAGGACGGCGCGGCTTCCGCGAGAGCACCCGCGAGGAATACCGCCGCCTGATCCGCACCTACGCCCACCGCCACTTTCCGCCCAAGCTGAAGCTCACCGACGTGAGCACCTATGCGCTGGCCCGCTTCATGGACTGGCTGGCCGACGAGGAGGAGCAAGGCAAGCGTCTCAGCGACCGCACCATCGCCAACGCCGTGATCCCGCTCCGCGCCGCCCTGGCGACCGCCAAGCGCGAGGGCCTGATCCGCCACAACCCGGCGCAAGGCCTCGCCATGCCCCATCGCGAGCAGCTGCCCGAGGAGGAGGTCAAGGTCTTCAGCCGCGAGCAGCTCGCCGCCGTTCTGACGATGGCGCCAGAGTGCCACAAGCCGCTATTCGAGCTGCTGGCCGTCGCCGGCCTGCGGATTAGCGAGGCGATCGCCCTTCAGCGCCTACACCTCCAACTCGACCAGAGCAAGCCCGAGGTCTGCATCCGCCGCGCCATCGTCCGTGACCGGATCGTGCCGCCCAAGAGCAAGTACGGCAACCGCGAGGTCCGCCTACCGCCATCGCTGGCGGCGAAGCTCCGCGCCAATATCGCCGCCCAGCCCGATCAAGACTCGACCGCCCTCGCCTTCCCCAGCGAAGCAGGCGGCCCGCTCGACCCCGGCAACCTCCGCCGCCGCGTCCTAAAGCCGCTCGCAGAGGAGGTAGACGCCCCCTGGGCCGGCTTCCACGCGTTCCGCCACACCTTCGCCTCGCTTCACCTCAGCCAAGGCACCAATCTCCTCCAGCTAAGCCGCGCCCTCGGCCACCACTCACCCGCCTTCACGCTGATGCGGTACACGCATCTAATGCCGGGCGATGAGGCGCCGGCGCTGGACCTTCCGGATGCCCCGAGAAGCTAGGTCGGGGGAGAGATGGGCAGCGCTGAGCCCTTGGAACGGAGATAAGAGGCAGACGGGAGGGGTATTTGAGATCCGACCAGATGACTAGGGTCATTCCGATGCATGTCAAAGCGCTCGGCAGTCTCCCGCATGCCGAGGAGCGCAATGATTCCAAGCGGACGGCGGTCAGCCTTTTCTCTGGTGCCGGCGGTTTGGACATAGCCGCCGAGCTGGCCGGGTTCGAGACCCGTGCCGCAGTGGAGCTTGACCCAACTGCTCGGGCAACTCTGCTGGAGAACGACCAATGGTTTGGGCGATTGAACGAGGACGCACTCTTTAAGGACATCGTCAATCTGGATTTCAGCGAGCTATTGGATGGCGCGGGGCTTGAGGCAGGAGAGGTCGATCTCCTGCATGGAGGGCCGCCTTGCACCCCATTCTCGAAGTCTGGATATTGGCTCGCCTACAAGCGGGCTGGGGAAGATCCCAAAGCCTCCCTCCTTGACAACTACGTCGAGGCAGTTCGGGCGATCCGTCCGCGCGCGTTTCTCATGGAGAACGTCTATGGACTGGCCTACAACAACCACAATCGCCCGATCTTCGAGCGGGTCAAAGCGGCAATTCGCTCGGCCGGGTATTCCTTTGACGCCCATGTGGTCCTAGCCGCCGACTACGGAGTGCCGCAGCTCCGACAGAGGCTCATCTGCGTCGGCGTTCGAGCCGACCTCCTCGATGTTCCTGCTGATCTTTGGCGTTTCGATTGGCCTGAGGAGACTCATGATGGACCGCACGAGCGAAGAGTGGATCGAAATGGCGCCTCCCTTTCCCACATGTCGGCGAGCGAGGCTCTTGCGGACTTGAGCGACGAGGAAAATCCGTTCGAGCCCGAGGAGGTCGTGGCAGGGACGTACGCCACTGAGCTTCGAGAAGTTCCCCCCGGCGACAACTATCTCTACTTCACCGAGAAGCGAGGGCACCCACGGCCCCGATTCAAGTGGCGGAGCAGGTACTGGAGCTTTCTCCTCAAGCTTCATCCGGACCGGCCGTCTCCGACCATCCAGGGGCAGCCAGGGCCCTGGGTTGGACCTTTCCATTGGGAGGGTCGACGGCTGCGGGTCGCAGAGGTCAAGCGGTTGATGACCTTTCCCGACGATTTCGTGATCTGTGGAAACCGTCGCAGCCAGCAGTTGCAGCTCGGAAACGCCGTCCCTCCGCTGATGGGCAAGGCGCTCCTCGATCAGATGACCGTCGAGCCTCGATCGGCTCGAGGCACCCCTCGCGGTTATCGCCTGAGGCGACTACCGCGAGGCTGCTGCGACTGAGTTCTCGACTCGGTCTGCAACCTCGGAGATGGGCTCGTGCTCCCAGCCCCGCACGACCACCCAGCCATCTGCGGCCAGGGCTTTGTTCACCGCCTGATCTCGCGCGACGTTTCTTGCCAGCTTCGGACCCCAGTAGCCCGTGTTCTTCTCGGGCTGGGTCCCGTGCTCAGGACAGCAATGCCAAAAGCACCCGTCGATGAAGACCGCCACTCGGGCACGGGTGAAGACGACATCGGGCCGGACCGATCGTCCCGGGACTCGAAGCAAAAGGTCCTTGCGGAAGCGCAGTCCGCGAGCGTGAAGCTCCTTGCGCAGCACAATCTCCGGTTGCGTGTCGCGGCGGGGGTTACGACGCATGCGCGCACTCACGTCGGCGCTGGTCGGCTTCGGGTAGGGCAGTGCCGCCACGCCGCAACGAAAGCAGATTCGACGCGCTCTGCCTATAGGCAGAGGTCGGTGTGTCGATTTCGAGGAGGAACTTTGCCTCGGGGCAGATTTGGGCCTCCAGTCGCTGCTCGGATCGCGGAGCCTCTCTTGCTCACGTTCGGGTACTGGGCCGCTTGGTAGAGGGGCTCCTGATTGCATACGCTTCACCATGTGGGGGTGACGTTGAGCAACGAGCGCCTCGTGGAGGTGCTAGACGGTGCCTATCTGGCCGCGGTAAGCGAAGAGCAGCTTCCGGAGGTTTGGATGGCTCGCGCGCGGCAGTTGGGCGACAGCCCATCCGTTGCCTTCATCGCCGCAGTGGGGGCGGCGCTTCTGGCGAAGGCGACCGATCGAAGTGTCGATTCCTTCGTGATTCAAAAGCGTGCGGGTGGCCCTGGCGCGTACTCCCTCAGGAAGCCGGCAACTGTCCTTGCGCAGAAGCGCCACGCCTACGGATATGACATCGGATCTAGCAGCGATAACGATCCGATCAACCACGGCACCCTAGTTTCATCGAAGCGGTGGGACGTTGCCCTTGATCGCATAACGCCGCCACACAAGCCGTTCTTCCAAGTCATCCTAGGATGGCTCGCCGATATCAATCAGATGTCAGAAGCGGAAGCCTCCGCGGCTCTGGCAGCGTTCATCCGGGTTCGCCGTGAAGTTGCGCCGGGGGCGGGGGCGGAGCTGGTGCCCGCTGAACTCTCCACGGCACCTAGGTTGGGAGATCTGATCGGAGTTCTTGAGGGTTTCGTTTCGGCCGACAGTGAAGGTGGCGCGCGCGGCATGGCGCTGGTTGCCGGCGCGTTCCGCGCGGCCGGACTCCGCGCCGACCTTCCCTCCCGAAATGACCCCCGCCGGATCGACGTCTCGATTCTCCGTGGCGATCAGTTGGTGATTGGATCGGAGGTCAAGCAGCAAGCGACCCGAGAGGCGACCGCCGACACGCTTGCTCGTGACTCCGCCGCGGCGGGAGCGTCGAGGGCACTTCTTGCAGTGCTCCCCCCCGGCCAGCTGGTCGCTTTTAACCGTCGCGCTGTCATCGAGCGAGCCGAGGCCGACCACGATGTCGTCATGCGCATCGTTGACTCGGTGCGTGATGTACTTCACGAGGCTTTGATGGTTGGCGACCGCGACCCACACGACTCTTGTTCCGTGCTCCCACGCGAGTTCGCAGAGGCGCTGAGGGAAATCAGGGCAACGGACTCTGCGATCGACACATGGGCCGCGATGACGGGTCGCTGGCAGACTTAGATCACAACCTACTTTTTAGACCGCTTGACCTTTGGAGCCGGCGGTGTCCTCAGGAGCGTGACAATTGCTGCCCGTTCCTGGACATTGAAATCGGCTATCTCGGTCCACTCGGGCTCGAAGTTCGCGAGTTCACTCACATCTAGGTTCTCGCACATTCGAGGGCGATCTAGGACCACTGCTGCCCGCCAATTCATCGTGTCCCAACTTGGCGAGTCGACCTCAACGGCAAACGGGAATGCGAGTCCAATCTGGGGACCCTCACCGATGCGCAGTAGGTGCTTCCACTGAGACAGGGCGATGTCACTCGCCTTTCGCTCAAAGTTAAATCCGAGCGTGTTCTGAAAGAGGGTAACGGAAAAGGCTACGCCGCCGGAGGCAAATGGCTTCCATGCGACGATGTCCACTCCAGCATCCTTATCCTTGGGCTTCAAGGTTTCAAGATTGCCCAAGGGTATCTTGGTGATCTCACTTATCCAGGGAAACGCGTCGATGAGCCGCTTTGGTCGGCCGTCTCGGGTGGGCCACCCGAACCTGAGTGCATCCGTCCCAGTCCCGCCGTACTCCTTAGCGGCCTCTCGGACAAGTAGATCGAACAAGGGGTCGACGTCATTGAAGCGACTTTCTGATCGATAAGGTGCGATGCGCAGGGATATCAACGTGAGGAATTCGTAGACCCGACGATCAACGGCGCTGTTGAAGGTAATGACTTCGTTTTCTGAGATCGAAAATGGATAGCACTTGGGAGATGCCCCGGCGCGGTCTTTGAGCTCGTCGTAAAGAACCTCAACCTCGCTTGCATCTGGCTGGAAGTTGGTCGGAAAGCGTCGTTCGATTGATGCTCTTGAGAGTTCCTCGCGTTCCTCGAGGAACATCGTTTTCTCGACCCAATCGGCTAGCGCCCAGCGACCGACATCGGCCGGGAAATCCAGAATCTGACTAGCCAAGATCTGAGGACTCGTAGTGCTCGAGGCACGCTTCAAGAGATTTGCGGGCCTCAGCGAGAGGCGCACCATCGCCGTTCATCTCTTTCTGGACGCGCTTAATAGAAGCTATCGATGAGCGGATGCTGCGCACGAGTGCGGAAATGGGGTCCACAGTCGATTGGCGGGCCGCCTCCAGATCGTTTGTGTCCTCGAGGATGGATAGGGCTTCTCGATCTTCGAGCACCCGACCCAAAGAGGTGATCTGCCGGGAATCCTGCACGACTTGCTCACCGTCCGCCCTTCCGTTTCTGGGAGGACCGAAGAGCCAAGTCGTCAATCGTGAGAGCTCCTCTTCCCGATCGTCAGGAAGTGGGAAGTAATTTTGATCGACGCCGCGAGGGGGAGGAGCGCCTATGTAGTCGCGAATCCCGGGATTTTGCATGGCCCTCGTGAAGACGCCGAAGTTGTCGGTGATACGGGCTGAGTCGCAAAGTCCCAGCTTCTCCTCGCCCTGCCGGCGAATCCAGTAGTTCCGGTAAAACGACCGCACCTCGGGCTCCCCGCGTGACAGCAAGGCGGCAACTTCCGCGAATGAGAGACCTTGGTCATCGACAAGGTCTGCGATGTACTTCGCTTGCGGAAGAGGAGCCCACGGTGCCGGCCGCGTTATGTGTCGAAAGCCCAAAATGGGTGCAGCCTGAGAGCGACTCTCAACAACAAGTACCGGGACATCGACCGGAACGTCGGCGTCCGCTGGAATCTCACGCCAACCTTTGGTAGGCAAGGTTGCGCGGATCTTCGGGTTGGCGAGGCCCTTTAGCGCGGCGAGTCGTCGATTTCCCTCCACCACGATGTAACGCCTTGGATTCCTTGGTTTTCCAGATTTGCCAAGGCTCGGTATTGCTACGAGCGGCTCGGCCTCGAAGTATCCGTGCCGAAGAATGGATTCGGCAATAGAGAAGACGTCGTAGACGCGGTCGAGGTATGGGAACAGCTCCGCGGGCTTGAGATCTTTGCGTTGCACCTCGGCGGGCAGTCTTGGATTCAGGGGATCTGGATCGAGTTCATCCAAGCGCAGCCTGGTGAGTTCTCCCCCAACTTTCATGTCCGCCGTCTGAGCCATTTACGACATCCTAAGCATTGGAAACGAGCCGATCGAATATCGCTGGGCGCAGGTAGCGGCTCGCTCGGGAGAAGGTGCTGCGGTGGCACTCTGGTGTTCTGAGGATCTCCTGGTTCCTCAGAACGCGGCATTCGCTTTTGCGCGCCGAGCCACTTCGAAGATTGGCAGCCCGCGGGCGCTCGATGAGTCTGAGTCTCGGGGGCGACGTCCAGTGCCGCCGCTTCCCCTTCACGGCGAAGATCGTGCCCGCAGGAGTTCGGGTACTCGTGGGGCAACAAATGGGGCAACACGCCCCACAGACCTCAGCCGATTCCAGCGGCCCTCGATCCCCTGAAAACCGCTGAAATCTGCCCCCACGTACCCCAGCCGATCGACGGGCTCGGGCTACGAAACCGAAGGTCACAGGTCCGAATCCTGTCTGGCGCGTTCCTTGGTGTTCCTCGGGAGGCTGCGCACTCCCGGTGCGCGCCGTTGTTTGGCCGCGTGGCTTTGTACTGCGCGCCAGCAGCTATCGCTATGTTCGAGCGGGCAGATGGCCGACGATCCGACAATCCGCAAACGACTCGCGGCTGCCGTTTCCTACGCAACGATTTCCGGTGTCTGGATCTACGGGTCCCATAAGGAAGTAGGCGCCTTCCATACCGATGCTGCAGCCGTTTGCGTACTCGTACTTGGTGTCGCCGTTGGCGCCTACGTCCGCAGCTGGTGGATGCTTCTGTCGCTCGTGGGGCCGCTGATTACGCTTGGTTATCTCGAAGTCAGCGGCTTTGTTGGAACCAGTGACGATTGGGCGTCGGAGCCGCTGCTTTCACCGCCCGGAGTCTTCGTCTTCTTCATCTTCACGACGATCCTGATGATCGGCTATGCACTAGGGCAAGGAGCCGAATGGGTCGCGGAGGTTTGGAGGCGCAGGGATCGCGACGAGGAGTCGAAGCGCTGGTAGCAGCCATTTGCGCTGCCTTCGGTGCTGCGTTTACGGTGGGCACGCCGTCCCCAGCGTGCGTCGGCAAAGTCGCTCTTCGAGTTCACCGACGAAGTGCGGGTGGGCCTGCGGGTCCGATCCCTGTTCGACGGTGCTGAGGCCCCATTCGCCCCCGCTGTAAGGGAACCAGGAGCCTGAGTACCGCCTGCCCAGGTAACTCTCGGCGGCTGACTTGTCGCTTGGGTCGAGTTCGACGATGAACTTCGTGAGGCGTTGGTCTTCGATGCCCTTGCCGTAGATCATGGTTTCGGATCCTGGGCCGTGGACGAGCCAGTGGTTCCCTGGTAGGGCGCGCATCGTTTCGACCACGTCGGCATCCAGTCAAGTTTCTCTGAGAACTTGCCCCGGCACCTGCCAGGTCCTCGCCCGCCTGCGCTTCAAGGCCCACCGCTCGGCGAGGTCTCCTGGCAGGGCACTCGGCTCAGTGCGCCGGCAGCGCCTCGTCACCGGCTCCCAGAGGCTCGTTTTCAGACTGCCATCGAGGCTGCGACGCGCTCTGCGCGCGGCCGTCTCAAAGGGCGAGAGGGCGACGGCCAGCGTTGTCCTCGCCCTGCGCAGCCGCGACGCGGATTCGGCAACGGCTCGCGATGCGGTGCGGCTTCGCCATCTCCACCCCGGTGCCCGGCATGGGCGGCGGTAACCCAACGAATCGGAGGGAACCATGCACGCCGTCACTCAGTCGAAATTTGCCACCCGCATTTGGGGAGCGCCGCTCTCTGTGGCGATCCTGCTGCTTGCTCTCCTCGGCGCTTACGGCTCGGCAAGCGCGACGCCGCGGGCGAGCTCCCCAGCGGTGCACACGGTCCAGGCCTCGGCAAGCACCGCGGCTCCCTGCGCCTGATCTCCGCTGGGAAGAGATGCAAGCGGGGAGAGCGCCTCATCGTCTGCCCCGGGTGTCGCCGACCTGTCCCTCGAAGAACTGGTCGAGACGCAGGGCGAACAAATTGAAGGGCTGACCGAAAGCCTCGAATCGCCCACCTCGCTGCTCCAGGGAGTGACTCACGAACAGCTGAGCGCAGCCGTTGAAGCCGGCACCAAGCTCGCCGGCATAACGGCGAGTGAACTGAACAACGCGATCGCGACCATCCCGAAAGTGACTACGCTCTGCACCCGCACCACGGCGCTGACGAACACAAGCCAACTCGCTGCTCTCGGGTCTCGGCGGAATCGGCCTCGGCGGCCTGCTGCCAGTGGGCCTGGAACTAAAAGTTCCCTCGTTGCCGGCGCCGCTGGCGGCGTTTGCCTGTCCGTAGGCGATTACGCCTTGAGAAGCCGAACGCCCCGGCGGATGTCGGGGCGTTCCTTTTCTTGCGCTGCCCGGTTAGGCTGGTCCCAATGGCGGTAAAGCTCCATCGCTGTTCGGCCGAGTTCGTGAAGATCGAAGCCCACCCCTGCTGGAAAGTGCAGAAGGCACTCGATGAGCAGGGAGTCGAGTACGAGATCGTCAAGGGCCCGCTGCGGCCCGGCAAGCGCAATGAGCTCGAGCAGCTATCGGGTCAGCGCAAGTACCCGGCAATCGAGTTCGAGGATGGCCGCGTCTACCGCGAGGAATCGAAGGACATGGCGGCGCGGATCCGCGCCGGCAAGCTCTTCGACGCTTAGTCAGTGTCCCGGCTCAAGTTCCAGATCTCGGTATCGCTCGATGGCTTCGTCGCCGGCCCGAACCAGAGCGAGGAACACCCGCTTGGCGAAGGCGGCATGGAGCTGCACGAGTGGGTGCTCAAGCTAGCCGCCTGGCGCAAGCCGCACGGCCGGGAGGGGGGAGAGGTCAACGCCAGCACTCCCATCTTCGAGGAGGCGACAGCCAACGTCGGCGCGACGATCATGGGGCGCGGCATGTTCGGTGGCGGTCCCGGCCCTTGGGGCGATCAGCCGTGGCAAGGCTGGTGGGGAGACGAGCCGCCTTTTCACCACCCGGTGTTCGTCTTGACCAATCACGAGCGCGAGCCGCTTGCGCTCGAGGGCACCACCTTTACCTTCGTCACCGATGGCATCGAGTCTGCGCTGGCCCAGGCCACAGAGGCAGCGGGTGGCGGGGACGTCGCGATCGGCGGCGGCGCCGAGGCGATCCAGCAGTACCTGGCGGCGGGCCTGGTCGACGAGATGCTGCTCAACGTCGTTCCGGTCCTGCTCGGGGACGGCGCCCGTCTACTCGAGAATCTCGGTGCCGATCTCGACCTCGAGCAGGTTGAAGCAGTCGACGCGCCCGGTGTGGCGCACCTCAAGTACCGCCCGCGCCGCTCCTAGACCTCGATCCAGGTGCCCTTCGGGCCGAGGTTGCGGACCGGCGTGTCGCCGATCTGGCTCTCGCAGCCCCAGGACTCGTGGATGTGGCCGCAGACGGCCAGGCGCGGCGCCTTCTCCTCGATCGCTCGCAGCAGGGCGGGGCTGCCGAAGTGCATGTCGCCGCCGTTGCTGTCGCAGTGACCGCGCGGCGGCGAGTGGAGGACGAGGACGGCGTCGCTCGGGGCAGCGCGCGAGCATCGTCGCTCGCCGTCTCGTCGTCGAGGTCGAAGCTCCACTCCCACGGGGTGACCGGGATGCCGGCACCGAGACCGTAGAACTCGGTCCCGTCGATCGTCGTGCCGCTGCCGTGCAGGACCGTGGCCGCGCTCCAGCTCGCTGCGGCCTCGCGCAGCGCCTTGCTCGGTCTCGTTGTTGCCCGGGACCAGCACGGTCGGGGTCTCGATCGCAGCCAGCGCGTCGATCGTCTCGCCCAGGCCCTCGTGGACCGAGGCGAAGTCGCCGGCCCCGATCACGACGTCGGCCTTGGCCGACATCGTCGACCAGCTCGGCGGCCTGATCGAGGTCGCGGTGCAGGTCGCTGAAGGCGAGTAGTTTCACCGGCCGAAATCTAGCTGGCGTCGCTCGGGGCCGCCGGCGTGTGTAACATCGCTTGCAGACGAAAAGTTTCGAACCTGTGACATTCAGCGCGCAACGGTTGCGGCCGACCGAGGCACACTGGAGGCATGGAGGCGATGCGAGTGAATTGGACAGACGACCGGCTGGGCGAGCGCTTCGACCGCATCGACGAACGTTTCGATCATGTCGAGAAACGCTTCGACCATGTTGACGAACGTTTCAAACAGGCTGAGGAGCAGGTGAACGAGCGTTTCAAGCTGGTCGATCATCGCTTTGATCGCGTCGAAACGGACCTTCGCGAGCTGCGCGTTGAAATGAAGGGCGGATTCGACAAGATCGATGCTCGTTTCGACGCCATGCAGCGGACTCTCTTTTTGGCCGCGGCGGGCATTGTCGCCGCCCTGATCGGGGTGATCGCAACCCAGCTCTGACGGCTCAGGCCTCGGCTGTCGCTGCTTTCCGCGGCAAACGCTCACGCCAGGGCCTCGCTGGCTCCTCCTCGGCTCGGACCCCGAGATCGAAGTAGAGCAGCGTGCGGCCGAGCGCCACGTAGGGGACGAGCAGGGCGAAGACGACCGAGCCGATCACGTTGATCCAGAGCAGTGAGAAGTTGGTGAAGATCAGGGTGAAGCCGAGTACCGGGCCGGCGGCGATGCTGAGCAGCCAGAAGAAGCCGAGGACGCGGACGGTGTGCCACCAGCGGCCGCGCACCCGGTCGGAGCTGGCGCGGAAGGCGTCACGGATGCCCTTGTCCCCGATCAAGATCTCCTGCTGGACGAACTGCCAGCAGACAAACTTGTAGATCGCGACGGGGATGCCGATCACGGTGATGACGAGAGCGAAGGCGCCCACGTACGGCAGCAGCGACCCCGCAGCGACGCGCCAGAAGCGACGCAGCATTCCGCGCCAGGAGTCGAGGAAGCCCATGCCGCCGGTCTCGACCAGCAGGCGTACGGCGACGATCACCACAGCGGCGACGAGCGCCCCGGCGATCGGCTGTCCGAGCGATTCGATTGTGTCGGCGAGGGCGAGGTGGGCGCCGGCACGACCGGTGGCGTTATCGACGCCGCGCTGGCCTGCGATCAGGGCGGCAAGGCCGCGCACGGCGCCGACGAGCACCAGCGCGCTCAGCCCGATCGGCACCATCGTCCGCCAGTGGCGGCCGTAGAGCTGCCGCGCCGCGCGCACGATCTGGCCGAAGGCGCGGCGCCGGCGCAGCTCGGTCAGGTCGACCGGGCCCCACCTGGTCACGCCGACGAAGAGGATCAGCAGCAGCGCCGGGATCGCGATCATTGCGATCGCCGCCGGCCGGGAGCGCGACTCGAGGTTGATCACGTCGGAGACCGTGGCGACGGCGCCGCAGAAGGCGCCGCTGACGGCGGGCCCGGCGAACGAGCCGCCCGGCAGCTCGCGGGCTGGTCGAGCGCTGCTTTTCCATCCAGGCGAACGGTTCGAGCCATGCTGTCTTCGTCAGCGGGCCGGTCGGCCCGTTGTTGAAGCCCTTCTCCTTCTCGCCCCAGTGGCCGAAGTAGGTGAGCCACTTGAACCGGCCAGTAGTGGTCGGAAAGGTCGGGATCGCAACCGGGTGGACTCGCAGTTCGCGCAGCGGTTCGCTGGTGTTGTCGCAGCCGACGCCGGAGCCGTTCTGACCCGTTCTGGACGTAGACGGTCGAGTCGTAGAAGGTCGCGTGCGAGCCAGCGGCCGGGTAGACGACCGGGTGCGTTCCTTCCTTCTCGCACCTTCGAGTCTTCCCAGTCGGCCCGCTCGCCGCCGGCGTGCTGGAAGAGGATCATTTCGCTCGGGTCTTCGGCCAGCGCCTGCCGTGCGTTGCCCGCTTCGAAGGCGATCTGCATCCCCTCCCAGTCGCCCTCGTGCAGGTCGTTGAACTGGTTGAAGTACCAGAAGAACCAGTACTGGACGACGAAGCCCGGGTGGCCCGACCTGACGGGCGATGTGGGCGTAGGTGATCGGCGGCGCTTTGCCTTCCGTCTTCAGCTTTGCGAAGTCGCGCGCGTAGACGCAGGTGTCGCCAAGCGGATCGCCGTGCAGGTCGAGGTGGAAGGGGTCGCCGAGCCCGGCGATGTCGGCGGCGGTCGGCGCCCGCTTGATCGCCTCTTCCTTGCCGCCTTCTTCGACCCGCTTGAGCGTCGACCGACGGGTTGCCGAGCACGGTCGAGACGCTGGTCGGCTCGTACTGCTCGGCCGAGGTTTCACAGGGCGGGTCCTGCTCTTCGCGCAGCATCGTGATCGGTGTGTAAGCGTCGATCAGCCGCTGGGCCGCGGTGGACGCGATGGCTGTCGGTGGTTGACCGAGCAGTGCGACCGCGACGAGCAGAGGGACGAGACGAAGAACCCGGGCAGTCACGCCCGGCAACGTAAGGCAGAACCAGGTGAGGTGCAACGCATTACAGCTCGCTCAGAGCCGTAAAACGTTTCACCGCTGGTCGCTAGAACGCTGGATCGCCCTCCGCCACCTGCTCTTCGACCTTGCCCGACTGCATCGTCGCCACGGCGACGACGAAGGCGAGCGCCATCACGCCGGCCATCGCGTAGAAGACCGTCTGCGTGGCGAGCGCGAAGTCGTGGGGGATGTTGTCGACCACCTTGGCGAGCGCACCGCTGACGTGCGCGGGCGCTTGCAGCCGGCGCCGCTGCCTTGGCTGATCGCGTCGGCGATTTCGTCGGCGGCCGCCTTCGGCAGGCCGTGGGTGCTCGCCGTCGACTCGAGGTTCGACTTGTTCTGCAGGATCAGGACCGTGCCGAGCACCGCCAGGCCGAGGCTCGAGCCGAAGTTACGCACAGTCTGTGTGATCCCGGTCGCTTCGCCGTAGCGGTTGGCGGGCACGCGGTTGAGTGCGTCGGTGTTGGCCGGGCTGAGCACCAGGCCGACCCCGGCTCCGGCGAGGACGATGTAGTACCACTGCGAGCTGACCGAGAGGTCGGGCAGCGAGTGCGCCCAGAGGCCGAAGCCGACGGTGGCCACCGCGCAGCCCAGCACCACCGGCGCGCCGGGCTCCCGCTTTGTCGAGCATCCGCCCGCCCCACTGCGAGGCCGTGGCGAAGCCGGCGAAGAAGATCAGCAGGTAGAGGCCGGTTTCCGAGGCGCTTTCGCCGAGCGAGATCTGCGCGTACATGCTGGCGAAGAAGAAGAGCGGGATGAAGGGGATCATCAGCAGGAAGAGGATCGCGTTGTCCGACCGCGAAGGCGCGGTCGTCGAAGATCCGCACCTGGATCAGCGGGTTCTCGATTCGCAGCTCGTAGAGGACGAAGGCGGCGAGGACCGCGACGCCGGCGGCGATGCAGATCCAGGTGATTGGGTTGCCCCAGCCCCAGACGCTCGACTGCTGCAGGCCGAGCACGGCGAGGCCCATGCCGCCGGATACGAGCGCCGCGCCGCGGTAGTCGAGCGGCGCAGGGTGCTTGGTGTTCTCCGGCTTGGCGATCGCGGTGAGGACGAGGGCGATGATCGCCACCGGGATGTTGACCCAGAAGATCGTCCGCCAGCTGATTTCGACCAGGTAGCCGCCGGCGAGCGGGCCGATCGAGGTCAGGCCGCCGGTGATCGCGAAGAAGATCGCCAGGGCGCGGCCGCGCTCGTGCACCGGGAAGGCGCCGAGGACGATCGCCAGCGCCGCCGGGAACATGATCGCCGCGCCGGCGCCCTGGATCATGCGGAAGGTGATGATCCAGGCCTCGTCGAGACTGCCGGTCGGGGTGGCGCCGCAGAGTGCCGAGGCGGTGGCGAAGACGATCACGCCGAGCACGACCATGCTGCGGTGGCCGGCGATGTCGGCGATGCGGCCGCCGAACGCGAAGAGCGCCGAAAGCGAGAGCAGGTAGCCGTTGACGATCCACTGCACCCCGGTCGAGGAGAGCGAGAGATCGTTCTGCAGGCCGCTCTCCATGCTCGTCCGCTTTGCCAAGAGGCCGCCAAATCCTCCCCGTTCGATAGTCTCCCGGCGCTGATGCCGGACGTATTTCTGGATCGGAGTGGTTCTCGCTGGCGCGATCTTCCTGATCAGCGTGATCTCGTCGATGCGCTCGCGCACGACCAGCGTCGCCGCCGGCGCCGCGATGGGCGTCTACCTCGGCGTCATGCTGGCCTTCCCGCTGCTTGCCATCGGGCTCGCCTCCAGCTAGCTCAGCACCCCGCGTAGGCTCGGTCTCAGCGGGTAGTTGAGCGGCTATGACGATCCCCCGCCTCACCCTCCACGACGGCGTCGAGATTCCCCAGCTGGGGTTTGGCGTCTTCCAGGTCCCGCCCGATGACACCCAGGAGGTCGTCGAGCAGGCGCTCGACCTCGGCTACCGCCACATCGACACCGCCGGCGCCTACCGCAACGAGAAGGGCGTCGGTGCGGCGATCGCCGCCTCGGGACTCGCCCGCGAGGACCTCTTCGTCACGACCAAGCTGTGGAACTCCGAGCAGGGCTTCGACTCGACCCTGGCTGCCTTCGAGGCGAGCCTCGGCCGGCTCGGCTTCGAGTACGTCGACCTCTACCTGATCCACTGGCCGGTGCCGACCGAGGACCGCTTCGTCGATACCTGGCGCGCCTTCGAACGCATCCACGGGGAAGGCCGGGCGCGCACGATCGGGGTCTCCAACTTCCGCGTCGAGGACCTCGAGCGGCTGGAGGCGGAGACCGACGCCCGGCCGACCGTGAACCAGATCGAGCTCCACCCGCGCCTTCAGCAGGCCGAGCTGCGTGCCTGGCACGCCGATCACGGGGTCGTCACCGAGGCCTGGAGCCCGCTCGCCCAGGGCGAGCTGCTCGACGACGAGACGATCGTCGCGATCGCCGAGCGCCACGGCAAGACCCCCGCCCAGGCGGTCCTGCGCTGGCACCTGCAGCTGGGCAACGTGGTCTTCCCCAAGTCGGTGACGCCAGCGCGGATCCGCGAGAACATCGAGCTCTTCGATTTCGAGTTGAGCGACGCCGAGATGGCCGAATTCGAGAGACTCGACCGCGGTGAGCGCATCGGCCCAGACCCGGGGACTTTCGTCTCGCCGTAGTGCGCTGGTCAACGCTGTTGCCGCGACCGCGTTCCTGATCGGCGGCTCGCTCTTCGCCCTCGGTGCGGCCCTGGCGCAGGCAGGCGTCACCCCGACCGCCTGCGCCTCGATCTACCTGGTCGGTGGCGTCTTCTTCAGCACCGGTGGCTACACCTCGGTCGTCCAGGTTCGCGGTGAGCCGCGCCTGCAACGGGCGAGCGCGGTGGTCCTCTTCGCCGGCACGATCGTCTTCGCGATCAACCTGATCGACTCGTTCATCCAGGAACTCACCCCGGCCGCCTTCGATCGCCTCGTCTGGTCACCGGACATGGTCGGCTGCGCGCTCTTCCTCATCTCCGGCCACCTGGCGATGGCCGGGATCGCGGGTCGCTTCTGGCGCGTCTGGCACCGCCGCGACCTCGGCTGGTGGATCATCGCCGTCAACCAGCTCGGCTCGGTCCTCTTCATGGTCTCCGCCGTCGCCACCTTCGTGCGCCCCTCCTCGGGCGACATGCTGGCCACCGGCATCGCCAACTGGGGCACCCTGCTTGGCGCTCTCTGCTTCGCGATCGCCGGCCTGATGCAGGAGTTCGAGCATCCGCTCGGCCCGCGCCGGCGCCGCGATCAGCCCTCAGCGGCCTGAGGGCGGCGCAGGCGGTGGCGGCCCTCGCCGTAGAGGCGGGTCTCGTAGGCGATCAAGACCCAGATCAGCACGTTGACGAAGGCCAGCGCCACCAGGGCCGGGACCTGGGTCGCCACCGGGACCAGGATCAGCAGGACGATCGCCAGCAGCAGGCGGCGGCGATTGACGGTGTGGACATGGCGGTAGCGAAAGCCGACGTGGCCCAGCAGGTAGACGGCGAGGCCGCCGAGCAGGGCAAAGGCGGGAACCGTGTGGAGGTGGGCGCCGGTGTGGCCGATCGTCAGCTTCAGGCCGAGGGCGACGAGGACGATGCCGGCGACCATCACCAGGTGGAGGTAGGAGTAGGAATCGCGGGCCATCTCGTTCTGCACCCGGCCGACCTCCGCCTCGGCCAGGCGTTTGCCGGAGACGATCGCGACGACGTCGAAGTAGATCCACCACATCGCTGCGGTCAGCGCCACGCCGAGCACGGCGGCGGTGCCGATCGCCAGCGTCAGCTCGTGTGAGGCGCCGACGCCGATCGCGACGATCGACTCGCCGAGGGCGATGATCACGATCAGGCCGTGGCGCTCGGCGAAGTGCGCCGGCATCAGTTTCCAGCCTTCCGAGCCGAAGAAGTACGGCCCGGCCATGTCGAGGAAGAGGGCTAGGGCCCAGAGGGCGCCCTGGGCGAGGCCGTCGAAGAGCGAGGCCAGGGCAAGCAGCGTGACCGCGACCAGGGTGCTGGCGGCAAGGCCCAGGACCGAGTGGCGCAGCGCGTCGTCCTCGGGGCTGGCGAGCATGAAGAGAGCGATCTGCGCGCTGCGCACCACGCCGTAGATCAGGGCGAAGGCGAGGCCCAGCTCGCCAAACGCCTCCGGCACGCAGAGCGAGACCAGCAGCAGCGCCGCCATCGCCCCGAACATCACCAGGCGCACCGCGCCCTCCTCGGGGTCGATCACGCTGGTCAGCCAGGAGTAGCCGGTCCAGGCCCACCAGAGCATGCCGAGCACGAGCAGTCCCTGGGCGATGCCGGACCAAGTCGGGTGGTGGGACATCAATGCCGTGCACTGGGTTATCGCCAGGACGAAGACGAGGTCGAAGAAGAGCTCGAGCGGCGTTACTCGCTCGCCTTCGCGCAGCGTCGTGCCGAGCCGGGACCCTCCTGTTTCGTCACTGGCGGCCATTCCCCGCCATCTTCTCAAGCAGCCGCGGCCGGCTCAGTGTCTTCGGCGTTGTACTGGGCAAGCAGGCGCTGCTCCTCGTCCCGTTTCGGGAAGACGAAGAAGACGAGGGCGGCGCCGAGCAGGATCGCGACGATGCCGGCGCTGTAGGCCCAGGCGTCGCCCTGCAGGAAGGACGACCTTGGCCGCGGCGATGATCTGTTCGCTGTGGCGCGGGTACTGGCCGGCGAGGTCGGCGGCGCTGGAGAAGGACTTGGTCAGCTCGCCTTCGACGTTTTCGGTGACCTTGGCCGATTCGCCCGAGGAGGCGATCGCGGCGCTGGCGGCGGCGGCGTAGCCGGCGGTCAGCAGGGCGCCGAAGATCGACTGCATGATCGCGCCGCCGAGGTCGCGCTGCAGGTCGGCCGTGCCGGAGGCCATGCCGGCGCGCTTGACCGGCACCGAGCCGGTCAGCGAGTGCGAGGCGGGGGTGCCGGCGAAGCCGACGCCGATGCCGATGAAGGCGTAGCCGAGGCCGACCTTCCAGTATTCGATGTCGTCTTTCCAGAGCAGCAGCATGGTGAGGAAGCCGAGCACGCAGAAGACGTAGCCGATCAGCAGGGTGAAGCGGGCGCCGCGCGCCTCGACCAGCTTCGCCGAGCGCGGGGCGACGATCACCATCAGGATCGCCGCCGGCAGGATCGCCAGGCCGGAGTCGAGGGTCGAGTAGTCGAGCACGTTCTGGAGGAACTGCTGGCCGATGAACATCGCCCCCATCAGCGAGCCGAAGACGATGATCCCGGCGCAGGCGGCGACCCAGAAGATCCGCCGCTTCGCCACCTCGAGGTCGTAGAGCGGCGAGCGGGCCCGGCGCTGGCGCAGGACGAAGGCGCCTGTCGCGGCCAGGGCGACGATCCCGAGCCCGATCGCCAGGGCGCCCTTGCCGGGGACCGGGGCCAGGTTGATCCCGAGGACGAGCGCGGCCGACCAGCAGGATCGAGAGGATGCCGCCGAGGTTGTCGACCGGCTCGGTCGTCTCGTTGACGTGGGCGGGGACGTAGCGCCAGGCGAGGATAGAGCGCCAGCGCTGCGAGCGGCAGGGTGACGAGGAAGACCGAGCCCCAGTCGAACTGCTCGAGCAGGGCGCCGGAGAGCAGCGGGCCGAGCGAGGCGATCGCGCCGCCGATCGCCGACCAGAGCGCGATCGAGCGGGTGCGCGTCGTTGCCCGACCACAAGCGCAGTGATCAGGGCCAGGGTGGTCGGGAAGGCCATGCCGGCGGCGACTCCGCCGAGCAGGCGGGCGACGAAGAGGACCCCGATCGAGGGGGCGAAGCCGGCCAGCAGCGAGGCCGGGATCGACAGTCCCATGCCGAGCAGCAGCATCATCTTGCGCCCGTAGCGATCGCCGAGCGCGCCAAGGTAGAGCACCGAGGTCGCCAGCCCGAGCGAGTAGCCGACCGCGACCAGGTTGAGCGTCGTCTGGCCGGCGTCGAAGGCCTTGCCGATGTCGGGCAGGGCGACGTTGGCGACGGCGAGGTTGAGGTTGGCGACTGCGGCGACCAGGATCAGCGCGCTGAGGACGAGGCCTGCGCGCTTGGGGCTGCTCGGTTCCATCGCGGTGCCCAACCTATCCGAGCATGACGGCGGTCACGCGCCAGGCCCTCAGCGCCTGAGAGGATGAGCCGGATGGCTGAGGAGCGCAAACGCCCCGAGGCGCCGCGCAGCGAGAAGGTCCTGCCGGGCATCTGGCGACTGCGCCTCGCCCTGCCCTGGCCCGGCGTGCCGCACGGCAACGTCTGGGCGATCGAGGCCGACGGCGGCATCGTCCTCTTCGATACCGGCATCGGCGGCAAGGGCCGCATGCGCCAGTTCGACCTCGCCCTCGCCGGGGCCGGCTTCGGCCTCGAGGACGTGAAGCTGCTCGTCTGCACCCACTCCCACACCGACCACTACGGGCTGGCGGCGCCGATCGTCGAGGGCGCCGGCTGCGAGCTCTGGATGCACCCCGCCTGGGAGCACGTGCGCCTGCTCGCCGACGACCCGGCGGCGGCGCTCGAGCAGCGGCTCGAGGTGGCGCGGCAGAGCGGCGTCCCGGTTGCCGGGCTCGAACGCTACCGGGACGCGCAGCGACAACAGTGACAACGGCATCGACGCGATCGTCGAGCCCGACCTTGACCTCCTCCCCGGGGTCGAGGTGGAGACCGACCTCGGCACCTGGCAGGTCTACGAGACGCCCGGCCACGCGCCCTCGCACGTCGTCCTGCACCAGCCTGAGCGCAAATTGATGATCTCCGGCGATCACCTGCTCGGCCGCACGGTGCTCTTCTTCGACCACGGCCACAGCCCCGACCCGATCGGCGAGTTCCTCGGCAGCCTCGAGCGGGTCGAGCCGCTCGAGGTCGACCTCTGCCTGCCCGGCCACGGCCGGCCCTTCCGCGATCCCGAAAGCCAAGATCGCCGAGGCGCGGCGGCAGGTCGCCGAGCTGCTGGAGAAGACCCGCGATGCGCTCGGCGAGGGGGAGAGGACCGCCTTTGAGATCGTCGCCGAGATCGTCGGCGCCGAGAACGTCAACACCCCGGTCAGCGCCTGGGTCCTGCAGATCGTCCTCTCCTGCCTCGACCACATGGTGATCGAGGGCGAAGTGTCCAAGGTCGACGGGACTGACCCCCAACGATGGAAGCTGGGCTGAGGGCCACCCGGCCCTCCCGATAGCCTTCGCCGCCGTGGCCAGCTTCACTTTCACCCGTCAGATTGCCGCGCCACCGGAGACGGTGTTCGCGGTGCTCACCGATCACCGGAAATACGCCGAGCTGACTCCGTTGCGCAAGTCGGAGCTGGAGCGCGAGGGCGAGCCCGCGCCGAACGGGCTTGGCGCGATTCGCAAGCTGACCGCGGTCGGCCCGCCGCTGCGCGAGGAAGTGATCGCCTACCAGCCGGATGAGCGCTTCTCCTACAAGCTGCTCTCCGGCCTGCCGGTTCGCGACCACGTCGGCACGGTGAAGCTGACCGCGGCCGGCAGCGGCACCGAGATGGTCTACGCGGTGCGCACCCAGCCGACCGTGCCCGTGGTCGGGCCGGTCATCGTCGCCGTGGTCAAGCAGGCGGTCAAGGGACTTGTCGACGGCATCGTCAAGGAGTCCGAGCGACGCGCCGCGGCGGGGGGTTGAGCGGCGCCGCCAAAACACTCCTCGCCGGTCTGTGGGCGCAGGCGGAGCACCTCTGGAAGCAGCACCGGCGTCTCGCGATTGGACTGATCGCCGCCGCCGTGATCGCCGTCTTCGGCGCCGGCGTGCTCGCCTACGAGCTGCTCAAGCGGCCCGCCGACGTGCACAACGAAAACGCCACCTTCGTGCCGCAGAAGCCGCCGAAGCCGGAGGCGAAGACGGTCAACTGGCCGATGTACGGGCTCAACCCGGCGCGCACCCGCTACCTGCCGGCGACCGGGATCAAGCCCCCCTTCCGCAAGCTCTGGCGCTTCACCGAGAAGCCGCTGCTCGAGTTCCCGCCGATCTACGTCGGCGGCAAGCTCTACTGCGTCAACAACAACGGCACCGCCTACGCGCTCGACGCCGACAGCGGCAAGGTGCTCTGGGAACGCAGCATCGGCCGCCTCAACGCCTCCTCGCCGACCTACTCCAAGCACCGCCTCTACATCGTCAACCTCGTCCCCGGCCACATCGTCAAGCTCGACGCCAAGACCGGCAAGATCATCTGGAAGCACTCGCTGCCGGGCCGGGCCGAGTCCTCGCCGGTGGTGATCGGCCGCACCGTCTACTTCGGCTGCGAGGACGGCAACCTCTACGCGCTCAGCACGATCAGCGGCAACGTGCGCTGGGCGACCGCGCTCGGCGGCCCGGTCAAGTCCGCTCCCGCTTACTACGGCGGCACCCTCTATGTCGGCGACTACGGCGGCTACATGAACGCGGTCGACGCCAAGACCGGCAAGCTCGAGTGGCAGACCGGCTCGCTGGGCCAGGGCTTCGGCACCTCCGGCCAGTTCTACTCGACCCCGGCCGTCGCCTTCGGCCGCGTCTACGCCGGCAACAACGACGATCGCGTCTACAGCTTCGATCTCAAGGACGGGACCCTGGCCTGGAGCTACTCGACCGGCGGCTACGCCTACTCAGGACCGACCGTCTCGACCACCGCGCCACAGCCCGCCGACCGTCTACATCGGCTCCTTCGACGGCAACGTCTACGCGATCGACGCCAAGGACGGCAGCGTGCGCTGGAGCCGCTCGGCCGGCGGCCAGGTGGTCGGTTCGCTCTCCTCGATCGGCGACATCGTCTACGTCGCCGAGTTCACCAACAACACGACCAGCGGCTTCATGATGAAGAGCGGCCGCAAGGTCTTCAGCTACCCCCGCGGCACCTACTCGCCGGTGGTCTCCGACGGCCACCGCATCTACCTGACCGGCTACTCGAGCATCACCGCGCTGCAGCCCTACAAGTACAAAGGAGCGGTCGGGCCGGCGATCGTCGCCCCCCAGGGCAAGCCCGCGCCTAAGGCGCAAGGCCGCCCGGCGGGGGCGGAGGCGCAACCGGCGGGTTCGGCGCAAAAGCAGGGAAGACGGGGTGGTGCAGGGCGTCGCTGAGGGCGGTCAGGCTGGACGGGTAGTTCTGGATCCGGTAGGAGCTGGTCGAGCCGAAGTCCTGGTAGTAGATGAGCATCTTGCAGCGCTTGTGGCCGCGGACCCAGCCCAGCAGGCGATCCATGTAGGCGGGGTCGTCGGCACCGGTTGAGATGCCGAACTCGGGGATCGCGAAGGGCTTGCTGGCGAAGCGGTTGTAGAGGCCGGTCAGCGCTTTCCAGTCCTGGGCGTCGGAGTAGAAGTCGGTGCCGACCCAGTCGACGTATTTGTCGCCAGGGTAGAAGTATTTGGGCCGGTTCTGGGGGACGGTCGGCGAGCCGGCGGGCAGGGTGCTCCAGAGCACCGCGACGGGTGCGCGCGGCAGGCCACCACCGCCGGCGCGCAGCGGCGGCAGGCCAGTTTCGCCGAGGCGGGCGTTGATCTTGGCGCGGCTGCCGCCACCGTGGACGAGGATGTAGATGCGGCGGAAGGCGAGGCGGTACCAGCGCGGCTTGTGGGCGGAGTCGCGCAGGTTGCCGGCGCAGTCGTAGGCCGAGTAGACGTTGAGGCAGCGGTTCGGCTCGCCCAGGGGGCGGATGTAGGCTGCCATTTTCTTCTCCCAGAAGAGCCGGTTGAGCCGGACCAGGTATTCGTCGCCGTAGCCCTGGGCGATCGAGCGCGGGCTGATCAACTCGTGCCCGTCGCCCGAATCGGCGGTGGTCAGGTGCAGGACCGGCCGCGCCCGCGCCGCCTGCCAGCGTTCGATCGAGTCGGGGAATTCAGCGCCCCAGCTGCGGAAGCTCTCGATCAGCGCCGGGTGCTTGTGCAGGTCGGCGGAGAAATGGCCGAAGTCGGCTGGGTCGCCGGTGTCGCTGACGCCGAAGAAGATCTTCTTGCCTTTGGGCAGCAGCGTGCCCGCCGGCGCCGCGGCGGGCAGGACGGCGCAGAGCGTGGCGACGAGCGCCAGCACGAGGACGCGTTTGGAGATGCGGCGATTCATCGAGGGGACTTCGATCCGGGTTGGCCGACCACCTTGCGACAACACCGCCGCCGGCGTCGGGTTGCCCCGGCTACTGGGCGACGAGTTGCAGCACTTCGTCGGCGTACTTGGCGACGAAGCTCGGTCCGACGCCGCTGATCTCGGCCAGGCTGGTCTCATCGGCGGGCCGGGTCGCGGCGATCGCCGCCAGCGTCTTGTTGTGGGCGACGGTGTAAGCGGGCTTGCCGGCGGCGGCCTTCAGCCGCCAGGCCTTGAGCTCCTCGAAGAGCGGCGCGTCGGCTTCGGCCAGCTCGGCCGGCGGCGCCTTCGGCTTGGCCGTGCGGCGGACCACGATCGTCTCGGGGTCGGGCAGCCAGCCGGCGCCGTCGCAGACGTCGCAGCAGCGGCCGAGCGGCTGGCCGGCTGTGCTGTCGCCGAAGTGGTCGAGGATGCTGCGGCGGCGGCAGCGGTCGCCGTAGATGAACGACTTGATCGTGCGGTAATCGCGCCAGCCGCGCTCGCGGGCGATCGTCAGCTCGGGATCGCGCTGCTCGATGAAGCGCACGAGGCGGCCGAGGTCGGCCTTCATCGCCAGCAGCACGGCCTTCGCCGGCAGCCCGTCGCGGCCACCGCGCCCGGCCTCCTGGTAGTAGGCCTCGAGGCTGGTCGGGATCGCCATGTGCCAGACCGAGCGCACGTCGGCCTTGTCGACGCCCATGCCGAAGGCGTTGGTGGCGACGATCACTTCGACGTCGCCTTCCATGAAGCGGCGCTGGGTCGAGGTGCGGCTCTCGGACTCCATGCCGGCGTGGTAGCCGAGCGCCCGCAGGCCGGAGTCGCGCAGCGCTTGGGCGACCTCGTCGGTGTCGCGGCGGGTGCCGCAGTAGACAATTGCCGGCCGGTTGGCGGGGTCGGCGAGGCCGCCTTCGAGCAGGGCGAGCCGCCTCGCCTTCGAGCCTTTGCCCTCCAGGCGCACGACGTCGAAGGAGAGGTTGGGACGGTCGAATCCGGAGCGCACCTGCAGCGGCTGCTTGCAGCCCGAAGCGCGAGACGATCTCAGCCGCCACGGCCTTGGTCGCCGTCGCCGTGCAGGCCATCACCGGCGGCCGCCCGAGCCGCTCGGCGATCTCCGGCAGGCGCAGGTAGTCGGGGCGGAAGTCGTGGCCCCATTCGGAGACGCAGTGCGCCTCGTCGACTGCCAGCAGGTCGATCCGCCGTTGGGCCAGGGCGTCGAGGAAGATCGGCGAGGCGAAGCGCTCCGGCGAGCAGTAGACGATCCGCGCCGTGCCATCTCGTACCTGGCCGAGAGCGTTGCGGGCGCCCTCGGGGGTCATCGCCGAGGAGATCATCGCCACCGGGTGCCCGGCCGCCGTTAGCCGCCGCCACTGGTCCTGCATCAGCGCGATCAGCGGGCTGACGACGATCGTCAGGTCCTCGCTGGCCAGCCCCGGCAGCTGGTAGCAGAGGCTCTTGCCGCCGCCGGTCGGCATCACGATCAGCGAGTCGCGGCCCTCGAGCCCCGCCTCGACCGCCTCCCGCTGCCCGGGCCGCCAGCTCTCGAAGCCAAGCGCTTCGAGCAGCTGGTCGGCCCTGTTGCCTGTGGCGACGGTCATCTAGACCAGGCTATGGGTCTCAGCCGACGATCTGGGCGGGCACCTGTGACAACTTCTCGGCGAGAGCGTCGATTTCCTGCGCCAACTTGCGCGTGTCCGCCTTGGTCAGCTCGGTGTAGGAGACGAAGCCGTCGCCGCGCCGGTAGGGCTTCAGCGAGGCGTAGACGTCTTCGAAGCTCGACTTCGATTTCCTTCGCCAGCTTCGGGTCCTTCTTGCTGAGCAGCGGCTCGACCGCTTCGAAGGCGGCCTCGGCTCCTTCGACGTTGGCCTCGAAGTCGACCAGGTCGATGTGCGAGTAGCGCTCCTCCTCGCCGGTGATCTTCGAGGCCGAGACCTCGCCGAGCAGCTCGTTGGCGCCGTTGGCGATCTGCACCGCCTGCAGTTCGACGTGTCTTCACCTTCTGCTCGAGTTCTTCGACGTCGGCGAGCAGCTGTTCGGCGACCGGGGCCATGCCCTTGGCGGTGCCTTCTTCCCAGAGCGCCTTCTCGATCCGGTGGAAGCCGCCGAATTGACTGGCGGGCACGTCGTTTTCACGCGCGTCGATGCGCGGGTCGAGGTCGCCGAAGGACTCAGCCACCGGCTCGATCCGCTCGTAGGGGATGCGGGCCGCGGCGTAGAGCAACTTGGCCTTCTCGACTTCGCCGGCTTCGACCGCGGCGACGAAGGCGGCGGTCGCGGCGACCAGCTCGGTCGTGTTCTGCTCGAGGTACTTGCGGTAGTCGGCGACCGCAGCTTCGGTTTCGGGATCGACCTGGCGCCTGCGCCCCGCCGGTCACGGTCAGGGTGCCGTCTTCTTCGGAGCCGCCGTTGCAGCGCAGCGTGTATTCGCCCTTCTCCAGGGTCAGCGAGAAGCTGCCGGAGAGGCCGTCGGAGAGGTTCTCCACCTCGCCGAGGATCGTTTCGCCGTCGAGCACCTCGAGCTCGGTGACGCTGGAGCTGCCGTCGTTTTCGACTTCGAAGGTGATCGGGCCCGGCCGGCGCCTTCGCGTTGTGCGGGTCGCAGCCGGCGTCGGTCAGCTTGAAGCTCATCTTCTTGGCGCCGGCGGGCCCGTCGTCGCTGGAGCCGCAGCCGGCGGCGAGCAGCGCGACCAGGCCGACGGCCAGAGCGATCAGCGAGAGGCGGACGGGGAATCGATTCATCGGTGAGAGGCTCCTGTTTGAGATTGATACGAGAAGAAGTTAGGGCACCCTAACAAAAACCGATACGAATTGTAGTCGGAATAGGCTCAGCCGAGCAGCGTTTCGCCGACGTAGCCGCCCTTGCGGGCGCCGGGCGGGACGGCGAAGACGGCGCTGCCGACGTGCTTGATGTACTCGTTGAGCGCGTCGTTGGAGCCGAGCCGGCGCTGGATCGGGACGAACTGGTGCGCGCGGGTCACGCTGGAAGCAGATGAAGAAGAGGCCGGCTTCGAGCTCGCCGAGGCTCTCGTCGACGCCGTCGGTGAAGGAGTAGCCGCGGCGCAGGATTCGCTCGCCGTCGTTGGCGGACGCGGAGGCGAGGCGGACGTGGGCGTCGACCGGGATCACCGGTTCACCGTCCGCCTCGGCCGTCGAGGTCGAGCGGGTCGAACTCCTCGCTCGCCGCCGAGCGGGGCGCCGCGGTACTTGTCGCGGCCGATCGTCTGCTCCTGGTCTTCCAGCGCCGAGCGGTCCCAGACCTCGAGCAGCATGCGGATCCGGCGGCGTGACCAGGTAGCTGCCGCCGCGCATCCAGGCCGGTCCCTCTCGTCGCCGACCCAGACGTAGCGGTCCATCGCCGCCGTGTCCTCGGCCTTGATGTTGGCGGTGCCGTCCTTGAAGCCCATCAGGTTGCGCGGCGTCTCCTGGCTGCGGCTGGTGCTCGACGGTGCGGCCGAAGCCGAGCTGCGACCAGCGCATCGACCACGGTGCCGCGGCCGATCCGGGCCAGGTTGCGGATCGCGTGGAAGGCGACCTGGGGATCGTCGGAGCAGGCCTGCACGCAGATGTCGCCGCCGCTTTCGAGCTCGGTTCAGCTCGTCGGCGGGCAGCGGCGGGATCGGCGCCAGCGCCGGCGGGCCGCGAGCCCTGCAGGCCCAGCTCGCGCCGCTCGAAGAGGCTCGGCCCGAAGCCGAAGGTCACGGTCAGTCGCGAGGGCAGCAGCCCGACCGTCTCACCGGTGTCGTCGGGCGGCGCGAGCTCGACCCCGTTGGCGTCGCCGATCATCTGCCCCGCGGTCATTTCGGCGGCCGCGCGCGACCACTCCTGCATCAGTTCGCGCAGCGCCGTCGCGGCTCGCGGTCGACCAGGTCGAAGGCGGCGAAGTGGAGGCGGTCCTGGGCCGGCGTGTCGATCCCGGCCTGGTGCTCCCCGTAGAAGGGAACCGAGCCGGTGCCGCTCGCTCGCCTGCGCCTCGTCACTGCCGACCAGGTATCCGGCCGCGCCGCCGAGCCCGACCCCAGCGGCACCGACGCCGGCCGCCGCCAGCAGTCGCCGGCGTGTGAGCTCGGTCATCGCCAGGCGGGGCGCGGTCTCAGGCCGGGCTCTGCGCCGGCGCGCCCTGGCGGCCCTCGACCCGGCTGCGCCGGCGCGGGCGAAAGCGGTCCGGCCAGAGCACGTAGAGCGCCATCGGCACCGCGTAGAGCACGTAGGCGAGCGACCTCGATCACCGTCGGGGTCGGCTGCAGGCCCAGCATCCCGGTCAGCAGCGAGCCGCGAGATCGTTCCCGGCTGCACCAGCCAGGTCAGGTCGAGCGCCTGGCCCTGAAGCCGTTGATCCAGCCCGCCTCGTGGGCCGGTGTGCAGCGGCCGTCGCCAGCAGCCCGGCGGCGACGAAGACGAGGACCAGGCCGGTGACGCGGAAGAAGCGGGTGAGGTTGATCCGGACGCCGCCGCGGTAGAGGCCGAGGCCGATCGCGATCGCCGCGACCAGGCCGAGCACCGCGCCGGCGCCGGCGGCGGTGGTGTCGGTCGAGTCCTGAAAGGCGGCGAGCAGGAAGACCGAGGTCTCGAAGCCCTCGCGCAGGACGGCGAGGAAGGCCATCGCCGACCAGCGCCATGGTCGAGCCGGCGGCCAGCGCCGAGGCCGCCTCGCCTTCGAGGGTGGCCTTGATCTCGCGCGCGTGGCGGCGCATCCAGATGATCATGTAGGTGATCGTCGAGACCGCGATCAGGCCGATCACCGTCTCCAGCCCCTCCTGCTGCTGCTGCGGCAGTTGCTGTCCGAGCACGTCGAGGGCGACGGCGACGGCGGTGCAGAGGACGATCGCGATCGCCGACCCCGATCCACATCTGGCGCATCGCGTCGCTCGCGGCCCTCCTTGACCAGGAAGGCGGCGATGATGCCGACGATCAGCGCGGCCTCGACGCCCTCTCGCAGGGCGATGACCAGTGTGGGAATCATCTGTTGTGTCGAAAAGTCTGCATTAGGCGACCCTAATAAGGGCTGCCAAACTACCACGCCCCGCAACTCGGGGCCGATGGGCCTGAAAGCGGTCTATATCTTCGCTTTGAGTCCCGTCGGCGGTCAGGGGAGCCAGGGGTCGGGCCACTGGGCGATGCCGCGGGTCAGCTTCTCCGCCTCGGGCGGTCCCCAGGTGCCGGGCTCGTAGCGGATGCACCGGCCCCGGTTCGTCGAGCAGGGGCTGCACGATCCGCCAGGTCTCCTCGACCGCGTCCTGGCGGGTGAAGAGCTGTGTGGTTGCCGTCGATCGCGTCGCCGAGCAGTCGCTCGTAGGGCTCGGGCTCCTCGCCGGGCACCTTTTCGAAGAGGACCTCCATGTCGGCCGGCTCGAAGGCCTCCTCGCCCGCCTTCTTGGCGAAGAGGCGCATGCGGGCGCCGGGCGTCGGGCTCGATCCGCACCGTCATCTGGTTCGGTTCCGGCCGCTTGCCGGCGCCGACGCCGAGCGGCGGCGGCCGCTTGAAGACGACGGTCACCTCGCTCGACTTCGCCGGCATGCACTTGCCGGCGCGGATGAAGAAGGGCACGCCGCTCCAGCGCCAGTTGTCGACCGCCAGCTCGACCGCGGCGAAGGTCTCGGTGGTGGAATCGGGCGCGACGTCCTTGACGTCGAGGAAGCCTTTGTACTGGCCGCGCACGTAGCGCTTCGGGTCGGCGGTCCGCGTCGCCTTGAAGAATTCGAGCTTCTTGTCGCGGATCGAGTCGTGGTGGTTGCCGGTCGGCGGCCCCATGCCGACCAGGGCCAGCACCTGCAGGGCGTGGTTCTGGATCACGTCGCGCATCGCCCCGACCGCGTCGTAGAAGCGGCCGCGATCGTCGACGCCGAAGTTCTCGGCGATCGTCATCTGCACGTGGGAGACGTGCTGGCGGTTCCAGATCGGCTCCAGGATCGCGTTGGCGAAGCGCAGGTAGGTGATGTCCATCACCGGCTCCTTGCCGAGGTAATGGTCGATGCGCAGGATCTGGTTCTCGTCGAGTACCTCGCAGAGCTCGGCGTTGAGCGCCCGGGCCGACTCGAGGTCGTGGCCGAAGGGCTTCTCGATCACGACGTGGGCGTTCTCGGTGAGCCCGGCGTCGCCGAGGCCGTGGACGACGGTGGCGAAGAGCGAGGGGGGGATCTCGAGGTAGAAGACGGGGCTCTTGGCGTCGCCGAGCGCCGCCGCGACCCGCTTGAAGGTGGCGGCGTCGGCGTAGTCGCCCTGCACGTAGGAGAGGCGCGCTGCGAGGCGGGCGAAGACGTCACTCGTCGGGGCTGTCGACGGTGGCGGCGATCGATTCGCGAGCGTGCTCGCGAAGCTTCTCGTCGTCCCACTCGTCGATCGCGACGCCGACGATCGGGCAGTCGAGCTTGCCGCGGGCCTCGAGCCGGTAGAGCGCCCGGAAGGTCATCTTCTTCGCCAGGTCGCCGCTGATCCCGAAGATCGTCAGCACGTCGGCGTCGGCATCGGCGTGTTTGGCGTCGGTCCTGGCCATTCGTCCGCCAGGCTACCCGTTGGTCGCCTGGTCGCCACACACAGGGTCGCCCGCTCAGCGTAGGGTTACGCCCATGGAGCTGGGAATGGTCGGACTCGGCCGCATGGGCGCCAACATGGCGCGGCGGCTGATGCGCGACGGTCATCGTCTCGTCGTCTTCGACGTCAACCCCGACGCGGTCTCCGAGCTGGCCGGTGAGGGCGCCGAGGGCGCCTCTTCGCTCGAGGACCTGGCCTCGAAGCTGAGCGCGCCGCGCTCGGTCTGGGTGATGGTGCCGGCGGGGGAGATCACCGAGAAGACGGTCGACGACGTCGCCGCCGTGCTCGACTCCGGCGACGCGATCGTCGACGGCGGCAACTCCTACTACCGCGACGACATCCGCCGCGCCGCCAAGGTCGGCGAGCAAGGGCTCGATTACGTCGACTGCGGCACCAGCGGCGGCGTCTTCGGCCTCGATCGCGGCTACTGCCTGATGATCGGTGGCCCCGATGAGGCGGTGCAGCGGCTCGACTCCGTTTTCGCCTCGTTGGCCCCAGGCGTCGAGCTCGGCCGAGCGGACGCCGGGGCGCAGCGGCGATCCCGGGCCGGCCGAGAACGGCTACCTGCACTGCGGTCCCAACGGTGCCGGGCACTTCGTGAAGATGGTCCACAACGGGATCGAGTACGGCGTCATGGCCGCCTACGCCGAGGGCCTCAACATCCTCAAGAACGCCAACGCCGGCAAGGTCCAGCGCGAGGCCGACGCCGAGACGGCGCCGCTCGAGCAGCCCGAGTACTACCAGTACGACCTCGACCTGCCGGAGGTGACCGAGGTCTGGCGCCGCGGCAGCGTGATCGGCTCCTGGCTGCTCGACCTGACCGCCGCCTCGATGCAGGAGTCGGCCGACCTCTCCGAGTTCGAGGGCCGCGTCTCCGATTCAGGCGAGGGTCGCTGGACCTCGATCGCCGCGATCGACGAGGGCGTGCCGGCGCCGGTCCTGACCACCGCTCTCTACGAGCGCTTTGCCTCGCGTGGCCTCGACGATTTCGCCGACAAGGTTCTCTCGGCAATGCGCAAGCAGTTCGGTGGCCACGACGAGAAGTCTTCCTAGGCGGGGCAAGTGGCGAATCGAGCTCGAGGTCTGCGCCGATGAAAAGGCGGCAGCGCGCCGTGCCGCCGAGGTGATCGCGGCGATTGGTGCCGTCGCGGTTGCCGAGCGCAACGTCTTCTCGCTGGCGATGAGCGGTGGCCGCAGCCCTTGGGCGATGCTGGCGATCCTCGGCGAAGAAGAGGAGATGCCGTGGGACAAGGCCGAGCTGTTCCAGGTCGACGAGCGGATCGCCTCGCCGGGCAGCGAGGACCGCAACCTCACCCACATGGTGCTCGGCCTCTCGATGGACCACCAGGCGACGCTGCGACCGATGCCGGTGACCCAGCGCGACCTCGAGGGCGCCGCCCACGACTACGAAAACACGCTTCCTGACCCGCTCGACTGCGTCCATCTCGGGCTCGGCCCCGACGGCCACACCGCCTCGTTGGTTCCCGGCGACCCGGTGCTCGAGGTCAGCGACCGCCGCGTCGCCCTGACCGAGACCGCTTACCAGGGACACCACCGCATGACTCTCACCTATCCGGCCCTCAACTCGGCCCGACAGATCGTCTGGCTCATTACCGGCCCCGACAAGGTCGACGCCCTGGCGAAGCTGATGGCTGGCGACAGCTCGATTCCGGCTGGCCGGGTCGTGAACGCTCATATGACCGTGGTTGCCGACGCGGCCGCCGCGCCATAGGCGACGAAAACGGCGTTTGTTAGCGAATTCGCTAACATTGTCTCTCGTGAGTCCCAGCGCCAGGACACTTGGACAGATCCTTGAGGAGAGCGGTCTCAGCCAGGCTGAGCTGGCCCGTCGCGCCGGCCTTTCCCGCTCCGTTGTCAACGCCTACCTGAAGGGCAGTCGGGAGCCCGGGGCAGACGTCCTGGCCCGGCTGGCAGCTGCGGGAGGCCTGGAGCTGAAACTGGCGCGCCGCCGACCGCCGGTGGACCCAGACCGGGCGAGCAAGATCCTCGTTCAGGTTCTCGAGCTCGCCGAGGCGCTTCCCTTTCGCCCCCGGCCACAGCTCGATTACCCGTCGCTCCCCGATCGCCTCTCCCTCGATGGAGCAAAGCCTTGAGCGAGCTCGTCGAGAAGCTCTTCGCGATTCACGACTCGCTTGCCGGGGCGAGCATTCCGCACGCTTTCGGTGGCGCGATCGCGCTTGCCTACTGTGTCGAGGAGCCGCGAGGGACCCGCGATCTCGACGTCAACATCTTCGTCGACTCGAGCAGGGCCGAGCGCACGCTCGCGGCGCTGCCCGAGGGAGTGCGGGTCCGCAGGGAGGACATCGCGAAGGTCGAGCGCGATGGGCAGGCACGGCTGGATTGGGACGACACGCCCGTCGACGTCTTTCTCAACAACGTGCCGCTGCACGACGCCGTCGCGGGCGCGGTCGTCTGGGTCCCCCTCGCAGGCAGGGAGGTGCCAGTCCTCGATTGCGCCTCACTGGCGATCTTCAAGGCCTTCTTCGATCGCACCAAGGACTGGGCCGATATGGAGGCGATCGCTCGGGCCGCACCCGAGGACATCGATGCGGCCGCGGCGACGATCGCCGAGCTCGTCGGCCCTGACGACCCGGCAGTGAAACGGCTGGAGAGTCTGATCCCACTCGATCTGGGATCAGGCCGCGGTTTGCGTAGCTAAGCCGTTTCCAGCGATACCGAGTGGTTGGCGACGATCATGCCGTCGGGGTCCCACCGGCGCTTGACCTCGGCGAGGCGGGCGCAGACGTCGGCGGGCAGGATCGCGTCGGCATCGCAGGGGCGCTCGGTGAAGTTGAAGTAGGAGCCCTCGCCCGCCCAGGGCTGCATCGTCTGCTCGATCTTCTGCAGGTGTTGCGGGGATCGCCTCGCCCAGCTCTGGCGTCATCGGCATGCCGACGCTGTACATGACGAAGTCGGTCTCGAGGTGGGTGAGGGCGCCGCCGTTCGGGTCTGGCCGGCCGAGCGCGCCGCCGAGCTGGCGCAGCTCGCTGAGCAGCATCGGGGAGCCCGAGCCCGGGCCGGCGACGCTGGCGAAGGCGTCGATCGCCTCGTCGGGGAGCTCGCGGATCGTCAATCCCTCGCCGATTCCCGGCACCGGGTTCTCCGGGTCCATGTGGATGCGGCAGAGGCCCTCGACCGGCATCTGGGCCCAGGTGTCCATGATCGTCTCGCCGAGCTCGCGCAGCGGCGCGACGATCTCTTCGCCCGCCGCCTGGCTGCCGATGCAGGCGCCGTCGATCGTCAGCAGCGGCCGGCCGCGGATCGGCTCTGGCACGTCGGGGATCGGCGGTGGGGTGACGAAGCGGACCACCGAGGTGACGTCGTCGGAGACGCCCGCGGCCCAGTCGCGGTAGGCGCGCACCGCCTCGGCGCCGAGCTCGGCCGGGAAGACGAGGGCGCCGGCGTAGATCTCGGCGATCGGGATCAGGCGCAGCTGCAGTGCGGTGACGATCGCGTAGCCGCCGCCACCCCCGCGCAGCGCCCAGAAGAGGTCCGGCTCGTTTTCGGCGTTGACCGTGCGCGACTCGCCGTCGGCGGTGACCAGCTCGATCGCCTGGACGCGGTTGCAGGCGAAGCCGTACTGGCGGCCGAGCCAGCTGAGGCCGCCGCCGAGCGTGTAGCCGGTGACGCCGACGTCGGGCGAGGAGCCCGGCATCGAGCAGAGGCCGTGCTCCTGGGCGGCGCTCGCTCAGCTCGGCGACGAGGACGCCGGCCTCGACCCGCGCGGTCTGCGCATCTGGATCGACCTCGATCCCGCGCATGCGCTCGGTCTTGAGCAGGATCGTTCCCTCGAGCGAGCTCGCCAGGCCGAAGGCCCCGTGCCCGGTCCCCTGGCCAGCCACCTTGAGATCGTTCTCGGCCGCAAAGCGAACCGTCTTGGCGACGTCGTCGGCGCTCTCGGCGAAGGCGACCGCCTCGGGTCGCTGGTCGGCGGCCAGGTTCCAGGCTTGGCGCGCCTCGTCCCAGTCGGGGTCGCTCGGGGTGGCGACGCGGCCGGCGATCGCCAGCCCGGTGAAGTCACTCATCTGGTCTCCTCGGATTAGCTCAGGGACAAGCGTCTTGACGGTGCCCTCGGCCCCCACCAGCACCGCGCTCACCATATCCGGCGGAAAGAGGCCGTGGGCGGCGACGCCGGGGTCGGCCTCGAGCCGGGCGGCAAGCTCCGCCGGATCGCCGATCTCGCCGCTGTAGTCGGCGATCAGGCCGTCGTCGGGACTGGGCGGGACGTCGCGCAGCTCGACCTCGGAACCGAGGCGGGCCAGGGTCGAGGCGATGCCGAAGGCGAAGAGCTCGAGCGGCACCGGTGCGCTCAGCGCCTCGACCGGCTTGCTCGAGTCGGCGATGACGACGAAGCGCTCGGCCGCTGCGGCGACGATCTTCTCGCGCAGGTGGGCGCCACCGCCGCCCTTGATCAGCCAGCCGTCGGGGGTCGACCTGGTCGGTGCCGTCGATCGCGATGTCGAGCCGCTGCAGCTGGCTGAACTCCTCGACCGGGATGCCCAGCTCGCGCGCCTGTTCCTCGGTGGCGACCGAGGTGGCGACGCAGCGGATGTCGCTGATCCCGCGGGCCGCGATCGCCGGCAGCAGGTGGGCGACCGTCGATCCGGTGCCCAGCCCCACGGTCATCCCGTCCTCGACCAGCTCCGCCGCCGCTTCGGCGGCGATGCGCTTCTCGGCGTCGACGCGATCACGGCGCCGCACTCTACCCAGGTCAGGTGCAACGTTTTTCGGTTCCCACAGGGCCACAACGCGTTGCACCTGATCGATCTATGCTCGCCGACGAGATGGACGCGCGAATCTGGTTGACCGGCGAGGGTGGCGAGCCGCGTTCGGTGGCGCTCTCCGGCGAGCGCACGGTCGTCGGGCGCAACCCCGAGGCCGAGATCAAGATCGACGACGAGGCGGTCTCCTGGAACCACCTCGAGATCGAGCGCCGCGGCGACGTGCTGATGGCAACCGACCTCGACAGCCGCAACGGCACCGCGCTCAACGGCGAGCCGCTCGACCGTCCGCGCCGCCTGCGCGACGGCGACACCCTGATCGTCGGCGGCCACCGACTCGAAGTCTCCGACCCGGTCCCGGCCGCGCCGGCGGCACGATCGCTGCCACCGGCGGCCAGCGTCGCCGCTCAACGAAGAGGAGCGAGCGACCGCGACCGCCCTGGTTGCGCCCTACCGCAGCGAGGGCGCATTCGCCGGCCGTCCCGCCACCCGCGCCGAGATCGCGGAAGCTCTCCACATCAGCGAGCGCACCGCCCAACGCCGCCTCGACGCACTAGCCAACAAGCTCTCCGTCCCCGGGGAAGCTGGACGCGATCGGCCGCGCCTGATCGCCGCCCGCGTGATCGAACTGGGCCTCGACCGCGCCTGAGCCGTGGCCCGGACCACGCCAAACGTGGCCCGGTTCGTGACTCGAGTGTCGTTTTCACGCACGCCCCATGAGCGGAGCATCGGTTGTGCAATTCGCAACCGACCCGAAAGGGGAGTCCAATGCTCAACCGTTCGATCAAGTTCACACTCACCGTCCTCGCCCTGGCCCTGCTGCCGGTAGCGAGCGCCGCCGCCGCCGGTCACTCCGGGGCCGTCGTCTTCTCGCAGGCGATCACCAACGTCGAAGAAACGAAAAGCGGCAAAGTCGAAAAAACCGAGGGCGGCCTCTTTGCCGCCAAGGAAGGCCACCTCAACCAGCTCACCGAAGACCCGACCGACAGCGAACCGGATTTCTCCGCCGACGGGCGCAAGATCGCCTTCGTCCGCGCTGGCGACGTCTGGTCGATGCGGGCCGACGGCACCGGCCAGCACAAATTGACCGTCCGGCACGGAGATCGACAGCCGGCCGCAGTTCGATCCCAAAGGCCAGTACGTCGTCTTCACCCGCGCGGCGACCGAAGGCGGTTCACGCGACCTCTACCGGGTCAATCTCGGGGGCAGCGCCCGCCCGCTCGTCACCAGCGCCGGCGACGAGCACGAAGCGTCGTTCTCGCCCGACGGCAAGACGATCGTCTTCGTCCGCAGCGTTGCCGAGGCCGGGGGCGGCTCCGCCGACGACATCTACTCGGTGCGCCCGTCCGGTGCCGGCCTGGCGCGCCTCAGCAAGACCGGCCACATCGACGAGTTCTCGCCGCGCTACTTCAAGGGCGGCATCGTCTTCAGCCGCGGCCAGAGCGGCGAAGGGCCGGGCGCCTACGCCGACATCTTCACGATGCGCAGCAACGGGACCAAAGTGAAGGTGCTGGTCGCCGGCGCCGGGTCCTCCTTCGTCGAAGACGTCGCCCCGGCGGCGGGGATGGTGCTCTTCCGCCGCGACCAGGGCCTCTGGGTGAAGAAAATCGGCCCCAGCGCCGCCCACAAGCTGAGTGAGGTCGCTGACAATTCCTCGACCGACTCAGTCTTCTCCTCCGACGGTCGCAAGGTGGCCGCCTTCACTGCCACCGACGAAGCCGAGACCCTCTCGGCAATCGACGTCGCCAGCCGCCGCAGCTCGCAGCTCGCCGAAGGCTTCGCGCTGGAAAGCGGCTCCACCGCGACGACGATCGGGTCGGTAATCACCTGGCAGCCGGTGCGGCGCTGAGCCCATCCGGTTCTCTCGGGGGGCTCCGCACGGACTCCCCCCGGCTCCAGCGCGAAGGGCCCGCTCCCACCGGAGCGGGCCCTTCGTCGTTTGGCGGCGATATAACCGGCGCGTGGCAGAACCCTCTATCGGCTCGACGCTTGCTGGCTACAGGATCGAGTCGCTGATCGCCCGCGGCGGCATGGGCGTCGTCTACCGGGCGACGCAGCTGGGCCTGGACCGCCCGGTGGCGCTCAAGGTGATCGCCCACCAGCTCGCCGACGACGAGAATTTCCGTCGCCGCTTCCTCAGCGAGTCGCGGCTCGCCGCCCGCCTCGAGCATCCCGCCGTGGTGTCGGTCTACGACGCTCGCGAGGACGACGGCGAGCTGATCGTCGCGATGCGCCTGATCGAGGGCGGCGATCTGCGCAAGCTGATCGACCGCGAGGGGCCGCTCGAGCCGGAGCGCGCCGTCCACCTGCTCGGCCAGGTCGCCGAAGCGCTCGACGCCGCCCACGCCGCCGGCATCGTCCACCGTGACGTCAAGCCGCACAACGTCCTGATCGAAGGCGAGCGGGCCTACCTCTCGGACTTCGGCCTGGCCAAGGCCTACGCCGAGACCGGCCCCGGCAGTGGCGCCTCGATCGTCGGCACGGTCGAGTACATGGCGCCGGAGCAGTGGCGCGGCGAGCGGGTCGGGCCGGCGGCCGACGTCTACGCGCTCGGCTGCGTGCTCTACGAGGCGCTGACCGGGATCGTCCCCTACGCGCGCAAGGAATCCGACATCGAGCCCGAGGTCCCGCGGGGAATCGACAAAGTGATCGAACGGGCGGTCTCGAAGGACTCGGCCGAGCGTTACGCGAGCGCTGGGGAGCTGATCGCGGCGGCCCGTGAATGCCAGGGGGCGACACCGGCGGCAACGCTGGTCCTCTCGGAGCGTGACGAGCGGCCCACGGTGAGGATCGGCGGCGAGCCACCGCGCCGCCGCAATCGACTGAGCACCCGGGCGAGGCAATGGATCGGGGCGGCGGTGGCCGCCACGGTTGGCCTGGTTGCCGTCCTCCTGCTCGTGCTCGGCGGCGACGGGGTCTCGGTCTCCGCGCCGATTCCCGTTGCCAAGCCGCCGCTTCGTCTCGCCGTCGGCCCGAGGACCGTCTGGGCAACGAGCGCCGCCGACGGCACCCTGATCGGGATCGACCCCAATACGCGGCGGGTCGTCTCGAAGATCCAGGTGGGCAAGGGCGCCTCCGGCGTGACGATCGGTGCCGGCTCGGTCTGGGTCTCGAATCCGCGCACCGGCACCATCCTGCGAATCGACACGGCCGGCCACGTGACCGCCCGCCTTCACCTCGGTGGCAGTCCAGGCGCGATCGTCTCCGGCGGCGGCCGGATCTGGGTTGCCGACGAGGCCGGTGCCGGCATCACCGCGATCGACGGGCCTAAGGCTCGGGTGATCAGGCGCGGACTCGCACCCCACGCGGCGCCGCTGCGGCTCGCCGTCGGCGCCGGCGGCCTCTGGGTCAGCAGCGCCAGCACCGGCACGGTGCGCCGGATCGACCTCGGCACGATGGCCGTCGGCCCACCGATCCTCGCCGGCCGCGGCCCCGCCGGGATAACCGTCGGCCACGGCCTGGTTTGGGTCGCCAACAGCCGCTCGGCAACCGTCACCCGTGTCGACCCCTCAACCCACTCGATCCTCGGCGACCCGATCCCGGTCGGCGAACAGCCGGGCGGCATAGACGCCGGCACCGAAGCCGTCTGGGTAGCCAACTCCGCCGACGATTCCGTAACTCGCCTTGACCTCGCCAGCGGCGACCCGATCGGCTCGGTTGGTGTTGGCCCCAAACCCGGCGCTGTAGTTGTCGGCCCCGAAGCAGTGTGGGTTGCCAACAACGGCAACGGCACAGTCACCCGCATCGAACCCTGAAAACGCTCCACCGGGACTCGGGCCGACCCGCTGCAGGCCAGCGCGCTGTTGACGCATCGTTCCGCCGGTGGGGATGGAAAGGGGCGTCCGGGGGAGGGTCTGCGGGAACTCCCGGCCGAAGGCCGGCCCGCAGACCCTCCCCCGGACGCCCCTCCCCGTCACTGCCGTCTCATAGGATCGATACGTGAGCCGCGACCTCGACCAGCTGGCGATCAACACGATCCGCACCCTCTCGATCGACGCGATCCAAAAGGCCAACTCTGGCCACCCGGGCACGCCGATGGCGCTCGCCCCGGTCGCCTACACGCTTTGGCAGCGCTTCCTGCGCTTCGACCCGGCCGACCCGATCTGGCCCGGCCGCGACCGCTTCGTGCTCTCCGCGGGGCACGCCTCGATGCTGCTCTACTCGCTGCTCCACCTCGCCGGGGTAAAGGCCGTCGATCCCGATTACGAGGTGGTTGGCGACCCCGCCGTTTCGCTCAAGGACATCGAGAGCTTCCGCCAGCTCGACTCGCGCGCGCCGGGACACCCCGAGTACCGCTGGACCTCCGGGGTCGAGACGACCACCGGGCCGCTCGGCCAGGGCGTCGCCACCTCGGTCGGGATGGCGATCGCCGGCAAGTGGCAGGGCGCTCGCTACAACCGGCCGGACTACGAGCTCTTCGACTTCGACGTTTACGCGATCGCCGGCGACGGCTGCTTCATGGAGGGCGTTTCCAACGAAGCCGCCTCGATCGCCGGCCACCTCAAGCTCGACAACCTCTGCTGGATCTATGACAACAACCACATCACGATCGACGGCAAAACCCACCTTGCCTACGACGACGACGTCGCCGCCCGCTTCATCGGCTACGGCTGGAACGTCACCCGGGTCGGCGACGCCAACGACACCGACCTGATCGCTACCGCCTTCGAGGAGTTCAAGGGGGAGGAGGGGCGGCCGACGCTGATCATCGTCGACAGTCACATCGGCTACGGCTCGCCGCACAAGGTCGACACCTCCGCCGCCCACGGCGAGCCGCTCGGCGAGGAGGAGGTGCGCGAGACCAAGCGCGCTTACGGCTGGCCCGAGGACGCTCAGTTCCTCGTCCCCGACGGCGTGCGCGAGCACTTCGATGCGGGCATCGGCAAGCGCGGCGCCGAGCTCAGCGCCGCCTGGAAAGAGCTGCTGGGCTCCTACGCGGGAGAGAACGCCGACCTCGCCGCCGAGATCGACGCTCTGCAGAGGCGTGAGCTGCCGGCTGGTTGGGACGCCGAGATCCCCAGCTTCGACCCCGACGAGAAGGGGATCGCCACTCGCAAGGCCTCGCAGCAGGTCGAGAACGCGATCGCCGCCCGCCTGCCCTGGCTGCTCGCCGGCTCCGCTGACCTCACCGACTCGACCTCGGTGCGGCTGGGTGGCGACGGCGCCGAGGACTTCGAGCCCGGCGCCTACGACGGGCGCCAGCTCCACTTCGGCATCCGCGAGCACGAGTCGGCGGCGATCTGCAACGGCCTCTCGCTCTCCAAGCTGCGGCCGCTCTGGTCGACCTACCTCACCTTCTCCGACTACGCCCGCCCGGCGATCCGGCTCTCGGCGCTGATGGAGCTGCCGGTGATCCACCTCTTCACCCACGACTCGATCGGCCTCGGCGAGGACGGCCCGACCCATCAGCCGGTCGAGCAGCTCGCCTCGCTGCGGGCGATCCCAGGCCTCGACGTGATCCGGCCCGCCGACGCCAACGAGGTAGCCGAGGCCTGGCGGGCGGCGATCGACCGCCACCACCAGCCGGTTGCCCTGGTCCTCACCCGCCAGAACGTGCCCGTCTTCGACCGCTCCAAGTACGCCTCGGCCGAGGGGCTGCGCCGCGGCGCCTACGTGCTTGCCGACCCTGAGGGGGGCGATCCCGAGGTGATCCTGATCGCAACCGGCAGCGAGGTGGCGCTGGCTCTCTCCGCGCACGAGGAGCTGATCGCCGGCGGGGTGCGCTCGCGTGTGGTCAGCATGCCCTGCTGCGAGCTCTTCGACCGCCAGGACCCGGAGTACCGCGATCAGGTGCTGCCGTCGGGCGCCACCGCACGCGTATCGATCGAGGAGGCCTCGACCCTGGGCTGGGACCGCTACGTTGGCTTCGACGGCGTCAAGATCGGGATGCACACCTTCGGCACCTCGGCGCCGTTGAAGGACGTCCAAACCAAGTTCGGCTTCACCCCCGACAAGGTGGCCGAAGCCGCAAAGGAGCTGCTCTGATGAAGCCGACCGCGAAGCTGCACGACATTGGCCAGAGCCTCTGGCTCGACAACATCACCCGCACGATGCTGGCCGATGGGACCCTCGAGGGGTACATCGATGAGCTCTCGGTCACCGGGCTGACTTCGAACCCGACGATCTTCGACAAGGCGATCTCCGGCGGCGACGCCTACGACGATCAGATCGCCAAGCTCAGCGCCAGCTCCATCCCCGAGGAGGGAATCGGCGCCACTCCCACCGAGCGGATCTTCTTCGAGCTGGCCCTCGCCGACCTGCGCGACGCGACCAACCTCTTCAAGGGCGTTCACGAGCGCACCGGCGGTCTCGACGGCTTCTGCTCCCTTGAGGTCTCGCCGCTGATCGCCGACGACGCCGGGGCGACGATCGAGGAGGCCGCCGAACTGCACGCCAAGGCGGAGCGCGACAACCTCTTCATCAAGATTCCGGGTACCGAGGCCGGTCTGACGGCGATCGAGGAGTCGATCTTCGCCGGCATCCCGATCAACGTCACGCTGCTCTTCGACGACAAGCAGTACCTGGCTGCCGCCGACGCCTACATGAAGGGAATCGAGCGGCGGATCGAGGCCGGCCTCAGCGCCGACGTCGCCTCCGTCGCCTCGATCTTCATGAGCCGCTGGGACGTCGCCGTCGCAGGCGAAGTGCCCGACGAGCTGCACAACCGGCTCGGCCTCGCGATCGGCTTCCAGGCCTACCGCGCCTACCGCGAGTTGCTCGACTCAGACCGCGTGCAGCGGCTGATGAATGAGGGGGCCCGGCCGCAGCGCCTGCTCTGGGCGAGCACCGGCACCAAGGATCCCGACGCCTCCGACACCCTCTACATCGAGGGCTTCGCCTCGCCCTTCACGGTCAACACGATGCCCGAGCCGACCCTGCACGCCTTTGCCGATCACGGCGAGGTTGGCGAGCTGATTCCCGCGGATGGTGGCGACTGCGATCAGGTGCTGGCGAAATTCGGCGACGCTGGCATCGATGTGGACGCGCTTGCCCAGCGGCTGCAGGAGGAGGGCAAGGATGCCTTCGCCAAGTCGTGGGACGAGATGCTGAAGACGATCGAGTCGCAGGCCGGGGCGCGGGCGTGAGCGAAGCGCCGGCGCTGCGCCAACGGCCCGCCTGGCAGTCGCTCGAGCAGCACTTCGCCGCGATCGAGGGCGAGCATCTGCGCGACCTCTTTGCCGCCGATCCGCAGCGCGGCGAGCGGCTGATCGCCGATGGCGCCGGCCTCCATCTCGACTTCTCCAAGAACCGCATCACCGACGAGACCATGCTGCTGCTCGGCCAGCTGGCCAAGGAGTGCGGGGTGCAGGAGCGCCGCGAAGCGATGTTCGCCGGCGAGCACATCAACGTCTCCGAGGACCGCGCCGTCCTACATGTGGCGCTGCGCATGCCGCGCGGGCGCTCGCTGATCGTCGACGGCGTCGACGTGGTCAAGCAGGTGCACGAGACGCTCGACCGCATGGCCGCCTTCGTCGAGCGCGTCCACTCGGGCGAGTGGACCGGCCACACCGGCAAGCCGATCCGCAACGTCGTCAACGTCGGCATCGGCGGCTCCGACCTCGGCCCGGTGATGGCTTACGAGGCGCTGCGCCACTACTCGCGCCGCGCAATCTCCTTCCGCTTCGTCTCCAACGTCGACGGCACCGACTTCGCCGAGAGCACCCGCGACCTCGACCCCGAGGAGACCCTCTTCGTCATCTCCTCGAAGACCTTCACCACGCTGGAGACGATGACCAACGCAAGAACTGCGCGTGAGTGGTCTCTGGCTGGACTGGGGGGCGACGAGTCCGCGGTCGCCAAGCACTTCGTCGCCGTCTCGACCAACGCCGACGAGGTCTCGAAGTTCGGCATCGACACCGACAACATGTTCGGCTTCTGGGAGTGGGTCGGCGGCCGCTACTCGATGGACTCGGCGATCGGGCTCTCGACCATGCTGGCGATCGGCCCGGCCCGCTTCGAGGAGATGCTGGCCGGCTTCCACGCCATGGACGAGCACTTCCGCACCGCGCCGCTGGCGACGAACCTGCCGGCCCTGATCGGCCTGCTCAGCGTCTGGTACTCCGATTTCTTCGGCGCCCAGACCTGCGGCGTCTTCCCCTATGACCAGTACCTGCACCGCTTCCCCGCCTACCTGCAGCAGCTGACGATGGAGTCCAACGGCAAGCACGTAACGCTCGATGGCGCCCACGTCGACTACGACACCGGGGCGATCTTCTGGGGCGAGCCGGGGACCAACGGCCAGCACTCCTTCTACCAGCTGATCCACCAGGGCACGCGCCTGATCCCCTGTGACTTCATCGGTTTTTTCCAGTCCAACAACCCGCTCGGCAACCACCACGACCTGCTGATGTCCAACGTCTTCGCCCAGAGCGAGGCGCTGGCCTTCGGCAAGACGGCCGAGCAGGTGCGCGAAGAGGGCACCCCGGAGGAGGTCGTCCCGCACCGGGTGATGGAGGGCAATCGCCCCTCCAACACGATCCTCGCCGAGCGGCTCGACCCGCACACGCTCGGCACGCTGGTCGCGCTCTACGAGCACAGCGTCTTCACCCAGGGCACGATCTGGGGCATCGACTCCTTCGACCAGTGGGGCGTCGAGCTGGGCAAGGCACTGGCGGTGGCGATCATCCCCGAGCTGCAGGCCGACGAGGAGCCGAAGCTCCGCCACGACAGCTCGACCAACGCGCTGATCCGACGCTACCGCAGCGCCCGCCGCGGGGAGTAGGCTCGCCGACATGCTCTCGCTCGACGCGCTCCCGTTGGCGGCGTCGGCGTCGAATCTGCTCGCCGCCCGCGAGCAGATGGCCTTCACCCTCGCCTTTCACATCGTCCTCTCCTGCCTCGGGGTGGCGCTGCCGGCGATGATCCTGATCGCCAACTACGTCGGCCTCAAACGCGGCGACGAGGCGGCGATGGAGTTGGCCCGCCGCTGGTCGAAGGCGATGGCCGTCACCTTCGCCGTCGGCGCCGTCACCGGCACCGTGCTGAGCTTCGAGTTCGGCCTGCTCTGGCCCCATTTCATGGACCGCTTCGGCTCGGCCTTCGGCATCGCCTTCGCGATCGAGGGGCTCTTCTTCTTCACCGAGGCGATCTTCCTGGCGATCTACATCTACGGCTGGAAGCGGCTCAGTGGCTGGGCTCACTGGTGGTCGGGCGTGCCGATGGTGATCACCGGCATCGGCGGCGCCTTCTCGGTGGTCGCCGCCAACGCCTGGATGAACCAGCCGCAGGGCTTCACCCTCGACGCGGCCGGCAAGGTCGTCGACACCAATCCCGGCCAGATCCTCTTCAACCCGGCGACCGGCTACGAGGCCCCGCACATGATCCTCGCCGCCTACATGGTGGTCGGCTTCCTCGTCGCCTCGATCTACGCGGTCGGGATGCTGAAGGGGCGCCGCGACCGCCTGCACCGGCTCGGCCTGCTTATCCCGCTGACGATCGCCTGCATCGCGACCCCGGTCCAGCTCTTCGTCGGTGACACCGCGGCGCGCGAAGTCGCCGACCACCAGCCGGCCAAGTTCGCCGGCATGGAGTGCATCCAGAAGACCGGCACCCACCAGACCGAGTACGTCGGCGGCATCTGCACCGGCGACGGGGTCGAGGGCGCGATCCCAATCCCCGACCTCGACTCCTTCCTGGTCGGCTTCCACGCCGACACCAAGGTCGTCGGCCTCGCCAACATCCCGGTCGACGAACGGCCCCCCGCCAACACCATGCTGCACCTCGCCTTCGACGGCATGGTCGGCATCGGCAGCGCGCTGCTCCTGCTCGGCGCCTGGCTCGCCTTCGCCTGGTGGCGCCGCCGCGACATCCCCAGCACGCCCTGGTTCCTGCGCGCCGTGGCGATCTCCGGCGCGGGAGCGATCTTCGCCCTCTGGATGGGCTGGATCGTCACCGAGGTCGGCCGCCAGCCCTGGATCGTGCAGGGCTACATGCGCACCTCCGAAGCGGTCACCGACGCCAAGGGGATCTGGTTCAGCTTCGCCCTCGTTCTGCTGCTCTACGCGGCGATCGGGACGATCGCGGTCCTGGTGCTGCGGGGGATGTCGCGGCGCTGGCGCGAAGGCGACGCCGACACCGACGTCCCCTATTCCCCCCCAACCGAGAGCCGATGGGCCTGAAAGCGATCTATATCTTCGCTTTGAGTCCCGTCGACGGGGGTTTTCTCGTATGACGCGGGCCGATGTGTGCGCCGGGATCCTCTGGGTCGGGGCGACCTTCTATGCGCTCTTCGGGGGGGCAGACTTCGGTGCCGGCTTCTGGGACCTGGTCGCTGGTGGGCCCGAGCGCGGCGAGCGGCCGCGGGCGCTGATCCAGCGCTCGCTGACCCCGGTCTGGGAGGCCAACCACGTCTGGTTGATCTTCATCCTCGTCGTCCTCTGGACCGCCTTCCCGCCGGCCTTCAGCGCCGTGATGACGACGCTGTACGTACCGATCGCCCTGGCCGCGGTGGGCATCGTCCTGCGCGGCTCCGGCTTTGCCTTTCGAAAGTCGATCGTTGGCCTCTCGGGCCGCCGCGCCGCCGGCGCCACCTTTGCGATCTCCTCGCTCGTGACTCCGTTCTTCATGGGCGCGGTGGTCGGCGCGGTCGCCTCGGGCAACGTCCCGGCCGACGGCAACGGCGCTCCTTTCTCCAGCTGGCTCGAGCCCCTGCCGCTGCTGACCGGGGCGATGTTCGTCGCCAGCGGCGCCTACCTCTCCGCCGTCTTCCTGATCGGCGACGCTCGCCGCTCGGGGGACGAGGAGCTCGCCGGCTACTTCGCCCGCCGGGCCCTCGCCGCCGCCACGCTCGCCGGGGTCGCGGCTGCCTTCGGCCTGATCGAGCTGCACGCCGAAGCCCGCTACATCTTCGATCGCCTCATCGACCAGGGCCTGCCGCTGGTGATCCTCTCCGCCCTCTGCGGGATTGGCGCCCTCGTCATCCTCCTCTCGGCCGCCGGCCGTCGGGGCATGCGCTCGCCGGGACTGCTCCGGCCGCTCGCCGGTGGCGCCGTGATCGCGGTGATCTGGGGCTGGGGCGTCGCCCAGTTCCCCTACCTCTTGCCGACCTCGCTGAAGATCACCGAAGCGGCGGCTCCACCCGACACCCTGGCCGCCGTGGTCATCGTCTTCATCGTCGCCGCGATCCTCGTCCTTCCCGCCCTCGGCCTGCTCTACTGGCTCTCGCAGAAGGAACTGCTCGGTGAGTGAGGCCGGCGCGGACCGCGCCGTCCTCTTCGACATCGACGGCACCATCCTCGTCACCGGGGGCGCCGGCGGCGTCGCCTGGCAGCGCGCCTTCGAGGAGCTGCACGGGGTCGAGGCAAACGTCGCCGAGCACACCGACGCCGGCATGACCGACCCCGAGATCGCCGCGATCGTCTTCCGCGAGGTGATCGGCCGCGAGGGCACGCAGGAAGAGCGCTCGAAAGCGATCGGCTGCTACCTCAAGCACCTCCCCGATGCCGTCACCGAGTCGGACGGCTACCGGGTGATGCCGGGGATCGAGCAGCTGCTGCCGCGCCTGATCGAGGACGGCGTCCTGCTCGGCCTGGTCACCGGCAACATCGAGGCCGCCGCCCACATCAAGCTCGCTCGCGCTCGCCTCAACCGCTTCTTCAGCTTCGGTGGCTACGGCTCGGACTCGGCCGATCGCACCGAGGTGACCAAGGCCGCCCTCGGCCGCGGCACCCTCGTCTCCGGCGGCACGCTCGGCGACGGCAGCTGCATCGCCGTTGGCGATACTCCTCGCGACGTCAGCGCCGGCCATGGGGCTGGCATCGCCGTGGTCGGCGTCGCCACCGGCAGCTACGAGGTCGAGCAGCTGCGCGAGGCAGGAGCCGACTACGCGCTCTCCTCGGTCGTCAGCGGTTTCCCGCTCTAGTAGGCTGAGCGGCGGTCCCAATGCAGTTGAAGTAGGCCGTCGTCGTCGATATGGCGCAGGGGAAGGTTTGGCTCTTCACGCCCGCAGGGCATTGGGACTATCGCTGGTCGTCTTGGGACTGCTCCTCTTTGCGGGGCAGACCTCGGCTGCCGCCGCCGAATTCGGGATCGCTCCCGAAGGCTTCACGGTGCGGATGCTCGACGCCGAAGGCAACCCGGAGGATCGCGCCGGCGCCCACCCCGATCTTCTCCAGATCGATTTCGCCCTAAACCTCGAAGGCAGCGAGGCCCGTGACCTCGCCTTCGAACTGCCTCCCGGGCTCGGCCTCAACGCCGCAGCGGTGCCCGCCTGCCCGCGGGCGCTGGTCGAGGCAGAAGAAGAATGTCCGGCCTCGAGCCAGGTCGGTAGCTTCGAAATCGTCCTCTCCGGCGGTGCCAGCACGGTTCTACCCCTCTTCGAGCTGGAACCCCTCCCTGGCCAGCCGGGGGCCTTCGGCACCAAGCCCTCCTTTTCGCTGCCGGTAAAGACCGAACTGCGTCCCACCGACTTCGGCATCAACGTCGAGGTCAGCGACCTCCCGCAGGAACCGGTCGCCGAAGGGCACCTCGAGCTGTGGGGCGTCCCCGCCGATCATCAAGAAGGCACCGGGATCCCGCGCAGGGCGCTGCTGAGCGCGCCTTCGAGTTGCGGACCGCTGGCATTTGGCTTCCGCGCTCGCTCCTGGGACGAAGGCTCGCCGTGGAGCGAAGCGACGGCGGAAACCCCGCCCCTGACCGGCTGCGAGAGCCTCGCCTTCGAACCCGGGGTCCAGATGCGGCTGAGCAACCCGGTGGCAGATTCGCCGACCGGGCTGACGACGGACCTGAGCATGCCCGAAGAAACGGCCGCCGAGGAACTCGCCCAGGCCCAGATCAAGGACGTCAGCATCGAGATGCCGGCCGGGATCGGCCTTTCCCCGGGGGGAGCGGCAGGGCTCAGCGCCTGTAGCGACGCCGAGCTGGGGCTTGGCAACGGAGCCGCTCCGCGCTGTCCTCCGTCATCCAAGGTCGGTGTGGTCGAACTCGCCTCGCCGGCGATCGCCGGCGCCCTCGCCGGGACGATCTACCTCGGCACCGAAAAGCCCGGTCAGCGGTTTCGGGTCTTCGTGGTCGCCAGCGCTGCGGGCATCCCGATCAAGTTCGTCGGCACCCTCCAGGTCGCGCCCGGCAGCGGCCGGATCTCGGCGGTCCTGCAGAACCTGCCACCGCTGGCGATAAATCGAATCGGGATCGGCTTCGACGGGGGCAGTGGCGCGCTGTTCGCCTCACCGCTGGCCTGTGGCACGGCGAACGCCGTCGTCGGTTTCACGCCCTATGGCGGTGGTGCCCCGGTGGCGGTCTCGAGCGGGGTGGCGGTCGCTCCGCTGCCGCCGGCGACCGCGTGCACGGCGCCTTCCTTCTCGCCACAGCTGGTGACCGCGGCGACTAGTCGCCGAGCCGGCCACGAGACCTCGTTCTCCTCGACCGTGCGCCGCCGCCAGGGAGAACAGCTGCCATCGCGGCTCTCTTTCACGCTGCCGGCGGGGTTGAGCGCGAGGCTGGGGGCGGTCCAGGCCTGTCCGCCGGCAGCTGTGGCGGCGGAGAGTTGTCCCGACTCGAGCCGGATCGGCAGTCTGCTTGCCGAGATCGGCTCCGGCTCCAGTACCGCTGCGTTGCGTGGCGGCCTCTTTCTGACCGGGCCCTACCGCCGCGCGCCCTTTGGCGTGCTGATCGAGATCCCCGCTGCGATCGGTCCCTTCGATCTCGGCTCGATCTCGCTGCGTGGGGGGGCTGAGCTGGATCCGCGCAGCGGCCGGCTCATCGTCGCCACCGATCGCCTCCCGGCCTCGGTCGAAGGGGTCGATGTCCGCTTCCAGACGATCGAGCTGGACCTGGACAGGCCGGGGTTCCTCCGCAACCCGACCAGCTGCTCGGCCAGCGCCACCGATGCTTTGCTGGAAGCGCAAGAAGGCGCTTCGGCACGCGCCAGTAGCCCCTTCCGCGCTCGTGCCTGCAAGCAGCTCGGCTTCAAGCCGACGATGCGAATCGCCCTCGTCGGGCGCAAGCAGCTGCACCGGCGCGGCAGGCCAGGCTTGCGCGCGACCGTGCGCCTGCGGCCCGGCGACGCCAACCTGCGGGCGCTGAAGATGTCGCTGCCCCCGGCGCTCGCCTTTTCCTCGGGTGGGCTCGGGGAGATCTGCTCTCGTGCCGACGCGATTGACGGGCGCTGCCCGGCCAAGTCGCGGATCGGCAGCGCCAGCGCCACCACCTCGCTGCTCGGCGAACCGCTCCGGGGCTCGCTCTACGTTGCCCAGCCCAACGGCAGCGGCCTCCCTGACATCTGGGTCACGCTCAGCGGCGGCGGCATCGAGGTCAACCTGAAGGGCACCGGAGTCAGCCGCCACGGAAGGTTCGTGATCGACCTGGGCGGCTTGCCGGACATCCCGCTCTCGTCATTCGTGCTGAAGCTCCGGCCGGGGGGCGCCATATCCCTCGCCGCCCCGCCCTGCCGCGGAGATCGACCGCGCCACTTTGCGGCGCCGGTCGCGATCGCCGGGCAGAACGCTGCCCGGCGCGCGTTCCAGGCTCAGGTCGGGCTTGGGGTCCACTGCACCGCCGGTTCGAGATGAGCGCTCGAGGCAAGCCCAAGCCGCCGTCAGGGGGCCGCACGCTCGCCACGCGCGTGGCGAGCCTGGCCACGCGGCGTTCGCGTCTCGTCGTCGCCCTCTGGGTCGTCCTCGTCGCCGTGCTCGCCTTCCAGGGCCGCAACGCGGAAAAGGAATTCCAGGTCCACCCGCTGTTGGTGAACGGCAGCGAGAGCAAGCGCGCCCACGAGATCGCCCTGCGCGAGTTCGGCAACGACTACCCGATGATCGTGCTGCTGCGAGGCCCCCAGGCAGCGGTCAAGCGCCAGGGCGAGATGCTTGCCGAGCGGCTCAGCCGGCAGCCGCGCATGCTGGTGATATCGCCCTGGGCGAGGGGGGCCTCGATCGACGGCCTGCACGCCGCGGCCGGGCGTGGCAGCGCTGCTACTGCGCACGGCAAGCCGCGAAGGCGACACGGTCTCCGGCCTGCTGCCGCCGGTGCAGCGCCAGGTCGACGCGACCGTCACCGGCCCGGTTCACGCCAGCATCGCCGGCCTGCCGGTGATCATCGACTCGTTGCGCAACTCCAGCGCCGACGCGGCCTCGCTCGGCGAGCTGATCGCGATTCCGATCCTCCTCTTCGTCCTCCTCTTCGTTTTTCGTTCGTTGCTTGCCGCGATTACGCCGCTGCTCATCGGTGGCACCGTCGTAATCGCCAGCCGCGGCCTGCTCAGCCTGCTGGCGGGGGTAGTTGAGCTCGACCTCTTCGCCTTGGTTGTCAGCGCGATGATGGGCCTCGCGCTCGGGGTCGACTACTCGCTGCTGGTCGTCTCCCGTTTTCGTGAAGAGCGGGAGCGAAGTGATCTGCCGACCGCGATCGAGACGACCGTCAGCGCCACCACGCGCTCGATCCTGCCCGCTGGCGGTGCCTTGCTGCTGGCGATGCTGATGGTTCCCGTCCTGCTGCCCGGGTTGCTGATCCGCTCGGTGGCGATCGGCGTCGGCATCGCCACCGCGCTCAGCATGTTCGCGGCCTTCTGCATCGTTCCGGCCCTGCTGGTTCTCTTCGGTAGGCACCTCGATCGCTGGGCGCTGCCGAGGCGGGATACCTCACGGGGGGCGGCCCTGCGTTGGAGTCGCAGGCTGAGAAAGCACCCCGCGATCGCGCTCGCCTTCATCTTCGTCCTCCTGGTGCTCTCGACCCTCGCCTTCAATCTCGACTCCGGCACCGCCACGGCCGGCCTCCTGCCTCCTGACGACCCGGGCCGTCAGCAACAGGAAGAAGTCGAAGGTGCGCTCGGGCCGGGCTGGGTTGCGCCGACGGAAGTCGTGATCGACGGCCGAGGCACGCCGGTCACCTCGCCGGCGCGCCTGCGGGCGATCGCCGCTTTCCAGCGTCATGTCGAAGCGGATCCGGGCGTTGCGGGCATGGCCGGCCTGATCCCGATCGAGCGCAGCGCCAGGAAGCTCTCTGGCCTGGGCGGGCAGCTGGCCGCCCAGGAACGCGGCTTGGACCGGCTCGAATCCGGCATCGCTCGGGTCGGGGGTGGGGCCGCTCGCAACACCGCGGGGCTGCGCCAGGCCGCCGCCGGCTCGAGGACGCTCGATGCCGGCGTCAAGGCGGCCAACGCCGGTGCCGGCGCCCTGGCAAGCGGCTTGCAGCAGACCAGCGCCGGCTCGAGTCGCCTGGCGCACGGGCTCGACAACGCCGGCGAAGGCAGCGGCCAGGTTGCTCGCGGGGCGCATAAGGCCAGCGGTGGCGCCAGCAAGCTCGCTCGCGGCTTGGCCCGGGCGCAGGAACAGACGGGAGAAATCCAGGGCGGCGCCAGGCTGTTCAAGAACGCGATGCGCTCGGGTGAAGCCCGGCTCGGCGAAGTCAAGGGACCGCTGCAGGGCAGCGAAGAACAGCTTGCCGCCGCCCGGCAGGCGCTGCTGCAAATGACCACCGGGCGCAGCGACTCCGAATACGCCGCTGCGCTTGCCGCCGTCGAAGCCGCCAGTCGCCAGCTCACCGGCAAGGATCCACAAACTGGAGAACCGGAAGACCCGTCCTACGATGGCGTCAAGGCGGGGGTCGAACGGGCGAACGGTCAGTTCGGGGTCGGTGTCTACCTGGCGGAAAGGCAGGACAAGAACGGCGCCCAGGCGAGTGAAGGGATCGAAAAGCTGGCCGGCGCCTCGGTCCGCCTCGAACATGGCTTGCAACGGCTTGCCAAGGGCGGCCAGCAGGTCTCCGAAGGCGTCGCGGCGCTCGCCCAAGGTGGGCAGCAGCTGTCGCCCGCCCTGAGGAGGCTGAGCCACGGGGCGGGGCGTCTGACCGACGGCCTCGGCTTGCTTGCCAGCGGCAGCGGCCAGCTGACCGACGGCCTCGAAGAAGGCGCGCAGAAGTCGCGGGCCCTGCCCTTGGCCCTGCATCGCATCGGCCGGGGTCTGGAAGGCCGCAACAGCTCGGGCGGCGGGCTCTCCCAGAGCGAACTGCAGCAGCGCTCACCCGGGCTCTTCCACTCGGCCTACTTCGTGCTGGCTGCACTTGACGGCAGCTCACCGACCAAGCGAGCGCAGCTCGGCTCGCTGCTCAACGTCAATCGGGGCGGCAGCGATGCGCGCCTGCTGATCATCCCCCGCGACCCGCCGACGACCGCCGCGGCAAAGGCGACGACCGAACACCTCGAAACCGGTGCCAGCCAGCTCGAACGAAAGACCGGTGCCGAGGTGCTGGTCGGCGGGGTGGGGCCGGCCGATATCGCGATCAACGACGAGTTCCGCGCCCAGGCGCCACTGGTGCGACTCGCACTCTCGCTGATCAGCCTGATCATCCTGGTACCGCTGTTGCGATCGCTGGTGATCCCGCTGCTGACGGTGGTGATCAACCTGATCACGGTCAGCGCCACCTTCGGCGTGCTCTCGTTGCTCTTCAACGGCTCGCTGTTCGGTGGACCGGGCTACGTCGACACGACGATGATCCCCAACATCATCGTCGTCATCTTCGCCCTCGCGATCGACTACGAGGTCTTTATCTTCGCCCGCATCCGGGAGGAGTACGTGCGCACCGGCTCCACCCCCGCCGCGGTGGCCGGTGGACTCGATCGCACCGCCCACGTCGTCAGTGGCGCGGCGGTGATCATGATCACCGTCTTCCTCGCCTTCGCGGCCTCGGAGTTCGTCACGATCCGTGACTTCGGCGTCGCCCAGGCCACAGCCGTCTTCATCGATGCCTTCATCGTCCGGCTGGTCATCGTGCCGGCACTGATGCTCTGGCTCGGCGACCGCTGCTGGTGGATGCCGCGCTGGCTCAGCTGGTTACCGGGCAGGGGCTCCCCAGCGCTGGGGGAGGAGGGCTGAAGCCAGCCTCGGCTAGGCGAGTGAGCAGCGCGCCTGGTAGATCGAGAGAAAGCCGTTCTCGAAACCGTTGCGGGCGGCGCGCAGGTAAAGACGCCAGACGCGGACCCGTTCCGGCCCGGCCAGGCGCAGCGCCTCGTCGAGGTTCTCGTCCAGCCGCCGTGCCCAGTGGCGCAGGGTCTCGGCGTAGTCGGCGCCGTGCTCGGAGACGTGGCGGGTAATGAAGCCGGCCCGCTCCAGCGCCAGCAGCACCCGCGAGAGTTGCAGCGGTTCGCCGTCGGGGAAGACGTAGCGCTCGGAGAAGGCGGCAGCGTCGGGGTCGGTATGGCGCAGGCGGGAGATGCCGTGGTTGAGCAGGCGCCCGCCGGGCTCGAGCAGGCCGGCCAGGGTGCGGGCGTAGACGTCGATCTGCTCCTCGCCGACGTGCTCGACCATGCCGATCGAGGCGATCGCGTCGAAGCGCTCGCCGCTGCTCGCGAGGTCGCGGTAGTCCATCACGCGGACCTCGACCCGGTCGGCGACGCCGGCTTCCTCGGCCCGCTGCCGCGCCCGCTCGGCCTGCGGCGGCGAGAGCGTGATGCCGAGCACGCTGGCGCCGTACTTGGTCGCCGCGCGCAGTGGGAAGGCGCCCCAGCCGCAGCCGACGTCGAGCACCCGCTCTCCCTCTTTCAGCGCCAGCTTGCGGGCGACCGTGTCGAGCTTCTCTTCCTGGGCCTGCTCCAGCGTCTCGGCACCCTCGGCGAAGAAGGCGCAGCTGTAGGTCATCGACTGGTCGAGGAAGAGGGCGAAGAAGTCGTTGGAGACGTCGTAGTGGTGGCGCACCGCCTTGGCGTCGCGCTCCTTGCTATGGCGCCGGCCGCTGAGCACGCAGCTCGGAGTCGGGCCGGCGCGGCGGCCGCTGGATCCCGGCGGCGCGCACCGCGCCGAGCAGCAGGCTGCGCTTGTCGGCGCCGTCCAGCGCCGGCGGCTGCCAGCGGTCGAGCAGCTCGATCACGGCGTCCATGTCGTCGACCTCGATGTCGCCGCTGACGTAGGCGCGGCCGAGCCCGAGCTGGCCCGGCGCGCGCAGCGCGTGCGCGGCGGCCCGCGGCGAGCGGATGTAGAAGGTCGGCCCGCTGCCATTGCTGGCGGGCAGTCGGGTGCCGTCCCAGAACTCGACCTTGAACGGTCGCTCGGGGATGCGCGCTTCGATCTCGCGGCGCAGTGGTGCGGTGCTGGAGAAGGCCAAGGCGCACGACTTTACCTTTCCCCGGACCTGAGCCCGTATGATCGGCGCTCCGAATGGAAAGCAGCGGCGTTCTTCCCTCAGATATTCAGCCGGTCGCCAACGAGACCCGCGACCGCATCATCACCGGCCTGGTGACGCTGGTCCCCTTCGTCGCGCTCGGCCTCGCCGGCTGGCAGGTCTGGGGCAAGGCCCTGCACTGGAGCGACGTCTTCCTCTTCCTCGGCATGTACCTCTTCACTGGGCTGGGGATCACGGTTGGCTTCCACCGCCACCTCACCCACCGCAGCTTCAAGGCGAAGACCTGGCTGCACGGCCTGCTGGCGATCCTCGGCTCGGCGGCGATCGAGGGCCCGGTGATCTCCTGGGTGGCCGACCACCGCAAGCACCATGCCTTCTCCGACGAAGAGGGGGACCCGCACAGCCCCCACGTCGACCACGGCCACGGTTGGTCGGGAGCGATGCGCGGCCTCTTCCACGCCCACATGGGCTGGCTCTTCATCCACACCCAGCGCGGCAACAAGGAACGCTTCGCGCCGGACTTGATCAAGGACCCGACGATCAACTGGGTCGACCGCACCTTTCTCTACTGGGCGATCGGCGGCCTCCTCCTCCCCTTCGCGCTTGGCTGGGTCATCGGCGGCACCCTCTTCGCCGCGCTCACCGGCCTGCTCTGGGGCGGCCTGGTCCGCGTCTTCGTCCTCCACCACTTCACCTACAGCATCAACTCGCTCTGCCACGTCTTCGGCAACCGTGACTTCGAGACCACCGACGAGTCGCGCAACCTGGCGCTGATCGCGATCCCGACCTTCGGCGAGGCCTGGCACAACAACCACCACGCCTTCCCCACCTCCGCCACCCACGGCCTCGGCCGCTGGCAATTCGACCTCTCCGCCGTGGTCATCGACTCGCTGGAGAAGCTCGGCCTGGTCTGGGACGTCGTTCGGGTTACTCCCGAGCGGATGGCGGCCAAGGCCGCCTCCTAGGGCGCTTCGGTCGATTCGTACCAGTCGATCCAGGCATTGCATGCCTGGCTGAGCGGCACGATGCGGTGCGGTTTGGCGGGCACCGCGACCAGCTCTCCGAGGGTCGCCTTGCCCGAGTAGCCCGTCAGGCGCTGCAAGGTGCTCGGCTCGGTGGCGGTGATCGTGAAGTGGAGCGGGCCACCGTTGCTTCTGACTTCGCCCGCAGGCCAGAACTGGCCCTCGTTAGCGAGGCTGATCGTGTTCGGCCGCTGACCGTCGAGCGCGGCCGGCAGTGCCTGGTCGAGGCCCGGCGCGCTCAGGGTGAGGCCGAAGGGGGAGAAGTACTGGATCGAGAGGCGCCAGCGGCCGCTGGGCAGGCGCAGCGTCTGTGAGGTGCTCTGGCCGGCTTCGAGTTCCGCCGCGGGGCTCCAGCGGCCCTTGCCGCCAATCACGGCACCCGGGAAGAGCGAGGCGCGGCCGCGGCTGGCAAGCAGGATGCGGATCTCCGGCGAGGCGCAATCGGCATGGGCCGCCGGTTCGGTCCCCTCGAGCAGCACGTGGCGATCCTCAGGCGGAGTGCCGGTGCGCTTCCAGAGGATGTAGGAGGGGGTGGCGGCGACCCGCTTGAAACCCGACGGCGCTTCGCTGTTCCAGGCGGCGCGGCCGGTGATCACGTAGGGGAAGCGGTCGAGGGTGGCGTGCGAGAAGGAGTCGAAGTCGATCGGGCTGTAGGCGTCGCCGGTGTCGAACGGCTTTTCCGGGCTGGGAGAGACGTCGGCGTCGGGAAACTCGACCAGGGGGACGTGGGTGTCGGCGCCGATCAGCTCGTAGGCGGCGTAGCGGTCCTGGCCGGCGTAGAGGACCGGTTCACCGTGCACGATCGGGATCAACGCCTGCAGCTCGGAGCCGTGGCCGGGTGGACCGATCGGGGCGTCGCGCAGCACCAGCAGGCTGGAATAGACCGCCCCCGCCACAAACACCACCGCCAGCACGCTCCAAGCCGCCCGCCCAACTCCCCCCGACGGGCCTGAAAGCGATCCATATTTTCGCTTTGAGCCCCGTCGGCGACCGAGGTTGACCAGCAGCGGGCGGATCGCGATCAGCATCGCCAGCGGCGCGGCAATCATCAGCGCCTTGGCCTGGGAGTACTCGCCGCTGCTGGCGAGCGAAGCGAGGTAGAGAACCGTGCAGCCGGCGAGTGCCACCGGCACGGCGAAGTTGCGCCGGCGCAGCCACCAGGTGCCGCCGAGCAGGATCGCGGTCGCGGCGATCACCGTCGCCAGCCCGGTCAGCTGGGCACCGCCAGCGGCGTTGAGCCGGTAGTTGGAGGCCGGCCAGACGCCGAGCACCTCGATCGGCGAGACCGGCCCGTAGGTGTTGGTGCCGGCGACCCGGTTGAAGCCGTGGATGAAGGCAAAGGGACCGACGACGGTGAGCACCGCGAGGACGCCGAGCACGGCGACGATCAGCAGCGTAGCCGGCTGGCGTAGGGTGCTCAGCCACGCCCGCGGCGCCAGCGCGCGGCGCAGCGGGGCGAAGGTGAGCGCCCAGATGGCGAAGATCACCACTGGCCAGGCGAGCCCGGCGAAGCTGTAGGAGAAGAAGATCCCGGTCGCCAGGGTGAGGCCGAGGATCGCCGTGCCGAAGGGTGCGGGCGCTCCCGCCTCGCCTCGCTCGCGCTCGAGCCGGTGCAGGAGGAGGGCGAAGGCGAGCACGAAGAGCGCCTCGCCGGTCTCCTTGAAGGCGCCCTGGGCGAAGTAGGAGGCGCCGAGGTAGGGGATTGCGACCAGGGTCGCGGCGAGCACCCGGCGCCCCCGGCCGAGGTCGTCGAGCGCGGTGAGGGTGACGAGCGCGGTGAGGATGCCGATCGCGAAGATCTCGCCGACGAAGGCCTGGCCGAGGCCGATGCCCGGCAGGGCGGCGATTGCCGCCGCCAGCGCATGCGGTCCCAGCGGGTAGCCGGCTTCTGGCGCCGGGCCGAGGCCGCTGCGCAGCCACTCGGCCCAGGCCAGGTGCAGCCCGAGGTCGTTGTTGAAGCCGACGCCGACGATCCCCCAGCGACCGCTGACCGCGAACGGGATCGAGAAGGCGAGGGTGACGAGGAGCGCGACCGGCCAGCCCTCGCGCAGCAGCGATACGCCGCCGGCTTGACGCGGCCGCTGCCAGAGCAGGGCAGCCGCGGCGATGACGAGGACGACGAGGCCGATCGTCGCGCTGGTCGCGTGCCCGGGCGCCCGGGCGAAGAAGCCGGTCACCGTCAGCACGGCGCCGAAGCCGACCGCGGGCGCCAGCCAACGCCGCGACTCGCCCCCGCCGGTGAGGCCGAGGATCGCGCGTCCAACCAACAGCGAGGCGGCGCAGATCAGCGCCGCCGAGGCGTAGGTCCCGATCATCAGGGGCGCAAACTATGGCAGCGAGGGGCGCTGGCGCCGCCTCGCTCAGTACTTCTCGGCCGCCCGTTCCAGCGCCGGGCGCAGGTTGTCGCCCCGAAGTGGCTCTTGGTGGCCGGTGCCGACGACCTTCGGCTCGAGCGCCGCCAGCTTGCGCACCGACTCCTTTGCCTTGGCGTGATCCCAGGCCCAGGCGGGGTGGGGCACGCTTGCCTCGCCCGCGGGCAGCGGCTTGCCCATCCGGGTCGAGTCGAGCAGGTAGATCGTGTCGCTGACGAGTGCCACTCCGTCGCTCTCGCGCCAGAGGCCGATCTGGCCCGGCGCGTGGCCCGGGAAATGGATCACCCGGAACCCGGCCACCTCGTCGCCCTCCGAGACGGTGCCGGCGATCTTCACCGCGCCGCCGTCCCAGCGCCGCAGCAGCAGCGGGTAGAGCCAGCGCGCCGGTGCCGGCAGCTCCGAGATCTCCATGTAGGGGGCGATCGCAGCGTCGCTTTCGGCGTCGGCGACTTCGTCGGGATGGCAAAAGACGGGAGCGCCCATCGAGGGGGCGGTGCCACGGTGATCGGCGTGGGCATGGCCCAGCACGACTCGCTTCAACCCGCCGAGCTGGGCGGCCGCGGCGCCTGCCTTCTTCACCATCGCCTTGGTGCCGGCGTCGAACTGCACGACCCCGTCCCCGTCCTCGAGGAAGTAGATGTTCATCGCCTTGCGGGTATCACCGCGCAGCAGCCAGACCCCGTTGGCAACCTTCTCCATGATGAGATCAGCCTAATGCCAGTTCTATGGAAAGCCGGAATGGCGGTGTTGCTGATCTGCCTGCTCGCCTCGATGGGTATCGCGATCTACCGCCTGGCGACGACGCCGAGCGAAATCCTCGGCGATCGCTTTCACGGCCTGCCTGTTCGCGCCCACGACTCACGTTAGTATCGGCCCCGTTCAGCGACTGAGTAGAGGAGGCGGCGTGTTCACTCGCATCGTGGTTGGAACCGATGGGTCGGAGACGGCCGCCGAGGCGGTTCGCCAGGCCGTCGACCTCGCCAAGCTCGCGGGCGCCCAGCTCAGCATCGTCAGTGCCTACGCGCCGATCTCGAAGCGTCAGGTCGAGGGCGAGAAGGAAGGCGCCCCGGCGGACGTCCAGTACGAGATCGGCCCGCGCGAGGACGTCAACCTGGTCCTCGACGCCGCCGCCGCGGCGGCTCGCAAGGAGGGGATCGAGGTGCAGACGCACCCGGTCGAGGGCGACCCCGCCGAGGGCATCCTCAATGTCGCCGAAGAGACCAAAGCCGACCTGATCGTGGTCGGCAACAAGGGCATGACCGGGGCGCGGCGCTTCCTGCTCGGCAGCGTCCCCAACAACGTCTCCCATCACGCTCCCTGCAGCGTGATCATCGTTAGAACGACCTAGCGCGCTAGTCGCCTCGGGTGGCGTGCGCCTGGCCCCGCGGTTCCGTCGCCAGGGCGGCGTCGATCAGCCCGGCGCCCTCGCGGGTCGTCGGTTGCCCGAGGCTGCGTGCCGTGCGGCGCAGGCGTTTTGTCACCGCGGCCACCCGGCCTGGCGTCGGCTTGCGCTGGACCGTGCCGCTGGCCAGCACCATCGCGGCGACGCCGGAGACGTGCGCGGCGGCCATCGAGGTGCCGACGTAGCTGCCGGGCTCGCCGAAGCGGCGCGTGCTGCCGGCCTTCAGGGTCACCTGGTAGATCGAGCCCGACGAGATCGAGGGGCAGCCGGCGAGTGGCGGGCCGCCGCCGGGGGCAACCACGTCGACGTCACGGCCGGCCAGCGAGTAGAAGCCGAGGCAGCCGCCCTCGGTGCTGCCGCCGACGCCGATCGTATGCGGGGCGGTCGCCGGCGGGGCGACACAGGTCTCCGAGCCGAGGTTGCCCACCGAGGCGACCGTGATCACTCCCTGGTGGTAGGCCTGCCGTAGAGCTTCGTCGACCCCGGGCACTTCGCGGCCGCAGCCGAAGTTGAAGCTCATGTTGATCACGTCGGCGCCGTTGGCGACGGCGAAGCGGATTCCCTTGGCGATGTCGGTCGGCCCGTCCGCGGCCCTCGGCGTCGAGCACCCGCACCGGCATCAGCTTCGCCCGGAAGGCGAGGCCGGTGAGGCCGATGCCGTTGTTGGTCTTCTCGGCGATCGTGCTGGCGACATGCGTGCCGTGGCCGTTTTCGTCGAGCGGCAGGCGGTCGCCGTCGACGAAGTCGTGGCCCTTGACGAACTGCCTGGCGGTGAAGTCGGGGCTGCGGCGGAAGCGCTTGCCCAGGGAGCGATAGGCGATCCCGGTGTCGAGCACGGCAACGGTCACGCCTTCGGCGCCGGGACGCCCCGCCGCTTCCAGGTTTTCCCAGGCACCGACGGCGTCGATGCCGCCGGGGGAGAGGGGCACCAGCGGTGTCGGCAGGCCCTCCCAGGGCAGGAAGTTCCACTGCTTCGAGACCCAGCCGCCGGGCGGTCCCGGGGGCCCGCTGAGCGGGCCGGGGTCGTTGGGAACGGTCGGTTCTTCTTCGCCCGTCGAGGCGGTGGCGATGAAGTCGGGCGCGGCGTAGGCGACGTTGGGATTGGATTGCAGCGCGGCCGCCGCCTCACCGACGCTGGTCTGCCGTGGCAGGTCGATGGTCCGCGCCCGCTCGGATCCCGCCAGCTTGACGATCAGCTCGTGAGGGGCGAAGCCGTGCGCGGCCGCGACGCCAGTCGCGGCGCTGGCTCGACGCGGGTGCAAGCGTCAGGGCCGCGAGCAGGGTCGCGGCGGCGATCGGAAGGCGTCGATTCATCTTTGCGTTGGCCCTGAATCCCTGCGATCGAGCGGGCTCCTCCCTAACACCGGCCCGCCGACGAAGTTGTAGTCCCACATACTCCCCCATGGATGGTGGACGACGTTGCAAAGCCGCGTGCCGAGCGGATGATGGGGCTGGCGATCGAGCGGGCGCAGGAGGCGGAGCGCCACGGCGACGTGCCGATCGGTGCCGTCGATCGCTCGCGGGGAGGAGGTGCTCGCCGCCGCCGGCAACGAGCGCGAGCTGCGCGCCGACCCGACCGCCCACGCCGAGATCCTCGCGATCCGCGCCGCGGCCGAGGCGCTCGGCGGCTGGCGATTGCCGGGCACGACCCTCTACGTGACGCTCGAGCCCTGCGCGATGTGCGCCGGCGCGATCGTCCTCGCCCGCATCCCCGGCGTCGTCTTCGGCGCCTCCGACCCCAAGGCCGGTGCCGCCGGCAGCGTCCTCGACGTGCTCGCCGAGCCCGCCCTCAACCACCGCCCCGAGGTGAGCGGCGGTGTGCTCGAGGCCGAGTGCGCCGCGCTGCTGCGCAGTTTCTTCGCCGACCGGCGCTGAGCGCCGCTGGCCCGAGGTGACCGACCGCAAGGCGTTGCTGCTGCGGCTCGCTGCTGCCGGCGCCGAGGCGATCGCAACCGACGCCGAGAAGCGGCGTGAGGAGATCGACGCGACCGCCGGTGCGCTTACGGGCGTGTACGAGCCGGGCGAACTCGAGCGGCTGCGCGAGGACTGGCCCGCGTGATCGTCCTCGACGCGAGCGTCTTGATCGCTCATCTCGACGGCCGCGATCCGCATCACGAGTCAGCCGTGGAGCTCCTTCAAGCTCATGCAATGGAGCTGCTCGGCGCCAGTCAGATCAGCCTCGCCGAGACCTTGGTGGCGCCGGCTCGTGCCGGTCGGCTGGACGACGCCCGGGAAGCACTCGAGAAGCTCTCCGTCCGAGAGCTTGCCTTCGGGCACGACGCCTCTCCGCGTCTCGCCGGCCTGCGGGCTGAGACCGGCCTCAAGCTGCCCGACTGCGCTGTGTTGCTGACGGCGGAGGACCACCGTGGCGGGATCGCCAGCTTCGACCGGAACATGTGCCAACGCGCCCGGGACCGGGGCATTCCCGTCGTCGACTGAGTGAGCGGAGAGGGTGGGATTCGAACCCACGAGGCGGGTTAACCCCGCCCACGCGATTTCCAATCGCGCTCCTTAAGCCACTCGGACACCTCTCCGTGAGTAGCTCAAGCGTATTGCCTTCCCGCCCCTGGCAGGTGCAACGCTTTCTCCCCCTGAGAGGGCCATAAAGCGTTGCACTAAGCGGCCGCGGGCTGCGGCAGTGCTTGTGGAGCCGCTGGCAGCGGCAGCACGATCTCCTCGCCTCCACCTGCGGGGGCGGCCGGCCGGTGGCCGCGCAGGCGCTCGTGGTTGCAGACGACGTAGCACCACTCCATCAGTCGCATCCGCGAGGCCGAGTCGATTTCGGTGATCGTCGCGCCGACCAGGTGGCGTCCTTCGGACTTCGCGGCAGGAGCGCACCTCGACCTGTGCCGCCACCTCGTGCGAGCTGCCGGTGGCGTCTTCGAGCTGGAGCAGGATCGCCGGTTTGTCACCGACCGCAAGCGGGGCGTCGAGGACGAGGCCGACGCCGGCGGCGCTGGCGTCGATCAGGCGACCGCTGACGTGGCCGTCGTCGGAGTAGCACTGCGGCCGCGGCGTCGCCCTCGAAGCGGTAGACGAGGCGGCGCTGCTGGCGCTTGCCGACGGCGAAGAGGGTGCGCAGGATGCGGCGCATCTCGATCAGGCCGAGCAGCGGCACGATCACCGGCGGCGATGCCCGGCAGGTCGGGCAGCGGCCCGACTCCGGCGAGGTCGAGCAGGCGCAGCACGGTGCCGGCACCGACGACGACGGCGCAGAGGATCACCAGACGCAGCTTGCGCACCGACTCGAGCCCGCCGCCACCGGTGCCCTGCTTCGGCGTCACCTTGAAGGCGGTGTGGCCGGGGCGGAAGATGCAGCGCAGGGCGCGGGTGTAGATCTCCATCGTCAGCAGCTCGTAGTGGGCGGTCTCGCCGATCTTCATGTAGCCGCGGGCGAGGGCCGAGCCGGCGCCGAGGTTGAGCGTCACGTAGGGCAGCCAGAGCGCGGCGAGCGCCACGACGCTGATCTTCATCGGCAGCTCGCCGGTCCACATCACCAGGCCCAGCGTCGCCATCAGCAGCAGCCGCATCGGCGGTGCCAGGTAGGCGAAGAGGCTGGCGAAGTAGGAGAGCCGCTGCAGCGGTTTCAGCTCCTGGGCGCGCAGGGGGGACTCGGGCAGGGTGAAGACGGCGAGGTTGCCGCGCGCCCAGCGGTCGCGCTGCAGCAGGTAGCCGTCGAGGTCGTGCGGGGCGAGGCCCTGGACCAGGACCTCGTCGTGGTAGCGGCTCTTCCAGCCGTGGCGCTGCATGCGGATCGTCGTGTGGAAGTCCTCGGCGATCGTCTCGGTCGCGACGCCGCCGATCTCGAGCAGTGCCTCGCGGCGGATCAGCGCCGCCGAGCCGCACCAGTAGGCGGCGCCGTGGCGGTCCTTGCCGGGGCAGACGACGCGGTAGAAGAGCGACTGCTCGTGGCGGCCGACGACGTAGTGCTGGACCGAGTCGTGGTTGAAGAAGTCGTGCGGGCTCTGCACCAAGGCCATGCGCTCGTCGTCGAAGTAGCCGACCATCGCGTCGAGCGCGTCGGGCATCGGCACGTGGTCGGCGTCGAGCATCAGCACCAGCTCGCCCTCGGTGCGGTTGAGCGCCGCGTTGATGTTGCCGGCCTTGGCGTGTGAGTTGTCGGGCCGGGTCAGGTACTCGGCCCCGGCCAGCCGGGCGAGCTCCGCCATCTCCGGCCGTTTGCCGTCGTCGAGCAGGTAGGTGGTGTGTGGATAGGTGAGGGCACGGCAGCCGGCCAGGGTCGGCGGCGACCACCTCGTGCGGCTCGTCGTAGGTGCAGACGTAGACGTCGACCGAGCGCCCCGGGGTGGCGGGAGGCCGCACCGCGGGCGGCCGCGACCAGGAGAACCAGGCGAGCGTGCCGAGCGCCCAGAGCCCGTAGATCTCGGTCACCAGCAGCATCCCGTAGGCGACCGGGCTGGCTCCCTGGCCGCTCCAGCCGATCCGCCAGATCAGGTAGCCGACCCCCCAGAGCAGGGCGACGATCGCCAGCGTGCGCAGCAGCAGCGGATGGCGATCGAAGAAGCTCCCGAGCCGGGTCTGGGCGGTGCTTTCCACGCGGCTGCATCGACGCAAACCCGCCGGTTCTTGAGTCCCGAGTTCCGGCCCGAAGACCATCGATGCCGCCCAACCGTAAAATCGGCCCCTGACTGAGTCCCGGAGGGGTGCCGGAGTGGTTGAACGGGGCAGTCTCGAAAACTGTTGGCGTCGCAAGGCGCTCGTGGGTTCGAATCCCACCCCCTCCGCTTTGCGAGTCGGCTATTTCAAGTAGGGCGCGATCCAAGAGCCGTAGGCCCGGATGAACTCGCGGGCAGCCGGGAGGCCCAACTCGATTGCGTCGTGCAACCGGCCGGCTTTCATTCCCGGGTAGTCGTGCTCCACGTCCGACCGGGCTCTTTGGGTGCGCTTCAGATTTCGGCAGAGCGAGGCATTGATCGCTCCGGCTTCCCTCAGTGCATCGAAGACCCGGGCTGAGTTCGCCTCGTGAGTGCCGGGAAGCTCCAGCTGCGCCAGTCGACATCCCCGTTCTGCAAGCTCGACGACGTAGTTCTGTACCCGACTGAAGGCACGTTCGACGGCCTGCACCCTGTTGTAGGCCTTGATCCCGTCCTTCCTTTCGAAGGCTCGTTTGAACCCGCTCAGCTCGAAGCCCTCACCAAACTCCTCCATCGCGCTTTCGAGCGCCAGGATCTCTTCGGGAAGATCCTCGAGTCGGTCGACGATCTCGCTCTGCAGCCGCTTCGACACTACGTCTCGCTGACCAGGCGATCGATCCCTGTCAGGGCGCGGCGGCTGCGCTCGCGCAGGTGCCGCCGGGCACGGCGATCCATTGCCTCGGCTTCGGAGCCGAGCCGGGCCCAGAGGCCCTCGCGGTCAACGATCGTGCGACCCTCGGCCACGGCCTCGGCTACGAGCACTGGATTGGCACGGGCGTCCTCCAGCGCAAGCACGTCGACACGCCGGCCGAGCAGCTCTTCGAGCTTCAGCTCGAGGTCAACGATGCGAATCGACGAGGAATCGCGCATCTCGACGATCAGGTCAACATCGCTTCCCTCGTTGTCGTCTCCTCGCGCGGTCGAGCCGAAGAGGAGGGCAAAGCGCACGTTCTGCTCGGTTCTCAGCGCTTTTCGCAGGGCCGAGAGAAGCCTCCAGGAGCGACGCAGATACTGCTTCTCGACGGCACCGAGCCTCAGCCTGCGCGGCGTCGGACGCTCCGCCCTCAGCGTTCCTTCATTGAACGCCCGACGCAAGGTTCGCTCGTTCACGTCGATTTGGCGCGCCAATAGCTCTAGCTCCGTCATGTGTCCATTGTAATCACTTCATATGTCCGATCGGGCCCGGCCTCAGAGCCGACGAGGGCGCCATACCACTCTCGTTCCTTGACAAAGCCAAACTCGTCTGTTTATCTTTGCGCTGTCGTTTAGGAACCCGAGTGTCAGAACTGGGAACCGGCTCGTTTGAGCAGCGACACGTCAGCACCACAGGGACATAACCGAGCCTCGAGGAAGCCGCTAAGGGAAGCGGCGGGCAGAGGGGCTCACGGGACAAGGAGAGAGCTACGTGAGACGCCACGCGAAGGCATCGACCGCGGGATCGACCATGCGCCGGGCCAGGGGCCTCGGCCGCATCCGAGTGCTCGCCGCCGCCTTGGCCGCCCTCTTCCTGCTCGCGCTGGCACCCACGCTTGCCCCTGCCGCCGTGCATCCCGCATACCTCGGTGCCTTCGGTCCCGACGGGACGGAAGCGACCTCCTTCGAACGCGCCGGGGCAGTGGCCGTCGACGAAGGAACCGGAGACATCTACGTCGGCGACTGGAAGAAACAGGTCCTCTACAAGTTCGACTCCGAAGGCCACCCGCTCAACTGGGGCGGCTCCGCTCCCTACATCAAAGGCAACGAAATCAGCGGACTCTCCTTTTTCGTGGGAGAAGACGATAATCACGGGGCGGGAAATAATCAGGCCGCTGTCGACCCCGAAACCCACGTCCTCTACGTCACCAGCGGCAACAAGGTGAGGGCGTTCGAGCCCAACGGTGAACCGCACGAATTCACCGCCGGTCCCGGGGAAGGGACAAGTGAAATTCCCGGCGCGAGCGAACTCCGTGGCGTCGCGGTTGATGTCAATGGGGACATCTACGCGTCGGACTACGTATTTGACCAGTTCGAATCCACGCATGTGCTCCGCATCTACTCGAGATCCGGAGCGCTTCTGACTACTCTCGAACCGAAAGAAACAAATGGCTATATCGCACCAGCCTCTTTGGCCGTCGCTCCCGACGGCAGCCTCTATTCGGCGCGAATAAACTCCACGGTATTCCGCTCCGAGCCCACGCAGTTTCCGGTGACCGCTTCAACCACTTACACGGTGGAAAATCGGCTCAACAACAATTTGACCCTCTCAGTCGCGGTCGATCCGACTACCAGTCACGTATATGTGGGTGAGGGTGTAGGTAAATTCGATCGCCGCGTCGCGGTATTCGACGAAGACGACCACCCGGTCGGCAGCCTCGGCGCCGCGGGCGAAGCCGGAGAACTCGCCGGTCTCGCAGCGGGCGTAGCGGTCAACGGCGCAAGCGAACGCGTCTACGTCGCCGACGATCAGGAGTCCCTGCAGAGCCAGGTCAAAGTCTTCGAGACCTTCACCTTCCCGGTAATCGCGCCGACGGTCACGGCGACCTCGGTGATCGACCTCAACCTCTTCACGGCGACGCTTCGCGCCCAGATCAACCCCAACACGCTGGAAACCACCTACCACTTCGAGTACGGCACAGAAGACTGCTCGCTTGGAACCTGCACGAGCACGCCGGAGGGCACGATCCCCGCCGGCCACAAGCCCGTAGCGGTCTCCCCGCAGGAAATCGAAGGCCTCCAACCCGGCACCGCCTACCACTACCGGGTGGTGGCCGTGAACGCCGAAGGCGAAACCAAAGGCCCCGACAGGACCTTCACCACGCCGCGCAGCGGCCTCGGCTTCAGCCTGGCCGACAGCCGCGCCTGGGAGATGGTCTCCCCGCCCAACAAGTCCGGCGGGCGGATCCTCCAGTTCAACCAGGGCGTTCTGCAGGCAGCCGCCGACGGCGACGGCATCGCCTTCCAGACGGTCACCTCGATCGAACCCAACCCCGAGGGCAACCGGGCGATCGACACCTCGACCGTGCTGTCGCGCCGCGGCGCCGGCGGCGCCTGGAGCGCCAAGGACATAACGCCACCCCACGCCGAAGTCGGCCAGCTGCGCTTCGGCGGCGACTACAAAACCTTCAGCCCCAACCTCGAGCGCGCCCTCTTCGAGCAGCAGGAGAACACCCTGCTCTCACCCGAAGCCTCCGAAGAAACCCCCTACCTGCGCGATAACACCGAACCGGCCGGCTACCGGCCGCTGGTCACCGGCAAGGAAGGCTATGCCAACGTGCCGCCGGGGACGAAATTCGGCGGCGGCGCCGGCTCGGACGCGAGCCCGGTGGCGATCAGGGCAACCAACTCCGCTCTCACCCATCCCGTCGTCAGTTCACGGACCCCGCTCGTCCCCGGCGCGGCCCCGGGCAGCCTCTACCAGTGGGACGACGGCCAGCTTGCGCCGGTCAGCGAACTGCCGGCGAGCGAAGGCGGCGCGGTGGTCAGCGCCGAAGCCGGCGCGGGAATAGGCTCCATCCACAACGCTGTCTCCACAGACGGCTCCCGCGTGTTCTGGAGTACGGGTAGCAATAGCCCCAGCGGCAGGGCCCTGACGGGCCTCTACGTTCGCGACACCGGCAGCCAGCAGACAGGGCGACTCGACGTCGCCCAGAGCGGAGTTGTCGCCGAAGGGGAAAACCGCCCCGCCTTCGCCGGCGCCAGCCCAGACGGATCGGTTGTCTTCTTCACCGACTACCAGCGGCTGACCGCCGATGCCAGCCCCCCTGATGATCCTTTCGGTGTCTATACCCTTGACCTCTATCGCTGCGAGGTGGGACCGGTCGAAGGCGGCACCCTCGGCTGCACCAGCCTGAGTGACCTCAGCGCTCCGGCCGAACCCGGCGAAAAGGCGGAAGTCCTCGGCACCGTCCTCGGCCAGAGCGAAGACGGATCACGCGCCTACTTCGTCGCCAGGGGCGTGCTCGACTCAGCGCCAAACGAATTCGGCGACACCGCCGTCGCCGGCCAGCCCAACCTCTATCTCTGGGAAGAAGGAGCGGGCACGCGCTTCATCGCGACGATCTCCCGGCAGGACAGAGCCGATTGGGGCGCTCCCTCGGCAGGAGACACTCAGGGGATCGAGACCAAGCAGAGCGCCTCCGCCTCCCCCAACGGCCGCTACCTGGCCTTCATGTCGGAGCGCAGCCTCACCGGCTATGACAACCGCGACGCCAAAAGCAATGAACCGGTCGAGGAGGTCTTCCGCTATGACGCCAGCGAAGAACGCCTCGATTGCGTCTCCTGCGATCCCTCCGGTGCCAGCCCCACCGGCACGCTCTCCAACCCGACCGGCCAAGTAATCAACCGGATCGACACCCAGGGCAACTGGAAGGAACGCTGGGTGGCGGCGATCCTCCCCGCGCCCCAGGAAAGCGAAGCGACCGTCGGGCTCGCCTTCCACCGCCCGCGCCTCGTCCACGACGACGGCCGCGTCTTCTTCAACGCGATCGATCCGCTCGTCTCCGCCGACTCCAACGGCGAGTGGGACGTCTATCAGTACGAGGCGCGCGGCACGGGCGATTGCACCTCCTCCTCAGAAGGCGCGGCGATCGCGATGTCGGCTGGCGGCTGTGTATCGCTGATTTCCTCCGGCACCGCCGAAGAAGAAGCGAGCTTCATCGACTCCAGCGAATCGGGCGACGACGTCTTCTTCATCACCCCGGCACGACTCTCTGCCACCGACGAAGACGAGGAGCTAGACGTCTATGACGCCAGGGTCAACGGCATCCCGGCGACCCTGCCGGTGATCAACGAATGCCTCGGCGAAGCCTGCCAGGCGGCACCCAACCCGCCGAATGATCCGACTCCCGCCAGCGCCGCCTTCCACGGCTCGGGCAACGTCCCCTCCGAACGCTGCCCGCAGAGCAAACGCAAGGTGATCCGGGCCGGCTCCGCCAAGTGCGTGGCCAAGAAGCACAAGCAAAAGAAGAAGCACTCACACCAGAAGGCCAAGCGAGCCAACAACAACCGGAGGGCGGGTCGATGAGGAAAGCCACGAACATGCCAAAGCGCCTTGCAGGCCTCTTCGCCCTCGCCGTGACCGCCACGGCGCTCCTGGGAGCGCTCTTTGCCGGCCCCGCCTCCGCCGCACCGGCGCCCTGGTGGCAGGTGCTCGACGGCAGCCGTCCTTCTCACCTGTGGGAACCGAGCGACACCGTGCAGGAAATCACCACCGAAATCGCCTTCGGCTTGATCTTCGTCGCCAAGGTGGAAGTGGGCGGCGAAGTCATCGGTTGCCTTGGCACCGGTGAAATCCCCGGAGTCTCCACGGCGAACGAATACTGCGAAGCGGAAGCCGGCTTTCCCGCCAGCGAAACCGCCGCCGAATTCGAGGCGATGCTCGAAAGCCCCTACGGCCCCACTGTCGAAGTCAGCGGTGGCCCTGTCGGCGGTACCCCCTTCGAAGTCACGGTTCCGAAAATTGGAGCGGTGCCGCTCGCATTGACGCTGATCAAATTCGGTGGCGCCACCCCGCTTGGAACGGCCCAAACCAAAGTCATCTCCCCCGGCGGCAGCGGCCGCCTGCTGGTCACGCTGACCAACCTCGGCGACGCGCCGCTGGACGCCACCGCGGCCCCGGTCACGATCAAAGACGAATTGCCCCAGGGCGCGATCGCCACCGGCGCCACCGCGACTGCCAGCGTCCAAGGCTCGGCGGGCCCGGTCGATTGCGAAGTCAAAGCTCCCGACGAAGTCCTCTGCACATTCGAAGGCACCCTGCCCTCATATGAATCGATCGAACTCGAAGTCTTCACCAGCCTCCAGGGCAGCCCGCCCACCCAGGGCGCCCCGGGCACGATCACCGTCTCAGGCGGCAACGCCCCTGCCGCCAGCCGCGACCAGGTGATCGAGGTAAGCCCCGACCCCGTCCCCTACGGCGTCGAACGCTTCTCCGCCCAGGCCGAAGAAGAGGGCGGGCAGGTGGCCCGCCAGGCGGGTGGCCATCCCTTCCAGTTCACCACGACGATCCAGCTGAACTCAGGCGGCTGGACCACTGACAGCAACGGCAACCCGGTCGTCGAACAGCCCGCCCTGCCGCGCAACCTGCGCTTCCCGCTGCCCTCGGGCCAGGTCGGCAACGCGACGGTGATGCCCGAGTGCTCGATGGAAGACTTCCTCAGCCACAATCAAAACACCCCCGCGAATCTCTACATCGACAAGTGCCCCGACGAGAGCGCGATCGGTGCCGCCGCGGTCACCTTCAACGTCCCCGGCACGATCCGCTACATGCGCGAGTCCGTGCCGGTCTTCAACCTGCCGCCGGCCTTCGGCGAGCCGGCAAGGTTCGGCTTCATGCCCGGCGGTGACCCGGTCGTGATCGACACCGCCCTCGATCCCGACAGCCACAAGATCATCGCCAGCGTGCGCAACACGACCCAGGTGGCGCAGCTCTTCGCCAGCACGCTCTCGCTCTGGGGCTACCCGAGCGACCCAAGACACGACAACGCCCGTGGCTGGGGCTGCACCTTTCACTTCTTCGATTCCAAACTTCCCTGCCAACGCCCGCCGTCTCTGCCCGAAACCGCCTTCCTGCGGATGCCGGTCAACTGCAACGCCCCGCTTGACTTCGGAGTGGAAACCGAACCGTGGAACGTGCCGATCGCCAGCACGATCGCCAATGCCTTCTTCCAGGGCGATCCCCTGCGCGGCTGTCAGAAAGTGCCCTTCGATCCTCAGATCGAAGCCGCACCGACCTCCAAGCTGGCAGAAAACCCAAGCGGGCTCACCTTCAACCTCAACATGCCGAACTCGGGCCTTTTGAACCCGGAGGCAACGGCGGCAGAAGGCCAGCCGAAGAAGGTCGAAGTCACCCTGCCCAAGGGAGTGACGATCAACCCCTCCCAGGGAGACGGCCTGGTCGGTTGCTCCCCTTCTCAATACGCGGCGGAGCGCTTCAACTCCCGCCCGGGGGAAGGCTGCCCGGAGGCCTCGAAGGTGGGCACGGTCGCGGTGATCTCACCGCTCCTGAAAGAGGAAGCCACAGGCGCCCTCTTCATCGCCTCGCCCCACAACAATCCGTTCAACAGCCTGCTTGGGCTCTACCTGATCGCCCGCATCCCCGAGCGCGGCATCCTGGTCAAACTCGCCGGCAAGGTAGACCCCGACCCGAGCACGGGTCAGCTGACCACCACCTTCGACGACCTGCCACAGCTCCCGTTCACCACCTTCAAGCTGCACTTCCGCGAGGGCGGGCGGGCCCCGCTGGCAACCCCACCCACCTGCGGCACCTACACCGCCGAGGCGCGCTTCGTCCCCTGGTCCGCGCAGGACCCGAACAACCCCTCGCCGAGCGAAGTGGTGACCAGGACCGCCTCGTTCAACATCGAACGCGGCGTAGACGGCGGGCCCTGCCCCTCCGGGGACACCCCGCCCTTCCACCCCGAACTGCAGGCCGGCACGCTCAATAACGCCGCCGGGCGCTTCTCTGACTTCAACCTACGCTTGAGCCGAAAGGACGGAGAACAGGAGTTCACCCACTTCTCGATCAAGCTGCCGCCGGGGATCACCGGCAAGCTGGCGGGAGTGCCCTACTGCCCAGATGCTGCGATCGCCCAGGCCAGGGCACGCACCGGCGCTCACGGCGGCCAGGAAGAGCTCGACAACCCCAGCTGCCCGGCGGCATCGCAGATCGGCCGGACCCTGGTCGGAGCAGGCGTAGGCTCGCTGCTCACCTACGTCCCCGGCAAGATCTACCTGGCCGGCCCCTACAACGGCGCCCCGCTCTCGATGGTGGCGATCACCTCCGGGGTGGTCGGTCCCTTCGACGTCGGCACCGTGGTCATAAGACAGGCCTTCCGGATCGACCCCGAAACCGCCGAAGTCTTCATCGACGCCGGCAAGTCGGACCCGATCCCCCACATCATCCAGGGGATCCCGGTCCACGCCCGCGACATCCGCGCCTACGTCGACAGGCCCGAATTCACCTTGAACCCGACCTCTTGCGAACGCACCTCGACCGCCTCCACGGTCCTCGGCTCGGGCCTGGACTTCGCCTCTGACGTCGATGACAACCCGATCACGGTCACCAGCCCCTTCCAGGCGGCGGACTGCGCGGCGCTCAGCTTCGATCCGAAGCTGAAGCTGCAGCTCCTGGGAGGGACCAAGCGAGGGTCACACCCGCGCTTCAAGGCGACCCTGCACATGCGCGGCTTCGGCGAAGCGGCGATCAAGCGCGCCCAGGTCACCCTGCCGCACTCAGAGTTCTTGGAGAACGCCCACATCAAGACGATCTGCACCAGGGTGCAGTTCAAAGCAGGGGCCGGCAACGGGAGCCAGTGCCCGGCGGGCTCTGTCTACGGCTACGCCAAGGCCACAACCCCGATCCTTTCGGACCCGCTCACAGGACCGGTCTTCCTGCGCTCCTCTGAGCACCAGCTCCCCGACCTGGTCGCGGCCCTCCACAGCCCAACCGGGATCGACTTCGACCTGGTCGGAAGGATCGACTCGGTCAAAGGCGGCGGGATCAGAAACACCTTCGAGGCCGCCCCCGATGCACCGGTCTCGACCTTCACCCTGACCATGCAGGGGGGCAAGAAGGGACTACTGGTCAACTCGACCAACCTCTGCGTGGGCACCCACAAGGCAGACGTCTCCTTCGATGGGCACAACGGCAAGCAAAAGGACTACCGAGCCGAGCTGAAGGCAAAGTGCGCCGGCAAGTCAAAGAAGAAGTCAAAGGGCGCCAAGCGCCCCAGCTCTAGGTGAGCCCGAAGCTAAGAAGGGCAGGAGCGCTGCTTTTGGCAGCGCTCCTGTTGGGAGGCGCCTACGCCACCGCGGCGACGATCCAATCCGAAGGCCTGCGCATAACCGCCCTGGCCCAGCTGAAGCCCTACAAGCTCCCCCGCGACAAGCCCGCCCCGATCGCCGTCTTCATCGCCGGGCACCTGCAAAGCACCACCGGCGGTGTGCCCCCGCAGCTGCAAAAGCTCCGGATCGAGGTCAACCGCCACGGCCTGCTGCAATCCAAGGGCCTGCCGGTCTGCCGGATCCCCGAAGTGCAGCCGGCCTCAACCCAAAGGGCGCTCTGAACTGCCAAGACGCCCTGATCGGCTCCGGGCAGTTCTGGGCAAACATCGTCTTGCCCGACCAAGGCGCCTACCGCACCCAGGGCCGCCTCCTGGTCTTCAACGGGCGGGAAGGGGGAAAGCCGGTGATCCTCACCCACATCTACACCTCCCATCCCTTCAACTCTTCCTTCGTCATCCCCTTCGCGATGCGCCACATCTCCAAAGGCCCCTACGGCACCGAGCTACAAGCATCCCTCCCACGGGCCCTGGGCTCCTGGGGCTACCTGGACCGGATCAAGCTCACCCTGAAGCGCAAATACACCTACCGGGGCCAACACCTCTCCTACTTCAACGCCGCCTGCCCGGCCCCCGGCAAGGCCCCCCGCACCTCCTTCCCGCTCGCCCTCGCCACCTTCTCCTTCGCCGGTAGGCCGTCGATGAGCGCAACCGTCAACAAGACCTGTGGGGTAAAGGAATGAAGCTAAAGACAGCGATCGCGATTCTCACCCTGCTTCTCTGCCTTGCCCCAAGCGCCGAGGCAAAGAACGATCCCCTCGGCTCGGGCAAGACCAAGCTGACCCTCGATCGCTCCTTCACCTCCTACCTGGCACACAACGACCTCAAGTTGAAGGCGAAGCTAGGGGCAAAGCGCCAGGGCAAGACGATCGCCCTGCCGATCGTCGGCGGGACGATGGACCTCGCCGAGGGCATGGGGGAGATCGACCAGGAAGGGACGATCGTCTTCGAAGGCGCCAAGGGCAAGGTGCCCTTCCGCGACCTTGCCGTCAAAACCAAGAAGACACCCTTGATCGCCAAGGTCGGGGGCTCCCAACTGAAGGTCGCCCAGGCCAAGACGATCTCCTCCAACAGAGCGGGCTTTGGCTCCACCTTCAAGGCGCAGAAGCTCTCCCTCACCGCCAAGGCCGCAACCCGCCTCAACAAGAAGCTCCGCCCCAAGCTCCCCTTCCAAGCAGGACAGCTCCTGGGCTCGCTCACCTCAACCCCGCAACCGGCCCTGATCACGATCGAAGACCAGGGCAGGGCGACCATCGCCTTCGATCCCGCCTTCGTCTCAAAGCTAGACAGCCGCTTCGTCTCGCTCAACCCGATCTTCCCCGCCGAACACCAGGGCGCCACCTTCACCTTCCCGATCGCAGCAGGTGGCTCCCTCGCCCCCGATGGAAGCCAGGGGACCCTGAGGAGCGCCGGGGAGGTCGAACTCCTGCAGCTGCACGGGGCCCAGCTCTTCTGGCGCGAAATCTGGTTTGACCTCGGAGCCCACCAGGCGAGTGTCGAAGCCGAGCTGCTGCCAACCCCGCCCTATCCCGGCAAGACTCCCCGCACGGCGATCTTCGACCTCGCCCCGACCCCCGTCGCCTCCGATCCGAAGAGCCGCACGATCTCGGTCTCGGGGGCGCAGCTCACTCTCAACGCCGCCGGGGCGCAGGAGCTGAACGAAGCCTTCGGCGAAGGGAAAGGGCTCTTTGCGGTGGGGGAGGTCGTGGGGGCGGTGAGCTTTGGGGTGGTGGGGGAGTGAGGGTTCGCTCAAACCCCCGCTTAACGATCCCCTAAGCTGGCGAATCCCTGGGCACCCGCGTGTGTTTGGGAAACTAAGAAGCCTGGGAAATTTGGGAACGAGAGAAAGGTATCTGGTGGGGAAGAAGATCTTTGCCGCGCTTAGCACCGTCGTCATGACCCTCGCGATGGTGGCCGCGCCATTCGCCGAGGCGGCCGAAGTAACGCGCGAAAGCTACAAAGAAGCAGTCGAGCCGATTTGCAAGACCAATACGGAAGCCAATGAAAAGATCCTCAAGGGCGTCCGCCAGAAGGTCAAGTCAGGCCAGCTGAAGGCTGCCGGCACGCAGTTCGAAAAGGCCGGCAAAGCGCTTCACAAGGCGATCCTGCAGCTCAAAGCCATTCCTCAGCCAACCGCCGACGAAGCAAAGCTGGCGAAGTGGCTCAAGTACGTCGGCGAAGAGGAAAAGCTCTTCCTCAAAGGCGCCAAGCAGCTCAAGGAAGGCAACAAGAACGGCGCCCAGGCGACCGTGATTCGCCTCAATCACAACGCCAACCAGGCCAACAACCAGGTCCTTGCCTTCGAATTCAAGTACTGCCGCTTCGAACCCTCGAAGTTCACCTGATCCAGGCTTGAAGATCGGCTGTGACGGCGGCGGCTAGCCCGTCGCCGTCGCGGCGATCTGTTCGGCGATCCACGGGTAGATCCGGTCTATCCGCGTGAAGATATCGGGCAGGTGCGTGTCGCAGTCCGCCGCACCCAGGCTCGTGATCCCGATCTGCACCGGCGTCCCGTCTTCGCGGAAGGCCAGCGCCGGGCCGCCGCTGTCGCCGTGGCAGGTGCCGATCGAGAAGCCCGGCGACGTGATCGTGCAGAGCTGCGAGGAGTAGTTGAAGAAGGGGTAGTAGGCGCGGGCGTGGTTGCGGCAGTAAAGCCGTTCCTGCACGAAGGTTGCGCCGCGCCGCAGGACCGGCGTCCGTTTCAGTTTCCGCAGCGTGCCGCTGAGGCCCCAGCCGGCGATCCAGGTCGGCGTGTTCGGGGCGAGCAACGCCGCATCGGTCGGTCCGGCGAGAGTAACCGCGGGGACGGTGGTCGGCGTCGCCAGCACCAGCAGCCCGGCGTCGCCGTGGACCTTGAAGCGGTTGAAGTTGGGGTCGAGGATCGTCCGGCTCACCTTTGAGACCTGGCGCAGGGTGGAGTCGCGGATGTCGGAGCTGCCGGTGACGACGACGTACTGGGCGGCCGGCGTCTTCTTGCCGGTTTCGATGTCCTCGACGCAGTGCCCGGCCGTGAGGACGAGATTTGGGGAGATCACCGTGCCGCTGCAGCTGAAGCCTTCGCCTTTCGCGTCCGCGGCCAAGATGAAAGCCGCCCACGGCCATTCTTCGCTGAGGGCGGTGGTCCCACCGACGATGGAGGCTTGCGCCCCGGCCGAGGCGCTAGCGAGGGCGGGCGTAAGCGACACCAGCACGAGTCCCAGCCCCGCGCACAGCACCGCTCGCTTGATTCTCCGCACTCGTCGCATCGCCCATCTATCGGCAGCTTTCCAGACTGCTAAACCTCGATTTGCCCTCGAGGTTCGCTCGGGCCCACCGACGGCAGCGCTCTTCTCACCAAATCTTGGGGATTAAGCGCTTCGTGGTTGCCGCGTAGTCCCGGTATTCGGCGCCCAGGTCGGCAGTGAGGGCGAGCTCCTCGCGCTGGATGCGCGGGATGAAGCCGAACATCGGGACGACAAGGCAGATCAGCAGGGAGAGGGAGTTGGCAAGCCCGATGCCGACGCCGAGTTGAATCAGGATGGCCCCGGTGTAGGCGGGGTGGCGCACGAGGCGATATGGCCCATTCGTGATCACCCGATGGTTGTTCTGGATCGTTATCACGAAGCGGAAGAAGCGACCCAGGGTGAGGATGGCCCAGTAGCGCAGGGCGCACCCCGAGCAGATAAGTACGACGCCGAGGGCCAGCCATGCCCAGTGGCTGCCGGGCCAGGCGAAGGAGCCGGCGAACCAGGCAGCCGTAATCGCAAGCAGCGCGGCCAGCATGAGCAGGCCGACAATCCACCGGGCTTCGGGATCGGACGAAAAGTCGCTGGTGTTGAACCCGCCGACCCGCGATGCCAGGGCGTAATCGATCAGCGCCGGCACGGTGAGAGCGGCAACGATCACGGCCGTGGCGAATATGAACCCAGTTCCGCTGATAATGGCCCCCCTTGGCCTCCCTCGCAGTACGGCGCGTTATAGATGATCTGAGGCCGGGCCGCAACCCTCGCGGAAGCTCTAAGATCGCTCGGCACGCATGAGTGCCAGCCTGCCCAGGTAGCTCAGTTGGTAGAGCACTTCCATGGTAAGGAAGGGGTCACGAGTTCGAGTCTCGTCCTGGGCTTCTCGCTCGGCGGCGATCTCGTCGGCGCCGGTCTCTCGACCAATCCTCAGCCTTCCCCGACCGTTAGGCTGCCGCTTCGTGGACTTCGCCCTATCGGATGAGCAAGAGGACTTCATCGACGCGATCCAGCGCTACTGCGACCACGAGTGCGGTACGCAGGATCAGCGCGAGCGTCTCACCGACGGCTACACCGAGCACCACAACGATCAGATCTACAAGGAGATGGCCGAGCTCGGCTGGCTCGGGCTGACGATCCCCGAGGAGTACGGGGGCTCCGGCGGCACGATGCTGGACGCCTGCATCTTCATGGAGGAGACCTCACGCGCCCTGGCCCCGATCGGCGGCTACGCGACGACCCTGATCGTCGCCGGCGCCACCAACCGTTTCGGCACCGAGGAGCAGAAGCACGAGATCCTCGGCGGCATCGCCGGCGGCGCGGTCGAGGCGATCGCGATGACCGAGCCCGAGGCCGGCTCCGACGTCGGCTCGCTCAGCACCTTCGCCGAGAGCGTCGACGACGGCTTCGTGCTCAACGGGCAGAAGGTCTTCTGCTCCAACGCCCACATCGCCGATCACATCCTGGTCGTCTGCCGCACCACTCGCTCAGCGTCCAAGCACGAGGGCCTGACGATGATCTGGCTGCCGCGCGAGACCGACGGGCTCGAGATCGTCCCGATCGACACGATGGGCGGCCGCGACACAAACCATCTCTACCTGACCGACGTCGCCGCTCCCGCCAGCGCCGTCCTCGGCCAGGTCGACCAGGCTTGGACGCAGTTGATGGCCGGTCTCAACGTCGAGCGCCTGATCCTCGCGGCGACGATGCTCGGCATCGCCCAGCGCGTCTTCGACGACCTGATCGTCTACGTCAAGGAGCGCGAACAGTTCAACCGCCCGATCGGCTCCTTCCAGGCGCTGCAGCACCGCATCGCCGACATGGCGACCGAGCTCGAGGCGGCTCGCCTGATGACCCGCTGGGTCGCCACCCTCACCGACGAGGACCCCGACCGCATGCTGCCCCGCGAGGCCTCGATGGTGAAGCTCTTCGTCACCGAGACCACCAAGCGCGCCGCGCTCGAAGGCATGCAGATGATGGGCGGCTACGGCTACGCCTCCGAGTACGACATGGAGCGCCTTGTCCGCACCGCCCTCGTCTCGACGATCTACGGCGGCACTTCAGAGATTCAGCGCAACATCATCGCCAAGACGTTCGGGCTCTAAGACAGGCATAATCCGCTCACGCAGGGATGCGTGAGCGCCCGTAGCTCAGTGGTCAACGGGGTTTTAACGAGCCCCAAAGAGCGCCGGTCTTTCAAGCCGGAGGTCGAGAGTTCGATTCTCTCCGGGCGCATTTCCGCGGTGTTCCTGCGGACGCCGCGATTTACCGGTGCAGAGCCATTTGCGAGCCATCTGCGCCGATTTCTCTCGAAACGGAGTGCCGCGCCCCGCCGAGGCGTTCCGGGCGGTTCCGGGGCGTCTGTGTCACATCCAGGTCACATCTGGAAGGTGTCGAGGGCGGCGAATAGGCTCCTTCGCCAATGGCTGACAAGGCACGGCAGAAAGCACTCGCGGACGTGCGCAAAGCGCAGGCCGAGTTCGAGCGCTTGCAGGTTCGGGTCGAGAAGGGTCGCGAGACGCGCCGCGAGAGCTTCGAGCGCGCTCGTGCTGCGGGCTTGTCGCTGGCCGAGATCGGCAAAGCGGCCAAGTTGCACCGCAGCCGCGTCGATCAGATCCTTCACGGCAAATAGCGCCGCCTAGTCTCGTCTAGGGTCTCTAGACGAGACTGCTACCCTCGGAAGCCATCTCAATAAGCGGCCCCCGGCCGGCGCGGTAACGCCAACCGAGGGCCTGACCACAAGGAGGCAGAGCTCCTCATGGCTGATCAGAACCCTACGGGTAGCGGCGCGGCCGTCGCCCTCGAACTCCCCGCCGATCACGTCCGCTTCCTGCGCGGCGTCTTCGAGAAGGCGCGTGCCGGCATCGGTGACGAGTTGGAGGAATTTCCCGACCAGCTAGACCCGAAACGCTTGGAACGCGAACACATCGCCTACGGGCGGCTGCTCACCGCTCTGGACGAGCTGGTGATCGTCCCCGACCGGGAAGTCCGCGATCTGCTCTCAGACCTCGCCGGGATCATCGACACCGGCAACGAGTACATCCGCGTCGTTGCAGAGCACGAGGCGCTGCACGGTCTCCTGGCGCAGTTGGAGGGAGGGAGGAGGCGATGAGCGAGGTCGCCGCCCGCTTCGGCGCCAACCTCGCCCGTCAACGCGAGCGAGCGGGCATCACCCAGGAGGAGCTGAGCTTCGGCGCCTCCCTTCACCGCACCGAGATCGGCCTGCTTGAGCGCGGCGGTCGCATCCCTCGCATCGACACCCTCGCGAAGCTCGCCGGCGCCTTGGGGGTGCCCGCGTCCAGCCTGCTTGACGGCATCGACTGGCAACCGGGCGAGTTCACGCGCGGCGGGTTTCGGCTCCGGTCTTCAAATGAGACCAGCCCATGACGACGATCTCAGTCAGCCCCAGAGATGAGACCGAGAGACCCAGAGCAGATCAGAGGGCAGGAGCCAGGCCCACCAGCCAGAGACACGATGAGCACAGAGAGCTACGAGACGGCCCTCTAGGCAGGCTTCAGACGCCCCTCCAGCTACCAGCCCTCTACAGCCCGACACACTATGCATCCTCCGATGTCGTGCCTGGGCCGCAGTTTGGTGATCCCAAACGTCAGGAAGGCTCGGCGTCTTGGCGGTGATCGCTCCGGCCGTGCCTCCGGCGGCCGATTTTGGCACGGCTCCGCCGTGCGGAGGCCGCCTGTATGGAGGCTCGGCGGGAAGCGTGACCTTCGGTTGGTGGCGCACTGGGAGGGTCCGCTTGGACAACATGGGCATGGAGCCAAAGGCCGCAGCGCCAACCTTCTTCACCGAGCGAACCCTCGCCGCCTATCTCGCCGTCTCAGACCGCACGATCCGCAACTGGATTAGGAGTGGCGAGCTTCCCTCCTACAAGCTCGGAGCCTCACGCCGGATCAACCCGGCCGACGTAGACGCTTTCCTCTCTCAGCGACGCGAGGAAGCGTCGTGAGACGCCGCGAGGCTCCGACCAAGCGCCGCAATCCCTCCGGGGAGATCGTTTGGATGGCGCGCTATACCGGTCGCGACGGCAAGCGCTACATCGCTAAGCCCCGCTGGAACGGCGGTAAGGGCACCTTCGCCCTCAAGCGCGAAGCCCAGCAGGCGATCGACGAGGCCTACGGACTCTCAGACCGCCCCGACACCCTGGGCGAGTACTTCGCCACCTGGCCGACCCATCACCCGCGTTCGGATCGGACCAACGAGACCAACGAGCACCGCATCAGCCGCGTCCTCGAGGTCGATGTAGAGGGCATCCCACTCAAGCAGTGGCCAATGCGCGAGCTGCGCCGACGCCACGCTCTCGCCCTGGTCGACCACATGCTGCGAGTCCAAGGCCGAGCGACAACGGGAGTAGTCGGCATCCTCCGCTCCCTCTCGGCAATGGCCGAGGACGCGATCACCGACGAAGTGGCCGACCTCAATCCCTTCAAGGGGGTCCGGGTGAGAGCCAACGACCCAAGGGCCAAAAAGAAGCGGAGGCCGATCCGCGTCTTCAGCTTCGAGCAGATGCACGCCTTCGCCAAAGTTGCCGGCCGCTATGAGGCAATGGTCCGCGTTTTCACCGACACCGGCATGAGACTGGGGGAGGTGCTGCCTCTAAGACGCGAGGACTTCGACGGTGAGACCCTGAAGGTCAGGCGCACCGCCCACGAGGGCGTGGTCTTGGAGGGCACCAAGACCGACCACGGCGAGCACGACGCGGGGAGGACCGTCCCGGTTCCCGCAACGCTCGCCTGGATGATTGAAGCCCAGATGCGCCTCAACGGAGAGGACTGCGATCTCCTCTTCACGACCCCAACCGGCCGCATGTGGCGCGAGCGCAACTTCTACCGCGACCTCTGGCACCCGACCCAGCAAGCCTCAGGCATCGACATCCGCCCTCACGAGTGCCGCCACTCCTACGTCACCCACCTCCGCGCCGCCGGCATCAACGACGCCGACCTAGCCGAGATCGCCGGCCATCGCGTCGAGACGATGCTGGCGCGGTATACGCACGCGGTGGGGCGAAGCTTTCCGTCTGTCCGTAGTGCAATCGGGTGAAAGTGATCCAGCAGAAAGGCCATCTGCCCTAAGAGGACATAACAGGTTCTCTGTTGGTACTTACTGGTAGCTTTCGCGACCGACGTGGAGAACTCCCAGCAAATCACTACCGATGAAACGGAGGCGCTGCTTTCGCACGTCCTCTCCCTGCGCCGTGACTTTATTGACGACCTTCTTAGGGACCGGGTGCCTTTCTCTGGACGAAAAAAGGCGGAACTCCGAGGCCAGCTGAAGCGTGCGTTGGAGGAGGGCGTGCTCAGCGTTGAGGAAATCCTCGCGTTTCTCGCGGAGCACGAGCCCGCTGGAAAGCAGCACGTCTTTCTTTATCGGGTTGATCGCGGGGTCGATGAAGCCTGGCGTGACACAAGCGCGGTTCGCCAAGCGATTCAGGCCGCAGACCTTGAGCAATTGCTTGACGCTGAACTGCCCGTCGCTATGCCCGAGGACTTGACCTTGTCTTCAATTCTTCTATCAGGGGACGAGGTTGAAATCACTGCCGTAGAGGCCCGTCACTACACCGAGCATCTAGAGGATCTAGATCGTCCCGAAGAAATAGAAGACGGAACCCAGATCGAGTGGCGTGCGTATGCACATCGCGTAGCAAGAAGTACTGCCAGGCTACGTTGGCACCTTGGTCAGCGAACTGCAGAGCTGCATGTCACCCAAGCAACTGAGCGCGGGACAATTCGGAACTATTACGACGAGGTTGTGAACCGCTTCACTCAGCAAGTTTCCGCCTTCCTCGATTTTACTGCCTTTAGCCCACTTGATCTGCATAAGGTCCTATACAAGCTTGGTCAGTTTGAGCAAGATGGCCAAGCGCTAACTCGTTCCCGTGAGGCCTACTTTGAGTCACCTGGAGGCTCCCATGTTCGGGCGCGAAGTCCGAGTAAGGAAGCGTCCGTATACAGTGAGCCAGTTGTTCGTCAGGCTCTAGGCCCCGTGGACACTCCCACCAGTGGTCAGGGCGGAAACCTCTACTGGCTGCATTCGGCCGCTAGTGGCATCCTAGAAGAAGACTTGCATACCGTAATAGTGGCAGCAGATTCGCGCATTCACTTTATGCGCCCAAGTTCTCTAAACGCAATTGGATATGTCCTCGGACAGGTTCGCAGCCTTTCGTGAATTAGCTGATCGCCGCGGCAGCGACGCTGCCGCGGCCGTTGAGCGATTTCTATTGGAGCGCCGGCGCGGTCAACTGCTGGCTCCGAACCGCATTGCGCTTGAGACTGGCCTTGACATCGGAGATGTCAAGGATCTTCTGAAAATTGCATCCAACGACGAGGTCGGCGTCCTTGAGCGGACCGCTGTGATTGCCTGTCCGAATCCGAATTGCGCGGCCCCCGAGCATCTTCGACCTTTGATCGAAGAAGAAGAAGAGACCGGTGAGGCCCACTGCTCTACGTGCGAGGACGTCATCACTAATCCAAGTGTCCGAAATGCCGAGGAACGCTATGAGCTGACAGAAGGCGCAGATACCGAGGCATCGCTCCATCAGGCCGAGAAGGCCAACCGTCCAAAGCTAGTCGCAGTTATCCTCACGGCACTACCCGAGGAGCTGTCTGCTGTCAGAAGTCAGCTCAGCGCTGACGGCGCGGACATTAAAAGGCGAACCGTGACCGGGGGAGGCCTTTACTACGAAGCGAGTGTGTCCTCCCACTATATTGACTGGACTGTCTACGCCTCTTACACAGAGGCAACCACATCTGCCGCTGCCGCTGGTGCGGCCGATGCGATCCTCAACTTTCATCCCGCCGTAACGCTTTATGTAGGTATTGCTGGAGGCATACGCGAAAAGGGAGTCAAGCTTGGAGATGTCGTAGCCGCGACCGAAGTCATTGATTATGACGGAGGTAAGGAGTCGTCCCAAGGTTACGTTCCTCGTCCGCGACAGTTGCACCCGGCGTTTGCACTTAAGCAACTTGCTGCATTCACTTCGATCGAGGACGAGTGGCGTAAACGGTGTCGCGCGGTCGCTGGGTCCCCACATCTGGGCGATCCCACAGTTCATGTTGAGCCAATTGCCGCAGGAAACAAGGTGGTAGCTAGTACTAAATCAGCAACCTACAAATTGATCCGCGCAACAGCAGACCGGGCGGTTGCGGTTGAGATGGAGGGTTCGGGCTTTTTGAGTGCCGTGGCCCGCTATGGCGAGGCCGCAATAGTAATCCGAGGGATCTCAGATCTTATTGATGGAAAGAAACAGGCAGACAAAGACAAGGTTCGTGCTCAGGCCGCTGCCAATGCTGCGGCGTTTGCTCTAGAGCTACTTCATCAGTTTGAACTTCAACCTGAGGAAAAGAATTGAAGTTGGTTGTTCTCCCGAAAGTAGGCACTTCTCACTGTTGCCGGATACCGCCAAATGGTGATTCGTACGCAATAGGTGTTTTTATAGATCTGAGTAGAGATGCGCTTTGAGACTCTTACCCTGAAGGAGTGGCGCCAGTTCGACTCGGTGGAGATCAGCTTCCATCCTCGCCTTACGGTTCTCACTGGTGCAAATGGTGCCGGAAAGACGACCCTACTGAACATATTGAGCCAGCACTTTGGATGGAATACGCCCTTCATCAGTACCGCTCGCCCAACTCGGAAGGGAATCTTCAGATATTTCACCCGGTGGCTGCCTGGGCACGAGGATGATGGTGTCGGGGGAAACGAGACCATTGGAGTTCTGAGCTATGGAGACGGGCCTAGGGCCGATCTGACTGTTCCTGAAAGCGACAACCCGAACTTCCAGGTTCAGATCGCTGGCCAGCAACCTGTTCCAGGGCTGTTTCTTCCTTCCCATCGACCTGTCTATAGCTACCAGCGAGTCGAACAGATTCCAACGCACCTGGATGCCAGGCAGGAGATCTTTGAGCAGTATTTCAACAACCTTCGTCAGTTCTACTCACCAAGAGCATCGATTGACTCACCAAGCTTTCGCCTAAAGGCGGCCTTGATCTCCCTTGGCACGTTCGGTTATGGGAACGAGGTAGTTGCTCGAAATCAAGAGGCGATCGAAACTTTCGAGGGCTTTCAAGAGATCCTGCGGAAGGTGCTTCCACCTCAACTTGGGTTCCAGCGGCTTGCGATACGCATGCCGGACATTGTCTTTGAGTGCGTTGGAAACAATGACTTCTCACTTGACGCGGCATCCGGTGGGGTAGCGGCGATTGTCGATGTGGCTTGGCAGATTTACATGAAATCCCTGATAGAGGAAGGCGAGTTCGTCGTTCTCGCCGACGAGCCTGAGAATCACCTTCACCCTGAGCTTCAGCGCTCGCTGCTGCCAGGGCTGATGGAAGCCTTCCCAAGAGTACAGTTCATCGTCGCTACTCATAACCCCTTCATGGTCACTTCCGTGCCCGACTCTAATGTTTTCGTCCTTCACTACTACGAGGGCAAAGTTCACTCTCGTGTTCTCGCTGATGTCGATCGCAGTGCTTCGGCCAACCGGGTACTGATGGATGTCCTCGGCGTCCCGTTCCCCATGCCTCTGTGGGTTGAGGATCGGGTAAACAGAATCGTTGCCAGAGTCCAGGCTGAAGAGGTAAGTGCCGAGGCCCTACACAAAGCGCGCGCTGAGCTCTCAGAGGTCGGATTCGGCCATCTCTTTCCCGATGTTGTTGAGCGCTTGCTTGAAGACGGAGTAGACAAGAAGGTAGACGTGGAAATGGGGGAGGCTTGATTAGGCTGGCTAAGCTCCCTGAGCCCGAGGTGCTGATTGAGAATAGGGAGAGCTGGACAGACGAATTCGCGGCTTACAAGCGCGGTGAGGATGTTCCAAAAGTGGCAGCGCGTCGTTATGCGGATCCCGAAGTGCAGGAGGCACTTAAGCGTGAGACGGCGCGCAAGTGTGCCTACTGCGAGTCACGGATCGAACATATTGATTATCCCCACGTTGAGCACATCCTCCCAAAGGCCGAGCGGCCGGACCTGGTCTGCGACTGGTCGAATCTGACCTTGGCCTGTGCGAGATGCAACGTCGCTAAGGGCGACTACTACGAGCCAAACTGCGAACTCGTCAATCCGTATCGGGACGAGATTGGCGAGCATTTGATTTTCGCCGGTGCTCATCTTTACCACCGCTCTAACGACCGTGGTCTAGTTACCATCAACAAGGTGGACCTGAACCGCAACGAACTAGTCGCTCGTCGCAAGGAAGCTATTGAGGCATACACGAGGATTAGGGACTTGATCGGCAAAGCGCCCGTGGGCCCCGTACGCGAGGTACTCGAGGCCCAGCGCGAGGAACTCCTGACGGGCGGGAGCGAGTACTTGGCGACCACCAGCGCCTTTCATGCAGCCTCTTCCGGCTAGTCGAAGTTGCTTGCTCTCTTGGTTGGCCATGGGTGGTCCATTTTGCGCTCGGTGTAGAGCAGGGTTTCAAATTTTCAATTTCGTATTACAATTCTCTCGTGGAGATCCATTTGTCGGCACGGAAACACGGCGTGGCCGATGAGGACATTGAGCATGCGATCGACAACGTGATGAGCATTGACGACCAGGATGACGACACGCGGTTGTATCTCGGGCCGGCTCGGAACGCCGATCTTCTTGAGGTCGTCACGATCGTTCGCGACGATGGGTCCGAGCTGGTGATTCACGCGATGAAGATGAGGCCGAAGTACCGGCGACTCCTATCGGGGGATTGACGATGGCGAGAAAGAAAACTCAAGGCAAGACTGCTGGCGGCAAGCCGATCACAGACGACTTGATCGACAAGCTGGCCAAGAAGGCCGAGGCGGGCTACGACGTGGAAGAGACGCTTCGCCGTCGCCCGGGACGGCCGACGATCGGTTCGGCTCCGGCTCGGGTGGAGTCTGTCCGCCTTGACCCAGAGTTGCGCGAGGCGCTTGATGTGCGCGCCAAGCGCGACCATGAGGCCACGTCTTCTGTAATCCGCAAGGCGCTTCGCCAGTATCTGCAGGCTGGCTGATCCGCTGCGATCGCGGAGGTTGAGCGATACGCGAGATGATCGAAGGATGGGAAAGGCATGACCGCCGACAGCAATCGCTCTCCCGCCGCCAAGGTGATGGACGAAGCAATCGACCTCGCAATCGAAGGCCGCTCGCGTTACCCGGAGCGCGCCGCGTTCATCGACGTCGACGCTCCTGCGGCCGGCCATGACATTGAGCGTGCTGCGGATGAAGGGTTGTCGGTTGTTCTCGTTTCGTCCGACGGACGTACCCGAGTCCTCAAGCCGGAAGCTCGCAGCGAGCTGATCGAATTCAACGGCGACCTTCGCTGACGTAGCTCGCCGCGCTTCGGCCAGCACCCCGAAGCCCTATTGGATTCGGTAGATGCCGAGGCCCTTCGCTCGCTCGCACAGTGCCTTCGGCGACAAGGGCGGCGAGGTGCGGCGTCGGATCGGTTGCCATCTGCGCCGGTCGTCTTCCCGTGGTCTCTTTGATCGGCTTGTGCGCCACAGGGCCATGATACGAATTGTCTGCGGTTAGATCTGCGAATCACCGATGCTCGGAAAGGACCGCGCACATGGAGCAAGTGAACATCAGAATCGGTCCGGTCGCCTTCGATCACGCCGACTACGACGCCGAGAACGACGTGCTCTATTTGCACGTAGGGGAGCCCCAGGATGCCGAGGGCAAGGAGACGCCCGAGGGTCATGTCCTGCGCTTTGAGCCTGGCGCCCAGCGAGTCGTCGGCCTCACTGTCTTGGGTGCTCAAGCGATCCTTGATCGCGATGGGGAACTGCGCATCACAATTCCGAAGTCGGTCAAGGTGAGCGCAGACGACCTCGCGCCGGGCCTCGCGGCTGTCTAGCGTCGAAGCGCTTGACCTTCGGTCGAACAACCGCACCGAACAAGTCGCATATCTGTCGCATAATCGCCGCAGGGCCGCTCGCCATGCGGCGGCTCTTCAGCCTTTCAAGTCGGCGGCCAAAGGGTTAGCTTTCCGCCCGGCCTCTCCCCTGGGACGAGGCCCATCCCTACAGAGCAGTTTGTAGAACGGCCCTAGGATTGTCTGTATGGAGAAGGGGGGGAGCGGCGATCCGACCTGGGTGAGAATTGCGCATGCCGTTCTCCTTCATGGCCAAAGGCTCTATGGTCGCCCTCAGAAGGACTATTGGCCCGAGGTGCTATGGGATACCGGGGAGCCCCTCGACTCGAAGACTTGCGAGCGAAATGCCAACCGGCTTATGGCGGCCGGGGCGTATTTCGCAAAAGATCCATTTCGATTTGGCATCGGCATGGGGCTGGTGATCGGTATTTCAATTGGCACGGAGAGCTTGCGCGCGGCGCTAGTCGATGCCAACGGGTGGCTCCTCCCAGCCCCTGGCAATGAAGAGCGTGATTCGGAGCATGGAGACGATGGGGAATGGCACGTAACTGAGTTGCCGCCGCAGGTACGCCAAACCGAGAGCTCTCCCGAAGACCTTCTAGAGCGGATATCGGAGGCGGCTTGGAGGATCGCTGACCGAGCGTTGAGTGATGAGCGGCTCCTTTTTCAGGGACGGCTTCCACTCCTCGGCGTCGCCGTAGCCTGGCCGACGCCGCTTGGACGAAAAGACAAGATGCCGAAGAGTGCTGCGCTGACCGATCCGGCTTGGCGACAGGATGGCGCACCCGATGTTCGGGCAAGGGTCGCCGAGCGTCTCGGCCTAGAAGAGCACCGGTCACACGCCATAAATGACGCTAACGCTGTGGCATTGGCTGCTGCATTTGATGAGATCAGGGAACGCGCCGACGCCGGCGACGGGCGCTTTGGCCGCACGATCTTTGCGCTGCGGATAGGAGGTGGCCTTGGCGCTGGTACCTGCGTGATCGGTTCCCCCGATTCATTCGCCCCTCGCTCCGCGTTCCTTGAGACGCGTTTGATCGAAGGTGACTCCGGGTTCGCAGGAGAGCTCGGTCACCTACCGGTCCAGCCGCAGGACATTGAAGATGTCCAGAAGCCACCGCTCAGAGGTCTTGCTGAAATGCCAATTCTCTCCTGTGTCTGCGGTCGCGAGGACGGTAACTGCTTGCAAACCTATGCCAGCGCTACCGCGTTTGCAGAGCGGATGCGAATCTCTGGTCTTGGGGTCTCCGGTCTCCTTGAAGGCGACGATCGGCAGGAGACCAGTGTGATGTTGCATGCGATGCGAAATGTTGCCGACGAGCGCCAGAAACGCGCCCAGCGGGACATCGGTCGGCTGATTGGGCGGTCTCTCTCTGCGTCGGTCCTCATGCTGAATCCTGCCAAGATCACGGTAGCTGGCTCACTTGCGATTGAGCAGGTACTACAGGGCATAGAGGCTGAGCGTGACCGATGGCGCCATGCTCATTCTGATGATCTGACGCTACGACCTTTAAGCACTCGCGCCAATCGTTACTCAGCCGCTCGGGGCGCCGCTCTCGCGGCTTTTCGTGGTCGCGTCTATCGGCGATTTGAGAAGCCAGATGTCCTTGCCAATCTGACGATCCGCTGGACAGGAGAGGACTTTGCGCCCTGGAATCCTGCAATCGGCTGGAAGCTCTTCTACTGATCCCAACATGAGTCCCTCGCCAAGGGGCAAAGAGGGTTATCAGCGTCCGTAGATTAGAAACTCGAGGGCCATTAGCTTGAACCCATCGCTGGAGGCGCGGCATCTGGGTCGGCGTCGGAGGCGAGTTACGAAAGAGGCGGGAATGGATCGATTCCAGCAGACGAACGCAGCCAACGCGGACCTGTTGCGACACGGACAGGAAAGGGGTCAGCAAGAGGCGCTCCTCCGCGGGTTGGGCGCAACGGCGCTCGAGGATGCCGAGCGAGCTCACCAGCACGCATCCTCCATGGCCTCCAGCCGCCGAGAGGCCGAGCGGCAGGAGAACATCGCACAGAACCTGCGCCGCAACTAATCGCAAGCCCGGGACCTCTGAGAGCTTTCAGCGGTCCCGGGCTCCCTTCAGTCCAGTGCTCTGCCGAGTTCCTTTGAGGACACCATCTCGCTCGGATCTTCTCGTCACATCTAGGTCACATCGGCGCCGCAATCCCGCTCCCCAAGCGAGCCACCCTCAGCCTTTCAAGCCGGAGGTCGAGAGTTCGATTCTCTCCGGGCGCATTGTCGGGCGGGTGTTTCTGGTTCTCCGCGAAGACTTAGGAAACGCACAGCTCGGCTAAAGGTGGCGCGCTTAACTTGGCGCCATGAGCAAGCGAGATTCCTACGCGCTGGTCTTGGACGCGATGGTTGCAGAGGCGAGTCGACCTGCGTCCCGCGTCTCGCAACCACCGCGCCCGACCGTGCAGAGAGTGCGACTCAGGATGCAGCGAGAGCCTCTGCGAGGTTGTCGAAGCACGTATTCCAGCCCTCTTCGTGGGAGCGAGCCGATTCTTCGTCCCTGAGGTTGCTGTGCTTGAAGCGCACCGTGGTTACGCCCTCGGCTTCCTCGAAGTCGAGCTCGATCAGCGTCTCTCTGGGTTCCTCGTCCCAGGTCCAGGTGAAGGCCAGGCGCCGGGGCGGGTCGATCTCGGTGTACTGGCCTCCGCCACCGTGTTCATCACCCTTCTCGGGGTCGCGCATGACGACCCGCACGGCGCCGCCGATTCGCAGGTCGACCGTGGCCTCGGGGGTCTCCCAGGCGCGACGGCCGTGGAACCAGCGGCGCATCACCTCCTCGCTGGTCCAGGCGTCGAAGACCGCTTGGGCGGGGACCTGGAAGGTGCGCTCGAGCAGCAGCGTCTCGCCGCTCATCGGTCCCGATCCCTTCGCAGGCGCAGGCTGATCCAAGCTCGCGCCACGACCAGTCCGGTGCCGGGACCGGCCAGCCAGGGCAGGAACTCCTCCACCGGCATGCCGCCGACGTGACCGAGCGGGATCATGGCCGCGGGCTCCTCGAGCCCCGCTGCGAGTCGGAGTTGGCCGAGAGGGCCGCCGCGTGGACGGTCGGCTCTTCGTACTCGTCGTGGAGGTTCCACCACACATAGGGCTCGCCCTGCGGGTAGCCCTCAGGCGAGTCCTCCCATTTCTCCTGGCGACCGAGCGCGGTGATGTCGAGGTAGGCCCAGGCGGTGCCCAGCCCCTCATCGCCGCGCTTGTCGACGAAGTACGTGCGGAAGATCTGATCCTCATCGTCGCGGTAGAAGGCGTTTGTGCCGTGCCATTCGTCGACGTCGAAATCGGCGTCGAAGTCATCGGTGATCGTGTACCAGGGGATCTCCCAGCCCATTCGTGCCTTCCAGCGCTCGATGTCGGCCTGCGGGGCGCGCGAGACGTTGGCGAAGGTCGTGTCGCGCGAGTTCAGGTGAGCGAGGTGGGCGACCTGGTCCGCCATGAACGAGCAGCCGCGGCAGCCGCTCTCGGGCCAGTCGGCGACGCCGGGCTCGAAGAAGAAGCGGTAGAGGATCAGCTGGCGGCGCCCCTCGAAGAGCTCGAGCAGGCTCACCGGCCCGTCCCGCCCCTCGAAGCGGTACTCCTTCTCGACCGCCATCCGCGGCATCCGGCGGCGTTCGGCGGCCAGGGCGTCGCGGGCGCGGGTCACCTCCTTCTCCCTGACCAGCAGTTCCTCGCGAGCGGACTTCCATTCCTGCGGCGAGACGATCGGTGGCATCTTCATTTCTGCTCCTCCTTCAAGTACTCGTCGACGACATCGAACATGCGCTCCCAGTGGGCGCGCTGGCGATCCATCCACTCGGCTGCCTCGTCGAGCACCTTGGGCTCGAGCGAGAGCCGGTGCGTACGGCCCTCAACTACCCGGCTGACGACGCCCGTCTCCTCCAGGACCTTGAGGTGCTTGGAGATTGCCGGCTTGGAGACCTCGAAGCCGCGGGTGACTTCGCCGACGGTCGCCGGGCCAACGGCGAGTCGTTCGACGATCCCGCGGCGGATCGGATGCGAGAGCGCCCTGAATGAATCGTTAACCATTTGGTGAACAGTAGCAGCGGCGGCGGGCCGGCCAACGACCTCGGTTGTCGCGTCAGGACCAGTCGGGGGCGCCGGCGGAGAGCCGGTGGGCTGCGATCGCGCTGGCGGCGAGCAGGACGGCGGCGATGCCGAGCGGCACCAGCAGATCTACGTGGACCACGAGGAGAGCGCCCGCAAGGGCGCCGGCGAACATCGCCGCGACCGCGATCAGGCGGCGGCCCGGATGTCCCCCTTTGCCACCGGCGAGGCGGGAGTCGGCGGCGACTCCGGTCAGCGTCAAGGTGAGGACGGTGGTGGTCAGGTCGGGGACGGCGAGGCGCCGGGCTGTCGCGTTCTGGATCCCCATCGCCAGGCCGAGGGGGATGATCAGCGCGTAGCGGGCGCCCTCGGAGACCGGCTGGCCGATGACGGCGCCGGCGACCGTCGCCAGCACGACGGGCACGAGGGCGATCGCCGCGGCGGTTCGAAGTTGTCGCCCGCGGTGGCCGTCCCAGTGGCTGGCGATCCGCCCTCCCGCCACCGCGCCGGCGAGGAAGGCCCCGAGCGCGGCGACCGAGGCCGGGGCGGAGAGCCCGGACGCACCCGCCAGGGCAAAGCCGAGGAAGACGACGTTGCCGGTCATGTTGGCGACGAAGACGTGGCCGAGGGCGATGTAGCTGACAGCGTCAACGACGCCGGTGACGACGGTCAGCAGGATGAGCAGCAGCGGCAGCGGGCCGTGACCGGTTCCGCGCCACGGCCAGCGTGCCTTCGCCAGCTCGGCGAAGGCGGTCAGGAAGCTCCGGGCTCGGACTCCCCGACCGTGAGCTCGGCGGTCGGGACGAGCTCGAGCCGCTCGTCTGGGATCGGCTCACCGCTTCGGACCGAGAGGCCGTAGGTGCCGGCCGCCAGCCGCTCTTCGGCGCGCTCGACTGCCGCCAGGCGACCCCGCAGGTCCTCGAGCCGGCCGGCGTCGAACTCGTCTTGGTAAAGACCCTCGGAATCCTTGTCGCCGGGCTCGCGGCGCTCATCGCTCTCCTCGGTGCCTTCGCCTTTGATCGTGGCGATCTCTCGTTCGACCTGGGCTCGCTCGTTGGCGAGTAGTTCTTTGGCGCGCTCTGAGTTCATGGCCGACACCGTACCGGCCTCGGCCTTTTGATTCCTGGCGAGAGTTGAAGGTCGGCTCGCCGCGTCGATCTGCGCCGCGATCCGCGGATCGAACCGGGGTTCAAGGCGCAATGAGCGGCCGAGCCCCACATATCCAAGGGCGCTATTCTTCGGTTCAGCCTCGTGCCTCGGCCCGGGGTTTTTCCTTGTAATGGCGCGTAAGTAATCGAGGGAGACATGGCTCGCGGAGATGTCCGCATCGCGGTAACAATGGCTTGCGAAGACTGCAAGCGACGCAATTACCAGACAAACAAGTCGCGGCGCAACTCGCCGGACCGCATCGAGCTGCGCAAGTTCTGTCGCTGGTGCGGCAAGCACACGGCGCATAAGGAGACGCGCTAGCCCAAATGGCCAAGACGCGCGCACAGCGCAAGGCCGAGCGACGGGCCCGCGAAGAGCAGGAGCGCAAACGCGTCAGCGGTGAGCGCACCGCCGAGTCGCACGCCCAGCACGACACTCAGGTCCCGGTCTCCGGCGACATCGCCGAGATCGAGGCGGTCGAGGCCGGCATGGCCGCCGGCGCTCCCGAAGCGGCGCTGGAAACGCCCGACGCTCCCGAAGCCTCGCGCGCCGCAAAGCGCGCTGAGACCAAGGCGCTGAAGGAAACCGAGAAGCGCAAGCGCGCCGAGCAGAAGCGCCGCGAGAGCGAGCAGCTCGCCAAGAAGCAGAAACAGGCGCAGGCGCAGCGTCAGCGCGGCGGCGTCATCGGCTTCATCGCATCCTGCTGGGCCGAGCTGAAGAAGGTCCAGTGGCCAGACCGCGACACCCTGGTCCAGGCCACCGCCGTAACAATCATCTTCGTCGCCGTCGCCGCCACCTACCTCGGCGCGCTCGACGCGGCTTTCAATTATCTCGCCAAGCAGATCCTCTAGCGGATCTCCGAACAAAGGCTCCTAAGACGATGTATCGCTGGTACGTGATCAACACCTACTCGGGTCACGAGAACAAGGTCAAGCACAACCTCGAGCACCGGGTTCAGACGATGAGTCAGAACCGCAACGTGCGCCAGGTCGTCGTTCCCACCGAGCAGGTGATGGAACTGGGCAAAGACGGCCAGAAACAGCCGAAAGAGAAGCGCACGATGCCGGGCTACGTCCTGGTCAACATGGAGATGACCGACGACGCCTGGGGCCTGGTCAAGAACACCCCCGGTGTGACCGGCTTCGTCGGCTCGCGCAATAAGCCGGTGCCGCTCTCCAAACCCGAGGTCGACCGCCTGCTGCATCGCGAGACCGCCGAGCGGCCGCGCACCCAGGCCCAGTTCTCGATCGGCGAGTCGGTCAAGGTCGTCTCCGGCCCGCTCTCCGACTTCTCCGGCGAGATCGCCGAGATCAACGAGGACGCTGCCAAACTCAAGGTTCTGGTCTCGATCTTCGGTCGCGAGACGCCGGTCGAGGTCGGTTACGACCAGGTCAAGAAGATTTAGGCGCCCGCCCGCTACCCTCTCCGATCCCGATGGCAAAGAAAGTCCTCACTCAGATCAAGCTGCAGATCTCCGCCGGCTCGGCGAACCCGGCGCCGCCGGTCGGCCCAGCGCTGGGCCAGCACGGCGTCAACATCATGGAGTTCTGCAAGGCGTTCAACGCCCAGACCCAGTCCGAAGGCGGGACGATCATCCCGGTCGAGATCACGGTCTACGAGGACCGCTCCTTCACCTTCATCACCAAGACGCCCCCGGCGGCGGTGCTGATCAAGGAGGCGATCGGGATCAAGAAAGGCTCGGGCGAGCCCCACGTCAACAAGGTGGGGACGATCTCGATGGACCAGGTCCGTCAGATCGCCGAGCGCAAGATGCCCGACCTCAACGCCAACGACCTCGACGCCGCCTCGAAGATCATCGCCGGCACCGCCCGCTCGATGGGCGTCGACGTCAGGTAGGAGATCTTCATGGCTCACGGCAAGCGCTACCGCAAACAGCTAGACAAGGTTCAACGCGACCAGGCCTACCCGCCGGTCGAGGCGATCGCCCTGCTCAAGGAGACCGCCAGCGCCAACTTCGACGAGACGGTCGAGCTGCACGTGCTGCTCGGAGTCAACGTCCGCCACGCCGAGGAGCAGCTGCGCGGCACATTGGCTCTGCCTCACGGCCTCGGCAAAGACGTCACCATCGCGGTCTTCGCTCAGGGCCAGCAGGCCCGCGACGCGGAAGCCGCCGGTGCTGACTTCGTCGGCGGCGACGACCTCGCCAAGAAAGTCGAGGAGGAGGGCTGGACCGACTTCGACGTCGCGATCTCGACCCCGCAGATGATGGGCACGGTGGGCAAGCTCGGCCGCGTGCTCGGTCCGCAGGGCAAGATGCCGAACCCCAAGGTCGGCACCGTCACCGACGACATCGAGAAAGCGGTCAGCGAGTCCAAGGCCGGCAAGGTCGAATACCGCACCGACCGCCAGGCGATCGTCCACATGGCGATCGGCAAGGCGAGCCTCTCGCCCGATCAGCTGCTCGACAACTTCAGCGCAGTGATGGAGGAGATCATCCGCGCCAAGCCTTCCGCGGCGAAAGGCCGCTACATCGTCACCTGCACGCTGACGACGACGATGGGCCCGGGCATTCGGGTCGACGCCTCCAAGGTTGGCGACCGCGACGAGGTCGCCGCGCCCCGGGCGGCAGAGGAACCCGTAACGGCCTAGACTGCGCCGTCGCGAACCCCAGACCACCGGCGGGGGCCGATCCCGTAAGCCCGGTGCAGGCGAACGATGAACCGAGACGAAAAGGCAACAGCAATTGAAGAGATCGCCGCCGACATTGAGGCGGCCGAGGCGATCTTCGCGGTTGACTACCGGGGGATCAGCGTTCCCCAGGCGGCTGAACTGCGGGCGAAACTGCGCGAGTCCGACGCCAGCTTCCGCATCGTCAAGAACCGTCTGACCAAAATCGCCGCTGACAAAGCCGGCGCGGGGGAGCGCCTCAACGCTCTGCTGCAGGGCCCGACCGCGCTCACCTTCGTGCGCGGCGACACCGCCCAGGCCGCCAAGGCGATCTCGACCTTCAACAAAGAGCACAAAGTTCTCACCTTCAAGGGTGGCTTCATGGACGGCATCGACGTCGATGAGGGTGGCTTCGAAGCGATAGCCAAGCTGCCTTCGCGCGACGTCCTCAACGGCCAGCTCGCCGGCGTCGTCGCCAGCCCCCTGACCGGCCTGGTCCGCGGCCTCGGCTCGATGATCCAAGGCTTGGCCCTCCAACTCGGCCAGATAGTCGAGAAGGGCCTGGTCTCGGGAGAGGTACCTGCCGAGCGTCCCAAGGAGGAGGAGCCCACCGAGGAGCCCAAAGCTGAGGAGAAGCCAGCTGAAGACGCCCCCGGCGAGGAGCCCGCAGAAGCTTCTGGAGATGACGCGGGTGACGGTGACGCTTCTTCCGCGGGTGGCGCTGTAGGGGGTACCGCCCCCGAGGACGCTTCAGCGACCGCAGGGGGTGGTGGGTCCCTGCAGCGACAGGACCCGCGGACGAGGCGTCTGAGCCCTCACCCGAGGAAAACGAGACTTCTAACACTGACGATGACGACGCGAGCAAGGAAGAGGAGTAGATGGCAACCAAGGTTTCAACAGATGACTGGATCGAGGAGCTGAAGAGCATCTCGGTGCTGGAGCTCTCCGAGCGGATCAAAGCCCTCGAGGAGGAGTTTGGCGTCTCGGCCACGGCCGTCGCCGCTGCCGCTCCGGCTGCTGCCGGCGCTCCTGCCGGCGATGGTGGTGGCGAGGAAGAGGCCTCTACGGTCGACGTCGTCCTCGCCGAGGTCGGTGGCCAGAAGGTCCCCGTGATCAAGGTCGTGCGCGCCGCGACCGGACTTGGCCTGAAAGAGGCCAAGGCGATGGTCGACGAGGCCCCGAAGGCGATCAAGGAGGGTGTCGACCGCGAGGAGGCCGATAAGCTCAAGGCCGAACTCGAGGAGGCCGGCGCCACCGTCGAGCTCAAATAGATCTCGCATTAACCGCGGTTGGAACCCAGGCAGGGAGCCAAACTCGCGGCAGAGCGTGGCCGTGTGTTATTTTTCGCGGTCGCGCTCAGTTTTGTCCCTGCCCGATATCTGCGCTGTACCTAACGTCCCTCTGACCCTCTGAGGAGTCGCCCGTCTTGGCACGTTCGAACGCTGCCCCCGTAACCCGCAGGAGTTTTTCCCGACTACAGAATCCCCTCGAAGTCCCCCATCTGATCGATATTCAACGTCGCTCTTTCGAAGAGCTGACGGATCCGAAGAAGGGTGGGCTGCGAGAGACGATTGACGACATATCCCCGATTGAGGACTACACGGGGAACCTCGCCATTGTCTTTGGCGAGTTCAAATTCGAGGAGCCGCCGCACACGATTGCGGAGTGCCGCGAGAAGGACATGACCTACTCGCGACCGCTCTCGGCGACGGTTGCCTTCCAGAACAAAGAGACCGGAGAGATCCGCGAGCAGGCCGTCTTCATGGGCGACTTCCCGTGGATGACCGATCGCGGCACCTTCATCATCAACGGCACCGAGCGTGTCGTCGTCACCCAGCTCGTCCGTTCGCCGGGCGCCTACGTAATGGCCCCGAAGGACGCCGAAAAGCAGGTCTTCATCGCCAACCTGATGCCGGCCCGCGGTTCCTGGCTCGAGCTGGAAATCGACAAAAAAGGCAAAGTCTTCGTCCGCATCGACCGCAAGCGCAAGCTGCCCGTGACGGTGCTGCTGCGTGCGATGGGCTACGTCGAGGACAAACAGCTCCTCGACATGTTCGACAACTCGATCTACATGCGGCACACGATCGAGGCCGACACCGAGGCGACCCGCACCGAGGAGGGTGCGCTGATCGAGCTGTTCAAGAAGCAGCGTCCGGGTGAGCCACCCTCAGTCGACGCCGCCCGCAACCTGCTCGAGCAGCTCTTCTTCGACTCCAAGCGCTACGACCTCACCCGGGTCGGCCGCTACAAGCTCAACGCGCGGCTCGACCTCGACATCGACCTCGACACCCGGGTCCTCACGCACGACGACATCATCGCCTTGGTCAAGGAGCTGGTCAGCCTTCCCAAGCTGCTCGGCATCCCCGAGGAGATCGATGAGGAGAACCCGATCAAAGACTACGCCGCGGAGGCGATCACTTACCCCCGCGAGCCGGTCAACGAGCACCTCGACGAGTACGAGCACTTCGGCAACCGGCGCCTGCGCACGGTCGGCGAGCTGATCCAGGAGGCCTTCCGCATCGGCCTCTACCGGATGGAGCGCGTCGTCCGCGAGCGGCTGACCACCGAAGACTCGGATGCGATCACGCCGCAGACGATCATCAACATCCGGCCGGTCGTGGCCGCGATGAAGGAGTTCTTCGGCTCCTCGCAGCTCTCGCAGTTCATGGATCAGACCAACTCACTGGCCGGGCTCACCCACCGGCGCCGTCTCTCGGCGCTGGGCGCGGGCGGGCTGACCCGTGAGCGTGCCCCGATCGAGGTGCGCGACGTGCACCCGACCCACTACGGGCGCATGTGTCCGATCGAGACGCCAGAGGGTCCGAACATCGGCCTGATCGGCTCGCTCTCCTCCTACGCGGAGGTCTCCGAGCACGGCTTCGTCACGACCCCCTACCGGTTGGTCAAAGACGGCGTCGTCACCGAGGAGATCGTCCACCTCGATGCCACCCAGGAGGAGGACAAGGTGATCGCCCAGGCGAACGCCGAGGTCGACTCCGGCGGCAAGCTCAAAGGCCCGACCGTACTCGTCCGCGCCGGCGAGGACGAGTACGCGGCCGCCTCACCGAAGGAAGTCGATTTGATGGACGTCTCTCCGACCCAGATCTGGTCGGTAGGGACGGCGCTGATCCCCTTCCTCGAGCACGACGACGCCAACCGGGCGCTGATGGGCTCCAACATGCAGCGCCAGGCGGTGCCGCTGCTGAAGCCCGACCCGCCGCTGATCGGCACCGGCATGGAGCGCCGCGCCGCGGTCGACACCGGTGACGTCGTCCTCGCCGAGGCAGACGGGGAGATCGACCACGTCGACTCGGAGCGGATCGTGGTCAGCCACGGTTCGAAAAAGCTCGAGTACCCGCTGCACAAGTTCATGCGCTCCAACCAGGGCACGATCATCCACCAGCGCCCGATCGTCAACAGCGGGCAGAAGGTCAAGCAGGGTGACGTGCTCGCCGACGGTTCCTCGACCGGCGGCGGCGAGATCGCTCTGGGCAAGAACTGCCTGGTCGCCTTCATGTCCTGGGAGGGCTACAACTTCGAGGACGCGATCATCCTCTCCGAGCGTCTGGTCAAGGACGACGAGCTCACCTCGATCCACATCGAGGAGTACGAGATCGACGCCCGCACGACCAAGCTCGGCGACGAGGAGATCACCCGCGACATTCCCAACCGTTCCGAGGAGAGCCTGCGCAACCTCGACGAGCGCGGCATCGTCCGCGTCGGCGCCGAGGTTGTCTCCGGCGACCTCCTGGTCGGCAAGGTCACGCCCAAGGGCGAGACCGAGCTGACCGCAGAGGAGAAGCTGATCCGCGCGATCTTCAAGGAGAAGGCGCGCGAGGTTAGAGACACGTCGCTGAAGGTTCCCCACGGCGAGGGTGGCGTCGTCATCGACGTGCTCACCTTCAGCCGCGACGACGGTGACGATCTGGCCGCCGGGGTCAACGACCTGGTGCGCGTCTTCGTTGCGACCAAGCGCAAGATCGCCGAGGGCGACAAGCTCGCGGGCCGTCACGGGAACAAGGGTGTGATCTCCAAGATCGTGCCCGAGGAGGACATGCCCCACCTCGCCGACGGCACCCCCGTCGACGTGATCCTCAACCCGCTCGGCGTGCCGAGCCGGATGAACATCGGGCAGATCCTCGAGACCCACCTCGGTTGGGTCGCCGGCAACGGCTGGTACGACGATGGCTCGGAGGCCTACAAGCAGGCCCACTCCGACGAAGGCGACGGTCGCGTCTACGTGGCGACCTCGGTCTTCGACGGCGCCAGCGTCGAGGACGTCGACGAGGCGCTCTGCAAGTGGCAGGAGCAAAACGAGGAGCGCGGCATCGACCTCGGCATCCACAAGGACGAGCGCCCCGGCGCCCGTGCCGACGGCAGCGTCCAGCTCTACAACGGCCGCACCGGCGAGCCCTACGAGGGCAAAGTCACAGTTGGCTACATGTACATCCTCAAGCTGCTGCATCTGGTCGACGACAAGATCCACGCCCGTTCGACCGGCCCTTACTCGCTCGTCACCCAGCAGCCGCTGGGGGGCAAGGCGCAGTTCGGTGGCCAGCGCTTCGGCGAGATGGAGGTCTGGGCCCTGGAGGCCTACGGCGCTGCCTACACGCTGCAGGAGATGCTGACCGTCAAGTCCGACGACACGGTCGGACGCGTCAAGGCCTACGAGGCGATCGTCAAGGGGGAGAACATCCCCGAGCCGTCGATCCCGGAGTCCTTCAAAGTTCTGCTGAAGGAGATCCAGAGCCTTTCGCTCGACGCCAACGTCGTCTCCGAAGGTGGGGACGTCGAGATCGCCGAGGAGGACGACGACCTGCTCAAGGCCGCCGAGGAGCTCGGCATGGACCTGACCGGGGTCCGCGCCGACGGCAATGGCTCCAACGGTGCGGCTGACGAGCGCGAGGAGCAGACCGTCGCCGAGGGCGAGGGTGGCACCGACGGGGCCGCGGCAGAGAAAGAGACAGAGGCCGAAGAGGCGAAGGTGGAGGACTGATGATCGACATCAACAATTTCGACGCGATTGAAATCGGCCTGGCGTCGTCGAAGAAGATCCGCTCCTGGAGTTGGGGCGAGGTCACCAAGCCGGAGACGATCAACTACCGCACGCTGAAGCCGGAGAAAGACGGCCTCTTCTGCGAGCGCATCTTCGGTCCGACCAAGGACTGGGAGTGCTACTGCGGCAAGTACAAGCGCGTCCGCTACAAGGGCATCGTCTGCGAGCGCTGTGGCGTCGAGGTGACGCGGTCCAAGGTGCGCCGCGAGCGCATGGGCCACGTCGACCTGGCGGCCCCGGTTTCGCACATCTGGTTCTTCAAGGGTGTGCCGAGCCGCATCGGTTACCTGATCGACATGGCTCCCAAGGAGCTGGAGAAGGTTCTCTACTTCGCCGCATCGATGATCACCTGGGTTGACGTCGAGGCCCGCGACAAGGACCTCGGCATGCTCGAGAAAGAAGTCAAAAAGGTCACCGACTCCTACGAGGCGGAACGGCAGAAAAGGACTCAGGAGCTGAGTGAGTCACTCGAGCGCCGGATCAAGTACCTCGAGGACGGCACCCAGACCAAGTTCGACGATGACGACCACATCTGGGCCGACTCGCTGAAACTGACCGCCGCACAGCTGCGCAAGTTGAAGGACGACGAGCGCGCCAAAATGATCAAAGAGCTGCGCAAGACCTTCGAGGCGGAGATCTCCGACACCGAGGCCTACATCGACGAGGCGATCGAGCGGATGGCCGAAGTCTGGAAGATCTTCACCGAGATGAAGCCGAAGGACGTCGTCAACGACGAGACCGTCTTCCGCGAGCTCAAGGACCGCTTCGGCTCGCCGTTCGGCTGGGGCGAGTACTTCCGCGGCAGCATGGGCGCCGAGGCTGTGCGCGACCTGCTCGAACAGGTCGACCTCGCGGCCGACTGCGAGGAACTGGAGCAGGTGATCAACAGCTCCAAAGGCCAGAAACAGGCCCGCGCCGTGAAGCGACTGAAGGTCGCCTCCGCCTTCCTCAACTCCGACAACCAACCGGACTGGATGATCCTCGACAGCGTGCCGGTTATCCCGCCGGAGCTGCGCCCGATGGTGCAGCTCGACGGTGGCCGCTTTGCGACCTCGGATCTGAACGACCTCTATCGCCGCGTGATCAACCGCAACAACCGGCTCAAGCGCCTGCTCGATCTCGGTGCTCCCGAGATCATCGTCAACAACGAGAAGCGGATGCTGCAGGAGGCCGTTGACGCGCTGTTCGACAACGGCCGTCGCGGCCGCCCGGTTACGGGCCCCGGCAACCGCCCGCTGAAGTCGCTCTCCGACATGCTCAAGGGCAAGCAGGGGCGCTTCCGCCAGAACCTGCTCGGCAAGCGCGTCGACTACTCCGGCCGTTCGGTGATCGTCTCCGGCCCGAGCCTGAGGCTGCACCAGTGCGGCCTGCCCAAGCTCATGGCGCTGGAGCTCTTCAAGCCGTTCATCATGGCTCAGCTGGTCGAGCGCAAGTCGGTGCAGAACATCAAGGCGGCCAAGAAGATGGTCGAGTCGATGATCCCCGAGGTCTGGGACGTGCTCGAGGAAGTCATCCACGAGCACCCGGTGCTGCTCAACCGCGCGCCGACCCTGCACCGCCTCGGCATCCAGGCCTTCGAGCCGGTGCTGGTCGAGGGCAAGGCGATCCAGGTCCACCCGCTGGTCTGCTCCGCCTTCAACGCCGACTTCGACGGCGATCAGATGGCGGTCCACGTGCCGCTCTCCGCCGAGGCCCAGGCCGAGGCGCGGATCCTGATGCTCTCGGCGAACAACATCCTCTCGCCGGCTCACGGTGCGCCGCTGGCGACGCCGACCCAGGACATGGTGCTCGGCATCTACTACCTGACCTACGGGCCCGACGCCGAGGACTTGGCGAAGATCGACGAGGAGCTCAAGGCGGGCCAGGGCAACAGGCGCAATGGCTCATCGCCGAAGGTGTTCCGCTCCTCGCAGGAGGCCGAGCTCGTCTACGAGAACGGCGGCTGCAAGCTGCACGACCAGGCCGAGTACCGGCGGGCCGGGCGCGGGCACTTCCTCACCACGGTGGGCCGGATCATCTTCAACGAGAAGATTGAGCGCGCCCTCGCCGAAGCGCTTGGGGAGGACTTCGATCCGGACCAGTTCGAGTTCGTCAACTTCTCGCTGAAGAAGAAGAACATCAACGAAATGGTCTTCGATCTGGTCGAGGCCTACGGTGCCCCGGCCGTCTCGCAGATACTCGACGCGTTCAAGGATCTCGGCTTCCACTACGCCAGTCAGGCGGGGATCACGGTGTCCAAGAACAACGTCGTCTCGCCGCCCGACAAGGAGCAGATCCTCGAACGCTACGAGAAGCAGACGGCCGAGATCCAGGGCCAGTACAACGACGGCTACATCACCGCCGAGGAGCGCCACGAGGCGGTCACGTCGCACTGGAACAACGCCACCGACGAGGTCGCGAAAGCGATGGAGGACAACCTCGACGAGCTGAACCCGATCTTCATGATGGCCAACTCGGGTGCTCGTGGCTCCTTCAAGCAGATCCGCCAGCTGGCGGGGATGCGCGGCCTGATGGCCAATCCGAAGGGCGAAATCATCGAGCGGCCGATCAAGGCCAACTTCATGGAGGGCCTCTCGGTGCTCGAGTACTTCATCTCCACGCACGGTGCCCGAAAGGGACTTGCCGACACGGCACTGCGTACGGCCGACTCGGGTTACCTGACCCGGCGCCTGGTCGACGTCGCCCAAGACGTGATCGTGCGCGAGGAGGACTGCAAAACCAAAGACCACATCGAGATGGTGATCCGCAAGGACGACAACTCGCTCAACGACAACCTGATCGGCCGTCTCGCCGCGAAGAAATTCGAAACCAAGCGCGGCCGCGAGCTGCTCAAGCGCAACCAGGAGATCACCCTGGCCGACGTCGAAGCGATCGCCGAGGCGTTCGAGGATGAGGAGACCAAGGTCCCGGTCCGCTCGGCGCTCAAGTGCGACGCTGACTCCGGCGTGTGCCGCGCCTGTTACGGCGTTGCTCCGGCGACCGGGTTCACGGTCAACATCGGCGACGCGGTGGGCATCATCGCCGCCCAGTCGATCGGCGAGCCCGGCACCCAGCTGACCATGCGGACGTTCCACACCGGTGGTGTCGCCGGCCAGGACATCACCCAGGGCCTGCCCCGCATCGTCGAGCTCTTCGAGGCACGTAAACCGAAGGGCCTGGCGCAGATGGCCGAGGCGGCCGGCAAGGTCTCGGTCGAAGAAACCGACAAAGCGCTGAAAGTGCACGTCACCGAGTCCAGCGGCGAGGAGCACGCCTACAGCTTCCCGCCCCGTACGCGCCTGCACGTGGCGGACGGCGAGAAGGTCGAGGTCGGCCAGCAGCTCAACGAGGGCTCGCTCTACCCGGCCGACCTGCTGGCGATTCGCGGCCGCACCGACGTCGAGCTCTACCTGGTGGCCGAGGTGCAGAGGGTCTACCGCGCCCAGGGCGTCGACATCAACGACAAGCACATCGAGCTGATCGCCCGCCAGATGCTGAAGAAGGTGCGGATCGAATCGAAGGGTTCGACCAGCCTGCTGCCGGGCCAGCTCGAAGACCGCGGTGCGCTCAAGCGCCTCAACAAGAAGACCAAGGAAGAAGGCGGCACGCCGGCCAAGGCCGAGGAGGTCATTCTCGGAATCACCAAGGCCTCGCTTGCCACCGAGTCCTTCCTCTCCGCCGCCTCCTTCCAGGAGACGACGAAGGTGCTCACCGATGCTGCGCTGGAGGGCAAGCGAGACAAACTCGTCGGCCTCAAGGAGAACGTGATCATCGGCAAGCTGATCCCGGCCGCGACCGGCCTCAAGCACTACCGCACGGTCGCGATCGAGCCCGCAGTGCCTATCGAGCCCCCGAGTGAGGAAGGCCTGCTCGACGAAGAAGAGCTGGCCGCCGAGCTCGGGCTCGACGACGGCGAAGCGGTCGAGAGCTTCGGGCCCTCGTTTGCTGAGGAGCTCGAGGAGCTGGCGCACGAGATTGAGGCAACATCCGAGGAGAAGTCGCCCGGGCAGTCTTAGTGGTGAGCAGCACGCAAAACGGCCCGGGTGAATACCCGGGCCGTTTGCTGAATCTCGTTTGCTTTTAGTTGCTGCTGCCGCCTGAGAGGCAGTAGGCGAACACCGTCAGGGTGCTGGCTGAGCCGTTCTGGTTTTTCGCCTGGTACTGCCAGCCGTTGCCGCTGCGCAGGGTGGAGGTCATCTCCACTCCGAAGTTGGCGGGCTGGCCGCCGCCGCTGATCACGACGGTGCCGTCCGGGCAGTTGACCGAGACGCTGCCGTTGGCGCCCGCTGCGATCGGGGTGCTGTTCGAGACCTGGATGATCCCGCCGAGCTCCGAGGCGCGGACCGAGCCGGCCTGCAGCTCGCTCGACCCGACCGAGTTGGGGCCGAGGTCATCGGCGCTCAGCGACTGGTCGGCTACCTCCGAGGAGGTGACCGAGGCCGGACCGAGGTCCGCTGAGGTCAGCGACTCGGGGGCGACGTCGGAGGATTCGACGCCGTTTTCGGCGATCTCCGTGGTGTCGACCGCGTTGGGGGCGATCTTGCCGGCGGCGACCGCGTTGTCGCGGAGGTCGACCGTGCGGATCGTGCCGTCGACGATCTGCGGCGAGCGCACCGTGTTCTTGCCGACGCCGGCGGCGAAGGCACTGCCGGTGAGGGCGGCGAACAGGGCGAGGCAGGCGATCACGAGGGCGGGGGAGGGACGGAATGTGCGGGTCTTGCTGGTCATCGGAGGTTCCTTTCGTTGGGTTGTTGATCCGATGGACCAAGCTTCGAATCGATTGCCCTTTCTCTCTACGGACCCCAGGGGTGGTCTTCCTCACCCCTTGTAGATTTCAGGCATGCCCGCCGCCCAGAAGGTCTGCGTGATCGGGGCCGGTTCCTCCGGCATCGCCGCCTGCCAGGTGCTGGGCGCCCGCGGAATCGCCTTCGATTGCTTCGAGAAGGGCTCCGAGGTCGGCGGCAACTGGCGCTATGAAAACGACAACGAGCTGTCCTCGGCCTACCGCTCGCTGCACATCAACACCTCGCGCGGCTTGATGGCCTACAAGACCTACCCGATGCCGGATGACTACCCGGATTACCCCAACCACTTCCAGATCGCCCGCTACTTCGACGACTACGTCGATCATTTCGGCTTGCGCGAGAGGATCCGCTTCCGCAGCGAGGTCCTCGGCGTCGTCCCGGTTGACGGCGAGTGGGAGGTGACGGTCCAGGGACGCGACGGCGACCGCGAGAGCCACCGCTTCCGCGCCGTGCTGGTCGCCAACGGCCACCACTGGGATCCGCGCTGGCCCGAACCGGCGTTTCCCGGCTCCGATCGATTCGAGGGCGAGCAGATCCACGTCCACCACTACCGCGAGCCGGAGGTCCTGCGCGACAAGCGGGTCCTGGTGCTGGGGATCGGCAACTCGGCTACCGATATCGCCGTCGAGGCCTCGCGGATCGCCGCGAAGACCTTCCTGGCGATGCGTCGCGGTGCCTACGTCATGCCCAAGTATCTGAACGGCAAACCGACCGATGAGGCGGCCTCGAAGCTGCTGACGATGATGCCGCTCGCGGTGCAGCGCTTTGTGCTCGGACGCATGCTTGGGCTGACCGCTGGGGACATGACTGCCTACGGCCTGCCGCAGCCTGACCACAAGCTGCTCGAGGCGCATCCGACCGTCTCGGCCGAGCTGCTCTCGCGACTGGGCCACGGTGACATCGAGGTCAAGCCCAACATCGATCAATTCAGCGGCGGGCGCACGGTTGCTTTCGTCGACGGCAGCGAGGAGGAGATCGACCTCGTTGTCTACTGCACCGGCTACAAGATCAGCTTCCCCTTCTTCGATGAGGACCTGGTCTCGGCCAGCGAGAACCGGCTACCGCTCTACCGCCGCGTCGTCTCGGTCGAGCACCCCGGCCTCTATTTCATCGGCCTGATCCAGCCGCTTGGGGCGATCATGCCGCTCGCCGAGGCCCAAGCCGAGTGGGTCGCCGATCTGCTCGGCGGGCGGGGAACACTGCCTCCTCCCGGCGAGATGCGGATGGAGATCTCAGCCGGCGAAGAGAAGATGAAGAAGCGCTACGTCGCCTCTAAGCGTCACACGATCCAGGTGGACTTCCAGCCTTATCTGCGCGAGCTTCGCAGGGAGCGGAAGAAGGCGGCTCAGCGGGTGTGAGTGGGGGGAGGAGGCACGGTGCCCCTCTCGCTTGCTGGGCTTTTCGCCGGGCGCGCAGCGTCGCTCGCTGAGTGGGCTGTGCGAAAAGCATGACGCCGCTGCGCGAGAGGGGCACCGTGCCTCCTCCTCGCGACGACGACCGCTGCACCACCGCCGTGAGGTCCTCGGCGGGGCCCTCGGGGGAGTTTTGGTTCAGGGGTCCGGCGCCTGAAGCCGCCATCGGAATCCTCACCTGCTGTCTCGGGCTCGGGTTCCTTGGCCGCCCACCAGACGAGCCAGAGTGCGCCGAAGACGGGGATCTTCAGCACGACTAGGAGAAAGAAGATTGGCCAGAACCCCTCCACGGGGCTCAGTGTAGAGACAAGGCCCACTGCCGCAAGGCCTCGACGTGGGCCTCCTCGAGGCCGAGGTGGGTCTCGGTGAGGACGAGCAGGGTCGGCAGCTGGCGTCGCTCCGCCCACTCGTAACAGCTCTGGTCGAAGTTGTCGTCGATCCAGGCCAGCGGCCTGCCGGCCGCGTAGTCGTCGAGCGGTCCCAGCTTCCAGTGCGCCGCCCCCTCCCGCACCGCCCCGTCGAAGGTGACGTGCGGCAGCTCGGGCAGGCCCAGCAAGGAAGGCAAGTAGAAGTTCGCCTTGTCCTCCCAGCCGCTGGCCCAGACCAGCTCGAAGTGCTCCTCTAGCCGCCGCAGCCTGTCACCCGTCGGCAACGAGATCAAGTGCGGCACCCCGTCGACCAGCTCCAGCTTCGTGAACGAGCGATCCGGAGGATTCTCAGCTCCAAAGAGCGAGATGACGCCGTCGATGTCCACGGCGAGAAGTGGACGGCTCATGGCCGAGGCGGGACTACCAGCGGTAATGCGCGAAGGCCTTGTTGGCCTGGGCCATGCGGTAGATGTCGTCCTTGCGCTTCCAGGCAGCACCCTGCTGTTGGTTCGCGTCGAGGATCTCGCTGGCGAGGCGCTCCGCCATCGAGTACTCGCGGCGGTTGCGGGCGAAGTCGACGAGCCAGCGGATCGCCAGCGTGCGGGCCCGGCGGGCGGGCACCTCGACCGGCACCTGGTAGGTGGCGCCGCCGACCCGGCGCGAGCGAACCTCGAGCACCGGGGTAAGTTGCTTGATCGACGCCTCGAGCGTCTCGATCGCGTCCTCGCCCGAGCGCTCGCCGACGAGGGCCAGGGCGTCGTAGACGATCCGCTCGGCGAGCTGCTTCTTGCCGTCGCTCATCACCTTGTTGATCAGCTGCTGGACGAGCCGGTTGCGAAAGCGCGCGTCGGGCTCGACCGGTCGGATGGTTGCAGCGGAGCGGCGCGGCATTAGGAGGCCTTGACGCCGTAGCGGGAGCGGGCTTGCTTGCGGTCGGAGACACCGGCCGCGTCGAGGGTGCCGCGCACGACCTTGTAGCGGACGCCTGGCAGGTCCTTGACTCGACCACCGCGGACCAGCACCACGGAGTGCTCCTGAAGGTTGTGTCCCTCGCCGGGGATGTAGGTGGTGACCTCCATCCCGTTGGTCAAGCGCACACGGGCGATCTTGCGCAGCGCCGAGTTCGGCTTCTTCGGCGTTACGGTCGCGACGCGCGTGCAGACGCCGCGCCGCTGCGGGGCCGCGACGGCCTTCTTGCGCCCTTGCGAGGACTTGAGTCCCGGCGTCGTCGTCTTCTTCTTCGGGCGCTTGCGGCCCTTCCTGACAAGTTGATTGGTATTCGGCACGGCCGCGCATAGTAGAGCAGACCGCCAATGAGCAGCCCCGCCGCTGCCGCGAGCTCCGCGTAAAAGCCTCCCTGGAGCACCGCCGTGGCGCCCGAGAAGCGCGATGACTGGGCCCCGACATCGGTCCCCGCGGGCAGGTCGACGATCAGGATCAAGGCGATGCAGAGCAGGCCGAGGCCGACGACGATGCGAGCCAGGCCACGGCGCTCGGTGCGAAGCATCATCGCCCCGGCGAGGGCCGCCAGCAGGGCGAGCGGGATCAGAACATAGGAGTGGGCGGCGCCGGCGGTTTCGCCGGCGACAGTCGGTGGGGCCGCCGAGGTCAGCCCGGCGTAAGCCGGCTGGCCGATCTCGACGCTGCTGTAGGTGACGAACTGGGAAGCGATGAGACAGGCGGCGGAGGCGATGATCAGGATGCAGATCGCCCGCGCTGGGGTGAACAGGGCACTGGCCCGGGTCGCCCCGCGGGCGGAGATCGCCGACACCCGCCGCAGCAGTCGTTCGCCGCGACCGAATCCACGCAGCAGCAAGACCGCGACCGGACGCAGGCGCTTGCCGGCCGCCTTGGCGACCCGGATGCTCTGGGTGCGCAGTTGCCGCAGTCCCTTCGCCAGCTTGGGCCGGGCCGACTCGATCCTGCGGGCGAGGGCCCGGTCCACCTGCCGGGTGCGCTTTGCGCCCAGCGTGAGCACCGCGCCGATGCGCCGTCGCGCCGCTGCTATCATCGCGCGTCGCTCAGGCAGTCCTTTCGAAGTGCGGTTCGAAGTTCGTTTCGCCGGGCCCGCGAGGGCCTTTTTCATGCGCCGATCGCGGCCCTTGCCAGATCGTTTGCTTTTGTCCCGTCCCCGTTTCACGACCAAACCCTTACCTTAGGAACACATGGCACGCAGCTTTCCCCTAGAGAAGACGCGCAATATCGGGATCATGGCGCACATCGACGCCGGTAAGACGACGACCACCGAGCGCATCCTCTATTACACCGGCCGCACCCACAAGATGGGCGAGGTGCACGAGGGCGCTGCGGTGATGGATTGGATGGAGCAGGAGCAGGAGCGCGGCATCACGATCACCTCCGCCGCGACCGCCTGCGAGTGGAAGGACCACCGGATCAACATCATCGATACGCCCGGCCACGTCGACTTCACGGTCGAGGTCGAGCGCAGCCTGCGCGTGCTCGACGGCGCGATCGCCGTCTTCGACGCCGTCGCCGGGGTCGAGCCCCAGTCCGAGACTGTCTGGCGCCAGGCCGACAAGTACAAGGTGCCGCGCTTCGCCTACATCAACAAGATGGACCGCACCGGTGCCGACTTCTTCAACTCGGTGCAGACGATGACGGACCGGCTCGGGGCCAACCCGCTGCCGATCCAGCTGCCGATCGGCAGCGAGGACAACTTCAAAGGCGTCGTCGACCTGATCGAGATGAAGGGCCTTATCTGGACCGACGAGCTCGGTGCCGAATACGAGACGATCGAGGTCCCTGACGATCTCAAGGAGCAGGCCGAGGAATACCGCACCCAGCTGATCGAGGCCTGCGCCGACTACGACGACGAGCTGATGGAGGCCTACCTGGCCGAGGAAGAGATTCCCCACGAGCGGATCGCCAAGTCGCTGCACCGGGCCTGCCTCGACACCAAGGTGACCCCCGTGCTCTGCGGCACCTCGTTCAAGAACAAGGGCGTGCAGCCGCTGCTCGACGCGATCGTCGAGCTGCTGCCCTCGCCGCTCGAGGTTCCGCCGGTGACCGGCGTCGTCCCCGCTGGCAAGGGTCAGCCCGAGGACGTCGAGGACGAGCGACCCGCCTCCGACGAGGCCCCCTTCGCTGCCCTTGCCTTCAAGGTGATGACCGATCCCTACGTCGGCAAGCTCACTTATTTCCGCGTCTACTCCGGCAAGCTGGAGAAAGGCGGTCGCGTCCTCAACGTGAAGACCGGCCGTACCGAGCGCATCGGCCGGCTGCTGATGATGCACGCCAACAGCCGCGAGGAGATCGACGAGTGCTACGCCGGTGACATCTGCGCCGGCGTCGGCCTCAAAGAAACCGGCACCGGCGACACCCTGGCGGCCCCGGACGCGCCGATCGCGCTGGAGAGCATCGAATTCCCCGAGACCGTGATCGCCGTCGCGATCGAGCCGAAAACGAAGGCCGACCAGGAGAAGATGGGCAACGCCCTGCAGCGCCTCGGCGAGGAGGACCCCACCTTCAAGATCGAAAGCGACGAGGAAACCGGCCAGACCCTGATCCACGGCATGGGCGAGCTTCACCTCGAGGTGATCGTCGACCGCATGCTGCGCGAGTTCAAAGTCGAGGCCAACGTCGGCAAGCCGCAGGTCGCCTACCGCGAGACGATCCGCAAGGAGGTCAAGAAGGTCGAGGCGCGCTTCGTCCGTCAGACCGGTGGTCGCGGCCAGTTCGGCCACGTGGTGATCAACGTCGAGCCGGCGCCTGGCGAGGGTTTCGAGTTCGTCAACAAAATCAAGGGCGGCGCCATCCCCGGCGAATTCATCGGTCCTGCCGAGCAGGGGATGAGGGAGGCGCTCGAGAACGGCGTCAAGGCCGGCTACCCGATGGTCGACGTCAAAGTCGAACTGATCGACGGTTCCTTCCACGACGTCGACTCCTCGGAGATGGCCTTCAAAATCGCCGGCTCGATGGCGATCCAGGACGCCGCGCGCAAGGCCAACCCGGTCCTGCTCGAGCCGGTGATGGCGGTCGAGGTCGTCACCCCCGAGGACTTCCTCGGCGACGTGATCGGCGATCTCTCGCGTCGTCGCGGCAAGGTTCAGGGTCAGGACCAGCGCGGCAACGCGCTCGCAGTACAAGCTTTCGTGCCCCTCGGCGAAATGTTCGGTTACGCGACCGAACTGCGCTCGATGACGCAGGGCAGAGCCAATTACACGATGCAGTTCGAGCGCTACGAAGAGGTCCCCGGCAACATCGCCGAGGAAATCGTCGAGCATCGCTCGGGTGAGCCGGTGGGGGCAACCTCATGACCGGCAGTAGGCCACACGGTTGTTCTAGCTATATTTCCCAGGTTCGCCCGCAGGCAGTCGTCGCAAGACCGGCTGCCGCCGGACGCGCACCGCAAACTTAATCAGTCAACGCAGACAGAACCCGACTTCGAAAGGTAGAACGGAGAGAGATGTCCAAGGAGAAGTTCGAGCGCGATAAGCCGCATGTGAACGTCGGCACGATCGGTCACATCGACCACGGAAAGACGACGCTGACGGCCGCGATCACCACGACGCTCGCCACCAAAGGCGACGCCGAGGCGAAGAGCTTCGCCGAGATCGACAACGCTCCCGAGGAGAAGGAGCGCGGGATCACGATCGCGACCTCACACGTGGAGTACCAGACCGACAACCGTCACTACGCCCACGTCGACTGCCCCGGCCACGCCGACTACGTCAAGAACATGATCACCGGCGCCGCCCAGATGGATGGCGCGATCCTGGTCGTCTCGGCCGCTGACGGCGTGATGCCGCAGACGCGCGAGCACATCCTGCTCGCCCGTCAGGTCAACGTTCCCCACGTGGTCGTCTTCCTCAACAAGATCGACCAGGTCGATGACGAGGAACTGATCGAGCTGGTCGAGGAGGAGGTCAAGGAACTCCTCAACGAGTACGACTTCCCCGGCGATGACACGCCGATCGTCAAGGGCTCGGCGCTGAAGGCGCTGGAGGGTGACGAGGAGGCCCAGAAGGCGATCTTCGAGCTGGCAGATGCCCTCGACTCCTACATCCCCGAGCCCGTGCGCGAGCTCGACAAGCCCTTCCTGATGCCGATCGAGGACATCTTCTCGATCACCGGTCGCGGCACCGTTGCCACCGGCCGCGTCGAGCAGGGCATCGTCAACACCGGCGACGAGGTTGAGATCGTCGGCATCAAGGACACCACGACGACGGTCGTCACCGGCGTCGAGATGTTCCGCAAGCTGCTCGACGAGGGCCAGGCCGGCGACAACATCGGCGCCCTGCTCCGTGGGACCAAGCGCGAGGAGATCGAGCGTGGCCAGGTGCTGTGCAAGCCGGGCTCGATCACACCGCACACCAAGTTCAAGGCCGAGGTCTACTGCCTGAAGAAGGAGGAGGGTGGTCGTCACACTCCGTTCTTCTCCGGCTACCGGCCCCAGTTCTACTTCCGCACGACCGACGTGACCGGGATCGCCAATCTCCCCGAGGGGACCGAGATGGTGATGCCGGGTGACAACGTCGAGATGACGATCGAGCTGATCCAGCCGATCGCGATGGACCAGGGCCTGCGTTTCGCCATCCGCGAGGGTGGCCGGACCGTCGGCTCGGGGGTCGTCGCCGAGGTCATCGAGTAGACGATTCACCAGGGGGCGGGCACTGGCCCGCCCTTCGCTGCCCGCCGGGCGGCGAGACAACTGCAAGGACATACGACCGGGGCGGCGCCCCACCAAATGGGGCCCCGCCCTTTATGCGCGGTAAGACGCGCGGAGAAGACGAGAGAAAAGCTCAAAAGTGGCAGCGATAGCAGCACAAAAAATTCGAATCCGGCTCAAGGCGTATGACCATGACGCCATCGACCGGGCTGCCCGCGAGATCGTCGAAACCGCGGAGCGCACTGGCGCCAGCGTTTCTGGTCCCGTGCCGCTGCCCACTGAGAAGAACGTCTACTGCGTGATCCGCTCGCCCTTCAAGGACAAGGACTCGCGCGAGCACTTCGAGATGCGCACGCACAAGCGTCTGATCGACATCCTCCAGCCCTCGCCGAAAACCGTTGACTCGCTACAGCGCCTCGACTCGCTGCCCGCCGGCGTCGACATCGAGATCCGCCTTTAGCGTCATGGCCGCGATCCTCGGAAAGAAGCTTGGAATGACGCAGGTCTTCGCCGAGGACGGCGAGGTCATTCCCGTGACCGTGATCGAGGCCGGTCCCTGCAAGGTGACCGCGGTGCGCGAGCAAGAGCGTGACGGCTACGCCGCCGTGCAGCTCGCTTTTGGCGAGACCAAGCAGGGCAAGCTGAGCAAGGCCGAGGAAGGCCACCTGAAGAAGGCCGGCGCGGCGCCGATGCGCCACCTGGTCGAGTTCCGCGACGAGGACCTCGGCAAGGACAACGATGATCCCATCAAGATAGGCGATGACGTCACGGTCGAGTCCTTCGAGGCAGGCCAGAAGGTCAAGGTCGCCGGGATCTCGATCGGCAAGGGCTTCCAGGGCGGGATCAAGCGCCACAACTTCAGCCGCGGCCCGGTCACCCACGGCTCGCACAATGTGCGCGCGCCGGGTTCGATCGGTGCCAGCACCTTCCCCGCCCGCGTCTTCAAGGGAATGCAGATGCCGGGGCAGATGGGCAACAAGCGGATCACCCAGAAGGGCCTCGAAGTCGCCGAGGTCGACGCCGGACGCAACTTGCTGCTGATCAAAGGCTCGGTGCCGGGCTCGCGCAACGCGATGGTCGAGGTGAGGACCGATGGCTAAAGCCACCGTGCTCGGCAAGACGACCAAGGCGGATCTGCCAAAGAGCTCTTCGACGAGCCCTTCCACCACTCGCTGGTCGACGAGGCGGCGCGTGCCGATCTCGCCTCGCGCCGTCAGGGCTCAGCTTCGACGCTGACCCGCGGCTGAGGTCTCGATGACTGGCGCCAAGGCCTGGCGCCAGAAGGGCACCGGCCGCGCTCGCGTCGGCGCGCTCAGCTCGCCGAGCCGCTTCGGCGGTGGCGTCGCCTTCGGTCCCAAGCCTCGCCACTACACGGTCAAGGTCAACCGCAAGGCGCGCCGCAAGGCCATGCGCTCGGCGCTCTCGACTGCATGCCGAGCGCGACAGCGTGGCGCTGCTCGACGCCAGGCAACTTCGAGACGCCCTCGACCAAGACCGCGGCCGAGGCGCTCGACAAATGGGGTGCCAAGCGCTCGACCCTGATCGTGCTCGCCCCCGAGGAGAGCGGTGCGGCCAAGAGCTTCCGCAACATCCCCCGGGTCGGGGTGGTCGAGGTCAGCGCCGTCGGCGTCGCCGACGTGATCGGCGCCGCCTCGCTGGTCGTCTCCGAGAGCAGCGCTCGGCGAAGCTGCAGGAGAGGCTGGGCTGATGGACGCGCGCAACGTGATCATCCGCCCCGTCGTCTCCGAGAAGAGCTACGCGCTGATCGGCGAGGGCAAGTACACCTTCCGGGTCGACGATCGCGCCCACAAGACCCAGATCGCCCACGCGATCGAGGAGATCTTCGAGGTCAAGGTCGCCGCGGTGCGCACCTCCAAGGTGCGGCCGAAGCCGAAGCGCCGCGGCCTGCACCAGGGCAAGAGCCGCGGTTGGAAGAAGGCCATCGTCCAGCTCGCTCCCGGGTGAGCGGATCGAGCTGTTCGAGGGCGCCGAGACCGCATAGGGATATAGGGAATGCCGAACCGAAAAACAAAACCGACGAGCCCCGGACGCCGTTTCGCGACGTACCCGCTGCGTGAGCAGCTGACGACGTCGAGCCCGGAACGCAAGCTGACCGAGGGCCTGCGCAAGTCCGGTGGACGCAACGCCAACGGCCGTGTCACCGCCCGCCACCGCGGTGGCGGTGCGAAGCGGCGCTACCGCCAGATCGACTTCAAGCGGCTCAAGGACGGCGTGCCCGCCAAGGTGGCGACGATCGAGTACGACCCCAATCGCAGCTGCTACATCGCGCTTCTTCACTACGCCGACGGCGCCAAGAGCTACATCCTCGCCCCGGCCGCGATCTCGGTCGGCGACGAGGTCCAGTCCGGTCCCGGCGCCGACATCCGGCCCGGCAACGCGCTTGCGCTGGCCGAGATGCCGACCGGCACGCTCGTCCACAACGTCGAGCTCACGGCCGGTCAGGGCGGCAAGCTCGGGCGCTCGGCCGGCACCTCGATCCAGCTCGCGGCCAAGGAGGGCGACATGGTCACGCTGCGCCTGCCCTCCTCGGAGATGCGCCTGGTGCGCGCCGAGTGCCGGGCCACTATCGGCGTGCTCTCCAACGCCGAGCACCAGAACGTCACGATCGGCAAGGCGGGACGCAACCGCCACAAGGGCAAGCGCCCGCAGAGCCGCGGTGTCGCGATGAACCCGGTCGACCACCCGCACGGCGGCGGCGAGGCCCACCACACACCCGGTGGTCATCCCGTTACGCCCTGGGGCAAGCCGACGCTCGGTTACCGCACCCGTAAGAAGGGCAAGCAGTCCGACCGTTACATCGTGCGCGGCCGTCGTCGCGGAAAGAAGAAGGGTCGCTAATGGGACGCTCGACCAAGAAGGGCCCGTGGGTAGAAGAGGCGCTGATGAAGCGCGTCAACGCCATGAACGAGTCCGGCACCAAGCAGATGCTGAAGACCTGGTCGCGCAGCTCGACCGTCTTCCCCGACATGGTCGGTCACACGATCGCCGTCCACGACGGGCGCAAGCACGTTCCCGTCTTCATCTCCGAGTCGATGGTCGGCCACAAGCTGGGCGAGTTCGCGCCGACCCGCACCTTCCGCTCCCACTCCGGCACGGGTAAGGGTGAGTAGCGTGGCCGCAGCCCCCGTCGTTGTTCGCGCCAGCTCCCGCTACGTGCGAGTGGCGCCGCGCAAGGCGCGCCTGATCGCCGACCAGGTGCGCGGGATGCACATCGAGCAGGCCCGCGCGCTGCTCGAGTTCTCCCCGCGCGGCGCGGCCGAAGACATCCGCAAGCTGATCGAGTCCGCCGCGGCCAACGCCGAGAACAACCACGACCTGGTCGCCGACGAGATGCTGATCTCAGAGATCACCGTCGACGAAGGTCCGACGCTGCGCCGTTTCCGGCCGCGCGCGACTTGGCCGCGCCTCACGGATCAACAAGCGAACCTGCCACATCGCGGTGGCACTGAGCCCGGAAGAAGAGGACTAGGGAGATGGGACAGAAGATCCATCCGGGCGGATTCCGCGTCGGCTACATCCAGGACTGGAAGTCGAACTGGTTCGAGGAGAAAGACTTCGCCGACGTCCTCAACGAGGACCTCAAAATCCGCGACCACATCGAAAACAAGCTTGCCCACGCCGGCCTCTCGAACATCACGATCGAGCGCCACGGAGAGATCGCGGTAGACATCCACACCGCGCGTCCCGGCATCGTGATCGGCAAGTCGGGAAGCGAAGTGGACGCGCTGCGCAAAGACCTGCACAAGCTGACCGGTAAACCGGTGAAGGTGAACATCCGCGAGGTCAAGCGCCCCGAGCTCGACGCCAAACTGGTCGCCCAGTCGATCGCCGAGCAGCTGCAGAATCGCGTCGCCTTCCGACGGGCGATGAAACGCGCCCTGACCTCGGCGATGCGCTCCGGCGCCAAGGGCGTGAAGGTCCAGGTCTCCGGCCGCCTTGGCGGCGCCGAGATGGCGCGCACCGAGGGTTACTCCGACGGTCGCGTGCCGCTGCACACGCTGCGCGCCAACATCGATTACGGCTTCTTCGAGGCCCGCACGACGACCGGCCGCATCGGAGTCAAGTGCTGGATCAACAAGGGCGAGGTAATGCCCGAGGGCTTTCGCGATCAGCTCACCGACGAGGAGAGTGGGCCCCCGCAGGGCGGCCAGCGCGGCGGCCGTGGTGGTCCGGGCGGAGATCGTGGCGGTCGTGGCGGTGATCGCGGTGGACGCCCAGGTGGCGGCCGTGGTGGTCCCGGTGGCGGTCGTGGCGGCCAGGGTGGCGGCCGCGGTGGCCAGCGTGGCGGAGGTGGTCGCTGATGCTAATGCCGAAGCGGGTCAAGCACCGCAAGCAGATGCGCGGCCGCATGCGCGGCAACACCAAGGGCGGCAGCACCGTTGCCTTCGGCGAGTACGGGCTGAAGTCGCTCGATCGCGGCTGGATCACCAACCGCCAGATCGAGGCTGCCCGCGTCGCGATGACCCGCAAGATCAAACGCGGCGGCAAGGTCTGGATCAACGTCTTCCCCGACAAGCCCTACACGAAGAAGCCGGCCGAGACCCGCATGGGCTCGGGCAAGGGCAACCCGGAGGGCTGGGTCGCCGTGATCAAGCCGGGCAAGGTGATGTTCGAGCTGGCGGGCGTGCCCGAGGATCTCGCTCGCGAGGCACTGCGCCTGGCCGGACACAAGCTTCCCGTCCGCACCAAGTTCGTCACGCGCGAGGGGGCTGACGCACAGTGAAGGCCGCCGAGGTACACGACCTGAAAGACGACGAGCTGATCGTCAAACTGCTCGACGCGAAGCAGGAGGCGTTCAACTTGCGCTTCCGGCAAGCGACCGGCGAGCTGGAGAACACTTCCCGCCTGAGCGGCGCCCGGCGCGACATCGCCAAGCTGCTGACGGTTGCCAAGGAGCGCGGAATTGACGTTGAGAAAGAGCTGAAGAGATGAGTGACGAGACGAAAAAAGACGACGTGACTGACGAGACGCCCCAGGACGAGGGCGCCGAGGCCGCGGGTCCTGTCGCGGAGGACGACTCCTCGTCCTCGCGGGACGACGCTGCGGGCGAGGAGTCATCCTCCGCACCACCCGCGGACGAGGCGTCCGAGTCCAAGGACGACGCGCCTGAAGAGTCTTCTCCCGCCCCTGCGGCTGAGCAGGCGGAGCCTGATCCGGAGGACGACCTCCCCTGGAAGGAGCGCCGTCGGCTGCAGCGGTCGCGTCAGCCACATAAGGCTGGCCCGACACTCACGCCAGAGGAACGGGCTGCGAAGCGTGCGCAGGAGCGCAAGCTCAAGGCTTCCTCACGGCGCAAGGAAAGGGCTGCAGCTAAAGAGGGCAAGACATCTGGCACAGGTACGCCTGTGGCCGAGAAGGACGCGGTCGCGGCCAAGACCCGGCAGGGGATCGTTGTCTCCAACAAGGGTGAGAAGTCGATCACGGTGCGGATCGACATCGCTCGCCGGCACCCGACTTACGAAAAGGTCGTGCGGCGCTCGCGCACGCTTCACGCTCACGACGAGCAGAACGAGGCTGGCGAGGGCGACACCGTGCGTATCGTCGAGACCCGGCCGCTCTCGAAGACCAAGCGTTGGCGCCTGGTCGAGGTCCTGGAGAGGGCGAAGTGATCCAGCAGGAGTCGAGACTGAAGGTCGCCGACAACTCCGGCGCCCGCGAGATCCTCTGCATCCGCGTCAAGGGCGGATCGCACCGCCGCTATGCCGGCGTCGGCGACGTGATCACGGCAACGGTCAAACAGGCCAGCCCGCAGGGCGGCGTGCGTAAAGGCGAGGTCGTCCAGGCCGTTGTCGTGCGCACTAAGAAGCAGCTCGGTCGCCCCGACGGCACCTACATCTCCTTCGACGAAAACGCCGCGGTGCTGATCGACCCGGCGAGCAACAACCCGCGCGGCACCCGCATCTTCGGTCCCGTCGCCCGCGAGCTGCGCGATCGCAACTTCATGAAAATCATCTCGCTCGCACCCGAGGTCCTCTGATGGCCAAGGGAATGCGAATCCGCAAAGACGATCAGGTGGTCGTGATCGGTGGCAAGGACGCCGGCAAGACAGGCCGCGTGGTGCGGACCGAGCCGAAGCGCAACCGCGTCTACGTCGAGCACCTCAACATGATCAAGCGGCACGAACGGCCCCGTTCGCAGACGGACCTCAAAAATCCGCAGGCCGGCGGCATCGTCGAGAAGGAGGGGCCGATCCACGTCTCCAACGTGATGCTGCTCGACCCCAAAGACAACAAACCGACCCGAGTCGGCGTGCGCCGCGACAAAGGCGGCAAGCGTGAGCGCTTCGCCAAGCGCAGTGGGGCGACCTTCTGATGGAGTCCGCGACAGTGCAGACACAGGCCGCTCCGCCGCCGCGCTTGCGTGAGCGCTATGAGCAGGAGATCCTGCCGGCGCTGACCAAGAAGTTCGGTTACTCGACCCCGATGCAGGCTCCGCGCCTGCAGAAGATCACGCTCAACATGGGCCTCGGCGAGGCGAAGCAGAACGCCAAGATGATGGAAGCCGCGCAGGAGCAGCTGGCGACGATCGCCGGCCAGCAGCCGAGCATCCGCCGCGCCCGCAAGTCGATCGCTTCCTTCAAGGTGCGCGAGGGGATGCCGGTCGGCCTCTCGGTGACGCTGCGCCGGGCCCGCATGTGGGAGTTCCTCGACCGCCTCTGCTCGATCGCCGTGCCCCGCATCCGTGACTTCCGCGGCCTCAACCCGCGCTCCTTCGACGGCCGTGGCAACTACTCGATGGGCGTCAAGGAGCAGCTGATCTTCCCCGAAATCGACTACGACTCAATCGATGAGGTTCGCGGTCTGGACGTGACGATCACGACCAGCGCGGCGAGCGACGAAGAGGCCTTCGAGCTGCTGCTCGGGCTGGGAATGCCCTTTGCCAAAGAGGGCCGGCCCGGTAAACCCGACGCCGACATCGAGGCCCAGGAAGCTGCCGAGGAGGAGAAGCGCAAGGAGGAGGCTCGCCTCAAGGCCGAGGCCGAGGAAGCCGCTCTGGAGCAGCTCAAGGAGGAGAACCCCGAGGCATACGCCAAGCCCGAGACCGAGGAGGATGGCGAGGAGGGCGCAGAGCCCGCCGCCGAGGGCGACCAGCAGGCCGAGAGTGCGGCCGGCGAGGAGAATCAGGAGAATGGCTAAGACTTCGCTGAAGGTGAAGCAGGGCCGCAAGGCCAAGTTCAAATCGCGTGAATACAACCGTTGCCGTCGCTGTGGCCGGCCGCGTGCCTACTACCGCAAGTTCGGCCTCTGCCGAATCTGCTTGCGGGAGGCAGCGCACGAGGGCCACGTTCCCGGCATGACCAAGTCCAGCTGGTAGAGAGACCGAGAAGATGCTCACTGACCCGATAGCCGATTACCTGACCCGGATCCGCAACGCGCTCGGCTCCGGCCACGACGAGGTGGAGATTCCCGCCTCGCGGCTGAAGCTCGAGATGTCGCGGATCCTCAAGGAACAGGGCTACATCGTCGACTTCGGCAAGCAGCCGGCCCGCGTCGGTGAGGAGATCAAGATCCGGCTCAAGTACACGGAGGATCGCCGTCCCGTGATCGCCGGCCTGGAGCGCATCTCGCGTCCCGGTCGCCGTCGCTACGTCGACCACAAGCAGGTCCCGCGCGTCTTCGGCGGCACCGGCACGGCAATCGTTAGTACCTCGGTCGGCGTGATGACCGGTCACGAAGCGAAGGCAAAGGGCGTTGGCGGCGAGGTAGTCGCCTACGTCTGGTGAGCATGCGATGAGCCGGATAGGAAGAAAGCCGATCACCGTGCCCGACGCCGTCACCGTCGAGGTCAGCCCTGGCCACGTCGCGGTCAAGGGGCCGAAGGGCGAGCTCGCCCAGGTCCTTTCCAGCGACATGAAGGTCGAGCAGGCCGAGGGCGTGCTGACGGTGGAGCGCCCGACAAACCGCGGCGAGCACCGCGCCCTGCACGGCCTCACCCGCAGCCTGATCGCCAACATGGTCGAGGGCGTCACCGATGGCTTCGAGAAGCGCCTCGAGATTCAGGGCGTCGGCTACCGGGCCCAGCTCAAGGGGAAGAACCTCGAGCTCGCCCTGGGCTACTCGCACCCGGTCTCGATCGAGGCTCCCGATGGCATTGACTTCGAGGTTCCGCAGCCGACCGAGATCATCGTGCGCGGCATCGACAAGCAACTGGTCGGCCAGGTCGCGGCGGACATCCGCAAGCGCCGCCCGCCGGAGCCTTACAAGGGCAAGGGCATCCGCTACCGCGGCGAGCACGTGATGCGCAAGGTGGGTAAGCGCGCATGACCGTGCTCACCAAGAGGCAGAGCCGCCTGCGCCGGCGTCGCCGCGTGCGTTCCCGCATCACCGGCACCGCCGCGCGTCCCCGCCTGTCCGTCTACCGCTCGAATCGCGGCGTCTTCGCCCAGCTGATCGACGACGGCAAAGGCCACACGGTGGCTGCCGTCAACTGGATCGAGCCCGAGTTGCGCAAGCTCACGGCGAGTGAGCAGGCCAAGCGGGCGGGAGAGCTGCTGGCCGAGCGGGCAAAGAAAGCTGGAGTGGAGACCTGCGTCTTCGACCGTGGCGGTTACCAGTACCACGGTCGGGTTCAGGCCCTTGCCGAAGGAGCACGAGAGGGGGGCCTGGTCTTCTAGCGCTAGTTCGCTACCTTGGACCGCTCGCTATGAAGGGAATGGACACAACCAACGTCGAGACCGTGAGCCCGCGCGGGCTCGACCTGCAGGAGCGCGTGATCGAGATCAACCGCGTCGCCAAGGTGGTCAAGGGCGGCCGGCGCTTCTCCTTCACCGCCCTGGTTGCAGTTGGCGACGAAGAGGGCGTCGTCGGGATCGGCTACGGCAAGGCCCGCGAGGTTCCGCTGGCGATCCAGAAGGGCGTCGAGAACGCCCGCAAGGACTTGATTCGCATCCCCAAATACGGCCAGACGATCACCCACAAGATCATCGGCCGCTACGGTGCCGGCCACGTCGTCCTGCGCCCGGCCAGCCCCGGTACCGGCGTGATCGCCGGCGGCGGCGTGCGCGCGGTGCTCGAGCTTGGTGGCGTCAAGGACGTGCTTACGAAGAGCATTGGGACTCAGAACCCGATCAACCTCGTGAAGGCGACTATGGACGGGTTGATTCGTCTTCGTCGGCCTGAGGAGGTTGCTGAGCTGCGGGGGCTGACGGTTTCGCAGGTTCTCGGTGTTCAGAAGAGCAACGGGAATGGGGCTTCGACTGTCGAGGGTTCGAACGGTTCGGCTGCGGGTCCTGTCGCCGCAGGGGACCCACCGCCCCCTCCGGTCGCTAAAGCGTCCTCAGGGGCGGTACCCCCTACGGCGCCACCCGCAGGCGAAGCGTCCCAAACTTCGAAGGACGAGGCGGCCGCAAAGCCCGCTGAGGTTCCGGCAGCTGAGCAGGCTGCAACTGCAACCGCGCAAGAGCCGAAAGCTGAGGAGGCTCCGGCCGCAGAGGCAGAGCCCGCCGCTGAGGTGAAAGCTGATGAGCCCGCGGCCGCTGAGGAGACTCCGGCTGCAGAGGGTGAGCAGTCGTGAGCGCGGTGAAGATCAAGCAGGTTCGGTCTGCGAACGGTTCTAATCCGACTCAGAAAGCGACGCTGGCGGCGCTTGGGCTAGGGCGGATTGGCAAGGCTGTGGAGCGGAAAGACTCGCCGCAGCTTCAGGGGCAGATTCGGACTGTCACGCATCTGGTCGAGGTGGATGGCTGATGGCTGACAAAGGGCGCTCGGAAGAGATTGGGCTGCACAACCTGAGGCCGAAGCCTGGGTCGCGCAAGCCGCGGAAGCGGCTTGGTCGCGGTGAGGGTTCGGGCCTGGGTAAGACCTCCGGCCGCGGTCACAAGGGCGCCGGCTCGCGCTCGGGCTCCAAACGGAAGCCCGGCTACGAGGGCGGTCAGACCCCGATTCACATGCGGATGCGAAAGCTGCGCGGCCCGCACATGAAGAAGTCGATGCCGTTCGAGAACTTCAGGACCAAGTCGCAGCCAGTGAACCTTGCTGACCTCGAGGAGCGTTTCGACGCCGACGCCGAGGTCACTCCCGAGACCCTCAAGCAGAAGGGCCTGGCCAAGCGCTCGGACCCGGTCAAGATCCTCGCCCGCGGCGAGATCTCGAAGAAACTGACGGTCAAAGCGCACGGCTTCAGCGCCGCCGCCAAAGAGAAGATAGAAGCGGCTGGCGGTTCCTGCCACACTCTGGAGCCCTAATGCTCCGGACTATTGCGAACGCCTTTAGCGTCGCCGACATTCGTAAGAAGCTTGCCTTCACGGCGGCGATGCTGCTGCTGTACCGGCTGGGCTCCTACATCCCTGCTCCGGGCGTCGACCTCAACGCCGTCAAGGAACTGCAGAGCAACTTCGGCGGCGGCGGCATCCTCAGCTTCCTCAACACCTTCTCGGGCGGCAGCCTCTCGCGGCTCTCGCTGTTCGCGCTGGGGATCATGCCCTACATCACCGCCTCGATCATCCTGCAGCTGCTGACCGTGGTCGTGCCGGCGCTGGAGAAGCTGCAGAAAGAAGGCGAGGTCGGGCAGCAGAAGATCACCCAGTACACGCGCTACCTCACCGTCGGCCTGGCCTTCGCTCAGTCCTTCGGCTACGTCTTCCTCTTCCGTTCGTTCGGCCAGCAGGGCGGCAACAACTTCCTCGGCAACCTCGGCGGCCCAAAGATCCTGCTGATCGTGATCTCGCTGACCGCGGGCTGCACGCTGCTGATGTGGTTCGGCGAGCTGATCACCCAGCGCGGTATCGGCAACGGCATCTCGCTGATGATCTTCGCCTCGATCGTCTCGAGGCTGCCGCAGGGGATCGAATCCTGGTGGAACAACCCCGATCAGGTCTTCGTCGTGATGATGCCCTTCATCGCCCTGGCCGTGATCGTCGCGATCGTCTTCGTCCAGGAGGGCCAGCGACGCATCCCGGTGCAGTACGCCAAACGTGTTGTCGGGCGCAAAATGACCTCCGGCGGCTCGACCTACCTGCCGCTGCGGGTCAACATGGCCGGCGTCATCCCGGTCATCTTCGCCGCCTCGATCATGGCCTTCCCGCCGACGATCGGACAGCTCCTCAACACGCCGGCAGCGCTCGACTTCGCCGCCTTCTTCAGCCCCAGCAGCTGGGCCTACGTGGTCGGCGAGGTCTTCTTCATCGTCATCTTCACCTACTTCTACACGGCGGTCACCTTCAATCCGGTCGACCAGGCCGACAACCTGAAGAAGTACGGCGGCTTCATCCCCGGCGTTCGTCCGGGGCGGCCCACGGCCGAGTACCTCGACCGCATCCTCTCCCGGCTGACCTTCCCCGGCGCCCTCTATCTCGGCGCCGTGGCGGCACTGCCGACGATCCTGCTCAGCCAGACGTCGGCCAACTTCGCCTTCGGCGGTACCTCGATCCTGATCGTGATCGGGGTCGCGCTGGAAACCGTGAAGCAGCTCGAGGCGCAGCTGATGATGCGCAACTACGAGGGCTTCCTCAAATAGACTGACCTGATGTCGGAGCTAAACCTAGTCCTGCTCGGCCCTCCCGGGTCGGGGAAGGGCACGCAGGGCGAGCGCCTGCAGGATGACTTGGAGCTGCCCTACTACGCGACGGGCGACATCCTCCGCGCCGCGGTGCGCGAGGGCACCGAGTTGGGCAAGGCCGCGAAGGACTACATGGATCGTGGCGACCTCGTTCCCGACCAGGTGATCGTCGGCATGATCGGCGAGCGGATCGATTCCAGCGAGGCGGTCGATGGCTTCATCCTCGATGGCTTCCCGCGCACGGCACCGCAGGCCGAGGCGCTGGCGGCGAAGCTGGACGAGCTGGGCCGGGAGCTGACCGCGGTGCTGTTGATCGACGTCAGCGATGAAGAGGTCGTGCGCCGCTTGGGCGGCCGCCGCACCTGCGTCGAGAACGGCCACGTCTTCCACCTCGAGTTCAACCCGCCCAAGCAGGAGGGGGTTTGCGACGTCGACGGCAGCGAGCTGATCGTCCGCGATGACGACAAACCTGAGGTGATCCGCCACCGGCTCGAGCAGTACCACGAGAAGACGGCGCCCCTGATCGAGCACTACGACAGCCAGAGCCTGCTGCGCCAGATCGACGGTGCGGTGGCGCCGGACGCGGTCGCCGACGAGATCCAGCGCACCCTTGCGACTCTGCGGCTCGAGGCCGACGAGGCCATCTAGCCGGTGCCGGTGCGAGGAGAGAGAGCTCGAGCGTGTACGGGATGATCACCCGCAAGACCCCCGAACAGGTCGACATGATGGCGGCCGCCGGCGAGATCCTGGTTCGCTGCCTGCACATGCTCGAGGCCAAGGCGCGGCCCGGCGTGACGACCAAGGAGCTCGACCTTGCCGCCGAGAAGCTGATCCGCTCGCAGGGCGCCGAGCCGGCCTTCAAGGGCTACCGCGGCTTCCCCGGGTCGATCTGCGCTTCGCCCAACTCGATGGTCGTGCACGGAATCCCAGGCCACTACGAGTGCAAGCGTGGAGACGTGCTGGCGGTCGACGTCGGCGTGGTCAAGGACGGCTGGGTCGCCGACGCGGCGATGACGGTGCCGATCGGCCCGATCGAGCCCGAGGCACGCAAGCTGCTCGACGTGACCAAGGCCTCGCTCTTCGCAGGGGTCGAGCAGATGCAGCCCGGCAACAAGCTCGGCGACGTCTCCGCCGCGATTCAGCGCGCGGTCGAGATCGAGGGCCTCTCGGTGATTCGCACCCTGGTCGGTCACGGGATCGGGCGTGAGATGCACGAGGACCCGCAGGTCCCGAACTTCGGCACGCCGGGCAAGGGCCCGGTGCTCGAGGAGGGAACGGTGCTGGCGATCGAGCCGATGGTCAATGCCGGCGGCGCGCTGGTGCGGATGGGCGATGACGGCTGGGCCGTCTACTCCCAAGACGGCTCGCTGGCGGCCCACTTCGAGTTCACCGTCGCCGTGACAGCAGACGGTCCGAGAATTCTCACGCCCTGGCACGAAGAGTCTTAGGACTGAGGATGGTGGGAAGGGCGGCGGGTGGCCCTCCCCAAAACGCGCGGCGGAGCCGCGCTTGAGTGTTTTGGGGAGGGCCACCCGCCGCCCAACTCAACACCGCTCGGCCCCTCATCGCGCTAGGGAGCGAGACGCTCCGGTCGTTCGCCCCGGCTCCGCGGGAGCTTCTGGTCTCCGTGGGCCGCTGCTCGTTCAGCTTTCTCGGGCTCGCTGGTCTACCAAGAGCTTTGCGCTGCGCGTGCTTCGGGGCGTGTGGGGAGGAGAGCCAGGGTCCTTCCCCAAAACACTCAAGCGAGGCTCCCGCCGAGCGTTTTGGGGAAGGACCCTGGCTCTCCAGCCGGACACCCCCCAAAGCACGCCCCTGCTATCTTTCTCGGTCGGCCCAACCGGCCGAAAGTTTGTGCCTGCCTGTCCAACTCCTGGGACTAGCAGGAGTCCTGTAGTCGATACGAAGACCGGAGCTATGAAGGTCAGAGCTTCTGTAAAGCCGATGTGCGAAAAGTGCAAGATCATCCGCCGAAATGGCGCGGTCTTGGTGATCTGCCAGAACCCCCGACACAAGCAGCGTCAGGGTTAGGGCGGCGCGCGCATGGCACGTATCGCAGGAGTCAACGTTCCGGTCGGTAAGCGGGTCGAAATCGGCCTCACTTACATCTTCGGGATCGGGCGCTCGACCGCCCAGAAGATCCTCGAGGAGGCGAAAGTCGATCCGAACACGATGGTCAAAGACTTGACTGAGGACGAGGTCATTCGCCTGCGTGACGCGGTCGATCAGCGCGAGGTCGAGGGCGACCTACGGCGCGAGCGCTCCCAGGACGTCAAACGGCTGATGGAGATCGGCTCTTACCGTGGTCTGCGCCACCGTCGCGGCCTTCCCGTTCGCGGTCAACGGACCAAGACCAACGCGCGCGGCCGCAAGGGCCCGCGCCGGATGAGCGTCGCCGGCAAGCGCAAGGTCTAAGGAGACTCATGGCAGCAGCGAAAAAACCCGCCAAAGGGCGCTCCCGTCGGCGCGTCAAGAAGAACGTCACCTACGGGCAGGCGCACATCAAGACTTCCTTCAACAACACGATCGTCACCCTGACCGACACCGAGGGCAACGTGATCGCCTGGGAGTCGGCCGGCTCGGCGGGCTTCAAAGGCTCGCGCAAGTCGACTCCGTTCGCCGCGCAGGTCACCGCCGACGCCGCCGCCAAGAAGGGGATGGAACACGGCCTCGAGAAGGTCGAGGTCTTCGCCAAGGGCGCCGGCTCCGGCCGCGAGACGGCGATTCGCTCGCTGCAGGCCGCCGGCCTCGACGTCACCACCGTCAAGGACGTCTCCCCGCAGGCTCACAACGGCTGTCGCCCGAAGAAGCGGAGGCGCGTCTAATGGCTCGCGATACTTCACCGCAGTGCAAGCAGTGCCGTCGCGAGGGTCAGAAGCTCTTTCTCAAGGGTGAGCGCTGCTTCACCGACAAGTGCGGGGTCGAGCGTCGCTCCTACCCGCCCGGTGAGCACGGCCGCGGCCGCATGCGCCAGTCCGAGTACCGCGTGCAGTTGCGCGAGAAGCAGAAGACGCGTCGCTACTACCAGGTGCTGGAGAAACAGTTCCGCGCCTACTACGACAAGGCCTCGCGTCAGGACGGCGTCACCGGCGAGAACCTGCTGCGCCTGCTCGAGTCGCGCTTCGACAACGTGCTGGTGCGCCTCGGCTTTGCCGCCTCGCGGCGCCAGGCCCGCCAGCTGATCAGTCACGGCCACTGGCTGATCAACGGCCGCCGCGTCGACATCCCCTCTTACCAAGTGCGTCCCGAGGACGTGATCTCGATCAAGTTGAGCTCGTCCGCCGGGGACACGATTCGCAAGGCAACGGAGCTCGTCTCCACCGTGCCGGCCTGGTTGCAGGCCGACCACGACTCCCTTACCGCCAAGGTCCTGCGCTACCCAGAGCGCGCGGAGATCTCGGCACCGGTGCAGGAGCAGCTGATCGTCGAGCTGTACTCCAAGTAACCGGACCCTGTTTCTGTAACACCCACACGCAAGGAACACATGCCCACTGATTTCCAGGTCCCTCGCATCACCTCAGAGAAGGTGGACGATCGCCGCGGTACCTTCACCGTCGAGCCCCTCGATAAGGGCTTCGGCTACACCTTTGGCAACAGTCTCCGCCGCGTCCTGCTCTCCTCGCTGGGCGGCGCCGCCGTAACCAGCGTTCGTATCGAGGGTGTCGCGCACGAGTTCTCCACCGTGCCGGGGGTGAAGGAGGACGTCACCGACGTCGTCCTCAACCTCAAGGACCTAGTCGTCCGCATGCACACCGATGCCGATGAGGTCGAGGCGCCGCTGGTTGCCACCGGCCCCGGCGAGGTCAAGGCGAAGGACATCGACCTGCCCTCGGGCGTCGAGATCCTCAACCCCGAGGCGCCGATCGCCACGCTGGAGAAGAAAACCAAGCTCGAGATCTACCTGACCATCGGCCGCGGCCGCGGGTACTCACCCTCTGACGAGAACAAGTCGGACGAGCAGCCGATCGGCGTGATCCCGATCGACTCGATCTTCTCGCCGATTCGCCGCGCTTCCTACGCGGTGGCGACGGCGCGCGTCGGTCAGCGCACCGACTTCGACAAGCTCACGCTCGACCTCGAGACGGACGGCTCGATCGAGCCGGGCGCAGCCCTGCGCGAGGCCTCTGAGATCCTGATCAAGAGCCTGGCGATCTTCACCGACGCCGACCGGGTCGAGGAGCTGACCGCTCGCGAACCGGTGCCCAGCCACACGGCGGACGTGCTGCCTGGCCCCAGCGGCGATGGCATCGCCAGCAACAACGGCCTCGACGAGATCCTGATCGAGGAGCTGGAGCTCGGTGTGCGCTCCTACAACTGCCTCAAGAGGGCGGGGGTGCAGACGGTCGGCGACCTGGTGCGCAAGACGCGCTCGGAGCTGAACGCGATTCCGAACTTCGGTCAGAAGTCGATCGAGGAAGTGATCGAGACCCTGCACGCACGCGGACTCGATCTTCAGGGAGACTAGGCGGGGGAGCTGACGATCCGATGCGCCACCGCAAGAAGCGAAACAAGCTCAGCCGCGACGCGGCGCATCGCGAGTCCCTGCTCTCGAACCTCTCCAAGCAGCTGATCGAGCACGAACGGATCAAGACCTCGCAGGCGAAGGCCAAGGCGGTCAAGCCCGAGGTCGAGCAGCTGATCACGCTGGCCAAGCGCGGCGACCTGCACGCGCGGCGTCAGGCGCTGGCGACGCTGCACAACGACAAGTTCATCGTGCACAAGCTGTTCGAGGAGGTCGCCCCGCGCTACGTGGAGCGGCCCGGTGGCTACACCAGGATCGTCAAGTTGGGTCCGCGCAAGTCGGACTCGACCGAGATGGTCTATCTCGAGCTGGTCTAGCTCTCGTAGGAGACAGACTCGAGGTAGAGGCCGTGGGGAGGAGCCGTTTCGCCTGCCTCGGGACGGGGCGCTCCAAGTAGGAGCCGCTTGAAGTTGTCCAGGGTTCGGCGGCCGGAGGCGACCTCTAGTTGGGTGCCTACGAGGATGCGGACCATGTTGCGCATGAAGGCGTCGGCGGTGATGTGGAAGTTGACGATGTCGCCCTCTTGGGACCAGGCGGCGTTGAGGATGTTGCGGTTGAAATGGACGTGGTCGGTTTGGGTGGGGGTGAAGGCTGTGAAGTCGTGCTTGCCCGTCAGCGCCGCTGCGCAGGCTCCCAGGGCCTCGTAGTCCATTTTGTGGGGCCACCAGAGGGCGCGGTTCTCCTCGAAGGGGCTGGAGCTGCGGCGGGTCAGGAGGCGGTAACGGTAGGTGCGAGAGACCGCGTCGCGGCGGGCATCGAAGCCGTCCTCGGCCGGGATTGCCGCGGTGACCGCAATGTCGCGAGGGCCCAGGCCATTCAGCCTCTGCGCCAGGTTCGCCGGCATCTTTTCGGCGGTAACGAAGCTCGCTACCTGCCCCTCCGCGTGCACCCCCGCATCGGTGCGCCCGGCGACGGTCAGCTTCACCGGCTCCCGCAGGACGGTTTCCAACGCCGTCTCCAGCTCCTCCTGCACCGTCCGCACCCCGGCCTGCTTGGCCCAGCCCTTGAACTGCGACCCGTCGTACTCGATCTCCAGCTTCACGCTCGTCACGGCCCGGCTAGGCACCTTCGAGCAGCGACAGCAGTCCGGCCTCGTCGAGAATCTCCGTCTCGTATTTCTCGGCTTTGGCCAGCTTCGACCCCGGGTTCTCGCCGGCGACCACGTAATCGGTTTTTTTCGAGACCGAGTTGACCACCTTGCCGCCGGCCGCCTTGATCAGAGCGCCGGCCTCCTCGCGGGTCAGCTCGGGAAGAGTTCCGGTGAGGACGAAGGTCTTGCCTTCCAGCGGACCCCCGCTGGCCCGCCTTTCGGAGGGATCCTGCTCGAGGCGCAACCCCTTTTCACGCAGCTTCTCGACCAGTTCCCAGGTGCGCTCGTCGGCCAGCGACTCGGCGATCTGCACCGCCATGATCGGGCCGACGCCCTCGACCTCCTCGATCTGCTCGGGGTCTGCCGTGTGCAGGGCGTCGATCGAGCTGAAGTGATCGGCGAGCGCTTCCGCGGTGACGTAGCCGACGCCCGGTAGTCCGAGCGCGTACAGAACGCGCTTGAAGGGGCGTGAGCGCGAGGCGCCGATGGCGGCGAGCAGGTTGCGGGCGGAGATCTCGCCGAAGCCCTCGAGGCCCTCCAGCTGCTCCTCGCTGAGCTCGTAGATGTCGGCGACGTCGGCGATCAGGCCTTCCTGCAGGAACCTCAGCGCCTGCTTCTCGCCGAGGCCGTCGATGTCCATCGCGCCCTTGCTAACGAAGTGTTTGACGTGCTGGAAGGACTGGCCGGGGCAGCCGGCCCGGTTGGGGCAGATCGTGAAGACCGCGTCCTCTGGCTTGACCGTGGGTGTGCCGCAGGCGGGGCATTTGGCCGGCGGCTTGGGCTTCGCTCCCCGCCGTTTGCCTTTCTCCTGGCGCTGGATCAACGGCGCCACCACCTGTGGGATCACGTCGCCGGCTCGCATCACGACGACCTCATCTCCGGGGCGCACGTCCTTGCGCGCCAAATCCTCCTCGTTGTGCAGGGTCGCGGTGGAGACGGTGACGCCGCCGACGTGGACCGGCTCCAGCATCGCGAAGGGGACGAGGTGGCCGGTGCGGCCGACGTTCCAGACGACCTCCTTCAGCTTCGTCGTCGCGGTTGTCGGCGCGAACTTCCAAGCAATCGCCCAACGTGGCTCTCGGCCGACGACGCCGAGCTCGCGCCAGAGCGCCCGCTCGTCGATCTTGACCACGACGCCGTCGATCTCATAGTCGAGCTGGTCGCGTCGCTCCTCCCACCAGTGGCAGCGCTTGACCACCGAGTCGATGCCCTCGTGGTGGTTGGTGTCTGGGTTGACCTTGAAGCCCTTCTCCCGCAGCCACTCGACCTCCTCGCTGTGGGTGGCGAGGTCGAGGCCTTTGGTCGCCCCGATCCCGTAGCACCAGACCGAGAGCGGTCGTTCGGCGGCGAGGTTGGGGTCGAGCTGGCGGATCGAGCCGGCGGCGGAGTTGCGTGGGTTGGCGAAGGCAGGCTCGCCCGCCTCGACGCGCCGTTCGTTGAGCGCCTTGAAGTCGGCGATCGGCAGGTAGACCTCGCCGCGCACCTCAACCAGTGGCGGCGCCCCGTCGATGCGCAGCGGGATCGAGCCAATCGTGCGCAGGTTCTGCGTCACGTTCTCGCCGACTCGGCCGTCGCCCCGGGTGGCCCCGCGGGTGAAAACTCCCTCCTCGTAGGTGAGCGAGATCGCCAGCCCGTCGATCTTGGGCTCGGTCGTGTAGCTGAACTCGGCGGCGCTGATGTCGAGCCGTTTGAGGTGGTTGCGTACTCGCGTCTCCCAGGCCCGCAGCTCCTCCTCGTTGCGTGCGTTGGCCAGGGAGAGCATCTGCTCAGCGTGCTCGACCTGCTCGAAGCGCTCGAGTGGCGGCGCTCCCACCCGCTGGGTCGGCGAGTCCGGCGTGCGCAGCTCGGGATGGTCGGCCTCGATCACCCGCAGCTCGTCGAGTAGCGCGTCGTAGGCGTCGTCGTCGACGGCCGGGTCGTCGAGGACGTAGTAGCGGCGGTTGTGCTCCGCCAGCTCCTGGCGCAGCTCGGCCGCGCGCTGTTGCTCAGGCGTCCCGCTCACACCGAGGAGGGGGCACTGGCCGCGAGCATCGCCTCGAACCCCCAGCCGCGCAGGTTCTCGAGGCCGCCGTGGTCGGTGAGGTCGAAGTGGATCGGCGTGACCGAGACGCGGCCGCGGGCGACGGCGTTGAGGTCGGTGCCCTCGATCTCCTCGTAGCCCGGCTGCCAGCCGTAGATCTCGTAGTGGCGGCGACCGTCGGTCTCGCCGATCAGCTTCAGCTCGTCGTTGTAGATCCGTTTGCCGAGCTTGGTCACCTCGATTCCCTTCGGCTCGCCGGCGGGGCAGTTGACGTTGATCAGCGTCGCCTCCGGCATCGGTTGGCTGACCAGGTGCCTGACCAGCTCGGCACCGAAGCGGGCAACGGCGCCGAACTCGAAGCGGCCGCTGACGTAGCCCATGCCGCCCCCCGAGGACTGCTGCGAGAAGGCAACGGCCGGGATGCCGAGGACGATTCCCTCGAAGGCGGCGGCGACCGTGCCCGAGTAGGTGATGTCGTCGCCGAGGTTGGCGCCGTGGTTGATCCCGGAGAAGATCAGATCGGGCCGGTGCCCGACCAAGCCCAGCTCGGCGAAGCGCACGCAGTCGACCGGCGTGCCGTCGGTCGCATACCCCTTGTCGCCGTCGCCGAACTCGACCTCCTCGACCGTCAGCGGCGATCGCGTCGTGATGCTCCGCGCCGTGGCGCTGCGGTTGGAGTCCGGCGCGATCACGTCGACCTCGACCCCGTCGATCTCACGCAGCGCCCGCCGCGCGGCCTGCAGGCCCGGAGCCGTGATCCCGTCGTCGTTGGTGAGCAGCACGCGCATCGCGACGATTCTAGGTGGCCGATACCACGACCAATAGAGCGGTCATCGTCTTGGCACACTCTGCGCGCCACTCGTGAGGCAACCTCTGAGAGCGTCCGTCTCATGGGTTTGGCTCACATCGGCCTTCTGACGACCGTGACCGAGGCCGCAGCTACCGCAGTTGGTGCCGGTGTCGTTCTGAGCAGCGTGGCCGTGGGCATTTGGGGGATTGCCGCCGGGAGGCCGATGGTCAAGGTGGAGAACTGGGCCCTGAAAGGGGGCTACTTCGGCGGCGAGTTCGGTGCCGTCCTGGCCTTGGTGGACGCCATTCTTCGCTACGGTATTTAGTAACTAATTGTCTGCAAGCGGAGGTTGAGATGGGAAGCATGCGCTATATGAACATCGGCCTGGCAGTTGCAACAGCCATCGTGATCGCCGGTGTGATTGCGTTCAGAAACTCAAGCGAGGCCGCGATGCAAGCGACTGTGCTGGTCGCGATGTTCGTAGGTCTTGCGCTTGGGCTGTGGCTCGATTCACGCGCCCAGCGCCGGAACGGCAAACGCACTCAGTAGGAGGCGACTTCTCCGGCGATCAGGTCCTGCTCGGCGTGGGCGAGGCTGAGATCGCGCACGCTGCCCATCAGGATCGAGAAGATCATCACCCTGCCGTCGCGGTTGAAGCAGTAGCCGGAGAGGTTGCTGACGGCGCTGATCGTGCCGGTCTTGGTTCGGCAGCGGCCGTAGGCGGCGGTGCCGTGCATACGTTCGGCGACGGTGCCCTCGTGACCGGCGAGGGCGAGATCTTGGATGAATTCATCGCCCACAGCAGTGCCGCGCATCGACTTGAGCAGCCCGACTACCTGGGCCGGCGAGGCGCGGTTGGAGCGGGTCAGGCCGGAGCCGTCGACGGCGTGCACGCCGGATTCGTGACCGCGGGCAAAGGCCTGGACGACCTTGGCGCCCGCGGCCGTTGTGCCGGCGCCGCCGAAGCGGGCGCCGAGCAGCTTGATCAGCATCTCGGCGAAGAAGTTGTCCGAGTAGACATCGGTGGTGTTGACGATGCTCGAGAGCGGCGGCGATTCGACCCGGGCCAGTTCGGTGCTGAAGGGCGGCGACGTCCCCAGGGCGACCGTGGGGGAGATGCTGACGCCGGCTTCGCGCAGGCTCGCGCCAAGCGTCGCTGCCGCAGTGATCGCCGGGTCGCTGGCGAAGCCGGTGGCGCTCGGCGTGCTGTAGCCAGAATTGAAGTCGAGGCCGGAGAGGGGACCGATTTCGGGACTGGTCGCGTAGCCCGAGTCGGCGACGCCGCGCAGCCGGTCGAAGACGCTGTCGTCGGCGTAGAGCCGGCCAGTGACCGACTTGATCCCAGCTTCGCGCACCTGTCGCTTGAGCTGGAAGATGTTGGTGCCGAGGCCGCCGAGGAAGCGCCGGTAGAAGGACGGTGTGCCGAGGGCTGGGTCGCCGGCGCCGACCAGGTAGAGGCTGCCGTGGAGGACGCCGTTGCGGTCGATCCCCCCATCGGTCTTGAGCAGGGTCGTGATCCTCGATTCCGCTCCGAGCCGCGCCAGCGCGGTCGAGGTGGTGAACAGCTTCATGTTCGAGGCGAGCGGACGCGGGCGCCCGGGTGCCCGCGCGCAGACGACCTTTCCGGTTGTGCCATCGATCACCAGAAGGCCGCTGGAGCCCCCACCGCCGTGCACGAGGCGAGAACGCATGGTTGCGCAACGATCGCTGCTGGTAGCCGCCTGTGCCGCCGCGGATAGCAAGAGAGCCGCAAGCAGGGCACAAATCGCGGCAGAGATTGCCGGGGAACGTCTCACTAAGTGGGATAATGCATGTTTATGGGCAAAGTTGTGGACATAGAGTCGCAACCGCGTCGCCGCCGCAACCGCAAACGCCCGTCCAAGACGGCCCTTGTTCTCGGTGGCGGTGGCTTCACCGGTGGGGTCTACGAGATCGGCGCCCTGCGCGCCCTCGACCTGCTCGCGGTCAACAGCACGGTCAACAACTTCGACGTCTACGTCGGCACCAGCGCCGGTTCCTTCGTCGCCAGCATGCTCGCCAACGGGGTCACGCCCGACGAAATGATGCAGGTGATCAACCGGCGCATCCCCTCCGAGCTCGAGGATCTTGACCTCGGCAAGGTGCTGAAGCCCAACTACCTCGGCTTCATCGAGAAGGCGGCGATGCTGCCGCTGCGCACCTTGGAGCTCGCTCGCAGCCTGGCCGGGATGGGCAGGTTCTCGGCGATGGATGTCGGCGTCGGCCTGGCGGAGGCGTTGCCCGCCGGCTTCTACTCGGGCGACGGGATCGCTGACTACGTCGCCGCGGCGCTGAGCGAAGAGGATCGGGTCGACGACTTCCGCCTGCTCAGCAAAGAGCTCTACCTGACCGCCACTGACCTCGACACCTGCGAGCGGATCGTCTTCGGCGAAGAGGGCTGGAACGACGTGCCAATCTCGAAGGCGATCCAGTGCTCGACCGCGCTGCCGATCGTCTACAAGCCGGTTGACCTCAAGGGCCGCCAGATGGTCGATGGCGGGATCCGTTCGACCACCAACGTCGACATCGCGGTTGAAAAGGGCGCTAAATTCATCGTCGTCGTCAACCCGCTCGTGCCCTACGTCAACGACTTCGAGAAGACGATCCCGACGGTCTTCGGCACGCGGGTGCGGCGCGTCTCCGACATGGGGCTGCCGGCGATCGCCAACCAGACCTTCCGCCTGATTGCCCACGCGCGCCTGCACCAAGCCGTCGAGGTATGGCAGGAGCGCTACCCGGGCGTCGACATCATCCTGGTCGAGCCCGAGCCGAACGACGAGCTGATGTTCGGCACGCCGATCATGGACTACTCGCGCCGCCTCAAAATCGCCCGCCACGGCTTCGAATCGGTGACCGCGACGCTGGCCAAGGACTACGACAGCTTCCAGGAGATTGCCGAGCGCCACGGCCTCGAGATCTCCGGCCGCCGCGTCAACCGCGTAGTCGAGCGGGCCGCCGAAGAGGAGCAAGAGCAAAACTCCACCTGGCGCCGTGTTCTAGAGCAGACGACCTCGGCGCTGCTGCGCCAATCGGGCGAGGTCTCCTAGTCCCAAGCGGGGAGGAGGGTCGGGCACCCGACCCTCCATCCAGTTCGGCAGCGAGGGAGCTGAGCTTGGCGCACCAGAGCGACCCCAGCTTCGTAGTGGGCGCCAGGTTCGCTTGAAGCCATCGCGGGCGCTGGGCTCGCGCGAGCTTCGAATCGAGCTGGCGCTCGGGTGGAGGGCCAACCGCCCCTCTCACCCCACGCTAGCTCGCGTAGAGCTTCTCGATCTCGTCTTCGTGCTTGCTCGCCACCACCGCGCGCTTGACCTTCAGCGTCGGCGTCAGCTCGCCCGTTTCCTGTGAGAGGTCGCGGGGCAGGATCGCCACCTTCTTGACCTGCTCGACCCGGGCGAATTTCTCGTTGATCGTCGCCACGTGGGCTTCGATCGCTTTCAGCACCTCGGCGTTGGCGGCCAGCTGCTCGGGGTCCTCGGACAGGCCGTGCTCCTTGGCGTAGGCGACCGCGTCTTCGGGGTCGAGCGTGACCAAGGCGACCAGGTAGGGCTTGCGGTCGCCGACGACGACGCATTGGGAGACCAGCGGGTGCTGCTTGATTTCGTTCTCGAGGTTGGCCGGGGTGATGTTCTTGCCGCCGGCGGTGATGATGATGTCCTTCTTGCGGCCGGTGATCTTGATGAAGCCGTCGGGCTCGATCTCGCCGATGTCGCCGGTGTGCAGCCAGCCGTCGACGATCGTCTCCCGGGTCGCCTCCTCGTTCTTGTAATAGCCCTGGAAGACGTTGGGACCCTTGACCAGGATCTCGCCGTCATCGGCGATCTTCACCTCGCAGCCGGGGAAGGGCTTGCCGATCGTGCCCACCTTGAAGTCGTCGGGCGTGGAGATCGTCGCCGCGGTCGAGGTCTCGGTCATGCCCCAGCCCTCGAGCACGAGCACCCCGGCGGCGTCGAAGAAGCGCAGGATCTCGGGACTGATCGGAGCGGCGCCGGAGACGGCGAGGCGCAGGTTGCCGCCGAAGAGGCCGCGGATCTTGGAGAGCACCTGCTTGTCGGCGAACTCGTACTGCTTGCGCAGCAGGAAACCCGGTTTGCGGCCGGAGCGCTCCGTGGCCCGCATCTTCTTGCCGACCCCGATCGACCAGTCGAAGATCGCCTTTTTGACCCCACCGGCTTTCTCCATACCGCTGCTGGCGGCGGTGTAGATCTTCTCGAAGATGCGGGGAACCGAGGGGAAGTAGGTCGGTTTCAGCTCGCCGAGGTTGGGCAGGATCTTCTGTGGATCGCGCTCCCAGTAGGCGATCGTAGTGCCGAGGTCGAAGCTGCCGAACTGGATCAGCAGGGCAAAGGAGTGGGCGAGGGGGAGGTAGAGATAGGTGACGTCTCCCTCCTCGATCACGCTGGTCTCATTGACCATGTTGAGCATCGCCCGGTAGTTGCCGTGGCTGATGATGCAGCCCTTCGGCGGCCCGGTCGTGCCCGAGGTGTAGATGAAGGTGCAGATGTCCTCGGTCGTGACCGACTTCCAGCGCGTCTCCCACTCGCTCACATCGCGGGCATCGCCGCGGGAGGCGAGATCGTCCAGCGAGATCGCGTCGTCGCTGGATCCGGTCATCCGCACGACGTGCTCGAGCAATGGCAGCTGATCGCGAACGGCACGGACCTTCTCCATCTGCTCGTCGTCCTCGACCACGACGACCTTGGCATCGGAGTTCTCCAGCACGTACTGGCACTCCTCGGGCGAGTTGGTCTGGTAGATCGGCACAACCACCGCACCGGCCGAGAGCGCGGCGAAATCGAAGTAGGTCCACTCGGGGCGGGTGTTGCCGAGGATCGAGACCTTGTCGCCCTTGGCGACGCCGAGATCGATCAGCCCGAGCGAGAGTGAGCGGGCCACCTCGAGCACCTCGGCGAAGCTGCGATCGACCCACTCGCCGTCCTGCTTGTAGCGCACCGCGGTCGCGTTGCCGTAGCGCTGGGCGGAGAGTGGCAGCAGGTCCGCCAGGGTCGACGATTTGGTTCCCCGCTCCATGCGGGGAGGGAGTCTAGTTAAGAGCTAGTTGGGGCGAACTTGGTGGCGTTGGCGCTGGCCGGCCATGCTGCGCAGCGAGGTCTCGAAAAGGGACTTGTCAATGCGTCCGTGGAAGATCGGAATGCCCATTTGCATGCACTTGCCGATCACCTCCTGCCGCTTCATGTGAAGCTCTTCGGCAAGCTCGGACGGGGTGAGGTGATTGGCCACTGCGGACCTCCCTTTGTCGTTGAAACTGGGTAGGGAGATATTTACCCCTGACGGCGGACGTGTCAAACGCCGCCGCGGCACTCGAGTGGCCCGAGGCGACGAGCCGCGATAATGGCCCGCGATGCCCGTCACCGCTGAGAAGTCGGGGCCCGAGCCCGCGGTTGTGCCGATCCCCCGGCGCGGGCGGATCTGGATCGTGCTGGCGCTCGCGGTTGCCCTGGGGGCTCTGGGCTACGCGATCGTCAACATCTCCACCCAGAAGGCCGGCCGCGCCGTCGTCCACCTGGCCGGGATCTCCGAAGCTCAGGAAATCTTCGGCGGCGTGCCGCAGGAAGGCGACCGCCTCGGCTCCTCCGACGCGCCGGTCACGATCCAAGTCTTCAACGACCTGCAGTGCTCGAGCTGCCAGGAAGACTTCCTCAGCACGATCCCGCCCCTGGTCAACGCCTACGCCAGGCCAGGCGACGTGAAGCTGCTCTACCGCCACTACTCCAACAGCGAAAGCCCGCAGGAGCTCGGCTTCTACGGTGCCGAGGCGGCGGCGCAGCAGGGGTATGGCTGGCAGTACACCTACCTCTTCTTCCGCAACCAAAACGAAGCGAAAAAGTTCGGCATCGACCAGGACTTCCTCGACTCGGTGGCGGGGGGGATCGAGGAACTGAACGAGCCGGAATGGCTGGAATACCTGGAAGACAACGGCGGCTCCGACGGCGCGATCAGCCAGAAGCTGCAGGGCTATGACGAACTCGGCCGTGGCCTTGGAATCCGCACCGGACAGGCGGCGATCGTCAGCGGACCGCACGGGACCCAGACCCTGCAGGACGGCCCGACGCTGGCCGAAATCGAAGCCGCGATCGAAGCCGTTAAGTAGTCCCTGCTCCGGTCTGGGATAATCGCCGCCTCTCGGGGCGTGGCGCAGCCTGGTAGCGCGCACCGTTCGGGTCGGTGAGGTCCCCGGTTCAAATCCGGGCGCCCCGATGAGAAGACCCTCATTTGAACCGCCGCCAGAAGAAGCGGCGGTTTGCGTGGTGGCCTCACCATCCAGCTGGGCAGGGAGTTCAGGGTCAGTCAGCGTCGCGAAGGGCTCGGCGACCTCCGCTGTTTCGATGTCGTCGTCGTAGACGAGGAGTCGCTCAAAGAGCGCCTGGTTCGATGTCGGTGAAGGATGCCTCGGCGACTTCGAGCTGCCGCTCGGCCTGGTTGGTCTCGGCGGTCAGCCGGTCCTGCTCTTGACGGGGATCGCAAGGTTTCCTTCGTCCGCGTCACGGATACCGCTGTGCCGGGTTCGGTGGTCGGTGTGCCGATGCCGACGAACGCCGAAGAAGTCGAGGTTCTCGTCCATCCAGACGACTGGCGGCTGCTCGCCTCCGAATCATTGAGCGGCACGAAGGCCACGCAGACCGACAACATTTTTGGGATTCCTGTGCTTTACGACGAAGGCTGATCCGCTGCAGCGACCGCCTCGTTAGGACGCCTGCAGGTAGTGACCCAATGCGTCGCTGACCTCCTGAATCTCCCACCACTTCGGCGGCAGAGCACCTTTTAGTTCGGGCCTACCGGTGGCTCGGGCGATTGCCCACCACGGCCATGCCCCCACCGCAACCCACCGTCGTCGCCCGTCAGCGACGTCGCGACGAGCCGAGCGGGTCTGGCTTGATTCATTGCCGCCAAGTCCGAGTTGCTCCGCGATGTCGATCAGGCGATTGCCGCCTATGTCGCGGTAAGCAGCAGCGGTCAGACGCGCAAGTTGGAGGCAAGAGCGCGTCGAAGACGAGGCGCTTTGAGCTCCGGCGCGCTCGCCATCGAGATGTGCAGCCACGTCTGCGCGTATGCCGACTGATTCTGGCTCGATGTCGTAAAGGGTGGCTTCGGCAGTCCACGTGAGCCGGGGGACGAGAATCCCGTCAGCCACGCGATAGACGGGCCGGTTCCGCGTAGCGACCTCGATCAGAGACCAAAGCTTCGGACCTGGCGGAGGGCAAGTTTGGGGGGTGTTTCGGCCCTTACGAGATTGCGAACGTTGCTTGAGACTTCGCGACATGTTCGTCATGCAAGCAATCAACCCGCAACGCCGGACCGACGCCGAAGTGAGCCGTTACGCAATCTCGGAAAACGTGGGCGGGAACGAGGCATGATCGTGCGCCGAATTGTCTGCAATGCTCGCCCGATGGCAGGGACGCAAGCGGTCTACTATCGCGACGGGCACGGAGCCGAACCGGTCGACCAGTTCATCGAGGCTCTTCCCGCCAAGCGCGCCGCGAAGATCGACGACTACGTCGAGGAGCATCTCAACGGGCAAGCGCTTGAGGCGCCTCCGCCCGAGTTTCCGATTACCTCGCAGATCGAGGGCGAACTGCGCGAGTTGAGGATCAGGTTCGCGAATACGCGCTACCGAATCCTCTACCAGCGATCCGGGAGCCTGATCGTCTTGCTGCACGCCTTCGAGAAGAACACAGGGGCGGTGCCCGCCTCCGAGAAGACCATGGCGAAGCGGAGGATGATCGACTTCAAGCGGCGCATGGACGCGGAGCCAAGGACCCCTCCGCGGGCCGCAGGCAAGGATGCGCCCTCGCGTCGTTCTTGATTCATTTATCTATATGGATAAACTAGTTCGCATGAATGCGAAGAAGAACGGCAGCGTCAGCCCTCGAGGTAGGGCGGTCGCCGAGGCAGCACGGGATCGTGCTCGACGCAGCGAGGGGTATCGAGGGGCCCGCGGCGAGTACGCGGAGATCCGCGAGCTGCGCGAGCGGAACTGGATCGCCGCCCATATCCGCGAGCGGCGGTACGAGCTCGACCTGACCCAGAGAGAGGTCGCCGATAGGGCGGGAACCTCTCATTCCTTCATTTCGAAGGTGGAGGGCGGCGATCACATGCCGACGATCCCCGTGCTGAAGCGAATCCTCGCCGTTCTAGATGAGGAGCTACTGATCGGCATCGAGCGTCAGGTACCCGACGAGGAGCCCGAGCGCGAGTTGGCGCCTGCGCCAGAGCTTGCCGCTGCCTGATGCAGCGCCTGGAGTCTCACCAGCGCCTCATGGTTCAAATACCGTCCAGTTAGGCCGATAGAAGTCGGCCTCAGCCCGGCGAAGCGGCTTCGCCGCCGCCGGGCAGCAAAATCGCCGCGACCAGGGCGCAAGCCCCGGCGGCCAGGCCGGCGGCGGTGATGCTGAGGGCGAGGCGGCCGGAGGCTCTCCGAGGCGACGACCGCGAGCGCGATCGCCTCGCTGGCGATCAGGGCGAGCAGAGTGGCGACGGCGTATCCGGCTGCCAGCGGCTGGGCGCGCTCGGGGTGGCGGAAGCGGGCTTTCAGCGCTGCCGGCAGCTGCCGATTTGGCGAGAAGTAACGCAGCTCGATCGCGAGGGCGAGGACTACTACCGGGATGATTTGGCTCACGGCTTCGTAGTAGGCGACGCTGGCGTGGCCTTTGACCAGAGCGATCACGAGTACGAAGGCCAGTAGCGGCGCGCCGAAGAGGATCGTGGCGATGATGGGGGCGGCTCGCGCCTGCATCCATGCGATCATCTGGCGATCGTAACCCGGGGGGTCGGACCGGAGCGCTACTTCCTTCGATCCGCCGGGTCATGTGTTGGACGCATGCGCAGACTCCTGCTCATTCCGCTCACCGTCGCGCTGCTGGCGCTGACCCCGGCTATCGCTGGGTCGCTGACGCTATCGCCGCGCGGGTTCATCGGTATCTCGCCTCAGGGGGAAACCGATGCCAACGACTACGAACTCATGCGGGAGGCGGGTATCACGTCGGTGCGGCTGCCAATGAACTGGGCGGGAGTCGAGCCCGAAGCCCGCGACCGCTTCGCGCCTCACTGGGAAGCGCTGGACGAACAGGTCGCCTACGCGGCCGAAAATCACATACGAGCCTTCATGTTCCTCTGGGGGACTCCCTCCTGGGTCTCGCCAAGGCTCGGTGGTGAACCCGTCGCGACGGCTCGCCAGCGCCAGGCCTGGCTCCAGTTCCTTCACGCGGCCGTCGCTCGCTACGGCTCGCGGGGAAGCTTCTGGCGTGAACACCGCGACCTGCCGTTCCTGCCGGTTCGCCAGTGGGAGATCTGGAACGAGGAGAACATCGTCACCTTCTCCAAGGAACCTGATCCGGCTCGTTTTGCCGGCCTGATCCGCATCTCCGGCGGTTTGCTGCACCGCGAGGAGCCCGGCTCGACGGTGATCCTCGGCGGCCTCTTCGGGCGCCCGCTGCAGACCCCTCCGAACATCCAGTCGAGCGGCTTTCTCGCAGACCTTTACCGGGTGCCTGGGATCAAGCGGTATTTCGACGGCGTCGCGCTGCACCCCTACGTCGCCGATGCCGGCGCCCTGCAGGGGGAGATCGAAAACCTGCGCCGGGTGATGAGCTTCAACGGCGACGCCGCGACGCCGCTTTACGTGACCGAGATGGGCTGGGGGTCCGCCAGCTTCGAGTCTCGCTGGGAGCGGGGGCCGCGTGGTCAGGCACGCGAACTCGACCGTGCTTTCGCCTTGCTGACCGGCAACCGCCAGCGTTGGCGCATCGGCGGCGTCTGGTGGTTCTCCTGGACCGATCTGGGGGGCTCCTGTCAGTTCTGCGACTCGGCCGGCCTGCTCACCGACCAGCGCGAAGCGAAGCCAGCTTGGTACCGCTTCAACGCCTGGACCGGCGGCGATGCCGCCACCGTTCCCCGTGCCTCGGCCAGGGCGCTGCGCCACGGGCTTTAGCCAATCCCGCCCTTCTCGTTCCGGCGGTATGGACTTATCGTCGAGCCCGAGCTACGTTGTTTTCAGTACCACGCGCGACTGGGGGGACGATGGCTTGGATCGACATATCCATGGTGGCTGCGGCACTCGCCATCATCTGTGCCTGGCTGGTCGTCGTGCTGCTCTTACGGGCGCGCCGATCGCAGCGCCGCTTCGAGATCCTCGGCAGTGTCGCCGCTGCCTCGGAGTCGAGCGATTCGCTGGAGAGCACATTCGAGAAGATCTGCGACATCCTCGTTCCAGAGATCGCTGACTTCTGCATGATCGACGTGATCGAGGACGGTGAGCCGAGGCGCGTCGCCGTGCGGGTCGCGCCGGGCGGCAGTCCCGGGGCCGAGCAGGGGCTGAAAGAGCGCAGGCCCTCGTTGCCGGAGCGGATGGTCCGCGGCGAGGACGGCTCGCTGGAACCACGCTTCTACGAGCGGGTGTCGGAGAGCGACCTGAGGGAGATCGCTCATGACGAAGGCGACGACCTCGACTTCCTGCGCAGCCTCCGCATGCGCTCGGCGATCACGCTTGCCCTGCAGGCGCGCGGCCAGGTCAAGGGCACGCTCACCCTCGGTGTCGCCTGGTCGGGCCGTCGCTACAGCCGCGACGACGTGCGCTTCGCCTGGATCCTCTCCGGCCGGGTGGCGCTTACCCTCGACAACAGCGGCCTCTTCTCCGACCTCGAGCGAGCCGAAGCGGCGCGCGCCGAGATCGCCGAAACGCTTCAGCGCGGCCTGATGCCACCGCCGCTGCCTCACATCCCGGGCTGGTCGCTGGCGGCGATGTACCGACCGGCGGGGGCGGAGAACGAAGTCGGCGGCGACTTCTACGACGCCTTCCCGGTCGCCGACGGCTGGATGCTGGTGATCGGTGACGTCACCGGCAGGGGCGCCCGGGCCGCCTCGATCACGGCGCTCGCCCGCTACACGCTGCGCACCGCCGCCGCCCTGACCAACGATCCCCAGATCGCCCTGGCGACGCTCAATCGCGCCCTGCTCGCCCGCCACGACACCTCGCTCTGCAGCATGGCGGCGCTCACTCTCAGCGATGACCCGCGGCAGCCGGTGCGCATGGCCGTCGCCGGCCACCTGCCGCCGCTCCTCGTCGATGGCGACGAGGTCCGCGAGGCGACCGAGAGCGACCAGGTGCTCGGGGCTTTTGCCGACGGCGAGTGGCGGATCGGCGAGAGCCGAGTCGAGCCCGGCCAGCAACTGGTGATGACCACGGATGGCATCGTCGAGGCCGAGGGTGAGGATGGGCGCTTTGGCGAGCAGCGGCTGCGCGCGGAGCTCGCGGGAGCCGGTAACCCGGCGGGGGCGATACAGCGCCTCGAAGGCGCCCTCCGCGCCTTCACCGCGGACACGCTCGACGACGATGTGGCGATCCTCGCGGTCGCCCGCTCAGCGGGTGGCGCGGTCCCCACGGCACTGGTCAGCGGGTATGACGTCAGCGCCGATGGCTGAGTCGCTGGAGACCCTGGTCGGGCGGCTCTTCAACGCCTTCAACCAGCGTGACATCGGGCAGATCGTCGGGCTCTGCTCGCCGCGCATGGAGTTCTTCGCGATCACTGCCGAGGAGGCTCGGTCGCGGCGCGCCCTACGTCGGGCCGGAGGGCCTGCGCGACTACCTGAAGGACGTCGAACAGTTCTGGGAAGAACTGCTGATCACCCCCGGCAGGGTGGAGCGCCGCGACGATCGCCTGCTTGTCCTCGGCCGCGTCTTCGTCCGCAATCGCGAGCTAGGCATTCGCGATATGCCGGTCGCCTGGATCTGGCAGGTGGAGGACGGGCTCTTCGTGCGCGGCGAGGTCTTCGCCGATCCCGACGAGGCGGTCAGCCGCTTCGCACGTGCGCCGGCTTGAGCGCCGCCAGCACTTCCTCGGCAAGCTGCGAGCCGTCGTCGGGGCGGAGCGGGGTGGCGCTCACCCGCAGCACCACGCTCTCTTCATCCACTTCCTCCAGCGAGACGTTCGGCGGGTAGCGGGTCGGCACCCGGATTGCCGCCAACAGTTGCTCTTCGATTCGGCGCGGGCTGGCCTCGTGCGAGAAACGGGCCCTGAGGTCGACCTTGGGCGGCTCTCGCAGCGGCACCACCACGAGGCTGATCAGGACGCTGTTGGGCACCTGCAGGCGGTCCGCGCCCTGCACCAGGGTCGCGTAGAAGAGCCCGAGTGAGCTGACCGTCCCTTCCAGCGAGCCGGCCAGGGCGCCGCCGACCAGGCGCACCCGTTCTCCCACCCGGAACGGCCGCGTGCTCTGCAGGACGATGCCGGCAAAAAGGCTGCCCAGGGTCTGCTGAGCAGCGAGGCCGAGGACGATCGCGGTGAAGGCGCCGCCGACGGCGAGGGTGGCGGCGGTGACGCCGGCGATTCGCAGCGCCAGAACCACCACCGCCGCCATCGCGAGGAGGCGGATCAGGAAGCCCAGGGTGCCGGCCGTTGCCGGGTCGACGCGGCGGAAGAGGCGGGGTGAGATCCAGCGCACCAGCCAGTGGCTGCCGGCCGAGCCGACGATGATCAGGATCACCACCGTCGCCGCTCGCACCCAGGACCCATAACCCGGAAGCAGCTCGTGGCGCCGGTAGTAGACGACGAGCACCGCGGCCAGCACCGTCAGTGCGGCCAGGAGCCCGCCAAGCGCCCGGCCAGTTGAGGTCGGCTCGAGCTCGTGGCCGAGGCCGACTTCCTGCCAGGAATGGCTGCGGGTCTCGAACAGCTCCCGGTTGAGTCGCCGCCGCGGTGCGGGCATCGGTGAGGGGTCCTTCCGGGGTTGCAGTGGGCGCGCTTTTAGCGGCTACCCGTAGGTCGTTCGTGGAAACGACCGTTTTGTGCCCAGGGTCCACGGGTAGCGTTGGCCTAGGACGAGACGGTTATGCTCGCAATGCGCGGGGGAACAGGCTCTCCAGCGGGAAGACGACGCGACGATGCCAAACGGTTCGACGATCAACGAGAAGCCGACTGGGCTTCAAATCAGGCTTCCTGCGAAGGCTGAGAACGTGGCGGTCGTCCGTCACGCGCTAGCTGGGCTGGCCGAAGAGATCGGGATGGACGAAGCCGGGGTCGCTGACCTCAAGACCGTGGTCACCGAGGCCAGCATGAACGTCGTCGTCCACGCCTACCCGGACGGAACCGGGCCGCTTGTGGTCGAGGCCGAACCCGACACCGACGGTCTCACGGTGAAGGTGAGCGATAGCGGCGCCGGGATCAGCCCGCAAGCCAATTCCGAGCGCGAAAGCCTCAAACTCGGCCTCTCGCTGATCGCCGCCCTCTCCAGCAGCTTCAGTATTTCCGGTGGGCTTGATCGGGGCACCGAGGTGATGATGCGCCTGCCGCTCAATGGCGGGGGCACCAACGGCAGCAGCCCCCCCGAACAGGAAATCTCGGTCGAGGTGACAGGTACTGAGGTAACCGTTGGCAGGGCCGAGCTGCTCGAGCCCGTCCTGGCGCGCCTCGTCGGAGCGCTCGCGGCCCGCCGCGAACTCTCGGTCGAGCGCGTCTCCGATGCTGTTCTCGTCACCGACGCGATCGCCGGTGCCGCGCCTGGGCGCTTTGCCGATGGCCGCGTGCGACTCGGCCTCGACGAGAGCGAGAAAGGCTTGGAGCTGCGACTCGGGCCGATGGACAAGGGCGCCGCCGCTGACATTCGCGATGAGCTCGAGGTACCGGAGCTGGGTGGCTCGCTCGAGGCGCTCGCCGACGAGCTGGCCGTCGACGAATCCAACGACGGCGATTACCTGGTCGTTCGCTTCGCCGGTATACCGGCCGCCTAGCCGCCGCGCTCCCCATCCAGGCCACGTTCCTCCTCGATCCGCTTGCGGATTCGGGCTAGGGCGCGCCGCAGGATGCGCGAGACGTGCATCTGGGAATGGCCGATGCGCTCGGCGATCTGCGACTGGGTCATGTCCTCGACGAAGCGCAGGCGCAGCACGACCCGCTCGCGCTCCTCCAAGTAGGGCAGCGCCGCGTCGAGGGCGATTCGTCCCTCGACCAGCTCGAAATGCTCATCCTCTTCGCCGACCCATTCCGAAGGGGGCGCTTCATCGGAGTCCTCGGCGCCGGCGGGTCGGTCGAGCGAGAGCGGCCGGCGGTTGTGGTTGGCCTCCATCACCTCGAGCACGTCGGTCTGCTCCAAGTCGAGCCGCTCAGCGATCTCGCCGACCGAGGGCGAGCGCTGCAGCTTTTTCGTCAGCTCGGTAATCGCTTTGTCGACTTCGGCCATGCGGTCGTGCAGCCCGCGGGGAACCCGCACGGTCCAGACCCGATCGCGGAAGTGACGCTTCAGCTCACCGAGGATCGTCGGCGAGGCGAAAGCGGTGAAGGGGATGCCGCGCTCGGGATCGAAGCGGTCGACGGCGTTGAGCAGACCGAGGTTGGCGACCTGGAGCAGGTCGTCAAAGGACTCGCTGGCGCCGCGGTAGCGCAGGGCAAGGCGCTTGGCAAAAGCCATGTTGCGCCGCACCAGCTCTTCGCGAATGGCGGGCTCGCGATCACGGGTGAAGCGCTCCCAGAGCTCGCGTTCTCCAGCCAGATGCTCGTTTGCCCCCAGTGGGGCCGAGGCTGCGGAGCTGTCGTCGGTGTCGCGTTTAGCTGCCATCGGTTTCAAGCAGGGTGATTTGGCGTCAACTCGCTACATGCCACCCTCGAGCCCCCTCCCAGGCCGTGCAGCTACTCGCTGTACAAAGCTATCAGGGCTCTTTCGGCGCGTACTGATCATGGCGCAAACGCCTCACGCGTCCCTCCACGACGGCCTCCTGGAGGGCGCCGCGAAAGCGTCCCGGCCCCCAGTAGCGACTGCCGACGCGACGGGCGAGCTCTTTGCGATTGGCGCTCCCCTGTTCGTTCAGCGCTCGTTCGATGATCTCGATCTCGCGGTCCCGGTCGGTTCTGTTCGCCGCCGGCGACCAGAGTGGCATTCCGCGCGAGCCAGCGACCGTGATGCCGCCCGGTTCCGGCGGGCGGCTCGGCGCCGGCTTGTCCCTAGTCACGGGTTTCTCCGTCTCCTCCGCTCCCTCTTCTCCCTCGGCGGTCAGCGGCGTCGCGATGTCCTCCAGCTGCTTCTGCTCGGCCTTGACGCCGAAGAGCAGCTCGGCGATCCCGCCGATCGCCATCACCACGGCGCCGATGAAGAAGCCGGTGGCGACTTGGTCCTGGCTGCCGCTGGCAATTAGGTGGCCGAAGAGCAGCGGTCCGGCAATGCCACCGGCCGCCGTGCCCGTCGCGTAGAAGAAGGCGATCGAGAGCGCCCGCGTCTCCATCGGGAAGATCTCGCTGACGGTCAGGTAGGCGGAGCTGGCGCCGGCCGAGGCGAGGAAGAAGATCGCCAGCACGAAAGCCATGAAGGACCAGGTCGTCAGCGAGTTCCCCAGCAGCAGGATCGCGAGCACGGTAGTCAGGGCCGCCGAGCCCAGGTAGGTGAGGGTCACCATCGGCTTGCGGCCGACGGTGTCGAAGAGGCGGCCGAGCACGAACGGCCCGAGGAAGTTGGAGAGGGCGAAGATCGCGATGTAGATCGGCACCGTTCCCGAGGCGACGTCGAAGAATTCTCCGAGCAGGGTGCCGAGGTCGAAGGTGACAGCGTTGTACATGAATGCCTGGCCGATGAAGAGGGCGAAGCAGAGGGCCGTGCGCCGCGGGTATTTGGTGAAGGCCGTGCTGGCGATCTCGCGCAGTGAGATGCGCTCTCGCTGCTTGATGGTGAGGCTGTCGTCCACCTCGGAGAGCTTTTCGCCGGTCTCCTCTTCGACCGACTGCTCGATATCGCTGACGATCTTCTCCGCCTCCTCGTCGCGCCCGTGGATGAAGAGCCAGCGCGGGCTCTCCGGCACGTTGCGGCGGACGAGCAGGATGCCGACGCCGAGCGCGGCGCCGATCCCGAAGGCGAGTCGCCAGCCGATGTCGGCGGCGAAGAGCGCCGTGTCGAGCAGGGCGATCGAGGCGATCGCGCCACCGGCGGCGCCGATCCAGTAGCTGCCGTTGATCATCAGGTCGACCCGGCCACGCACTCGGGCCGGGATCAGCTCGTCGATCGCCGAGTTGATCGCCGCGTACTCGCCGCCGATGCCGGCGCCGGTGAAGAAGCGCGCGATGAAGAAGTAGAGGGGGCTGAAGGAGAAGGCGGTGGCGATCGTGGCGACGATGTAGACGCCGAGGGTGAGCAGGAAGAGCTTCTTGCGGCCGAAGCGGTCGGTGAGCTGGCCGAAGAAGAGGGCACCGACGCAAGCGCCGGCGACGTAGAAGGCGGCGGCGGTGCCGATCTGGCTGGCGTCGAGCACGAGGCCGCTGCCTTTTTCGGTCAGGCGCTGGCCGATGCTGCCGACGATCGTCACCTCGAGTCCGTCGAGGATCCAGACCGTGCCCAGCCCGATCACGATCATCCAGTGGAATTTCGACCAGGGCAGGCGGTCGAGGCGCGAAGGAATACGCGTCTCGATCGTGCCTAGGTCGGCCGCCGAATCTCTCCCTCCGTCGGTCATGCTCAGACAACCGTTTACCCGGACTCTCGTTACTTCATGCCTCTTGCGTGGTTGCCCATCTACCTGCCGGGTACGCAAGGCGTGACGGCGTTAGGCTCCCGCCGACCTCGAATATCGACCAAAGGAGACGCCAGATGGCCTTTTCGGTTCCCGACCTTCCTTACGCGTACGACGCGCTCGAGCCCCACATCGACGAGGCGACGATGCGCGTCCACCATGACAAGCACCACCAAGCCTACGTCGACAAAGCAAACGCCGCCCTGGAGGGAACCGAGTGGGCCGACCGCGAGGTCGAGGACGTGCTCCGCAACCTCTCCAGCCTGCCCGGTGACAAGCAGGGTCCCGTCCGCAACAACGCTGGCGGCCACTACAACCACTCGCTCTTCTGGCAGATGCTCAGCCCCGACGGTGGCGGCGAGCCGAGCGGCGAGCTGGCCGCGGGAATCGAGCAGGCCTGCGGCTCCTTCGATGCCTTCAAGGAAGAGTTCAAGAACGCCGGCATCGCTCGCTTTGGCTCCGGTTGGGCCTGGCTGGTCAAGGACAGCTCCGGCCTCGCCGTCGTCTCCACCCCCAACCAGGACTCGCCGATCTCCGACGGCGCCGTGCCGCTACTCGGCTGCGACGTCTGGGAGCACGCCTACTACCTGAAGTACCAGAACAAGCGTCCCGACTACATCGACGCCTTCTGGAACGTCGTCAACTGGGACTACGTCGCTCAGCGCCTCAGCGAGGCAGGCTGAGCTAGGAAGCGACTGGCGTCGCGGGCCGCGCCGCCTCGGGCAGGTGGCGCGGCTCCTCTCCCGCCTTGGGCGGGACCAGGCTCATCGCGTGCTCGGCCTTGGCGGTGATCGTCAGGCTCGGGTTGACGCCGGGATTGGCGGGGATCGCCGCCCCGTCGGTGACCAGCAGGTTCTCGTAGCCGAAGACCCGGTTGCCGCTGTCGACGACGCCGCTCTCGGGGCCCTCGCCAACCACGGCACCGCCGAGGATGTGCGCGGTCGAGGGGATGTTGCGGACCGACTCGGTGATTGCGCTCTGGGCGACGCCGCCGGTGCGCTGCTCGAACCAGCGGGCAACTTTCTCGGCGGCGGGGATGTAGGTCGGGTTGGGCCGGCCGGGATCCTGTTCGGTCTGCAGGCGCACGCCGGAGCCGAAGATCTTGCGCTTGGGGCGGAAGTGCATCGCGGCGTCGACCGTCTGCATCACCAGCAAGATCACGGTGCGCTGTGACCAGCGGTGGGGAATCATCATCCGCGCCGTGCGCAGCGGGTGGCGCAGGATTGCCGCCGCCCACTTGATCGGCCGGGTCAGTTTCGTGCCGGGACCGGTCATCGCGGTGAAGGTGCCGGACATTGCGTCGCCGCCGGTGCCGTAGGTGACGACCTCGATATGGGTGTCGGGGTCGGGGTAGATGCTCGAGGTGATCGCGACCGAGCGGCTGAAGTCGCGCTCGTCGTCGGGCGCGGTGACCGACTGGATCGACTCCGAGTTGGTCCGGACCAGGTCGCCGAGCTTGTCTGAGATCCGCGGCAGGGCGCCGCTGTGGCGGCAGTTGGCGAGCAGGTTGTTGGTGCCGAGGGCGCCAGCGGCGACGATCACTCCGCGCGCGGTCTGCGTGCGCCGCTGCTTGCGCAGCCACGAGCCCGAGCGCTCGCTGCTGATCGCGTAGCCATCCGAGCCGTCGGCGGCGCCGAGCGGGCGGATCTCGGTCACCTGGCGCTCGGGCTGGATCTCGACCCCGAGCTTCTCGGCGAACCAGAGGTAGTTCTTCATCAGCGTGTTCTTCGCCCCGTGGCGGCAACCGACCATGCAGCTGCCGCAGCGCATGCAGCCGGTGCGACTGGGCCCCTCGCCGTCGAAGAAGGGGTCCTCGACCTCGACCCCCGGCTTGTCGAAGAAGACCCCGACCCGGGTGTTGGTGAAGGTCTCGCCGACGCCGATCTCCTCGCCGTATTCCTGCAGCAGCTTGTCGGCCGGGCCGATGCCCTCGTACTCGACCACGCCGAGCATCCGCTCCGCCGTGTCGTAGTGCGGAGCCAGCTCCATCTCCCACTTGCCGAGCTCGTTCCACTGCGGATCCTCGAAGAAGGCCGGGCGGGCCCGGTAGAGCGTGTTGGCGTAGCCGAGGCTGCCGCCGCCGACCCCGCTGCCGGAGACGATGAAGACGTCCTTGAAGAAGGTCATCCGCATCACCCCGCGGAAGCCGAAGCGCGGCAGCCAGAAGTAGCGGCGCGGGTGCTTGAGGTTCGACTCGGCGAAGTCCTCATCGCGGAAGCGGCTGCCGCACTCCAGCACCGCGACCTCGTAGCCCTTTTCGGCCAGTCGCAGGGCGGAGACGGAGCCTCCGAACCCGGAGCCCACCACCAGCCAGTCGTAGTCGTACTTCACGTTGCCCCCGCGGGCCTAGGCCTCGCCGGGCTCCAGCGGACGGAAGTCAGAGGTGCGGGCGCCGCAGACAGGGCAGAACCAGTCTTTGGGAATGTCCTCGAACTTGGTTCCGGGCGGGATGCCGCCGTCGGGGTCGCCGATCGCGGGGTCATAGATGAACCCACAGCTCTCGCAGATCCACAGCGTTTGCTCGGTAGCCGTCGTCATGACAACAAAGGTTAGTAGCTCAGTCTTTGCTGAAGTTGACCGCGACCGGCTCGCGATCCGCCGCGTCTTCGATCTCGAAGTACTCGCGTTTGGTGAAACCGCCCTGGTTGGCGATGATCGAGCCCGGGAACTGTTCGATGTCGGTGTTGTAGGACTGCACGTTGGAGTTGTAGATCCGCCGCGAGGCCTGGATCTCGTCCTCGAGCTCCGACAGGTTGCGGCTCAGCTGCTGGAAGTTCTCGGTGGCGCGCAGGGTCGGGTAGTTCTCCGCCACGACCTTGACGTCGGCCAGCGCCTGGGTCAGTTTCTGCTCGGCCTTGGCGGTTTCCTCGACGCCCTGGGCGGCCATTGCCTCGGCCCGTGCCTGAGTCGTCTTCTCGAAGGTCTGGCTCTCGTGCTCGGCGTAGCCCTTGACCGTCTCGACCAGGTTCGGCACGAGGTCGTGGCGACGCTTCAACTGCACGTCGATTCCGCTCCACGACTCGTCGACCCGGTTGCGCGAGGCGATGATCGAGTTGCGCTTGGCGATGTAGTAGAGGACCGCGATGACGATGATCGCGACGACCACGATTAGGGCGATAAGCATGGGGTCATGCTACTTGGCTCGCCGGCCAACTGCATAGGATCGGGAGCGATGAGCGCCAAGCAGGAAGCCCAGGACTGGGCCGAGATCGTCAGCGCCTACGGCGAGCGGCACCAGCTCAAATACGAGCCGGTGGGGGGGATCAACCCGGTCGACGGTCCGGTGGCGCTCTGCGTCGGTGGCACCAATCGGTTGACCGGTCAGCTCAGCGAGGGCTTCTGGGGCTCGTGCTGCGATGCCGACGAGAAGGAAATGGGCAGCCTCTTCAGCAAGGCGGTGCTGCCGACCACTCTGCTCGCCAAGGCACACATGCCCGACCTGGCCCAGGTCGTGCCGGCCTTCAACGTCGAGTCGATCGAGGGGCATGAGGTAGTGACCCAGCGTTTCGCTCGCAAGGTGGAATTCGAGTCGATCGACTTCAACAAGCGCTTCTCCGCGACGGTGCCGAAGGAGTACGACCCGGTCGCCCTGCGCGAGCTCTTCAGTCCCGGGTTCCTCAGCTGGACGACGACGATGACCGGCGAGGTCGATTTCGGCATCAACGATCGCCAGCTCTGGTTCCTCTGGCGCCTGCGCGAGCGCAGCACCGAGGAGCTGAAAGCAGTGCTGAAGAACGCCGGCCAGCTCTTCAAACGCCTGCAGGGCGAGATGGAAGAGAGCGGCATCCACACCTATCCGCCCGGTCCCTGGCACGCCGGCCTCGAGCCTTTTCCAAGCTAGGCCGGGTAGTCCGGATCGCCGGGCAGGACGACCCGGTTGTCCTCGGCCGTGCCAATCACCTTGGGCAGGATCGGCTCGACCGTGATGCCGCGATGCGCCTCAATCGCCTCGTCGGAGCTGCGAAATGGAAGTAGCGCTTCGAGCTGCTTGATCGTCGGGAAGGCGAGGGCAATCTCACCGGCGGCCTGAGCCTCGAGCGCGCCGGCGGGCTCGAACCAGCCGGCGTCGGTGGTCTCGACGCCGTCGGGGCGGGGAGGGGTGTGGGCCGGGGCGAGGGCGAGAAAGAACCATGCGTCAAAGCGACGCGAGACAACCTCGGGCGTGATCCAGCGCGAGAACAGCACCAGCTCCTCGTCCGCCGGCAGGGCGATCCCTGCCTCCTCCTCCAGCTCGCGAACAGCGCAGGCTTTGAAGCGGGCTTCGTCCTCGCCGTCGCCGTCATCGACCGCGCCGCCGGGAAAAACCCAGACGTTTGGCATGAACCGCGCCTTCTCGGTCCGCTTCAGCAGCAGCACCTCGAGCGCCCGGTCGGCGTGCTTGCCGCCGCGCCGCAGCAGCACCACCGATGCCGCCGGCCGCGGCTCCGAGGGCTCGCCGAGATTCGGCGCCTCAGCCGGCCCGCGCTGTCTCTCCTCGGCCACCGAGCCACCATATCGGCGCGCTTCCAGTTCACTCAGTGGGGCGCTGTCGGCTACGCGTCGAGGGCGCGCTCGCGGCGACTGCGCAGCCAGAGGCGCTGGGCGAGCCAGGAGAGCAGGAGGATCAGGGCGATCGGGGCGAGGACCGCTAGGCCGACGAGGGTGACCCCGGCGGCGATGCCGAGGATGTGGCCGGCGTCATGGAAGGCGTCGCTGACTCCCCAGGCGCCGCCCGATTCGGTTGAGTTGCCGCTCTGGATTCGGACCAGGACGCGCGAGTAGGTGGTGCGCTGATGCAGTCGCGCCAGCTGGCTGCGCAGGCGCGCGGCGTGAGCGCGCTCGCTGTGCAGTTCGGCTGCGATCGCTTCCCGCTCGGATTCGGCTTCCGCGCTGGAGAGCTGAGCGAGGAGACTGTCGACCCGCGCCTGGGAATCCTGCAGTTCTTCGCTGACGGTGACCGTCGGCTTGGTGATGTCGTCGGTCGCCTCGTGGCGGCTGCGGACCTCGTCGATCGAGGAGAAGGCTGCCAGGGCGTCGCCCAGCCTGACGCTGGGGATCAGTAGTTCGAATCGGGCCCCGCCGTTTTTGCCCGAGCTGGTTGTCGAGTGCAGAACGATGCCGTTGGCGTCGTGGACCGCGGCGAAGACCTTGGTCGAGTCTTCGGAGACGTCGGTGGGGTCGGCGAGCAGGCTGATCTCGGCCGAGCGTTCGATCTCGCGGTTGCGTGAGAGATTGGCGAGGCTGTCAGTTTCGAGAGACCCGTGGGAGGGGGTGTACGCAGCGCCGCCTTCGGCCTCGGATGAGGGGGCCGCCGCGGAGTTGCTTGCTCGGCCGAGATCGGACGATTCGGATGCGGCGGCCGAGGGGATGACTTCGGAGTACTGCACGCTCCCGGATGATTCGGGCGCGGCGACCGGAGGAACGGCCTCGGGGCTCTGCGCGTTCGGGCCTGGGGTCGTGGGGCCTGAGTCGATCGCAATCGGCCTCGATCCCGGGCCCGAGCTGGCGATGACGACCGTGGCCACGGCGATCGCCACCAAGGCCACGGCTGCGCCGGCGAACGACAGCCGCATTGGGGAGCGTGTCCCGATTCGGTCTGCGAGGCCAGCCAGGGGGGAGCGGCTGAAGCGCGAGCGCCGCGGGAAGCCCGCAGCGACGCGCTGGTCCAACTCCTGGGCGAAGGCTTGCCGGGGTGCGGGGCGAGCTTCCGCCAGCGCTGCCGCGATCTTGTCGTGGTCGCTAGAGCGCTCCATCGCATGCCTCCCTCAGCTTGTCCATCGTTCGGTGCAGCTTCGTGCCGGCGTTCGAGGCGCTGGTGCCGATCACGCGGCCGATCTCCGCGTTGGAGAGACCGGCGAAGAACTTGAGCGCGATCAGCTCGCGATCGCGCGCCTCGAGCTTTCCCAGTGCTCCATCGAGCAGCAGGCGCAGCTCACCGCGACCGTCCTCGGGTCGCATCAGACCCTGGGCGTCAGCGGGGTCGACGCTGAGCGCGGCCTGGCGTCCGCGACGGCGAAGCTCGTCGAGCGCCGCGTTGCGGGCGATCCCGAAGAGCCAAGCGCGGGCGCTGCCCCTCTCCGCATCGAAGCGCGAGCGCTTGCGGTAGGCGCGCTCGAAGGCGGCTGCCGTCACGTCCTCGGCTGCGGCACGATCGCGGAGGAGCCCGGCAGCGTAGGCGTAGACGTCGTCGCGGCTGGAGCGGTAGAGGCGCTCGAAATCCACCGTGGTCTCCTCCCCGGTTCCGGTGTTCGCGACGAGTACTTCGCTGACCTCGCTCATGCCCTTACTACGGGCGAGCCGTGGATCCATCACAGCCCGAACGCTATTTCGTCGAGGCTGCAGGCCGCTTGGGCGAGGGGCGCCGGGGCGGCGCTGGCGCAGGCGGCGCGGATCGATTCAGTGGTGATCGCGAGCAGGCGGCGCAGGTCCGACTCGGAGATCGAGAGGGGGGGCATGAGGACGACGACGTCTGAGAGCGGGCGGATGATCGCGCCGCGCTCGCGGGCCGCGAGGGTGACCTGGTGGCCCATGCGCAGGGCCGGGTCGTGCTCACCGAGGTCGATCCCGGCCATGAAGCCGCGGCCACGCACTTCCGCCACCTCGGGCATCGCATCGATCTCGCTGAGGATCTCCTGCAGCAGGGCGATCTTCGGCTGCAGGCGCTCGATCGTGCGCTCGCTCTCGAAGAGGTCGAGGCTGGCCAGGGCGGCGGCGCAGGCGAGTGGATTGCCGGTGTAGGTGTGGCCGTGGAAGAAGGTTCGGTACTCATCGGGGGCGCCAAGAAAGGCGTCGTAGATTCGCTCCGTGGCCAGGGTCGCGGCCAGCGGCAGGTAGCCGCCGGTGAGGCCCTTGGCGAGGCAGAGCAGGTCAGGTGCGACGTCCTCGTGCTCGCAGGCGAACATCGTGCCGGTGCGGCCGAAGCCGGTCGCCACCTCGTCGGCGATCAGCAGCACGCCGAAGCGGTCGCAGAGCTCACGCACCTGACGCAGGTAGCCCGGGGGGTGGATGAGCATGCCGGCGGCGCCCTGGACCAGCGGCTCGACGATGACGGCGGCGATCTCCTCTTCGTGGCAGGCGAGCACCCGCTCGAGGTCGGCGGCGTCACCGGGCTCGGCCGCTTGGGTCTGGAAGAGCAGCGGCCGGTAGGTGGAGTGGAAGAGCTCGATGCCGCCGACCGCGACCGAGCCGATCGTGTCGCCGTGGTAGGAGTCGCGCAGGTGGACGAAGGAGGTGCGACGGCGGTGCTGGCCACCGCGCTGCTGCTGGAACTGGAAGGCCATCTTCAGGGCGATCTCGACCGCGGTTGAGCCCGACTCGGAGTAGAAGACGCGGCTCAGGCCCGGTGGGGCAAGGTCGACCAGCCGGCCCGCCAGCTCGGCGGAGCCGGGGTGAGAGAGGCCGAGCATCGTCGTGTGGGCGACCTTCTCCAGTTGGGCGGCGACGGCGGCGTCGATCTCGGGGTGGCCGTGGCCGTGCACGGTGCACCAGAGCGAGGAGACGCCGTCGATGTAGCGCTGGCCATCACTTGCGACGAGGTGCGAGCCGGCGCCGGCCTCGATCATCAGCGGCTCTTCCTCATGCCAGGCCTGCTGCTGCGTGAAGGGGTGCCAGACGTGGTCGCGATCGAGCTGAGCGTGGTCCACCGACGTCACCGAAAACGAGACTAGACCTGGCCCCGGCGGAATCCACCGAGCGTGATTCTCATCACACGAGCAACAATTCCTTTTGAGAAATAGTTGTCGATCTGCAACTATTATGAATATGCAAGCGAGCGACATAACGGCACTCGTGGACGAGGTCAGCACTCCCGACGTCAGCGCCGAGGCGCAGGAGACGGCGGCGCGGATCAGCGCCCTGCTGCGCCACCTCTTCCTCTATGACCGCGGCAACGTTCTGCGGGTGATCGAGGAGAGCGGCCTCTCGATGACCCAGTCCAAGGCCCTGCTGGAGCTGGGCGGGCTGGGCGAGGCGACGGAGGCGCGGCAGGTCGAGCGAGCTGGCCGAGGTGTTCGGCGTCTCGGTTCCCTCGATGAGCCGGGCCGTCGACGGCCTGGTCAAGAAGCGGCTCGCCACGCCGGGTCGAGGATCCCGAGCGACCGGCGCGTGCGCCGGGTCGCGATCACCGCCAAGGGCAAGAAGCTGGTCGACACGCTGGTCGTCGTGCGCCAGGCGGGGATGGAGACCTTCGCCGCCAGCCTCACCGCCGCCCAGCGGCGCAAGCTCGACGCCGCCGTCGACTCGCTGATGGACCGCGACGACATCGCGGAGGCTTATCGCACACCTGAAGGAGGTAGGACCAGCTTGACCCGTTACAGCCACCTGATCACCGACGACAACCGCAAGTGGTGGACGCTCGGAGCGATGTGCTTCGCGCTGTTCATGATCATGCTCGACAACACGGTGGTGAACGTCGCCCTGCCGTCGATCCAGAAAGACCTCGGCGCCTCGATCTCCGGCCTCGAGTGGACGATCAACGGCTACACGCTCTCCTTCGCCGTGCTGCTGGCGACCGGTGGGCGGCTCGGCGACATCTTCGGCCGCCGCCGCATGTTCCTCTTCGGCGTCGTCATCTTCGCCCTCTCCTCGGCGACCGCCGGGCTCGCCGCCGACGCCGACCTCGCTGGTTGCCAGCCGCGTCGTCCAGGGCGTCGGCGCGGCGCTGATGATGCCGGCGACGCTCTCGATCATCACCGACGCCTTCCCCGCCTCCGAGCGCGGCAAGGCGATGGGGATGTGGGCCGGCGTCTCGGCCCTCGCCCTCGCGGTCGGCCCGGTGCTCGGCGGCTTCCTGACCGAGCACGTCAGCTGGCGGGCGATCTTCTACCTCAACATCCCGGTCGCGATCGGCGCCGTGACCGCCTCGCTCTTCGCGGTGCGCGAGTCGCGCGACAACACCGTCGGCCGCGAGGTCGACTACGCCGGCGTCGCCGCTGCTGACCGGTGCGCTGACGGCGCTGATCCTGGCCCTGGTCGAGGGCAACAGCTGGGGCTGGGGATCGACCGAGATCGTCGCCCTGCTGGTCGGCTCCGCGGTCGGCATGGCCGCCTTCGTCACGGTCGAGCTGCGGGTCAAGGTGCCGATGGTCGAATTCCGCTTCTTCTCCGATCGCAACTTCCTCGGCGCGGTCGTGGTCGCCCTGATCGTCTCCTTCTCGATGCTCGGCGTCTTCTTCTTCCTCGCCCTCTACATGCAGGACATCCTCGGCTACTCGCCGCTGGAGGCGGGAGTGAGGTTCCTGCCCTCGACCCTGATGATCGTCGGCGTCGCGCCGGTCGCCGGGCGGCTCGCCGATCGCTTCGGGCCGCGCTGGCTGATCGCCGCCGGGCTCGGCATCGTCGCCGCCTCGCTCTACAGCTTCAGCGGCATCGCGGTCGACTCCAGCTACCTCGACCTGCTGCCCGGCTTCATGCTGCTCGGCATCGGCATCGCGCTGACGATGTCGCCGATGACCAGCGCCGCGATGAACGCGGTCGCGGTCGAGAAGGCCGGGATCGCCTCCGGCGTGCTCTCGATGTTCCGCATGGTCGGCGGCAGCCTCGGCGTCGCCGTCACCGGCGCGATCTTCCAGGGCTCGGTGGGCACGACCAACTTCGCCGCAGCGAGCCCGGAGCAGTTCGTCGACGCCCTCGGGCACGCGATGACCGTCTGCGCCGGCGTCGCCCTCGCCGGCGCCGTGATCGGCGCGGTCGCGATCCGCGCCAAGCGCGACAACCTCAGCGACGAGGCCGCCGAGGCGGCGGTCAACTTCGGCGGCGAGGAGCTTGCCGGGGCCGAGGTCGTGGCCGGGCGCGAGCCGGTCGCCGCGGGCGATTCCGCCGCCTGAAAAGCTGCCCGCGCGATGCTGATCCTGCTGCCGCCCTCGGAGGGCAAGGCCGAGCCCGAGAGTGGCGAGCCGGTCGATCTCGACTCGCTGGCCTTCGCCGCGGAGCTGCGCGAGCAGCAGACTGCTCGACGCGCTGAGCGGTTGGCGGGCCGGTGCGAGCCCTGAAGAGCTCGGCATCTCCAAGGGCAGGCGGGCGAGGTCGCCGTCGACGCGGGCTGCGGAGGCTCCGGCAGCGCCGGCGTGCAGTCTACCAGGCGTCTCTACGAGCACCTGCCCGGCCTGTCCGCGGCGGCGCGGCGCGGGCTGCCAAGCGGGTCCTGATCGCCAGCGCCCTCTGGGGCTTCGTGCGGCCCGAGGACCGGATCCCTTACTACCGCTTCTCGCCCTCGACCAAGCTCGATGGCGATCGGGTCGCTCGCCGCCTGGTGGCGTCGCGCGCTGGCCGAGGCGATGCCCGACGAGCCCGGCGAGCCTGATCGTCGACATGCGCTCGGCCGCCTACGCCGCGGCCTGGAAGCCGAAGCAGGCGACGCTGCTGGCGGTGCGTGCCTTCGCCGAGGAGCGGCGGCAAGCGCAAGGCGTCTCGCACATGGCAAAGGCGGTGCGGGGCGACGTGGCGCGGGCGCTGCTGCTGGCCAGGCGCGCGCCGACCGACCCCGAGGCAGCCGCCGCGATCGCGACCGCGGCCGGCTTCGAGGTCGAGCTGACGGCGGCGAGCCTCGACGTGATCGTCAACGATTGATGGATTGACCCACGCATCCGGGGGTCGATCCATCGATCGATCTCGAGCTCTGGCCAGGTGCCTGGCGCGTCCAGGTCGAGTGGTGGCAGGGTCTGCACCGGCACGTCGCCCAGGCTCTCGATCGTCTCTCGGTTGGAGCGCTCGATCGCGCTCGGCTCCTCGGGCCAGGGGGTGAGCACGACCGCGGCGACCTCGAGTCCGGCGGCCCGGGCCGACCTCGAGGGTCAGCAGCGTGTGGTTGATCGTGCCGAGTCCTGGCGAGGCGGCGATGACCAGTCGCAGGTCTAGATCGACCGCCAGGTCGCGCACTAGGTAGGCCTGGCGAGTTGTCTCGCGTACCGGAGCGAACTCGCCAGGCGAGCGGGACCAGCAGGCCACCGACGCCCTCGCAGACCAGAACGTCAGCACTCGCCGCGGCATCGCTCGCGGCGCTCCGGCAGGCGCGCCGGGTCGATCTCCTCACCGGCCTGGGCCGCGGCGAGGTGCGGCGAGGCGGGGGGGCCGTAGCGGTAGGGCGCGATCTCCTCGTCGCTCTGCTCGGAGCCGGCGGCGCGGCGCAGCAGGCTCGTGGTCGGTCTCGCCGGGTTCGTCGAGACCCGTCACCGCCGGCTTGAAGACCGCCACGGTCGATCCCTTTCGGCCGCAGCGTGTGCGGGCGATGCACTGCGGCCACGACGGTCTTGCCGACCTCGGTGCCGGTGCCGGTGACGAAGACGCCCTTCGCAGTGGCCATCAGGCGGCTACGTCGAGCGACTGCGGGGCGGTCCGCGCTGAGGCCCGAGCTCGCGTGCGGCGGCGCCGACCAGCTTGGCGGCGCGCTCCAGCTCGTCGGCGGCGATGGGTCGACATCACCGTGAAGCGCAGCCGCGAGGAGCCCTCGGGCACGGTCGGCGGCCGGATGCCCTGGGCGAAGACGCCGCGCTCGAGGATCCGCTCGCTCAGCTGCATCGTCGCCTCGGCCTCGCCGACCTCCACCGGCACGATCTGCGTCTCAGAGTCGCCGACCGCGAGACCCTCAGCGACCAGTGCGTGGCGCAGGGTCCTGGCGTTGGCGGTGCAGCCGCTCGACCCGGTCGGGCTGGGACTCGAGCAGCTCCAGCGCGGCCAGGCCAGCCGCGGCGACCGAAGGCGGCGGCGGCGCGTCGAGAAGACGAAGGAGCGGGCGGTGTTGAGCAGGTAGTCGGTCGGTCTCATGGTTGGCGCAGACGTAGGCGCCGTAGGAGCCGAGCGCCTTGCCGAGGGTCCCCATCACGACGTCGACCTCGCCGCTCAGTCCGGCTGCCGCAACCGAGCCACGGCCGCCTGGGCCGACCGCCCCGGTGGCGTGCGCCTCGTCGACCATCAGGCGGCAGCCGTGGCGTCTGGCCAGCTCCGACCAGCTCGGCCAGCGGCGCGACGTCGCCGTCCATCGAGAAGACGCCGTCGGTGACGATCAGCGCGCGCGCGCTCGCCGGCCTCGCGCAGGCCCCAGGCGAGGTGCTCGACGTCGCCGTGGCGGTAGACGAAGGTCTCCGCCCGCGAGAGCCGGCAGCCGTCGATGATGCTGGCGTGGTTGAGCTCGTCGGAGAAGACGACCTCGCCCTCGCCGGCGAGCGCCGCGATCGTGCCGGTGTTGGCCAGGTAGCCGGAGCCGAAGAGCAGCGCCGACTCGTAGCCCTTGAAGCGCGGCCAGCCGCGTCTCCAGGCGAGCAGTGCGGCTGCATGTTGCCCGAGATCAGGCGCGAAGCGCCGGCGCCGGCGCCCCAGCGCATCGCCGCCTCCGCTGCCGCGCCGCGGACCTTCGGGTGATTGGCGAGGCCGAGGTAGTCGTTCGAGCAGAGCAGCAGCACCTGGCTTGCCGTCGAGGGTCACCCGCGGTCCCTGCGGGCCGCCGATCAGCCGCAGGCGCCGGTAGAGCCCCCGCTCGCGGAGCTCCTCCAGCCGCTCCGCGATCTCGGTCATGCCGCGGCTTGGGGCGCCGGGTACGGCGGGGGCTTCTTGGTCTTCTTGATCACCCGCAGCTGCGTCGAGGGATCCCAGAAGTTGGCCTCGTCCTGGTGGTCGATCAGCTCGTCGATCGGCGTCGCCGGTGTCTCGCCGTCGAGCCAGCCGTCGCGGTTGTCGGGACGCGGGTTGGCGCCGTTGTCGGGCTGGCGCGCGACGTTCAGCCCGAGCTCCTCGAACATCGCCCGGTCGTCCTCGGGCTCGGCCCCGAGCGTGGTCAGGAAGTTGCCCATCATCACCCCGTTGAGGCCGGCCTTGACCGCCAGCGGCTGCAGGTCGCCGAGGTTCTCGACCCGGCCGCCGCAGAGGCGGAAGAGGGCGCCGGGGATGATCAGGCGGAAGATCGCCACCCACTTGACGACCTCCCATGCGTCCATCAGCGGACGGTCGCCGAACTTGGTGCCGCTCGCGCGGGTTGAGCAGGTTGATCGGCACCGAGGTCGGGTTGATCTCGGTCAGCTCGAAGGCCATCTCGACCCGCTGCTGCGGCGACTCGCCGAGGTTGAGGATGCCGCCGACGCAGGTCTCCAGCCCTGCCTCCTTGACCGCCTGGATCGTCCGCAGCCGACCCTCGTAGCGGACCGTGGTCGAGACCTCGGGGTAGTAGGAGCGGGACGACTCGACGTTGTGGTGGACGCGCTGGACGCCTGCCTCGCGCAGTTTCTTGGCGCGTTCGCGCCGACATGTGGCCGATCGAGGCGCAGCGCTTCAGGTTGGTCTGCTCGGCGACCAGCTTGGTCGCCCTCGAGGATTTTCTCGAAGTCGCGCTTGGAGAGCCCCTGACCCTGGGTGACCATGCAGAAGCGGTGGGCGCCCGCCGCTTCGGCGGCTTTCGCGTGCTCGAGGATCTGCTCAGGCTCCATCATCGCGTGCATCGGCGTGTCCGCCTCGGCGTAGCGCGACTGGGCGCAGAAGCCGCAGTCCTCGGCGCAGCCGCCGGACTTGGCGTTGACCAGCGAGCACATGTCGGTCGAGTCGCCGAAGTTCTCACGCCGCACCGCCCAGGCGCGCTCGACCAGCTCGCCGATCTCCTCGTGGTCGGTCAGCTCGCCCAGCGCCAGCGCTTCCTCGAAGGTGATCAGGGAGGGCATTCGGGCGCAAGGCTAGGTGGCGGTCCGGACGCTCGATCGGCGCGCTCCCGGCGGACCTGCGCCTAACATCGCGCGCAGTGAAGGCGGCGAGGATCAGGCGCAGGCGAGTGGCCGTCGGGGCGACCTGCGGGCTGGCGATTGCGGCGTTTGCATTTGGCGCCGTGCTCAGCGATCGCGGCAGCACGCCGGTGCCCAGTGCGGCGTCGCAGCTGTCGCTGGCCCAGCTCGCCGGTGTGCGTCTGATGGCCGGCTTCCAGGGCACCAGGGTGCCGGAGTCGTTGCGGCGGACGATCCGCCGCGGCGGCCTCGCAGGGGTGGTCCTCTTTCGCGAGAACCTGCCGAGCCGGGCGACGGCGCGGGCCCTGATCGCCGAAATCGAGTCGATCCATCGTCTGGCGCGCCTGCGCAACCCGCTGCTGGTCATGGTCGACCAGGAGGGTGGCTTGGTGAAGCGACTCGCGGGCGCCCCGACGGCCTCGGCGGCGCAGATGGGAGCGGCCGGCGCGGCGTCCAGCCGAGCCCAGGGCCGGGCCACGGCCGCAAACCTGAGCGGGGTGGGGGTGAACGTCGACCTGGCTCCAGTGCTGGACGTCGCTCGGCCGGGCGGCACGATTGCCAGCACCGACCGGGGCTTTGGAGCCAGCGCCGCCGCGGTGGAAGCGACCGCGGTGCCGTTCGCGGCCGGTCTGCAGGACGCTCGGCGTTGCCGCCACCGCCAAGCACTTTCCCGGCCTTGGCGCGGCGGCCGAAAACACCGACTTCGCCGTGCAGCGGATCGACCTGCCAAAGCGGACGCTGCGCGCGGTCGACGAGCGTCCCTACCGGCGCTTCACCGCCGCTGGCGGTGAGCTGGTGATGCTGAGCACCGCGATCTACCCGGCCTTCTCGCCGAAGCCGGCTGCCTTTGCCCGGCCGATCGCCACCGGCGAGCTGCGCCGGCACCTCGGTTTCGACGGGGTCTCGATCACCGACGCGCTCGAATCGGCCGCGGTGCGGGACTTCGGTGGGCCCGCCGCCGCGGCACGGGCGGCGACCGGGGCGGGCACCGACCTCCTCCTCTTCACCGACTACCGCGCCGGCATGGCCGCCGAGCGCGCCCTGGTGGCCCTACTGCGCGGCGCACCGAGCGCCCGCGCCGCCTTCGAAGTCTCGGTCGGCCGGATCCTGCGCCTGCGCCACGCCTTGACGGCTAGCGCGGCTCGCCGACGGTGATCTTCACTTCGCCCATCCCCGGCTCCGGGGTGGTGTCATCGAAGGTCTTGACCCGATCGCGCCCCGACCCCTTTGCCGCGTACATCGCCGCGTCGGCCCGGCCCAGCACCGTTTCGTAGCTGAGCCTGTCACCGGCGCCGAAGGCAGCGATGCCGACGCTGGCCGTGATCGGCGGAATCTCCGGCTCGGCACTCATCCGCTCGCGGATCGCCACGGTGATCTCGGCGCCGACCTCTTCGGCCTCGGCCAGCTCGCAGCGCGGCAGCACGATCGCGAACTCGTCGCCGCCGATCCGGGCCAGCACGTCGGTCTCGCGGGCGCGGGCGCGCAGCACCGCGGCGATCTCGGCGAGGACGCGGTCCCCGGCCGGGTGGCCGAGGGTGTCGTTGACCTGCTTGAAGTGATCGAGATCGAGCATCAACAGCGCCCCGGCGACGCCGTAGCGGTGGCTGCGCGCCAGCTCGGCCCGCAGCTCCTCCTCGAAGCGGCGCCGATTCTTCAACCCGGTGAGCGGATCCTGGCTGGCCTGCAGCGCCAGTTCCTGCATCCGTTCGTGGCGGCTCCAGACCAGGACGAGCGCCGCCAGCAGTGCCGCCAGCGACAGCCCGACGATCACGATCATCACCGCCAGGTCGACGCCGGGACGGCTCGGGTCGCGCACGACGAGCAGCCAGGTGCGGTCGGCGATGCGGATCGGTGCGGTGGCGCTTTCGTCGCGGGGGAGCTGTGACCCGCTCACCGTCCTGCCGCGCTCGACGAACGAGGCATCGACGCGGTCGGGCAGCGCGGTGGTCGCAGCCGCTGCCAGGTCCGGAACGCGGAAGGAGCCCGCGGCGAAGCCAACCAACGCGGCGCGGCGCTCGGCCGCGGTCCGCGTCGGCGCGCCGTCGCGGAAGACCGGGCGGAAGACGTTGATCCCGGTGCCGCCGAGCGGCAGGCGCAGTGCCGGCGTCGCCGCCGGTTTGCCACTGTCGCGCGCCCGCAACAGGTAGGGCCCGCGCAAGTTGTCCGAGCCCACGTCATAGCCAATCGGCGCCTGTACGGTGAGGCCGCGGGCGGCGACGTAGACGATTGGGAAGTAATAGCTGCGAGCGCCCGCGCGACGAAAGTTTCCGAGCGGCCCCCGTTCGCGGATCTGAACGCCGTGACTGCGTTCGAAACTCGCCCGCTGTGCGGCGGGAACAGAAGCGATGAAGGCGGTCGCCCGCAGCGCCCCCGGGCGCAGCAGCGAGTCGGCGACGACGTTGAACTCGTGATGGCTGAAGTGTCCCTCCGCTTGGTAGAAGGCCGAAGCGCTGGAGAGCTGGCCGACCGAGAGGGCGGCAAGCGCTTCCGCCTGATGCGCGGCGCGCACCGCCTCGCCGCGCTGTCGCGTTTCGAAGCTGTCGCTTTCGCGGGCGTGAACGACCAGCGCGATCGCGATCGAACCAACCGCGATCGCGGCGACGACGGCGAAACCGAGCAAGAAACGCGTGCGCATGGACCTATTGTCGGCAGCCCACCGGCGCCGCTCAATCCACGGGCGCGTTTGCAAGCGACTCCCACAGGTACAGGGAGGCGAGGCTGCGATGCGGTCGCCAGGCCTCGCCGATCTCCAGCACCTTCGCTGGGGGCGGCATCTCCTCCAGGCCGTACTCGATCTGCACCGCCTTGCGGATGCCGAGGTCGCCGCCGGAGAGGACGTCGGGCCGTTCGAGGTGGAACATCAGGAACATCTCGGCGGTCCAGACGCCGAGCCCGCGCACGGCGACGATCTCCTCGATCACCTCGGCGTCCTCGAGCTGCTCGAGGCGGTCTAGCTCGAGCTCGCCCTCGATCACGTGCGAGGCGAGGTCGCGGACGTACTCGACCTTGCGACCGGAGAGGCCGGCCGCGCGCAGGTCGGATTCCTCGGCTTCGAGCAACTGCTCGGGAGAGGGGGTGCTGCCGTCGAAGAGGTCGAGGATGCGGCCGTAGATCGTCCGCGCCGCCTTGGTCGAGAGCTGCTGGCCGACGATCGCCCGCAGCAGCGCGCCGTAGGCGTCGTTGGGGCGCTCCTCTTTGCGGCGGCGCAGCCGCGTCGCCAGGTCGATCTTGCCGAGGCGTTCGATCAGCGCCGCCATCGTCGGATCACTGGCGGCGAGCTGCTTGCGCGCCGCCGCGCTCATCGGCCCTGCCACTCTGGCTTGCGCTTCTCGGCGAAGGCCTCGATGCCCTCACGGAAGTCAGCCGAGCTGAAGCAGGACTCGCGCAGGGCGATCAGGCCGGCCTCCTGCTGCTCGCTCAGTACCGGCGAGGCGGCGAGCAGGTCGATCGCGCTCTTGTTGCCCCGCATCGAGAGCGGAGCGTTGGCGGCGATCTCGGCCGCTAAGGCGACGGAAACCTCCTCCAGGCGCTCGGCAGCGACGACTTCGTTGACGAGCCCGATCTCGGCGGCGCGCTCGGCCTCGAAGTTGCGGCCGGTGAGGAACAGCTCCTTGGTGCGGGCGAGGCCGACCGTGTCGATGAACTTGCGCAGGCCGGTGTGGCTGTAGACGAGGCCGAGCTTTACCGGCGGCATGCCGAGCTTCGCTCCTGCCGCCGCGATCCGCAGGTCGCAGGTGACCGCCAGCTCCAGCCCGCCGCCGATGCAGTGGCCGTTGATCGCCGCCACCGTCGGCCAGGGGTGCTTGGCCAGCGCCTCGGTTGCGGCGTGGAAGGGGTGGGCGACAAGCGCCTCGGCATCGCGCTCGAAGGTCTGCCTCGGGATCGCGGAGATGTCGTAACCGGCCGAGAAGACCGGCGGGGCGCCGGTGATCAGCAGGCAGCGGGTGGCGATCCCCTGGTCGAGGCGGGGCAGCGCCTCGGCGATCGCGTCGAGGATGTCGTGGTCGAGCGCGTTGCGGCGCTCGGGATTGGAGATGCGGAGGCGGACTACCGCCTCGGCCGGCGAGTCGAGGAGCAGCTTGCCGCCAGCGAGCCGCTCGTTCACTCCAGCACTACGAGGACGTCGCCTTCGCTGACTGACTGACCCTCCTCGCAGCGGATCTCCTTGACGGTGCCGTCGTCTTCACTCTCGACCGGGATCTCCATCTTCATCGACTCGAGGATCACGACCGTGTCCCCGTCCGCGACGGTGTCCCCAACGGCTACCTCGATTTTCCACACGTTGCCGGTGATGTGAGCCTCGATGTTCATGGCGGGGGACAATATCCGCCGTGCCCGACTCCTTGGCGGCAATCGTCGCCGCCCACAACGAGGCCGACCGGATCGGCGAGACGGTCAAAGCTCTGCGAGAGGCGCTGCCCTCCGCGGTCGTCTGGGTCGCCGACGATGCCTCCAGCGACGGCACCGCGGAGGTCGCGATGAGCGCCGGTGCCCGTGTAGTCAGCCGCGGCCGTCCGCACGGCAAGGGTGGCAACGTCAGCGCCGCGGCCGAGGCGGCACTGAGCGAGGGTGAACCCCCGGCGATCATCTTGCTCTGTGACGGCGACCTCGGCGGCTCAGCGGCCCAGCTGGTGCCGCTTGTGGAGGCGGTGGAGAGGGGCGATTGCGACCTCGCGGTGGCGGCCTTCGCAAATCGGGTCGGCGGCGGCTTCGGCCTGGCCCTGGGCTTCGCCCACTGGGCGATCCGTCGGCGCTGCGGCTTCGACGCGACCGCGCCGATCTCGGGCCAGCGAGCGATGCGAGTCGAGGTGCTGCGAGCGGTTCTGCCGTTCGCTGTTGGCTACGGAATGGAGCTAGGGATGACCGTCGACGCGGTCTGCGCTGGCTACCGCGTTGCCGAGTACGAGCTCAACCTCTACCACCGAGCCACCGGCCGTAGCTTCCGCGGCTTCCTCCATCGCGGCCGCCAGCTGCTCGACTTCGTAGGCGCCTACCGCGCCCGCGCTCAGAGCCGATCCCGGTAGGGGTGGAGCGTCTTGCACTTTTTCGGCAATTCCTTGAGGCGCTAGCCAGCGCCTCTCCACCGAAAAAGTTAAGCGAAACCCCTACCGGGATCGGCTCTTAACTCGGTTGGGGCCAGCCGCCTTCAGCGCGCTCAACCTGAGCGGCGAGGGAGAGCAGCGTCGCCTCGTCGTTTTCGCGGCCGAGCAGCTGGGCGCCGATCGGCAGCCCCTTGGAAGTGAACCCGGCAGGCACGCTGATTCCCGGCCAGCCGACGACGTTCCAGGCGAAGGCGAAGGGACAGGTGGCGCTGGCGGTGTTGCCGGTCTTCCAGTAGCCCTCGCCCTCGAGCGCGCCGATGCGGGGGGGCGGCTTTGCCGTGGTCGGGGTGAGGACGACGTCGCAGCGCTCGAAGACGCGGCCGATCCGGCGCCGCAGGCTCGGCTCGGCGGCGCGGGCGATGCGCAGCGGCACGCCCTGCAGGGCCTTGCCGATGCGGGCAGCAGCGCGGGTGCGCGGCTCCAGCGCCGAGCGGTCTTCTCCGTGGGCGCAGAGCCATTCCTCCACGGCCGCCTCACCGCGGGCGACGATCGTCGGGCCGACCAGGCCGTATTCGGGGTCGACGCGGACGATCTCGTGGCCGAGGTCGCTCAGCTGCTCGGCAAAGGACTCGATCGCCGCCCGATGCTCGGGGTTGACCTTGGCGGGGACGCCGAAGGGCGTTGAGAAGGAGATCGCCACCCGCAGGCTGCCGGGCTCGCGCGCCGCCGCTTCTGAGAAGGATTCGCTTGGCGCGGGGGGGCGGTGCAGGTCGGCTGGGACGTTGCCGTGCACGGCGTCGAGCAGCAGCGCCGCGTCGGCGGCGCTGCGCGCCAGCGGGCCGTAACAGCTGAGCCCGTTGAAAGCCTCGGGGTCGGGCCAGGTCGAGACGCGTCCTCGTTGCGGCTTCAGCCCGACGAGTCCGGTCCAGGCGGCCGGGATGCGGATCGAGCCGGCACCGTCGGAGCCGATCGCCGCCGGGACCACGCCCGCCGCCACCGCCGCGGCAGCACCGCCGCTGGAGCCGCCCGGGGTGTGGTCGGTGTTCCAGGGGTTGCGGGTGGCGCCGTGCAGCGGGGTCTCGGTGAAGTGCCAGAGCCCCACCTCCGGCGCGTGGGTCTTGCCGATCGGGATCGCGCCCGCCTCGCGCAGTCGTCGCACCATCTCGGCATCGCGCACGGCCGGCTTGCCGCCGCCACAGCCGAAGGGGCTGGTGTGACCGGCAAGGTGGACGTCGTCCTTGATCGCGACCGGGACGCCGAGCAGCGGCGCGCCGTCTTCCTCGCCGAGCCGGCGATCGGCCTCATCGGCGGCGGCCAGCGCTTCGTCGGAACAGATCACGCGAAACGCGTTCAGCCTCTCCTGACTCGCCTCGGCCTGCTCGAGCGCCACCTCGACCAGCTCGCGCGATGTGGTTTCCCCGGACCGCAGCAATAGCGCCTGCTCCTGCAGCCCGGCGGGTGAAGTCGTTGTCGTCGCCATTCCTTGCCTCCCTCGCCGCCGTCTGTTGTTCGTTCGAACGAACGATAAGCGAAACGGGTAGGCTGGCGCTTCTTGGCCACCGTCGCGTCCTCCGATACCCGCGAGCGCATCCTCCGCGCCACGGTCGAGCTGATCGGCGGCGAGGGCGTGCCCGCCGTCACCAACCGCCGCGTCGCCAGCGCCGCCGGGGTCGCCCTCGGTTCGCTCACCTACCACTTCCCCAGCCAGGTCGATCTGCTGCGGGAGAGCCTTTTGCTCTTCGTCGGTGAAGAGGTCGCGCGCCAGGAGGAGATCGCGGCGGAGCTGCGCCGCAGGGAACCGAGCGTCGAGCAGATCGCGGCTGAAGTGCGAGCGGGTGGTCGAGGAGTCGAGCAACCGGATGCAGGAGCTGGCTGAGATTGAGCTGCACTTGCAGGCGGCCCGCGACCCGGCCCTGCGCGAGGCTTCGCTGCGTTGCTTCGAGGCCTACGAAGGCGTGGCTGCCGCGGCGCTGGAGATGCTCGAGGTGCCCGAGCCGGGCGCCACGCGCGCACGATCGTGGCGCTGATGTACGGGATGGGGCTGCGCCGGTTGGCAACGGGGGAGGACGCTTCCGGTGTCGCCGCGAGCCTGCTCACGATCATCCGCGGAGTCACTCCCTGATCCTCGCGATCGACCAGGGGACGACGGGGACGACCTGCCTCGTCTTCGACGACGAGCGGACAGGTCGCCGGCCGCGCCTACTCGGAGTTCGAGCAGCACTTCCCGCGGCCCGGCTGGGTCGAGCACGACGCCGCTGAAATCTGGGAGGTGACGCCGCCGGGTCGCCGTCGAGGCGATCGTCGACGCCGGCATCCAGGGCGGCGAGCTCGACGCGATCGGCATCACCAACCAGCGCGAGACCGTGGTCGCCTGGGACCCGGCGACGCGGCGAGCCGATCCACCGGGCGCTGGTCTGGCAGGACCGCCGCACCGCCGAGCGCTGCGACGGAGCTGCGCGCCGCCGGCCACGAGGCGCTGGTGCGCGAGCGCACCGGCCTGGTCATCGACCCCTACTTCTCGGCGACCAAGATCGAGTGGCTGCTGCGCAACGTCGAGGGCGCCGGAGCGGGCGGTCTTCGGCACGATCGACTCCTGGCTGCTCTTCAAGCTCACCGGCCGCCACGCGACCGACCACACCAACGCCTCGCGGACGATGCTGTTCGACATCCGCCGCCGGGCCTGGGACGAGGAGCTCTGCGGGCTGCTCGGCGTCGACCCGGCGCGACTGCCGGAGGCGCTGCCCTCGGCCCACGTCTACGGCACCACCACCGAGTTCGGCGGCGAGGTGCCGGTGGCGGGGATCGCCGGCGACCAGCAGGCGGCCCTCTTCGGCCAGGCCTGCCACCGGCCCGGCAGCGCCAAGAACACCTACGGCACCGGCAGCTTCGTCCTGCTCAACACCGGCGCCGAGGCGCCCGAGCCCGGTCGAGGGCCTGCTGGCCACGGTCGCCTGCGGGACCGAGGACGCCGCCGGCCTACGCGCTCGAGGCCTCGATCTTCGTCACCGGCGCCGCCGTGCAGTGGCTGCGCGACGGGCTCGGCGTGATCGAGGAGGCAGCGGAGAGCGAGGCGCTGGCCGCCTCGCTCGACGGCAACGACGGCGTCTACTTCGTGCCGGCGCTGACCGGGCTCGGCTCGCCGCACTGGGACCCCTACGCGCGCGGCACGATCGTCGGCCTCACCCGCGGCAGCGGCCGCGCCCACCTCGCCCGGGCGGCGCTGGAGGCGATCGCCTACCAGACCGTCGACGCGGTGCGGGCCCAGGAGGCGGCCGCCGGTGAGCGGCTGGCAGGTGCTGAAGGCCGACGGCGGCGCCGTCGCCAACCGCTGGCTGATGCAGTTCCAGGCCGACGTGCTCGGCGCCCGGTGGTCGTGCCGGAGATCGCCGAGACGACCGCGCTCGGCGCCGCCTACCTGGCCGGGATCGCGACCGGCCGCTGGAGCTCGGAGCAGGTGGGGGAGATGTGGCGCGAGGCGGCTCGCTACGAGCCGGCGATGGGCGCCGACGAGCGCGAGGCGCTGCTGGCGGACTGGCACCGCGCGCTCGAGCGCTCGAGGGCTGGGCGGAGCCCGAGCCTGGCGAGGAGCGTAACCCTCGCCGAGCGGGGGTACCGCGTAGCGACGGCCTGCGGCCGACGCTCGCCATGGCAGACATGAAGCCACAGATCTACAAGGACGACCGCCCGGCGGAGTACTTCGACCAGTTCCACGCCTCGGCCCGCAAGGGGGTCGGCTGGACCTACACCTTCGTCCGCCTCATCCTCTCGCTGCCGACGCTGCTGATCTACCGGGTGCGGGCGATCGGGGTCGAGAACGTGCCGCACGACGGGCGCGCTGATCCTCGCCCCCAACCACTTCAGCCAGATGGACCACTTCTTCGTCGGCGTCTACCTGCGGCGCAAGGTCCGCTTCATGGCCAAGTCGCAGATGTTCGGCCCGCCGGTCCTCACCTACGTCTACAAGCACGGTGGCGTCTTCCCGGTGCGCCGCGGCGCACCACGACGAGGAGGCGTTCAAGACCGCCTGACGATCCTCGACCAGGGCGAGATGCTGCTCGTCTACGCCGAGGGCGGGCGCTCGCGCAGCGGCGAGCTGGGCGAGTCGAAACCGGGGATCGGCCGGATCGCGCTGGAGTCCGGAGCGCCGATCGTCCCGGTCGCGATCCACGGCTCGGCGAGGGTGCGCCGCTGGAAGCGGCTGCGCTTCCCCAAGGTGACCGTGCGAGTTCGGCGAGCCGCTGCACTTCCCGGTCGAGGAGGCGCCGAGCCGCGAGCGCCAGCTCGAGGCGGCGAGCGAGATCTTCGCCCCGGTGCGGGAGATGTACGAGGGCGCTGCGCTACTCGTAGCGGGCGGCGAGCCCGGCGTAGAACTCCGGATCGTGGCCCGGGGTGACGATCGCGTCGGGGAACTCGCGGCTGGAAGAGCCGCAGCTCCTGCAGCGAGCGGCGGAAGTTGTGGGCGTCGAAGGGGCGCGGCGCGCAGCGGCGCGTCGCCGTCGAGCTGGGCCTGCATGTAGATGGCGTCGCCGCCGATCACGAAGTCGCGCTTGCCGAGGTGGGCGATCACCGACATGTGGCCGGCGCTGTGGCCGGGGGTGTAGGCGAGCCGGATCGAGCCGTCGCCGAAGAGGTCGAAGGTGCGGCCGAAGGTGGCGTAGGAGTCGATCCCGGCGCGGTCGAAGTCGACCGTGCGGTAGTCGAAGGCGTAGTCGTAGTGGGCTGCGGCGGTAGCCGTTGAGCAGCGGTCGGGGGCCGGTCGCGGCGGCCTCCCACTCGGTCTCGCTGACGACGAAGGTCGAGTTCGGGAACTCGGAGATCGCCGAGGTGTGGTCGATGTGCAGGTGGGTCATCACCACGACCGGGATCTCACCGGGGTCGAGGCCGCGCTTGCGCAGCTGCGCCGGGACGTCTTCGCCGGCGCTCGAGCGCGGCTTGCCGAAGCGGTTGCCGAGGCCGCCGAAGTTCTCCTTGCCGTCGGTGGCGATCGACGGGTGCAGGCCGGTGTCGACGAGGATCGCGCCGGCGCTGGGGTGGCGGATCAGGAAGGCGGGGCACGGGGACCGTCGCGGCCGGCTTGCCGCTGAGCAGCGCGCGCAGCAGCTTCAGGGTCACGAAGCGGCCGCCCGGGCCGTCCATCATCGTCGCGCGGCCAGGTGACGTGACCGGCGACCATCGGTTCGACCGTGACCGTCGCGCCGGGGGTGCCGCCGGCCAGCGGCTCGTGCAGTGGTTTTGGCTCGACGCTGACCTTCATCGCCGCTGAGATTACGGCGAGCGCCCGTCTATAGGCTTGCGCGTCGATGGCTGAAAGCTCGCATTCGCAGATCTTCAGGGACGGTTTGCTCGACGGTCAGGTCTGCGTCGTCTCCGGCGCCGGCAGCGGCCTCGGGCGCGAGACGGCGCTGGAGCTGGCGCGGCTCGGCGCGACCGTGGTCGGCTGCGGCCGCCGCGAGGAGCCGCTGGCGGAGACCGCGGAGCTGGCCGCCGGCCTGGCCGGCTCGCTTCGAGCACGAGGCGCTCGACATCCGCGACGAGGAGCCGGTCGACCGCTTCTTCGACGCGCCTGCTCGAGCGCCACGGCCGGCTCGACGTGCTGGTCAACAACGCCGGCGGCCAGTTCCTCAGCGCCGGCCGAGGCGATCACGCCGAAAGGCTTCCGCACGGTGATCGAGCTCAACGTCGCAGGGCACCTGGCTGATGACCCACGCGGCCGCGACCAAGGCCTTCATCCCGCAGGGCGGCGGCAAGGTGCTCAGCGTCACCCTCTCGCCCCACAACGGGATGCCGGGGATGGTCCACTCGGGCGCCGCCCGGGCCGCGGTCGAGAACATGATGCGGACGCTGGCGGTCGAGTGGGCGCGCTTCGGGATCAAGACCTGCGCCCTCGCCGCCGGCCAGTTCGCGACCGAGACGCTGCTGACCAAGTATCCGCAGGTGGTGGTCGACAACCTCGAGCGCTCGATCCCGATCGGCCGCGCCGGCCGGGCCGAGGAGATGGCCTGGCTGGTCGCCTACCTCGCCTCGCCGGCCGGCGACTTCTTCTCCGGCACGACGATCACGATCGACGGCGCCCGCGACAACTGGGCCGGCCCCTGGCCGCCGGAGGCGATCGCCAGCGAGTCCGGCGACCCGGTCGCCGAGGAGCGCCGCCCGAAGGACTGACGCCCTAGCTGCGGGGCTCGAGCACGACCAGCGGGATTTCGCGGCCCTTGCTGCGGACCGCGTAGTCCTCGTAGCCGTGGTAGGCCTTGACCGCCATCGGCCAGAGGCGCTCGCGCTCCTCCGGCGTAGCGACGCGGGCGTGGACCGGAAGCTGGTGGGAGCCGACCTGGACCGTGGTGTCGGGATTGGCCTTGAGGTTGTGGAACCAGGCCGGGTGCTTGGGGAAGCCGCCTTTGGAGGCGACGATGACGAGGTCCTCGCCGTCCCTGACGTAGAGCAGCGGCGAGGTGCGCTGGTGCCGCTCTTCGCGCCGACGTGGTCGAGCAGCAGCATCTTGCCGGGGACGCCGGGGATCGTGTGGCCGATGCGCCCGCCGGTCGCTCTGTAGAGCCGCTGTGTGCAGGCCCATGAAGCGGCGGGTGGCAGGCCAGATCTTGTCCGCCGACGTCGAGGTAGCGCGGAGTCGTCCTGCCACCTGTCGCCTCGGAGCTCAGGTGTACATCCCGCCGAACATGCCGCCGGTGACGTTGAGCACCTGGCCGTGCACGTAGTTGGCCAGCGGCGAGGCGAGGAAGAGGACCGGGCCGGAGGCCTCCTCGGGGGTGGCGGGACGGCCGAGCGGGATGATCGCCGAGGCCATCGCCCGCATCTGCTCGGGGATGCCGAGCTCGATCTTCTCGCCGCCCGGAGCGGTCATCTCGCCGCCCTCCTCCTTGGCCGCGGTGAGGCGGGTGTCGACGAAGCCGAAGGCGACCGCGTTGACGTTGATCTTGAACTGGCCCCACTCCTTGGCGAGGGTTTTGGTCAGGCCGACGACGCCCATCTTGGCGGCCGAGTAGTTGACCTGGCCGGCGTTGCCCATCGTCCCCGAGGTCGAGGAGATGTTGATCAGCTTGCGGAAGACCTCCTCGCCTTCGCCGCGCTCGGCCTTGGCCGCCTCGCGCCAGTGCGGGGCGAGCGCCCGGGCGACGCGGAAGGGGACGATCGTGTGGATGTCGAGCATCGCCTGGAACTGCTCGTCGGTCATCTTGTGGGCGACGCCGTCCCAGGTGTAGCCGGCGTTGTTGACGACGATGTCGACCGCGCCGAAGGCGTCGACCGCGGCGGCGACGAGCTTGTCGGCGGCCTCCGGCTTGGTCAGGTCGCCGGCGAAGACGGCGGTCTCGCCGTCGATCTCGCTGGCCGCCTGCTCGGCGACGTCGGCGTCGAGGTCGTTGATCAGCACCTTGGCGCCCTCGGCGGCGAACAGCTCGGCGGTCGCCCGGCCGATCCCGCGCGCCGATCCGGTGACGATCGCCGCTTTCCCGTCAAGAAGTCCCATCAGTCGCTCTCTCCTTATGGTTCGTGAAAGTCGGCTCGGGAGGCTACAAGGAACCGGACGGTCCTGGTTGACTGGCCAATCGGCTCTAGTGGCGTTGGCGGGGGAGAGAACCGCTGTCGCTGACCTTGGGAGGCGATGAGACCGATGATGACGACGTCCACGTATGGCACGATGTATGGCGTGAAACGAACGACCATCTATCTGGAGGACGATCAGAAGCGCCGGTTGGAGGAGATCGCGGCGCGAACGGCGCTCAGCGAGGCGGAGTTGATCCGGGGGGGCGTCGATCGGGTGATCGAGGAGCACCGGCCGCGGCAGCGTAAGCCGCAGGCGCTCTTCGCCCTCGGCGATCCCTTGCTCGACGATCCGGACCGGATCGTCGAGGCGCTCGAGGGATTTGGTGAAGATTGATCCTGGTCGACACAAACGCGGTGCTCCAGATGGTCAGCTCGACGGCACGGCATCACGACGACGTCAAGCGTGTCGTCAACGAGGTGAGCGGTCCGTTCCTGCTCTCCCCGTTCGTGCTCGCCGAGCTGGACTACCTGCTTGGCTCGCGGCACGGTCAGGGCGCCCAGCTTGCCCTCCTGGCTGAGGTTGTCGAGGGCGCATACGAGCTTGCCGAGTTCGGTCGGCCTGACGTCGAGCAGGCCGCGGCGGTCATGCGCCGCTACGCCGATCTCCGCGTCGGACTCGCCGACGCCTCGATTGTCGTTCTCGCGGAGCGTCACGGAACCGCCGATGTGCTCACCTTCGACCGGCGCCACTTCCGGGCAATGCGCGGACCGAGCGGGCGCCCGTTCCGGCTCCTCCCGGACGACTTCCCGGCCTGAGCACTCCTGGGCCAGCGCGCGCTCAGGGCGCCGGCGACATGAACATCCGATAGTCGAAGGTGGTCTCGTAGCCCATCGCCTCGTAGATCGGCTTGCCCATCGGCGAGGCTTGGAGCGAGGCGACGTCGGCGCCGAGGTCGAAGCCGGCGTTGGTCGCGGCTACGGTCACCGCCCGGCCAATCCCCCTGCCACGCGCCTGCTCGAGGCTGCCGACCCAGTAGATGCCGGCGACGCCGTGGCTGACCATCGTCATCGCGATGCCAACCGGCTCGCCGTCGAGCATCGCGAGGAAGGCGACGACGTTCTCGGCGAGCAGGCCGCCATGGTTGGTGTAGCCCCCGAAGACCTCGGGCGGGAAGCCGATGCTCTCGTAGGAGGTGGTGGCGACCCGCCAGAAGTCGGTCGCCTGCTCGACCTCGGTCAGTCTGCGCAGCTCGGTCCCCGTCGGCAGCTCGGATGACTGCGGCTTTGTCGCGAGCGTCATCTCCGGCATTTCGTAGATGAGCTGGAATCCGGACGCTTCGGCGGCGGCGACGAGATCGCGGTCCTCTGCTTGTCCGCCCCGCACCCAGATGCAGAAGCCGCGCTCACGGGAAGCGAAGAACTCCTTCGCCCGGACGACGAACTCATTCGCGTCGACGCCATCGTCGCGGCGAAACGCGCCGTTGGAGATCACCGGGTGGCTGGAGCTGCCGGCACCGAAGAGCCAGCCCGGCTTGGCCTCGATCGCGGCGCCCGGGTCGAGCTCGAAAAACTGGCGCGAGCTGTCGACCAGGTTGAGGTGGGCGCGCTGCAGCGGATCAACGGCCAAGCTCGACACCGCCGCTCTCGGTCACGGTCCAGTGCGGGTTGTGGGCGACCTCCCAGGGATGGCCGTCGGGGTCGATGAAGACCCCGCTGTAGCCGCCCCAGAAGGTCTCGGCCGGCTCGCGGCCGATCTTCGCCCCGGCGCTCCGCGCTTCCTCGATCGTCGCCTCGACCTCCGCCGGCGAGCCGAAGTTGAGCGCCAGGGTCACGCCGCCCCAGCCGCCGCCGTCGGTGACCGAGCTGTCCTCGGCCAGGCGTGTCCGATCCCAGAGGGCGAACACCATCTCGCCCGCCTGGAAGAAGACGACGTCGTCGTCCGGCGCCGCGCCGGTGGTCCAGCCGAGCGCCTCATAGAAGCGGCGCGCCCGCCCGAGGTCACCCACGCCGAGGGTGATCAGGTTGACGCGCTGCTTCACGGGCGGTTCAGGCGGTTGGTCCCGCGGGCGGCGGGTCGCTGGCGGGCGGCTCGGTTGCCTGCGGCTGCTCGGGCAGCGGCGGGGGGAGCGGGTCGGCGGGCGCGGGGGGTGTGAGTTCGCCCTCGACCGGATCGGCCTCGGCCTGCCAGACCTTGTTCAGCTCGGACTGTACGTAGAACCACAGCGCTGGCGAGATGACCACGAAGAGAATGATCGCGATCCAGCCGTTGAGTGGCGTCTGTCCGGCGACCTTCGAGGCGCCCATGACGCGCTTGGTCCCGCGCCAGTAGGTGATCAGAGCGGGCACGACGATGATGCCGCCGGGGAAGAGGGCGAGCAGCGAGTTGGTCGGGTTCTGCCCGAGGTCGTAGCCCTTGGCCTTGCCGTAGTCGCGCAGCTCGCGATTGATCTTGTACCACCAGACCAGGTGATAGATGCCGAGCGTGATGTACGGCAGCAGCGCCGCCGCCCAGGGACTGCGGATCTTCACTTTGTCCTGACTCGCCCTGAGCTGCATTTCGTAAGCCATGTAACCCTCGTTTCTCCCCGCGTCGAATAGGTCGCGAAGACCCTACTCGACGTTTCGCGCGAAATTCACCGGTCCCTGGACCGATGAGCACACAGTGAACTGCAACGGCTCAGGCGCCGGCGATCGCCGCTAGGTCCTTGGGCCTGAGCAGGGCGACCAAGGTGCTGCCATCGACGATGGCGAGGCCACCCTTGCGCAACTTCACCTTCGCTCCGGTGAGGCGTGCCACCTCAGTGGAGAAGTCGGGCTCGTGGCCGACGAGGAGGGCATCGCCGCGGCCGGCGGTTAGGGCGGTGGAGTCGAAGGGGCCGCCCCGCAGCCCCTCGCTGACCTCCGGCTCGAGCTCGAGCGCCGAGCAGGCCAGCTTGGCGGTGTCGGCTGCCCTCACCTTTGGGCTGGTCAGGCAGACGTCGGGCTTGGCCGCGAGCGCCGCCAGCGCTCGTCCTGCCGCCTCGGCCTGGCGCTCGCCCTTGAGCGTCAGTCGCCGCGCCGCGTCGTCGCCAAGGCCTTCCTCGGCGTCACCGTGTCTGAGCAGATAGATCACCCACCTGATGCTATGAAGTCGCCCCACCGAGTGCTCTGCCTATGCTCGGGGTCTGACCCTTCGTCGCTCAAAAACCGCCGCCGCACTCGTCGCCTGTCTGGTCCTGCTCTTTTGTGACTCGGCGCTTGGCCGCTGGCACCCGGCTCCAACCACCCAGCCGTGGCAGTGGCAGCTGCAGGGCAAGATCGACACAGGTGTCGATGCCTCCGTCTACGACGTCGATGGCTTCGAAACGCCGGCGAGCGTCGTGCGGAAGCTGCACGAGCAGGGCCGGCACGTCGTCTGTTACCTCGACGTCGGTAGCTGGGAGAGCTACCGGCCGGATGCCGACTCGTTTCCCCGCTCGGTAATCGGCCGCGTCTACGAAGGATTCCCGGACGAGCGCTGGCTCGACATCCGCCGCTTTCACCTCTTCGCCAAGCCGCTCGAGCGGCGCTTCGACATCTGCGCCCGCAAGGGCTTCGACGCGGTCGAGCCGGACAACATCGCCGGCTGGGAAAACAAGACGGGCTTTCCGATCGGTGCCGGTGCCCAACTGCGCTTCAACCGCTGGGTGGCGCGGCAGGTCCACGCCCGCGGGATGGCGGTGGCGCTGAAGAACGACGGTGGTCAGGTGAGGCAACTGCTCGGCAGCTTCGACTTCGCGATCGTCGAGGAGTGCTTCCAGTACGACGAATGCGGCACCTACGAGCCCTTCGTCAAGGCCGGCAAGGCGGTGTTCGAGGCCGAGTACGAACTCGAACCGTCTGCATACTGTGACGCCGCGGCAAGCCTCGACTTCAGCGCGATCGGCAAGTCATACGACCTCTTCGCCCAGCCCTGGCGGCCGTGTCCCGCGGCCGGGATGTCCTAGCCGATGCTCTTTGCGCTCGGCGGCCACCTCCTCTATCGCGAGATCTCCAAGGGCAACTGGGTCGTCGTCGCCGCTCTCGTCGGAGTAGTCCTTCTGGTGCGCTTCTGGTCGCAGATCGTCGCCTGGGTCGAGCAGCGCTGGCGCGCACGCTGAGCGTGGCTCAGCAGCCTCCCAGGCGATGGAGTCGGCGGCGGTAGGCCTGCATCGAGGCGTGTCGCCAATCTCCATGCGTCTGCCGCCGCAGGCTCGCGACCCGCTCGCGGTGGTAGGGGGAGGAGAGGCTCTCGGCGTGCCCGATCACGTTGCGCAGCTTGATCTGGAAGCGACAGCGCAGGTAGTGGGTCAGCGCCAGCGAAGCGCGCATCTCGCGCGAATTGTCGAGCACTTCCGCGTCACTGAAGCCGGTGTGCTCGATCCCGATCGCCGTCCAGTTGAGCCCCACCGTGTGTCGGCAGCGAATCCGCGTCGAGACCAGCTGGTAGATCCGCCCCGATCCGGAGACGACGAAGTGCGAGCAGACGTTGGGAAGCTCGTGCAGCTCCGGATCCGGGTGGTCGGGCGCGAAGGTGTTGTAGACCGAGGCGGCGGTCCCCGCTTCTGCCCAGTGCTCGACGATCACCCGCGGGTGCTTCAAGCGCCAGGTGTGTTCCCCGTAGTGGCGCTCCGAGTAGGCCGCCATCTGCCGCTTGCGCTTGGGGCCGAAGGGGATCAATCGCTTGATGATGTGCGGGCGCGGAGCGAGCGCACCGTCGGCCGCCGTGCTGCGGCCGCTGGATCCGGACACCGCCGGCCGTGCGATCGCTCCACCGGCGAGGACGGTGAGCAAAGCGAGGAGGCAAAGGCCGACCTTCATTTCGCGGTGGTGTCGAGGAGGCCGAGAACGATCGTTTCTCGAGCGCGGTTGAGCATTTCCTCGAACTCGGCGTCGGTGAGGCTCATGTTGGCCGGGCCCAGGTGGGAGGCGATGACACCGTCCCACGCCGCCCAGAGGAACCTCGCGGTGGCGACGGGGTCGATGGAGCGCACGACCCCTTCCGCGATCGCTTCGCGCAGCAGCTCGGCCATGCGGGAGGTTTCCTCGCCGATCCGCTGTGCCACGCGCGTCGTGGGCTGAAGGGCCTCGCCCTCTTCCGGGCGGTCGGGCGGTGGGAAGCGAAATAGGCGGAAGTAGCCGGGGTGCTCGCGGGCGAAGCGCAGGTATCCCTCGCCCAATCCCACCAGCCGCTCCAAGGGGGCGTTGCCGGCATCGAAGCCTTCCTCGCTGTAGCGCTTGTCGAGCTCGAGCGCGCGATCGATCAAGCCCGCGTAGACGCCCTCCTTGCTGCCGAAGTGCGCATAGATGGAGCCGATCGCGACGTCGGCCTGCTCGGAGAGGTCCTCCATCGTCGTCGCGCTGAAGCCATTGCTGAGGAAGAGGTGCTCGCCGGCGTCGAGGATCGCCGCCGCAGTGCGTTCCTTGCGGCGCTCGGCGCGCGAAGCCGCGGGCTTCGAGGAGGTGGCGGAGTTAGCTGACATGGCTAGATTCTCATGATAGAGCTACAATGAAATTCATTACTGAAATCTCATTTCAATCAACGAAACGGAACGCGCTATGCCCCTTGTAACCAAGCTGGGAATCTACGAGCTGACGGTCGCCGTCCTCTCTGGCTGGGCGATGGTCGCCACCCTAGAGAGCCCCGAGGCGCTCAAGCGGGCCGGCGTGCGCCATCTCGGCCGCATCCGCCAAGGCCACCTCGACCTCCTCTTCCAGGGCACGATCCTCACCGTGATCGGGCTCGCGATGAACCCGATCCCGACCTGGATCGGCATCCTGCTCGTCCTCGGCGCCTTCGCCGCGCCCCTGCTCCTCTTCGTCCTCGCCTTCGATTCCGAGCTGCAACGCAGCTCCACCATCTATCGCGCGATCAACATGGTGGTGCTGGTGGGGTTCAGCGTTGGCTGGGTGGGGCTCGCAGTGACCCTTGCTTCGCGCTGAGACCTCACAGCTCTATCAACTTGGCCTTATTCACTAGATAGGCTATATTCACAAGCGTTGTGAATAACAATCATCAAGTGAAAATAGAAGGAGGCTTCGACGCTTTGGTCGGACGGCTTCTCAACGGTCTCCCGGATGTCGAGGTGATTCGACGGGAGGCAAGGGGGCGGTCTGGCCGAGGGGCCGACGCCGTAGTCCGCTTCGCGGGATCGAAGACGCCGGTGGTGATCGAGGCCAAGAAACGGCTCAATGCCGCCTCCGCATGGCAAGTCATCGCTCTCGCCGAAGAAAGAGACGCGCCGGTTATCGCGATCGCCGAGGAAACGACGGCCGACGCGCGCAGGATCCTCGCCGACCACGGAATCGGCATCGTCGACGGCCTCGGGAACGCCGATCTCCGGCTGCCGGGGTTGTGGATGCACCTCGAAGGGCATCCTGAGCGAGATCGCCTCAGAGCGCCAGCGAACGCGGCGCCGAAAGCTCGCCTCTCCGGCAAGACGGGCGTCGCGGCTCAGGCGCTCCTGCTCGAACCCAAGCACGGATGGAAGGTTCGCGAGCTAGCCACGCGTGCGGATATCTCCAGTGGCTTGGCACATCGGGTGCTGGTCCGGCTGGAGGACGAAGGGTTGGTAAGGGCAGAGGGGCGCGGCCCCGGCAAGGTCCGGGCGCTGACCGATCCGGGTGGCCTGTTGGACCTGCTCGCCGAGGAGACGGCCGTCCGGCCGTTGAGGACGCCTGCCTTCCGACTCGCCCAATCGCCAAAAGCTCTCATTCGTGGCATCGCCAAGGCGCTCGAGGGCAGGGAGGTCGACTACGCGCTGACCGGAGCCGGCGCTGCGAGCCTGGTCGCGCCCTTCGTCTCGGCCGTTCCGATCGTCGAGGTGTGGGTCACCGCCCACCTCATGGCCGACCGGGTGCTTGACGAATTCGGGATGGAAAAGGCTGAGACCGGCCAGAACGTCGAACTCTTGCAGGCCAACGACGACGGACCCCTGATGTTCCGCCAGCGGAGGAAATGGGCTTGGGTCGCCAACCCCTTTCGCCTTTACATCGACCTGCTGCACGACCCGCGTCGGGGGCGCGAGCAGGCTGAGGTCCTGCGTAAGGAGGTGATCGGGTTTTGAGCGAGCGTCGCCGCTATGACGAATATGACGAGACGACGACCGAGCGCTGCGAGCGGGCATTGATCACCCTGATCGGTGACCTCGGGCCGTGGGGAGGCCGCATCTACCTGGCGGGAGGCCTCGCTCCCCGGTATCTGGTCGGCCGCCTGCCGGAGGATGCTCGCGCCCACGTCGGCACGACCGACGTCGATCTGGTCATCGGCTTGGCGCTCGGTGATGAGACGCCGGAGACCTACAAGACTCTGCAGGAGAACCTCAAAAAGTCGAAGTTCAAGCAGGGCGAACCGAGCTTCCAATGGGCCCGGGAGGTCGAGGGCGTGAGCGTCAAGATCGAGTTTCTCTGCGAGACGGATCAGGTCGAGCCCGGGCGGATCTTCAATCCGAAAGGTGAGCACGCAGGGGCTAAGTTCGCTGCCTTCAACATCCGCGGGGCCCAGTTGGTGCGGGAGGACTTTGTCGAGATCGAGCTAGAGGGCGAGCGACTCGACGAAGGAGGCCGCTCCAAGGTCGCTATCCGGGTGGCGAACATCCTCACCTACACCGCGTTGAAGATCCTCGCCTTCCAAGACCGCCACGACAACAAGGACGCCTACGACCTCGTCTTTACTCTGTTGAATGCGGAGGACGGTCCTGGGCAGGCCGGCCTTTGCGCCCGCGAGAGCGCGGTCGCCGGTCGTGAGCAGGTCGCAGAGGCGCTCGTTCTCCTCGAAGAGCGCTTCTCCGACGTCGCTCAGGACGGGCCGAGCGCTTACGCTGCCTTTCTGGCTCGCCCCGGCGATGAGGAGAACGCAGCGAGGCTCAGGCAAGAGGCGGTGGCGACGGTTCGCGCGTTCCTGCGAGGCTTTAGGGGCTGATGGTCACTCGCGGTTTAGCTGCCGAATTCCGGCAATCTTGTGCCCTACAACCCCATCAACTTGCCGAGGATCTCCTTCATGACTTCCGAGCATGGCACGGGAGGGCACGCGGGGTCATCCGACGGCACGGATTCGCTGCAAATCAGCCTGTTTGAAGACGAGGACGATGGCCGGGCATGATCAACGGTGGTCCCGACGATGTGTCCGGATTGTGTCCGCAGGGAACTGTCAGCACGGGCGCTACCATTGCCACGTGGCCGCATCGCCAACCACCCGCGTCGAGATCGACACCGATCTACTCGACCGTCTGCGCAAGCGCCGTCCTGAGCGGAGCGACCGTGAGCTGCTTGAAAGCGCCGTTCGCATCCAGCTGGGACGCGAGGCAATTGCCCGCGTGAGGAAGCGCTTTGCCGGCGTGCCGATGGAGGAGATCGAGCGCGAGGCCGTCAAAGCGGTGCACGAAGTTCGCCGCGAACGCGCCGGTTGAAACGGCTGGTCATCGACGCCAGCACGCTGGTGTCTGGAATCACCGGCTCCCGCCTTGAGAGCCCGCCCTGCGTGATCTACGACGCAGTTTCGGAGATGAGTGTCGAGGCGGTCATCTGCCCGCGTTTGCTGGCCGAGATCGACCGTGCGTTGCGAAAGCCCTATTTCCGCGAGCTGATCGAAGATCAAGAGATCGCAGAAGCGATCTCAATCATTCGAGATTCCGGGGTCTTGTTCGACGATCCAACCGATCCGCCACCTGTTTTGCGCGATCCAACCGACGACTACCTTGTAGCGCTTGCTCGCGAGTCCGGTGCCGAGGCGATAGTGACTAGTGATCGAGACTTGCTCGATGACCATGGCTTGAGTCCTCTGGCTATTGACCCCCGGACTGCCTGCCAGATCCTCGCCTTGATCGACTAGGCCGAGTTGGCTTGCCGAAACTTCGCGGTACTATTCGAGCACTGCCTTCATCAGCTCTACTTGTAGTTCCTGATCGAGTCTCTTGCTTGAGATCAGATGCCTGAGCATGGATCCGCTAAGCAGGGCGATTGCCTTGGTTGGGTCATCGGTTGTATGACTCTGCTCTTTCGCAGCGGTACTGGCTAGATCCCTCGCGGCGGCCACGATGCCGAAGGAGCAGCGACCACGACGCTTGCCCATGTTTCCACGAAGATCTCTGACCTCCGGTGCGCCAGTCGGTTTTTTCTGATTCTTGCCCGAAACAAGGATCAGTGGACCTCCAAACACTTCTGCTAGCGGTCCAGTTGCGCGATTGCCAAGCACTAGGTCGATCTCTTCAGTCTCATTGACATAGCGATGCTCTAAGACCTGGAAGTAGCTCACTTGGCTCAATACGAGGCAGAGGACCTGCTCAAATAGGAGCCCCTTTGTATATGTGTCCTCGCACTCAAGTGCTCTGTCGAAGAGGGGACCGGCGAGAGCTTGAAGACCGTCGTTTCCGAGTGAAAGCTCGTGCTTCGCTATAAGGTCTGCTACTGACTCATATTGCAGGAGATCAACCCCGTCATCAACGCTGTTGACGAGTATGGGGCTCGCGTCGATCTCTTGAAGTAGTTCAAGGTTGGAGAGCGAGAGTGTTGACGGGGGGCACGCGACAGCAAGCTTATGGCTGCTTGCGTGGGCAGCCCTAAGGCGCTTCTTCCATGGATCATCGATCTCTTCGAGTGCCAGATAAAGAAGCCTGCCGTCTGAATTCACCAGGTCTGGAAGCCATCGCAAGCCGTCCAACGCAACGGCCTCCCGGGGGATCGCCCAACCGCTAAGCGCATTAGAAATCTGCTCAGCGACTTCTTGCCGCTGGTCACCTTGATCTAGGTTCAACGCTACTCCAGTACGTCAGCGCGAGCTTGGAGTGCGACAATCGTCTCGTTGAGAACCTGCTTCAGTTGCTCACGATCATCGCTGGTGCCGTCTGTTACGCCGATGAGCCGATCCACTGCGGCTATGAGTGAGCGTGAGGCCCCGGACAGTCGATTCAGTTCAACTCCTGCAAGAGCGACCTCAGCATAGGTTTCCTCAATGCTGGTTGTCTTGTCCTCGATCAATTCTCGGACGACATCATCAAGCTTTGTTGCCTCCCCAGGGTCGCCAGCCTCTTCAGCGGCTTGCTTGATGATTGGTCGCATCTTTCTGAGTTCGACAATGTCAGTGAGTGCGCCCGCATCACGCTTGGCAAGGAACGAATCGCGAATCCCATCTGCGCTTAGCTCTTTCCACAGCTTAGGCCGCTGGCGAGCCAACGGCCGAATAACGTTCTCCTCCACCTCGACGAACATGTTCATCGGGACCACCCGGTCTCTAATGAGCTCTTGGTACCTCTCAGGGAGTTCAAGAATTAGCCTGAAGTCCTTGATCTTCTCCTTTGAAAGCCCAGTGATGCGCTTGAGTTCGTCTAGATCTTCCTGACCAGTTCTCTCGATGACCTTTTGAAGAGCGAGGGCGGTTGGCATCTCATCCCACTGAGCACGAACGAGATGAATATTGAACATCTCAACGATGTTCTCAGCGTCGTTAGGCTTGTCTTTCCGGACTAGGGCAGGGACTTTTTCGATTCCCAGGCGCTTAGCCTGTTTCCAGCGGCGCTCTCCATCAATGAGAATGAACTTGTCATCCTCCGAGCCTTTGTAGACGTATATGGGGACAAGAATGCCTTTCTCGTCTATCGAGCTTGCGAGTCGATCATCGCTGGCCGGATGAAAAATCTGTCGCGGATTCTCCGGGTTGGGTTCGATCGAATCAACTTTTAGCTGGCGTAGTTTCGCATCCATTTGGCGGAGATCCTAAACGTTCCTGGGGAAGTAATGAAGATTCCCTGAGCTAGGAAGCGCGCCACACGATCTCTGAGACCTGGGCCTTTGCCGATCCATGTCGTGCGCCCAGGGTTGAATGGGAAGTTAAGGCGGTCAAAGCTCGCTCGACGTGCGGGAAGTATTCGCCGAGCAAATGGTCAAGCGATTGCTCGTGCACGCTATAGAGCAGGCCGTTACTGGGGTAGCTCAAAACGAGAGTCCATTTCCGTGCGGCAATCTCAGCGGAGAGTGATTTGAATGCATCAAGCACCCTTGTTTTCAGTGAGAAGGGGGTTGTGAAGCGATTAGGACGGTATCGACCCATTCCTGAAGCAGACGGATAGTCATAGCGGACTAGTGTCTCTAGAACGTGGTAATAGCGTGAGTACTGATCCTTTCCATAGGGCGGATCTGCATAGACAACAGCATGGTCCAGTTCATGGCGATCGAGCTCGGACCAAAGCGTTGATACGTCGGCACAGTGGACCTCGTTTTTAGCGCGCCAAGTCTGCGCTCCAAATGCATTTTGGCTATCGGCAGTATCCAGAAAGATTTCCCAAGGGCTCCGGAGGCGCTGGCGTTGAATACGTCGGACGTTCGTTTTGCTGGGGCGCAAGTACTGAGCAAAGTGGCCGGGCGTTGCTGCGCAAATGCTGGCAGCTTGCAAAAGTGCAAGAACTGCCCAACGACCTTGCTCGGCGCTGAGCGCACCCCCGGACTCATTCTGGGCGATGGCGTATCGGATGCTGTCTAGCTCAATCGCCTGACGAAGACCGAAATACCCGTGTGCGAAGGTGATCGTACAAAGTCGATATGGAAAGGAAGTGGGTTTGCGGGCCAGCCTCGCTGCCTCTTTAGCTAGCGCGGGGTCATTACCGACATGCTGCCAGCTTTCCGATAGCTCCTTATAAGCAGAAGCATCCGCACTTTGAAGGACCAGTTTCTCGGCGGCTAGGTCTTTGCTGAATCTCTTGCGAAGTTTCTCCGCATTCCTTGCGAAGTCTTCCGCTAGGAGTTTCGCCATGTCTGCTGACCTCATTGGTGCGACCTGACTTGTGAGTTGGCACTTAGCCACGAGGGCCGCATACTCTTGGACGTCGTTGCTCCACACTGGCCTGCCACTCCTTGCGATAGGCGAAGCAATCGAGCACATGCCGGCGAATAGATCGATGAGCGGACTTCCTTCGCGCTCCGCTTGGACGATTTGTGCGACCTGGGGGGCTAGAAAGTGCTTGTTCCCCATGTAGCGAATGCGATTAGACGCCATCCGAGGATTCTTGGGTAATGAAGAACGGACTGCATTCTCGACCGGGCGGCTGCAACGAGTCTGACGATCGCCTGGCACGGTCTTACCCTGCGAGCTTGTCGGTGAGTCTTCCGAGGTCGCCCATCGTGATGCCTAGCGCGTGGACGATGCCCTTGACGGTGCCCCATGTTGGGTTGGCATGGCCACGCTCGATCAGGGAGAGAGTGCCGGTCGTGATTCCAGCTCCATGTGCAAGGTCTTCCTGGGTCATGCCGCGCTTTTGACGGAGTTGGCGGACGGCTTCGCCTAGCTCAGGCTGCGGTTGGTCGGAGCGGCGCATCTTGTCGGGGACGCTTTCAGACGCGAGCGACATAGGCTAGGGCACGAAACAGTAGCGATATGTGCCCGGTTGGTGCTAGGCTCTTTCCATCCAAAAAAGTGCCCCCGCGCTGCCTGAACAGCCGGGGGCGTGGCACAGGAGGGATTAGCTCCCATGCACGACGAAGATATCCGGCGGCGCTCACTCACGCCCGCTCGCGAGGACGAGATCGTGGAACGCTCGGTCCTCACTGAAGTCCTGGTTTTGCACCCGGCTCAGCTGACGATCTTGGAGCTTGCCTTGCGGGTCGAGGTCGACCAACAATGTTGCGAACAGGACGCCGTAGAGCGCGCTGTTCGAGAACTGGCCCGTGACGGGCTCATTACCTGCGATTGCCGTCGCCTTGCGCCCAGCAGGGCTGCTGTGCGCTTTGACGAGCTGCTCGGTGGCGTCAGTTGAGCCCCGTGGCGCAGCGCTTTGGTGCCAACCTCGCCCGCCTGCGCGAGCGCGCCGGCATCACCCAGGAGGAGATGAGCTTCCGGGCCTCGCTGCACCGCACCGAGATCGGCCTGCTTGAGCGCGGCGGCCGTATCCCCCGCATCGACACACTCGCAAAGCTCGCCGGAGCCCTGGGAGTTCCCACGTCCAGCCTGCTTGACGGCATCGACTGGCAACCAGGCGAGTTCACGCGGGGCGGCTTCCGGCTCCGGTCTTCAAATGAGACCAGCCATGACAGTGATCTCGCTCAGCCATAGAGATGAGACCGAGGCAGAGCAGGCCAGAGGGCAGAGTCAGATCTGCCAGCCAGACACAGGCTGAGCGCAGAGAGCTACGAGCCACTCCTCCCGGCAGGCCTCAGACGCCCCTCCAGCTACCAGCCATTTACAGCCCGACACACTATGCACTGTCCAGTGGCATGCCTGGGCCGCAGTTTGGTGATTCCAAAGGTCAGGAAGGTGCGGACGCCGCGGTGGCGGTCACTCCGGCCGGGCCTCCGGCGGCCGATTGTGGCACGGCTCCGCCGTGCGGGGGCCGCCTGTATGGAGGCCCGGCGGGACGCCTTGACCTGCGATTGGTGACGCACTGGGAAGGTGCGAATGGAGTACGGGCTGAGGAAATGCAACAGCGCCAGTCCGACAGCGAGATCGAACGGCTTCTGTCACCGGAGGAAATTGCCCGAGCGTGTGGTCTTTCGCGTCGCGCTGTCTATCGGGCTATCGCGCGAGGGGAGCTGCGCGCAACGCGCCTCTGCAACCGACTGCGGATTCACCCGGCGGAGTTCGAGAAATGGATCGAGGCGGGAATGCCAAGACCTGAAACGGCTGCTCGGCCGGATGAGAGGACGACGCCCAGAGCCGGCACCGCGCGGGGTCTGCGAGCGCTTCTCGCCGAGGAAGGCAGAGCATCGCTATGAGCATTGAGCGGATCGAGCGGAAAGGCGGGGCCGTCTGGAGGGTGCGGTGGCGCGACGCCCAGGGGCGCGAGCGGTCCAAGGTCATCGGTCGCAAGCGGGACGCGGAAGTCTTCGAGGCGGAGGTCATCAGGCGCAAGCGGACCGGCAATCTCGACCTGCTCACTGGAGGCCGCGAAACGCTGGCTGAGTTCGCTGAGGAATGGTGGAAGCTCTACGCGGTTCCCAACCTCGCAAGTCGCACCCTCCAGAGCTACGCGAAGTTGTGGGATCGACATGTTGGGCCGAGGCTTGGCTCAATGCGACTCAGCGCGATCACGCCCGAAGTCGTAGAGCGCTACCGGGCGGAACTGGAAGCGGATGGGGTGGGGCTGCCGACCGTGCATCGGGCACTGGTTCAACTTCAGGGAGTCCTGCGGTGCGCCGTTGAGTGGAGGCGGATCGGCAACAACCCCGTCAAGGCGGTGAAGAAGCCGAAGATCCGCCGCTATCGCGAGGTTCGACCGCTGCCGCCGCTCTCCGTGGAGCGTCTACGGATCGCAGCTGCCGGGCGGCGGCGGACGCACGGGCCACGTGACGCGACCTTGATCGCGGTGCTGGCGTACGCCGGAATCCGTCCCCAGGAGGCCCAGGCGCTCCGCTGGTCTGACGTGCGCGAGCGGACGCTGCTGATCGAGAAGGCGGCGGACGGTCAGGGCGGCGTCAAGTCCACCAAGACGGGCCAGACGCGCACAGTGCGGCTGCTCGCGCCGCTCGTGGCCGACCTGGCCGAGTGGCGCTCACGACGCGACCACGTCGAGGACGAAGACCTCTTGTTCCCGAACCGCTCAGGCGGCATCTGGAATGACGGCGCTTGGCAGTCATGGCACCGGGACGCCTGGCATCCCGCGTGTGCCGCTGCCGGCATTGAGAACGCTCGCCCGTACGACCTGCGGCACAGCTTCATCTCGCTACTGATTCACGAAGGGCGCAGCGTGGTCGAGGTCGCGCGTCAGGCCGGACACTCTCCGACGATGACGCTCGATGTCTACGCGCACGTATTCGACGAGTTCGACCTGAGCGAGCGCGTGTCTGCCGAGGATCAGATCGCCCAGGCGCGACGCGATGTGTCCGAATCGTGTCCGCCTGATGCGGACGATGGGGAGGAGGAGCAGGAAAGTCCTGCTAATCCCTACAACCCCATCAACTTGCCGAGGATCTCCTTCATCACCTCGTCGGTCCCGCCACCGATCGGGCCCAGCCGGGCATCGCGGACGGCGCGCTCGATGCCGTACTCGCGCATGTAGCCGTAGCCGCCGTGGATCTGCAGGGATTGGTCGGCGATCTCTAGGACGGCGCGCTGGGTGACGAGCTTGGCCATGGTTACGTCTTGGATGCAGTTTTGGCCTTCGTGGAAGAGGCGGAGGGCGTTGTAGGTGAGGGCGCGGGAGGCCTCGGCCTTGGTCGCCATCTCGGCGACTTGGTGGCGGATCGCCTGGAACTTGCCGATCGGACGGCCGAAGGCTTCGCGCTCGAGGGCGTAGGAGACGGTGGTCTCGATTAGGCGCTGCATCGCGCCGACGGCGCCGATCGCCATCAGCAGCCGCTCCCAGGCGAAGTTGGCCATGATCAGCTTGAAGCCCTCGTTCTCGCCGCCGAGCAGGTTCTCCTCGGGCACCTCGACGTCGGTGAAGGCCAGCTCGCCGGTGTCGGATGAGTGCCAGCCCATCTTCTCCAGCTTCTGCGCCACCTCGTAGCCGGGCATCTCGCGCTCGAGCACGAGGAAGGAGATGCCGCCGTGGCCGCCCTCTTTCGTCGTCTTCACCGCGCAGACGAGGAAGTCGGCGCGGACGCCGTTGGTGATGAAGGTCTTGGAGCCGTTGACGACGTAGCCGCCGTCGACCTTCCGGGCGTTGGTGGAGATGCCGGCGACGTCGGAGCCCGCACCGGGCTCGGTGATCCCCAGCGCGCCGATCTTCTCGCCGGCGATGCCGGGCACCAGCCAGCGTTGCTTCTGCTCGTCGGTGCCGAAGTTGAAGATCGGCGGCATCGCGATCGAGGTGTGGGCGTTGAGCCCGGCGGCGACGCCGCCGGAGCCGCCGGAGCGGGCCAGCTCCTCGACCCAGATCGCGTCGTGCAGGTGAGTGCCGCCCTGGCCGCCGAGCTCCTCGGGGAACTTGAGGCCGAGGAAGCCGAGCTCGGCACAGCGGCTGTAGAGCTCGCGGGGGAATTCGCGCGCCGCCTCCCACTCGTCGACGTTGGGGGCAATCTCCTTGACCACGAAGCGGCGCACCGTCTCACGCAGCTCCTCGTGCTCCTCACCGAATGGCGGCAGCGTTGCGCGCGTTCCCGTGTCCTTGATTACGGTCATTGCTGCTTCGCCGCACATCATCCACTAAAAGCGATGGACCACACGACCCTCAGCCTGATCACGATCCCGCTCTTCACCGGGGCGATCGGCTACGTGACCAACCTCAGCGGGGTCTGGATGCTCTTCTACCCGGTGCGCTTCGCCGGGATCAAAGTGCCGGGCCTGGCGCCGCTTGCAAACGTGATGCCGCGGCGCATCCAGCAGATCCCGGGGCTGGGCCAGGGCGGCCTCGGCTGGCAGGGGATCGTCCCCTCGCGGGCGGCGAAGATGGGCTCGATCGCGGTCGACAAAGGGATCTCGAAGCTCGGTAGCCCCGGCGATTTCTACCGCCAGCTCGATCCCGAGGCGATCGCCGAGCAGATCCTCGAGACGGCTCGCGGTGAGATCCACGACGTGGTCGAGCGGATCATGGAGCGCGAGCGCCCGCAGCTCTGGCACGACCTGCCGCCGCGCGTGCGCGCCGCCGTCCACGCTCGCGTCGAGGAGCAACTGCCGCAGATCGTGCGCACGATCACCGATGAAATCGGTACCCACGCCGACGAGCTGATCGACGTCAAGCTGATGGTGATCCGCCGGCTCGAGGCCAACCCGGCGCTGGCCAACCGGATCTTCCTCGAGGTTGGCCGCAAGGAGCTGCGCTTTATCGTCAACTTCGGCTTCTTCTTCGGCCTGCTGCTCGGCATCCCGACTGCTTTCTTCACTCAGGAGGTGCTGACCCAGTGGTGGGTGCTGCCAATCGCCGGGGTGCTGATCGGCTACACGACCAACCTGCTCGGAATTCGCATGATCTTCGAGCCGGTGCGGCCGCGGCGGGTCGGGCCGTTCGAGATCCAGGGGCTCTTCCTCAAGCGCCAGCCCGAGGTGGCCGGGGTCTACGCCGACATCATCGCCGAGGACGTGGTGACGATGACCAACGTCGCCGAGGACCTGATGCACGGGCCGAACTCGGACCGCACCCGGCAGCTGATCGAGGACTCGCTGCGTCCCGCCGTCGACCGGGCGCTGGGCCGGGCGCGCTCGGCGGTGCGCGTCGCCGTCGGCAGTCGCGACTACGAGACGATCCGCACCTCACTTGCCGCTGAGGCCGCTGACTACGCGGTCACGCCGCTCGCCGATGAGGAGTTCAATGCGAGGCAGCGCAGCGGCGTGCGCGAGTTCGTCGCCACCCAGGTGCGGGCGATGGGGCCGCCCGAATTCTCGGAGATGCTGCGCACGGCGATGCGCGAGGACGAGTGGCTGCTCTACCTGCACGGGGCGGTGCTCGGATTCGGCGCGGGACTGCTACACCTGGCGATCTTCGGATGAGCTTCGACGACGACAGGGGAGAGCCGGTGCGCCCGCCACGGCGGGAGTCTGGCGCCACGGGGCAGCAGGCGCTGGAAGAGCTGCTGCAGGCGGCGCCCGGCTTGGCCAGGATCGCCGCCAACATGGCCCGGCAGGGAGCCTCCGAGATCGCCAATGCCTATCTGGAGGGCGCCTCGCGGGTGGTGCGCGCCGCCTCGCAGGGCGAGTCAACCGCGGACGCGGTCCAGGAGACCACCGCCGAGCTGCGCGCCTACCTGCGCGATCTGATCGGGGTGGAGGAAAGCACGCGCTCGCGGCCCCCCGGCGACTCCTCTGCGGATGCGCTGCGCAGCCGCGGCGAGGAGCTGCTGCGCCGCTCGGCCGACGTCAGCGCCGACGTCGATTCCCATCCCGCCTACATGCGGATTCTCGACGCCCTGGCGCCGGACGAGGCCCGCATCCTGCGCTTCCTGGCCCGGGAGGGCGAGCAGCCCTCGGTCGACGTGCGGGCGGGCCTGCCGTTCGCCTCCGAGCTGGTCGCCCAGGGCTGCACGATGATCGCCGAGGAGGCCGGCTGCCGCCACGCCGACCGCGTCTACGCCTACCTCAACAACCTGAACCGGCTGGGCCTCGTCTGGTTCTCACGCGAGTCGCTACACGACGCCCGCCGCTACCAGGTGCTTGAGGCCCAGGCGGAGGTGACCGAGGCGCTGGAGAAGGGCGGGCGCACCGCCCGCACCGTGCGCCGCAGCATCGTCCTCACCCCGTTCGGCGAGGACTTCTGCGCGATCTGCCTGCCGCTGGAGTAGGCACGCGGCAGCTGCCTGACTTGCGTCGCGGTCTCGTGCGCGGATCTAAATTCCCGCAACACATTGTCTGAGCACGAATCGGCTAGCGTGGCTACCATGGATCGCACGATGTGGACCGACGCGCGCCTCGACGAACGATTCGACTCGATCGACCGACACTTCGACGAACTTCACACCGACATTCGAGAATTGCGCGCGCTGATGTTTCAGCTTTGGGGAACGAACATGCTGGGCATTCTCGTCACCATCGTCGCGGTGATAGCCACCCGCTCCTGAGCTGCGCTGGGCGAGCCGATTGGGCCCGCCCGCTTTGGGCGTCGCCGCCCTACAGCCCGTAGCTGCGCCCGATCACGTCGAGCATCACCTCGTCGGTGCCGGCGCCGATCCGGTTGAGGCGGACGTCGCGGTAGGCGCGCTCGATCTCGTACTCCTTCATGTAGCCGTAGCCGCCGAGGATCTGCACGGCGTCGTCTGCGACCTCGCAGCAGATGCGGGAGGCGTAGAGCTTGGCCATCGTGATCTCGCGCACCGGGTACTCGCCGTTGGCGAAGCGCCAGGCGGTGGCGTAGGTGAACTGCTTGGCGGCCTCGGTCTTGGTCGCCATCTCGGCGATCTTGTGGCGCAAGGCCTGGAATTTGCCGATCGGGCGGCCGAAGGCTTCGCGCTCCTTGGCGTACTCGATCGTCTTCTCGATCATCCGCTCCGCACCCGCGTGGCAGCCGGCGGCGGCGACCAGCCGCTCGCCCTGGAGCTCCCAGGCGATGTGGTAGAAGCCCTTGCCGACTTCGCCAAGCACGGCGTCGGCCGGGACGCGGACGTCTTCGAAGGAGAGCTCGCCGGTGTCGGAGGCGTGCATCCCCATCTTCTCCAGCTCGGCCGAGACGGTGAAGCCGGGCACGTGGTTGCCCTCCTCGTCGCGCAGCGGCAGCACGAAGAGCGTGATTCCCTCGTGGCGGGCGCTGGGGTCGGTCTTGGTGACGAGGACGATGAAGTCGGCGCGCGGGCCGTTGGTGATGAAGGTCTTGGAGCCGTTGATCACGTATTCGTCGCCGTCGAGGATCGCCGTCGTGCGGATGCCGGCGACGTCGGAGCCGGCGCCCGGCTCGGTGATCGCGATGCAGCCGATCTTCTCGCCCTTGAGCCCTGGCTCGAGGTATTTGCGCTTCTGCTCCTCGGTGCCGAGCAGGTGGATCGGGGGCAGGACCATGTCGCTCTGCACGGCGAAGCCCATGTTGGTGCCGCCGGAGCCCGAGTAGCTCATGCACTCGGCGCGGACCAGCGAGTAGAAGTAGTCGCCGCCCTGTCCGCCGTACTCCTCGGGGAAGCAGAGGCCGAGGAAGCCGAGCTCGCCGGCGCGCTTCATCGCGGCCGAGTCCCAGTAGGTGTCCTCCCACTCGTTGCGGTGCGGCCACAGCTCCTTCCTCACCCACGACTGCATCGACTCGCGCAGGTCTTCGTGCTCCTGGCTGAAGATGAAGTGCTTGCGCCCGGCCTCGTGGTCGGGCTTGATGACTTTGGAGCCGTTGGTCGTCGCGGTCGCCACTGTTTCTCTCCTCGTTCGCGGGTTCGGAAGGGCGGCTCGGAGCCGCCGAAGCGGTGGACAGTAGCACTTCCTACTTTCAGCGGAATTCGGCTATGGTCCCCCGCCGATGGACTACGAGGTCGTCAAATACGAGGTCGCCGAGGGCGTCGCCACGGTGACGCTGAACAATCCGGAGAAGCGCAACATGCTCTCCGGCCAGATGCTGACCGAGCTGGTCGACGCGATGAAGACGGCGCGCGACTCCGAGGACGTGCGCGCGGTGGTGCTGACCGGGGCCGGGGACAAGGTCTTCTGCGCCGGCGCAGACCTGGGTGGCTTCGCCGCCGACGTGCCGCTGGTCGCCAAACACTTCGCCTCCGACCTCTTCCTCGAGTTCTTCCGGCTGATGCCGCGCCTCGGCAAGCCGAGCGCTCTGCGCCGCCAACGGCCACGTGCTGGCGGGGGGGATGGGCCTCGCCCTCTCCTGCGACCTGCTGATCGCCAAAGAGGGCGCCACCTTCGGCACGCCGGAGATCAACGTCGGCGCCTTCCCCTACATGATCATGGCGATCATCTACCGCAACGTCCCGCGCAAGAAGGTCAACGAGATGATGCTGCTGGGTGAGCGGTTGAGCGCCGAGCAGGCGGTCGAGTACGGGCTCGCCAACAAGGTCGTCCCGGCCGGGGAGTTCGACGCCGCGGTTGCCGACTGGGCGACGAAGCTGGCCTCGAAGAGCCCGGTGCTGATGCGGCTCGGCCACGACGCGATGTACCGCCAGCAGGACATGGCGGTCGACGACGCGCTCGACTACCTGCGCTCGCAGCTCTCGCTCACCTTCACCACCGAGGACATCGTCGAGGGCGTCACCGCTTTCTTCGAGAAACGCGACCCGCAGTGGAAGGGCCGTTGAGTGGCAGGCACCGAGCAGGGCCGAAGCACCTCCTTGCGCCAAAGGTAAACGGAAGAGGGGATCTTGAGCGAGACCGACCACAAGTTGCCAGGCACTGCTCCGCTGACGGAGCTGACCGAGCAGCTGCACGAGCGGCGCGAGGTGGCGCGGCTCGGCGGCGGCGAGGAGAAGATCGCCAAGCAGCACGAGCGCGGCAAGCTGACCGCCCGCGAGCGGATCGACCTGCTGGTCGACGAGGGCAGCTTCGTCGAGATGGGCATCCACGGCCGCCCCCACTTCGCCCAGCGGGCGATGGACGGCAAGGTGGCGCCGGCTGACGGCGTGATCACCGGCTGGGGCGACGTCGACGGCCGCCCCTGCTGCATCGCCGCCTACGACTTCACCGTGATGGCCGGCTCGATGGGGATGACCGGCGAGCTCAAGGTCACTCGCCTGCGCGAGATGGCGCTCTCCAAGCGGATGCCCTTCATCTGGCTGCTCGACTCCGCCGGCGCCCGCATCCAGGAGGCGGCGGGCTCGCTCTTCGCCGGCTCCGGTCACCTCTTCCGCGAGGAGGTCGAGATGTCGGGAGTGATCCCGATGGTGGCGGCGATGATGGGGCCCTGCGCCGCCGGCACCGCCTACATCCCGGCGCTGGCCGACTTCGTGCCGATGGTCTCCGGCCAGGGCGCGATGGCACTGGCCGGGCCGCACCTGACCAAGGCCGTCACCGGCGAGGACATCACGATGGAGGAGCTCGGCGGTGCCAAGGTCCACTGCCGCAAATCGGGCGTGGGCGACCTCGAGGTGAAAGACGACGAGGAGTGCATCGAAGCGATCAAGACCTACCTCTCCTTCTTCCCGGCCAACTGGGAAGAGAAGCCGCCGCTGCGTCGAGGTCTCCGATCCGATCGATCGCATGTCGGAGAAGCTGATGGAGATCGTCCCCGACTCCTCGCGCCAGCCCTACGACATGTACGACGTGATCGCGAGATCGTCGACGACGGCGAGTGGTTCGACCTCAAGCCGAAGTTCGCCAAGACGCTGATCACCTGCTTCGCCCGCTTCGGCGGCCAGCCGGTCGGGATCGTCGCCAACCAGCCCAAGCAGCTGGCCGGGATCCTCGACAACGACTCGGCCGACAAGGCGGCGCGCTTCATCAACCTCTGCGACGCCTTCAACATCCCGCTCGTCTTCCTCCAGGACGTGCCCGGCTTCATGGTCGGCGCCAAGGTCGAGCACGCCGGGATCATCCGCCACGGGGCGAAGATGCTCTACGCGGTCAGCCGCGCCACGGTGCCGAAGGTGACCGTGATCGTGCGCAAGGCCTACGGCGCCGGCTACTACGTGATGTGCGGCAAGGCCTACGAGCCCGACCTGATCGTCGCCTGGCCCGGCGCCGAGATCTCGGTGATGGGGGCCGAGGGCGCGGTCAACATCATCGGCCGCTCGATGATCGAGGCCTCCGACGATCCCGAGGCGACCAAAGAGGCGATGCTGAACGCGGTGCGCGAGCAGATCGACCCCTACATCGCCGCCGGCAACGCCGTGATCGACGACGTGATCGACCCGCGTGAGACCCGGCTGACGATCGCCAACGCCCTGAAGATGGCGAGGAACAAGAAAGTCCAGAAGCCGAAGAAGCGCCATGGAGTGATGCCCGTATGAGCAGCTTTGACAACCCCGTGGTGATCAGCTGCTCGATCAGCGGCGTGATCGCCAATCGCGAGCAGTGCCCGGCGATCCCCTACACGCCGGAGGAGTACGCGGCGGAGGCGCGGCGCGCGGTTGACGAGGGCGCCTCGCAGCTCCACATCCACGCCCGCAAACCCGACGGCACTCCCTCTTATGAGGTCGAGGACTTCCGCGCGATCACCGAGGCGATCCTGGCCGAGGTCGGCGACGTGATCGTCAACTACTCGACCGGTGCGATCGGCATCCCGATCTCCAAGCGACTCGAGTACCTGCGCGAGCTGCAAGCCCGACGTCGCCGCGCTCAACATGAGCTCGATGAACTACGCCAAGTACAGCTCGCGCCGCAAGGACTTCGTCTTCAAGACGGTCTTCGAGAACAGCTTCGACACGATCATCGAGTTCCTCACCGCGATGCGCGACCTTGGGATCAAGCCCGAGCACGAGTGCTTCGACGCCGGCCACGTCGCCAACCTTGACCCTTTGATCGACATGGGCCTGCTCGACCGCACGCCGCTGCAGATCTCGCTGGTGATGGGGGTCAACGGGGGCATTCGGCCGACGCCCCGCAACGTCACCTTCATGTCCGACCAGGTCCCCGGCGGGGCCGAGGGCGAGAACCAGTGGCAGGTGATCGGCATCTCGCGCGACCAGTGGAAACTGCTCGGTGCGGCGCTGGTCCTGGGCGGCAATGTCCGCGCCGGGGTCGAGGACAACCTCTACCTGCCGAACGGCGAGATGTGCCGCTCCAACGGCGACCTGATCGCCAAGGCGCGGCAGATGGCCGAGGACGTCGGCCGCCGCGCCGCGAGCGTCGCCGAGGCGCGCGAGCTGCTGGGAGTGCCGCGGCGAGCAGAGGTCTGAGGGTGGAGGCCACCATTCACCGCGCCGGCGTCTCCTGGACCGGTGGCGAGGGCGAGGACGTGCAGGCCCACGATGTACTGCTCGGCGCCCAGAACCTGCCCAGCTCCTCGGCGCTGGAGCTCGGCGGCGACGAGGTCAAGTCCAATCCCGAGACGCTGCTGATCGGCGCGCTCGCCAGCTGCCACATGCTCTGGTTTCTCTCTCTGGCGCGCAAAAAGGGCTTCGAGATCGCCTCCTACGAAGACGACGCTGACGGCGTGCTCGACGGCAAGCGCTTCACCTCCGCCACCCTGCGGCCGCGGGTGCGCTGGGCTGATGATCCACCCGAGCCCGAGGCGATCGAAGCGCTTCACGACCGCGCGCACAAGCTCTGCTTCATCGCCAACTCGGTCGAGTTTCCTGTAGGGGTCGAGCCCTCGTGAGCGAGCTGCCGCTCAGCGACGTCAAGGTCCTTGACCTAACCCGGCTTCTGCCGGGGGGCTTCTGCTCGCTTCTTTTGGCTGACCTCGGCGCCGAGGTGCTCAAGGTCGAGGACACCGGCATGGGCGACTACATCCGCTGGGCGCCGCCCTATTACGGCACTGATGAGCAGCAGGAGCTGGGCACGCGCTCGGCGCTCTACCTCTCGCTCAACCGCGGCAAGCGCTCGGTTCGGCTCGACCTCAAGAGCGAGAAGGGGAAGGAGGCGCTGCTGCGCCTGGTCGAACGGCACGATGTCGTCCTCGACGGCTTCCGTCCGGGTGTGCTCGATCGGCTCGGGGTCGGCTACGAGCGGATGCGCGAGGCCAATCCCGGTGTGGTCTTCTGCGCGATCACCGGCTACGGCCAGGACGGCCCCTACACCCAGCGCGCCGGCCACGACATGAACTACCTCGGCCTCGTCGGCCTGCTCGGCCTGACCGGGGCCAAGGACGGGCCGCCGGTCCAGGCCGGCGGGCAGATCGCCGACCTCGGTGGCGGCGCCCTGATGGCGGCCTTCGGGGTGATGGCGGCGCTGCACGAGCGCCGCCGCTCGGGCGAGGGCCAGATGGTCGACGTCTCGATGGCCGATGGCGCCCTCTCCTGGCTGGCGATGGTCGCCGGCCGCTACTTCTGCGACGGCGAGGTGCCGCAAGCGCGGCGAGCAGCAGCTGGCCGGCGGCCTGCTCTGTTACCTGCCCTATGAGGCGAGCGATGGCTGGGTCAGCTGCGGCGCGCTCGAGCCGAAGTTCTGGGCCGCCTTCTGCAACGGCGTCGAGCGGCCCGACCTGATCGAGGTCCAGTTCGAGGCACCCAGGTCCGAGGCTTGGCAAAAGGTGGCCGAGGTCTTCCGCTCCCGCACTCGCGATGAGTGGAAGGCCTTCAACGACGAGCACGACTGCTGCATCGAGCCGGTCCTCGATATGGACGAGGCGCTCGACTCGGAGTTGGTCCGCGCCCGCCAAATGGTGGTCGAGATGGAGCAGCCCGAGCTCGGGACCGTGCGCCAGCTCGGGCACCCGGTGAAGCTGAGCCGCACCCCGGCCGATCCGACCCGACCGGCGCCCGCCTTCGGCGAGCACACCGAGCAGGTCCTGCGCGAGGCCGGTTACTCCGACGAGGAGATCGCCACGATGCTCGAGTCCGGCGCGGCTGCCGGCCCCAGTGCCGACGGCGCGACCACCTTCCGCGTATGAGCGGCAACGGCGCCAACGGCGACCTGCTGCGGATGGGCGAGCTGGCCGAGGCATCGGGCGTGCCGGCGCCGACGATCAAGCACTACCTGCGCGAGGGCCTGCTGCCAGAGCCGGTCAAGACCAGCCGCAACATGGCCTACTACCCGCCCGAGTTCGTCGATCGGATCAAGCTGATCAAGCAGTTGCAGGAGGAGCGCTTCATGCCGCTGAAGGCGATCAAGTCGGTGCTCGACGAGGATCCGGAGCGAGCGCGCGCCCTGGTCGAGCTCGAGGACCGCATCCTCGACCGCGCTCTGGCCGGCGAGCGCACCCGTACCAGCGCCGCCCAGGTGCGGGAGCGCTACGGGATGCCCAAGGACGTGCTCGGCCGGCTGGAGAAGCTGGAGGTGCTGAGCCCCAACAGCCGCGGCTACTCACCCTCCGACATCAAGATCATCGAGGCGATCGGCCGCTTCCGCGCCGGTGGCTACGACGAGCAGATCGGCTTCACCGTCTACGACACCCTGCGTTACAAGAAGGCGATCGAAGCGTTGGTAAGCGAGGAGGTCGGCATGGTCATGGACCGCCTCGCCGGCGAGGTCCCGCCCGAGCGCGTGGTGGAGATGCTCGAAGCCGGCGCCCAGCCGCTGCAGGACCTGATCGCGGCGCTCCACACCAAGCTGATGGTCGCCGAGCTCGAGCGCCATCGGGCCAGCCGCGGCTAGTTCGATGTCCGAGATCTCGCTTCGCCGCGTGTAAAATGCAGGTGCAATAGGTAGAGGGCGATGGAATATCCATTTGACCTCCTTGAGAAGGCTCGCTTCGGCGGGCCTTCTCGGTGTAGACGCCCCGGTGCCGTTGCGCGACACCGGGGCTAGGTGTTCTATTGCCTCACTGTCTGGACGATCATCCAGACAAGCAATAGGTACAGAGCCTGGGAGCTATCCATTCCACCTCCTTCCTCTCGGGGACAAACCTTGGGGAGTGCCCGGTCCGAGAGCAAGAGGCTCCAGATGGCTGTCAGTCCTCTGCCACCGTCTGCACACCATACAAAAGAGTGCAGCTAAAACATTGCGCAGACAAAAGGCCTAATCGCTCAGCTCGGCGAGACCTCGCTCGTGGCTGACGATCGGCACGTAGCCGAGCTCCGCTCGCGCCTTTGAGATGTCGATCGTGCACTCCTGGGTCAGCAGCCAGGAGCGGAAGGCGGTCATCGGCGGCTCGCCGGGGAGGGGGAGAAGCTTCCAGGCCGCTTCGCAGACCCGGGCCATCGGCGCGGCGCTCCAGGCCGGCAGGCTGCGATCGGGTGGCTCGACTCCCTGGGTGCGCAGCAGCTTGCTGACGAACTCGCGGAAGACGACCGGCTCGCCGTCGGTGACGAAGTAAGCCTCGCCCGAGCGTCCCTTCGCGGCGGCCAGAATCAGCCCCTCGACGACGTTGTCGACGTGGGTGGTCTCGGTTGCGTTGCGGCCGCCGCCGACCCAGGCGAAGCGACCTGCTTCGACCGTTGCGACCATCTCCGGCAGCAGCGTCGTGTCGCCCTTGCCCCAGACGAAGCGCGGGCGCAGGGCGACGGTCTCGAAGCCCTCGCGCGCCGCGGCGCGCACGGCCTGCTCGGCTTTGGCCTTGGTCGCCGGATAGGGCGCCCGCGAGTCGGGCCGCAGCGGCGCCGTCTCGTCGACGTTGACGAGCGGCTCTCCAGCCATCAGCGACGCCTCGGTGCCGCAGTGGACGAAGCGCTTCACGCCGGCCTCTTCGCAGGCGGCCAGCACGTTGCGGGTGCCGACCACGTTGCCGCGCTCGAAGTCCTCCCAGGGCCCCCACTCGCCCAGGTGGGCTGCAAGGTGGAAGGCGACCGTCGCGCCATCCGCGGCCGCGGTAAGCGCCGCCGGTTCGGCCAGGTCGCCGCGGACCGGTTCGGCGCCGAGCTCGGCGACCTTCTGCGCTGCGGCGTCGGAGCGGGCGAGGGCGCGGACCGGATGGCCTTCGCCGACGAGCCGCTGCACCAGCCTGCCGCCGATGAATCCGGAGCCGCCGGTGACGAAGCAAGTTTCGGCCATCTGGCGCGATGTTAGCCTGGCGCTACGTGAAGTCCGTCCTAATCACCGGCGCCTCGACTGGAATCGGCCGGGCGACCGCCCTGCGAATGGACGCCGAGGGCTGGCGGGTCTTCGCCAGCGTCCGCCGCGAGGAGGACGCGGCAAGCTTGCGCGACGCCGCTTCGGAGCGGCTGGTGCCGCTGATGCTCGACGTGACCGAGGCGGACCAGATCGCCGCGGTCGCCCGGCAAATCGGCGAGGTGGTGGGCGGGAGCGGCCTGGACGGCCTGGTCAACAACGCCGGCATGGCTGTGATGTCGCCGCTGGAGACGATTCCGCTCGACGACCTGCGCAAGCAGCTCGAGGTCAACCTGGTCTCGCAGGTCGCGGTGACCCAGGCCATGTTGGCCCTGATCCGCACCGCCCGCGGCCGCGTCGTCTTCCTCAGCTCGATCGGCGGGCGCATGGCGATGCCCTTTGGCGCTCCCTACCACGCTTCGAAGTACGGGATCGAGGCGGTGGTCGACTGCCTTCGCCAAGAGCTGCGGCCGTGGAAGATCGACGTGGTCGCGATCGAGCCGGGCTCGATCGACACACCGATCTGGGAACGGGGGGAGGGGATCGCCGACGAGGTTGCCGGCCGAGCTCCGGCTGCCCAGGAGGAGCTCTACGGAGAGAAGATCGAGAGCTTCCGTGGCGCCGTGCGGCGCACCGCCGAGCGCGGCATTCCACCGGAGAAGGTCGCCAACGCGGTGCAGCACGCGCTCACCGCACGCCGTCCCCGCACGCGCTACCTGGTCGGCGCCGACGCCCGAGGGCAGGCGCTCTTGTCCCGGCTCTTGCCCGACCGGGTAATGGACCGGGTCGTGGCTCGCGCCATGGGAATCTGAGCGACCCTCGCCCTAGCGCGGGGCGCCGAGCGTCGAGCGCGTCGTTTCGACCGCCTCGAGGCTGATCATCGCGCCGGTCCCCCTCGCCACCTCCGCTGCCTCATCGAGCGCCTGCTCGGCACCATCGCGGCCGAGCGCGGTGCGGGCAATGGCCACCCCTTGCAGGGCCAGCGGCAGCGACCAGAGCATGCCGCGCTCGCGAGCGACCGCGGTCGCCCATTCCGCCAGCTCCAGTCCCTCCTCGGCGCGACCGACGCCGGTCAGTGCCTCGGAGCGCAGGCCGGCCCGCCAGGTCTCCATCTCATCGCCGTCGCTGACCGCGCCGCGGTAGACGCGCTCCGCCTCCTCCAGCGTGTCGAGCGCTCCGGCGTACTCGCCGGCGGCAATTTGTGCCCCACCCAGGTTCGAGAGGGCGAGGCTGCGGGAGAAGACATCGCCAAGCCGCTCGGTCAGCTCGCAGTTGCGCCGCGCCATCGCAACCGCGGCGTCGAGGTCACCTCGCATCGCCAGCATCAGCGACTGGTTGCTGCGGGTCCAGCTGGCGATCTCCGGGTCGCCCTCCTCGGTGGCAATCTGAAGCGCCTTGTTGAACTGCATTTCCGCCTCGTCGAGCTGGCCGCGCTCGCGCAGCACCAGCCCCTTCGCCATCGTCGCCCAGCCGACCGGACTGTCGATCACGATTCCGGCGCCGGCGCGGCGGTCATCCCCGGCCAGCTCGAGCACTTCGTCAAGCATTTGGTCGAAGCCGTCGAAGTCGCCGGTACAGAGATGGGCGTAGGAGCCGGCAGCGCGAATCGCGATGCGCAGGTGCAGGTCGCCCGATTCGTCAGCGAGCCGGTTGGTCTCGGCGACCGCGGTGAGCCAGGTATCGGCGTGGTGGGGCATGCCCGGCCGGGTTGAGGTTGCCGTGCGCAGTAGGGCGAGCGAGCGCAGGTCACCGGTCTCGGTCGCGATCTCCTCGGCCTCGGCAACCAGGCGGGCTTCCTCCTCCTTGTCCATGCCGAGGCGCCAGGCGTAATCGAGCTGCAGGAGGCGTGACATCACCGCCATCGCCGTCGTCTCCTCGCTCTCCTCCACCTCTTCGACTAGTTCCATCACCTTGCGCCAGAGCCGCAGCGCGTCCTGGGGGCGGCTGCTGCCCGCCCAGTAGGCGGCGCGCCCCGTCCAGCGAGCGGCCTCGAGCGTCTCCCCGCCTGCCTCCATGTGGCTGGCGATGAGGGCGGCCAGCTCGTCGTGGCGGTCGGGATTGAGCTCGACCAGGGTGCGGGCGGTCGCGGCGTGTGTAGCGGCGCGCTGGTCGGCCAGCTGCGTGCCGTATGCGACCTCGCGGGTCAGCGGGTGGCGGAAGGAGAAGACCCGTTCCGGGTAGACCTCGGTCTCGAAGAGGAAGCCGCCGTCGGTGAGCTCGCAGAGCGCGGCCCCGTAGTCCTCGCTCTCGCTCAGCCCCGAGACCATTCCCAGGGCCCGCTCGCCGATCTCCTTGTTGGTCACCGAGGCGGCCTGCAGCAGCTGCTTTGCGGTCGGGCCGAGGCGGTCGATGCGGGCGGCGAGGATCGTCTGCACGCTTGCCGGCACACCGGCGTCCTCCACCGGCCGCGCCAGCCGGTAGGCGCCGCGCTCTCCCTCGAGGTTGCCGGCTTCGGCCAGGCCACGGACGATCTCCTCGGTGAAGAAGGGATTGCCGGCGGTGCGCTCGTGGATCAGGTCGGCGAGCCCGTCGAGCGAGGGGTCCTCGCCCGCCAGGTCGCGCAGCAGCTCGCGACTGCCGTCGGGCCCCAGCGGTTCGAGCGAGATGCTGCGGTAGGTGCCCGCCCCGGCCCACTGCCCGGCGTCGTATTCGGGGCGGAAGTTGACGATCGCCAGGGTCTTGGTTCCCTCGACCGAGGAGATCAGCTCGCCGAGCAGGGTGGCGCTGCCCTCGTCCATCCAGTGCAGGTCCTCGACCAGGGCGACGATCGAGTTGCGTCGGTTGGGTGCCCGCACGAGGCGGCAGACGGCGCCGCGCAGCGCCCGGTGGCGCGCCTCGGCGCTCAGCTGCGGCAGCGGCCGGTGCGGATCGGGAACCCCGAGAAAGTCGAAGAGCAGGGGCAGGTCCTCGGCGAAGTCGGGATCGAGCAGGAGGGTGCGGCCGGCGATTTTCTCGCGCACGATCCGCTCCGGGTCGCCATCGGCGATGCCGAAGTAGGAGCGCAGCATCTGCAGCACGGGCATGAAGGGGATCGATTGCCCATGCGCCTGGGCCTGGCACTCGAAGACCTCGATCCCGCGCTCACGGCAGCGTTCGGCGAACTCGTGGCAGAGGCGACTCTTGCCGATGCCCGGTTCGGCGACGATGCCAACCGCAGCGCCCTCGCTGTTCTCGGCCCGCGCCAAGGCGGCCTCCAGTACCGCCATCTCCTCGTCGCGACCGACGAAGCGGGAGAAGCCGCGCTCGCGCGAGAGGTCGAGCCGCGAGCGCGCGGCGCCGACCCCGGCCAGCTCGAAGACCCCGACCGGCTGGCTGGCGCCCTTGATCTCGAAGTGGCCCAGATCCTCGACTTCCATGTAGCCGTGGGCCAGCTCCGCGGTGCTCTCGGTCAGGTACGCCTTGCCGGGCTCGGCCAGCGCCTCCATTCGCTGCGCCAGGCCGACGGTGTGGCCGACCGCGGTGTAGCCGCCCTCGCCGACCTCGGCGGCGACCACCTCGCCGGAGTTGATCCCGATCCGGGTTGAGAAGTTGAGCCCGTGCTTGCGCCGCAGCTCGGCCGCGTACTCGCCCACGTCGTCAAGCATCTTCAGTGCCGCGTAACAGGCCCGCCGCCCGTGGTCCTCGTGGGCGACCGGCGCCCCGAAGACGGCCATGATCCCGTCACCGGTGAACTTGTCGACCGTGCCCTCGAAGCGGTGCACGGCGTCGGCGAGGGTGGAGAAGAAGCGCTGCATGATCGCGTGCCACTGCTCGGGGTCCTGGCCCTCGGCCATGTCCATCGAGCCCTGCACGTCGGCAAAGAGGACGGTTACCTGCTTGCGCTCGCCGCCGGCTTGGGCGATCTCACTCATGAAAACTCAAGCTTACGCCTGCACCTATACTGAGCAAACCGATTGACTGGTCAGTCAACCAGGGAGCCAAAAAAGGAACTTTTGCGCGCAGCCGTCGTACAGCTCAACTCCACCGGCGAGAAGGCACGGAACCTCGAAGTCGCCGAGCGGCTGGTGCGCTCGGCCGCGGCTGACGGTGCCGAGTTGGTCGCGCTGCCGGAGAAGTGGAACCTGCTCGCCGGCGGTGAGGAGCTGCTTGCCGGCGCCGAGCCGCTCAACGGTCCTAGTCTGAGCGCCGCCCGTTCCTGGGCTCGCGAGCTCGGCATCCACCTGCTCGCCGGCAGTGTCTCCGAGCAGGGTCCGGGCGAGAAGGCCTTCAACACCTCGGTCTTGATCGGCGCCGACGGCGAGGACCTCGCCGTCTACCGCAAGATCCACATGTTCGACGTGGAAGCCAGTGGCGTGGTCTACCGCGAGTCGGCCCACGAGGAGCCCGGTGAGGAGATCGTCACCGCGGCGCTCGAGGAGACCACCGTCGGCCTCGGTATTTGTTACGACCTTCGCTTCCCCGAGCTCTTCCGCATCCTTGCCGTGCGCGGTGCCCAGGTCCTCATCGTGCCCTCGGCGTTCACCCTGGCGACCGGCCGCGATCACTGGGAGGTGCTGCTGCGCGCCCGGGCGATCGAGAACCAGGCATTTGTGCTTGCCCCCAACCAGTTCGGCGCGGCGGCCCCGCACTTCAACTCCAACGGTCGCTCGGCGATCATCGATCCCTGGGGCGTGGTGCTGGCGACCGCGCCCGACGAGGAGTGCTTCGTCGCCTCGGAGCCTCGACTTCGCCGCTCAGAAGAGCGTTCGCGAGACGCTGCCCTCGCTTGCCAACCGCCGTCCCGGCGCTTACGCCTGGCCGCAGCTGAGCGAGGCGCGCGTCTGATGGCAAAGGCACCGACAGCGGCAGTGGACAAGCGCCGCCAGATCCTCGATGCGGCGGTTCGCGTCTTTGCCCGCCAGGGCTTCCACTCGACCCGGGTCTCCGACATCGCCGATGAGGCGGGGGTCGCCTACGGCCTCGTCTACCACTACTTCAAGTCGAAGGACGAGGTGCTCAACGAGCTCTTCCGCGAGCGCTGGTCGCTGCTGATCACGGCGATCGATGAGGCCGACCGCGAGGGTGATTCGCCGCGCGCGAAGCTGGAAGCGGCCGCCGGTTTCATCGTCGACTCCTACCGGCACGACCCGGAGCTGATGAAGGTGATCATCGTCGAGGTCACCCGGGCGGCCAACTCCTTCGGTCGCACCCACCTGGCCGAGATCCGCCGCGCTTACGACTCGATTGCCAAGATCGTCGCCGATGGCCAGGCGGCCGGTGTCTTCCGTCAAGACATCGACCCGACCTTCGCCTCGATGGCCTTCTACGGGGCGGTCGAGCAGCTCCTCTCGGGCTGGATCTTCGAGGTGATCCCGGCCGCCGACAGCGATTTCGACGAGGCAAAGACGTTGCTGGTGACGACGATCTGCGACGGTCTCGAGCCCCGATAGGTATGGTCGAGCTAATGGATAACGACATCGCCAAACGTCTCGTCTGGAGTGGCGTGCTGGCCGCCAGCAGCGCCCTCGCCAGCATCGCCGCGACGCGCATCGCCGCTTTCGTCTGGAAGCGAGTTTTCGACGAGGACCCGCCCGAGTAGCGTGGCTGACGTTCCCGGCATACCGCCGCAGTCAGAGGACGACCGTTCGGTCTCAGAGCTCGTCTTCGACGTCGCCGAGAAGAGCTCCTCGCTCGTTCGCGAGGAGATCGAGCTGGCGAAGACAGAGATCTCCGAGAAGGTCGGCAAGATCCTGCGCGGCTCGGTCGTCGGCATCGCTGCCGGCATCTTCGCCTTCCTGGCGCTGATCCTGGTCATGGAGGGCATCGCCTGGCTGCTCGCCGAAGAGGTCTTCGACGGCAACGCCTGGCCCGGCTTCTTCGTCGAGGCGGCGGTCTTCCTCCTGGTCGCGGCTGCGGCGGGCTTCATCGCCTACCGCTCCGTGCAGGCCGGCGCTCCGCCGATGCCAGAACAGGCGATTGCCGAGGCGAAGCTGACCAAGGAAACGCTGGAATCCGGCGCGAAGGCAGGCAAGGAATGAGCGCTCAACCCGATCCCGTCCGTCCCCCGAGCGCCGGCAGCCCCGGCCGTTCGGCGGCGGAGATCCGCCGCGACATCGATCTTCAGCGCCGCGACCTGGGCAGCTCGGTCGAGATCCTGCGCGGCCGCGTAACCGAACTCACCGACTGGCGCCGCCAGGCTTACGAGCACCGCTCACAGCTGATCGCCGGCGCCGCGATCGCCGGTTTCGCCCTCGGCGGCCTGATGATGCTGCGCCGGCGCCGCTAGCCCGTGGCTGCCGACCTGGCGGAGATTCGGGGAATGATTGAGGCGGCGCTGCCCGGCGCCGCGGTCGAGGTCATCGACGAGACCGGCACCGGCGACCACCTGCGGGCGACGGTCTCGGCCGCCCAGTTCGAGGGCCTCTCGCGCCTTGATCAACACCGCTTGATCAAGGCCGCTGTCAAGGAGCGCTTCGACGACGGCACGATCCACGCCCTCTCGCTGAAGACCGGGCTGCCGGGATAGCTACTCTGTGCCCATGGCCGACGCTGAGCTGAAACAGAAGATCGAGGAACTGATCGCCGCCAACCCGGTGCTGCTGTTCATGAAGGGCACGCCGGAAATGCCGCGCTGCGGCTTCTCGATGCGGGTCGTGCAGGTGCTCGACTCGCTCGACATCGAGTACGGCGCGATCGACGTGCTGCCGGTGCTGCAGCCGCTGCGCGAAGTCACCACCGAGATCTCCGACTGGCAGACATTCCCCCAGCTCTACGTCAACGGCGAGCTGCTGGGCGGAGCCGACATCATCGAAGAGATGTTCGACTCCGGCGAGCTGGCCGAGGCGCTCGGCGCCGAGCAGCCCGAGGCCGCACCGGCCGCTGCCGCGCCTCCGGCGCAGTCACCCCCGCTGCAGATCGAATAGCCCTTGCGCGATTTCCCCGGGCTTTCGCCTAGTGAGGGTCGGTGGTGTACCCGGTGATTAGGCGGCCTACGGCTGTAGCGCCCTGAAGTGGTCTGCCCGGAGGTCGCGTTCCCTCGATCGGCTGGGGATGCGCCAGCGCTTCTTCTGTCAGCTGCGTCGCCTGGGTATGCGTGATCGGTCGCCGACCGATCCGATCCAGCGCGAAGACCTCAAGCAGGAGATGCTGGCCTCCCTGCACGGCGACGCAGCTGGCCCCGAAGTTAGACCAGCTGATGCCTTCCGGGAGTACGTTGGCGACGAGCCGGTGCTCGCTGGGTTTGAATTTGCTGACGAGATCGGCGTACTGAACGACGACCCCTTGCTTACTGTGCTCGTTCGCGAACTTGAAGCGTCCGAAAAAGACGGCGAGTTCCTTTGTGTTGCCGGGCACCTTCCCCCAGTGAACCGGGATCCAGATGGCTCCCCAGCCGCAGCGAGTGCTTGGCTTGAGTTCGCCATTGGCCTGCAGTCCGGGGCTCTCTAGATCGATTGCCGAAAGGGCTGCACTGTCCGGCGATGAGCCGCCGCAGCCTGCGAGGACCAGGATCGCGCCAATCAGGCCCAGCAGCCATAGGACCCCCTTTCCTCTGCTGTTCTTCCGGTTCATGCGTCGTTCCCTAAGATCATCGCATGAAGTTCTTTGGAGTAATCGTCATTTGCCTAAGCGCGCTGCTCCTTGCCGCCTGCGGGCAGGGCTCGAACGATTCCACGGCGCGGACGTCCTCGACGGTGAGCAAGCCCAAGACGAAGCTGCACATCGGCCACAGCGGCAAGCTCGTACCGGTGCCCGGTCCCGGCGACGAAATGTCGAAGCAGCAAATCGCGAGGCTGCCCAAGCTGACGATCGCTAAGCAAAACGGTCCTCCGCCCAAGCGCCTCGAAGCGATCGATCTCCGCAAGGGCTGGGGAACCGCTCTGACGAAGAACGACGCGGCATATGTCCGCTACTACGTGGTCAGTTATCCGGAAGCGCTCAAGCGCAGCCGGGCAGGGCGCTACGGGCCGCGCAGCTTCGGGCTCAACGAAGCGGTCAAAGGCTGGGAAGACGGTTTGCCCGGCATGAAAGTCGGCGGTCGGCGGGAGCTGATCCTGCCGCCGCAATATGTCTACCCACGCTGGAAGCCGAGCTGGGGCTATACGCCGTATGTCGACATCTACTTGATTGACCTGCTCGCGGTCGAACGCGGCGGGGCAGATCAAACTCCCTAAGTGAAGGCTGCCGCACTTGCAGCATGCCTCTTGGCCTTGGGCCTCGCGGCATGCGGGGGTGCCGGCTCGGACCAGAAGGCCGCCGACACGGCAGCGGCGCGCAAGCCGCCCAGGCCACGCGGCCCGACGGTGAAGATGACGAAGGCGGAAATCGCCCGGCTCCCACCCCTGACCGTGCGCAGGCCTACTGAACCACCGCCCCACCGCCTGATGGTGATCGATCTTCGCAAGGGCTCCGGCCCGGGGGTGCCCGAGCACGATTGGGTAACCAACAGGGAGGAGGTGTTCATGCGGCTGCTCGAGGCCAGCTACACCGGCGCCCGCAGAGGCCACATCTTCGGTCGCATCCCGGTCAGGAGGGTTCTGCTCGAAGGGAGGAGCAAGGGCCTCGTCCATGGCTTGACTGGGATGAAGGTGGGAGGTCGCCGCGAGCTGATCGTGCCGCCGAAGTTGGCCTATCCCCGCTGGAAACCGAGCTGGGGATATGCGCCCTACGTCAGCATCTACGTCGTCGATCTGGTTGGTATGGAACCACCGCCCGACCGACAGGTCGAATACCGGAATCGTCCCTTCGGCAACGATTGACCCAAGGCCACTTTGCGGGAGCTTCGCATCTCTCCTAAAAGTTATGTGGTACTTGCGAAGTCTGACTTGGTACGTTAGCGTGTCTCAGACGACCAGCTAAACGCTGGCGCGGGGAGGGGGATCAGCTGGAGACGTGCTCTTGGGAGGCGGGATGCCTCGATCCCAAATCGGCGCCGGCCTTCAAGGGAGGAACACATCCTGATGTTCTCGAGACTACGCCACCCGGTTCGCGCCATTCGCGGATCCTTCGGCACCCCCGGATTGATCGTTGCCGTGATCGCCCTGATCGCCGCTCTCGGCGGCACCGCGATCGCCTCCGGCGGCCTTTCGGGCGCCGAGAAGCAGCTCATCAAGAAGGAATCCGAAAAGCAGGCCAAGAAGTTCGCAAAGGCCGGCCCCCAGGGGGCACCCGGGGCTCCCGGCCCCAAAGGCGCCCCCGGCGAAAAGGGCGCAAAGGGGGACAACGGTACAAACGGCACCAATGGCACAAACGGCACAAACGGATCGCCGTGGACGGCCGGCGGCACGCTACCGTCGGGCGCAACGGAGACGGGATCGATCGCCGGCGACTCTCTGAGCAGCGAAACGCCCGCGGTTGTACGTACCGACGTACCGATATCTTTCTCAATTCCGCTAGCGGCGGCGCTCGATCATGAACACGTACTCGTGATCTATGAAAGCGCAACCGTACCCAGCGAATGCGAAAACCCCAGTCACCCAGACCCGGCTAGCGCGTCCAACCCCGAGGCAAGCCCCGGCTATCTGTGCGTTTATCTGGCATCTGACACCTCTGAATCGACGAGTCACACTGTGCATGTAGCTAGCGCGGCCAGTGATGAAGGGGCGTCCACCGCCGGGGCGAATCTCGTCCTGATCGGCGGGGAAGCGGGATGGCCATTCCACGGCACCTGGGCGGTAACCGGCTAGGGATCCGCGAATGATCGGCAGGTGCACTGGGCTCTGGCCGCTCCGAGCCCGTGCACCGTCGGTCTGTCCTGGGCCCCGTCGTTTACGTCGAGGCCCCGGCGCGGGGATAGGCGAGTATCCGGCTCTCCGATCGCGAATGCGACGCAGTGCAGGTAAAAGGCGAACGGCGCGCCGCAAATCCATTTGCACAAGATCATCTGATTACTTGACGTCTCTCATAAAAGACCCTTAAATGGACTGCGTGTCCAAATGGGCGCAAACGTCCAATCGACTGTCTCGGCGGGATCTTCCGCCGGGAAGGGAGAATCAAAGTGAGAACGATCAAGCTAATTGGCCTGACGGCGCTGGCTGCGCTGACCGCGATGGCGATCGTCGGCGCTTCCTCGGCGATGGCCGAAGGCAGCACGGCTTTGTGCAAAGTGGATCAAACCCCGTGTGCAGCGGGAAACCTGGTCGGAACTGTGCACGAAGAATCAGTAGGGAAGGCGACTCTCTTAAGCTCGAGTCTCAACGTCGAATGTAACGTCTTATTCTCGGGTACCGCTACGTTAGGCAACCCGGCGACGGTTACGGGCAGCTTCACCTACAGTAGCTGTAACAACTCATGTACTGTCACGCAGCAGGGCGCAACCCCGGTGATCACCGTCTTAAGGTTAGGTCACGAATTAGCTGACGTAACCGGCAAAGGTGAAGTCAAACTGAACTGCCTCTTCGGCTTCATCAAATGCGTGTACAACGGCACTGGGCTGGCGGGTCACGGTTTAGGGCCCTTATTATCGACATCAGCAAACGGTGAAGTTCGAATCGAGGGACAGGAAACGCACATAGTGAGCGGCAGCTGTCCTGAAAAAGCGTTCTTAGACATTTTAACCACCCCGTTAACGGCGACCTACATCTCGTCGTAGACGACTCGAGGGACGCCGAAGGGCGAACCAATTGTGAGCAGTAGCAATACGGCCGCCCCGGAAATCCGGGGCGGCCGTATTTAGAGGAACGTATTGGATGCTTGACAGGTACGAATGGGTTCTCTAACCTCACTTTCCGGCGCTTGGGGCCGCCGGTAGGGATGAAAGACCAAGGGGGATCGGCATGGGCGCTTTGAGCAGGCGAGTCCGGTGGGGCCCGACTCTCGGGCTGTTCGCATTGGCGCTCTGGATGGCGCCGACGGTACTCGCCAGCCCGCCGACGCATCAGCCGCTCGGTCCGGTGGTCGAAGGCCTCAACCGTGCGTGTGGGGTGGCGGTGGATTCCCGCGGCGATCTCTATGCCTCTTCGGCCGGGGAATCGAAGGTCTACGTCTTCGCGCCGGGTCACCGTGGAGCGGGCGAACAGATCGCGGAAATCTTCGACCCGAACGTTCCCTGCGGCCTCGCGGTCGACGCAGCGGGTCATCTCTATGTCTCCGAGGAGAGCACCGGGCAGGTGGTCCGCTATGCCCCGGATGCCTATCCGCTTACTGCTACACCTGTCTATGGTTCCGCCGAACCGATCGATGACAGCGGCGAAACCGCGGGCATCGCAGTAGATCCCGTCGATGATCGTCTCTATGTCGCCGAGGGTGATCATGTCTCGGTCTACGACGACGAAGGCCATCAGGGCATAGATGAGGAACAGCGCATCCTCTGCTTCGAATGCACCGCCGGGCGTTACCGGCTGAGCTTCGACGGTGAAGAAACGGCACCGATCGAATTCGAAGGACCGGCCGCAGAAGTCAAAGCGAAGCTGGAAGCCTTGACCTCGATCGGATCCGGCAACGTCTCGGTCACGCACGACGGTGAAGAACACTTCGTCCATTTCGAAGGCGCCCTCGCCGACAGCGACGTCGAACTGCTCGGCGTGGACGAATCCGAACTGGCGGGTCCGGCGACCAAGTTCGTGGTCCACGAAGAGAAAGTCAAAGGCTGGAGCGGCCGCGTCGGCGACGGCGTCCTGACCGGAGCCACCGGTGTCGCCGCATACACTTCCCCCGCTGGCGACCATCGCCTCTTCGTCGCTGACGCTCGCGGCCCCGCCGCCGACGAGCTGGTCCTTTTCGGTGGCCCGAGCGCCGCCGGTTTGAAGCTGCAGCGCGAGATAACGGGTGCCGCCACTCCGGAAGGCTCTTTCGAATTCGGCGCAGCCGGCGCCCAGCTCGCCGTTGATCCCGGCAACAGGGAAGCCGCCGGCTCCAAGTGCGTCCCCGTCTCCACACAGGCCTGTACCGTTGGCCACCTGCTCCTCTACGACGCCGGTCATGCGACGCTCGATGAGTTCGACGGCAGCGGCGAATACCTCGACCGGATCAGCGGCCCCGAACTCTCCGACGCCGAACCGAGCGGGATCGCGGTCGATCGCTCCGGCGGCGCGGGTGACGGCACGATCCTCCTCGGAATCGGTGCGGGCACAGGGGCGAAGGTCCTCGGCTTTGGTCCCCTGGCCGCGCCCAGCCGGCCGGAGCTGAGCGAACCTCTCTCGCACCTGCTCGAAAACGCCCGGGCGGTCACGACCGACGACCACGGGGACGTGTACGCGGCGGCTGGGGGCTTCGTTCACATCTACGGACCGCAGGGAAACGAGTTGACCAGCTTCGAAGATCCCCATCCCTCGCTGGACGATCTGGCGGTTGACTCCGAAGGCAACGTCTACGTGCTCGAAATCTCACAGCTGACCGGTGAAGCGGTCCATTATTACGCGCCCAGTCAGTACCCACCGCGCGCAGGAACCACCTACGCCCGGCACGAACCGGCTGTGGCCGGATCCGCGGATTTCCCCAGCGGGAGTGATTCCCTGCGGGCGATCGCGGTTGATCCGGGGCCCGGAACGGGGAGGGATAGGCTTTTCCTCGCCACCAACGGAATCGTTCGCGTGTACAAACCCGCCAGGGAAGGGTCGGGGGTTCTCAACTCGGAATTCGGCGCGGGCCTATTGGCCGGTCCTATGACTTCGATTGCGTTGAATGGGGCAAGCGCCCGAAACGGCGGGCAGACGACCGTCTACGTCACTGCAGGCGGCTCCTCGACGATCCAGAGAGTGAATGGAGCGGGGGGCGAAGTGGTTGGGAGGATCAACGGAGCGGGTTGCCCACGGGGAGTAATGGGCGTTAGCACTCCTCGGGGACTGGCCGTTGACCAAGCAGACGGGCACGTGCTCGAGTTCCAGTCGGTCGACGAAGCCGCCCGCGAGTACGACGGATCGGGGGCCTGTGTGGCCGAATTCGGCCATTTCACCAACCTCGTGGGCAGGGGGTTCCGGATAGCGGTCGACAGCGCCTGCGCACTCCACGTAAACGCGACAACCGGCGAAGAAGAACCGCTCGATGAAACGACGACGCCGACCTGCGCCGAGTACGACCCCGCCGATGGCAACGCCTACGTCGCCTTCGACGACACCAGCCCTGAGCACCCGCCCTACGACATCACTGCCTTCGGCCCCCTCTCCTACGGCGGACCGCCAAAGGCGGAAACCGTTACGCCGAGCGAAATTGGCGGGGGACAGACCACCCTGAACGGTGTTCTCAACCCCCGTGGCTCCGAGGTCGAAACGTGCGACTTCGAATACCTGGCAGAAGATCAGTACGAGGCGAATGTCGAAGCAGAGGGCCCACCCTTCCTGGGCGCCGCATCGACCCCCTGCGCGGAGAGCGCTGCGGAAATCGGCAGCACTGAAAGACAGGTGCCCGTGCATGCGACGGTCGGCGGCCTCAACTCCGAAGGCCACTACTGCACCCGCCTTGTCGCCGTCAACAAATTCGGCGCGGGGGAAGGCGAAGCGCTCTGCTTCGGGTCGCCGCGCGTGGAAGCGGAGCTGGCCCGCCCGATCCACTACACCGAAATCACCGTGCGGGCAAAGGTCGATCCCGCGGGCCTCTTGACCCACTACCACTGCGATTACGGCGAAGCCGCTGGCGCATACGACCGCGCCACGTCTCCGCAACCGCTCGGTCCGAACGCCGGCGAAAGCGAGGTTCAGTGCGTCCTCTTCGGCCTCGCCGAAGGCACGGACTATCACGTCCGGGTAGTCGCCGAAAACGAAGCCGGCGTCGCCGTCGGGGCCGATCAGGAAGTCGTGACGCTGTCACGTCGCGCCGCCGAATCTTGCCCGAACGCCGAATATCGCAACGGGCTTTCGGCGAAGCTGCCCGACTGCCGCGCCTATGAGCTCGTCACCCCGGCCGCGACCAACGGGCTCTCGCCCCGCGCCCCGGATGCGGGTACCTCCGACCGCGGCTTCGACCAGTGGCTGACCCCGCCGCGCGGCGCGGGCGCCGGGCAGAGCCTCTCCTACATCACTGCGGGCACCCTGCCTGGCTTCGGGGGAAACGGCGTCATCGATGGCTACCGCGCCGCTCGTGCCCTTGGCGAACACCCGGCTGCCGGCTGGCAGAACTCGTTCTACGGCCCCACTTATGCGCAGGCTGATCCCGAGTTGAACCACAGCCTGCTCATGCAGGGCGTCTCCTCCGACCAGAGTTACGCGATCTGGCTGGTCGAACCGGCCGAATCCTTTGCCGAGCTCGCAACGGGCACCTACCTGCGCACTCCGGCGGGCTTCGAAGCGCTCGGCCGCGGTGATCTCGGTGGGGACCTTGGCGCGGCGGGGCGATATCTGAGCGCCGGCGGGGCCCATGCGATCTTTTCTTCCTCCACCCACCTCGAGCCGGACGCTCCGCCGGCCGGGACCGAGGCCCTCTATGACCGCGCCGCCGGCTCCACTCACGCCGAAGTCCTCTCCCTGGACGCCGAGGGCTCGGCCTTCGCGCAAGACGCGACCTACCTGGGGGCCAACGAAGCAGGCACCGCTGTCGTCTTTGGGGTCGGCGGAGCGCTCTACGAGCGTCGTGGAGGTGCCACGGTCGAGGTTGCGGCGGCACCGGCCACCTTCGCCGGCGTCTCCGAAGACGGCGGGCGCGTCTTCTATGCCGCCGGCACGAACGGCGAAGCCCCCGCCGCGCTCTACGTCTGCGAAGTCGAATCTGGCCCCTGCGCCGGCTCTGGTGCTCAGTCTCCGGTCCAGATTGCCGCGGCGGGGATCTTCACCAACGTATCCGCCGATGGCTCGGTCGCTTACTTCAGCTCCGTGGACACGCTCACCGGTGCGGAAGAAAACGAAAACGAAGAAGCGGCGGGGGTCGGGGCACGCAACCTCTACGCCTGGGACGGCAACGACACCCGCTTCGTCGCCCGCCTTGCTGCTACCGATTTTGCCGGCATTGCCTTCGGTGGCATCAGCGGCATGAATCTCGCCGCCTGGACGCGCGCGATCGGTCCCCCCCCTGCGCAGAGCGGCCGCGCCTACGCCCCCATCCGCTCGACGCCCATTGGCGGCGTCCTCGCCTTCCAGTCCCATGCCCGGCTGACCGCTTACGACAACAAAGGGGTGGGGGAGATCTACCGTTATGACCCCGCCGCGGAGCCGGGCGAGCGGCTTACCTGTCCCTCCTGCGACCCGAGTGGCGCCGCGCCTAGCGCAGACGCCCTGCTGCAGCAACTCGACACCACGGCGACGATCGCCCACACGGTGATCCCGAACCTCACCTCGGACGGCACGGCCCTTGTCTTCACCAGTAGCGATCGGCTGCTGCCCGAAGATGCCAACTCCGCCGCCGACGTCTACGAGTGGCGAGCGCGGGGAAGCTCTTGGGGCAGTGCCGCGGGCGCTCCCTCCTGCCAGCGCGCCGGAGGCTGCCTGGCGCTGATCTCCTCCGGACAGGGAGAACGCGACAGCTACCTCTACGCCATGAGCTCCGACGGGCACGATGTCTTCTTCCGCACGCTCGAGCGGCTGGTTGGCGCGGACGTGGCAGGCAGCGTCTCGATCTACGACGCCCGCGAAAGCGGCGGCATTCCCGAATCCGCCGAGGCGGCGCCTTGCCAGGGCGATGCCTGTCAGGGCCAGGGGGCCGAGGCGCCCTCGCTACCCGTGCCCACCACCCCCGCACACGGCGACGAAGGGTCGGGACCCGCTGTCCGTTGCGGGAAAAGCAAGCACCGGGTCAAAGGTCGCTGCGTGAAGAAGCGCCACCAGACGCACCAGCGTCATGGTCACCGGCGTCGGGCCGGCCACGAGAGAGGGGGACCTCGATGATCCGCCGTACCGCGATTCTCCTCGCCGCCGCAGTAGCCCTCGCCGCTCTCGCCCTGCCAACTGCCACTGGGGCAGCAGCCGGAAGCTGCGAAGCCGAACCGCGTCCGGACTGCTTCGGGATCGAATCGGTGAGCGCCTCGCTCTCGACGACCCAGGCCGGCGCCCACCCCGACCTGACCCTGGATGTCTCCGTCAAGCGCAACCCGCTCAGCAAACCGAACGTCTTCGGCCTCAAGGATTCATACGCGGCCGCTCGCAACATCCGCATCGAAACGCCGCCGGGGCTGATCGGCGATCCCAACATCTTCGGCGACCCCCAGCAGTGCACCGCCCAGCAGCTTTCCGGCGCCTTCACCGAAGAAAGCGGCGGCTGCCCGAACGGATCGCAGGTGGGCGTCTCGACGATCTTCGCCTACCAGTTGACGGGGAAGTTCAAGGAGCCCGTCTACATGATGACCCCGCCGGGCGGCGACGTCGTCGCCCGCCTGGGCACGTTCGCCGGCACCTTCCCGATCTTCATCGATCTACGCTTGCGCTCCGGCTCCGACTACGGTCTCACCGCCGAAGTCATTGACGCCCCAGCTGTCGCCCGGCTAGTCGAGCTCAACACCACGCTGTGGGGGGTGCCAGCGAGTCCCGTCCACGACACCGAACGCTGCACGCCGCTGGAGGCATTTGAAGGCTGTGTCAGCACGTCCGGACGCCCGCCCGGCGGCCAAGTCCTGCCCTTCCTCACCAACCCGACCCGTTGCGGCGTGCCGCTGGAAGTCGGGGTCAATGCCTCCAGCTGGGTCGAACCCCAGTTCAAGCCCGGCGCCGAAGCCCGCTCTTCGCTGCCGGCGATCACCGGTTGCGACAGTCTCCCCTTCGGCCCGAGCCTGGAAGTGGAGCCCACTAGTCACCACACCTCCACCCCGACTGGCCTCGACCTGACGATCAAGCTGCCCGCCTCCAAAGGCGTAGAAGTGCTCGAACCGGCCCAGATCCGCTACATGCGGATCGACTTCCCACCCGGGCTGGCGATCGATAACGGCGCCGCCGATGGGCTCGCCACCTGCTCGGCCGCCGAGGTGGGCTTCGAAACGAGCGAAGCCTCCCACTGCCCCGACGCCGCCAAGCTCGCCGCAACCGAATTCGACGTGCCGGTGCTGGAACGGAACCTCAAAGGCGCGATCTACCTGCGCGAGCCCGAACCGGGCGATCCCTTCAGGGTCTGGATCGTCGCCGACGACCTCGGCCTGCACATCAAGCTGCCCGGCGACCTGGAAGTCGATAAGTCGACCGGCCAGATTCACTCGATCGTGCTCGGGATACCCAAACTCGAAGGCATCCCGCAGGCGCCACTGCGCGAAGTGAAGCTCCTGCTGAAGTCCGGCTTCCGGGCGCCCCTGGTCACCCCCGAGCACTGCGGCACCTACGTCACCCACTATGAATTCGTTCCCTGGTCGGGTGGACCGCCGGCTGTTGGAGAAACCCCGATGAGGGTCACCGAAGGCTGCGACACCGGCGGCTTCGAACCGAAGCTCCAGGCGGGCTCCACCGAAGCACAGGGCGGCGCTTTCAGCCCCTTCACCTTCACCATCACCCGCTCCGACGGCGAACAGAACATCGCCGGCCTCTCCCTCGCCCTGCCCAAGGGTCTCGCCGCCTCCTTCGCCGGGCTCGCGCGCTGCGAAGGCGCCGATGCGGTGAGCGGTAACTGTCCACCCGGCTCACGGATCGGCAGGGTGACCGCCGCCGTGGGTGTCGGGCCCAACCCGCTCTGGGTGCCCCAGCCGGGCAAGCGTCCGACCGCCGTCTACATCGGTGGGCCCTACAAAGGTGCGCCCACGTCGATCGTCGCCGTCGTCCCCAAGCAGGCCGGCCCCTTCGACTTCGGCGACGAAGTGGTGCGCTCGGCGATCTACATCGATCCCGAAACTGCTCGGGCAACCGCAAGTGCGGATCCGTTGCCGCAGTTCGTCGAAGGCATCCCCCTCCTCTACAAGACTCTGAACGTCGTGCTTGATAGGCCCCACTTTTCCCTCAACCCGACCTCCTGTCAGCCCAAGGAGACAGCAGCGGCGCTGACCTCGGCCCATGGCGCGGCAGCCAATCCCACATCCCCCTACGCCGTCACCAACTGCGCCAAGCTCAACTACAAGCCCAGGACCAGATTCACCCTGAGCGGGGGCACTCATCGTGGAGCGCATCCTGGGCTGACGGTGATCGTGCGCCCGCGATCTGGGGATGCCAACTCGAGCAAATTCTCGATCGCCCTGCCACACTCGGAGTTCCTTGACCAAGGCCACATCAACACGGTCTGCACCAGGGTGCAGTTCGCGGCTCACAATTGCCCGGCGGGGTCGATCTATGGGCATGCCGTGGTCAAGAGCCCACTCTTCGATTTTCCACTCAATGGACCTATCTATCTGCGGTCGTCCAACCATCTTCTGCCGGACCTGGTCGTTGCGCTGAAGGGCCCTCCGAGCATGCCGATAGAAGTTAATTCAGTGGGGAGGATCGACTCCATACGAGGTGGTATCCGCACGACATTCGAAACGGTCCCGGATGCCCCTATACGAGAAATCGTCGCTAGCTTTCCGGGCGGCAAGAAGGGCCTGATCGAAAACTCGGAGAATCTCTGCAGCCAAGTCAACAGAGTGACTGCCAAGCTCACTGCTCAAAATGGCAAAAGGGCTACATTGCACCCGCCCATGCGGGTCGGCTGTGCCGCGCGCAAGGCGCGTAATTCCCACCGGCACGGGTAGTGCTGAACTCCAGTCGGCATCCATTAACGCCGACCTGCATCTCGTCATAGACGACTCGAGGGGCCGCCTCGATATACGAGGGTGGCCCCGAAGTAGAGCTGCTCCGCTACGGTGAGGGGCCTAATACCGACGGTCGGAACGACTTAGCCGCGCGACCTTCTACTTAGGTCCAAAGTTCTCCGCATGCGGTGAGGCCATAGGCCCGGGCCAACTCGCCAGCGGCCGGCACTAGTTCGTTGCGGCTGATGGCACCAGCGGGGTCGCGCTGGCCCTTTGCGAGGCCGGCTTCTATCGCTCCGAGCATTGCGGCCACCTTCTTGGCGTCCTTGTTGGGGGCACCGAGTTCGCTGATTTCGGTGATCTCCTGTTGATAGGTGGGTTCGATCACCGAGCCGAAGAGCCCGGCTGCGACCGCGCTTGGCAACGGGCCCGTGAGCGTAATGTGGTTCTTGCTCATGTAGCTGGAAAGTTCGCGGCCGCCCCTTTCCTGGCCTTTGGTGCAGACGGCATCGGCCTTTTCAATGAATTCGGCTTTCGACAGCGAGCCGGTCTGAATCTCGATCGTGTCAGAGCCGCCACCACCGCAGCCGCTTGCCAAGATTGCAGCCACCACCGCAAATGCAGCTACCGTCGTAAACCCACGAATACCCCCAAAAATCCCTCCCATTCGTGGGAACTTTATCAAAGACCTGGCCCATCAAAGACAGGGAGCGGGTCCCGGCCTCGCCGCCACATTCATCCTTCAGGTGGGGGGACGTTCAGCGCTTCTGCGAGTAGGGCAACTAGACCGCGGCCGTCTCTGTCGCGTCCTCTTTCACTTGGAAAGAGGAGCCGCAGCCGCAGGCCGCAACCACATTCGGGTTGTTGACCTGGAAGCCGGCGCCCTGCAGGCCTTCGACGTAGTCGACCTCGGAGCCGAAGACGAACTGCATGCTGACCTTGTCGACGATCACCGAGACGCCGTCGACCTCGAAGACGTGGTCATCCTCCTTGGTGCGATCGAAGGCCAGTGCGTACTGGAATCCAGAGCACCCACCCCCGCGCACCGCGACCCGAAGCGCCTGGCCCTCGGAGTCCTCATGAGAGCCGAGCAGCTCGGCAATCTTTCCGGCCGCCTTTTCAGTCAAGGCGATCGCTGTCTGCGGAGTGTCGCTGGTCGCGTCGGTCACTTCACAAAGTGTAGCGACCCCTTGAGGCGGCAGTGGGTCAGTTTGAAAACCGAATCGAGGCCCCGGCCCGCTCCGCGGGCATTTATCGTAGGCAAATGGATCGGAAGGCTCGCCTCGAACCCTCATGGCTCTACGTCATCGCGGGGGCCTTTGTCGGTTTTGTAGTTGCCCACATGGGAGGCGGGTAGTCGGTTGTACCTCGGTTCGAGTCGGCCCCGTGCTTGGCAATCCAGGGCAGATCGCCTTCGTTTGCGAGGAGATCCTCTAATCCAGCAACGCCGCGATCTCTTCCAGCGACCAAACGTGATCGATCACCCCGGCCGCCATCGCTGGAGTCCGGGGATAGCGCTCTTTCAGCGCCGAGCGTGGGCGAGCAAAGTTGTAGTGCATAAAGACGGTGGCAAGTGCGGCAGTTTGAAGAGGAGCTCGTTCTTCTGCGGCCCGACGCCGCTAGCGGCTGAGCAACCTTGCCCGCAGCTTCGTGCTGTAGTCGAACACCCGGCCCCCCAAGGTCAGTACCGCAGCCCCCGCGACGACGGCCCCGGTCCAGCCTTTGGGCAGTAGACCCGCCAGGATCAAGACCTCGATCACGACGACGGCCACAGCCAGCGGCAGCCACGCCCAAGCCTTCCAGCTTGTCGCAGGGCGTCGGGCAGTGGCGCGTCATCTCGGAATGAGAATAGAACCCCCTCATGCCCATCCGCGACTCAGAAGGCGAGTGGCCGGGAAGCCAATCGGAGTCGCGTCTCCGCTCAGGTCAATCTGAGCAGCGGCGTCTGCGAGAATCGATTGGCTTGAGTTCTTCAACTGAAACTGCGGTCGTCTGCGACACGACGGCTTATCTCCCGAGCGAGCTCGTTGCCTCGCGCGGGATCAAGACGATCAGCCTTTACGTCTCGGTTGACGGACATCAGGAGCCGGAGTCTGAGGTCAGCGATTACGCCGGCTTCTATGAGCGGCTGCGCGCCTCAGAGGGAGGGGCGACGACTTCGCAGCCCTCGATTGGCGACTTCGCTGCCGTCTATGAGCCGCTGCTCGACGAAGGGCGGGAAGTCGTCTCGATCCACATCTCTTCGGGAATCTCGGGGACCTTCGAGGCCGCCAACCAAGCTCGGGAGCGGTTGGTCGCCGATGGCAAGGGTGGCGAGCGGATCCACCTCTTCGACTCGCGCTCGGCGGCGGGTGGCATGGGGCTCTCGGTCCTGGCGGCCGCGGCCGCGGCCAATGCGGGTGGTGACAGTGCGGCGGTCATCGCTCGTGCTCAGCAGGCGCGGGAGGAGCTGAAGATGTGGTTTGCGATCGACACCCTCGAGTACCTGCGGCGCGGCGGCCGGATCGGGGGCGCCCGTGCTTGGATCGGCTCGGCGCTGAAGATCAAGCCGATTCTCACTCTGGAGGAGGAGATCACCCCGGTCGAGCGCGTGCGCACCAGGGCTCGCTCGATCGAGCGCCTGCGCGACTACGCCCGCCAGCGCCATGAGGACGGCATCGATGGCTGGGTCGTCCAGCACATTCAGGACGACGAGACCGCCGCGGCCCTGGCCGACGACTGCCGCGAAATCTTCGGCTGCGAGCCGGTCTTCATCTCCGAGATCGGCGCCGTCTTGGGCGCCCACGTCGGCCCCGGTCTGCTCGGCGTCGGCAGCGTCTCGAAGGACGTTCTCAGCTAGCTGTCCTGCCCACGGACGTTGTGAACGCGACTGATCGGCGGCCGGCCGCCAACTGAGCTGTGGGGCCTGGTCTCGTTGTAGTGCTTGAGCCAGTGTGGCAAAGCCGTGTTTCGATGATGATGGGAGCGGTAGGCCATCCCGTAGGCCCACTCCCGCGCCATCGTCTGGTGGAAGCGCTCGACCTTGCCGTTGGTCTGGGGCCGGTAGGGCTTGGTGGTGATGTGCTTGATCTCCTTGGAGACGAGCAGCTCGCGCAGCGAGCGGTTCTTGACATAGGAGAAGGCGTTGTCGGTCATCAGTCGCCTGGTGGTAATCCCGTGCGAGCCGAAGAACTCCAAAGCTCGTTCGACGAAGGCGGTGACGGTGGCGGCCCGCTCGTCGGGATGCAGCTCGACGTAGGCCAGGCGCGAATGGTCATCGACGATCGCGTGGCAGAAGTCAAAGCCGACGCGGGTGGCCGGGTCCATCCACTTGCGCGAGCGTTGAGAGCGATCCCCGGTGACCGCGTGCCCGGGGCGCTCAAAGCGCGCATAGCGCGAGGTGTCCATGTGTAGGAGATCTTCAGGGCAGGGCCACTCATAGCGGCGGGCCTCCTCCCGGGGCGCCCGCGCAGGACGCGAGATGCCATGGCGGGCGAGGACCTTCCAGACGGTCGAATGGTGGCGCCCGACCTTGCCGGCCACCAGGCGCGGTCCCCAGCCGGTGCGCCGACGCCACTCACAGATCCGCTTCTGGGTATCGCCATCGAGCAGCCGACTCAATCGCTTGCACCAACGCGAGCCGTCCCGCCGGTCCGAGAACGGCGTTAGCGTGAACCTTCATCCGGGTCCTCCTCGAGGTCGTGAGCTTCGAACACCCACAGCCTCTTGGCGGGCCCGGATGGCCTCTCAGCGGTTCACAACGTATGTAGGCGGGTCAGCTAGAGAGCCTAGGCGCGAATGCCTTCGCGAGTTTCGGACTCGCGAGGCACCGGCTGTGGCTTGAGTCGCACCGGGGTGGAGGCAAGGGCCTGGACCCGCAGGTCGCTCCAGGTAAGCCCTTCGCGAACCAGCGCCGGCAGGCCCAGGGCAACCGCGGTGGCGATCTCGACCGCCTGCAGGATCACTCCGTAGGCGAGGGCGTCGGCGGTGCTGACGCCGAAGCCGGTGTGCAGCACGCTGATCACAGCAAGCTGGAAGACGCCGATGTTCGAAGGCGTCGCCGGCACCACGGCGGTGACGTTGACGGCAAAGAGCACCGCGGCGGCAGCGCCGATCCCCGCCTGGTCGTTTAGTCCGAGGGCGGCGAGCAGCGCCCAGCAGGCGGTGAGCTGGATCGCCCAGGCGCCGAGCTGGGCGGCGGCGGCAGCGGCGCCGCGACGCGGGTTGCGGAAGATGCGCAGGCCGGCCCGGACCTGCAGCAGGGCGCCGTGCATGGCGGCGCCGATGCGGGCCAGGCGGCCGTTGCCGTTGCGCCGCATCAGCGGCGGGCCGAGCAGGACGAGCAGTAGCAGGAGCAGCGGCACGAAGCTGAAGGCGAAGAGCTTCTGGGTGCCCGAGTGGAAGAGGTCGGTGGTCGAGACGATGATCACGCCGAGCATCGCCAGGGCGACGAGGTTGAGTACCGTCTGGGAGACCAGCGTGCCGAGCAGCACCGGGAAGGTCTCGCGCATGCGGCCGATGCGGCGGGCCAGCGACATCGCGCGGGCCGGCTCGCCGAGGCGGGCCGGCAGGGTCGCCGACATCAGCACGCCGATCATCGTCGCCGAGGTGACGTCGCGGCGGCGTACGGGCGCCAGCGGCAGCGCCGCGCGCACGATCCAGTACCACGAGGCGGCGCGGAAGAAGAGCGAGAGCGCCATCAGGCCGCAGGCCACCCAGACCCAGCTGAGGTCGGAGCGGACGATGCTTTCGACCACGTTGTCGACGCCGATCTTCTGCGCCGCCAACGCGGTCAGGCCGATACCGGTCACGCCGGCGGCCGCCAGCCCGACCCGGCGGGCGATCTTGCGCTTGCGCTTGCCGGTCTGGGCGGGCTCGGGGTCGAGCGAGGGGAGCCGCTGCGGCGGCTGCGGCGGTAGGCCGTCAGAGGGCTGTATCCCCATCCAGCGAGCCGCTCGCTCCAGGTTGTTCGCCGGCTGGGGCGCCGCGAGGGCTCGCTCGTAGACGGCGGTCACCCGGTCGGCGACGCGCGGCCAGGCGTAGCGCTCGGCGCTTTGGCGCGCGGCGCGGCCCATCGTCACCAGCCGCTCGGGCTCGTGGTGGGCGCGCTGTAGCTCCTCGGCGAGGCGCTGGGCGTCGCCGGGGGGGACGAGCACCCCATCGACACCGTCTTTGACGACATCGCTATAGCCGGCGATCGCGGAGGCGATTGCCGGAGTGCCCGCGGCGAAGGCCTCGGTCAGGACCATGCCGAAGCTCTCGCCCGAGAGCGATGGGGCGCAGAGCACGTCTGCCTCGTGCATGGCGCTGTGCAGCGCCTCGCCGGAGACCCGGCCGCGCACGTCGATGAAGCGCATCGTCTCCGGGTCGGCGAGGTAGCGCAGCACGTCCTCGCGCTCGGCGCCGATCACGGTGAGGCGGCTGGGCACGTGCTCGACCAGGGCGCCGAAGGCGGCGAGCAGGATCGGCAGGCCCTTGCGCTCCTCCGGCCGGCCGACGAAGAGGACGCGCAGCTGATCGCTCGCCGGCTTCGGCCCGCTCGGCGCGGCAGCGACGTCGACCCCGTTGGGGATCACCTCGTAGTGGCCGCCGTACCAGCGGCGCCCGGTCCAGGCGGCCGCCTCGGAGACGGCGATCCGGGCGGCGAGACGGTTGAACACACGCCGCGCTCCCAGCACCGAGGCGGTGTAGTTGGGCACGGCCCTGGTGGAGTAGGCGTGGAACGTGCCAACAGCCGGAACGTCGCTGCCCAGCGCCGCGTTCCAGCCAACCAGCGGCACCAGCGGCTCGTGGATGTGGACGACGTCGAAATTGCCCCGGCTGAGCTCACGGCGTGGAGCCACGACCCCGCCGGCTGGAAAGGGCGCCAGGTTCGAGATCGCTCCGTTGGAGGGAAAGCCCGCCGTCCGTCCCAGGGGGATCAGGTAGTCGGGAACCTCGCGCGGCTCGGGCGCGGCACGGTGCAGCACGCGGCTGAGGCGGCCGGGCGGGTCAAAGGGGGCGAGCACGCGAACGTGATGGCCACGGCCAAGGAACTCCTCGGCAAGCGCCTCCACGTGCCGGTTCACGCCGCCCTGGTAGGACCAGGAATATGGCGAGACGAGAGCAATCCGCACGAATCACAAAGGGTAGTTGATTCCCCAGAGGTGATTAGTTGCGTAAGTCACGCGGATCGCTCGCACCAGGCGTAGGCGGCGAAGACCAGGATGTAGGCGGTGCCGATCTCCAGCAGCAGGGCGCCTGAGTCGTTGGCGAGCGTGCCGATCACGGTCGCCGCGACGGCGCCGATCAAGCCAGCGCGCAAGGCCGGCGCAGGTTGCAGCCATTTGCGCAGGCGCGCCCGCTGCCAGAACGCCAGCGCGGCGAGCACGGCGATGAGGGGGAGGAAGAAGATGACGATCGGGCGGACGAAGCTGTGCGCGGAAAGCTGCAGGCGCCGTTGGGCGACGTCGGCGAGATCGCCGAGCCCCCCCGCGTCGAGCACCGAGCGGGTCAGGTGGGCGTTAGCGCCGGTAACTAGGTCGGCAAGGGCGATCAGCGCCAGCACCGCCACCGGCGCTGCGATCACGAGCAGGGCGGTGCGCCGCCGCCGGGCGGCGATCGCGGCGGCGGCAACGGCACCGCCAACCGGCAGGACGATCGCGGCCCCGACGTCGGCGCCAAAGCGGCCGGCGGCGAAGACGATCGCGCTGAGCAGGCTGACGGCGACGAAGGCCCCGGCCGCCCGGCGCTCTGTCAGTCGCGGCCAGAAGCCGGCCAGGGCGGCGCCGGTTCCGGCGACGACGAGGACTCCAAGCAGTGCCTCGAGCTCGTTACCGATCCCGTAGAAGCGCACGCCGAGCCCGGGGTTGGGACCGAGCAGGGAGAGCGAGGTGAGCGGCGAGCCGGCGATCACGTCGATCGCGAGGGCGCCGACGACCAGTCCGGAGGCAGCCGCGAGCGCCCGCAGCCCGCCCAGCAGGAAGAGGGTCAATGCGGCGAGCAGAGGAGCGCCGAACATCACCAATATCTGTTCGGTGTCCTGGCCCGGTTTGAGCGCTGCGGCCGCCAGCAAGAGCAAGGGCAGGTAGACGATGCTGAGAGCGGCGAGCCGAATCGCGACCCGGCCGACGCGATCGGAGCTGACCAGGGCTGCCAGTCCGAAGATCACCAGCCAGGCCAGCAGGCTGACCCCGATCACCGGTCCGCGCCGCTCCGAGATCACCGCCATCCGCGCCGCCAGCGATTCGATCGCGGCCGGATCAACTGAACCCTCGGAGCGAATCGGCTGCCCCGACATCTGCGAGGGCACTGCGATTCCAAGCCGGGAGAGGATCGTCGGCGCGACGTCGGTCGAGAGCACATACCCGCTGGTTCGCGTGCTGTCCGAGGTCAGATCCCCATTGAACCCGCGGCCCGCAATCCCAATCGCCAGGGCCCCGTTCCTGGCCGGCGGCGCCCGCCCGATCGCGATCAAGAGATCGTTGCCCTGGAGCCTGCGAACCAGCTCCGAGAGCCCGGCGACTCCCACCGACCGCACCGTGCAGCTCTGGCCATGTTCCGCCAGCGTCATTGCCAGCAGCCCGGGAACAATCTCCGCCGGCGCCGATTCCGCCCGTTCCACGACCGCCTTCGAGTAGCCGGGCCCGCAAATCCCCCCACCCACGTGACGCGGCAAGTCTGAGTTATAGAGCGAATCGAACACCCGATTCCCCTGCGAGATGTCCAAATAAGTCTGCGCCGCCGGCACGCTCCCCAGCCCAGCGCTCATCAGCCCTGGCGAAACCCCCCGAACCCTCGCCAGCCGCTCCAAATCGGTCCCTCGGGGCGCGAGAGCAATCGTGACCTTCGTCTGCGCTGAGCCTGGCGAGGCCGATGCGGTCCCCGCCACAAGAAAGAGGCCAATAGCTATCGTGACCCCAATGGCCGATCGCACGTTCGCAAAGTTCAGTTTCTTCAAGGTCGATCCCGCCTGGCGCCGCCTCGACGCCGAGCAACGCGCTTCCGACAAGCAAGAGTTCCTCGCCGCCTGCGAGGACTTCGCCCTCGACCGCTCGCTGCGCGCCTACTCAACCATAGGAACGCGCGGCGATGTCGACCTGGTCATCCTCTCCCAGAGCCCCAGCCTCGACGACCTGCATACCTTCCACGTCGTGCTCGGCCAGAGCGGCCTGGCGAAGTGGACCGAGACGCCCTACTCGTTCCTCTCGATGACCAAGCGCTCTCCCTACTCGGAGGAGCAGGCGCGGCCCGAGATCTGCGTCTCGGAGCGCAAGTACATGTTCCTCTACCCGATGATCAAGCAGCGCCGCTGGTACGGGCTGCTGCCCGAGGAGCGCGGCCGGATCATGAAAAGCCACATCGAGGTCGGTCGCCGCTATCCCGAGATCTCGATCAACACCTCTTATTCCTTCGGCCTCGATGACCAGGAGTTCGTGGTCGCATTCGAGGGTGACGACCCGGGGATGTTCCTCGACCTGGTGCAGGAGCTGCGCCCGACCGAGTCAAGCGAGTTCACCGAGCTCGAGACCCCGATCTTCACCTGCGTGGCGCTCTCGCTGCGCAAGGCGCTGGACGCCCTCGACGGCGTCCCCAGTGCCGTCGCCGCCGGAGCATGACGACGCAGGCCCTCAGCTACGCCATCGATGAGCACGACCACCTGATCCGGGTCGATGAGGGCTACTACCGCTTCGCCGAGGAAAACGGCTGGCCCGATGCCGGCAGCAGCCTCGGGCGCTCGCTCTGGGACTACGTCGCGGGGCGGGAGATGGTCAAACTCCAGCGGCTGCTGGTCCGCCGGATCCGCGACGAGGTCGGTGACGTCGAGCTGCCGTTTCGCTGCGACGCGCCGACCGTGCGCCGCGAGATGGACATCCGCATCGTTGCCCGACCTGGCGGGCGGGTCGTGCTCTTCTCGGCACGGTTGCGCGCCGAGGAGGAGCGCGATTTACCCCAGCGACTGCTCGACCCGGCCACGCCGCGCAGCGACGAGATGCTGGAGATGTGCGGCTGGTGCGACCGCTTTCAAGTGGACGGCGAGTGGGTCGAGGTCGAGGAGGCCGCCAGGCGACTGGAGCTCTTCAACCGCTCCGAGTTGCCGGCACTGAGTCACGGCATCTGCCCCGCCTGCAACGAGATGCTGCTCGCCGCGTAGGCGCGCGACGGGCCGAGTTCCCTATTCTTTCGCGCTCGCCATGAGCAAGATCGGAACCGAAGACAATCCTCTGCGCGTCGCCATCGTCGGCGCCGGCCCCTCCGGCTTCTACGCCGCCGAGCACATCCTCAAGGGCGAGGATCTGCACGCTCGAGTCGACCTCTTCGATCGCCTGCCGTCCCCGTTCGGCTTGGTTCGCGGCGGTGTCGCCCCGGACCATCCGAAGATCAAGTCGGTCATCCGGGTCTACGAAAAAACCGCCGCCCGCGACGGATTCCGCTTCTTCGGCAACGTCAAGGTGGGGCACGACCTCGAGGTCGAGGACCTCGAGCGGCTCTACCACGCGATCGTCTTCACGGTCGGCTGCGAGACCGACCGCCAGCTTGGGATTCCGGGCGAAGATCTGCCCGGCAGCCACGCCGCCACCGCCTTCGTCGGCTGGTACAACTCGCATCCCGACTACGCCGACGACGCATTCGACCTCTCCGCCGAGCGGGCCGTGGTGATCGGCAACGGCAACGTCGCGATGGACGTCGCCCGCATGCTCGCCCTGACCGACCACGAGCTGCGCCAGACCGATACCGCCGACCACGCGATCGAGCTGCTGGACCAGAGCAAGATTCGCGAGATCGTCGTCCTCGGCCGCCGCGGCCCGGTGCAGGCGGCCTTCACCAACCCCGAGATCAAGGAGCTGGGGGAGATGGAGGACGCCGACGTGATCGTCGACCCCGCCGACGTCGAGCTCGACCAGGCCAGCGCCGCCTACCTCGAGTCAGACGAGGCCGACAAGACGACCCGGGTCAACGTCGAAACCCTGCGTGAGTTCTCCCAGCGCCAGCCCAGCGGCAAGCAGATTCGGATCGTCCTGCGCTTCCTCGCCTCGCCAGTTGAGATCAAGGGCGACGGCAGGGTCGAGAAGATCGTGATTGGCCGCAACGAACTGGTCGAAGAAGGGGGCACGCTGCGGGCCAAGGACTCGGGTGAGCGCGAAGAGCTCGAGTGCGGCCTGGTGCTGCGCTCCGTCGGCTACACCGGCGTTCCGATCGAGGGCGTGCCCTTCGACGAGAAGCGCGGCCTAATCCTCAATGAGGGTGGCCGCGTGCTCGACTCCCACGACTCCGGTCACAAGGTCGGCCACTACACCGCGGGCTGGATCAAGCGTGGCCCCTCGGGAGTGATCGGCACCAACAAGAAGGACGCGCTGGAGACGGTGCAGCACCTCCTTGCCGATGTCGAGTCGCAGACGCTGCTCGCCCCGGAGAGCCCCGAGCCTGTCGCCGTCGAGTCGCTGCTTGCCGAGCGCGGCGTGCGTTACGTGAGCTTCGAGGACTGGCAGGCGATCGACCAGGCTGAGGTTGGCCGCGGCGAGCCGCACGGTCGCCCCCGGGTCAAGTTCGTTCGCGTCGAGGAGATGCTCCAGAGCCTCGGCGAGCGCATCTCGGGCTGACCCTTCTCCAGTAGACAACTGTCTGCATGATCCTGCTTCTGCCGTTGCCGGCGGATCGTCGCCGTATCCAATAGGGTGCAACCGCTGACGGCAGTTTGCTTTAAACGACTTTTCCATGCCAATGTCTCGATGATGGATGCCGACAGCACAACGCTCCCTGCGCCGGTTCGAGCTGGTGGCACGGTGCTTTCGCTTATCGCCGCGCCGCTCAGCGTCCCCATTCTGCGGGCTCATCTCGAGGGGCCCCTGCGCCTTCCCGACCTGCGCGAACGCATCGGCGGCGCCGCCCAGACGACCCTGCGAGGCCAGGTCGGCAATCTGCGCGGCATCGGTGCGCTCGAACGCCAAGTCCGCAGCGGCATGCCCTATACGGTCGAGAACGAGTTGACTCCCGTCGGCTTAGGGGTGCTCTCGGTAGCCGCGGTCGTCGAAGCGTGGTTGGGCCGCGCGCCCCAGGGGGCGATTCCGCTTGGCAGCGAGTCGGCGAAGGGCGCGATCCGGGCCCTGATCGGCGGCTGGGGTTCGACGATGTTGCGTGCCCTCGCTGCCCGTCCACTCTCGCTCACCGAGCTGAGCAGCGTGATCAACGATCACTCGTACCCAGCGCTCGAGCGTCGCTTGAGCGCGATGCGCGCCGCCAGGCAGCTCGAGCTAAAGCCAAGCGGAGATAGGGGAGCAAAGCCCTACGGCGTTACCGAGTGGACTCGTCAAGCCGTCGCCCCGATAGCTGCCGCCGGGAGTTGTGAGTGCAAGTACCTCGCCCAGTCCACCGATCCCCTTACGCGGATCGATATCGAGGCAATCTTCCTTCTCTCGGTTCCCCTGGTCGACCTGGATGTGACTCGGTCGGGCTCCTGCCTCCTCGCCGTCGACACCGGTTCCGGTGGATCCGAACAACCCACCGATCGCTTGGCCGGAGTCCACGTTGAGGTTGAGGGGGGGGCAATCACGACCTGCAGCTCGCGTCTCGAGTACGACCCCCAAACCTGGGCCCTGGGTTCGACCAGGGCCTGGGTCGACGCAATCCTCGAAGGCAAGACCGAACGTCTGCGGATCGGAGGCGACCGGGTCAAGCTCGTCGAGGAGTTGATCCAGCGGCTTCACACCTCTCTTTTCGATCTTTGAGTTGCGCCTAACGGCGCGCGCGTTTCTCTGGCTTTCTGAAATTTGCAGGGTAATAACCTGAGTTTCAGGGCAGTTTGGTTACGGTTTAGTGTGAATAATCCGTAGCTCTTGACCGCGAAATCCCGGCCTGTTATTCAATGCACGCCCAAGGCCACGAAGGGGAGCCAGCCAGGCGGGCCGGCGCCGAACGAACGGACTTGCGACGCGACCTTACTCCCGGTCCAGTAGAGAGCCGGGCATACGGCGAACAGCCAACGATCGACCCCCCATCGTCGTCAGCAGGGGGGCGAGCAGCGGGTGCTGGGGCGGAGCCTGTTGGCTTCGCCCCATCCCGCGCACCGCCAAAGTGGATGTCGCGCCGAGGTCCCCAAGTGAGAGGAGGGACCCCGGCGCTAACCGTAACTCAATGCCAGCGGACCAAAGCCCGCGTGGCAGCTAGAGCATAGAACGCAAATAGCGAAGTTTCCAGCAAATACAGCTGAAACTCGTCCTACTTTGCGGGCTCGCTTGGTGTTAGTTCGCCCCCGCGTTCGGTGCCAGCGATTAGTTCGTCGGGCGACTTGTCCTCCGGAATAAATCCGGATTTCATGCCGAAATAAACGGCTTGTGGATGATGGGCGACGATCGCCACAGTCGATTGCTCAGGTGTGACGGCGTAACCGTCGGAAAGGCCCATGCCGATCGATTCGAGATCGAGCAGGCGCCAGACCTTGAGGTGCTCCGATTGATCGGGGCAAGCCGGGTAGCCCCAGGAGTAACGCCGACCCTGGTCGAGTGCGATTCCCAGCTCATCACGTACCTGCGAGTGCAGCCACTCGGCAAGTCCCTCTGCGGACTGCACGCCAAGGCCGTGGACGAAGAGCTGCTCGGCGAACTCGCCTTCGCGCTCCAAGCGTTCGATCACGTTTGTCACCTCAGCGCCCACCGTCACGCCCTGTAGGGCAACGACGTCTCGTTCGCCTGAGTCGAGCGGGCGGAAGAAATCAGCGAGGCAGATGCGATCGTGACGGGGCTGGCGCGGAAAGGTGAGGCGCTCGAGCTCGCGCTCGGGATCGGCCGGGTCGAAAACCACCAGCTCGTTGCCCTCGGAGTTGCAAGGGAAGTAGCCGAGCCGGGCTCGCGGCTGAAGGTAGTCCTGCTCGCGCCACATGCGCTCGAGGCGGGGGGCGAACCCCTCCTCCTCGCCGTTGCCCTCGATCAGTTCGCGCCAGGCCTCGCCCTTGACTCCGCGCCCGCCCCAGTGCAGCTTGAAGAGCACGTGACGGTCCAGATAGGGGAAGACTTCGTCGAGATCTACGTCCACCTCGCGGGCGCCGAGGAAGGGCGGCTCGGGGATCGCGACGTCGGTGCGTGCGGCCGAGCGCACGCTGGCGTCGCTGGTCGGCGGTCCCGTGTCGGTTACGACCGGTTTCTCGCGTAGCTCCTGCGCCTCCGCCCTGATCCGCTCGACCAGAGCGTCGCGGGCCTGCTGGTCAACCAGGGCATCCATCGTGTCAAGCCCCTGGAAGGCGTCCTTGCAGTAGAAGACGCCGGGCTCGTAGACCTCGTCGGACTCTTTGCCCCGCGGGTAGAGGGTGCGCCGGCCGAAGTCGCGGTTGATCGCGGCGCCGCCGATCAGCACCGGGAAGCCGAGGCCCCGCTGGTGCAGTTCCTGCACGCAGATCGGCATCTGCTTGGAGGTCGAGACGAGCAGGGCGGAGAGCCCGATCGCGTCGGCTTCGTTCTCGACCGCGGCCTCGATGATCGCGTCGACCGGGACCTGCTTGCCGAGGTCGATCACGGTGTAGCCGTTGTTGGTGAGGATCGTGTTGACCAGCGACTTGCCGATGTCGTGCACGTCGCCGAACACGGTCGCGATCACCACTTTGCCCTTGGTGTGACCGTCGATCCGGTCGAGGTAGTTCTCGAGCTGGGCGACGGCACGCTTCATCACTTCGGCCGACTGCAGGACGAAGGGCAGGATCAGTTCGCCGGCGCCGAACTTGTCGCCGACCTCCTTCATTGCCGGCAGCAGCACCTCGTTGAGGGTTGGGACGGCGCCGATCTTCTCGACCGAGCGGTCGATCCAGTCCTCGACCCCGTCCTTCTTGCGGCGCAGGATGTGCCAGTGCAGTGCCTCCTCGGGCTCCATGCCGGCGGTCGGGTCGGCGGCCTCCTCTTCCACCTCCTCGCCCTTCGACTCGAAGTGGGCGATGAAGAGCTCGAGCGCGTCCTCGCGCCGGTTGAAGACGAGGTCGTCGGTCAGCGCCCGCTCCTCGTCGGAGATCTCCGAGTAAGGGGTGATGTGGTTGGGGTTGACCATCGCCAGGTCAAGCCCGGCCTCGACGCAGTGGTGGAGGAAGACCGAGTTGAGCACGGCGCGTGGCCGCGGCGAGACGCCGAAGGAGACGTTGGAGACGCCGAGCGAGGTCTTCACTCCGGGGATCTCGGCCTTGATCCGGCGGATCCCCTCGATCGTCTCCACCGCCGAGGGCTTCCACTCGTCGTCGCCGGTGGTCAGGGTGAAGGTGAGGGCGTCGAAGATCAGCGCTTCGGGATCGAGGCCGTGCTCCTCGCAGGCGATCTCGCGAATTCTCTGAGCGATCTCGACCTTGCGCTCCGCCGTCTTCGCCATCCCGACCTCGTCGATCGTCAGCGCGATCAGGGCAGCGCCGTGCGCCTTGGCCAGCGGTATGACCACGTCGGCCTTGTCGCGGCCGGCCTCGAGGTTGATCGAGTTGACGATCGCCCGCCCCGGGATCTGCTCCAGCGCCGCCTTCAGTACCTCCGGTTCGGTCGAGTCGATCTGTATCGGCGTTGGCTGGGTCAGCGAGACCCGCTTCGCCACCGCCGCCATCTGCTCGTCCTCGTCCTGGCGCTCAGTAAGGGCCACGCAGAGGTCGAGCACGTGAGCGCCGCCTTCGACCTGGTCTTCGGCGACCTGGACCAGGCCGTCGTAGTCGTCGGCGAGCAGCAGTTCCTTTGCCTTGCGTGAGCCCTGCGAGTTGACCCGCTCGCCGACCAGGGTCGGCCGCGGTTCCTGGACCAACGGGGTGGAGGTCATCATCGAGGAGACCTCGATCGGCCCCGGCGCCGGGCGCGGGCCCGGCACCTTGCCGTCGACACGCTCGCGGATCGCGGCGATGTGCTCGGGCGTGGTCCCGCAGCAGCCGCCGACGATGCCGACGCCGTAGCGCTCGACGAACTCGCCCAGCGTCGCGGCAAGCGGAACCGGCTCTTCGGGGAAGATCGTCTCGCCGTCGGGGCCCTGCAGGGGCAGGCCGGCGTTGGGGATGCAGTGCACCGGCAGTGGGCTGTTCTCGCCGAGGAAGCGAATCGCGTCGCGCATGTCCTCGGGCCCGGTCGAGCAGTTGAGCCCGACCACGTCGACGTCGAGCGCCGTCAGCGTTGTCAGCACGGCCTGGATGTCGGTGCCGAGCAGCATCTTGCCGCCGTTGGGGAGCAGCGAGACGCTGATCTGGATCGGCAGCGTGCGGCCGCTCTCCTTGAACGCTTCGCGCGCCCCGAAGATCGCCGCCTTGACCTCGAGGATGTCCTGGGCCGTCTCGATGATGATCAGGTCGGCGCCACCCGCGACCAGGCCGCCCGCCTGCTCAGTAAAGACCTCGACCAGCTTTCCGAAGGAGATGTTGCCCAGGGTGGGGTCGGTTGATGCGGGCAGGAACCCGGTCGGTCCGATCGATCCAGCGACAAAGCGATCCGGCCCCGCCGCCTTGCGGGCGATTTCCGCCGCCTTCGTATTGATCTCCAGCGTGTGCTCGCCGAGCCCCCACTCTTCGAGCTTCAGCCGCGAACCCTGGAAGCTGTCGGTCTCAACAGCCTCAGCTCCAGCTTCAAGCATCGACGTGTGCACGCCCTCGATCACGTCGGGCCGATTGAGCACCAGCGCCTCATGGCACTTGCCTTGGAGCCCGCCGTAGTCCTCCTGGGTCAGCTCAAACTGCTCGAGGGTGGCACCCATCCCGCCGTCGAATACGACGACGCGCTCCTTGACTGCCGCTATGAAGTCTCGCTCGGACATGAACATAGGAGGGTAAGGGGTCCCGAGACCCTCCTATGTTCAGGCTCAGCCGCGCAGGCCCAGGCGCCGCTTCAGGTCCCGCGCGTTGAACGCCGTCAGGACCCGGTTGACCAGCCCGCGACGTCCCTTTGTGTAGGGGTACCACGAAGGTTCATTCTTGCCGCCGAAGCGGGTAACGACGATCGACTCGGGGCGGCAGTACTTCTTGATGCCGTAATCGCCATGGCGGAAGCCGATGCCCGATTGCTTCCAGCCACCCATGGGGACGCCCATCGCCAGCATGTTGGTGATCACGTCGTTGACGTTCACCGAGCCCGCCTCGATCCGCCGCGCGATCGTCTCCGCGCGGTTCTTCTCGCCGAAGATCGAGGCTGCGAGGCCGTAGCGGCTGTCGTTGGCGAGGCGCACGGCCTCCTCGGAGTCGCGCACCTTCATCACGCCGACGACGGGGCCGAAGGTCTCGTCGCGCATGACTTTCATCGAGTGGTCGACGTCGACCAGGACAGTGGGCTCGAAGTAGTCGCCTGGGCCGGCGCCTTTCTTGCCGCCCGTCAGAGCGCGGGCGCCGTTGGCGAGAGCGTCGTTCACGTGCTCCTCGACGATCGTCGACTGGTTGGGCGAGGTCATCGCGCCGACGTCCTTCTCCGGCTTGCGGCCATCCGTCCCCTGGCGAAGGCTGCTGACTTTCTTGGTCAGCTTGGCGACGAACTCGTCGTAGACGGGCTCCTCGACGTAGATCCGCTCGACCGAGAGGCAGACTTGGCCGGCGTTGTACATCCCGCCCCAGGCGGCGGCGTTGGCGGCGCGGTCGACGTCGGCATCGGCGAGCACGATCATCGGGTCCTTGCCGCCAAGCTCGAGGCTGACGGGGGTCAGGGTCTCCGCTGCCCGGGCCATGACCTTGCGCCCGGTCCGGTCGGAGCCGGTGAACTGGACGTAGTCGACGTGGTCGATCAGCGCGCTGCCCGCCTCGCCGGTGCCGAGCACGTAATCGAAGACATCCGGCGCGCCGATCTCCTGCTTCCAGGCATCGATCACTTGGATCAAGCTCAACGGGGTGAACTCCGAGGGCTTTGCCACGACCGCGGCGCCCGCCTGTAGGGCCGGGATCGAGTCCCCCAGCCCCATCGCGAGTGGGAAGTTCCAGGGGCTGATCACGCCGACGACGGGGTGCGGCCGGTAGCGGATCATCAGCTTCTTCGAGGCCATCAGCGGCGAGTGGGGGCGGACGTCTTCGTCGCCGATGAACTTGGCCGCGTTGGAGCCGTAGAAGTTGATCAGGTCGGTGACGTAGAACAGTTCGGCCGAGATGTCGCCGCGCACCTTGCCGGTTTCGGCCTGCACGGTGTCGGAGATCTCCTCGACGTTGTCGAGGATCCAGTCGCGCAGCTTGCCGAGCCAGTGGTAGCGGCCCTCGATCCCGATCGCCTCCCACTCGGCCTCGTTGGCGCGGACGCGAGCCACGGTGGCGGCGATCGTCTCGGGCGTGTCGACCTGGATCGAGCCGACCGTCGCACCGTTCGCCGGGTTGAGGACCTCGATCCGCTCGATGGCCGGCGCATCGCCGCTCCCATTCGAACCGTTGATCGCCGTCGTGCTCGTCTCGACCGTTCCGCTCTCCACCTTGTTACCTCCTCGACCCTTTGGCTGGTCAGCCAACTGTAGCCGCTATCGGCCGGTCAGCCTGTAAGCAGGGCCTTCCTGCGAGGCGATGTAGATGCGGCCGAGGTCGTCTTCGCCGAACGAGGTGGGGGAGGAGACGGTGAGGCCGGTCTTGCGATCGCCGCTGGCCCGGCGCAGGTGGGGAACGAGGCTACGCACGATCCCGGAGCAGTAGTCGGCGTAGAGGTAGCGGCCGCGCAGGGCGGGCGGCCCGCCGGGTCCGACCACGTAGCCGCCGATGATCGTGCAGCTGCCGCCATCGCGGCCGTGGCTGTAGGCCATGATCGGCTTGGTCGTGCCGCCCGGGTCGGGGGTGCCGCTGTTTTCTTCTTCGTAGGGGTGGTAGCCCTCGAGCGCGTCCCAGCCGAAGTTGGCGCCCGCGGCCCCGTTGACGGTTGTGTAGTCGAGCTCCTCGAAGCGGTTTTGGCCGACGTCGCCGATCGCGATCCGCGGCTGCGCCGCGGTTGTCGTGTCGAAGGAGAAGCGGAAGGGGTTGCGCAGGCCGAAGGAGTAGATCTCATCGCGACCAGGTTTGCCGACGAAGGGGTTGTCGGCGGGGACCGAGTAAGGCTGTCCCCCGCTTGGCCGCGGGTCGATGCGCAGCAGCTTGCCCAGCAGGCTCTCCTTGTTCTGGGCGTTGTTGGGCGGGTCGCCAGCCGAGCCGCCGTCACCCGTGCCGAGATAGAGGAGATCGCCGAGGAACTGCAGCTGGCCGCCGTTGTGGTTGGTGTTGACCGGGTGGGCGATCTCGATCACGTTGCGGCGGGAACCGGGGTCGGCTCGCGTCGCGCTGCTGCGCTGGAATTCGTCAACCCGGATGTTGCCCGCCTTGTCCGTGTAATAGACGTAGAGGTCGCCGCTCTGCTTGTAGTCAGGGGGGAAGGCGATCGAGAGCAGCCCGCGCTCGCCGCCGAAGTCGACCAGGCTGCTGATGTCGAGGAAGGGATGGCCCAGCTTGTGGCCACCACGCAGCACCGCGACCCTGCCGGGCTGCTCGACCACGAAGAGCAGCTTGGGGAAGCCGGGTGCGCCGGCGACATAGGTCGGGTTGTCGAAGCTGCCGATGCGCTTCAGCGTGAGCCCGGCCGCCCGCTCGGCCCGGTGCTGCTGCGCGGTGCCGCAGGCGGGTAGCGCAACCAGCGCCAAAGCCGAGAGCAGGATGATCGAGATGGCCCTTTGCCTCACGCCAACCAACGCTACCCGCCACCGCCTATTTCTTTTCGACGACTTCTCCGCTGTCGTTGACTTCGGTGTTGCGTTCGGCTGAGCTGACCTTCACCGTGAAGGAGCCGCCCGGGGCGGCGCCGCCGCCGGTCTCCGCCTTGGTCGTGTCGCTGAGGCCGGCCTCGACCGCGTAGACGACGGTGTAGGTGCCGGGCTTGACCGCGCTCAGCTTCCAGACCACGTCGGCGCTCGCGTTCTTCTTCAGCGGGCCGAAGTCAAAGGTCTTCGGGTTTGAGGTTTCGGCGCCGCCATTGGCGCTCGAGCCGATGAACTTGGGGTAGTGCGCGGCGAGGACCCAGACCGGCCGGTCTGGTTGCGCCAGTTCCGGCTGGGGATCGCGGATGCCGAAGGGCAGGGTGGAGCCCTCGCCCTCCTTGCCCTTGATCGCGACGTTCACGGTCAGAGCGGGAATCGTCTTGTCGCCCGTGTTGCGGATGCCGAGATCGAGCAGGTAGGTCTGGCCCAGATGCTGCTCGGTGGGGAAGTTGGCGTCGGTCACCTTCACCCGGTAGTCGCCTTCCGCCTCGTTTGAGTCGGAGGACGATCCGCCGCAGGCAGCGATAGAGAGCGCCAGAAGCGCGGTCAGGACAGCGGCAACCGCCGCACGGTGGCGGTGACGCGAGACCTGTCTGGCGTGCCCCCCCAAAGCGGCCGGAACATACCACGGGGTTTGCCCTGCTCCCGAGCGGGTTAGCCCGAACTCAACAGAGCCCGCTGATGCATCGCATAGACTCGTCGCAGGAGGAGGATGATGGTCGGAACCGCGGTCAACAGGGCATTCCTGCCCGCCAAGTCGCTGTTCGAGCAAGTTGGGGACATGATGATCCTCACCGCTCGAACGCTGGTCTCGGCGGTCAAGCCGCCGTATCCCTACGGCGAGGAGTTCATCGGCCAGTTCCTCTTCGCCCTGCAGCTCTGCTGGTTTCCGCTGCTGATCTCGACCGTGGCCTTCGGCTTCGGCGCGCCGGGCCTGCAGGCCTCCAACTTCCTCTCGCTCTTCGGCGCCCTCGACCGGCTCGGCGGTTTCTTCGTCCTCGCCTCGATCCGCGAGTTCGCCCCCTTCGTCACCGCCGTCGTCGTCGCCGGCGTCGCCGGCACCGCGATCACCGCCGACCTCGGCGCCCGCAAGATCCGCGAGGAGCTCGACGCCCTGCAGGTGCTCGGCGTCGACCCGATCAAGAACCTGGTCGTGCCGCGCTTCCTGGCGCTGATGCTGATCACCGGCCTGCTCGACATCTACGCCCTGGTCTTCGGCATCACCGGCGGAATCGGCGCCGAGCTGCTCTACCACCAGTCGCTCGGCGGCTTCTTCGCCACCCTCTTCTCCAACGCCTCGATCACCGACCTCTGGGGCTCGGTGCTCAAGTGCACCCTGTTCGGCGCGATCATCGCCGTCGTCTGCTCTTACAAGGGGATGACTGCGTCCGGAGGCGCCGCCGGCGTCGGCCGCGCCGTCAACGAGGCGGTGGTGATCGCCTTCATGGGCGTCTTCGCCTTCAACTACGCCTTCACCCAGACCCTGCTCGCCACCAACCCGGAGCTTCAGACGATCCGATGAACGCCTGGTTGGAAGTCCCGCGCGGCTGGCTCGACTCCTTCGGCGAGATCGCCCGCTTCGGTTCGCGCGTCGCCGGCCTCGTCTACAGCGGCCGAGTCCTGCGCTTCTTCGGCGAGAGCCTGCGCCAGGCCGGCATCCTGATCCTCGGCTCGGCCCTGATCATCTGGGGACTCGTCTTCATCCTTGGCCTGCAGTGCGGGATCGAGGGGGCCTACCTGCTGCGCGCCCAGGGCGCCCCCGCCTACGCCGGCGTCTTCTCCGCCTGGTGCGACCTGCGCGAGATCATGCCCTACGCCTTCGGCTACATGCTGGCGGCCAAGGTCGGCACCGGCATCGTCGCCGAGCTCGGCGCGATGCGGATCTCCGACGAGATCGACGCGCTCGAGGTGATGGGCGTGCCGCCCGTCACCTTCCTCTGCGCGACTCGCCTGCTCGCCGCCTGGATCGCCTTCCCCTTCATGTATCTGGCCGGGATCGGGATCATGTACTTCGCCAGCTACCTGGCGGTCGTCCAGCAGATCGGCGACGTCTCCTCCGGCGGCTACCTGCTGATCTTCTGGATGTTCCAGAACCCGCCAGACCTGTTCTTCAGCTTGATCAAGGGCATGTTCATGGCCACCGCCATAGTCATGGTCGGTTGCTATTACGGCTACACGGCGTCGGGCGGCCCGGTCGGGGTCGGTACCGCGACCGCGAAGTCGATGGTCCTGAACATCGTCTTGGTTCACATCATCGGGATGCTCGGCACCCTGGTCTTCTGGGGAGCCAACCCGCGCGCGCCGATAGGAGGCTGACCTAAGCTATGTCCATGGGATCGAGCGAAGAGCGGTCCCTGACGTCGAAGCGAGGACGGCCTGACGATGGGCGAAGGACTTCGTCATCCCCGGCGTCGACCCGGCCGAGTCCGATCCCTATCGCTTCCACACCGGGCGCAAGCGCGACCACGGCGGTGAGGACGCGATCGAGATCATCGACCTGGTCAAGCAGTTCGGCCGCGCCCGCATCCTCAACGGCCTCAACCTCGGCCTGCCCGAGGATCAGATCTCGATGGTGCTCGGCCCGTCGGGCACCGGCAAGAGCGTGCTGATCAAGCACATCGTCGGCCTGCTCTACCCCGACTCGGGCGACGTGCTGGTGCACGGCGAATCGATCCCCAACATGACCGACGACGAACTCTTCGAGGTGCGCAAGAAGTTCGGCCTGCTGTTCCAGGACGGCGCCCTCTTCGGCTCGATGAACATCTACGACAACACCGCCTTCCCGCTGCGCCAGCACACCGACAAGAGCGAGGAGGAGATCGGCGAGATCTGCAACCGCCGGCTCAAGGAGGTCGGGCTCAGCGAGGCGATCTACAAGATGCCGAACGAGCTCTCCGGCGGCATGCGCAAGCGCGCCGGCTTCGCCCGGGCGCTGGTGCTGGAACCGGCGATCGTGATGTTCGACGAGCCCGACTCCGGCCTCGATCCGGTGCGCACGGCGCTGCTCTGCGAGCTGGTCCGTGAGGTGCACGAGGAGAACGGCGGCTGCTACCTGGTGATCAGCCACGACCTCAACACGGCACGGCGCGTCTCCGACTTCATTGCGGTGCTCTGGAACGGCAAGATCGTCGAGTCGGGCCCCAAGGAGGAACTGTTCGACTCCGAAAACCGGTTCGTCAACCAGTTCCTCAACGCGGACGTCACCGGCCCGCTCTCGATGGATTGAGCACGATCGCGGCCTGGGCTGTCCGCCATGCGCGGCCGGTCCTGGTGGTTGCGGCGCTGCTTGCGATCGGGGCAGCGGTTGCGGCGATGCAGCTCTCGACCGACGCCGGCACCGACACTCTGGTCAACCGCGACAGCGAGAGCTATCGCGCCACCGAACGGGTGCGTGAAGTCTTCGGCGAAGAACCGGTCGTCGTGGTCGCCGAGGGGGACCTGCAGGAACTGATCCTGACCCCGCAACCTCGAGACGGCTGCTCCGGTTCGAGGGCTGTCTCTCGGGAAAGGTGCCCAAGGGGGCTAAGCCGATCCCCGGGCCGTGCGCCGGAAATGGCCAATTGCACCCGGTGCAGTACCTCGCCGGGCCGGGGACCTTCCTCAACGAGGCGGTGATTCAGATCGACGAACAGCTGGAACGGCTGGCGGCGACACGTCCCGCCCGACCAGCTGCGCGAATTCCTGCTCCAGGTCGCAGCGCGCTACGGCATCACCAGCGCTCCAGTCGATCGGCAACCCCGAATTCCTCGCCGCCGTCGTCTTCGACCTGCGCCGCTCGCGCGGCACCCCGAAGTCGAAGCTGGCCTACCTCTTCCCGAACAACCACACGACCCAGATCGTCCTGCGCCTGCGCCCCGACCTCAGCGCGGCCGAACGCAGCCGTGCCCTCGGTCTGATCCGCGAAGCGGTCTACGACACGACCCCGCGCCACGCCTGCTCCTTCAAGGGCGAGCCGGCAGGCCTGCTTCGCTCTGCACAGGCGGCACTTACACGATCTCCGGCGCCCCGATCGTGATCGAAGGGACTGACCGGCGCGCTGAAGGACGCGCTGCTAATCCTCTTCGCCGTCGCGATCGTCGTCATGGCGCTCGACTGCTGCTCGGTCTTCCACTCTCGCTTCCGGCTGCTGCCGCTGGCGATCGCCCTGGCCGCGGCTGCGCTCACCTTCGGCCTGCTAGTCTCTTCGGCGGCTCGCTGACGATCGCCTCGATCGCGACCCTGCCGATCCTGATCGGTCTTGTCGTCGACTACGCGATCCAGCTGCAGGCCCGCTTCGACGAGGCGTCTGCCGACGGTGCCAGCCCTCTCGATGCAGCTCGCTCGGCTGCAGGCCGCGCCGGCTCGACGATCGCCATCGCCTGCCTCGCGACCGCCGCGGGCTTCCTCGCCCTTCAGCTCTCGCCGATTCCGATGGTCCGCAGCTTCGGCCTCCTCCTGATCCTCGGGATTGCGCATTGGCCTGGGCCTGGCGCTTACGGTTGGGTTCGCGGCGCTCGAGTCTGCGGGTCGGGAAGGGAAGAGGGGGTGCCCCTCCGCTTGCTGGGTTTTTCGCCGCCGGGTTTCCGGCTCTCGCTGAGCGGTCTGGGCGAAAAACAGGACGCCGCGCGCATCCGGGGCACCCCCTCTTCCCTTCCGAGCGCGTAGTCGGGATTCGCGCTCAGGCATCCGCGGCGGGTGCTGGCTGTCGGCGCCTTTCTGGCGGTGATCGGGTGGGGCGTCGGCACACAGATCGACACGGTCTCCGATGTCCAGTCGCTAGGGCCACAGGGGCTGCGGGAGATCAAGGACTTGGAGAAGGTGCAGGACACGACGGGGGTTGCGGGGCAGCTGCAGGTGGCGGTTGAAGCTCCGGATCTCTCCGATCCAGCGACGATCAGGTGGATGGCCGACTTCAAGCAGCGGGTGCTCGCAGAGAACGGGTTCTCGGGTGCGCAGCCAAGTTGTCTCGAGGCTGAAATCTGTCCCGGACCGGCGCTGTCCGACTTCCTCGTCAGCGGCAAGAGAGAAGAACAACTGACGCAGAGTGACATCCGTGCGACGTTGAGCGAACTGCCCGCCTACGACCTCGAACAGCTCGCACCCGTCGATCGCGAAGACAGGACTGCCAGGGCACCTGGCCTTGCTGAGCTTCGGAATCCGTGCACAGTCGCTGGCAGGACCAGCAGGCGGTGATCGACGCGGGTGCGGTACGCGGTGGGGGAGCCCGGATGCGCCGGGCGGGCCACCGGCGGGGTCAAGGTTCGCTTCGCCGGGCTACCGGTGATCGCCGCGGCGGCGGCATCGGATCTCTCCAGCAGCCGCTACTGGCTGACGCTGGCTGGACTTGCTGCAGTGGCGCTCGCTGCTCCTGGCCGCTTACCGTTCGTTCTTGCGGGCGCTGGTGCCGCTGATTCCGGTGCTGCTTGCCACGGGCTGGTCCTCGCTGGTGCTGTGGCTGAGCCAGATCCCGCTCAACCCGATGTCGGCGGCGCTGGGGGCGCTGACGATCGCGATCGCAACCGAGTTCAGCGTGATCCTCGCTGCTCGCTTCCGCGAGGAGCGAGGCGGGGGCCTCGGAGGTGGCCGAGGCGATCAGGTCGGCCTACGCCCGCACCGGGCCCGCCGTCCTTGCCTCCGCGGTGACGGTCCTCGCCGGCTTCGCGGTGCTGATCGCCAGCGACGTCCGATGCTGCGGGACTTCGGTTTCGTCACTGTGATCGACCTCGCCGTGGCGCTGCTCGGAGTGATGATCGCGCTGCCGGCCGCTCTGGTCTGGCTGGAGGAGCGGTGAGGGACCGTTACTCGCTCGTCGTCGGCCTGATCTTCGCCGCGATCATCGTGATCGCCGTGATCAACACGCTCGAGAACAAGGACGAAGGGACGCTTGGGCTCGACAAGGTGGCCAGTCGCTGGCCACTGCCCGAGTTCGCCGTGCCGCGGGCCGCCGGCTCGCTCGAAGGCGATGCGAACGTCGCCCAGGACGACTGCGAAACCTCGCAGGCGCCCTGCCCCGAAGGCGCCCGGCGCGTGCCGGCCTGCCGGATCTCGCACTCCGGGCGCGATCCGGGTCTGCGAACTCTTCGGCCGCCCGCTGGTGCTCTCGTTCTGGTTCTCGCGCGGCGGCAATGACTGCACCGACCAGCAGGACGTGGTCGATCGCGTCTATCGAGCGTTACCGTGGGCGGGTGAACTTCCTCTCGCTGGACATTCGCGATGACCGCGACACGGTTCGCGAACTGATCGCGCGCCACGGCTGGAGGATGCCGGTCGGCTATGACCGCGACGGTGCGGTCGGCGGTCTCTACCGGGTCGGCCTCTGTCCGACCTTCGCCTACGTCTACCCCGGCGGCACGCTGCAAGAGCGCCAGCATCGGCGAGCTCAACGAGCCGCAACTCGAAGCGCACGTCGACAACCTGCTGCAGGCGACGCGGGTCGGCGGAGGGCGAGCTGAGGTGGCCGGCGCCGAAGCCGGCGGCTCGGAGCTCGACTCCGAGCCCCGGCCTCGAGCAGGGCTGGGTCGCCCCGCACATCGCCGCCGAGTTCCCCGGCCTGGGCATCGCCTGGGTCGAGGTCGAGGGCAGCCGGACGCACAGTCCCGGAGCCGGTGCGGCGGCGGCTGCGCGATCTCTCCGACCGCTTCTACGGCTCGCACGCGATCCACATGCGCGAGCGGCCGATCCCCTGGGCCTACCGGGTCTTCTTTCGCCAGATCGGCCTCGACCCCGACCGCACGCGCACCCCGGTCGAGCAGCTGGCACTCGATCGCCTCCACGACGGCGCCTTCATCAGCCGCGGCATGCCCGCCGACGCGCTCACGATCGCCACGGTCGAGACCGGCGTCGCCCTGCGCGTCTTCGACGACGACCAAGCTCACGGGCGCGCTCTGCATCCGCGACTCGGCGCCCGGTGAGTCGCTGCCGGGCAGACCCGGCGAAGCTGGCCCAGGGGACGCTGACGATCGCCGACGGCCGTGGTCCGCTGGCGCTGCTCTTCGGCGGGCCAGCGGCCGATCGGGAGCTGGAGGCTCGACCCGGATGCCACCCAGATCGCGATCGTCGCGGTGCAGGTCAAGGGAGTGCCCCAGGCCGCGGTCGACGAGGCGCTCTGGATCGCCAGTGCTGCGATCGCCGCCTGATCGCATGTTTTGCGTTCCTTAACCGGTTCATCGTTTTCAGCCGCGGCACCGTGATCTACACTCGGTGCGGGTTTATGCCGGATCTGCTCGATCGAGACACACTCAAGACGTTTCGAGTGGGAGGCGACGAGCGCCTCGCGCGCGCTGAGCTGCGCCGTCAGGTCGGCCGTCTCGAGCACGAGCTGTCCCGCCTCTGCGCCGAGGCTTTCCCGCGCCTCACGCTCGATACCGAGGTCCCGGCCAGCTTCGCCGTGCCCCGGGTCGCCAGGCTCGAGGAGCTGGAGCAGGTCCGCGATGCGCTGGCGGACCGGATCTCGATCGCTCGCGAGGCACTGCGCGAGCAGGACGAGCTGGAGACCCGCAACCGTGAGCTGCTCGAGGACATGCTGGCGGCGCCGGCCGAGCACAAGTGGATGCGGATCTCGCGCGCCGACGTCGGCGAGCCGGGCTGCGGCCACTGGCACTCGCGACCGCGCCTCGGGCCGCTGGGCATGTTGATGGGCTGGTGGCGGGTCAAGGTCTCCTCCGGATGTCCGTTATCCGGACGGCTTGCGGCCGTTGAGCGATAGACCGGGCCAAGAGGAGCGACCGCCGGCACCCTGGGGAAACTTCCCGCTGGCCGAGCTGACCGTGCTCGCCGGCATCGTGATGCTGGTAGTCGGCCTCGTCAGCGCCAGCCCGACCGCGATCGGGGTCGGGGTCGTCCTCGCCGGCCTCGGTGGCCTCGAGGTTTCCCTGCGCGAGCACCTCGCCGGCTATCGCTCGCACACGACGCTGCTCGCCGGCACGGTCTTCGTGCTCGTCACCGGCGGTCTCTTCTACCTCGGCGGCCTGATCCTGGCGGTCTGCCTGGCGGTCGGCGCCGTCGCCTTTGTCGCTGCCTTCCTCGCTCCTCCGCCGCGCCTTCCAGAGGGCCTCTGGAGGCCTGTCCTTCAAGGTGGGTCGTTTCGGCAGCTAAGGCCTGATTGGCAGGGGTGGAGCGTCTTTAAGCGGAACCCCTGCCGAGTCAGGCCCTCTAGACCAGAACCGACTCGCGCGAAGACAGTTCGGCCGAGAGCAGCGAGCGCTGGCGCGAGGTCAGCGTGCCCAGCTTCTTGTTCTCGTTGAGAGCGAGCCCGATCAGGAATTTGCGGGCGCGAGTGCGGCCCCAGCGGCGCTGGCTGGTCAGCAGCTCGGCCAGGGTCATGCTCTCGGTCTCCCAGGGACACTCGCGCACAACGTCCGCCGCGTCGACGTCACCCCGTGCAATCGAGCGCTTCAGCTCTGCCCTCGCAAGTCGCACGCGGTTGGCGCGAGCAAGCGCCTGCATGTGCTGCGGGGCCTGGATTGCGGAAGCTGTCGTCTGAGCAGGGGCGATCGTAGCTGCGTCCACTGGGACTCCTCCATTCGAGGTTCATTAACTGGGTAGCTCTGCGCACCGAACCGGAGGGGCGAACCTCGGCCTGGCTGAGTTGAGTGCTCCACCATTCGCTTCCCTGCCCCGGGATGCGGTCGGCGCGGACGGCAAGCTATGCGCTGGAGGTGGAGACCGTCAACCCCGTCGGATGGAAAGTCGCCCCAGGCCGGTCGCTAAGAGCATCTTTTTCGTGGACGTTTTTGCCTGTCCCGTTTCGGACAGGCCCGAAACTACCCCGACCGGGGTAGTTCGGGAAAGTCCTCGATAACTCTGGCGATTGTTCCCAATGCAGCGTCGAGGTGCTCGCGCTCGTGGGTCGCCATCAGGCTGGTGCGCAGCAGGGCGCCGCCGGGCGGAACGGCCGGGTGGATCGCGACGTTGGTGTAGACGCCGGCATCGAAGAGCGCCTTCCAGAGCAGCACCGCCTGCCAGTCGTCGCCGACGACCACCGGCACCACCGGCGTCGTCGCCACCGTGCCGTCGGGGAGGGTCCCCGGCTCGATCACCTCGAGGCCGAGGTGGCGCAGGCCCTCGCGCAGGTACTCGGCGTTGTCGAGTAGCGCCTCGAAGAGCTGCGGCCCGTCCGAGCGGATCACCCGCAGCGCCTCCAGCGCCGCGCCCACCGCCGCCGGCACCGCCGAGGCGCTGAAGACGAAGGAGCGCGAGGAGATCCGCAGGTACTCGATCACGTCGGCCGGCCCGGCGACGAAGCCGCCGCAGGAGGCGAGGCTCTTGGAGAAGGTGCCCATGCGCAGGTCGACCTCGTCCTCGAGGCCGAAGAGCTCGCAGGCGCCGGCACCGCGGGCGCCGAGGACGCCGGCCCCGTGCGCCTCGTCGACCATCAGGCGGGCGCCGTAGCCCTTGCAGAGCTCGACGATGCGGGGCAGGTCGCAGACGTCGCCCTCCATCGAGAAGACGCCGTCGACGACGACGAGCACGCCGCCACCGTCCTCCGCCGCGCGCTGCAGCATCTTCTCCAGCTTGTCCATGCGGTTGTGGCGGAAGGGCCGCAGCTTGGCGCCGGAGAGCCGGCAGCCGTCGAGGATCGAGGCGTGGTCGCCGGAGTCGACGATCACGGTGTCGCCCGGCTCGAGGATCGTGCCGATCGTGCCCAGGTTCGACTGGTAGCCGGTCGAGAAGACGATCGCGTCCTCGGTCCCCATCCACTCCGCCAGCTCCTGCTCGAGCGCCACGTGCAGCGGCGTCGTGCCGTTGAGCAGGCGCGAGCCGGTGACGCCGGTGCCGTAGGTCTCGAGGGCGTCGCGCGCCGCCTGCTTGACCCGCTCGTCGCCGGTCAGGCCGAGGTAGTTGTTGGAGCCGAGCATGATCGTCTCGCGCCCCTCCATCTCGACCACCGGGCCGGCCTGCGAGGTGAGCAGGCGAAAGTAGGGGAGGAGGTCGTGCTCCTTGGCCGCTTCCAGCTGCTCGAGGCGGTCGTGGTTGCGGGCCTTCTCGAAGACGTCGACGGGGGTCCTGGCGGTTTCGCTCATGTCGGAAGTGTAGGTTCCGGACCGTGGCGAGTGTGGCTATCGAGCCGGTCCGCAGCAAGCGCGAGCTGAAGCGCTTCGTCAAGGTGCCCTTTCGCCTGCATCGCAACCACCCGCAGTGGGTTGCGCCCCTGATCTTCGAGCGGATGGAGTTCCTCAACCGTGAGAAGAACCCCTGGTTCGAGCACGGCGAGGCCGAGTTCTTCATCGCCGAACGCGACGGCGAGCCGGTCGGCCGGATCAGTGCGCAGATCGATCGCAACTGGGACGAGACCCAGGGTGGCAGCGACGCAATGTTCGGCTTCTTCGAGACCGCCGAGGACCGGGAGGTCACGGCGGCGCTGCTCGAGGCGGCGAGCGAGTGGGCGCGTGACAAGGGCCGCGGCCGGCTGCTCGGTCCGATGGACTTCACCACCAACGACGAGATCGGCATCTTGATCGATGGCTATGAGCGGCGGCCGATGATCCTCGAGAACTGGCACCCGCCGTTCTACAAGGATTTGATCGAGGCCGAGGGTTTCGGCAAGGCGATGGACCTGCTGATGTGGGAACTGCAGTTCGGCGACCTCAAGGAGGGCGAACGCTTCGATCCCTCGATCCATGCCGCGGCCGAGAAGGCGCTGCGCGAGGAAGGGGTGGCGATTCGCAACATCAGCCTGCGCAACCTGCCGGCCGAGATGCGCGCCTTCAGCGAGGTCTACAACGAGGCCTGGGGCAGCAACTGGGGCTTCGTCCCCGCCACCGACGCCGAGATCGAGTTCCACGCCAAACTGCTCAAGCAGGTGCTCGACGAGGACTGGGCCTATATCGCCGAGAAAGACGGCGAGCCGGTTGGCGCCGCCCTCACCCTGCCTGACATCAACCAGGCGATGGCGAAGCTGAACGGCCGCCTGCTCCCCTTTGGCTGGCTCAGGTTTCTGCTCGCCAGGCGCAAGATCGATCAGTTGCGCGTCCTCGCCCTCGGCGTCAAGCACGATTACCGCCACAGTGGCGTCGCCGCCGGCCTCTACCTCAAGCACCTCGAGACCGCTGCCGGGCCGGGCTTGATCGAAGGCGGCGAGATGGGCTGGATCCTCGAGACCAACGGGCCGATGAACCGGGCGATGGAGGGAATGGGCGGCAAGGTGGTCAAGAAATACCGCGTTTACGAGAAGGCGCTGTAGGTCGATCAGCGCAAGGTGCGGCTTACCTTCGTCCGCCCGCCGGGAGCATCGCTAAGGTCGGCTGGGTGAGCGATATGGAGCTAGAGCCGGTTTCGGTTCGTGTCCTTCCCCATGAGAGTGCCGCCGGGCTTGTCGTGCGTAATGAGGCGCGGACCGCGGTGATGGCCGCTGCCGGCGGCGTGCTCGCCGGCGCCGCGACCGTGGCGGCGGTGCGAGCGGTTACTGCGGTCGCCGGCCGCAAGCGGGCTCCGCGCCGCCTCACCCGCCGCGAGCGGCCCAACAACGTCGTTGCCAGCCGCTCCTTCCTGGTCGACGTCCACCTGCTGGGTCGGTGAGCCTCGAGGTAGAGGTACGACCGCCGTCACCCTTCCGCTTGCCGGGCTACGGCAGCGAGGACGGCACGATGCGGGTGCAGCGCGGTGTCACCTCCCGTCTCCTGCATGTGGACGGCAGCCCTGTTCTGGTGCGGGCTTGGGAACCGGGCAAGGATCGGGTCTCGCTGCGGGCGGAGGCGCTCGATCCGGCAGCGATCGCCGCGCCCGGGCCGGCGATGGCGGTGCCGGACCGGCAGGCCGGCGCGGCCGAGCTGGAGCTGGCGCTGGAGCGGATGCGCTTCGCCCTCGCGGTCGATGACGACCTCGGCGAGTTCTACCGCCGCTTCAAGGGCGACCCGCTGCTGGGGCCGCTCCTGCGTCGCCGTCCGCACCTGCGCCCGCGCCGGCGGCCCTGGCCCTGGGAGGCGCTTGCCTGGGCGGTGGTCAAGCAGTTGATCGAGACTGGCCGTGCCGCCCGCATTCAGCGCCGCATGGTCGGCCGCTGGGGCCTGCGGCTCGGGCCCCGTGGCGAGGGGCTGCGCGATGTCCCCACCGCCGACCTGATCGCCGGTCGCGCTCCGGTCGAACTGGAGTCGATGGGCTTGGCGCTGAAGCGCGCGATTGCCCTGCGCGCGGTCGCCGGGCAGGTCGCCGGTGGCCGCTGTGAGCTCGACCAGCCGGCGGCCGACCGCCGGCTGCTGCGGGTGCGCGAGATCGGTCCCTGGACCGTGCAGTGCCTCGGCCTCTTCGGCCGCGGCGACCCCGACTCGCTGCCGGCCGGCGATTTGATTTACCTCAAGCTGGTCGGTCGCCTGACCCGGCTCGGTCGCCGCGCGACGGTCGAGGAGGTGGAGGAGTTCTACGCTCCCTACGCGCCTTTTCGGGGTCTGGCGGGAGCCTGGACACTCGGCCTATAGAGGGTCATCGGCGGCCGAACTCAAGCGTGCGTGGCTACGGTCGATAAGCGAGCAAATGGAGAGTTCGAAACGAGGCGGCGCCTGGCCCGACAAACGCGTCAACGAGTTCCTCGACCAGATCTCGGCTGGCGGCGAGGACTACCGCCGTCTGGTCGAGCGGCTGCCGGCGATCGTCTACGCCTCCGAGCTCGGCGAGAACGGCCGCTGGCGCTACGTCAGCCCCCAGGTCGAGGAAATCCTCGGCTACACGCCGGAGGAATGGCTCGCCGACCCCGGCCTCTGGGCTCGCCTGCTGCACCCTGACGACCGCGAGCGCGCCCTTTCTCAGGAGTCGCGCAAGACGATCGGGACCCGCAACCCGCCACCGGTCGACTACCGGATGATCACCCGCGACGGTCGCGTCGTCTGGATTCTCGACGAGGCCGTGCTCGAGCCCGACGAAGCGGGGACGCCGGTCTGGCACGGCGTCCTCTACGACATCACCGAGCGCAAGAGCGCCGAGCAGGAGCTGCAGCGAGCTGCGGCCCAGCAGGCGGCCGTAGCGCAGCTGGGAGGCCGCGCGCTGCAGGACGGCGACCCCGAGGGCCTGATGCGAGAGGCCGTCTCGCTGCTGGAGGAGATCGAGGGAGTCCACGCGGCCTGCATCTGGGAGGTGGGACGCGACGGCCGCCGCCTCGGCCTACGTGCCGGTCTCGAGGATCGGGTCGTCGGCGCCGCCCGCGCCTCGGCCGCCCGCGACTCGCACGCCGGCGCGGCGCTCGACTCGCGCCTGCACGTGATCGTCGACGACTGGTCCGCCGAGCGGCGCTTCTCGATGCCGCCGGCGCTGCGGGTGATGGACGTGCGCAGCAGCCTTGCCGTCGTGATCGATGGCAAGGAGCAGCCCTTCGGCGTCCTCGATATCCACTCGACCGAACCGAACCGCTTCACGCCCCAGGACGTTCACTTCGTCCAGGCCTCGGCCAACGTGCTCGCCGACGCGATCGAGCGCCACGTGACCGACCAGGCGCTGCGCCACCGCGTCCTGCACGACCCGCTCACCGGCCTGCCCAACCGACTCAGCTTCGTCGACTCGCTCAACGACGCGCTCAAGCGCAGCACCGTCTCGGGCTCGCCGGTCGGGATCCTCTTCCTCGACCTCGACAACTTCAAGCTGATCAACGACAGCATGGGCCACCACGCCGGCGACGAGCTGCTGGGAGCGGTGGCGCCGCGCCTGCGTGCCCACCTGCGGCCCGGCGACATCGTCGCCCGCTTCGGCGGCGATGAGTTCGGCATCCTCGTCGACCGGCTTGCCGATGAGGACGAGGCGGTCGCGATCGCCGATCGCATCGCCGCCGCCTTCGCCGAGCCCTACGCGATGGGTGGGGTCGATCACTTCGTCAGCGCCAGCGTCGGCATTGCCGTGGCACGGCCTTCGACTCGCGAGCCGATCGACGCCGACCTGCTGATCCGCGACGCCGACGCCGCCATGTACCGGGCCAAGGAACGCGGCCGCGCCCGCTGCGAGCTCTTCGATGCCGAGATGCGGGCCGGTGCCCTGCGCCGGCTGGAGGTAGAGCGCGAGCTGCGCCAGGCGCTCGAGCGCGACGAGCTCGAGCTCCACTACCAACCGCTGATCGCCCTGCGCACTGGCGAGATCACCGGCCTCGAGGCGCTGGTGCGCTGGCGCCATCCCGAGCGCGGGCTGCTCGACCCCGGTGACTTCGTGCCGATCGCCGAGGACAGCGGGCTGATCGAGCCGATCGGTCGCTGGGTCCAGGAAAGCGCCTGCCGCCAGGTGCTCGAGTGGCACCAGCTGCGCCCCGACCAGCGGCCGTTCGACGTCTCGGTCAACCTCTCGGCGCGGCAGGTGACCCACCGCGAGCTGGCCAGCTCGATCAGCGAGATCCTCACCAGCACCGGCCTCGACCCGGTGCACCTGCGGCTCGAGGTGACCGAGAGCGTCCTGGTTGAGGAGTCGGCGACGGCCACCGGCACGCTCGAGGCCCTCAGCGACATCGGCGTCGGCCTCGTCCTCGACGACTTTGGCACCGGCTACTCCTCGCTTGCCTACCTCAACCGCTTCCCCTTCGACGCGCTGAAGATCGATCGCTCCTTCGTCGATGCGCTCGGGGTGGAACAGGAGCGCACCGCGATCGTCGAGGCGATCATCGGCATGGCCCGGGCGCTCTCGCTCGACGTGATCGCCGAGGGGGTCGAGAACGAGCCGCAGATGCTCGAGCTGGCCCGGCTCGACTGCGACTACGCCCAGGGTCACCTCTTCTCGCGAGCGCTGCCGGCGGAGAAGATCTCTGCCCTGCTCAGCGAAGGGGCGCCGCTCTATTCGGGAATCGCGCCCGGCAGGTAGTCGTTGCTGAGCAGGCTCGACGGGGACGGTAGGCCGTCGATCAGTTCGTTGTCGCGCATCCAGCCGCTGAATTCACGCCACTGGTCCGGTGCCATGTAGCCGTAGGGCTGTTTGCTGCTCTGGGCCGGGTTGAGCAGCGGCAGCGTCACCGCCAGCTCGGCTTTGGTCAGCTTCGGGTCGAGGTCCGGGTTTGCTTCCAGCAGCGCTTTGGCCGCTGCCTGTGGGTTCTTGGCGGCAGCGGCGGTGCCGCGGGCCAATGCGGCGATGAAGAGCCTGATCGCCTGCGGATCTTCCCGCAGTCGCTTGCCCTGCGCGGCCAGCACCAACTCGTCGTAGGTCGGCACGCCGAGCTTGTCGACCGGGGTGACGACGGGGTCGGAGCCGCGCATGCGCAGGTCGACGCCCTCGACGTTGCTGAAGCCGCCGAGCATCGCCTGGGCCTTGCCGCCGAGCAGCGCCGGCAGCAGGCCGAAGCCGACGTTGACCGTCTTGACGTCTGAGGTGCTCAGTTTTGCCCGGCCGAGAATCGTCTTCAGGTAAGCGTCCTGGTACGGGATTCCGGCCGTGGCGATCGTCTTGCCACGGAGGTCCCCGATGCCCTGTATCCCAGATTTCTTCAACCAGATCATCGAGGTCAGCGGGCGGTTGACCAGGGCGGCGACCGCTTTGACGTCGAGTCCCTGTTCGCGAGCCAGGATCACCTCGGGCTCGTAGGAGATCGCCAGGTCGGTGCGGCCGGCGGCGAGCAGCTTCAGCGGCGCGGCGGGGTCGGAGGGGGTCTGGATTTCGACGTCGAGCCCGGCTTCTTCGAAGTAGCCGAGCTTCTGCGCCATGTAGATCCCGGCGTGATCGGGGTTTGGGTAGAAGTCGAGGGTGAGGCTGAGCGCTTCCATCTTGCCGGTCGTGTCCTCGCTCTTCTCACCGCAGGCGGCAAGGCCGAGCGCCAGGGCGAGCAGAGCGACTGCCAGGGCGACCGCCGGGATCGAGGCGCGCTTCATCCCCTGCTTTCTATCGCCAAGTGACGATGCGACGCTGCGCGAGCGCCGTCAGGGCAAAGAGGAGGAGCGCCATCGCGGAGAGAATCGACCACCGAAGCGAAGAGGCGCGCCGTTTCCAGCTGGCCGTTGTCCTGGAGGATCAGGTGGCCGAGTCCCGAGCTCGATCCGACCCACTCGCCGAAGATCGCCCCGATCGGGGCGAGGACGACCGCGAGTCGAGCGCCGGTGAAGAAGTAGGGCAAGGCCGTGGGCGTCTCGACGCGCCAGAGGATCTGCCAGTCTCGAGGCGTCGAGGCTGCGCATCATCTTGGTCGCCTCCGGGTCGGCGGTGCCCAGGCCCGCGAACGTGCTCACTGCGACCGGGAAGAAGCAAATCAGCAAGACGACGATGGCCTTGGGCCAGATCCCGAACCCCAGCCAGATGATCAAGATGGGCGCGATCGCGAGGATCGGGATCGTTTGAGAGACGACGATCAAGGGGTTGAGGGTGTCCCTGACCACGCCGGAGAGGTGCATGGCGTAGGCGAGTGCGACTCCGACGACGAGGCTGAGCCCAAGCCCCAGCAGCATCTCTCGCAGCGTTACCCAGGCGTTTTCGGCGAGCAGCGAGCGGCTCTGCCAGAGCGATTCGGCGATTTCGAGCGGCGAAGCGACGGCGTAGCTTTCGAGCTTGAGCAGGTCGGCCAGGGCGCCGCTCGAGGCGGCCAGCTGCCAGGCGCCGATCAGGATCGCCAGGAAGAGGGTGGGGAGGAGCCAGCGCCTCACCGGGTGCCCTCCCGCAGGGCCTGCATCGCGTGCTCGCGCACGGTAACGAAGGCGGGGTCGGTGACTGCCTCGTCGCGATCCGCCGCCCGCGGTGCCGGGGCGCTCAGGCGGGTGATCGTGCGGGTCGGCCGGGCCGAGAGCACGACGACGCTGTCGCAGAGGTAGAGCGCCTCCTCGATGTCGTGGCTGACGAGCACGACGGTGCGCGGGTCGGCGCTCAGCGCCCCCGCCAGCCACTGCTGCATCTCCGCCCGCGTGATCGCGTCGAGCGAGGCGAAGGGCTCGTCGAGGGCGAGCACCGGCTTGCCGGCGATCAGGGTGCGCAGGAAGGCGACGCGCTGGCGCATGCCGCCGGAGAGCTCGCTGGGCTGGGAGCGCTCGAAGCCGGCCAGGCCGAAGCGCTCGAAGAGCTGTCCGGCCTGGTCGCGGGCGTCGCTGCGGCGGACGCCGCGGTTGCGCAGCGCCAGCGCCGCGTTGTCGATCGCCGCGAGCCAGGGCAGCAGCAGGTCGCGCTGTGGCATGCAGGGCGCATTGCGCGAGCCGCCCGGCCGCGCCGACGGCGCCGCCGACCTCGACCTCGCCCCGCGATGGCTCCTGCAGCCCCGCGATCAGCTCGAGCAGCGTCGACTTGCCGCACCCCGATGGTCCGACCAGGCCGAGCACGCCGTGTGCCGGTAGCTCGAGGTCGAGCCGGTCGATCGTCGTCAGCTCGCCGTAGGAGTGACCGAGGTCGCGGATCGAGACCGCGGCGCCCGCCGCGTTACGACCAGCAGGCGACGCGGATCCGGCGGCGAAATCTCTGGCTTCCGTGGCGGTCATATTGGTATCCTGGCGCACTCCGTGCTCCTGACCAACAAGGTCAGGAAAGTCGATAACCACCCAGGCACGGAACTCATATGGACCCGGCAATAATCGTCTTCGGACTAGGAATCGGCGTACTCGTCGGCATGACCGGCATGGGCGGTGGATCCCTGATGACCCCGTTGCTGATCCTGATCTTCGGCATCCAGCCGACGACGGCGATCGGCACCGACATCTTCTACTCGGCCGTCACCAAGACGGTCGGCGGCTGGCGCCACTTCCGCATGAAGACGGTGAACATGGAGCTGGTCAAGTGGCTCTCGTTCGGCAGCGTGCCGGCGGCCGTGCTCGGCGTCGCGATCGTCTCGGTGCTGCAGGACCATATCGGCGAAGACCGCCTCGACTCGCTGGTCTACGCCGTGCTCGGCGGCACCCTGCTGATGGTCGGCGTGATCACCCTGACCAGGGCGCTGATCCTGCGCGACCTCGTGGTCGAGCGCGACCGCTTCGAGGTCGAGCGCCGGCACAAGGTCGCCGCGATCGTGATCGGCGCCACCACCGGCTTCGTGATCGGGATCACCTCGGCGGGCTCGGGCACGGTGATCGCGATCCTGCTGATCGCCGTCTACCGCCTGGCACCGAAGAAGGTGGTCGGCACCGACGTCTTCCACGCGGCGATCCTGCTCTGGGCCGCGGGCCTCGCTCACATCGTCGGCGGCAACGTCGACTTCGCCCTTGCCGCCAACATCCTGATCGGCTCGATTCCCGGCGTGGTGATCGGCGCCGCGCTCTCCGACAAGGCCCCGCAGGGCTTCATCCGCACCGCCCTCGGCCTCGTCCTGGTCGGCTCGGGCATCGTCACGATCCAGAAGGGCGACCCAAACGTCTGGCCGATCGCGGCCGCGGTCGCTGCCCTCGGCCTTGGCGCGATCCTCGCCGCGCCGCGCTGGCTGCATCGCCGCCGAGAGAAGGAAGCGCAAGCCGCCGCTCGTGCCGCGGCGCTGGCACCGGACGCGACCGGCTGAATGATTAACTGCTGATCTATGCGCGTCTCGGCCAAGGCTGACTATGCGGTGCGGGCGGCGGCCGAGCTGGCTGCTGCCGACGACGATCCGGTCAAGGGCGAGAAGCTCGCCGATGCCCAGGACATCCCGCTGCAGTTCCTCGAGCACATCCTGCTCGAGCTCAAGCACGCCGGAATCGTGCGCGCCCGCCGTGGCGCCAAGGGCGGCTACTGGCTCGCCAAGCCGGCCGATGAGGTGACGATCGCCGACATCGTCCGCGCCGTCGAGGGCCCGATCGCCCACGTCCAGTCGGCGCCGCCGGAGTCGATCGAGTACCGCGGCAACGCCGAGCACCTGCAAGAGGTCTGGATCGCCGTGCGCGCCAGCCTGCGCACCGTGCTCGAGCACGTCACCCTCGCCGACCTGGTCGCCGGCAAGTTGCCCAGCGAGGTCTCGGCTCTCGCCGCCTCAAAAGACGCCTGGGTCGCCCGCTAGGGCGGACAGCCCCGGCCCGGGATTCGCTCGGGCTATCTCGTTCTGTCTTTCGGCGCGATGTGCGCACCACGCGTGTGTCGGGCGCCGCCACCATCAGTTGATGCTCCCGGATCCGATTGCGCATATTGGCCTCGCGATATCGCTTGAGGCTGCGGCCACATCGATTGGCGCCGGGGTCGTTGTTGGAGGGTTTGTCGCAGCCACCGGAGCGATGGTGGGTAGACGCTCGCGCAGGGAGGTCGAGGATACTGCCCTGAGAGATGGCTACTTTGGCGGAGTGGCAGGAATATTTTGTCTGCTTTTGGATCTAGTGACGCGATAGGATCAGCGCAGTGGGGATGAGGAATATCTACATCTCAATTGCTGTCATGGCCGCAATTCTCTTCGGTGGTGGGCTTGCCGTGCAGCATCTCGGCGCGACCGCGGTCCGAATCGTGACCGTCGTCGGGATAGCAGCCGGATTCATAGTGCTCCACGCCCTCGACGGCCGCGATCGGCGCCGGGAGCGAGCCAAACAGAAGGCTGCTTAGTCGGCTGCCGGAACGCCGCCGGCGACGACGTTGACGAAGTTCTCCAGGTGGCGGGTGGTCCAGCACTCGAAGGCGCCGTCGCAGTAGCGCTCGTAGGCGGCCATCACCGAGTCGCCGTAGTTCCAGTAGAGCTTCGGCTCGGGGTTGAGCCAGAAGAGCCGGCCGGCGCGCTCGGAGACCTGGGCGAAGACGTCGGCGTGGGGCTCGCGGCCGTTGGTGCGCGCGTCGCCGAGCACGATCACGGTCGAGCGCGGGTCGAGGTCGTCGGAGATCTCGGCCGAGGAACTCGAGCCAGACGCGGCCGTAGTCGGTGTAGCCGGAGACGTCGGCGACGCCGCCCTCGCTGGAGATGCGCTGGGCGATCGACGGCGGAAGTCGCGCTCGTGCTCGAAGACGTCGGTGACCTCGGAGATGCGCTCGATGAAGACGAAGCTGCGCAGCTTGCGGAAGGAGTCGTGCAGGGCGTGCAGGACGGAGAGGAAGAAGACGCTGGCCGAGGTGACCGAGGTGGAGACGTCGCAGAGCACGTAGATCTCGGGCCGGCGCGGCCGCTTCGGCCGGTAGCGCAGGTGCATCGGCACGCCGCCGGTCTCCAGCGAGGCGCGCATCGTCCGCCGCACGTCGACGTTCTGGCCCTTGCGGCGGCCGCGCTGCTCGTGGCCGAGCGTCGCCAGCCGCCGCTTCATCTGCGAGACGGCGCGGTGCACGGCGGCGAGGTCCTGAGTCGGGTTGGTCGGCAGCGCCCGGTCGAGCTCGGCCAGCGGGCGCGAGGGGGGCAGGGTGTCGGTGCGCTCGATCAGGTCGCGCTCGAGCTCGCGGCGCAGGTGGCGCTCGAAGCCGGTCAGCTGGTCGCGGTCGATCGGCGGCCGCTCGCGGCGCCGTCCTCGGCCGGGGCCTGGGTGCCGGCCGATGAGCCCCAGGGTGCGGCGGATCCGCTGCACGTCGACCCCGACCACGCCCGAGCCCTCGCCTCGCGGCCGAAGGCGGAGATCGCCAGCCGCGCCAGGTCGCGCATCTCGTCCTCGTCGTCCGTCGAGCGATCGCGTCGCGGATCTGCTCGCGCAGCTCGTCGATGTCGAGCCGCTCGCGCCCTCCTCGGCCGCGCTGCCGTCGCCTTCGCCGCCTCGGGATCCCGCGCTGCGATCGCCTCGGCCTCGGCGGCGCGGAAGAAGCAGCGGTCGAAGAGCAGCTCGAAGACGCGCCGGTCGTCCTGGGACTTGGCGATCGTCGTCGCCAGCGCCTCGCGGAAGTCGTCCTGCGAGGTCCAGGGCACCTGTCCAGCGCCGCGAAGGCGTCGAGGATCTCCGAGGTGCCGACGGCGACGCCCTCGCTGCGCAGCTCCTCGCAGAAGCCGAGCAGCTTGGCGGCCGAGCCCGGGCGGGCCGGGGTCGGCCTTGGGCCCGTAGGGCGAGGCGGGGCTCATCGGCTCGATAATAGGCCGGTGGAGGACCGAGCAGAGGCAAGCGGCGGCGCCGGCGGGCACTGCGCGCGATGCGCTCGACGCGCCGCCGCCGCTTCGTCGGACAGCTCGACGTGATGGAGGTCCTCTACCGCGTCTACGTCGGCGCGATCTTCGGCGCAATCGCCCTCGCGGTGCTCGCCGGGGCTCGTCCACGATGCCCGCGTCGAGCGCCGACGGCGGTCGACGAGATCGCCGACCACGGGCCGGCACTGCTCGGCGCTCGTCGTCGCCCTGGCGACTCTCGCCGGACTGCGGTCGGGGGCCCGCGGCGGACCGCTGGCGATCGAGGACGCCGAGGTCCAGTACGTGCTGCTGGCGCCGGTCGATCGCGGCGAACGGCGCTGCGGCCGGCGGCCCTGCGGCAGCTGCGGATCGCGGCGCTCGCCGGCGCCGTGCTCGGCGCCGTCGCCGGCAACTTCGCCTTCCGCCGCCTGCCCGGCTCCCCGGTCGAGTGGATCGCCTGCCTGGCGCTCTTCGGCGCGCTGGTCCCGCTCTGCATCCTCGGCTGCGCCCTGCTGGCCTCGGGCCGGCGCCTGCGGCCTCCGGTCTGCCGCGGCGATCGGCGCTGTCCTGCTCGCCTGGTCGCCTCGCCGACGTGCCTGCTCGGCCTGACGACCTCGCCGGCGACGATGCTCGGCGATTCTGGCGACGCTGCCGCTGCAGGACGGCGCCGTCGCGGCCCTCGCCGCTGGCGGGAGTCGCGGTCGCCGTCGCCGCGGTGCTCGCTCGGCTTGGCCTGCGCTGGGTCGGGGCTCTCGCTCGAGGCGGCTCGCCGCCGCGCCACCCTGACCGCTCAGCTACGCTTCTCGGCCTCGGTCCAGGACCTCCGCACCGTCGTCCTCCTGCGCCGCCAGCTCGCCTCCGAGAGGCCCCGGCGCCGGCCCTGGCTGCAGGCTGCGCGACGCCGGCCCTGGCGCGGCGCCCGGTCTGGCGGCGCGGCTGGCAGAGCTTCCTGCGCTGGCCGGCGGCCCGCCTCGGCCGGGTCCTCGCGGTCGGCGTCGTCGCCGGGCGCCATCGCCGTCGGCGCCTGGAGCGGGACCACGCCGCTGGTCGCCCTGCGCCGGCGTCGCTCCTGCTGGTCGCCGCGCTCGACCTGGTCGAGCCGCTGGCCCAGGAGGTCGACCATCCGCTGCGGCGCGATCTGCTGCCGGTCAAGCCGGACTCGCTGATCCTGCAGCCACCTGGTCGCGCCGGCGGTCGCGATGGTCGTCGTCTTGCTCGCCGGAGTCGCTCGCGGCGACGGCGCTTGCGGGCTCGCGGCACGGCGCTGGGAGTCGGCGCGGTGATGATCGTCCCGACCGCCTTCGTGCTGCTCTGCTGCGCGGCGCTCAGCGCGACCAACGATCCCTACGAGTACATCCTCGACGCCGCAGCTCGGCTACGCCGCAGACGGCCATGCCGATCGTCGTCGCGCTGGTCGCCGTCGCCGTGCCGGTGCTCGTCGCCCGGGAAGTCGCCAGGCACGGCGGCTCGCCCGCGGCGCCGTCGCCGCGGCGTGGTCGGTGGCCGTTCTGATCGTCGGCGCGGCGACTGGCGTCGTGGCTGGGCGTGCGCTTGGCAGCGCAGACGGCGGTCAAGCCGTGAGCGGCGGGTCGAGAGCAATCCGGGGCGGCGCCGGTGCTGGTCGCGCGCGGTCTCTGGCCGCAGATACGACGGCTTCATCGCCCTCGGCTCCTTCCAGGTCGAGGTCGGCGCCGGGCGAGCTGGTCGCCCTGGTCGGTCCCAACGGCGCCGGCAAGACGACCTTCCTCACGATCGCCGCCGGGCTGCTCGAGCCGACCGCCGGCACGCTTCGAGGTCGACGGCGCCGCGGCCGGCTCGATCGCCGCCCGCGGCGCGGTCTCCTACCTTCCGGATACGCCGGTCTTCTACGACGACCTCAGCCTCGCCGAGCACCTCGAATACGTCGCCGCGCTGCACGGCGTCAGCGATGACGGAGCGCGGTCGCAGCAGCTGCTGGAGCGGCTCGGGCTGGGCGAATGGGGGGACAGCCTCGCCTCGGAATTCAGCCACGGCATGCGGCAGAAGGCCTCGATCGCCCTGGCCCTGGTTCGCCCCTTCTCGCTCCTGCTCGCCGACGAGCCGTTCGACGGTCTCGATCCGCCCAGCCGCGACGTCCTCTTCGAGCTGCTCGGCGAGGCCCGGGAGGCGGGCGCGGCGGTCGTCGTCTCCACCCACCGCCGCGACGTCGTCGGCGCGGCCGACCGCTGCCTGGCGCTGCGCGACGGCAAGCTCGCCTACGACGGTCCTCCCGACGCTGAGGCGCTCGCCGAGTTCTTCGACGCTCAGCTCCCTGCCGGGGCTCGACGCTGCCGCCAGCTTGACCCCGACTCGCTCGGCAACCAGACTCGATGTCGGTTCGGTGCTTGACGATGATCGACATCGATTGCGTCGAAGGTCTCGCGGTCGATGTCCTCGGCGCCCATCAGCAGCAGCGTGCGCGCCCAGTCGATCGACTCGGCGATCGAGGGCGGCTTCTTCAGGTCGAGGTCGCGGACCATCTCGACCACCTCGACCAGCCGGCGGGTCAGCGCCTCGGAGCAGCTCCGGCGCGTGCAGGCGGACGATCTCCATCTCGCGCTCGAGCGTCCGGGTAGTCGAGCCAGAGGTAGAGGCAGCGCCGCTTCAGCGCCTCGGTCAGCTCGCGCGAGTTGTTCGAGGTGAGGACGACGATCGGCATCGTCGTCGCCGAGACCTGGCCCAGCTCGGGGATCGTGATCTGGAAGTCGGAGAGCAGCTCGAGCAGCATCGCCTCGAACTCCTGGTCGGTCTTGTCGATCTCGTCGATCAGCAGCACCACCGGCTCGGGGCTGGCGATCGCCTGCATCAGCGGCCGCTCGAGCAGGAACTCGGTGCCGAAGATGTCGCTCGTGGACGTCCTCCCAGCCGTCCTCGCCGCCCGCCTGGATCCGCAGCAGCTGCTTGCGGTAGTTCCACTCGTACATCGCCTTGGCCTCGTCGAGGCCCTCGTAGCACTGCAGGCGCATCAGCTCACGGCCGGTGGCGCGGGAGAGCGCCTTGGCCAGCTCGGTCTTGCCGACCCCGGCCGGGCCCTCGACCAGGACCGGCTTGCCCAGCCGCTGGGCGAGGAAGGAGACCAGCGCGGCGGGCTCGTCGGCCAGGTAGCCGACCTCGGCGAGCGCCTGCTTAACCTCAGCTACGGAACCGTCGGCCATGGGGGCGATGATAATCGGCCCTGTGCTCGACCTCGCCCTGCCGCTCGCCTCACTGCTGCCGCACAGCGCCAGCCCCTACATCGCGCTGGTCCTGATCGGCTTCGTGGTCGGCATCCTCGGCCACCTCGCTCGGCCCGCTGGCTGGTCGCCGCCGGGGTGATCCTGATCTTCCTCGGCGCCTTCCTCTTTCCGCTCGCGGTGAACTTCACCCAGGACAGCCCCGGCAAGATCGAAGCGCCCGAAGAAACCCCGCGAACCCTGGAAACGATTCGCTAGGACGCACCCGCTAGCTTTACGACTACGCCAACCCGACCGTCTCGTCCAGGAGGCCCGCCGCTTTGAACCGAGTTCGCATCCTTTCCGTTTTCATCGCGCTGATCGCGCTGAGCGCAGCACTCGCCGCCTGCGGCGGCGGTGGCAGCGACGACCCCCAAGCGGTGGTCGAAGAAGCGACCCTGAAAGGGATCGAAAGCGGCAAGGTGGACCTCGCGGTCGACGCCAACGTCGAGGGCGAAAAAGGCGGCAAGGTCGACGTCAGCCTCTCCGGGCCGTTCCAGAGCGAAAGCGAAGCCGAATACCCCGAACTCGACCTCTCTTTCTCGAGCAAGGGGTCGCTCGGCGGCAAAGACCTGAATCGCGAAGGCGGCATCACGCTGCTTGGCAACAAGGCCTACGTGGCCTACGAAGGAACCGAGTACGAAGTCGACTCGACCACCTTCAACTTCGTCAAGTCGATGCTCAAACAGCAGGGTGGGGAACAGGGCAAATCGAGTGAAATCGCCGCCTGCCAGGAAGCGGTGAGCGAACTCGAGGCTCGGCGGACTTCGTCGAAAACCTGAAGAGCGACGGCAGCGCCGAGGTCGGCGGCACCAGCACGACCAAGGTCAGCGGCGACCTCGACGCCACCTCCGCGATCGAAGCGGTCAGCACGCTGATCGAAGACCCCAAGTGCAGCGAACAGCTGAGCGCGGCCGGCCCGTTGCCCTCGGCGGCCGAACTCGACAAAGCGAAGAGCACCGTCCAGGACTCGCTCAAGTCGGCTCACGTCGACCTCTACGTTGGCGATGACCACATCGTGCGCCGGATCACGGCGCAGGCGACGATCGAACCGCCGAAGAGCGCCAAATCGGGAGCGAAACGGGTCGAACTGGATCTCGACCTGACCCTGACCGGCGTCAACGAAGAGCAGACGATCGCGGCGCCCGCCAACGCCAAGCCGCTGAGCAACCTCTTCCTCAAGCTCGGCATCAACCCGATCGAACTGCTCGGTGCCTTCCAGAACGGTGGCTCGGAAGGGATTGGCAGCCTGCTCGAAGGTCTCAGTGAAGCCGGCGGCGGTACCAGTGGCGGCGGTTCGGGCGGCGGCGGTGGCAACTCAGGCGGCGGCGGTCAGCAGTCCTATTACGAATGCCTGGGTGAAGCCCACACGCCGGTCGACATCCAGAACTGCACGGGGCTCCTCCAGTAGTCGCTTTCCTCCGCACTCCATATGGCTGGCCCTATCTGCTGACGCCGCTGATCCCGCTGGCGGTGGTGCTGGATGTCGCCGGCGCCGCCGCCGGGGCGGTCTTCACCGCCGCGGCGCTGGGGATCATTCCGACGGCGGCCCTGATGGGTCGCGCTACCGAGGAGCTGGCGGCGCGCTCGGGCCCCGGCATCGGCGGCCTGCTCAACGTCACCTTCGGCAACGCGCCGGAGCTGATCATTGCCCTCTTCGCCCTCAGCAAGGGCCTGCAGGAGGTGGTCAAGGCCTCGATCATCGGCTCGATCATCGGCAACATCCTGCTCGTGCTCGGCGCCGCGATGCTCTTCGGCGGCATCGGCCGCGAGAAACAGACCTTCAGCCGCACCGGCGCCAGCGTACAGACCTCGATGCTCCTGTTGGCGGCGGCGGCGCTGCTGATGCCGGCGATCTTCGAGCTGGTCGACGGCAAGGGCCTGCCCCTGCCCGGGGCCGAACTCGTCGACTACGGCTCGACCGCCGAGCACCTCTCGCTGCTGGTGGCGATCGTCTTGATCTTCACCTACGTCGCCGGCCTCTTCTTCTCGCTGAAGACCCACCGCGAGCTCTTCAATCCCGACTACGGCGATGAGGACAGCTGGGGCTGGTCGGTGCGCAAATCGGTCCTCGTGCTGGCCGGCGCCGGGGTCCTGGTCGGCGTCATGTCCGAGGTCCTGGTCGGCTCGATCGAGGAGGCCTCGCACGCGGTCGGGCTCTCCGAGTTCTTCATCGGCGTGATCGTCGTCGCGATCGTCGGCAACGCGGCCGAGCACTGGGTCGCTGTCCTGGTCGCGATGAAGAACAAGATGGACCTCTCGGTCAATATCGCGATCGGCTCCAGCGCCCAGGTCGCGCTCTTCGTCGCCCCGGTGCTCGTGCTCGCCTCCTTCTTCATCGGCCCGCACCCGCTCGCCCTCGTCTTCAACGGCTTCGAGCTCGGCGCGATCCTGCTAGCCGTGCTGATCGCCAACTACGTCACCCAGGACGGCGAGTCAACTTGGTTCGAGGGGGTTCAGTTGCTCGCCGTCTACGTCGTTTTTGGGATCGCCTTCTACTACGCCTGAGCGCCCGGTTAGCCTGCGGCGATGGACGCCGCACTCCTTCTCCTCAGCTTCGCCGTCATCCTCGCCGGGGCGCTGCTCTTCACCAATGCGGTCGAGTGGATTGGGCATCGGCTCGGGCTTGGCGAGGGTGCGGTTGGCAGCCTTCTGGCTGCGGTCGGCACGGCGATGCCGGAGACGCTGATCGCGATCGTCGCCCTGCTCGACGCCACGGCGGGGGCGGAACAGGTGGCGATCGGGGCGATCGTCGGCGCGCCCTTCCTGCTCGCCACGCTGACGATGGGGCTAGTTGGCCTCTTCGCCTACCTCTACCGCGATCGCCGCGAGCAGGGGATCGAGCTGCGGGCGCACCGGCCGACGCTCGAGCGGGATCTGATCTTCTTCCTGGGCTTCTTCGCCCTCGCACTAGCGCTGGCCTGGGGGGCGCCGGCGGCATTGCGGATCCCGGTCGGGATCGCGATGCTGCTCGCTTACCCGTTCTACATCCGCCGCACGCTGCGCAGCGCAGGGGCGGCTCAGGCCGAGGAGACGCTGCAGCCGCTGATCTTCGAGCGCCGTCCGGAGCACAGCCGGGACCCGGCCCTGGGCCTCTGCGTGATCCAGCTCCTCGTCGGCTTGGGGGCGATGGTCGGTGGCGCCCACCTCTTCGTTGAACACCTGCTGGCCATCGCCGAGAGCCTTGGAGTCGAGGCGGTTGTCCTGGCCCTCGTCCTCGCCCCGCTGGCGACCGAGCTGCCGGAGAAGGTCAACAGCTTCTTCTGGGTCCGCGACGGCAAGGACTCGCTGGCGCTCGGCAACATCAGTGGCGCGATGGTCTTCCAGTCGACGATCCCGGTCGGGATCGGGCTCGTCTTCACCGACTGGCAGCTGAGCACGAACGCGGCAATCTCGGTCGCCCTCGGCCTCGCCGGCGGCCTGCTCGCCTACGAGGCCCTGCACCGCCGCGGCCGCTTCGAATTGCCCGCGGTGATCGGCTGGTTCGTGCTCTACGCCAGCTTCATCGTGATCGTTGTCGCCAGCGCCTGAGCGCCGCGATCAGGCAGCGGCCAGCTCGGAAAGAGCTTTGAGCACTACGTCGTCGTGCGTTTTCGGCGAAACCTTGGGGAAGACTTTGGCGATCTTGCCCTTGGGATCGATGACGAACGTCGCCCGCTGCACGCCCATGTACTTCTTGCCGTACATCGACTTCTCGACCCAGGTGCCGTACGTCTCGGCGACCGAGTGGTCGGCATCGGCGAGCAGGGTGAAGTCGAGGTCGAATTTGCCGGCGAACTTCCCCACTGCTTCCACCTCGTCCGGCGAGATGCCGATCACGCGTGCGCCCGCCGCCTTGTACTCAGCGCTGCGATCGCGCACGCTGCAGGCCTGGGTCGTGCAGCCGGGGGTATCTGCGCGCGGATAAAAATACAGTACGACGGTCTGGCCTTTGAGATCGGAGAGCTTGACCGGATCGCCGTTTTGGTCGGGCAACTCGAAGTCGAGAGCTTTGTCGTCTGCTTGGAGCATTCGTGCCGGGAGGCTAACTCAAGGACCAGTGTCACGCGGAGCCATCAGCCAGCGAGAACTGCACGAAAGCCCGTTGACATCAGGGGTGTCTGATTGCATTCTCCAGATGCGCGGGAAGCGGCAGCGATGCACTGGGGCGTGCCCACCGGACCGACCATTGACTACCGAGCTGATTTCGGTAGCCTTGACGCATACAAATCGTGCGGGCCGCAAGGTCAGCACTTGGGCGGCCCATAGCTGGTCGCCCGTCCTCCAAGGCCGCCACAGTGCGGCCTTGGCTATTCACGGGGGCAGATGAATGAGGCTCTGCTACGTGGATGAGTCGGGTACTGCCGATACCTTGGTCGAAGCCGACGGCTCACAGCAGCCAGTGATCGTCATTGCTGGCGTTTCCCTTCCAGAGTGCGACCTCACGAAGATCACGCACGATTGGATCAACCTCAAGAAGCGGTTTGATCCCGTCTTGGCCAAGTCGGGACATGGCTGGCTCGACGCGATCCTCGCGGAAGTGAAGGGCGCCAACCTTCGGAAGGGTTTTCGTGATGCCGCCTCGGTTCGACGGCGCAAGCGAGCCATCGGCGTGGTTGATGGCACCTTGAAACTGCTCGAAAAGTACGACGCGAAAATCCTCGGCCGGGTCTGGATGAAGCGTCTTGAGGCCGAGAACAACGATATGGGCATTCACGCGAGCAGCTTGCAGTTCATCTGCGGAGCATTCGACGCGGGGCTCCCCTCAGACGAGCGGGGGATGGTCGTGGTTGACAGTCAGACTTACCAGCACAATCATCGGCTCGCGCACTCGATCTTCACCCAGCGGTTCGGCAAGCATCCGAAGCACGAGGGACTGGTTGACATGCCGGTCTTCGGCCACAGCGATAACCATGCCGGACTCCAAATCGCGGACCTGCTCTGCTCGGCGATCCTGGCCCCCATCGCTTGTTCCGTTTATGCAGGTGGCTATTCGAGCTGGAACACGCATTGCCAATCCGCTTACTTGGACATCCGTGAACGTTTCGGCGCGCGCCTTGGTGCCCTCACCTATTCGTGGAAGCACCCGGTTTCCGGCAAGAGCTGTCCCAGCGTAATCGTGAACGATCCGATCAGTAAGCGGGGTGCTCGCATGATGTGGGGGCCGGCCTCAGCGAGCAAGCCGGTGGGACGAACGCGCAGGAAACGCAGCGCTCGCGGTCGACGCTCGGGCCGAGGGCGTCGCGGCGGCTAGCGTGCCGTGTCGGCACGGGGGTAGAAGTAGAGGACGACCGTCTCGCCCTTGAGCTCCGAGAGCCTGACCTTCTCGCCGCTCTGATCGGGCAGGGTGAAGCTGGGCGCCTTGTCGCCGGCCTCGAGCACGGCGCTACTCGACGTCCTCGCGGCCGGGGTCCTGGCCGTCCTCGTCCTCGTCGAGCTCGTCGTCGCCCTGCTCCAGCGCGGTCTCGGAGACGGATCCGCTCGAGCCGGGGTGGTAGCTGGTCTGGAAGCTCTCGAGGACGCGGTCGCGGCTATCTTCGTCGACCGGCACCTCGTCGGAGATCCGCACCCAGTCGGCACCCTCGTAGGCCTCCATGTTGAAGACCTCCTGGTCGAGCGAGGTCGAGTCGTCGACGACGACCAGCACCTCGGTCTGCGGGTTGAAGTAGGTCCCGGGCTGCATCAGCAGGTCCTCGACCTCGTAGAGGTTCTCCTCGGCGGCTCCGGCCATCAGCTCCCCAATCCTATGAAATCCGCGACCTGTCGCTCGACCTCGGCCTCGACGTCGAGCGGCTCCTCGCCGCGGCGCATGCGCCGTTCATTGCGGGCGATCACCAGATCGCGGACTTCGGCGCGCAGCTTCTCGTCGAGGTTGCGCTTGCCCTTCTTGCCGCTCAGCTCCGTGTCGAGCAGGGCCGCCATCTCGGCCTCGACGTCGAGCGGCTCCTCGCCTCGCTGTAAACGCCGGTAGGACTTTGCCTCCAGCATCTGCCGTGCCTCGGCCGCCTGGATCGCCAGATCGATCTCGGGCGAGGGCTGGGCCAGGCGCGGTGGCGGCATCGACTGCATGACGCCGAAGCGGCCCTTGCCGAGCTCTTTCCAGGCTGGGCCCGAGCGGATGAAGCTGAAGGCAGCGACGGGCAGGACAAGGAGCGTTATCGCAGCCAGTAGGTAGCCGCTCTGCAAGTAGGTCAATCCCATCGGGCAGACCATCGCCTCAAGGGTAGGGCTATTGCTCTGGCGCCGCCATCCGGTACCCTTTCCGTTGGTTGACTGACCAGTCAATCGGTGGTCGTCGCCCCGTGGCGAGGCCGCATCAAAGGCTTACGCAACGACAGTAAGGAGCCCCTGACCAGTGGTTGACTTCACCCTCACCGACGAGCAGAAAGACCTGCGAGAGCTCGCCCACAACTTTGCCGAGAAAGAGATGCGCCGGGTCGCCTGGGAGTACGACAAGGACGGCACCTGGCCCCAGGACATCATCGACATGGCCTGGGAGGTCGGGTTGATGAACACCCACATCCCCGAGGCCTACGGCGGGCCCGGCCTCGACTACCTCTCCGGCTGCCTGATCGAGGAGGAGATGGGCTGGGGTTGCTCGGGCATCGGCACCACGCTGATGGCCAACGGCCTCGCCTCAGCCCCGATCACCCTCGGTGGTTCCGAGGAGACCAAGAAGAAGTACCTCGGCATGCTGACCGAGGACAAGAAGCTCGCCTCCTTCTGCCTGACCGAGCCCGACGCCGGCTCCGACGTCAGCGGCATGAAGACCAAGGCCGTGAAGAAGGGCGACAAGTACGTCATCAGCGGCTCCAAGTGCTTCATCACCAACGGCACCTACGCCGACTACTTCACCGTCTACGCCAAGACCGATCCCGATGCTGGACATCGCGGGATCAGCGCCTTCGTCGTCGATGCCGACCTTCCAGGGGTCAGCGTCGACAAGAAGGAGGACAAGATGGGCCAGCGGGCGTCCAACACCGCGACCATCTCCTTCGATGAAGTCGAGATCCCGGCCGAGAACCTGATCGGCGAGGAAAACAAGGGCTTCAAGCTGGCGATGATGACCCTCGATCGCACCCGCCCCGGCGTCTCGGCGATGGCCGTCGGCATCGGCCGCGCGGCGCTCGAGTACGCCACCGAGTACTCCAAGGAAAGGGTCCAGTTCGGCGTGCCGATCGCGATGCACCAGGCGATCCAGTTCATGATCGCTGACATGGCGACCAAGGTCGAGGCCGGCCGCCTGCTGGTCTGGAACTCCGCGGTCATGCTCGACCAGGGCATTCGCAACAGCAAGGTCTCCTCGATGGCCAAGCGCTTCGCTGCCGACTCGGCGATGGAGATCGCCGTTGACGCGGTGCAGGTCTACGGTGGCTACGGCTTCATCAAGGAGTATCCGGTGGAGAAGCTGATGCGCGACGCCAAGATCATGCAGCTCTACGAGGGCACCAGCCAAATTCAGCGCCTGGTGATCGCCAAAGAAGTGCTGCTGCCGCGCGCCGTCGGCGAGCCCACGCCCGAGGCCGAGGCAAATGCCGCCAAGGCGTCCGAGGACAGCCAGTCCGCGCAGGCTGCTGCCACGGTTTAGTCGCGCCACGTCACTTAGGGCAGGGGCCCTATGCCAAGAGCCGCCGGGCATGTTCTGCCGGCGGCTCTTTTTCTGGCATGCCGCGGCGTTTATGGTGGACGACCGGCGTTCAACGGGAAGGGGTCTCGGTGGCTGAGAAAAGCGGGATTGATCGCAGGCTGGTTCGGATCGCCTCCGATCCAGTCCGGCTGCAGGCTCTCACCTTGCTCAACGAACGCTCGGTCGGCGCCAGCGAGGTCGCCGCTGAGGCCTCGAGGTGAGCCTCAGCACTGCCGGCCGCCACCTCGATGCGATGCACGACAGCGGTCTGATCGAGGTCGTCGGGGAGGTGCTGACGAAAGGGGCGGTCGAGCCACGCTACCGGGCTCTCGTTCGCACGCTTTGGGACGATGCGGAGTGGGCGCTCTTCAACGAAGAAGAACAGAAGCGACTGACGGGCTGGATCGTCGACATGATCACTGCCGACGCCCGTGAAGCGATTGAGAAGGGCACCTATGTCCAGCGTCAGGACGCCCACGCAAGCCGCACAACCCCAGTGGTCGACGAGCAGGGCTGGCAGGAACTGTGCGGCATCCTCGAGGACGCTCTGCAAGCAGTTTTCGCAGTCGAAGCTGCCAGTGCCGAGCGCCTCGCCGAGAGTGGCGAACGCGGCTTCCGGGCGTTGGTGGCGATGCTTTGCTGTGAGATGCCCCCGCTGGCGGGCAGGACGGCGAGTTAAGTCCGGCTGCCCGTGCGGGCGGCCTTCTGGCGTTTCAGCTTGTCGAGTTCGACCTTGCGCAGGCGCACCGACTCCGGCGTCACTTCAACGCACTCGTCCTCGCGCAGGAACTCGACCGCGGCTTCCAGTGAAAGGCGTGTGGGCGGCGCCATTCGCTCCAGCACGTCGGCGGCGGCGGCGCGCATGTTGGTCTGCTGCTTTTCCTTGGTGGCGTTGACGTCCATGTCCTCGGCGCGGGCGTTCTCGCCGATGATCATGCCCTCGTAGACCTCCTCGCCGGGGCCGATGAAGAGCGTGCCGCGGTCCTGGATGCCGATCAACGCGTAGCCGGCGCTCTTGCCGCTGCGATCGGCGACGATCGAGCCGGTCGGGCGCAGGCGCAACTCGCCCGCCCAGCGCCCCCAGTCCTCGAAGACGTGGTGCATGACACCGGTGCCGCGGGTCTCGGTGAGGAACTCGGTGCGGAAGCCGATCAGGCCGCGCGCCGGCACCAGGTATTCCATCCGCACCCAGCCGGTGTCGTGGTTGGCCATCTGCTCGAGGCGGCCCTTGCGACCCGCCAGCAGCTGCGTAATCGTGCCGACGTGCTCCTCGGGGGCGTCGATCGAGAGTCGCTCGATCGGCTCGTGCAGCTTGCCGTCGATCTCCTGTGTCAGCACCCGGGGCTGCCCGGCGGTCAACTCGAACCCCTCGCGCCGCATCAGCTCCAGCAGGATGACCAGCTGCAGCTCGCCGCGGCCCTGCACCTCCCAGGCATCGGGGCGCTCGGTGTCGTTGACTCGGATCGAGACGTTGCCGATCAGCTCGGCGTCGAGCCGGTCGCGGACCTGGCGGGCGGTCAGCTTGCTGCCCTCGGTGCCGGCCAGGGGGGAGGTGTTGATCCCGAGCACGATCGAGAGCGATGGCTCATCGACCGTGATCACCGGCAGCGGCCGCGGGTCGGCAGGGTCGGCCAGCGTCTCGCCGATCGTGATCTCTTCCATCCCGGCGACGGCGATGATCTCGCCCGGCCCGGCCTCCTCGGCGGGGACCCGCTCCAGCGCCTCGGTGATGTAGAGCTCGGAGACGGTTGCCCGCTCGACCGATCCGTCGGCCCGGCACCAGGCGACCTGCTGGCCGGAGCGGATCGTGCCGTTGTGGACCCGGCAGAGGGCGAGGCGGCCGACGTAGGGCGAGGCGTCGAGGTTGGTCACGTGCGCCTGCAGCGGGTGGTCCGGGTCGTACTCGGGGGCCGGGATCTTCTCCAGCATCAGGTCCATCAGCGGGGCCAGGTCGCTGCCCTCGACGCCCTCCTCGAGCGCGGCCCAGCCCGCCTTGGCGTTGGTGTAGACGATCGGGAAGTCGATCTGCTCGGAGTCGGCGTCGAGGTCGATGAAGAGCTCGTAGACCTCGTCGACGACCTCGGCGATGCGGGCGTCGGGCCGGTCGACCTTGTTGACGACGAGGATCACCGGCAGCTTCGCCTCCAGCGCCTTGCGCAGGACGAAGCGGGTCTGGGGAAGCGGGCCCTCGGAGGCGTCGACGAGGAGCAGAACGCCGTCGACCATCGTCAGCCCGCGCTCGACCTCGCCGCCGAAGTCGGCGTGGCCGGGGGTGTCGACGATGTTGAGCTTGACCCCGTCGTAGTTCACGGCCGTGTTCTTGGCCAGGATCGTGATGCCCTTCTCGCGCTCGAGGTCCATCGAGTCCATCACCCGCTCGGCCACGTCCTGGCCCTTGCGGAAGGCGCCGGACTGCCAGAGCATCGCGTCGACCAGCGTCGTCTTGCCGTGGTCGACGTGGGCGACAATCGCGATATTTCTCAGATCGTTTCGAGTGGTCATGAAGGGGGAAGCAGTAGGGGAGTGCAGTGCGCGGTTCGCAATTGCCTGAATCTCGTGACAAAAACGGGGCCCGCCTTGCGGCGGGCCCCGTAACTGCTCAAGTTCGGTACGCGACTACGAGGTCTGCTGAACGCTCGCCGCGGCCGGGCCCTTGGGGCCTTCCTCGGACTCGTAGGTCACCTTGGCGCCCTCTGCAAGGGACTTGAAGCCCTCGCCGAGGATGGCGCTGTGATGGACGAAGACGTCCTTCGAGCCGTCATCGGGAGTGATGAACCCGTAGCCCTTGTCGTCGCTGAACCACTTGACTGTTCCAGTCGGCATTTATTGCCTCCACTTGTTGTGCTGCGAACGCGGAGGCTTCGGTAAAGCAACGACGCGAGCGCTAGACACGACTTTTTGCCGGATATCAATCCGACCTAACGCGGGGACCGTAGCAGGGATTAAGCGGTAGGCGCGGCGCTCGGATCGCCGTCCAGCCGTGTTTGAGGAAGCTAGGAGACCAGTCGATACGGTGATTCAGATGATGCGCATGCACAGTCCCCTCGGCAAGGCGGGCGGGCTTTTGATCCTGCTCCTGGCGATCGCGCTCGTCGCGCTGCCCGCTTCGGCGGCGGCTAGCCGCGCCACGGGAAAGCTCTCGCCGCGTCTCGCGGAGCTCGCTTCTCCTTCGCTGCGCACCGCCGCACCCGCCCGGCAGGCCAAGGCGCTCTCGCTTGCTGTGGAAGGGCCGGCCAGCCTGGCGCGACGGGGCCGTCGGGTCCTCGTCTACGTGCGCTTCAGCCGTGGCGCCTTGGCAGCGCGCGAAGACTTGAACGCCGCTGGGGCGCAGGTTCTCGATACCAGCGGCCGCTACCAGACGGTTACTGCGGCGGTCATGCCTTCGCAACTGCACGCGGTGGCGCAGCTGCAGGGCGTTGCCGGGGTCACGCCGGTGCTGGCGCCGATGACCGCGGCGGCGACCTGCCCCTCCGGCGCGATCGTCTCGGAGGGCGACACCCAACTGAAAGCGCATGCGGCTCGCGAAGAAAACGGCGTCGATGGCAGCGGGGTCACCGTCGGCATCCTCTCCGACTCCTTCAACCAGGCGACCGAAGCGGCGGACGGCAGCGGCGACCCGATCGCGACCAAAGCGGCCGATGACGTCAAAAGCGCCGATCTCCCCGGCGTCGGCAACGAATGCGGCACCACCACCCCGGTGCTCGTGCTCAAAAACGAGAAAAACGCCTCGGAAGCCTCGGACGAGGGAAGGGCAATGGCGCAGATCGTTCACGACCTCGCCCCGGCGGCCCATATCGACTTCGCCTCCGCCTTCAACGGCGAACTTGCCTTCGCCAAAGGCATCAAGGAACTGGCGGCGGCCGGCGCCAAGGTCATCGCCGACGACGTCTTCTACTTCGAAGAGCCCTTCTTCCAAGACGGCCGGGTGGCCGTCGCCGTCAACGAAGTCGTCGAAGCCGGCACCACCTACTTCTCGGCGGCGGGCAACGACAACCTGCTCGACACAAGCGGCGAACACGACATCGCCTCCTGGGAAACCCCCGCCTATCGCGACTCCGGCGCTTGCCCCCCCGCGGTCGAAGCGAGGGCGGGCGCCAACGGCTTCCACTGCCTCGATTTCAATCCCGATCCCGAAAAAGTCGACCGGACCTTTGGCATCAAAGTCGAACCGGAATCGGAACTGACGATCGACCTGCAGTGGGACGAACCCTGGAACGGCGTCGCAACCGACCTCGACGCCTATCTGCTCAACGCCAGCGGCTTCCTGGTCCAGGAATCGCGCGAAGCCAACGTCGAAACGACCCAGATGCCGGCTGAGGTGCTCAGCTGGACCAACGAAAGCAGCGCCAGCAAGACCGTGCAGGTCGTCGTCAACCGCGCCCTGGGCGAAGCGGCGCCGCGGGTCAAGCTGGCGCTGCTGGAGAACGGTGGCGGGATTGAAGCCACCGAGTACCCGCGCTCGAGCGGCGAAGACGCGGTCGGGCCGACGATCTTCGGCCACAGCGGTTCGGCCAGCGCGATCTCGGTTGCGGCGGTTCCCTTCAACTCCAATTCCGAGCCAGAGCCGTACTCGTCGCGGGGGCCCGTCATCCACGGCTTCGGCCCGGTGGAAGGGACCACGGCGGCGGCGCCGCTTGGTCCCCCGGAGGAAATCATCAGCAAGCCCGACCTGACCGCGACCGACTGCGGCAAGACGACCTTCTTCGCCATCTTCGCCTCGCCCTCCTGGCGCTTCTGCGGAACTTCCGCCGCCGCCCCGCACGCCGCCGCGGTGGCGGCGCTGATGCTCGACGCCGAACCAGCGGCGGGACCGCAAGAAGTCCGAACGGCTCTGGAAGGGAGCGCGACGGCGGTCGGCAGCTTTGGCTCGTGTGCTGCGGGGGCCGGCTTGGTTGAAGCGGTGGGCGCGGTTGAAGAAGTGCTCGCCCACACGGGCGAAAGCGGAACCGCGTGCGAACCGCCCGCGTCCGAAGTCGAACCCGATCAGGCGGCCGCGCCCGGAGACTGGGGCAGCGAAGTGCCGCCACCCACACCGGTGCCCCCGACCACGCCGGTGACCCCGCTTCCCCCCGTGGTCGAAGAAGAAGAAACGAAGCGCGTGCCCAACCCGCGGACCTTCTTCCTGCAAAGGCCGAGCAAGGTCATTCGCACCCGTCATCAACAGGCCAAGGTGGTCTTCCGCTTCGGCTCGAACGAGAGCGACGCCTCCTTCGTCTGCCGCGTCGACGGCAGCTTCTTCCGGCCCTGCCCGGCGCGACTGGCGCGCCGGTTCACGCTCGGCTGGCACGTGATCAAGGTCGCGGCGCGTAACGCAGCGGGCAACGGCGACAAGACGCCCGCCAGCTACAGCTTCAAGGTCAAAAGAGTCCGCTGAGCAAGTCCAGCTGGGTGCCGAAGTAGACCGCGATCACGGTAATCGGCAGGTAGCCGACCGCGGTCGTCCAGGTGTAGCGCCAGACCGGCACCCGCGCGGCACCGGCGGCGTAACAGACGATGCTGAAGGGGAAGATCGGGATCAGCCTGGCCGCGATCAGCGCCTTGGCCCCGCCGCGCTCGATCCGCGCCTCGATCCGCTCGAAGCGCTCCGGGCCGAGCCAGCGGTCGAGCAGCGGCCGTGCCACCGAGCGCCCGACGAAGAAGCAGGCGAGGGCCGAGAGCAGCCAGCCGGTCATCATCAGCAGCATGGCGGGGAGAAAGCCGTAGGCGAGGCCGGCGGCGGCGTCGACGATCTCGGCGGGGTAGAAGACGACGGCGTGGATCAGCGTCAGGGCGAGGATCAGCAGTGGCCCGGCGATGCCGAGGCTGGCGATCTCGCTGCGCACCTTGTCGGTTTCACCGTGAACTGCCGCCAGCGCAGCTTCGTGCAGCTCCGGGATCGCGAAGACCAGGCCGGCGAGCAGGGCAACTCCCGCCAGGGTGATGCCGATCTCCAGCAGGGGAGGGCGGCTATCCACGCAGGCGCTCGGCCAGTCCGGAGTAGCGGCCGCTGCCGTCACCCCGGCGAACTGCCGCCCCCAGCACGGCGCGGTCGCCGATCAGCACGCAGCTGCTGCGGGCACGGGTGATCGCCGTGTAGAGCAGCGGCCGGCTCAGCATGCGCGAGTGCGAGCGGTGGCAGACGCCGACCACGACCGGGACCTCGCAGCCCTGCGCCTTGTGGACCGAGATCGCGTAGGCGAGCCGCAGGGTCGCGGTCTCGCCATAGGGGATCGTCAGCGCGTCGCCCTCGTCGGTGTCGACGAGGATCTCTTCCTCATCGGGGTCGTCGGCGCGGAGGAAGACGATCGAGCCGTTCATCAGACCGAGCTCGTGCGAGTTGCGCGTCTGGATCAGCCGGTCGCCGACCCGGAAGCGGTCGCTGACGGCGCGCTTGCCATCGGGGTTGAGCTTCGCCTGCAGGCGCTCGTTGAGGGCATCGATCCCGATCGCCCCGCGGTACATCGGCGCCAGCACCTGTACCTCGCGGATCGGGTCGACGCCGAAGCGCTTCGGCGCTCGCTCGGCGACCACCTCGACGACGGCTTCGAGGGCGCGCTCGGGGTTGGTCCGCTCGATGAAGAAGAAGTCATGGTCCTGGTTCTCGCCCGGCTCGAGCTGCGGTTCCCGGCCCTGGTTGATCTCGTGGGCGGCGGTGGTGATCATCGAGCGCGCCGCCTGGCGGAAGATCTGGGTGAGGCGGACGACGGGGGCGATCCCCGACTCGATCAGGTCCTCGAACGGCTTGCCCGCACCGATCGGCGGCAGCTGGTCGGCGTCGCCGACGAAGACGACGTGGGTTGACTCGGCCAGGCCGCCGAGCAGCACCTCGATCAGGCGCAGGTTGAGCATCGAGGACTCATCGACGATCACCAGGTCGACCGGCAGCGGGTGCCCCGGCTTGAAGGCCGGCTCGCGGCCCGGGCTCCACTCGAGCATGCGGTGGATCGTCTGCGCCGAGTGGCCGGTCGCCTCCTCGAGGCGGCGGGCGGCGCGGCCGGTCGGGGCACAGAGCGCGATCCGCACGTGGGCGCTTTCGGCCTCTTCGACGATTGCCCGCGTGCAGGCCGTCTTGCCGACGCCGGGGCCTCCGGTCAGCACCGAGATGCGGGCGCCGAAGGCGCCGCGTACGGCGGACCACTGCTCGTCGGTCAGCTCAGTCTCCGACTGGTCTGGGACCGGCACCTCGCCGGGGTCGTAATCGAGGTGAGGAGGGGCGGCGCTGCGCAGTGCCAGGGTTTGCGCGACCGCCAGCTCGCTGGCGTGGGTGAGCTGGCGATAGAGACGACCCTCGTCGCTGGTCAGGCCACGCGCTTCGCAGAGGACCTCGGGGTCAGGGGCGAGGCCGAGCAGCTTGGCGGTACGGGTCGTCAGCTCGGCGACCGGCAGGTAGCTGTTGCCCTGTTGCTCGGCCTCGCCGAGCACGTAGACGGCGGCCGCCTGGGCGCGGCGGCTCGACTCCGGTGGCACGTCGGCGGCGAGGGCGATCTTGTCGGCGCGGACGAAGCCGACCCCGTCGACCTCGGTCAGCCGGTAGGGGTCCTCGTGCAGGATCACCATCGAGCTCTCGCCGAAGCGGGCGTGGATCGGCGCCGCCAGGTGTGCCAGACCGTGGGGAGCGAGCTGCACGTGCAGGTCACGCACGGCGCGGCTGGCATGCCAGGACTCGGTCGCGGCCGCCGCCTGGTTGGCGCTGATCCCGCGCAGCGAGCTGAACACGCCCTGCGGATTCGCCGCGATCGCGCCCAGGACCCCCTCGCCGTGCTCATCGACAAGTCGTTCGGCGCGGGCCGGGCCGATGTGGCGCAGCGAGGTCAGGTAGGCGATCTGCCCCTCACGATCGGCGGGATCGAGCGGCAGCGCCCCCTGCGCGCGCAGCTGGCGGCCGTAGCGGGCGTGGGTCTGCCACTCGCCGCTGACTTCCGCGCGATCGCCGACGCCGAGGTGGGCGACCGGACCGACGAGGGCAAAGCCCTCGCCCGACTCGGCGTCCTGGACCTCCAGCACCGCGTAGCCGTCATCCTCGGCGCTGAAGATGACGCCGAGCACCTCGACCGTGGTCGAGTGGGATGCCGCGTCGGCATCGAAGAGCGTGGCCGTGCCGTTCACACGACAAAGCTAGCCTGCGCTGAAGATGGGGAACCGAGCAAAAAAACACGGTCTCTGCGACAGCTGCGCGCACCAGCAGCTGGTGCCGAACACGCGCGGGTCGGTCTTCTCGCTCTGCCGGCGCTCGCGCACCGACCCGCGCTATCCCCGCTATCCGCGGGTTCCGGTGGCCGCCTGCCCCGGCTACGAGCGGCGCCGGGAGGGTGACTGAGTCAGGTTTGGCTCAGCTGGCCATCGGGTCCGGCACGCCGAGCCGGGAGATTTCCGGTGCGTCGTAGGTGCCACCGGGAACGCCGCCGATGATCAGGACGCGGACGCCCTCGTCGCCTGGCCAGACCTTGCGCTTGACCCCAGAGCCGACGCGGGCGATGTGATCGGGGTCAAACGGGAAGCGCTCGCCCTCGATCTCGATCTCGCCGCCGCCGCGCAGCGCCGCGTAGACCTCCTCCTGACCGTCCTCGGCGTGGTCGTGCTCGGGGTAGTTCTCGAAGTTGGGAGGCAGGTCGATCACCTGGATGCCGAATGACTCGACCCCCAGCTCCGCCCGTACCCGCTTGAAGGCGCCGAGGTAGACGGCCTCCATGTCGTCGATCTTCTTCACCGCGTGTCCCGCCATCGTTGTCTCCTCCTGGTTGATGAGTGCAGCTCTTGGCCGGGCGCAGGGTAGCGAATGAACGAACGTTCGTGCTTTTTTGTACGCTGGACAGGTGACTGGAGCAAACGCGACCTTGGAGCGGGGGCGGGACGGCGGCAAGGGGGCCGGTACCCGGGCGACGATCCTGGCCCGGGCCCTCGACATCGCCTCGGTCGACGGCCTCGAGGGCCTGACGATCGGCCGCTTGGCGGGCGAGCTCGAGATGAGCAAGAGCGGCGTCTTCGCCCACTTTGGCTCCAAGCAGGAGCTGCAGCTGGCGACCGTCGCCGCCGCTGCCGAACGCTTTCGGATTGCCGTGATCGAGCCGGCGCTGCGGGCACCGGACGGCGCACTGCGCCTGCGCGCGATGGCCGATTCCTACCTCGACCACCTCGAGGGCAACGACTACTCGGGCGGCTGCTTCTGGGCCGCGACCTCGGCCGAGTACGACGACCGCCCCGGGCCCGTGCGCGACGCGGTCGCCGCCGCGCTCGACGCCTGGCTCGGCGAGCTCGAGCGCCAGGCTCGCCTGGCCGGCTCGCCCGACGCCGGCCGTTTCGCCTTCGAGGCTTCTACGCGGTGGTGATGGGGGCCAACTCGCGCTTCCGGATGAGCGGCGATCGCGCCGTCTTCGGCTACGCCCGCGACGCGATCGAGCGCCGGCTGGGGGAGCTACCCTCATGAGCACCGAGCAGCGCGGCGACGAGTCCGCCGCGGCTGACTTCGCCGCGCGCTTCGCCGACTACTGGCGGGCGCCGACGGCGGAGCGGCTCAGCCTGGTGCTCGCCGACCGAGTTCGCCTCGTCGCGCCGATGACGCCGGTGACCGAGACCCTCGCCGAGGGCAAGCGGGCCTTTGCCGGGCTGTTCGAGCTGACCCCGGACCTGACCGGCGAGGTGCACCGCTGGGGCGCGACCGCCGACGGCGTGCTGATCGAGTTCACCCTCAGCGGCACGGCCGGCGGCAAGCCGATCTCCTGGCACGCGGTCGATCGCTTCGTGATCGGTGAGGACGGTCTCGCCACTGAGCGGGTCAGCTACTTCGACTCGATGCCGATCGCCCTCGCGGCGCTGACGCGGCCTCGCGGCTGGCCCGCCTTCCTGCGCAGCCGCCTCACTCAACTGCGCAGCTAGGGCGCGCTCAGTCGAGCAGGCCGACCTGGCGCAGGATCCCGACCGAGTCCGAGTAGACGTCCTTGCGCTTGATCAGCCCGTCCTCGAAGGGGATCACGTCGACGCCGTCCCAGCTCACAGTGCGGCCGCTCGGCGGTGCCTCGAGCTCGCCGCGGTGCAGCGTCTCGGAGTGGGTCGCGGTCGCCGTCCACTCCTGCGTCACCACACCCTCCCGTACGTAGAGGCGACGAGTCTCGAACCTCATGTCGGGCCAGGACTCGAAGATCTTGGCGATGTGACCCCGCACCTCGGTACCGCTGGCGCTCTCGCCGGCTGTGTGGTTGGCGAAGACCATGTCCGGCGAGTGCATTGCCACTATCGCATCGAGGTCCTGCGCGTTCCAGGCCTCGTTGTAGCGGCCGATCGCCTCGGTCAGCGCCTCGATCCCGTCGCGCTCGCCCACCAGGTCAATTTAGCCCGTGACAGGGACGTGCGTGAATTGCGACCAACCGCGCGCCCCGGGCGCATTCTCCCGCTCTAGCGTCTCGGCCATGAACCAACAATCGGTTGACATCAGATGACGACGTATCTAGCATCACGCATCATGCCTCGCACGACCTTCGATCTCGACGCGACCGTTCTCTCCGATCTGCGCCGCCGTGCCGCTGCGGAAGGCAAGAGCATGGGCCAGGTCGCCTCTGAGCTACTCGCCGGCTGCCTCGGCGCGGACGGGCCCACGGCACCCCGACCTCTGAATTGGGCGAGGAAGGACATGGGGCCCTTCAAGGTCGACCTCGAGGACAAGGAGGCGGTCTGGAACCTGCTTGACCGGGAGGAGTTCGAAAGGGGGAAGGGTTGAGCGCGGCGATCGACACCAACGTCCTGCTTTATGCCTCCAACTCCCGGAGCGAGGCCTTCGAAGCGGCGTATGCCTTGATCGAGCGCCTCGCCCGGGGTCCGGAGCTCCTCTATGTGTTCTGGCCGGTTGCGATGGGATTTCTGCGGCTTTCGACCAATCCGGCGATCACGGACAGGCCGCTGAGTCCGGCGGAGGCCCTCTCGTCTTTGGGTGACTTGATCGAACGCGATCATGTCCGCACTCCGGGCGAGGCTCCGAACTTTCTGAAGGCCTACAAAGAGACGGCATCGGTCGGGACACGGGGCAAGGACGTCACCGACGCCCACATCGCCGCCCTGATGCGCCAACACGGGGTCAGCACCATCTACACCCGGGATCGCGACTTCCGCCGCTTCGACGGGATCAGGGTCGAGGATCCGTTCGAGGCTTCGTGAGCCTGGCAAGGGTCTCTCCACGGTCTGTTCGGGTAGAGGTCGAGCAACGACCCGCGAGATGAGGAGGCTGGAATGGATGTAGCGATCGGATTGCCGAACGCGGTGCCGGGCACGAGTGGCGGCGAGCTCGTCGAGTGGGCGCGCAGGGCTGACGCCCGCGGGTTCAAGAGCTTGGGGACGATCGATCGCGTCGTCTATGGCAACTACGAGCCGCTGACCGCGCTTGCTGCCGCCGCGGCCGTGACCGAGCGGATCGGGCTCTGCACCTCGGTGCTGCTCGGGCCGCTGCGCACCAACGCGGCCGAGCTGGCCAAGCAGGCGCTCAGCGTCCACGCCCTCTCCGGTGGTCGCTTCACCCTGGGAATTGGCCTTGGCGCGCGCGAGGATGACTACGAGGCCAGCGGCGTGGACCTGAAAGGCAGGGGCCGGTGGCTCGATGAGGCGCTCGAGCGCATCAAGGAGATCTGGGAGGGCGATGAGATCGGCCCGTCCGAGAGCGGCTCACCCGGCCTCGTCGTCGGTGGCTCCGTCGATGCCTCGTTTGCTCGCGCCGCCCGCTTCGGCGATGGCTGGATCGCCGGCGGCGCGCCGCCCGACCAGTACGCCGAGATGGCGGCGAAGGCGAAGGCTGCCTGGACGGAGGCTGGCCGGGAGGGCGAGCCGCGGCTGATGGGCCTCGCCTATTACTCACTCGGCGAGCGGGCCGAGGAGGAGGCCAGGGCGTACCTGATGGACTACTACGCCTTCCTCGGCGAGGAGACGGCGGGGTACATCGCCGCCAGCGCGGCCAAGGACGCCGATACCGTGCGCCAGTACCTGAAGGCGTTCGACGCCGCCGGTTGCGGTGAGCTGATCCTCTTCCCGTCCTCCAGCGATCCCGATCAGGTCGACCTGCTCGCCGACGCGGCCGGGCTCTAGCCCGGGCCGCCGGAACGAGGATGGCGGACGATCTGCCGATCCTCCTCTTCGCCTCGAAGCAGGAGTTCGAGACTTGGCTGGAGGAGAACCATGCCGGCGCCGAGGGTCTCTGGCTGAAGATCGCCAAGAAGGGATCGGGCGTCGAGAGCGTCAACTACGCCGAAGCGCTGGAGCTGGCGCTCTGCTTCGGCTGGATCGACAGCCAGAAGCGCGGCTTCGACGAGGCCTTCTTCCTGCAGCGCTTCACGCCGCGGCGACCGCGCGGCAAGTGGTCGCAGATCAACCGGGCGAAGGCCGAGGAGCTGATCGCCGCCAGTGCGATGCGACCGGCCGGCCTGGCCGAGGTCGAGGCGGCCAAGGCAGATGGCCGCTGGGACGCTGCCTACGCCGGTCAGCGAGCTGCCACCGTCCCCGACGATCTGAGACGGGAGCTGGATCGCAACGAGGCCGCGGCCGAGTTCTTCGCCACGCTCGACAGCGCCAACCGCTACGCGATCCTCTACCGGCTGCAGGAGGCGAAGAAACCCGAGACGCGCGAAAAAAGGCTACGGAAGTTCATCACGATGCTGGAGCGCGGCGAGAAGATCCACGGCTAGGCCAGCCGAAGCTCCCGGACTCTCAGGGCTTGGCGGCGCTGTTCGCGACGATGAATTCGGCCAGGGCGCTGACTTCTTCGCCCGAGAGCGTTTGGCCGTAAGTCTGGGGCATGACGTTGGGCGAGTAGCCTTCAACCACCTCGGAGTTCGGGTGGAGGATCATTTCTTCGATTCCGGCGGTGTTGTCGTCCGGAGCGAGGGATTCTTCGAGGTCGGGTCCGACTTTCCCGGTGGCGCCCGCGGCGGCCATGGTGTGGCAGGACCCGCAGCCGATGCTTGTAAAGAGCTGCTGACCGTCCGCACTTGCGGTTCCGTTCGGTTCGGTACCTTCGGCCTGCGCATTGCCAGACGCAGCGCTGACGTAGATGGTTTCCGTCTTCGTCGAGCCGCCGAGCTTGCCGATGAGGAGACCGCCGACGAAGGCGATGACAGCTATCAGGACGAAGGCCCACCCTTCGACCGCAAGGCGCCTCCAACTTTCACGCTGCACGTGCTCCTCCTTTTCGACCGGCTCGCGGCAAATATAGCCCGAGGATGACGAGGAGATGTCAGTAGAAAACACCACTATTCATGTGCTCTCACCTAGTCTTGCTTGATGGACCGTCCCCTGCTTGACAGTACGCTCGCCGCATCCGGCGAGCCCGCATACCGCGCTTCCCAAGTTTGGGAGTGGGTCGCGCGCGGCGCCCGCGACTACGAGGAGATGACCAACCTGCCGGCGGCGCTGCGCCGGCGCCTCGCCGCCGAAGTGCCGCTCTCCACGCTCGAGCTGCGCGCCGAGGCGAAGTCAGATGACGGCACGGTCAAGGCGCTCTTCCACACCGCTGACGGGCGGGCGATTGAGGCGGTGTTGATGCGCTACCGCGACGGCCGCCGGTCGGTCTGTCTCTCATCGCAGTCGGGCTGTCCGCTGACCTGCTCCTTCTGCGCTACCGGCAAGATGAAGTTCGGCCGCAACCTCAGCGCCGATGAGATCCTCGACCAGGCGCTGCATTTCCGCCGCGGCGAAGCGATCGATCACGTCGTCTTCATGGGCATGGGGGAGCCGACGATGAACCTCGACGCGGTCCTCGCCGCCTGCGAGGCACTGCCCCAGGTCGGGGTCACCCACCGCCGCACGGCGATCTCGACCGTCGGTTGGGTGCCTGGCATCGACCGCCTCGCCGAGTGCGAGATGCCGGTCAGCCTGGCGCTTTCGCTGCACGCCCCCAACGACGGTTTGCGCTCGCAGCTGATGCCGGTCAACGACCGTTACCCGCTAGCCGAGGTGCTGGCTGCCTGCGAGCGCTACCGGGCCCGCCGCCGTCGCAAGGTCTTCGTCGAGTACGTGATGCTCGACGGCGTCAACGACCACCCCGAGCACGCCCGCGAACTGGCCGCTTTGCTCGATTCCCGCGCCTACAAGGTCAACTTGATCCCCTACAACCCCACCGGCGCTTACGACGGCTCCCCGCCCGAGCAGATCGAGCGCTTCCGGGCGATCCTCGCGGAGCATCACCTCACCGCCACCGTGCGCCTTACTCGTGGCCGCGATATCGACGCCGCTTGCGGCCAGCTGGCGGCCGCCAGATCCTAAGTTCGAGTATTTGGCTGGGCAGCCAGTTACGATTCGCCCGTGCCCGCCGGGACTGCCGCCAAGCCAGCCGCTCGGGTCGAGCCGCCGAAGCAGCTGAGCGCCAACCCGGTCGTCCGGGTGCTCGACGACGTCTGGGCCGAGGCGCGGGTGCGGCGTCACGGTGCCTACCCGCCCGGCCCGCAGGACTTCAGCTTCGGCAGGACGTTGCAGGCGGCGCGCGACCCCCTGCCGCTGTTGCTCGGCCTCTACGAGGAGCACGGCCCGATCTTCAGCGTCCGCCTCCTGCACAGCCCGGTGATCTTCATGCTCGGCCCCGAGGCCAACCACTTCGTCACCGTCGCCCACCCGGAGAACTTCCACTGGCGCGAGTCCAGCTTCGGCGACCTGATCCCGCTGCTCGGCGACGGCCTGCTGACGATCGACGACGCCTACCACGACCGCGCCCGGGCGATCATGATGCCGGCCTTCCACCGCGAGCAGGTCGCGGCCTCGGTCGAGGCGATGGTCGGCGAGGCGACCCCGGCGATCGGGCGGCTGCGCGAGGGCGAGGTGGTCGACGTCTACGAGTGGATGCGGGGGCTGGCGATGCGGATCGCGATGCGGGCCCTGCTCGGCCTCGATCCCGACGAGGCGGGCAAGGGCGCGGCAGCCGCCGAGCATTTCGAGCGGGCGCTTGGCTTCTACGGCACGGACTTCCACCTGCGCCTGCTGCGCGGTCCCGGCTCGCCCTGGTCGAAGATGACGCGCTCGCGGGCGGTGCTCGACGAGATCGTCTACGCCGAGATCGCCCAGCGCCGCGTCGCCGCCGACGAGAGCAGGATGGACATCCTCAGCCTCCTGGCCGGCGTTCGCGACGAGGCGGGGGAGGGCTTTACCGACAAGGAGATTCGCGACCAGGTGATGACCCTGATGTTCGCCGGCCACGACACCTCGACCTCGACCCTGACCTTCATGATGCACGAGCTGGCCCGCCATCCCGACGTCGTCGGCAGGCTCTGCGCAGAGCAGGACGAGGTGCTTGGCGGCAGGACGCCGAGCATCGATGAGCTCGAGCGCCAGATGCCCTACCTAGACATGGTTCTCGACGAGGTGCTGCGCCTTTACCCGCCGGCGTGGATCGGCCCGCGCCGAGCGGTTCGCGACTTCGAGTTCGGCGGCCACCGCGTTGCCCATGGCGCCTACGTCAACTATTGCTCGTGGGCCAGCCACCGCCTGCCCGAGGTCTTCCCCGAGCCCGAGGCGTTCATCCCCGAGCGCTTCACCCGCGAGCGCAAGGCGGCGCTGCCGCGCGGCGCCTACGTGCCCTTCGGCGGCGGGCGGCGGATCTGCATCGGCAAGCGCTTCGGCCAGACCGAGGTGAAGCTGGTGGCGACGATGCTGCTGCAGCGGCTGCGCCTCGACGCGATGCCGGGCCGCACGATGACCGTGCGCCAGATGCCAACTCTCTCGCCCAAAGGTGGCTTGCAGATGCGGGTGCTGCCCCGCGGTTCGGCTTGATTCGAGCCGGAATCGTCCGGTAGCCTGAATCGCTTGGCCGGGGAACGACGGAGGGGGACGCGCGGTATCGCCTTGCCGGTGCCGCGGCTGGCTTGGGTGGCGACACTCTTTCTCGCTTGCTCGATGCTGCTTCCCGTCACCGCTGGCGCCGCCGTTCCCGCTAATGACGATTTCGACAACGCGGTTGTGCTGGTGGGCGATTCGGCAACCGCCAATGGCACGATCGAAGGCGCGACCAAGCAGTCGGGAGAGCCCGATCACGCCGGCGTGATCGGCGGCGCTTCGGTTTGGTACCGCTGGAAGGCGCCGCGCTCGGGTTTGATCAGGGTCGTCGTTCAGAGCAATTTCGCCACGCTCGTCGGCGTCTACACGGGGTCGGCCGTCGGTTCGCTTGCGGAAGTCGGCTCGGACTCCAAGCAAGTGCTTGAACTAACCGAGACTCACTTTCGCGCCGTTGGTGGCGGCGAATACTGGATCGCCGTGGATGCCGCCGCCGGCGGAGGGGCCGGTGAGTTCACCCTCAACCTCGAAAACACCTCGGCCCAGCCCGCCAATGACAACTTTGCCGAGGCGAAGCCGTTCACCGATCTCGGCGGCAATGCCACCGTCATCGGCAGCACTGAGGGCGCCGGCAGGGAGAGTGGTGAGCCGGCACACGGTGGCAGCGCTACGGGCGCCTCGGTTTGGCTCAGTTGGACCGCCCACCGGAGCGGCGCTACTCGGGTGTATCCCTGCAGCGGGAGCTTCCACCCGCTGATCGACGTCTACGCCGGAACGACTCTCGACTCGCTTACGGCGATTGGAACTCCCGGCAACATCGGCCCAGGCGCCCCGACCTGCCGCCTCGGTGGCCGCGGCGGCGTCAGCTTTTCGGCGGTCGCCGGCCAGACCTACGCAATCGCCGTCGATGGTACCGCTGGGGATTGGGGCGCGTTCGATCTCGAGCTGATCGAAGCGCCTCTCGGGGATGTCTTTCCTCCGCAGACCTTCATCAACTGGCAGAAGAAGCTGGCCCCCCGGACGATGCGCTTTCGGTTCTCGACCAGCGAACCGGGCGCAAGCTTCCTCTGCAGGATCGATCGGCGCCCGTTCGCGCCCTGCGTCTCGCCGCTGACGCTCACGCGGCTCAGCCCCGGCCACCACCGGTTTGAAGTCCAGGGGATCGATGCCGTCGGCAACGTCGACTCCTCACCCGCGCGGCGCCTTTTTCGCATCGCCTCGAAAGGGAAGCGACGATGAGGTCGCCTCGCCGCCGATTCCGTGTGCTCGCCGGCCTCTGCCTGCTGCTGGCCGGAGTGGTCATGGCCCCGATCTCGCGGTCTGGCGCCGCCGTCTACTGGGGAGGCGGCCACGCCGTTGGCGCCGCCAACCTCGACGGCACGATGCCGATCATCAACTACCCGTACGAAATCGCCAACATGAGCCCGGTCAACGGCGAGGCTTGTGGGGTGGCCGTCAACGGGTCCCACGTCTTCTGGGCAGACCAGTCGGGCGGCGCGATCGGTCGCATGGACCTGAGCCAGAGCCCGAGCGGCCGGCTCGAGTTCTCGGAAAGCCTGGGCATCGACCAGAGCTTCGTCAGCGGCCTCGTCGAACCGTGCGGGGTCGCGGTCGACGGCGCCCACATCTACTGGGCGAGTCGCGGAGGAGATCGGATCGGCCGCGCCAACCTCGACGGCAGTCAGCCCAATCCCAATTTCATCATCGGGACGACAAGTCCCTGCGGCGTGGCGGTCGACCAGGCCCACATTTACTGGGCCAGTCAAGCGACAGGCTCGATCGGCCGCGCCAATCTCGACGGCAGTGACGCCGACCCCGACTTCATCGTTGGCGCCGAAGGTCCCTGTGGGGTCGCTGTGGACGGCGAGCACATCTACTGGGCGAACCAGCTCGGCGGCACGATAGGTCGCGCCAGCCTCGACGGAGGCGAAGTTCTCCAAGGTCTTGTCAGCGGCCTCGACAGCCCCTGTGGGGTCGCGGTCGACAGCAGCCACGTCTACTGGGCGGGCTGGTTTAGCCAGGATGGCCTCGTCGGCCGGGCGAACCTGGACGGATCAGGGGTCAGCAAGTCGCTCGTCTCGCCCCCCTTCTACCGGGCTTCATGTGGGGTGGCACTTGATTCCCGCGTGTTCAGGCCACCGCCACCGCCTCCCTCTCGGCCAATTCATTTCGGCAAGCTCAAGCACAACCTGCGCACCGGCTCGGTGCTCCTCACCGTTGTCGTTCCGGCAAGCGGTGAATTGACCGTTACCTCGCCGGGCGTGGGCTGGGTCGTTCGCAAGGGCAAGCCCATGCCGCCGTATGTGGGAGGCAGCTTTACCTGGCAGCTCAAGGTCTGGCCCGGAAAGAGTGGCCCCGCCGCCAGCCGCATTCGGCGCCAGTTGAGGAAAAACGGGAAGGCGCCGCTGTCGCTTGACCTCTCCTATGCAGAGGATGGACGCCTGCCCCATCCAGAAGTGAAGCAACTCGCGCTGATCCGGCGACGCTGAGCGCAAAATGCGGGCGCTGGTCATCTCCGACACCCACTTCGGGGCCTGGACCGGGCGCGACCTGTTGCGCGAGGAGCTCTTCCTCGAGCGGCTGGCGCCCCAGCTCGAGGGCATCGACGAGCTGATCTTCCTCGGCGACCTCTTCGATTTCCTTTTCGGCGCAGTCGGTGACGCGGTCGATGCTGCCGCTGGTCTGCTCGACCTGATCGCCGCCAACCTGGTCGGCAAGCGACTGGTCTTCCTCGCCGGCAACCACGACCACCATCTGGTTCACCGCGACTACGAGAACCGGCTCGAGGCGCAGCTGGCCGCGGGACGGGCGCCGCTGCTGAGCGGTGAGCCAGCGATCGACTCCGCTCCGCCCGGACCTGGCTTCTTCCGCTCGTTCCTCGCCCGCCGCTTGCCCGGCGTGCAGATCGAGATCGCCTACCCGACCTACAGCTTTGCCGGCGTGCTCTGCACTCACGGGCACTACCTCGATCCCCACGCTCGCCTCTCCGGTTCGCGCGGCGACCGCATCTTGACCAGGGTGCTCTGGGGCATCGCCACCGGCGGTCCCGAGGACCCGAAGACGATCGCCGACTACGAGTCGACGATCACGCTGCTGACCGAGTGGCTCTACATCGCCGCCCAGATGCCGCACGGGACGCATGCCCAGCAGAACGTCTTCCGCGCTGTGCAGAGAGCCGGGCGCCTTGTTTCGACGCTGGGCATGCCGGCGCGCGGCATCAAGCGGCTCGCCGCCGAGCTGCGCGACCGCGGCGTCGGTGACGCCGCCGAGGAAGTCCCGCTGCCGAGCGAGTCCCACTTCGACTCCGTCGTGCGGGCCGAGGCCGCGCGCCAGCGCCGCGAGCAGCCGGCGCCGCAGGCCGCCTGGTCACACCCCGCCTATCCGGCCGCTTCGGTGATTTCGCCCAGCGATCCCTCCGAGCACGCGCTCGAGGCCTTCGCCAAGGTGACCGCCAACCTAGGCTGGGACAAGGAGGCTGGGCAAATCGTCTTTGCCCACACCCACCAGCCGCTTGCCGACGTGCGCTGCGCCGACCACCCGCGCACGCGCTACTGGAACACCGGCTCCTGGATCTACGAGCCCGACCTGGCCTCGCGACAGGCCTACGGGCGCTACCTGCGCTACGCCTGGCCCGGCACGGCGATCGTGATCGACGACGAAGAGCCCGAGCCGCGCCTGCTCGAGCTGCTCGCCGACCTCAACCCGCTGAACGGCGGCGCCGGCCTGCCGCAGCTGCGATGAGTGAGGCCCTGACGATTGCGCTGCTCCTGGTGCGGGCCGAAGAGGCATGGGAGCCGGTCCTCTTCGGCGGCCTGATCCCGCTCTTCGGCGCCCTCGCGATTGGCTTCATCATCTGGCGCGCTGTTCGCGACAACGACGAATCCGACGACGAGTAGACAGACCTTCGAGCGACGCTTGACGGCGGGGAACCACGGGTAGGGGGCAGGCGAACCCCACTCAAGGAGGGACGATGCGTAACCCGTCTAACTTGCTCCGCCGCGCGCTTCCGCTGGTCGCGGCCGCCCTGGTCGCGGCAATTGGCGTGACCGCGGTGGCGGTGGCCGCCGGCGGCGCGACGAGCTCAAAGGCCGGCAAGGTCAAGGTCAAGTGCCCGGCCCGAGTGCTCGCCGGCCAGAAGAAGGTGACCTGTCGCCTGTTCGGCAAGCTGCCCGCCGGGCCCCAAGGCTCACAGGGACCGAAAGGCCCGAAAGGCTCCAAGGGCGACAAAGGCCAGAAGGGCGACAAAGGAGACAAAGGTGCTGCCGGCCCTGCCGGGGTCTCCGGCTACGAGGTCGTCAACCAGACCTTCAAAGAAGTCTTCATCGAAAACAGCGGCGGCATGCGCGGTCTCAGCGAAGTGAAGACCGTCTCCTGCCCAGCCGGCAAGCGCGCAATAGGCGGCGGCTCCGACCTAGGCACCAACGCCGCTCAGAATGGTCAGCAGCGCCAAGTAACGGTCTCACTCAACGGACCGAACGGCACCGGAACAGGCTGGTCCGTCCAGCTCTTCAACAACTCAACCTCGCTCGACACCTCGATCGACTTGAGGGTCTACGCGATCTGCGCCAGCGTTAACTGAGGAGCTTGCGCGAGGACGGAGGACCGGTAGGGGTGAAGCGTCTTGCACTTTTTCGGCAATTCCTTGAGGCGCCAGCCAATGCCTCTCCACCGAAAAAGTTAAGCGAAACCCCTACCGGTCCTCCGTCCGCACCGACTACTTGATGAAGAGCATCTCCTCATACTTAGGCAACGGCCACAGATCGTCCGCAACGACCTTCTCCAGCTTGTCCGCCGCCTCGCGCACCGCGCCGCTCTTGGCCAGCTGCGCGTCGCGAGCGAAGAGCGCCAGCTCCAGGCCCTCCAGCTCGGTCGGCTCGGCGTTGGCCTTCTCCAGCGCGTCGAGCGCGGTCGACAGCTCCTCGACCAGTCCGCGGACCTCACCCTCGAGGCTGGAGACGCCGGCCTCGGAGATCAGCGCCAGGTGGCGCAGCGCCGCCGGCAGGATCATCGTCTTGGCGATCGAGAACGTCGTCTCGGCCTCGATGTTGGCCCGCAGCGCGTACTGCTCGACCCAGACCTCGAAGCGCGACTCCAGCTCCCTTTTCGAGAGCACGCTGTATTTCTCGAAAGCGGCGACCGAGTCGTCGGCGATCACCTCGAGCAGCGCGTCCGGCGTCGTTTTCAGGTTCTTCAGTCCGCGCCGCTCAGCCTCGGCGTGCCACTCCTCGGAGTAGTTGTCGCCGCTGAAGCAGATCTCCTTGTTGGCGACGTAGGCCTCCTTGACCACCTCGATCGCCGCCTCGGCCGCATCCATGCCGCCATTGATCTTCGCCTCGAGCTTGTCGGACATCTCGTCGATCGCCTCGGCGGCGATCGTGTTCAGCACGGTGTTGGGGAAGGCAAGCGACATGCTCGACCCCAGCGCCCGGAACTCGAACTTGTTGCCGGTGAAGGCAAAGGGCGAGGTGCGGTTGCGGTCGCCGCCGTCCTTGGGCAGCGGCGGCAGCACCGTCGCGCCGAGGTCGAGGAAGGAGGCGGGGGTGTGGGGGTCACCCTCGCCGCTCGCGATCGCCTCGAAGACCTTGTCCAGTTCGGCGCCGAGGAAGATCGAGATGATCGCCGGCGGCGCCTCGTTGGCGCCGAGGCGATGATCCTGGCCGATGTTCGCGGCCGAGGCGCGCAGCAGGCCCTGGTGCTTGTTGACCGCCTGGATCACCGCCGCGCAGAAGAAGAGGAAGTGAACGTTGTCAGCGGGCGTGTCGCCTGGGTTGAGCAGGTTGCTGCCCGTGTCGGTGCCCATCGACCAGTTGTTGTGCTTGCCCGAGCCGTTGACGCCGGCGAAGGGCTTCTCGTGCAGCAGGCAGACCAGGCCGTAGCGGCGGGAGACGTTTTCGAGCACCCGCATCAGCAGCTGCTGATGGTCGGAGCCGACGTTGGAGTTCTCGAACATCGGCGCGATCTCGTACTGCGCCGGGGCGACCTCGTTGTGGCGGGTCTTGACCGGGATGCCGAGCTTGCGCATCTCCAGCTCGGACTCGAGCATGAAGGCGAGCACGCGCTCGGGGATCGTGCCGAAGTAGTGGTCATCGAGTTCCTGGCCCTTCGGCGGCTTGGCGCCGAAGAGGGTGCGCCCGGTGGAGACCAGGTCGGGGCGCTCGAAGAAGTACTGCTCGTCGATCAGGAAGTACTCCTGCTCGGGCCCGACCGTGGTGAAGACGCGTTTGCTCTCGGTGTCGCCGAGCAGCCCGAGCGCCCTGATCGCCGAGCCCGAGAGCGCGTCCATCGAGCGCAGCAGCGGGATCTTGGCGTCGAGCGCCTCACCGGTCCAGGAGGCGAAGGCGGTCGGAATGCAGAGCAGCGAGCCGTTCGGGTTCTCGAGGATGAAGGCGGGGCTGGTCGGGTCCCAGGCGGTGTAGCCGCGGGCCTCGAAGGTTTCGCGCACGCCGCCGGTCGGGAAGGAGGAGGCGTCGGGCTCGCCCTGGATCAGCTCTTTGCCGGAGAAGCCGGCAAGTGCCTTGCCCTCGCCGCCGGCCGGCTCGAAGAAGGAGTCGTGCTTCTCGGCAGTCGAGCCGGTGAGCGGCTGGAAGACGTGGGTGAAGTGTGTGGCGCCCTTCTCCAGCGCCCAGTCCTTCATCGCCGAGGCGACCGCGTCGGCGACCTCGAGGTCGATTGCCTCGCCGGCTTCGAGGCTGCCCTGCAGCTGCTCGAAGATGCCGTCGGGCAGGCGTTCGCGCTGGACGACGATCGAGAAGACGTTGGCGCCGAATGCTTCGTTCTCGGGCAGGGTCAGGTCGATCGCGCCGAGGGCTCCCCCGTTGGCGCTCCACTGGGCTGCGGTCACGTTCTGCTGGCGGATACGGGTCATCGCTCTAGTCGTCCCTCGCTTGGCGTCGCGCCCGGTCGGCAGGCACGGTCGGTTACCGGTCTACTCCCTTTATAAGAGCCAAAAGAGCCTAATACCGATGGCTCGAAGATGCCTTTGTACTCGGGTACAAGGATCGCCAGAGTGGCTTGTACCGCTTGTCGGCGAGTCGCTCAGCCGCCGAGGGGAGTGGCCGCCAGCAGGCCGAGCGGGTGGCGCAGGCGGAAGCCGCCGCCGGAGCGCATGTATTCGCTCCAGCCGGGGCCCGTGCGGTCGCCATCTTCGGTCATCGAGGTGTCCCAACGCAGGCCGGCGATGACGGCGAAGACGTGTTCTCGGTTGGCGTAAATTCGCACCCAGCTACCGGGTCCGCCGCCACCCCAACGCATGAAGCCAGTCGAGTCGAGCGGCGATTCGAGCAGGCCGGCGGCGTGCATCACGTAGCTGACCGAGCCCGAGCAGTCATAGCCGCGTGCAGCTCCAGTCGCGGTGACCCCCGCCCCACAGGTATGGCCGGTGGCTGATCCGGTTGGCCGCTTCGATCATTGCCACGACCGCGGGTGGTGCGGAAGGCGGCGCCACGGCGCGGCCGCTCGGCAGCAGCGTCGCCTGCGGCACCTCGGCGCCGGCACTGGATGCCGTCACCGCCAAGCACGTGCAGATCGCCAGCAAGATCGTTCCCCGCCGCAACATGAAGGACCGTTATCGGCAGCGAAGCCCAGCCCCTATAGCCTTCCGCGGCCCCCTAAACCCCCGGAGGAAAGCCAAGCCAATGTTCGTTTCCAAGGCCGCCGTCGTCGGTGGCGGCACAATGGGCGGTGAGATCGCGCAGGCGATAGCCGCAGCCGACATCCCCGTCGTCGTCAAGGACATCGACCAGAAGTTCGTCGATGCCGCGGTCGAGAAGGCGCGCGCCGTCACCGAGGGCCAGCTCGCCCGCCTGGTCAAGAAGGAGAAGCTGACCCAGGAGCAGGCCGATGCCCGCCTCGCCGAGGTGATGGGTCTCGTCACCGGTACCACCTCCTACGAGGAGTTCGGCGACGTCGACTTCGTGATCGAGGCGGTGCCGGAGCGGATGGAGATCAAGCAGGCGGTCTTCCGCGAGATCGACGCGGCGACCCCCGGCCACGCGATCCTCTCCTCCAACACCTCCTCACTCTCGATTACCGAGATGGCGGAAACGACGCTGCGGCCCGACAAGGTGGTCGGCTTCCACTTCTTCTACCCGGCCTCGGTGATGCCGCTGGTCGAGATCATCGCCGGCGAGGACACCTCCGAGGAGACGGCAACCGTCGCCTACAACTTCGCCCAGGCGATCAAGAAGCAGCCGATCGTCTGCGGTGAGGTCCCGGGCTTCGTCGTCAACCGCATCCTGATGGCGACGATCGGCGAGATCTGGCGCGTCCAGGAGGAGCAGGGCCTCTCGCTGAAGGCGATCGACGAGGCGATCGCCGCCGCCCAGGTGGCGCCGATGGGCCCCTTCTTCCTCACCGACCTGCTCGGTCTCGACACCGTGCTGCACGTCGCCGAGCACCTCGGTGAGTCATACGGCGAGAGCTTCTACGTCCACAAGGGCCTGCAGCAACTGGTCGCTGACGGCAAGCTCGGCGCCAAGTCCGGCGGCGAGGGCTTCTTCAAGGATGGTGAGCAGAACGTCCCCGGCGACGCCGAGCCCGATGCCGAGGAGCTGGTCGCGCTTTTCACCTGCCGTGCCCTGATCGAGTCCTGCCTGCTGGTCGAGGAGGGAGTCTGCTCGGTCCGCGACATCGACCTGGGAATGATGGCCGGCGCCGGCCTCGACCCGCGCCGCGGGTTGCTGCCGCCGTTCTGGAAAGCCGACATCGAGGGCCTCGACGTGGTGCTGGAGCGGATGGAGGGCCTGCAGGAGCGCCACGGCGACCGCTTCGCCCCGCCGCTGTTGCTGAGGCGCCTGGTCGCCCAGGGCCGCTTCGGGATGAAGTCCGGACAGGGCTTTTACCCATATCCGCAGCCCGACGAGGGCGATCAGGCCGAGACGGTGAAGCTGGAGACCCGCAGCGAGGTCGCGATAGCCTGGCTTGCCAACGCGCCGATGAACGCCGTCTCTCCCGACGTGATCCGCGACCTGAAGACGGTCTGGGAGCAGGTCAAGGCGGCCGAGGGCGTCGGTGCGATGGTGATCGCCTCCTCGGTCCCGGTCGTCTTCTCGGCCGGTGCCGACATCAAGGCCTTCACCCAGATGGACGAGGGCGGCGGCGAGGAGCTGATCAACACCGCCCACGCCCTGCTGCGCGACTTCGGCCAGGCGCCGGTGGCGACGATCGCCGCCGTCAACGCGATCGCCTTCGGCGGCGGCTGCGAGGTGGCGATGGCCTGCGACGTGCGGATCGGCGCCGAAGCGGCCGTCTTCGGCCAGCCCGAGATCAAGCTGGGGATCATCCCCGGCTTCGGCGGCACCCAGCGGCTGCCGCGCCTGGTCGGTCCCAACAAGGCGCTGGAGATGAACCTGATCGGCAACGCGATCCTCGCCGGCGAGGCGCTCGAAGCGGGCCTCGTCAACCGCGTCGTGCCCGACCACGAGCTGTTCGAGACGGCGCTGATGTGGGGCCGCAAGCTCGCCGCCCAGGCGCCGCTTGCGCTCGAGCAGATCAAGCGCGTCTCGGGCGCCGGTGATCTCGACGAGGGCATCGCGGCCGAGAAGCAGGGCTTTGCCACCGCCTTCCGCAGCGAGGACGCCAAGGAGGGCATCGGCGCCTTCCTCGGCAAGCGCACGCCGAAGTGGAGCGGCAAGTAGACATCGCCTCCGGGGTCGAGCGACTGGCGGAGCTGATCCGCCAGTCGCGCTCGACCGTCGTCCTGACCGGGGCCGGGGTCTCGGTCCCCTCCGGCATTCCCGACTTCCGCACGCCCGAGACGGGCCTCTGGGCCAACGTCGACCCGATGGAAGTCGCCCACATCGACATCTTCGAGCGCGATCCGGCCCGCTTCTGGTCCTACTACCGGCCGCGCTTCCAGTCACTTGGCGACAAGCGGCCCAACGCCGCTCACGAGGCGCTTGCCGAGCTGGAGCGGCGCGAGTTGATCGAGGGCGTGATCACGCAGAACATCGACCGCCTGCACGGCGCCGCCGGCTCACGCGAGGTGGTCGAGGTGCACGGCTCGATCGAGACCTCATCCTGCCGGCGCTGCGAGGCCAGCTACGGCCTCGAGCAGATGGATCCGCTCTTCGACGCCGACGGCGTCGCCCTCTGCGCCGCCTGTGGCGGCCCGGTCAAGCCCGACGTCGTGCTCTTCGGCGAGATGCTGCCCGAAGCCGCGATGCGCCGTGCACAGGAGCTGGCGGAGGCCGCCGAGCTGCTGATCTGCGTCGGCTCCTCGCTGGCCGTGTACCCGGTGGCCAGTCTTCCCGCCGTGACCCTGGAACGTGGCGGCAAGCTGGCGATCGTGACCAAGGGCTCAACGCCCTATGACGGCAACGCCGCGATCAAGCTCGAAGGCGAGGTCGACGCCGAGCTGGGCGCCCTGGCCGCGGCGCTGCGCTGAGCAGCGCCGCGGCTCAGGAGCGACCTAGAACCGGACGCGCTGCCGTTCGCACTCGGCGACGACCGTGTGTGCCTGCGGCGAGTCGAAGCGAGCGGCGTGGGCGCACTTCGCCACCGCTTCGGCGCCGCATCCGCTGATCGTTTCGGCACCGACGATCCCCGCCGTTTCGGCTCGGATGCAGCCCAGCGGAGTCGGCGGATTGCTGTCGCCGACGGTCGCGATGACGACCGCGACCATCGCGGCGATGGTCACCAGAAACGTGATCGAGGCGATCTTGATCTCGCGTGAATTGAGCTTGTAGAGCGGCGTTGTCTGCCGCTCGTAATGTCCTTCAAGTGGCATGGGCGGCAGGTTATACGGCCTCTTTGGCCTTGTCCGCGCCAGCGTGGCGAAGATTTCGCGCCGATCTTTAGACACGTGTACGTAGTGGTGCGGAGCCAGCGGCGGGAGGGTTTAGCGGTCCGAGAAGCACTAGTTGAGAAAGGAACTAACTCTTCTTATGGAATGGCTGAACGAAGGCGCCAACTCATGGCAGCTCACGGCCGCCACCCTGGTGGGCCTGATGAGCATCCCCGGCCTGGTTGTGCTCTATGGCGGGGTGATGCAGAAGCGGTGGTCGGTGAACTCGATGATGATGGCGTTCGTCGCCTTCGCGATCGTGCTTGTTCTCTGGGTGCTTGTCGGTTTCAAGATGGGGTTCGGCGAGCCGATCCACGCGATTTCCAATAGCGGCTTCTTCGGGAACTTCCTGGGTAAGCCGGAATCGATCCTAGGCAGCCACGATCTGCTGCAGCAGGCGCATATCCCAGAGCTGGCGGAAGAAGAATTCCTCTTCCCGCAATCGACGCTCGCGTATTTCCAGATCGTCTTCGCGGCGATCACGCCGATCCTGATGCTGGGCTCCGTGCTCGGCCGGATCAACTTCAAGGCGTGGATCCCGTTCGTCGCTCTCTGGACGCTGCTCTGCTACACGATCAACGCCTTCCTGATCTGGGGCGGTGGCTTCTTCGCCCAGCAGGGTGCGCTCGACTACTCGGGCGGTTACGTGATCCACCTCGCCGCCGGCGTCTCGGGCTTCGTTGCCGCTGCCGTGATCGGACCGCGGCTGCAGCGTGACCGCGAGGTCGACGCGCCGAACAACCTGGCGATGGTCGCCGTCGGCGCGGGGCTGCTGTGGATGGGCTGGAACGGCTTCAACGGCGGTGACTGGTACAGCGCCGGCGAAATCGCTTCCGCCTCGATCCTCAACACCAACCTCTGCACCGCGGTTGCTTTCCTGGTCTGGGTTGCCCTCGACTACGCCACCGGCCGCAAGCCGAGCCTGATCGGCAGCGTCAACGGCATGATCGTCGGCCTCGTCGCGATCACCCCCGGTGCCGGTTTCGTCAACGGCTGGGGCGCGATCATCATCGGCGTCGTCGCCTCCTCGCTCGTCTACCTGGCGCTCAACTACCTGAGCCGGGTGCGACCGTTCCGCAACGTCGACGACACGCTGGGGGTCGTGTACACGCACGGCTTTGCCGGTGTGGCCGGCGGCCTCCTGGTCGGGATCTTCGCCAACAAACTGATGGCCGGCGAACACGAAGGCCTGATCTCGGGTGGTGGGCTGCACCTGCTCTGGGTCCAGGCTTACACAGCCGCCTGGGTGATCGTCTTCTCCGCGATCATGACCTTCATCCTGCTCAAGCTGGTGGGGCTGTTCGTGCCACTGCGGATGAGCGAGGCCGAAATGGAGGAAGGCGACATCGCCGTCCACGGCCACGAGGTCTACCCATCAGATGTGCCATCGCTGGGCTACCCCGACGGGATCAGCGCACCGGTTGCGCCGGCTGCCCCGGCGGGAGGAAGCGTCTAACCAGACGGCCGGGCCGTGGCTGGCGGCCCGGAGACGAGAAGAGACAGGAACCGCCCCCGCACTCTCCCGGGGGCGGTTCTGTTTCCGGGGTCAGGCAGCCGCTTTGGTGTGGGAGCGGGCGACCTCGCGCAGGGTGTCGAGCAGGGTCGCCACCGCTGGCGTCACCGGCGCGCCGCGGCGAGTTGCGGCGAAGACCCTGCGCACGGGACTCTGCGGGTGCAGCGCGCGGATGCGGATGTCGGCGCGCACGGCGGAGAGCGCCAGCTGCGGGATCAGGCCGACGCCGACCCCGGCCGCGACCAAGCCCTGGACCGTCTGGTAGTCGTCGCTCTCGAAGGAGACGCGCGGCTCGAAGCCGGCCGCGTGACAGGAGCGCACCACGTGACGGGCGCAGGGACCGGAGATCGAGGTCTGCACCCACGACTCCTCGCGCAGGTCCTCGAGCCGGACCTGGCGCCGGCGGGCGAGCGGATGAGCGACCGGCAGGGCGAGGTGAAGCGGGTCCTCGAGCAGCTCGAAGCGGCGGATGCCGGTGGCGAGGCGCTCGCCGACGCCCTCGAATTCGTAGAGCAGGGAGAGGTCGAACTCACCGCCGCGCAGGCGCGGCGCGATTTCCTCCGGCTCGCCCTCGGCCAGGGTCACTTCGACGCCGGGGTGCCCGGCGCTGAAGGCGGCGATCGCCTGCGGCACCAGCGTCGCGCCGGCGCTGGGGAAGGAGGCGATGCGCAGCCGCCCGGCCTCGCCACCGGCGATCGCGGCGAGCTCGGTCTCGGCGGCCTCCATGCGGCCGAGGATGCCCTCGGCGTGGGTGACCAGCGCGGCTCCGGCCGCGGTCGGCCGCACGCCGCTGCGATCGCGCTCGACCAGGGTCGCGCCGACCTCGCCCTCGAGCGTTGCGATCGCCTGCGAGACGGCTGACTGAGAGTAGGAGAGCGCGTCGGCAGCGGCCGAGAAGGAGCCGCTCTTCACCACCTCCCTGAGCACGTTGAGCCGGCTCGCATTCAGCATAAGTAAAGCTTATCGTCAATATGAGGATTAACAGTTGTGATGATCCAAGGAGAGTGCGACCATCGGCGCGAACTTCGACTCACCGCCGACAACCTCTTCAAGGAGAACCCGATGGCCACTCGCATCATCGTTTCCTACGACGACACCGATAACGACCGTGACGCGCTCGCATTCGGCCGCCTGCTCGCCTTCAGCGGCGCCGACCTCTCGCTCGCCTACGTCCGCCACTCCCAGGGCGGGGCGCTGGAGGAGAAGGAGGCCGAAGATCTGCTCGCCCGCGGCGCCGAATCGGTTGGCGCTCCCGACATGCCGCGCCACGTCGTCGTCAACCCCGGCACCAGCGTCGGTCTCGCCGAGCTGGCCGAGCGCGAGAACGCTGATGTGATCGTCTTCGGCTCCGAGTACCGCACCGCGCCGGGCACGGTCAAGCCGGGTATCCCCGCCCACAAGCTGCTGCTCGGCGGTCCGGCTGCGATTGCCGTCGCTCCGGCCGGCCTGCGCGACAACCCCTCGGTCAGCGTCAACAAGATCGGGGTCATCGACGAGGGCGACCCGGCTGCCCGCCAGACCGCCGAGAGCCTCGCCGCGGCGCTCGGCGCTACGGTCGCCGAGCGCGCCGGTGCCGGCCACATCGACCTGCTCGTCGTCGGCTCGCGTCCCGAGTCGCCTGCCGGGAAAGTGACCCTCAGCGCCGCCAGCGACTACGCGGTCGAGACCGCCAGCTTCCCGGTGTTGGTCGTGCCGCGCGGTCGCTCGGTTGAGTTTGCGTCGGCGGGTCCGACGGCGCGGGTCGCTTCAGCCTAGTCCGGCCCAACTCCAAGTTGCCCGCATCTTTGGGCTCGACATGCCGCTTCGAATCAAGCGCCTCGGTATTCGCCGGGGCGCTTGATTTTGGTGCGCTCGAAGTACGAGGACACAGGGAGTTCGGACGCAACTACCGCTGAAACTCTAGATCGAGTCTTGACGGCTGATTCTCGAGTGAGAAGCTGGCACAGCGGCGAAGAGAGTCGCCGCTTGCTGGGCAACCAACCGTAACTCGAAGTGAAAGGAACGAGATGACTCACTCAAGGCTTGGAGCATTTGGCCTTCTTGTCCTGACCCTGGGCGTGGTGGCCTTTTTGGCCAGCGCTGCCGAGGCGGAAGTCGGCGCCAAATGGTTAGTTTTAAGCAAAGCCGGAGAAGCCATAGACACGGCTAAATTACCAGTGCTGCTAAAAGGGGAAATAGAGAGCACAAACAAAGAGATTCTCTTAACTGAAATCCTCAAAATAAAAGTCGAAAAAACATGCAGTGGCGTCGAACTGGTCGGTATGGAACTAATTGGAGAAGGAAAGCTGAAAGCGGGAGGCAAACTCAAGTTCACTGGCTGCAGATTGCTTCTCAACGGCGTGGAAAGCAAACCCTGCCTTCCACATACCAAAGGTGCTCCCGCGGGGACCCTGGAAACCAATGCGCTTAAAGGCGAACTCCTTTTACACAAATTAGAAAATGAAAAAAAAGAAGTTATTGGGACAGATCCGCTCATTTTGTTGGAACCAAGCGAAGGCACCTTCTTCATGACCCTCGAAACGGGGGAAGAATGCGCAATTGGCGAAAAAATTCCGATCTTGGGAAAGCTCTACATCAAAGACTGCGAAAATGGATTCGAAAAACACCAGGTGATTCACTTAATCGAAGAAGGCCCGTTATCGGAAATGTGGGTTATCAGCAAAACTGCAGAACACAAAGTGAAACTGGATGGCAGCGCGCTGGTGAGCCTTACCGGTGCACATGCAGGCTTGGCGTGGGGCGCCATGCCGGGTTGAATTGAGGCTCTCCGAGGCGGCTGGCCTGAGCGGCTAAACCGGCCTATGGCTTGCGCTTGAGGACCAGGATCACGGCCGCGATCGCCGGATCGCGGCCGTGGATCCGGTCCCTGGCCTCGGTCCAGGCGATCGACTTCCCCGCCTGACCCTCCAGCAGCTTGCCGACCGCGGCGTCGGGCTGCTCGGCCTCGATCACGAAGGCGTCGGGCAGGTCGGGCGGGGGCGCCGCGGCCAGCTCGCGCTGGGTGACCTCCTCGCTCGCCCGCTCAGCGTTGGACCACCCCTGGCCGAAGGCGAGGTCCGCCCCGTCGAGGTGCGGTCCCTCGAGGATCATCAGCTTGCTTTCAGACGGTGTCCATTCCTGTTCGCCGAGCTCGACCGGCAGGTCCTCGAGCCACGGTGCGATCACCTCTGCCATTAGTTGCTCGCGACTGAGGTTGAAGGAGCGGGCATGCCTGATGCCGCTGCTGAGGCTCAACGTGGAAGGGCACGCGACAACCATATGCTCACGGCGATGGAGACGTCCCTGCCTGCCGCCGTCGTCTTCGACAACGACGGCCTCCTGCTCGACACCGAGTCGGTCTGGACCCGCGCCGAGCAGGACCTCTTCGAGCGGCGCGGCCTCGAGTTCACTCCGCAGCACAAGCGCGAGCTGGTCGGCACCTCGGCCGAGATCGCCGGTGGCATCCTCGAGCGGCGCCTCGGCGAGCCTGGTCGCGCCGCCGAGCTGATCGAGGAGCTGAACGAGCTGGTCGTCGCCGAGCTCGAGCACGGGGTCGAGGCGATGCTGGGGGCGGCAGAGCTGCTGCACCGGCTGAAGCGGCGCGGCACCCCGATCGGGCTCGTCTCCAACTCACCGCTGCCCTTCGTCCAGCGCTCGCTGGAGATCGTCGGCTTCGTCGACCATTTCGACGTCGTGCTCAGCGCCCACGAAGTGGCAGCGCCGAAGCCGGCCCCCGATCCCTACCTGGAGGCCTGCCGCCGCCTCGGCGTCGAGCCCGGGCCTGACGTGGTCGCCCTCGAGGACTCTCCCACCGGAGTGGCCGCCGCCCGCGCTGCCGGCCTCACCGTGATCGGGGTTCCCTCTCTAGAGGGAATCGAGCTGGCGGAAGCGCACGAGATCGCCGAGTCGTTGCTCGACTCCGTGGTCAGCAGGCATCTGGGCCTTTAGTCAACTGCCAAGGACGCGGCGGCGGCGAAGGACGCGCTCGGAGACTGCGAGAAGCTCGGTGAGGGCCTGGAGCTGCTCGGCTGAGAGGTCTCCTCGCAGGGCGGCGTTGGCGAGCTCGCCCGCCTCGTGACGGCGCGATCCGAGGGTTGCCATGTCTTCCTCGTGGTCCGGCTCGCTGAGCGCGCCTTTCAGCTCGACTAGGAGCGCCTCGAGCCCGACGCGGAGTTGCAGCGCTGCCTCCCTGTTACGGCCGGCGTCGAGGTCGGCGCGGGCACGGAGGAGCAGCGTCTCGCAGGCGTCCAGCCGCTCGCGGCCGCCGAGGACGGCGGCCAGGCGTTGCTGTGGGCGCAGCTCTTCATCGCGCTGGCGACGGCGGGAGCTGGGGCCGAGGCCGGGATCGACCTGATGGGCGCTGGTGAAGGCGCCGTCGGCGAGGGCCTCACCGCCGCCGTAGCCGATCCGGATCGTTGTCGCCCGCGCTGGGGTGACCGTCTGCGGGTACGGGTCGCCGCCGGCGACTGCTTGCGTGTGCAGGGCCTGGTTGAGCTTCATCTATCCCTTGCTCGACCAGTCGATCGATGCTGTCCTCGGTAGCAGTGGCTTCTTGCAGCCAGGCAGCGGCTGCCTGCTCGTCCTCGAACTCGTTGAAGGCCAGCACCACTGTTGCCCGCGCCACCGGCAGCTCGAGGGGCGGCTCGCCGACTTCGGCGTCCCTGGGTCGTTTGCGGCGCCGGCGGGCCGGGGGAGGGGCGCCGAGGGTCTCGATCACGAGTACCTGCTCGCGTTCCCCATCGCGGACCAGGTAGCGGCCATCAGCGACCGCCAGCGGGCCGGCGAAATCGAACTGGGTGAATCCGAAGAGGCGGGTCAAAGACCCAATTCTGCCGGGGGTCTCAGTCGCCGGCGCCCGCTTTGCCGTTGCCGCCGTTCTTGCCCTTGCCCTGACTGTCGGGTAGCGCGTATGGAGACGGCGTCGGCGAGACGCGGGGGTTCTTGATTTCGTCGAGGCGGTTGGTCAGCCGCTGCCACTGGTCCGGTTTGAGCAGTGCGTCGAACTGCTGGTCGAAGGGACCGGTGATCGGGCGGTAACCGATGTGCACGTGGTCGTAGTGATCGGGCAGGGCGAAGCTGGTTTCACCCGGCAGGTCCTCCAGTGAGATCACCTGGTGTGGGTGCATCGTGCCCTGTAGTTGCAGGACGTCGCGGATCAGCTGGTCAGTGAGCGTCCCGGGGCCCTGGTGGCCGGTAACGGGCACTCCGTCGATGACGGCGATATCAACCGCGTCGCCGGTGCTGTGCTCGGAGACGTACCCCGACGAGCTCATGATGCTGTGGCCGCACTTGAGCGAGGTGATCGTCAGCCTGTAGCCCTTGGAGACCAGGTACTCGAGCACCGCCAAGACGCGGCGGTCGATCTGGCCGGTGGCGATGTCTTCGCGACCGCATTCGTAGATGTCGAGGGCTTTGTCGGCGAGGACGCGCTCTGCAGCTCCTCCTTGGAGAGCAGCAGGACGCCGGCGCCACCGAGGTCTTCGGAGAGCGGGTTCTTACCGTCCGCCCGGTAGATCGCGGTCGCCTCGAGCAGCTTCCAGCCGTCGAGGATCGGCTTCGGGTCGATCTCGGGCGCCCCCCTGCCGGCGGGCCGGATGGCAAAGTTGATGTGGGGATCGACACCGTCTTGGGCGGAGCCGATTCGGGCGAGGACAGTGCCAGCTATAACCTTCGACCCGACCTTTAGGGTTCCGTCTTCGCTGCTGGCCGGGCTGTCGACTTCGGGTGTTTCGCCGCCCTTGTCGGTGCTGTCGTCCGAGCGGCCAGGAAGCGCGCGCAAGCGCGGCCGCAGGTCTTCGCTTTCGACCGGTAGGCGCCGCTCCTTGCCTGTCGGCATCACCACGGAGCGGTGCTCGCGCACGATCTGGCCGAGCTCGGCGTAGGTGTAGCGATTGCCGTAGGCGTCCTCGAGGACCACGTAGTTGCCGAGGCGCGGGGAGTTGCCCATCTTCTCGATCACGCCGTCGTTGACGGCGACGACCGGCGCTCCCTCGGCGGCGAAGATGTTGATCCCGCGCGGGGTAGGCGAAGAGGAAATCACTTCAGCGGCATCGCCGTAGGCTTTTTCAGCGCCCGGGGTGGAGCTCATCAGCGCTTCGCGGGCGGAGAGATCGTCGGCGTAGCTGGCGTTGGCGGCAACCGGGAAGTGGGCGCCCTCCGTCAGGCCGGTCAGCGAGCCGACCAGATCGGTCGGCAGCTTGCCGTAGGCGCGGGCGTAGCCGAGCACCTCCTGCACGTACCAGTCGGCGTGGTTGTAGGAGTAGATCGCTTTGTAGAGGTCTTGGTCGCCGCCGCTGAGCTTCAGGTAGTGCGCGGCGGCGCAGATCGCGTCGACGGGGTTGTAGGGGTCCTTCTTGCCGTCGCCGTTGGCGTCGAGGCCGAACGCTTCCCAGCTGGAGGGCAGGAACTGCATCCAGCCGATCGCCCCGGCGCTGGACGGCCCCATGTTGGTGCCGAAGCCCGACTCGATCTTGTTGATCGAGGCCAGTACCTCCCAGGGGATGCCGTACTCGGTTCCGCAGGCCTGGTAGATCGGCAAGAGGAAGGGCGGGATCTCGAAGGAGTCGATGACGAAGTTGGGAACGCCGATTGGCGCCGGTCCGAAGGGCGCGATCGTCGTCGTCGGGTTTGCTTCCGTCGGCGTGCCGCCGCTCGAGTACTGAGAGCCGCCGCTGGTCGTGTCGGTTTGCTGCACCCCGGCGGTAGCGCTGGGGGCGGTCGTGCCGGCCCCCGAGTTTTCACCGCCACCGCTGACGTCGCCGAGGCTTTCGTTGTGGTGCGCCTTGGCGTCGCCGGAGTCGATCGTCGAGCCGGCCTTGAAGCCGCCGCCCTGCTTCGGGGTTTCTGCCGGCGCCGGCGCCGCAGCGGGCGGAGCTTCGACGTTGCTGTTGCTGGTCGGACTCGTCGGAGGCTGGGGTTCCTCGCTGTTGTCTTCCGGCGATTCGCAGTTGGGGTCTTCCATGTCGACCAGACCGTCGCCGTCGTCGTCGACTTCGTTGGAGCAGGCGGGCGGCGTCGTGGCCGGCACCGCCGGTGTGGTCGTCAGCGGCGTCGTCGCTTCACCGGACGTGGTCGAGAGTTCGTCCGCGCCGGCGAAGCCGACTCCGAGCGCCGTAACGACGCCAAAACTGGCCAGAGCGATGATCAGTGCAAGCTTGTTTCTCATATGACGGCGCACCCATATCCGCCGACACAGATCGTGCACGTGCAGTCCATGTCGGCCTCCCTGCGCAACAGGCTCGCCCAAGCTACTGGCTCGGGCAGGGGTGCGCAACGGCCGCCCGCTGCCCCCAACAAGCCCTTAATCAAGGTCTCTCTCATGCCTGCAGCGCAGGAGGATTTCAGTCGAGCCGGATGCGCCGGTTAAGCTGCTGTCAATGAGGCGGCCAATTTGAACACGAACGCGGATTACGACGACCAGGAGGGCCTGCGCGCACGCAGCGAGCAGGCGATCGGTGAGTTTGCCCAGGCACTGCTCGACAGCCAGGTGCTGGAGAACGCCGTTGCCGCCGCTTTCGGTGCCCGCGAGAAGGCGCTCGATGCCCAGCACGCGGCGATGAGTGCGCTCAACCTGCCCTCGGCCGGGGACCTCGAACGCCTGGAGCGGCGAGTTCGCTCGCTTTCCCAGCGCCTGGAAGAGGTTGAGGACCAGATCGATCGCGTCTCTCGCGATCTCGGCGACGTTCGTCGGCGCCTCGTTGCCCGCGAGCGGGCTGAGGAAGAAGCCTAACCCTCGACTTCAGTCTGAGAGTACGCTGGCAGCAGCCCTGCCGGCCTTTCTCTCCAGCTCCTCCAAAGTCTTCTTCGCCAAGTTCGCCTTGCCGCCCTCCGCATCGCTGACGATCAGCAGCGCGGCGAGCTCGATCTGCAATGAGGTGGCGCGGGCGAACAGCGGCGCCGTCTGCATGTCGATCGCGGCGACGCCCGAGACGGCCGTGTGCTCGGCAGGGTGGGCGTCCACGCTCGCAATCGTGACCAGCCTTCCCTCGCCGCCGAGCTCGGCCTGAAGCTGCCCGGTCAGTCGGTCGTCGGGTGCCACCGCGGCTCCCGGCTCGATCCCGAGCGAGGCGGCACTGCCGCCCTGCGCAATCGCTTCGCGCACGACCAGCAGATCGCCCAGTGCCCCGCTTGCGCCGGCCGCCATGCAGGTCCCGACACGTACCGCCCGCCTCACCCCGAGCTCGGCGAGGTCGCCGAGCACGAGGGCCGCGCTCGGTCCACCCATGCCGGTCGCCTGGATGGTCAGCTCGCCGCCGGCCGCCGTGGCGCCGAAGTAAGCCCAGAGGCCGCGAGCGTGGTTGCTCATCTTCGGTTCCACGAGCAGCTCCTGGGCGAGCAGCAACGCCCGGCCCGGGTCGCCGACCAACACCGCGTCGGCGGCGACCGGAGCGGTGGGTCGGAGTCGCGAAGGCACCCGCCGACCCTATTGACACTCGCGAGAGTGAAGGGGGGCAGATCTTCGCCATCTGTCTAATGCGATGGGTGCGGTCCTCGTTGGAGGATTACCCCGATGAAGAAGATCGAGGCCTTCATCCGCCACGAGGCGTTCGACCCGATTCGGGCCGAGCTGCTCGACAAGGGCCTGCCCTCGCTGTCGATCCTCGAGGTCAAGGGGTCTGGCCGTCAGCGTGGCGAGGTGGAGCACTACCGGGGCTCGGCCCTGATGATCAGCGTGCGTCCGAAGCTGAAGTTGGAGGTGGTGGTGGAGGACAAGGACAAGGACTTGGTCGTCGAGACGATCCTCAGGCACGCTCGCACCGGCGAGGTCGGCGATGGCAAGATCTTCGTGCTCCCGGTCGAGGAGGCAATTCGCATCCGCACCGGCGAGGACGGGGAGCCCGTCCTGCAAGCGCACGAGGAGTCGGAAATCCGGGCTTAGCGCGTAGCCTCGCGGTCGATGGCCGCCGACGAACGGATATCCATCAGCGAGGCATCGCGCCGCTCCGGCGTCTCGGCCAGCACGCTGAAACGCTGGGCCGAAGAGAAGGTGCTGCCGGTGCGCCGCGGTCGCTGGACCGCCGCAGCGGCGGCCCAAGCCCGCGTCGTCGCGCGGATGCGCGAGCGCGGCCACTCGCTCGAGGACCTCAAGCGCGCCGGGCGCGAGGGCCGCCTCGCCTTCGGTTTCACCGAGGACCTCTTCCCCAAAGAGGCAGAGCAGACGACGCTCGAGGAGGTCGCCCGCGAGACCGGGCTCGAGCCGGAGCTGGTCGAGCGCATCCTCGTCATCCTCGGTACCCCGCTGGGCCAGGAGCGCCTGCTCAGCCCCGAGGACGTGCAGGCGCTGCGCCACTGCGCCCGGGTCCTGGCCGCGGGCTTCCCGCTCGTCGCCTTCCTCCAGCTGGTGCGCGTCTACGTCCAGTCGCTGCGGCGGATCGCCGACGCCGAGGTCCGCCTCTTCCACCTCTACGTGCACGAACCGCTGATTCGCGACGGGGTGCCGGAGCTGGAGATGGCGGAGGAGATGGGCGAGTTGGCCGGAGACATCCTCCCCCTGGCCGCGCCGCTCACCGACTACCTCCACACCCGTTACCTGCGGTTCTTCCTCGAGCAGGATGTCGTCGGCCACATGGAGAGCGACCTGGGGATGGCCGAGTCGCAGGTGCACCACGTCCCGGTCACCCTCTGCTTCATCGACCTCACCGGCTTCACCCGCTACACCGAGGAGGAGGGTGACCTCGAGGCGCTCGACGTGGTCGAGAACTTCGTCGAAACGGTCGAGGCGACGCTGCCACCCGAGGCCACGATCGTCAAGACGATCGGCGACGAGGTAATGGTCGTCTCGCCAGAGCCTGCCTCGCTGACCGAGTGGGCGGTTGGCCTCATGGGGCGTTTCTCCCAGCGACCTCAGCCACGGGTTGGCATTCACTATGCGCAGGCGGTGTACCGGGACGGTGACTATTTCGGCACCCACGTCAACCTCGCCCATCGGGTCGTCAACCGCGCCCAGGCCGGCGAGGTGCTGGTGACGGACCGTGTCAGCGAAGCACTACGGGGTCGCGGCCTCAGCTGCGACCCGATCGGCGAGGTCACTCTCCGAGGTTTTCCCACGCCGACGCCGCTCTTCGTCGTCCGCGCCGCCGACTGACGCTCCGGTGCGCTTTATGTGGCTCATGACCGCATAAAGCGCACCGGTACAGGTGGCGCGCGACACTTACCGGTATGGAGAGCCAGCAGATGCTCGAGGTGGTTCGGGGGGATGGGCTGCTGCCGGTTGGCACGCCGCTGGTGGCGATGCTTTCCGGCGGTCGCGACTCGGTCTGCCTGCTCGACCTTTCGGTCTGCCTGCTCGGCGCCGACGCAGTTACCGCCGTCCACGTCAACTATGGGTTGCGCGACGACTCCGACGCTGACGAGGTGCACTGCGCGGCGCTCTGCTCCCGGCTTGGGGTCGAGCTGGAGCTGGAGCGGCCGCGCCGCCCCGAGGGGCCAGGCAACCTGCAGTCGTGGGCGCGGGACACCCGCTACGCGGCGGCGGCCCAGCTGGCGCTCGGCCAGGGTGCGCTGATCGCCACCGGGCACACCGCCGATGACCAGGTCGAGACGATCCTCTACCGGCTTGCCTCCTCGCCCAGTCGCCGGGCGCTGCTGGGGATGCGCAAGCGTGACGGCAGCTTGGTCCGCCCGCTGCTGGGCTTCACCCGTGCGCAGACGACTGCCTACTGCGAAGAGCGCGGGCTCGAGTGGCGCGATGACCCGAGCAACGCCGAGGTCGGCTACGCCCGCAATCGCGTCCGCCACGGCCTCGCGGCGGCGCTTGCCGAAGTTCACCCAGCGGCCGCGCGCAACGTCCTGCGCACGGCCGACCTGCTGCGCGACGAGGCCGAGGTGCTCGACTCGCTCGTCGACGCCGAGCTCGGCGCGAACGGATCGGAGCGCGGCACGATCGAGCTGAGCCGCTTGGCGAGCTGCCCGCCGGCCCTGCGCCGCCTCGTCGTCCAGCGGCTCGCCGATCGCGCTGCCGGGCGGCCGGTGCCCGGCGCTGCCAACCACGCCGATCAGGTCGCGGCCCTGCGCCGCACTGGCACCGCGATGCTCGATCTCGGCGGCGGCGTGCGCGCCGTGGTCGAGCGCGGCGTGCTGCACGCCGAGCGCTGAGCGTCGGCAAGCGCGCTCTATCTAGACTGCGCCGCGATGACCGAGCCCTCGATCGGCGAGACCCTCGTCTCCAGTGAGGAGCTGCAGAAGCGCGTAGCCGAGCTCGGTCGCCAGATCAGCGAGGAGTACGCCGGTCGCGACCTCTTCATGGTCGGCGTGCTCAAGGGCGCCGTGCTCTTTCTCGCCGACTTGATGCGCCACGTCGACGTTCCCTGTGAGATCGACTTCATGGCGGTCTCCAGCTACGGCTCGCAGACCGACTCCTCGGGCGTGGTGCGGATCCTCAAGGACCTCGACGCGCCGATCGAAGGCCGCGACGTGCTGATCGTCGAGGACATCATCGATTCCGGCCTCACCCTGCAGTACCTGATGCGCAACCTGAAGGCGCGCAACCCCGCTTCGCTGGAGGTTTGCGCCCTGCTCACCAAGCCCGAGCGCCTGCGCGTCGACCTCTCGCCGCGTTACCTCGGCTTCGAGATTCCCAACCGCTTCGCGATCGGCTACGGCCTCGACCACGCGCAGCGTTACCGCAACCTCTCCTACGTCGCCGCGTTGGACGATTAGATGCCGAATCTGCCCTGGTACGCTGATTTTTCCCTGTGAGGCGTTTTTTCAAGAGCGCGGCTTTCCCGATCCTGCTGGTGGTGATCCTTGCCTTCGTTGCCCAGAAGGTGATCAGTAGCCCCGACAGCAGCAAGGCTCCGACCTACAACCAACTGGTCGGCTCGAAGGCGCACGACGGGTTGATCGCGAACAACGAAGTCAAAAGCGTCACGATCAACACCAAGGACAACTCCCTTGATGTCACCCTGAAGGGCGAAAAGCCGGAAGAAGACGGCGAAAGCTTCTCGACCGGATACCCGCCCAACACCGAGCAGTCGCTGCTCAACCTGATCGACGAACACAACGTCGAAACCACGGTTCACGGCACCGGCGGTTCGAGCCTGCTCTCGCTGCTCACCTACATCCTTCCCTTCGTCCTCTTCTTCGGCTTCTGGATCTTCCTGATGAACCAGATGCAGGGTGGCGGCTCACGGGTGATGAACTTCGGCAAATCGAAGGCGAAGCGGATGTCGGTCGACGCGCCCAAGATCACCTTCCGCGACGTCGCCGGGGTCGACGAGGCGGTGCAGGAGCTGCAGGAGATCAAGGAATTCCTCGAGAACCCGAAGAAGTTCCAGGCGCTCGGCGCGCGCATCCCCAAGGGCGTGCTGCTCTACGGCCCGCCCGGCACCGGCAAGACGCTGCTCGCCCGCGCGGTCGCCGGCGAGGCGGGCGTGCCCTTCTTCTCGATCTCCGGCTCGGACTTCGTCGAGATGTTCGTCGGCGTCGGCGCCAGTCGCGTCCGCGACCTCTTCGAGCAGGCCAAGCAGAACTCGCCCTGCATCATCTTCATGGACGAGATCGACGCGGTTGGCCGCCACCGCGGCGCCGGCATGGGCGGCGGTCACGACGAGCGCGAGCAGACGCTCAACCAGCTGCTGGTCGAGATGGACGGCTTCGAGATGAAGGACAACATCATCTTGATCGCGGCGACGAACCGGCCCGACATCCTCGACCCGGCGTTGCTGCGGCCCGGCCGCTTCGACCGCCAGGTCGTCGTCGACCGTCCCGACCGCAAGGGCCGCAAGCACATCCTCGAGGTGCACACGCGCGGCAAGCCGCTGGCAAAGGTGATCGACCTCGACGCCCTGGCCGGCCAGACACCCGGCTTCACCGGCGCCGACCTCGCCAACCTGATCAACGAGGCGGCTCTGCTCACCGCCCGCACGGGCAAGCGCGAGATCACCATGCAGGAGCTCGAGGAGGGGATCATGCGGGTGATCGCCGGCCCGGAGAAGAAGACCCGGGTGATGAGCGAGAAGGAGCGCCTGATCACCGCCTACCACGAGCTCGGCCACGCGATCGTCGGCCACATGCTGCCCAACTGCGACCCGGTCCACAAGATCTCGATCATCAGCCGCGGCCAGGCCCTCGGCTACACGATCAGCCTGCCCGGCGAAGACAAGTTCCTCACCTCGCGCGCCGAGCTGACTGACACGATGGCGATGACCCTCGGCGGTCGCGCCGCCGAGGAGATCGTCTTCGGCGAGATCACCACCGGCGCTTCCAACGACCTCGAAAAGGTGACCGAGACGGCGAAGCAGATGGTGATGCGCTTCGGCATGTCCGAGCGCCTCGGCCCCCGCGTCTTCGGCCATGATCGCGGCCAGCCCTTCCTCGGCCGCGAGTTCTCCTCCGAGCCGGACTACTCGGATGAGATCGCCCGCGAGATCGACGATGAGATCCGCCGCATCGTCGAGAGCGCCCACCAGACTGCCAAGGATCTGCTCACCGAAAATCGCGAGAACCTCGACACGATCTCGAAGGTGTTGCTCAAGCGGGAGACGATCGACGCCGAGCAGTTTGTTGACCTGCTCGCCGGCAAGTCCGAAGACGAGGTCTTCGTCGATGAGGAGGAGCCGACGCCGCCGGTCGAGCCGGCGCGCGAGCCGGAACGGGCGCAGCGCGAAGGGCCGGTGGCGCAGCCGCGGCCCAGACCCGGGTTCGCGGGCGGCGACGCCAGCTGACGGTTGGGGGCCGTGGGGTGGCCCTCGCCCTGACAAATGCCGGTCAATGAGACCGGCATTTTGAGTATCCGCCAGTTCGAGGGCCACCCCACGGCCCCACTCGACAGGTAGCGATACTCCGTCCATGAATCCGAAGCTGATGGGCGTCGTCAACGTCACCCCAGATTCTTTTTCCGATGGGGGCAGGTACCTCGATGCCGATGCGGCTGTTCGGCACGGCGAAGAGCTTGTGCGGTACGGAGCGGCGATCTTGGATGTGGGGGGAGAATCGACGCGGCCGGGGGCAGTCGAAGTCGATGAGGCTGAGGAGTTGCGACGAGTCGAGCCGGTCGTGGCGGCGCTTGCGGGATCGACCACCGTCTCCATCGATACCTCGAAGCTTGCTGTCGCCGAGGCGGCGCTGGATGCCGGGGCCTCGATCGTCAATGACGTGACCGCGTTCAAGCACGATCCCGAGATGGCGGGGCTATGCGCGGAGCGTGGGGTGGGGGTGGTGTTGATGCATATGCCGGGGAACCCACGGACGATGCAGGACGATCCTCGCTACGACGACGTGGTCGATGACGTCAAGGCATTCCTGGTGGAGCGGATGGTGTTCGCGGTTGGGCGGGGCATCGACGAGGAGAGGATCTGGCTCGATCCGGGGATCGGGTTTGGCAAGACGCTGGAGCACAACCTGGAGCTGCTGCGTCGGCTGGGGGAGTTGCGGGAGCTAGGGCGGCCGTTGGTGGTCGGGACCTCGCGCAAGAGCTTTATCGGCAAGGTCGACGGGTCGGATGTGGAGGACCGGATTGGCGGTTCGATTGCCACGTCGGTTCTCGCCGTCGCCGAGGGGGCGGACGTGCTACGGGTGCACGACGTCGCTGAGATGGCGCAGGCGCTCGCGGTCACGAACGCGGTCCTTGGGTAGGTTCCTCCTATGGAGGCACACGGCAACGGCTTCGATTCGCGCGTCGAGGTGGAGCTGCGCGGGCTCTCGATCTACACCCACCACGGGGTCAGCGACTCCGAGCAGGAGGTCGGCCAGAGGCTCGAGTTCGACATCTCCTTCGACGTCCCCGATTGCGACGCGGTGCTGACCGATCGGATCGAGGACACGGTCGACTACGCCGAGGTCTGCGACATCGTCGCCCTTGCCGCCACCGAGCGCAGCTACCGCACGCTCGAGCGCCTAGCTCAGGTCGTCGGTGGGAGGTTGATGGAGCGCTACGGCTGCGAGTCGGTACGCGTCCGCGCCGCCAAGCCCGAGCCGCCGCTGCCGCTGGCGATCCAGGAGGTCGCCGTCGAGGTCGTCCACGAGCGCGCCGAAGAGGCCGACGAGGACGAGGCGGAAGCAACCTGAGCGACACTGTGGTCAGGACCGGCTACCTCGGACTCGGCTCCAACGTCGGCGATCGCGAGTCACACCTGCGGGCGGCGATCGAGACGCTGCGCGAGCGCGGGGTCGAGGTCGAGGCGGTCTCCTCCACCTACGAGACCGAGCCGGTCGGCGAGGTGCTGGATCAGGCCGACTTCCTCAACGCCGCGATCCGCATTCGCACCGAGCTCGAGCCGGAAGCCCTGCTCGACCTCTGCAAGGAGATCGAGGTTGCCCGCGGCCGCGCCCTCGACGCCCCTCGCCACAGTCCCCGCCCGCTAGACGTCGACCTGCTCCTGCTCGGCGATCTCGAGCTGACGACCGAGCGCCTGACGCTGCCCCACCCTGAGGTCAGCAGTCGTCGCTTCGTTCTCGCCCCGCTGCTCGAGCTCGATCCGAATCTTTGCCTCCCGGATGGGACCAGCCTCACTGCTGCTCTCGCCTCGCTTGGGCCGGGTCAACGAGCGGAGCGTGCTGACCGTCCTTTCCGCGTGTCAGACTCGCTTCCGAACTTCGAGTAGACCCAGGAGGGACGGCGATGAGCAAAAACGTCCATGTAGTGCCAGGAGACCAAGGTTGGAACGTCAAGGTCGAGGGTGGCTCACGAGCAGCCCATTTCCAGACCCAAGACGAAGCGATCAGGGCTGGACGTAATCTGGCCAGAGACAATCACTCCGAGAACATCGTTCATGGTCGGGACGGCAGAATCCGCCAGCGCGACAGCTATGGGCGCGACCCGTTCCCGCCACGGGGCTAGTTCGGCGCTTCGTCGGCCTGCTACCTTTTGTCTGCTGGCTGAGAGCAGGTTCGCACTGGCGAGTCTCAGGGTTTACCCCTCGGTCGGCACTTAGCTTCGAAAGGCCTCGTCGAGCCAGCGGGGCCTTTCTCGTTTCAGGGCCGGGGCGGAGGATGCCAGATCGAGTTGGCCCAAACGAAGGGTTCAATGCGCTTTTCCCAGAGCTCCCTGATCGCTTCGGCGGAGTAACCATCTGAAACCAGCCCGGATTGGATCTTTCGCATTCGCGCGGCCACGAATGTTGCGCAGTCGGTCAGCTGAATGGCGGGGTTGCGGTGGGATGGGACGAAATGAATCGTGTCCACGATGCGCTCTATCTGCTCGGTTTTCCAGCCCCAAGAGGTGCCGATCTCCTGGTAGTTGGCCAGGTCTCGCAGCGCAGCGTCCTCGATCTCTTTTGCCTCGTCGGCCACCAAGAGGAATCGACATTCGCGCTCTCGCGCAAGCCTCTCGACCGACTCGATCGTGAACATCAACGCGATGTCATGAGGGTGAAACGGCTTTGCGTATCGACGCGCCAGGTCCGGCTTGCTGACCCCTCGAATGACGATCTCTGCCTCAGCGATCTCGATCCCGGCTAGGACCGCGTCATAGATCGCAATTCGTTCTTGAGGCGACCGCCCGCCGAAGTAGCCCTCCGCGGCAAATAGCTCCTTGCCGTGGAACTCGAAATCGTCCTCGCTGCAATCGCCGGCGCAGTGCTCACGGGCCGTATCGCGAATGTGCTCGTGCAGCGCTCTGACCTTCGACTCCTCGACGGCCATGGTTAGAACCAGGTGGATGGGCTGGTTTGGATCGGTGAGATTGCGACCGGTATTTCCGGTCTCATCCATGTACGCAAACCACATCTTCGCTACCCCGCTTGCTCCGTTGCAGAATTGCCGCTGGTAGCCCCCGCCACCTTCCCGGGGAGCCTACCTAGGCGACACTTGGGGAGCGCAGCTGCTGCAGCCAGGCCGGCGGCAGGATCGGCGCGGCTTTGCCTGGGTAATGGGGGATGACCCGCTTGGCCAGGGCGCCGGCGGGCCGGCGCTCGATCGCGGGACGCAGGTCATCGAGCGTCATCGCCAGGGCAATGCTGGGGGCGATCTGAAAGTCGGCGGCGTTGAGCTGCTCGCCGTTGAGGACTCCGGCCTCGATCCAGGCGTCGATCTTGTCGAGGAAGCCCGGCAGGGCGGCGAGGTCACGACGCACGTTCTCGTCGGTTGCCTCGTTGGTGCGGGCGGCAAGGGCGACGATCGGCGCCGCTGTCTTCACCGCCAAGCCAATCGGGATGCCGAGCTTGGCTCCCTCGGAGTAGCTGCGCAGCGAGGAGCTGTCCTTCTTGATCGACCACCAGGAGATCTGCCGGATCGGGTGCTGCAGCTCCTCGTCGCCGAAGCGCTCCGCCTCCTCGACGGCGGCGCGCTGTGCAGGATCCTCGGGGAAGAGCGCCGGCTGGGGCTGCAGTCGCTCCAGCTCGCGGGCGATCGGGCGCGAGCCCTGGACCTTGCGCCCGTCGATCTTCAGCGCCGGTACCGTTTTGCCCGGGAAGCCGAGGGCGCGCAGGATCCCCTTCGACATCACCGGGAAGAGATCGGTGCGCTTGTAGGCGATGCCCTTGTGCTCCAGCATCGCCCGCGTCGCCATCCCCGGATGCGAGCCTGGAATCGTGTAAAGCCGCGCCTCCACGGCGCCGATCCTACGGCGTCGGCGATAATCGCGCCGTGCTGCTCGCGGTCGACGTCGGTAATACCCAAACCCACCTGGGGGCCTTCGAGGGCGAACGCCTCACGGAGCACTGGCGCTTTCAGACCCGCTCGGGGGCGACCGGTGACGAGCTGGCGGAGCGGATCAGCGGCCTCTTCGGCCTCTGTGACATGTCCTTTGCCGAGATCGACGCGGTCTGCGTCTCCTCGGTCGTGCCACCGCTGGGCGCGCAATTCAAGCAGCTGACTGAGCGCTACCTCGAGGCCGAGTGCCTGACTATCGGGCCTGGGTTGAAGACCGGGATGCCGATCCGCATCGACAACCCACTCGAGGTTGGCGCCGACCGCCTGGTCAACGCGATCGCCGCCTACGAGCGATTCGGTGAGGCGTGTGTCTCCGTCGATTTCGGGACCGGCATCAACATCGACGCGGTCTCCGCCGATGGCGAGTATCTCGGCGGCGCGATCGGACCTGGCCTCGCACCTTCGCTCAGCGCTCTGATCGAACGAGCGGCCCGGATCACCAGGATTGATCTCGAAGAGCCGCGGGAAGCCATCGGTCGTTCGACCCGGGCCGCGATCCACTCTGGCTTCATCTTTGGCTTCGCCGGGCTGATCGACGGCATCGTGGGACGGATCGAAGAAGAGCTGCCGAACCCGCATGTGCTCGCAACCGGTGGCTACGCCTCGGTCGTCGTCCCCTTCACCGAGACGATCGACGAGGTCGACGACATGCTTACCCTGAAGGGGCTGCGCCTCATCCATGAACGCAACACCCGAACAGCCGGCGCTGACTGATCCCCTCCGGATCGGCGACGTCGAGATCTCCAACCGCGTCCTGCTCGCTCCTCTGGCGGGGATCGGCAACTGGTTCGTGCGCCTGCAGGCCAAGCGGCACGGCGCCGGCCTGGCGGTCTCGGAGATGGTCTCCAGCTTCGGCCTGCACCATCGCAACGAGCGCACCCTGCGCGAGCTGATGCGGATCCATCCCGATGAGCACCCGGTCTCGGTGCAGCTCTTCGGCCACGACGCCGAGGTGATGCGCTCGGCTGCCGCAGTGGCGGCGGAGGCGGGTGCCGACCTGATCGACATCAACATGGGCTGCCCGGTGCGCAAGGTGCGCAAGACCGGCGCCGGGGCTGAGCTGCTGCGTGAGCCCGAGTTGGCACTGGCCCTGGCGCGCGGCGCGGTTGAGGGTGGCGGCGGCCTGCCGGTGACGGTGAAGCTGCGCTCGGGGATCGAAGTCGGCGATCGCTCGGGGTTCGAGCTGGCGGTGCGCCTCGCCGAGGAGGCCGGCGTCGCCGCGGTCGGCTTTCACCCGCGGGCGGCTACGGTCGGCCACAAGGGCAGCCCCGATTACGCGCTCACCCGCGAGCTGGTCGAGCGGATCGAGGTTCCGGTGATTGTCTCGGGCGGCCTGAAGAGCGCCGAGGCCGCCCGCCGCGCATATGAGGAGTCGGGCGCCGACGCGGTGATGATCGCCCGCGGCTCACTGGGAAATCCCTGGGTCTTCGAAGAGCTCACCGGCCAGCGCTCCTCGCCGCCGGACCGCAATGAGGTCGCCGCCGAGCTGCTCTGGGTGATCGATCGCGCGGAGGAGCACCTCGGCAGCGAGCGCGCCGGTCGCTACCTGCGCAAGTTCTACCCCTGGTACATGGAGCCACTTGGCGCTCCGGCTGAGCTTGCCGACGAGCTTCAGCGTCATGCTGACCTGCCGCGTGCACGCAGCTTGATCGCCAATCTGGCCGCTCCAGCGCCCTCGCTATAATCCCGCGACTTCCGGCCCTGGTGTGGTGAGGCAGACGCCGCCGCACTTGGGCGTTTTTGGGTCTAGGAGCCGTTTGCGGCAGTTCTCAATCCACTAAAGCGAGGTTGGACCAAAGTGAGTCGCCAGTCCGTCATCACCCCCGAGGGTCTCGAGAAACTCAAAGAGGAGATCGATCACCTCACGACCGTGAAGCGACGCGAGGTCGCCGAGCGGATCAAGGAGGCGCGTGAGTTCGGCGATATCTCCGAGAACGCCGAGTACGACGACGCCAAGAACGAGCAGGCCCTGCTCGAGCAGCGGATCGCCCAGCTCGAAGAACGGCTGCGCCGCGCCACCGTGATCGACGAGAAAGTCATCGGCACCGACGAAGTCCAGTTCGGCTCGGTCGTCCACGTCAAGGATCAGAAGACCGATGTCTCGCAGAAGTTCCAGATCGTCGGCTCGACCGAGGCCGACCCGCTGGAGCACAAGCTCTCCAACGAGTCGCCGATCGGCAAAGCCCTGCTCGGTCACAAGCGCAACGACATCGTCACGGTCGAGGTGCCTAGGGGTCCCAAGAAGAAGTTGAAGATCACGAAGATCGAGACGGCGTAGGAGTTGAAGATCACGAAGATCGAGACGGCGTAGGCCGATCCCGATAGGGGTTCCGCTTAACTTTTTCGGTGGAACCGCGCTGGCTGGCGCCGCAAGGAATTGCCGAAAAAGTGCAAGACGCTCCACCCCTATCGGGATCGGCCTGCAACGCCCCGATAGGCTCGCGAGCTACTAATGGATGGGACTGAAAAGGCCGAGCTGTCTGACGTTCTCCGCGATCGGCGGGAGAAGCTGGAGCGGTTGCGGGAGGCGGGGATCGATCCGTTTCCACCCGAGTTCGCCGACCGTGAGGAGATCGGTGAGGTGCGGGCGGCGCACGAGGGCCTGGCGCCGGGGATCGAGACCGAGTCGCGCCACCGAGTCGCCGGCCGGTTGGTTGGCCGGCGCGGCCACGGCAAGGCCTGCTTCCTCGATCTGCGCGACGCGACGGGGCAGATCCAGCTGCACGCCCGCGAGGACCTGCTCGGCGAGGAGCCCTACAAGGTGCTGGTCGAGCCTCGACTTGGGGGACATCATCGGCGTCGAGGGCACGGCGCTGGCGACCAGGCGCGGCGGCGAGCTCTCGTTGGCGATCGACCACTGGCGCCTGCTGGCCAAGAGCCTGCGGCCGCCGCCCGACAAGTTCCACGGCCTCGAGGACGTCGAGACGCGCTACCGCCAGCGCGAGCTCGACCTGATCGCCAACGAGGAGAGCCGCGATCTCTTCACCAAGCGCGCCCGCACGGTCAGCGAGGTGCGCCGCTGGCTCGACGAACGCGGCTTCGTCGAGGTCGAGACGCCGGTCCTGCAGCCGCTCTATGGCGGCGCCCTGGCGCGCCCGTTCACCACTCACCACAACGCGCTCGACCGCGACCTCTACCTGCGCATCGCCACCGAGCTCTATCTGAAGCGCCTGGTCGTCGGCGGCATCGACAAGGTCTACGAGCTCGGCAAGGACTTCCGCAACGAGGGGATCTCGCACAAGCACAACCCCGAGTTCACGATGCTCGAGTGGTACGAGGCCTGCGCGGACTACGAGTCAACCGCGCGCCGGGTCGAGACGATGGTCGCCGAGGTCGCCGAGCGGGTCCTCGGCACCACGGTGGTCGAACGCGACGACGTCTCCCTCGACTTCGCCCCGCCCTGGAACCGGATCAGCTTCCGCGACGCGATCCGCGAGCGCTCGCAACATCGACATCGCCGAGCACCCGACCCGCGAGGCGCTGGCGGCGGCGATCGGGACCGAGCCCGACCCCGAGGAGGGCTGGGGCAAGCTGGTCGACGGCCTGCTCTCAAAGCACGTCGAGCCGCAGCTGATCCAGCCGACCTTCGTCCTCGACTACCCGGTCGAGCTCTCGCCCTTCGCCAAGTCGCACCGCTCCGAGGACGGCCTGGTCGAGCGCTTCGAGGCCTTCGCCGGCGGCATGGAGATCGCCAACGGCTTCACCGAGCTCAACGACCCCGATGAGCAGCGCCGGCGCTTCGAGCAGCAGGCCGAGGAGCTGGAGCGCGGCGACGAGGAGGCGCAGCCCTACGACGAGGATTTCGTCGCCGCGCTCGAACAGGGAATGCCGCCAACCGGCGGTGTCGGCATCGGCATCGACCGCCTGGTCATGCTGCTGACCGGGCGCCAAGAGCGTGCGCGAGGTCGTGCTCTTTCCCGCGATGCGCTCCTGAGCGGCAGAAAATGCCGCTCTGAGCGCTTTTTTGCGGCGATGGGCCGGTTCGGCCGGCTCGGTATCGTCTAAAGGAGCACATAGGCGCTTACCGATAACGAAGGGCGTCCACCGAGACTTACTCAACGGCGCTGCGTTGGGTAGATAGAGAGGCTTTTTGTTCGAGCGATTCACAGAGAGAGCCCGTCAAGTCGTCGTCCTGGCCCAGGAAGAGGCGCGCACGCTCAAGCACAACTACATCGGCACCGAGCACATCCTGCTGGGACTGCTGCGCGAGGAGGAGGGGCTCGCCGCCCGCGTGCTCGAGTCGCTCGACATCACCACCGAGCGCGTTCGCTCGCAGGTGGTTCGCATCGTCGGTTCCGGCGAGGAGGTCACCTCCGGCCAGATCCCATTCACGCCGCGCGCCAAGAAGGTGCTCGAGCTGGCGCTGCGCGAGGCGCTCTCGCTCGGCCACAACTACATCGGCACCGAGCACATCCTGCTCGGCCTGGTGCGTGAGAACGAGGGCGTCGCCGCCCGCATCCTGCTCGACTTCGACGCCGACTCCGACAAGATCCGCAACGAGGTGATCCGGATGCTCTCCGGCCCCGGCGGACGTCGCCAGGGCGCCGGCGCGGGCGCCGGTGGATCCGGCGAGGGCAAAAAGTCTTCGAAGCTGCTCGACCAGTTCGGCCGCAACCTGACCAAGCTGGCCGAGGAGGGCAAGCTCGACCCTGTGATCGGCCGCGAGACCGAGATCGAGCGGATCATGCAGATCCTTTCCCGCCGCACCAAGAACAACCCGGTGCTGCTGGGCGAGCCCGGCGTCGGCAAGACCGCCGTTGTCGAGGGACTGGCCGCCCGCATCAACAAGGGCGAAGTCCCCGAGCTGCTCAAGAACAAGCAGATCTACACGCTCGACCTGGCCGCCCTGGTGGCCGGTTCGAAGTACCGCGGCGAGTTCGAGGAGCGGCTCAAGAAGGTGATGAAAGAGATCACCCAGCGCGGCGACATCATCCTCTTCATCGACGAGCTCCACAACCTCGTCGGCGCCGGCGCCGCCGAGGGCGCGATCGACGCCGCCTCGATCCTCAAGCCGGCGCTCGCCCGTGGCGAGCTGCAGACGATCGGCGCCACCACGCTCGACGAGTACCGCAAGTACCTCGAGCGCGACTCGGCGCTGGAGCGCCGCTTCGCCCAGATCAAGGTCGACCAGCCCTCGGTCGAGGACACGGTCAAGATCCTCGAAGGGCTGCGCGAGCGCTACGAGCAGCACCACCGCGTCAACATCACCGACGACGCCCTGGAAGCCGCTGCCGAGCTCGCCGACCGCTACATCTCCGACCGCTTCCTGCCCGACAAGGCGATCGACCTGATCGACGAGGCCGCCTCGCGGATGCGAATCAAGTCGATGAGCGCACCGCCGGTCTACCGCGACCTCGAGGAGGAAATCGAGACGACGCGGCGCGACAAGGAGGCCGCGATCGAAGCGCAGGAGTTCGAGAAAGCGGCGAACCTGCGCGATACCGAGCGCCAGCTGACCACCCGCAAGCGCCAGCTCGAGGACGAGTGGGCCGAGGGTGAGAACGGCGAGCGTCCCGACGTGGGCGAAGAAGAGATCGCCGACATCGTCTCGATGTGGACCGGGATTCCGGTCTTCAAACTGACCGAGGCCGAGACCCAGAAGCTGATCCGCATGGAGGAGGAGCTGCACAAGCGGGTGATCGGCCAGGAGGTCGCGATCACCGCCGTCTCCAAGGCGATCCGCCGTTCGCGCGCCGGGATCAAGGATCCGAAGCGCCCGGCCGGCTCATTCATCTTCCTCGGCCCCTCCGGGGTCGGCAAGACCGAGCTCGCCCGCACGCTGGCCGAATTCCTCTTCGGCGACGAGGAGTCGATGATCCGCATCGACATGTCCGAGTACATGGAGAAGCACGCGGTCAGCCGCCTGGTCGGCTCGCCCCCGGGCTACATCGGTTATGACGAGGGCGGCCAGTTGACCGAGGCCGTGCGGCGCAAGCCGTACTCGGTGCTGCTGCTCGACGAGATCGAGAAGGCCCACCCCGACGTCTTCAACATCCTGCTGCAGATCCTCGAGGACGGCCGCCTCACCGACGCCCAGGGGCGCACGGTCGATTTCCGCAACGCGATCGTGATCATGACCTCGAACATCGGCGCCTCGGAGATCGCCAAGAACACCTCGATCGGCTTCACCGTCGACGACGAGACCGGTATGTCCTACGACGACGATGAAGAACCGGATCATGAGCGACCTGAAGAAGGTCTTCCGGCCCGAGTTCCTCAACCGGATCGACGAGGTGATCGTCTTCCACAAGCTGGCCAAGGAAGAGGTCAAGGAGATCGTCGACCTGATGATCAACCGCGTCCGCGTCCAGGTCGCCGAACACGAGCTGCAGCTGGACCTGACCGACGAGGCCAAGGATCTGCTGGTCGACAAGGGCTGGGACCCGTCGATGGGCGCGCGGCCGCTGCGTCGCGCGATCCAGCGCTACATCGAGGATCCGCTCGCCGACGAAGTGCTGCGCCAGGGACAGATGACCCCCGGCTCGACCGTGATGGTCAAGCGCGATCCCTCTGGTGACGAGGAGGACCGTCCGCTCAGCCTGACGATCGTCAAACCGAAGAAGCAGGTGCGGCCGAAGAAGTCCAAGCCCGAGCCCGAGAAGGTCGGCGTCGGCGCCAAGAAAGACGGCGGCGAGACCGATGGCGAGGGCGAGCCCGAGGCGGGCGGCGAGCAGCCGGCCACCGAGGGCGACGCTTCCTGATCCCGGCCTAGCCGTGCGTCAACCTGGCCGCAGCGCTATCGGTACCTGGAGCGGCGGGCGCTTCCTCCACTTCGGCGAGGCCGTTGACGAGGAGCGGCTGGCGGAGGCTGCTGCGACCCGGCGGCGGGATCGACACCGTGCTCACCGCCGACACCTACGGCCAGGGCGAGGCCGACTCGCTGCTCGGTCGGGCGCTGACCGGGGTCCCCCGCGAGGAGTACTGCCTGGTCGGTGCGGTCGGTCATGACTTCTACGAGGGCGAGCGCGACGGCCCGCGCGGCTTTCCTCGCTTCACCGACCCGCGCCTGCGCGGCGAGGCGGAGTACGCGAGCTACCTGCGGATGGCGACCGAGCGCAGCCTGGAACGCCTCGGTGTCGACTCCTTCGACCTGCTGCTGCTGCACAACCCCGACCGGATCGGCTACTCGAGCGAGTCGGTCTGGGACGGTATGGCGGCGCTGCGCGAGGCCGGGCTTGCGGCGCGGATCGGCGTCGCCCCCGGGCCCGCCAACGGCTTCACCCTCGACCTGATCGCCTGCCTGGAGCGCTTCGGCGAGCGGATCGACTGGGCGATGATCATCCTCAACCCCTTCGAGCCCTGGCCCGGCGAGCTCTGCCTCGAGGCGGCCGAGCGAGAGGACGTCAAGGTAGTCACCCGCGTCGTCGATTACGGCGGCCTCTTCTGGGGCGACCTGCGCCCCGGCATGGAGCTCGGCCCGCGGCGACCATCGGGCGTTCCGTCCCGAAGGCTGGATCGAGGCCGGCCTGGAGAAGCTGGAGCGGGTGCTGCCCTACGCCGAGCGGTCCGGCCTGACGCCGATCCAGCTCGCCTGTCAGTGGAACCTTGCCCACCCGGCGGTCGAGTGCGTGGTGCCGACCCTGATCCAGGAGACCGGCCCCGAGGCCCGCACGATCGAGCAGCAGCGCCGAGCTGGCGGAGCTGCCCGACTGAGCAGCGCCTCAGTGACGAGGATGTCGCCGCGATCCGCGCGATCGGCGACAACACCGGCTGCATGGCGCTGAAGGGCGCCAATCCCCAGCATGAGGGCGAGGAGCGGCCCGATCGCTGGGAGCTCACGAGTGAGCTCGCCGAGGTCGGCAGTCGCTGGGGCATCGACCCCGGTCGCGACCTAGTCGCTTCGTAGTCTGCCCCACGTGCTGGGGATCGACGAGAACAATCGACCTTGGTGGACGCTTGCGGGGACCTGCTCCGGGCTCTTTCTGCTGATGCTCGACTCGACCGTGGTGGCGCTGGCACTGCCGCGCATCCGCGGCTGACGTCGGTGCGAGCGCGGCGGGCTGCAGTGGGTGATGAACGGCTACCTGCTGACGATCACGGTGCTTCGTCGTCACCGCCGGCCGGCTTGGCGACATGTTCGGGCGCAAGCGACGTCTTCCTCGCCGGCATGGTGGTCTTCGCGCTGGCTCGGTGGTCTCCGGGGGCGGCTGGGAGCCAGGAGGCGCTGATCGCCGGCCGCATCCTGCAGGGAGTCGGCGCGGCGCCGATGTTGCTCGCTCTCGCTGGCGATCGTCTGCAATGCCTTTCCGGCCTCCGAGCAGCCGCGGGCGCTTGGGATCTGGGCGGCGGTCTCGGCGCTGGCGCTGGCGATCGGGCCGCTGGCCGGCGGGGTGCTGATCGAAATCGACTGGCGGGTGATCTTCTGGATCAACCTGCCGGTGGCCGCGGTCGGGATCTGCGATCACGGCGGTGGCGGCGCCCGAGTCGACCGATCCCGGCGCCGGTACGGCGCGATCGACTGCACCGGCCTGCTGGCGCTGGGAGTCGGGCTCACCGCGGTCGTCCTGGCGCTGGTCCAGTCGCAGGGCCTGGAGCGGCGCGACCACGGCCGTGGTCGCGGTTGCGGGTCTGGCCGCGCTGGCTCGCCTTCTGGCGGGTCGAGCACCGGGTGCGCGAGCCGATCGTCGACTTCGCGCTCTTCCGCAACGGGCCCTACTTCGGCGCCAGCGCCGCCGCCTTCGCCCTGGTCGGCGCCTACTGGGCGGTGATGTTCTTCCAGCCCCAGTACCTGCAGGACGTGGCGCGGGCACTCGGCCGATGCTCAGCGGGCTGCTGATCCTGCCGATCACGGCGCCGATGGTCTTCATCTCGCCCTTCTCAGGCTCGCCTGATCGGCCGCTTCGGCGCGCGCGCGGCTGATGACCGCCGGCATGGCCTGCGGCACCGCCGGGCTGCTCGTCCTGACCCGGATCGAGGCCGGGCAGCTCCTACGGCCTGCTTGCTCGTCGGCTACCTGCTCTTCGGGATCGCCCTCGGCCTTGTCTACGCGCCGATGTCGACCGCGGCGATGGCGGCGATGCCGGCCGAGAAGGTCGGCATCGCCTCCGGTGTGCTGGCGATGGACCGGGTCGATGGCGGGCACGATCGCGCTGGCCGCCACCGGCGCCGTCTTTCACGCTCTGCAGGACGGTGGCGACTCGTTCACGGCGGCGATCGCCGGTTCGACCTGGGTCCCGGTCGCGCTCTGCGCCCTCGGCGCCGGCACTGACCTGGGCCTTCGTGCGCGATCCGGAGCGACCCGGGCCCGACCCGTCAGTGGCCGGCAGGCCCCAACCGAGGGCTCTCCAGCACCACTTTCACCACCGCCGCTTCCACCTCTGAGGCGCCGATTTGCGCGGTTTGAGATCTCTTAGGTGACCGGATTCCTTGACAATGACTATCCCGACCTGTCCACTAGAGATTAGCCACACCGCATTCCAAAGCGGTTTTTGCCATCCTAGGAGGCGATGTCAGCAATGCCTGGGGATGAGCTTCACGAGTTGTCAGAACGTCAAGATCCCCGGCTACTGAGGGCCCTCGACGTGGTCGCGCCCGGCGGCGCCCTGCGCGAGGGCCTCGACAACATCGTCCACTCGCGCACCGGCGGCCTGATCGTCGTCGGCGACCCCGGCGACATCTCGCACCTGCTTTCCGGCGGGATCAAGCTCGACATCGACTACACGCCGGCGATGCTCTACCAAGTGGCGAAGATGGACGGGGCGATCGTGCTCAACGCCGAGGCGACCAAGATCGCCTGGGCCAACGTGCAGCTGATGCCCGACCCGACGATCCTCTCATCCGAGACCGGCACCCGCCACCGCACCGCCGAGCGCGTCTCCAAGCAGACCGAGGCGCTGGTGAGTCGCGATCTCTCAGCGCCGCGACGTCGTCTCCCTCTACGTCGAGGGAACCAAGTACATCCTTCAGGACATCCCGGCCGTGCTGGCCAAGGCCAACCAGGGCCTGGCGACGCTCGACAAGTACCGCGCCCGCCTCGACCAGGTCTCCAACCGGCTCACCGTGCTCGAGTTCGAGGGCGGCGGCGTCCTCTACGACGCGCTCGCCGTCCTGCAGCGCGCCGAGCTGGTCACCCGGATGGCGGTCGAGGTCGAGCGCTACATCGTCGAGCTCGGCACCGAGGGCCGCCTGATCGAGATGCAGCTGGAGGAGACGATGGTCGGCGTCGCCGCCGACAAGACGGCGCTGATCCGCGACTACTCGGTCGAGGACTCCGAGCAGAACCTGGCCACGGTGCTGCAGTCGCTGGCTCGCCTGCCACACGAGGACGTGCTCGACTTCGGCCGCCTCGCCGAGCTGCTCGGCTACGACCGCAAGCTCAACACCCTCGACTTCCCGGTGGCCCCGCGTGGCTACCGCGTGCTCGGCCGCGTGCCGCGCATCCCCAAGCTTGTCGTCCAGAAGATCATCCAGGAGCTGGGTGGGCTGGAGGAGGTACTCGCTGCCTCCGACGCCGACCTCGAGGCCGTCGATGGTGTCGGCTCCACCAGGGCCAAGGACATCCGCGAGGGCCTGCGCAGGCTTCAGGAGGTCGATCTGGTCGACCGGTACCTACAGAGCTGACGGCGACTGTCGCCGTCGACAAACGAAAGGAGCACCCGATTTCTGAGCTAGCAGAGGAGGCCATGGAGGCGGGCTTCGAAGCGGACGTTGAGGTCCCTTACGTCTGTGATTTCGAGGAGGGTGACAAGGTCGTCTACCCCCACCACGGTGCTGGCCTCGTGCTGAAGAAGGAGTCCCGGGAGCTGATGGGGGAGGAGCGTGATTACCTCACGATCAAGATCCTCCACAACGAACTGACGGTGATGGTTCCCTGCGAGAACGCCGGCGTCGCCGGGCTGCGCCGCGTGATCGACGAGGAAGAAATCAAGAAGGTCACCGACGTCCTCACCGACGACGTCTCGGACATGCCGAAGAACTGGAATCGGCGCTTCAAGTACAACCGCGAGAAGATCAAGACCGGCGACGTCTTCGAGCTGGCCGAGGTCGTGCGCAACCTCGCCATCCGCGAGATGGAAAAGGGCCTCTCCACCGGTGAGAAGCAGATGTACACGCGGGCGAAGAAGATCCTCGCCTCGGAGTTCATGTACGCGCTCGACAAAGACGAGGAGGGCGCGGAGGAGTACCTCGACGGGCTGCTGGAGGAGCGCTTCGCCGCCACGGCGACCGCCTAGCTCGCAGCGTCGTCACGGCGGTCATCGCGGCCGCCGGCTCCGGGCAGAGGCTCGGAGCCGGCGGCCCGAAGGCCTTCGTGCCGCTGGCCGGCAGGCCGATGGTCGAGTGGTCGATCGAGGCCTTCCGGGCCGCGCCTCGGTGCGCTCGATCGTCGTCGCCTGCCCGCCCGGGCACGTCCACGACCTCGCCGGCGGCGACGTCGGCGTGGTCGACGGCGGCGCCACCCGGGCCGAGTCGGTCTCGAACGCCTTGGAGGCGGTCGGGACCGAGCTGGTCGCGATCCACGACGCGGCCCGCCCTCTGGTCACTCCCGAGCTGATCGAGGACGTCGTCGCGACCTTGGCTGCGGACCCCGACGCCGCCGGCGCGATCGCCGCCACCCCGGTCACCGACACGATCAAGCAGGCCGACGCGCCGACGCGCCTTTGACCACCCCTGAGGTGGCAAATGGAGCGTCTCGTGATCGAAGCGACGGTCGACCGCGGTGCGCCTCTGGGCGGCGCAGACGCCGCAGGTCTTCCGGGTCGAGGCGCTGCGCGAGGCGCTCGCGGCCGATCCCGAGCGGTCGGCCGCGGCGACCGACGAGGCGATGCTGGTCGAGGCGGCGGGCGGCAGGGTTCTGATCCATCCATCGCCCGCCGAGAACCTCAAGGTGACGACGCCGCTCGACCTGAAGCTCGCCGAGCTGCTGCTCGCCGAGCGCGCCGCTGGCGCTTAAGTGCGCTATGCGCCACTAAGGCGCCAATCAGCGCAGGAGGACCCAGGCCAGGGTGGCGGCGAAGCAGACCTGGCCGACGCCGAGCGCGACGCCGAAGCTGACCGCGCCGAGCGCCGCGGCCACGACGGTGCCGACGACGAAGGCGGCGAGCATGATCGCCAACTGGCGCATCATCGGTGCGGTGCGCTCTCTGCCGGCCTGCTCGGCAGGCCGGCGACAGCGCGGCTGTCGTCGTCCATGTGGCGGCGCCGTCGCCGCTCGAAGAGCCGGCGCTGAATCGAGAGGGTGACGACGCCGGCCAGCACGATCGCGGTCAGGTTGACCGCCAGCTGGGCCATCGCGCCGCGCCATTCCGCCCAGTCGGCGAGGGCGACGGCGACGCCGATGTTGGCCGCGGCGGGAATCGTCGTCACCGAGATCAGGACCCCGATCAACGCTCCCGACTTGGCCGAGGTCAGCGAGAGCATGCCGGCGGCGCCGGCAAAGCAGGCGACGATGAAGGAGAAGTCGTCGGGTTTGGAGATGAACTGAGTCAGCGGGTGCATCGAGCCGCTGAAGTCGGCGCCGAGCATCCCCGTCGCCTTCGAGATCAGGGTGAAGAGGAAGGCGGCGGTGATGCCGACCGGGAAGCCGATCGCGAGCGCCGTCAGCGAGCGCCGGGCGACATCGCGCCGCCGCTCGACCACCGCCACGCAGAAGCCGGCCAGCGGCCCGAACTCGGGCCCGACGACCATCGCGCCGACGATCAGGATCGGCGAGCCGAGGAAGATGCCCGACCGAGGCGATCAGGCAGGCCAGGACCATGAAGATGAGGAAGTTGCCGCCCAGCTCGGTGTTCTCGGAGGTGCGCGCCTCGACCTCCTCCCAGACGACTGCGTTGGAGGGCTTGCCGCGAGCGCTGCGCTCGGCTCGGTCGGCTGCGTCGGAGAGCTGCGAGTCGATCTGCTCGAGCGAGATCGAGCCGTCGCGCGCCACGCCGAGCTCCTTCAGGTCCTCGATCAGCACGCTGGCGTCCTCGCGGGCGATGTCGCAGAGGACGACGTCGCCCTCGGGCTGGCGTGCGGCGCCGGCGAGGAAGACCAGGTTGGTCAGGTCGAGGGCGCCGTTTCGAGCAGGTCGAGGACCTTGCCGCAGCGGTCTGCCGGGACGACGATCCGCAGGTGGACCATGGCCTCAGCGTATCCGCGGCCCGGGTCGCCTACTCTGCCCGTCCCATGCTCACCGATTACCACCTGCACCTGCGCCCCGACGAGCCCGACACCCCCGGCGAGCGCTACTTCACCAGCCGAGAACGTCGACCGCTACCTGGCCGCCGCCGCGGCGGCCGGGATCGACGAGCTGGGCGTCTCCGAGCACGTCTACCGCTTCACCCAGGCGCTCGAGCTCTGGCGCCATCCCGCTCTGGGAGGAGCAGGCCCGCGACGACCTCGACGCCTACTGCGAGTTCGTCCGCGGCACGCCGCTGCGGCTCGGGATCGAGTGCGACTTCGTCCCCGGCGCCGAGGACCGCACCGCGGCGCTGCTCGAGGCGCGCGACTTCGACTACGTCGTCGGCTCGGTCCACTTCATCGGCGACGCCGCGGTCGATCACCCCGGCTGGGACGTCTGGGAGAGCAAGGGCGACCCCGACGAGGTCTGGCGCCGCTACTTCGAGTCGCTGGCCGAGTGCGCCCGCTCCGGCCTCTTCGACATCCTCGCCCACCCCGACCTGGTCAAGGTCTGGGGCGGCGCCCGGCCGCTGCCCGAGCGCGACCCGCGCCACTTCTACGAGCCGGCGGTCGAGGCGATCGCCGAGAGCGGGATCGCGGTCGAGGTCTCGACCGCCGGCCTGCGCAAGCCGGTCGGCGAGATCTACCCGGCGCGCGGCTTCGCCGAGATGTGCGTCGAGGCCGGCGCCTCCTTCGCCCTCTCCTCCGACGCCCACCTGCCCGAGCAGGTCGGCTTCGGCTACGACCGCGCCCTCGAGTTCCTCGACGAGCTCGGGGTGGGGGAGATCTGCGTCTTCGAGGGCCGCAAGCGCCGGCTCGAGCCGCTGCCCGACGCGGTGCGCGAGGATTAGCCGATGAGCGTCGGGATCGGCTACGACAGCCACCGCTTCGCCGCGGGGCGCCGCCTGGTCCTCGGCGGGGTCGAGATCGAGCACCCGCGCGGCCTCGCCGGCCACTCCGACGCCGACGTGCTCACCCACGCCGTGATCGACGCCCTGCTCGGCGCCGCCGGCGGCGGCGACATCGGCACCCTCTTTCCCGACGACGACGAGCGCTGGCGCGACGCCGACTCGATCGACCTGCTGCGCACCGCGGTCGGCACGATCGCGGGGCGGATCGTCAACGTCGACGCGACGCTGATCTGCGAGGAGCCGCGGCTCGGCCCGCTGCGGGCCGAGATGGAGCGGATCCTCGGCCGAGGCGACCTCGGCCCGGGTCAGCGTCAAGGCGACTACCAACGAGGGGATGGGCTGGATCGGCCGCGGCGAGGGAATCGCCTGCATCGCGGTCGCCTCGGTCGAGAGCGAATAGTCTTCGCCGCTGCGATGGGAATGCTGCAGCTCCATAGCGTCGAGCGCCCGCCAGTCGGTCTCCGACTCCGTCTTCGAGGCGAAGGTGCTGCACGAGGCCGGGATCGTCGGCCTGGTCCGCCCCGACAAGGCGGCCAAGGTCGCCACCACCTTCCTGCGCTGGGGCGCCTCGCCGGCGACCGGCATCGCCACCGCGGCGCATCAACCACCCGCACGAGACGATGCTCATCGACGAACGCGGCTCGCTCAGCTTCGAGCGAGTCCACCGGCGCACCAACGCCCTCGCCCACGCCTTCGCCGAGCATGGGGATCGGCCCCGGCGACGGGGTCGGGATCATGTGCCGCAACCACCGCGGCTTCATCGAGGCGACGCTGGCGGCGGCCAAGCTCGGCGCCAGCGCGCTCTACCTGAACACGATGTTCGCCGGCCCGCAGCTGGTCGAGGTGACCAAGCGGGAGGAACCGAAGGCGCTCGTCTACGACGAGGAGTTCGCCGGACCTGCTCGACGGCGTCGACGAGGGCGTCGCCCGGATCGTCGCCTGGAGCGACGGCGAGGTGCGAGGGTCCGACGCTCGACTCGCTGATCGCCGCCAACGACGAGTCCGACCTCAAGCCGCCGCCCGACAAGCCGCGCTTCGTGATCCTCACCTCGGGCACGACCGGGACGCCGAAGGGCGCCCAGCGCTCCAGCCCCGACGGCCTGCTGGCGATGGCGGCGCTGATCGACAAGATCCCCTATCCGCGCCCGCGAGACGATGATGATCGCGGCGCCGCTCTTCCACTCCTGGGGCTTCTTCCACTTCGTCATGAGCCTGCCGACCGCCTCGACGATGGTGCTGCGCCGCCGCTTCGACCCGGAGGAGACGCTGCGGGCGGTGCAGGACCACCGCGCCGAGGTGCTCGCGGTCGTGCCGGTGATGATCCAGCGCATCCTGCGCCTGCCGGAGGAGACGCTCGCCTCCTACGACCTCTCCTCGCTGCGGATCACCTCGCTCTCGGGCTCGGCGCTGCCGGGCGAGCTGGCGACTCGAGTGGATGGACCGCTTCGGCGACAACGTCTACAACCTCTACGGCTCGACCGAGGTCGCCTACGCGACCGTCGCCACCCCGGAGGACCTGCGCGCCGCGCCCGGCACCGCCGGCAGGCCGCCGCGGGGCACCGTCGTCCGCCTCTTCGACGAGGCAGGGCAGCGAGGTCCCGCGCGGCGAGGTCGGGCGGATCTTCGTCGGCAACGAGATGTCCTTCGAGGGCTACACCGGCGGCGGCGGCAAGGAGGTGATCGACGGCCTGCTGAGCAGCGGCGACGTCGGCCACTTCGACGCCGACGGCCGCCTCTTCATCGACGGCCGCGACGACGAGATGATCGTCTCCGGCGGCGAGAACGTCTTCCCGCGCGAGGTCGAGGACCTGCTCGCCGACCACGACGGCGTGGTCGAGGTGGCGGTGATCGGGGTCGAGGACGACGAGTTCGGCCAGCGGCTGAAGGCCTTCGTCGTCGCCGCGGAGGGGGCCGAGGTCTCCGAGGACGATCTCAAGGCCCACGTCAAGGCGAACCTCGCCGCCTACAAGACGCCGCGCGAGATCGAGTTCCTCGACGAGCTGCCGCGCAACGCCACCGGCAAGGTCCTCAAGCGCGAGCTGCACGAGCGGCGAGGCCGAGCAGCCGTCGGCCTAACTGTCCGGATCTGAGGCGCACTTGCCGGCGTCTCGTGGCGCAAATTGCGAGACGCTTCACCCCACCGGGACCGGCTGGCGTGCCCTCCGGCGCCCGTAGTAGGCTTGCGCGTAGCGGATGAGCGAGCCGGCGCGGTCGCAGCTGCGAGGGCGTCGGCGAGGCGAACCGACGACGATGCGCGGCATCGCCAAGCAGGCGCTCGAGTGGGTGCGGGTCAGCGAGGAGCGCGTCGCCGAGGCCGAGGCCCGCAGCCGAGCGAGTCGCGCGCCGAGCTGAAGGAGCGGGCGATGGAGACGCTGCGCAAGCTCGGCGAGGAGGGCCGCGCGCGGATCGCCGCCGAGCGCGGCAGGCGCAAGGAGGCCGAGGCAGCGCGCCGGCCAGCCGAGGCAGGCCCGCGAGCGCGCCGAGAAGGCCTTCGAGCAAGCGCAGCGAGCGCGCCGATGCCGACCGCGAAGCGCTCGCCGCGGAGATGGCCGCGCTCAAGGAGCCGCTGCCGAGCAGACTCGATCGACGACCGGCAAGCAGGCCTCGAGCGCGAGGCCGAGCAGCGCGGTCAAGGAAGCGCTCGATCGAGGTCAAGCCGAGGCCGACCAGCCGCGTCGCCGCCGCCGAGCAGCGCGCCGCCGAAGCCGAGGCCGCGGCCGGCCGAGGCGCACGCAGATCGCGGTCAAGCTCGAGACCGAGATCGAGGAGCGGGTGATGCAGGGCACCGAGGAGGTGCGCCGCGAGGCCGACGAGCGCGTCCGCGACGCTGGTCGAGAAGGTCGAGGGCGAGGCCGAGGAGCTGGCCCGCGCCCGCGCCGAGGACCAGCTGCGAGGCCGAGTCGGACCGGATCCGCAAGCAGGCCGAGCAGCGCGAGGAGCGCGTCCGGCGGGCCGCCGAGGACGAGATCAAGGCCAGCGCCACGCGGGCACGGCGCGAGGCGCTGGCGGCGGCCGACGAGACCGCACCCTCGTGGGCAGCGCGCGCGAAGCCGACCCCGTCGGCGGTCCGGCTACCGCACCTTCTAGAGGCCGTCGTCTAGCATCCGCCCGCGATGCGCGAGGTGCGGATCAGGGACACGCTGAGCGGCGAGCTCGTCCGCGCTCGACGCCGGCCGGCGAGGTCGGCATCTACGCCTGCGGCCCGACCGTCTACAGCCGCATCCACATCGGCAACGCGCGGCCCTTCGTCGTCTTCTCGCTGCTCGCCCGCTTCCTGCGCTCGGAGGGCTACGCGACGCAAGCTGGTCGTCAACGTCACCGACATCAACGACAAGATCTACGTCGCCGCCGGCGGCGGCGGGAGAGCCCTCGGCCGAGTTCGCCGCGCGGATGACCCGCGCCTACTTCGAGGACACCGACCGGCTCGGCCTGGGCCGGCCCGACGCCGAGCCGCTGGCGACCGAGACGATCGACGGGATCGTCGCCCTGATCGCCGATCTGATCGAGGGCGGCCACGCCTACGAGTCGGGCGGCGACGTCTACTTCCGGGTCGCGCAGCTTCGACGGCTACGGCAAGCTCTCCAACCGCCGCCCCGAGGACATGGACCAGGGCGAGGAGGCCGGGCTCGGACTCGCTCAAGGAGAACCCGCTCGACTTCGCCCTCTGGAAGGCCCACAAGCCCGGCGAGGACACGAGCTGGGACTCGCCCTGGGGCCCGGGCCGCCCCGGCCTGGCACATCGAGTGCTCGGTGATGGCCGAGCAGGAGCTGGGCGCCGTCCTTCGCGATCCACGGCGGCGGCTCGGACCTGGTCTTCCCCCACCACGAGAACGAGATCGCCCAGTCCGAGGCGGCCGGGCGGCCCGTTCGCCCGGGTCTGGATGCACAACGGGATGGTCGAGACCGACGCCGAGAAGATGTCGAAGTCGGAGGGCAACATCTTCCAGCTGTCGGAGGCGCTCGATCGGTACGGGCGCGAGGCGGTCGTCGCTCTATCTGATCTCCGGGCACTACCGGCAGCCGTTGGCTTTCGGGCCGGAGCAGATGGAGCAGGCGGTGGCCCAGGTCGAGCGGCTGCAGGAACTTCTTCCGGGAGCATCCGGTGGGGGGGAGTCGGGGGAGGTCCCGCCGGAGCAACAGCGGGGAGGCTCCGCGGGACCTCCCCCGACTCCCGCCGCGAAGCGCCTCGAGAGCGTTCAGGGAGGCACTTGCGGACGACTTCAACACGCCGCAGGGCGATGGCCGAGGTATTCGAGCTGGTCGGGGAAGCGAATCGGGACGAGGTCGCCCGGGAGCGGCCGAGGCCGTTGCGGAGATGCTCGAGCTCGTCGGCCTCAGCTCCCTTGCTCAGCCGGATGAGGGCGCTGAGGCCGACGACGAGGCGGAGGAGCTGCTTGAGCGAGCGCGAGGAGGCTCGGGCGGCGAAGGACTTCGCGCGGGCGGACGAGATTCGCGACAGGCTCGCCGAGCTCGGCTGGGAGGTGCGGGACTCGGCCGAGGGCGCGCAGCTCGTGCCGAAGGCCTGATGGCTTCGCAGATCATCTACGGGAAGCAGCCGGTCGCGGAGGCCGAACGGGGGACGACGGCAGGTGCACCGGGTCTGGCGGGCGCCGGAGACCTCGGCCGAGGAGCTGGAGCGGCTCTGCGGGTCGCCCGACCACCAGGGGGTCGTCGCCGAGGTCGATCCCTATCCCTACGCGGGCCGCATCGGCGCTGCTGACGCAGCGAGGACGCGCTGCTCGTCGCCCTCGACCAGGTCCAGGACCCGCGCAACCTCGGCGCGGTCTGCCGCTCGGCCGAGGTGGCGGGCGCGGCCGGCGCTCGTCATTCCCGAGCGGCGCTCGGCCGCGGTGACGGCCGTCACCTGCAAGGCCTCGGCCGGAGCGGTCGAGCACCTCGCGATCGCCCACGTCCGCAACCTCGCCGACTGGCTGGCCGAGGCAAAGGAGGCCGGCTTCTGGATCTGGGGCGCCGACGCCGATGCGAAGCAGGCGCCCTGGGACGTCGACCTGAGCGGCCCGACCGTGCTCGTCCTGGGCGGCGAGGGGAAGGGCATCCGCCCGCGGGTCGCCTCCGCCTGCGACGGGCTGGTCGCCCTGCCGCGGCGGGGCAAGATCGACTCGCTCAACGTCTCGGCCGCCGCCACGGCGCTGCTCTTCGAGGCCGTCCGCCAGCGCGCCTGAGGCTTCTAACACTGCAACGGCGGTTGCACGAATCGTCAGTTCGGGGTTGACAGAACTCCGCGCGACCGTAAACTACCGCGCCAACAAGGGTGAACCTCAGCTTGAGTCTGAGATTTCCCAGTCCATAAGGGCGCCCCAGGGGAGGTAATGGCGCCACGACCCTTCAGCAAGGAGAAGGATCTGTGGCTCTATCTACGCCTACGCAGGAAATGCGACTCCCGTCAGGCCGCCTCAACGGCTCCCTCAGGCCAGCCGAGACTAACCCTCAACCTGAGCTTGATGATCACTATCTGGTCGCTCTCGCCAAGGATGGCACGGACCGACGCCTACGACGCGATCGTCCGCCGCTACCGCGGCTTCGTCCGTCTCAAGGCCTCCTCGTACTTCCTGCTCGGCGGCGAGTCCGACGACCTGATCCAGGAAGGCCTGCTCGGCCTCTACAAGGCGATCCGCGACTACCGCACCGACCGCGAGTCGAGCTTCCGCAACTTCGCCGAGCTCTGCATCACCCGCCAGATCATCACCGCGGTGAAGACGGCGACCCGCAACAAGCACACGCCGCTCAACCAGTACGTCTCCTTCAGCCAGACTCCGGCCGCGGCCGGGCGACTCCGACACGACCCTCGACGAGATCCTGCCCGGCCCGACCGTCCACGACCCGGTCAACCAGGTGATCGCCACCGAAGAGCTCGACAGCCTCGTCTCTTGCCTCTCCGGCGTCTCGGGCGTCCTCTCGGACCTCGAGAGCCGCGTCCTCTCGCTCTACCTCGACGGCCACTCCTACGAGGCGACCGCCGAGCGGCTCGAGTGCGACACGAAGACGGTCGACAACGCCCTGCAGCGGGTCAAGCGCAAGGTCGGCGCCCACCTCGCCTCGCGCGAGGTCGCCGCCTAGGCGTCGCCAGGCAGATCCGGCGAGGACGTAGTCGAGCAGCTCGCGGCCGTGTTCGGAGGCGACGGAGACGTCGTCGGCCTTGATCTCGGACACGGTGCAGCGACTGCATGCGCAGCACGTCGCCGTCGCAGCGGCGGTTGGGGAAGACGCCGGCGTAGGAGACGCCGAGCGCGCTCGAGGTGGTCGGCGACGAGCGCGGTCGCCGGCGTGCTCCAGCGGCAGGTCGAGGTAGACCGCGTCGAGGCAGGCGCGGTGGAAGAGGTGGTGGCGCTCGGCCGCGACCACTGCCTCGAGGTCGGCACCGGGCACGTGCACGGTGATCAGCGCCAGGTTGTGGTCCTCGATCGACCTCGACGTGCAGCTCGCTGCGCTCCGCCAGCTCGGCGTCGGCGGCCGGCTCGGCAAGCGTGCCGCGTAGTTCGCAGAGCGTCGATGGTCTGGCCGACGATCTCGCGGTGGCGCTCGGGGGCGAAGACCGGCCGCTCGTGGCCGTCGTTGAGCTTGGTGTAGAAGAGCGCCGCCGACTGCCGCCCGCGGCCGCTCCCCGCCGGCGGCGTCGTTGGCGACCGAGGCCGGAATCCAGCCGAGCAGGAAGCCGGTCTCGTGGGCGCCGAGCTCGATGTTGGCGCGCTGGCTGTAGGGGTGGGCCGCGGTCGCCTCGCTGTACATGCCCGCCAGCCCCTTCTCCGTGGCCCAGTCCATCAGGAAGCGCTTGGTCCGGGTGAAGAGATGCTGTCCGCGCGCCGCCGGCATCGTCACCGCCTGGCCCGAGTGCCCGACCGCGTCGCCCGCCGCGCGCCAGGCTCATCCCCTCGTGGCAGAGCAGCTCGCCCGTCCGCGGTCTCGGCCACGCAGGAGACGTAGGTGCCCGCCGCCAGCCGCGCCGATACCTCGGCCGGTGTCGTAGACCCAGCGCGACGTCGTAGCTGTCCCCGTAGGCGGCCTCGATCGCCTCGCTCAGGACACCACTCCCTCGTCGGGTCCGAGGAACCGAAACCGCGCCTCGACGCTGCTGCCGGACTCGCTCATGGTCTCTATATTCGGCAGGCTGCCCGCCTAGCTCAACTGGTAGAGCACCTGATTTGTAATCAGGAGGTTTCCGGTTCGATTCCGGAGGCGGGCTCTGGTCGCTAGGCCTTGCCGTCGGTGCCGCCGAGGACGCGCTGCTTCTCGGCCGCGAACTCCTCGTCGGTGAGGATGCCTTTCTCGTGCATCGAGGCGAGTCGCTCGAGGCGGCCGAGTCGCGCATCCTCGCCGTCGGTCGGCATCGTGGTGGTTGGTGCCTCGCTGCCAGCCTCGCCGTTTGGCTTGCGCATCTCCGGCAGGCGCAGTTTCGACGCCCGCTCTCCGAGGTTGGCGCTCTTTGACCGCGCCGACCACCTTGTCCTTGGTGCGGCCGAAGACGTCGCCGTAGCTGGCGTCGGGGAATTCCTCGGTCGGCCTGCTTGCGCAGCTCGTGGATGCCGAAGGCGGCGAGGCCGGCGATCACCAGCGTGGTGAGGAAGGAGCGCAGGTTCTGGGTCGGGGCCGAGAGGAAGTAGATGCCGACGACGATCGCCAGGCCCGCGTAGACGTAGGCGGGGTAGTCGCGCAGAGGCAGGCGCGACGCGCGCCGGGTCGCGCGGGCGGAGCCAGTCGGCGAGGCGAGCCAGCCGGCGATCCCGAAGAGCACGCCGACGATGATCACCGTGGTGGCGATGCTGGTCATCAGCGAGGTGCGCGATCGACCAGGCCGCTTCCGCCGCCGGCTTGACGCTGTCTTCTTCGACCAGCTGGCCGACGACGATGCCCGCCGGCCACCTCGCGGAAGACGATCACGGCGAAGCCGGCGGCGACCAGGCCGATGCCGCAGAAGAGGACCGTCACCCAGCGGCTCGTCGCGCGAGAGGTAGATCGCGAGGCCGAAGGCGAGGAAGGTGAGCAGCGAGAGGATCAGCGCCAGGCCCTTGATCGCGACGACGATGTTCTGCGCGGTCTTCAGCTGGTCGGAGCGCAGGATCGTCGATCTGGCCCGCGTCGCGGGCAGCTTTTCGGCCAGGTTTGCGCCGATCCCGACCTGGTCGGCGAGGTTGGTCACGAGGCTGCCGAGGTTGAGGCTTACTTCGCCTTCTTCGGTCGAGACGTCGCTTCCTTTTCTTCCAGGACTTCGCAACAGCTGTTCGTGCGTCGTCCGGTTGGCGTCCTTCCAGAGTTCCTGGGCGGTCGAGCGTTTCCAGCACCTTTTCGGCCCCGCTGCCGGCGACCTGGCGCAGGCCACCGGAGATCGGCCCGGCGAGTTCCTTGGTTTCGCCGGGCAGCATTTCTTTCAGTTCCTTTTCGACGTCGACGTTTTCGTAGAGCTGGTCGACCAGGTAGTTTGCGACCGCTTCGCGGATCGTCGGGTTCTGGATCAGGTGGCCGCTGGTCTTGACCCAGTCGTCGGTGTTGAGCGCCTGGCGCTCGATCCAGATCGCGAAGACGCTGAGGAAGGCGAGCAGCGAGCCGAGCACGACAAGCACTTTGACCAGGCGTCGGCGTCCGCGGCTCATCGGTGTGATGCTATACGTGGCTGATGAAGCTCGAGGGAATTCACCACATCACCGCGATCACCGCCGACGCGCAGAGCAACGTCGACTTCTACGCCGGGGTGATGGGCCTGCGCCTGGTCAAGAAGACGGTCAACCAGGACAACCCGACCGTCTACCACCTCTTCTTCGCCGACGAGAAGGGCAGCGCCGGCTCCGACCTGACCTTCTTCGAGTTCCCCGGCGTGCCGCCCGGCCGGGCCGGCGCCGGTGACGTCCACCGGATCGTCTGGCGGGTCGCCTCGCACGACGCGCTCGACTTCTGGGAGGAGCGCCTTGCCGCCAAGGGGATCGACTCCGAGCGAGCGGCGGCGGGCCTGCGTCTTCGCCGACCCCGAGGGCCTCGAGCCACGAGCTGCTCGTGGTCGAGGTCGCCGACGAGCCGCTGATCGCCGACCACCCCGAGGTCCCGGCCGAGCTGGCGCTGCGCGGCTTCCACGCCGTCCGCGCCTACAGCGCCGCCCCCGAGGCGAGCCGCACCCTGCTCGAGGCGCTCGAGTTCGAGCCGGTCGACGGCGCGCTGGGAAGCGCGCGGCGACGCCAGCGCGGCGGCCTCTACGTCTACGACGAGCCACCGGCCGAGCGCTCGCTGCAGGGCGCCGGCAGCGTCCACCACGTCGCCTGGGCCTCGACCATCGACGAGCACGAGGAGTGGCGCGAGCGGGCGATCGGCGGCGGCGCCCAGCCGACCCCGGTGATCGATCGCTTCTACTTCCGCTCGATCTACTTCCGCGAGCCGAGCGGCGTGCTCTTCGAGATCGCCACCCTGGGCCCGGGTTTCACCGTCGACGAGCCGCTCGAGCACCTCGGCGAGAAGCTCTCGCTGCCGCCCGACTACGAGCACCTGCGGGCGGAGGTCGAACCGAATCTGCGTCCGGTGATCAACCCGCGCGCCGCCTCGGCGTAGTGAACGGCAACTTCGTCTGGCGCGACGCCGGCCGCACGGTCGTCTTCGAAGCCGGGGGTGTTGCGGCGGCGCCGAAGCTGCTCGCCGAGCACGGGTTCGAGCAGTTCGAGCTGTTGACGACCGCGCGGCACCTGGATGCGGGGCCGGGGACCGCGGACGCCGCCGCGGTCGTGCACGAGCTGCAACCCGCTGACCCGGCGACCGCGGTGCCGGAGACCGCGGCGGCCCTGCTCGACTCGCCGACTGCGGCCGAACCTCGTCGCCCTCGGCGGCGGCCGCGTCGATCGACACCGCCAAGGCGATCGCCGCGGTCACCGGCGCCGAGGTCGCGGCGATCCCGACGACGATGTCGGGTGCCGAGATGACCGGCATCCACCGCCTGCCGGCCGGCGCCGAGGACCGGGTTCGCGGCTCTCGTCCGGCCCGCGCTCGTGATCGCCGATCCCGAGGCGATGACCAGGCCCCCGAGGCCCGATCTCCGCGCCAGCTCGATGAACGCCCTCGCCCACGGCGCCGACTCGCTCTACACGCCCTTCGCCAACCCGGTCTCGCGGATGACCGCCCTGCGCGGCGCCGAGCTGATCGCGACCTCGCTCGACGAAGACCCCGCCGAGCGCAACCGCGCCGCCCTGGCGCTCGGGCTCGATCCTCTGCGGCTACGCGATCGACTCCGGCATCTTCGCCCTCCACCACGTCGTCTGCCAGACGCTGGTCCGGGTCTGCGGCAGCCCCCATGCCGAGACCAACGCCGCGATCCTGCCCCGCGCAATGGCCTTCATGGCCCCCCGGGCCCCCGACGGCCTCGAGCCTCTGGCGACCGCGATCGGAATCGACCCCGACCGGCATCGAAGCTCGCATCCTCGAGCTCGGCGGCAACCCACCCGGCCTGGGCGCCCAGGGCGCCGACCGCAACAAGCTCGACGAGGCGCTCGACGCGATGCTCGCTCCGCCCGGAGCTGGCCTTCACCCCGGAGCCCCCGACCCGCGCCGACCTGCGAGACGCTGATCGGAGCCGCCTGGTAGCGGGGATCGGGTGCCCCTCCGAACGTCTTGCACTTTTTCGGCACGCGCTTGCGACGCCAGCAACCCACTCTCCACCGAAAAAGTTAAGAGAGGAGGGGCACCCGATCCCCGCCCCTGGTAACCCCGGCCCCGCCCCCGTGTAGCGCTACGCGTGACCCCCGAGCGCCTCGAGCGCTACCACGCGCTACACGCGCAAGCACGGCGTCAACTGGATCCTCTACCTGCTGGCCAGGATCTTCATGACGCCCTTCTTCCTCGTCTACTTCCGCTACGCCCGCACCGGCCGCGAGCACGCCCGGCTCAAGGGCGGCCTGATCGTCGCCTCCAACCACCGCAGCTTCCTCGACCCCTTCGCGATCGGCGGCATCCTGCCCTGGCGGCGGCCGATGAACTACGTCGCCAAGGTCGAGCTCTTCGAGCGCCGCTGGCAGGGCTGGATCCTCTCGCGCCTCGGCGCCTTCCCGATCCGCCGCGGCGAGTCCGACGAGGACGTCGATGGAGACCGCGCGCCTGATGGTCGAACGCGGCGGCACGGTCTGCATCTTCCCCGAGGGCACCCGGATCCGCAGCGGCTCCCTCGGCGAGCCCAAGCGCGGCGTCGGCCGCCTGGCCCTGCAGACCGGCGCGCCGGTGATCCCGGCCGCCGTGCTCGGCACCGAACACGTGCGCCGCGGCTGGCGGATCCGTCCCCGCAAGGTCAAGGTCCGGCTCGGGCAGGGCGATGACCTTCCCGCGCGCCGAGGAGCCCTCGCGCGGCGCTGGCCGAGACCGTCACGGCGCGGATCTGGCCCAACGTCGAGCTGCAGTGGGAGGACCTCGGCGGCCTGCCGCCGATGCGCCGCGCCGCGGTGATCGGCGCCGGCAGCTGGGGTACGGCGGTCGCCGTCCTGCTCGCCCGCGGCGGCCTCGAGGTCCAGCTCGGCACCCGCACCGCCAAGCAGGCCGCCGAGATCGACGAGGCCGCGCGAGAACCGCGCGCTACCTGCCGGGCGTGTCGCTGCCCGAGCTCGCTCGCGTGCGCCAGGCCTCAGAGATCGAGCTCGCCGGCCTCGACCTCGTCTGCCTGGCGATCCCCTCCGAGCTCGCTGCCGCAGGCGGTCGGGGCGATCGCCGACCGGGTCGGCGTCGCGCTCCTCGGTGCTGCTGCTGACCAAGGGCCTGATCGCGCCGCTCGGCCAGCTGCCGGCCGAATACGTCGGCGAGCGGGTGCGGGCCCGCGCGATCGCCTGTCTCGGCGGGCCCGGCCCACGCCCGCGAGGCCGTCTCCGGCTCGGCCGCCCTGGTGCTCGGCTCGGCCGACCCCGACCTGCGCGACCAGCTCGGCGAGGTCTTCGACCGGGCCGGCCTCGTCTGCGAGCGCTCCCGCGACGTCATCGGGGTCGAGATGGCGGGCGCGGCGAAGAACGCCGCCGCGCTGGCCGCCGCCGCCGCCGAGCCGCACGGGCTGAACGCCGCCGGGATCGCCGCCGCCGAGGTCTGGCGCGAGTGCATCGACTACGCGATCGGCCGCGGGGCCGAGCTCGAGACCTTCTCCGGGCTGGCCGGCGTCGGCGACCTGACCGCGACGATGATGGCCCCGACCGGGCGCAACCGCCGCGCCGGCGAGCTGCTCGGCACGGGCACCCCGGCGGACGGAGATCCCGGCGCTGATCGGCCAGGCCTCGGAGGGCCTCGACGCGGTGCCGCTGCTGGCCGAGGCGATCGCCGCCGCCGGCTGCCCGGCCGAGGCGCTCGGCGGGCTGGCGGCGCTGATCCGCGGGGAGATCGACGCCGACGACTGGGTCGCCGGCCTGCGCCGGGTCGAGCGATCCAGGCGGGCGGCCTGAGCGTGCGGCACCACTAGGCTTGGCCGTGAGCGCCGCACGGAGAACGTCGAGCCGGCCAACCTCGAGCCGGCCGCCAAGGCGGAGCTCGACCGCGCCTTCGAGGACCTCTACCGGGCCCACCTGCGCGACGTCTACTCCTACGCCTACTACCGGGTCGGCAACCAGCACGACGCCGAGGACCTCACCGAGCAGGCCTTCCTGCAGGCCTACCGCCACTTCGATCGCGCCCGCCGCGAGTCCGACGGCCGGCCGCTGCGGCCCTGGCTGATCCGGATCGCCCACAACCTCGCCTCCAACTACTACCGCGACCGCTCGCGCCGGCCGCAGACCCGCTCGAGAGCGCCGACCCGATCGCCGCCCGCCACGGCACCGAGGCGATCGCCGAGGGCCGCGAGGAGCTGCGCCAGGTGATGGCCAATCTCGAGCACCTCCCCGACGACCGCCGCGAGGCGCTGATCATGCGCTTCGCGCTCGGCATGGACAACCGCGAGATCGCCCGCGCCCTGGGTCGCACCGACGGCGCCACCAAGGTGCTGATCCATCGCGCGATCAAGCAGCTGCAGGAGGAGATGGGCGATGAGTGAGTCCAGCGGAAGCTTGGCCGGCAACTGGGACGTCGAGCGGCTGCTCTCCGACGCACTGCGGCCGATCGAGCCGCCCGAGCGCCTCTCCGGCCGGGTCGAGGACACCCTCGGCGGCGGTCACCCAGGCTGCCGCCGAGGAGCTCTCCGACTGGGCCGAGGAGCTCTCCGAGAGCGAGCTGCGCGCGCTGCGCGACCCCCGCAACTGGGTCCGTCCGGTGGTCGCGGTCGGCGCCGGTGGAGCGGCGACGGGCGCGCTCGTGGTGCTGGAGCTGCGGCGGCGGGGAAGACAGCAGGCCAAGGGCGGCCTGCGCTCCCTGACCGACCGGATCAAGCCGTAGCCGGCGAGCCTTTCTCCTTTTCCTTCGTCTTCTTCTTCGCCACCGGGGTGCCCAGGGCGGCGAGCACGCCGAGCGCGCCGAGGACGAGGTGGAGCAGGTTGTCGCCGGTGTTGACCGGCAGGAAGCCGAGGATCGCCTCGCCGCTGCCGACGTGAAGCCCCAGAGCGCGAGGCCGAGGTAGAGAGGCGCCGAGCCAGAGCGCGTAGCGGCGGGAGGCGTAGCCGGCGACGAGCAGGCCGAGCGCGCCGGTGAGGACGTGGAGGACGTTGTCCCAGCCGTTGACGGCGAAGATGCCGAAGACCTCGTCGACCTCGCCCGGGGCGCCGAAGGAGGCGCTGTAGAAGAAGCCGACGATGCCGATCACGACAAGCGCGGCACCGACCGCGGTCGCGTAGAGGCGGGCTGGGCTGGGTCCGTCCATCGGCGGCGATTGTAGGCTGCCGCATCCCCGATGGCTGAGACTTGTTACCGGCACCCCGATCGCGAGACCGCCGTCTCCTGCTCCTCCTGCGGGCGGCCGATCTGCCCCGATTGCATGACCCCGACCCCGGTCGGCATGCGCTGCCCGGAGTGCGCCAGCCAGCGCACCAAGGTGGTGCGGGGGGTCGGCGACGGAGTCGCTCTTCGCCAGCGGCACCGGCGACCTTCGTCCTGATCGCGCTCAACGTGGCCGTCTTCCTCGCCGAGATCGCCAGCGGCAGCGGCGGGCTCTACGAACATCCGGGCAGCTCGATCGTCTTCGACTTCGGGCTCTTCGGGCCCCTCGGTGCGCGAAGGCGAGTGGTACCGGCTCCTCACCAGCGGCTTCCTGCACGAGGGCCTGCTCCACATCGGCTTCAACATGTTCGCTGCTCTTCTTCCTCGGCCGGATCCTCGAGCCGGCGATCGGCACGCCACGCTTCGTCGCCGTCTACTTCGCCTCGCTCTTCGCTGGCTCCTTCGGCGCTCTGCTGCTCACGCCCGGACGCGCTCACGCTCGGCGCCTCGGGGGCGGTCTTCGGCATCTTCGGCGCGACCTTCGTGATCGCCCGCGGGCGCGGCATCGACTCGCTCGCCTCCTCGATCGGCGTCCTCATCGTGCTCAACCTGGTCGTTCAGCTTCGGCGTGCCCGACGATCAGCATCGGCGGCCACCTCGGCGGCCTCGTCGCCGGCGTCTCTCTGCGCCGCTGGCGATCATCGCCGGCGAGCGCGGCAGGCTCGGCCGAAACACCGTCTGACGATCGAGATAGCCGTCGCGGTGCGGCGTCGCGATCTGGCGATCCTGGGCGCTTTCGCGATCGCCTGAGGCTCAGCCGCCGGCGCCGCGCCAGACGCTGGGAGCGCGGCACCTCGGCGAAGCCGATGTTCCCCGGCGGGTCGACCAGGTCGGGGTGGAGCAGGTGGCCGAGCAGCTCGACCCCGTCGACCAGGCGCGGGCCCGGGGCGCGAGAAGGTCGAGGCGGCGTCGACCGCGAAGACCCGCTGCGCGCCGAGCGCCTCGATCTGCTCCCAGTGCTCGAGCGCCTGGGCGCGCGAGTCCTCGACGTACCAGCCGCAGGGCATCGCGATCGACGACGTCGGGGTTGAGGCCCGGCGAGCTCGCCCCAGCTGACCTCGGGCGACTTCAGGCCCGGTGGCCCGGCGACGTCCTCGCCGCCGGCGATCGAGATCATCTCCGGGACCCAGTGGCCGCCGACGTAGGGCGGGTCGAGCCACTCGAGGGCGATCACCCGCGGGCGGGCTCGCCCCGGCGACCGCGGCCCGCACGGTCGCCAGGCGGCCCTCGAGCTCGCCGCGCAGCTCGTGCGCCTGGCCGCCGCGATCCCGGCCGCCTCGCCGAGGCGGATCACGTCCTCGAGCATCTCGCCGAGGGTGCTCGGGTCCTGCTGCAGGACCCGCGGGGTTGCCGGGCAGCCGGGCGGCGACCTCGACCACGTCCTCGTAGGAGACCGCGCAGACCGCGCAGACCGCCTGGGTGACGATCAGGTCGGGCGCCGAGCTCGGCCAGCAGCTCCTCGTCGAGCTCGTACAGCGCCCGTCCCTCCGCCGACCGTCGCCTTCACGGCGCGGTCGATCTCGCCGGCGCTGAGGCCGGCCGGCAGCACGGTGCGTGGTCAGGTGGGGGAGGGAACTCGCCTCGGGCGGGTAGTCGCACTCATGGGTGACCGCGACGACGCTGCTCGCCGAGACCGAGCGCGAAGAGCATCTCGGTCGCAGAGGGGACGAGGCTCGCGATCCGCATTCGATCGAGCAAGCTATATTCCCTACGCCGAATGGCCGACGACGACCTCCCCCGAAGTACCGGGCCAAATAGCCGATGAGCGTCCTCCTGCTCGTCCTCCTTCTGCTGCTGGTCGCCATCAACGGCTTCTTCGTCGCGGCCGAGTTCGCCCTCGTCCGCAGCCGCCGCGGCAAGCTCGAGCAGCTGGCCGAGGAAGGCGAAAGCGGCGCCGAGGCGGTGGTCGAGCAGCTCGACAAGATCGACGAGTCGCTCTCCGCCTGCCAGATCGGGATCACGATCGCCTCGATCGGCATCGGCTTCCTCGGCGAGCCCTCGCTGGCGAAGCTGCTCGAACCGATCTTCGGCGGCCTCTCGCACGGCGCCGCGGTCGGCCTCTCGGTCGCGATCGCCTTCGTCCTGGTCACCGCGATCCACATCAGCATCGGCGAGCAGGTGCCGAAGATGCTCGCGATCGCCCACGCCGAGCGCACCGCCCGCCGCGTCGCCCGCCCGCTCAACTGGTTCCGCGTCGTCACCGCGCCGGTCACCATGGCGCCTGAGCGCGATCTCCAACGCGATCGTCCGCCTCTTCGGCGTCAACCCGACCGACCTCGAAGAGCACCACACGGCCGAGGACCTCAAGCAGATCATCGACAGCTCGCAGGCATGGGCGGCACGCTCGACCCCGGCGAGGCGGGCATGCTCGGCGGCGTCTTCCACCTGCACGAGCAGGAGGCGCGCGAGGTGATGACGCCGATCCCGGCGGTGGTCACCGTCGACGCCTCGGAGACGGTCGAGACGGCGCTGCGGCGCTGCGTCACCTCCGGCCACACGCGCCTGGTCGTGATCGAGGACGACAACCCCGACCGGGTCAAGGGGATCGTCCACAACAACAGCCTCGCCCGGCTCTACATGAGCGACGGGCCCGAGGCGCGAGATCGAGCCGGTCGATCCGCGACGCCGCTGATCGTGCCCGAGACGCGCCCGCTCGACGACCTGCTCCACGACCTCCAGGTCCAGCGCACCTCGCTCTCGGTGGTCGTCGACGAGTACGGGCGCACGGTCGGGATCGTCACCGTCGAGGACATCCTCGAGGAGGTGGTGGGGGAGATCGAGGACGAGACCGACCCGCGCGCCGCCGCGCTGCGCCAGCTCACCAACGGCGACTGGTTCGTGCGCGGCCACGTCTCGCTCGGCGACCTCGCCGACGCCGGGATCGAGCTGCCGGTCGACACCGACGCCTACAACTCGGTCGGCGGCTACGTCTTCGGCGAGCTCGGCCGGCTGCCCAAGCGCGGCGACTCGATCACCGCCAACGGCTACACGATCCGGGTCGAGTCGGTGCGCGAGAACCGCATCGAGGCGGTCCGGATCAGCGGTTCCGTCCGCCCCGCCGCCTAGCTTCTCCGGGCAACCCGCGTTCCCGCCGAACCTTGGAGGTGCCGCATGTGGGTTGTGCGCCTGAGCGACAAGCAGCTCGAGGTCCTGAGGGCGCTGCTGCGCTCCGAGGAGCATCTCGGCCCGGCGCTGAAAGGCGCGGTCGAGGCACTCGACCTGGCCCGCTGGGACGAGCTCCCCGAGGCCGAGCTGCCCTGGGAGGAGATCGAGATCATCGCCCGCCGCCAGGGCATCTCCCCGGCCGACGTGATCTGGGACCTCGCCGGGAAAGCAGGAAGCGCGGCTGCAGGACGACCGAGTACGGCCTAGTCGTAGTCGTAGAAGCCGGCGCCGGACTTGCGGCCGAGCTTGCCTTCGCCGACCATCTCGACGAGCAGGCCCGGGGGCTTCTGGTACGGCCTCGCCGGAGTCGGCGTAGAGGGCGTCGCCGATCGCCTCGGCAGACGTCGAGGCCGACGAAGTCGAGCAGGGCCAGCGGGCCCATCGGGTGGCCGGCGCCGAGCTTCATGCAGGTGTCGACCTCACCGGCCTCCATGCCGGTCTGTTCCATGAAGCGGCACGGCGTCGAAGAGGTAGGGGAAGAGCAGGCGGTTGACGACGAAGCCGGCCAGGTCGGGGACCTCGACCGCGGTCTTGCCGAGCGCCGCGCACCAGGCGAGGGCCGTTCTCGCGGGCGCCGGCGGCGCCGTCGGGGAAGCAGACCTCGACCAGCTTCATCCGCGGCACCGGGTTGAAGACGTGGAGGCCGAAGAGCTTGCCGGATGCCGGCCGGCCGCGGCGATCTCGGCGATGCTCAGCGAGGAGGTGGTGGTCGCCAGGTCGGCGTCGGGGCAGGCCGCGGCGATCGTCGCGAGCAGCTCGCCCTTGGGCGCGACCTCCTCGACGATCGCCTCGACGATGACGTCGCAGTCGGCGAGGTCCTTGGGGTCGGTGGTGACCCGCAGCCGCGAGGGCTCGGCGCCCTCGATCTTGGCGCAGGCGGCGACGACTTTCTCCTCGGCGCGCCAGGCCGAGGCCTCGCTGCGGGCCAGCAGGATCGTGTCCGCGGTCGTCGTCGAGACCGCGGCCAGACCGGTGGCGATCGCCCCGCTGCCCGCGATCCCCGGACTCTCGTACCCCTTGCTCCCGCTCATCGGCCGGGTTCCTATCACGCTCGCGCGCGGAAGCGGCGTCGTGGTCGACCGCCTGCCGCAATCCTGGCTGACTGACCAGTCAATCGGTCGCTATCGTGACAGGCGCACGGCGCTCCAGTCGCGACGAACGGAGGCTGCGATGGCAGAGAACGGAAACGGCAAGTTCGGTGGGCGCGAGGTCGTGATCGTCGAGGCGGTGCGCACGCCGATCGGGCGCGGGCACCCGGAGAAGGGCTACTACAAGGACCTCCACCCCTCGAACCTGCTCGCCAAGGCCTACGCGCGAGCTGTTCGAGCGCTCCGGGGTCGACCCGGCCGAGACCGGCGACGTGATCGCCGGCTGCGCCCAGCAGTTCGGCGAGCAGGGGGTCAACATCGGCCGCAACGCCTGGCTCGAGGCCGGCCTGCCGATCGAGACGCCGGCGACCACGATCGACCGCCAGTGCGGCTCCGCCCAGCAGGCGGTCAACTTCGCCGCGGCGCTGATCGCCTCCGGCGTCCACGACGTCGTCGATCGGCGGCGGCGTCGAGCACATGGGCCACATCTCCTTCGCCGACGGCTACGAGGTGATGAAGGAGCACGGCTCGCCCTTCTCGCCCGAGCTGATGGAGCGCTACGACCTGATCCCGCAGGGCCTCTCGGCCGAGATGATCGCCGACAAGTGGGAGATCCCCCGCTCCGAGCTCGACGAGATCGGCCTGCGCTCCCAGCAGCTCGCCGCCAAGGCGACCGAGGAGGGCCGCTTCGAGCGCGAGATCGTCCCCTTCAGCGTCAACGGCGACACCTACGTCGACCGACCAGGGCCTGCGCGAGACGACGCTCGAGGGCCTCGCCAGCCTGAAGCCGGCCTTCAAGGAGGACGGCAAGATCACCGCCGGCAACTCCTCGCAGGTCTCCGACGGCGCCGCCGCGGTGCTGCTGATGGCGCGCGAGAAGGCCGACGCGCTGGGCCTGAAGCCGCGGGCGCGGATCTTCGACCAGACCACGGTCGGCGTCGACCCGGTGATCATGCTGACCGGCCCGATCCCGGCGACCCGGAAGCTGCTCGAGCGCAACGGGATGACGATGGACGACATCGACCTGGTCGAGATCAACGAGGCCTTCGCCTCGGTCGTCGCCGCCTGGCGGCGCGAGCTCGACCCCGACATGGACCGGGTCAACGTCAACGGCGGCGCGATCGCCCTCGGCCACCCGCTCGGCTCGACCGGCGCCCGCCTGATCACCACCCTGCTGCACGAGATGGAGCGCACCGACAAGGAGATGGGCCTGGTGACGATGTGCTGCGGCGGCGGCCTCGGCACCGGCACGCTGATCCAGCGGGTCTGAGATTCGGCCCGCCAGGATTCCCAGATCCAGTACGAGCGGCGTAGGTTCCCCGCTATGGGCAAGCGGGAATCGATTGCGATCGCCGGTCGCGCTGACAGTGGCCGCCGCTCGTCGGCGGGATGCGGCGGCGGTAGCGATTCGCAGCACCGGCACCACGGCCACGGTCTGCGAAAGCGGCCTTCATCAAGAAGGTCGACGCGATCTGCCAAAAAGGGCACCGAACGGATGCAGCGGGCGAATCCTACGCCTTCCTCAAACAGCACAAAGACGATACCAGCGAGCCGAACAAGGCCCAGTCCGAAGAAGCTGGTTGGCACGGTCGATCGTGCCCAGCGTCAAGACCGAACTCAAAGATCTCGAAGGCGCTGGGCGCGCCGGAAGGCGACGAAGAACGAGGTCGACGCGATCATCAGCGCCCTCGAAGAAGGCCTCGAAACCGCTGAAGACAATCCCGAAGCGGCGGTTGCCAGCAGCGACGCGGTCGTTCGGGATCTCCGGCCGGCTGGCCGGCGAATACGGCGCCGAAGTCTGCGGCAGCCGCTAGGCGTCCATCGGACGCCGCACTGGCTGCCCGGCCAGCGGCCGCATATGCTCGCCGGCCGATGGACCTGACGCTGTCGCCATCGGAGGAGCAGTTCCGCGACGAGGTTCGCGACCTGGCTCGAGGAGAACCACCCCGGCCCCGAGCCCGAGGGCGGCCTCGACGAGGTGATGGCCTTCCGCCGCGAGTGGCAGCTGCAAGCTGCACGCGGCCGGCTGGGCCGGGATCTCCTGGCCGAAGGAGTACGGCGGCCGCGGCGCGACGATGATCGAGCAGGCGATCTTCGTCGGCGAGGCGGCGCGCCAGGAGGCGCCGAGCCCGGCCAACGTGCTCGGCCTGGCGATGGGCGGCCCGGTCGTCATCGCCCACGGCACCGACGAGCAGAAGCAGCGCTACCTGGAGCCGATCCTCACCGGCGAGGAGATCTGGTGCCAGGGCTTCTCCGAGCCCGAGTCGGGCTCCGACCTCGCCTCGCTGAAGACCCGCGCGGTCAAGGACGGCGACGAATGGGTCGTCACCGGGCAGAAGGTCTGGACGACGTTCGCCCAGTACGCGAAGTGGTGCATGCTCGTCGCCCGCACCGACCCCGACGCTCCCAAGCACAAGGGGCTCACCTACTTCCTGATGGACATGGAGCAGGAGGGGGTCGAAGCGCAAGCCGCTGGTCCAGATCACCGGCGAGGGCGAGTTCAACGAGGTCTTCATGGACGAGGCGCGGATCCCCGACGAGAACGTCGTCGGCGGCGTCGGCAACGGCTGGGCGGTGGCGATCACGACGCTGATGAACGAGCGCGCCGGCCTCGCCTTCGGCGCGATCGCCCAGATCGCCGAACAGCCTCACGCGAGCTCGACCAGCTGGCCGCCGAGACCCGCGTCAACGGCGGCACCGCGGCCGAGGACCCCGTCTTCCGCCAGCGCATCGCCCAGCTCCACATCGAGGCCGAGACGATGCGGCTCAACGCCTACCGCGGCCTGACCAAGACGATGCAGTCGGGCATCCCCGGCCCCGAGGGCTCGCTCGGCAAGTGGCAGTGGGCCGACATCAACCAGGGCATCGCCGAGCTGGCGCTCGACATCGAGGGCGCCTACGCGCCGCTCGGCCGCGGCTCCGAGCACGCGCTCGCCAACGGCGCCTGGCAGTACAGCTTCCTGCGCTCGCGCGCCAACTCGATCGAGGGCGGCACCACCGACATCCTCAAGAACATCATCGCCGAGCGGGTGCTCGGCCTGCCGAGGATGCGCTAGGGGCACGCGACATGTACTTCGACCTCACCGACGAGCAGCAGGCGATCAAGGTCGACCGCCCACGACTTCCTCGCCTCCCGCTACAAATCCGAGCGGATCCGCGAGCTCGCCGAGCCAGCGACGACGGCTTCGACGCAAGCCGACTGGGACGAGATGGCCGAGCTCGGCTGGACCGGCCTGGCGCTGCCCGGAGGAGTGGGGCGGCCAGGGCCTCGGCATCGTCGAGCTCGCCGTGCTCTTCGAGGAGATGGGCTACGCGCTCGCTCCCTCGCCGCTCTTCTCCAACACGATCGCCGGCCTGGCGCTCTCGCCTCTGCGGCTCCGACGACCAGCGCGAGCGCTACCTGCGGCCGCTCGCCGACGGGCGAGCTGCGCGGCACCCCGGCGCTCTGGGACGCCGGCTCGCCGGCGACGCCCGGCGGCTTCACGATGGAGGCCAAGGCCGACGGCGACGGCGTCGTCCTCGACGGCGAGAAGGTCCTCGTCGCCGACGCCGGCCAGCGCCGACTTCTTCCTCGTCGCCACCGCCGACGGCCGCCGCCACCTGGTCGAGCGCGGCGCCGACGGCGTCACCGTCATCGCCGGAACCGTCGATCGACCCCACCCGCCGCCTCTCCTCGGTCCGCCTCGACGGCGTCCGGGTCGCCGCCGCGGACACGCTGCCCGGCCGAGGGCGCCGACTACTACCCGGTCTTCTTCCGCCTCTGCGTCGCCCTCGCCGCCGAGTCGACCGGGATCGCCCAGCGGACGATGGAGATGGCGGTCGAGTACGCCAAAGACCGCCAGCAGTTCGACCGGCCGATCGGCGCCTACCAGGCGGTCTCCCACCGCTGCGCGCAGATGCTGCTCGAGACCGAGAACTCGCGCTCGGCCGTCTACGGCGCCGCCTGGGCCGCCGACGCCGAGCCGGAGTCGCTGCCGCTGGCGGCCTCGATCGCCAAGGCCTACGCCTCCGACGCCGGCTGGCGGGTCCCGGACGCCTCGATCCAGGTCCACGGCGGCATCGGCTTCACCTGGGAGCACGACCTCCACTTCTTCCTCAAGCGCGGCAAGCGCCAACGCGGCGATGTTCGGCGACGCCAAGTGGCACCGCGAACGGGTCGCCGACGCCGTGCTCGCCGCGCCGCCGCGCCGGTCGCCGCCTGACGCGCCGAGCGCGATGGGCGCGCTCGAGCGGATCTCCGTCGCCGCGATCGGCACCACGGTCGCCGACCTCGAGGCCGAGACCAAGCGGGCCGAGGCGGCCGGCGTCGAGTGCGTCTGGGCGCCGGAGCTGTTCCGCTCGCTCGGTCACCCAGGCCGCCTACCTGGCCGCGCAAGACCGAGACGATCGACGTCGCCACCGGGATCGCCTGGGCCTTCACCCGCAGCCCCTTCATCCTCGCGATCACGCGCGCTCGACATCGACGAGATGTCGGGCGGCCGCTTCCGGCTCGGCCTCGGCTCCGGGGTCAAGCGGCTGAACGAGACCTGGCACAACGCCGAGTACGGCAAGCCGGCGCCGCACCTGCGCGAGGCGATCGAGGCGACGCGGCTGATCATGCAGCAGGCCGGCGCGGGCGAGCCGATCCGCTACGAGGGCGAGTACTACGACATCGACATCAAGGGCTGGGTCCGGCCGCACCCGGCGCCGCGCGAGTCGGTGCCGATCTACACCGCCGGCGTGCAGGCGGGGATGTGCCGGATGGCCGGCGACGTCGCCGACGGCCTGATCGGCCACCCGATCCAGAGCCTGCGCTGGATCGACGAGGTCGTCGTCGACTCCTTCGAGACCGGGCTCGAGCCGCTCCGGCCGCGAGCGCACGGACTTCGACTACCTGCCGACCGTCTGCTGCGCGATCGACGACGACGAGGCGCAGGGCGATCGAGATGGCCCGCCGCACGATCTCCTTCTACGCGACGGTCAAGACCTACATGCCGCTCTGGGAGCTGCACGGCTTCGCCGACAACGCGGTCGCCGCCGGCGACGCCTTCCGCCGCGGCGACCTCGCCGCGGTGCCGGCCGCGATCAGCGACGAGATGGTCGAGACCTACTGCGCCGCCGGCCCGCTCGACAAGGTCCGGGCCCGGGTCGAGGCGACCGCCGAGCGCGCCGACGGCCTCTTCCTCACGCCGCCGACCTACTTCATCTCGCCCGAGGAGCTGAGCGAGTACCAGAACCGCCTCATCGACGCCTTCGGCCCGGCCGACCGCTGCGCTGACTCGCGCAGCTGCGAAGTGCTGGAGCGGGTGCGGGCGATCCCCGAGGGGTTCGTCAGCACCTACGGCGACGTCTCGCCGGGGGCGCCGCGCTTCGCCGGCGCGGTCCTCTTCGAGGCGACGAGCCCGACCTGCCCTGGTGGCGGGTGGTCCGCGCCGACGGCTCGCTCGCCAAGGGCGCTCGGCAGAAACGCGCACCTGATCGCCGAGGGCGTGCCGTTCCGCGGCGAGCGGGTCGACATCGAGCGGCCGCTCCGCGCTGAGCTACTCGTCGCGCGGGGTGATGCGGAAGATCGAGACGACCTCGGCGTTGTGGGCCTCGGGGTGGACGACGTAGGCGCTGGGGCCGCCGCCGAACCAGCCGGAGGCTTCGTTGTTGCCGACGAAGACGCCGGGGTGGTGCTTGCCGTCGCCGTCCTCGACCCAGACCTTGTCGCCCTCCTTGAAGCCGTGCTCGATCTCGTCTGCCATCGCGCGCAAGCCTAGCCGAAGCCCGACCCGGCCCTACTGGGGAGGCAGGGGCCGAGCCGGGGCTCATTGCCGTCGGAGTGTTTATGGGCAGACGACGATCAGGTGGAAGTCGGCGTCTTCGTTGGCGCCTTTGTCGTCGCGGGTGTGGACTTCGATCGCGTTCGGGTTGGCCGGCGCGACGTTGGTCTGGGCGTAGCCGGCGCCCGGGACCGTCGTGCCGGCGTTGTCGCGCCCGGCGACGTTGGCGCAGCCGCTGACGTTGACCGGGAAGATGACGGCGACCGCGCCGCCGCCCTCGGTCGCGGTGATGCCCTGCGTCGCTGGCCCGGGCCAGGGTCGCGTTGCCGGCGCCGGTCGGGTTGTTGACGACCGCCCAGTAGGTGTGGGCGGCCCGCTTCGCGGAGGGCACGATGCCGAGCTTGTTGGTGTTGATCTGGTAGCCGGTCAGCGTCTTGTGCTTGAGCTTGCCGCCGCCGATCGTCTGCTTCTGGATCGCGCCGCCGTTGATCGACTGCGCCGCGTAGGCGGTGCCCGCCAGGGCGACGATCAGGGCGATCACCGCGACGATCATCGCCGGCGAGGGGCGCCTGCTCTTCAGGGCTTCTCATCGCGTTCCTCCCTGGCAGTCGGTTTAGGAACTGGACACCTTGCCGCAGGGCTACCCCGCGACTGCGAAGAAAAAACCGTGGGGACCGCAGCTAGGCGGGGAGGGCGGCGACGAAGCGCTCGAAGGCGGCCGATGTCGGTGACCGCGGGCCCGTGCCCGGGCAGGATCAGCGCGGGCTCGAGCTCGGCGAGCTTGCGGATCGAGCGGCGGTTCTCGGCCGGGTCGTCGGTGAAGATCGTCCGGCGGCTCCTTGATGCCCGGCAGCCCGGTCGCGTAGCTCATGTTGCGGATCACGTCGCCGCAGATCGCGACCCGGTCGGACTCGCGGAAGAAGATCACCTCGCCGCGCGCGTGGCCCGGGGCGTGGACGACGCGGAAGCCGGCGACCTCGTCGCCCTCCGCGAGCACCCGGTCGACCGGATGGGCGGGCCCCTGCCAGAGCCGCTTGATCACCCGGTTGACCGGATGGCTCGGCGCGGCCTCCTGCACCGGCCGCCGTCCCTCCATCGCGTCGACGTCGTCGGCGTGGCAGGCGAGCGGCACGTCCCGCGCTTCGCAGACGTCCTTGGCGACTCCCTGGTGATCGGGGTGGACGTGGGTCAGCGCCACCATCGAGATCTCGCGCGCCCTCGAGCTCGGCGAAGATCCGCCGCCGGTCCCAGCGCCGGCCGGCGTCGATCAGGACGTCCTCGGCGAGGTAGACGTTGATCGACGGCGCCGGGAACTCCTTCAGCCGCCAGACCCCCGGCGCGAGGTTCTTCAATGGGGCGATGCCCATCGTGCCGCGCGGGTCGCCGCTGTGCTCGGCCAGCTCCTCGAGCTCGGCGATCTTGCGCTCGCCTTCGAGCCGCGCCGGGTGGTCGGCGGGGAGCGGCTCGATCAGGCGCCGGATCCGGTTGCGGACCTGCAGCGCGAAGTGGGGGGTGGAGGCGCCGGCCAGGGCGCGGATGTCCTCGGCGGTGACCTCTGGCCGCGCGCCGAGCAGGTCGGGGTTCTCGGCCTCGCTCATTCTTCTGCCCTCCGATCTTCGCCAGCTCGGCGAGGCTGTCGATTTCGGCCTGCTGTTCCACGTCGATCGCCTCCTGGTCTCCGATCACCCAAACGTGGTTGTAGAAGGCGCGCGTCGGGTCGGTGGTGTAGCCCGGCTTGACGTCGAGCAGGTATCCGCGCAGCGCCGCCGGAAGCGTATCGGCGTCGTCGGTGAGCAGCAGCGGCCCCCAGGTGCCCGAGGCCGAGAGCGGCGCGGCGCCGCGGCGGCGTCGAGCGGTTCGTCGCTGCGGGCGACGACGAAGCCGTGGCCGGGGTCGTTGACGTTCCAGCCGAAGTCGCCGTCGTCGTAGCGGGCGAGGGCGATCGCGTTTTCGACCGGGTCCTCGCCGGAGACCCGCTGCACGCGGTGGTCGATCTTGGCGATCTTCCCGAACCACGTCGGAGGAGATCGCCGAGGACGGGCCCGAGCACGTAGACCGGTATCTTCGGGTCGGCGCCGCAGCGCCGCCGGCGGTCGCCTTCGGCAGCTTGTCGCGGCCGGCGAAGAGGACCGGGTCGCCGGAGCGCGCCGCCCAGGCCGGCGGCCGGCATCGCGAAGGCGGGCTCGCCTTCGGGGGCGATGACGACGTGGTCGGGCGGCGACGCCGAAGAGGCGGTCGCGCAGCGCCGCGATCGCCGCCGGCGATGGCGGCCGGGTCCGCTCGCCTTCGACCCGGGCTGATCCGCAGCCCGTCCGGCGCGGCGACGTCGCCGATCGCGAACAGCGCCTGCGCCGTCGGTCGCGCTGCTGCCCTGCGGGTCGAGGGCGTCGAGGGCTTCGCGCAGGTCGGGTCGGGCATGTCGCCGCCGGCGGAGACGAGGAGCGGCGCCCGCACCGGGGCCGACATCAGCACCGAGGCGGCGATCGCGCCCGGCCAGTCGCGCTTCGTCGACCAGGGTCACCGCGGCGGGCCGCTGCGCCGGCGTCGGTCGAGGGGAAGACGGCGAGTGCGACGCCGGCGGCGTTGGCGGCCGGCGTCGGAGCCGCCGACCCGGGTCGTGTTCTTGGTCGCGAAGGACGGGTAGCCGAGTTCTTCGGCCGGCTCGGCAGCTGGGCGTCTGCTTTCCTTCGGCGCGCCGGCTCGGGTGCCGCCTGCACCGGCGCCGGCGCCGGCTTGACGTCCTGCTTGTTCGAGCCGCCGCCGCCGAGGATCGCGGCGACGATGAAGACCAGCGGCGAGCCGCGACCGCGCCGCCGATCAGCTTCAGCGCTGGCCGGGATCGGCTCGCGGGCTTCGCGGCTTGGCGACTTCGGCGGCGGCGCGCCTCCGGCCTCCTTCGCCCTCGCCCGTGGGCACCTCGGCGTTGATCGGGCGTTTCTCGGCCACGGGCGGAACGCTACAGGCGAGGCGACTGGCTGGCTGGTCAGATAACCTTCGAGGACTGGTTGACTGACCAGTCAATCAACTGCGTCACGCCGCCGACCAGGAGGGACCCGAATGGATTTCGCACTCAACGACGAGCAGCTGGAGTACAAGGAGCGCTGCCGGACCTTCGCCCGCGAGGTGATCCGGCCCGCGGCCGCGCAAGCACGACGAAGAGGAGAGCACCCCCTGGGAGGTCATCAAGGAGGCGCGCAAGCAGGGCTTCGGCGGCCTCGAGGGCATCCAGCGCTCGGCCGCCGACCCGCGAGGGCCAGATGCAGGTGATCTCGGCCGAGGAGTTCCACTGGGGCTGCGCCGGCACCGCGCTGGCGATCTCCGGCTCCGGTCTCGCCGCGGCCGGCATCGCCTCCTCGGGCACCCCCGAGCAGATCGCCCGCTGGGTCCCCGAGTGCTTCGGCAGCGGCGAGGAGATCAAGCTCGGCGCCTACGCGGTGACCGAGCCGCAGGCCGGCTCCGACGTCAAGAGCCTGAAGACGACCGCCAAGCGCGACGGCGACGAGTGGGTCCTCAACGGCACCAAGGTCTTCATCACCAACGGCGGCATCGCCGACGTCCACGTCGTCGTCGCCACCGTCGACCCCGAGCTCGGCACCCGCGGCCAGGCCTCCTTCGTGGTCGGCAAGGACACGCCCGGGCCTCAGCCAGGGCAAGAAGGAGTCGAAGCTCGGCATCCGCGCCTCGCACACCGCCGAGATCGTGCTCGAGGACTGCCGGATCCCGGTCGAGAACCTGCTCGGCGGCGAGGAGAAGCTGCAGAAGAAGCTGGAGCGCGGCCGCTCGGGCCAGAAATCGCGCTCCGGCGCCGACGCCCTGGCGACCTTCGAGATGACCCGGCCGCTGGTCGGCGCCTCGGCGCTCGGCATCGCCCAGGCTGCCTACGAGTGGACCCTCGAGTACCTCGACGGCCAGTCCGAAGGCGGCACGCCGCTGCTCAGCAGCAGCGCATCCAGCAGACGCTCGCCGACGTCGCCACCGAGATCGAAGCGGCGCGGCTGCTGGTCCAGCGCGCCTCCTGGATGGGCCGCAACGGCATCCCGATGACGCGGTGGCCAGGGCTCGATGTCGAAGCTCAAGGCCGGCGACGTGACGATGTGGGCGACGACGACGCTGATGGACCTGGTCGGGCCCTACTCCTGGAGCACCGAGTGCCCGCTGGAGAAGTGGTTCCGCGACGCCAAGATCTACCAGCTGTTCGAGGGCACGGCGGAGATCCAGCGGATGGTCATCTCGCGGATGCAGGCCCGCGAATACGCCGAGCGGCTCGGCTATCGGCGCCGAAGTCGCCGAGCAGGCGATGGCCGAGCCGGCCAAGGAGCCCGTTCCAGCCTAGTAGCAGTCCGGAGAGCCACCGGGGCCTCTTCTCAGGCCGCTTCGCGGGAGTTCCTGAGAGAGGCCCCCGGTGGCTCTTGCGCAGGTCCTAAGCTCGGGGCGTGCACGTCTCACGCGCACGCGCACGCGCTGGAGGCGCGGCGCGGGCGACAGCCGGCGGCGGATGTGGATCGCGCTGGCGATCAACGCCGCGATGCTCGCTCGTCGGAGGCGGTCGGCGGCCTGCTCACCGGCTCGCTGGCGGTGCTCGCCGACGCCGGGCATCTGCTCTCCGACGTCGGCTCGATCGGCCTGGCGCTGTTCGCCGCGTCGCTCGCCTCGCGGCCCGGCCGGCGCGCGGCGCACCTTCGGCTACCAGCGCTCGGAGGTGCTGGCGGCGCTGGTCAACGGGCTGCTGCTGGTCGCGGTCGCGATCGGCGATCGCGGTCGCGGCGATCGGCCGGCTCGGCGACCCGCCGTCGATCGACGGCGGCGGCGTCCTCGCGCTCGGCCTGCTCGGCCTCGCCGGCAACGTCGCCGCGACCGTCGTGCTCGCCGCGGGGCGAGCGCGAGGACATCAACCTCGAGGGCGTGCTGCGCCACAGCGCCGCCGACGCGCTCGGCTCGCTCGGGGTCGTCATCGCCGGCGCCGTCGTCCTCGCCGGCGGCTCGTCGATCGTCGACCCGATCGTCGGCCTGCGTGATCGCCGCTGCTCGATCCTCGCCTCCTCCTGGCGCCTGATCAAGGAGCCGTTCGACGTGCTGATGGAGGCGGCGCCGGCGGGCGTCGACGTCGACGCGATCGGCGCGGCGATCTGCTCGGAGGAGGGGGTGCGCTCGGTCCACGACCTGCACGTCTGGACGGTGACCGCCGGGCTTCGGCGCCCTCGCCGCCCACGTCGTCGTCGCCGCGGACTGCGACCGCGACCTGATCCGCCGCCGGCTCGAGCTGCTGCTGCACGAGCGCTTCGGCATCGACCACACGACGCTGCAGATGGAGGAGGAGGCCTCGGCCGGTCTGCTGCAGGTCGAGAACGCCCCTCGCCGAGGCCTGATCGCAAGCCCGGTTGCACGGGCGATTTCCGCTGCAGGTCGGCACATCTCGACTTGGCTAGCCTCGGCGGCGATGCGTCAGAAATCGCCTTGCCCTGGCGGCGTCTCTCGTCGCCGCGGCGGCGCTCGTCGCGCTGCTCGCTGGCCAGCCCGCCGCGCCCGCCGAAGACCTCGAGTCGAAGCTCGAAGCCAAGGAAGCGAAGCTCTCCAAGGTGCGCGAACGCAAGGGCGTGCTGACCACGACGATCTCCGGCCTACGGCGATCGGATCGACAGGCTGACGCCGAGGTCGCCGGCCTCCGCAACGCAAGAGGCGGCCGTCGCGAGTCCGCCTCGACGCCAAGCAGGCCGAACTCGACCGCGCGATGGCGCAGCTCGAACGTCGCCAAGACGCACCTGGTCGAGATGCGGTCGCACCTGCAAGCGTGCCCTGAGCGCGCTGCGCGATCGGCTCGTCGCGATGTACGAGACCGGCACCCCCGACGTGCTCAGCGTCATCGTCGGCGCCAACGACTACGACGACCTGTCGATCGCACCGAATACCTCGAACCGCATCCACGGCATCGACGAAGCGGTCGTCGGCCGGGTGCGCGAACTGCGCGACCAGGTCAAGGCGCACGGTCGATCGCCTGCGCGGCGCCAAGGACCAGATCGAAGCGGCGCGCGACTCGATCGCCGCCGAAGAGCAGGCGCTGGCCAGCGCGCGCAGCGCGGTCCAGCAGCGCCAGTCGACGCTGGTCGCGGCCCGCGGCGATCGCGTCGCGGCGCTGAAGAAGATCCGCTCGACACGAAGAGGAGCTCGACGGCTCGTCGCCGAGATCCAGGGCGAAGATCGCGGCGCAGCTCGCCGGCTACGGCTCGGTGCCGCTGCCGCCGGGCCCGATCCGCGGCGGCAGCGGCGGGCTGATCTGGCCGGTCGACGGCCCGGTCGTCTCGGGCTTCGGCTCGCGCACGATCAACGGCAGCTACGAGTACCACCCCGGGCATCGACATCGCCGTGCCCGAGAGGCACGCCGATCCGCGCCGCGGCCGCCGGCACCGTGATCTTCACCGAGCCGGAGGCGAGCAGCGGCGGCTACGGCAACTACACCTGCATCGACCACGGCGGCGGGCTCTCCACCTGTTACGCCCACCAGGAGACCTTCGCGGTCTCGGCCGGGCAGCAGGTCTCCCAGGGCCAGGTCATCGGCTACAGCGACTGCACCGGCTACTGCTTTGGCCCGCACCTCCACTTCGAGGTTCGGATCGACGGCGAAGTCACCGATCCGATGGGCTATCTCTAGGCGGCGCACGCACGCTACTTCACTCAGAATTCCCTAGGAAATTCAATTATTTGGTATGCCGGCCGGGTTTGACCGTGCCAGTCTGGGTACGAGCCTCACGTGGGAGGCCACACCAGATGATCCGCCAGGCTCACACCTATCTCGCCGGCGCGGTGTCCGGCACCGCGCTGATCGCAGCTGCCGTCGTCGTCTTCGTCCTGCTCGTCTCGTTTCAGGCTGCTCAGGGACTGGCCGCTCGCCGGGCATCGGCATCGGCGGCGGATGACAGCGTCGCTACCGGTCCCAGTACGCCCAGGCTCGGGCTCGGCGGCGTCGGCGACGGAAGCCGGCAGCGCCGGTGCCACGGCCGGACGCCGTCGCAGCCAAAGGCGCTGCTCGAACGGCAATGGCCGCAGCTGCCGCGAGGCAGGACGACCAGGTCGCGGTCGACGCGTCGCCCACGGCTGCCGACGGGGTCGCCGCGACCGCGGAAGCGCCGGCGCCGTCCAGCTCCGGCCGGCGCAAGGGCGGCAGCGCGCCCAGCGGTTCCGCCTCGCCCGACCGGCTCGGCCAGCTCTGCTCCTGCTCCGGGCGGTGGTGGCGGCGGCGGTTCCAGCCCGAGCACCGGCGGCGGCGGATCCACCGGCACGAGCGGAGGCGGCGGTCAAACGACGTCGGGCGCGGTCACCGGCACCGTCAACGAAACGGTCTCCGGCGTCGACGAAGCGCACCGGCGGCGTCATCGGCAGCACCGGCGTCACCGAAGTCACCGAAGAAGTCGTCAACGAAGTCGCCGGCCCCGAATCGACGGTCGGCGACACCGTCGACGAAGTCGGCGAAACGGTCGGCGGCCTGCTCGGCGGCGGCAACCGGCCACTAGCCGCCGCTCCCCGCCCAACCGTCACAATGCCCGTCTATGGCGGAGCGTGGACAGGCCGGGGCGGTTGCGGACCCGATCGCGGGCTCGCCGGTCTACCCGGCCGGGCAGCCGCGTCAACGAGCGCGGCCATCTCGAGATCGGCGGCTGCGACGTGGTCGAGCTCGCGGCCGAGTTCGGCACGCCCGCCTACGTCTACGCCGAGGACGACATGCGCGCCCGCGCCCGCGCCTACCGAGCCGCCTTCGACCGAGCGCGGCGGCCGACTTCGAGGTCCTCTTCGCCAGCAAGGCGCTTCCCTGCACCGCCGCCTACCGGCTCTTCGCCGAGGAGGGCCTCTCGGTCGACGTCGCCTCCGGCGGCGAGCTGCACATGGCGCTGCGCGCCGGCTTCGACCCCGCCCGGATCCACATGCACGGCAACAACAAGAGCGACGAGGAGATCCTCGTTCGCCGCTCGCTGCCGGCGTCGGCCACCTGATCCTCGACTCCTTCGACGAGATCGAGCGCTGCGAGCGGCTGCTCGGACGCGCCGCAGCGAGGTCCTGATCCGGGTCACCCCGGGGATCAAGCCCTCGACCCACGACTACGATCGCAGACCGGCCAGCTCGACTCGAAGTTCGGCTTCGGGCTCGAGGACGGGCTGGCGGCGCGGGCGATCGAGCGCGTGCTCGCCTCCGACGGCTCGAGCTGAGCGGCCTGCACGCCCACATCGGCTCGCAGATCTTCGAGCTCGAGCCCTACACGCTGGCGATCCGGGCGCTCGGCGAGCTGGCCGGCGACTGGTGCAAGATCGTCAACGTCGGCGGCGGCCTCGGCGTCGCCTACACCGCGCGAGGACGAGCCGCCCTCGATCGACGCCTACGTCGACGTCAAGGTGCGCGGCGTCGCCGAGGTCTTCGGCGACGGCGTGCGGATCCTGGTCGAGCCGGGCCGCTCGCTGGTCGCCAACGCCGGCGTCACCGCCTACCGGGTCGGCACCGTCAAGGAGATTCCCGGCGTCCGCACCTACGTCGCCGTCGACGGCGGCATGTCCGACAACATGCGGCCGATGCTCTACGGCTCTCGCTACGAAGCGCTGATCGCCGATCGCGCCGACCGAGCCGCCTGGACACGCCTGGCGACGATCGCCGGCATGCACTGCGAGTCCGGCGACGTCCTCGTCCGCGACGCGCAGCTCGCGTCGCCCGGCGGTCGGCGACGTCGCTCGTCACGCCCGCCGACCGGCGCCTACGGCTACGCGATGGCGAGCAACTACAACGGCGTGCCGCGGCCGCCGGTGCGTCTTCTGCCGCGACGGCGACGCCCGCGTCGTCGTCCGCCGCGAGACCTACGAGGACCTGACCGCGCGCGATGTCTGAGGGCTCCAAACCGTCCGCATCGGGCTGCTCGGCCGCGGCACGGTCGGCGGCGCCTTCGCCGAGCTGCTCGCGCGAGCGCGCCGAGCGCGGTCGAGGCGGCGACGCGGGCGGCGGCCCGAGATCGCCGGGGTGCTGACCCGCGGCGAGGGCGACTTCGGCGAGATCCTCGCGCGCTCCGACCTGATCGTCGAGCTGATCGGCGGCACCGACCCGGCCCGCGAGCTACGTGCTCGACGCGCTGCGGGCCGGCGCGCCCGGTCGTCACCGCCAACAAGCAGCTGCTCGCCCAGCACGGCGAGGAGCTCTTCGCGGTCGCCCGCGAGGCCGGCGTGCAGCTGCGCTTCGAGGCCGCGGTCGCCGGGGTGATCCCGATCGTGCGGGTGATCCAGGAGAGCTTCGGCGTCGACCGAGATCGCCAAGGTCTTCGGCATCGTCAACGGCACCACCAACTTCATCCTCAGCGAGATGGCCGCGACCGGCGCCGCCTACGACGAGGTCCTCGCCCGCGCCCAGGAGCTCGGCTACGCCGAGGCCGACCCGACCGACGACGTCAGCGGCGCCGACGCGGCGGCGAAGATGGCGATCCTCGCCCGCCTCGCCTTCCACACGCCGGTGACGCTCGACGAGGTCTCCTACGAGGGGATCGAGACGATCAAGCCCGACGACCTCGCCTACGCCAAGGAGCTCGGCCTCTCGCTGAAGCTGCTCGGCGTCGCCGAACGGCGCGACGGCGGGATCAGCGTCCGCGTCTTCCCCTGCTTCCTCTACGGCGGCCACCCGCTGGCGCCGGTCGGCGGCCCGTTCAACGCGGTCATGGTCGAGGCGCCGGCGATCACCGAGGTGACGATGTCGGGGCCCGGCGCCGGGGGCGTCGCAGACCGCCTCGGCGGTGCTCGGCGACGTCGTCTCGATCCTCGCCGGCGACGCGCCGGTGCACGAGACCGCGCGAGCGAGCTGCCGATCGTCGCCGACGTCACCTCCTCCTTCTACCTGCACCTCGAGGTCGCCGACCGGCCCGGCGTGCTGGCCGCGATCGCCAAGGTGCTCGGCGACAACGACGTCTCGGTGAAGAGCGTCGTCCAGCGCGGGATCGGCGACGACGCGCGCCTGGTGATGGTCGTCCACGAGTGCCTCGAGTCGCGCTTCGCGGCGGCGCTCGAGGCGATCGACGAGCTCGACGAGCTGCGCTCGCCGCCGCGCTCGATCCGCGTGATCGAGGAGGAGTTCGTGTTGAGCCCGGCCGCCGCCTGATCGAGCGCTACCGGGACCGGCTGCTCGCTCGAGCCCGGCGACCCGATCGTCACCCTGAACGAGGGCTCGACGCCGCTGATCGAGGCGCCGCGGCTCTCGGAGCGGATCGGCGCCCGCGCCTACCTCAAGTTCGAGGGCGCCAACCCGACCGGCAGCTTCAAGGACCGCGGCATGACCGTCGCCGTCTCGCGGGCCAAGGGGCGCGGGGCGGAGGCGGTGATCTGCGCCTCGACCGGCAACACCGCCGCCAGCGCCGCCGCCTACGCGGCGCGGGCCGGAATGCGCGGCGCCGTGATCGTCCCCGAGGGCAAGATCGCGATCGGCAAGCTCGCCCAGGCGCTGATGCACGGCGCCCGCGTCGTCGCCCTGCAGGGCAACTTCGACGACGCCCTGCGGATCGTCCGCGAGCTCGCCGACAAGCACCCGATCGAGCTCGTCAACTCGGTCAACCCGCACCGGATCGAAGGCCAGAAGACCGCCGCCTTCGAGGTCGTCGAGGAGCTGGGCGAGGCGCCGGGCGCGCTGGCGATCCCGGTCGGCAACGCCGGCAACGTCACCGCCTACTGGCGCGGCTTCCAGGAGGTCGGCGCGGCCCCGATCCTCTACGGCTTCCAGGCCGAGGGCGCGGCGCCGCTCGTCGACGGCGCGCCGGTCGCCGAACCCGGAGACGGTCGCCTCGGCGATCCGGATCGGCAACCCGGCCCGCTGGGAGGAGGCGATGGACGCCTTCACCGCCTCGCGCGGCCGCGTCGCCGCGGTCTCCGACGAGCAGATCCTCGACGCCTACCGCTGGCTCGCCGCCAGCGAGGGCGTCTTCTGCGAGCCCGCCTCGGCCGCCTCGGTCGCCGGCCTGCTCGCCCACGGCCTGCCGGTCGTCGAGGGCGGCGCGCCGCCCGAGACGGTCGTCTGCGTGCTCACCGGCCACGGCCTCAAGGACCCCGACACCGCGCTCTCGCAAAGCGCCCGCCGGTGATCAACTGCGAGAACGACCTCAGCGCCGTCGAGCGCGCCGTCTTCGACTGATGACCGCCCGCCGCCGGCTCGTCCGCGTCCCCGCCTCGTCGGCCAACCTCGGCCCGGGCTACGACGTGCTGGCGGCGGCGGTCTCGCTGCACCTCGAGCTGGAGGTCGAGGAGACCGGCGAGTTCTCGCTCGACCCCGGCGGGCTCGACGTCTCCGACCGGCCGCGACAACCTGATCGTCCGCGCCTTCGAGAGCCTGCACCCGGCCGACGGGATCGCCTTCCGGCTGCGCAGCGAGATCCCGCTGGCGCGCGGCCTCGGCTCGAGCGCCGCGGCGATCGTCGCCGGCCTCTTCGCCGCCGACCACCTCTTCGAGCTGGCGCTCTCGCAAGGAGGAGATGCTGGTCCGGGCGACCGAGCTCGAGGGACACCCCGACAACGTCGCCGCGGCGATCTACGGCGGCTTCGTCATCTGCGGCGCGGGGGAGGGCGGCGCGCCGAGCGCGGCCCGCTTCGACCCGCCGGAGCGGCCTCGAGGGGATCGCCGTGATCCCGGCCGAGGAGGTCTCGACCGAGCGCGCCCGCGAGGCGATCCCGGCCGAGGTCCCGCTCGCCGACGCGGTCGCCAACGTCTCCGCCGCCTCGCGCCTGGTGCTCGGCCTGCAGACGCGCCGACCTCGACCTCGTCGCCGCCGGCCTCGTCGACCGCATCCACCAGCCGCGCCGCCGCGAGCTCTACCCGCGCTCGATGGAGCTGGTCGACGCGGCCGCCGAGCTCGGCGCCCTCGGCGCGACGATCTCCGGCGCCGGCCCGACCGTCCTCGTCTGGACCACCTGGCAGGACGCCGGCAAGGTCGCCGAGGCGCTCGAGCAGCGCTGCGACGGCTGGGCCGAGGTCCGCCGCCTCCCCTTCAGCCCCCACGGCGCCGACGTGCCCGAGCTTTAGTTCGCGGGGACGAGACAGTGGTGCTGAGCCCTTAGGGGGCAATGCGCATGACACGCCACGCCAAGAATCGCGCTCGATCCATTGGGGCATCTTTGGCGGAAGTAGAAGGTTTGATTGACGATCCGCTTCAGGTCGAGACAGACGAGGACGGAAGGCCGCTCTACTCTGGAGTTCTCCGAGGTATCCATGTGCGAGTTGTCGTGGCCCTTGACGAGCCCGGCCTGATCGTCACAATCCACGAGAAGAGGAAATGATGCGAGTTGACTACGACAGCGAGGCCGATGCTCTTGACATCCGGCTTGTCGCATTTGATCGCTATGAGCATCAAGAGCAGGTTCACGACAGCTACTGCACGGTGGGGTTCGCCGACGGGCGCTTGGTCGATATCGAGTTGCTGAGCCCCGCCACCCACCTTCAGCTTCTCGATGTTGTGGCGGATCGGTATGACCTGGAAGGTCCGGTCTTGTTGGCAGCCGCGAAGGCCGCGCTCGCCGCCCCTGATCGCGTGGTCAGGCTTGAAGTCGGGGTGCCGATCGCCGCTTAGCTGTCCTGCTTTCAGCGCCGGCATAGGGACTAGGATCGGGGTATGTGGCAAAGATTGAGGCTCGCCATCTTGCTGCTTGCAGCCGTTGTGGTTCTCGCCGCGCCGGCAAGCTCGCAGGCGACACTCGTCTTCACCCGTAATCCCTTCAGCCCGACGGTCTACGTCGCGAATGACAACGGCTCGTCGGCCCGCAAGGTCGGCTCGGGTTCGAATCCGCGCGTCTCTCCGGATGGAAAGACGATCGTCTTCTACCGCATCGGCAAGGGAAATCAGCCCGCGGATTTGATGGTCGTGCCCGCGGCGGGTGGCGCCCCGAAGAAGCTCTTGAGCAACTGGCAGGACCCGTTCGTCTTCGCCTGGTCATCCGACTCGAGCACGATCGCGGTGCTGCGCGGCCCCGAGGTCGGCAAGCAGCGGCTGGTCACGGTCGATCTCGCCAGCGGAAAGCAGCACACGATCGACCAGGGGTATTTCTCCGGGGCCAGCTTCGCTCCGGGAGGCAGCGAGCAGCTCGTCTACGCCAAAGCGGCGAGCGAAAACTTTCCGCCTCGCAGCGACGTCTACAGAATCGACCTCCTTCCCCCGGGAGCCGTTGGGGTCGCAGCCGAAGAACCGCAGCGGCTGACCACCGATCACCGTTCCCTCGATCCGCTCTGGGGGCCCAACGAAAAGATCGTCTTCGTCAAGCACCTCGGCGAAAAGAGCCGCAAGTACGGCCCTAAGAACGACCTCTTCCTGATGAATCCGAATGGCAAGAGCGTCAAGCGACTGACCCACACCAAGGTTGGGCCCCTGCTGTCTGGGTTGGACCCGACCGCCTGGTCCGCCAACGGCAATCGCCTGCTCGCCGAGTTCGGCGGTCAGGACACGACCTACGCGGTCACGGTCAACCCGAAGACGGGCGCCGAACGGGCCTTGACCAAGGAACGCGAGACCGGCTTCGTCGGCACCGCGCTCTCCAGCGATGGAAAGCTCGTGCTCGGCAGCCTCGGTGGCTTCGAACCCGGCCCCGGCCATAAGGTGGTCAGCATTCCCTACGCGGGCGGCAAGCCGAAGGTGCTCGCCAACAACGCCTCGGAAGCCGACTGGAGCCGCTGATGGCCGGCGGCTTCACGATCAAGCACCGCGACGAGTTCGAGTCGATGGAGGGCTCGGGTGACTCGACCTGGCGCCTCGCGCGCAAGGCGCTCGGCACCTCGGCCTTCGGCTTCAACCTGGTCGAAATCGATCCCGGCGGGCAGATCCCCGAGCACGACGAGAGCGGCAGCGGTCAGGTCGAGCTCTACGCGATCCTCGAGGGCGAGGCGGTGCTGCGTATCGAGGGCGAGGACCATCCGGCGCCGGCCGGCACCTTCGCCTCGATCGAGCCGCCGGCGACGCGCACGATCCTCAACCGCTCTGAGGCGCCCGGTCACGGCGCTGCTGATCGGCGTCCAGCCCGACGGCGGCTTCGAGCCAGCCGGCTGGGCTGAGCTCGCAGGCCGCAATTTCGGCCGCAATTTGCAGGGAAACGCCGATTTGTCCCGACGGGCTAGGCGGCGTCCCTATAATTCTCGCGACTCGTCAACCCGTCGCGCGCCCGCTCGAAGAAGGCGTGGAAACCGGGAGGTCAGCATGTCCAAGCACCCAGTCCCGTGAGCTTCACGGCGAGAGCCCCGTCCGCTACTCGCCAGAGCGTGCCTACAGGCCGCTTGTCTCGCCGCCCAGCGTCGAGGACAAGGATGCCTGCGCGATCTACGCCTCCGTCCGCAAGGACGCGACGCCGAGCCATGCGCCGATCGAGCTGGCGATCCCGGCCCTGCAGAAGATGCTCCACCGCGCCGGCAACGTCGACGGCGAGGGGGACGGTTGCGGGCTGCTGCTCGACCTGCCGCGCAAGATCTGGGCCGAGGAGGTCCGCTCGGGCGGTCACGATCCATCGCTGACCCTCGACGATGCCTTCGCCGTCGCCCACATCTTCGTCGAGCGCTCGCAGGACCTCGAGCGGATCCAGCACGACGCCCGCGAGCTGCTCGGCAACGGCGGCTTCCGCATCCTCGCCGAGCGGATCGGCGTCGTCGACTCGCCCGCGCTCGGCCCGACCGCGCGCGAGGAGGAGCCCCACTTCTGGCAGCTCGCCGGCCTCGTCGCCGACGCCTCGCGCCGCGACCGCGTCCTCTTCGACCTGCTGATCGAGCTCGAGCAGCGGCTCGACGTCCACGTCCCCTCCTTCTCGGCGACCACCTGCGTCTACAAGGTGATGGGCGCGCCGAAGATCCTCGGCGAGTACTACCCCGACCTGCGCGACGAGCGCTTCGAGACGATCGGCAGCTTCGGCCACAACCGCTACTCGACCAACACCTGGCCGTCGTTCAAGCGGGTGCAGCCCTTCTCGGTGCTCGGCCACAACGGCGAGATCAACACGATCGACCAGCTGCGCCAGGAGGCGAAAATGCTCGGCGTGCCGATCCACGCCGGGCGGCTCGGACTCCCAGGACCTCAACCGCACGATCGACACCCTGGTCAGCCGCGACGGCCTCAGCCTCGCCGAGGCGATGGAGATGGTGGTGCCGCCGATCGTCGAAGAGATCCGCCGCATGCCGGAGGAGCTGCACCGCTTCTACATGTACCTGCACCAGGCGATGGGCCCGTTCGCGCAGGGGCCGGTGGCGCTGATCGCCCGCCACTCCGACGAATGCGTCTTCTCCTCCGACGCGCTCGGGCTGCGGCCGCTCTGGCAGGTCGAGACCGACGGACGACTACGTCTTCAGCTCCGAGCCGGGCGTCGTCTCCGGTCAACGCGATGGTCTCCGAGCCGAAGCCGCTGGCCCCCGGCGAGAAGGCGCTGGTGGTCATCGACCGCGAGCGCAAGCGCTCGACCCTGCACGCCCACGACGAGATGCTGCGCATCGTCCGCGAGAGCTGGCTGCGCCGCAACGGCGCCGATGACGCTGCCGCCTACGACCGCGCCCTGGAGACCGGTGGCCCGCTCGAGGGCGAGGAGGTGCCGGGTTACTCCGACGCCGGTCCCGAGGAGCCGGTCAAGGTCACCGACCGCGTCCTCGCCGGCTTCGGCTGGCAGCGCGACGACGTCAAACTGGTCCAGCAGATGGCCTCCAACGGCGCCGAGCCGGTCGGCTCGCTCGGCTACGACGGGCCGCTCGCCGCGCTCTCGCCCGAGCGCCAGAACCTCGCCGACTACTTCAAGGAGACGGTCGCCGTCGTCACCAACCCGGCGATCGACCGCGAACGCGAGATGGAGCACTTCTCCACCCGCACGGTCTTCGGCCGCCGCCCCTCGATCGACGCCGCCGGCGAGGACACCGGCACGGTCGAGACCGCCTTCCCGGTGATCCTCGGCGGCCACCACGGCCTGGCGCCGCTCTCCGACAAGACCTACCGGCGCGATCGCCCGCGAGCACCGCACCTACCTGCTCGAGGACCTCTGGGAGGAGTTCCGCGGCCGCGCCGACGCGGTCGACATCTCGCTGCTGGAGTCGGAGACGACCCGCGGCGCGATCGAGCGGATCAAGCAGGAGGCGGTGAAGAAAGTCCGCGACGGCGCCGAGCTGCTGGTGCTCACCGACCGCACCGTCTACGACGCCGACCGTCGCTACCTCGACCCGCACCTCGCCACCTCGGCAGTCGACCAGGCGCTGAAGAGCTTCAAGGTCGAGCCGGGCGAGGAGAACCTGCGCCGCCGCTGCGGCATCGTGCTGCGCTCGGCCTCGATCCGCAACGTCCACGACACGATGCTGGCCCTCGGCCTCGGCGCCAACGGCGTCTGCCCGTACACGATGGTCGAAGTGGTCTGCGTCGAGGACTACGAGACCGACGTCTCCAACCTCTGCGACGCGCTCAACAAGGGGATCGAGAAAGTGATCTCGACGATCGGCATCCACGAGGTGCGCGGCTACGCCCGCCAGTTCTCCTCGATCGGGGTCAAGCCCGAGCTGACCGAGATCTTCCATGACCGAGGCCTTTGCCGCCTCCGACCGCGCCGGCGTCGGCTTCACCGACCTCGACGAGGACACCAACGAGCGCGCCCGCGTGCTCGCCGGCGACGAAGACGCCAAACCGGCGAAGACGTTCCGCTTCTACCCCAAGGTCTACAAGGCCGCGATCGCCACCGCCAACGGCACCGGCTCCTACGAGGACTACTCGCAGAAAGTCCGCGACCTCGAGCAGCAGAGTCCGATCTCGATGCGCCACATCATGGGCCTCAAGGGCGACCGGGACCCGGTCGACCCGGCCGACGTCGACGCCGGCGTCGGCCACCACGACTACCCCGTGGTGATCTCCTCGATGAGCTTCGGCTCGCAGTCCGAGCCCGCCTTCCGCGCCTACGCCGAGGCGGCAAAGTCGATCAACGTGCTCTGCGTCAACGGCGAGGGTGGCGAGATCCGCGACATGTACGGGCACTACCGCAAGTGGCGCGGCCAGCAGGTCGCCTCGGGCCGCTTCGGCGTCTCGGCCGAGATGCTCAACTCCTCCTACCTGGCCGAGATCAAGATCGGCCAGGGCGCCAAGCCCGGCGAGGGCGGTCACCTGCCCGGCAAGAAGGTCTCCGAGAAGGTCGCCGCCGCGCGTAACGCCGCGCCCGGCACCGACCTGATCTCGCCCTCCAACAACCACGACCTCTACTCGATCGAGGACCTCGCCGAGCTGATCGACGAGCTGAAGACGGTCAACCCCGACGTGCGCGTCTCGGTCAAGGTCCCGGTGGTGCCGAACATCGGCACGATCGGCCTCGGCATCGCCAAGGCGGGGGCCGACATCATCACCCTCTCCGGCTTCGAGGGCGGCACCGGCGCCGCCCGCCAGCACGCTCTGCGCCACGTCGGCCTGCCCTCGGACATCGGCACCCGCGCCGTGCACCGGGCGCTGATGGAGGCCGGGCTGCGCAACCGGGTCGAGATCTGGGCCGACGGCGGCTACCGCCACGGCCACGACATCGTCAAGCTGCACTGCCTCGGCGCCAACCGGGTCGGCTTCGGCACCCTGGCGATGGTCAGCCTCGGCTGCACGATCTGCCGCGGTTGCCAGCTCGACACCTGTCACGTCGGCATCGCGACCCAGATCGAGACCGTCGAGCAGGCCCAGGAGCACGGCCTGAAGAAGTTCACGCCGCAGGAGGTCGACACGGCCGCCGAGAGCTGCGCCCGCTTCTTCCAGGCGATGGGCGAGGAGGTCAAGCAGGTCGTCGCCTCGCTCGGTTACGAGCGCGCCCAGGACCTGGTCGGCCGCTACGACCTGCTCGAGCAGGTCGCCCACCACGACACGGTCGACCTGGCGCCGCTGATCACGCCGCTGGAGGAGTTCCTCGACCTCGAGCCGATCGACCTTCCCGTGGCCGAGGGCGAAGACACCCGCGCCGAGGCCGGCATGGTCGTCGCCCGGCCGATCCGGATGGAGACCAAGCAGGCCTCGACCCAGATCGCCGGACTCGCCGGCGACATCTGCTCCGGCCGCACGATCCATAACGAGTTTCCCCGCGCCACCGACGCCAACGACCGCGTGCTCGGCACCGAGCTCTCCGGCGCGATCGCCCGCTCGCGGATCTTCGAAGACGGCCCCGAGTCCAACGACGACGTGCTCGCCAGCCTCGAGTTCAACGGCGGCTCCGTCGCCGGCCAGGGCCTCGGCGCCTTCAACTCCTACGGCGTCGCGATCCGGATCGAGGGCGGCGCCCAGGATGGCGTCGGCAAGACGATGCTGGGCGGCTCGATCGCCGTGCTCAAGGGCAAGGGTGCCAAGGGCCAGCGGGTCAACGGCTCGGTCGGCAAGTCCTTCGCCTACGGCGCCCAGCGCGGCCGCCTCTTCGTCCAGGGCTCGGCCGACTCGCGCTTCTGCATTCGCCTCTCCGGCGCCGACGTGGTGCTGGCGGGGGAACCAGAGGAAGCGATCGACGACAGCCGTGGCTGCGTCGTCGACCGCGCCAACGCCAAGGGCTTTGCCTTCGAGTACATGACCTCGGGCCGCGCAATCGTGCTCGGCGACCTCGGTCCCTGGGCCTGCGCCGGCATGACCGGTGGCCGCGTCTACGTCCGCCACAACGCTTTCGGCATCGACGCCGACGCAATCCAACGCCGCCTCGGCGAGGGCGCCAAGGTCGAGCTAAAAGATCTAGACGCCGAGGGCCTTCTCGACATCGACGACCTGCTGGGTGCTTACGCGAGTGAACTGCGCGCGACGGGTCAGGATGAGGAGGCAGAGCGCGTAGTGGGCTTGGCGGCTGATGCGACCGGGAACTTCATGATGGTCGTGCCCCACAAGGTCCAGGCGGACCCGAGCATCTCGACCGAGTAACTGCTCGCTAGCGCTGGGTCAGGAGGTCCGCGATGGCGCGGATCTCTTGCAGCAGGCCGTCGAGCAGTTGCTCTGTGTTGGTGTGGATGCGCCACTCGGCGTGTTGGCGCTCCTGCTCGACTTGATCTATGCGTGCCTCGAGGGCGTTGGTGCGGTCATTGACCTTGTCTATGCGCTTGTTCAAGCGCTTCTCGGTCTTGCGCACGCGGCGCTTGAGGAGGAAATCGGTCTCCTCCCGGAGGACGTCGAGTTCGCGGCGCAGGACCGTTTCGTCGAGGCCGTTCTCTTGCTCGGCGAGCATCTCCTCGACGCCTGAGCGGACGCGCTCGATCTCGGCATGGAGGCGCTCGCGGGCTCGCTCGGCGGCGACCTCGGGTGGGTCGGGATTCGTGCTCACGCGCCCATGCTAGGGCTCAGGGTGGCCGGAATTTGCGGAAAAGCGGAGCTAGGCTTCGAGGGCGAAGAGGCGGAAGCGGCCGATTGCCAGTTCGTCGCCGTCGGAGAAGCGTCCCCATTCGACGATATCGCCGTTGAGGAAGACGCCGTTGAGGCTGCGGTCGTCGAGGACTCGCAGCGAATCGGGCTTCTCGGAGACGATCAGGGCGTGGCGGCGCGAGACGCTGGGGTCGTCGAGGCGGATATCGGCGGTGGCGCTGCGCCCGATCCGGGTCCAGCCCTGGGCGATCCGGAATACCTCGATCTCGCCGTCCTCGTCGCGCAGGGCGACGTAGCGGCCTGGCCCCGGCAGCTTCGCCCGGGCCGCCTCCAGCCAGTCGGGGGTGGAAGCGACGCCGGGGAGCGCCATCTCGGCGGTCTGCCCGTGGTCCTGCCTGGCTTCGAAGATCGAGTCGCGTTGGTACTCGCTGGCGCCGCAGCGTGGGCAATCGGGCAACTGGTCGTTCTCGCGCAGTGAGAGCTGCGAGCCGCACGAGGCGCAGAAAAAGGTGCCCGTGCCAGGGCTTGCTCCCGCCGTTAGGCGGGCGATGCCTATATCGAGACTGGCGATGATTGCTGACTCCTTCCCGGGATCGCTGACCTCTTCCCGGCGTTCCGCATGGACGATGCTAGTCGCGGGTTTATGGCGTCGCATCCGGGATTTCCCGCAGATCAAGGCCACCAGGTCCGGCGCGGGCATAGAATCGCGCCGCCATGGGCCCGGTCAGCGCAGAGATCGAGATCGACGTGCCGCGCCAGCGTGCCTTCGAGGCGATCGCCGACCTCTCCCTGCGCCCGGCCTTCACCGACCACTTCCTCACCGACTTCCACCTCACCAGGATCGAGCCGACCGGGATCGGGGCCGGCGCGCGCTTTCGCATCGCCGTGCGGCCGCGGCGGATCTGGATGGACACGACGATCGTCGAGGCTGAGGCGCCCCACCGCTTGGTCGAGCACGGTCGCGGTGGGCGCGTCAACCGCATCCCCTCGGTCACGCTCTGGGAGGTCACCGAGGCTCCCGGCGGGCTGACCAGGGTGCATGTCTCCTACTGGACCGAGCCCTCGAACCCGGTCGATCGCGTCTTGGAGGTGCTCTCGGCGGGCTCGATCCCGTATGAACGGCGCTGGCGCGAGGCGCTGCGCAGGCTGCGCGAGCTGCTGGAGACAGGGAGCCTCGAGGGCGAGCGCGTCGCGGTCGCCGGCGGCAACCCCCACGCGACCGGTATTCCCTGAGCCCGGTCTTATAGGCTCTCGCCGCTGATGCCCCGCCGCACCCGACTCGTCTTGCCGCTGTTTGCCGCCCTCCTGCTGGGCCTGCTGGCGTTTGCCTTCTCCGCCTGCGGATACTCGAGCGACTCCAAGGACGTCGCCGAGGGCGAGGTCGTCGAACTCGGCGACCTCAAGTACCAGGTGGTCTTCTCGCGCTTCCTCAACCCCAACGACAACGAGGACTCGGCTTACCTGGTCGGCCAGCCGCCGCTGCCGAAAGGCTCGAGCTACTTCGGCGTCTTCCTCGAAGTCCAGAACAAGAGCGAAGAGACCCAGAAGCTGGCCGAATCGTTCACGATCAAAGATGCCGACGAGCAGACCTACGACGCGATCCCCTCGGAAAGCCTCTACGCCTTCCCCCTCGGCGGCGAAGTCGAATCCCAGGAACCGATCCCGGCTCCCGACTCGACCCCGCAGCAGGGCCCGATCGAGGGCTCGCTGGTCCTCTTCGAGCTTCCGGCCTCCGCCTCTGAGAACCGCCCGCTGACGCTCTTCATCGCCGGCCCCGAAGGCCCGGCTGAAGTCAAACTCGACCTCTAGCGCGGTGGGGGGAGGGTCTGGTCGCCCTCCAGTCGAATTGAAATCCAACGCGCTTGCGCGTTGGATTAATGAGGAGCGCGGCTGTGCCGCGCAATGACCGGATTGCATTTCCGCCGCTTCGCGACATTCGCCTGGAGGGCGACCAGACCCTCCTCGACGGCCCTGCAGGGTCGAATTTGACTTGGCTCAGGAGTTTGGGGAGCTTCGAGCGGAGAGGGGCGTCCGAGCGTGAACTCGGAACCTTGGGTGATTCGGGAGGGATGGCGGGTGTGCCTTTGCGGGAATGTTGCCGAAGGCAGCGGAAATGCAATCCGATGTCTGCGCGGCGGTAGCCGCGCTCCAACATCGTCGCTAAGCCCCGCGAAGCGGGGCGTGCGACATCAATTCCCGCAAAGGCACACCCGCCATCCCGTCTGGACCGCTCAGAGCCCGGCCGAGAGCACTTCGGACGCTGCCGGCGCGGCCACTTCGCCGCCCGCCGCTTCGGCTTCGATCAGCAGCACTCCGATCGCGAGCTTGGCCTTTTCGGCCGGGGCGAAGGCGGCGAACCAGGCGTCCTTGCGCTGCTGGGGGTGTTCGGATTCCTCTTCGCCTGGCTTCGGCCCCAGCTCGGCGGTGCCGGTCTTGCCCGCCACCTGCGCCTCGGGGATCGCGCCGGCGGTGCCGGTCCCTTCGGTGACCACGCCGATCATCAGTTCGGTCAGCTCGTCGGCGATCTTCTTCGACATCACTCGCACCGGCTTGGCGTGCGGGTCGCAGCTTCTGAGTTGGCGACGATCGAGGTCGGCTCGCGCACGCCGCCGTTGCCGATCGTTTGCGCCACGCTCGCCATCTCCAGCGGCGTTGCCAGCACCTCGCCCTGGCCGATCGCGCTCACACCGAGGTCGACTTCTTCGCCGATTTCGGTCGGGATCGTCGATTCCTCTGGATTCGACGTGGGCGACGATTCTCGGCGCGTAGAGGGTGGGGGGTGAGTTGAAGCCGAAGCCTTCGGCCATTTCGACCAGTTCGTCGTTGCCGATCTTCGGCCCGAGCGGGGCGAAGTCGGCGTTGCACGACTCGGCGAAGGCCTGGCGGAAGGTGCCGCCGCAGTACTCGCCGTTGGCGTTTTCGATGAAGCGGCCGCCGACGTTGACGCCGTTGGTGATTTCGAATTCGTCGTCGAGCGAGACGACGCCCTTCTGCAGGGCGGCGGTGGTGGTGATCATCTTGAAGGTCGAGCCCGGTGGCTGGGGGGCCGAGAACGCCTGGCCGGCGAGGGCCCGGACGTCGCCGTTGCGGGCGTCGAGCACGGCGATGCCGCCGACCCGGCCGGCGAGGGCCGAGACGGCGGATTCCTGCAGGCCGGGGTCGATCGTCGTCTTCACCGGCGCCCCTGACCTGGGCTCGGCTTCGGCGAGCGTGCGGGTCGAGCCATCGGTGTCGCTTGACCGCCAGCAGCGAGCCGCCAGGCTTGCCGGCGAGGCGGGCGTTGAAGGCGCGCTCGAGGCCGCTGATGCCCGACCGGGGTCTCGGGGGTGAAGCCCTGCTGGGCCAGCGCTTCGGCATTTCGTCTTCTTCGGCCGCGCCGACTTCGCCGGTGACGTCGATCGCCGCGCTGCCGATCGGGTGTTCGCGCGCTTCCGCCGGGCCCTCGGCCAGCGGCGTACCGTCGGCGGCGAGGATCGGGGCGCGCGGCGCCAGTTCGATCTGGCTTTCCAGGTGCTCGCCTTCGCGCAGGCCCGGGAAGACGAGGCTCGGGTCCCAGGCGATGCCGTCTTCGGCGAAGGGCAGTTCGAGCTCGTCTTCGACCGGCCCGAAGGCGACGGTGCTGACCGTGATCGGCACCGGCACGATGGTCTCGTCTCGGCCCGCTGCTTTCTTCGGGCACTTCAACCGAGCTTGGACTTCCCGGTGAGCCGGCTTCCAGCGAGCGCAGCGGTCGCGATCTGGTCGGCTTCGCGGTAGGCGATGACGAAGTCGTTGACGCTGATCGTGCGCTTCGAGGCCGGGGTTCAGCTCGCTGTACATCGCGGCGAATTCACCGCTCTGCCCAGGCCGTGGCGAAGCGCTCGGCGGCTTCCTTCTCGGGCGAGCCGGGAGGCGCCTGCGATGGCGCCGACGATGAAGGCGACGACGGCGATCAGGGCGAGGGGAGCCGTGCGGGTGACGAGTCGGCGACGCCGCTCCACCTCGGGGGAAAGAGGGCTCACTTCGTGAAAGGTAGTGGAGCGATCCGGGCATGCTTCATATTGATCGATGACCGTTCTCGACTGGGCAATCGTCGCCTTCACCATCGCGCTCGGGCCTCTGGGGTTACCGCCAGGGGCTGATCGTCGGAACGCTGACCCTGATCGGCTTCGCGGTCGGGGCGTTCGGCGGGCAGCCGGATCGGCTCCGTTGGTGCTCTACCAGGGGTCGGCGTCTCCCTACGCACCGCTCTGCGCTGCCCTCGGCGCGCTGCGTCGGCGGCGCGCTCGTCGCGGTCACGCTGGAGAGCCTCGCTCTCGGACTGCGCTCGCGGGTGATCCGCGGCAACGGCGCGCTGCACCTCGCCGACGGGGCCGGTGGCGCGGCCCTGATCGCCTCGGTCGCGCTGGGGCTGGCCTGGGTCTTCGGCGCGGTGGCTCTTGCACGCACCGGGGACCGCACAGCTACGCGCCGACGTCCAGGAGCTCGGTGATCCTGCGCAGCCTCAACGAAGTGCTGCCGCCCTCGGGCCCGGTCCTGCAACGCGCTCGACCGGGTCGACCCGGCGCCGTCGATCATCGGGCCGGCGGCACCGGTGCGGCGCCCGACCCGGCGATCGCCACCGATCCCGACGTGCTCGAGCGCGCGGCGGCTCGGTGGTGCGGGTGCTCGGCACCGCCTGCGGGCTCGGCGTCGAGGGCTCGGGCTGGGCGGTGCGGCCCGGGGCTGATCGTCACCAACGCCCACGTCGTCGCCGGCGCCGACGACACCACGGTGACCACGCCAGGGCGGGGCCGAGCTCGACGCGACGCCGCGTCTACTACGACCCCGAGGACGACCTGGCGCTGCTGCGGGTCGGCGCCGACCTGCCGACCCTGCCGATCTCCGACCAGCGCGAGCTCCGGCGCCGGCGGCGGCGGTGCTCGGCTACCCGGAGAACGGGCCCTACTCGGTCGCGCCGGCCCGCCTCGGCGAGACCCGCGACACGATCAGCGAGGACTCCTACGGGCGCGGGCCGATCGACCGCACGATCACCTCCCTGCGCGGCAGCGTCCGCAGCGGCAACTCCGGTGGGCCGCTGGTCGACGATCGCGGCAGCGTCCGTCGGCATCGTCTTCGCCGCCACCACCACCGGCACGCCCGGCGGCTTCGCGATCCCGGCCGAGGAGGTCGTCGAAGCAGCCTCGCCGCGGTCCGCGGCGCCGGTCTGACGACCGGTCCCTGCACCGGCTGAGCGACTGCCGAAAGCCCATCACTTACGTTCAGTAAGCTCGCTCGACTACGTGGAACCGGGCTCAGCGACCCAAAATCCCAGGCCAGCACACCGGCCGGTCTGCCCGCACTTTCACGCGGCGATCGAGCTGATCGGCAAGCGCTGGACCGGCGCGATCGTCTGCGCCGCTGACCGAGCGGCCGATGCGCTTCGGCGAGCTCGGCAAGGCCGTCCCGGGACTCTCGGACCGGCTGCTCTCCCAGCGCCTGCGCGAGCTCGAGGACGAGGGCCTGGTCGAACGCGAGGTCGAAGCCGGGACTCCGGTGCGGGTCACCTACTCGCTGACCGAGACGGGGGCGGAGCTCGGCCCGGCGATCGGCGAGCTCGGAGCTGGGCGAAACGCTGGAAGCACCGGGTGAGCTCGTAGCCTGAGCCGCGTGGAGCAAGGCGAGATCGAGCTCGGTGAGGCGATCCCGCAGGCGAGGCCGGAGCCTGCCCGGTCCCTTCGCGGTCGGGCGCTACGCGCAGCAAGCTGCAGGAGGAGATGCGCGAGCGGGCGCGGGTGCTGCTGATCGGCGAGGTCACCGGGGTCGGCCGCAGCAAGGTGCAGGCCTACTTCGAGCTGCGCGACGGCGAGGGTGCGGTTCCCTGCGCGATCTGGCTCAACGACCTCGAGAAGGCCGGGCTGCCCGAGGGCGCGCTGCGCGACGGTGCCGAAGTGGTGATCGCCGGCGGGCCCGACTACTACCCGGGCGGCGGCCAGGCCTCGCCCAGCTTCTGCTTTCGCGCCACCCACGTGCGGCTGGCCGGCGAGGGGGACCTGCTGGCCCGGCTCGAGGCGCTGCGCAAGCAGCTGCAGCGCCGAGGGCCTGTTCGAGCTGCAGAAGCAGCTGGCGCGGCCGCTGCTGCCGAAGACGATCGGCGTCGTCACGGCGGAGAGCGGCGCGGCCCGGCGCGACCTGCTGGCCGGGCTCGAGCGGCGCGGCTGGGGCGGCACCGTGGTCTGGGCTTTCGCGCCGGTGCAGGATCGCCACGCGGCGCCGGCGATCGCGGCGGCGATCCAGGACCTGGCGGCGCGGCCGCGAGGTCGAGGCGATCGTCGTCACCCGCGGCGGCGGCAGCCTCGCCGACCTCTGGGCCTTCTGCGACGAGACGCTCTGCCGCACCGTGGCGATGCTGCGGGTGCCGGTGGTCAGCGCGGTCGGCCACGAGCGCGACTCGACCCTGATCGACGACGTCGCCGCCGTCGCCTGCTCGACCCCGACCCACGCCGCCGAGGCGGCGGTGCCGCTCGACTGCGGCGCGGCCCGGCGTGAGCCTCGAGCGCAGCGTCGCCGTCGCTGCGGCGCGGCGGCTGAGGGGGCGATCGCGCGCCCGCACGCCGCACCTGGTCGGCGCTGGCGCGCGGTCCGGCCCGGGCGCTGCAGCGCGAGCGCCGCGCCCTCAACCAGAAGACCCGCGAGATCCGCGCCGCCTCCGAACGCGGCATCGCCGAGCGGGTCGGCTTCCAGCGGCGGATCGCCACGCGTCGTGCTCGAGCGCGCCCGCGGCGGGGTCGAGCGGCCGCCGGCGGCGCGAAGATCGCCGCAGGGCGGCGATCGAGCGCTCGCGGCGGGCCCTGCAGCGCCGGAGGCGCTGCGAAGGTCGCGCCCTGCGCGCCCACGACCCCGAGCGCACCCTGGAGCGCGGCTACGCGCTGGCCGAGGACGGCCGACGGCGAGCCGGTCAGCTGACGCCGGCGCCGCAGTCGCCGCCGAGCGCGTCAGACTGCGCTTCGCCGACGGCACGCGTCGGCGCCGCAGATCGAGGAGAGACCAGTTGAGCGAGAAACCCGAGAGCTACGAGGTCGCGGTGGAGCGCCTGGAGGAGATCATCGACCGGCTCGACTCCGGCCAGGCCGGCCTGCGCGAGACGCTCGACCTCTGCGGCGAGGGCCGCGAGCTGGTCAGCTACTGCGCGGCGGAGCTCGATGCGGTGGGCGAGGGGCTGAAGGAGCTCAAGCTGGACGAGTTGGCGGCGAAGCTCGGCCAGCTCTGCCGAGTCCGGCGCTGCCTGATCGACGCGTCCCTGACGCGGGCGATCGCCTTTTCGAGCCTGCTCCCGCCTGGCCGCGATCTCATCCGGTCCCCACCTGCGCGAGTGAACGGCTCGTCGGGGCGCTCGAGGAAGACGTAGGCGAGCTCGACCTCCTCGACCCCGCGAGCCTCGGCGACGGCGAGGGCGTAGATCGCGCGCTGGATCTCGTAGCGGGCGCGCGAGCGTCGGCGAGCGTCCGAGCCGTCGACGCGGTCGGTCTTGTAGTCGACGATCAGCGGCGGCTCGCCGTCGCGCTCGACCAGCAGGTCGATCGAGCCGCGCAGGACGGTGTCGCCGACCTCGATCAGCAGCGGCACCTCGGCCCGGCTCTGCTCCGCGCTCTCGTATCCGCTCGGCGAAGAAGCTGGAGTCGAGCCAGCCTGCGACCGGAGCCAGCAGCGCCTCCGCGTCGGTCCGGCGGCGCCGATCTCCGCCGCGATCGGCGATGCCGCTGGACCAGCTCCGCGGTCGGCACCCGCCACTCGTTCGCCTGGCTCCACTCGAGCAGGGCGTGCACGCCAATGCCCCGCGCCGCTGCCACCGATCGGCCCTCGTCGGCTCCGTCGCCAGCCCTGCTTCGCGCAGGGCGCGATCGCTGTCGAGGCGAGGCCGTTCCATGTAGAAGCGGTAGGGGCCCTCGCCGTGGGCGGAGATCGCGGTGTAGGAGAGCGGACGGCTGCGCGGTCGACCGGTCGTCCGGCGTCGACCAGCGGCGCCGGGCCCATCGCCGGCGGTCTCGTGCTCCGTCGGCCTCCTTGCGCACGGCGGTCAGGGCCTGCGCGCGCTCGACCGAGGCGAGGTTGAGGCGCACCGCGATCTCCGATGGCGGGAACGTCGCCTCCAGGCCCGGCCTCGGCTCGGGCGCCGCGATCGCGATCGTCGAGTCACGCTCGCGATCGATCTCAAAGGCGGCGACGATCCGCTCGATCACGGCTTTGCCGTGGCTCTCGCGGGACGGAGGGGTGGGCCTGATCACGCCGCTCAGGAGCAGCCGCTCGCGCGCCCGGGTCGCGCCGACGTGGAAGAGGCGCAGCTCCTCCTCGGCTTCGCGCTTCTGGGCCTCCTCGCAGAGCTCGCGTAGTCGTAGAGGTTGACCCCGCGGGCACCGAGCCGGCGCAGCTGCATCCCGACCCGCGGCGGCTCCTGCTCGCGGCCGAGGGTGAGCAGCGGCGTGCGCGCGGCGGGGAGCAGGCCGCGGGAGAGGTCGGGGATCGCGACGACGTCGAACTCCAGCCCCTTGGCGTTGTGGATGGTCATGATCCGCACCCCGTCGTGGCCCTCGACGGCGGTCGCCGCCTGCGCCTCGGCGTCGGTGTCGGCGCGGGCGGCGAGGAAGTCGAGCAGGCCGCGCAGGTCGCGGCCCTCGCGCTCTCGAAGTCGGCGGCGAGGCGCATCAGCTTGCGCACGTTGGCGAAGCGCGCCTCGCCGGCGGAGCGCATCAGCACCGCGAGGTCGTAGCCGGTCTCGGTCGACCGCCGCCTCGATCAGGCCGGCGAGCGAGAGCCGCGGCCGCGCGGCGGCGCAGCCCGGCGAGCGTCTCGGCGAACCTGCGCAGCAGCAGCAGCTCCGGCCGGGGGAATCTGCCCGAGGCGCTCGGCGTCGACCTGCTCCGCTCTCGCCCAGCCCAGCCGCCCGCTCCACCGCCGGCCAGACGTGCCGCCGCCGGCCGGCCGCGGCGCGCAGCAGCCAGAGCGTGTCCGGGGCGACTCCGCAGGCGGGCGAGGCGAGCGCGCCGAAGCAGCGCCTGGTCGTCGAGTGGGTTGGCGATCGTCGCCAGCAGCGCGCAGACGTCGGCGACCTGCTGCTGGGACCAGTAGCCGCGGCCACCGACGACGTAGGGGCGCAGGCCGGCGCGCTCCAGCGAGTCCTCATAGGCGTCGAGGTGGGTGAAGGCGCGCAGCAGCACGACCATCGCGCCGCGCTCGACCCCCTGCGTCGGCGAGCTCGCGCAGGCGCGCGGCGAGGAAGCGCGCCTCGGCCAGGCAGTTGAGCGGGCGTGCGGCCGTCGATCGCCGGGTCGAGCTCGATCTCGCTCCTCGTCCCAGCCGTCGCGGCCGGTCAGCAGCAGCTCGACCGCCGGCCCGCTCGCCGCGGCGGCTCGGGCTGGCGGGTGGAGTGCCGACCCGCAGCGGGCGGTAGGCCGGCCGAGCAGTCGCTCGCCGATCGGTTGACGGCGCCGATCAGCTCGGGACGGGAGCGGAAGTTGCCGCTCAGCGGCATCAGCTCGGCGCCGGCGCGCTCGCCTCGATCGCCTGTCGCCGCCGGCGGAAGACGTCGAGGTCGGCGTGGCGGAAGCCGTAGATCGACTGCAGCTCGTCGCCGACCACGATCAGCTGGCTGCGCGGCCCCCGCAGCGCCTCGATCAGGCGCAGCTGCAGGCGGTTGGTGTCCTGGAACTCGTCGACCAGGAGGTGGCTGAAGCGGGCGCGGTAGGCCGCCGCCGATCTCGGCCCGCTCGAGCAGGCGCGCGGCGAGCAGCTGCAGGTCCTCGAAGTCGATCCCGGCGCGGCGCTCCTTGGCGACCTCGAAGCGGGCGGAGAAGAGCTCCAGCAGCTCGGCGAGGTGGCGGTAGGCGAGGCCGCCCTCGCCCGCCTCGGCGACTCGGCGCAGATCGCCGCCTCGATCGCCTCGCGGTAAGCGGCGATCGGTTTCGCCTTGCTGCCGGTTCGCAGCGCGGCGAGCTCGTCGAGGCTGGGCGGATCCTCTGGGCCCTCGAGCAGGGCCAGCGCCCGCTCGACCAGCTCGTGGTTGGCGCTGCCCTGCTTCAGCTCGTCGAGCGCCTCCGCCGCGGCCGCGGCGGCGTCTCGCAGCGCATCCTGCACGTCCGGCTCCGGCGGCTCGGGAAGACGCGGCTCGGCCTCGCCGCGGCTGCGCAGCTCGGCGTGGACGCCGATCACGATCGCCCGCAGCCCGCCGATGTCGAACGCGGCGACCATGTCCTCGCGGCTGCGGTCGCCCGCGGCCAGGAAGGCCTCGAGGGCCTCGTCGAAGGCCTCGCCGGCGGCCCGCTCGGTCTCCGGGGCGTCGAGGACCCGGAAGCCGGGGTCGATGCCGACCGCGACCGGGTGGGCCGACGAGCAGGCGGTTGCAGAAGCCGTGGATCGTCGTCACCCAGGCGCTGCCGAGTCGCGGGCAGCAGCTCGCCGGCACGCTCGGAGCCCTGCCTCGGCCCGGCGCTCGAGCTCGGCCCGGATCCGCTGTCGCAGCTCGGCGGCGGCCTTGTCGGTGAAGGTGAAGGCGAGGACGGCGTCGGGGGAGACGCCCTGCTCGCAGACCAGCCGGCAGTAGCGGTCGACCATCACCCCGGTCTTGCCGGTGCCGGCGCCGGCCTCGACCAGGACCTCGGCGGCCGTCGCCTCGATCGCGGCCGCGCTGCTCGGCGGTTGGCTTGCGCTGGCTCACCGCTCGTCGTCCTCCTCGTCGCTGACCGGCTCGACCGGCGCCCGGTCGCGGCGGCAGATCGGCGCGAAGTCGCAGAAGGCCGGGCAGATGCCGTGGTCGCGCAGTCCCTCGCGCGGGCCGGGGTCGCGATCGATCTGACCAGCTCGCATCCGGGCGACGATCTCGCCGGCGCGACGGCGGGCATCGGCGAGCAGCTCGTCGAATTCCTCCCGCTCGACGCTGTCGGTCTTGGCGAGCCCGTAGCCGGCGAGGTCGGCCGCGGCGTCCTCCAGCGACGAGCCCGCGCGGCCGGCGCTCCGAGGTGGCGCGCAGCGGGTGGTAGAGGCCGCCGACGATCTCCGCTCCCCAGAGCTCGGCGACGGCGATCAGGTAGAGCTGCAGCTGCAGCTTCGCCTCCTCCTCGAACTTCTCCCGCGGCGAGACTTTGCTCGAGAGCTTGTAGTCGAGGACGAGGGCGCGCCCGTCGGCCGCTCGGTCGACTCGGTCGATCGCTCCGTGCAGGCGCCAGCCGTCGATCTCGAGCGTCGGTTGCTCGACCTCCTCGGACTCGGAGAACTCCGCCTCCAGCAGCCAGGGCTCGAAGCCGCCGATCTCGCGGCGCGCCTCCTCGGCGAGGAAGCGCACGAGCAGGCCCTCGATGCGAGCGAGCATGGCCCGCTCGGCCGGGTGCTCGCCGAGTCCTTTCGCCGCCGCGATCTCGCCGACCAGCTCCCGGCCGCGGGCGATCCAGGCGGCCAGGGAAGCGGGGCGGGGCAGGGGATCGCCCCCGGGCCGCTCCTTGTAGAGGGCGTAGAGGGCAGCGTGCACGATGCCGCCCTGGACGAGCGGGTCGGGAGTCGGGTCGAGCGGCTGCGGGGAGAGCTCGTGCGGAGACGAACCAGCGGTAGGAGCAGACGTCGAAGCCCTCCAGGGTGGTGCCGCCGTAGGCATGGACGTCGCTCAGCGCCGCGATCACCGCCGGGTTCGAGAGCGGGCCGGGAGCGCGAGTGGCGGCCTCGACGCTGCGAGCGTTCGCCAGTCGATCCAGGACCCGATCGGCGATCGCAGCCTCGGCCCCGGCGACCTCGAGCAGCTGCTCGGGGTCGGCGCGCCTGCCGGTGCGGCGACCGCCCGCGCCAGCTCGGTCTCCGACGGCGCGTCGGCGACGCGGTGGACGACCTCGGCCAGGCCGCGGCCGCGAGGTCTCGCCCTCGATTGGCTCCAGCAGCTGCCTGACGTCCTCGAGAAGGGCGAGGGCGCTTCGGCGCCGCCGTTCTCGTCGCTGTCGCGGTAGGAGAGGAAGAGCCTGCGTTTCGGCAGCGCCAGGCAGACGTGGAAGAGGTAGCGCTCCTCGGCGCCGCTGTCGTGGCGCGGCAGCAGGCCGAGCGACTCGCGCTGGCGCTCGGTGAGGAACGGGTCGGTGTGGGCGGTCGCCGCGCGGGAACTCGCCGTCCTGCAGGGAGGCGACGAAGACGTTGTCGAAGCGCGCCGCTCGCACCCGGCGGGGGTCGGCGATCCTGACCCGGTCCTCGACCGGTCCGCTCCACACCCGTACCCGGATGCCGGCCAGCGTCCGCGCCAGCGCTTCGGGCAGCGGCGCCAGGCCGTCGAGCGCCGCCCGCTCGGTCAGGGCGGTGGAGATCGCCGCCGCGGCGCGCGCCTCCAGCTCCGAGCCGACGCGGGCGCCCATCGCCGCGGCGAGCGGCGCCGACCTCGGCGGCCAGGTCAGCCGGCCTGCCGGCTGATTCCCGCAGTCGCGACGACGGCCTCCTGCGGCTCTCCGTCCTTCTCCTCCCAGAGCTGCAGCGCCGCTGCCGCCGTCTGGACCCGCTCGCGACGCAGCTTGCGCTCGAACCAATCGACCCGCCCCGATGGGGTGCCTGAGGGCCCGCGCAGGTAGCGCAGCAGGTCAGCCGCCCGGCCGGTCCCGAGGACGGCCTCCAGCAGTGCGATCAGGGAGCCCCCGACGGAGGTGGTGGAAGCCGGGATCTCCGCCTCGAGCGCGGTCGGGATCCCGTAGGACTCGAGGATCGAGGCGATCAGCGGGCCGCGCCGCGCCGGGTCGCGGACGACGATCGCGATCTGCTCCGGCTCGCATCCGTCGGCGAGCAGTCGCGCCACCTCGACCGCGATCGCCTCGGCCTCGCCGCGCTCGCCGGCGGAGCGCAGGAAGACGAGGCTCTCGTCGATCGGGCGGTGCTGCGGCTCGCGTAGCGCCGAAGCCTCGCTCGAGGTGAAAGAGGAGCGGCGAGTCGGTGTTGGCGGGGTCGGCGGCGGTCTCCTCGACCGAGTCGATGCCGATCCGCTCGAGCGCTTCGAGCAGCGGGGCGTTGCGCGCCTCGAGCGCCGTGTGCTCGGTCTCGTAGGGCAGCGCCACGGTCACATCGATGATCGAGGCGAGGCCGCGGATCAGGTCCAGCTGATTTGGAGTCAGGTCGTCGAGGCCGTAGAGGAAGACCGGCCGCCGCCAGAACTCGCCTCCGCCACTGCAGCAGGTCGATCGCCTCGCGGGCGATGTTGTGGGCGTCGACGGTCGCGAGCTCGTCGCCGCACTTGCGCGTAGCCGGCGAAGAGGGCCGCGATGTCGCCGAGGTAAGCCGAGCCCTCGAGCGTCCCCGCCGTCGCTTCGACGTCGGCCGGCTCGAGGCCCGGCCCCTGCAGCTCGTCGAGCAGCCGCTCCAGCGCGATTGGAAAGCCCGGACTGCAGGGCGGAGCCGCGCAGCGGGCCGAGCTCCGCCCGCCGCTCGCTCACCGCCACCGCGACGGCGCCGAGGCGCTGCGCCGGGGTGAGGACGGCCCCGGGCGGGGCGCCGCCCGCCGTCGCCACCGCCCGGAACAGGCCACCGAAGGTCATCACGTCCGCCCCGAGCACCGCGCCGTTTGCGCAGAGCTCCCGCTCGAAGGCGTAGACGTCGTCGAGGGTGGGGACGACGAGGACCGGGTCGCGATCGAGCACGGCGATCAGCCCGCGCCGGATGCGGCCGGCGCGGCCCGAGTTCGGGGGTCCGTGGATCAGTTTCAGCGGCATAAGGGCGAGCGGTCCAGCATAGGTCCGCCCGCGGCGCATCAGAACGCCGCAAACCCCGGCAAAACGCCCCCCGATTTGCCGTCTACCGCCTTCTCTAGATTGGCTTTCCGATGGCCCTCTGCTTCGTAGACCCAGCCGACGCGATCCGCGCGATCGCCGACTCGATCGGCCGCGAGGCCCGCCGCCAGCTGCTCGGCGAGGCGGTCCGCGCCTGGGTCGACGAGATCCCCGACGACGAGCTCGAGACCCACTACGCCAAGGCGCTCTCCGAGCTCGACGAGCACGACCTCTCGATGCTCGCCGCCTGGCACGGCTCGCTCGAGGTCGGCCACCCGGTCCCGAACCGCGACTTCCTGATGGGCGCCTTCGGCTCGCTCGGCGACAACCGCCGCGAGGCGATGAAGCTCGCCGCCGGTTTCCGCGGCGAGGAGGCCGTCGACGCCGGAGTCACCGAGGAGGACGCCCTCGAGCTGGTCCTCGGCCTGCTCTCCTCCGCCCCGCCAGATGGAGCTGGCCCTAGAGGCCGTCGAGCTCTACATCTGGGACCGGGCGGGCTCGGACAACTAGCCAGCCGCTGGCTCTTGAAACTGAGCACAAAAAGACCCGCCTGAGCGGGTCTCGTTGCTAGGTGGGAATCACCCACAAACGCCTGATAAGCCCACTCAGGGTACCACGAGGGGCGCGCGCCTCCACCAGAATTCCGCTCAGGACGAGTCTGTTAGCAACAGGCGGAGAGCGGGGGACTCGAACCCCTGTCAGTTGATTAGACCGACCTCACGCTTTATCAGGCGCTTGCTACGACCCCGTAGCCTCTGCTCTCCTGGATGCAGCTTAAAGGTTTCGCCAAAAGACGAGAGTTGAGAGCAGGATCTAGCGATGCTCATGTGAGGAGGGAATCATCTCTGGCTCTGATTGCTGGTTGGGGACCTATCGAGGACTGGCGAGACTGGGGTGTGGTGACGGAAGAAGAAGATGCTTTGGGATCTCACGTTCGGGCGTCTGGCCTCGTTGGAACTGCAATGGCTCGTAGCGATCTCACATTTGTCTCAGGCATGGACACATGTGCGGCTTGGTTCTACCCGGCGGCTGGAGAGTCGGGCGAAGCCCCAGCTGTCGTTATGGCTCACGGGCTTTCCGGCACGCGGCGCGACCGCCTCGGTGCGTTTGCCGAGCGTTTTGCCGCTGCGGGATTCGGGGCGCTTGTCTTCGATCACCGTGGCTTCGGCGATAGCGGCGGCGAGCCGGATCTCTTCGATCCCAGACGGCAACTCGAGGACTGGCGGGCAGCGATCGCCTTCGCGCGCTCGCTGCCCGAGGTTGACGGTGCGCGGATCGCGACGTTCGGTTCTTCGATGGGAGGCGGCAACGCGCTCGCCGCTGCCGCCGGCGATCCAGATGTCGCAGCAGCGATCAGCCAGGTTCCCTTCCTCGACATCGTCACGCAAGCCCACCGTGCATCGCCGCGGGTGACTGCTCGCATGCTCGCCGCCGCGGTCCAGGGTCGCTACCTGCCCGCCGTCGGCCAGCCCGACGAGCCGGCGCTGATCAACGCGCCGGGTGGGGAGGAGGGCTGGCGACGCGTGGTCGAGATCGGCGAGGACTCACGCTGGCGCAACCGCGTCTCCTCGCGCTGGCTGCTCGGCCGTCCCTATCGCCCGGTGCGTCACGCCGCCAATCTGCATTGCCCCTGGCTCGTCTGCGTCGGTGAGGCCGATCGCGTCGCCAAGCCCGGCCCGGCTATTTCCGCTGCCCGCCGCGCACCGAAGGGCAAGCTACGGACCTACCCCGGCGTCGACCACTTCGACATCTACGACGGCCCCGTGCATGAGGCGCTGGTCGTCGACCAGCTCGACTTCCTCAAGCGCCACCTGTCCTACTAGGTGAGGGCGGCGCGGATCTCGGCGATCGCCTGCGCGTTGTCCTGGAAGTGGACGGCATTGAGACCGGCCTTGCGGGCGCCTTCGATGTTGACGAGGACGTCGTCGATGAAGAGGCAGGATGCGGCGGGTTCGGCCACGCGCTCCAAGGTCAGCTCGTAGATGCGCGATTCGGGCTTGCGGCAGCCGACGAAGCCGGAGTCGACGACGGTCTCGAAGATCTCGTCAACCGGCAGCATCGAGCGCCAGAGTGGCTCCCACTCGCGCACGTTGTTGGTCAACATCGCCATCCGGTAGCCCTCGCCCTTGAGCTCGCGCATCAGCTCGATCATCGCTGGGTTGGGCTCCAGCGCCTCGAAGTAGATCTCGCGGAAGCGGTGCATCTCGGGTGGGTGGCCAAGCAGTGGCTCGAGGTACTCGGTCAGCTGGGCGAGGAAGGCGTCCTCGGTGATTTCGCCGCGCTCCATCTCGAAGAGCGGGTTCTCGCCGTTCGCCTCGGTGGCGGCCTGCATCGCCTTGCCCAGTGTTTCGGTCGTAATACCGGTTTGGTCCTGGAAAGCCATGAAGGACTCGATCAGCGGCGTCGTCAGCACGCCGCCGAAGTCCGAGATGATCGTCTTGATCTCAGCCATCGCCGTGCACGACCTCGTAGTGGCCGAGCCCCTCGCGTCCCTCGAGGGACCAGCGGAAGAAGGCAACTGTTCCGGTCAACCCAGGGTGGCTGATCTCAGCGGCGCTGATCAAGGTGCCGGCACCGCGCAGCGGCTGCCCGTCGTCATCGTTGAGCCAGAGCTCGAGCGTCGCCCGGCGCTGCACGCCGTCCGGCCCGTACTCGGTTGAAAGCAGCGTCTCGGAGACGTCAACCGGGGCGCCGTCGGGCCCGCATAGAACCGCCCCGACCGCCTCCTCGCCGTGACCGCCGGCGCTCTGTGGACGCACAGCGCTGAGCGCAAGCAGGCCGCCGTCGGCAAAGACGATGCCGATCGAGCGCCGCAGAATCGTCACAGGCTCGCTCATCCCGGGCAGCCTATTGACGAGAAAAGAATTCATGCGGCGTGGGCGGTCTAGATTGCCGCTTGATGGAAGAGCTCTTGATTCGCCGTGCCGATCCCACGAGAGACGCCGCCGGATGTGCGGCGATATACGCGCCATACGTCCTGGCGAACGCGACCTCATTCGAGGAAATCGCCCCTGATGAGGCGGAGATGGCGGATCGAATTGTTCGAATGTCGATCACCCATCCTTGGCTTGTTGCCGAGCGTGGCGGGGAGTTGCTCGGCTATGCGTACGCCTGCCGACACCGAGAGCGCCCGGCCTATCGCTGGTCAACCGATGTCTCCGTCTACGTCGACGAGGGACATTGGCGCCAAGGTGTTGCCCGCCGCCTTTACGCGAGCCTGTTCGAGCACCTACGTCGCCAAGGGTTTCGCGCGGCCTGCGCCGGCATCACTCTTCCCAACGTCGCGAGCGTGGCGCTGCATGAGTGTCTGGGGTTCGCTCCGGTCGGCGTCTACCGCCGTATCGGCTGGAAGGCGGGTGCCTGGCGCGACGTCGGCTGGTGGCAGCTGGAGCTGAGCATGGAGGATCACGAGCCTCCCGCCGAGCCGCTCGGACCCCGACCGGTCGTAGCCTCCGGCTACCATTGTCCGATGACCGACAACGACACTGCGGTGCTGACAGAAGACGACGTCCTCGAGGCCCTTGAGGAAGTGATCGACCCCGAGCCTCGGCCTTGACTTCGTTTCCCTCGGCCTCGTCTACGACGTCGACATAGAGAAGGACGAAGTCTTCGTCACCTTCACCCTCACCACCCCGGCCTGCCCAATCGGCCCCCAGGTCTCCGAGCAGATGAAGGAGTTCGTCGGCGACCTCCCAGGCGTCAACGCCGTCCACCCCAAGATGGTCTTCGACCCAGCCTGGTCCCCCGAGATGATGACCGAGGACGCCAAGTTCGCACTTGGGTTCTAGGCACGGTTTGCGGAGTCAGCGGGGGTCATAGGGGGTCAGTTTCATCCCCATCCCATCCCCACGAGCATCCCCACGGATCCATTTGATTGGCGGGCACTGATCCCCGTAACCGTCGACGAGGTCGCGAGTCAAGCAGCGGGGAGCCATCATCGAACATATGTTCGTATAAAGCTGCCCGATACGGCGAGTAGCCTTCGGTAAACGATGCCGAGATACGCCATCCATTTCACGGGAGAGGTCCGCTCGGTTGATCGATCCCGACTCGATTCCTTCGATGTGTCGCTGGATCATCAAAGAGATTTGAGGACCGGGAACGCAAAAGCGGTGTCGTGGCCTCGACGGCGAACAAGTCGCTGTGTCTGACAAGAGCGCAATCGAGTGGACCGAGGCGACCTGGAATCCCGTTACGGGCTGCGATCAGGTTTCGCCGGGCTGCGCCCACTGCTACGCCAAGACTTTCGCTGAACGCTTCAAGGGCGTTCCCGGTCACCCTTACGAGCAAGGCTTCGGGCTGCGAATTTGGCCCGAGCGACTGGACCAACCGATGAGATGGAGGCGGCCTCGAACGATCTTCGTCAACTCCATGTCCGACTTGTTTCACGAGGACATACCGGACGACTTCGTTGCCAAGGTCTTCGACGTGATGGAGGAAGCCGATCACCACGTCTTCCAGGTCCTCACGAAGCGGCAGGACCGGATGGTCGAACTTGCCCCCGACTTGCCCTGGCCTTCCAACGTCTGGATGGGGGTCAGCATCGAGAATCGGCGCTTCGTCCACCGGGCCGACTCGCTGCGGGAGGTCCCGGCCGCCATCCGGTTCATCTCCGCCGAGCCTTTGCTCGGGCCGCTTGAAGGGCTCGACCTCGACGGCATCGACTGGCTGATCGCTGGCGGTGAGTCCGGCCCCGGCCATCGCCGTGTCGATGAAGACTGGATTATCGACCTGCGGGACCGCTGCGGCGATGAGGATGTCGCCTTCTTCTTCAAGCAATGGGGTGGGCACAGGCCGAAGACGAACGGCCGGGAACTTGAGGGTCGGACCTGGGATGAGTACCCAGGCCGTGTCCTGGCCTCGGCCTAGCCCGTTGGCAATGCCATCTGGCCGTGCGGGGTGCCTCGGCGGGTCACTTCCTTGAAGAAGCGTTCTGCAAGAGAGCTTCTGCTTGCCATGAGGAAGTCGTAGAGCGGCGACTTGTTTTTCTCGCTGAAGATTTGCTGACCCACTGAGTACTGATAGCCGAGCTTCTCCAACCCGCCTCGGAAAAATGCCCTTACCGTTCGCGGCCAGTCGTCAAGGTTGCAGGCGTCCTGCCATCCGCTGCCGAGGACTCTGTCGATGATGTGAGGGTGCTCCCGGCTCCGCTTCAAGCTGTTGATCGGAAGATTGATCAGCAAATCCAGTGGGGGTTTGCCCGTCACCAAACGACGGATGGTCTCGAACTCGAGATTGCACCCTTGCGGGTCGAGAAGAACAAGCGACAGCGTCCAGGTCGGGATCTTGCTCCTCACGCTAAGGATCGTCTCCGGGGCGTTTACGTCCTCGGTCATGTACGACACCGACCCTGTGGCCTGAGCCAGGCGAGCCTTCAGTGCGCTGATGCAGACCGGGTCCTTGTCGTTGAAGATGAAGTGGGAGTACGCAGGCTCGACTTCTTGGGCGATCAGCGGGGACCCGTAGACGAATTCTCCGGTGTCCTTGACCCAGCAAATGCCAGGTCCGCAGAAGAGGTCTACGTAGGCGAGGTTCTCCCATTTGTTCTTCATGCTCTTGGCGACAAGATCCGCGTAGCCCTGAATCGAGGATGCCTTGTAGATGTTGTGCGCTTTGACGATACGGGCGGGAAGTCCGTCGGTGGGGCATACGACCATCCCCGCTTCGCGCCCTGGCACCTTGGGCGGGTTGAGGTCAACGGCGATAGGGGTAGGTGGGACCACGGTATTTGGAGTCTGCCGGGCGCCGCGGCGGAGCCGGTAGGCCCAGAAACACCCAAATTGCGGCTCCACTCAATGCGAGTGGCTAGTTCTCTCCATCAAGGTAGGCGTCGAGTATTGCTCTCGCTTCGATCTCGCTGCCCGGCATCAAGTGTCCGTAGCGGTCAAGCGTGATGGTGATCGTGGCGTGGCCGAGGTATGTGCTCAAGGTCTTGGGATTTAGGCCGGCGGCGATGCCAATGCTCGCGTACGTGTGGCGACCCTCGTGGAATCCCAGCGGTTTGAGGCCCGCCTTTTTCCAACCTGCATGAGTGCGGCGACGCAGAATGCCCGCGTCGGTCGGCCATTCGGGGTTGTTGGCACTCGGAAAGAGCAGTCCGTCGCTCGGGTGGTCGAGCAAGACGAAATGATCGGCCAAGAGCGCGGCTAGCTTGTCGATGATTGGCACCTTGCGCGGCTTGCGGGACTTGGTTGGGACGAACTGCTTTCCCTCTCTGTCCCAGCTCCGATGAACGTAGATCCAACCGCCTTCAAGATCGATGGCCGGCACGTCGAGCGCCAGCAACTCCCCAAGCCGCAGACCCGCGTAGACCGCGAAGCCGAGCGTGGCGCGGTCCGCTGGCCGCATCGCCGCGATCAGCGTCGCCGCTTCGGCGGGAGATGCGATGCGGTCGCGCGCCTTCTCGCCCGAGGGAACTCGGATCCCGTTGCATGGATTGAGGTGGACCCAGCCGCGTAGCTCCGCGAATCCGATCAGCGCACGCAGCGCGGCGACCGCGTTCCTCACGGTTGACGGCGACCTCTCTGGGATCGTTAGTCCATCGACCCATCTTTGAAGTTCGGGACGCTGAAGGCGACTGATCCGCTTCGATCCCAGTTCGGGCATAGCGTGGTTGTTCAGGTCGCGCTCGTACCCGCGAATGGCGCTCGGCTTGTAGGTACGTCCGCCCTTCTGTCGGAACGTGCCGGACTTCATCCCGGCAATGAATTCTTCGGCAGCCTCGGCGACGGTTGGTCCGGTCGCGGCCGACAGGGTGCCCGCCTGTAGACCGGCTTGCGCGTCTACGCGCCATGCACGAGCCTCAGCCAGTGATCCAGTCCATCGCCCTCGCAGGTACTTGCCGGCGCCCTTGTCGTGGGCTGTGCCCCTGTACCGCTTCCGACCCTTCGCGTCCGTTCGGACTTCGATCCCTTGCAGGGCCGCACTACGCTTCGCGTTGCTCATGGAGCCGTATCTCCTTGGGCCATGCCCCCGGCCGCTCCAACGGCGCGGGGGCGCTTTGTCAGTGCCGCCATTCTAGATGCCGCTCGGGTCGTCGCGGCAAGCGTGGCATTGCCTTCCAGCCACTTTTCGATCTCGCGCACGGGGATGATTCGCAGGCTTCCTCGGCGGACGATCCGAAGCTCTGGCTGCACGTGCCGCTTGAACGACGACTCGCTCATGCCGACCGCTCTTGCAGCCTCCTCGACCGTCAGGCCGAGGCGAGGGGGTGCCGGACGCTCAGGCATCAGGGTTGAGATCGGTCATGTCAAAAGTGAGCGGCATCCCGTCGGTTTGTCTGAGTCCGGTGCGAGTCCCGAAGCGCCCGCACGAATTTGCGAATCGGGTCGATCCTCATGACCTTTAGGTCAAGTGGGGACCGGGATTTGATCCACTGGTTTTCCTGGCGCTCCCGCCGCTCAGCTCCGGGAGCCGTCGCATCGCTGCTCTTTCTCATATCTAGTAGTCCATTCAGGGCGTCCTTTTGCGCCACTTTTGCGGCACCGATTGCTCACACAGCCCTCACACAACCCCAGCGCCAGCAACCCGTCGCCAACGCCTCCTGCGGGGGTCTCTGCCTTCGCCTCATGGCCTATTGGTGCCGTTCCGGCCGCACTTGATCCACTTCTTTTGAAAGCCGAGGGGCGCAGGCCCGCGCCCCCCCGATCCAGCGCGCGGCGAAGGACTGGCAAAGATGATCAGCGGCGCTGACGCGCCCCCGAGAGAACAAGCAGAAGACAGCCAGGCAGAGACAGCCAGGCAGAGACAGCCAGACCATCAGCAAGAGACATAGATCCAGCTAGTCAGAAGCCACAGACAGACAGCCAGAAGTTAGAGCCATAGGAAGGCAGACCAGCCACCTACAAGCAGGCAGGCAGCCACCTACAAGCAGGCAGGCAGCCACCTACAAGCAGGCAGGCAGCCACCTACAAGCAGGCAGGCAGCCACCTACAAGCAGACCCACAGCACCCACAGCCACCGCCCTCACGCCCTATCACCCCTTGGTGATCCCCGGCACCGCGTAGCCGCCAGGACAGCCCTTCCAGGCACGCCCAAATCCGCCGGGGCGCGGAGCCGCCGCGCTCGACTTCCAAAGAAGTGGATCAAAAAGACCCCCTCGATGTACCTACAGGGTGTGAGCGAATCGATGACGCACGCAAGGCCACCGGATGGAGTACGGAGTGCCGTGCGGCTTCTTAACGAAAAAAGCGGCGCATTCTCGCCGCTGATTGGACATAGCTTCTGATGCTCAGCATTGGAAAGCTCGGAAAAGGCCAGGAGCGCTACTACCTGGAGAAGGTCGCCGAAGGGGCGGAGGACTACTACTCCGGCGAGGGCGAGGAGCCGGGCCAGTGGCTGGGCGACGCCGCCCGCGAGCTGGGCCTCTCAGGCGAGATCGAGCCCGACCAGCTCGTGGCGATGCTGACCGGAATGAACCCGGCCACCGGGGAGCCGCTTGGACTGATCTCTGTCTCCGGGCGCGGCTCGGTCCCCGGCTTCGATCTCACCTTCTCCGCCCCCAAGTCGGTCTCGCTTCTGCGGGCGCTCGGAGGCAAGGAGGTCGCCGCCGAGGTCAAGGCTGCCCATCAGCTCTCGGTTGAAGCAGCTCTGAAGTACATGGAGGCCAACGCTTGCCTGACCCGCCGAGGCAAAGGCGGTGCCACCTTCGTCAAAGGCAGCGGCTTCATCGCCGCCGGCTTCATGCACCGCTCATCGCGAAACGGTGATCCGCAGCTGCATACGCATGTGCTGATCGCCAACGCGACCAAGGGACCAGACGGCAAATGGACCCGCCTCTACCACCCCGCGATCTACGAGCACGCCAAGACCGCCAGCTACATCTACGAGGCCCACCTTCGCCACGAGCTGACCCTGACGCTCGGAGTCGAGTGGCAGCCGGTTCGCAAGGGCATCGCGGAGATCAAAGGCTTCAAGGACGAGTGGCTGAAGGCGTTCTCGACCCGCCGCGCGGAAATACTCGAGGCGGCCGGTGAGGGTGCCTCCGCACGTGCCCGCCAGGTCGCCACGCTCGCCACGCGCAAGCCGAAGGAGAAGGGGATAGAGCTGGGCGACCTGCGCCGGCGCTGGCAATCCAAAGCCGAAGAGATCGGCTTGGACCACGACGCCATCGAGGCGACGATGGCCAGGGAGATCGAGCTTGCCTCCAAGCTGACGCTTGCCCAGCTCGACCGCGAGGTAACGGCCCACGCCTCCCACTTCGACCGCCGCGACGCGATCCAGGCGGTCGCCAACCTGCTTCCCAACGGCGCGCCCGGCCATGAGGTCGAGAGCGCCGCCGACGCCTTCCTTGCTTCCGAGTCAGTGGTCACCGTGGCCGAGACCGCCAAAGGCATCCGCTACACGACCAAGCGCATCTGGGAGCTTGAGCAACAGGCGCTTGAGACGGCCGAGCGGATGGCGGCAGAGCCGCGAGGAGAGGCGGGCGAGCCGGTCGCCGCCAGGGTGATCGCGGCCCGGCCGACCCTGAAGCCCGACCAGCGCGAGATGGTCCGCCGCCTGCTCGCGGGCCGTGAGGGCATCGCCGTGGTGATCGGGGAGGCGGGGACCGGGAAGAGCTTCGCCACGGTCGCCTGCGCGGAAGGCTGGGCGCAGGCCGGCTTCGAGCTTCGAGCCGCCGCGCCGACATGGCGCGCCGCCAACGTCCTTCGCAGCGAGGGCCTTGAGGCGACGACCGTGGCGGGCCTGCTTCGCGATCTCGACCGCGGGGAGCTTGGCCTTTCCCCGCGCTCGGTCCTCTTGGTCGATGAGGCGGCGATGGTCGGATCGGAGCATCTGGCCCGAGTGATCGGCCACGCCGACGCCGCCGGGGCGAAGCTCGTTCTCGTTGGCGACCCCGAGCAGCTTGGCGCGATCGAGGCGGGCGGTCTTTTCTCCGCGATCGCGGAGCGCACCGAGCCCGTCCACCTTGACGAAGTGATCCGCCACAACCACGAGCTCGACCGCGACGCGGCGAAGCTCATCCGCGAGGGAGCCGGCCGAGAGGCCCTGTCGCTCTACCGCTCCGAGGAACGGGTCACTGTCGCCGGGAACGCCGAGGAGCGCCGGGTGGCGATGGTCGAGGACTGGTGGCAGTCCTTCGCCAAAGGCGAGGACGCGCTGATGGTGGCGAAGCGAAACTCAGAGGTCGAGCGCTTGAATGCGACGGCGCGCGAGCTGGTGCGATCCGAAGGCAGGTTGGGTTCCGAGGAGATCGAGGTCGGTGGCGCTGCCTTCGCTGCCGGCGATCAGGTCATCACCCGGATCAACGACCGTCGCGCCGGTATCTACAACCGCGAGCGCTGGGAAGTCGCATCGGTCGACGCCGAGCAGCGGCGTGTCGTTCTCGCCGGCATCGACCAAGCCCGCCGGGTCGAGGTCGGGCCGGACTACCTCTCCCAGACCACCCTAGGCGGCGAGGCCCCAGCGCTTCAGCACGCCTACGCGGTGACGACCTACTGCGCTCAGGGGACGACCGTAGATCGGGCCTACGTGATGGCCGATCCAAGCATGGACAAGCAAGAGATATACGTCGCCACCTCGCGCACCCGCGAGCAAACCTACCTCTACGCGACACCGGAGATCCAGGCCGAGCGCTCGGAGTACGCGCCGACTGGACCCGAGCGCGATCCAATCGCCCACGTTGGCGAAGCCGCAGAGCGCGACCGCGCCCAGACCGCCGCTCACGACGAGGCGCTGCGCGCCGAGCTGGCGAAGCTGCCCACCGCCGAGCTGGCGGCGAGGCGGGAGAAGCTAGCCACCCCGGCCCGCTTTGAGGTCCGCCACCAGGAGGACTACGCCCGCCAGGTCCAAGCGGTCGAGGAGCGGCGTGCTCAGGTCCAGCGGGCCAGCGCCGAGCGTGAAGCCGTCGAAGCGCTCGGCTGGCGTGAGCGCCGCCAGAAGTTGCCCCGCGCCACGGAAAGCGAGGAGCTGCTCAGAGAACGATTGGCTGAGAACGTCGCGAGGCTGGAGCAGATGGAGCCGCCGGGCGCGGAGATCCAGCGCGAGCGCGAGATCGCAAGCCGGCTTCTTGACGCCCGCTCAGCGCAAGCGCTCACCGCCGCTCGGATCGAGCCGCCTGCCTACATCGTCAAGGAGCTGGGGGAGAGGCCCGCCGATCCGACCAGGGCGAAGGCTTGGGATCGAGGCGTCCAGGGAGTCGAGCGCTACCGCCTCGAACACGGAGTGAGGGACAAGGGCAACGCCTTCGGCCACCAGCCGCAAGACGCTTTGGAGCGGGCGACTCGCGAGGTTGCACAGAGAAGGCTTGCCGAGGTTCAGCGCAGGCTCAACCTGGAGCATCAGCTAACTAGGACCAGAGAGCTGACCAGGAGCATTGGACGAGATATGGGAATCGGTCTGTAACCCCCGACCCGCTCGATTGAAGCACCGCGCTCGCGCTAGTCAACCCCCTGCGGGGGTCGGGCGCTGCGCGCCCTTGACAAGCGCTCTCGCCGCGCTGGTTTGGCGGGTAGGTCGGGGGAGGGGAGTCGCGGTGCAGCGGCGAAGGCCGGTAAGCAGGATCGAAGCGATTGGTTAGGTTCTCTCGAATGGACCCGAAGACAGAGCTTCTCGGCAGGCTCAGCGAGGCCCTGACGCGAGGCCAAGACGGCTTCACCGAGGAGGAGCTGTCCCTCGCCTTCGAGGAGGTCTTCAAGATGTTGATTCAGGGCCAGATTGGAGAGTTGATCCTTGAGGGAAGACTCGATCTGAGGATCAACGAGGGGACGGTGCTGTACTCGGCCACGGAAGGCGGGGGCGTGCCGTTGAGCGAGCCGATGCCGCTCGAAATGCTGATCGAGAACGTGCGGGGGGGGGCGGAAGGTAGATAGCGGTCCCCGGACGCATGGCGTTGAGGGACGTCAACTACGCCAGCCTTCGCCTAGTCGGTTCTTTTGACGGGCCAGCCCCGACCCTTGCTCAGATCGAGACTGGCCCGGCTTGCTTACCGCTGCTTGACGGTTTGCACCAGCGGCACGACTGTCTCAACAGGCGTGATCTTCATTCCCTCTCACCTCCCTCCCGTGTCGTCACCCGGCTCTGCACCGGGACGGGAAGGAGAGAGTAGGAATTTCCTAACCAGTTAGAATTTCATGACTTCTCGGGTCAGTCCGCGCAACCCCTGCGATCTCCGTATGCTCGCCTGCGCATTAGCGGAAATCTTTTCGATTGGAGGGGTCAGGCGTGAAGATTCGGCAGGTCGGGCGGATGCCGTCCAAGCAGCGAACGCGGCAGCCGGTGGAGGCGATGACCCACGCCCTCGATCACTGGATCAGGGTCGAAATCATCGCGATCTTGCACGAAGGCTGCTTCGCTGCCGGCGAGATCGCAGACATGATCGGCGTCAACGTCAAGAAGGTCACCGGGCACATTCACGACCTCTACGAATCCGGGTGTATCGAATTCGCGGGAACCAAGATGATCGGTGGTTTTGCCCGCCCCGTCTACCGAGCCATCGTCATGCCGGAAGTCACGCCCGAGGTCTATCGAGGAATGTCCATCCCTGATCGCCATGACCTGAATGGCGCGGTCACGCAAGCGATCCTCGCGGAGACGGTTTCCTCGTATGCCGCCGGGAAGATGGACGAGGACGAGGAGCTGTACTTGGTTTGGGATGCCCCCTACCTCGATGCGCAGGGTGAGCGAGACATGCATGACCACCAAGAAGGCAGCTACAAACGTGCGAAGGAGATCCAAGCTGAATCTGCAAACCGCATGGCGAAATCCGGGGAGAAAGGCCATACGAAGGTTGTCGCGTTCCTCTCTTACCGGCGGGGCCGCCCAGGCCGTCCCGAGGGCGGTTACTACGGCGACTCAGCGGATGCTGAGTAGTGGGCAAGTTTGGGTTGCCTACTGCGTACCGATTTGAAACTGTCAAGCAATCAGCACTCACACTCCTTTGGTCGTCAGTGATCGAAGAAGTGACTGGTGGTGATCGCCCCGGACGACTTTACGACTTGCGAATCTGCGGTCGTCCGGGGCGCAAATCGGTCATATGTCTTTACACCACACTTCCACCCAGCAGCGCGCCGCCCTCCGGTCCCCCACGACTCGGCGGCGTTTGCCTACACAGCTCGATTCGCCCGAGGGACTACGGGCGGCTGGCGTGGATGGGACCGGGCGTCTCTCTCAAGGCAGCGTCCGGTCCCATATCCACGAAGCAAAGAAGGCGATCGTTGCAGAGGTGCGAGAGTTGGATCGCCCTGTGACCTCGAAGGAGCTTTACGCGAGATTGGATCGTACCTGGTCGCTGAAGGCAATCGATTATCACCTCTCGACGCTTGTGAAGACGAGGGTCCTCGAAATTGTCTTCGGCCCCGAACTTCACTTCAGCCTTACTGAAAGCGGGAAGGGATTTGCTAGGGAGCGGTGCCGTTAGCGCTTACGGATTGAAGCGAATCAAGCTCGTGCGGGCTCGGCAGGGATAAGACAACACACAAAAGAGGAGAACATTTTCGTGAAGGGGATCAGGCTCATTGGTGTAGTTGCTGCTGTTTTGTTGCTGCTCGCCATCGGCTCGGGCATCGCTTTGGCAGAGCAAGATGAAGCGAGCGACACCAATCCGGCGCTCTATGAACCCCCGGTTGCCGAACCCGGCCCCGAAGTAATCGCCGATCGCACGGCAACCTCCCAGACCTTTCACCTCCCCAATGGCGCTCTGGAAACCAGGATCTTCGAGAACCCGGTCAACTACCGCGACGGCGAAGGAGATTGGCGACCGATCGAAGCAGGGCTCGAGCGATCCGAAGACGGCACGCTGACCGACGGCCAGAACCGCTTTGACCTGAGCCTCCCGGCCCGCTTGGGCGCCGGCCCGGTGCGGGTCTCTCTTGGAGACGACTGGATCTCAGAGCGTCTCCTTGGAGGCGAAAGCGAAGCGGGCGAGGTTGAAGGCGACAGCGCGAGCTATGGAGCAGCCGATCCCGGTACGACCTTCAACCTCACGAGCCTGCCGACGGGCCTGAAGGAGGACATCGAACTAAGGGATGCTTCCCAGCCCTCAACCCTTCACTTCGAGATGGCCACCTCATCTGGTCTTACGCCGGTCAAAAGCGAAGACGGCTCGATCGAATTTCAGGATGAAACGGGCAAGGCGATCGCAACCCTGCCGCCTCCGCTCATGAGCGATAGCTCACCGCAGGGCCCCGCCGTCTCGCGCGACGTTCACTACCAGCTAAGTCCCAGTGGCGAGGGCACCTGGGACTTGGCAGTCGAAGCAGATCGCGAATGGCTCTCCCAGCCCGATCGGTCTTGGCCGGTAGTGATCGATCCTTCGATCCTTGTAACCGGCAAAGTGCAGGAAAACTGCGAGATCTTCAGCGGCGCGTTGAAAGAAACGAACCTATGCGCGGCAAGCGGCTGGAAAGTCCTGGGGGCCAAGGCCGTCTATCACTCCGGCAGCGCTGACGAATACGCCAGGTCGATCATGCGTTTCGACACAAGCGCCATTCCCAAAAACGCCTACGTCGCTTCGGCAACCATAAGCCTCTACTCGCCATCGGTGGCGAAAAACACCGCCGGGACTGAACTACGCGAAGTCTCCGACAAGAGCTGGGCGGCCAACGTCAACTGGATAAGCTGGAAGAGTGGAGCGCTGTGGGCGACCGAAGGAGGCGACTACGGGTCCGCTGGTGCCTCGATCAGTACCAGCGCCCGAGGCAGCGAAGCCGGTTGGTGGAACTTCTCCTCGCCCGAACTAACCTCCCTCGTCGAGCGTTGGGCATCGGGGGTAACTCCGAAGCAGGGCGTGCTCTTCAAGCTGAGCGACGAGACCAACCACGAATGCAGCCCGAGCTGCATCGAACGGCTGATCGAAATCGATTCCGGCGCCGCCGAAGAAAGCAAGCGGCCATTTCTCTCAGCCACCTACTATCCGCCCGCACCGAGCACCAGCAAGCTCACCTCGCCCACGGAAGGGACAGCAACCGCGAGGCGACTGAAGCTCAAAGCGGCCTGGGAAGTCAAAGGTGTGACCGGGATCACCTACCAGTACCGCGAAGGCAAAAGCGGCGTCTTTCAGGAAATCCCGGTCGGACTGGTGAAGAACGCCGCTCAGGAAACGGTCAAAAAATGGCCGCTGGCCCTCTCAGGCGTGCAGGAAACAGAACCGCTCTATTTTGACGCCGCGCACACCACATCGACGCTGCGCAGCAAAGGCGGGACCGTCCAGGTCCGCGCCCTCTTCGAAGGGCCGACCGGCGTAGCCGGCTTCAGTGCTCCGGTGGAAGCGACCGTCAACCGCTTCCTCGGCAGTCCAGGCGATGAAACCGCCGAGGTGGGTCCCGGAACGGTTGACCTGCTCACCGGCAATCTCTCGGTGGATCGTGACGATGCATCGGTGCCCGGCTACATTTCCTCGCTTGACTTCTCGCGCACCTTCAACTCACGGGAAGCCGGCAAAACCGGCGATACCGGTGTCCTGGGCCAGGGCTGGAAACCCGGCGTTCCGGTCGAAGTCGCCGGATCGGACTGGAAAAGCCTGAAACTCGTCAACACCACCGAAACGATCGAAGGCGAATCCTTCTCGTTTTCCTATGCCACCCTCACCAAACCTGACGGGACCGAAAGCTCCTTCGAAAAGGAAGGCGAAAGCTACCTCGCGCCGACCGAGCTGACCGGCTGGACGCTCACCCTCGAAGGAACCACGCGCTTCGTGCTATCCGATCCGGCTGGCAACCGGACCACCTTCGAAAACGCCTCCGGGGGCAGCGAATACCTGCCCGTGTTCGTCTCCCAGGTGGGCGGCGCCGGCAACACCACCCGCATGAACTACGTGATCGCTGGCGGCGTCCGCCGACTCACGATGATCATCGCCCCCGCTCCGAGCGGTGTCAGCTGCACGACCGAAACTGCGGCTATGACCAATACCGGATGCCATGCGTTGGGCTTTACCTATGCCCCGGCCAGCAATTGGGGGGCACCCGCCGGTTATGGGGAACGCCTCTCCAAGATCACCTACTACGCCCCCGGCAACGGCGGCCCTTGGGAAGTCGCCAACTACGCCTACAACTCCGAAGGCAGGATGACCGAAGAGTGGGATCCGCGGATCTCCCCCAACCTGAAAGAGAAATACACCTACGAAAAAACAGGGGGCCAGCTCCGCACGATCACGCCCCCCGGCCAGGAACCCTGGACGCTCGAATACGGCGTGATGGACGGAGAGGAAGCCAACGGCCGACTGATCTCGGTCAAACACCCGAGCCTCGTCGCCAGCCCGGCGGTCGCCCAGACCACGATCGCCTACGGCGTACCGATCAGCGGCAGCGGGGCTCCTTATGAAATGGGCGTCTCTGAAGTCGCCAAATGGGGCCAGCACGACGTGCCCGTCGACGCCACGGCGATCTTTCCGCCCGATGAAGTGCCGCAGAGCCCGCCGAGCGCCTACTCGCACGCCACCGTCTACTACATGGACGTCGAAGGTGAAGCGGTCAACATCGCATCCCCTCCCGGCGGCGGCACCTCGGGACCCGCGATCACGACCGCGGAAACCGATGAATTCGGCAACGTCGTGCGCGAACTCAGCGCCCAGAACCGCCTCAGGGTCTTGGAAGCCACTGAAGAAAAAAGGAAAGCCCGCTCAGAAGAACTAGAAGTCAAACGCCACTTCTCAAAAGATGGCACGCAGATGGAAGAGGAATGGGGGCCGATGCACGCCATCCGCCTCGAATCGGGCGCCGTCGTCCCGAAAGCCCGACTGCACACGACGATCCAATATGACGGGGGGATGCCCGAAGGCGCGGAAAAACCCATTCCCGATCCTCACCTGCCGACGCGCGTAACGAGTGGCGCCAGCATTCCGGGGGAAGGGGTCGACGCCGACCAGCGAGTGACCGAAACCAAATACAACTGGAAACTGCGAATGCCGACCGAAACGATCATCGATCCGACTGGCCTAAATATTCACAAGAGGATCGCCTATGACGCAGAAACCGGTTTGCCGACGGAAATCAGCCAACCCGCCAACACCAGTGGCACCGATGCTCACACGACCAAGTTCTTCTACTACACCCCGTCAGGTGGTCCGGACAGCGAATGCAAGAACAAACCACTGTATGCGGGACTGCTGTGCAAGACGACCCCTGCCGCCCAGCCCGGAACCCCAGGGCAGCCTCAGCTTCTCGTCAAGAAGGTGCTCTCCTACTCACCGCTGGAGCAACCAACCGAAATCGTGGAAGGTCCGGGCGGGATCAAAGAAAATACCCGTAAAACGATCACGACCTATGACGCGGCAGGGCGACTGCAAACCACAAAGCAGATCGGCGGCGGCAAAGAACTGCCGCCCGTCAAAGTCGTCTATAACTCATTGACGGGCCTGCAGGTCGAACAGAAGTTCACCTGCGAAACGAGCTGCGAAGGCTTCAAAAGCCAGGCTTCCGTTGCCGAATACGACAAACTCGGGCGCCCCGTCAAATACACCGATGCCGACGGGAACACCTCGACCACGACATACGACCTCGACGGCCGAGTGGCGACAACGGCGAACGCCAAGGGCAGCCAGAAATACGGCTATGATCCGACCACGGGCCTGTTGACTACGCTTGAAGATTCCTCGGCGGGCGCCTTCACTGCCGCCTATGACGCCGACGGCAACATGATCGAAGAAGGGCTTCCCGACGGGATCGTCGGCAAAACGAGCTATGACGAAACCGGGCAGCCGACCGCGCTCACTTACACGAAGACGAGCAGCTGTATCGAAAAATGCACCTGGTTCGAAGAAAAAGAGCAGACCTCGATCTACGGCCAACTGCTCTCAGACGAAAACACCCAGGGCCTGCGCCAATACAGCTACGACAAAGCCGGCAGGTTGGAATGGGCCAAGGAAACGCCCCAGGGCGGCTCGTGCACCACGCGCCAGTACCTCTACGAAGGCGAAGCCGGCAAAGACTCCAACCGTACGAAGATGACCACACGGGCGCCAGGCATCGGGGGAGTTTGCGACACCAGCTCAGAAGGGACCAGCCAGACCTACAAATACGACGCAGCCGATCGCCTCGAAGGCGAAGTCACCTACGACAACTTCGGGCGGATCACCAAACTGCCTGGGAAATACGCGGGCGGAGGGACGCTTGAAACGAGCTTCTTCTCCAACAACATGGTCTCCAGTCAAACCCAGAGCGGCGTGACAAATACCTACGAACTGGATGCCCTCGGCCGCCAGCGCCAGCGAGTACAAACGGGCGGAGTCAAAGGAACCGAAATCTTCCACTACGACAGTCCCTCCGACTCGGTATCTTGGACCGAACGGGAAGGCAGTTGGACCCGCAACATCGCCGGCATTTCCGGCAACTTGATCGGCATCCAGAACAGCACCGAAACGACACTTCAACTCACGAATCTACACGGCGATATCGTTGCCAGGGCGGGGACTGGCAAAGGCATCGCCGGGTTCAGCAACACGTTCCAATACGACGAGTTCGGCAATCCCAAACAGGGGGAAACGCCTCGCTTTGGATGGGTTGGCGGGCAGAGGCGGAGGACGGAACTGCCTTCGGGAGTGATCCAGATGGGGGTGAGAAGCTACGTACCTGCGCTGGGGCGATTCCTCTCGCCTGACCCGATCCAAGGAGGTTCTGCCAACGCCTACGACTATTCCAATGCGGATCCAGTCAATGGATTCGACCTCGGCGGTGCCAAGCCCTCTGACGTAACGTGGCTCAAGGGAACCTGTCGAGGCGACCTGCATGTCTACTCCTTCGGCAACACGTTTCACGTTAAGTGGAAAGTCGCCTGCTACGCAGATGGGTATACGGTTTCTGTTGACAAGATCACGAAGGTATTCGAACGGCATACATCAAACGGCATCTCGCTGCCAGGAAAAGCGTTTGAACCAATAGCTGAAAGTGAAAACATTCCTAGCGATGGCAGCGGGGCTCATTGGCAACACGAATTTGGCAACTGGAATACTCAGGCTGGCACTACATTCCCTTGTACCCCGAATGTCGAGTACCAGTATCGAATCTTCGTCGTAATGCATTGGGACTTCAAGACGCCGACTCCGGATGGCCTTGTCGAGGCAGGTGGTGGGACACTTTCGTTGACAGCGCAACAAGTCTGCGGGAAGGGGTGAGACGTGACCTTTGTTCAATCAAACGGTCAGCGATGCTAGATTAAAGCCGCGAAACGCTTCGCATGGCAAGCACGCTGACCCAAGGAGCGCAGGACTAAACTCATGTTCGCCAGTCTCAAGAAGCTAGTGGCACGATACGAGCCTACGGGCTTGGTGGCGGGTATTGTGCTCGGCCTCGCAGCGTTCTACTTGATCCAAGCTGTGGTTGGCGGCTTGATTGCGCCGTTGATTGCAGTGTTTATCGGGGAACCTCGTTTCGAACTTAATTCGTTCACGATCAATGGCAGCGAATTCAGATACGGTGCCGTGATCGAGGCAGCAATAACCGTCGTTCTCGCTATGGCGGTAATTGCAGCTGTTCTGACTGTTCGCCAGCGACGTGACGATTCAGCCCACGGGGCGGTGGCCGACGTTCGAGCATGTCCAGAATGCACCAGCAAGATTTCAATTGCAGCTAAGCGATGTCCCTACTGCACGGCGCCCGTGCACTAAGCAACAGGAAAGGCGATACATGTCGGACACGGTCAGGCCAGTGCATATAAGCGTCATCGGTGTGTTGCTTGCGTTCCTGATGAGTGCCGTTTTCGTTCACTTCGCTAGTGCAAGCTCACAGGCGACGTTCGCGGCCAAGCGATGCATTCATCCCCAGAAGCACTTGATTGCGGAGGGGAAGAATCCCAACGGTAAACGCTGGACAGTTACGGGATCGGTTCACGATAATGGCAGCTGCCGATCATGGTTGTTCTCGATGGACTTCCGACCTTCGGGCACGCTAAAGGGTAGCTCCCGCTGGGGCTGGAGGATTCCGGCAGGAGGGCATCTATCAATAAAGTTCACCATAAATGCCCAAGACGAAAGTGCGGGTTCCGTTCGTGCGTTCTACGGTGCGGTTGGCAAGCGTGTCAAAACCATCGATCTGACTACGAGCACGGAAAAGCACATTATCGTCCACCCGAAGCTACCTCCACCTGCCCTTAGAGAGCGATTTGTGTGGCTTCGGAACGTGCGCTACTTCGTTCGGTATTACCCGCTCGGTGAGCAGGTAGGGGTGGCGAGGCTCTTGAACGCTCATGGTGGGCTAATCGGCGTGGTGCGGGGCGGCTCGGAAGGAGATTTTTCGTAGCCAGGTATCCGAGGCGAGGGTGCGAAAGGCACTTCCTCCTCTTTAGCGCCGCATGGCTTATCCCCTTCCCACACGCTGACCGGCAGGACCGCGATTCCACCCCTGCCCGCCAAACCAGCGCCGCGAGAGTGGCAGTCAAGGGCGCGAAGCGCACGACCCCGCAGGGTTGACGGCCGTGAGCGCGGTGCTTCAATCGAGCGGGTCGGGGCGAACGCCCTAGCAATCAAGTCTTTCGGCTTGCCGGATTGCTAGCCACCGCGACGGAGATTGGTTGAAACAACTAACGGCAGGGCCAGCCCTGCCGTTAGTTGCGGTATGAGTCGGTCGCTCGATGCTGGGGCCTGAGGTAGCTGGCAAAGGCTCCCCCACGGACGATGCTCACGGGCCTAGACCGGGGTCTTGAGAGACTTCGCTCGTGACTTCCTTTGGCGAACTCGATGAGTGCATTTTCTGCGGCCACTCCGATATGACGGAGGAGCACCTCGTTGCGGCCTGGGTTCTTCGGGCATTCCACCGGAAGCGAAGACCCGATCCTGGGTTCAGTGGCGGCTTTGTCGGTCGTCACCAAATGCGCCTCAGTCCCGAGGAGCCGATCTCGACTGCAAAGGTCGTCTGTCGGAGCTGCAACAACCAGTGGCTCTCAGTCATTGACAACGCCGCTGCAGAAGTCCTAAAGCCGCTAATTCGTGGTGACGACACCGTGACTCTCAATGAGTCAGACCAGGCGGTTTTTGCCGCTTGGATCTACAAGTGCGCGCTGATCTTCGATGCGGCGGCAAACGGAAACGATGGGGGCTTGGTCTCGCTGCGTGCTGACTTCAAGGATTCGCGAAAAGCCGGGCCGGGCTGCGTGATCTACGCGGGACCGGCACCGCCGATGCCTTTCACCGTGCCGGGGATTCCCGAGGTGGCTGGGTTGCGGATGTTTGGCGTTCGCCCGATCAGTGGCACCCTGCGTCTAACGGTCAACGTTAAGAGCACGGACGGCTCGGTTAGTCCGGGTACTCCGACCTCTATCCCGATCCCCGGTTATCAGGTCATGCTTGGCGGGCTCTATGCCTATCTCGGAGGCAGGGTATCCCCGGTCAGCGAGGAGTCCCTAGAGGACTTCGTGCAGGTTTGGCCTGCCAGTGCAGAGTCCGTCACCGTTTCGCCAGCACTTCGCGGCTCATAGATAGCGTGGCGTAGTCGCCCTCGCTGCCGTCGGTCGCCGTGAGTCTGGCAGTGGTAGGCCGGCTCAAGGCGAAGAAGGCCAGGGACCCAAACGCTCGCGTCGTTTCCCTGCACGACCCCAGCGCCGATGACCCGCGGTGCTTGCTCGACTAGTCTTCGATTGGCTCCAGCCGTAGGTCGCGCGGCGAGGTGCCTGCGTTGTGGAGCAGGAATCGGCGCGGGGAGGATCTGATCTCCCCCGCCTGGGCGACGACGGTCACTTCGTACAGCTCGTCGGTCAGCTGCAACTCGTCGTTGCGGAGGTTGCCGGGTGCATAGACCTCCGGGTCAAAGGCGAACGCGCCCGCGTCGTTGTTGTGCTTGATCGCCACCGCGACGGTCTCGCCGTCCTCGGTCGCCGAGAGGTCGAGCGTCAGGCACACCGGGATCTTCTCCGGGTCATAGACGCGACGGACTGCGTCACCTTGACCGATGATTGCGAGCGGCTCGGGCTGCGCGCTCCACTTCCCGCGAGCGTCGACCGTCTTGCCGTCGCTCTCGCTCTTGAACATCATTGACACTCGACATCCAGCAGCCGAGTTGCGGAGTAGGACGCGCGAGAGCCGCCCTGACAGCGGCTCGTTGACCACACGGACGTGAACGATCCGCCAATAGGGATCGGGGCTGTTGGCGTCGTCGGCTTTCTCGATCCGTAGGCACGGCCGCCGAGACCACTCAACAAAGGCCGGCACAGTAAGCGCCAACGCCACGCCGATGAAGCCGAGTCCGGCGCCAAGTAGCCCGAGTGCTTCAGAGCCGTCCATGAGTCGCCTGACCCTATCCCCGGTGGCCGATAGCTTGATCGGCTTGATGGTCGACCAGCTCAGCGCTGAACTCGACGCTCGGTTCAGCGCCGGGCCGCTGAACGCAGGCGCGATCGTCAGGGTGCGCGACCTGATTATCTGCGCTGCCGACTCGTCCACCGACGTCCCGATTGAGGAGGTCTATGCCCACCCGCCGATCGGCTGGGAGCGCCGCCCCGGCATGGACGAGGAGCGAGCCCCCGGCGAGTTCGTCGACGAGGTCGACCTCGGCGGAGGCATCGTCATCCGAGAACTCGAACGGGACACCGCCGAGCTGGTGATGAACGCCTGCACGCCGCGCGGTCACTACTTCGTCCCAGTGCGCCAGTTCGGCCAGCGTTACTCCTTCGTCAAGGAGGTCTCGCTTGAGGAGCTGGAGGAGCGTCACTTCGCTTGGGACACCGACGGTACATTGGACGACGCGCTCACCCTCAGCCGGCTCGTCCGGGACAACGGCTACTCGACTGAGTACGCGGCGCGGCTACTCGACTACGAGGACGGTCAGTGCTGCGTCGTCTACGTGCTCCACCGCGAGGACAAGGCGATCTGGCGACTGCATCACGGTCGCGAGTGGCTCGACGCCCCCGAGGGACGAGAACTCGCCGCTCTCCTGGCGGCCTATTGGGAGTGCCGCGAGCATCTGCCGCCCCGCGTCAGGCGGGCAATGTGGAGGATGGCCTACGCGCCCCGTATCCGTTGGGCCGACATGGTGGTGCCGATCCTGGTCGGTGGGATCGAGGCGCTGCTCAAGATTGGCCGCCGCGACTTGACCCAGCAGTTCAAGAAGCGAATACCGGCCCTCGCCTCCGATGTCGGGATCGATGGCCTTGACGAAGACCTCGCTGAGCGGCTCTACGACGGTCGCTCCGACTGGGTCCACGGCTCCCACGTCCAACTCTTCGTCGGTGAGGGCGCCGGCGCCGATGCTTCAGCGGCGGAGGAGCCGGAGGGTCCGCAGGGCGGCGAGGAGCGGAGCGCGCTCGCCGAGGTCGCTCTGCTTCAAGATGTTCTTCGCGGCGCGGTTCGCCGGGCGATCGAGGACGCCGAGTTTCGGGAGCTCTTCGTTGCCGACGAGACCATCGCGGAGCGCTGGCCAGCCTGAGCACCGACCTGTTTCCGGCAGCTTCAAGTCTTGAGCTAGGAATTTGATCGGGCATTCGCCGCGCGGTTTGGGCCACGACTGATGCACTGTGGCCCAAATCCGCCCGGGACTCCCCCAAACTGCGGGTAACAGCTTGAAGTAAGGCCTGTAGAATCAGCGGCGGAGGTAGCCTGAATCCGCATGAGAAGGCGGCTTCGGACCCTTTCGCCCAGGTAGCTCAGTTGGTAGAGCACATCCATGGTAAGGAGGGAGCGTGGAGTTCGAATCGCCGTCTGTCCAGTGCCACGACACTCCTGGGGCTACGGCACGCCGACCGACTATTGAGGCGTGCGTTCGACCGTAAAGAATCGATCACCCTGTTTGCAGTGCAGTCGGTCAACGAGCGAATGGGTTGGTGAGGTGCAGACCCAGGTCGCGCGTCGCTTGCCTTCGGCCCTCAGGGTCACAGACTGATGAAGCGCTCGGCCATCGAGCGTCACGATCAGGGTGTTTGCAATTTCGCAATCCACCTTGTGGAGCTTGAACTCGAATCCAGCCTTCGCTCCGCAGGTGGAGATCTGCATCGCGCGCGACGAAGCAGTGTTTTGCGTCATTGAGTGCGAACTACTGGTGCCCCCACAACCGCACATTGAAAGCAGGACGGCTACCGCAAGCAGGGGGAGGAGTCTCGTCACTGACGGCAGCCTATTGGACTGCCGCGTCGCGCGAAAAGTAGGCGCGCGCGTTGGGTCACCTTCAGTGGCTGATCTCAGCTCCACACTGACCCGGCGAGATCGGCACCGACCAATTGATCAAAGGCAAGCCTTTGTTGTCATTCGAGTCTTGCGACTGGATCTGCTCGCCCACGGCAATCGGGATCGACGCAAACAAATAACGGCTAGGCCAGCCCTGCCGTTAGTTGCGTGTGAGCAGCACGCTTCCTTTGCGTTCCTGTGCGGTTTCAGGTGCCACACAGCCAACTCCCGGCTACCACCACCACTGCCTCACGCGGCGAGACACGAGGGGCACAGAGAAACCCAGGGCGCACGTCAGCGTGATCACAGCAAATGCTAGAGCCGCCAGGCACTCGCCGTTCCCGATTGCTTCAACGCAAGCGACACCGCCGGCAATGACAGCAAAGAGCAAGAGCAGCGATGCTGCCCATAGGGATGGCATGGAGATCAGGGTAACGCCGCCGTGTCGCGCTGCGTCTCGGCCATTCGGTCACAGAAATCGGGCTGCGCTGCCAGCTCCTTGTCACCCCGCGGCCAAATCGGACCCGCTGGACCACGCTCGGGCGCCTTGTTGGCTCTGGACCGCGCCAGCGGCTGCGAGGCGATCGTTTGCCATGCAGATGGTCGTGGGCGGGGAAGATCAGCTTTCCGCTATCAAGACCCGCCTGGATGCCTCCAGGGATCTGGCAACGTTCTTTGGGCGAAGCATTGGGTTGAGGGCCAGTTGCCCAACGTTGGTCAGCGCGACGAGTGCCATCGAACTCATCACCAATAGTTTTCCGTCTATCGCCGCGAGGGCTGTAAGGCCGACCCCCACAAGGACGAGCGTGATCGCTAGAACGCGATGCAAGGCCGGATTTCGCCCTTTGCGTCGATAGCTCTCGGCTAGCTCGACTGCGGCGGCTGCCATCCGCGCATCGTGGGGGGCTTCCCCCCTCGCGACCAATCTGGTGACACGCCACTTTTCGCCGTAGGACAGCGCTTGGTAGGTCCGCATGTCGTCAGAGGTAGTCACTTGGCTCTGTGTTCGCTAATACTCGCAAGGGACAGAGATGCTCTCGAGGAGATGTCCATCTCGGTCGAACGCGCGAACCTTTTCAACGCAAAGGTTGGGGCCTCGTCCGGCAAGCACCACAAAGCGGAAGTTTGTACTGAGATGGACTTGAGATGCCTGCGTCTTGCTCAAAGCGCGAGTAGGCCCGCCCCACCAGGTCGATCGCCCGTGGCCAGGGTGGCCCAGGAGAAGCTTCAGACGAGCAACGCGCGGAACGGTGATGTTCAGCTCGACCGATGCTGTTTCGTCCGAGTTTCCAACGATGCGGCTCCACAGTCGCGGTGGTTCAGCCGGCGCTTCGCATGTTGTTGCTATTCCCAAGGTCTGTGCAGCCAGAGACAGCTTGAAGCAGCGTTTCCCTTCCTCACGGCCGGCTTCCAGCGTCCAGCGGTGGCCCGAGACCTTTCCCGATGCGGCGACTACATAGCCGTCCGGTTGAGCTGCGACAACGCTTGCCGCCGTCAGCAGCGCGAATGAGATCGCTGCCGCAGCTGTAGCAATGATGCTTAGCCTTGCGAATTGGCGCAACATGGATCGGAGAGTCTAGGAGATTCAGGCGTACCAGATGGCCGCTGGGGCCGTCATCCCCATATACATCCCCATGGCGAGCAGATGCGGTTGAATTGCAGGTAGATCACGCTCAAAGGCTCCGGAGATGATGACCGAGGACGCCAAGTTCGCACTCGGCTTCTAGCCTCGCCGGTCGCACCAGTCCGGCTCGTTGATCAGAGCGTTGCCCTGGGGTTCCGGCCCAGTGAGCTGCCGCCTTTCGCCCCCTTGGCTGAGTCGATGAGCTTCACGGACCCTTGTTGGGCGGCGGACTGCCCGTCACAAAAGTGGCGGACGGCCCGTCACAAAAGTGGCGGGCTACCCGTCACCTCTGATAGCCTCAGCGAACCTTGCGTGCGTCTGAGCTCAATCCATTTGACTTCTCTCGCCCTGCCCCCGCCGGCGAGCTGATCAACCGAGAGCAGGAGCTGGAGGAACTGCTGCGACTCGCCGAGGCCAATTCCAACAGTCGCTTGACCGCGCCCCGCCGGTATGGCAAGACCACTTTGCTGAAGCGGGTCCGCGAAGAGGCGGAAGGCTTCGGAATGAACACCGTCTACGTCAACTTCTATGGCCTGCTCTCCGTTGAGGAGGCCGCCAATCGCATCGAGGACGCTTATCGCAGGAGCCTGCATGGCGCGGCGCGCAATTTCGCCGTTGGTCTCATCCGCACCTTTAGGCCCAAGGTCAGAATCCCCAAGACCGGGGTAAGCCTGGAGCCGACCCTGGATACCGACGTCGGCCGCCGCCTCGCATGGCTACTCGATCTTCCCGTGAGGATCATGGAGAAGACGGCGACTCCGACCCTAGTCGTCTTTGACGAGTTTCAGGACATCCTCGAGACGAAACCGCCGCTGGATGGTCTCATCCGTAGCCGTCTGGAGCAACACGAGGCTCAAGCCAGCTACATCTTCGCCGGTTCACATATGGGGATGATGAGTCAGCTCTTCGACGATAGGGCAAGGCCGTTCTACGGACAGGCGAAGGCAGTCAGGTTGGAGCCTCTGCCGGAAGATGCCCTGGCTGTCTATATCGGAAACCACTTCACGAAAACTCAGCGAGAGGTTGGAGAGGTGCTCGAGCTACTGCTCGACACCGCAAGGGGCCATCCCCAGCGGGCGATGCTTCTCGCTCACTTTCTCTGGGAGAAGACCCCGAAGGGCAAGACGAGTGATGGTTCGGCGTGGGAGAGGGCTCTGACCGCGGTGCAAAATGAGCTCAGGGACGAGTTCGACTCGATTTGGGCTGGCCTCGACGATTCCGAGCGCCGGGTGCTGGTGGTCGTCGCTCGCGGGGAAGATCTTTCGAAAGGAAGTGTTCTCCAGGAGATGCAGCTCGCCCGTAGCACCGCTCGGGACGCCCGCGACCGCCTCGCTGTGGAGGGCTTGATCGGCAAGATTGATAGCGGGTTCCACGTCGTCGACCCTCTCCTCGGACTTTGGGTATCGCGAAATCGCCTAGATCTCACGGATCCCATCACGGAGTCGCCTGAGTTCTGACACGGTGGACGAGGACGGCATGGACACTGATTCTGCGGGGTACGACGGTGACTTCGCGTTCAGAAGCTCAAGGAAATGGGCGCCGAACGCAGCGGGGGTGGAAGCCGAAAACATGGCGATCTTCGGGGCTCGGGCGGCCCCGGCGGGTCCAACGGCTAGCCCGCCTCTATCCGCACCGACCTACCAGCGAGGAGGGAAGTTGCGCTGATCTTTCTTTGGCTCGTGCCAGAGAAGACCGGCGTGCCAGACGTAGAACTCGCTGGCGGCGAGCAGTAGAGATACGACGACAAAAGCAACTCCGAGCATGGGGAGACCCTAAACGCTCGCGTTGGCTTAGCGGCGGCGCTGCTCAGCCCGGTAGCCGTGGATCATCGGCGTCGATCTCTTCGGCCGTGGCGTCGTAGTCGTAGTGACGGCTTGAGGGTGGAGCGGATCCCGTCGGTCCCGCAGGGCGCGCTGAGCCGGGCACGCCCATGATCAGAAACCGCTTGCCGACGTAACCGCGCATCAGGCGCCGGACGAGCGCTCGGGTTGGTGGGATCAGCAGGATGGCGCCGAAGATGTCGGTGACGAAGCCGGGGGTGAGCAGGAGGGTGCCGCCGATTGCGATCAGGAGGCCGTCGGCAACCTCGCGGCCGGGAAAGCGGCGCTCGGCTAGTGCGGCGTTGAAGCGGCGCCAGGCGCCGCGGCCCTGGTGGCGCAGCAGCATTGAGCCGAGCACGGCGTCGGCGATCAGCAGGGCGACGGTGGGCCAGACGCCGATCAGTGAGCCGATCTGGATGATCACGTAGATCTCGATGATCGGGACGACGATGAAGAGGGCGACGAGGATTGCCACCGACCTAGCCTAGTTGGCGCGGGATGCGGGCCGGCTCAGGTGCGCGCGGCCGCCGCCGCGGCCTCCTCGAGCTCGGCGAGCGAGCGATTCAGCCCCTCGGCGATCGCTTCGACGTCCTCCATCGAGTCGTAGTCGGCCAGCAGGCCGAAGCCGACGCGGCCGTTGTAACTCATGATCGCTACCGCCATCGTGTGGTTCTGCGGCAGGAAGGCGACCGGGAAGACCTCCTCGAGTTCGCGGCCCAATACATAGAGCGGGATCTGTGGGCCCGGCACGTTGGTGACGATCAGGTTGAAGAGCCGGGTCGAGAAGTTGATCCGCGAGGCCTGCGCCAGCAGCGTCGGCGGGGCGAAGTCGTTGAAGCGGGAGATCACTTCGGCGCCCAGCGCCTGCTTGGAGCGCTTCAGCCCCTCCATCTGCTCGCTGACCACGCGCAGGCGCCGCACCGGGTCCTCGACGTAGACCGGCAGCGGGCCGCGCATCGCCGCGATCCGGTTGCCGAGGTCACCGCGCTGGTCCTGGCTGCGAATCGAGACCGGCACCAGCGCTCGCAGCTCCAGGCCCTCGGTCCGCACGCCGCGGCTGTGCAGCCACTCGCGCAGCGCCCCGGTGACCACGGCCAGAACGACGTCGTTGACGGTGCCGCCGAGGGAGTCCTTGATCCGCTTGAAGGTGGCCAGCTCCGAGCGCGCCCAGGTGAAGCGGCGGTGCGGGCCGATGTGCTGGTTCAGCGGCACGTCGGGGGCCGGGTCGGCGAAGGCGCCGACGACCTCGCCAACGCCCTCTAGCGCCTCGCCGATCCGCCGCGCCGCCGACTCGGGATGGCGTATCGCCTCGACCGCGCGCTCGACGATCTTCACCGGCGCCTCGAGGGCGTCGACCGCGCCACGAGCGACGAGGTCGATCGTGCTTGGCTCTGGCGCCGGCACCCAGCCGTCGTCGCTGGCGGCTGGCTCGGGCACCGGCTCGAGGTCGAAGAGGACGGTGCCGATGTCGACGCCGGAGATACCGTCGACCATCGCGTGGTGGGTCTTGGTCAGCAGGGCGAAGCGGTCGCGCTCCAGGCCCTGCACGAGCCAGAGCTCCCAGAGTGGCTTCGAGCGGTCCAGCTGCTGCGAGAAGACCCGCGCGGCAAGGCGCTTCAGCTGCTGCTCGCCGCCCGGATCGGGCAATCCGCTGTGGCGGATGTGGTAGGTCAGGTTGAAGTTGACGTCGTCGGCCCAGAGCGGCCGGCCGGCCTCCAGCGGCGGCACCACGAGGCGCTGGCGAAAGCGCGGCACCTGGTTGAGGCGCCCGCGCACGTGCTCGACCAGGTCGACGTATTTGGGCGGCGGCCCCTCGAAGATCAGGATTGCGCCGACGTGCATGTGGCTCGCCGAGGTCTCGTTGGTCAGGAACGAGGCGTCGACGGCAGTAAGCCGGTCAAGGTGGCGTCCTTGGGTTGCCATCCAGCAAGGCTAGCTACTCTGCAGATCATGCCCTCGCTCGCCACCGGGGTCCCGAAACGGGTCCTGCTTGCAGCCCCGCGCGGATACTGCGCTGGAGTCGATCGCGCCGTGCAGACGGTCGAGCGCGCGCTCGAGCTCCACGGCGCCCCGGTCTACGTGCGCAAGGAGATCGTCCACAACAAGCACGTGGTCGAGGAGCTGGCCAAGCGGGGCGCGATCTTCGTCGAGCAGGAGACCGAGGTTCCCGAGGGCGAGATGGTCGTCTTCTCCGCCCACGGCGTTGCTCCCGCGGTCCACGACAACGCTGCCGCGCGCAACCTGCAGACGATCGACGCCACCTGCCCGCTGGTGACCAAGGTCCACGTCTCGGCGCGGCGCTTCGCCGCCGAGGGCTACACGATCGTGATGATCGGCCACGCCGGCCACGAGGAGGTCGAAGGGACCACCGGCGAGGCACCCGACAGCATCGTCCTGATCGAAACCGCCGACGAAGTCGAGGGCCTCGAGGTCGCCGATCCGGCCAAGGTCGCCTTCATCACCCAGACGACGCTCTCGGTCGACGAGACGGCCGAGGTGATCGCCGCCCTGCGGGCCAAGTTCCCCGGCATCGTCAGCTCCAAGTCAGACGACATCTGTTACGCCACGACCAACCGCCAGATCGCGGTCAAGCAGCTCGCCCGCGAGTGCGACCTGGTCCTCGTCATCGGCTCGACCAACTCTTCCAACTCGAACCGCTTGGTCGAGGTCGCGCGCGAACACGGCGCCGCCTCGCACCTGATCGACAACCACACCCAGGTCGAGGAGGAGTGGCTGCAGGGAGTCGAGACCGTCGGCATCACCTCTGGTGCCAGCGCCCCCGAGGAGCTGGTCGCGAGCCTGGTCGAGCTCTTCCGCGAGCGTGGTGCCGAAGACGTCTCCGAGCTGCGCACGGTTCATGAGGACGTGCGGTTCATGCTTCCGAAGGAGATTCGGGAAGCTGCACAGTCGGCATCGGCGTAGGGAGCGTGGGGACCTATCCGCCGAACAAAAGCCGGCCTGATTAGGCCGGCTTTTTGAGTATCCGTCCGTCGGAGAGGTCCCCACGCTCCTTCTACGGGATGGCGGCGGCGAAGCTTACGGACCAGATTTGGAGGCCTGGGGAGGGCACGAGGCTTAGGTGGTGGGCCTCGTGGCGCTCGTGGCTGGTGAGCTCGTACAAGCGCGCCCCGTCGATTCGAAGCTGCTGCGGGTCGCTGCTGTCGACGGTGACTGAGAGCGTGCCGGCGCCCTCAACCGTCGCGTAGGCGCCGCCGGCTTCGTAGTCGAGCCTCTAGCTCGCCGCCGGTCCAGGGCTCTTCCCAGGAGCCGCCCGGGAAGATCTCCGGGGTTGGGGGCATCACCTTCGCGCCGGGGGAGTCGCTTGGGCGCAGTGGCGTCCATCGGCTCCGGCAGCGAGCGCAGCGCGTCGAGCTCGCGCAGCTCTTCCTGGATCGCCATCTCAGTGCCGAGGTATTCGCCCTCGCCGAAGTGGAACCAGCTCAGCGCGCCACCGGTCGTCCAGAGGAAGAGGCTGGGCCAGCCCTCGCAGCCGTAGGCGAGCCAGAGCTCGCGCTCGGCGTCGATCGCAACCGGGAAGCCGACGCCGAGATCGGTCAGACCGGCGGCAACCGGATCGGGCTCCGAGCCGAAGGGGAAGCGCGGCGCCTGCACGCCGATCGTGGTCAGGCCCGCCTCGCGGTAGCGGCGGTCCCACTCGGCCAGGTAGGGGAGGGTGCGAACGCTGTTGAGCTGGGCGAAGTCGAGGAAGTGGACGAGGACCGGCCCGGCGGCGGTCAGATTGGGCATCGATTGCGGCCGCTCCCCGATCCAGGCAATGCCCTCCGGCAGGTCGGGCGCGGCGATGGTGTCGCGTTCGGGGCGCATCGGCGCGAACGTTATTCGCTGGCGACGGCCCTGACTCCGCTAGATTTTCAGAGCAATGTTCGAGATCGCCGTGGCGCTGACCCCGCTTTTCCTGCTCCTCGGTTCGCTGCTTTTTGGGCATTACCCGGGCCTCAAGGCGATCGTCAAGATCTCCGAGCGGATCTGGACCCGGCCCCGCGCTCGCGCTGCCAAAAGCCAGATCCGACCCAGGACGCCGCGCTCGCACGCGATCAGCGGTGGGCTGCTGCTCGCCTTCGGCTACGCCCAGCGCCCGCCGCCCCTCGCTCCCTAGGTCCAAGCCGCCCGCGGCACCCGTCGCGGGTCAATGTGGCGCGGCTTCACCGTGCCCGGAACTCGAGGAGTGAGCAATGAATTCGAACACCACGCGTGTCGTCGCCGGAATTGCGGTCATCGCTGTCGCGATCGTGCTGCTGGTCGTGCTGAAGAGCGACGACAGCAGCAAGACTACGTCCAATACCGACGGCAAGGTCACGACGATCGTGATCAAGCACGGCAAACCCGTTGGCGGCATCGCCGACCTGACCTACAACGAGGGTGAACAGGTCCGCTTCAAGGTGGACTCCGACGTCAGCGACGAGGTCCACATGCACGGCTACGACATCATGAAGGACGTCAAGGCAGGTGGATCGGTCAGCTTCGACTTCCCCGCCACGATCGAAGGCGTCTTCGAGGCCGAGCTCGAGGGCCGCAAGGAACAGATCCTCGAACTGACCGTCAACCCATGAGTTTCTTTCTGCCTCTCGCGCATGCGCTGGTCGCGCGCAAGGACCTGCCGATTCCCGCCTGGCTCTTCGCCTGGGGGGCGTCGATTGTCCTGATCATCTCCTTCTTCGCCCTCTCGGCGGCGTGGCGCAAACCGCGCTTTGAGGACGAACGCTGGTGGCCACTCAACGAGCGCTTCTCGGCGACCCTGCTCAGCGTCCCGGTTCAAATCCTTTGCGGTGCGATCGGGGTGTTCTTTCTCGGCTTCTCGATCTACGCGGGCCTGAAGGGCACCGAAGCCCCCGATCGCAACTTCGCCCTGACCTTCCTCTATGTCACTGCCTGGCTGGGCTTTCCACTGTTCAGCGTGATCTTCGGCGACGTCTTCCGGCCGTTCAACCCGTGGCGCGCCGTCGCTCGAGTGATCGGCGGAGCCTTCACCCTGATCGCGGGGCAGCCTCCCGCTCACCTCAGGTATCCGGAACGGTTCGGCCGCTGGCCCGCCGCGATAACTCTCCTTGCCGTGGTCTGGCTGGAGGTTGTCTATGGGGCAAGTGGTGGAGTGGCGGTGGGACTCTCACCTCACGCGGCCGGAGTGGCGGCCCTGGTCTACACCCTCTACACGCTGGTGATGATGACACTGTTCGGTGTAGAGACATGGTGCGAGCGGGGCGAGGTGTTCTCCGTCTATTTCGGCATGTTCTCCCAGCTTGGGTCATTTGGCTTACGAGACGGTCAGCTCGGTCGGCGGTTGCCTCTATCCGCCTCCACGCACTGGGCAACGATCCCGGGCTCTGCCGCTGTGGTGATCGCCTCGATCGCCAGCACCAGCTTCGACGGGGCCCAGGACGGGGCCTTCAAGAGCGCCATCATCAAGACCTTCGAATGGCTGGCGGAAACCGGGCTCAGCCTGACCACCTCGCTGCGACTGGCGGACACGATCTTCATGCTGCTCTGCTTCCTCGGCGTCGGCCTGGTCTACCTGATCGGCGTGCGTGGCATGGCCACCGTGCGCGGCGCTCCGCCGCTCGGCAAACTGCGCGCCGGCTTCGCCCACACGCTGATTCCGATCGCCTTCGCCTACCTGGTTGCGCATTACTTCAGCCTCTTCGTCTTTCAGGAGCAGGCCCAGTTCACCTACCTGCTCTCCGATCCTCTCGGCACGGCGACGACCGACCTTTTCGGAACAGCCTCAGGGGGGATCAACTTCAAGCTCCTCAGCGCCAACGCGATCTGGTACGTACAGGTCGGGGCGCTGGTCATCGGCCACGTCGTCGGCCTCACCCTTGCTCACGATCGCGCCACCGCCTACTGGGGCGATTACAAACAGGCCGCTCGCTCGCAGTACTGGATGCTTGCTGTCATGGTTGCTTTTACCTGTTTCGGCCTTTACCTACTGTCGGTGGGGAATGGGTAGTTTCCGCTTTTTGCGAAAAGTGCAGATGAAAGAACCGTTAAGCAGGGTTTTTTACTGATGCAGGCTTTGTACGAAGTGGTTTACTAAGAATGAGTCCATTCACTTGACTCTCCCTCTCCCTTATGCACCGGGACCGTTGCTCGCAAGGCCGGCGGTCTCGGTGCTAAGCAGTTCATACTGAGGACATGGCCGTCCTGATCCCGCTGGCCCACGTCGGCCATTGGCTCTGGGTCCTCTACCTGCCACCGGTGCTGATCGTCGTTGGCTCGCTCGCCCGGTCGACGCTCGCCGAACGTCGTAAGAAACGCGAGGACGACTAGAGGGGAAGGCGGGAGCGCTAGAGGATCTCGGCCAGCCGGCGCTCGAGCGCGGCGGAGATCTCGTCGCGGACCGGGCCCTCGGCCAGGCGTTCGACCAGGGACTCGAGGAAGCCTTCGATGATCAGCGACTTAGCCTCGGCCTCGCCGAGCCCGCGCGAGGTGAGGTAGAAGAGCTGCTCGCGATCGACTTGGGCGACGGCCGCGGCGTGGGTGCAGCGCACATCATCGGCTTCGATCTCCAGGCCGGGGATCGCGTCGGCATGGGCCTCGGTCGAGAGCAGCAGGTTGCGGCTCTCCTGGAAGGCATCGGTCTGTTGGGCGCCCGGGTCGACACGGATCATGCCGCGCCAGACAGCGGTCGAGCCGGCGGCGAGGACGCCCCGGAAAGCGAGGTCGGAGTTGGTGTTGGGCGCCGCGTGCTCCTGGGTAGTGTCGTAGTCGAGGTGTTGCCCGGGCCCTCCGGCGTATCCGCCGGTGACGCGGGCCTCGGAGCCCGGTCCCGCCAGGTTGGTCTCCATCCGCACCTTGCCGTTGGCCGAGCCGAAGCCGAGCGCGGTCCAGTCAAGCCGTGCGTCGCGCTCCACCTGGGCGCGCTGGGTGGCGAAGATCCAGGCTGACTCGGAGATGTCCTGGGTGTTGACGTAGCGCAGCGTCGCCGCCTGGCCGACGCGCAGCTCGACGACCGAGTTGAGCAGGGCATCGACCTCGTCGCTCGGTGAGGACCAGTGCTCCCAGACCTCGGCCTCGGCACCCTCCTCGAGCACGATCAGGGTGCGCCAGTTGAGCGCGCTGCCGTTCTCGCTGAGCGGGACCTCGATCCGGATCGGCTCCTCGACCTTGACCCCGGCGGGTATGTGGACGAGCACGCCGTCGCTCCAGTCCATGTCGTTGCGCGCGACGAAGGGGTCGTCGGCGGGCGCCAGTGAGCCGAGCCTTCCCTCGACCAGCTCCGGCCGCGACTCGCTCGCCTCTTTCAGCGGCAGCACGATGGCTCCCTCTGCTGAGCCGATCGAAGCCTCGGCCGAGCCGGGCTCGTACGAATCGAGATCGAGGCCGGACAGGTCGGTGAATTCCCACCCCTTGGTCTTCTGGTCGGGGAGGGGGGGCAGCGTCGCTACCTCAGCCAATCGAACCCTCCATCTGCAGCTCGATCAGCCGGTTGAGCTCGACCGCGTACTCCATCGGCAGCTCCTTGGTCACGGGCTCGATGAAGCCGTTGACGATCATCTTCGAGGCCTCCTCCTCGTCGAGGCCGCGGCTCTGCAGGTAGAAGAGCTGCTCGTCGCCGATCTTCGAGACCGTGGCCTCGTGGCCGACGTCGGCGTCGTTCTCGTCGATGCGGATCGTCGGGTAGGTGTCCGAGCGCGAGTCCTCGTCGAGCAGCAGCGCGTCGCAGACGACCTTGGAGCGCGATTCCGTCGCCCCGTCGGCGATTTCGAGCAGCCCGCGGTAGGTCGCCCGCCCGCCGTCCTTGGAGATCGACTTGGAGAAGATCGAGGACGAGGTGCGCGGCGCCGCGTGGATGATCTTGCCGCCGGCGTCTTGGTGCTGGCCATCACCGGCGAAGGCGATCGAGAGGATCTCGCCGTGTGCTTCGGGCCCGAGCAGGTAGATCGAGGGGTACTTCATCGTCAGCTTCGAGCCGAGGTTGCAGTCGACCCACTCCATCGTCGCCTTCTCGTGCGCGACGGCGCGCTTGGTGACGAGGTTGAAGACGTTCTGCGACCAGTTCTGCACGGTCGTGTAGCGGACCCGCGAGCTCTTCTTGGCGCAGATCTCGACCACGGCCGAGTGCAGCGAGTCGCTGGAGTAGACCGGCGCCGTGCAGCCCTCGATGTAGTGGACGTCGGCGCCCTCCTCGCAGATGATCAGGGTGCGCTCGAACTGGCCCATGTTCTCGGTGTTGATCCGGAAGTAGGCCTGCAGCGGCATCTCGACTTTGACCCCGGCCGGCACGTAGACGAAGGAGCCGCCCGACCAGACCGCGGAGTTGAGCGCCGCCAGCTTGTTGTCGTTGGGCGGGATGATCGTCGCCCAGTACTCGCGCACCAGGTCCTCGTGCTCGCGCAGCGCCGTGTCCATGTCGGTGAAGATCACGCCCTGGGCCTCGAGCTTCTCGTTGACCTGGTGGTAGACGACCTCGGACTCGTACTGGGCGCCGACCCCGGAGAGGAATTTGCGCTCCGCCTCGGGGATGCCGAGCCGGTCGAAGGTGTTCTTGATGTCCTCGGGCACCTCGCTCCAGTCGCGGCTGTTTTTCTCAGAGGCGCGGACGAAGTAGTGGATGTCGTCGAAGTCGATCTGGCCGAGGTTGCCGCCCCAGGTCGGGGTCGGGCGCGCGTAGAAGTGTTCGAGCGACTTGAGGCGGAAGTCGCGCATCCACTGCGGCTCGTTCTTGTAATCGGAGATCGATTCGACCACCTCGCGTGAGAGGCCCTTCGGTGCCTTGTAGGCGTAGCCGGACTCAGAATCGTGGAAGCCGAACTTCTCCTTGTAGTCGGAGTTGATGCCGGCGAGCGAGCGTTTCTCCGCTACGACCTCGGGTGTAGCCATGCTTATTCGACCTCCAGGGTGATCGTGTCGTCCACGACGGCCGCCGTGAACGTCTGCACCGGAGCGAAAGCTGGGAGTGTCTTCGGCCTGCCGGTGGTCAGGTCGAAGAGAGAGCCGTGGCGCGGGCACTCAACGGTGCAGGCCGCCGGATCGAACTCGCCCTCGGCGAGTGGCCCGTCGTCATGCGAGCAGCGGTCCTCGATCGCGTAGAGCGTTCCCTCGCAGTTGAAGACGCCGATCTTGCGCCCCTCGTGCTCGACCAAGCGCATAGAGCCGTCCGGCAGCTCGGCGGCAGGGCATACGGAGATGGATGTTCCGGCGGTATCTGGCAAGGGAATCGAGGCTCCCGCGGGTAGCTAGTGCGGGTTGAGACTTAATCCTACTTCTACGGTCGGATTTTAGCGATTGGCCCTCCTGGGCCGCGGCACCGTAACAAGCCTTTGACCCGGACTTAGGCGGGGATGAGAGGATCGGCGGCGCACCGACCTTCGATACGAGGAGCGATAGATGAGCGAGAGAACGAGCTATGAGCCGGGGATCCCTTGCTGGGTCGATCTCGGCTCTCCCGACCTGGACGCCTCCGTCGAGTTCTACTCGGCCCTGTTCGGCTGGCAGGTGCCGGAGAGCGAAAACGTCGAGCAGACCGGCGGCTACCGCCGGGCGACGAAGAACGGGCGGGACGTCGCCGGGATGATGCCGCTGATGCAGGAGGGCCAGCCGCCCGCCTGGAGCAGCTACGTCTCGGTCGCCGACGCCGACGCCACCGCGGCGGCGGTCAAGGAGAACGGCGGCAACGTGCTCGCCGAGCCGATGGACGTGATGGAGCTGGGCCGGATGGCTGTCTTCGCCGACCCGACCGGAGCCGTCTTCGGGATCTGGCAGCCAGGGACGTTCCTCGGCGCCGGCCTGGTCAACGAGCCGGGCGCCCTCGCCTGGAACGAACTCAACACCCGCGACGTCGCGGGCGCCAAGGCCTTCTACGGCGCGGTCTTCGGCTGGGGCTTCGAAGAAATGAAGGTGGGGGAGAACGAGAGCTACACGACGATCACCCTCAACGGTGGCCCGGTCGGCGGCATCCTCGACATGGTCGAGCGCAGCGTGCCGGAGGAGATCCCCGCCCACTGGCTGGCCTACTTCGCGACCGAGGACACCGATGCGACCGTGGCCCAGGCCACGGAGCGCGGCGGCGGCTTGATGATGGGGCCGATCGACCTTCCGGTCGGTCGCTTCGCGATCCTCACCGACCCGCACGGCGCCGCCTTCGCGGTCATCGCGCTGAGCGAGAACGCGCCGCCGGCAAGCGCCTAGATCGAGCCGAGGTCGGCGGCAGCTTCCGCGGGGCTGCCGACCTCGCCCTCGTCCTCCCATTCGGCCGGCTCGCCGAGGCTGGCGCTCTTCACGACCTTCAGCCCCAGCATCGCGCACTTCATCCGCGTCGCCGAGATGTCGATCCCGAGCAGCTCGAGCACGTACTCCTTGGGTAGTCGCAGCAGCTCCTCGCGCGTTTTGCCCGCCAGCTCATCGGTGAGCAGCGAGGTCGCCGCGGTCGAGATCGCGCAGCCTTTGCCCTCGAAGGCGATCTCCTCGACTCGTCCCTCGGCATCGAGCTTGATCGTCACGTGCTGCTCGTCGCCGCAGAAGGGGTTGGTGTCCTCGAACTCGAGGTCCGGCTGATCTACCCGCCCGAAGTTATGGGGCCGCTTGTAGTGCTCGAGGATCTGGTCGCGGTAGAGCTCATCCATGCAACGAGGCTAGCGAAGCGCTGCTACCTTGATCCGCGATGCGGGGGTTGATGCGCAAGCTGACATACCCGATTCGGCGCTGGCCGCGGCTCTCCAAGGTCGCGATCGGCGGAGCCGTGGTGCTGGTCGCCGTCGTGATCGGCGCCAACGCCTACATCCTGCTCAGCACAGATGGCGAAGCGACGGCCAACGTCGCCGACGTGCCCCACGCCCAGGTGGCGATCGTGCCCGGGGCATTGGTCCAGCCCAACGGCAAGATGAGCGCGATGCTGGCCGACCGCGTGCGGCAGGCCGATGCCCTTTGGAAGGCTGGCAAGGTCGATCGCATCCTGGTCTCCGGCGATCACCACACCTGGGCCTACGACGAGCCCGACACGATGCGCAAGGCGCTGGTCGCCGACGGCGTGCCCGGCCGGGTGATCTTCGAGGACCACGCCGGCTTCGACACCTGGGCGACGATGGTGAGGGCGCGCAGCATCTTCGGCGTCAAGGACGCGGTTGTCGTCACTCAGGGCTTCCACATGCCGCGGGCGCTCTACCTGGCCGATGCCGCCGGCATCGACGCAACGGGTCTCACTGCGGATCTGCACCAGTGGGGCTACCAGGGCCGCAAGAGCGAGGTCCGCGAGGTTCTCTCCCGGGTCAAGGCGATCGCCGACACCACGCTCGACACACCGGCGATGGGCGGCAAGAAGATCCCGATCAGCGGCGATGACGGTCGGGTCAGCTGGGGACCGCCACCCCCGCCCGGCGTACCGCCGGCTGGTTCTCCGGGCTCTTACTAGCGCCCGGCACAGAACGCTCGGGCGCAGTCAAGGGCCTTCGACTAGCTTGAAATTCCCGCTAAATTTTCATCTAGCGGAAATTGATTTCAGTGCTGATTTGCAGGGAAAAAGTCCCAGACAGGGGATTCTATACAAGAGCATTAAAAATTTTAATGCAGCTGATAAGCTTCGAAACGGATGAAGACCAGAGAGGCGGATATACCCCGACTGAAAACGCTCCCGGAAGCGGACGCCATCGACTTCCTGGTTCGTCGGCCGGAGGATCAATGGCTCGAGCGGGTTAGCGCACGGACCCAAGCGCGAACGCTTGCTGATCTCGTCGCGGGATTCGCGAATGCAGAGGGAGGTCTCCTGGTCGCCGGAGTTCACGACGGCAAGGTGGAGGGCGTCGCCTCTAGCAATCGGCTGAACGCATGGCGCCAAGCGGCCCTTGACTTCACTCAGCCACCCGTGCGTCACCGCTTCGAGTTTCTTCCTTGCCTCAACTCGAATAATGAAGCGGACGAGATCGTGCTGATCGAAATCGAGGCGAGTCAGCGCGTGCATCTAACCGCCAAGGGGGAGGCCTTTCTACGGGTCGGGGACGAGAACCGACGGCTCGGCCCAACCGAGTCACAGGAGTTGCGCTACGACAAGGGTGACTCGATCTTCGATGGGACAACGGTCGCCGGAACGAGTCTCGACGATCTCGACGAACTCGTCGTTGCCGAATATGAACGCAAACTTCGACCGGCGACTAGCCTGGACCAGGTCCTTCAGGCGAGAGGACTTGCGTCTGAAGCGAACGGAACGCTGTCCCTCACGGTCGCCGGCTTGCTCGTGCTGGGTCGCGAGCCTCAATCGTGGTTCCCGCAGGCCTCCACAAGGGTTCTTCGCTACGCGGGCTCAGCGAGGGAGAGCGGGACGCGGGCCAATGTCGTTGAGGACGAGAGATTTGAGGGCCCGATTCCATTTCAAGTCGAGGCGGCGCGGGAGCATCTAGAAGACTTTCTCCCGATGACGACGCGACTTCGACAAGAGGGTCGTTTCGCCAAAGGCACTCAAATTCCGGAATTTGCCTGGCTGGAGGCGGTCGTCAATGCGGTCACGCATCGGTCCTACAGCGTCGGTGGGGACCACACGCGCATCGAGTTGTTCGACGACCGACTCGAGGTAGAAAGCCCCGGGCGCCTGCCCGGATTGGTTCGCCCGGAGAGCATTCGTTCCAGTCGCTTTGCCCGGAATCCAAGAGTCGCCCGTGCGATGAGCGACCTTGGCTATGGCAGAGAGCTGGGCGAGGGTGTCGATCGCATGTTCGAGGAGATGAATCGGGCGGGTCTCCCTGATCCTGTCTATTCAGAGCGCTCGGCTTCAGTACATGTGACGTTGCTTGCCGATCCGCTTGCCGGTCGAATTCTCGAGTGGTTGCCTACTGGGTCGGAGCGATTCGTTGAGTTCCTCAGCCGCGGTGATCGCGTTACTACTACGCAGGCGGTGGAGCTTCTGAGCGTTTCCAGGCCTACCGCTCTCAAATACCTACATGAGTTGCGCGACCGCAAGCTAATCGAGCATGTAGGCAGCTCCCTCAAGGACCCTCGCGGTTTTTGGCGACTCCGCAGGAGCTAAGGCTCGGCCGAGGCTATGAACCCGGAGGGCTAGAGCTCGAAGACCTTGCGGGCGTCTTCGAGGCCCTCGACCAGGCGGTCGATCTCTTCCGGCGTTGTGTAGACGCCGAAGCTGGCGCGTGCGGTCGCGGGAATGCCGAGGCGTTCCATCAGCGGTTGGGCGCAATGGTGGCCGGCGCGGACGGCGACGCCGTGGCGGTCGAGGATCTCGGAGACGTCGTGGGCGTGGACTCCATCGAGCTCGAAGGAGACGGGGCCGAGGCGTTCGGGACCGGCCGGCGGGCCGAAGACGCGCAGGCCGGGGACCTCGCCGAGCCGCTCCAAGGCGTAGGCGGCGATCTCCTGCTCATGGGCGCGGATTGCTCCCATCCCCACCGAGTCCATCCAGCGCAGCGCCGAGGCCATGCCGATCGCTTGGGCGATCGCCGGCGTGCCCGCCTCAAAACGTGCCGGCGGATCGGCGTAAGTCGTGCCCTCCTTGGTCACCTTGCGGATCATCGAGCCGCCGCCGAGGAAGGGCGGCATCGCCCGCAGCAGGTCGAGCCTCGCCCAGAGCGCTCCGATCCCGGTCGGCGCGTAGAGCTTGTGGCCGGTTACCGCGTAGAAGTCGACGCCGAGCTCGGCCACGTCGACCGCCATCTTCGGCGCCGCCTGGGCGCCGTCGGCGAGCACCAGCGCGCCGGCCGCGTGGGCCAGCCGCGAAATCTCAGCCAGCGGACTCTCCGTGCCGAGCACGTTGGAGACGTGGGTGACCGCGACGAGCTTCGGCCCGCGCTCGAGCAGCCCCGCGTAGGCGTCCATGTCGAGCAGACCCGTCTCGCCGTCGACCGGCACCCAGTCGATCTCCGCCCCGACCCACTCGGCTAGCTGCTGCCAGGGGACGATGTTGGAGTGGTGCTCCATCTCGGTGAGGACGACGCGGTCGCCCTTGCCGATGTTGGCGCCGCCCCAGGTGCGGGCGACGAGGTTGATCGCCTCGGTCGCGTTGCGGACGAAGATCACCTCGCGCCGGTCGGCGGCGCCGAGGTGGTCGGCGACCGTCGCCCGCGCCCCCTCATAGGCCGCGGTCGCCTCGGCCGAGAGCGTGTGCGAGCCGCGGTGGACGTTGGAGTGGCTGGTGCGCTCGTAGCGGTCGACCGCCTGGATCGAGGCCAGCACCCGCTGGGCGCTGGCGCCGCTGTCCAGGTAGGCGACCGGCTTGCCGTGCACCTCGCGCTCGAGCGCGGGAAAGGCGGCGCGGACCTTCTCGATCGGGAACGGGGAGGAGCTCTTCGTCGTCGTCGGCTCCATGCTCCCGATCAGGCGCTGGCGCCCGCCTCGACCTCCTCGCGGATCCAGCCGTAGCCCTTCTCCTCCAGCACGCCGACGAGCTCCGGGCCGCCTTCCTTGACGATCCGGCCCTCGAACATGACGTGGACGAAGTCCGGTTTGACCATGTGCAGGATGCGCTGGTAGTGGGTGATGATCAGCACGCCCATGTCGGGTCCGGCGAATTGGTTGACGCCCTCGGCGACGGTGCGCAGGGCGTCGATGTCGAGGCCCGAGTCGGTCTCGTCGAGGACCGCGATCTCCGGTCGCAGCAGGGCCAGCTGCAGCAGCTCCATCCGCTTCTTCTCGCCGCCCGAGAAGCCGTCGTTGAGGTAGCGGCTGGAGAAGTCTTTGGGGATGTTGGCCAGCGCCATCGCCTCCTGGGCGACCTTGGCGAAGTCTTTGATCTTGATCTGCTCTTCACCGCTCGCTTCGCGGTGGGCGTTGATCACCATCCGCAGGTACTTGCTGACCGAGACGCCGGGGATCGAGACGGGGTACTGGAAGGCCATGAAGAGGCCGGCGCGCGAGCGCTCGTCGGGAGCGGCCTCGGTGATGTCCTCGCCCTTGAAGCTGATCGTGCCCTGGGTGACCTCCAGCGCGGGGTGCCCCATGATCACGTTGGCCAGGGTCGACTTGCCGGATCCGTTCGGGCCCATCAGCGCGTGGACCTTGCCCTTCTCCACGTCGAGATCGAGTCCGCGGAGGATCTCCTTGTCCTCGACGCTCACGTGCAGGTTGCGTATCTCCAGCTCAGCCAATTTCACTCCTGTTTCTGTGTTTGGAAGGTCTTGCTTCAGGCGGCCGTGCCGACCGTGGCGCGAGGTTCGGCGCCCTCGGTCTGGCCGCCGAAGGCGACCAGCTCGGCCAGGGTGGTGCCCGAGAGGGCTTTGGTCACGCCGCCCTGCACGCGCATCCACAGCAGCTTGGTCGAACAGGCGTGGTCGCCGTCGTCCTCGTGCGAACAGAGCACTTTGCCGTCGGGCGTGTCGTGGAAGCACTCCATCGGGGCGATCTGCCCTTCGAGCGCCTCGACCACTGCGTCCATCGTGATCTCCTCCGCCGGCTTGGCCAGGCGGTAACCGCCGTGGGCGCCGCGGGTGGAGGTGACCAGGCCGGCCTTGCGCAGCTTCGCGACCAGGTGCTCGAGATAGGAGAGCGGCAGCCGCTCCGCCTCGGCGACCGAGCTCAGCGAGATCGGCGCCGAGCTGGGCTGGCGGCCCAGCTCAACCATCAGGCGCACCCCGTACTCAGCTTTGGTCGAGAACAGCACAGACTAAATCCTACTGAAGCGGTCGGTTATGCGGCGCCGCCCGCTACGGCTCGATCAGCCCGCGGCGGATCGCGTAGCGGACCAGCTCGACCCGATCGCGCATGCCGAGCTTGCGCATCGCGTTGGCGCGGTGGTTCTCGACCGTCTTCTCGGAGAGGTGGAGGACCTCGGCGATCTGCTTTGTCGTGTGCGCCTCGGCGACCAGCTTGACCACTTCCTCCTCGCGCGGCGTCAACTCCTCCTCGCCGCTCGAGCCCCGCTCGAGGACGTCCTTGATCAAGGTCCGCTGGGCCTCCGGCGTGAGGAACGGCTCGCCGCGCTCGACCGCGCGGATCGCCGCCAGCAGGTCGGTGTCGGCCTGGGCCTTGAGCACGTAGCCCGAGGCGCCGGCCTTGAGCGCCTCGAAGAGGTAGCGCTCGTCGTCGTGCATGGAGAGGATCAGCACCGAGACTTCGGGAGCCTGCCGCTTGATCTCCCGCGTCGCCTGCAGCCCGGTCAGCTTCGGCATCTTCACGTCGAGGATCGCCAGGTCCGGCCGCTCGCGCACCGCAAGGTCCCGCGCCTCGGCGCCGTTCGCGGCCTCGGCAACCACCTCGATATCCGGCTGGCGCTCCAGCAGCAGCCGGATCCCCGAGCGCACGATCCCGTGGTCGTCTGCGATCAACACTCTCACCAGCCAAGTGTCGCACAGCTTGTAGCTTGAACTGTCGCTAGATTTGGCGCTACAATCTGGAGCCATGGCTACTGAGACCGCAACGATCAGGGTTACCCGTGAAACTCGCGACCTCCTTGCCCGGCAAGCGAGGGAGCGAGGCGTCCCGCTGTCGACAATGGTTGCCGACCTGGCTCGCGATGTGGCCCGAGAGGCAATTTTCAGGTCGGAGCGGAACGCGGCCCGAGAAGACTCGGGGGTTGCCGCGGTGAGGACCGAGGAACGCGAGTGGGAGGCGGCCCTCGGCGATGGCATCGACTAACCCTCGACGAGGTGAGATCTGGCTCGTCTCGTTTGGCGCTGCACGCAAGGGCGAGCCGGGCAAGAACAGACCCGCAATCGTGATCTCAGTCGATGAGATCTTTGCGGGGGGGGAGGATGAGTTGGTTGTGGTCGTGCCCCTATCCAGCTCTCGAGCACCGTCCTTGCTGAGACCCGAGGTTTCCCCCGAGCAGGGCATTGAGCGCACCAGTGTCGCTGTCTGTAGGGGCGTAAGGGCCGTCGCCCACAAACGCCTGTTGCGCCGCATCGGGCTAGCCGAGCCCGACACCCTGGGCGAGGTGGAGCAGGCGTTGGCGACGGTTCTCGGCATCGATTAGCCACATCGCAAGTCCTCAGACTGGGACGACGAGGCGGACTGTGGTGCCGTGTGCAGGGCGGGACTCGATTGTCAGCTTGGCCCCGATCAGCAGGGCGCGCTCGCGCATCCCGGCGATCCCGAGGCCGCCCTCGGACTCGTCGAAGGCGAAGCCGCGGCCGTCGTCGCTGACCTCGAGCTCGACGCCATCTTTGTCACTGCGGCGCAGGCGCACCGCGACATGCGCGGCGCCGCTGTGCCGCGTCGCGTTTGAGAGCGCCTCTTGGGCGACGCGGTAGACGACCAGCTGGGTGTCGCCATCGAGGTCGGAGAAGCCTCCCTCGGCGCCGAACTCGGCCTCGATCTCACCGCGGGCGAGCTGCTCTACCTGTCCGGCGACGGCGGCGGTGAGGCCGAGGTCATCGAGCGCGGTGGGGCGGAGCTGGCGAGCGAGCGAGAGCAGCTCCTGCATCGCCTGGTTTGCCAGGGCCTTGGTCTCGGCCAGTTCGGCCTCGAGCTCCGGCGGGGCGGCTTCGCGCGCCGCCTCGAGCCGCAGCAGCAGCCCGGTCAGCGACTGGTTGACCTCGTCGTGGAGGTCGCGGGCGACGCGGGCCCGCTCCTCCTCCTGCGCTTGGAGGGCCGCGGACCCGGCGCGCCGCCGCTCGGCTTCGAGCCGCCGCATCATCCGCAGGAAGGCGAGCTCGATCCGCTCCACCTCCTCGGTCTCGCCGATGCCGTCGATCGAGCGCGGCAGCAGGGGGCCGGGGCGGCTGAGGTCGACCTTCTCCATCTCCTCGATCAGCCGCTCCAGCGGGGCGCGGCGGCGGCGCATGATCAGCAGGCCGGCAGCGAGGCCGGCCACCGCTGCCAGCAGCACGACGATCACCGCAAACGTCACCGGGGAGCCGCCAATCGCATCGAGCAAGCCTAGGTGTTCCCACCACCGCCAATAGGGGCTGGCACCTATGGCCCTCCCGGCGCGGCGGGCTCATACTGAAGCGACCCACTAACTAGGAGCACAACCCGCATGAAGACAACCAAGCAGTCGACCTTCGGCGCGACGATTCGCACGACGATCCTGATGGCCTCGCTCTCGGGGCTGCTGGTCGTCATCGGCGCCCTGATCGGCGGTGCCAGCACGGCCGCGCTCTTCCTCGGCATCGCCCTGCTGATCAACCTCGGCTCCTACTTCTTCAGCGACAAGATGGCGCTGGCGATGAGCCGGGCCAAGCCGATCGACGAATCGGAAGCGCCTCGCCTCTACGAGATCGTGCGCGAACTGAGCACCCGCGCCGGGCTGCCGATGCCGCGCCTCTACATGATCCCCCAGGATCAGCCCAACGCCTTCGCCACGGGCCGCAACCCCAAACACTCGGCCGTCGCGGTCACGCGCGGGATCACCAAACTGCTCTCCGAGGACGAGCTGCGCGGCGTGCTCGCCCACGAGCTCACCCACATCCGTAACCGCGACATCCTGATCCAGTCGGTCGCCTCGGCGATCGGCGCCGCGATCACCTACATCGCCTACATGCTGCTCTGGTTCGGCAACGACGACGAGTCGCCGCTTGCCCTGGTCGGCCAGCTCGCGACTTTCCTGCTGGCGCCGATCGCGGCGAGCATCATCCAGCTGGCGATCTCGCGCCAGCGCGAGTACGCGGCCGACGCCGGCGGCGCGGAAATCTGCGGCAACCCCGAGTCGCTGGCCAGCGCCCTGCTGCGCCTCGAGCAGGGGGCGACCGCGATGCCGATGCAGGTCAACCAGGCGGCCGAGCCGCTCTACATCGTCAAGCCCTTCTCGGGCAAGGGCATGGCCGGCCTCTTCTCGACCCACCCGCCGATCGAGGAGCGGGTCAAAAGGCTGCGTCAGATGCGCCCCAGCCTCTGAGGTCACCTTTTGATACGCCCGGAAGGGCCCGCGAGAGCGGGCCTTTTCTATGGATACGGCGCCGTCCTATTGACCTCGGCCGTATTTAAGAACTAAGCTGTACGCGATACGGATAGCCCGTATCGCGACCATGGCCAAGGCCAACGCCAGCTCGAAATCCGACCCGCCCAAGCGCCTCCCGCGAGGTCGGCACGCGCTCGCCCCGGACGACGTGCTGCGCGACCAGCGCAAACGCCTCCTGGCGGCGGTCCCAGCAGTGGCGGCGGAGCGCGGCTACGAAGCGATGTCTGTGGCAGACATCGTCAAGGCCGCCGCCGTCTCCCGTAACGCCTTCTACAAAAACTTCCGCGACAAGCAGGACTGCGCCGCGACCGCCCACGAGCTCGGCCATGAGCGCCTCTTCGATGTGCTTTCGAGCTCCTGTTACGAGGGCGCGACGACCGAGGAGCGGGTTGGTGGCTCGCTGGAAGCGGCTCTCGATGTACTGGCCGACGAACCGGCCCTGGCCCGCTTCCTCTTCGTCGAGGCCCCTTCGGGCGGCGACGAGATAGCGCTTCGCTATCACGAGTGGCTGGGTCGCTACGGCACCCTGCTGCGCTCGGCCGCCCCGGACCTGCCTCCAGAGTCTCTACCTGAACCCGAGGTCGAGCAGGTGATCGTCGGCGGCATCGCCTCCCGCGTCGCCAGCGAGGTGCTGCGGGGGAGGGGAGGCGAGCTGCGCGAGTTGGCCACCCCGTTCCTCGAGTACGTCCTCGCCTTCTATCGCCTGGGCGAGGGTGGGCCGAAGGAGGGGCGGGTCTTGCCCTTCGAGGTCGAGCCGCTTGAAGCTCGCCGCAGGCAAGCCGGCTCCTAGCGCGCCGCTGTCCCCTGAGAAGTCCCTGCAGTTCTGCCGCTTTTCAGCCATACCACGCACGTACCCTTGACAAAAGCAAACGAGCGTGTTTACATCCCGCTCGTCTTCTCATAGGTACGAAGACGGTATGGCTAACGCCTAGCAGCACCACAGGGACAAATACCGAGCCTCGAGGAAGCCGCTAAGGGAAGCGGCGGGCAGAGGGGCTCACGGGACAAGGAGAGAGCTACGTGAGACGCCACGCGAAGGCATCGACCGCGGGATCGACCATGCGCCGGGCCAAGGGCCTCGGCCGCATCCGAGTGCTCGCCGCCGCCTTGGCCGCCCTCTTCTTGCTCGCGCTGGCACCCACGCTCGCCGCCGCCGCCGTGAATCCCGAATACCTCGGTGCCTTCGGCCCCGACGGCACGGAAGCGACCTCCTTCGAACGCATCGGAGTGGTGGCCGTCGACGAAGGAACCGGAGACATCTACGTCGGCGACTGGAAGAAGCAGGTCCTCTACAAGTTCGACGCAGAAGGCCACCCGCTCGATTGGGGTGGCACCGCCTCCTACATCTCGGGCAACGAAATCAGCGGACTTTCGTTCTTCGAACAACTAGGGAGCGACCAAGCCGCCGTCGACCCCGAAACCCACGTCCTCTACGTCACCAGCGACAACAAGGTCCGGGCATTCGAGGCAAACGGCGAACCACACGAATTCACCGCCGGCCTCGGGGCCGGGACGAGCGAAATTCCCGGAGCCACCGCGCTCAGGGGCGTCGCGGTCGACAGCAGTGGAAACATCTACGCGAACGATTCCAAGTTCGTGAACCAATTTCTCACCATTCAAAAGACAAGGATCTACTCACGCTCAGGAGCGCTGCTGACTGAATTTGAACCAAAGCAAGGGGAAACATCTCCGATATTCCCCAACCAGGCCGTGGCCGTCGCCCCCGACGGCAGTCTTTACACCGCCTCTGGGCCCTTCGGCACATTCAGATTGGAGCCTTCGCAGTTTCCGGTCACAGCTTCCACCACCTACTCTCCGGGGAGCCGCCTCGACGATGCCTACTCCATTTCCCTGGCGGTCGACCCGACTACCAGCCATGTGTACGTAGGTCAGGAAAACCAGAGTGGTGGCCGCGTCGCGGTGTTCGACGAAGACGACCACCCGGTTGGAACCCTCGGCGCCGCGGGTGAAGCCGGAGAACTCGCCGGCGGCGCAACGGGCGTAGCGGTCAACGGGACAAGCGAACGCCTCTACGTCGCCGACGACCATGAATCCACCAACTCCGGTCAGGTCAAAGTCTTCCAGACCTTCACCTTCCCGGTCACCCGGCCGACGGTCACGGCGACCTCGGTGATCGACCTCAACCTCTTCACGGCGACGCTGCGCGCCCAGATCAACCCCAACACGCTGGAAACCACCTACCACTTCGAGTACGGCACTGAAGACTGCTCGCTGGGCACCTGCACGAGCGTCGGCGGCGGCACGATCCCCGCCGGCCACAAGCCCGTAGCGGTCACCCCCCAGGAAATCGAAGGCCTCAAACCCGGCACCACCTACCACTACCGGGTGGTCGCAACGAATGCCGAAGGCGAAACCAAAGGCCCCGAGAAGACCTTCACCACGCCGCGCAGCGGCCTCGGCTTCAGCCTGGCCGACAACCGCGCCTGGGAGATGGTCTCACCGTCGAACAAGTTCGGCGGCAGGGTCATCCAGGCCGGCCAGGGCGTGATGCAGGCTGCCGCGAACGGCAACGGACTCGCCTATGAGACCGTGACCTCGATCGAACCCAACCCCGACGGCAACCGAGCGATCGACTTCTCCACGGTGCTGGCCCGCCGCGGCGCCGCCGGCAACTGGACCTCCAAGGACATAACACCCCCTCACACCGAAGCCAGCCCGCTGCGCTTCGGTGGCGAGTACAAAATCTTCAGCACCAACCTCGAGAACGCCCTGCTCGAGCAGCAGGATGGCACGCCGCTCTCACCCGAAGCCTCCGAAGAAACTCCCTACCTGCGCGAGAACACCGAACCCGGCACCTACCGGCCGCTGGTCACCGGCAAGGAAGGCTATGCCAACGTGCCGCCGGGGACGAAGTTCGGCGGCGGCGCCGGCTCGGCTGAAAGCCCGGTGAGGATCGTGGCGGCAGACCCGGCCCTCACCCATCCAGTCGTCAGGTCCAGGACACCGCTGGTGGCGGGGGCGGAAGCGGCCGCCCTCTACCAGTGGGACGAAGGCCTGCTGGCACCGGTCAGCGAACTACCGGCGAGCGAAGGCGGTGCCGTGGTCAGGGCCCTTGCCGGAGCCGAAACGGGATCGGTGGACAACGCGGTCTCCGAAGACGGCTCGCGAGTGTTCTGGAGTACGGGTGAATACGGTCCAGGCGGCCGAAACCTCACCGGCCTCTACGCCCGCGACACCGCCAGCCAGACGACCGGCCGCCTCGACCTCGTGGCCGGAGGCAGCGGCGAAGGTCAAAGCCGCCCCGTCTTCAACGGCGCCAGCCCGGACGGGTCGGTCGTCTTCTTCACCGACTCCCAGCGCCTCACCGCGGACGCCAGCCCCCCGGACAGCTTCGGCGAAAGCACCTTCGACCTCTACCGCTGTGAGGTGGGGCCGGTGGAAGGCGACATCCTCGGCTGCACCAGCTTGACTGACATCAGCTCCCCGGTCGAACTCGGTGAAAAGGCGGAAGTGATCGGGATCACCCCCGGCCAAAGCGAAGACGGATCGCGCGCCTACTTCTTCGCCAGGGGCGTGCTCGACAATAACCCGAACGAAGCAGGTGGCACCGCTGTTGCGGGCCAGCCCAACCTCTACCTCTGGGAAGAAGGTGCGGGCAGGCGCTTCATCGCGACGATCTCCGAACGAGACAAGACCGACTGGGGAGGGCGCACCACCACGAGGGACGGGGAAGGGTTCGAGTCGAGACAAAGCGCCTCCGCCTCCCCCGACGGCCGCTACCTGGCCTTCATGTCAGACAGCTCGCTCACCGGCTATGACAACCGCGACGCCAAAAGCAACGAAGCGGTCGAGGAGGTCTTCCGCTACGACGCGCTGAGCGATCGCCTTGACTGCATCTCCTGCAACCCCTCAGGGGCGAGCCCCGAAGGGAAGGTCTCGTCCAGCAACGAAGTGACCGGGGCCGACAACCACAGCATCTGGGCAAGCCGCTGGGTCGCCGCGATCCTGCCGGTGCCCCAGGAAAGCGAAAACGAAGGATTCTCCCTGCATCGCCCCCGTGTCGTCCACGATGACGGTCGCGTCTTCTTCAACGCGATCGATTCGCTGGTCTCGGCCGACGCCAACGGCGAGTGGGACGTCTATCAGTGGGAGCCCACCGGAGTGGGCGATTGCACCTCCTCCTCAGAAGGCGCGGCGATCGCGAGGTCGGCCGGCGGCTGCGTATCGCTGATTTCCTCCGGCACCGCCGAAGAAGAAGCCGCCTTCATCGACTCGAGCGAATCGGGCGATGACGTCTTCTTCATCACCCAGGCACGGCTCTCTGCCACCGACGAAGACTTCGAGCGCGACGTCTATGACGCCAGGGTCAACGGCATCCCGGCGACCCTGCCGGTGATCAACGAATGCCTCGGCGAAGCCTGCCAGCCGGCACCCAACCCACCGAATGACCCGACTCCCGCAAGCGCCGCCTTCCACGGCTCGGGCAACGTCCCCTCTGAGCGCTGCCCGCAGAGCAAACGCAAGGTGATCCGGGCCGGCTCCGCCAAGTGCGTGGCCAAAAAGCACAAGCAAAAGAAGAAGCACTCACACAAGAAGGCCAAGCGAGCCAACAACAACCGGAGGGCGGGTCGATGAGGAAAGCCACGAACATAAAGCGCCTTGCAAGCCTCTTCGCCCTCGCCGTGACCGCCACGGCACTCCTGGGAGCGCTCTTTGCCGGCTCCGCCTCCGCCGCACCGGCGCCCTGGTGGCAGGTGCTCGACGGCAGCCGTCCTTCTCACCTGTGGGAAGCGAGCGACAACGTGCAGGAAATCACCACCGAAATCGCCTTCGGCTTGATCTTCGTCGCCAAGGTGGAAGTGGGCGGCGAAGTCATCGGTTGCCTCGGCACCGGTGAAATCCCCGGAGTCTCTACGGCGAACGAATACTGCGAAGCGGAAGCCGGCTTTCCCGCCAGCGAAACGGCAGCCGAATTCGAGGCGATGCTCGAAAGCCCCTACGGCCCCACTGTCGAAGTCAGCGGTGGCCCTGTCGGCGGTACCCCCTTCGAAGTCACGGTTCCGAAAATTGGAGCGGTGCCGCTCGCATTGACGCTGATCAAATTCGGTGGCGCCACCCCGCTTGGAACGGCCCAAACCAAAGTCATCTCCCCCGGCGGCAGCGGCCGCCTGCTGGTCACGCTGACCAACCTCGGCGACGCGCCGCTGGACGCCACCGCGGCCCCGGTCACGATCAAAGACGAATTGCCCCAGGGCGCGATCGCCACCGGCGCCCAGGCGATTGCGGGCAGCAAAGGCGGAGCAGGTCCGGTCAAATGCAAAGTCGAAGCGCCCGACGAAGTCCTCTGCACATTCGAAGGCACCCTGCCCTCCTACGAATCGATCGAAGTAGAAGTCTTCACCAGCCTGCAGGGCAGCCCACCCACCCAGGGCGCCCCGGGCAAGATCAGCGTCTCGGGCGGCAACGCCCCTGCGGCGAGCGGCCCCCAGAACATCACGGTCAGCCCCGACCCCGTCCCCTACGGCGTCGAACGCTTCTCCGCTCAGGCCGAAGAAGAGGGCGGGCAGGTCGCCCGCCAGGCGGGAGGGCATCCCTTCCAGTTCACCACCACGATCCAGCTGAACTCCGGCGCCTGGACCACCGATGGCAACCATAACCCGATCGTCGAACAGCCCGCCCTACCGCGCAACCTGCGCTTCCCCCTGCCCTCGGGCCAAGTCGGCAACGCGACGGTGATGCCCGAGTGCTCGATGGAAGACTTCCTCTCCCATATAACAGGCAAAGCCGCGTTCTTCGTCGACAAGTGCCCCGATCAGACCGCGATCGGCGCCGCCGCGGTCACCTTCAACGTCCCCGGCACCGTCGGCTACTGGCGCGAGGCGGTCCCCGTCTTCAACTTGCCGCCGGCCTTCGGCGAGCCGGCCCGCTTCGGCTTCATGCCCGGCGGCGATCCGGTGGTGATCGACACCTCACTCGATCCCGACACCCACAAGATCATCGCCAGCGTGCGCAACACCACCCAGGTGGCGCAGTTCCTCTCCAGCACGCTCTCGCTCTGGGGCTACCCGAGCGACCCGCGCCACGACAGCGCCAGGGGCTGGGCCTGCACCTTCCACGAGCAAAACAACTTCGGCCCCTGCACCCGCCCCCCGGCACTGCCGGAAACCGCATTCCTGCGGATGCCGGTCAACTGCAACGCGCCGCTTGACTTCAGCGTCGATACCGAACCGTGGAACGTGCCGATCGCCAGCACGATCGCCAATGCCTTCTTCCAGGGCGATCCGCTGCGTGGCTGCCAGAAAGTGCCCTTCGACCCTCAGATCGAAGCAGCGCCTACCTCCAAGCTGGCCGAAAACCCAAGCGGGCTCACCTTCAACCTCAACATGCCGAACTCCGGCCTCTTGAACCCCGAGGCAACGGCGGCAGAAGGCCAGCCGAAGAAGGTCGAAGTGACCCTGCCCAAGGGAGTCACGGTCAACCCCTCCCAGGGAGACGGCCTGGTCGGCTGCTCGCCCTCCCAATACGCGGCAGAGCGCTCCAACTCTCGCCCCGGAGAAGGCTGCCCGGAGGCATCGAAGGTGGGAACCGTCTCAGTGAGCTCACCGCTCCTCAAAGAGGAAGCCACAGGCGCCCTCTACATCGCCTCCCCCCACGACAACCCCTTCAACTCCTTGCTGGGGCTCTACCTGATCGCGAGGATCCCCCAGCGCGGCATCCTGGTCAAACTGGCCGGCAAGGTGGACCCCGATCCGAGCACCGGGCAGCTGACCACCACCTTCGACGACCTGCCCCAACTGCCGTTCACCACCTTCAAGCTGCACTTCCGCGAGGGCGGGCGAGCCCCCCTGGCAACCCCACCCACCTGCGGCACCTACACCGCCGAAGCGCGCTTCGTCCCCTGGTCCGCCCAGGACCCGAACAACCCCTCGCCGAGCGAAGTGGTCACCAGAACGGCCTCCTTCCAGATCGAACGCGGGGTAGACGGCGGCCCCTGTCCCTCGGGCAACACCCCGCCCTTCCATCCCGAACTGCAGGCGGGCACGCTCAACAACGCCGCCGGGCGCTTCTCGGACTTCAACCTGCGCCTCTCGCGCAAGGACGGAGAACAGGAGTTCACCCACTTCTCGATCAAGCTGCCGCCGGGGATCACCGGCAAGCTCGCCGGCGTCCCCTACTGCCCAGAGGCAGGCATCGCCCAGGCCAGGGCACGCACCGGCGCTCACGGCGGCCAGGAAGAGATCGACAGCCCAAGCTGTCCGGCGGCATCGCAGATCGGGCGGACCCTGGTAGGAGCAGGCGTAGGCTCGCTCCTCACCTACGTCCCCGGCAAGATCTACCTGGCCGGCCCCTATAACGGAGCGCCGCTATCGATGGTGGCGATCACCTCCGGGGTGGTCGGGCCCTTTGACGTCGGCACCGTGGTCATAAGACAGGCCTTCCGGATCGACCCCGAAACCGCGGAAGTCTTCATCGACGCCGGCAAGTCCGACCCGATCCCCCACATCATCCAGGGCATCCCGGTGCACGCGAGGGACATCCGCGCCTACGTCGATAAGCCCGAATTCACGCTTAACCCAACCAGCTGTGAACGCACCTCGACCGCCTCCACGGTCCTCGGCTCAGGGCTTGACTTCGCCTCTGACGTCGATGACAACCCGATCACGGTCACCTCTCCCTTCCAGGCGGCGGACTGCGCCGCGCTCAGCTTCGACCCGAAGCTCCGCCTCCAGCTCCTGGGAGGGACCAAGCGCGGTTCCCACCCGCGCTTCAAGGCGACCCTGCACATGCGCGGCTTCGGCGAAGCGGCGATCAAGCGCGCCCAGGTAACCCTGCCGCACTCGGAGTTCTTGGAGAACGCCCACATCAAGACGATCTGCACCAGGGTGCAGTTCAAAGCAGGAGCGGGCAACGGCACCCAGTGCCCGGCGGGCTCGGTCTACGGCTACGCCAAAGCCACAACGCCGATCCTCTCCGACCCGCTCACAGGCCCGGTCTTCCTCAGATCATCAGAGCACCAGCTGCCTGACCTGGTCGCCGCCCTTCACTCCCCAACCGGGATCGACTTCGACCTGGTCGGCAGGATCGACTCAGTCAAAGGCGGCGGGATCAGAAACACCTTCGAGGCCGCCCCCGATGCCCCGGTCTCGACCTTCTCCCTGACCATGCAGGGGGGCAAGAAGGGCCTTTTGGTCAACTCGACCAATCTCTGCGTGGGCACCCATAGGGCAGAGGTCTCCTTCGACGGCCACAACGGCAAGCAAAAGGACTTCCGCCCCGAACTGAAGGCAAAGTGCGGCAAGTCAAAGAAGAAGTCAAAGCGCGCTAGGTGAGGGCCAAGCTAAAGCGAGCAGGAGCGCCGCTTTTGGCGCTCCTGCTCTTCACCTGCGCCTACGCAAGTGCCGCGACGATCCAATCCGAAGGCCTGCGCATAACCGCCCTGGCCCAGCTGAAGCCCTACAAGCTCCCCAGAGACAAACCGGCCCCGATCGCCGTCTTCATCGCCGGGCACCTGCAGAGCACCACGGGGGGCGTTCCTCCGCAGCTGCAGAAGCTGAAGATCGAGGTAAACCGCCACGGCCTGCTGCAGTCCAAGGGCCTGCCGGTCTGCCGGATCCCCGAAGTGCAGCCGGCCTCAACGCAAAGGGCGCTGCTCAACTGCCAGGACGCCCTGATCGGATCGGGTCAGTTCTGGGCAAACATCGTCCTCCCCGACCAAGGCGCCTACAGAACCCAGGGCCGCCTCCTGGTTTTCAACGGCAGGGAAGGAGGAAAGCCGGTGATCCTCACCCACATCTACACCTCCCACCCCTTCAACTCCTCCTTCGTCATCCCCTTCGCGATGCGCCACATCAAGCAGGGCCCCTACGGCACCGAGCTACAGGCATCCCTGCCCCAGGCCCTCGGCTCCTGGGGCTACCTGGACCGGATCAAGCTCACCCTGAAGCGCAAATACACCTACCGGGGCCAACACCTCTCCTACTTCAACGCCGCCTGTCCTGCCCCCGGCAAGGCTCCCCGCACCTCCTTCCCGCTCGCCCTCGCCACCTTCTCCTTCGCCGGTAGGCCATCGATGAGCGCAACCGTCAACAAGACCTGTGGGGTGAAGGAATGAAGACCAAGACAGCGATCGTGACTCTCCTTGTGTCCCTTTGCCTTGGCTCTATCGCCCAGGCAAAGAACGACCCTCTGGGCTCGGGCAAGACCAAGCTCACCCTCGACAAGTCCTTCACCTCCTACCTCTCCCAAAACGACCTGAAGCTGAAGGCAAAGCTCGGGGCAAAGCGCCAAGGCAAGACGATCGCCCTGCCCATAGTGGGAGGCACGATGGACCTCGCCGAGGGCATGGGGGAGATCGACCAGGAAGGGACGATCGTCTTCGAAGGCGCCAAGGGCAAGGTGCCCTTCCGCGACATCGCGGTGAAAACCAAGAAGACCCCACTGATCGCCAAGGTCGGGGGCTCCCAGCTGAAGGTAGCCCAGGCCAAGAGCATCTCCTCCAAGAGAGCGGGCTTTGGCTCCACCTTTAAGGCCACTGAGCTCTCCCTGACCGCCAAGGCCGCCACCCGGCTCAACAAGAAGCTCCGCCCCAAGGTCCCCTTCCAAGCAGGACAGCTGCTGGGCTCGCTCACCTCCACCCCTCAACCCGAACTGATCACGATCGAAGACAAGGGCCGCGCCACCCTCGCCTTCGATCCCGCCTTCGTCTCAAAGCTAGACAGCCGCTTCGTCTCCTTGAACCCGATCTTCCCCGCCGAACACCAGGGCGCCACCTTCACCTTCCCGATCGCCGCCGGAGGGGCGCTTGCCCCTGATGGAAGCCAGGGGACCCTGAGGAGCGCCGGGGAGGTCGAAGCCCTACAGCTGCACGGCGCGCAGCTCTTCTGGCGTGAACCCTGGCTTGACCTCGGTGCCCATCAGGCCAGCGTCGAAGCCGAGTTGCTGCCGACTCCGCCCTATCCCGGCAAGACTCCCCGCACGGCGATCTTCGACCTCGCCCCGACCCCCGTCGCCTCCGATCCGAAGAGCCGCACGATCTCGGTCTCGGGGGCGCAGCTCACGCTGAATGCCGCCGGGGCTCAGGAGCTGAACGAAGCCTTCGGCGAAGGGAAGGGGCTCTTTGCGGTTGGGGAGGTCGTGGGGGCGGTCGGGTTTGGGGTGGTGGGGGAGTGACTCAAAGAAACCACGTGCGTATCTTGACAAACACGAACTGACATGTTTGTATTTCGACTTGGCCTCCAATGAGAACTGAGTCGGTATGACCGCTGAGCAGGACACCACCCCCAACCGTCGTTCGCGCGGCTCGCGTCGTCGCCCAGACCTGCAGCCTCCCAGCGTCAAGAAGATTTCACCTCGCTCCGGCCTATCGCGCGCCGAGGTGGTCGCCAACCAGCGAGCCCGGATCTTCAATGGCTTTGCCGCCGCGCTCGCCTACCACGGTTACGAGGACACAAAGGTCACCGACATCGTCGAACTCGCCGGTGTCTCCCGTGCCACCTTCTACGAGCGCTTCGAGAGCAAGGAAGCTCTCGCTTTGCGGCGGCCTACGAGGACGGGGTGGAGCGTCTCGCGGCGGTGGTGGGGGAGGCGACAAAGAGCGAGCGAGACTGGGCCAATCAGCTTTCCGCAGGGCTCATGGCTGGACTCGAATTCCTCGCGGCCGATTCGTCCCTCGCCCACCTGCTCTTCGTCGAGTCGCTTGCCGCCGCCCGGCCCGCCCGACTTGAGCATGAGCGGTCGCTGGCGCGCCTGGCGGAGGTCCTCCGTCCGCCGTCTGCCGGCAGTCAGGCCGGGGTGGTCTCCTCGGAGACGGCTCGCATCCTGGCCGGCGGTCTCTCGTCGCACCTCTCGGGCCGCATCCTCGCCGGCGAAGCCGAGCGGTTGCCCGAGCTGCACGACCCGCTGCTCCAGTACCTCCTCGCCCCGTCGCTGGCGGCCTTGCGCACCACGGATGAGCGACGAGCCGCCGCGCTTTGATCCGGCCGGCTTCGCCGAGTTGCCGGACAAGCTCGCGCTCGGGCAGTTGCCGCCCGGCCGCCACGGCCTGCCGCGCTCCTTCGTCGTTCGCAACCAACGCCTGCGCATCGTGGCTGGCCTACTGCGGGTGCTGCCGCACCATGGCTACGCCGAGACGACGATCGGTCAGATCATCGCCGAGGCCCGTGTCTCTCGCACCGCTTTCTACAGCCAGTTCGCCGGCAAGGAGGAGTGCTTCCTCGAGGCATATGAGCTCGGTGGTGGCTGGCTCTGCGATGGGGTGGAGGCGGCGGTCGCGGAGGAGCCCTGGCCCGCTCGGGTTCGCGTCGGCGTCGGCGAGGCCCTGCGGATGCTCGGCGCCAACCCGGCGCTGGCCCACCTGATCGCGATCGAGGCGCTGCAGGCCGGCTCCGCCGCACGTCAGCTGCAGCAGGCAAGCCTCACCCGCCTCGCCGAGATCCTCAGCCTCGGCCGCCCGGAGCGCCCCGAGCTTCCCTCTGACCTCGAGCAACTACTGCTCGGCGGCGCCCTCTCCGTCGTCTCCCGCCACGTCGAAGCGGGCCGGGTCGAGCAGCTTCCCGAGATCGAGGCCGCCCTGGTCGAGTGCCTGCTGATTCCCTACCTTGGGCCCGGCGAAAGCAAGCGAATCGCGGCCTAAGTGACCGTAGGCATCGCGATGCGAGATATTTAGCATCACAATGCTAGACTGCCATTATGCGGACGACGATCACGCTTGCCGACGACGTGGCGGCTGGCATTGAGAAGCTGCGTCGCGAACGGGATTTGGGGCTCAGTGAGGCAGTCAATGACTTGGTCCGTGCCGGATTGACGCGGGAGCGGCCAGGGCCACCGTTTCGCCAGCGCACCTACGACATGGGGCTCACCGTCGATGTCTCCAATATTGGCGAGGCGATCGAGCTGCTCGAGGCCGAGGGAGACTCGGCGCCCGGCATCTAGTCCCCGACCATGCTCGTCGACGCGAACCTGCTCCTCTATGCCGCTGACGAGCGCTCGCCCCACAATTCTACGGCGATCGAGTGGATCACCGAGCAGCTGAACGGCCCGCGCAGGGTCGGCCTTCCCTGGCAGAGCCTTGCCGCCTTCCTGCGCATCGCCTCTCATCCGCGTGCCTTGGCCCACCCGCTGACCCCCGCCGTGGCATGGCAGCAGATCACCGACTGGCTCGCCGCTCCCGCGGCGTGGGTGCCTGCACCCGGGCCCTCCCACGCCGCTCTGCTTGGCGACCTCGTCACGCGCTACGAAGTCCGAGGCAACCTCGTCCCCGATGCCCAGCTCGCGGCGCTCGCGCTCGAGCACGGACTCGCCGTCTGCTCGGCCGACACCGACTTCGCTCGCTTTTCCGAGGTGCGCTGGGATAACCCGCTCGCCTAAGGCCGCTATACTTTTTGAAGTAAAGCCGGATCGGAATTCGGGTATTTAGCTTGAGGAGCGTATGGCGCCAACCGAATTGAAACACCAAGTCGAGGAGATCGAGCCGTTCGAGGCCGCGCAGGAGATCGAGGGCGGCGACGTCGTCCTGGTCGACACCCGCGAGCCCCACGAGTACCAGGAGGCCCACCTCCAGGACGGCAAGCTGGTGCCCCCGGGCCTGCTCGGCGATGAAATCTCCGCTGCCGCGCCTGACAAGTCCGCTCGCACGATCATCTACTGCCGCAGCGGCAACCGCTCCTACAAGGCGGCCGAACAGCTGGAAGCGCTCGGTTACACCGATGTCGCCTCGATGGCGGGCGGCATCCTCGCCTGGCAGGAGCAGGGGCTGCCCGTGCTCGCTGCCGAGGGGATGACTGCCGAGCAGCGCGACCGCTACTCGCGCCACACGCTGCTGCCCGAGGTCGGCGTCGACGGCCAGGTGAAGATGCTGAACGCGAAGGTGCTGCTGCTCGGCGCCGGCGGCCTCGGCGCGCCGACGGCGCTCTACCTCGCCGCGGCCGGGATCGGCACGATCGGCCTCGTCGACGACGACGTGGTCGACGCCTCCAACCTGCAGCGCCAGGTGATCCACAACACCGAGCGGATCGGGATGGCGAAGACCGCCTCGGCCCGCATCTTCATCGAAGGGCTGAACCCCGACGTCAAGGTCGTCGAGCACAACGGCCGGCTCGACGCGAGCAACATCCTCGACGTGATCTCCGACTACGACATCATCGTCGACGGCGCCGACAACTTCCCCACCCGTTACCTGCTGAACGACGCCTCGGTGCGGCTGCGCAAGCCGGTCGTCTCCGCCTCGATCCTCGGCTTTGACGGCCAGATCTCGACCTTCGCCCCCTTCGAGGGCCCCTGCTACCGCTGCCTCTACCCGACCCCGCCGCCGGCCGAGCTGGCGCCGAGCTGCTCGGCCAACGGAGTGCTCGGGGTAATGGCAGGGACGATGGGCACCCTGCAGGCCAACGAGGTGATCAAGCTGATCCTCGGCAAAGGCGACCCGCTGATCGGGCGCCTGCTGCTCTACGACGCGCTGGGGACCCGCTTCACCGAGCTGAAGGTCCGCCGCGATCCCGACTGCCCGATCTGCGGCGAGCATGCTGAGCAGATCCCGGAGTCGGAGATGGGGAAGTTCCCCGACTACGACGCCTTCTGCGCCGGCGCCGGCGGCGACCGCCAGACGTTGGCCTCCTAGGCTAGGATCACCGCCTTCATGGCGACCGTTCGCATACCGCCCGTGCTGCGTCCCCACACCGGTGGCGCGCCCGAGGTCGAGGCCGCAGGCTCCGATGTCGGCGAGGTTCTGCGGGCGCTCACGGCTGAGCACCCCGGCACCGAGGAGCAGCTCTTCGGCGAGGACGGCGACCTCAACCGCTACGTCAACGTCTACCTCAACGACGAGGACGTGCGGGTGCTGGACGGTCTGGGCACCGCGGTCAAGGAGGGCGACACCGTCGTCATCCTGCCCGCCATGGCCGGCGGTTGAAAAAGCCTTCGTAAATCTCCCACGGGCAGCAGCCCGACGCTATACTTTTTGAAGTAAGGGACTGGCGAGCGATGTCTGAACTTCTCAACCGACCCTGTGGGGGCCGCTTCGGCAACATCGTCGAGTCGATCGGCAACACGCCGCTGGTCGAGCTTCCCCGCCTCTCCCCGAATCCCGACGTCCGCATCTACGCCAAGCTCGAGGGCCACAACCCGACCGGCTCGGTGAAGGACCGCGTCGCCAAGTCGATGATCGAGGCGGCCGAGGCCGACGGCCTGATCCTGCCCGGCCAGACGATCCTCGAGCCGACCTCGGGCAACACCGGCATCGCGCTGGCGATGATCTGCAGCCGCAAGGGCTACAAGCTGAAGGTGGTGATGCCCGACAACGTCACCGCGGAGCGCGCTCAGCTGCTGACGATGTACGGGGCGGAGATCGTCTACTCCGAGGGACCGAAGGGGTCCAACGGCGCGGTCGAGGTGGCGCTGGAGATGGCCCAGGACTCGCAGTACTACATGCCCTACCAGTACGGCAACGAGGCCAATCCCAATGCCCACTACTACGGAACAGCGGTCGAGATCCTCGAAGAGCTCGACGAGGTGACCGCCTTCGTCGGCGGCCTCGGCACCGGCGGCACCCTGATGGGCAACGGCCGCCGGCTCAAGGAGGAGAACCCCGAGACCCTGATCGTCGCCGCCGAGCCGATGCAGGGCGAGCTGGTCGACGGCCTGCGCTCGCTCGACGACGGCTTCATCCCGCCGATCATCGACATCACCCTGCTCGACCGCAAGATCATGGTCTCCAACCGCGACGCGATCGTCTGGACGCGCAAGCTGCTCCACGAGGAGGGCGTCTTCGCCGGCGTTTCCTCCGGCGCGATCGCTCGCATCGCCAATCGCATCGCCGGCGAGCTCGAGAGCGGCAACGTCGTCTTCCTGATTCCCGATGACGGCTGGAAGTACCTCTCCTCCGGCGTCTACACCAAGCCGATTGAGGAGATCGAAAACCTCGATTCCACCGTTTGGTGGTAGCGCCGGTTTTCGCTCCCCGATGCGGATCGCTCAATCCCTGATCGACGAGATGGTCGCGCACGCGCGCGCAGACCTGCCCAACGAGTGCTGCGGCATGGTCGGCGGTGCCGATGGCGAGGCGAGCGTGGTGATCCCGGTCGTCAACTCGGCCGCCAGCCCGCTGCGCTTCGAGATGGACCCGCAGGGGCAGTACAACGCGCTGAAGGCGATCGAAGACGATGGCAAGGAGATGCTGGCGATCTACCACTCGCACACCAAGAGCGCTGCCTATCCCTCGCAGACCGACGTCAACCAGGCCGTCAACTGGCCCGACGCGATTTACCTGATCGTCTCGCTGCAGGACGAAGACGCGCCCGAGGTCAAGGGCTACTGGCTGAAAGACCTGGCGATCGCCGATGCCGAGCTCGTCGTCGAGTAGCGGTCGCCTGGTCAAGGTCGCTTTCGCCAAGCATCAGATGGAGGCGGAGATGATCCAGGGCCTGCTCGAGGCGCACGGCATCCCGAGCATGGTCCAGCGCAGCGTCGACAACCCTGAGTTTCTGGCGGCGGGTCCGCGCCAGATCCTGGTCCCGGAAGCTGCCGCTGAGCAGGCGCGCGAAGTGCTTGCGAACGCGCCCGGGGAAAGTCTGCCGGGCGAAGGCTAGCCCGCGTTGGGCCGGGCGATTTCGCGCAGGTAGCCACGCCAGGCGTCCTCGACCTCGCGGAAGCGGGCGCCGAAGGCGGCCTCGATCGTTGGCACCGCGCCACCGGGCAGCAGCTTCAAAGCAAGCCGCTCGCAGGCCTCGGAGCCGCGTTCCATTTCGAGCAGGTCGAAGATCGTGCCGCCGAGGATCACCGCGTCGCGGCGGGAGGGGGGAAACGAGGGCCGGGCGCTCTCGCGCAGGCGCCGGATCACCGCCGGCCGGTAGAAGCCGACCTGGCGCGAGAAGTACTGGGCGCCGCCTTCGACCAGCCAGGCCCAGCGCAGGTAGCGGATGAAGCGGCGCGGCGTCCAGGAGGGCGGCAACTCGCGGTTGTTGGCGGCGATGACGAGCTGGGCGTAAAGCCGCTCAGCCGTGCCGCGCAGGGCCTCGCGCGAGTCCTCACCGCCGGCGCGGCGCTCCATGTGCGGGTCGTTGAGCACGTGCAGCTCGGTCGACATCGGCCAGCCGGCGAGGTAGCGCCGCCCGGCGGGGGCCGCCGACCAGCGCGCGGCGGGCAGGAACGGGTGCGCCAGCGCGAGCCAGACCGGGTTGGTGTGGACGACCACGGTGATGTCGCCGGGGACGACCTCGAAGCGATCCTCGAGCCGCAGCCGCAGTTCCTCCATCCGATCCAGCGTCCGCTCCGCGAAGGCAGAATCGCCGCTGTCGTGGCGGGCCGTGAAGCTCAGGGATTGCGTCTCTACCCAGGGCAACGGGGCGAGACTACTGCGGTCTTAGACGAGAGCGGGCTCTGCGGCGCCGCATACACCGAGGATCTCGGCGCGAGCGCGGTCGAACTCTTCGTCGGCCATGACCGGAGTGCCCTCGAAGGGCAGTTCGCGGTCGACCTCGACCCAGGAGCGGCAGCCGTGGTACTCCTCGCGGACCCGCACCGTGACCGGGCGGGGGATGCGGTGGACCCGCAGAAGCAGCACGTGCAGCGGGTGGCGACGCTTCCAGTTGAGCCGCTTCTCGGCGTAGTCGGGGGTCCAGACGTAATAAGGCGAGAGACCGTCGACCACGCGCGGGTCGTTGACGGTGATGTGGTCGGTGACCTCGGCCCAGGCACGCAGGCGCACCCGATCGGGCTGGGAGATGCCGCCGTCCTGAAGCAGGGCGCGGGCGGGCGGTTCCTCGTCGGGCCAGACACCCTCCTCGAGGGCGCGACCGAGCTCGGGGTGATGCGACTCCCGCACCAGGTTGTTCTGCTGGTGATCGAAGGTGGGGTAGAGGAAGAAGCGTTCGTGCTCGAGCTCGAAGTGCTTGTTCTCCTCGCGGATCCCGCCCTTGCGCAGGGTCAGCAACTGCTCGCCCTCGGCGAGTGCGCGGACCGTTACGGCCCATTCCTTGAAAGCGATCGGCATTTGAAGTCGTACCTAGAAGAAGGTGGTTGAAGCTGTGACTGGGAGGGGGGCGCCCTGCCCATTCCATGGTGAGAAGCCCGCCCGGATCGCGCATTCTAGACCAGCGTCGCTCGATTGCAAAATTTGTGATGAATATCACTGACTTCCGAGGCCGCCACCGCCTGGGGTTTCGATCCTCAGGGTGTCTCCGGGCGCCAGCTCACCTTCGCTCTTGCCCGGCAGCGGCTCTCCATTTTGGAGGTTGCGCCCGGGTACGCCGTCCCCGCCGCCGTCCCTTCCGCGCGGGGAATGGCGGCGACGCTCGCTGATCAGCGAGAAGCGCATCGGCGCCAGCGCCTCGAGCTCGCGCACGATCCCGTCGCCGCCGCGGTGCTCGCCCGCGCCGCCGCTGTCGCGGCGCAGCGAGAGCTCGCGAACTCGCAGGGGGAACTCGCTCTCCAGCGCCTCGACCGGGGTGTTGAGCGTGTTCGACATCGCGACGTGGATCGCGCTCGGGCCGTCGGCGTCGGGGCAGGCGCCCTGGCCGCCGCCGAGAGTCTCGTAGTAGGTGAACTCGTCGTTGGCGAGGGTCAGGTTGTTCATCGTCCCCTGGCCCTGGGCCGGCACCGGACGGGCGCCGCCGAGGGCGGCGATGACGAGGTCGGCGACCCGGCTCGAGGTCTCGACGTTGCCGGCGGCGACGGCGGCCGGGAAGCGGGCGTTGAGCAGGCAGCCCTCCGGTGCCTTGACCGTGATCGGCCGGTAGGCGCCGGCGCAGGGGGGCGCGTCGGGGTCGGTCAGCGCCCGCACCGCGAAGAAGGCCGCGGACTTGGTCACCGAAAGCGGGCAGTTGAGGTTGCCGCTCACCTCCGGGTCGCTGCCGCTGAAGTCGAGCTCCAGCTCCTCGCCGTCGATCGTCGCCTCGACCAGCAGGCGCACGTCATGCTCGCTCCCGCCGGAGTCGGCCTCGAGCAGGTCCTCGGCCGAGTAGGTGCCGTCGGGGAGCGAGGCGAGGGCGTGCCGGGTGCGTCGCTCGGCGTAGGCGAGGATCTCCTCCATCGCGATGGCGAGCTGCGCGCGGCCGCCTCGCTCGGCGAGCTCGCCGAGGCGCTGCGCGCCGATCCGGTTGGCGGCTTCCTGGGCGCGCAGGTCGGCAAGTCGCTGCTGCGGGAAGCGCATCCGCGCGGTGAGATCGCGCAACACCGCGGGGCCGCTCCGGGTTGGCGGGATCACCACCCCCTCGTCCTCGAGGCGGGTCGAGTTGGCCGGCATGCTGCCGGGGGTCGGGCCGCCGACGTCGGCGTGATGCGCCCGGCAGGCGGCAAAGCCGATTAGCTCGCCGTCGGCGAAGACCGGCGAGATCAGGGTGATGTCGGGCAGGTGGGTGCCGCCGCGGTAGGGGTCGTTGAGGATCCACGACCCGCCGGGCTCCTGCTCGAGGTCGATCACGGCGGCGACCGCGTCCGGCATCGAACCTAGGTGGACCGGGATGTGCTCGGCCTGCATCACCAGCTCGCCGCTGGCGTCGAAGATCGCGGTGGAGCAGTCGTGGCGCTCCTTGATGTTGGCCGAGTAGGCGGAGCGGATCAGGGCGGCCCCCATCTCCTCGCAGGCGGCGCGCAGAGCGCCGATCATCACCTGCAGGGCGATCGGATCGAGGCCGCTCACCGGCGCTGCTCCGCGACGATCGTGCCGGCCTCGTCGACCGTCGCCGTCCAGGCCGGCGGGATGACCAGGGTGCTTTGCGGCAGCTCGAAGACGACCGGGCCCTCGGCCACCGTCGCGGCCGCCGGCTCGCCGCGCAGGACTGGCGTCTCCAGCCACTCGCCGTCGAAGCGGACCCGCCGTGAGTCGCGCTCGACGGCTCCGGCGGCCGCGGTTGGACGGGGGTGGGCGCCGGCGGTGATCATTGCCAGGCGGATATGGACGAGCACGACCTCGGCCTCGGGGTCGCGGTGGCCGTAGAGCTGCTCGTGGGCGGCGGCGAAGCGCTCGACGAGATCGGCCGGGTCGGGATGGGTCGAGCCACTCACCGGCAGCTCGAAGGCCTGGCCGGCGTAACGCATCTCGTAGGTCACTTCCGCCGTCGCGCCGGCGGCGCCGCCGAGTCCGGCGGTCAGCTCCGCGACCGCGGCAGCGACCCGCTCGGCGGTGAAGTCCTCGCCGGCGAGCATCACCGTGCGGGCGGTGTCCCGGCGGCTGTCGGAGGCGCAGAGCCCGAGCGCCGAGAGCACGCCGCCGGCGCGCGGGCAGAGGATGCGGTCGATCTCGAGCTCGGCGGCGATCGCCGCCGCGTGCATCGGACCGGCGCCGCCGAAGGGCAGCAGGGCGAAGCGGCGGGGATCGATGCCGCGCTCGACGGTGACCACGCGCAGCGCCCGCACCATCTCCTGGTTGGCGATCCGCACGATGCCCTCGGCTGCCTCGATTGGGTCGAGCCCGAGTGAGGAGGCCAGCGAGGCGACCGCGTCTTCGGCGGCGCTCGCGTCGAGCGCCAAATCGCCGGCCAGCTTCGAGTCGGCGGCGAGGCGGCCGAGCATCAGGTTGGCGTCGGTGACAGTGGGCTCGCTGCCGCCGCGTCCGTAGCAAGCGGGCCCCGGCTCGGCCCCGGCCGAGCGCGGGCCGACCCGCAGCGCGCCGCCGCCGTCGCGCCAGCCGATCGAGCCGCCGCCTGCTCCGACGGTGTGGACGTCGACCATCGGCAGCTGGATCACGCGGCCGGCGATCGTGCGCGAGTCGGTCCGCTTGACCTCGCCTCCCTCGACCACGCAGACGTCGCACGAGGTCCCACCCATGTCGAAGCCGAGCGCGTTGCCGTCGCCGGAGAGCTGGGCGAGCAGGCCGGCACCGACCGCGCCGCCGGCGGGGCCGGAGAGCACGCTCCAGGCACCGGCCCGGGCTGCCTCCCCGGCGCTTGCCACCCCGCCCGAGGACTGCATCACCAGCGGCGAGGGCAGGCCGGCGCTCCTCGCCGCCTGCTCCAGTCGCCCCAGGTAACGACCGAGCAGGGGCGAGAGGTAGGCGTCGATCGCGGTGGTCGAACAGCGCTCGTACTCGCGGAAGCGGGGCAGGACCTCGTGGGAGGCGGAGACGTGCACGCCGGGCAGCTCGCTGCGCAGGTGCTCGGCGATGCGCCGCTCGTGGGCCGGGTCGAGATAGGAGAAGAGCAGGCAGACAGCGACGGCCTCGGCGCCGCTGGCCTGCACGAGCTCGGCGAGACGGTCCGGCTCCGCCTCGCCGAGTGGCTCGATCACCCCCTGCGGGCCGCTGCGCTCGGCCGCCTCGAAGCGCAGCTCCTGATCGATCAACGGGGTCGGCTTCGGTGCGCAGAGCCGGTAGAGCTGGGGCCGGTCCTGGCGGCCGATCTCGAGCACGTCGGCAAAGCCACGGGTCGCGATCAGCGCCGTGCGAGCGCCGCGTTCCTCCAGCAGGGCGTTGGTGCCGACCGTCATCCCGTGGGCGAAGGTCTCGACCTCGTTCGCACCTATGCCGGCCAGCTCGATCACGGCCTTGACCGCGGCGATCACCGCCTGCGACTGGTCCCCGGGTGTGGTCGGCAGCTTCGCCGTGTGGAGCTGCTCGCCGTCGAAGAGGACAGCGTCGGTGAAGGTCCCGCCTACGTCGACACCGAGCAGCACGCCCCGAAGCTAGCTCAGCGCCAGCTTTCGCGGCGCAGCTCGCCGCTGGAGGCGAGCACGAAGTGGATGCCGTCGAGCTCGGGGTCGACGTTGGGGAAGTCGCCGCGCAGGTGTCCGCCGCGCGACTCGCGGCGGGCCAGCGCGAAGGTCGCGATCGACCTCGCGAGCGGGAAGGGGTCCTCGAGAAGTCGGCCCAGCCGCTCGGGGTCGCGGCGGGGGCCGGCGAGGGCCCAGACCGCGTCGCGGGTCGCCTCGCTCGGCGGCTCGAAGCGCCACTCGCCCGGCCGCGGAGGTTCGGCTGCGGCGGTCTCCTCCAGCGCCGCCCGCGCCGCTCGGGCGCCGAAGACGAAGCACTCGCTGAGCGAGTTGGAGGCAAGCCGGTTGGCGCCGTGCAGGCCGGTGCAGGAGCACTCGCCGACCGCGAAGAGCCCGGCCAGCGAGGAGCGCCCCTCGAGGTCGACGACGATGCCGCCCATTGTGTAGTGCGCCGCCGGAGCGACCGGAATCAGCTCCCCGTCCGGCTCCAGCCCCGCCTCGCGCAGGGAGGAGAAGACGTTGGGGAAGCGGGCGGGGTCGAGCCCGCGCAGGTCGAGGTCGACCGCATCGGCGCCATCGGCCTCCATGCGGTCGAGCAGCGCCGCGGTGACCGCGTCGCGCGGGGAGAAGCTCGTCGGTGAAGCGGCGCCCGGCGGCATCGAGCAGCGTTGCTCCCTCGCCCCGTACCGCCTCGGTGATCAGCAGGCCGTCGAAGCGGGTGCCGGGGAGAAAGAGCGCGGTCGGGTGGAACTGGCAGAACTCGAGGTCGGCGAGGTCCGCGCCCGCCGCCGAGGCCATGGTCGGACCGGCGCCGATCGCGCCCCAGGGATTCGAGGTGCGCCGCCACAGCGCCGCCGCCCCGCCGGTCGCCAGGATCGTCGCCGCGGCCGCGATCTGCTCGGTGTCGGTGAGCACGCCGTGACAGCGCTCGCCGTCGCTCCACAGGGCCGTCATCGATGCTTGCTCGCGGACCACGATCCGCTGCTCGCGGCCGACCATTGCGGCGAGCTTCGAGGTGATCTCGTGCCCGGTCGCGCTGCCGCCGGAGTGGACGATGCGACGCCTGGTGTGGCCACCCTCGAGGCCGAGCGCCAGCTCGCCGTCGGGGTCTAAATCGAAGATGACGCCGCGCGAGCGCAGCTCCTGCACCGCGGCCGGCGCCTCGTCGACCAGGGTCTCCACGGCCGCTGTCCGGCAGAGGCCGCGGCCGGCGGCGAGGGTGTCCGCCGCGTGCTGCTCGGGCGAGTCGCCCGGCTCGAGCGCCGCGGCAAGTCCGCCCTGGGCCCAGTAGCTGGCGCTCAGGGAGAGTGGGGTGCGCGAGACGAGGCAGACGCGCGCGCCGTGCTCGGCCGCCTTCAGCGCCGTCCAGAGACCCGCCGCGCCGCCGCCGACGACGGCGACGTCGAACTCGGCTTTGGGGGCTATCGCTGCCCGGCCTCTCGCCGGATTGCCTCGACCTGACCGCGCAGCCATGCCGCCGCCGCCTCGCGCGAGCGCGCCCGCTCGTCGGCGATTGCGCTCTCTGCCTCGGCAGCGCGCTTCTCGGCCTCGGTGATCCGCTGCTCGGTGGTCTCGGCCTGCGCCTCGATCTCGGCCAGGCGGCTCTCGGCCTCGGCGACGATCCGGTCCTTTGCCTCACGCTCGCGGCGCAGCTCCTCGGCATGGGCAGCTTTGAGCTGCTCGAGCGCCTCCGAGGCTTTGGCGCGCTCGGTCTCGAGGTCGGTCTCGAGCGCCTCGATCTCGGCGGCCACCCGCTTCTCGGCGGAGCTGGCGGCGGCAGCCGCCTCCTCGAGGCGGCGCTTCGCCATCTCGACCTGGGCGCTGAGGTCCTCGCCGCTCACGCGCTCAATCTATTACGCGCTGCCGAGAACGGCGCGGTAGGCCTCGAGTGTCCGCGTCGCCATGCGCGCGGCGGAGAGGGTGGCGGCCCGAGCCGACCCTTCGACGCGGGGGTCGGCGGAGTCGAGCAGGGGCGCGGCGGCAGCGCGCCAGCGCTCCAGCTCAAAGGGCGCGCAGAGGGCCCCGCGCACGCCGCCGAGGGCGTAGGGGGCGACGCCCACCGGGGTCGAGAGGACGGGCACGTCGCAGGCGAGCGCCTCGATCGCGGCGAGGCCGAAGCCCTCGTAGTCCGAGGTGACGAGGACCGCGTTGGCGGCGTTGACCCAGAGCGGCATCCGGTCGGGCTCGATCGAGCCGCCGGTGAGCAGTTCTGCCTCGCAGGCGGCGGCGAGCTCGGCGGCCCGGTCGTGACGCTTCTCCGGGCGGGCGGGATTGGCCGGGAAGAGGAGGTAGCGGCCGTCGGGCTCGAGCCCGAGCTCGCGCCGCGCCTCGGCCCGCGAGAGTGGCTGGAAGCGGCGCAGGTCCGGGCCGCAGGGCAGAACCGCCGAGCCGGGAACCGGGGGAAGGCCGGGGCGGCCGTCCTCCAGCTCGAAGAGGGCGCGGGAGACGGCGGCGACGAGATCGACCCGCCAGGCGAGGCGGCGGGAGAGCGGCCCGACCAGCCAGTGGCGGACGTCGGTGCCGTGAAAGCTGACCAGGAGCGGCCGGGCGCCGGCGAGGCGCGCGCACCAGCCGGCGAGGCCATAGTGGGCGTGGACGAGGTCAAAGCGCTCTCTCCGCAGCAGGCGGCGCAGGCGCCGCGTCGCGGGCATGTACTCGTTGCGGCCAGGCGGGAATTCGAAGCGCACCACCTCGACCCCGCAACGCTCGAGCTCGTCGATCTGATCGCGTACCCAGCGGCCACGCTGCGGCGCCCCGGCGTCGGGCACGAAATTGGTCACGATCAGCACGCGCACGCGAGGGAGGCTAACCCCGGCCCTCCCTGAATCACGGCACAGAGCCGGCACTAACGCGTCTTGTTCGGCGCGTTCGGGCACTTGAGCATCGAACTCCAACCGCAAAAGGAGGCGTTCGATGCTTTACATGTTGATGGGGTACCTGCACGCCGCGATTGAGGGACGGGTGCGGGCGATCCGCTCGCTTGCCGGCGAGCGGGGACAGGGCACGGTCGAGTACGTCGGTTTGATCCTGCTCGTCTCGCTGCTGATGGTGGGAATGGTGGCGGCGATGAAGGGGTTCAACGGCAAGCAGGGCACCGAGTTGGCCGACGTGATCGTCAACAAGATCAAGGAGGCGGTCGACAAGGTGGCCTTCAAATGAGTGCGGTGGAGGGGCGGTCCGTGCGGGCCGCCCCTGCCCTCCTACCCCTCGTTGGAGGGACGGTGGATTCGTTGCAGATGCCTTCAGGGCGAGTTCCGTCCGGAGCCAGTCCTATGCTGTATTACAGTATGAAGCATAGAACTCAGCTATATCTCGACGAGGGCCAGTACCGCTGGCTGAAGCAGCGCGCCGGCGAGGCCGGGAGCATCGCTGCGGTCGTACGCGACCTGATCGACGCCGAGCGAACTCGCGGAGTCGATCCCGCCAGGGACCCCCTCTTGAGCTATCTCGTCGACGAGGCGCCCGGCAAGGGTCGGGAGGGAACCAGCGTCAGCAGCCTGGATCGCGACCTCTACGGCTCATGAGGTCGGTATTCGTCGACACCAGCGCCTTCGTTGCGCTGCGCAACTCTTCCGAGGCCGAGCACGAGCGGGCGCGGTTGGCGCTGACCGACCTGATTTCCGAGGGAGTGGCGCTCTTCACTTCCAACTACGTCTTCGCCGAGACGTACACGGCCCTGATGGTGCGAGTGGGCCGCGGCGAGGCAATCGAGTGGGGGCGACGCTTTCGCGATGGCGGCGCAATCGATCTCGTTCACCTGGATCGGCCGACGGAGGAAAGGGCTTGGGAGATCCTCGAGCGCTATGACGACAAGCGCTGGAGCTACGTTGACGCCACCTCGTTTGCCCTGCTCGAGCGCGGCGGCGAAAGCAGTGCCTTCGCCTTCGATGCTCATTTCTCGCAGCGCGGGCTGCAGCTAATACCCGAATAGTTTCTATTGACTGCTCAGGGAGTACCAGCCTATGCTCTCGCCAGGCTCGCGAGGCGCCGGGGTTGATCGAGACCCATGGAGATGCCAGAGGGCTACCCCAGTGGGAAGGAAGGGTCGCGCGCAGGCGCGGCCCTTCCGCCAGTCCCTCCGGATGGCTGCCGCTGACTTAGACTCGCGCCCATGCCAGCCTCCCGCAGTTACGACCGCGCCCCCGCCGACATTCGTCCCGTCTCGATCGACCCTGAATTCGTCGATACCGCCGACGGCTCAGCCTTGATCACCCTCGGTCGCACCAGGGTGATCTGCACCGCCTCGGTAAACGCCTCGGTGCCGCGCTGGATGCAGGGTCGCGGCAAGGGCTGGGTCACGGCCGAGTACGCGATGCTGCCCGCCTCCACCGGCGATCGCAAGACGCGCGACATCGCCAAGGGCAAGCAGGACGGGCGAGGGGTGGAGATCCAGCGCCTGATCGGCCGCTCGCTGCGGGTGGTGCTCGATCCGAAGGCACTTGGCGAGCGCAGCATCTACGTCGATTGCGACGTCCTGCAGGCCGATGGGGGCACTCGCTGCGCGGCGATAACCGGCGGCTACGTCGCCCTCAGGCTGGCCCTGCAGAAGCTCGTCGATGCCGGCGAGCTGGAGACGATGCCGCTGACTGGATCGGTTGCGGCAATCAGCGTCGGCGTCGTCGACGGTCGCGCGCTCTGCGACCTCGACTACTCGGAGGACTCGACCGCCGAGGTCGATGCCAACGTCGTCATGACCGGCGAGGGGGGACTGGTCGAGGTACAGGCGACGGCGGAGCGCACGCCGCTCTCCCGTGCCTCGCTCGATGAGCTGCTCAGCCTGGCGGAGATGGGGATCTCGCGCTTGCGCCAGGTGCAGGAGCGGGTAGTCGGCGGTGGGTAGCAGTCGTTGATCTTCGCCACCGCCAACAAGCACAAGCTCCGCGAGATGCGGGAACTGCTGCCGGAGCTTCGAGCTGAAGGCGCTCCCGGCTGGCGTTGAGCTGCCACCCGAGGAGGGCGACTCGTTCGCCGTGATCGCACTGGAGAAGGCCCGCGCGGCACACGCGGCGAGCGGCGAGGCCGCAATTGGCGATGACTCGGGGATCGAGGCGGTGGCGCTCGGCGGCAGGCCCGGGATCCACTCCGCCCGCTACGGCGGGCCGGGCGCGAGCGACGAGGAGAACCTCGAAAAGCTGCTGCGCGAGGTCGCCGCGGCCGGGGAAGAGCGGCGAGCGGCGTATCACTGCGCGCTGGCCCTGGTCGATGCCGACGGCTCCGAGCGGGTCTTCGAGGCTCGCTGCGAGGGCCGGCTGATCGAGCAACCGCGCGGTGAGAGCGGCTTCGGCTACGACCCCGCCTTCGTCCCCGACGACACCGGGCCCGGTGACGACCGCACGATGTCGGAGCTGAGCCAGGCGGAGAAGAACGAGATCAGCCACCGTGGCCGGGCGGCTCGCTTGCTGGCGGCTCACTTGGACGGCATCCGGGTCAGCCAAGAGGCCCGATGATCCGCACGAAGAGTGGCGCCGCGGCGCTCTCGATCGCCTCGAACGCGCTGCTGATCGCGATCAAGCTGGCGGCTGGGGCGATCACCGGCTCGATCGCGATTCTCACCGAGGCAGTTCACTCGTTGATCGACCTCGTCGCCTCGGTCGTCGCCTTCCTCTCGGTCCGCAAGGCCGACGAGCCGGCCGACGCCGACCACCCCTACGGCCACGAGAAGGTCGAGAGCCTGGCGGCGACGATCGAGGGGCTGCTGATCCTGGTCGGCGCGGGGATCATCATCTACGAGGCGACGCACAGGCTCGTCGTCGGCTCCAGTGTCGAATCGCTCGGCGTCGGCATCATCGTGATGGGCTTCTCGGTGGTCGCCAACCTGGTCGTCTCGACGGTGCTGGCGCGGCAGGCCAAGCTGCACGACTCGCCGGCGCTGGAAGGCGACGCCTCGCATCTGCGCACCGACGCACTCACCTCGGCCGGCGTGCTGGTCGGGCTGGCGCTGGTCCAGATCACCGGCAACGCCGCCTTTGACTCGATCACCGCGCTGGCGGTCGCCGCCGCGATCGTCGTCGCCGGCGTCCGTATCGTCAGGCGCTCCTCCGGCGTGCTCGTCGATGAAGCCCTGCCCGACGAGGAGATGGACCAGATCGAGGCGGCAATCGCGGCGGCCCGCACCTCAGAGGTAGCCGGGTACCACAAGCTGCGCGCCCGCCGCGCCGGCGCCCGCCGCTACATCGACCTCCACGTCCAGTACCGCTCCGGCACCAGCCTCGAGCGCGCCCACGAGCTGGCCCACGCGATGCGCGCCTCGATCGAGGCGCAGATTCCACGCGCCGAGGTGCTCATCCACGTTGAGCCGGAGACCTCGCTGCGCGACCCCGAGCGAGCCCGCTCGGGACCGTTCCGGGCCGGCTAGGGCTAAGGGTGACGGCCACCCGAATCAGCGCTCAGCGATCTCGCCTCGTTAGCCGCCCAAGAGCTTTCTCAGCACGGCGGCTGTCTCCCTCTGCTGTTTCGTGACTTGGCCGTAGGTCAGCCGGACCACCTCGAAGCCGTGGCTTCGCAGTCGAAGATCACGAGCGTGATCGTCCTCGAAGGAGACGCGCCCACGGTGATAGCGGTAACCGTCGGTCTCGACGATCAGCCGCCGCTTGCGCCAGGCGAAATCGACGAGAGTCCCGGCGATCCGAACGTTCACCTCCGGGGCGGGCAACCCGTATTGCCGGCAGAGCTTGAGGAAGAGGGCCTCTAGCTCACTGCGCGTTGCGTCTTCCTTGCTCTCGCCGTCGATCTGAAGCCCAAGGACCGTGGCTTGCCGGCGAGCCCGACGCACTTCTACTGGAGGCGCGACCTTGCTGAGGTCGACGATGGTGCGAGCGGGAGTAGTGATGGGAACTCTTCGATGCCGCGTGACGGTTTTCGGGTCAAGCGAGGGGCGACGGTGCAGACGGATTCCGCGCCGGGTCTTCTTGCCCGTGTCGCTCGGTACGGAGACGTCAACCGGTGCGCTCGGCTGATCGGGAAGGAGTCGCCAGGCCGCCGCTGCGGTCCGATGGCTGAGAACGGCTCCCGTCCCACAGGCCAGAACGGCCGCCATCCAACGACCCTCGGCAGAGAGGTGGGGGTGGCCGACGGCGTAAACGCCACGGTGGATCGGGTGCAGGCGACCAGTTCGCACGCGATGCCGCACATGGTGCTTGTCCAAGCCGGCCTCCCGTAGCTGCCCCACCGAGACCACGCCATGTTGCTGTGCTGCGATTGGGGCAACACGAACGTCTGGATTGGCGCCTTGGTCGCACATATTGCGACTAAGGCGCCAGGCACCGCCGATTCGCCCCTTGGCCGGGGCTAAGGACTAGGCAAAAGGTTCACCGCCGCAGCGAGCCCAACGGCGCCGACGGTGATCGAGTAGCCGGTGTAGCCGCTGATCGCGAAGAGGACCACGGCGATCGCGCAGATGGAGACGACGGTGATCCAGGAAGCTCGGGCCAGGGACACGGGTCGCTATTTTGGCCGAGATGCCCGACGGTGAGACGAGCGAGGCGGTATCGGCCGGTGCGGCCGCCAGTGCGCTGGCCTATCTGACCGAGATGTCGCCCGACCTGCGCGGTGGCGCGATCCTCGAGTCGGACGGCTCGGTCCTTGCCGCCAGCGACCGTCCCGAGCGCTGGCGCGAGGACGTCGCCACCCTGCTCGAGGTGGCCGACGGCGCCGGCGGCGAGCCGGTTGACCAGGCCCACATCGCCACTGAGCAGGGCGAGGTCTTCGCCGTCCGCCACGCGGGGTTGACGGCGATCGCGGTGACCGACCGCTTCGCCCTCGCCTCACTGCTGTTCTTCGACATGCGCGCCGTGCTTCGCGATCTCAGCGAAGGCGGCGACGGAAAGGGCCTCGATGCCACCTAAGCCCCACCGGATCCTGCTTGACCGCGTCTCCGGCTATGCCGATGAGGCCGCCGCCTACATGCGCCGTCGCCGGGTTTCCCGCCAGCCGTTTGCGCGGCTCTACTACTCGGAGGGCCGGGCAAGCGACCATGCCGGCGACTCGCTCGCCGGCGCCGAGCTCTTCGTCGCTGCCGGGCGTCTGATCGAGGTCGCCGGGAAGCGGCCGAAGCCATGAGCGAGCTGATCGATACCGAGGTGGCAGAGCGCGTCCTCGCCGCGGCGCTCGCCAACGGCGGCGACTTCGCCGAGGTCTTCGCCGAACGCAGCGCCGGGCTGACGATGGCGATCGACGAGTCGCGGGTCGAAGCCGTGCAGGCGGGGGCGGCCGCGGGCGCAGGGGTGCGGGTGATCAGCGGTGCGACCACATACTTCTCCCATGTCGACGGGCTCGATCCCGCCGACATCGAGCGCGCCGCCGGCGAGGCGGCGGCGGCCCTGCGCGCCAAGCGCGCCGAGCCACGGCCGCTGAGCGCCACCCGGACCACGCCGCTGCCGATCGAGGTGGCGCCGGCCGAGGTTCCCGCCGAGCGCAAGGCCGAGCTGCTGCGCGAGCTGGATCAGCGCGGGCGCGGAGCGGGCGCCGAGATCGCCCAGTTCACCGCCTCCTACGCGGAGGTGCGCCGCGAGGTCGGCGTCGCCAACTCCGAGGGCCTTTTCACCGGCGACGACCGCACCCGCGTGCGCATCGGCGCCCAGGCCGTGGCGCGGCGCAACGGCACGGTCGAGACCGGCGCCGAGACGCTCGGCGCCCACCGCGGCTTCGAGCTCTTCGACGACGACCCCGGCTCGATCGCCGACGATGCCTCGCGCAAGGCGCTGACGCTGCTCGATGCCGGTCCCGCCCCGGCCGGCTCGATGCCTGTGGTTGTGGGCGGTGGCTTTGGCGGCGTCCTCTTCCACGAGATGACCGGTCACGGGCTCGAGGCCGATCACATCCAGAAGGGCGCCAGCGTCTACGTCGGCAAGCTCGGCGAGCAGGTCGCCCGTCCACTGCTGACCGCCTACGACGACGGTCGCCTGCCCAACGAGTGGGGCAGCGACGCGATCGACGACGAGGGCGTGCCGACCCAGAAGACGCGGGTGATCGAGGACGGCCGCCTGACCGCTTTCCTCTACGACGGCGTCACCGCTCGTCGCGAAGGCGCCGCTTCGACCGGCAACGGCCGCCGCGAGAGCTTCCGCCACCTGCCGGTGCCGCGCATGACCAATACCTACATCGCTCCGGGCGATGCCGAGCCGGAGGCGATGATCGCCGAGGTCGAGCGCGGCTTCTACGCCGTCTCCTTCGCCGGTGGCCAGGTCGACCCAGCCACGGGCGATTTCGTCTTCGGCGTCTCCGAGGGCTACCTGATCGAGGCAGGGCGAGTTACCCGTCCCTGCCGTGGCGCGACCCTGATCGGCAACTGCCTGGAGGCGCTGGCGGCGATCGACGCCGTCGGCAACGACTTCGAGATGAAGACGGGCATCTGCGGCAAGGCAGGCCAGCGGGTGCCGGTGGGAACCGGCCAGGGCCATGTCCGCATCCAGGCGATGACGGTGGGGGGGACCGAGGTTTGATCGCCCTGGCACGGCGGGCAGTGGAAGCGGCGACCGCGGCCGGCGCGAGTGACGCCGAGGCCTACGCGGCCGAGGACAGCGGCCGCGAGGTGCGCGCCCACGGTGGCGAGATCGAGAGCCTCAGCGCTGCCACCCAGCGCGGGATCGGCATCCGCGCCTGGATCGGCAAGCGGGTCGGCTACGCCTACGGCACCGATCTCTCCGAGGCGGGCGTGACGGCGCTGGCCGAGCGGGCCGCCGAAGCGGCGCGGGTTGCCGACGAGGATGAGTTCGCCGGCCCGCCCGACCCTTCCGGCGTCGCGGTGCGCCTTACGCACCCTGACGGTGCAAAAGGCGCACCGGAAGGGGAGATCGGGCTGGTCGATCCGACGATGGCCGAGTGGTCGCCCGATCGGCTCGCCGATCTCGCCCTGGCGATCGAGTCCGCGGCACTCGCGGCCGACTCGCGCATCGCGGGGGTTGAGCAGGCGGTCTACGCCGATTCCGCCGAGAGCGTCGCCCTCGTCTCCTCGCTGGGGACCGAGGGCGAGTACTCGAGCGCTCCAGCTGTTACGGCTACGTCCAGGCGCTGGCGGAGGGCGAGGACGGCCGCGAGACCGGACTCGGCTTTGATCTCGGTCGCGGGCCGGCGGCGCTCGACCCGGCCGCGATCGGGCGCGAGGGCGCGGAGCGCGCCGCGGTGATGATCGGCGCCGGCAAGCCGAAGTCGCGCTCCTGTCCGGTGGTCCTCGACCCAACCGTCGCGGCCAGCTTCATCGCCCTGATCGGCAGGGGTCTGGCGGCAAGCGCGGTGCAGCGAGGGCGCTCCCCATTTGCCGAGCGACTCGGCGAGGAGGTGGCAAATCAGGTCCTCGCCCTGCACGACGACGGTCTCGACCGCGAGGGCTTCGCCTCGGCGCCGTTTGACGCCGAGGGCGTGCCGCGGCGCCGCACGGCCCTGATCGAGGCCAGCGTCCTGCACACGTACCTCTACGACACCTACACGGCCAACCGCGGCGATGCCGCCTCGACCGGCAACGCCAGTCGCAGCGGCTACCGCTCCCAACCCTCGGTCTCGGCCTCCAACCTGATCGTCGCGCCCGGCGAGCTCAGCTTTGCCGAGCTTCTGGGCGATGCCGACGACGGTGTGCTCGTCACCGACGTCGCCGGGCTGCACTCCGGTGTCAACCCGGTCTCGGGCGTCTTCTCGGTCGGCGCCTCGGGCCGGGTGATCCGCGACGGCGAGCTGGCCGAGCCGCTGCGCGAGTTCACGATCGCCAGTGATCTCGTCTCGATGCTGCGGGCTGTTCGGGCCGTCGGAGCGGACTCCCGCTGGGTCCCTTTTGGCGGTTCGGTGAAGACCCCGTCGTTGCTCGTCGGCGAGATGACGGTCGCGGGATCCTGAGTCCCATGCGCTTTTACGCCGTGAGCGCTGTTAGATTGCCGCCGATTTCAAACCACCCATCGACGGAGGAGCTTCGACGTGACTAAGGCTGAGTTTCTGGACCAACTTGCAGGCGACGAGCGGCTGGGCAGCAAGAAAGCCGCCAGCGACGCGGTTGACGCCGTGCTCGAGGCGATCACCGAGACGCTGAGCGGTGGCGGCGAAGTCAGCTTCACCGGCTTTGGCAAATTCCACGTCGCCGAGCGTGGCCCGCGCCAGGGCGTCAACCCTCGCACCGGCGAGCGGATCACGATCCCGGGCGGCAAAGTCCCCCGCTTTTCCGCCGGCTCGGCGCTGAAGTCCAAGGTCAAAGGCTGAGCCAGGAGCCCTTTGCGGATCGGCTCGCGGCGCTCGTAGAAGAGCGCCGCAGCCAGGTCTGCCTCGGCCTCGACCCGGATCCGTCGAAGCTCTCCGGGTCCTCGCCGGACGTTCCCACCGCCACGGCCGCCGAACGTGCGGCCTCGGCGGTGGTCGCGCACTGCCGGTTGCTGATCGAGCAGGCCGGAGCGGCCTGCGTCGCGGTCAAGCCCCAGCTCGCCTGCTTCGAGCGCCTGGGCGCGCCCGGCTGGGCCGCGCTCGCCGAGGTTTGCGAGGCGGCGAGCGCTGCGGGGCTGCTCGTCGTCGCCGACGGCAAGCGCGGCGACGTGCCGGTGACGGCTGCGGCCTACGCACAAGCCCTCGTCGGCGAGACGCCGACGCCCTGGGGGCCGGTGGTCGGCCTGGGGGCCGATGCATTCACCACCAACCCGCTGCTCGGCGCCGACGCGCTCGAGCCGCTGGTCGCGGCCGCCGTGTCGGCCGGCGCTGGCGTCTTCGCCCTGGTGCGGACGAGCAACCCCGGCGCCGCTGACGTTCAGGACCGGCCCGCGCCCGAGCAGCCCTTGCACGAGCACCTCGCCGAACTCGTCGACCGCCTCGCCCCGCGGCTGCTCGGCAGCAGCGGCCTAAGCGGGATGGGCGCGGTCGTCGGCGCCACCGCACCTGAGCACATTGGCCGCCTGCGCTCGCTGATGCCGCGCTCGATCTTCCTCATCCCCGGCGTCGGCGCCCAGGGCGGCCGGCCGGAAGCGCTTGGACCGGCGTTTAGCGCCGGGCCCGCCTCGGCGCTCGTCGCCGCCTCGCGCGGCATCGCCGCCGCGGAGGATCCGGGGGTGGCGGCGGAGAACCTACGCAGTGCGGTCTGGGATGTTTCGACCGCCTAAAACTGCCCTGACCGTATATACGATCAGCGGCGCCCATCCCATCGCCAGTCACGTCCAATGAACAAGCGAACTTCAGCCTCCGCCCGGGTTCTGGCGGTGACCGCCCTGGTCATCGCCTTCATCGTCGCGATCGTCGCGATCAGCGGCGCCCTGGGCGGCAGCGACTCGAATGGCTCGGGCAGCGGCAAGCACGGTGGCAAGCAGGCGCACAAGACCCACCACAAGCACGTGCCCGCCAGCTACGAAATCGAGAGCGGCGACACCCTTATCTCGATCGCCCACCACACCGGGGTGCCGGTGAGGACGATCGAAAAGCTCAACCCCGAAGTCGACCCCCAGATCCTGGTTGCCGGCGAAGAGCTGAAGCTTCGGTGAGCCGGCGCCTCGTCGGCGCCCTGCTGGCGGCGGCCCTGCTGGGGCTGACCTTGCCGGCGGTCGGCTTCGCCAAGGGCCCCCAGATCGAGGCTCGCTCCTGGGCCCTGATCGATGCCCGCAGCGGCGACCTCCTCGTCTCCCACGCCGCGAAGCGCCACCTGCCGATCGCCAGCACGACCAAGCTGATGACCGCCTACGTGGTCCTGCACGAGCTGCCGCTCAACCGCATGGTCCGCGCCGCGCCCTATGAGGCCGAATACGGCGAGTCCCTGCTCGGCCTGCGCGCCGGCCAGCGGATCAGCGTGCGTGACCTGCTCTACGGGCTGATCCTGCGTAGCGGCAACGATGCCGCCTATGACCTCGCCCTCGCCGCCGCCGGCTCGGAGCAGCGCTTCGTCGCCGAGATGAACCGCTACGCGGCGGCACTCGGCCTCACCGACACCCACTACGCCAACCCGATCGGCCTCGATCAGCCCGGCAACTACTCCAGCGCGGACGACCTGGCGACGCTGACCAGGCACCTGCTGGCGATCCCGGCCTTCGCCAGGATCGCCGACGCCCGCAGCGCCGTGCTGCGCAGTGTTCACCCGCGCCGCCGGATCACGACGATCAACGAGCTGCTGCGCATGGCCCCCTGGGTAACCGGGGTGAAGACCGGCCACACCTTCGGCGCCCTCTACGTCCTGGTCGGCTCGGGGCAGCGCAGGGGCGTCGACCTGATCTCGGTCGCGGTCGGGGCGCCGACCGACGAAGACCGCTTCAGCGACAACATCGACCTGCTCGATTACGGCTTCTCCCTCTACAAGCGGCGGGTCCCGATCAGAGCGGGCACGGCGCTTGCCGAGCCAGCGATTCGCTACAGCGGCGGCGAGCTGCCGCTGCGCGCCGCCCGCAGCGTCGCCATCGGCCTGCGCCGCGACCAGCGCATGAGCGTCGTCGTGGAGGCGCCGAGCGAGGTCGAGGGGCCGATCGAGCGCGGTGCGGTGCTGGGCCACGCCAGCGTCCTCGTCGATGGGCAACGGGCGGCAACGGTGCCGTTGCGCGCCGCGCATGCCGTTGCCGAGGCGAGCCTGCTCGAACGAGCGGGCAACTTCCTCGATGACGAGAAGATTCCTGTCGGTATTGCGCTTTGCGTGATACTGGTTGGAGCAGTGCTCTTGAGGCGCTTCTCACGATGATCCTCACCGTTACGCTCAACGCCGCGATCGACCGCACCGTCGCGGTACCCAACTTCCGCCTCGGCCACCGCCACCGGGCGGTCGAGAGCCGCACCGTGGCGGGCGGCAAGGGGATCAACGTCGCCCGCGCCCTGAAGCTGCTCGGCCGGCCCGTGATCGCCACTGGCTTCGCCGGCGGCCCGACCGGCAACCGGCTGCTGGAACAGCTGCGCAAGGAAGCGGTACTGACCGACTTCACCCGGATCGCCGCCGAGACCCGGATCAACCTCGCCGTGATCGATCCGACCTCTGGCGAGCAGACCGAGATCAACGAGCGCGGCCCGGCGGTGAGCCCGGAGGAGGTCGAGGCCTTCGTTCGCCGCGTCGGCTACCTCGCCGACGGCGCCAAGCTCTGCGTGCTCGCCGGCACCCTGCCCCCCGGCGCCGGTGACGATCTCTACGCCCGCCTGGTCAAGGACCTCGGCGAACGCGGCCTGCCGGTCGTGCTCGACGCCGAGGGCAGCGCGATGCTCGCCGGCCTGCGCGCCGGCGCCTCGGTCGTCACCCCGAACGAGCGCGAGGCCGAGGAGCTGGTCGGACAGGAGTTCGCCGACCGCGACGACCTGATCCAAGGGCTCTCCGAGCTGGTTCGCCTCGGCGCCGGCGAGGCCGCGATCACGCGGCCCGACGGCTGCGTCGCGGTGATCGAAAATGGCTCGGAGCAGCGCTTTCTCGAGGTCCGCACCGAGCCGCTTGACCCGGTTTCCACGGTCGGCTCCGGCGATGCCTTCCTGGCCGGCTACGTCGCCGCCCGCTACGACGGCCGCGCGGCCGATGAGTGTCTCGCCTACGGGGTCGCCTGTGGCGCTGAGTCGACCCAGCATTTCGGTGCCGGCACGGTCGACCTCAACCAGGTCGAGCGCCTCCTTGGCGAGGTCCACGTCCAGGACTTGGAGGTCCCCGCCGAAGTGTAGGCTGGGGTCTCAACGCCACCCTGGAGGACCTAATTGGAGATCGACATCGGTCGAGGCAAGAAGGGGCGGCGCGCCTACGGATTCGATGACATCGCGATCGTTCCGTCGCGCCGCACCCGCGACCCTGACGACATTGACATCAGCTGGACCCTTGGCCCCTATCGCTTCGAGCTGCCCCTGGTTGCCTCGGCGATGGACGGGGTCGTCAGTCCCGACACCGCCGTGCTCGTCAACGAGCTGGGCGGGCTGGGAGTGCTCAACCTGGAGGGGATCTGGACCCGCTTCGAGAACGCCGAGGAGAAGCTGGAGATGGTCGCCGCGGCGCCCAAGCACGAGGCGACGCGGATCATGCAGGAGATCTACACCGAGCCGGTCAAGCCCGAGCTGATCGGCAAGCGGATCGCGGAGATCAAGGAGCGCGGCGCCGTTGCCTGCGGCTCGCTGACGCCGCAGAAAGTGCGCGAGCACTACGAGATCGCGGTCGAGGCCGGGATCGACATCCTCGTCATCCAGGGCACGGTGATCTCCGCCGAACACGTCTCGACCACGGTCGAGCCGCTCAACCTCAAGGAGTTCATCGCCGAGGTGCCGGTGCCGACGGTGGTCGGCGGCTGCGCCTCATACTCGACCGGTCTGCACCTGATGCGCACCGGCGCGGTTGGCGTCCTCGTCGGGGTCGGCCCCGGCGCTGCCTGCACCACCCGCGGTGTGCTTGGCATCGGCGTGCCGCAGGCGACGGCGATCGCCGACGTCGCGGCCGCGCGCTCGCAGCACATGCTCGAGACCGGCGAGTACGTCAACGTGATCGCCGACGGCGGCATGCGCACCGGTGGCGACGTCTCCAAGGCGATCGCCTGCGGGGCGGACTCGGTGATGGTCGGCTCGCCGCTGGCCCGCGCCAAGGAGGCCCCAGGTCGCGGCTTCCACTGGGGGATGGCGACCTTCCATCCCTCGCTGCCGCGCGGCACCCGCGTCACCACCAAGCAGGACGGGACGCTGGAGGAGATCCTGCTCGGCCCGGCCCAGGAGAACGACGGCACCTTCAACCTGATGGGCGCGCTGAAGACCTCGATGGCCACCTGTGGCTACGAGGACATCCGCTCCTTCCAGCGGGCCGAGGTGATGGTCGCTCCGGCGCTGATGAGCGAGGGCAAGAAGCTGCAGAACGAGCAGCAGGTGGGGATGGGGTCGAACGGGCGCGCGGCGGTCTCTGCCGGTGTTGGAGTCGCCGACGACTGAGGTCGGCGCTTCAACAGCGCCGGCCCAGGCCTCCGAGGAGGTTCTCGTCCTCGATTTCGGGGGGCAGTACTCGCAGCTCATAGCGCGGCGGATACGCGAGTGCGGCGTATTCGCCGAGCTGCTGCCCTCGACCACGTCGGTGGAGAAGATTCGCGAGCGCCAGCCCAAGGGGCTGGTGCTCTCCGGTGGTCCCGCTTCCGTGTACGAGGTCGGGGCGCCTGAGTTCCCCACCGAGCTGCTCGATCTGGAGATTCCCCTGCTGGGGATCTGTTACGGGATGCAGGCGATGGTCCAGGCGCTCGGTGGCCGGGTCGAGGCGGCGGAGTCCGGCGAGTTCGGGCGGACCGACCTGACCCTCACCGATGGCGGCGGGAAGCTGCTTGCCGGCTTGCCCGTGGAGCAGCACTGCTGGATGAGCCACCGCGACGCGGTCTTCGAGCCGCCCGAGGGCTTCACCGCCCTGGCCTCGAGCCCCGGCTCGCCGGTGGCCGCCTGCGAGTACCCCGACCGCGGCCTCTACGGGATCCAGTTCCATCCCGAGGTCGTGCACACCCCCTACGGCACCGAGATCCTCACCCGCTTCCTGCGCGACGTCGCCGGTTGCGTCGAGCAGTGGTCGCCGCAGTCGGTGATCGCCGAACAGGTGGCGAAGATCCAGGCCCAGGTGGGGGAGGGACGGGTGATCTGCGGCCTCTCCGGCGGCGTCGACTCCTCGGTCGCGGCGCTGCTGGTGCACAAGGCGATCGGCGAGCAGCTGACCTGCGTCTTCGTCGACCACGGCCTGATGCGGCTGAACGAGGCCGAGCAGGTCGTCGCTGCCTTCGAGCAGTTCGGCATCCCGCTGGTCCACGTCGAAGCCGAGCAGCGCTTCCTCGACAAGCTGGCCGGCCAGGACGAGCCCGAGCGCAAGCGCAAGATCATCGGCGGGGAGTTCATCCGCGTCTTCGAGGAGGAGGCGGCCAAGCTCGAGGACGCTGCCTACCTGGTCCAGGGCACGCTCTACTCGGACGTGATCGAGTCGGGCGGCAGCGACAACGCGGCGACGATCAAGTCCCACCACAACGTCGGCGGCCTGCCCGACGACCTCGAGTTCGAGTTGGTCGAGCCGCTGCGGATGCTGTTCAAGGACGAGGTCCGCGCCGTCGGCGCCGAGCTCGGCTTGCCCGAGCGGATGGTCTGGCGCCAGCCCTTCCCTGGCCCCGGCCTGGCGATCCGCATCGTCGGCGGCGAGGTCAACAAAGAGCGACTCGACATCCTTCGCGCCGCCGACGCGATCCTGCAGGAGGAGATCCGCGCCGCCGACCTCTACCGCCAGCTCTGGCAGTCCTTCTGCGTGCTGCCGGTGGTTCGCTCGGTCGGTGTCCAGGGCGACGGTCGCACCTACGCCTACCCGATCGTGATCCGCGCCGTCACCTCCGACGACGCGATGACCGCCGACTGGGCCCGCCTTCCCTACGACCTGCTCGAGCGCGTCTCCAACCGGATCATCAATGAGATCACCGAAGTGAACCGAGTGGCCTTGGATATCTCCTCGAAGCCGCCGGCGACGATCGAGTGGGAGTAGCCGCAAACGCCGTTCTGGGTTTCGATCTCGATCCTCGGTTTGGCGCAAGCGGCGCTGGTGGCGTTGCCGGCGCCGCGGCCGCGACCGGGATGGATTGACCGGCTGAGCAGTCCGTGGTGGGCGCTGGCCCCGGCGCTCTCGATCGCGGTCGTAATCGGGGCGATCGAAATCTCCCCGAGCTCGGCGGACGCGCTCACCTATATAGCCCTCGTCGCCGTGCCCCCGCTCGCCGCCTACGCGCTCGCGACGCTGGTGCGGGGATCACGCCCGGCTTGGGCTCTGGCTGTGGTGGCGCTCTTCGCGCTGGCCTGGGCCACGCCGCACTCACTTGCCGGCGAGGCGGCGGCAACGGTGCTCTCGGGGTTCGCCTGCGTGACCCTGGGCTGGCTGCTCGTCTGCGGCGTGCCCGCGAGGTGGCTGCGCCTCGGGGTCTACGCGATGGCTGTCATCGACACCGTCTACGTCTCATCGGACCTGCTGCAGGGGCCGAACGCGGTGCTCAACGCCGCCGCTCCCGCGGCCGGCCTACCGCGGCTGCAGGCGGTTCACTTCGGCTCCGCCCTGATGGGCTTCGGCGATCTCTTCGTCGCCGCGCTGGTCGGTTGCCTCCTCGCCCAAAACCCCGCCGACGGGACTGAAAGCGATCTATATTTTCGCTTTCAGTCCCGTCGGCAGTGGATTGCGGCGGGGCTGGTGGCTGTGTTGGCGCTTGGGTTCGACCTGCTCTTCTTCGCCGTTGATGAGTTGCCCTCGACCGTGCCGGTGGCCATAGCCCTGGCGCTGATTCGGTGGAAGCGGCCGGGGGGAGACCCGGCAATCGTCAGGCGGTGACGGGACCCGGCACGAGCACGGCAGGGTCGTGCCCGGGCTGGATCGTCAGGCCGGCGTCGCGCAGCTCGCGCAGCCGTTCGGCCGACCTGACCTGGGCGTCTTGGTCCGCACCGAAGGCCGGAAACCGCAAGTCGTCGAGCCCGCTGGCGAAGAGCGCGACGTCGGCGCCGAGCACGAGGTCACCGATGCGCAGCGATTGATGGCCTGTGGTGTGGCCGGGCGTGCTGAGTAGCTCGATCGAGCCGTCGCCGAGCAGGTCGTGGTCGCCGTCGATGAGGGTGAGGTTGGACGGAGCGTCGGCGTAGTCGGCCGGCTGGAAGAAGTTGCGCTCGACCCCGGCCCGGTCGTGGGCGGCCTCCCACTCGGCGCGCTGGACCACGACCGGCACCGACTTCGGGATCAGCCCCAGGCCGCCGGCGTGGTCGAAGTGCAAGTGGGTGAGCACGAGCCGGGTCAAGGTGCTGAGGTCGACCTGTTCGGCAAGCCCTTCGTCCTGCTCCAAGCCGAAGTGACCGAGCGCGGTGCCCTCGCCGTAGCGGGTATCCGGGTCGATCACGGCATCCGGGTGCAAGCCGGTGTCGACGAGGATGCGCTCGCTCTCGGTCTCAATCAGGTAAACGGGTACCGGCAGGCGGAGCGGCCGCTCGGGCTCCTCGTCACCCTGGCGCCAGAGACCAGCCGGGGCCGTCATCCAGCCGAGATTGAGCATTTCGATCTTCATCCCAGACGCTCCGTCATGAACGACCTTATTGCTGTCGCCACCGCCTCTGGCTGATCCTCAGGAGTGAAGCTGTAGGAGTCGGCGATGCGCACCAGCCGCGCGTTGGCAAGCTGATCGGCGTAGCGGGCGGCGTGCGCGATCGGGAAGACCTCGTCTTCCTCGGACCAAATCAGCAGGGTGGGCAGCTCGCTACGCGCGATCAGCGCCTCGCCGGCGCCCCGCACCGGCGCCGTCGTCGCCGAGACCATCGCCTTGGCAACGTCGTGAAGCACGTCCGGATCGCGGCTGGCCGGAAGCGCGTAGGAATCCGAGGCCTCGGTTGGGTGCTTGAGCAGGTGGCCGTAGGCCACGGGGGCGGCGCGCACGGCTGGGTCCTCGAGCGCGGCGAGGAGCTGGCCGAGCACCTCGGGGTCGCGCGCCGCCTCGGGCAAGCCGTCGAAGGGTGCCGGCGGCCACTCGTCATAGGGCGTCTCGCAGGAGGTGAGGACGAGGGCGGCGACTCGCCACGCGCTCTGTTTCTCGTGCTGGGCGAGGGCCATCTGCGAGTAGGCGCCGCCGGAGTCGTTGCCGACCAGCGTCGCCGCGTGCAGGTCGAGCCGCTCGAGAACCGCGGCGATCAGGCCGGCGACGGCGAGGGGGGAGAGGTCGGCTCCCGGCGCCATCGGGGTGCGGTGAGAGCCGAGTGGCAGATCGAGGGCGAGGCAGCGGAACTCACCGTGCAGGCGGTCGACGACCTTGCGCCAGAGGTTGGCGTTGGCGAGCCAGCCGTGGCTGAAGAGCAGGGGTGGGCCCTCGCCGCGCTCGAAGTAGTCGAGAACGCCGCCGTCAAGCTCCAGCGTGCGGGGCTGACCCAGCAGCTCCGAGCGCCAGCGGTGCGGCTCGCTCATGCCGACCGCGTGCTCGTCTCGCTGCTGAAGACCCGTTCGGCGAAGGGGGTGAAGATCGCCGCAAAGCCCTCGGGGTCGCTGACCTGCGGCGCGTGGCCGGTGTCCAGCAGCTCGAGGCGGGCGCCTGGGATCGTCGCCGCGATCGTGCGCCCGGCCTTGAGCGGGATCACCGGGTCTCGCTTGCCCCAGACGACCAGCGTTGGCACCGCGATCGAGCCAGCCTCCCTGCGCAGGTCGTGCTCGGGCGAGCTGAAGCTCCGCCACAGCCCGCTTACGGCCGACAGGCCCGGGTCCTGGCGAGTTGTGGCGACGCCGACGTCTCGGACCCGGCGGTCGGCCTCGCCCTGCGGTCGCATGTAGCGGTTGGCGAACCAGGGATAGATCGCGCGCAGGAAACGCGGCCACGCCATCAGCGCGCAGAAGGCGCGGACCTGGGGAGAGCGGGGGAGGAAGCCGCCACTGTCAACCAGGACCAGGCCGCGGACCAGCTCGGGGCGGCGGATCGCCAGCCGCGCTGCGGCAAAGCCGCCGACCGAGTTGCCGAGCACGATCGCTCCCTCGGGGGCGAGCCGGGCGACGAGCTCCTCGGCGACGTCGGCGAATCCCATCGCGCTCGCCGGCTCGTTGCCGGCGGGTGACTCGCCGTGACCTGGCCAATCGGGAGCTATCGAGCGGAAGCCGTCGGGCAGCAGCTCGCGCAGTCCGTCGAAGTCGTGGCGGTCGTGGGCGCCGCTGCTGAACATGACGATCGGGATGCCGCTGCCGCGCTCGTCATAGGCGATCGTTCCGCAGGTCGTCTCGAGCAGCACGGCGGCGACCTTAGCAGACGACTGACCGGTCGGTCATGTTGAGTGACCGACCGGTCAGCTAGGCTCCGGAGGTGGCCGCAGAGGAAGTCTTGGTAGGTGCTGGCGCTCGCACCCGCGAGGCATTGCTAGACGCCGGCGTGGCGGTGGCCGAGGCCCAAGGCCTCTCGGGCCTGAGTGTCAACCGGGTGGTCGCCGAGGCGGGCGTCGCCAAGGGCACCTTCTACGTCCACTTCGAGAACCGCGAGGCATTCGTCGATGCTCTCCATGCCCGCTTTCACGCCCGCGTCGAGGAGGCGGTCCTCGCCGCGACTGAGGACCTTCCCCCCGGTGCCGACCGCATCCTGCGCGGCGTCGAGGCCTATCTCGACGTTTGCCTCGAAGACAGCGCGGTCAAGGCACTGGCGCTGGAGGCCCGCTCCGACCCCTCGCTGGCTGCGCCGATGGCCGAACGCCATGAGCGCTTCGCCCTCTCCGCCGTCCCCAGCTTCAAGGCGATGGGCTGGCCCGATGCGGCCGCTGCCTCTCACCTGCTTGCTGCGATGACCGCGGAGATCGCGATCCGCGAGCTCGATGCCGGTCGGCGGCTACCGGCGGCGCGGCGCAGCCTGCGCCGCTTCCTCGGCGCTGCTCAGCTGTAGGCGTCCCATTTTTCGAGGTAGGGCAGGGGGTCGATCGGGCTGCCGCCCTCATACCAACCCGGCGCTGTCCAGATCTCGAAGTGGAGGTGGCAGGCGGTGGCGTCGCCGGTGTCGCCGACGACCCCGATCGGCTGCCCGGTGCGGACCGCTTCGCCGGTCTTCAGCGGCGACGGTTCGGCCAGGTGCGCGTACATGAAGTCGAGGCTGGTGCCCTTGCCGTCGATGACGATGTAATTGCCGGCGGCGTACTGGTAGCCGGCGTACTGCACCGTGCCGCCGCGAGCGGCGATCAGCGGCGTGCCGCAGGCCGCCATCGTGTCCTGGCCCTCGTGGGTGTGGCCGGAGCGGGGGGCGCCGAAGCGACCGGCGCCCATCGCGAATTCGTGGGGTCCGAGGATTGGGAAGGCGTAGCCGTAGAGGGCGAAGCCGAGGCTGAGCGACTGGCTCGAAGACGCCCGGGCGGCGATTTCGGTGCCGCCCTGGGGCTCGATGCGAAAGCTGTAGCGACCGTTGCGAGCGGGGCGCCCTTCGCTCGTCGTGCCGTCCCAGCGGATTCGCACTTCGACGTTTGGTTCAACGTCGTTGCGGTAGAAGCTGCGCGCGACTTCGCCGGCCGAGTTGACGACGTCGATCTGCAGGTCGTTCTGCTGCTGGGTGCTGCCGATCGAGAAGCGCACGTTCGGATAGCGGAAGCCGTAGAAGAAGGATTTGCGCGGCGTCGTCTGAGCAGAGACGAGGCTGAGCGCACCGGCGCTGGGCGCTTCGCTGGCCGGCGTTCCGGTCGGGCTGCCGCTGGGCGCCGGGGCGCCGGCGGCGGTGGCCGCGCCGCCCGTCGTTGCCGCCGCCGCGCTCGAGGCAAGGCAGAGCAGCAGCGCGATCGCCGCGAATGTGAGTGAAACTCCCGCCAACCAAGGCCGGGGCCTGTTGCTTGCCACGTCCCTCTCTTTCGTTTGCCTACGGAGTTAGCTGTCGGGCTCGCGCTGAAAGAGATGCGCTACGACCTTTTCGGCCGATTCGCCCCTGGAACCTGCAACGGTTCCTGCGGTTCCTCCGCTCCCACCCACCATGTGCGGCTGGGATTAGGCACTTATTGGCGGCGCAGTATAGACAGGGCCACGGCCGCCTACGCCAATGCGGCTTGGCGGCTATCATGCCGGAGCCGCTGGGCGCTGCCCGCGGTTTTTCTCTGATGAAAACCTTTGTCGCCACACCCGCCAACCGCCAGCGAGACTGGTACGTCGTCGACGCCGAGGGCCAGACCCTGGGCCGGCTGGCGACCCGCATCGCCGACGCGCTGCGCGGCAAGCGCAAGCCTGAGTACACGCCGCACTGCGACACCGGCGACTTCATCGTCGTGATCAACGCGGAGAAAATCCGCGTCACCGGGGACAAGCTGAACCAGAAGCGCTACTGGCGCCACAGCGGTTACCCGGGCGGGATCAAGTCGCGGACCCTGGCCGAGATGCTCGACCGCCGCCCCGAGGAGGTCATCCGCAAGGCGGTGAAGGGAATGCTGCCGCGCAACCGCCTCGCCCGTCAGCAGCTGACCAAGTTGAAGGTGTACGCGGGCCCCGACCACCCGCACGAGGCGCAACAGCCCAAACCGATGGAGATACAGACTTGATCGACGACGATAACCAGAAGGACGAGGCAACTCCGGAGCAGGACCAGGCGGATCGGCCCGCTGGAGATGCGTCTGAGTCCAGTGACGAGGCGCCATCGGCTGAGGCTGAGGCCGCCGAGGAGCCCGCTGCGGAGGAGCCGGTTGACGAGGCGCCCGAGGCTGACGCAGATGCCGCTGAGGAGCCCGTTGCCGAGCAGGCCGAGGAGCCCGTTGCCGAGCAGGCCGAGGAGCCTGTTGCCGAGGAGGCTGCTCCTGAGCCCGAGGCTGAGAAGCCGGCGGCTGAGGAGAAGAAGAAGGACGTCATTCCCGGTGCTGACCTGGAGCCGATTGCAGTTGAGACGCAAGAGCGGCCGCTCAGTGCTGAGGAGCAGGCTCGCAAGGAAGCCGAAGAGGAGGAGCGGGCCAAACGCGAGGCCGCTCTGACCGGTGAGGGCGAGGAGGAGCCGAGCGCCGCTTCTCGCGCGCCGGCCAAGATGGCGGGCGACGCCCGCTACCTCGCCACCGGCAAGCGCAAGACTTCGATCGCCCGCGTCACCCTGCTGCCCGGCAGCGGCAAGGTCGAGATCAACAAACGGGCGCTGGAGGAGTTCTTCCCGCGGCCGCTGCACCAGACGACGGCGTTGCAGCCGCTGACGATCACCGGCTACGAGGGCAGCGTCGACGTGCGTGTACGCGTTCACGGCGGCGGCATCAGCGGCCAGGCCGGCGCGGTGCGCCACGGCATCGCCCGGGCGCTGACCGAGGTCGACCCGGAGCTGCGCGGCGAGCTCAAGCGCCGCGGCTTCCTGACCCGCGACGCGCGGGCCAAGGAGCGCAAGAAGGCCGGGCTGAAGAAGGCCCGCAAGCGGCCGCAGTTCTCCAAGCGCTAGGCCGCCGGTTGGCGATCGGGCGCAAGCTCTTCGGAACCGACGGGGTCCGGGGGGAGGCTGGAACCTTCCTCACGGCCGAGCTCGCCACGGCGCTGGGCAAGGCCGCCGCGGCATCGCTGGATGTCGAGCGGCCGCAGGTATTGATCGTTCGCGACACCCGCGAGTCCGGGCCGATGCTCGAGTCTGCCCTGGCCGCCGGGATCGCCGCCGCCGGTGGCGATGCCCTGCTCGGTGGGGTGCTGCCGACCCCTGCCGCGGCGGTGCTGGTCAAGCGCCTCGGCCTCGACCTCGCCGCGGTCGTCTCCGCCTCGCACAACCCTTACCGCGACAACGGGATCAAGTTCTTCTCCGGTCTCGGTACCAAGCTCGACGACGAGGCCGAGGCGCGGATCGAGGCGCTGCTGGATGTCGAGGGCGACGCCGCCGAGCCGGGCCAGGTGCGCGAGCTCAACGGCGGTCTCGAGGACTACCTGCGGGCCCTGCGGGCCGCCTTTTCCCTCGACCTCTCCGGCCATCACGTGATGCTCGATTGCGCCAACGGCGCCACCTTCCGCGCCGCCCCGGCGATCTTCGAGCGGCTCGGCGCCACGGTCGAGACGATCGGCACCGAGCCGGATGGGCGCAACATCAACGAGGGCTGTGGCTCCACCCACCTCGAGCACCTCGCCGGCGCCGTCGCCGGCTCCGAGGCGACGATCGGCTTCGCCTTCGACGGCGACGGCGACCGTGTCCTCGCCGTCGATGGCAGCGGCCGCAGCCACGACGGCGACGAGCTGATCGCCTTGATCGCCCGCGGGATGTCCGGGCGCGGCGAGCTGCCCGGCGGCGTCGCCGTCACCGTGATGAGCAACTACGGCTTCCACCAGGCGATGGAGCAAGCCGGGATCGAGGTCGCCGTGACCAACGTCGGCGACCGCTACGTGCTCGACGAGCTGCGCGAGCGCGGCTGGGCGCTCGGCGGCGAGCAGTCGGGCCACATCATCGACACCCGCATTGTCGCCACCGGCGACGGCATCGCCGCAGCCCTGGCGACGATCCGTGAGCCTCGGCGGGGGAGATCTCGCCGCGGTGGAGACGATGGAGAAATTGCCGCAGACGCTGGTCAACGTCAAGGTGGCTGACCGCGAGGCAATCGCCGGCGCCAAGCCGGTCTGGGAGGCCGTCGAGCGCGAGGAGGAAGCCCTGCAGGGACGGGGCCGAGTGCTCCTGCGCCCCTCCGGCACCGAGCCGCTGGTGCGGGTGATGGTCGAGGCGCCGACCGCCGATGAGGCCGACTCGGTTTGCGAGCGGCTTGTCACTCTGGTCCGCCAAGAGCTCGCCTAGCTCCGCGGCGTCTACCCTTAATCGCCTCCCTATGTGCGGAATCGTTGGATACGTTGGCGCTCGTCCCTGCCTCGACCTCCTGGTCGCAGGGCTCGAGAAGCTCGAGTACCGCGGCTATGACTCGGCCGGGATCTCGGTCATCGACGATGGCCGGATCGACAGCGTGCGCGCCGTCGGCAACCTCGACAACCTGCGCGCTGCGGTCGCCGAACAGGCTGAGAGCGGCGGTGGCGTCGCGGTCGCAACCTCCGACGCGACCACCGGCGTCGCCCACACTCGCTGGGCCACCCACGGCCGCGTCACCGAGGAGAACGCCCACCCGCACGGCGATTGCACGGACCGCATCCACATCGTCCTCAACGGCATCGTCGAGAACCACGCCGAGCTGCGCCGCGAGCTGGGCGAGCAGGGTCACCACTTCAGCTCCGAGACCGACGCCGAGATCGTCTCCCACCTGATCGAGCGCAACTACGACGGTGACCTCACCGCCGCGGTGCGGACCTCCTTCGCCGAGTTGCGCGGCCACTACGCCTTTGTCGCCATGCACGCCGACGAGCCCGGGCACCTGGTCGGCGCTCGCAAGGAGTGCCCGCTGGTCGCCGGCGTCGGCGAGGGCGAGGCCTTCCTTGCCTCGGCGATCCCAGCCTTTCTCGCCGAGACGCGCGAGGCGGTGGCGATCGAAAATGACGAGATCGTCAGCATCGACGCCTCCGGGGTGGCGATCACCGACGCCGAGGGGAACCCGGTCAAGCGCCCCCCCGAAGAGATCTCCTGGGACGAGGCGGCTGCCGAGAAGGACGGTTACGAGACCTTCATGCTGAAGGAGATCCACGAACAGGCCGACGCCGTCGCCGAGACGATCGCCGATCGCCTGCCCGACGACGAGGGCGTCGACCTCTCCGAACTCAGCTCGACGAGGAGTACCTGCGCAGCGTGCAGCGGATCGTGATCGTCGCCTGCGGCACCTCTTACCACGCCGGTCTGGTCGGTCGCTACGCGATCGAGGAGTGGGCGCGGGTCCCGGTCGAGATGGATATCGCCTCCGAGTACCGCTACCGCAACCCGGTGATCGGCAAGCACGACCTGGTGATCGGCATCACCCAATCGGGTGAGACGGCCGACACCCTGGCCGCGATGCGCCTCGCCCGCGAGAACGGCGCCAAGGTGCTGGCGGTGACCAACGTGATGGGCAGCCAGGCGACCCGCGATGCCGACTCCGTCCTCTATACCCGCGCCGGGCCCGAGGTCAGCGTCGCCGCGACCAAGACCTTTGTCGCCCAGGTTGCGTCGATGTACCTGCTCGGGCTGCGCCTGGCCGCGGTGCGGGGCACGATGCCGGCCTCGCGCATCGCCGAGCTGGTCGCCGAGCTGAAGTCGATCCCCTCCAAGATCGACGCCACGATCGCCGCCAGCGAAGGCCCGGCCCGCGAGATCGCCGCCGCCCAGGCCGAGCACGAGTTCTTCCTCTACCTCGGCCGCCACATCGGCCTGCCAGTCTGCCTCGAGGGGGCGCTGAAGCTGAAGGAGATCTCCTACATCCCGACCGACGCCTACGCGGCGGGGGAGATGAAGCACGGGCCGATCGCACTGCTCGACGAGTCGACGCCGGTGATCTGCATCGCTACCGACAGCCCGGTGCTCGACAAGGTCCTCTCCAACGTCGAAGAGGTGCGCGCCCGCGGCGCGGAAACGATCGCGATCGTGACCGAGGGTGACGAGCAGGCAGCGGCGGTGGCCGATCAGACGGTCGAGATCGCGCGCAGCGACTGGATCCTGCAGCCGATCCTCGCGATCCTGCCGCTGCAGTTGATCGCCTACGAAATTGCCCGTGCCCGTGGCCTCAACGTCGACCAGCCGCGCAACCTGGCCAAGACCGTGACTGTCGAGTGACGTAAGTCACGCTACCCTTTCTCGCCAACATGCTCAAGATCCGTTACTCCATTCCAGTTTTTGTCGCGATCGTGGCGCTCTTTGTCGCCGGATGTGGCGGTGGCAGCAGCAGCAACGATTCGTCCTCTGGCTCGGACTTGGCCGACCTCGCGGCGCCAGGCTCGCTCGTCTTCGCCGAAGGCCAGCTGCAGCCGAAGGGCGAACTGAAGCAGAACGTCGACTCGGTCGCGCAGTCTTTTACCGGCGGTGAAGGCCTCGGCGCCTTCGTCATCTCCGAACTTGAAAGCTCCGCCCGTCAGGACGGTGAATCGTTCGATTTCACCAAGGAAGTCGAACCATGGCTGGGTGAAATGGGTGGCGTGGCATTCGAACACCTCGAAGGCGGCGAACTCTCCGAACCGCTGATCGCGATCGAGACCAAGAACCCCGCCGCGACGCAGACTTTCATCGACAAACGCACCAGTCAGAGCAGCGACCCGTCCAAAGACGTCACTTACGAAGGCGTCGAATTCAAGGTCGGCGGCGCCGAAAACAACGCGGTTGGCGTGATCGGCGACGCGCTCGTCATCGCCGACAGCGAAAAGGAATTCAAAGCAGCCGTCGAAGCCTCGCAGGGCGACTCGCTGGGCGGCGAAGATCGCTTCCAGGAGGCGATGTCGGCGGCCTCCAACGGCAGCTTCGCCGATATCTACGTCGATCTCGGCGGCATCATCAAGCAGTCCGAAAACGAGAAGACCGCGGCCCAGGCAACAGAAGTGCTCAAGGGCGTTGGCATCGAAGCCGACGAAGCGACCGCGGTGGCCAGCGTGATCCCGCAGTCCGAACAGATCGAGGTCGACCTGAGCAGTGAACTGGGCGGCGAGAAAGCGCCCGCCGGCGATGCGTCGGCGCTGCTTGGCTCACTGCCGGCAAGCTCCTTCGCTGCCTTCTCCTTCGCCGAATTCAGCGAACAGCTGGAAGAAGCGATCGACAACCTCGATGAAGAAGGCATTCCCCCCGACCTCGAACCGGGCGAATTGAAGAGCACCCTGTCCCAGGCGGGGATCGACCTCGACAAGATCGCCGCCTCGCTTGACGAAGGCGCCGTCTTCGCCGAAGGATCCGATCGCAACAGCCTTGGCGGCGCCCTGGTCGTGACCAGCAAGTCCACCGAAGCTGCGGACGCGATCGCCAGCCTCGGCACCCTGCTGAGGGCCGCTCGCGTGCCCGGCATCACCGCGATCAGCGGCAAGGCAAGCGGGTTCTCGGTCAGCAGGGGGTCGCTGGGCAAAAAAGCACTCGTCGTCGTTGCCGAAGGTAACCGGGTCGCGATCGGCTACAGCCTCGCTCAGGCCATCGCCGGCCTTCACGCCGGTTCCGGCGCGACGCTCTCGAGCACGCCCGGCTACAAGTCGGCGGTCTCGGCGCTCGGCAAGACGCCGATCAGCGCCTACGTCGACGGCCCGGCGGCGCTGCAGCTCGCCGAAGCCCTGGTTCCCCGTTCGAAAACCGACTTCTGGGAAGCCGTTCCCTACCTGAAGAAGGTCAGCTACATCGGTCTCGGCGCCACCACGAACGACGAACTGGCGACCGCGAAGCTGATCGCGGGCATCGGCAAATAGGCGGCGATGAGCTCGGGCGTCGGGATCGACCTGCTCGAGATCGACCGCCTGGAGCGAGCGCTGGAGCGCCACCCGCGCCTTGCCGAGCGCGTCTTCACTCGGGCCGAGCGTGACTACGCCGAGGCCCGGGCCCGGCCGGCTCGCCACCTAGCGGCTCGTTTCGCTGCCAAGGAGGCGGTGGTCAAGGCACTTGGTCTCAGCGGGGGCTTCGGCCTGGGTCAGATCGAGGTGGTTGCCGGCGAGCCGCCGACCGTGCGGCTCTCGGGCCGAGCGGCGGATGCAGCCGCGGGCCGGCGAGTCGATCTCTCGCTGACCCACTCGCGTGACTTTGCGGCTGCGGTGGCAATCGTCGACACTGCCTGAGATGGAGTTGTGGCTCAGCCCCCTCTTCGACGCTGACGGGATCCGGGCAATCGATCGCTGGGCGATCGAGGAGCAGGGCATCGCCGGGGCCGACCTGATGGAGGCGGCTGGTACGGCGCTGGCCGAGGCCGTCGCCGGCCTGGCTCCGCAGGGGCCGGTGCGAATCGTCTGCGGCAAGGGCAACAACGGCGGAGACGGGTTGGTCGCGGCGCGGCACCTGCGTGGCCTCGGCTTCGAGGTCGAGACGCTCGAGCTGGAGGAGGGCGGCATCGACGATCTCAATGCTTGGCTGGAGGGCGCGGGCGCGGTTGTCGACGCGATCTTCGGCACCGGCTTCAAGGGCGAGCCACGGGAGCCAGCGGCAAGCGCGATCGAGGCGATCAACCGTTGCGGCGCACCGGTCGTCGCCTGCGACATCGCCTCGGGGGTCGACGCCTCCAGCGGCGAGGTCGCCGCAGCCGCGATCGAGGCCGACCTCACCGTCAGCTTCCACGCCGCCAAGCTCGGACACCGGATCGCGCCCGGCAAGTGGCACACGGGCGAGCTGAGAGTCGAGCCGATCGGCATTCCCGACGGCGCGCCGAGCGGCCCCGTGGCGGGGACGATCGGCCCAGGGGTTCTCGGCTTGCTGCCGGCACGTGGACCGCGATCGACCAAGTTCAGCTCGGGGCAGGTGGTGATCGCTGGGGGATCGCGTGGCTTGACCGGGGCGGTGCGGATGTCTTCGCTGGCCGCGATCAGGGCCGGGGCGGGTTACGCGACCGTTGCCGTCCCGGCTGATTTGGAGTCGATCTTCGAGATCGTCCAGCCCGAGGTGATGTCGGTAGGTTGCCCCGGCGGCGACGGCTGTCTGGCGCCCGCCTCGCTGAAGGCGATCCGCAAAGCGTTTGACGGCGCCGCGGCCGGGGTGATCGGTCCCGGCATGGGCCGCGATCCAGGCTCGGTCGAGCTGGCCCGCGAAGCGGTCGCCGCGATCGACGCCGCGCTCGTGATCGACGCCGACGGCCTCAACGCCTTTGCCGGCGAGATCGCCCTGCTCAGCGAGCGCGGCGCGCCGACCGTCCTCACTCCCCACGCCGGCGAGCTGGGGCGCTTGCTCGGTCGCTCCTCCGAGGAGATCGCCGCCAGGCGGCTCGCCGCGGCGCGCGAGGCCGCCGCGGGCGCCGGGGCGATCGTCGTGCTCAAGGGCGACGACACGATCGTCACCGACGGCGAGCGGGTCGCGGTAAACGCGCTCGCCGCCCCGGCCCTCGCAACCGCCGGCACCGGCGACGTCCTCTCCGGCATCACCGCGGCGATGCTCGCTCGCGGGCTCGAGCCGTTCGCGGCCGCCTGCGCCGCCGTGTTTGCCCACGCCCGCGCCGGTCGCGATGCCGCCGGCAGGGTCGGCCTGGTCGAGTCGGTGATCGCCACCGACGTGATCGATTCGATCCCGGCGGGAATGCGCCCCGGCGTGCCGGTCGAATAACCTCGCGCCATGAAGACCGCAGCGGAGATCATGGACGCCGACGTGCCCACCGTCTCGCCTGAGGCCGACGCCAGGGCTGCGATCGAGTTGCTGGCGAAGACCGAGATCGGCGCCCTGCCGGTGATCGACAAGGACCGCAGGGTGGTCGGGATCGTCAGCGAGTCGGACCTGATCCTCAGCGACGAGGAAGCCGATCTGCACCTGCCGCACTACCTCAACATCATGGGCGGAATCGTCTTCGTCGGCTCGATGAAGGGCTTCGAGAAGCGCCTCGACAAGGCCTTCGCGACCAAAGTATCCGAGCTGATGACCGCCGATCCGATCGTCGCCAACAGCGACGACGACGCCGACACCGTCGCCCGCACGATCGCCGAGAAGCACCACAATCACCTGCCGGTTGTCGACGGCGAGGGCCGCCTCGCCGGGCTCGTCACCCGGGCCGACGCGTTGGCCGCGCTCGTCGCCAGCGATTAGCTCGATGGAGCGGGCAGTAGCCCGGATCGATCTTGGCGCCGTCGAGCGTAATTGCGCGCGCCTCAAAGTCGAGCTGGGCGCTGGCAGCGAGCTCTGCGCGGTGGTCAAGGCCGACGGCTACGGTCACGGGGCCGACGCCTGCGCGGCGGCGGCCCTCGCCGGCGGCGCCACTCGCCTCGCCGTCGCCACCGGCTCCGAGGCGGCGCTGATCGGCCGTCGCTTTCCCCAGGTGCCGCTACTGGCGATGGGCGCGCTCACCGCCGGCGATCTCGAGGATGCGCTCGCCGCCGGCGCCGAGATTGCGGTCTGGCGCGAGGGCTTCCGCGCCTTCGCCAGTGCTCGCGGCCGGGCGCAGGGCCGGCGGGTGCGTGTGCACATCAAGCTCGACAGCGGCATGGGCCGGCTCGGCAATCCCGACGAGGCGGAGGTGCTGGCCCTCGCGCGCGCCTGCGCCGAGGATCCGCACCTGGTCTTGGCGGGGATCTGGACCCACTTCGCCACCGCCGACGAACCCGACTCCGACTTCTTCGATCAGCAGCTCGAGCGCTTCGCCGCGATCGCGGCAACGGTCAAGGCCGAGTTCCCCGAGGTGATCGCCCACGCCGCCAACAGCGCCGCGGTCTTTCGCGATCCCCGCTCTCACTTCGACATGGCTCGTTGCGGCGTTGCCATCTACGGGCTCGACCCCTTTCAGGGCGACCCGGCGGAGCGCGGGCTCGAGCCCGCGCTCTCGCTGCGCTCCTACGTCGCCGACGTCAAGCGCTTCCCGGCGGAAGCGAGCGCCGGCTACGGGCAGACCTGGCGCGCCCCGGCCGAGACCTGGGTCGGCGTTTTGCCGCTCGGCTACGGCGACGGGGTGCGGCGCGGGCTCTCCAACAACGCCGAGGTGCTGATCCGCGGCCGCCGGCACCCGCTTGTCGGCACGGTCTCGATGGACAACGTCACGGTCGATCTCGGGGCGGAGACCGAGGTCGAGCCCGGCGATGAGGCGGTGCTGATCGGCAGCCAGGGCGAGCAGTCGATTCGCAGCGAGGAGATGGCCGAGCGCCTGGGCACGATCAACTACGAGGTCACCTGCGGGATCTCAGCCAGGGTGCCGCGGGAGCCGGCGTGAGTGTCGGCGAGCGACTCGCCGCGGCGCCGCCGGTGGTTCTCGCCCGCGGCGCGCTGGGCGAGGGGGAGGGGGTTTGGATCGCCGGCGGCGCGATCCGGGACGCGGCGCTGGGGCGCGACGTGGTCGACCTCGACCTCGCCGTCGCCGGCGACCCGGCGCCGGTCGCCAAGGCAATCGCCCGGGCCGGGGCGGGGCACTCCTTCGAGCCTCTCCGCCGAGTTCGCGACCTGGCGCGCCGTCGCCGCCGACCACAGCTGGCAGATCGATGTCACCGCGCTGCGCGGCGCCACGATCGAGGCCGACCTGGGGGAGCGGGACTTCACGATGGGTGCCGTCGCCGTCCCCCTCGCCGGCGGTGAGCCGCTCGATCCGTTCGGCGGCCTCGCTGACTTGGAGCGCCGGCTGCTGCGGACCGTGGGCGAGCGCAGCTTCGCCGCCGATCCGCTGCGCCTGCTGCGCGCCGCCCGCTTCGCCGCTTGCCTGGAGCTGGAGATCGACCCGGCGACGGTCGCGCTGGCACGAGCGGAAGCGTCCCGGGCCGGCGAGCCCGCCGGCGAGCGCCAACTGGTCGAGCTGCGCAAGCTGGTTGGCGGCCCCGACCCGCTGCGGGGCATGCAATTGCTCGACGAGCTCGGCCTCACCGCCATCGTCCTGCCCGAGCTGGAGGCGCTGCGCGGGGTCGAACAGGGGCCCAACCACCACCTCGACGTCCACGGCCACACGATGGCCGTGCTCGCCCACGCGCTCGAGGTCGAGCGCGACCTGGATCGCTTCGGCGGCGAGCGCGGCGGCGAGTTGCGGGCGCTGCTCGACGAGCCCCTGGCCGACGAGATGAGCCGCGGCACGGCGCTGCGCTTCGGCGCCCTCCTGCACGACATCGGCAAGCCGGCGACGCGCTCCGAACGGGATGGCTTCGTCACCTTCATCGGCCATGACCGCGACGGCGTCGAGGTCGTCGGCACGCTCTGTGGCCGCCTGCGCGCCAGTCGCGTTCTCACCCGCCACCTCCAGGACCTCACCCTGCACCACCTCCGCCTCGGCTTCATGGTCCACGAGGCGCCGCTGCCGGCGCGACGGGTGCACGAGTACCTGCGCGCGACCGAGCCCGTCGGCGCCGACGTCACCCTGTTGACGATCGCCGACCGGCTCTCCGCTCGCGGCTCGGGTCCGTTTGCGACCGAGGAGGCGATCGAGGCGCACTTGAGCCTGGCCCGGCAGATGCTCGCCGACGCGCTCGACTGGCGCCGGGAAGGCCCGCCGCAACCGCTCCTGCGCGGCGATGAGCTTGCCACCGAGCTCGGCCTCGATGAGGGCCCTGAGCTCGGCGCGCTGCTGGCCGAGCTGGAGGCCGCGCAGTATGCGGGCGAGGTCGGCAGCCGCGAGCAGGCGCTCAGCCATGCCCGAGCCGTGCGCGGCTGAGCGGACGGTCCGGTACGCTCCCCGCCGCATGGGGAAAGAGGAGAAGATCGAGATGGAGGGCGAGATCACCGAGGCCCTCCCCAACACGATGTTCAGGGTCAAACTCGACAACGGTCACGATGTGCTCGGTCACATCTCGGGCAAGATGCGCCGCCACTACATCCGAATCCTCCCCGGCGACCGGGTGAAGATCGAGCTTTCGCCGTACGACCTCGACCGGGGTCGCATCACCTACCGCTACAAATAGGCCGCCGTGAGCGAGCCACGTTTCCGCATCGGTCCCGAGATCGTTCACGAGACGGTCGACGGTGAGGTGATCGCGATCGACCTCTCCGACGGCAGCTACTACAGCCTTGCCGGCAGCGGGCCGGCGATCTGGGAGCTGCTCGGCCAGGGGGTCAGTGAGGCCGAGATCAGTGTCGTTCTCGCTGACCGATTCGAAGCCGAGGAGACCGAGATCGGCGCGGCCGTCGCGGCGCTGCTGGCGCAGTTGCGGGAGAACGGTCTGATCGTGAGCGGGGAGGGAGCCGCGGCGGAGCTTCCTGCGACAGCCGGCTCGGGCGAGAAGGCGCCGTTCGAGGCTCCGCGCCTGGAGCGCTACAACGACATGAAGGACTACTTCCTGCTCGACCCGATCCACGAGGTCGACACAGCTGGCTGGCCGCGGCCGGCGGCCTGAGGCGTGGGCGCGCAGTCCCCGGCTGTGCTGGCGGCAGGGGCCGACCTCGCGCGTGAGTACTTCGAACAGCTGCTCGACCGCTTCGAGCAGGCCGCAACGGCGGTGGGTGACGCTGGCAGCCTGGACCTGGAAATGGCCGGGCTGCGACTGCGACTGCGCTACGCAGGGGAGCGGCTACGGGACGAGCTGCTGGCGCCCTTCGAACACCTCGCCAGTCAGGAGCAAGGCGATCCCGAGCTGACGATCTCGCTTTTCGACACCGTTTCGAGCGGGATCGATCCGCCGCCCCCCGCCTGGGAGCCGATCCTCGCGGCGCCGGGCACCAATCCGATCGCGCGCCTGCGCTCCGAGCGGGCCTGCGTGCTCGCCGCCGCCGGCAGCCGGGGCCTCACTGCCGCGCTGCCGGCGGACGGAGTCGCGGTGTTCCATCTGCCCGACGCGGCGGCGATCCCGGCAAGCGAGCGGGCCGCGCCGATCCGCGAAGCACTACAGCTGCTGATGGCCGCGCGGGGGCGGCTGATGACGCACGCGGGCGCCGTCGGCCGCGACGGGCGCGGCGCGCTCCTCGTCGGCCGCGGCGGCTCGGGCAAGTCGACCCTGGCGCTCTCCTGCGCAATCGCGGGCATGGAGATCGTCGCCGACGACTACGTCCTGCTCGAGCCCGCATCACTCACCGCGCACGCGATGCAGTCGACCGCGAAGCTGACCGAGGACAGCGCCGCGCGACTCGGCATCCCCGCAGCTGCGATCGATGCGGCGGGCTTCGAGCCGACCCTCGAGGGCCCGGCCAAGGCCCTGGTCGAGATCCGCGAGCTGGCGCCCGGCACGGTCAGGCGTCACCTCGAGATCGGTGCCATAGTCGCCCCGTCCATCTCTCCGCTGACTTCGCGTTTTGTGTCGCCTGGGGCAACAAAAAGCGAAGTCAGCGAAACCAGTGGCCCACCGGTGCTGCGTGCTGTCTCGTCGGCGGAGGGGCTGCGGGCGGTTGCACCCAGCACGATTGTCCAATCCGGCTTCGCTGGCGGAGGTGCGCTTGCTGCGCTTGCTGCGCTGGTTCGTGAGGTGCCCAGCTACGCGCTCGAGCTCAGCCCGGACCCGGCCACGAACGCCGCAGTCGTCGATCGCCTGGTGGCCGAGCTTGGCTGAGCCGCTCGTCACCGCAGCGATCCCGGTCCGCGACGGCGAGGCCTACCTGGCCGAGGCGATCGAGAGCGTGCTCAGCCAGACCCGGCCCTGCGACCAGCTGATCGTCGTCGACAACGGCTCGAGCGACCGCAGCGCGGAGATCGCCCGCGGCTTCGGCCCGCCGGTCGAGGTCGTCGGCGAGCCGCGCGCCGGGATCGGCTTCGCCCGCAACGCGGCCGTGGGCGCGGCGCGCGGCGATTTCATCTCCTTCCTCGATGCCGACGATCTCTGGGCGCCGGCGAAGACCGAGCTGCAGCTGACCGCCTTCGCTGCCCGTCCCCAGCTCAGCCTCGTCTTCGGCCAGGTTCGGCAGTTCGCCGGCGAGGAGTTGGGCGCGGCCGAGCGCGCCGCCATCCGCCTGCCGGCCGAGCCACAGCCGGGCGCGCACGTCGGCGCGATGCTGGCCCGGCGGGAGGCGATCGAGGCGGTTGGGCCCTGGCCGGAGGACATCGCCTTGAGCGACGGGCTGACCTTCCTGCTGGGCGCCCGCGAACTCGGCCTCGAGCAGGCGATGCTGCCCGAGGTGGTGATGCTGCGCCGCGTGCACGGCGCCAACAACTCGATCCGCAACCGTGCGGCACGGACCGAGTTCGCCCGCCTGCTCAAGGACTCGCTCGACCGCCGCCGTGGAGCGGCCCAGTGAACGAGTCGCACGTGGCGCGGCACTGGACTGGCCTGGACAGCGTCTGGCAGCTGCCCATGCACGGTCTCCGCTCGCTCAGGCGAGCGCGCGAGCGCGCTGGCGCTCGATCCTGGCCTTGAAGGCGCGGAACACACTGGCGCGCACAGCGGCTACGTCCTGGGTGAGGCTCTCCGGATGCACTCGCCGTCGCAGCAGCACCCGCGACAGCTTGGCGATCTCGATGTCGGCCTCGACCGCGCGCATCGCCCAGTCGATGTCCTCGGCCGGGCGGATCGATTCGTCGAATGGACCGACCTGCACGAAGATCTCGCGCCGCAGCAGCATCGTCATCACATGTACGTCCGGCCCGCCGGAGACCTCGGCCGGGCGGGTCGGCACCGCGGCCTGAGCGCTCGATCCCTCGACCCAGAAGGGCAGTTCGGACCCGGGCTCGACGATCACCTCCTGCTCGCCCATGACGACGCCCACCCCGGGGTTCGCCAGCAGGTGGCCCACCTGGACCTCGAGCTTGTCTGGGGTCATCGCGTCGTCGGCGTCGTGGAAGGTCACGAGGCCACCGCTCGAGGCAGCGAAGCCGCGGTTGCGCGAGGTGGCGGGGCCGGCGTTCTCCTGGCGGATCACCCGGACCTGAGGATAGGCGGCCGCAACCTCCGCGGTGGCGTCCCGCGAGCCGTCGTCGATGACGATCGTCTCGACTGGGGAATAGGTCTGGGCGAGCACGCTCTCGATCGCCTCGCCGATGAAGCGCTCGGCGTCGAAGGCCGGGATGATGACGCTGACGAGAGGTCCTTGCACGATCGCCATTCTCCCTATAGATGGCTGTGGGCCGCCGCCGGGTCCGGTTCCGCCAGCTCGGCAACCAGCGCCGACCAGGCAAAGTCCCTCGCGCCGAGCCCCACCCCGGTGCGCGGGTCGTAGTACTCGCGCAGGCCTTCGCGCTCGACCGCGCCGATCACGCCGCCGGCCAGGCGGGCCGCTTCCTCCTCGTAGCCGAGCCGGCGCAGGCCGAGCCAGACGAGCCAGGCCGAGTTGACCCAGGTCGGCCCGCGCCAGTAGTGGCGCAGCGGGCCGCGACTGCCGCCAGGTTCGTAGCTCGGCTCCGAGGCCGCCACCGAGGGCGGTGCGACCGGGGTGAGGAACTCCTTCTCGCTGAGCAGGTGCTCCTCGACCAAGCGCCGGCCGATCTCCTCGGGAAGGTCGGGCAGGGCGAGTGGGGCGAGCGCGTCCCAGGTCACCGCCTCGGGCCGAACCCCTCCGGGCTCGGCCCAGTCGGCGAAGAGGCCGCGGCGCTCGTCCCAGAGCCGCTCGACCAGGGCCGGCGTCGCCGAGGGGCGGCCGAGCGCCTGCAGCGAGAGCGACCAGAGGGTGTTGACCAGGGTCTCGCAGAGGACTGGCCCACCACGGTCGCGGACGCGCCGGGCGCTGAAGCCGAGCCGATGGTTGCGGCGGACGAGCAGTGGGAAGCCCGGCCGGGCGTTGGCTCGCCAGCCCCAGACGGGCTCGAACTTCGGCGAGGCGTCGAGGCCCGACTCGTCGGGCTGGATGATCCAGAGCAGGCCGTCGCCCTCGAGGTCGCGCTCGGCGGCAAGCCACTCGATCTGCTTGCCGATCCGGGGCTCCTCGCGCGGATCGCCGACGGCGATCTTCCATGCCCAGGCCAGCAGCGGCGGCTGGATCGTCTCGGTCTGGAAGGAACGGCGGGAGGTGACGTTGTAGAAGGGCAGTCGGCTGAGCGAGACCGGCCGGTCCCAGAAGATCGTGTGGCCGATGAAGCCGTCGTCGCGTTGCGCAGCGAGCAGCGTCTCCAGCTCGGCCCGGGCCCGTGCCGGCTCGAAGCGCCGCCAAACGATCGCGGCGAAGCAGGAGTCCCAGTACCACTGCCAGGGATAGCGGCTGGGGCTGGGGCGGGTATAGGCGAAGCGGGTGCCGTCGCGCTCCCCCTCGAGCCAGCTGCCGCGCAGGACGCGCTCGGCGATCGCGGTCGCCGACGCGGTCAAACCGCCGTGCGGCGCATTTCGCGCAGCGCCCAGGCGCCGAGTACGACGAGCAGGCCAGCCAAAGCCACGATCCCGGGCCAGGTTTCGGCCCAGCTGACGCCGCCGAGGAAGCCCTGGCGGGCGGCTTCGATCACGTGGGTGACGGGATTGACTTCGGCGACGCTGCGCATCCACGGCTGCAGCAGCGCCAGCGGCGCGTAGGCGGTCGTGGTCAGGATCAACGCCATCATCCCGGCCTGCATCAGCGGTGCGGCGGACTGGCTCTTAAAACGCAGCGCAAGCCCCGATCCCCAGCAGGCGGCGACCGCCGCCATCGCCGCGACCATGAAGTAGGTGACCAGCAGCCCGTCGATTCCGGGCCAGCCGGCCCCCAAGATCAGGGCGATGATGAAGACGAAGGTGGCCGGGATCAGGGCCCGGGCGCTGGCGGCGAGCACCGTGCCGGCGAGCAGGACCCAGCGCGGGGCGGGGGAGACGAGCAGGCGGTCGACCCAGCCACCCTCGATGTCGCGGGCCAAGTTGACACCGGCGGCGGCGCCGGTGAAGCCGGCGCCCTGCAGCATGCTGACCGGCACGATGTAGCTCTCATACGTCCCAGTGCTGAAGCCCTTGAGCTGGGTCAGGGCACCGAAGACGCCGTTGAGGCCGAGGAAGAAGATCGTCGGCGCCAGCACGCCCGGGATCGCCGCGCCGGGTACCCGCAGCAGCTCGTTCTTGGCTCGCGCCATCAGCGCCGCGATCGTCGCCAGGTTGGCGCGCCACTGCGGCAGTGCCACGGACGATTCCATCAGCCCACCCGCAGGCGGTGGCGCAGGGCACGGGCGCTGAGCACGAGCCCGAGCACGACTATCCCGGCGATCGCCAGCACGGCCTCGCCCAGTTCGGTTGCGTCGACCCCGGAGATGATCGGGCCGCGGATGCCTTCGACGATGAAGCTGAGCGGGTTGTATTCGGCGATCGCCTTGGCCGGCTGGATCATCAATTCGTTGGGGAAGAAGGCGGAGGAGAGGAAGAGGACGACGAGGACCAGCGGGAAGAGGCCCTGGACGACGCTGGCGCTGCCGGTTCGCAGGGCGATCGCGGCGCCGATGCCGCCGACCGCCATCGCCGTCGCGGTGACCAGGGCGATCGCGATCAGTGCGCCGGCGACGCCGCTTTCGATCTGGGCACCGAAGATCAGCCCGATCGCGAGGAACCAGAGCGAGCCGAAGAGGCCCAGCGCCGCCGTCCCGGCGAGGCGTCCGAGCACGATCGTGTAGCGCGGGATCGGGGCGGAGAAGAGGCGGTCGGTGAAGCCCATCTCGATGTCGACGGCAAGCGCGATACCGCCGCTGTTGCCGGCCAGCATCAGCGACTGCATCATCGCCCCGGCGAGCATGAACTGGAGGAAGCTCTGCACCGGCGGGAAGCCCGGCAGGTTGATCGCGCCGCCGGCGCCGCCGGTCTGGATCGCCAGCAACAAGGTGGGGAAGACGACGATCGGCGCCATCAGCTGCGGCCGGCGGAAGGTCTGGCGGATCGAGCGCATGCCGAGCGCCCGCACGACCCGGGCGTTGGTCGCCAGCTCGCTCATGCCTCGACGGCCTCTGGCTCCGGCTCCGGCTCGCCCTGCTCGTCCTTCTCCAGGTGGTGCCCGGTCTTGGCGACGAAGACGTCGTCGAGAGTGGGGCGGACCAGCTCCAGCGACTCAACCGCGATGCCGGCGTCGTCGAGCGCCCGCACGACCTTGGGGATGTCGGCGGCGCCGTTCGCCGCTTCGACCAGCACCGTGCGCCCGTCGACGGGCGGCAGCAGCTTGCCCACCTGGGCGCAGACCTTCTCCGCCTCGGCGATCGAGCCGGCTGCGAGCTGCAGCTGGATGTGGGGGTTGCCGAACTCTGTCTTCAGCTTGTCCGGGGTGCCTTCGGCGACGATCCGGCCACTGTCGATGATCGCCACGTTGTCGGCGAGCTGGTCGGCCTCCTCGAGGTACTGGGTGGTGAGGAAGACGGTCGTGCCTTCGTCGTTGAGCGTCCGCACCTCCTCCCAGATCGTCTTGCGGCTGACCGGGTCGAGGCCGGTGGTCGGCTCGTCGAGGAAGAGCACCTTCGGTCCATGGACCAGCGCCGCGGCGAGGTCGAGCCGGCGCTTCATCCCGCCCGAGTAGCCGCCGACCCGGCGGTCGGCCGCGGCCGCGAGGTCGACCCGCTCGAGCAGGTCGTCGGCTCGCTGCTTGCCTTCGGCCCCGGGCAGGCCCTGCAGGGTCGCCTGCAGGCGGATCAGCTCGCGGCCGGTCATCAGCGGATCGAGGGCGGCCTCCTGCAGGGCGACCCCGATCGAGGCGCGCACCGCGCGCGCCTGCTTGACCACGTCGTGCCCGGCGACGGTTGCCCGCCCGCCGGTCGGCAGCAGCAGCGTCGTCAGCATCCGCACCGTGGTCGTCTTGCCGGCGCCATTTGGCCCGAGGAAGCCAAAGATTTCGCCCTCCTCGACGGCCAGGTCGACGCCCTGAACGGCTAGCACCTCGTCAAAGCTGCGCTGCAAACCCTCTACGACGATTGCCGGCATCGGCTGGCAACCCTACTGAGGCAACCTGGCCGGGATCGTGCAGAGTGCACGTTGTCGCGGCATTGCTCCGGCCCGAAAGGCAGAATCGTGCCCGCAACCCTTGCCAAGGGCCGGGGTTTGCAGCTTGACATCGTGCAAGGAGCAGCGAAAAACCGTCTCGTCAGGTCCCCAGTCGCGTTTGCGGCTGGCTTCGCCTGCGTGTTGATCGCCCTGGTCGTCGCGGCCTGGCCCGGCGCGGCCGACTCGGCGCCGCTGGGAGTTGTCGTGCTGGGCAAGACGACGACGACCCCTCCGCCCTCCTGCCCGGGCAAGGTCGTCAACAACGTCGAGGTAGTCCCCTGCCGGGTCGAGGGCCATGTCAGCGGCTACCAGACCAAAGCCGGCGGAGTCGAACAGCCCTACGAAGTGCCCTTCGACGGCAAGATCGTCGCCTGGTCGATCACCCTCGCCAAGCCCTCGCGCACCGACACCAAAACGACCACCAACGAGATCGGCTTCTTCGACGAATTCCTCGGCAAACCGTCAGAGGCGCGAATCGGCATCCTGCGCCCGGTCGAAGAATCGAAGCCGCCCAAATTCACCCTCGTGCGCCAGAGCCCGCTCGAGGTGCTCAACCCCTACTTCGGCAGCACCCCGATCTTCACCCTCGACCACCCGCTCTCGGTGCTGCGCGGCCAGATCGTCGCCCTCACCGTCCCCACCTGGGCGCCGATGTTCGCCTTCAACGTCTCCGAAGAAGACACCTGGCGCGGCAGCCGCCTCGAAGACCACTGTGCCTCCAAGGAAGACATCCAGGGCGGCCACCCCCAACAGGGCGTGGGCAAGATCAAGACCTACGGCTGCTTTTACTCGAATGCGCGGTTGCTTTACACCGCGACTCTCGTCAAGAAACCGTAAGACGGGCATCAGGCGGACCCGGAGCGTCGGGTGCCCCTGCTCACTCGCCTACCTGGCTGAATCGGCCGTTGTCGTCCGAGATTGGGCTAGGGCCAGCGGCGCAAAACGTTCGCAGGGGCACCCGACGCTCCGGGCCAACCCCACGGCCTCGAATTACGGAAGCTTCAAGGGACGTTGCCGTGTCGAGCTTTCGCGAGGCTCCGGGGGGGGTGCAGTCGTGTCGGGAAGCCACGAGCTTCGGATCGCCCCGAATCGCAGAAGCTTCTGGAGCGCGGGCGTCGGCGACGAACTCGTCGCGCGCTTGGGCCTTAAGCCGTTAGCCCCTTGGAACGGGCGTCGGTAGGGCCTCCGAACGTTTTGCGCCGCTGGCCCAGCGAGATTCTCGGACGGCGACAGGCGATCCAGCCAGGTAGGCGAGTGAGGAGGTCCTGCCGACGCCCCCTGCGTCGGAGTTAAAGCGCTTCTTGGCGCAAACCGCAGTACGGGCAGTCGCTGACGTCGAGACCGATGAGTTGGTCGCAGCGACGGCAGGCACGCAGGTTCTCTGGAGTGCGCGGCAGGGATGAGGCGCGAGGGGGCGAGGGGCAGGACCATCGCCACCGGTTCCATCTCCTCGCCGGTCTCGCGGTCGAGGTAGACCTGGCCCGGCTCGGCGTGGGCGAGGGCCTCGCGGCCGGAGGCCGGGGCGCGCATTCTGTAGAGCTGCTTCGAGTTCACGGCGGCGAAGACTAATAGCTTCTGCGGAACCGATGCGGATACTCGTCTTCCACGGCTACATGCTGCGCGGCACCGGCAGCAACATCTACAACGTCAATCTCGCCCGCGCCCTGGCCAAGCTCGGCCACGAGGTGCACCTGCTCTGCCAGGACCGCGAGATCAAGATCGAGGGGGTCGAGATCCACAACCCCGACATCGGCGGCCTGCTGCCCGTCTACGTCAAGGACCCCTACGAGGGCTTCGAGGTCAAGGCCTTCCCGGAGCTGACCGAGGACGGAGCTCGATCGCTATATCGAGGCCAACGTCGACGGCCGTGCGCGACGTCGCGGAGCAGGCCGGCGGCATCGACGCGGCCCTCGCCAACCACCTGGTGATGGGCCCGGCGATCCTCGCCCGGGCGGATGTCGCTCCCTTCGCCGCCAAGATCCACGGCTCGGCGCTCGAGTACACGGTCAAGCCGTATCCGCGGTTCCTGCCCTATGCGCGAGGAGGGCATGGAAGCGGCCGAGGGGGTGCTGGTCGGATCTCGGCATACGGCCGAGTCGCTCTGGGCGGCGTTGCCCGAAGTCGCTGGGCTGAAGGAGAAGACGCGTCTTGGGCCGCCAGGGGTTGACACGGAGGCGTTTCGGCCGCGGGAGGCGGGGTGCGGGTCCAGCGGGCTCGCGTTCGCGAGGAGTTCCCGCTGGACCCGACCCCGCCTCCCGCCGGAGGATCGTCTTCGTCGGCAAGCTGATCGTCTCGAAGGGCGTCGACCTGCTTTTGGCGGCGTGGCCGCTGGTCAGGGCCGAGCACCCCGACGTCGAGCTGGAAATCGCAGGGTTTGGCGAGTACGAGGAGGGGCTGCGGCGCTTGCTGGCTGCGCTGGAGCGGGGGGACATCAACGATGCGCGGGAGGTAGCGCTGGCCGGCTGGGGGATCGAGGGCGGGGAGGAGAGGCCGTTGCCGATTCTCTCGGCGTTCCTCGCCGATCCGCCCGCCGGCTACGTCGAGGCGGCTGAAGGTGCTGCCGGCTCGGTCGAGTTCATCGGTCGGCTCGAGCACGACGAGGTCGCGGAGCTGCTGCCCGCGGCGGAAGCTCTGGTGATGCCGAGCACCTTTCCGGAGGCCTTTGGGATGGTCGCCGCGGAGGCTGCGGCCTGTGGGGTACTGCCGGTCTCGGCGGGGCACTCGGGGATGTTCGAGGTGTCTCGCCAGCTGATGGAGGCGCTGCCTGGCGAGGTCGGTCGCCTCACCTCGTTCCCGGTTGAGGCGGGTGCGGTCGAGGCGATCGCCGAGCGGCTGAACGGCTGGCTTGCCCTGTCCGGGCAAGAACGGGACGAGGCCCGTGAGGCGCTGGTCGAGACGGCGCGACGGCTCTGGAGCTGGGGGAGGGGGTGCGCCCGCCGGGAGTGCGTTGCCCGCGGCGCTAGGCCGAGCGTCACCGGAGCCTGAAAGCTTCCCGCCGTCGCTTCAATAGAATGCCCGCCGCCTCATGTACGGCCGCCTCCCGATAGCGAAGATGCTCGCTGCCACAGTTGCGATGACCGCGGCGATCTCTGCCGTGATGCTGTCGATCAACTGGGACGGCCAGGAGGCCTCGACGGCCGCGCCGAAGATCGACGATCTGCTCAACGTGATGATCGTCCTCTCGTCCTTCGTCTTCTCGCTGGTCATCGTGATGCTCTTCTACGCCCTCTGGAAGTTCAAAGCCAAGCCGGGCGACGAATCCGACGGCGAGCCGATCCACGGCAACACCCGACTCGAGATCGCCTGGACCGTGATCCCGACGATCATCGTGCTCTTCGGCGCCGGCTACAGCTGGTCGGTGCTGAACGACATCGAAAAGCCGACAAGAACGCGCTGACCGTCGACGTCTTCTCCCAGCAGTACGCCTGGAGCTTCGGCTACCCCGGCAAAGGCGATGTCTACGTCGCAGGGCGAAATGCACGTGCCGGTCAACCGCCAGATCCAGTTCAAGATGCACGCCCAGGACGTGATCCACTCCTTCTGGGTGCCGGAGTGGCGGATCAAGAAGGACAACGTGCCGGGGATCACGACGACCGCGATCGTCACCCCCGACAAGCTCGGCACCTACCAGCTGATCTGCACCGAGCTCTGCGGCTTCGGCCACGCCTCGATGCGGGCCAAGGTCGTGGTCGAAACACCGGCCAATTTCCAGAAATGGGTCAGTGGCCTGGAAGAAAAAGTTCCCGCCGCCGCTGGCCGAATCGATAACCCAAGACACTGAGACCAACCCGACGCCGCTCAACGCCGGCGGGGCATAATGGAGGTCTGCTGATGACGGCTGCGATCAAGCACCCGGGCTGGATCCGGGGCGCGCTCGGCGCGATCCTCGGCGCCGCTTTCGGCTTCGCGCTTGTCGTTGCGCTGCGCAAGGCCTCGGGCCTGCCCGCTTACCAGACCGAACAGACCGGCTACCCGCAGGTGGTCGTGCCGCTGGTCACCGGCCCGCTCGGCTTCCTGCTCGGCTTCGGCTGCTTCGACTACTGGCTGCGCTGGGCCGCCGGCATGCCGACGATCCCCGAGGACCACTCCCAGCACGGCGCCAAGAGCTGGAAGGACTACTTCCACTTCAACACCGATCACAAGGTGATCGGCATCCAGTACATCTGCACCACCTTCTTCTTCTTCTTCGTCGGCGGCCTGATGGCGATGCTGATCCGGGCCGAGCTGGCCCAGCCCGGCACCCAGATCGTCGACGCCGCCACCTACAACAGCCTCTTCTCCACCCACGCGGTGCTGATGATCTTCGTCTTCGTGATCCCGGTCTTCGCCGGCATCGCCAACTACGTCCTGCCGCTGATGATCGGCGCCCCGGACATGGCCTTCCCGCGCCTCAACGCGCTCAGCTTCTGGATGCTGCCGCTGGCCGGCCTGCTCTTCATCGGCAGCTTCCTCGCCCCCGGCGGCGCCTTCGACGCCGGCTGGACCGGTTACGCGCCGCTCTCGACCGGCGCCCCGCTGGGCCAGTCCTTCTTCAACCTCGGCGTCCAGTTCGCCGGCGCCTCGTCGATCGCCACCGCGCTCAACTTCCTGGTCACGATCATCACCATGCGGGCGCCCGGGATGACCTTCTGGCGGATGCCGCTGCTGGTCTGGGCCAACCTCTCGACCTCGCTGCTGGTCGTCGCCGCGACGCCCTTCATCGCCGGGGTCCAGTTCATGGTCCTCTTCGACCGCGCCCTGCACACCAACTTCTTCCAGTTCGCTGGCGGAGGTGATGTCGTCAGCTACCAGCACATCTTCTGGTTCTACTCGCACCCGGCCGTCTACATCATGATGTTGCCCGGCTTCGGGATCATCAGCGAGGTCATATCGACCCATGCCCGCAAGCCGATCTTCGGCTACCGGCTGATGGCCCTGGCGCTGATCGGGATCGTCGTGCTCAGCTACTCGGTCTGGGCCCACCACATGTTCGTCGCCGGCATGTTCAGCTGGCTGCGCGTGCCGATGATGATCACCACGCTGCTGATCGCGGTGCCGACCGGGATCAAGATCTTCTCCTGGATAGGCACGCTCTATTTCGGCAAGATCCATACCTATTCGACCGCGATGCTGTTCGCGCTCGCCTTCATCGTCACCTTCACCATCGGCGGGATCAGTGGCGTGATGCTGGGCATGGTGCCGATCGACATCCACGTCTCGGATACCTACTTCATCGTCGCCCACATCCACTTCGTGCTCTTCGGCGGCTCCGTCTTCACGATCTTCGCCGGGATCTACCACTGGTTCCCGAAGATCACCGGCCGCATGTACGACGAGAAGCTCGGCCGCGTCCATTTCTGGGGCACGCTCTTCGGCACCTGGGTCACCTTCATCCCGATGCACTGGATCGGCATGGACGGCATGCCCCGCCGGGTCGCCGACTACGCGACCCAGTTCGGCAACTGGAACCTGCTGATCAGCTGCGGCGCCTTCATCCTCGGCGCGATCCAGCTGGTCTTCCTCTACAACATGATCGTCAGCTGGCGCTTCGGCCCGAAGGCGCCTGGGAACCCCTGGCGGGCCAACTCGATCGAGTGGCAGGTCTCCTCGCCGCCGCCGATCTACAACTTCCCCGAGATCCCGCGCGTCGTCGGCGGTCCCTACGAGTACGGCGTGCCCGGCGCCCGTCACGCGATCATGCCCGGCGAATCGGTTGAGGTGCCGACACCGGAGCCGACCGTGGTGGGCTCGGCATGAGCGACGCATCCGGGGCAAAGCCTCTGCTCGTCTTCCTCAACGAGGTGGCAGGCGGGCGCAAGCTGCTGGCAGCGGTCCAGGAGCGCGCCGACAAGGTTCCCTTCGTCGCCGTCGCGGCGCCGCAGAACCAGCCGGCGGTCGGTCAGCTGATCGATTCCGGCGAGCTGCGCGACGCAGCCAAAGCCCGGGTCGAGGTGACGATGTCGATCCTCTCCGAGTACGGGATCGAATCGGTCGGCGAGGTGATGGACCCCGAGCCCTCGCTGGCGCTCGATGACGCGGTGCGCGCCCACGAACCGGGCGAGGTGCTGCTCTCCTGCGCTGCCGAGACCCGCTTTGGCTTCACCCGCAAGGATCTCGTCTCCTGGGCCGAAGCGCGCTTCGAGCCGGAGGTCCCGGTGACGCACATCCCGGTGCGGATCACCGACGACTCGATCAGCTGGGAGAAGAGCCACACCCTGGTGGTGGCGAGCCAGACCGTGGCCGCACCCGATCTGGTCAGTCGGCTCAAGGAGCGCGCCGCCGGGCATCCGCATCGCTACACGATCATCTGCCCGCGGACCGAGGACGTGACCGAGCCGGAGATGGTTCGCGATCTGGCCACGACCCTGGCCGAGCTCTATCGCGCCGATATCGACGCCACCGGCCAGCCGATGAGCCCCGACCCCTTTCACGCGGTGCAGAACGCGATCGAGCACTACAGCGTCGACGAGGTGCTGATCTCGACCTTCGCCGGCGAGACCTCGCGCTGGCTCGAGGACGACCTGATCGGGCGGGTCCGCGCGATTACCGACAAGCCGGTCGAGCACCTCGAGGTCGGCCGCCCGGCTGCCGTCGTGGCCGCCGCCGTCGCCGAGGGAGGGGAGAGCTGATGGAGAGTGCTTCGATAGCGCTGGGACACGCCCACGAGGAGGAGCACCACGGGCCCCCCGAGGCAAACCAGAGCTCGCGGATCGACCGCCAGACACTGGGGATTCTGCTCTTCATCGTCTCCGAGGTGATGCTCTTCGGAGCTTTCTTCGCCTCCTACTTCTTCCTCCGGGTCGTCGTTCACCCCTCCAGTTGGCCGCCGCACCCATACGAACTCCCGGTCGCGGTGGCGGGGGTCAACACGGCGATCCTGGTCTCCTCCAGCTTCACGATCCACTACGCGCTGGAGTCGATCCGCCGCGGCAACCGCAACGGCCTCAAGCTGGGCCTGGTGCTGACCTGGATGCTCGGCGCGACCTTCCTCTTCATCCAGCTCAACGAGTACGTGCACCTCGGCTTCAGCGCCCGCGATCTCGGCTTCGGCTCGATCTTCTACAGCCTCACCGGCCTGCACGGCGCCCACGTCTTCGTCGGGCTCTGCCTGCTTACCTTTGCCTCGATCCGCGCTTTCCGCGGTCATTTCGGCACCGAGGAGAAGGACCACCTCGGCGTCGAGGTGCCGGGTATCTACTGGCACTTCGTCGACATCATGTGGTTGGTCGTCTTCTTCACGGTTTACATCCTCTGATCACGCGGTAAAACAGGGGTATGCACAATCCCCTGAGGTCTGAGCAGGACGCGTTCAGGTGGCTGCTGGTAATCGGGGCAGCGGTGGCGTCGGCGATCGTGCTGACCCTGCTGACTCGGCCTGTGGTCGGCGTAATCTGGACCGCCCTCCTGATTGGCTTCGGCATCGGCTTTGGCTATCGCAGCGCGCGTGGATCGCTGCCTCGCAACGTCCAGCTGACCCAGGGAGGGGATGGCAAGTTTCGGCTGCTCGTAGTCGCCAACGAGACAGTCCAAGGTGAGGCCCTGCTGAAGGAGATCCGTGATCGCTGTAGCGACCGCCGCTGCGAGGTGATGGTGGTGACGCCGGCCCTGGCCTCCTCGCGCACTTCGCACTGGACGTCGGACATCGACGAGGCGATCGAGCTGGCCCGCCAGCGCATGGAGCTCTCTCTGATCGAGATCAAGCAACTCGGCCTCAAGGCAAAGGGGGAGATCGGCGACTCCGATCCAAACGTCGCGATCGAGGATGCCCTGCGCGTCTTTCCCGCCGACGAGATCCTGATCTCGACCCATCCCCCCGATCGCTCGCGCTGGCTGGAGCACGGCGTCGTCGACAAGGCCCGCGAGCAGATCGACCTGCCGATCACCCACGTGGTCGTCGACCTCGCCACCGGTCGCGCCCTGCTGTGATTGGTTCGTCGCGGTTTCGGCAGACTTAGCGCGCCACGCGAAACGTTCTGTCTTCTAGCCTGTCAACATGGAGTTGATGACCTCGCGCTGGACCGATGACCGCATGGACGACCTGAAGCACCAGGTCGACGAGCTTGGTCGCCGGATGGAGGTCGGGTTCTCCGAGCAGCGCTGCGAAATGAACGCGCGTTTCGACCGCCTGGAAAAGAGTCTCGAAGTGCGCTTTGAGAAGGTTGACGAGCGATTCGAAAAGGTCTACGAGCGGTTCGACAGGATCGATGAGCGGTTCGAGAAGGTGGACGCAAAATTCGAACGGGTCGACGCGAAATTCGACGTCGTAAGCGAACAGATCGCTCGCACGCAGGAGACGGTGATCGGCCTGTACGCGATGCTCGCGCGTTTCTCGCTGTGGTTTGCCGGGGCGGTGGTCGTTGCCATTCTTGCTGCCGTCCTGACCTTGTGGCTCCGCTAGGAACCTGGTCCGAACCGGAGCGTTACGTCAGGGCTGCGGTGCGATGTTCGGCCTCGGCCGCGTGGTCTGGCCCGATCGCACCGTCTTCTGGGCGCGGCTCAAGTCGCCCCGCCGTCGCGACCGTCCAGAGCATCGCCAGCCAGGTGATCGTCGCCAGGGCGACATGTACCCAAACGATCTCACCCGGGAGCTTCAGAGCCCACTGGACGCCGCCTACGACGCCCTGGAGGGCGAGGAGCCCGATCATCACTGTCAGCGGCTTGAGCGCCCTCCTGTCGCCTCCTGGGCGGCGCAGGAGGAACCAGACGGCGATCGAAGCGAGGCCGAAGACGGTGGCTATGACCGAGTGGCGCTGGACGACCCATTCCAGCGTCCCGGTCCCCTCGAAGGTGAAGCGGTGGACCAGCTGCCCGGCGTGGGCGCCGGCATGTGGTCCCGAGGCCGTGGCGACCGTGCCGGCGGCGATCGTCAGCTGGCCGAGCGGGATCAGCGCCCGCACCGACCAGACGCCGAGCCGGTCACTGGAGCGGGCCCGCTCCCACGGTTCGTAGCGCGAGCACCAGGCGAGCGCGAAGGAGGCGTCGAGCAGCAGCATCGAGAGGATGAAGTGGCTCATCACCAGGCCGGGGGCGAGGTGGTACTTGACCACCAGGGCGCCGAGGATCGCCTGGCCGATCACGCCAAGCGGCAGCAGGGCGCCGAAGAAGGCGAGGTGCCAGCGGAAGGGCACCCGGAACCAGGCGAGCACGCTGGCGGCGATCACGGCGAAGCCGACGAAGCCGGTGAGGATCCGGTTGCCGTACTCGATCACGGCGTGGGTTTCGAGCGGCGGCGCCGTGCCGCCGTAGCACTTGGGCCAGTCTGGGCAGCCGAGCCCGGAGCCGGTCAGGCGCACGCCGGCGCCGGTCAGCACGATCAGCGCCAGCGCGCCGAGGGCGACCAGCGAGACGGTGGCGTAGAGCTGTGGCGAGATGCGGAGGCGGTCGCGCATGAGTTGCCTCAGCGGATGATGCCAGCGGCCGCTTCCGGCCGCGCTGGGAACCTCAGCCGCCCTTGCTCTTCGAGCCGCCGTTGCCGCCGCTGGTCGATTCGAGCAGGTACTTGACCAGGTCTTCGATTTCTTTCGGCGAGAGCTTCTGTTCGAAGTTGGCCGGCATCACGTTGGGCGGGTAGCCGGTGGCGATGGCGGCGTTGGGATCGACGATCGATTCGTGGATCATCGCTTCGGTCTGGCCGGGCAACACTTCGTCGAGGTTGGGGCCGGTGACGCCACCCGATTTGGCGGCTTTGAGCGTGTGGCAGCCGCCGCAGCCGTTGTTGGCGAAGACTTGGGCGCCTGGGCCGCCGGGCACCTTCGGCGGCGCCGCGCCGGGCACGCCGGCGTAGAGGCCCACGTAAGCGGCGACGTCATCAAGGTCCTGGCCGGTGACTACGTCGGCCGGCATCGAGACCGCCGGGTCGCTGTTGCTCGGCCGCGGGTACTCGACCTGGGCCTTGACCACGCCTTCAACCGTGTCGCCGCCCTCGCCGGCTTCCCGCGCCGAGGCGAAGGCGTCGTCGAGGTTGGGGCCGATCTGGGCGCTCGTGCCGGCCTGAGCCATCGTGTGGCAGACGCCGCACTTTTCGACGAAGAGGATGCGTCCGCGATTGGGGTCGGCGGTCGTCGTTCCGCAGCCCGAAGCGGGCAGCGCCACCGCCAGTAGGGCGGCGAGGACGAGCAGCGGGCGGATGGGGTTGGCGAGCTTGGACATGCGGCGCAAAGCGCGCCGGAGTCTATATGTCCCGCCCGGCCGAAAGCAGGCTTACCCCTGCCTGGCGTCGGGTAGGCTTGAGGCGATTCTCACTAACTCGCGAGCCCGGAGGGGAGGCGGCAGATGCAAGTACGGGATGGGATGTCGGAGGTGGTCCTGACGGTTGGCCCGACGCACACGCTGCGCGAGGCGGCATCGATGATGGCCGAGAAGCGAATCGGCGCCGCTCTGGTCAGCGATGACGAGACGCCGGTGGCCCGCATTCTCAGCGAGCGCGACATCTTGCTCTCGCTGGGTGCCGGCGAGGATCCCGATGCGGAGCGGGTCGGCGACCACATGAGCGACAGCGTGATCACCGCCGCGCCGGACTGGAGCCTCGAGCGCGCCGCGGCGGAGATGTCGCGCCGCGGCATCCGCCACCTCGTCGTCTACGACGGCCCTGAGCTCGCCGGCGTGCTCTCGATGCGCGACATCGTCCGGGTTTGGACATCCGACGGAGCGACCTCGGGGATGAGTCCGGACTGAGCGGGGAGGGCGATCCCTGGGGCTATCTCAGGCCGCTTCGCGGGAGTTCCTGAGATAGCCCCAGGGATCGCCCTTCGCCTCCCAGCGCGGCCCTCACCTCGGGCGCTGGCCACGGTGGCCGGATTCCCAGCTTTTCGCCAGCGGTGGGCTTCCCAGCTCTCAGCTGTACGGCCACGCGGGAGGAGCTGGTCCGGGACCGGGGAGGGCGTCGGGGGCACCTCCCGGGGAACTCCCGCGAAGCGGCCCCGGGAGGTGCCCCCGACGCCCTTGCGCTTGAGCTGAGTTAGATCAGTCCCGGGGGACCGAGATGGTTTCGACCGGGAGGACCGCACCGCGGACGTGCTGCTTGCGCGGCAGGCGGTAGTAGCTGCGGATCGCGTCCTGGACCATGCTGCGGAAGGCGAAGAGGGCGACGACGCCGCCGATGATCGAGTAGATCCAGCCGCGGACCATGAAGCCCTCGGCGAAGATCCCGCAGACAGTCAGGGCGAGGGCGAAGCCGAAGACCGCCGGTGCCCATGAGGAGCGCGGCTGGTAGACCACCTCGCCGGGCTCGGGAATGTGGCGGTGCTCGCTCACGAGGCGATGTAGAGCATTGCGGCCACGAAGCAGAGGGCGAAGATCGCCGCGGCGATGCCGCCGGCCATCAGGCCGGCGCTCATGTTCGCTCTTGCGGTCTCACGATCCACGTCCGGATTTCTATCCGATCAGCCGGTCGAGCGGCATCGCGATGAAGAGCAATGCCAGGTAGGCGAGCGAGTAGAGATAGGTGCGCAGGGCCCAGCGGCGATCGGCGCTGCGCAGCAAGCGCACGGCGCAGTAGATGAAGCCCGCACCGAGGGTCATCGAGGTAATCAGGTAGACGACGTTGAAGCCGCCGGCGCAGAAGGGCAGCTGCGTGACCGCGTAGAGCAGGATCGTGTAGAGCAGGATCTGGCGCCGTGTCTCGTCCTCGCCGCGGACGACCGGCAGCATCGGGATGTTGGCCTTGGCGTACTCGTCCTTCATCAGCAGCGAGAGCGCCCAGAAGTGCGGCGGGGTCCAGAAGAAGACGATCGCGAAGAGGAAGAGGGCGGTGCCGCTGAGGCCGCCGGTGACGGCCGCCCAGGCGACCAGGGGGGGCACGGCGCCGGCAGCGCCGCCGATCACGATGTTCTGCGGGGTCGAGCGCTTGAGCCAGAGCGTGTAGACGAAGACGTAGCCGAAGAGGCCGGAGATCGAGAGCGCCGCCGCCAGCGGGTTGACGGTGAGCGCCAGCAGGGTGAAGGAGGCGCAGCCGAGCAGGGTGCCGAAGGCGATCGCCGCTCGCGGCGAGATCCGGCCGCTGGCGACCGGGCGGTCGGCGGTGCGGGACATGATCCGGTCGATGTCGCGGTCGACGGCGTGGTTGATCGCGCCGGCACCGCCGGCCGAGAGGGCGCCGCCGAGGCAGGTGAGGAAGACGAGGCCGATCGAGGGGTCCCCGGCCACGTACATGGTCGTGATCGTGGTCAGGAGCAGCAACGACTGCACCTTCGGCTTGGTCAGGGTGGCGTAGTCGCGCAGGACACCGAAGACAGCGGGGCGCTGCGCGACGACCGCGGATTCGGCGCCGCTCACGGTGCTCAGGCTACCGGCTGGGACTCGCGAGCCGCTTGCTTGGCGGCGCGGCTACTGCTGTGGGCGATCGCCTCGCGGATGTCGCGCATCGGCCGGTCGCTGCGCACGTCGGGCAGCAGGTCGAAGTTGTGCGGCTCCGGCGGCGAGAGGGCGAACCACTCGAGCGAGTTGCCACCCCAGTGGTCGTGACCGGCGCGACCGCCGTTGCTGAGGCTGGCGATCGCGTTGACCAGGGTGACGATGATCCCGATCGCGAGCACGAAGGAGCCGATCGAGGCGATCAAGTTCTCGGTGCTGACACCGGTGCCGCTGAAGTACTTGTAGGCGTCGGCGACCTGGCCGTGATCGCCGCCGCTGATGAAGAGCGGCACGAAGGTGAGCAGGATGCCGATGACCATCGCCCAGAAGGAGGCGCGGGCGAGCGTCTCGCCCATCGTGCGGCCGGTCAGCTTCGGGAACCAGTAGTAGAGGGCGGCGAAGCCCCCGAAGACGGCGCCGCCTACGAGCGCAAAGTGGGTGGCCGCGGTGGCGTCGGTTGTGTTGTGCAGGCGCCAGGCGACGGCGACCATCGAGTGCGAGATCTCGGCACCGAGGCCGATCGAGATCATCGAGACGGCGCCGGCAGCGAAGAGCAGCGGCGCTCGCATCCGCAGCGTGCCGCCGATCAGGGTCGCGATCAGGTTGAAGACGATCAGCCCGAAGGGCACGATCAGCGCCAGCGACATGACCATCGCGAAGTACATCCAGCCGATCCCGATTGGCGAGGTGACCATGTTCTGCATCCAGGCAAGCGTGCCGATCACGGCAATCGCCAGCAGCGAGCCGGTGACCGCGTTGCGGTTGAAGAGTGGCTTGCGGGCGAAGACCGGGACGATCTCGGCGATCGCGGCCAGGGCCGTGATCAGGATCAGCATGTAGGTGCCGGTGTAGAAGATCCAGCTCATGTGCTCCCAGAGCAGCGGCGCGCCGCCGGAGCCGTCGGCGAAGAAGATGCCGTCGAAGTTGCGATCGATCAGCAGCATCGTGATCGCCGCCAGCATCACCGTGCCGACCACGATCAGCAGCCAGGAGGAGACGGCCGCAGCCCAGGCGAACACCGGCACCCGCCGCCAGGCCATGCCCGGGGCGCGCATGCGGCGCAGGGTTGCCACCAGGTTGATCGCGATCAGGACGAAGCCGAGGGTCGCCAGCCCGCAGGCTGCTGCCCAGGCGTCGACGCCGTTGTTGGGCAGGAAGGCCAGCTCGGAGAGCGGCGCCAGCGGGTTGACGCCGGCCTCGGAGGGGGTGAAGAAAAAGCCCGTGTAGAGGACGGTGGCGCCGGCGATGTAGAGCCAGAGGCCGAGCTGGCCGACGCGCGGCAGGGCGGTGCCGCGGGCTCCCACCTGCAGCGGTGCCAGGTAGTAGTAGAGGCCGAGGCAGAGCGGCAGGGCGAAGAGGAAGATCGCGGTCGCCCCATAGAGCGAGAGCATGCGGTTGAAGGTGACCGGGGACAGCAGGCTGTTGTCGGGGATCGCCAGCTGCAGCCGCATCAGCAGGAACTCGACCAGGGCGATGAAGAGGAAGCCGAGCGCGGCGCCGATCATCACCCGGCCGACGTCCTTGTGGTCGGCGCTGGTGACGACCTCGATCCAGTGGGGGCGGCGGCGGGGGAAGCCGTCGACGACGACCTCGGGGTTGGCGCGCTTCACACCGGATTCGCGCCCCGATCGCCCCGGATTCGAATACCCGGAAGTCACCGGGTCGATCGGGTCGCTCATGGGACTTCTCCCTTTTCAATCAGGCCCACGACGCGATCCTGGGCTGCCTGGATGTCGGCTTTCTGCTGCTTGACGAAGGCTTCGTATTCAGCCGGCGAGACGACGTCGACCTCGGTCCGCATCGCCGCGTAAGCCTGGCCGGAGAAGGTCGCCGACTGACCGTCGAAGGTCCCTTCTTCGTCGGCGCGGAAGACGACGTGGTTGGTCTTGCCGGGCACGGCGTCGCGCTTGGGAGCAAGCTCCGGCACGTCCCAGGTGTGGATCACGTCGGTCGAGATCAGGTCGAGTTCGACCGTGGTGTCGACCGGCACGACCAGCTTGTAATAGGAGAAGGCGCCGTTGGGGTAGTCGTAGCGCCAGAGCCACTGCTGGCCGGTCGTTTCGATTTTCAGCGGTGCCGACTTCGCCGAGGCGAGTCCGGCCGGCCCGGTGTTCGGCACCTCGCGCGCCTTGTCGGTGAAGACGAAGCTGAGCACGAGGACGACGGCGGCGAAGGCGGTGAGCACGGCGCCGACCCGCAGCTGGGTGCCACGGCCACCGCGAATCTGGCGCGGCTCGTCACCGCGCTCGCTGCGGTAGCGCCGCAGCGCGTAGATCAGCGCGCCGTTGATCGCGACGATGACGATCGCCGCGGCGACGAAGCCAATCCAAAGCAAGGTGTCGATCTGGTCGGTGCCAGGAGAGTGGGGCGCCAAAGCGCGGCCATTCTAATCACGCGGGGCGGCGCGCCGCCGTGCCCGTCTCTCGGCCGCCGACCTATACTCGCCGACCTGATGAAGGCGCGATCGCGGCCATCTCCGGCGCTTCGCCTCGCCGTACGGGCCGGAGCAGCGGGTGCTGCGGCGGCTGCGGTGGCCGTGCCCCTGCTCCGCAAGCGGCTGCGAGCGCCCACTCCGGTGACGGTGGTTGCCTGCGCCGCGGGCCCCCTGGCGGTCGCCGTTCTCGCCCCGCGCTCGCGCAGGCGCGACGTGGTGCTGTACGCGATGCAGATGTGGGCCTTCATCATGGTCCACGAGCTTCCCTACGACGATCCGAAGAAGCTGGAGGCGCGGTTGCGCAGCCGCTACCCGATCGTCGCCGACCGGGTGCTCGGCCTCGGTCGCCTGCCCAACGCCCGCCTGCAGCGGGGTATCGCGCGCTTGCGCCGCGTCGGCACCGTCAACCGCATCCTCACCTGGACGCACTGGCTCTGGTTCTTCGAGCCCTACCTCGCCCTGGCTTGGATCCTTTGGCGCCATCCCGAGCGCTTCCCGCGTGCCGCCCGTCAAATGGCCGCGGTCTTCGACATCGGCTGCATCGCCTACTTCGTGATTCCGACCTCGCCGCCGTGGTGGGCCTCCGAGCAGGGCCTGACCGGCGAGAAGGTGGAGCGGATCATGATCGGCGTCGGCGAAGACACTTGGGGCTCGGCCTGGCCGAAGATGTACAACGCGCTCGGCGGCAACCCTTGGGCGGCGATGCCCTCGCTGCACTTCGCCACCTCGGCGATGGCGGCGATTCAGCTCGCCGAGGCGGGCCCGGTCGAGGGCGCGGTGGGCTGGACCTACTCGCTGACGCTCGGCTTCGCCCTCGTCTACCTCGGTGAGCACTACGTCACCGATCTGCTCGCCGGCGCCGGCCTCGTCGCCGCGGTCCGTCGCGGCGAGCCGCTGGCCGAACCCGCAGTGCTGGGAGTCAATCGAGGCCTGCAGCGCTTGGAGCGCCTCGCCAACGGGTAGCTTCTGAGGAGTGTCTCCTGAGGGTCCGGTGAACGGCGACCACACCGCCGAACTGCCGATCTTCACGCGGCGGCGACTGATCCAGACGGCGGTTGTGGTTGTCGCGTTGCTGGTCGGCATCTACTTCCTCTTCCCGAAGCTGGTCGGGTTGAGCAACGCGCTGGGCAAGCTCGACGACGCCGATCCGCTCTGGATCGCGATCGCGATCGGCTTCAACGTCGTCGCCTTCGTCACCTACATCGCGCTCTTCAAGGCCGTGGTGGGCGGCGACGTCCTGCGCTTCACCTGGCTGGAGACGTATGAGATCAACATGGCGGGCTTGGCAGCGACGCTGCTCTTCTCGGCGGCGGGGGCGGGGGGGATCGTGCTCACCTTCTGGGCGCTGCGCAAGGCGGGGATGGCGCGGCACGAAGTGGCGCGGCGCATGGTCGCCTTCCTCACCCTCCACTACGCCTTCTACCCGCTGGCCCTGATCCTCTTCGGCGTGCTGCTGCGCACCGGCGTGCTCAACGGCAAGGACTCGATCGAGCTGACGATCGTGCCGGCCGGCGTGGCCGGCCTGCTGCTCGCCCTCGGCCTGCTCTTCGCCCTGGTCCCGCCCGACCTCGGTCCCAAGATCGCCCGCTTCGTGCACGGCAAGCGCGGTCAGGAGATCGCCAGGAACATCGCCAAGGTGCCGGCGGTCTTCGCCGAGGGGTTCCGCTTCGCGATCAGCCTCTTCACCCACCCGCGCCAGGGCGGCCTCGCGGTGCTCGGCGCGGCCGGCTTCTGGGCCGCCAACATCGGCATCCTCTGGGCCTCCTTCCACGCCTTCGGCGTCCACGTGCCGCTTGCCGTCGTCGTCCAGGGCTTCTTCCTCGGCATGGTCGCCAACCTGATCCCGTTCGCGCCCGCCGGAGTCGGGGCCGTGGACGCCGGGATGATCGGCGCCTTCGTCCTCTTCGGCATCCCCGAGACGACCGTCTTCCCGGCGATCCTGGTCTACCGCCTGATCGCCTTCTGGATGCCGATTCCCTTCGGCGTCGCCGCTTTCTTCCAGCTCCGCACCCGGGTTCAGCACTGGGAATCCGATGGATTGCCGATCGACCGCAGGCCGCCGCCGGAACTTGCGGGAGAGGTGAGCGGGGGGTACTATACAAAGTGAAGTATTGGCAGCGCCATTAGACTTGAGGCGGATATGACAGAGGCAAAGAAGGTCGAGAACGTGATCATCGTCGGCGGTGGGCCGGCCGGCTACACCGCCGCGCTCTACACCGCGCGCGCCAACCTCGAGCCACTCGTCTTCGAGGGCTTTCAGTGGGGTGGTCAGCTGCAGAACACGACCGACGTCGAGAACTACCCCGGTTACCCCGGAGGGATCATGGGGCCGGAGATGATGAACGAGTTCCGCGCCCAGGCGGAGCGCTTCGGCACTCGCTTCGTCACCGATGACGTCGACCGGGTCGAGCTCTCCGACGGCGGCGTGCAGAAGGTCTTCCTCGGCGACGAGGAGTACCAGGCGAAAGCGGTGATCCTGGCGATGGGGGCCGAGCCGAGCCGGCTTGGCATCCCCGGTGAGCGCGAGCTCAGCGGTTGCGGCGTATCGACCTGCGGCGTCTGCGACGGCGCCTTCTTCAAAGACCAGAAGGTGATCGTGATCGGCGGCGGCGACTCGGCGATGGAGGACTCGATCTTCATCTCCAAGTACGCCAGCGAGCTGACCGTGGTCAACCGCCGCGAGGAGTTCCGCGCCTCGAAGATCATGATCGACCGGGCCAAGGAGCAGGGCAACATCAGCTTCAAGACCCCCTATGTGGCGGAGGAGTTCGTCGCCAGCGACAAGGGCCGGCTCGACCACGTGCGCCTGCGCAACGTCGAGACGGATGAGGTCGAGGATGTCGAGACCGACGGCGCCTTCATCGCGATCGGCCACATCCCCCGCTCGGAGGTCGTCACCGGCCAGGTCGACACCGATGAGAACGGCTACATCCTCACCGAGGGCGACTCGACCCGCACCAACCTGGCGGGAGTCTTCGCCGTCGGCGACGTCGTCGACCACATCTACCGCCAGGCGGTCACCGCCGCCGGCAGCGGCTGCAAGGGCGCCCTCGACGCCGAGTGGTACCTGCGCGACACCCCGCCCTCACCCGAGGCGCACTGGTTGCCGGGCGGAGAGCCGATAGAGGTCGCGCCGACGCCTGGGACTTAGCGCCATCCGGCCTTGAATCCAGATTTCAGCGAGCGCCAGTACGAGGCGGCAATCAACCAGGAGGTAGTTCGTGGGTTGGGGTCGATGCTCGCTCACCCGCTCCCCGTAATTCCCAGTTCAAAGGAAGAGCACAAGCTCGGGTGGGACGCGAAGTTCGAAGCTGGAAGCTATTGGTACTTTCTCCAATACAAGGTTGCTGTTCATGCCAGTCGCAAGACGAACTGGAACGAACACTTTTGGGCGGTGCATCGTCGTGACTACTTCCGCTTCGATCTGCACTCGAACTCGCGCGGTCTCTGCCATCAGCATCAACGACTTGTCGAACTCCGGAAAAGGCAGCAAGGGGTCTACTACTGCAGTCCCCTGTTTGTGGCGGAAGCCGATTTCTGGAGGTATGTCGACGAAGAAAATGTTTTCTGGAATTCCGCTCTGATCGATGTTGCGTCAGCACCACTGCCGAGCCTTTGGGGTCGGCATCAAATTTCCTATGACGGCAGCGGTCGAGTGCAGCCGTGGTCGGAGCCCGGTGAGGGCTCGGAGAAGGATCGCGAGCCTTCGATCAGGCGGAATCCGGCGAACCTTCGGAGAGTCAACGAGAGCACTCTTGCGAATCTTGTCGCTGACGCAGTGGACGTTTGGGCGTTGACTGATTCCCAGGAGAACGGCGCTGGCCGCTCTGGGCCGTCTCTGCTTGCCCGGCGCCTTCCTCCACAGATTCGAGAGCGAACGCAGACGGATTTCGGACGGGTGGGAAGCGATGAGCTTGCTCCAATGCTTGCGGAGCTACTCACCTCGGACGAGTTGATTGAAACGGCGGGGCGCATTCTCGCGCTTGACTTCGGCCTGGCGTTCTTTATCGAGCCGGCTAACCACCACTAGCCGACGAGCTTCCGAGGCGCGCTATGAAGCTTGGGAGCCGGTGCGCAGACGTTCAAACGCCGAGCGTTTTAAGGGGGGAGTGGACTGCGGCGATCTTGTCGAAGTCGCCGTCTTGGGATACGACAGGGAGGCCGTGCTCCACCGCAGTGGCGGCGATCAAAGCATCGGTCAACTTGATGGCGCGATGAATCCCTGCTGCCTGGCAGTCCGCGACAAGCCGTGCCCACGAGTTCATTACTGCCTCGCTGATCGGTATCGGGTCGGCTGACCGGGCGAGGGAAAGGGTGTCGGCGCGGCGGGCGCGGGTGATGTCATTGCCTGCTTTTAGGACGCCGAGTTGCAGCTCGCCAATCGTGACTACGGAAACTGCGACGCGATCGGGCAGATCACCGAGCGGTCGGCCTGTCTCTCGGGCAATGAAGACCGAGGTGTCAAGCAGGCCCGCGGTTGGTTGCTCACTCAAGCTCGTCGAGGGTCTGGCCGGCTAGCTCGTCGAGCTCTTGCCCCAGGGCGGGGTCAGCCGATCGCTCCCGTAGCTGCTCGCGAAGTTGCGCGCCACCAAGCCAGCGGGTGCGCTGTCCGTGCGGAACGATGTCGGCGAGTGGATCGCCGTTGACGGTCAATACGACCCGCTCGCCGGCCTTTACAGCATCGATGACGCTGGCCGTGCGGTTGCGAAGGTCTCGGACTCCGATCTCCATGTGCTACAGCGTAGCATCCTGGAGGAAGAGCCTTGGTCAGCCGACGAGCTTTTGCACGACAAACGTCCGCGAGCCTTTGGGGGTCTCGATCTTGATCGGCTTGCCGACTTTGGCGTTGAGCAGGGCGCGACCAATTGGGGACTCGGCGGAGAGGCGGCCTTCGGCCAGGTTGGCTTCGGTCGAGCCGACCAGGGTCCAGGTGTTGGCCTCGCCTTTTGCTTCGTCGAGGACCTCGGCGGTGCGACCGAAGGCGAAGGTGTCTGCGGCAGTGGCGTCTATCTCGACCACGACGGCGGTGCGCAGGCGCTCGCGCAGGCGCTTGATCTTGGTCTCGAGATGGGCCTGATCCTCCTTGGCGATGTGGTACTCGGCGTTCTCCTTGAGATCGCCTTCCTCGCGGGCCACCTTGATCCGCGCCGCCATTTTGGTCCGGGCATCTCCTTCGAGCTGCTCGATTTCCTCGCGTAGGGCAGCCATGCCCTCCTCGGTTATCGGCTCCCCGCCTGTCGTTTCGGTGCCATCCATCGCTTCAGCCTTTCAGATGTGACGATCCGAGAGCGCTATCTTGGGAAAAGCATGGCCTCCTGCTCTCACATCCGCACGATCGAGATCTTCGATCCACCGGCCGAGGTTGCTGGTTGCGAGGAGTGCCTCGAGCTGGGCATGCAGTGGGTCCACCTGCGCATGTGCCAGAGCTGCGGTCACATCGGTTGCTGCGACAACTCAGAGGGCAAGCACGCCACTGCGCACAACGCGGAGACCGGTCACCCGGTGATCCGCTCGGTCGAGCCCGGCGAGGACTGGAGCTGGTGCTACGAGGATGAGCTGATGTTCCGCATCACTCGCTGATCGGCCCGCGCCGAGGTCCTAGCGCAGCTTCTTCTTCAGCACGATCGTCTTGCGGCGTTTGATTGCCTTGCCACCTTCGGGGGTGTAGGAGACCGTCGCCTTGACCTTCGCCTTGCCGGTGTTCTTCAGCTTGATTCGCGCTTTGCCACTGGTCCTGACGATGATCTTCGCGGTGCCCGCTGCATGTTTGCGCTGCGCATTGGCGACGCCCTTGCCGTAGACATCCAAGCGGCCGCTGCCGGTAACCGCGACCCGCAGGGTGGCGGTGCCCTTCTTGCGGTTGAAGGTGACCTTCTTGAAGGCGACGGTGGCGTTGACGCTGAATTCGAGCGGGCTGGTCCATGCCTCGGAGCCGGCAAAGTTGGTCGCCGTAACGTCGCAGGTGTACGCGCCCACCTTGTTCGCCACGGTGGTCGCCGCAGTCGCGCCGGTAACCGGTTTGCCGTTGCGGAACCACTGGTAGGAGAAGCTCTGCGGTGCTCGGTAGAGGAACGACTCGACCACGTCACCCCTCCATGTCCCCTGCGTGCAGGTAAGGGTGGCGCCCGGTTTGTGCTGGCCTTGAACCGCCGGCTTGTCCAAGTTACGCGGGCTTTCCAGCAGGACGGGGAAGTTGGCTGTTTCCAAGGTGGCTCCGCTCGTGGCCGGTTGCACTGGAGTGCCTCCCTGAAGGCTCGCCGCGCCGATCTGATCGAGTTCTTCGTCGCCCCAGTAGATCGTTTGAAGGGCGGGGTCAATGGCCACGCCGGCGGGCTCAAAGAGAGGAGAGGGTGTGCTGACCTGTCCGCCACTGCCGCCGTTGACGCTGGCGTAGCCGATCGATTCGCCCCTGAAGTTGGCCCAGTAGATCTTGCCCGTCGTGGCGTCGATCGCCAGTCCGTCCGGGGCTTCGATGGGGGCTCCCGAGGTATCCAGGTCGGTTCCACCGGAGCCGTTCAAATTTGCGTAGGAGATTGCGTCACCCGCGGCGCTTGCCCAGTAAATTCGGCCTATGGCCGGGTCGATCGCGACGCCGTACGGTTCATCAACTGTCGCGCCGGTCGTATTGACGTTCCCCCCGCCAGAGCCATTCAGGGCGGCGTAGGAGATGGAGTTGCCGTTGGCGTTCGCCCAGTAGATCCTGCCGCCGGCTGGGTCGATCGCAAGCCCTCCCGGTCCGTCTACGGTCGCGCCGCTCGTATTGAGCAGCCCTGCGCCAGATCCGTCGAAGTTGGCGTAGCCGATTGAGTTGCCGCTGAAGTTTGCCCAGTAGATCCTGCCCGCTGCGGAGTCAATCGCCGTGCCGTAGGGCCCGTCTACAAGGGTCGAGGGGATTGGAATGTCAGTGCCTTTGCCGGGGCCGATCGGGGCATGGGAGATCTTGCTGGGGTTGAAACTGCCCCAGAAGACCGTCTGGGCGGCGCCCGCCGCCGATGCGAGAGCGAGGTAGAGGAACCCGACTGCGAGCAGGCTCGCACCGAAGGGCCAAGCACATCTCTTTGCAGACTCGCGCATCTCTCCTCCTGCGGCTGGGGGTAGGTCGAGCGGCACTCTAGTCCGGCGTGACGATGGTGAAACCGGAGCTAGGCCTTGGCGGCGGCGATCAACCCTGGGGCGGGTCGGTAGGGCTCGCCGTGCTTGGCGCGCAAGGCTTCGAGCAGCTCCACTGCCTGGGCGGCGCCGAGCAGCTCGGTCAGCTCGAGCGGGCCTCGGGGCCAGTTGAAGCCGAGTCGCATCGCGGTGTCCATGTCGGCTGGCGAGCCGATTTGCTCTTCGAGGGCGAAGGCGGCCTCGTTGGCGATCTGGGCGCAGAGGCGGGGGAGGATCGCCGGCGCGGCTGGGTCGATCTCGGCCAGTTTGTCGGGGTCCAGGGTCAGCTCACCTGCTCCACTATTTCCCTGTCGCGAGAGCTGGTGCGATGGCGCGCCGGAAGCGGGGCTTGGCGGGTCGCCGTAGTCGTAGAAGCCCTGGCCGCTCTTGCGTCCCAGGTGACCCTCGGCGACAAGGCTCTCCTGGATCGGGCTGGGGCGCCAGCGCTCGGGCTCGCCGCCCTGGGCATAGAAGGAGCGGGCGACGCTGAGGTTGACGTCGAGGCCGATCAGGTCGATCAGCTCGAACGGGCCCATGCGGAAGCCGCCGCCCTGGCGGCAGACGCGGTCGACCGTCGCCGCATCGGCGACGCCGTCGCCGAGCATCCGCAGCGACTCCAGGGTGAAGGGGCGGGCGAGCCGGTTGGCGATGAAGCCGGGGCTGTCCTTGGCCCGGATCGGGGTGCGGCCCATGCGCAGGCCGACCGCGGTGGTGGCGTTCAGGGCCGCCGGCGCGGAGTCGGCGGTGGCGACGACCTCGACCAGCTTCATCAGCGCCGGTGGGTTGAAGAAGTGCATTCCAACGACGCGCTCGCGGCCCGGCACCTCGGCGGCGATCGCCGTGATCGGCAGCGAGGAGGTGTTGCTGGCGAGGATCGTCTCCGGCCCGCAGGCCTCGGCCAGGGCGGCGAACAGCTCGCGCTTCAGGGTCAGATTCTCCGGTGCGGCCTCGACTACGAGGTCGCATTCGGCGAGGTCAGCGAGCCTGTGGGCGCCGCCGGCGCGACCGCTTGCTGCATCGGCATCGGCATCGCTCCACATTCCCTTGGTCGCACCCTTGTTCAGGGCCGCGTTGAGCTTCTGCAGGCCGGACTCCAGAGCGGCGGGAATCGGGTCGTAGAGCCGGGTCTCGTAGCCGCCGAGCGCCGCGATCTGGGCGATTCCGGCGCCCATCGTGCCAGCGCCGACGACCCCGACTCGTTCGACCTCGCCGGTCACTTGCCCTCGAACTTCGGCTCGCGCTTCTCGAGGAAGGCGGTCATGCCCTCGACCCGGTCCTCGGTCGCCATCGCCAGCTCGTAGAGGCGGCGCTCGTTCTCGATTCCGGGGGAGAGCGCGGTCTCCTCGGCGACGAGCACCGCCTGCTTGGCGAGGCGCGCGGCGATCGGCGGCTTCTCGGCGACCTCCTTGGCGAGTGCCATCGCCCCCTCCAGCCAAGCGTCGTTCACGGTCACACGGTTGACGAGACCAAGCTCGCGTGCGGTCTCCGCGTCGAAGCGCTTGCCGGTCAGCACGTACTCCATCGCCCGCTGCTTGCCGAGGACGCGAGCGAGGCGCTGGGTGCCGCCGCCGCCGGGGATGATCCCGAGGTTGATCTCGGGCTGGCCGAAGGTGGCGCCCTCGGCGGCGACGATCATGTCGCAGGCCAGCGCCAGCTCGCAGCCGCCGCCCAGCGCGTAGCCGGAGACGGCGGCGATCATCGGCTTCTTGATCGCGGCGAGGCGGCGCCAGAAGCCGGCCGCCGGGTGGCGCAGGGCCTCGGCGAAGCTGCGCTCCGCCATCGCCTTGATGTCGGCGCCGGCGGCGAAGACCTTGTCGGAGCCGGCGATGACGACGCAGCGGACCTCGGGGTCGGGATCGAGCCGCTCGAGCTCGCTCGCCAGCTCCTCCATCAGCTCCGGCGAGAGAGCGTTGCGCGCCTCGGGCCGATTGAGGCGGAGCAGAGCGACGCCGCCGTCGCGCGAGCTCTCGACCAGCTCCGCCAAGGGCTACTCGGCCACCATCGGCGTCATCGCGTTGATCCCAGTCGCGGCGCGGCCGATGATCATCTTCTGGATCTGCGAGGTGCCCTCGTAGAGCGTCGTCACGCGGGCGTCGCGCAGGTAGCGCTCGACCGGGTAGTCGTCGACGTAGCCGGCGCCGCCGTGGACCTGGATCGCCAGGTTGGCGCACTCGACCGCCGACTCGGTCGCATAGAGCTTCGCCACCGAGGTCTCGGTCGTGTTCGGCTTGCCTTCGTCCTTGAGTACGCCGGCGCGATAGACCAGCATCCGGCTGGCGTCGCGCTTGAGGATCATGTCGGCGATCATCTCCTGGACCAGCTGGAAGCGGGCGAGGGGGACGCCGAACTGCTTGCGCTCCTTGGCGTAGGCGACCGAAGCTTCGACGCAGCCTTCGCAGATGCCGACGCAGCCGGCGGCGACGCTGTAGCGGCCGTTGTCGAGGGCGCTCATCGCGACCTTGAAGCCGTCGCCGATCTCACCGAGCATCGCGTCCTCGCCGACCTCGACCGAGTCGAGCGCGATCTCGCCGGTGTCGGAGGAGCGCAGGCCGAGCTTGCCGTGGATCTCCTGCGTGGTGAAGCCCTCGCTGTCGCAGGGGACGAGGAAGCAGGCGAGTCCCTTGTGCTTCTTCTCGGGGTCGGTCTGGGCGAAGATCAGCGCCACCTCGGAGAAGTTGGCGAGCGAGATCCACATCTTCTGGCCGCTGATCGACCAGCCGCTGTCGGTCTTGGTCGCGCGGGTGCGCAGGTTGGCGGCGTCGGAGCCGGTGTCGGGCTCGGTCAGTCCGAAGCAGCCGAGCGCCTCGCCCGAGCAGAGACGCGGCAGCCACTTCTGCTTCTGCTCCTCGCTGCCCCACTTCTCGATCGAACCCGCGACGAGCGAGGTCTGCACGGAGACGACGGTGCGGGCGGAGGAGTCGGCGCGTCCGACCTGCTCGACGATCAGGCCGTAGCCGAGGTAGTCGAGCCCGCGGCCGCCGTAGGTCTCGGAGACGGGGGCGCCGAGGTAGCCGACCTCGCCCAGCTTGCTGGCCAGCTCGCGGTCGAAGCGCGCCGCGCGGTCGTTCTCTTTGACCCGTGGGGTGATCTCCTTGTCGGCGAATTCACGCGCGGTTTCGGAGATCAAGCGCTGCTCGTCGGTCAACTGGAAGTCCATCTCACCCCTTGCTTTCTCAGGTTCGGTCGGTCATTGCAGTTCTTTACCCAGGGTCGCGGCGAATGCCTCCTGGGCTTCGCGGGTGCGGGGGCCGGGCGCTTCGGGCAGCTCGGTGCCGTCGATCGCCGAGACGGCCTGGATCTCGCGCGTGGTCGAGGCGAGGAAGGCCTCTTTTGCGGCGCGCAGGTCGGCGACCGGCCAGGCGCCCTCCTCGACGTCCAGCGCCTTGACCAGGCGGTCGCGGGTGATCGACTCGAGCACGCCGTTGTCGAGCGCCGGGGTGCGCAGGCCGCCCTGCGGCGAGACCCAGAAGATCGATGAGGTCGGCGGCTCGAGCACGATGCCGTCTGGCTGGACCAGCACGGCCTCGTCGGCGCCCTGCGACTTGGCCAGCCGGGTCGCCTGCATGTTGGCGGCGTAGGAGAGCGACTTGACGCCGTTGAGGATGATCGTCGGGCTGTAGGTGACGGTGGCGACGCCAACCGTCTCGGCGTGGGCCGGGATCGGCTCGGTCATCGCCAGGCGGCGACCGCCGCGGGTGACGATCAGCCGCAGCTGCCCGTCGGCGTCGCCGAGCTCGGCGAGCAGCGCCTCGATCTCGCTCTGCCAGGGCGGGGCGGTCGAACTCGAGCTCGATCGCGGCGCCGGAGCGTTCGAGCCGGTCGAGGTGATCGACCAGCGCGAACGGCTTGCCGTTGTAGAGCCGGATCACCTCGAAGGCACCGTCGCCGCGGTAGAGCCCGTCGTCCTTCAGCGGCACGACGCCTCGGCGGTCGGCGAGATCTCCCCGTCGACGCTGGCCAGCTCTCTCAACTCAGTCGCCATCGGCTGGCGAGGCTACCTCAGACCGCTTCGAAGACCGTCGCCAGGCCCTGGCCGACGCCGACGCACATGGTGGCGATGCCGTACTTGCCGCCGCGGCGGCGCAGCTCGCGGACGAGGGTGCCGGCGAGGCGGGCGCCGGTGCAGCCGAGCGGGTGGCCGAGGGCGATCGCGCCGCCGTTGACGTTGAGCTTCTCCTCGTCGATGCCGAGCTCGCGGGCGCTGGCGAGGACCTGGGAGGCGAAGGCCTCGTTGAGCTCGATCAGGTCGATCTCGGTCGAGCGCGAGGCCGGCGGCGGCGAGGGCGCGGGGGATCGCCAGCGACCGGGCCGATGCCCATGTAGGCGGGGTCGACGCCGGCGACGCCGAAGGCGACGACGCGGGCCAGCGGCTCGGCGCCGAGCTCTTCGGCGCCCGGCCTCGGAGGCGATCAGGGTGCAGGCGGCGCCGTCGTTGAGGGTCGAGGCGTTGCCGGCGGTGACCGTGCCGCCCTCGCGGAAGGCCGGGCGCAGCTTCGCCATCTTCTCCAGCGAGGCGTCGGCGCGCGGGCCCTCGTCGGCCTCGACGGTGACCGTTTCGCGGCGACCCTTCGGCGCCTCGATCGGCGACGATCTCCTCGGCGAAGCATGCCGGCCTCGGCGGCGGCGACGGCGCGCTGGTGGCTGCGCAGGCCGAAGGCGTCCTGGTCCTCGCGGCTGATCCCGTAGCGCTCGGCGACGTTCTCGCCGGTCTCGCCCATCGACTCGGTCGAGACGCCGAGCTCGGCCATGCGCGGGTTGACGAAGCGCCAGCCGAGCGTGGTGTCGTGCATCGTCTGCGGGCCGCGGGGAAGGCCGCGCTCGGGCTTGCTCGACCACCCAGGGCGCGCGGCTCATCGACTCGACCCCGCCGGCCAGGTAGAAGTCGCCCTCGCCGAGCTTGACCGCGCGGGCGGCGCAGTTGATCGCCTCGAGGCCGGAGGCGCAGAGGCGGTTGACGGTGGCCCCGGGAACGCTGTGCGGGCAGGCCGGCGAGCAGCGCCGCCATCCGCGCCACGTCGCGGTTGTCCTCGCCCGACTGGTTGGCGGCGCCGAAGTAGACGTCGGTGATCCGCTCGGGGTCGACGCCGGTGCGCTCGACCACGGCGGCGATCGTGTGCGCCGCCAGGTCGTCGGGGCGGACGCCGGAGAGCGCGCCGCGGTAGCCGCCCATCGGCGTGCGCACCGCGTCGATTACGATAGGCCTCGGTCAGCTCGGGATTAAAGGGGACCGCCGACGCGCGCGTATCCTTGGCTCGTGTTCTTCGTCCTCGGGACCGTCGCCATGGTGCTTCTTCATCGTCGGCGTGCTGCTTCGCTCGTCGGGCACTTCTACACCGGGCAACAACGCCGATCTGGTCGACTGGAAACCGACCCGCTCGCCCGAGGTCGAGGCCCAGAACGAGATCGACGACGTCCGCCAGATGCTCGAGGCGCAGAACGAGATGCGCCGCCGTCGCGGCGCCGCCGAGCTGCAACGAGGCACGAGCTGCGCGACGAGGTCGCCGCCGAGGAGCGCGAGCGCCTGCGCGGCGGCGGAGCCTTCGAAGCGACCTAGGCAACGCCGCGCTGCGTCGCCAGCTCGGCGCTGGGCTGCGGTGCTGCTGGCTCGGCAGCGGCCGCTGGCCGACGCGGGCCGAAGGCCAGGGCCAGCGCCGCGGTGCCGAGCCCGGCGCCGAGGGCGAAGGCCCAGCCGCGTTGCAGGCCGGCGAGCAGGTCGCCGCCGGTGGAGTCGTCGAGCAGGGCGACGAGGACGGCGACGCCGATCGCCGAGCCGAGCTGGCGCGCCATGCCGAAGACAGCGGTGCCGGTCGCGAAGCGCTCCGGGGGCAGCGCGGCGGTGACCGCGGCCGGCAGCGTCCCGAGGACCATTCCGACGCCGGCGCCGCCGAGCATGAAGCCGGGCAGGAAGCTGGAGGCGTATGCCGGGTCGCTGCCGACGCGTGGCGAGGATGCAGGCGAAGCCGGCGGCGAAGGTGAGGCCGCCGGCGGCGGCGACCGGGCGCTGACCGATCCGACCGCCGAGCCGCCCCGAGGGGATGGCGAAGATCGCCGCCATCAGCGGGCCGGGGGAGAGGGCGAGGCCGGCCTTCAGCGCCGAGTAGCCCCAGACTTCGGTCAGCAGCAGCACGCCGGAGAGCAGCATCGCCCCGAAGCCGGCGAAGAAGACCACGGCGGCGAGGTTGGCGAGGGCGAAGGAGCGGACCCGCAGCAGCGGCAGCTCGATCACCGGCGCGTGGTGGCGGGCCGAGCGGACGACGAAGGCGACGACCAGCGCCGACCGCGGCGGCGAAGGAGGCCGAGCGTGCGCGGGATCGGCCCAGCCCCACTCGGGGCCCTTGACGATGCCGAGGGTGAGCAGGCCGATGCCGAGCGCCAGCTCGGCGGCGCCGAGCAGGTCGGGGCGGCCGTCTTCGGGCTCGCGGACCTCGTCGCAGGGCGCGCAGCGCGACGATCGCGGTGATCGATCCCGATCGGCACGTTGACGACGAAGATCCAGCGCCAGCTGAGCTGCACGAGGAGGCCGCCGATCGGCGGGCCGAGGGCGGCGGCGACGCCGCCGACCGCCGACCAGATGCCGATCGCCAGCGGCCGCTGCTCGGCCGGGAAGGCGGGCAGGATCAGGCCCAGGGTGGTCGGCAGCATCATCGCCCCGCCGGCGGCCTGCAGGACCCGGGCGCGCGACCAGGAACGGCGATCGAGGGGGCGAGCGGCGCAGAGGGCGGAGGCGGCGGAGAAGAGCAGCAGGCCGGCGATGAAGACGCGCTTGCGGCCGACCCGGTCGGCGATCCGCCCGGCCGGGACGAGCAGCGCGGCGAAGACGATCGCGTAGGCGTTCAGCACCCAGGAGAGGCTGGGCAGCGAGGCGCCGTCGAAGTCGCGCCGCCATGTCGGGGAAGGCGATGTTGACGATGAAGAGGTCGAGGCTGGCCATGAAGAGGCCGACCGAGGTGATCAAGAGGACCTTCCAGCGCTGCTCCATCTGCCGCTCCAATCCACGTGGCTTGCAATTCGAAAGCGACCCTAGCAGACGTGACTTGCAAAAAGCAAGTCAAGGGCTAGACTGGCTCTCATGGCAATCAAGGCCTTCGCCGAGCTGAACTGCTCGATCGCCCGGCCGCTCTCCTTTCTCGGCGAGCGCTGGTCGCTGCTGGTGCTGCGCGACCTCTTCCTCGGCCGCCGCCGCTTCGACGAGATCCAGGAGTCGCTGGGGGTGGCCAGCAACGTGCTCAGCCAGCGCCTCGCGACCCTGGTCGAGGAGGGCATCGCCGAGCGCCACCGCTACAGCGAGCATCCCGAGCGCTTCGAGTACCGGCTGACCGAGAAGGGCCGCGACCTGCAGCCGGTGCTGCTCGCGCTGCTGCGCCTGGGGCGACCGCTACACCGCCGGTGCCGCGGGGCCGCCGCTGGAGACCGTCCACGACGATTGCGGCAAGCCCTTCCACATGGTCCCGACCTGCTCGGAGTGCGGCGGCGAGGTCCGACCCGCACAACGTCCAGAGCCGGCCCGGCCCCGGCGACCGACGAGCAGCGCGCGAGCCGAGCGCCGCCGCCACGCCGAGCGCGCGCGCGGCCTAGCGAGTTGGCCCGGGCGCTGATCGTCGGCTGCGGCTGTCGCGGCCGGGAGCTGGGCGAGCGGCTGCTCGGCCGAGGGCTGGGCGGTGCGCGGCACCAGTCGCGCGCGACGAGGGGCTGGCGGCGATCGAGGCGGCCGGGATCGAGCCGGCGCTGGCCGATCCCGACCGCCCGGCGACGCGTGCTCGACCTGGTCGCCGACGTCGCGGTCGTCTTACTGGCTGCTCGGCTCGGCGACGGGCGAGCCGGAGAAGCTCGCGGCGATCCACGGCCCGCGCCTGGAGCGGCTGCTCGAACGCCTAGTCGACACGCCGGTGCGCGGCTTCGTCTACGAGGCGTCGTGGCAGCGTCGATCCCGCAGTGCTGGCGGCGGGGCGGGCTGGTCCGCAGCGCCTCGCGACCTGGCGGATCCCGTCGAGATCGTCGCGGACCGATGACCTCGGCGGTGGTCCCGAGATGGTCGAGTGGCTCTGGGCTGCTCTCGCCGGCCGGGAGAGTCGATATAGCTAAACTCGGATAGGAATTTAGGTAAATGCCTGAAAACAGCGAGCGAAGGAGCAGTCTGATGGCGCTGCAGCTTGGTGACGTAGCACCCGACTTCGAGGCCGAGACGACCGAGGGCCGGATCAAGTTCCACGACTGGATCGGCGACTCGTGGGCGGTGCTGTTCTCGCACCCCAAGGACTTCACGCCGGTCTGCACGACCGAGCTCGGCTACATGGCGAGCATCGAGCCCGAGTTCGCCAAGCGCAACGTCAAGATCATCGGCCTCTCGGTCGACCCGCTCGACAAGCACGAGGAGTGGGCGAACGACATCGAGGACGACCCAGGGCGACGGCGCCCAACTACCCGATCATCAGCGACGCCGACTTCAACGTCGCGAAGGCTCTACGGGATGCTGCCGGCGGACGTCTCGGGCGACGCCGCGCGACCGCACGCCGGCCGACAACCAGACCGTGCGCAACGTCTTCGTCATCGGCCCCGACAAGAAGATCAAACTGATCCTCGTCTACCCGATGACGACCGGGCGCAACTTCGACGAGGTCCTGCGCGTGATCGACTCGCTGCAGCTGACCGCCAACCACAAAGTCGCGACCCCGGCGCAGTGGCAGCAGGGCGACGACGTGATCATCGCCGGCTCGGTCTCCAACGACGAAGCGAAAGAGATCTACCCGGACGGCTGGGAGGAGCCGCGCCCCTACATCCGCATCGTCCCGCAGCCGAGGCCGAGAAGGCCTGACGCGGCAGCGCCTAACCCAGGCGCTGCAGCAAGTCGCCGAGGATCCGCGCGGTCGCTCCCCAGATCAGCTGGCCTTCGACCTCGTAGGTCGGGGTGTGGATGGGGACGCCGCGGCGGACCAGGCGGCGCATCTCGTAGCTCTCGCGCAGCAGCTCGAGCGAGAAGGTGAGGACGGTCTCGACCTCGGCCGGGTTCGGCTCGCAGGTCGAGCTCGTCGCGGGTGGGGAATGCGGCCGACGAAGGGGTGGATTCGGTAGCCGGTGACGAAGGTGTTGGTCGGCGGCAGCTCCTCGCCGAGCTCGACCATCGCGGGGTCGAGGCCGATCTCCTCCTGGGCCTCGCGCAGCGCCGTCGCGCTCAGGTCGGCGTCGCTCGGGATCGTGGCGGCCACCGGGGAACGAGATCTCGCCCGCGTGGCGGCGCAGGTCCGCGCGGCGCTCGGTGAAGATCGAGGCCGGGGTCGTCGGGGCCAGCCGTAGAGAGGGAGCAGCACGGCAGATTCGATCGTCATGTCTCGAGACGGCGAAAACCAAGCCTGGCAAGGACGCAGGGAGCGTGGCGTGCTCCGCACGCGAGCGACCGAGGACGCCGCCAGCCGGTTTGCAACCGTCTCAAATGATCACCTGGACGGTGCCGCCGTCGACTGACCAGGCGGCGCCGCTGACGTAGGAGGCGCGCTCGGAGCAGAGGAAGACGATCGCGCGCGGCGATCTCGGCCGACTCGGCGAGGCGGCCGATCGGGCGCTTGGAGCCGGCGGTCGGCGAGGGCCTCGCTCGCGACTCGCGTCACCCGACATCGCCTGCGACTGGTCGAGCAGGCCGCCGGGCTCCATCCACATCTCCGATTCGACCGGGCCGGGGCAGATCGCGTTGACGAGGACGCCGCTCTTGGCGTAGCGGTCGGCGAAGAGGCGCGAGAGCGAGAGCTCGGCCGCCTTCGCCACCGAGTACTCGGGCATCGCCGCAGAGGGGCGCTTGCCGGCGGTCGAGCAGACGTTGACGATGCGGCCCCAGCCGCGCTCGGCCATCGCCGGGGCGGCGGCGCGCATCGCCCGCAGCGGCGCCATCACGTTGAGCTCGTACTGGGCGCGCCAGTCCTCGTCGGGGACGTCGTCGAGGTCGCGCCAGCTGGCGGTGCCGGCGTTGTTGACGAGGACGTCGAGGCCGCCGAAGTGCTCGGTCGCCGTGGCGAGCATCCGCTCACCGGCGTCGTCGTCGGTGACGTCGAGGGCGAGCATCTCGGCGCGACCGCCGGACTCCTGCCCGCGGCGCGCGCCGCATCGGCGGCCGCGCGCGAGCCGTTCCTCGTCGCGGGCGACGAGCAGCACGTTGGCGCCCTCGGCGCAGAGCAGCCGCGCCGTCTCGGCGCCGATGCCGCGGCTGGCACCGGTGACGACGCAGGCGCGTCCCTTCAGGCCGAGGTCCATCAGAGCGTCTCGACTTGTCGGCGATCGTGACCGTCGGTCTCGCCGGCGATCAGCTTGTGGACCGGGCACTTGCTGGCGACGACGAGCAGGCGCTTGCGCTGCTCGTCGCTGAGCTCGCTCGGCAGTCGCAGCGTGACCGCGAAGGAGAGCGGCGCTCCGTCGTCGGTACTCGACGTCGACATCGACCTCGACCTGGCCGACGTCCCAGCCCTTGCGCTCGGCGTACATCTCGATCGTGATCGCCGTGCAGCCGGCGAGGCTGGCGGCGAGGAGGCGGGTGGGGGAGGGACCGGTGTCGGTGCCGCCCGCGGCGGCGGGCTCGTCGATCGCGGAGCGTGTGGCCGCCCTCGATCTCGACGTCGTGGGCGTAGCCGCTACGGCGTCGGGCGACGACCTTCACTCGCTTGCGGCGCCGGCCCTCGAAGAGCGCCGGGTCGTCGACGTCGGCGAAGCGGGCCATCGCGTAGGCGAGGTCGGAGGCGCGGTTGACGAAGTGGATCACGGTCTCGCTGGCCAGCTCGCCTGCCTCGGCGAGGGCGGCGATGCGGCGCTCGGCGCGGCGGATCACGGTGCGGGCGACGTCGAGCTGGGCGGAGAGCTGGTTGCCGCCGGGGATGACGAACTGCGGCGGCAGCTCGACCTCGCTCATGTAGCGGTCGATCCGCTGCTCGAGCTCGGCGACCATCGTCTCGGTCGTGCGGCTGATCCCGTCTTCGAGGCGCTCGGCCGCCTCGGGCGCGGTCGCCAGCTCGGCGCCGGCGATGAAGAGGTCGTCCTGGAGGCGCAGGATGTCGGCGGCGAGCTCGGCCTCGCCAGCGTCACAGAGAGCGCGGGCCACGCCGAGCTGGGAGCAGGCCTCGTCGAGCGCGCCGTAGGCCTCGGTGCGACCGTGGTGCTTGGGGACGCGGCCGCCGTACCAGAGCGAGGTGGTGCCGTCGTCGCCCTTCTTGGTGTAGATCTTGACCACGGAGCGATCCTACGCCGCGCGGTCCCCGTAAGCCTCAGGCCAGCGGGTTGAAGACCAGGCCGGTCAGCACCTTGGGGTAGAAGTAGGTCGACTTCGGCGGCATGTTGGCGTCGCTTTCGCAGATTTCCTTGGTCTGCTGGACCGGGATCGGGCGCAGGATGAAGGCGACGTCGTAGGTGCCGTCCTCGATCAGGCGCAGGGAGTCCTCGACGCTCTTGGCGTAGCCGATGCCGCGCTTGGCGAGGATGTCGTCTTCGCTGAGGCCGGCCAGCCCCTTCAGCACCAGGGTCTCGAGGATCGCCGCGTCGAGGCGGCGGTAGGCCTCGGGCTCGCCCTCGAGCAGGCGGTCGAGCTCGGTGGTGTCCTTGAGGCGGAGGCGGAAAGCCTTTTTGTGATGGGAGTCGTAGAGGCCGAAGACGCCGACGCCGTCCTCGCCGAGCGGGTCGACGCGGTCGGTCTCGACCTCCTCGATCTCGAAGAGCTCGCGCAGGCCCTCGCCGAGCCGGCGTTGCCGCTCGGGGTCCTCGGCGAAGCCGGAGAGCAGGCGGTGGGTTGGGATAGACCGAGAGGCCGGGATCGTCGAGCCCGGTCAGCGCCATCAGCGTGTAGTTGTGATCGCCCTCGCCGCCGATCTCGTCGCGGTAGGCGATCGCGGTCTCGTAGCGGTGGTGGCCGTCGGCGATCAGCAGCTGTGCGTCGGCGAGCAGCGCGGGGATTTCTTCGTTCAGCTGCGGTAGGCGCCAGATCCGAGTCACCGTGCCGGCAGCGTCGGTCGCTTCGCCCCAGGGCTCTTCGACCGCGATCTCCTTGCGAGACCAGCGGCCAGGGGTCGATCGTGCTCAGCGAGAAGATCGGCGAGAGGTTGCAGCGGGTCGCCCGCATCAGTTCGAGCCGGTCCTGCTTCGGCCCCGGCAGGGTGCGCTCGTGGGGCAGGATCGTGCCGGTCGTCGAAGTCCTCGACCCGGACGCGGACGAGGATGCCGTGGCGGGTGTGGGAGCCGCCGTCGGGCCCGGTGTAGTCCTGCTCGATCGCCCAGATCGCCGGCTCGGTGTCCTTGACCAGGGCGCCGGCCTGCTGCCAGGCCTCGATCGAGTCGCGCAGCGGCAGCGTAGGGGTCGCCCTCGCCGGCTCGGCCTGCGGGCCGGTCTCGCCGTAGGGCTTCGGCAGGTCGATCGCGACCGCGTTGTAGGGCGACGCGCCAGCAGCTCCGCCCGCATCGCCGCGTCGATCACGTCGTAGGGCGGTGCGACGACGTCCTGCAGCGACCCGACCGCGTCGAGGTCGTAGTGCAGTGCGTTGAGAGGCAGCACCTCGGCCATCGCTGCGAAACAGCTCTACACTGGACGCTTCGGGGCGTGGCGCAGCCTGGTAGCGCGCCGCCTTTGGGTGGCCGAGGTCCCCGGTTCGAATCCGGGCGCCCCGATTGAGAATTCGAAACGGCTGAGCAAAGCTGGTTATGTCCCCTGGACGCTTATCGCTCAGGGGATAACAGGAACGTGCCGATAGTGGCGATGTGAACTCCGCCGAAATCGGGCAGAAGGATCGACGCGTCGAACGGGTGCTGTTCGAAACCGATCGGCAGCGGATCGTCGGTGACGTGACGTTGCCGCCGGAGGGCTACCAGAGCCGTTTCTCGGACTCGCTCAACCGTCCTGACGTCACCTTCATCCCGGTCGTCAACGCGGAAATCTCATCGCTGATGGGGGGCGACGTCGAGCGCCGGCCGTTCGTCGTCGTCTGCAAGTCCCACGTTCGCATCGCCTACCCGCTCGATCCAAACGGCGGCCCGGCGGCACCCGGCCCACCGGCTCAGCCGCTCGGCTAGGCGCGGGCGCGCCGCTCGCGGCTGCCGCGGGCGTAGGAGCCGAGGTCGAAGGCGAAGGCGAGAATGACGATGAACCACTCGAAGCCGTTGACCCCGTTCGTGCCCGTGCTCCACATCACCGCGTAGGCGAGCGTCGTCCAGGGCAGCAGGAAGAAGCCGAGGAAGGGCACGAACCAGCTGTCGAAGGCGCGGCTGAGCATGTCGCTGAAGAGCCAGAGCGCGAACAGCGCCAGGCGGGGCGAGATCAGGGCGAAGAGGACGACGAAGCAACCGATGCGCCCACGCTACCCGCTCGGGCTGTCGCCGTCACGGAATCGCAAGAACTGGGCGCTAAGGTCGGTAGCGACGAAAAGGAGACGCGATGAACCGACTTGGCAAGCTGATGACGATGCTGAATCCCGAGAAGACGCAGATGCCCACCGCCGAGGACGCGTTGCCGGGGCGCAGCGAGCCCGCCTTCGACGTTCCCGAGCGCCACGCGGTGCTTGGCACGCCGCTGCAGCCGCCTTTCCCGGACGGGACCGAGGTCGCCTACTTCGCCCTTGGCTGCTTCTGGGGCGCGGAGCGGCTCTTCTGGGGGATCGACGGCGTCTACACGACGACGGTCGGCTACATGAACGGGACCACGCCGAACCCGACCTACGACGAGGTCTGCAGCGGCAAGACCGGCCACGCCGAGGCGGTGCTGGTCGCCTTCGACCCGGCCAAGGTCTCCTACGCCGATCTGCTCAAGGTCTTCTTCGAGGAGCACGACCCGACCCAGGGGATGCGCCAGGGCAACGACGTCGGCACTCAGTACCGCTCCGGGATCTACTTCGCCAACGATGCCCAGAAGGCGACGGCGGAGATGGCCCTGCGGACCTACGACGAGGACCTGCGGACGGCCGGCCACGAGCCGGTGACGACCGAGGTCGAGCCGGCCGGGCCCTTCTACTACGCCGAGGACTACCACCAGCAGTACCTGCACAAGGTGCCCAACGGCTACTGCGGCCTGGCGGGCACGGGGGTCTCCTGCCGGATTCCCGCCGCGGCGTCTTAGCGCGCCGCTCGCCCGGCGCGGCGAATAGCATCCCGCGCCGGTGACCCCCTCCTTCGGCTCCTACATCGGCGGCTGCTTTGCCGTCATCGGCATCGTCAGCGCGCTCGGCCTCGGCGGCTACTGGCTGCGGCGCTGGATCGTGCCGGAATTCTCCGGCGCCCTGGCGCGGCTCGCCGACGCCACGATCGGGACGGGTCTGCTGGTGCTCTCGCTGGAGCTGCTCGGTTCGCTGAGCATTCTGCGCACGGGCTGGATCGTGATCGTCTGCATCGGCGTCGGCCTCGGTGCGGCGTGGCTCGGCTGGTCCAAAGCGCCGGAGGACAACCGCGAAATCAGCGCCCCGCAGGTGCAGAAAATCGCTCTGATAATCGCTCTCGCGGTGGCATCGTTCACCGTCGCCGAGTGGACCTTCCCTTCGCAGCTCAGCCTCGACCAAGGCATGTTCGGCGGCGACACGACCTGGTACCACATGCCATTCGCGGCGCGGTTCGCCCAGGAACACTCGATCGTCCACCTGCACTTCACCGACCCACTGCGACTCGTCGCCTGGTTCTACCCGCAGAGCTCCGAACTGATCCACGGCACAGCGATTGCCCTCTTCAAGAGCGACTGGCTCTCGCCGCTGATCAACCTCTTCTGGTTGGCAATCGCGCTGCTCGCCGCCTTCTGTATCGGCCGTCCCTACAAGGTCGGACCGGCGACGCTGGTCGCCGGCGCGATCGTGCTCGACGCGGGGGTGATGATCGAAACGCAGCCCGGCGAGGGCCGCAACGACATCATGGGCTTGGCCTTCCTAATCGCCTTCGCGGCGTTCCTGATCAACGCCCACCAGCGAAGAGCGCCCGAGGAGGGGGCGGTGCAGGACGCGCCCGAGCAGGGCGCGCCGCTGCTCGACAAGGGCCCGCTGGTGGTCGCCGGCATTGCCGCCGGCCTTGCTGCCTCGGTCAAGATCACCTTCCTGGTGCCTGTCGTCGCGATCGGGCTCGGGGTGATCGTCTTCAGCGGTCGCGGGAGGCGTCTGACAACGGCCTGGGTGCTCGGCCTCTCGACCTTCGTGGTCGGCGGCTACTGGTACGTGCGAGCGATGGTCAAGACCGGCGGCAACCCGATCCCGACGTTCAGCTTCGGGCCGCTGCACCTGCCGCGGCCAGACCAGATGCCGCTTGATCCGCGGCCGCGCTTCGCTGTCGCCCATTACCTCGCCGAGCCGACGATCTACCGCAGGTGGTTCTTCCCGCAGCTCGACAACGCCTTCGGGCCGCTCTGGCCGCTGATCCTGATCATTGCCGTGGCGGCCGCCATCTACATCGCATGGCGCTCGCGCAACATCATCCTGCGGGTGATCGCGGTCGCTGCTCTGCTGACCGCGGCGGTCTATGTGTTCACGCCGCTGACCGCGGCGGGCCAGGAGGGCTCGCCAACCGGCTTCTTCACCAACACCCGCTACCTGGTCCCGGGACTGGTCCTGGCCCTGGTGATGCTGCCGATCGCACGGCCGCTGCGGGCGCCCAATCGACGTGCCTGGCAGACCCTGATCTTCCTCACCGCGGTCTACGCGATCACGGTGCTGGCCACTCCGCGCTGGTACCCGGGCTACATCGTCGGCACGATCTTCCTCACCCTGGCGCTGGTCTGGGCCCCCGCCGGGCTGGCGCTGCTGCGCGAGCGCCGGATGGTGGGCCGGGCACTCGTCGCCGCTGGGGTGAGCGCGGTGGTGCTGCTCGCGGTTGTGCTCGGTCGCGCCCAGGAGGTGCAGTACGTCGATCACCACTACACCGAAACCGATCACTTCCTCCAGGACGGGGGGCCGAAGCAGGCCTATGCCTTTGCCCGCAAGCAGCACGACAAGCGGATCGGGATCGCCGGCTCGGGCGAGATCTTCTTCGGCCAGTACGGCTTCTACGGGGCCGACGACACCAACTACGTCCAGTACATCGGTGTGCCGGGTCCCCGAGGCACCTACCGCCTAGCCACCAGCTGCGCCCAGTTCAAGCGCCGCATCAACGCCGGCGACTACGACTACCTGATCATCAGCCAGTTCACCCAGGACTCCCAAGACGCGCCCTACTGGTATCCGATCTACGCCTGGATCAAGAACGACCCGGCGCTGGAAAAGGTGATCGAAGAGCCCGACATCACGCCGGAGCCCGACTGGGTCTTCCGGGTCAAGGGCAAGCTCGACCCGGCCAGCTGCTAAGCCGCGCCGCTCTCGATGAAGCGCTTCAGCTTCTCGGGCATGCTGTTGACGAGTTGGCCGCGCAGCACGCCGACCAGCGGGCCGCGGATCAGCAGGCCCAGCGTGCGGCCGAGATCGACCTCGAGCCAATAGGTGGCGCGGGTTCGTTCCTCACCAAGGTCCTGCAGCTCCCAGTGGCCTTCGACCGACTTCAGGTCGCCATCCTCCTGCACCCATGAGATCCGGTTCGGCTCCTCGTAGCTGAAGCGGATCTCCGAGCCGAGCCGGCGCACTTTGGCGTCGGTCTCCATGTGGACCAGCAACTGGTTGCCGTCGCCGTCGCGCTCGACGCACTCGGCGACCTTGATCTCCGGCTGCCAGCGGGGCGAGGCCTCGACGTCGGCGGCGAGCCGGTAGACGTCGGCGATCGGCGCCTCGATCTCGATACTGGCTTCGCCGTTGATCTTGCCCATCGACTCAGCCTAGACCGCGGCTAGGGCGTGTTCGCGGATCAGCTCGGCCGATCGCTGCGGCTGCTCCCACCAGAACATGTGACCGACGCCCTCGAGCGTCTCGAGGCGGGAGCCGGGGATCGCTGCGGCGATCTGGCGCCCGTTGGAGTAGCCGAGCAGGCGGTCGGCGTCGCCGTGAATGACCAGGGTCGACAGGTCGATCTGGCCGAGGCGCTCGTGGGTGTCGTGAAGTGCGCAGGCCTGCATCTGCTGCAGCACCACCGGCTGCGGCGCCGGCAGCGCCGAGCCCATCTCGGTGAAGGCGGCAAAGCGCGAGTCATCGGCGCGGAAGTCTGGGGAGAGGTTGATCTCCCACATCGCCCGGAAGACCTGCTCGGGCACGCCCGAGGCGTAGGCGGTGGCGAGCATCTGCAGGTCCTCCGGAGCCATCAGCGTGCCCTCCGGGCCGCCGCAGTAGCTGGCGCCGATGGTGAGGCTGCGAATGCGCTCGGGGTGGGCGAGGGCAAGCTCCTGGGCGATCATCCCGCCCATCGAGATGCCGACGACGTGGACGGTCTCCAACTCCAGCGCGTCGAGCAGGCCGGCGGTGTCGGCGGCGAGGTCGGCAATCGTGAACGGCAGCTCTGCCTGGCCGGAGAGCCCCATGCCACGGTTGTCGAAGACGATCGTGTCGAAGCTGCGCTCGAGCCGTCGAGGAAGGGCCGGCCCCAGGCGAGGTGGGTCGCGCTCATCCCCTGGATCAGCAGCAGCGGCTCACCCTCGCCGGCGCGCAGGTAGTGGAGTTTCGTCCCCGCTGCATCGACGCTTGGCATGGGGCGATCCTACGCCAAGCCCGTGGCCCAGGGCCTAATCTTGGCCGCCCGCCCCAGTAGCTCAGTGGACAGAGCACCGGCCTTCTAAGCCGATGGTCGCTGGTTCGAATCCAGCCTGGGGCGTACTCGATAAGTTCCGGCGATGAGCAAGCGCGTTGTCGTACTCGGGGCTGGCTTCGGCGGCCTGGAGCTGAGCACGATGCTGTCGGAAGCATCCGGCGGCGAGATCGAGGTGACGCTGATCGACAAGGGCGAGGCTTTCGTCTTTGGTTTCTCCAAGCTCGACCTGATGTTCGGGCACGAGCGGCCCGAGGCAGTTCGCATGGCCTACGCCGATATTGCCAAGCCCGGCGTCACGGTTCTGCGCGAGACGGTCACGACGATCGATCCTGAAACGCGCCGTGTGACCACCGATGCCGCGACGCACGAGGCCGACGCTCTCGTCGTTGCGCTTGGCGCCGACTACGACTTCGACGCCACACCCGGCTTGCTCGACGCCGGCAACGAGTTCTACTCGGTGGCCGGCGCCGAACGGTTGGCCGAGATCATTCCGACGTTCTCGCAAGGACATGCGGTGATCGGCGTCGCCGATGCGCCCTTCAAGTGCCCACCGGCGCCGAGTGAGTGCGCTTTGCTGCTCGACGAGGAGCTGCGCTCACGTGGGGTGCGCGACGCCTGCCGGATCTCCTTCGTGATCCCGTTGCCGACGCCGGTGCCGCCCTCGCCGGAGGCATCAGCAGCGCTGGAAGCCGAGTTCGCCGAGCGCGGCATCGAGCTGATCCCGGGCCGCCGGGTCAACGCGATCGACCCCGAGCGCAGCGTCGCACTCCTCGACGATGACGGCGAGTTGCCGTTCGACCTTTTCCTCGGTGTGCCAAAGCACCGCGCGCCCGAGGTGGTAATCGCCAGCGGCATGACCGAGGACGGCTACGTGCCGGTCGACCCGGCCACGCTGGAGACGCGCTTTCCGGGGGTGTACGCGGTGGGCGACGTTGCCACCGCAGGTGTGCCCAAGGCCGGCGTCTTCGCCGAGGGCGCCGCCCGCGTCGTCGCCCAGGCGCTGATCGCGAAGTTCGCGGGCGGCGAGGCGCCGGGCCGCCACCTCGGGCAGGGCACCTGTTACATCGAGTTCGGCGGCGGCCGGGTCGGCAGCGTCGACATCGACTTCCTTTCGGGTCCGTCGCGAACCGGCAGTTTCAACGCTCCCTCGGCGGAGCGGGTCGCCGAAAAGGAACGGTTCGGCTCTACCCGCCGGGCGCGCTGGTTCGGCTCCTGAGTGATGGATTGACCCCCTTATAGGTGGGTCAATCCATCACTCGATGCGGAGGAAGCGGTCGACCGTGCGGGTGAACGGGCGGCGCGCTTGGAAGAGGAAGGCGTGGGCACCGGGGAAGACCTCGAGCTCGGCTCCGGGGATGCGCGCCGCGATCCGTCGCAGGTTGACCGGCGGCACCACCGGATCCTGGGCTCCGGCGGTGGCAAGGGTGGGCGCGGCGATCGTGCTCAGCTGACGGTAGTTGCGACTGCTGCGCAGCCAAGGGTCCTCCGCCGCAACCTGGCGGTGGATTGTCGATGCAGGCACGTGGAAGTCGTTGGGGATCTCGCCGCTCTGGCTGGCGAGTTCGAGCCGGCGCAGGAAGTGCCGGCCCTCGGCCTGGCGGTCGGGCGGGTAGAGCTCGCGCAGGATGTCGGCTTCGGAGGGATCGGGCTCGCTGTCGATCGCCTGGGCCTTCGGCGTGCCGAGCACCGTACGGCTGCCACCGGGGTTGGTGCCGGCGAGGACCAGGTGGGAGACGCGCGCCGGGTGATCGATCGCCAGGCGCTGGGCGACGAAGCCGCCCATCGACCAGCCGAGCACGTCCGCTTGCGGCAGGTCGATCGCCTCCATCAGGCCGGCGGTGGTGTTGGCGAGCGAGTCGAAGCTGCGTCCGTGCCACGGCCCCGACATTCCCGCCCCGGGGTAGTCGAAGAGGACCAGCCGGTGGTCGCGCGCCAGTAGGCGCAGAAGCGCCGGGTCCCATTCGGCCATCGTCGAGCCGGTCCCGGTCAGCATCACCAGCGGCGTTCCCTGGCCACGCTCGTACCAGGCGATCCTGGTCTTGCCGACCGGAGTGACGTGGACCTGTGCCCTGAACGGCTCCGCCGAGCTCTGGCCGCAGCCGGCGAGCAGCGCCGCCAGGCCAAGGCAGATCGCCAGACGCACCTTCATCGCCGCTCAGCCTAGAGCCGGGTCCGGCCGGGGCGGCGTTAGATTTGACCCGTGGCCGAGGTCCTCTATTACGCGATCCCCGCGTTCGTGTTGCTGCTCGTGATGGAGCTGCTCTCGTTCAAGTACCTGCGCGATGACGACCTCGTTGGCTACGAGGCGCGCGACACGCGCACCAGCCTGACCATGGGCGGCGGCAACGTCGTCATCAACGCGGTCTGGAAGCTGGTCGTGCTGCTGGTCTACGCCGGGCTGTACGAGTTGACGCCGCTGCGGATGCCGGCTGACGAGTGGTGGACCTACGTGCTGCTCTTCCTCGCCGACGACCTCGCCTACTACTGGTTCCACCGCGTCCACCACGAGGTGCGGGTCTTCTGGGCGAGCCACGTCGTTCACCACTCCTCCGAGCACTACAACCTCTCGACCGCGCTGCGCCAAACCTGGACCCCGATGACATCGCTGCCCTTCTGGGCGCCGCTGGCGCTGCTCGGTTTCGCCCCCTGGATGATCCTGTTGCAGCTCTCGATTTCCCTGATCTACCAGTTCTGGATCCACACCGAGCGGGTGAAGAAGCTGCCGGCGCCGATCGAGTTCGTCTTCAACACGCCCTCGCACCATCGCGTCCACCACGGCGCCAACGAGGTCTACCTCGACCGCAACTACGGCGGCATCCTGATCATCTGGGACCACATCTTCGGCACCTACCAGGGGGAGACCGAGCCGGTTCGCTATGGGCTGACCAAGAACATCCGCAGCTTCCGGCCGGCCAAGGTCGCCTTCCACGAGTTCATCGACCTAACTCACGACGTGCGTGCCGCCAAGAGCTGGCGCCACAAGCTCGGCTACATCTTCCGCGGTCCGGGTTGGTCCCCGGACGGCAGTGGCGGCGGCACCCGCGGCTAAATGGCCCGCGGCCACGACATCAGGAGGACAACATGATTCAGTGGATGGACAACGTGCTCATCGTCGTCGAGGACCTCGAGGCTGCCAAGGCGTTCATCTCGGCGAGATCGCCCAGTACGAGGACATCTATCGGCTCTGTTTCCTGCGTGGCCCCGAGGGCATTGTCATCGGACTGTCCGAGCAGCTCAGCTGAAGCGACATCGTGCCGCTTTTCTACTCCATAACTTCACTGGCAACTGGGAGATATCCGACGTTAAGAACCGGCACGTAGACAACGCGCTGCAATGCCTGTTGGCTGCACTCGTCTTGCTCTCGCCTCTGGCGCTTGGGCTGCTCCTGAGCGTTGTGCTCGGCTAGGGAACTTCTGCTTTGCGCGAATGGGAGAACCAGAACGCTCTCGTTCGCCATCGTCTAGCTCGGCTTACGGGCTCGGATGATCGCCGAGCCGGCGCAGTCGTGGACCCGGTGGGTCTCGGTGATCTCGACATCCACCAGACCGGCGTCCAACAGCGCCTGCTCGAATTCGCGCCGGGTCAGTGCCCCGGCGATACAACTGGTCCACTGGGCCATATCGGCGCGGGTCGCCTCGTCCATGTCCTCGTCGGCAATCACGTCGGAGACGGCGAAGCGCCCGCCAGCCCTCAGCACCCTCACCACCTCGGCCAGCACGCGCGGCTTGTCCCCGGAGAGGTTGATCACGCAGTTGGAGATCACCACGTCGACCGAGGAGGCGGGGAGGGGAATTGCCTCGATCTCCCCTCGCAGCCACTCGACGTTCTCGACTCCGGCCTCGCGTTGGTTCTCGCGAGCCAGAGCCAGCATCTCGTCGGTCATATCGAGCCCGTATGCCTTGCCGGTCGGGCCGACACGCTTGGCCGAGAGCAGCACATCGATCCCGCCGCCCGAACCGAGGTCGAGGACGGTTTCTCCGGCGCCCAGCTCGGCGACGGCGGTCGGGTTGCCGCAGCCGAGTGAGGCCATCGTTGCGGTGTCGGGAAGCCCGCCGCGCTCGCCCTCGTCGTAGAGGCCGGCGCCGAAGACCTGGGCTTCCTCGTCGCTGAGGACGGCGTCGGTCCTGCAGCACGAGGTGCCGTCCTCGCCAGTGACGCTCTCGGCAGCAGCGGCATAGCGGGAGCGGACTGCCTCGCGGATCTCATCGCCCTGTCCGGCCGAGCAGCCGCAGCTAGAGGTCAGCTCAGCCATGCGGAGAACTCCTTCAGGGACTCGGGAATCACGTAGTAGTAGGCCCACAGGCCGCGTCGCTCGGAGCCAACGATGCCGGCTTCGCGCAGCTTCTTCAGGTGGTGGGAGACAGTGGGCTGAGAGAGATCGAACAGGGGTACCAGCTCGCAGACGCAGACCTTGCCCGCGTGCTTTCGCAGCACGTCCACGAGTTGCAGGCGGATCGGGTCGCCGAGTGCCTTGGCGACCATCGCCAGGCTCTCGGCCTGCTCGTGTTTCACGTCCGGATAGACGACCGGCTCGCAGCAAGGGTCTCCGGCGGGGCGCTTGATCTTCGGCGCAAGCTCTAGATCGACAGTCATCTATTTACATATATCTATTGAATTTACATTTGTCAATGCATCTAGCCACTGGCTTTCATCGGTGTCGGCCCTAGGCCCTCGTGCCGAAGGAGGAGCGCCTGGGTCATTTCAGGTGTGGCCGATCAACGGTTTGACGGTTTCAACCGCCGGGTAAATCGGGGTGCATGGAGCTATCAATACTGTTGATCATCATTGGGATCGTCTTGGCGATCCTCGTCAACTACGTCCTTGGGATCATCGTGATCCTGATCGGGTTGGCGCTGCTCTTGCTACCACGCCTGAGGGGTGGTACTCGCCAAGTCTGATGTAAAGCTTGCTCGATGGACCCCTGGAAGCTTCCTCTCATAGTTGCCGGGGTTGTGGTGCCAACTGTCGCGGCCTTCATGCTCGGTGGACCGGGTGTGGGGGTCGCGATAGGTGCATTTGCGGGGCTTGGGCTGGTGGTCGTCGCGATCCGCCAGCGGCCCGAAGGGCCGATCGCCTCGGCCGACCGCAGGGACGCCAAGCACCACGTGTTGATCGTCGCCGCGGGTGGGGTAGAGGACCCGGCCGACGTGGCGCGGATCACCCGCGTCGCTGGGATTCATGGCGACGACGGTGAGGAGGACGAGGTGCGGGTGCTGGTGCCGGCGCGGATCGGCTTCCTCGATCGCTGGGCCTCCGACGTGGAGGACGCCCGCCATCGCGCTCAGCAGCGCCTGGTGATGACCGTGGCGGCGCTGGCCAAGGCCGGCGTGGCGGCGGAGGCGCGGGTCGGCGACGAGGACATCGTGCAGGCGGTCGAGGACCAGCTGCAGAGCTACCCGGCGACCGAGGTAGTGCTGGTCAGCGGCGAGGGGGACGAGGCGGAGGAAGCGGCCGGCGAGCTGCGTTCACGCCTGCGGGCCGAGTTCCACCACGTCGAGCTCAGCAGGAGTGAGGGCGAGCGGCGCTCTTGACGACTTGGAAGGCGCTGCCGGGGATGCGCTTGAGCTGATCGAGGTTTTCGTCGTCCCAGCGGCGGTCGCTGCTGCCGCTGAAGTACCAGTTGGAGCCGTTGTCGGCGACGATCAGGCCGTAGCGCTTCATCGCTTCGGCAATCACCTTGGCGCCGCCGCTGAAGCCGCCGAGGCCGAAGCCGGCCTTGAGGCGCAGTCGCGTCCCCATCGCCGGTGCGTTGGGGTCGGAGGTGTCGCCGGCGCAATGCGAGGCGGGGTGGACCCAGGCGTTGCGGGTGCTGTCGAAGGTGACCCGGATCGCGTGATCCAGATGGCCGGCGGCGACTTCGTCGTAGCGGACGAGGCCGGGAAAGATCGGCAGGCCGGCGGCGTCGGCCGAGGTCCAGGAGTCGGGGCGGCGGGCGCTCGAGCTGAGGTCCCAGCGGGTGCCGGAGTCGGCGTTCCAGTGGGCGCCGCCACCGCCCTTGAAGAAAGCGCGGTAGAGCTCGTAGAGCGTGCAGCTGGAGCGGTCGACGACGAGCACGTGGCGGTCGCCGTCGCTGCCGTTGCCACCCTCGACCGGCGCGCCCTTGGGGATCGGGAACGGCCCCGGGTCGCTCTCGTCGCCGTAGGCGGTGTAGTTGATCGGCAGCTTGCGCTGGCCGGCGCCGACGACGGCGTAGGGGAAGCCGTAGGCGCGCGGCGAGCCGAAGTCGGGGTGGAGCAGGTTGCCGCCGTGGGAGTTGATGTAGGCGATCGTCGCGGCCGAGTTGGGTGCGACCGGCGCCTTGGAGATGTCCTGGTTCCAGGTGGCCTCGGTGGGGAGGGACGGGGCGTTGGCGGCGGTGCCGGGTGGCGGAGCGGGGAAGACGGTGCAGCTGCCGAGGTCGGGATAGGGGCCGACGGCTGCGGCGGAAGTGACGCCGATCGCGGCGACGACAGCCAGCGCCAGCGCCGCCGTCGCGCCCGCGAGCCGGCGCATCCGAGTTTGACCCACCTCTAGTGTGGTCAAAGTCGGCTACGCGCTCCGGTCTGTATCCGCCCGCTCGCGGACCTCGAGTCGGCCGATCTCGAGGCTCGCCGATGCTCGCTTGCTCGATCTGCAGGCGCTTGATGCTGAGCCGCCCGACCGCGAAGCCGCCGACGGCGGCGGCGCCGACCGCGAGCGCCCCGACGGCCATCGCGCCCCGAGCCTGCATGCCGGTCGCTACGGCCGACCGAATCTCAGGTCGGAAGAAGGAAATCCCGAATCGCTGCGGCATCGCCTGAACCGTAGCGCGGTTAGCCTGAGGCGCTGATGAGCGCGGACGAGCGGCCGACCCTGCTGGCGATCCAGCACGTGCCCTGGGAGGGGCCGCACCGGATCCTCGATGCCTGCGGCGGCCTCGACGTGCACACGGTCAAACCACTGGCGAGCCAGCCGCTGCCCGACCACGATCAGGTGTCCGGCGCGGTCGTGATGGGCGGCCCGATGAACGTCGATGAAATCGAGGTTCATCCCGAGCTGGCGAGCGAGCGCGAGTGGCTGGCCGAGGCGGTGCGCCGGCAGATGCCGGTGCTCGGCATCTGCCTCGGCGCCCAGCTGCTGGCGCGAGCGCTTGGCGCGGAGGTGCGAGCGGGGGAGGGTCCCGAGCTGGGCTACGCCCCGGTCGAGGTTCTCGACCCCGACGACCCGATCCTCGGCGCCCTGGCCCCGAGCACGACCGTCCTGCACTGGCACGGCGACGTCTTCGACCTACCCGAGGGAGCCGAGCACCTGGCCCGCTCCGAGCGCACCGAGGTCCAGGCCTTCCGCCACGGCAGCGCCTGGGGCGTGCTCTTCCACCCCGAGTCCGACTTCGCCCTGTTGGAGGCGTGGCTGGCCGTGCCCGAGATGGTCCACGAGGCCTGCGAGGCCCTGGGAGACGACGGGGCCGCCGCCCTGCCGGTCCAGGCCGAAGCCGCCGAGGCGGATCTGCTCGCCCGCACGACCCCTGGTCTAAAAGCCTTCGCCTCCCTGGTAGAAGCCAACCGGCCCAGCTAAGCCCCCCGCCTCGCCCCCCGGCCCGCTAGATTGGAAGCCGCGTGGTGGCTGTAGCTCAGTTGGTAGAGCTCCTGGTTGTGGTCCAGGCGGTCGCCGGTTCGAATCCGGTCAGCCACCCTCTCGGCAACCGTGGTGTAGCGCGGGTTTCTGCTGTTGAGACGAGTGTCTCTTCTCAATCGGGGGGACAATCTCTAGCCGACCGGAAGGCCGCGCCGTACAGCGACCTGCTCGAAGGCCGCAACGACCTTGGGGTCGAACTGCGAGCCGGCACTGCGGCGTAGCTCCTCGAGAGCTCGCGGGGGACGCATCGCGACGCTGTAGGGGCGCTCTGAGACCATCGCCGCGTAGGCATCGCAAACGGCGACCACCCGCGCGCCAAGGGGGATCTGCTCGCCGTGCAGGGAGTCGGGGTAACCCTTGCCATCCCAGCGCTCGCCGCTTGAGCGAACCAGGCGTGCGACCGGCACGAGCGCCGCCGCGGAGGCGATGATCCGCTCGCCGATCAGAGTGTGCTGGCGGACGAACTCCCACTCGGGCTCCTCGAGCGGGCCAGGCTTGTTCAGGATCGCGTCGGGGATCGCCATCTTCCCTGTCTCGTGCAGCTGCGCGGCGCGGTAGGTCTCATCGCGTTGCTCGGCCTCCATTCCCAGCTCCTCGGCGACCGCCTGCGCCAGCTCGGCGACGTCAACGGCTTGCTCGGCCAGTTCCGGTTGGCGCTCGCGCAGCGCCGTCAGCAGCACGTCGCGCGACTGTGAGCCGGCTGAGGTCCGCTCGCTGACCTTGTTCGCGTACATCCGCCGGTCAGCGAGCTGCATCGCCTCTTTGACCGAGGCCGCCTCGCTCGGCAAGAGGACGTTGCCCTGCGAGGCGGCGATCGCGAAGCCCTCGCCTCCCTCGGAGAGCGCCGCGCCGGCGCCGGCGATGAGCGCGTCGACCTCCGCCGCCGTGCACTCGGCCAGGAGACAGAACTCATCGCCACCCAACCGGTAGGCGCGGCCTTTCGAGGAGGCGAAGCGCCCCAGCCGTCCGCCCAGTCGCGCCAGCAGGGCGTCTCCGGCAGGATGGCCAAAGGTGTCGTTGTAGAGCTTGAAGCCGTCGAGGTCGAACAGCGCAAGGAGCCGAAGGGACCCGGCGGGGGCGGGACGCGCTATCGCGCTCTCCAAGTCCAGCATCAGCGCCCTGCGATTGGGCAGGTCGGTCAACTCGTCCGTGCGCGACTCTTGCGCTCTCGTGCGGGCCTCCCCTTGGCTCTCGCGCAAGGAGAGGACCAGGCGCACGACGACCGCGATCAGGGTGAGAAGGGAGATAACTGCCGCTGCGGTAGGGGCAGTGGCGAATCTTTCGGCTGCCTGAATGCTGATCGCGATCAGGGCGGCGGCTGCCGGTATCGCGATGATCCGCACCGCCCGTGATTGCAGCGGCTTCGTGGTGCCCGGCTCAATCCACGCTGCGCAAGCCACCAACAGAACACCGCATGGCCAGCCCGCGTCGAGAATCGTGCCTTCGAGGTAGGTGCCGTTGGCAGCCTGCAGCAGATAGACGCCGTCGGAGACGGCGAGCAGCAGAAGGCCGGCACCGAGGACCGTCCAGCTGCGCCCAGGCCGCCAGCCGGTGAACGAGGCGGCCGTTGCAACCATCGTCAACAGGGTCAGGTCGGCGATTGGGTAGGCCAGGTTGGTTGTGACGGCGAGCGTCTGGCCTTCGCTCGATGCATCGACGATCGGCCCGAGCGCGAGAGCTGCCGCCAGCGCCGCGACGGCGGAGCCGACGATCGCGCCGTCCAGCCACCGCGCGACCGGAAAGGACCCGATCCTTGCTCGCAGGAGGACGATCAGCGCCGCATAGGCGAGCGGATAGAAGGCGAGGTAGCCGCCGTCGGCGGGCGAGGGGATCGGCACCGACGCCTTCCCGGCGAGCACCGCCGCGTAATAGATTTCTCCGCCGGTGTAGAGCAGCAAGCCGACGCCGAGCAGCGCCCAAGCAGCCCGCTCACGGCGGATCAGCGCCGCCCGCAGTAGGCAGGCGGCGGCGCTTGTCAGCATCAGGGCGTTGTAGATCCAGGTGTTGAAGAGCGCATCCGAGCCATGGCCGCCAAGCCCGACCGCGACGTGCGCGGTGAAGGCGGCGAGCAGGCAGAGGGCTAGGAGGCCGCCGACAAGAACGGTCCTTCGCTCGCGCTGGCTCAGCTCGGAGACCACCTCCATCAATCGGAATCTGGGGCGGCAACCTTGACCGGTGAGGCAGTCCTCTTGCAGCCCTTGCATCTTTGTGATCATGGGTGCATGGAATCCAGGGCGATCGATCCGGTCGACTTCCGCGAGGCGCAGCACAGGAACTGGGACTCCGCGGCAGTGGGGTGGAACGGCTGGAGCGCGTTCAATGACCGCTCAGACCGGCACATCAGCGAGCGGCTGGTGGAGCTCGCCGGCGTGCAGTCGGGAAGCCGGGTCCTTGACGTCGCCGCTGGCTATGGCGAGCCGGCGCTCACCGCCGCGCGCAAGGCCGGCCCGGAGGGCAGCGTCGTGGCCACGGACATCTCCGCCGAGATGCTCGCGTTCGGGCGCGAGCGCGCGGCGGCGGCCGGCCTGGGCAACGTCGAGTTCATCGAGTCCGACGCCTCCAGCCTCGATTTTCCGCCGGCGAGCTTTGACGGCGCCGTCTCGCGCTGGGGAATCATCTTCGAGCCTGACGCGGAGGCCGCCGCGGGGCGCATCCGAGGCTTCCTCAGGCCGGGCGCGCGGATGGCGATCGCCTCCTGGGGCGAGCCCGATCAGGTTCCCTTCCTCTCGATTCCGACGAGGACGACGATGGAGCGGCTGAACGTGCCCCCGCCCCCGGCCGGAACGCCCGGGCCCCTCTCCCGGCCCACCCCCGCTGCGATCGGCGGGCTGCTGGAGGGAGGTGGGTTCTCGAAGGTCACCGTGGAGCGGGCCGAGGTGACCTTCGAGTTCGACTCCCCGGAGCACTTCACCGCCTACATCAGGGCGATCGCTGCCCCGATCCGGGCGATGATCGCCCAGCACGCCGGCAAGGCCCAGGAGGAGGCCTGGGACGCGATCACGCAGGCCGCGGCGGAGGCGGGGGGTGGTGCGGGGCCGCTGAGCCTCTCGAACGTGGTGCTGCTCGCCTCGGCAACCGCCTAGCGCTCCCCTCAACCGCCTAGCGTGGTGGCAGCGGAGCCCCTCGTTCACGCTGACGCTTCTGCTTCCTAGCCAGGAGGGGAGTCGAAGGCGGGCGCAGCCGAGGGATTCGGCGCGGGGCAGGAGGGGTGCGCAGTTGTCGGTTACAAGGCAGCGTGAGGGCTCTATGGATACGGTCCCGCCCTCATGAGCAAAGCCACCGACATCTACTCGATCCCGCAGGACATGCTCGACTTCCGCGAGACGATCGGGCAGATCGCGCGGGAGCGGATCGCGCCGCGGGCCGCCGAGATCGACGAGAAGTCGGAATACCCCCGCGACGTGCGTGAGCTGTTGGCCGAGCACGACATCCTCGCCCTGCCCTTCGAGGAGGAGTACGGGGGGACCGGAACCGGCACGCTGATGTTGCAGATGGGGGTCGAGGAGATCGCCAAGGCTTGCGCCTCCAGCGCCCTGATCCTGATGGTGCAGGAGCTCGGCTCGCTGCCGATTCGACTCTTCGGCAGCGATGAGTTGAAGCAGCGGGTGCTGCCGCGCTGCGCCAGTGGCGAGTGGACGCCCGCCTTCGCGCTGTCTGAGCCCGAGGCGGGCTCGGATCCCGCCGGCATGCGCACCCACGCCGAGCTCGACGGCGACGAATGGGTGATCAACGGCGCCAAGAACTGGATCACCAACGCCGGTGTCGCCGACTTCTACGTCGTCTTCGCCGTCACCGACCGCGAAAAGCGGCGGATCACCGCCTTCATGGTCGAGGCCGACCGGCCCGGCTTCTCGATCGGCAAGCTCGAGCACAAGCTCGGGATCCGCGGCTCGCCAACCGGCTCGCCCGTCTTCGACGACGTGCGGGTGCCGGCCGAGAACGTGATCGGCGAGGTCGGGCGTGGGCTCGGCGTCGCCCTCGGCACGCTGGAAAGGACCCGGCTCGGTGCCGCGGCGCAGGCGGTCGGGATCGCCCAGGGGGCGACCGACTACGCGACCACCTACGCCTCCGAGCGGGTCGCCTTCGGTAAGCCGATCCTCGACCTGCAGGCGATCCAGTTCAAGCTGGCCGAGATGGAGACCGGCACCGCCGCCGCCCGCGAGCTGCTCTACAAGGCCTGCGCGCTGGCCGACCAGAACGACCCCGGCCTGGCCAAGCACTCTTCGATGGCGAAGCTTTTCGCCTCCGACAACGCGATGCGGGTAACGGTCGAGGCGATCCAGGTGCTCGGCGGCTACGGCTACGTCAAGGAGTACCCGGTCGAGCGGATGATGCGCGACGCCAAGATCACCCAGATCTACGAGGGCACCAACGAGATCCAGCGCGTGGTGATCTCCCGCGCGATGGACCCGCGGCGGCGTTAGCCGCCTTCGCGGCCGCTCCGGGCCAAGCGACGTGACGCAGCCACTCAAAGCCGTCACCTTCGACTTCTGGAACACGATCGCCCGCTCGCGGTCAGGAGAGGCGATGGTGAGGGCCCGGCACGACGCGGTCGTAGCGGCCTGTGAAGCGCACGACCTGGGAGTTGAGGCGGAGCTGTTGGCAGCGACCCTGGACGATGTCACGGTGAGCTACGAGGCATCCTGGTCGACAGGCACCCACTTCCATCCAGACGAGGGGGCCGAGATGCTCGCCGCCGCGCTCGGCATCGAGGGCGCGGCGCGGGAGGCTGTGGCCGAGGCGTTCCTGACCGCGGGGCGAGGCGCCAAGCTCGAGCTCTCGCCCGACATCCGGCCCTGCCTCGAAGCACTGGGCGAGCGCGAGCTGCGCCTCGGCATCGTCTGCGACGTCGGCTTCACCGGCGGCGAGCTGTTGCGCGAATTCCTCGACGGCGAAGACCTACTGGGGCACTTCTCGGGCTGGGCCTTCTCCGATGAGGTCGGTCACTACAAGCCCGCGCCGCAGATCTTCGAAGCTGCCCTGGCGGCGCTCGACGCGTATCCGGGGGCTTCGATGCACGTCGGCGACCTGCGCCGCACTGACATTGCCGGCGCCGGCGCGATCGGGATGACGACCGTCCGCTACCGCGGCCTGCACGACGACCGCGGCGAGGACGGCGGGGGAGAGGCGGACTTCGTGCTCGACAGCCACCGCGAGCTGCCGCCCCTCCTCGATCGCATCGCCGCTAGTTAGGAGCTGCCCTCCGCCACCTGCGGGCCGCGCTCGACCTCGATCGCCGGCAGCCGCCGCTCGAGCCAGTCCGGGCACCACCAGTTGCGGGCGCCGAGCAGCTGCATCACGGCCGGCACGAGGACCATGCGGACCACGGTGGCGTCGAGGAAGATCGCCGCGGCGAGGCCGATCCCGAAGAGCTTGAGGAAGACTTCGGGTGAGGCGACGAAGGCGAGGAAGACGACGACCATGATCGCCGCCGCAGCGGTGATCACGCGCGCTGTCTTGGCTAGGCCGTCGGCCACCGCGCGCCTGGTGTCGCCGTCCTTGAGGTACTCCTCGCGGATGCGGGAGACGAGGAAGACCTCGTAGTCCATCGAGAGGCCGAAGAGGATCGCGAACATCATCACCGGCATGAACGGGGCGACCGGCACTTCGTGGTCGATCCCGATCAGTTCGCCGACCGCGCCGCCCTTGGCGACCAGGGTCATCACGCCGTAGGCGGCGCTGACCGAGAGCAGGTTCATCACCGCCGCCTTGAGCGAGATCAGCGGCGAGTGGAAGGCGAACAGCAGCAACAGGAAGGAGAGCCCGACCACGCCGATGATGAAGAGCGGCATGCGGCCGGTGATGTACTTGCTCTGGTCCTCCAGGGCCGGGGTCACGCCGCCGAGCCTGGTCACCACGCCCGAGCCTTCGAGCGCGTCGGGCAGCACGGTGTGGCGCAGGTGATCGACGAGGTCGGTCGTCGCCGCGTCCTGGGGTGAGGTGGTGGGGATCACGGTGAGGATCACCGCTGTCCCGCTCGAGTTGAAGCGCGGTGGCGCGACGTAGGCGACCCCGGGGTCTTGGCGCAGCTGTGTCGCCAGGCCGTCGACCGCCGAGCGCGCCTGCGGGTCGGGCAGTTCGGCGGCGATCACGAGCGGGCCGTTGGCGCCGGGGCCGAAGCCCTCGCTGATCAGGTCGTAGGCCTGGCGGGTCATCGTGCCGGGTTTGTCGTTGCCGGCGTCGGGGAAGCCCAGGCGCATGCCCAGCGCCGGCGCGGCGAGGGCGAGCAGGATCGCGGTGGCGACGATCGCCGCGGTCCAGGGCCGCCGCTGCACGGCGTGGCTCCAGCGGGCGGCGGGGGAGTCGCTGGTTCCTTCCTTCTCCAGCCGGCGACCGAGGAAGGGGATGCGCAGGCGGTCGACCTTCGGGCCGAGGTAAGAGAGCAGTGCCGGCAGCAGCGTGACCGAGGCGAGCATCACTACCAGCACCGCGAGCGAGGCCGAGATCGCCACCCCGTACATGTAGGGGAGGCCGGTGAGGAAGAGACCGAGCACCGCGATCACCACGGTGCTGCCGGCGATCAGCACGCTGCGGCCCGCCGTCGAGACCGCCTCGACGACGGCGTCATGGCGGTCCTTGCCGGAGCGCATCGCCGCCCGGAAGCGGGTGAGGACGAGCAGCGAGTAGTCGATGCCGACGCCGATGCCGATCAGGCCCGAGACCGCGGTGGTCCAGTTGGGGACGTCGATCACGTTGGCCAGCAGCGCGATCAGGCCGCCGGAGGTTATCCCCAGGCCGACCAGGGCGATCAACAGCGGCAGGCCGGCCGCGACCAGCGAGCCGAAGGCAATCAGCAGCACGATCGCCGCGCCGAGGAAGCCGAGCCCCTCGGGGCTGGTCTGTTCCTGCGCGGCGTAGATCGGTTCGCCGCCGAGCTCGATCTGCAGGCCCGAGCCGTCGTTGTCGTTGGCCGCCGCGATCAGCTCTTCGCCCTGCTTCTTCTTGACCTCCCAGCCCGGCACGTTGAGCGGCAGCGTCGTGGTCGCGATCGTGCCGTCTTCGGAGACGCGGACCGATCCCCGGCGCTCGACGTGATCGACCTTTTCGGCCTGGGTGAAGAAGGCGTCCATCTGCCCTTTGGTCGCCGGACTGTCGACCCCCTGCGGGTTCTTCCAGACGACGTAGATTTCCTGACCCGAGTAGCCGCTGAATTCGCGCTTGGTGAATTCGCTGGCCGCCTTCGACTCCGAGCCCGGGGTGTTGTAGTCGGCGTGGAACTCGCCGGCGAGCGAGGACCCGAGTCCGATCAGGACGACGGTGGCGACGATCCAGGCGAGGACCATGCGGCCGCGGCGGCGGTAGGCGATGTCGGCGAGGCGGGCGAGACGGCGAGTCATCAGGCGGTCCTTTCTCTCGAAAAATCCGTTGCAAGCTAGAAAGGTTTCAGGAAGAAACGATTCTTAGCAGAAAGCAAGACGGTAGGCTTCGCGATCCTGTGAGCAGCAATCCGATAGCGGGGGACGCGGCGCCCTCGACACTAGCTTTTCTCCTCTCCCAGGTCGGGATCCACGCCTCGCGCCAGTTCGCCGAGCGAATCGCCGAGGTCGGCTTGCACCCGGCGCTGTTCCGCGTGCTCAATCTCGTCGACGCCGCCGAGGGTCGCTCCCAGCAGGCGATCGGCGAGGCGATCGAGGTGCCGCCGAGCCGCATGGTCGGCCTCGTCGACGAGCTCGAGCAGCTGGGCCTGGTCGAGCGCCGGCCGCACCCCAGCGACCGCCGCGTCCGCGCCCTCTACCTCACCGCCAAGGGCCGGAAGACGCTAGAGCGCGGGCGCGAGATCGCCAAGGCCCACGAGCGCGACCTGACCAAAGGCATGCCCGCGGCCGACCGCAAGCGCCTCACCGAGTACCTGCAGAAGATCGTCGACGAGCAAACGATCGGGCGCGGGATTCACCCCGGGATGAGCGGCAAGGCCGCTCCAGCGGACTGAGTCAGCCGCGCCGCTCCTCGCGGAACATCCTCAGCGCGTAGGCGCCGGCCGGGTGCTCCCGCAGCTCACGAACCGTCGCTGCCATCGCCACCGGCAACTCTTCGGGCTGGGGAAGCGGGACGCCGTACTCGGGCGGCATCAGCATCGGGCGCGGAGAGTGAGGCGAAAGTGAGGTCGGCAGCGCTGAAGCGCTCGCCGCAGAGGTAGGGCCGCCCGTCATCCAGCCGCTCGGCGACGGCGTCGAAGCTCGCGCGCACCTCGGCCTCGGAGCGTGCGGCTGTGGCGGGCGTGACGTCGAGGTAGCGATCGATGATGCGGGCCGCGACGGGATAGGCGAAGGGCAGCGCCCGGCGTTGCCAGGCTGGCACGCCGGTGCAGCCGTAGGCGACGGCGATGTCGCGGTTGCCGCGCAGCGCGTTGTACATCCAGCGCCGTCCCTCCGGCCCGAGGTGGGCGTCAAAGTCGCTCTGTAGAGCCCGGACCTCGGCGCCAGCAGCGGCGTCGTCGGGGAAGAGACTGCGATCCGGCGGGGCCTTGGCGCTGGCCTCCTCGACGATGTCTGCCGACTCGGCGAAGACCCGGTCTCCCCAGACGAGCACGGGCGCTGTTTTCTTGCCCCCGGCACGGGTCACCGGAATCCAGTGGAGAACCTGTAGGTGTGCTTGCTCCTGGTAACTCACACCCGCCCGATCGAGAGCCCAGCGAGCCTTCTCGCAGTAGTGACTGATCGGAATCGTGATCAGAGTCGGAAGCTCACTCATGACAACAGTGTGACCGTTAAGTGCGGGCGCTGTCGTCGATCTGTACCGGGTAGCCGGCGCGCAGCGCGGCCACGCTCGAGGGGGGAGTGATCACATTTGCCGTGCCGCGCACGGGCCGGGGGTGGCGCTCGCCGTACCCCTCATATGTCCACTTGCTGAGCCGATCGCCGACGACCACCGCTGGGGTCTCATCGAGCAGGACGAAGGCGCCGTCTGGCAGCTCGACCCAGGGCAGCCGGTGCAGGCGGCGACGGTGAGTGCCGCGGACGATCCGCTCGCCGTGCAGCTGTCGGTTGATCTGCTTCGCCGAGGCGAGGGAGGTTCCAAGGCCCTCTGCCCAGGCGGCGCGGTAGGCCTCGTAGCTCTCGCGCCGGCACTCCGCGCAGGGCCGGTGCCCAGCGGCGAGGGATACGGCCTCGTCGTGGAAGAAGAGGAACGTGTAGTGGCCCGGCTGCCACTGCTCGCGCCAGCGCCCGCGGAACTCCAGGGCGCAGGTGATCCAGAGGTCGCTGGCGTGGAAGCGAACGATCTTCCTGTCACGGTGGAGGATTCCGCGGTTGCCAGTCCAGGCGCCTCGTAGCGGGATCGCCTCGATTGCGCCCAGCGGAGTCACGCGATTGCGGGCTGGTGCCACGTTTCAACGGTAGGGAACCGCACCGCCGACGCCGGATAAGGTCGCTCCGCCCATGCGATCGCGCGATTCCAGCGGCTGGCCCACGATCGCCGCCTTCGCCTCGGTCTGCGCGGGCACGCAGTTGCTCTGGCTCACCTACGCGCCGATCGACACCGGCGCCGCGCACTACTACGGGGTGTCGACCTCCGCCGTCGGCTGGCTGGCCGAGATCTTTCCGCTGCTCTACGTGGTCCTGGCGATCCCGGCCGGCCGTTTGCTCGACAGTCACTTCAGGCCCTCGCTACTGATGGGCGGCGCCCTGATGGCGGCCGGAGGGCTGCTCCGCCTCGGCGGCCAGACGTTTGCCTGGGCGATGGCGGGCCAGCTGGCCGTCGCCGTCGCCCAGCCCGTCGTGGTGAGCGCGATGGGCAAGGTCTCCGCCGACTACCTGCCCCTCGATCAGCGTGCCGCTGGCATCGCCGTCGCCTCGGCCGGCAGCTTCGCCGGCATGCTCCTGGCGCTGATCCTCGGCCCGACCCTCGGCGCCCACGGCCAGATCGAGCGCCTGCTCATCGTGCAGGCGGTACTTGGCGTCCTTGCCGCTGTCGCCTTGGCCCTGACCTTGCGCCGGCCGGCCTACGCGAGCGATGAGAGCATCGCCGTCGAGGGTGGCGCCGTGCGCGCGCTGTGGGCGTTGCCGGCGATGCGGACGCTGTGCGGGCTGGCCTTCGTCGGCTTTGGCGTCTTCGTCGCCCTCGCCACCTGGCTGCAGACGCTGCTTCACCCGGCCGGTATCTCGGAACAGACCGCCGGAGTGTTGCTGGTCGCGATGGTCGTCGCGGGAATCGTCGGCTGCGCCGTTTTGCCCCCGCTGATCGCCCGCCGTGGCGCCGAGCGCACCTTCATGCGCGGCGTTGTGCTGACCAGTGCCCTCGGCTGCGCCGCGCTCGGCGCCTTCACGATGCTGGGCGCCCGCGCCGGCGTGATCGCGGTGATGGGCTTGGTCATGCTGCCGGCGCTGCCGGTGATCCTCACCGCCGCCGAGCGGCTGGCCGGCTCGGCAGAAGGCACGGCAGGGGCGATCATCTGGATGGCCGGCAACCTCGGTGGGCTGGTGGTGGCGCTAGTCGTGCAGGCCCTCGTCGACGAGCCACTGGCGGCGTTTCTCGCCATGGCCGCGGTCTCAGTGCTCGGGGTACCGCTGGCCGCGCGGTTCCCCTCCGCTGCCTCAGCGGAGGGGAAGGTCGCGGCGAGCAGCGGCGCGATGCTTGCTGGCTCAGCCTCCGGGGTGGCTGGAAACGAGGACTGAGGTCACCTTGGTGGAGTTGATGAAGTCGAACTGGGTTTCGATTTCTCCCTTCCCTTTCAGGATGAAATCGGTGAAGCCGCTGCCACTGAGCTTCTTTGCACTCGGATAGGCCTTCTTCACTTCGCCCATCGTCGAGCCGATCCCGATTCCCTTCGAGGTCTTGAACTGGCTCAGGGGCGTGTTCAGGTCCGGCTTCAGCGTGCCTCCAACCTCCTTCTGACCGACCGTGAGGAAGACATTCCAGACCTTGGCCGGACCGCTGCCGCTGGCCGGTTCCTCGAGCAGGACATTGGCGCTGGTCGCCGTTTCGTCGCCATGCTTGCCGCCTTCGTAGACGCACTGGAATTCGCAGTCCTTGGTGTTGCCCCAGGCTTTCTTCACCTTGCTGGCGGTGGCGCCGAGGGCGACGCCGCCGATCGACTTGCCGGGGACGATCAGCGTCGTGCTGGCCTTTGGCAGTGCGGCGCCGGCGCTCGCCGGCAGGGCGAGGGCGAGGATCGCGCCGAGAAGGACGGCGATGCGAGCGGTCATCTACTGCTCCTTGCTGGTTAGAGGCCCTCGATCTGAGGGCCGGGAGGAGGCGGGGATCATATGTGGGCCACTGCCGTCACTTCGCCGCCCGGACGCCAATCTTTAGGAAGCGCGACTACCGTCACCGGCCCATGGCTCCTTACTGGAAGGACTCGGTTGCCCGGCACGAGCAACCCTCGCTCCGTCACAGCCTCCTCGACGTGGCCACCTCTGTGTTGCCCTACCTGGCCTTGAGCGTCACTATGTATCTCTGCCTCGACGTCTCAGTTTGGATCACCCTTGTCCTTGCGGTTCCGGCGGCAGGTTTTCTCCTGCGCACGTTCATCGTCTTCCACGACTGCGCCCACGGTTCTTTCCTGCCCAGCAGGCGAGCGAACCTCTGGCTCGGCCGCTTTACCGGCCTGCTCGTCTTCCAGCCGTTTGGCAACTGGCGCCACAACCACGCCGTGCATCACGGAACTTCCGGCGACCTCGATCGTCGCGGGACCGGGGACATCCCGACCCTGACCGTTGAGGAGTATCTCTCCCGCCCCTGGAAAGGGCGGCTCGGCTATCGCCTCTTTCGCAGCCCCGTGGTGATGTTCGGGATCGGCCCGATCTGGTCGCTGATGATCGGGCCTCGCCTCTGGTCGAAGAAGATGCGGCCGCGCCAGCGTCGCAGCGTAATCGCAACGAACCTGGTCCTCGCGGTCGTGATCGGAGCGATTTTTTGGTTCGTCGGCATCGAGGCTTGGCTGCTCGTGCAGATGCCGATCGCGATCATCGCCGGCACGATGGGGGTCTTCATGTTCTACGTCCAGCACCAGTTCGAGGACGTTTACTGGGAGAACTCGGAGGACTGGAATTACGCCGACGCTGCCCTGCAGGGAAGCTCCTACCTGATGCTGCCGAAGCTGCTTCCAGTTCTTCACCGGGAACATCGGCCTGCACCACGTTCACCATCTCAGCGCCAAGATTCCCAACTACCACCTGCAGCGCGCCCACGACGAGAACCCGATCTTTCACGACGTCCCGGTGCTGAGCGTTCTCGACGGGCTGCGCGCGATCCGGCTCAAGGTGATCGATCCGGCAAGCGGCAGACTGATGACCTGGAGCCAGGTCAAGGCCTATACGTAGACCCTCATCGCGGCCCGCACACCCATCCCGACCGCGGCCACCATCATCCCGACCACGGACACGGCGCGCACGGCCACAGCCACGGCCTGATTGACCCAAGCATCAAGCGCTCGCGTCAGGGTCTGCGAGCGGTCGGCCTTTCGCTTGCGGTGCTTGGGTTGACGGCCATAGCGCAGGTCGCGATCTACGCCGTCAGCGGCAGCGTCGCCCTGCTCGCCGACCTGATCCACAACTTCGGTGACGCGGCAACCGCGATCCCGCTCGGCATCGCCTTCCTAATGCGCTCGGAGAGCGCCGAGCGGGGAGCCGGTCTGTTCGTGGTGCTGGCGATCTTCGTTTCGGCCTGCGTGGCAGGCTTCGAGGCGATCTCGCGCCTGATCCATCCCCAGACCCCCACCCACCTCCTCGCCCTCGCCGCCGCCGGGCTGATCGGTTTCGGCGGCAACTGGATCGCGGCGATCATCCGCACCCGCGCCGGCAACCGGCTCGACAGCCCGGCGCTGATCGCAGACGGCGACCACGCCCGCGCTGACTCTTACGTCAGTCTGGCCGTGGTCGCCAGCGCCATCGTCGTCGCGCTCGGCCTGCCGATCGCCGACCCCCTGATCGGCCTCGCAATCACCGCCGTCATCCTCAAGATCACCTGGGATTCGTGGCGGACCGTGCGCGGCCGCCACGGCCACTCGCACTAAGCCTCACGTCCGTTCGGTAAGGCGCGACGACTCTCATCTCCGTTTAAGCGCCCGGTCCCAAACTGCCGCGCCATGAACTCCGCCCAGACGTACCCAGCCGCCCCGCCGCCCAGCAGGTCCACCAAGTGGTGGGCCCGCCAGATGCTCAACAAGGTGCCCGAGATCACCGTCTACTTCTGGCTGATCAAGGTGCTCTGCACGACGGTCGGCGAGACCTTCGCCGACAACCTCAACGAAAACCTCGGCCTCGGCCTGACCAACACCAGCTACATCATGGGGGCGCTGCTGATCGCCGTCCTCGTCTTCCAGTTCCGGGCGCGGAAGTACGTGCCCGGCATCTACTGGCTGGCGGTGGTTCTGATCAGCGTCGTCGGCACCCTGGTCAGCGACAACCTGGTCGAAAACTACGGCGTCGCGCTGGAGACGACGACGATCGCCTTCGGCGCGATCCTGATCTGGTGTTCGCCGGCTGGTATGCGGTCGAGCGCACGCTCTCGGTCCACACCATCTTCACCACCAGGCGCGAGGCCTTCTACTGGCTGGCGATCCTCTTCACCTTCGCCCTCGGCACCTCGGCCGGCGACTTCCTCTCCGAGCAGCTCGAACTCGGCTACCTGGCCGCGCTCGGGATCTTCGCCGGCGCGATCGTCGTCGTCGCCATCCTCCACTTCGGCCTGCGGCTGAACGCGATCCTCTCCTTCTGGCTCGCCTACATCCTCACCCGGCCGCTCGGCGCCTCGATCGGCGACTACCTCGCCTCGCCGACCGGCGAAGGCGGCCTCGGCCTGGGCACCAACCTGACCAGCGTCATCTTCCTCTCGACGATCCTGGCGCTGGTCGTCTTCCTGGCGATCTCCAAGCGCGACGTGATCCGCTCGGGCGCCGTCGCCGCAGCCGGCAATCTGCGCCGGGGAGGGAGCCCGGCGGTCCTCGTCGTCCTCAACAAGGTCGAGGCGACCGCCGCGCTGCTCGACGCGGTGCGCAAGCGGCGCCGGCCGCGGGCGCGGCGCGCTTCTTCGTCCTCGTGCCGAACCCCGACCACCTCGCCTTCGATCGCAACAGTGCCGACACCGGCGACGGCGAGGCGCTGCTTGCGAGGGCGCTGCCCCAGCTCGCAGGCGCCGGCCGGGACGACCGGTCGCCGGCCGGGTCGCCAACAGCCCCAACGCCTACGACGACATCGTCGAAGAGCTGGAGGCGAGGCGCCTACGGGGAGATCATCCTCGAGACCCCGCCGAGCCCATATCTCGCACTGGCTGCACTTCGACCTCCCGCAGCGGGTCGCCGAGCTCGGCTACCCGATGGAAGCGATCGCCGCCGCGGCTTAGATCCTGTTAGGGTTCCCTAACTCAATTTGAGCTAGGGAACGATGTCTTTCTCGGAAACCACACTTCTTGGAGCCCTGGCGGGCTTCACCATTTACCTGGGCCTGCCCTTCGGTCGCCTGCGGCTGCTCGGCGATCGCGCCCGGGTCGGTCTCGCGATGTTCTCGGTAGGCGTGCTCGCATTCATCTTCGTCGACGTGATGGAGCACGCATCGGGATCGTCGAGGGCGCCGTCATGGCTTCAAGGAAGGCTCCGGGCAGCCTCGGGCACGCGCTCTTCTTCGCCGCCTTGCTCGGCGGTCGGCTTTGCGGTCGGCTCGGCCGGCCTGGCGACGGTCGAGCGTCGCCTCGGATCCATGACCCCGCTGCCGCCGATATCCGGCGGCGCCGTCGACGTGCTGACCGCGGAGCAGGTCGTCCAGCGCGACTCGCTCGCGAGGTCGCGGGCGCTGCGGATCGGCGTCACGATCGCGCTCGCGATCGGCCTCCACAACTTCGCCGAGGGCCTTGCGATCGGCGTCTCGGCAAGCGCCGGCAACATCGGCCTCGCCACCGTGCTGATCGTCGGCTTCGCCCTGCACAACGCGACCGAGGGGTTCGGCATCGTCGGGCCGCTCGGTGATGTGCGCCCATCCTGGCGCTGGCTCGGCATGGTCGGCCTGATCGGCGGCGCGCCCACCTTCCTCGGCGCGATGCTCGGTTACAGCGTCACCTCCGAGCCGCTCGAACTGGTCTTCTACGCGCGTCGCCGGCGGCGCGATCCTCTACGTGATCGGCGAGATCTGGAACGGCATGCGTCGCTACGGCCATCGCGAGCTCGGGTCTCTGGCTGCTCGCGTTCGGCTTCTTCGTCGGGGTCGCGACCGACCTCGTCGTCGCCTACGGCGGCGGCTGAGCCGGCCCACGTCAATTCTTCCGGGAGAGCCGCGTCGCGCTCTCATCTGGCATTCATCTTCTCTGGGATCGTTGGAGGGATGAACGTCTTGGTCGTCGAGGACGAGGTGAAGATGGCGGCGCTGATCCGGCGCGGCCTCAGCGAGCAGGGCCTGACCGTCGACGTCGCCGGCACCGGCGAGGAAGCGGTCGGCGATGGCGCGCGCCTCCGAGCTACGACGCGATCGTCCTCGACGTGATCCTGCCCGGCATCGACGGCTTCGAGACCTGCCGGCGGCTGCGCCAGGAGGGGGTCTGGTCGCCGGTGCTGATGCTGACCGCCCGCGGCGCGCTCGAGGATCGCGTCGCCGGGCTCGACGGCGGCGCCGACGACTACCTGACCAAGCCGTTCTCCTTCGCCGAGCTGCTGGCCCGGCTGCGGGCTCTGGTCCGCCGCGGCCAGAGCGAGCGGCCGGCGATCGTCGAGGTCGGCGACCTGCGGCTCGACCCGGCGACCCACCAGGTCTGGCGCGGCGAGACGGAGATCGAGCTCTCGGCCAAGGAGTTCGTCCTCCTGGAGACCTTCATGCGCCGGCCGGGCCACGTGCTCACCCGCTCGCAGCTGCTCGACCAGGCCTGGGAGTACGACTTCGAGCACCGCTCCAACGTGATCGAGGTCTACATCCGCTACCTGCGCCGCAAGATCGACGTGCCCTTCGGGGTCAAGTCGCTGGAGACCGTGCGCGGCGCCGGCTACCGACTGCGAAAGGACGGCGGCCGCTGAGCCGCGCTCTCGATCCGCCTCCGGGTCACCCTCGTCTTCGCCGCGGTGATGGCGCTGGTCCTCGGCGCCACCGGCGTCTTCGTCTACCTGCGCTTCGCCAGCGAGCTCGACGCGACGATCAACGCCGGCCTGCGCTCGCGGGCCAGCGACGTCGCCGCTCTGGTCAAGGAGGCCGACTCCGGCCTGCGCGAGGGCCGCCAGACCCTGGTCGGCGCGAGCGAGAGCTTCGCCGAGGTGCTCGACGCCGGACGGCGGGTGTCGCCGACTCCTCGCTCGGCGGTCGGCGGCCAGGTCCTGCTCGACGCCGGCCGAGCTGCGGCGGGCGCTGCGCGAGCCGGTCTTCGTCGACCGCGGCCCGCTGCCCGGCCTGCGAGGAGGAGTCGCGCCTGCTGGCGGTCCCGGTCGACGCCAAGCGGCGGCACGCAGGTCGTCGTCGTCGGCACCTCGACCGAGGCCCGCGACGAGTCGCTCACCGACCTCGCCCAGCTGCTCCTGGTCGGCGGGCCCGGTCGCCCTGCTCCTCGCCTCGCTCGCCGCCTACGGGGTCGCCGCCGCGGCGCTGCAGCCCGGTCGAGGCGATGCGCGTCGCGCGCGGCGGAGATCTCGGCCGCCGAGCCCGACCAGCGCCTGCCGGTGCCGCCGACCGACGACGAGATCGCGCGGCTGGGCACGACGCTGAACGAGATGCTCGAGCGGCTCGGCGAGGCGCTCGAGCACGAGCGCGCCTTCGTCGCCGACGCCAGCCACGAGCTGCGCACGCCGCTGGCGATCCTGCGCACCGAGCTGGAGCTGGCGCTGGCAGCGGGCCGCTCGCCGCGAGGAACTGCGCGCGGCGCTCGCCTCGGCCGCCGAGGAGACCGACCGGCTCACCCAGCTCTCCGAGGACCTGCTGACGATCGCCCAGACCGAGCGCGGCGAGCTGCCGCTGCGCCTGGAGCGCGCTCGAGCCTGCGCGACGTCCTCGACGGCGTCGGCCGCCGCTTCGCCCGCCGGGCCGAGGAGGCGGGGCGGCGAGATCGAGGTAGCGGCCCCGCCGGCGCTCGCGATCGACGCCGACCGGCTGCGACTCGACCAGGCGGTCGGCAGCATGGTCGACAACGCCCTTCGCTACGGCGCCGGCCACGATCGAGCTGCGGGCGCGAGGCGCGACGACGGCTCGGTCGAGATCCACGTGCTCGACCGCGGCGAGGGCTTCCCGCGAGGAGTTCCTCGGCCGCGCCTTCGAGCGCTTCAGCCGCGCCTCCGCGAGCAATCGCGACGGCGGCAGCGGCCTCGGCCTGGCGATCGTCGCAGACCGTCGCCCGCGCCCACGGCGGCGAGGCGCACGCCGCAAACCGGCGAGGGGGGCGGCGCCGACGTCTGGCTGGCACTGCGCCCGCGCTCTCATCTGGTCGTTAATGAAGGCCCCAGATGATTCGCCGCCGCGTGCACCCGATCTCCTACCTGCAGGCGGTCGTCCTCGGCCTGATCCAGGGCATCGCCGAGCCCTTCCCGATCTCCAGCCTCGGCCACGCCGTGATCGTGCCCAAGGCCTTCGGCTGGAACATCCACCAGAACGACGACTACTTCCTCGCCTTCCTCGTCGCCACCCACTGCGCTACGGCGATCGTCCTCTTTTTCTTCTTCCTCGAGGACTGGAAGCGGATCTTCCGCGGGCTCGGCCGCTCGCTGCGCGACCGCGGCATCGCCGCCGGGGACACCGACGCGCGGCTCGGCTGGCTGCTGGTCGATCGGCACGGTCCCCGCCGGCATCCTCGGCCTGGCGCTCGAGCACCCGCTGCGCACCCTGTTCGCCTCGCCGGAGTCAGCGGCGATCTTCCTCACCCTCAACGGCGTCCTGCTGCTCGCCTTCGAGAGCCTGCGACGGCGCCAGCCCGCGCCCGGCGATGGCGAGGGCGACTCCGATCCGCGCATCGCGACCAGGATGAGCTTCCGCCAGGCGGCGGCGATCGGCACCGCCCAGGCGGCGGCGCTGATCCCCGGCATCTCGCGCTCGGGCGTGACGATGGGCGGCGGCCTGATCGTCGGCCTCTCCAACGAGGACGCCGCTCGCTTCGCCTTCCTGCTGGCGACGCCGATCATCGCCGCCGCCGGGTTTCTGAAGCTGCCCGAACTGTTCGGCTCGGCCGGCGACGGGGTCCGCGGCCAGGCGCTGGTCGGTGCTCTGGCGGCCGCGCTGACCACCTACCTCGCGGTCAAGTTCCTGCTCCGCTTCTTCCAGACCAACCGGCTGACCCCGTTCGGCATCTACTGCATCGCCGCCGGCCTGATTTTCTCGGTCGCCTTCGCCCTATGAGGATCGACTTGTTTTCGACGGATCGTCGGCACGCCTTCTCCAAGGTGCCCGAGGTCACCGCCTTCTTCTGGATCGTCAAGGCGCTGACCACGGCGATGGGCGAGTCGACCTCGGACTTCCTCGTCCACAGCCTCGTCCCCGAGATCGCCGTCGTCCTCGGCGGCATCGCCTTCTGCATCGCCCTCTACCTCCAGTTCGGCAAGGACCGCTACGTGCCCTGGGCCTACTGGCTGGCGGTGGCGATGGTCGGCGTCTTCGGCACGATGGCCGCCGACGTCCTCCACGTCGGCCTCGGCGTCCCCTACATCGTCTCGACGATCTTCTACGCGATCGTCCTCGCCGTCGGTCTTCCGGGTCTGGTATCGTCAGCGAGGGCACGCTCTCGATCCACAGCATCACCACCCCGCGCCGCGAGGTCTTCTACTGGGCCGCCGTGCTCGCCACCTTCGCCCTCGGCACCGCCGCCGGCGACCTTACCGCGGTCACCTTCGGCCTCGGCTACTTCGGCTCGATCCTGCTCTTCGTCGGCGATCATCGCGATCCCGGCGCTCGGCTACTTCCGCTTCGGCATGAACTCGATCCTCGCCTTCTGGTTCGCCTACGTCGTCACCCGCCCGCTCGGCGCCTCGGTCGCCGACTGGCTCGCCGTCTCCTCGGCCCGCGGTGGCCTCGCCCTCGGCACCGGCCCGGTCAGCCTCGTCCTTGCCGCCGTGATCGCCGCCTTCGTCTACTACCTAGCCAAGACCGGCAAGGACACGCCCCCGGACCAATCGGCGTTCGACGACGGTCTGGTCTCGGCTCGGGCGACAGCCGGAGTCTCGGCATAGCTTCGCGCTGAAGCCAGGGCCCGCAAGGGCCACGCGGCCAAGGCCGGGCAGGTCGACGCTCAAAGGCCCGGTCCAGCTGTTTTCGCCTCCGGGGCTTCGCTGGAAGACCGCCGAGCCGTCAAACGGAGCGGGCGGGGTGATCGTGGCCGAGGCGGGGTAATCGCCGCTATCGCTGAGGGCGAGGTCGTTCGCGCTGCCGGTCCTCGACACCTCTCTGAAAATCGTCATGCCCCTTCGTCGTTCCGCCGCATACCCGGAGAAGGAGGTCACGACTTCGGTTTGCAGCAAGCTCACCGAGTTGGCGGAAAATCCGACCGACCGACCGTGCCTTGGTGTCGACGAAGCGAACAGGCTGGTTCTTTCCGCGCGTTCCGGGTCGGAGGGGTTGAAGAGCGAGCGCCTACAGATTTCCTTTGCGGCCGTTACGACTTCGCCTGACGCTCGGTTCGTGGAGGCCGAGGTGTACCCGTGCTCGCCTCGAATTCGGATCGTGCCCTGGAAGTAACCGCGCTGTTTGATCGTTTTGCCACCCTTGCAGGGAGGAAAGAAACCCCCTTCCCTATGTGGTGGTCCGATGGGGTGGAACTTGGCTGAGATTCGCCCGACACCGGGAAAGTCGACGTCGATCGCGTCATCCTTTGCTTGCCGGCGGCGAAATGCATACACCGCGAACGCGGGGCCCCTGTTGGCGAACATCTCGACGAAGCGGTTGGTCTTGGTGACCTGGAGTGAGTAGCCGTTGCTGCCGCTAAGGCTCAGTTCGACTTCGTGGTGGCCGGGAAAGACCACGTAGCCCGGCTTGGCGCCGGCGAGAGCAGGGCTGGTCAGCAGGGCGAGGATGGTGCAGGCGAGCACGCGCACGCAGCGAGCCTAACTCCGATCTCACGGTTGCGCCGGTCCGGGCGTTTATATGGATGACGCACTATCCGAGAGGAGCAAAGAAATGACCGCAACGCACACCGCTATCGACTCGCCAATTGGAGAGCTGACGCTCGTCGCCAGCGATGGCGTGCTGAGCGGCATCTACTTTCCGGGCCACTGGCACATGCCCGCCCCGGAGGTGTTCGGAACGCGCTCGGAGGGCGGCTTTGAGCAGGCGCGAGAGCAGCTCAGCGAGTACTTCACCGGCGAGCGAGCTGAGTTCGACCTGGAGACGACGATCGCGGGGGAGGAGTTCCAGCGGCGGGTCTGGGAGCTGATCGACCGCATCCCCTACGGGGAGACCACTACCTATGGCGAGATGGCGCAGGAGTTGGGCGACCCGGCGCTGGCGCGCAAGGTTGGCGGCGCCGTCGGCCGCAACCCACTCTCGATCGTCACCCCCTGTCACCGCGTCGTCGGCAAGGACGGCAAGCTCACCGGTTACGCCGGCGGCCTCGAGCGCAAGCGCTTCCTGCTCGAGCTGGAGGGTGCCGGCGCGCAAGTCGAGGCGGAGCAGCTGTCGCTGGCCGGCTGAGCTGGTCCGTCGTATCTAGGGTCGCTTGATCACGTGGGCCGCCAAGTCCGCGGGTGCTCCCTTGACGTCGACGCCGAGTAGTCGCCGCCGAGCTTGCGCGGGCGACCGATGTGGATGCCGGTGCGCAACTGTGGCCGGTACCCGTCGGCCTCGATCAGCGCCGTTTGCTCGTGGGCGGCGAAGGCCGCCTCGACCGCGTTGCCGGCGTCCCAGAACGCTCCCATCAGACCATCTCCGAGCCGCTTCACGACCTCGCCGCGGCGCTCGAGGATCGGCGGCTCGACCGCCTTGCTGAAGTCGCGCAGCAACCGCACCGCTTGTCGGTCTCCTGCCTCCAGGGCCCAGCTCGAGAAGCCGGCCAGGTCGGTGAAGAGGATCGCGAGGTCGACCTTGCCGCGGCCGCGATCCTGGCGCTCGGACAGTCGCTGCCAAGCTTGTAGAGCGGTCAGGCTCAGCTCGCCGAGGAGGCCCGGCTCGGTAGCACGGGAGGCGACCAGTTGGCGGGCCGCCAGGTCGGCCGGGCGGCCACGGGCGGTGGAGAGCATGTCGACGAACTCGTCGTCGCCCAGCGTCTGCTCCCGTGCCTGTCGCGCCGAGGCGACCAGCTTCGGGTGCCGGTTGAGCCGGCGCGCGGCGGTGGCGATTCGCTTTGTCACCGGCTCCTTAGGGGTCTCGGCCACGGGGTCAGCCTATGGCGGAAGCGGCTGATCAGGTGAGGCCGATAACGGCGTAGCGCAGCCCGAGCGCCAGAGCCAAAAGGCCGAGCCCGCGCCGGAGCAGCTCCTCCGGCAGCCGGGCTTGCAAGCGAGCTCCGAGGTAGGCGCCGGCGAGTCCGCCGAGGCCCATCCCGATTCCGAGCGCCCAGTCCGGAGCGAGGTCGCCGCTGCCGTCGATGCTGAGCAGCGAGAACGTGAGGACTCCGGCGATCGAGGTGAGAAAGGTTGCCGCGAGTGCTGCCGGCGCGACCTCGAACACCGAGAAGCCGAGGCCAACCAGGATCGGCCCGAGGATCGAGCCGCCACCGATCCCGTAGATACCGCCGACCGTCCCGACTCCCAGGGCCAGCAGGGTTATCTGGCGACGGCGATCGCGATCGGGCGGTCCCGCGGCATGCGGCGGACTGGCAAGGGCGAGCCAGGCACCGAGTGGGATCAGGACGGCGGCGACGACGAGCAGGAACGAATCGGCGTGGTCCAGGAGCTTGACCCGAATCACCGCTCCGATGACGACTCCCGGCAGGGTGCCGAGGACGAGCAGGCGGGTCAGCGGCGAGACCAGGCGTTGCTCGCGATGGAACTGGAGGAGGGCGCCGGGGATGGCGATCAGGTTGTAGAGGAGGTTGGTCGGCGTCACCGCCGGGCTTGGCGTGTGCAGGACGCTGATCTGGACCGGCACCAGGAAGACGGCGCCGGAGACCCCCACCGGCGTGGTGAGAACGGCGACGCAGAAGGCGATTCCCGCCCCGAGGGCGGCGTCGGTCAGCATTTGCATTCTCTATCAGATGGATCAAGAAGAGATCAGCAGGGAATCCGGCTTCGCTATCCTGATAGCAAGACTAACTACAGAAATTGGACTTAGACATGGCCTATCTCCTGATTCCGCTTGACGATGCGATCGTCTTCCCCGGCGTTTCCGCGACTCTGCCGATCGACATCGGCGAGGAGGAGCAGCGTCTTCCTGCTGCCCCGCAGCGACGGCGAGTACGGCCGCGTCGGCGTCGTCGCCGAGGTGATCGAGCGCGGTCGCTCGCGCCGCGGCGCTCCCGGCCGCGACCGTGGTCGGCCTCCACCGCGGCCTGGCCGGTGCCGCCGTGCGCCGGCGAGGACGGTGACGGCGAGGCCCTGCGCATCGAGGTGCAGGAGGTCCACGACGGCCACCCCGACGACGAGCACACCCAGGAGCTGGCGCGCGAGTACCGCGCCGTGGTCGAGGAGATCCTCGAGCTGCGCGGCGACGACGGCCGCATCGCCGCCTTCCTGCGCTCGGTCGAGGAGCCCGGCGCACTGGCCGACACGACCGGGCTCAGCCCCGACGTCTCCGAACGAGAGCAAGCTGCGCCTGCTGGAGACGATCGACGTCAGCGCCCGCCTCGAGCGTCGCGGTCGAGCTGCAGCGCGAGCGGCTGGCCGAGCTGCAGGTGCGCAGCCGCATCCGCGACGACGTCGAGTCCGGCGCCCAGAAGCAGCAGCGCGACTACTTCCTGCGCAAACAGATGGAGTCGATCCGCAAAGAGCTGGGCGAGGACGAGGGCAACCTGATCGAGGAGTACGAGCGCAAGATCGCCGAGGCCGGGATGCCGGAGGCGGTCGCCGAGCAGGCCGAGAAGGAGCTGCGCCGGCTCGAGCGCCAGGGCGAGCAGTCGCCCGAGTCCTCGATGATCCGCAGCTACCTCGACTGGCTGATCGCGGTGCCGTGGGCGAAGCGCTCCGAGGAGCGGCTCGACCCGGTGCACACCCGCGAGGTGCTCGACGCCGACCACGCCGGGCTCGACGACGTGAAGAAGCGGATCACCGAGTTCATCGCCGTGCGCAAGCTGCGCGAGGAGCGCGGGATCGACGAGGACAGCCGCGCCAACGGCGCGATCCTGACCCTGGTCGGGCCTCCCGGCACCGGCAAGACCTCGATCGGCGAGTCGATCGCCCGCGCCTTCGGGCGCGAGTTCGTCCGCATCTCAGCCTCGGCGGCCTGCACGACGAGGCCGAGATCCGCGGCCACCGCCGCACCTACATCGGCGCCCTGCCGGGACGGATCGTCCGCGCCCTGCGCGACGCCGAGACGATGAACCCGGTGATCCTGCTCGACGAGGTCGACAAGGTCGGCGCCGACTGGCGCGGCGACCCCTCGGCGGCCCTGCTCGAGGTGCTCGACCCGGCCCAGAACCACTCGTTCCGCGACCACTACCTCGACGTCGAGGTCGACCTCTCCGAGGTCGTCTTCATCGCCACCGCGAACATGACTCGACACGATCCCGGCGCCGCTGCTCGACCGCATGGAGATCATCGCCTTCGACGGCTACACGACCGCCGAGAAGCTGGCGATCGCCCGCGGCTACCTGCTGCCGCGGCAGCTCAAGCGCAACGGGCTGCGAGGCCGAGGAGGTCGAGGTCGGCGACGAGATCCTGCGCAGCGTGATCACCGAGTACACCCGCGAGGCCGGCGTGCGCCAGCTCGAGCGCGAGCTCGGCAAGCTGCTGCGCGGGGCGGCGACCAAGATCGCCTCCGGCGAGACCGAGCGGCCGATCGTGATCGACGCCGACGCGCGTGCACGACGCCCTCGGCCGCCAGCGCTTCTTCCAGGAGTCGGTCGAGCGCACGGCGATCCCGGGCGTCTCGACCGGCCTGGCCGTGACCGGAACCGGCGGCGACGTCCTCTTCATCGAGGCGACCGCGATGGAGGGCGACAAGGGCCTGGTCCTGACCGGCCAGCTCGGCGACGTGATGAAGGAGTCGGCGCGGATCGCCCTCTCCTACGTGCGCTCGCACAGCGAGGAGCTGGGGATCGACCCGGCCGCGCTTCCAGCGCGAGTTCCACCTGCACGTGCCCGCCGGGGCGATCCCCAAGGACGGCCCCAGCGCCGGCACGGCGATGACGACGGCGCTGGTCTCGCTGCTCACCGGGCGGCCGGTCAAGCACACGGTCGGGATGACCGGCGAGGTCACCCTGCAGGGCCGGGTGCTGCCGATCGGCGGGCTGAAGCAGAAGGTGCTGGCCGCCCACGCGGCCGGGCTGACCGAGGTGATCCTGCCCGAGCGCAACCGCGGCGACCTCGACGAGGTCCCGGAGGAGGTGCGCGAGCAGATGACCTTCCACCCGGTGATGAGCATCGGCGAGGTGCTCGAGCTGGCCCTCGAGCCGGCCGAGAAGGGCGCGAATGTCGCCGCGATGTCGTAGCTGCTCGCCCGGTCCCGCGCCGAGCTGCGGGCGGCGGCCGGCCTGCTCGAGCGCCGCTGGACGATGGCGACGATCTACGCCTGCTCCAGCGGCGCCGCCCGCTTCAACGAGTTCCGCCAGTCGCTCCCGGGGGTCTCGCCGACGACCCTCTCGGAGCGGCTCGAGCAGCTCGAGGCGGCCGGCATCGTCGAGCGCCACCTGGTCGCCGGCCGCCCGCCGCACACCGAGTACGCGCTCACCCGCCGCGGCGAGCAGCTGGCACGGGCCGTCGCCGGCCTGTTGGAGAACCAGGTCGCCGATCGAGCCTAGGTCTTCAGGGAGCACTTTTTTGCGATGCGTTACGATATATCGCGTTAGTAATCGATAGAAAGGTTTTTCATGCACCACAGATGCAATCCACGACACGCAGGAGTTCACCGGCACGAGGAGTTCGCCCGCAGTCGAGGCCCGCGATATGGACGCGGTCGCGGCGGGCCACGGGCGCGGCGCGGCGACGTTCGGGCCGCTGTGCTGGCCCTGCTGGACGAGCGACCGATGCACGGCTACGAGATGATCAAGCAGCTGGAGGAGCGGACCGGGGGGGCCTGGGCGCCGAGCGCCGGCTCGATCTACCCGACCCTGCAGATGCTCGAGGACGAGGGCCTGATCAACGGCATCGAGGTCGACGGCAAGCGCCGCTTCACCCTCACCGAGGCCGGCAAGGCCGAGCGCGAGTCGCGAGCCGGCGAGGAGACTCCCTGGGACGCGGTCCGCGCCGAGGCCGACCCGGAGCAGATCCACCTGCGCGAAGCGGTCGGCAAGCTGCACCACTCGATCGGCCAGGTCTTCCACGCCGCCGACGAAGGCCAGCAGCGCCGGGTCCGCGAGCTGCTCGACGAGACCCGCCGCAAGATCTACGCGATCCTCGCCGAGGAGGGCTGAGGCAGCGGGCACCCCGGCCGCGCTCGATGGTCGGACCCTGGCAATATGCAGGCGTGGGGTTCGACCAGTACCACGAGCCGGCCGAGGAGCTGCTCCGCGGAGACGCGGACCTTCGCCCGGCTCTGCGCCTCGCTGACCGAGGAGGCCGAGGCGATCGGCTGGTACCAGCAGCGGCTCTCGGTCGAGCCCGACGAGGAGGCGCGGGCGATCATGCACGACGCCCAGGGCGAGGAGTTCAAGCACTTCTGCATGGACCTGGAGTTCCTCCTGCGGCGCACGCCGCTCTGGCGCGAGATCGCGCAGGGGATCCTCTTTCAGGAGGGCGACATCGTCGAGCACGGCGAGGCCGCCGAGGAGGAGGCGACCGAGGGTGAGGCCGAGCGCGGCGCCCCGCTCTCCGGCGGCGAGGCGCTCGGCATCGGCAGCCTGCGTGGGGCCGACTGATGAGCCATCTGCTGCGCGAGCACGCGCCGATCACCGAGGCCGGCTGGGCGCTGCTGGACTCCGAGGCGCGCGAGCGGCTCGAACCCGCCCTCGCCGCCCGCAAGCTGGTCGACTTCGCCGGCCCGCACGGCTGGCAGCACTCGGCCACCAATCTCGGGCGCACGCAAAAAGTCGCGAAAGCTCCCGCCAAAGGGGTCACCGCGGCGCAGCGTCAGGTCTTGCCGCTGGTCGAGCTGCGCGCGCCCTTCTCGATCGCCCGCTCCGAGCTGGAAGCCGCCGACCGCGGCGCCGAGGACGCCGATCTCGGCCCGCTCGACGAGGCCGCCCACCAGATCGCGGTGGCCGAGAATGCCGCCGTCTTCCACGGCTGGAAAGCGGCGGCGATCAGCGGCGTCCTCGAGTCCTCTTCGCAGCAGGCGATCAAGCTCGGCAGTGACTGCGAGCGCTACCCCCGTCACGTGGCGAAGGCGGTTGAGGCCCTGCTCGCGGCCGGCGTCGGCGGTCCCTACGGGTTGGCGCTCGGCCCCGATCCCTACACCGGCGTGCTGGAGACCGGTGAGCACGGCGGTTACCCGCTGCTCGAGCACCTGCGCGAGATCGTTGGCGGCCCGCTCGTCTGGTCACCCGGCCTGAAAGGCGCTGCGGTGCTCAGCCTGCGCGGCGGCGACTTCCTCTTCGAGTCCGGCGAAGACCTCGCGATTGGCTACGCCGACCACGACGCCGAGTCGGTCCGGCTCTACCTGCAGGAGAGCTTCAGCTTCCGCGTCGCGTCTCCAGAGGCCGCCGTAGCGCTCCCCTAAGCCTGGGGCGCGACTGAGCCGGGTGGCGACGCCCGCTGCCAAAGCGAGTAAAGCCCGATCGCCACGAGCGGGGCGATGAAGTCGGCCCAGAGGGTGAGTCCGGTGTTGTCGGGGGCGTGGTTGTCGTGGATCGCGGCCTGGTGCAGGTGACCGTAGGCGTCACCGAGGTAGGCGATCGACACTGCGATCACTGCGGCGAGCAGGAAGCCGTCGCGGAAGCGGGCGCAGAAGACGCCGAGCACGCCGATCGCCAGGTCAGCGAAGCCGACCTCGGTCTGGAAGCCCCCGTCGCCGTTGCTGAAGCCGATTTCGCGAGCGGTGGTCGGGCCGTCGAAGAAGTGGAACATCGCGCCGAAGATTGCCGCGATCCCGACCGCGACGACCATCCACCAGACGAGGAAGATTTCCAGCGTGCGCGCTGCGCTGCGCGGCTGGCTGTCGCGGTGGCGGTGGATCGCCGCGCCGATCAGCGCGATTGCGGCAAAGAAGAGAAACGGCATGGATTCCTCCGGCGATGTCGATGGACGGCCGGCATTATCTGGACCCGCGCAGACGGGCTTGAAAGCATGCGGGCATGGCGAAGAAGAAGAACGACGGCGCGGTCGCGGTGCGGGCGACGGTGAGCGGGGCTGTGCAGGGCGTTGGCTTCCGCGAAACGGCGCTCAGCCGGGCGCGTGAGCTCGGCGTATCGGGTTGGGTCCGCAACGGGGAGGAGGGCGATGTGCTCGTCCACGCCGAGGGCCCTGAGCCCGCCGTCGAGTCGCTGCTGTCCTTCCTTCGGGAGGGACCGCCGGGCGCGCGTGTTGCCGAGCTGGCGAGCGAGAGCGTCAAGGTCGAGGGCCACGAGCAGTTCGCGATCCGCGGTGTCAGCGCCGGCGTCTTCGTCGTCCAAGAGCACGCCGCCACCGCGCGTCACTTCGACCTGCGGCTCGAGGTCGACGGGGTGATGCGCTCCTGGGCGGTGCCCAAGGGGCCGTCGATGGACCCGGCGGTGAAGCGGCTCGCGGTGCAGGTCGAGGATCACGCGCTCTCCCACAACGACTTCGAGGGGCCGACCGAAGGCGGCGGCGTGATCGTCTGGGATCGGGGCTCCTACGAGCAGGGTGGCCGGGTGCCCTGGCCCGAGGCGCTCGAGCGCGGCCATGCGGTCTTCGTCCTCCACGGCGAGAAGCTGCGCGGCGGCTTCGCCCTGCAGCGCACTCGGCCCGGCGAGAAGCCGCAGTGGTTGCTGATCAAGCGCCGCGACGAGCAGGCCGAAGCGGGCTCCGACGTCGTCGCCGAACGACCCGACTCGGTGCTCGGCGGGGGTTCGCTAGACCAACTCTTGGGTAGCCTTCCCGACGACCACTAGCGGAGGCCAGAGGTTTAGCGCCCCACCGATTCGGCAATAGATCAACCGGCAGTAGGAAGCCGTATTAGTCATGATCGCCAATAGCTATCATGACAAGAATGCATACGGCCCAGATAGCGACTCCCGCCGTTCGCCTACATGACGGCATCGAGATCCCACAGCTCGGGCTGACTCTCTTCCAGGTGCCGCCCGAGGAGACCCGGGGCGTAGTCGAGCAGGCGTTGGAGGACGGCTACCGCCATTTCGACACCGCGGCCGCGCACGGCAACGAGCGGGAGGTGGGCGAGGCGCTTGCGGCCTCCCGTCTTCCCCGCGAGGACTACTTCGTAACCAGCAAGCTCTCGAACCTTCAGCGCGACCCTCGGTCGACCCTCGATGCATTCGAGGCGAGCCTCGAGCGGCTCGGCCTCGACCACGTCGACCTCTGCCTGATCCACGGCTCCGGCCTCGAGGCGGACCGGCTGCTCGGCTCCTGGCAGGCGCTCGAATGGATGCAGGGGGAGGAGGCCGCTCGCACGATCGGTGTCGCCAACTTCGCTGCCGAGGAGCTCGAGCTGTTGGAGCGAGAGGCGAGGATCCGGCCGACGCTCAACCAGGTCGAGCTGCACCCGCGCCTCCAGCAGCCCGAGCTCTGCGCCCTGCACGCCGCGCGCGGCATCGCCACCGGGGCTTGGGGCCCGCTCGGGCAGGACGAGTTGCTCGATGATCCGGTGATCTCGCGGCTTGCCGAGGGCCACGGCAAGACGCCGGCCCAGGTGGTGTTGCGCTGGCAGCTTCAGCTCGGCCACGTCGCCGTCGCCAAGCCGGTTTCTCCGCAGCGCATTCGCGAGAGCATCGACCTCTTCGACTTCGAGCTCTGTCACCGTGAGCTGGCGGCGATCGCCGACCTCGGCCGCGACAGGCAAGTGTTGCTCAGGTAATCTCCAGGTATTCTGCCGAAGCTTTTCGCCTCGCTTGTCCTTGCCCTTGCGCTGATCCTGCTGGCCGGTTGCGGTAGCAGCGGGGATTCGACGAGCGCTCCTTCCAAAGGGTTGCCGAAGGAAATAGTGATTGGTGCGGCGATAGCCAAGACCGGCTATCTCGAGCCCTACGATGCCACCTTTGCCGCGGTCGAACAGCTGGTGAAGGAAACGAACGCCGCCGGTGGGATCGACGGCCACAAGGTGCGGGTTGTCCAGGCCGACACCCACTCCGACCCCCAGCAGGCGGTGCTCGCCGACCAGAAGGTGATCGAAGAGGGCGCGGACGTACTCTTCTTCAGTGGCGAGGCGCTTACTGCCGCCGCCGGCTCGCCTCTGGCCGAGGAACACAACCTGCTGAATTTCTCGATCGTGAATGAGCCCGGCTTCGGGCCGCCGACAACCGGTCGCCTCTCCTTCAGCTCGTATCCAAGCCTGCTCAGCGAGGCAAGCGCCGACGCCTCCTTTATGCACAGCAAGGGGATCAAGCGCCCGTTTCTCTTCCGTGATACCTCGATCGTCTACGGCAAGGCGGGGTGCTCGGCTTTCCAGCAGAGCTGGGAACACCTGGGCGGCACGATTGCCGGTTCGGTCGACTTCGAGAACGAAGACGAGTCGATCGCGAGCCAGGTCAGCGAGCTGCGCAATTCCGATGCCGACGCCGTCTTCATGTGCTCCTATCCACCGGGCGGCGCGGCGGCGATCAAGCAAATACGCGCCGCCCACATCGACGTCCCGCTGGTCGGCCCGGCCGCCTTCGATGGCATGTTTTGGACGAAGGGAATCTCGAGCTTGAAGGACATCTACGCAAGCTCGAACGGCTCGGCCTACGATCCGCCAAACAAGGAAACGGCAACACTTTTCAAGCATCTCGAGCGTGCCGGTGTCAATACTGATGTCTCCAGCGCCTTGCTGGCGACTTACGCCGGTGGGCAGTTGATCCTCGACGCGATCAAAGAAACGGGCAGCGTCAACGGCGATGTCCTAGCGGATGCGCTTGAAGCCAGGCCCCACAAGACCGTTGTCGGCAACGTGACCTACACCAGAGACGAACACCATACGGCTCGGACCTGGCTGATCTACGACTACTCGAGCGGCAAGCCGAAGTTGGTGGCAAGGGTCACGCCGCACTTCATTCCGAAATACGGCGGCTGAGAGCGCTCTTCACATAGTCGGCAAATGCCTGTCGATAGGCGAGCGTGAAGCGATCGGCGAGCGTGTTGACCTCGGCGTTGGGGTCGAGCGGCAGCTCGGGCGGCTCAACGGCCGAGATGATCGCGCAGTCCTCGCTGTAGAGCCGTTGCTCGAACTCGACCGCCTCCTCGATGCTGAACTCGTTGTAATCCTCGGTGAATCCGACGATCCAGTAGTGGGCTGACTCGGTGGCGCTGATCGCGCGGGCAGCGTGGAGCAGGCAGCGTTCGCCTTTCACCATCAGCATCTGTCCGGAGGTGAAGTTGGGCGCGATCGCGTGTGTGCGGAGCTCGCGCAGCGATCCCCAGATATCGTCGGCCCCCTCTCCGGCCAGCATTTCGCGGCGCAATGTCACCCTGAAGCCGTCGCGCTCGGTTCCAAGTGGCTCGATCACCTCCGGCATCGCGCCGAGGGTGGCCTGGTGGACGAAGGCGAAGTGGGCGACGTCGCGGAAGTTCTCGATCATGATCCCGAAGCTGACCGGTAGCTCAAACGGCGTGCCGTGTCCCCAGGTCCAGGTCTCGGAGTCAAACCACGGCAGGCTTGGCAGCTCGCCGACGGGCTCCTCCAGAACGGTCCAGACAAGGCCCCACTGCTCGCGAACCGGGAATGCCGGAATCCGGGCTCGTGGCGGGATCTGGCCCTGGTCGGGTAGCGAGGGGATTCGAGTGCAGGCGCCGTCCTCGCCGGCCCACTCCCAGCCGTGATAGGGGCATTGGATCGAGTCACTCGCGACCTTTCCCATCGAGAGCGAGGCGCCGCGGTGGGCGCAGCGGTCGGCGACGACGGCCGCTTTGCCGCTCTCGGTGAGAAAGACGGCGAGCGCCTCGCCGAGGAGCACGGCGCGTTGGGGGCCGTGCTCCAGGTCCTCGAGTCTCGCAACCGGTTGCCAGCAGTGGCGCAGCGCGAGGGAGACGTCCTCGCTGGCCGGTGCTTCACGTGGTTGGTCGTCAAACATCACCGCTCCTCGTGACTATTTCGGAATTCCATTCTATTCACGGCTGCCTGCCGAGATAAGCGCGCAGGACATCGGGGTTGCGCTGCAGCTCGCTGCGCAAGCCCTGAGCGCGGACCTTGCCGGTGCTGAGCACAAGGCAGCGATCGCAGAAGTCGATCGTGCGGGCGGCGTTCTGCTCGACCAGCAGCATCGTCACGCCTTCCTCGCGCAGCTCTCCCAGCAACTCGTAGATGACGTCGATCATCTTCGGCGCCAGGCCGAGCGAGGGCTCGTCGAGGATCAGCAGCTTCGGCCGGCCGAGCAGCGCGCGGGCGATCGCCAGCTGCTGTTGCTCGCCGCCCGAGAGCCGGTCGGCGCGCTGGCCGGCGCGCTCGCGCAGGATCGGGAAGCGTTTCAGCGTCTGCTCCATCAGGTCGCCGGCCTCGGCCCCGTTGCGGGCCCCGAGCTGCAGGTTCTCGGCAACGCTCAGGGTCTTGAAGATGTGCCGGCCCTCGGGGACCAGCGCCAGCCCGAGCTGAGCGATCTGCTCCGGCGCCATCCCGGTCAGGACGCGATCCTCGAACGTCGCCTTCCCCGCTCGGCCGCACGAGGCCGCAGATCGATCGCAGGATCGAGCTCTTGCCGGCGCCGTTCGGGCCGATCATCCCGACCACCTCGCCGCGGCCGACGCTGAGATCGACGCCGTGGACCACCTCGATCCGCCCGTAGCCGACCCGGACGTCGCGCAGCTCAAGCATCGGCGGCCGCCAGGAAGGAGCTGCCGAGGTAGGACTCGACCACGGCGGGGTCGGCCTGGACCTCCCGCGGGGTGCCGATCCGGATCGTCTCGCCGTCGTCGAGCACCTGCACCCGCGAGCAGAGCGGCATGACGATGCTCATGTCGTGCTCGATCAGCAGGATCCCGCAGCCGAAGTCGCTCAGCACGTTGCGGAGGATCGCGACCAGTTGCTCGCATTCGGCCTCGTTCAGCCCGGCGGCCGGCTCGTCGAGCAGCAGGTAGCGGGGCTCGATCGCGAGCGCGCGGGCGATCCCGAGCAGGCGCTGGGTGCCGGGCGGCAGGACGCCGGCGGGCAGCGTTGCCTGCTCGAGCAGGTCGAGGCGGCCGAGCACGTCGGCGGCGACCGCGACCGCGCGCCGCCTGCTCACGCCCATGCCCATCGCGCCGACGGCGACGCTCTCGAGGACGCTCAGGTCGGGGAAGGGGAGGGCTGCTTGGAAGGTGCGGCCGAGGCCGTCGTGGGCGAGGCGTGTCGGCGAGCGCCCCGTCACCTCGACGCCGTCGAGCGCGACGGTCCCCGAGTCGGGCGCCTGAAAGCCGCTGAGGACGTTGACGAGCGTGGTCTTGCCGGCCCCGTTGGGGCCGATCAGCCCGAGCGCCTCGCCGGGCTCGAGCCTCAGGTCCACCGCCTTCAAGACCCGCAGCCCGCCGAAGGAGAGGGAGATTCCCGCGGCGCGCAGGGCGCCTTTCACTGGTAGCTCGATCGCGAGTTTTTCGCCAACAGCGGCGTCGGGCATCGGCGCCGGCGCGCTCAGCCCCAGTCGTTGCAGCCAGGGCAGCTCGCCGGCCTCCCGGCCGCCGCTCAGCCCGTTCGGCATCGCGATCATCGTCGCCAGCAGGATCAGGCCGAGGCCGATCGCGGCAAGGCCGGGTGCTTCGCCGATCGAGATCGCGCCGGACAGGCTGGCGCCGTTCTCGACACCGCGAAGCAACTCGTTGACCGCCGCGATCGCGATCGCCCCGGTCACCGCGCCGAAGACGCTGCGAGCACCGCCGACGACCAGCATGGTCATCGTCGTAACGGTCGCGCCGAAGTAGAAGGTGGCCGGGTTGAGGACTCCCGACTGATGCACCGCCAGGGCGCCGCCGACCCCGCAGAGGATGCCGCTGATGCCGAAGGCGATCAGCCGCTCCCTCATCACGCCGATGCCGATCGAGCGCGCGGCCACCTCGTCCTCGCGCGTCGCCTGCAGGCGGTAGCCGCTCGCCGACCACTTGTAGGCCAGAGCCAGGATCACGGCCGCGCCCGCCCAGAGCGCGGCCGATCCGACTCCGGTCGTCGACGGGATGCTGACCAGACCGCTGCTGCCGCCGGTGACCCGATCCCAGTTGGCGACAACGCTGTAGGCGACGATCAGGAAGGCGAAGGTGGAGATCGGGATCGCCAGGGTCGAGGTGCGCATCAACGGCAGCCCGATCGCGATCGCCAGCAGGCCGGAGACGAACGCGGCGATCAGCGTCGAGGCCAGCGCGCCGAGGTGGGCGTCGGCGATGAAGCTGGGCAGGCCGGGTGTCTGCAGCAGGACGAAGGCCGCGGGCAGGGTGAGCAGGGCGGCGATGTAAGCGCCGGCGGTGGCGAAGCCGAGCTGGCCGAAGGAGTAGACGCCGCTGTTGCCGACGAAGACCTGCAGGCCGATGACGATGATCAGGTTGCAGAGGATCGTCGTCACCGTGTCCTGAAAGGAGGGGGTGCCGTTGGCGCCGACCAGAGCCGTGATCGCGATCAGCAGCAACGGGAGCAGCAATGACGCGGCCGCCGATTGCGGCGTGCGAAAGCGCACGCCGCTCATACCCGGGCCTTGCCGATCTCGCCGCCGAGCAGGCCGTGCGGCCGGAAGATCAGGATCAGGACGGGGAAGGTGAAGACGATCGCGTCGCGAAACGGCGCCAGTCCCTCGGGGAGGTAGACGCCGAGCAGGGAGGAGAGGGCGCCGAGCAGCAGGCCGCCGATGACCGCGCCGAACATCCTGCCGAAGCCGCCGATCACGACCGCGACGAAGCCGACCAGGACCGGGGTGAGGCCCATCGTCGGCGAGACCTGGCCGGTTTGCAGCACGATCAGCACGCCGACCACAGCGGCGAGCGCGCCGCTGATCGCGAAGGCGATCGCGATCACCCGATCGGCGCGGACGCCGAGCAGGCGAGCCATGTCGAAGTTCTCCGCCGCCGCGCGCATCGCCAGGCCGGTGCGGGTGCGGTAGAGCAGCCAGCCGAGGCCGCCGAGGACGATTGCCGTCAGCCCGAGGGTGACGAACTCGAGGTTCGGCACCGAGATTGCGCCGATGCTGGTCGTTTCGCTGATCGCCGCCGGCGTTTCGACCGACTGGGCGCGGGCATCGACGGTGGCGGTGACGATGTTCTGGAGGATCGCCGCGACCGCCAGCGAGGTGACGAGCTGGGCCGAGAGGTCAGCGTTACGGACTGGCCGGAAGGCGACCCGCTCGGCGATCAGCGCGATCGCGATTCCGGCGAGAAGGGCGCACCCGACCGCCGCCGCGAAGGGCAGGTCGGCGAAGACGAAGAGGGCGTAGGCGGCGAGCATGATGAACTCGCCGTGGGCGAAGTTCATCATTCCCATCACCGTGTAGACCAGGGTGATGCCGAGCGCGATCAGGGCGTAGAGGCTGCCGAGGGCAAGGGCGTCGATCAGGTTCTGGCCCAGCGCGGTCATCGCGAGCGATTGATCTTTCCATAGCGCTCTAAAAAGGTTGTGTTAGCTGAGCACAAAGGCGAGCTGAGCGCTGTCGGCGCGGTAGATGAGGCGAGCGAACTCGAGTGGGCGCTCCCCTTCGGACTCATTGCTGCGGCCGAACTGGACGAAGCGCCCCATCAGCGCCGGCTCTCCCGCCGTTGCCCCGACCCGGGAGGACCCCCACTCGCCGAAGAAGGTGTGCTCGATCGAGACGGTGGCGCGGGTGAGCTCCAGATCGCCCGGCGCCGGTGGTTGCTCACCGGCTTTTAGTGCCTCGGCGGTGGGCAGGAACCAGGGTAGGGGGGCGATCGTCGAGTACGAGTCGACGAGGCAGACCGAGGGCTCGCCGACGTCAACCACCGCGGTTACATGTGCGATCGGGTTATCGGTGTTCTCCAGCGCGAGGAATTGAGAGACGGTGGGATCGGGCAGAATCTCGCGCGCCGCCTGCACGGCGATCTGGTGCCTGTCGCGGTGCTCCAGCCACAGCCGCACCAAGCCGGCCACGGCGACCTCGCGGCGCGGCGGGGCCACGAACGCTCCCGATCCCTTGACGCGGAAGATCGCCCCGTCGCCGACGAGCAGATCGAGCGCCGGCCTGATCACCGCGCGTGAGACACCGAACTCTTCTTCGATCTCGCGCTCGGAGGCAAAACGGGCTCCCGATTCCCAAGCCCCGATCTCCAACATCACCTTCAGCGCCGAGGCAAGCTGGAAATAAAGTGGTACATCGCTATTGCGATCAAGCCTGCGGCTGCCGGAAAGGGGAATATCGGACGATCGCTTGGGCCGGCCCGGTCCAGATTGGTTGGGCTCGTCCATGCGTCCACCGAGAATACCTTCGATTAGTCACCTGTAGTCGGTGACGGTCGGGTAACGCTCAACCCCGTCATGAGAGTTCGAACCTCTGTTCGTTCGGGTAGGCGGTGCAGACGCAAACGATTAGAGGAGCGCAATGGCGGACCCGAACGAGCGGGACACGAAGCTGATTCAGTATCTGAGCGAGGCCTACGGTAAGGAGCGCGAGCTGGAAACGGCACTGGAGGCTCACATCGCGATGACCACCAAGGCCCCCTACAAAAAACGGCTCAAACAGCACCTGCGCGAGACCAAAGCGCATGCCAAGGGTGTCGAGCGGCGGATCAAAAAACTGGGCGGTGGCGGTCAGTTGAAACAGACCGCGGTCGGCAAGGTGATGGCGGCGGCGAAGGGCCCCCTGCACATGATCCGCGGCAGTGGCGAGCAGGAGAAGATGCTGAAGAACGCCAAGACCGAGTACTTCAACGAGCACGAGGAGATTGCCACCTACCTGGCGATCGAGACCCTGGCCGAACGAGTCGGCGATCCCGAGACGGCGAAGCTGGCGAAAGGGATCCGGCGCGAGGAGGAACGAATGGCGAAATTCCTCGAGGGCCAGATCAAGTCGCTGACCGGTGCTGTCGTCACCGAGGAGGTACCGGCCGCTCAGCGCAAACGGCCGGCGAAAACCCGCAGTCGGAATAAATAGAAGTTTCACCAACCGGAGGGAACAACGTGACAATTGTCGGAATTTTGGTCGTGATCATCTTGGTGCTTCTCGTCATCTACCTGTTTCAGCGCGTGCGCTAGCCCTGCGCGGTGGCATGGCGAGAGCTACCGTCTCGCTATGCCGCCGACGCTAGACGAGCTCACCGTTGCCGATCGGCCCGAGGCCTGGGGGGCCTGTGGATTCGAGATCGGGGATGACTCCTGTGTTGTCGGTGAGACCCGGATCCGGCTGGCGCCGGCGGATGGCGCCAAGGGGCTCACCTCATGGTCGCTGCGCGAGATCGGAGCCGGTGAGCTCGATGGCTTGGCAACATCGCGGTCGGATCGCCCGCCGCCAGCCGAGCCGAGGGCACACCCCAACGGCGTCAGCGCGCTCGACCACGTGGTGGCGATCAGCTCTGACCTCGATCGCACCGTTGCCGCCCTGCAGGGTGCCGGCCTCGACCTGCGCCGCATCCGCGAGGAGCCGACCCCGGCGGGGGCTCCCCGTCAGGCTTTCTTTCGCCTCGGCGAGCCGATCCTCGAGGTCGTGCAGGCGCCGGCCGAGGCGATCGAGCGGACGGGGGGAGACCGGCCCGCCTTCTTCTGGGGGCTGGCCTTCGTCGCCCCCGAGATCGATGCCACCGTCGCCTCGCTCGGTGATCGCGTCAGCGAGGTCCGCGACGCCGTTCAGCCCGGCCGGCGGATCGCCACCCTGCGCCGCTCCGCTGGTCTCTCCTTGCCGGTGGCGCTGATCACGCCGCCCGTCAAGTAGCGGCGGCCGGCGGACGCAGGTCCTCGACGCTGAAGCCCCAGTCCTGCTGCAGCCGGGCTGCGATCAGCGAGCGGTGGCAAGCCTCCGGGTCGCGCTCGACGCAAAGCAGTGCCGCCTTCGAGCCCCCGATCCACTTGACGATCGGCGCCAGGTCGGCTCGGTTGAGGATCTCCTCGGTGTAGCCGCTGGCGTACTCAGGGGAAAGGACGGTCCGCGAGCGCTTGCCCTCGCCACGCATGGCGTCCGCTCGATACTGGGCCTGGCGCAGCTCGGTCGTCGGCGCCAGCTCCTTCAGGTGCGAGTAGTCGATGCCCGCCTCGCCCAAGGAGCCCTGCAGGCGCTGCGCGTTGGCCCAGGCGTACTCGCTGCCGCGCACGCCGCGGCGCTGTCGCACGTCGAGCATCAGGTCGATACCGGCATCGGCGAGGGTGGCGAGGAAGGTCTCGCGATCGAAGCCGTAGACGCCGATCGTCGCGATCGCGGTCATTGGCTCGATCAGGCGGGTCTAGCCCACCTGCTCGGTCGGGCGGATCAGCATCTCGTTGAGCGAGACGTGCCAGGGACGTGTGACCGCGTAGGCGATCGCGTCGGCGATGTCGACCGCTTCGAGCATCTTCATGTCGGCGAAGCGTTCGCGCACCTGCTCGCGCACTCCGTCGCGGATGTGGTCGGAGAGCTCGGTGTCGACAGCGCCGGGCTCGATGATCGTCGAGCGGACCTTGCGGCTGGCGAACTCCTGGCGGAAGGACTCGCTGAAGGCGCCGACGCCGTGCTTGGTCAGGTTGTAGACGCCGGAGCCGGAGCGGGCGATGCGGCCGGCGACGGAGCTGATGTTGACCACGTCGGCGCAGCCGCGCGGCGAGTCCTCGGCGGCGGCGAGCAGGTGGGGGAGGGCGGCGTGGGTGGTGTTGATCAGGCCCTTGAGGTTGAGGTCGATCATCCGGTCCCACTCCTCCGTCGGCGCGTCCTCGATCGGGCCGAGCAGCATCTGGCCGGCGTTGTTGACGACGATGTCGAGGCGGCCGAGCTCGTCGACGGTGCGGTCGACGGCGGCGATCGCCTGCTCCTGGTCGGTGATGTCGGACTGAATCGCCAGCGCGGTGTGGCCCTCGCCGCCGATCTCGCTTGCCAGGCGCTCCAGCCGTTCAAGCCGGCGGGCCGCTACCGCGACTTTGGCTCCCTGTGCGGCCAGCGCCCGCGCGGTCGCCTCGCCGATGCCGCTGCTGGCGCCGGTGATCAGGGCGACGGTTCCATCAAGTGGGGTCGTCATCGCGTTCCTTTCACTCGTTTCACGACTGGGGGTCTTCGCTTGCAACCTACTCCCCCGATTTCCCCGGCCTCAAGCATTCCGGCCAGGCGTCGATGAGGACGAATGCGAACTCGCCAGACTGCTTCCGCTGCCCTGAAAAACCGCCTGGTGCTTGCGCTCGGCTTCGTGATTGCGCTGGCGCTGATCGGGCCGGCGGCTTCGGGGGCCGCCCCGGCACCCTCGGTGCTCACCTTCAAAACAGTCAAGGTCGGCGCTCCTGGCAACCCCTCGGTCGGGATCGTTCCCTTCACCGACGCCGTCTACTCGCTCCTGCGCCGAAGTCGTGCCGGCCGAAAAACAGCCTCCCTGCCAGCAGGTGGGCGCGGTCGGCTACCGCTACGGCATCGGCCAGCTCGAGGTGACGGTCGCCCAGTACGTGGCCTTTCTCAACACCGCCGATCCAGCGGGTCGCAACAAACACAAGCTCTACAGCTCAACCGAGAGCGGTCTCGGAATGGCCCAAGTACGGCCAGATCGACTTTTCCGCCGAAGCGCCGCCGGACACCATTACTCGGTCGCCTCGCCGGAATGGGCCGACAAGCCCTACGGCTTCGCCAACTTCCTGCGCTCCGCCCGTTTCGCCAACTCGCTCTACAACGGCCAGGTGCTCTCCAAGCAGGCCAGCAGCGCCGGCGGCTTCCACTACGTCACCTACCGCGTGCGGCTCTCGCGCCAGACCGAGAACGGGATGTACGACATGCACGTGCGGGCGATGACCCGCTCGCACAAGACCGGCTTCGTCATCCCCAGCCAGAACGAGTGGATCAAGGCCGCCTACTACGACCCCAACGGCGGCGGCAAGTACTCCTACTGGCAGTACCCGACCAACCCGGGCGCGTTCGGCGACGAAGGGCCGCGACGCCCCGCACCAGACCACGCTCGAACCCCACCACCGGCGACGTCACCAACGCCTCCGACCCAGCCGCTGGCGAACTTCCACGCGTCCGAAAGCCGCGGCGCCGAGCTGGTGCCCGTCGGCCTTCAGCGCCGAAGACCTGCGCGACGGTGAACCCCTTCGGGATCGGCCTCGGCTTACGAAAAGGCCTACCAGGGCAGCCTCGAGACGGTCGGCCAGGCGCAAGACCACCTCGCCGTGGGGCACGCTCGACCAGGGTGGCAACGCGGTCGAGTGGACCGACACGATCACCGCGCCGCCGTCCGGTCGCAGCGGCGTTCATGGCCGGGTCTGGCGACGGCTGCACGGCGGCATCGCCAACGCCCCCGTCTACCAGCTCTGGCTCTCGGCGGTCGGCCTGCAGCCGCAGGACAACACTTTCTACACCGCCACCTACCCCTGGCTCGGGCTTCCGCATCGGCGTGCTCGGCAACCTCAAGGTGAGCAAGCACTGAGCCGTAGGTGTCCGCGAGGCGGAATAGGCTCGCCCCGCGTGCACCCTTCTCTCCGAGAGCGACCACTCGCCCGCTGTTTGCCGGCGGCGCTGGTGTTGGTCGCGCTGCTGCTGGGTGCCTCGAGTGCGCTTGCCGCAACCGGCCCGAAACACCAGCCTCCGGGTGAAAGGGCGGGGACGCTCACCCAACTGCCCGGTAAGAGCGGCTGCATCGTCGATCGCTCCGTCCATGGCGGCGGCTGCGGCGACCGCTCGCGCCCTCAAGGGCCCCGGGCCGTTCATGGGCTCGCGCGCGATCGCCCTCAGCCCCGACGGCAAGAGCGTCTACGTCGCCTCCTCGAAGAGCGACGCGATCGCGATCTTCACGTCGTAACCCGCGCAGCGGCGCGCTGACCCAGCCGAAGGGGGCGGCGGGATGCATCGCCGCCAAAGGCGCCGGCCACTGCGCGCCGGCGGTCGGCCTCGACGGCCCCAACTCGGTCGCCGTCAGCCCCGACGGCCGCAACGTCTACGCGACCTCGCGGGCGAGCAACTCGATCAGCGTCTTCCAGCCGCAACCAGAAGAGCGGCGCGCTGACCCAGCTGCCGGCCAGTGCCGGCTGCATCTCCGGGCTGCCGGTCCCGGTCTGCGCCGCGGCCGCGCCCTGGTCGGGCCGGACGTGGTCGTCGTCAGCCCCAACGGGCGAGAACGTCTACGTCGGCTCCTTCTTCGGCAACGCGGTCGCCGTCTTCGACCGCGACCCGGCCAGCGGCGCGCTGACCCAACCTGGGGACAGCAGCGGCTGCATCGCCGAAGCGATCAGCGGCTGCGCCTCGGCATCGCCCTCGGCGCGCCGGAGGGCATGGCGATCAGCGGCGACGGCGCCAGCGTCTACGTCGCCAGCGCCCTCTCCAACGCCGTCGCCGTCCTGGCCCGCGACCAGTCGACCGGCACCCTGACCCAAGCGAGCGACGGCAGCGGCTGCATCGTCAACAGCGCCCTCACCGGCTGCACCATCGGGGTCGAGCTGAGCGGCGCCAACGCGGTCGCCTTCAACCCCGGCGGCGACGTCTACGTCACCTCGCTGTTCAGCAACAGCGTCACCTCCTTCAGCCGCTCGCGCAGCACCGGCGGCCTGACCCAGAAGCAGGGCACGGCCGGCTGCCTGGTCTGGCTGCGCGCCGTCGGCTGCTCCTTCGGTCGCGCGCTGCGCTCGCCGGAGGGCCTCGCGATCTCACCGGACGGGGCCAACGTCTACGTCGCCGCCTTCGCCAACGGCGCCATCGACGTCCTCGACCGCGGCAAGAAGTCCGGCAAGGTGAAGCAGGTGCCGGGCCGCGCCGGTTGCCTCGCGCCGCACTCGGTGCCGGGCTGCACGCGGGCCCGGGCATTGCGCGGCGTCAGCTCGCTCGCGCTCAGCCCCGACGGCCGTTATCTTTACTCGACCTCGTTCGGCAGCAACGCCGTCGACATCTTCCGGAGGAACAAATGAGTGATGGTGAGAGCGCGACAGCGGGCTGACCCGCAAGGAACTGATCGGCTCCGGCGCCAGCGTCGCCGCGGCTGCGCTGCTCTCCCAGGGCGCCGGCGTCGAGCAGGCGCTGGCGGCGGCGAAAAAGGGCAAGCGCAAGGACGTCGCCGGGATGAACATCATCCTCTTCCTCACCGACCAGGAGCGGGCGATCCAGCACTTCCCGCAGAACTGGCTGCGCCAGAACCTGCCGGGGATGCGGCGGCTGCGCCAGCACGGGCTCAGCTTCGAACGCGCCTTCACCAACGCCTGCATGTGCTCACCGGCGCGCTCGACCCTGATGAGCGGCTACTTCCCCGCCCAGCACGGGGTCAAGTACACGCTCGAGGAAGACATGGAACCGCCGGAAAACCCGCAGGTGAGCCTGCCGACGGACTTGAAGAACCTGGCGACGGTGATGAAGGCGGCCGGCTACAACGTCGTCTACAAGGGCAAGTGGCACTGCTCGAAACCGGCCAAAAAAGAAGACGCCCAGCCCTCGGATCTCGAAAAGTACGGCTTCCTGCGCTGGAACCCGCCGGACGCCGGCGCCAACCAGACGCGTGCCCGAGGCGGGCGGCGGCTACATCGACAACGACGGTCGCTTCATCAACCAGGAAGGCAACGGTGCTGAAGGCACCGAGGGCAGCGCTGCAGTACCTCGACTCAACCGCGGCCCAGCAGCAGCCCTTCTTCATGGTGATCTCGGTCGTCAACCCGCACGACGTCCTCTTCTACCCGAGCAAATCCTTCGACGAAGCCGGCTATGACGACTCCTGGCTCGAGGGCAATATCCACGCCCCGGCGACGGCCGAAGAAGACCTCTCGACCAAGCCCACGCGTCCAGGAAGAGTTCCTCAGAATCTTCAACCTGACCGGGAAGCCGAAAAACAAAGAACAGATGCGCAACTACCTCAACTTCTACGGCAACCTGATGCGCTCCTCCGACAGCTACCTGGTCAACGTGCTCGACAAGCTCGAAGAGACCGGCCTCTTCGAGGACACGCTGATCGTGCGCACGGCCGACCACGGCGAGATGGGCCTCGCCCACGGCGGCCTGCGACAGAAGAACTTCAACTTCTACGAGGAGGCGACGCGGGTGCCGCTCGTCTACTCCAACCCGAAGCTCTTCCCGAAGCCGACACCAGACCGAAGCCCTGGTCTCGCACGTCGACTTCCTGCCGACGCTGGCCAGCCTGGCGGCGGCGCCGAAGAGCGCCCGCGCCAACTGGCAGGGAGTGGACTACTCGAAGCTGGTCCTCCATCCGTCGACCAAAAACTCGGTCCAGGATTACGTCGTCTTCACCTACGACGACTACCAGTCCGGCCAGAAAACCGGCCCCTATCCGAAACCGCCCAACCACGTCGTCAGCATCCGCGAAGGTCGCTGGAAGCTGGCCAAGTACTACGACACCAGCGAAAACCCGGTGCCGCCGCAGTGGGAGATGTACGACCTCAAGACCGACCCGCTGGAGGCAAGAATCTTGCCTTCAGCGGCCACAAACGCACCGACAAGCAAGAGGAAGAATTCCAGCGCCTCAAACGCAAGCTCGCCCGGGTCGAAAAGACCCGCCTGAAGTCGCCGTAGCTTTCAATTTTCGATCGTGCTCTTGGCGATCCTCAACAGCACGGCCACACGTTCGCGGACGGCCTCATTGTCTTTATTGGCCTTCAGCCAATCCTTGATCAAGGGACGATTCCTGTCGTGCTTGTCGCGAGCGTTCCTGATCGCATTCCGCCCACTCTGGGTTTCAGCCGCTACCTCGAGGTCATCGCAGACTGCTTCGGCAAGCTCAGCGGTGCTCCGCCGATCACCCCTATCGGGCGCCGGATCGAGCTTGATGTTGCAGTAGGCGCGGTTGAACTCATACATCGAGAAGCCCGCGGATCCCGCGGGCCCGCGGATCTCGATCGCCTTGGTGAGCTTCTCTCGCGCCAGTGCGTATTTAGCCTGGGTCGGTTTGCTTCCGTCCTTCAGCGCATAGCCAAGCTCGGCGAAGTTGCGGTGAAAGTGCCGATCGTCGTCGTCGAGGGCGATCAGGGCTTCAAAGACAGGAACCGTCAAATCGACCAGGTGCGGTTCGTCGCCCGCCCAGTGTGCTCGCCGTTGATTGCGTGCTAGGTAGAAGGCTTCACTGCGAATACCGTGGGCAGAGTCATGGAGGGCCTCTCTCAGCTCTTCCGGGCTCGGCCCCCTCTCACCGGCCGGGTCGAGCTGGGCGCGGACCAGCGGCAGCGCGCTTGTGAGGGTGTCTTCGGTTTTTTCCAATGCCTTTCGGAATGGCTCAAAGGCGCCCTGGAGGCGCAGGCGGGTGAACAGATATGACGAGAGGAAGCCGGTGACGGTGAAAGAGATCAACAGGGTGACGGCAGCCGCGTGCCCGTACGTGCCCAATCCCGGCGCGAGCCCGTCGGCAAGCGTGTTGATCGCGCCGCCGATCTGTCCGATCTGGACCAACCCGACCCCGACCAGGATCTTCGTCAGCCAGTCGGAGATCTGCTCCAGGTTCGTGTTCGGCACGTACATCGGGGCGCTTGTGCCAACCGAGGTGCTGACGCTATCGCTTTCGACCGAGGCAACGACATGCTGCGCCGTATTGGCGCGGGGGATCCCGAAAAGGAACCCGAACAGGGCACCAACCGCGAACGAGGCGGCAGCGGCGAGCATCGCCATCGCGAGCCCTCCCTCGTAAGCCGCGTAGACAAACATCGCCAGCACGGCAGGGATGCCGAGCCAGTAGAGGCCCAGCAGGGCACGGTCCTGGTTTGAGCTTTCAGATTCGCGCTTCTCGCCGCTCGACCACGTCAAGCGGACTCCTCGCGTGCTTGGGCCGAGTCTTTTGGGTGGTCTGGGGGAGGGGCGGTCTCGACTTCCCGGATCGTCCAGAAGTCACTCGCGAGGCTGGCCTGGAGCAGGTACGGATAGGGCATCGTGAAATAACCCCCCAACCCCCAATCGGGGCCCCAGGAGTTGCGGACGATGAACCACTGGTTTTGCTCGTCGTAGCCGACCGCGAGCACCGCGTGACCGGTGGGTGGCTCCGGATCGGCCGGCGGCATCGCGAGGTGCCCGGTTTCACGTGTCTCAGGCGTATCGAAATTACTGAAGACGGAAAAGCCAAAGACGAAGGGGAATCCCTCCGCGAGGCAACCCTTCAGCTGCATCAAGCTCTGCGTCAGTCGCAGGTAGCGGAGGGCCTGATAGTCCACTGCTTCGGTGTAGCTCGTGTCCGATGGTTTCTCTCGAAACCGTGAAGTGTCATAGGGCCAGGTTGTCTCCTTGCAGGCGCCTTGAGCGACAACGCTCTTGATGCCGTCGCGTATGCCCGCCCCGGGGTCGGACTCAATCGTGCCCTCCATGGCGCGCTCGTTGTAATAGATGAAGAGGCGCGAAGGAACGAACTGTTCCTGGACGCCTTGTTTGATCTGGTCGTACTCCAAGGCTGCCGCTATCGCGTTGGCGGTGCAGCTGCGGAGCTGGCCTTGGTCGTAGACCGGAGGGCAGTACTCCCGCAGGTCAACCTGCTCGGGTAGCTCTTCGAGTCGCTTCGGTGGCGCGCCGTAGAGTAGGTCCCTGCCGTCAGGGAAATCCGGTCTCCACCCGTACCCCTTATCTAGGTGGGCCATCGGGTCACCTCGTTGTAGGATTCTCTTCCTGCTTCTTGCTGGGGAAAAGTCGAGAGCTCGATGGTGCGACAAACTCCCAAATCACTCAAGGATTGTCAAGTGACTATTGGGTTTTCTCCCTAGGGACCCTTTTGTCAAGGCCGAGCGGACCCGGAGCTAGCTGCTGAGTGTGACTACGTTGGCGCTCTTGGGGCCGATGTTGCCCTCGAGTACCTCAAGGTAGGCACTCTTGACGCCCTCGAAGCCCTGGCCGTGGTTTATCTCCAGCCAGCCAGCCGTCCACTCGCAGAAGGGGTGCCAGGCCTCGGCTACGCGTCGCTCTAGCTCGGCCGGACCCCAATCGGCAGAGCGCTTCTCAACCCGAGTTGGGGCGAAGAAGAAGGTTGGCGTCGGCCCCGGGAGGTCGCCCTGGCCGGAGCCGAGCTCCTCCCAGTGGGTTACCCCGACGGTCATCGAGTAGGCGAGGTTGTCGCCGAAGTGCGTGTGGACCGCCTGGCGCACGGCGCCGTCGCCGGCGATATCGACGTAGGTGGCGGGGCCGCGGCCGAGTGAGCCGATCTCGTCGTAGGTGACCGTGCGGCCGTAGATGCCGAGGCCCGCGACGAACTCCTTGTTTCCCGCCGAAGTGAGGCCGATGCAGCTCGACGCCGTTGCGCTGCGCCAGCAGGAAGGCGGCGGCGATCGCCGTCTTGCTCGAGGCGCTGGAGATCACGATCGGACCGCGCTCGGTCAGGCCCTCGTCGGCGAGCTGGTCGTCGATCAGGAAGGAGGTGAAGAAGAGCGGCCGCAACAGCATCTGGACGTCCTCGCTGCGGGCGCTGTAGAAGGGATCGCTGCCGGTCGCCAGGTAGCGGTGGTAGGCCGAGGGCAGCGCCGCCCGGTGCGGCGAGCCGTCGGTGAAGCCATTGCCGTTGGCGCTCTTCGGTGTCACCAGCAGGTGCGAGGAGGGTGGCAGGTAGCCGTAGACCCGGGTGCCCGTCTCGACGCCCTCGGCCTCGCTCGCCTCGACCTCGGCAAAACCCCACATCGGCACCCGTCCCCAGCCGTCCTCGGCGGGGAAGAAATCCCAGTAGGACATCGCCTCGCCCATCACGGCGTAGGTGACGTTGTTCGCGGTCAGCCCAAAGCTGTCGACCCGCAGCAGCGCCTCTCCGAGACCGACCGCGGGGGGCTCAGTCTCGGCGATGCGACACTCGCGCAGCTCGTCTCGCTTGACCAGGAAGTCACTCATCGCCTACCCATGCTCTCATGCGCAGCGAATCGGGTGCAGGTGTCGGATACGCTCGCTCTCCCTGCGATCACGACTGGAGCGTCATGAGCAAACCACTCAGTTTTGAAGAGGCCGCCGAGCTGTACGGAAATCGTTTCCTCACTGAGGACGCTCCCGACGGCCCCTTCCCGGAAAGCGGCATGTCCGCCCTCGACGCGATGCGGCTGGTCGACGAGGAACTGGCACTGGAGGGCGACCCCAACCGCAACCTCGCCACCTTCGTCACCACCTGGATGGAGCCCGAGGCACAGCGGCTGATCGGCGAGAACCTCTACCGCAACTTCATCGATCACGCCGAGTACCCGATCTCGGCCGAGGTCGAGCAGCGCTGCATCCGCATGCTCGCCGACCTCTACCACGCTCCCGGCGAGACCACCGGCGCCCGCACCCAGGGCTCCTCGGAGGCGATCATGCTCGGCGCGCTCTCGCTCAAGTGGAAGTGGAAGCAGCGACGCGAAGCCGAGTCGAAGCCGGTCGACAAGCCGAACCTGATCTTCGGCGGCGACGTGCACGTGGTCTGGGAGAAGTTCTGTCGTTACTTCGACGTGGAGCCGCGGATCGTGCCGCTGCAGGACGGCAAGTACGTGATCGGTCCCGAAGACGTGAAGCCCCACATCGACGAGAACACGATCGGCGTCGCCGCCGTGCTCGGCACCACCTTCACCGGCCATGCCGACGACATCGTCGGCATCAACAAGCTCCTCGTCGACCTCAAGAGCGAGAAAGGCCTCGACGTGCCGCTGCACATCGACGGTGCCAGCGGCGGCTTCGTCTGGCCCTTTCTCTACCCCGATTCGGAGTGGGACTTCCGGCTCGAGCAGGTGCGCTCGATCAACGTCTCCGGCCACAAGTTCGGGCTGGTCTACCCGGGGATCGGCTGGCTCGTCTTCAGGGAGAAGAGCGACCTCGCCGAGGACCTCGTCTTCTATGAGAACTACCTGGGCAAAACCGACGCCACCTTCACCCTCAACTTCTCCACCGGCGCCTCGATGGTGCTTGCCCAGTACTACAACTTCGTCCGTTTCGGGCGCGCGGGCTACGCCTACATCATGAAGGCGATGCAGCAGAACGCTCGCTCGCTGGCCGAGAAGCTGAAGGAGAACGGCAACTTCGAGCTGATCGGCGATGGCGAGGAGCAGCTGCCCCTGGTCGCTTTCCGGCTGGCCGGCGAGAAGAGCTACGACGAGTTCGACGTCTCCTGGCAGCTCTCCGCGGAGCGCGGCTGGATGCTGCCCGCCTACACGATGCCGCCAAACGCCGAAGACGTGAAGGTGCTGCGGGCCCTGGTCAAGCAGACGTTCAGCCGCGAGCAGGTCGATCGCCTAGCCACCGACCTCGACGTCGCCTGCAAGACGCTGGAGAAGAAGGGCGGCGCCCATCCCTCCGAGCGCAAGAAGATGAAGGTGAGCCCGGGGTACTAGGCCGACCGATGGGGGCAGCACTCGGCTGGGGAGCGCTGGCGGCCTCGTCCTTGGTCGTCGGTGCCCTGCTCGCCCTCTACCGCCGCTGGCCGGACCGCCAGGTCGGGCTGGTCCTCGCCTTCGGCGCCGGGGCGCTGATCAGCGCGGTCAGCTTCGAGCTGGCGGCGGAGGGGTTGCGGGTCGGCAGCCTCGGCGCCACAGCGATCGGCCTCGCCGCCGGTGCGCTCACCTACTTCAGCCTCGATGGACTGATTGCCGCTCGCTCCTCCTCCGGTCGCGGCCGCGCCGGTCGCAAGAGCGGCTCCGATCCGGGTGCAGCGCTGGCGCTCGGCGCCTTCCTAGACGGGATCCCCGAGCAGCTCGTGCTCGGGATCGGACTGGCCGGGGGCGAGGGAGTCGGGCTCGGGCTGCTGGTCGCGATCTTCGTCTCGAACTTGCCGGAGGCGATCGGCTCGGCCAGCGACATGCGCGAGTCCGGCGCCTCGAGAGCCAAGATCCTGCGCCTCTGGGCCGGGGTCGCCGCGGTCTGCACGATCGCCACCGTTGTCGGGTATGCGATCGCCGACGCCGCCTCGGGTGAGCCTCCGCGCCGGCATCGACGGCTTCGCCGCCGGTGCCCTCCTGGTCATGCTGATCGACTCGATGATTCCCGAGGCCAGCAAGGAGTCCGGGCGTGTAGCCGGCCTCATCACCACGCTTGGCTTCGCCGTGGCGACGGCGCTGTCGAGCCTTTCCTGAAGCTAGACGACCGGCGGCGGCGTGCCATCCACGCTCGCCGCAAGCTCCGGGTCCCACTCGCAGACCGTGCAGGCGTGGGCAAAGACCGAGCGGAAGAACTCGAGCGCGGCGGCGTGGGGATCGGCGCTCTCGCGCACGTCGTCCCAGTCGAGGATGTACTGACCGAGGCCGGCGTCCCAGCGAGCGGCCGCCGGAGAGATCTTGCCGTCGGAGAACGAGTCCGGGGCGGGGTGGGCGTAGGCGTAGAAGGCGGCCTTGCCGTAGTTGGGGTCACCGGGCCACCAGCCGACGGCAACCTCCTGGGCGTCCATCGAGTTGCGCATGATGAAGTCGTTGGAGGGTGGCTCGGCTGGCTGGCCTGAGAAGAGGCTGACGGCGAGGTCGAAGGAGCCCCACCAGGCGTTGACCGGGGTGCGCCGGCCACGGAAAGGCGCACGGAACTCGGCGAGGACGAGGGCGGCGCTGGTCGCCGCCTCGAAATAGGTGGCGACCTGGCCGGGGTCGTAGTGGGCGTGCTCTTCGTCCCGGTCGAGCGGCATGCTCCAGGGCACCTCCTGCGGGGTGAGGTCGATCTGCAGCGGGCCACAGAGCTCGGCGATCACGGCGAGAACCTCCCGCGTCACCTCGCCCACCGCTCGGTCAGGAGCCAGCGCGACCCGCCGCGACCCGCCGCTGCTGTGCTCGACGATCGCCTCGTTGGCGTGCAGGTCGAGAGCCACGACCAGCGAGCCCGAGCCATCGGGCGCGGGCAGCGGCAGCGTCTCCCAGCCGCGTGCGCTCAGCTGCAGCGCCGCGTGCTGGAGCTGTGGCTCGGGCGGGGCCAGCTGCGCCGCCAGCTTGCCGAGCAGCTGAGTGTGCGCGTGCAGGGTGTCGCAGGTCTCGCTCCATTGCTCGTAGGAGGCGGATGGCCATGACACGGTCACCGATTCAGCTTACGATGGACCCAATGGCGAAGGTCCTCTGCGTGCTCTACGACGATCCGGTCGACGGCTACCCGCCGGCCTACGCGCGCGACGACGTGCCGACGATCGAGCGCTACCACGACGGCCAGACCACGCCGACGCCGGAGGCGATCGACTTCAAGCCCGGCGAGCTGCTCGGCAGCGTCTCCGGCGAGCTCGGGCCTGCGCGAGTTCCTCGAGGGGCGCGGACACCGGCTGGTCGTCACCTCCGACAAGGACGGGCCGGACTCGGTCTTCGAGCGCGAGCTGCCCGAGGCCGAGGTCGTGATCTCGCAGCCGTTCTGGCCCGCCTACCTGACCGCCGAGCGGATCGCCAAGGCGCCGAACCTGAAGCTGGCGCTGACCGCGGGCATCGGCTCCGATCACGTCGACCTGCAGGCGGCGATCGAGCGCGGCCTCACCGTCGCCGAGGTCACCTACTCGAACAGCATCAGCGTCGCCGAGCACGTGGTGATGATGATCCTGGCGCTGGTCCGCAACTACATCCCCTCCTACCAGCGGGTGGTCGAGGGCGGCTGGAACATCGCCGACTGCGCCTCGCGCTCCTACGACCTCGAGGGGATGCAGGTCGGCACGCGTCGCCGCCGGGCGCATCGGCTCCGCGGTGCTGCGGCGGCTGAAGCCGTTCGAGGTCGGCCTGCACTACACCGACCGCCACCGCCTGCCGGCCGAGGTCGAGGAGGAGCTCGGCGTCACCTTCCATCCCGACTGTCGAGTCGATGGTCGAGGTCTGCGACGTGGTCACGATCAACGCGCCGCTGCACCCCGAGACCGAGAACCTCTTCGACGCCGAGATGCTGGCGAAGATGAAGCGCGGCGCCTACCTGATCAACACGGCGCGCGGCAAGATCTGCGACCGCGACGCGGTCGCGCGGGCCTGCGAGAGCGGCCAGCTGGCCGGCTACGCCGGCGACGTCTGGTTCCCTCAGCCGGCGCCGCGTGACCACCCCTGGCGCTCGATGCCCCACCACGGCATGACCCCGCACATCTCCGGCACCAGCCTCTCGGCGCAGGCGCGCTACGCGGCCGGCACGCGCGAGATCCTCGAGTGCTGGTTCGACGGCCGGCCGATCCGCGAGGAGTACCTGATCGTCGACGGCGGCACGCTGGCCGGCGCCGGCGCCCACTCCTACAGCGAGGGCGACGCCACCGGCGGCTCCGAGGAGGCCGCCCGCTTCAAGAGCGGTTGATGCTGGCGCGGGCGAGTCGATCATGAGGATGCGCGCCGCGGTGCTGGAGCAGTTCGGCGAGTCGCTCAGCGTGCAGGAGGTCGAGCTGGCCGAGCCGCGCGCGGGGGAGGTCCTGATCCGGCTCGCCGCCTGCGGCGTCTGTCACACCGACCTCTACACCGCCTCCGGCGCCGATCCCTCCGGCTACGCGCCGACGGTGCTCGGGCACGAGGGCGCCGGCGTGGTCGAGCAGGTCGGCCCCGACGTCACCCGCTGGCGCCCGGCGACCACGTCGTCACTCTCTTCTCGCCCCAGTGCGGCGAGTGCATCCACTGCCTCGACCCGCGCACCAACCTCTGCCTGGCGATCCGCGAGCAGCAGAACAAGGGCTTCCTGCCCGACGGCAGCACCCGCATCTCGCGCGATGGCGATGCCGATCCGCCACTTCATGGGCTGCTCGACCTTCGCCGAGTACACGGTGATGCCGGAGATCGCCCTGGCCAAGGTCAGCCCCGAGGCGCCCTTCGAGCACGCTTGCCTCTTCGCCTGCGGCCTCTCGACCGGCCTCGGCGCCGCGATCAACACCGCCGCGGTGCAGCCGGGCAGCACCTGCGTCGTCTTCGGTGCCGGCATGGTCGGCCTGGGCGCGGTCGCCGGTTGCCGCCTGCAGGGCGCGGAGCGGATCGCCTGCGTGGACCTCTCACCCGAGCGGCTCGAGCTGGCCCGCGGCCAGGGCGCCACCGATCTGCTGCCGGCTAACGAGAACACCGTCGAGGAGATCCTCGAGATGACCGACGGCTTCGGCGCCGACTACACCTTCGAGGCGACCGGCAACGTCGCCGTGATGCGCCAGGCGGTCGAAGCGGCGCGCATGGGCTGGGGCCTCTGCACCGTCGCCGGCGTCGCCGGCAAGGGGGAGACCCTCGACGTCGTGCCGCGCTTCCTGATCACCGGCCGCCGCGTCGCCGGCTCCTCCTTCGGCGGCGTCAAGGGCCGCGACCAGGTGCCGATCCTGGTCGAGCGCTATCTCGCCGGCGAGATCGACCTCGACCCCCTTCGTCTCCCACCGCATCGGCCTCGATGAGGTCAACCGCGGCTTCGAGCTGATGGAGGCCCAGGACGGGATTCGCAGTGTGATCGAGTTCGCCTAGCGGCTAGGTTGGGCCGGTGGCCTACCGCAAGCTCTCGGCATCGGAGGCGTTCTGGCGGCCCTCCAACCAGATGGGGATCGAGAACACCGACCTGGGTGGTCAGCTCGAGGCGAAGCAGCTCGGCGCCCGGCTCTGGCGGCTGAAGCCCGGCCAGGCCTCGACCAAGCATCGCCACTTCGACCAGGAGGAGCTCTACCTGCTGCTCGAGGGTTCCGGCCGGATCCGCGTTGATGACGACCTGCTCACCCTGGAGCCGCTCGACACCGTTCTGATCGAGCCGGAGTCGGCGCGCCAGGTCTTCAACGACACCGGGGCGGACCAGCTCTGGTTCGTCGCCGGCGCCCCGCGCGAGCTGGCAAACACCCTCGAGATGTCCGCCGAGCAGCTCGCCTCGCTCTATCCCGATGGCCCGAAAGCGCTGCCGCCCGAGCTCAGCTGAGATTGCCGTTCGCGGGCTCGGGTAGCTCGTGGGGATGAATCTGAAGACGCTGTTCACGCCCGTCCTGGTCGCAATGGCCTTTGGCCTCTCGGCCTGTGGGGGTGGCGACGACAGCGATACGTCGACTGTCACCGAGCCTGCGGAGAAGCTCGACAGAAGGTGGCGGTCAAGGCGCAAACACGTCCGCCCCAAGCGGCGCGGCGCCACGCGCGGCCAAGGTCGAGATCGCCGACTTCGCTTACGACCCGGACCCGGTCACGGTTCAGGTCGGCGGCAAGGTGACCTGGCTCAACCAGGACTCCGCCCCGCACACGGCGACCGCCGAAGACGGCAGCTTCGACACCGGCACGCTGGAGGAAGGCAAGCTCAAGTCCGAGACCTTCAAGCAAGCCGGCACCTACGAGTACATCTGCCAGATCCACCCTGACATGCACGGGGTGGTTGAAGTTGTAGAGAAGGATTAGGCAGGCAAATTGCGGGAATCAGGGTAGCCCCGGCCCCAAGCCGGGCACTGCCTGAATGAGGAGGGAACATGGCTCAAACGACGACAAAACGAGCGAAACCGGCGAAAAAATCGCGGGCTTCGAGCACTTCCAAAGCGAAAGCAACAAAAGCGAAAGCGAAAGCGAAAACGACTCGCAAATCGAGCGCGCGCAAAGCATCGACGACGAAATCGCGGGCGAACGGCGCCAGCAGCCAAGCGAAATCAAGCCACTCAAACGGCGTCGCTGAGGGTGTTGCGAACGGCGTCGGCGACGGCGCCAAAGCTGTCCGCCACGCAGTCGGCAACGCCGGCAAGGAGGCCGGGCACGCCGTCAACAAGGCCAAGCTCCCGCTGCTCGCCGGCGGCGCCGCCGTGGCCGGCACGGTCGGCGGCTTGGTGCTGGGCGCCAGTCGCTCCGGCGACAAAGTGCTGGGCGTCAAGCTGCCCAAATCCAAGCGGGTCAAGCTGAGGTCGCGGGACTTCTCGAAAGCAGCGAAGGAGGTCGGTCGCTTTGGCGAGAACGTTGGCGAGCTGACAACCGAGCTGAGGCGCGCCCGCGAGGGCCTCGCCAGCGGCGACGGCAAGCAGAGCTCGCCGATCGAGGTTCTGCTCAGCAGCTTGACCTCCCGCCGCCAATAACCCGTCGCATGAGCGACGGCAGTGTCGGGTAGGAGGTCCGACAAGCGAAAGACACAAGAGAGGATTCAAATGGCTGATGAGATTCGAAACAAGGACGATGCCAAGGGACGTGTGAAGGAGGCCGCGGGCAGCCTCACCGGCGACGACGACCTCAAGCGCGAGGGCAAGGTCGACAAGGCCACCGGCGCGGCGAAGGACGGCGTCGAGAAGGTCGCCGACAAGGTCAAGGGCGTGCTGGGGCGCGACTAGCGCCGCGGCGCGGTAGGCACACATGCCCGTCTGGATCGCTCGCCGCGCCGTGCCCGCTGTCTGGAAGCGGATTCCCTGGCGAATGGTCTGGACGGTCGTGCTGTGGCTCGGCGCGAAAGGGCGCGAGCGCGTCGAGCACAACCTGACCGAGAAAGAACAGCGCGAGTTCTGGCGCCTGGTGAAGAAGTCGAAAGGACGCCCGACCAGCTTGCCCCAACGCGACCGCACCCGGCTGAAGAACATCGCCGGCAAGGCGGTGCGCGGCTAGCGCCGCGCCCCAACGACTGGAGGGACCATGGCTGACCTCGTCCTCGGCCCACTGCTGCGCTACGTCGGCGAGACCGAGGCGACGGTCTGGGTCGAGACCGACTCGCCCTGCGAGGTCGAGGTGCTCGGTCACCGCGAGCCGACCTTCGCCGTTGAGGAGCACTTCTACGCGCTGGTCCGGATCGAGGACCTCGAGCCGGGCAGCTTCAACGAGTACGAGGTCAGGCTCGACGACGAGCGCCGCTGGCCGCAGCCCGGCTCGGACCTGCCGCCGAGCGCGATCCGCACCCTGGGCCGCGATAAGCCGCTCGACATCTGCTTCGGCTCCTGCCGGGTGGCGCTGCCGCACACCGAGCCCTACGTGCACAGCGCCGACCGCCACGAAGACGGCAAGGAGTACGACGCCCTGCGGGTGCTCGCCCTGGAAATGGCCCGAACCGAGCGCGACAAGTGGCCGGAGCTGCTCTTCCTGCTCGGCGATCAGGTCTACGTCGACGAGGGCTCGCCCGAAACGCGCGAGCGGATTCGCGAACGTCGCGGTACCGGCACGCCGCCCGGCGACGAGGTCACCGACTTCGAGGAGTACTCCTGGCTCTACGTCGAGTCCTGGAGCGACCCGATGATTCGCTGGCTCTTCTCCACGGTCTCGGTCTCGATGCTCTGGGACGACCACGACATGAGCGACGACTGGAACATCTCCTGCTCCTGGGTCGAGGAGATGGGTGAACGCTCCTGGTGGCACGGCCGCGCCGCCTCGGGGATCATGAGCTACTGGATCTACCAGCACCTCGGCAACCTCTCGCCGCGCGAGCTGGACGAGAACGAGCTCTACCGGCGGATCCGCGGCAGCGAGCGGGCGACCAGCGAGCTGCGCCGCTTCGCCGCCGAGATCGACTCGACCGGCTCCGGCAGTCGCTGGAGCTACTGCCGCGACCTCGGCAACACGCGGGCGATCTTCATGGATTCGCGGGCCGGCCGGGTGCTGAAGGAGGGCGAGCGCTCGATCTTCGACGAGGACGAGTGGGAGTGGATCGTCGAGCAGGCCAGCGGCGACTTCGACCACCTGCTGATCTCGACCACGGTCCCCTTCCTGCTCTCACCCGGCTTCCACTACCTCGAGGCCTGGAGCGAGCGCGTTTGCGACGGCGCCTGGGGCGGGCTGGCGGCGCGCGGCGCCGAGCAGCTCCGCCGCGCGGTCGACTTCGACCACTGGGCCTCCTTCGACAAGTCCTTCCAGCTGCTGCGCGGCCTGCTCGAAGAGGTCGGCTCCGGCAAGCGCGGCAAGGCGCCGGCCTCGATCGTCGTCCTCTCCGGCGACGTCCATCACGCCTACCTGGCCGAGACCGCGTTCCGGCCCGGGGCAGAGATGCAGAGCGCGGTCTTCCAGGCCGTCTGCTCGCCCTATCGCAACCCGCTCGACGCCCACGAGCGACGGGCGATCAAAGCGGGCTTCACCCGTCCCTTCATCGCCGCGATGCGCGGCCTTGCCGGACGGGCCGGCGTGTCGGACCCTGGCCTGCGCTGGCGCCTCGCCGAGGGCCCCTACTTCGACAACCAGGTGGCGACCCTGCGCCTCGACGGGCGCAGGGCCGTGATGCAGCTCGACAAGACGGTCCCCGGCGAGGAGGAAGAGCGCCGCCTCGACTGCGTCTTCGAGCGCCGCCTGGCTTAGGCCTGGTCCTGCTGCTCGAGCTTCCCGCTCGCGCTCATCCGCCTTGCGCTCGTTGAGCTCGGCCTCGGCCGCCGTGCGGCGGGCTCGCTCCTCGGCCAACTCGGCCTCGCTGCGGGCGCTCTCGGCCTGCTCGCGGTGATGGCTGACGTCATCCTGCATGGCCTGGTTCTGCACCTGGCCAAGCTGCTGTTCGCGTTTGCGTTTTGAGGCGGCCGCAACCATGGCGGCAATGATCGCCAGCACGACCACGACGATTACAACGATCACAACAGTGGACATCGGATCTCCTCCTTGGAGCTTGGATCAATTTCTTTGAACGGCTTCGCTGTACCCGCCAGCTAGGGGCGGAAACGCCGGCCTGTATGCCCGATGCGTTCGCACAGGCGCGAAACGGGTACGGATGGCCCTATGCCAGAGAGCGAAGAGAGACTTGACGAGGCCGAGGCGATCAAGCGCCTGAACGAGGCGCTGAGCCGCCAGTACCGCTCCGCCCTGCAGTACTCGATCGTCGCCTCGAGCCTGGTCGGCCTCGAGGCGCAGGGCCTGGCCGGGGTGCTGACCGGCTACGGCGACGAGGAGCTGAGCGACGCCCGCGAGCTGGTCGAGAAGATCGTCTCCTTCGACGGCGAGCCGACCACCGAGGTCGCCGAGCTGCGCTACACGCGCGGCGCCGAAGACGCGCTCGGCTGGCTGCTGCGCTGCGAGGAAGAGACGATCGAGGCGCTGCAGGAAGCGATCGAGCCGACCGGTCGCGAGGGTCGCTCCGAGGCACTCGAGCACATGCTCGAGCACCAGATCATGCGCAAGCAGCGCCAGGCGGATTTCTTGAAGCGCGCCCTCAGTTCCTGAGGGCGGGGAGGTTCGGAACCCAGCCGTCGGGTAGTTGTAGTCCGTAGCGCGAATTGCCTCAAGGGAAGCGTCGGCCGTCAGCCGGACCTTCACGGGCTCCAACTGACGAGGAGGATGTATGGCTGATTTGACGACGCTCGAGGAGAAGCTGGCCGAGGTGACGGGACTGGCCGGTGCCGCCCAGGAGGCGACGACGAAAGTCGAGTCGCTGCTGGACGGCGGCTCGCTGGCCGAGAAGCTGCGCCAGATGCGCGAGGAGGCGGAGGAGACCGAAAGCCGCTGCCTGGAGGTCGCCGCCGAGCGCAACGGCAAGAAGACCGCGATCGAGGAGAAGGCCCGCGAAACCAAGAGCGAGGCCTCGGAGATGATGAAGACCTACCTCGGCGAGGACTCCGACGAGCTCGACGGCTTCGAGTTCCTGACCATGGCCGAGGCCGGCGAGGTCGGACACTGGGCGATCCTCGGAAAGCTGAACGAGACTGCTGGGGAGGATGCAATCAAGGAGTTGGTCGACTGGGCACTGCCGATCCAGGAGCGCCACCTGATCACGGTGCGCGACGGCTCGCTGGAGCTGGCGGCCGAAGAGGACCCGAACGCCGCTTAGCGCGACGTCGGGCCGAGTATGAGCAGCAGCGCAGTCCGATCGCGGCGCTTGCGGCGGTCGGACTGCGCCGGCGAGGGCATCGTCCGCCGCCGCCACGGCCGCGGCTTCGCCTACGTCGACGCCGACGGTGAGCGGGTTGAGGACTCCGAGACCCTGGAGCGGATCGCCGAGCTGGCGATCCCGCCGGCCTGGCAGGGGGTCTGGGTGTGTCCCGACCCGCTCGGCCACATCCAGGCGACCGGGATCGATGCCGCCGGGCGCAAGCAGTACCTCTACCACTCGCGCTGGCAGCAGCGCCAGGCCGAGCGCAAGTTCGAGGCGGTGCGCGAGTTCGCCACCGCCCTGCCGTGCCTGCGCCGTGCCGTAACCGCCGACCTGAGGCGCCAGGGGATGCCGCGCGAGCGCGCCTTGGCCTGCGCCGTGCGCCTGCTCGACCTCGGCTTCTTCCGCGTCGGCGGCGAGACCTACGCCGAGGAAAACGAGAGCTACGGGCTGGCGACTATCCGCCGCGAGCACGTCACGATCAGTGGCGGCGAGGCGGTCTTCGACTTCCCCGCGAAGAGCGGCCAGCGTCGCGTGCAGTCGATCCGCGACCCGGCCGCGATTCGCGCGATCGAAACGATGCGCCGCCGTCACTACGGGCCCGACGACCTGCTCGCCTGGCGCGAGGCGGGGGAGTGGCGCGACGTCCAGTCCGACGACGTCAACGCCTATATCCAGGAGAAGATCGGCGAGCGCTTCTCGGCCAAGGACTTCCGCACCTGGCACGGCACCGTGCTCGCCGCGGTCGAGCTCGCCGGCGAGCCGGCGCCCAAATCCGAGGCCGCCGCCAAGCGCTCGATCTCAGCCGCGGTGGGACGCGTCGCCGAGGCGCTGGGCAACACGCCGGCCGTCTGCCGCCGCTCTTATATAGACCCACGCGTACTCGACCGCTTCCGCGACGGCGAGCAGATCCAGGCGACGGCGAGTACCAACGGCAAGCTCAGCGCCAAGCGCCGGGCGAAGATCGAGCGCGAAGTGCTGCGCCTGGTCTCCTGAGGGTCGGTCGCGCAAGCGGGCGTCCCACCCGGCAGGCGGTGGCGGTTGTCGGCGATCAGCCGGTAGCCGCCGGCGGCTACCGGTGCCACCCCGGGCAAGAGGAGCGCCCGGCCGACGAGCGCCCAGATGCCCCCGGCGCTGCCGAGCGCCGCAGCGATCGCCTCGTGGCCGGAGCGGATCGTGCCGTCGACCCCGACCCATTGGACGGCGGCGGACGCTGTCTCATTCGTCAGTCCCAGCGCGTCGAGGTCGGTCAGCTGCCAGGCGACGATCTCCGCCTTGGGCCCGATCTTCTCGAGCAGGCGCACGGAGCTGGTGCAGAAGGCGCAGTCGCCGTCGAAGACCAGCACCGGTCGGGTCCGAGCGGCCATCTCGATCTCAGGACTCGTCGAGTAGGTGGTCGATTGCCAGCTGCAGCACCTCGGACCGGCTCTTGTCGTCGTGCTGGGCGGCGATGAAGTAGCTGCCGACGAAGAGCGAGTAGGTCAGCATGCTGCGGGCCTCGACCTCGTCTTCGTCGTCGGTGCAGAGCTGCCCGAACAGCGAGCGCAGGTAGGCCATGCGGTGGCTGTCGATCCGGCGCAGGCGCGCGGCGACCTCGGCGTCGCGGCGCGACCAGTCGCGGATCGCCAGCTCGACCGCGAAGTCGGCCGTCGAGGCGAGCGCGAAGAGGTGCTGCAGTTTGGCTCGCGGCTCCACTGGTTGGCTCTCGACGCTGGCGATGACGTCCTCGACCATCGCTTTCTCCCAGCTGTCGAGGGTCTCCTCGAGCAGGCCTTGGCGATCCTTGAAGTGCCAGTAGAAGCCCCCCTTGGAGACCCCGAGGGAGGCGGCCAGGGCCTCAACCCGAACCGCCTCGGGGCCACCGGCCGAGAGCGCCTGCAGCGCCGCCTCGATCCAGGCACCGCGGGGGGTTCGGACATTGGCCACGGCTTATCTATACGGCACCGTATTGACAGATGCAAGCGGCGGTGTTAAAGATCCATACGACATCGTATGGATCGAAAGGAGACCGACATGAGGCTTCCGAACGCGACGCACGAATCTCGCCCCTGGCGCATCCGCGAGATCGTCCCGGACTTCAAGCTGGAGGATGTCTGGGCGCTGCCCGTGCACGGTGGCGCGGAGGACTTTCCGCAGCTGCTCGAGCTGATGGCTGCCGCCGATCCCGCCAACGCGGACTCGCTGCCGACCCGCTTCCTTTGGCGCCTCCGGGATCGCCTCGGCAGGTGGTTCGACCTCGGTGAGATCTCGGCTCCGGTCGAGGAGGGCGACGCCGCGGAGAGGTTGCCGATTCCGGGAACGGAGGAGACCTCACTGCGCGCCCGGCTGCCGGAGGACCTGCGCGGGACGGTGGCGGACGTGGACTTTGGCTCCCTCCCTTTCGTGCCGCTCTACCTGACCGACGACGAGTTCGCCGCCGAGGTCTCGAACCGGACCATGCACGGCGTGATGCACGCTGCCTGGGCCGACCAGGGCGAAGGTCGCTATCAAGCGCAGATGGCGGTCTACGTCAAGACGCACGGTCGCTTCGGGGAGGCATACATGCTGCTGATCAAGCCGTTCCGCCACCTGATCGTCTACCCGGCCCTGATGAAGCAGACCGAGCGGATGTGGGACGAACGCCCCCCGCGGCGGGCGGTGCCGAGCTAGGGCTTCTCCGCCGCCGGCTCGCTGAGCGGCGTCGCCTTGGGCTCGCCGAAGGCGCGGGCGAGGACGATGCTGAGCTCGTAGAGCGCGATCAGCGGCGCGGTCTCCAGCAGCATCGAGACCGGGTCGACCCCCGGCAGGGCAGCGGCGACGATCGCGCAGCCGAGATAGGCGTAGCGGCGGTTCTGCTGCAGCTGGCGCACCTTGACGATGCCGAGGCGGGTGACGGCGAGGACGCCGACCGGGACCTGGAAGACGATGCCGCAGGCGAGCAGGGTGGTGCCGAAGAAGCTGTAGTAGTCCTTGGCCCTGACCTGGATGTTGAACTGGGCGTCGTTGAAGTTGAGCAGGAACTTGGTCGCGGCCGGCAGCACGACGAGGTAGCCGAAGGCGACCCCGGCGAGGAAGAGGATCGGGACCAAGAGCAGCAGCGGGCCGACGGTGCGCCGCTGTTGGTGGCTGAAGGCCGGCAGCACGTAGGCGTAGACCTGGTAGAGGATGATCGGCATCGAGAGCACGAAGGCGCCGTAGGCGGCAGACCGTCATCGTCGTCGTGAAGGGCTCGCTGATGCCGAGCGTGAGCAGCTTGCTGTGGGCCGAGGGAAGCGGCGCGTTGGCCAGTTCGATCAGCAGGTGGTTCTGCCAGAAGCAGAGGCCGAGGGCGACGCCGAAGACGGCGAGTGAGACGACGACGCGCGCGCGCAGCTCGTCGAGGTGCTCGACGAGGCTGACCTCGTCTTCATACGCGATTGCTTTTACGCGGCGCATCGTCTCTGTCTCAGGCGTGCGAGTTGGTGGCGGTGTCCGCCTTGGTTGCCGTCGCCGGGCCGTGGGCGACGCGACCGGCGGCTGCTCGACGGCCAGTGGGGTCTCGTCGACGTCGGGGTGCTCGCCCGAGACCGAGCCGCGGAACTCGCGGATCCCTTTGCCGACCGATTTGCCCAGCTCGGGCAGGCGTTTGGGCCCGAAGACGACGAGGGCGATGACGAGGACGATCATGATCTCCATTGGTCCGATGTTTGGCACGGTGTGCCTCCAGTCCTGGTTGGGTCAAAGGTTTGTCCCGGCGGGGCCGATGTCCGGCGGCCCCGCCGGGTTTGCGATGGCGTTACTTGAGGAAGCCTGTCTTCTTCACTGCGCTTGAGCACTTCGGCCGCCGTGAAGGGCGTGTCGAAGGGGCCGTCGGGAGTGAGCCCCGAGGGCTTGCCGGTCAGCAGCAGGCCCGCTACCGAGGCGTGGCGTGCCTCGATCGACCAGATCGAGAGCGCCGCCGCGACGTAGGCCGGGCTGGCGATGTTGAGCGCCTGGCCGGAGTAGGCGTGGACGCCGGTGTTCTCGAGCGCGACGGCGGTCTTGATGAAGGACGCCGCGTTTGAGGTGGTCGCGCCGAAGTCGACCTTGGGAGCGCCGGTCGCCTTCGAGCCGAGGGCCTTCTTGAGGAAGGCGACGTGGGCGTTCTCGTCGACCGTCACCGTCTTCAGGAAGACCTGGGTCTGGCCGTCCTTGATGAACTTGCTCTTCTTCTGGTTGGCGGTCGCCTCGTTGTAGAAGGCGGCCTCGAGGTACTCGAGCGTGAGGGCGAAGTTGAGGATGCCGACGTCGCCTTTGCCGAACGAGGCGGGCGGGCGGCCCTTGCCGCTCTTGGCCATCGCGGCGGCCGGGGTGAGGGCGCCGATCAGGGCGCCGCTGCCGACGACCGCGCCGCCGGCCAGGCCGGCCTTCTTGAGGAAGCCGAGCCGGGTGTCGCCCTCGCTCAGCGTTTCAGCCGCGTCGTCGGCCGCCTGGCGGACGACGTCGTCGACGTTGGTCTGTTTGAGGGTTGTATCCGGTTCCATAGCGCGCTCCTTTGAGGGGGTTTGGCTCAACTAACGAGGCCCCCTGGCCACCGGATCACTCGGCGGGAGATCTTTAAGTGGAGCGAGCCGCGCTGCTGGCGGTGATGTGCTCGTGGACGAAGCGCACGACCGTCGCGCCCTCCCCGACCGCTGTGGCACAGCGCTTGATCGAGCCGGCGCGCACGTCGCCGGCGGCGTAGATGCCGGCGACGCTGGTTTCGAGCAGCCCGTCGGCGCCCGCCTCGGCCCCGGTCAGGACGAATCCCTTGGCGTCGCGGGCGATCGCCTCGCCTAGCCACTCGGTGCAGGGCGTGGCGCCGAGGAAGAGGAAGAGGAAGGAGAAGGGCAGCTCTTCCCCGTCGGTCAGCGTCACCGCCTCGAGCCTGCCCTCATTGCCGTGCAGGGCGCTGACTTCGCTGCGGTCGCGGACGACGACGCCGTAGCGGTCCAGCTCCTCGATCAAGTACTGGGACATCGTCTCGCCGAGGTCGGCACGGCGGTGCAGCAGGGTGACCAGAGCGCCGCCGCGAGCCAGCCAGATCGCCGCCTGTGCGGCCGAGTTGCCGCCGCCGATCACGCCCACCCGCTGGCCGCCGCAGAGCTGGCCCTCGGGCGGACCGGCGGCGTAGAAGACGCTGATCCCCTCGTAGTCGTCGAGGTCGTCGACCGGCAGGCGCCGGTATTCGGCCCCGGTCGAGATCAGCACCGTGCGGGCGAGGATCTCGTTGCCTTCCTCGAGCCTGACCAGGTGCCGCCCGCCGTCGGGCTCGAGCGCGCGGGCGCGGTAGGGCGTCGCCGTGCGGGCACCGAACTTGCGCGCCTGGGTGACCGCGCGGCTGGTCAGCTCGCTGCCGGTGATGCCGGCCGGGAAGCCGAGGTAGTTCTCGATCCGCCGCGAGGTGCCGGCCTGGCCGCCGAGCACGGTGCTCTCGATAACCAGCGTGTCGAGGCCCTCGGAAGCGCCGTAGACAGCGGCGCCGAGCCCGGCCGGGCCGCCGCCGAGGATCAGCAGGTCGACTTCCTCGCGCTCGGCCAATTCGAGCCCGATTCCCAGCGCCCGCGAGAGCTGGCCGTTGCTCGGGTTGCGCAGATCGGTGCCGCCGGGCAGGCGCACCAGGGGGATCTCCCCGGGTGCGAGTTGCTCGAGCAGCGCCGTCGCCTCGGCGCTTTCTGCCGGCGCAAGCCAGGAGTGGGGGAGGCGCTGGCGGCTGGCGAAGTCGAGCAGGCGCCGGGTGTCGGCCGAGTCGTGCGGGCCGACGATCTCGACCCCGATCCCCTGCTGGCGCTGCAGCAGCTCGCGCCGCTCGATGAAGGCCGAGAGCAGCAGGTCGGAGAGCGCCCCGTCCTCGAAGAGCAGTTTGCGCAGCACTTCGCGGTCGACCGCGATGTAGCGCATCGGCTCGGTGGCGACGGCGGTTAGGAAGACGGTCTGGCCGGAGAGCAGATTCATCTCGCCGAGGAAGCCGGAGGCCCCGTGGCGGACGATCTCGCGGCCGGCCGGATCGGTGACCGCGACCTCGCCCTCGTAGATCGCGATGAAGGGATAGCTGGCGTCGCCGACTTCGAAGAGCTTCTCGCCGACCGCCGCGGTCCGCTCCTCGCCGAGCGCGGCGAGGGTGGCGAGCTGTGAGCTCGAGAGGACCCGGCTTGTCGGACCTGAGGCCACCTGGGCGCAGACTAGATGGTCGGCTCAGTCCGAAGGTGGGAACATCCCCCCGATGGCCCGCCAGAATGACCCGCAGCCTGATCACGAGGTGGCGGTCGTCGGCGCCGGCTTCTCCGGCATCGGCACGGCGATCAAGCTCGACCGGGCCGGGATGCGCGACTGGGTTCTGCTCGAGGCAGGTGACGGAGTAGGGGGTGCCTGGCACTGGAACACCTATCCCGGCATCGGGGTCGACATCCCCTCCTTCAGCTACCAGTTCTCCTTCGAGCAGCGCGCCGACTGGTCGCGCGTCTACGCCCCCGGCGACGAGCTCAAGGCCTACGCCGAGCACTGCGTCGAGAGCTATGGCCTGCGCTCGCGGATTCGCCTCGGCGCCAGGGTTACCTCGGCGACCTTTGACGCCGAGCAGCACCTCTGGCGCCTGACCCTCGAGGAGGGTCCCGAGCTGACCGCGCGCTTCCTGGTCGGCGCCACCGGAGTCTTCACCCAGCCCAAGCCGCCCGAGATCGCCGGGCTCGATTCCTTCGCGGGGACCGTGATGCACACGGCGCGCTGGGACCACTCGCAGGACCTGCGCGGCCGCCGCGTGGCGGTGATCGGCACCGGCGCCTCGGCGGTTCAGGTGATCCCCTCGATCGCGCCCGAGGTCGAGAAGCTGGTCGTGCTGCAGCGCACGCCGATCTGGTGCCTGCCAAAGCCCGACGCGCGGCTCGGCCCGGGGGTGCGGCGGATGCTCGAGCGCATCCCCGGGGCTCAGGCCGCGGTGCGGGTCCTCAGCCAGGCATTCGTCGAGGCTCAACTTTCCCCTGCCGGCGCAGTTCCACGGCGTCGTGCCGGTCGCCAGCGGCGGGGAACGGTTCGGGCTCAACCACCTGCGCCGCTCGGTTCACGACCCGGCGGTGCGCGAGAAGCTGACGCCGCGCTACGGGCTCGGCTGCAAGCGCCCGAGTTTCTCGAACACCTACCTGCCGACCTTCAACCGGCCCAACGTCGAGCTCGAGACCGCCGCGATCGAGACGATCACGCCGACTTCCATCCGCACCGTCGACGGCGGCGAGCATGAGGTCGACGTGCTCGTCCTCGCCACCGGCTTCCAGGTCTTCGACAGGGGCAACATTCCGCCCTTCCCGGTCCACGGCGGCGACGGGGTCGAACTGTCCCAGTGGTGGGAGGACAACCGCTTCCAGGCCTACGAGGGGGTGAGCGTGCCCGGCTTCCCCAACATGTTCCTGATCCTCGGCCCCTACGGCTTCAACGGCGGCAGCTACTTCACCCTGATCGAGAACCAGGCGCGCCACATCGTCCGTTGCCTGCGCCGCGCCCGCGAGACCGAAGCGACCGCGATCGAGGTCAGCGCCGAGGCCAACCAGCGCTACTTCGAGACGATGCTCTCGCGCCGTGGCCGCCAGGTCTTCTTCACCAACAACTGCGCCGGCGCCAACAGCTACTACTTCGACTCACGCGGCGACGCGCCGTTCCGCTCGGCGACGACGCTCGAGGTCGCCTGGCACAGCGCCCACTTCGACCTCGACGATTACCGCTTTAGCCCGCTGCCAGCTTGAGCGCCGCTACTCGCCGCGGCTGCCGGCGAGGGCGGCGTGCGAGAGCTCGGGGACGGCGGTGGGGGCGCGCTCGGCGGCGATCTGCTCGAGCAGCTCGCGCAGCTGCTCGAAGCGCTCCTCGCCGAAGCGCTCGGCCCAGCGCTGCTCGATCTCGGTGAAGAGGCCGAAGCCGACTCGCTGGGCCTCGCGGCCACGCTCGGTCAGGCAGATCAGCTTGGCGCGGCGGTCGGCGGGGTCGGGGATGCGCTCGACGTAGCCGAGGCCGACCAGGTCGTCGACCAGCTCGCCGAGCGGACTGCTTGGTGATGCCGGCGAGGCTCGCCAGCTCGGTCAGGCGCATGCCGTCCTCGCGGACGAAGCGGAAGACGCAGCCGTGGGTGGGGCGGATGTCGTCGTAGCCGTCTTCGCCAGCTCCTGGCGGAACTCGGCCAGCATCGCCTCGCTCGGCGATCTCGAGCAGGCCCGGGAGCGGGATCGTCCCGGCGGCGATTGGAGTTGTGTGGGTGGCGTCACGCATATCGTCAGGGAGCCTGATAAGGTCGTCTGGTCAGACCACCTTACAAGGCTGTCCTGACCAAATTGTACACCTCGATGCTCAGGAGATTCAATGATCCGCGAACCGCAAGTGGTGGACCCTCGGCGCCGTCTGCGTGGCGACGTTCATGCTTCTTGCTCGACATCACCGTCGTCAACACGGCGCTGCCGGCGATCCAGAAGGACCTCGGCGGCAGCTTCACCGACCTGCAGTGGGTGATCGACGCCTACGCGCTCTCGCTCGCCGCGCTCGTGCTCACCGCCGGCTCGCTCGCCGACCGCCTCGGCCGCCGCCGCGTCTTCGCGATCGGGCTGGGGATCTTCTCGCTCGCCTCGCTGCTCTGCGCGCTCGCGCCCGACCCGACCTTCCTCAACCTCGCCCGCGCCCTGCAGGGCGTCGGCGGCGCGATCATGTTCGCCGTCTCCCTGGCCCTGGTCGCCCAGGAGTTCCCCGGCCGGCCCCGAACGCGGCATGGCGATGGGCATCTACGGCGCGACGATCGGCATCGCCGTCGCGATCGGGCCGCTGGTCGGCGGCCTGCTCACCGACGGCCTCGGCTGGCAGTCGGTCTTCCTGATCAACGTGCCGATCGGCGTCGCCGCGATCGCCGTCACCTACTGGAAGCTGGCCGAGTCGCGCGACCCCAACGCGACCCGGATCGACTGGGGCGGGCTGCTGACCTTCTCCAGCGCGCTCTTCCTGCTCGTGCTGGCGCTGGTGCGCGGCAACGACGAGGGCTGGGGCAGTCCCGTGATCGTCTCGCTGCTTCGCCGGCGCCGCGTGCTGCTGGCCGCCTTCGCGGTGATCGAGCAACGGGTCGCGGAGCCGATGCTGCCGCTCTCGCTCTTCCGCCGCCGCGCCTTCACCGGCGTGCAGCTGGCGGCCTTCGCCGTCTCCGGCTCGATGTTCGCGCTCTTCCTCTACCTGACGCTCTACCTGCAGAGCTTCCTCGGCTACTCGCCGATCGACGCCGGCCTGCGCTACCTGCCGATCACGGTCGCCTCCTTCGTCGTCGCGCCGATGGCCGGGATGGCCCTGGCCAAGGTCCAGGCTCGCTACCTGATGAGCGCCGGCCTTGCGCTGACCGGGGTCGGCCTGCTGCTGATGGGCGGCCTCGACGTCGACTCCGAGTGGACGGCGCTGCTGCTCGGCTTCATCGTCAGCGGCATCGGCGTCGGCCTGCTCAACCCGGTGATCGCCGACGTCGCCCTCAGCGTCGTGCCGAAGGAGCGCAGCGGCATGGCGGCGGGGATCAACGACACCTTCCGCCAGGTCGGGATCGCGGTCGGGATCGCCGCCTGGGGTGCGATCTTCCTCGGCGCCGGCGCCTCGAAGACGCAGGAGGTCGCCGGCAACGCGATCGGCGGCGACGAAGCGCGCGAGCTGGTCGAAGCGACCTCCTCCGGCACGCTCTCCCAGGCCGTCTCCGGCGCTGCCCCGACGGGTGCGCGGCAAGGTGCCGCAACGCCGCCGAACAGGGCTTCCTCCACGGTCTCAACGAGATTCTCCTGCTCGGCGCCCTGCTCTCCTTCGCCGGCGCCGTGCTCGCCCTCTGGCTGGTCCGCGAGCGCGACATCGACCGCGAAGGGATTGTCGAAGGCGCCCCGCTCGAGGCCGAGCCGGAGCCGGCCAGGGCGTAGCGCGCGTCCGCTCAGCGCTTGGCTGGCACGATCAGACCCCACAGCGAGATCAGCGCCCAGGCCCCCTCGAGCAGGAGGAAGCCCCACTGGGCGCTGCTCGCTGCGAGTACGCCGAGGATCGCCGAGCCGGCCAGGTTGAGACCGAGGTAGAGGCGAGACTGCTGGTCGAGGCGCTCGAGCTGCGCCGCCCCGTAGGCGGCCAGGATCAGGATGGCGCCGATGATCTGGACGACCTGATCCACGCGCCTACGTTATGTGCTCGGACCGGCGGCCGAGGAGTCCGGCGACGGCTACACGGGTAGTAGTTGCCCGACTTGATGGACCCGGAGAAAAACGAGATGGAGCAACGCGCGGCCAAATCGGGGTTCTGGGCAACCTTGAAGCGGACCGCCAGCGAGTTCCGCGAGGACAACCTGACCGATTGGGCGGCTGCGCTGACTTACTACGGGCTGCTCTCGCTGTTCCCGGCGCTGATCGCGATGGTCTCGCTGCTCGGCCTCTTCGGCGACCCGCGGACGACGACCTCAGGCCTGACCGAGATCATCACCTCGATTGGGCCGGAATCGGCCGCTCAGACCTTCGAAGGACCGATTAACTCGGTCGTCTCGAACCAGAGCGCGGCGGGCTTCGCCTTCGTCTTCGGCCTGCTGGTGGCGCTGTGGTCTGCCTCCGCCTACATCGGCGCCTTCATGCGCGCCTCCAACGTGATCTATGAGACCGAGGAGGGACGCCCGTTCTGGAAGCTGCGCCCCCTGCAGTTGGCGGTGACTCTGGTGATGGTCGTGGCGATGGCGCTGCTGGCGCTCGGCCTCGTCCTCACCGGGCCGATCGTCGAAGCGGTGGCGGGCCCGGTCGGCCTCGGCCAGACCGCGGTCGACGTCTGGGACGTCGCCAAGTGGCCGGCGATGGTGGCGATCTTCGTGTTGATGGTCGACCTCCTCTACTACGCCTCGCCCAACGCCAAGCTGCGCGGCTTTCGCTGGGTGACGCCGGGCTGCCTGGTGGCAATGGCCGCCTGGGCTATTGCGTCGGCCGCCTTCGCCACCTACGTCGCCAACTTCGGCTCCTACGACAAGACCTACGGCACGCTCGGCGGCCTGGTCGCGCTGCTGGTCTGGCTCTGGATCACCAACCTGGCGATTCTCTTCGGCCACCAGCTCAACGCCGAGCGCGAGCGCAGCGCCGAGATCGAGGAGGGCACGCCGCGGGCCGAGCGCGAGATCCAGCTCGAACCGCGGGCGGTGCCGAAGGAGGACCAGGCTCAGCGCACGTAGTGGGCCCAGTCGATGTAGCCGATCGCCTTGCGCCCGAGCACGTTGCCATCGCCGTCGTAGGCGACCACTTCGCGTGGCTCGCGCCCCGGCTCGACAAGGAGGACGAAGCCACCGTCGATGCCGTCGACTTCCAGCGGCGGGCCCAAACCGTAGGTGAGCCGCACGCTCTTCACCGCCTCGGCGCTGATCCCGAAGAGGGGGACGTGGCCCTGTGCGTCGGCGTACCGCATCGCGCCGGGGCCGAGCACTTCCAGGGGGCTGTCGTGGAAGTTGTGGGCCGTGAATCCACCCATGCCGAAGCCGGTGTTGCCGAGGTCGAAGCTGAGTGCGCCGCTGCCGCTGATGTAGGCGAAGAGCTTGTAGCCACCGGCGGCGGCGATCACCCGCGGTTGGCGCACGTTCTGTCGCGACCAGGCGCCATCGTGGAAGTAGGAGGGAGCTTCCTGGTGGGCTTTGAGTGGCACGCCGGGAGCGTCGGCCGAGTCGCCGCCGAGCCAGCCGGAGAAGCTGCCGGCGACGCTGTTGGCGGCGTCCTCGATCGCGGCGCGGGTACCGGGTACCGCGTAGAAGCAGGCGAGCAGAAGGGCGAGCGCAGCGATCGCGGGCAGGGCGATTCGCCGCCAGCCTGCTTCTCGCCGGGGACGGCCCGGGCGACGCGGCGTTTCGGGCTGCAGACGCGCCAGCACGCTCGCGAGCTCGGCCTCGCTTGGCTCGAGCGCGCGCGCCGGCGAGAACGCGGCTCGCAGCAGACGCTCGTCAATTTGGTGGGTCGACATCTTCATCCTCCTTCGAAGGCGAGCGCGAGCTCGGCGAGTTGCTTGTCTTGGCGCAGCGCACCCCGTCCGCGCGAGAGCAGCGCGTGCACGGTGCCGGTGCGGCAGCCGAGCGCCGCGGCGATCTCGGCGTCGGAGAGGTCGTGGACGTAGCGCAGCGCCAGCGCCAGGCGCTGTTTCGGTGGCAGCTCGGCGAAGGCGGCCACCAGGGCGCTGCGGGCAGCAAGCACGGCGTCGCGATCGAGCCCTGCCGGCGCCGGCGGTTGGTTGGAGTCATCGAGGAGGGCGAGCGGCGTCTCGGTGGCGCCGGCGCGGCGGCGCAGCTTCAGCCGCCGCAGGGTCCGGCGGACGGTGATCCGGTGGACCCAGGCATTGAAGGCCTCGGGGTCGCGCAGCTTGCCGAGTGAGCCGAGGACGTCGATCGCGACCTCCTGGGCGACATCCGCTGCCTCCTCCCGGCTTTCGAGGAGGGCGGCGGCGGTGCGCAGCGCCAGCCGCATGGCGCTGCGCGCAAGCGCCTCGCTGGCATCGGGATCGCCGTCCCGCCAGCGCCGAACTAGCTTGGCGCTCGACATCTCCACTGATCTGGCGACTTGTGAGCTCATCTATGGGCCTAGTGTGCGCAGCGAGCGAAAACCTTGCATCGGCAGGCGACCGGCTTAAGATCGGGACCATGTGCAGAAACATCAAAACTCTCTACAACTTCGATCCACCGGCCAATGAGGACGAGGTCAGCGCCGCGGCGCTGCAGTACGTGCGCAAGATCAGCGGCTTCAACAAGCCCTCGCAGGCAAATGAGGACGCCTTCGAGCAGGCGGTCGCGGAAGTGACCGAGGTCTCAGCGCGGCTGCTCGACCGTCTCGTCACCGCGGCGCCGCCGAAGGACCGCGAGGTCGAGGCGGCCAAACGTAAGGCGCGGGCGGAAGAGCGCTTCGCCGCCTAGCGGCTATTTGCTCGCGGTCAGCGTCGCCGCGGTGTAGGCGGTGCCTTCCTGGAAGGCCGCGGTGATCGTTTCGGTGAAGTTGCCCGAGGATTTGGAGGTGAAGGTGAAGGTCGTCGCCGATTCGGCGGCGCCGGTGGCGGGGATCGCCAGCGGGCTGCCGCTGACCGTGCCACTGCCTGTGGTGACGGTTACTTTGGCCGAGTGGCCAGAGCCGAGGGCGCTGACAGTGTTGCCGTAGATGTCGGTGACGGCGATCTTCGCTTTCACCGTGCCGCTGTTGCCGAGGCCGGTAACGGTGCAGGCGAAGACGCAGTTCGCGCCGAGGCTGCCGGCGCTGAGGGTGACGCTGGTGAAACCCCACCTCGAGGCGGCGAGGGGGGAGACCGCGATCGCGATCGGGGCGCTTGAGATCGTGCCGTCGCTGACCGCGACGTTGGCCGACTCCGCTCGGTAGAGCTTCATCACCCCATTTTTGGTCGAGGTGACGGTGGTGGCAACGCCCGCGGTGAATGTGATCGCGGTTGCGGTGCCGAAGTTGGTCGCGGTGCCGGAGCTGTTGGCGACCGTGGGCGCGGTCCCGTTGGGGCTGGCCGAGGCGCCGGAGAAGGTGAGGTTCTTGGCGCCGGTGTAGGTGGTCACGGTGTTTTCGTAGGCGTCCTGGGCGGTGATCGTAAGGTTGTCGGCGACGGCGGGCGCGGGGGCCGTCGATGCCGCGGCGAGGATGAGTTTGGTTGCTGTCGAGTTCGTCGTCGTCGCCAGGGTCCCCGAGAGCGCGCCGTCGCTGACCGTGATCGTGGCGGCGCCGATCTTGTAGAGCCTCATCACGCCGTTGGCGCCGCCGCTGACGCCGGCGACGCCGGCGCTGAAGGTGGTCGGCGTAGCGCTGCCGAAGGCGACGGCGTTGCCGCTCGAGTCCGAGACCGTGGGGTTGTTCCCTGCTGGGCTGGCCGAGGCGCCGCCGTAGGTGAGGCTTTTGGCGCCGGCGTAGGTGGGGTCGGTGTTGCCGTAAGTGTCCTGGGCGGTGACCGTGAGGTTGTCCGCTTCGCCCACCGTCGGCGTGGTGGTCGCGGCGGCGAGCCCCAGTTTGGTCGCGGTCAGCGGCGAGACAATCACTTCGAGCGGTGCAGCGGTTGAGATCGTGCCGTCGCTGACGTTGACGCTGGCTTTGCCGGCGGCGTAGATCTTCATCACCCCGTTCTTGGTCGAGGTGACGGTGGTGGCGATGCCGGCGGTGAAGCTGATCGTCGTCGCGGTGCCGAAGGCGGTCGCGGTTTCCGAGCTATTGGCGACAGTGGGTTTGTTGGCGCCGATGGCGGCTGCACCGGAGAAGGTGAGACTCTTGGAGCCGGCGTAGGCGGTTGCCGTGTTGCCGTAGGTGTCGAACGCGGTGATCGTGAGGTTGTCCGATTCGCCCGCGACGAGCGTGGTTGCGACCGCGGTGAGGGCGAGATTTGCGGCAGTTGCCGGCGCCACCGTCACCGTCAGCGTTGCTTCCGTGAGCGCGCCATCGTTGACCTTGAGACTGACTGCGCCGCTCTTGTAGAGCTTCATCGCGCCGTTGGCGTTGCCGCTGACGGTGGCTGCTCCGGCGCTGAAGTTGATCGCCGTGGCGCTGCCGATCGGGATGTCGGCACCGGCGGAGTTCGAGACCGTGGGGACTTTGCCACTGGGGCTGGCAGCAGGCCCGGAGAAGGTGAGACTGTGCGAGCCGGTGTAGCTGGTGGCGGTGTTGCCATAGGCGTCCTGGGCGGTGACGGTGAGGTTGTCGGCGGCGCCGGCGGTGGGCGTGGTGGTGGTCGCAGTGAGAGCAAACTTGGCCGGCGTTGATGGGGCCACGGTCACTGCCAGGGGGGTCGCGGTGGTGACGGTGCCGTCGGTGACCGAGATGCTCGACGATTCCGCTTTGTAGAGCGTCATCGCACCGTTTTTGCCGGTGGAGACCGTGGCGACGCCGGCGCTGAAGGTGATCGCGGTCGCCGTGCCGAAGGCGGTCGCAGTCCCGGAGCTGTTGGTGACGGTCGGTTTGAAGGCGCCGATCGCCGTCGCCCCGGAGAAGGTGAGGCTCTTGGAGCCGGTGTAGGTGGTTGCAAGGTTGCCGTAGGCGTCGATGGCGGTGATCGTGAGGTTGTCGGCTTCGCCCGCCGTCGGCGTCGCGCTGGCTGCAGTCGGGACGAATTTGGCCGCCGTCGCCGATGCCACGGTCACTGCCAGTGGGGTCGCGGTCGAGATCGCGCCGTCGCTTGCGCCGATGGCGGTCGCGCCGCTCTTGTAGAGCTTCATCACGCCGTTGGTGGTGGAGGAGACCGAGGCGACGCCAGCAGTGAAGGTAAGCGCGGTGGCGGTCCCGAAGGCAGTTGCCGTGCCGCTGCTGTCGGCGACGGTGGGCACGGTTCCGTTGGGACCGGCCGGCGCGCCACTGAAAGTGATGCTGTGCGAACCGGCGTAGGTGGTGACCGTGCCCCCTTTCGCGTCCTTGGCGGTGATCGTCAGGTTGTCCGCAGCGCCGGCGGTCGGCGTCAGCGAGGTGGCGCTGAGCACGAAGCGGTCGATCGGCCCGACCGTGACGGTCGCCGCTTTAGTCGCGCTGGTCGCGGTCCAGGAGCGCCACTTGGCGGTGACGACGTAGCTGTAGGTGCCCGGTTCGAGGCCGCTGTCGGTGCAGGTGAGGACCGAGAGCGTGGTCGAGCAGGTTCCGCCCGCTTTTTCGCCGTTGCGGCTGACCGTGTAGGTGACGTTCCCCGTTCCCGGAGCGGTGACTTCACCCCAGGTCAGCGCGACGGTTCCGCCGGTGGCCGGCGTGGCGACGACCACCGGTTTGGCGATTGCCGAGACAACGCTTGGGATGCTGCTTCCGGAACCGGTCGTGGTGAAGTAGGCGACGGCGGTGCCGGTTACCGCTATCGCCAGCAGGATGAAGGTCACGACCCCGGTGACACCGGCCGGAAGTAGCCGTCTCATCCGCGGGCCGTCCCAAAGAACGAGAGCGGGAACTGGGCCCGCTGGCAGGCGTCCTGGCTCATCGGCAGGTCACGCAGCTGGATTGAGGGCGCCGAGGCGCCCGCTGTTGGCAGGCTCACCGAGCCGCTTGCGGGCACCTTGATCGGGGCGGCGCTGGAGGCGCTCGAGCCAGAGAGGATCAGGTTGTCGGCGCTGGAGCAGCCTGCAGGGTCTGCCGTGGCCCGGACCTGCAGGCTGGTGACGAGGATCGGCACCGGGTTCGGGTTGGTAATCACCAGCGGCAGTGCCTGAGCTGGTGCGCCGGGATAGAGCGCGGCGAGGCCGCCAAGCTGTGGGGTGATCGAGAAGTCCTTCGGTTCCAGCACCTGCCAGCGAAAGCGGGCGGTCTTGCTGTGTTTTCCCCGCGGGCCGGCGCTACGCACCGAGAAGCTGTGGCTGCCGACCGCCAGCTTGCTGAAGCTGACCGGCGCCTGACAAGCGCTCCACGGGCGGCCATCGAGGCGGCACTGGAAGCGCGGCTTGGCACCGCGGACGGTGAAGCTGAACTTGGCGTTGGCGGATGTGGCCAGCTTTTCGGGGTGCATGGTGATCTTGGGCTTGGGCAGCGACCCTGCTCCCTGGCTCCGCTCCGCCTTGGGAGCGGAGCCAGGGTTGGGGCTCTGAGGGGAAGCTGCGTAGGCGACGGCGCCGAGGCCGGCGATGCTGGCGAGCACGACAAGCACGCCGCGCATGGTCCGCATGGCCCCGTCCGCCTCGTTGGTCGCTTAGTTGTTGGTCAGGTGCAGCGTCAGCGTCGCGCCCTGACAAGGGTCCTGGTTGGTGCCCGTTTCGTTCATCGTCAGCGTCCCGGTGGCGGCAACGCTCTGGCCGTTGCCAGGGTTGACCACCTGATTCACCGGCACGGCAGCCATCGTGAAGTCCGGGTTGCCGCCGCTGATCGTGGTTTTGCATTCCGAGTGCGAGGCGTCGACCGTGATGCTCGCCAGCGTGACGGTGCCGACCCGCTGGACGCCCGAGGACGGGTTGTCCACCGTGAAGGAGACCGGCGATGAGGAGCCCGGGTAGAGGCTCGAGGAGATCGTGGCGTGCAGCGTTACCGCGGAGCTCGAGCCTGCGGTCGCTGTGCCGGTGCCCGACCCGCTTGACGTGAAGTACGCAACCGCGATGCCGGCCACCGCGAGAGCGCAGGTGCAGCCGAGCGCGACAAACGCCCTCTTCTTGGTGATCCAGCGCATTTCTTCCCCCTACTTGATTGATGAATGGAATGCGGAGCCTTGACTCCGATGGGGGAACATCGACGGATGACGTAGCTGGCTTTAGCCTGCGATGGGCAGACAGGTTCTTTTGCTCTTGTCCATCCTGTACAACGACTATTTAGGCTGCAAATCAGCCATTTTGTTAGCTGTGAGCCAGCTCGCGATCGATGATCTCGGCCAGCGCGTCAGCGACTCCGCTGGCCGGAACGCCGCAGATTTGGGCTGCGGAAGCGGCGCCGCGCACGTCTTCGGCGGCCCTCAGCGCGTGCCAGTGCGAGTCATAGGACTCGCCGGCAGTGGCAACGGTGCGGCCATCGGCACCGAGCAGGCGCCAGCGCCACTTCCCAACCAGGTCTTCATATGCATCGAATTGCGGCATCTCGTCTCCTTTGATCGAATGGGAACGTATGTTCGCATGCCGACCGGCGGAAAACAGAATTCGATAGCTTGCGCTTACCCGGCGTAAGTGCCTCGCCCCGAGCAGGAGCCTTCATTGACCTCGTCCACCCAGGACCGGACGCATCCCAATCTGACCCTGGCGGTCCTCGCCCTCGGCGGGATGGCCTACGCGCTGCTCAGCTCGGCGGTTGTGCCGGCGCTGCCGACGATGCAGCACGACCTCGGCACCAGCGAGACCGGGATCACCTGGCTGCTGACCGGCTACCTACTGGCGGCCTCGGTCGGCACCTCGATCATCGGCCGGCTCGGCGACATGTACGGCAAGGAGCGACTGCTGCTCTGGACCCTGGTCGTCCTCGGCGCGGGCACGCTGCTGGCGGCCGTCTCCACCTCGCTGCCGGTGCTGATCGCGGCGCGCTTCATCCAGGGCGCCGGCGGCGGCATCTTCCCGCTCGCCTACGGCATCGTCCGCGACGAGTTCCCGGCCGAGAAGGTGGCGGGCGGGATCGGCATGCTCTCGGCGATCCTCGGCATCGGCGGCGGCCTCGGCATCGTCCTCTCCGGCGTCATCGTCGAGCACCTCAACTACCACTGGCTCTTCTGGATCCCGCTGGTCGCGGTCGTCCTTGCCGCCGTCGCCACCTGGCGTTTCGTGCCGGAATCGCCGGTGCGCACGCCGGGCAAGATCAACTGGCTGGCCGCCGCGCTGATGACGGTCGGGCTCTCGGCGCTGCTGCTGGCGATCAGCCAGACGACGACCTGGGGCTGGGTCTCGGGCAAGACGCTCGGCCTCGTCCTCTTCGGTGTCCTCGTCACGGCCGCCTGGATCGCGGTCGAGGTGCGCAGCCGCGAACCGCTGATCGACATGACGATGATGCGGGTGCGCGGCGTTTGGACCACCAACGCGGCCGCCTTCCTGCTCGGCGCCGGTCTCTACGCCTCCTTCGTCGTCTTTCCCCAGTTCGCCCAGCTGCCGAAGAGCACCGGCTTCGGCTTCGGCGCCTCGGTGGTGGTGTCCGGCCTGTACCTGCTGCCGGCGACGATCGGGATGATGATCCTCGGCCTGCGCGCCGGTCCGATCGCGGCCCGCTTCGGCTCGCGCAACGCGCTGCTTGCCGGCACGGTCTTCGCCACCGCCTCTTTCATCATGCTCGCCGTCGCCCACGAACATCCCTACGAGCTGCTGATCGCCGCGGCCCTGCTCGGCATCGGCATCGGCCTCTCCTTTGCCGCCCTCGGCAACCTGATCGTGCAGGCGGTCTCGCCGGAGCAGACCGGCGTCGCCAGTGGCATGAACAACGTGATGCGGACGCTGGGCGGCGCTCTCGGCGGCCAGCTCTCGGCCACCTTCATCGCCGACCACATGGTCAAGGACCTGCCCGCCGTTACCGGCTTCACCGAGACCTTCTTGATGGCGACCGGCTTCCTCCTGCTCTGCTTCGGCGCCGGCCTGCTTGTGCCGCGCACGCTCGGCTCGCCCACGGGTGGGCCCGGGCGTGGTGGGGAGCCGGCGCTAGCGCCTGAAGCCGCTAGCGCCTGAAGCTCGGGCGGACGTTCTAGGGTTCCGCCGTGCGCATCCAACGCCTTGCCGCGAGCGTCACCGGTCCTCGCGGCCGCTGGGTGACCGTTGCGGTCTGGATCGCGCTTGCGGCCGCCGGCCTCGTCGCCCGCACCCACATCAACGACGTAACGGCGGCGGGGCAGAGCAGCTACCTGCCCGCGCACGCCGAGTCGACCCAGGTCGTCGACCTGATGCGGCGCGACTTCAAGGGCGGCAACGACGTGCCGGTCTTGGTCGTCTTCGAGCGCAACGGGGGGCTCAGCACCGCCGATCTAAACGCGATCGGCAGGCTCGGCGAAGGGCTGGAACGGCTCGGCCTCTCCGGCGCGACGCCGGTCTTCGCCCCCTTCTCGAAGCGGACGAGGCAACCGCTGGGCGAGCTGACGAGGGTCGCGCGCGGGGTGGGGCCGATCTCGCGCGACGGCGAAGCCGCGATCGTCACCCTTGCGATCGACAGCGAAGACCGCGGCGCCGTGGTCCACGGCGTCGAGAAGATCCGCGCCTACCTCGCCGCCCACGCTCGCCCCGGCCTGCACTCATATGTGACTGGGCCCGGGGGAGTTGCCGCCGACCTCGAGCAGGTCGCGGAAGACGCCGGCCAGACGCTGCTGATCGCGACCCTCAGCCTCGTCCTGCTGCTGCTCCTGCTCGTCTACCGGGCGCCGCTGCTGGCGCTGATGCCGCTGCTGGTCGTCGGCATCGCCTACCTGATCGCGATCGGGCTGACCTACCTGCTGATCGAGTCCGGCGCGATCGTCGTCAACACCGAGGGGACCTTCCTGCTGCTGGTGCTGATCTTCGGCGCCGGCACCGACTACTCGCTGCTGCTGATCCACCGCTATCGCGAGAAGCTCGGCGCCGGCGGCGAGCCGCCGGCGGCACTGCGCGCGGCGCTGGCCGAGAGCGTGCGGCCGATCGCCGCCTCGGCGGCGACGGTGATCGCGGCGATGCTGGTGCTGCTGCTCGCCGACCTCGAGTCGACGCACTGGCTCGGGCCGGTGCTGGCGATCGGGATCGCGGTGATGCTCTGCGCCGGGCTCACCCTGCTGCCCGCCCTGCTCGCGATCCTCGGACCGCGCGCTTTCTGGCCGGGGCGAAGGTCGGGGCCGGGTGAGAAGAGTCGCCTCTGGTCCGGCGTGGCCGGCCTGGTCCGGCGCCGGCCGCGCGCGATCGTCGCCGGGGTCTTTGCCGTCCTCGTCGTCCTCGCCCTCGGCAACCTGATCCAGCACGGCACGATCGGCTTCGGCGAAGGCGAAACGCGTTCGAGCGAATCGAGCCGCGGCAACGAGGTCCTCGACGAACACTTCCCGCCCGGCATCGGCTCGCCGCTGACGGCGGTGCTGGGGATCGGCGAAGTCGGCGCGGCGCTGCACGGGCTCGAGCGGCTCGACTCTGTCAAGCTCGCCGTGCCGGTGCCGCCTTCGTCGGTCTCCGACCTGGCGGCCCTGGCGATCGTCCTGCGCGGCGACCCCTACTCGGGCGAGGCGGCCGACCTGGTCAAGGGCGTGCGCGAGCGGCTGGCCGAGGTCGCGCCGGGTGCCCTCGTCGGCGGCATCCCGGCCGAGAACTACGACGTCGAGCAGACCAACGCCCGCGACACCAAGCTGATCGTGCCGGTGGTGCTGGCCGTGGTCGGCCTGATCCTGATCGTGGTCCTGCGCGCGCTGGCCGCGCCCGGCTACCTGATCGTCACCGTCGTCGCCTCCTTCGCGGCTACGTTGGGACTGGTCACCTTCGCCTTCACCCAGCTCTTCGGCTCCGGCGGGATCAGCTTCGACCTCGTGCTGCTGGCCTTCATCTTCCTGGTCGCCCTGGGGGTCGACTACAACATCTTCCTGATGACCCGCGCCCGCGAGGAGGCGGTCGCCCACGGCACGCGGGAGGGAATGCTGATCGCGCTCGAGGACACCGGTGCGGTGATCACCGGCGCCGGATTGATCCTTGCCGGCACCTTCGCCACCCTGACCCTGCTGCCGCTCGAAGAGCTGGTTCAGATCGGCGCCACCGTCGCGATCGGCGTCCTGCTCGACACCTTCGTCGTCCGCTCGCTGCTGATCCCGGCGATCACGTACCTGTGCGGTGAGCGCGCCTGGTGGCCGGATTCAGGCCGAAATCCGCCCCTTTGACTGTGTAGACTCTTGATCTACATGGCCGTGAGGGACACCACCACAATTCGCGTCTCGGCTCGCACGCGGGATCGGCTGAAGATTCTCGCGGCGCGGCGGGGAGAGCCGGCAGGCGAGGTCGTGGCGAAGCTCGTCACTGCCGCTGACGAGGAGGCGATGCTGGCTGAGATTGCGACCGGGTTTGAGAAGCTCGCTCGAGACCCCGCCGCTCTAGCCGCCTACCGGGCGGAGACAGCCGAGATCGAGTCCGCCTTTGATGCACCGACACCTGAGTGGTAAGCGTTCGACCTCAACAGGGTGAGGTTTACTGGGCTGACTCCGATCCCGCTCGGGGAAGAGAGCAAGCCAAGCCGCGCCCTTTCGCGATCGTCTCGGTCGACCAGTTGAACCAGTCGAGCCTCGGTCTCTCGCTCGCGATCCCACTCACCCGAACCGATTTCAGCAGCGCTCTCCACCTCTCGATTCGCTCGCCCGAGGGCGGTTTGAGAGAGGACGGTTTCGCGATGCCCGAGCAGATGCGGGCGATCTCTCACGAGCGACTCAGCCGTCGGCTCGGGAATCTGCGTTCGGCAACCCTGGACGAGCTGCTGAAGCGATGCCGAGTGCTCCTGCGTTAGCCGGCTCATTGGCGCGGTGCACGACCAGTAGGCCGACAGTCAGGACCAGGACCCAGAAGCCGCCGGCGGCCAGGGCGAAGCGCTGGACCAAGCCGTAGTCGCCGCCCGGTTCGTTGCTTCCGAGCAGGAAGAGGCCGGCGACGATCAGGGTGCCGATCAGGCCGCCGATCAGGGAGAGGCGGTCGAGGCGGCCCCAGCGCTCGTCGCCGCGGAAGCGCCAGGCCATCGCGAAGACCGAGAGCATCAGGGCGACCGCACCGTAGAAATAGGCGATGCCGTGGGCGTAGCGCTGCCAGGAGAGTTCGCCTGCCGCCTCTCGCGCTCGGCAGGTTGCGTCGATGGTCCAGCGACAGTCGGCGGGGATCAGGGAAATGCCCCAGATCGCCACCGCAATGTCGAAGAGCCAGGGGTGAGCGGCGTCGCGAGCGCCGAGCACGCTGACCGCGTCACGCACCTCGCTGTAGCCGGGTTCGAGCAGGCCGGCGACGACCACGATCACTACCCAGGTCAGCTGCCCAGCAATCGAGCCGATCGCCAGCCGGCGGATCAGGTCTGTGCGCGTCTCCTCGTCGATGGGCATCGAGCCTATCCCGGTCTTGCGCGCCCGCTTGTATGAGGGTCAAGGGTAGTGGGCAGAGGTTGCTATCGTTTTGCTCAAACAGATAGACATACCGGTAGTCATATATGTCATCAATATGTTTGTTTTCCCCTGTGGAGAGCCATAAAATGGATCAAATCAATAGACACTGGAGGGGACATTAGTTGTGACATCCATACGAGAATATGAGCGGACACATCCGTGGCTCACGTTCGACGTCGATCTCAAGCAAGCGAGCTATCGGCTCTGGCTTCTGCTCGGCGAGGCGACGTCAAAGAGCGACCACGTTCGGCGAGCTCTGCTGCGGCCTGAGGTTGCCGATGAACTGCAGAAGGTGTTCCTCGTCAAGGGGGCGCTGGCGACGACCGCGATCGAGGGGAACACGCTTTCCGAGGAGGAGGCCAGGCAGGTTTTCGAGGACGAGCTGAGGCTGCCGCCGTCCAAGCAGTACCTGGCGCAAGAGATCCGCAATGTTCTCGATGCCATCGATCACATTCGCGACGAGATCCTCCCCGATGCCTCCGACGCCGACCTCACGGTGGAAAAGATCAAGCTCTACAACCGCTTTGTGCTCGATGGATTGGAGGTCGAGGACGACGTCGCGCCGGGTGAGATTCGCGAGCACTCGGTTGTCGTCGGGCGCTACCGCGGTGCACCCGCCCAAGACTGCGAGTACCTCTTGGCGCGGCTTTGCGAGTGGCTGAACTCGGATGCGTTCGATGCACCCGAGGACCATCCCGAGCTGGCTCCGCCGCTGGCAATCCTCAAGGCGGTCTTGGCTCATCTCTACCTCACCTGGATCCACCCATTCGGCGACGGGAACGGTCGCACGGCGCGGCTGCTTGAGGTCCACATCCTTCTCGCCTCACGCTTTCCTCAGCCGGTCACTCAGTTGCTCTCGAACCATTACAACCACACTCGCAGCGAGTACTACAGGCAGCTGGATCGCACGAGCCGCGAGGGTCCCAACGGTTTTCTTCTCTATGCGACCCAAGGTTTCGTCGAGGAGCTTCGCGGTCAGCTCGACCGGATCTGGTCGATGCAATACATCGATCGCTGGGAGCAGTACATCCACCAGCAGTTCGGCGAGACGAGCACCGATAGCCAGCGCCGTCAGCTGAGGCTGGTCAAGGACCTCACGAAGGCGAGTATCGAGATGGTGCCCCACCATCCACTCCCGAGTCTGCAGCCGATCCCACGCGGCCAGCTCAGGCGCCTCTCCCCGGCGCTCGCCGAGGCATATGCCCACAAGACGGAGCGGACCCTCAGCCGGGACCTCAATGCGCTGGAGAGGATGGGTCTGATCTGGCGCACCGACGAGGGCTGGTGGCCCAACTCCGACTCGGTCCTGGGCTTCATGCCATCTCAGGCGCGGGCGCGAGGCGGGGACGTGTTTCTCTCCTGGTGAGGGGGTACTTGAAGCCCATGACCGAGTCGTTGAAGAGCAGATTCGTCCGCAAGGCGGCCAAGACCGGGGCCAAGCACACCGCTCACGGCGCCGCCTCGAAGTTGAAGCGCAAGCCGATGAGGGCCGGCACGTTGCTGCTCGTCGGCGGTGTCCTCGGGGCCGCGGGCGGATGGCTCGCCGCGCGTAACACAGCAGCGCCCGCGTCCCCCGCCTGAGTCCTGTAGAGATCCGGTGATGGGCGAGTTCCGCTACGAGGGGCACCGGATCTCATACGACTCCTACGGGGAGGGCGAGCGCGTGCTCGTCCTCGTCCACGGGCTGCTGATGAACCGGCGCATGTTCGAGCGGCTGGGGCCGGAACTGGCCGCGGCCGGCAACCGGGTGATCTGCGTCGACCTGCTCGGCCACGGGCGCTCGGACCGGCCCGAGGACCTGCGGCTCTACTCGATGCCGCTCTTTGCCCGCCAGGTGGTGGCGCTGCTCGACCACCTCGAGCTGGCCACGGCGGTGGTGGGAGGAACCTCGCTTGGCGCCAATGTCGCGCTCGAGCTGGCGGTGCGCTACCCGGAGCGGGCGCGAGGCCTCTTCATCGAGATGCCGGTGCTCGACAACGCTCTGCCCGCGGTCGCGGGTGCCTTCACCCCGGTCCTGCTCGGGCTGCGGGCAGCGCGGCCCGCCTTCGAGGCTCACCTCTCGCCTCACCTCGTTGATCCCGCGCACCAACTACCTGGTCGACATCGGTCTCGATTGGGTGCGCCAGCGCCCCGGCCCCTCCGGCGCCGTGCTCGAGGGCCTGTTGCTGGGGGAGACCGCGCCGCACCGCGAGCAGCGCCTCGAGATCAAGCAGCCGGCGCTGATCGTCGGCCACACGCGCGACCCGGTGCACCCGTTCAGCGACTCGGGGATGCTGGCCGAAGAGCTGCGAGAACGGGCGCCTTGTCGTCGCCAGCTCGATCTTCGAGTGGCGGCTCAAGCCCGCCCGCCTCACCGCCGAGCTGGCGGCCTTCCTCGCGCAGAGCGCGGTCCCGGCTCAGTCCCCGGCCTGAATCCGGAACTTCCGCTTCGCCGGTGTCGAGTCGACCCCGTTGGCGCTGATCGCGCGGACGAAGAACTTGTGTTTGCCGGGTTTGAGATTCTTGTAGGCCTTGGGCGAGTGGCAGCGGTGGTACTTCATCCGGTCCAACTTGCATTCGAACCTGACACTGGTGCCACTGGCATCGGTGCCCTTGAAGCGGAAGCGTGCTGTCAGTTCCTTGACCTTCGCCTTGAGGATCGTCGTCGTCGGTGCCTGCGGTGTCTTTGCTTTGGGTGATGCGGAACCCGATGGAGACGAAGGGGAGGAAGGGGTCGGTTGGGGGCAGGGAGGCAGGCCGGCGGCGTACTCGTAGGCGCCGATGTCGGTGATCACCGAGCAGGGCGTCCGTCCCGCCAGCGTCCTGCCGTTGCCGGCGAGGTCGAGCGGCCCGTTGGCCGCGTCGTTGATGCCGGCGTCGATCGTCGGCGAGTTGGCCGTCTGGGTGAAGATTCCCCCGGCCGCGTTGGTGAGGAGCGGCGCCATTGTCTGATTGGCGCCGCTGCCGGCCGCGGTCACGGTCGCCCCGCCTTCGGTTTTGACGTTGGCGTAATTGGAGTGGTCGAGGTCAACGGTGGTTGTCGCGCCGCCGGACTGAACCGCTTCGATGTCTTTGGTCACGCCACGCACGATCGTGTTGACGGCACTGACCTGAGCCTGCGCGCCGCTGGCGGCGGCGAGCATCGCCAGGCCGACTTCGGCGCCGTAGATGGTGTCGTTGCGCAGAGTCAGACCGTAGTGCGAGCCAACCGAGCCGACGCTGTTGAAGATGCCGTCTCGGCCCGCGCAGACCGAGTCGACAATCGTCGTTGCCGGGCCGGCGTCGCAACCCGTGGCTGCTTCGCCCACCGCAAGCACCCGTTCCATCGTCGAGTTGACGTGAACGGCAGCGACCCCGTTCTTGACGTGGATCGCGATGTCGGAGAGCTTCACCCCGCTGCCGCCTTCCATCCGTACCGCCCAGTTGACCGAGGAGACGGGAAATTCCGAGTAGATCTGCGGCATCGGCTGGCCGGGAGCGCCCTGCATCGAGACGCCGTTTTCCAGGGTCAGCTGGGTTGTCAGGGGGACGCCGGTGGTCCCGTAGCTGCCTTCGTTGCCGGCGAGGATGACGGTGTCGCCGGAGTGCGCAGCGGAGACGGCGACGGTGATTTTGCAGGGCGAGCCTTCGGCGCAGGTGCTGCCGGAGCCGTTTGGCGACGCGTACCGAGGCGCGGCGACAGCGCTGGAGGCGAGCGCGACGAACAGCGCCAAGCTCGCGATCGCCGCCGATGTCGCCCGCCAGAGGCCGGTGGACCTTCTACGCACTTTCCCTCCCCGCTCGATGATTTTCGCGATTGTCCACGACCCGGGGACGAGAGCGAGCGGTGCTGGACGATCCACCGATGCGGCGTAAAGACTTCCCAACGTCCGTCCTTTGGTACGCGCGGAGTGCTAGGATGCCCGAAAATTCTGGAGCGATCAGAGAGATTGAGGGGGACCCCGGGAGAGGGACCTCAGGGAGCTTCAAAGGGAGGAGTTCCCACCCATAGCGCACCAGTGCCTTAATCGGTCAAAGGGCCGGCCTTAAAAGCCGGAGATCCGGGTTCGAGCCCCGGCTGGTGCATCGGAACCCAAACGAAACCGGTGACCGGCTATGGCGAACAATCTCTTTGACCAACTAGACGAAATCTCAACTGGCGGCGAGCAGGAGCGTCCCCTCTGGGCGGCACGCGCCCCCTACCAGCCGCAGGACGACTTCGACCTGATGCTGGTCCCGCGGGTGAAGGGCTGGCAGGACGATGCCGACGCAATCGCGGCGCTCGAGCGGATCGAGGCCGAGCCCTGGATCGAGAGCATCGACCGCGACGGCAGGCAGGTGCAGGCGCGCCTCGCCGACGACTGGATCGCGGCCACCGGCGGTGCCCTCACCTCCGGCGAGGCACCGTCGCACACCGATCTGGCCGAGGGCCGCCGCTTCGCGCTCAACTTCTGGGACGCCAACTCGACCAAGGCCCTGCACATCGGCCACCTGCGCAACCTGGCGCTCGGCAACGCGCTCGGCTCGGCGCTGACCGAGGCCGGCGGCAAGGTCGAGCGGCGCAGCATCATCTGCGACGTCGGCCGCAGCATGGGCGAGGCGATGGCCGGCGTGGTCAAGAGCGGCCGCCACACGCAGTCATCGCTCGAGGGCGGCGAGAAGAGCGATCACTTCGTCGGCGCCTGCTACGCCGAGTACGTCAAGTCCGGCCCCTCGCTGAGCGGCCGCGACGACGAACCCGGCCAGCTCGCTGACCCGTGAGCTCGACGTCCACCACGACAGCGCCGACGAGCTGCTGCAGCGGGTCCTCGACGGCGACCAGGACGCGATCGAGCTCTGGTCGAAGACGCGCGCCTGGGTGATCTCGGGCCAGCGCAAGACCCTGGCCCGGCTCGGCATCTCCTTCGACCGCGTCTTCTTCGAGTCCGACTTCCTGCCCGAGGTCGCAGAACTCTCCAACCTCGGCTTGGAGCACGGGATGCTGCAGCGCCGCCCCGACGGCGCGATCATCTACCTCACCGACCGCGAGGAGCTGGAGGAAATGCCGTTGCTGCGCGCCGACGGCCTGCCGACCCAGCACATGCGGGCGCTCGCCTACTGGATGGCGGCGCCGGGCCTCGAGGGCACGACCTCGATCCAGGTCTGCGGCCTCGAGTGGGTCGCCCACGTCACCTGCCGGCGCCAGCTGATGGACGAGATGATGGAGAAGGGGGCCGGCGCCGAGATCAACCATCCCGCCCACGACGTCTTCCACGGGATGGTCTCCAAACAGAGCGAGTCGGTCTCCTCGAGCAAGAAGAACGCGCTGCTGATCGACGAGCTGGCGGAGTGGATCGACGCGGCGATGGAGGCTCGAGGAGGAGCGTGTCGGGGTGCGCGAGCGGCACCCGGCGGCGGAAGCGATCGTGCCCCAGGTGGCGCTCGGCTACTTCCTCATGCACACCAACACCAAACCGCTCGACTTCGAGCCGGAGAAGCTGCTGCGCGAGGAGCAGAGCCTCGGCTGGGACCTGGCACGGGCTCGCGCCCACAACGGCAACGGCTCCGGCACCGCGACCGGCGAGCCGGCGCAGGATCCCGACTACCGCTTCGCCGTCGTCCAGTCGGAGATGTACCGGCGCCACCTGCAGCAGGCGGTCGAGCGGCTCGACGTCAGCCCCCTGGCCAAGTACGTCGCCCACCTCTCGCGCTGGTACGTCGAGGAGGACCGCGAGCCGCACGTGCAGGAGGCAATCCAAGCGGCGCTCGCCCAGGGCGCCCGCGGCCTCGGACTGGAGGCAGTGCGATGAGGACGCTGCTGGTCGACAACCACGACTCCTACACCTACAACGTCTTCCACCTGCTGGCCGGCGTCTCCGGCGAGGAGCCGATCGTGGTCGACAACGACGCCGTCTCCTGGCGGGCGCTGGAGCGCTGGGACTTCGACGCGATCGTGCTCTCGCCAGGCCCGGGGACGCCGGGCCGCTGGCATGACTTCTGCGTTTGCGACGACATCCTCCGCTTCAGCGAGATCCCTGTGCTCGGCATCTGCCTCGGTCACCAGGGCCTGGGCAAAATGCTCGACGGCGAGGTGCGCAGCGCCCCCGAGGCGATGCACGGCCGCCTCAGCAAGCATCTTCCACGAAGGCGACGGCCTCTTCGACGGCATCCCGCAGGGCTTCCCGGTCGTCCGCTACCACTCGCTGGCGATCACCGGCATGGGCCCCGACGGCAACGTCTGCGCCTGGGCCGACGACGGCGTGGTGATGGGGATCGAACACCGCAAACGACCGATGTGGGGGGTGCAGTTCCACCCCGAGTCGATCGCCACCGACCACGGCGCCAGGCTGGTCGAGAACTTCTTTGACCTCGCCCGCAAGCGCAAAGAGACGCCGGTGCGGGCGACGAAGCGGCCGGACGGCGCCCGCCCGCGCAACACCCCGCTGGCAAGCAAGCCAACCCCTTCCGACACTCGCCTGCTGCTGCGCTCGATTCCCGGCGAGGCCTCGACCGAGGCGCTCTTCGAACGGCTCTTCGCTGCCGAGGAGTACGCCTTCTGGCTCGACAGCACCGACGCGCCGACTCGGCTGGCGCAGAGCTCCTACCTCGGCACCAGCGCCGGCCGCGACCGCTGCGTGCTCGAGTACGACGTCGAGGAGGGAGGCGTGCGGGCCCATCGCAGCGAGAGCGACGCGATCGAGACCGGCTCGATCTTCGACGTGCTCGACCGCGAGGTCGCCGCGCGGGCGATCGAGCGGCCGGGCGAGGCGGCACCGAACCTGCTCGGCGGCTTCGTCGGCTACCTCGGCTACGAGCTCAAGGCCGACTGCGGCGCCACCAACGTGCACAGGTCCGACGTTCCCGACGCGGTGATGATGCTGGCCAACCGGGTCGTCGCCGTCGACCACGTCCACCACCGCACCCACGTGCTGGCGGTCTGCGCCGACGACGAGGTCGACGAGGCAACCGCCTGGCTGGACGAGGCCGAGGCCGCCGCCCGCGAGCTGATCGCCGACCCGCCCTCGCCAACAAGCGCCGCCGATCCCGCCTTCGGCAAACCCAGCGACACCCACGTGCGCTTCGACTGCGGCCGCGGTCGCCGCCAGTACCTCGCCGACATCGACCGCTCGCAGGCCGAGACTGGCCGCCGGTGAGTCCTACGAGGTCTGCCTCACCGACCAGATCTCGACCGCGGCTGAACCCGAGCCGTTCGACCTCTACCGCAACCTGCGCCGCAGCAACCCGGCTCCCTTCGCCGCCTTCCTCAAGCTCGGCGAGGTTGCCGTGGTCAGCTCCTCACCGGAGCGCTTCCTCTCGGTCGACCGCGAGCGCCGGGTCGAGGCCCGCCCGATCAAGGGGACGACGAGGCGCTCCGCCGACCCGGCCGAGGACGCGGCGCTGAAAGCCGAGCTGACCAGCGATGAAAAGACCTACGCCGAGCACCTGATGATCGTCGACCTGCTGCGCAACGACCTCGGCATCGTCTGCGAGGTCGGCAGCGTCGCCGTGCCGGAGCTGATGGTGGTCGAGGACTACGCCACCGTGCACCAGCTGATCTCCACGGTCGAGGGCCGGCTGCCGGCCGAGCGCAGCGCCGTCGAGTGCGCCCGCGCCTGCTTCCCCGGCGGCTCGATGACCGGCGCGCCGAAGCTGCGCACGATGGAGATCATCGACGACATCGAGGCCGAGGCGCGCGGCGTCTACTCCGGTGCGATCGGCTACTTCGGCCTCGACGGCGTGATGGACCTGAGCATCGTCATCCGCACCGTCGTCCTGCGCGAGGGGCGGACGACGATCGGCGCCGGCGGCGCGATCGTGATGCAGTCCGACCCGGTCGACGAGTTCGACGAGATCCTGCTCAAGGCGAAAGCGCCGATGGCGGCGATCGCCCGCACGGTTACCGGCAGCGACTCGCCCGACTCCTGGAGCGTCGAGCTAGAGCCGGCGCGGTCGCGCGCCGCAGAGGCAGCCTGATGGAGGCCGCGGCCGAACCGAAGTGCCAGGTGCGCGAGGCGGCCGAGGCGGACGTTCCCGCGGTCGCCGCCGCGGTTGGCGAGCTGTTGGTCGAGCTGAGCGGCGGTGGGCCGGCGGCGAGCGAGCTCGAAGCGGCGAGCCTCGAACTGGTCAGGGATAGGGGGATGGGTGCCCTGCTGGTGGCGGAGGCAGGGGGCGAGGATGGGCTTGTGGGCGTCCTCGCCGCCAGCTGGCAGCACGCGATCCACGTTCCCGGCCGTTACGGCACGATCCAGGATCTCTGGGTGCACCCCGAGTGGCGTAGCCGCGCGGTCGGCCATGAGCTGGTCGAGGCCTTCTGCGAGATCGCTCTCAGGGAGGGCGCGAAGCGGATCGAAGTCGGGCTGCCGCGCGAGGACTTCGAGCGCATCGACGCCACCACTGCCTTCTACCGCGCCAACGGCTTCGAGCACCTCGGCCCGCGCATGCGGAGGAAGCTTTGAGCGCCGAGCTGTTGCTGGTCGAGCAGCGGGCGAGCGCCGCAGGCGAGGATGACGGCGCCCACTGGATCCTCGAAGGCGGTCGCATCCTGCCCGGCGTCGACGACAACCGCCGCATGGCGGAGCTGCGCCGCGGCCTCCTGCGCCACGCGGGGGTTCGCGCAGCCTCTGCCGATGCCGACAGCGAAGACGTCGAGCAGACGCTCAGCGTCCTGCACGATCCCTTCTACCTCGAGGCGCTGGCCGAGGTCTCTTCGGAGCCGGTGGTCATCCCCGAGCTGACCCCGCCCGGCCTGCCGCCCGACATTCCCGTCTGCTCCGGTCTGGTCGACGCCGCCCGGGAGGGCGTGCGCACCGCGATGACCGCGGCCGAGCTCCTCACCGAGGGCGCCCGTTTCACCTACGCGCTCTGCCGTCCCCCCGGCCACCACGCCGGGCCGGCCTGGTTCGCCGGCTACTGCTACCTCAATACCGCCGCCGCGGCGGTGCAGGTCCTGCGCCATGCCGGCGTCAGCCCGGTCGGCATCCTCGACATCGACCTGCACTACCCCAACGGAACCGCGGCGATCGTCGAAACGATGAGCGACGCGAGCCTGCACTCGCTGCACGCCTCGCCGGTCACCAACGTCGCCGCCGGCACGGTCGAGCCCAGCAGCGAGCGCGAACACGTGGTCGAGTTCACCGGCAGTCCCGACGCCGAGATCTACCTCGACCGCGGTCGCCCGCTCGATCGAGGCCCTGGCCGAGCAGCCTCGGCAGCGCTCGTCGTCTCGCTCGGCTACGACATCGTCGCCGGCGACCCGCACGGCTCCTGGGAGTTCGAGCCGGGGATCTTCACCGAGATCGGCCGCCTGCTCGCCGCCTGCGGCAAGCCCGTCTGCGTGATCCAGGAGGGCGGCTACGCCCTCGACTCCCTGGCCGAGTGCAGCGAGGCCTTCGTGACGGGGCTGCTGCAATGAGCGATAACGGGCTGACGGGGTTTCGCGATCGGCTCGATCCGATCGACGAGGAGATCGCGCGCTTGCTCGGCGAGCGCTTTGAGATCTGCCGCGAAGTCGCCGCTTACAAGAGCGAGCACGGGATCCCGATGATGCAGCCCGACCGGGTCGCCGAGGTGCGCGCCCGCTACCTCGCCCGCGGGGCCGCGGTCAACCTGCCCGAGGACTTCACCGCAGCGCTCTTCGAGTTGCTGATCGGCGCCACCTGCAAGCTCGAGGACGAGCTGATGGAGGGGGCCGTCGCGACTGAGGGGCAGGAGCAATGAGCGTCGCGCTGCCGCCCGGGCCCTCGCTCTCCGAGCAGCGAGCAGTCGGCGCGCTGGGCGAGCGAGCCGCTGCCCTTCCTCGAGGAGTGCCGCGAGCGCTACGGCGACACCTTCACCCTGCGCCTGCGCCACCTCGGCACCTGGGTCCTGCTCTCCGACCCCGAGGACGTCAAACGGGTCTTCTCGACCGACACCGACGACCTCGGCGTCGGGGTGCCGAACCTGGCGCTGCGGCCGGTCCTCGGCGCCCACTCGGTGATGCTGAGCGAGGAGCCCGAGCACATGGCCCGTCGCAAGCTGATGCTGCCGCGCTTCCACGGCGAGCGGATGCGCGAGGACGCCGAGATGATGACCGAGCTGGCGCGGCGCGAAGTGCGGGCCTGGCCGGTCGGCGAGCCGTTCGCGCTCTGGCCGCAGATGCAGGCGCTAACCCAGGAGGTGGTGATGCGGGCCGTCTTCGGCGATGACGATGGTCGCCTGGACCACCTGCGTGCCCTCCTGACCAACCTGACCGCGGCGGTCAACGACGAAGAGCGCCTGCGCAAGCTCGCCGAGCGCGGTCCGGCTGGCTTGAAGAAGCCGCCGGCTGGCGCGAGGCGATGGCGCCGGTCGAAGCGGAGGTGCTGGCGGAGGTGGCGCGCCGCCGCGCCGAAGGGGAGGAGGGCCGCAAGGACGCCGTCTCGATCCTGGTCGAGGCACGCAACGAGGACGGCTCGCCGCTGAGCGAGAAAGACCTGCGCGACGAACTGCTGACCCTGCTCACCGACGGCCCGACCTCGAGCTCGCTGGCCTGGGTCTTCGAGCGGCTGCTGCGCCACCCCGAGAAGCTGTCTCGCCTGCAGTCCGAAGTGCTCGCCGGCGAAGGCGGACGCCTACCTCGACGCGGTGATCAAGGAGACGCTGCGGCTGCGGCCACCGGTCTCCGGTCGTCGTCCGCCGCCTGCTCGAGCCGGCGACCCTGGGTGGCTACGAGCTTCCCGCCGGGACGCTGGTCGCGCCCTGCGTCTACCTGATCCACCATCGCGAGGACGATCTACGAGAACCCGGGCGAGCTTCATCCCCGAGCGCTTCCTCGACCCAGCGCGCTGCGGTGCCGACCTGGATCCCCTTCGGCGGCGGCGCCCGCCGCTGCCTCGCCGCCAGCTACGCCGAACAGGAGATGAAGCGCGTCCTGCGCACCGTGCTCGAGGAGGTCGAGCTGCGAGCCGGTCGAGTCCCAGGGCGAGCGGGTGACCAGGGGCGCGATCGCCTTCAGCCCCGCCCAGCACGGCCTCGTGGTCGCCAAGCCGAGGACGCACGCCTATGCCTGATTACGACCTGATCGTCGTCGGCGCCGGCGCCAAGGCCGCCGGAATCGCGACCAAGGTGCACATCGTCAACAGCCTCGGCCTCGCCCAGATCTCGCTGCTGGTGATCGAGGGCACCGAGTTCGCCGCTTCCTGGAAGGGCCGCAACGGCATGACCTCGGGCGAGGAGCCGCTGGCGGTGACGCCGATCAAGGACATCGGCTTCCCGTACCAGAGCCATATCGAGTTCGGCGAGACCGGCGAGGCGATCGACGCGGCGCTGGCCCAGTTCACCTGGCAGCAGCACATGATCAGCACGCGCCGCTACGCCCGCTGGGTCGACGCCGGCTCGCCCCAGGTGCGGCACCGCGACTACGGCGAGTACCTGACCTGGGTGCTCTCGCGGGCGAGCGAGGGCGTCAAGCACCTTGCCGCCCGGGTTACCCAGGTGACGCTCGACGGGGAGGGGGAGCGCTGGCTGGTCGAGGCGGAGACGGGCGCGGGCAAGGAGAGTCACGGCGGCGGTGCCCTGGTCCTGACCGGGCCCGGCATCCACCGCGCCTTCCCGCACGAGCCCGCCGTCGCCGAGCGGGTCTTCCACTGCGACAGCCGCCGCGACGAGTTCGCCCGCATCCCCGAGGGCCCGCAGTGCGACGTGGCGATCGTCGGCGGCGGCGAGAGCGCGCTCAGCGCGACGATGTTCCTGCGCGGGATGCGGCCCGACTGCCGCTACACGATCTACACGCCGATGCTGCCGATGAGCCGCGGCGAGAGCTTCCTCGAGAACCGCGTCTTCTCCAATCCCGACACGGTCGAATGGGAGTCGCTCGACCAGCAGACGCAGGCGCGACTTCGTCAAGCACTCCGACCGCGGCGTCTTCGACCCGCCCAGCCTGGCGGCGATCGCCTACGACGAGCGCTGCCGCTTCGTCACCGGCCGCGTCACCGACGTCGGCGCCGCTGCCTCGGGAGACGGGGTCCGGCTCGAGTTCGAGGCGCCCGAAGGGGCCGGCAGCAGGGAGCACGACTTCGTCGCCAACTGCACCGGCTTCGACCTGCTGGCGCAGCTGCGCACCCTCTTCCCGGCGACGGTGCGCGAGCAGATCGAGCGCAGCTGCGGCCCGATCTGGGACCAGCCCGCCGGCAGCGAGGTGCCGATCGGCCGCAACCTGGAGCTCGAGGGGATGCGGCCGTGGCTCCACATCCCCGGCCTGGCCGGCCTCAGCCAGGGTCCCGGCTTCGCCAACCTCGGCGCCCTCGGCCTGCTCTCCAACCGCGTGCTGCAACCGCATATGGTCGCAAATACCGAATTACTTGACAGCTATAAACCGGTCGCATAGGGTCGCGGCGACGACGAGGGAGGCAGGGTTTTGATGGAGGAGTTGAGCGGGATCTCTAAGGCTGCGCGAGCGGCGATTGGACTGCTGGCGCTGGCGCTGTTCGCCCTGGCGATCGGCGGCTGCGGCGGCTCCTCCTCCGGCGGCGGCGGCGAAGAGGCGAGCTTCACCGGCTCCGGCTATCCCGGCGTCGACGCGGCCAACACGCGCAAAGCCGAAAGCACGATCGACAGCTCCAACGTCAGCAGCCTCTCGGTCGCCTGGAAAGCGAAGATCCCCGGCACCAGCAGCTTCGGCAGCTACGCCTCGACCCCGGTGATCGACAAGGGCGTGATCTACTCGCAGGACCTCGCCTCCAACGTGCAGGCGCTCAGCCTCGACTCGGGTGAAGTGCTCTGGAACGCCAGCTTCGAACAGCCCAGCGAGGGACCGAACGGAGTAGTCGTCGCCGAAGGCAAGGTTTTCGGCACGACCCCGACGGAAGCCTTCGCGCTCGACCAGAAGACGGGCAATCAGCTCTGGTCGGTGAAACTGACTCGCAACGAAGTCGAAGGTATCGACATGGCCCCCGGCTACCAGGACGGCCTCGTCTACGTCTCGACCGTTCCCGTCACCACCGAAGCGGCGTACGCGGGCGGCGGTGTCGGCACGCTCTGGGCGCTCGACGCCAAGACGGGCAAGAAAAAGTGGCACTTCGACACTGTGCCGAAGAGCCTCTGGGGCGACCCGAAATTCAATTCGGGCGGCGGCGTCTGGTACCCACCCGCCTTCGACGGCAAGGGCTCGATGTACTTCGGCGTCGGCAACCCGGCCCCGTTCCCTGGCACCTCCGTAAAGCCCTGGGGCTCGGGCCGCCCCGGGCCCAACCTCTACACCAACTCGCTGGTCAAGATGAACGCCAAGACCGGCAAGCTCGATTGGTACCACCAGGTCACCCCGCACGACCTCTACGACTGGGACTTCCAGGGCCCGCCGATCCTGATGACGGTCGGTGGCAAGGAAATCGTCGCCGCGGCTGGCAAGTCGGGAATCGTCCTCGCCGCCGACCCGAAGACGGGCAAAGTGCTCTGGCAGGTCGCGGTCGGCGAACACAACGGGCACGACGACGACGGCCTGCTGGCGATGCGCGGCGAAGAGTCGAAGATCGGCGCGCCGACGACCGTCTACCCGGGCGATCTCGGCGGCGTGATCGCGCCGATGTCGACTAACGGGTCACTGCTCTTCGTGCCGGTGGTCAACAACCCGTCCAAGATCGTCTCCGGTTTCGAAAAGGAAGAACCGGGCCCGGCCAGCGGCGAAATCGTCGCCCTCGACGCCGCCACCGGCAAAGTAGCCTGGAAAGAAGAACTCGCCAGCCCGGCCTTCGGCGCCACCACGGCGGCCAACGACCTCGTCTTCGCCACCACCTATGAAGGCACCCTCTCCGCCTACAACGCCAAGTCCGGTCAGGTCGTCTGGCGCGAAAAGCTGCCGGCGGGGACCAACTCCGGGGTGATGCTCGAGGGGGACACCCTGATCGCGCCCGCCGGGGTCGCCGCCGCGGCCGGCCAGACGCCACAGATCGTCGCCTTCCGCGCCGGCGAATAGAGACCCGGGCGGTGGCGGTAGAGACCTAGGCGGTGACCTCGCGCAGGCGGTGGCTGTCGACGTCGTAGATGAAGCCACGCACCGCGTCGCGGTGGGGTAGGAAGGCGGACCGCCGCACGCGCAGGATCGACTGGCGCACGTCGGTCTCACCGTCGCCGAAGGACTCGATCGCGAAGGCGGGGGCGATGCCGGTCTCTTCGCGCAGCTCGGCGCGGAAGCCGTCGTCGCTGATCTTTTCCATCCCGCAGTCGCTGTGGTGAATCAACATCACCTCGCGGGTGCCGAGCAGCCGCTGTGAGATCGCCAGCGAGCGGATCACGTCGTCGGTGATGACGCCGCCGGCGTTGCGCAGCACGTGCGCCTCGCCGTTGCCGAGGCCGAGCGCGGCGAAGACGTCGAGGCGGGAGTCCATGCAGGTGACGATCGCCAGCTCGCGGCTCGGGCGCACGTCCAGATGCCGCTCTGGCAGGGAGTTGGCGAAGACCTCGTTCTGCGCGATCAGCTCGTCGATGACGCTCATTTCGCGGACCCTAGAGCAGGGCGGCGGCAAGCGGCGAGTTGACAGCGGTCGAGATGGCGTACTAGCTTGTGTATCGCGGAGAGGGGGGCAATGCGGTTTGGAAGCACTGCACGATATCCGGGCTGAGCTCGTAGCCCGATTGCGAGCGCGGTCCGCCGAGATCGAAGACACGGTCTACAACCGGGTGCGCCAGATGGCGGATCCGGTCGAAAGAGACGATCCCGAGTACCGCGCCTACCTGCGCGCCACGGTGGCCGAGGCGATCGACTACGCGCTGCTGGGCATCGAACAGGGCGAGGACTGGAACGGCGCGATCCCCGAGGCGGCAATGGTGCAGGCGCGCCGGGCGGCTCGCACCGGCGTCAGGCTGGACGCGGTCCTGCGGCGCTACGCGGCGGGCGATCGCCTGGTTGGCGAGTTCGTCGTCGACGAGGCGGCCCAACTGCCCAACGAGGCGATGCGTCCCCTCCTGCGGGCCCAGGGCCCGCACGTCGATCGGATGATGGCCGCGGTCGCGACCGAGTACATGGACGAGCTGGAGCGGATCAGGCGCTCGCCCGCCCAGCGCGTCGCCGAACGGGTGCAGCGCCTGCTCGCCGCCGACTCGCCCGTCGACGCGGCCAGGCTCGACTACGAACTCGATGCCTGGCACCTGGGCCTGGTCGTCACCAGCCCCCGCCCCGATGTCGCCGCCCGCACCCTGGCCGCCGGCCTCAATCGCCAGCCGTTGATGATTCCGCAGGGCAACGACAGTGCCTGGGCCTGGCTCGGCGGCCGTGAGCGGCTCGCCGTGATCGAGGTCGAGCGCTACCTGGCGGCCGGGGTGTTGGGGGACGTGACGTTGGCCGTCGGGGAGCCGCGCTTCGGGCTCGAGGGCTGGCGCCTGACCCACTACGAGGCGAGGGCGGCCCAGCAGGTGATGCTGCGCCGGCCGCAGCCCTTCATCCAGGCCAGCGACGTGGTGCTGCTCGCCGCGGTGCTGCGCGATGAGCTGCTGGCGAAGTCCCTGCGCGAGACCTATCTCGCCCCCCTCGACGACCACGGGGACTCGGGCCTCGGCCTGCGCGAGACGCTGCGCGCCTATTTCGACGCGGGGTTCAACGCGGCGACCGCGGCCGCCGCCTTGGAAGTAGACCGGCACACGGTCCAGCGCCGCCTGCGCAAGGTCGAGGAGGCCCTGGGCCGGCTCCTGCACTCGTGTCATGCCGAGCTCGAGGTCGCCCTGGTGCTGGAGGAGCTCGACGACGAGGCCGCGCGGCCGAGCCTGCCGGCAGTCGGAAGTGGGTAGCGGCGGGGCTCCCTGATGCCCGATGGGACACTTTGGCGTCCCTGGGGCCCTGCGCGCACCATATTGGTGTAGCGGGGCCTTAGACCTTTCTGTACACATCTTCATGTAGTGGGAGGCGGGGTGCACTCGACCGCGAGCGCACCGCGTTTATGTCAGCAAACGCGGCAAGGGTAGGGTCATGTCAGGGTCCCCAGAAGTCGTTCAAGCGATTCCGGTTCCGGCATCCATTTCGGCGGGGAGTGTCCCTGCGGCCGGGCTCGAGCCGAGCGGTGCCGAGCGGCGCCCGGCCTCGGGGATCTCCAAGGTCGCCTGGGTGCCGCCGTCTGACCTCGGGCAGGCTGAGTGGCTCTCGGCCGGCCGGCGCCTGGGGGCGATCGGGCGCTGTAGCCAGTGGTGGATCGGTGACTGGATTCGCTACGGCACGGCGCGCTGGGGCGAGAAGTACGTCGAGGCCGCGCGGGTGACGGGCTATGACGTCGCCAGCCTGAGGAACATGGCGTGGGTCGCGGCCCAGTTCGATTCGTCACTACGTAGTGACAAGCTCAGCTGGAGCCACCATGTCCTGCTGGCGCCGCTGAGCGCCGAGGAACAGCGCTACTGGATCGAGAAAGCGGCCGACGGGCGGCTCTCGGTCTCTGATTTGAGACTCGAGTTGCGTGCCAGTGGGCGCGGAAGCCGTCGTGGGAAGACGGCGAGCGCCGAGGGCGAGGGGCAGGGGGAGGGCGTATGTCCGCATTGCGGACACAAGTTGAGCGGGCCGGCGGACTAAGCCGAAGCAGCTGCAGGGGGCGGCTCGAGCTGCTCTGCGATCCGGGTTCGCTGGAAGCGATCCGCTCGGGCGCGACCTCGCGGCGACTCGGCGCCGAGGCGGTTCCCGGCGATGGGGTGATCGCCGCGATCGCTCGCGTCGGCGGCCGGCCCGTCGCCTGCTACGCGCAGGACGTCAGCTACATGGGTGGCTCCTTGGGCGAGGCGCACGCCGACACGATCGATCGCTTGCTCGGGCTCGCCGGCCAGGCGAAGATCCCGGTGGTCGGCTTCATCGAGTCGGGTGGCGCGCGAATCCAGGAGGGCACTGCGGCGCTCTGTGGCTACGGCCGCGTCTTTCGCCACAACGCACTGCTCTCGGGCGTGGTGCCACAGATCTCGGTGATCAGCGGCTTGGCGGCGGGCGGGGGTTGTTACTCGCCGGCGCTCACTGACTTCGTCGTGATGACGGAGGAGGCGACGATGTTCCTCACCGGGCCGGCCGTGGTCGGTGAGGTGACCGGGGAAGCGATCGGGATGCGCGAGCTGGGCGGCCCGCGGGTGCACGAGCGAAACGGCGTCTGCGACTTCGTTGCCGCCGATGACGACGCTGCCGCGGCGCTGGTGCGCAGCCTGCTCGACTACCTGCCACGGCACTCCGGCAGCGCGCCGCCGCGAGCCTTGGGCGCACCGCCCGCCGGCCCGGGCCCGGGCATTGCGGTGCCGAGCTCGCCGCGCCGCGTCTATGACGTACGGGCGGTCTGCGAGGGCATCGTCGATGCCGGTTCGCTGCTCGAGGTCGCGCCGCGCTGGGCGCGCAGCATCTTCACCGCCTTCGCCCGCCTCGACGGCCGTCCGGTCGGCGTGATCGCCAACCAGCCGCGCTACCTGGGCGGCATCCTCGACGCCGAGTCGGCTCAGAAGGGCGCCCGCTTCGTCGAGCGCTGCGATGCCTTCGGCCTGCCGCTGATCGTCCTCGTCGATACGCCGGGCTTCATGCCGGGACGCGATCAGGAGAACGCCGGCGTGATCCGCTTCGGCGCCACGCTGGTGCGCGCTTTCGCCCGCGCCACGGTGCCGCGGCTGACAGTCGTGCTGCGCAAGGCCTACGGCGGCGGCTTCATCGCGATGAACTCGCGCGACCTCGGCGCCGACCTCGTCTTCGCCTGGCCGGGGGCGGAGATCGGGGTGATGAGTGCCGAGTCGGCGACGACGATCGTGCGGCGGCGCGAGCTTGCCGCCGCCTCGGACCCGATCGCGCTGCGCGAGGCGCTGGCCACGGCCTACGCCCAGGAGCACCTGGGGGCGGACGTCGCTGCGGCCGGTGGCTTCGTCGACGAGGTGATCGAGCCGGACCAGACCCGAGCCCGCTTGCTGGGTGCGCTCACCGCCCTGGGGGGCGAGCGATGACGCCGGGGCGCGGGTGAGCGCCGGCCTCTACGCGGTAAGCGATCTGCACGTCGATCACGCTGAGAACCGCGAATTCGTCCAGCAGATGCGGCCCCACGCGGAGCGGGACTGGCTGATCGTGGCCGGCGACGTCGCCGACGATCGCGCCGGTTTCGAGTGGGCGCTGCGGCTGCTCAGCGAGCGTTTCGAGCAGCTGGTCTGGGTGCCCGGCAACCACGATCTGCTGACCTTCAAAGACGATCCGCTGCAGCTGCGCGGTGAGCAGCGCTACCGCCACCTGGTCGAGCTCTGCCGGGAGATCGGCGTGCTTACGCCCGAGGACCCGTTCGCGCGCTGGGAGGGCCCCGGCGGGCCCGTCCTGGTGGCGCCGCTCTTCCTCCTCTACGACTACTCCTTCGGCCGCAACGTGGCAGCGAGCAAAGTCGAAGCGATGCGGCTCGCCCACGAGGCCGGCGTCGTCTGCGTCGATGAGTACCTGCTCTACCCGGACCCGTTCCCCAGCCGTGGGGCCTGGTGCGAAGCGCGGGTAGCGGAGACGGAGCGGCGGCTGGCCGCTGCCGACCCGGCGCTGCCGACGGTGCTGGTCAACCACTTTCCCCTCACCGCGGAGCCGACCCGGGTGCTGCGCCACCCGGAGTTCGCCCAGTGGTGCGGAACGAGCCTGACGGCCGACTGGCATCGCCGCTTCCGGGCCACCGCGGTCGTCTACGGCCACCTCCACATCCCGCGCACGAGCTGGCAGGACGGCGTCCGCTTCGAGGAGGTCTCGATCGGCTACCCGCGGGAGCGAGCGCGCTGGCCCGCTTCGCGGCCAGGGCCGCGGCGGATCCTGCCGGAGGCCGGGCGTGCTTGAGCAGCTCCTGCCCGACGTCGTCGCGGTCGTCTCGACCAGGGGAGACCGCGAGGTCGAGCTGTTCCCCGCCGAGCAGGAGGGCCTCGGCCAGGCGGTCGAGAAGCGCCGCCGCGAGTTCATCACCGCCCGGGCCTGCGCTCGCGACGCCCTGGGGCGACTCGGCATCGCGCCGCAGCCGATCCCGAGCGGCTCCCGTGGCGAGCCGGTCTGGCCCGGCGGCGTCGTCGGCAGCATCACCCACTGCGCCGGCTACCGGGCCTGCGCCGTGGCGCTGGACCGCGACCTGACCACGATCGGCATCGACGCTGAGGTCGCCGAGCCGCTGCCGATCGATCTGATCGGCGACATCGCCCTGCCCGAGGAGCGCCGGTGGATTGAGCGGCTCACCGTCGAGGACCCGAGCATCAGCTGGGACCGGCTCCTCTTCAGCATCAAGGAGTCGATCTACAAGGCGTGGTTTCCGCTGACCAGGAGCTGGCTCGGCTTCGAAGACGCCAGCGTCAGCATCGACCGCGAGCGCCGCACCTTCTCGGCCCACCTGCTCGTCCCCGGGCCGACGCTGCAGGGGCGTCACCTGGATGGCTTCAGCGGCAGCTGGATGGTCGCCGAGGGCTTGGTCATCAGCGCCATCGCGGTTCCTGCCGACGGCGCCTAGCTGCTCGCTTTTTCCTTTTTTGGGGGGCTGAGATCGACGTACTACGCTGTTTCTCGTTGCACCTGCGAGATGGCCAGGGAGGGGTGGATGTGAGCAGAGCTTCCGGGAAAAGCTCTCCGATCACGGTGGTCCGAGCTGACCGCTGTCTGCCCGACGGGCCGTTCAGGCGGGGCCGTCGTTGAGGAAGCACCACGTTCCTTCAGGGGGGAAATGGGTCGGTTCAATAAGAATAATTTGAGCAATGACTCGCCCGCCCGGAATGCCGGCGAGGACGCGGTGTCGCTGGGCACGATCTTGCCCCCGTTATCAGCCACCGGCGAGGCCGCCGTGCGGGCGCTGATCAGCCGGTCGGCAGGGGGGGCCAGCCGCAGCGAGCGTTCCGCGGTCTTCGTCTTCCCGGGCCAGGGTGGGCAGTGGCCAGGGATGGCGAGTGAGCTGCTCGACCGCTCACCGCGTTTTGCTGGCTATATCCAGGCCTGCGAGCAGGCGCTCGAGCCGTTTGTGGATTGGTCTCTGGCCGGGGTTCTGCGGGACGGGGGCGAGGAGTCCCTGGCCCGTCTCGACGTGGTTCAGCCGGCCCTGGTGATGGTGATGATCGCCCTGGCCAAGCTCTGGCGGGACTGCGGGGTGGAGCCGGCCGCGGTCGTCGGCCAGTCGCAAGGTGAGATCGCCGCCGCGCACATCGCCGGCGGGCTCTCGCTCGAGGACGCGGCCCGAATCGCCGCCCTGCACAGCAAGCTCTCGCTGCCGCTGACCGGTGGCGGTGGCATGGTCGCGGTGAACCTGCCGGCGGCGGAGCTCGAGGCGCGCTTGGCGCCGCTTGGCGATCGCGCCTCGCTCGCCGGTCTCAACGGCCCGTCCCTGAGCGTGATCTCGGGCGAGGCCGCCGTCCTCGACGAGCTGCTGGCGGACTTCGCCGAGCAGGGCATCGGCGCCCAGCGCATCGCCGTCGACTACGCCGCCCACTCGGCTCAGATTGAGACCGTGCGCGACGATCTGCTCGCGGCCTTCGCGCCGATCTTGCCGAGCTCGGGAGAGGTTCCGTTCCACTCCACCGTGACCGGCGAGGTGATCGATACCGGGCAGCTGGGGCCTGAGTACTGGTACCGCAACCTGCGCGGGACGGTGCGGCTCGACCCGGTGATCCGCGATCTGCTCGCGCGCGGTCCCCACGCCTTCGTCGAGATCGGCCCCCACCCGGTTCTCGCCTTTGGCATCGAGGAAACGATCGACGCGGTGCTCGGCGAGGGCGGCGAGGGCGCGGCCGTGATCGGGACCCTGCGCCGTGGCGAGGGCGGCGCCGATCGTTTCGCGATCTCATTGGCGCGGGCAGACCTCGCCGGTGTGAGCGTCGATTGGCGCCGCCTCTTCGGGGCGGATGCCGAGCTGGTGGACCTGCCCGGCGATTCCGCCGAGCCCGATCCGCCGGCCGCCGAGCCCCTTGGGGAGGCACAGATGCTCGAGCTCGTTCGGGCTGAGGCAGCGGCTGTGCTGGGGGACGCCGCGATCGCCGAGATCGATCCGGACACGGCCTTCAGGGAGGCTCGGCTTCGACTCGCTTGGCGCGGTCGAGCTGCGCAACCGGCTTCGCGAGGCGACCGGGCTGCACCTCCCCGCCGCGGTCGTCTTCAACCACCCGACCCCGGTCGCCCTGGCGGCCTTCCTGCGGCAACGGGCGAGCGGCGCCCCCGCAAGGGGCGTCGGCACCGTGGTCGCGGCCGCCGCCACCGAGGAGCCGATCGCGATCGTCGGCATCGCCTGTCGTTTCCCGGGCGGCGCCACCTCCCCGGAGCGCTTCTGGCGCCTGCTCGCCGAGGGTCGCGATGCGGTTGGCGAGTTCCCCGCCGACCGCGGCTGGGACCTGGAGGGCCTCTATGACCGGGGGGGAGAGCAGGCCGGCGGCGATCATCCCCGTGAAGGCGGCTTCATTGCCGACGCCGCGCACTTCGACAACGACTTCTTCAGCATCTCCCCGCGCGAGGCGCTCGCCACCGACCCCCAACAGCGACTGCTGCTGGAAGTGGCCTGGGAGGCGCTGGAGGAGGGTGGGCTCGATCCGCTCTCGCTGCGCGGAAGCGCGACCGGGATCTTCGCCGGGGTCAGCTCCTCGGATTACGCCGCCAGCCAGGGCTCGCCGGGGGAGGAGCTCGACGGCTACCGCCTTACCGGCGGCCTGGCCAGCGTGATCTCGGGCCGCGTCGCCTACGCCCTCGGCCTCGAGGGCCCCGCGATCACGATCGATACCGCCTGCTCCTCTTCGCTGGTGGCGCTGCACCTGGCCGCGCAGGCGTTGCGGACGGGCGAGTGCTCGCTCGCCCTGGCGGGCGGCGTCACCGTGCTCTCGGCGCCGACCGTCTTCTCCGAGTTCGCCCACCAGCGCGGCCTCTCCGCCGACGGGCGCTGCAAGGCCTTCGCCGAGGCCGCCGACGGGGTCGGCTGGGCGGAGGGAGTCGGGGTGCTCGCGCTCGAGCGCCTCTCCGAGGCCGAGGCCAGGGGCCGGCACATCCACGCGATCATCCGCGGCTCCGCCGTCAACCAGGACGGTGCCTCCAACGGCCTCACCGCCCCCAACGGCCCCGCGCAGGAGCGGGTGATCCGCCAGGCCTTGGCCAATGCTCGGCTGGAGCCGGGGGACGTCGACGTGGTCGAGGCCCACGGGACCGGCACCACGCTCGGCGACCCGATCGAGGCGGAAGCGCTGCTCGCCACCTACGGGCAGCAGCGCGAGGCCCCGCTGCGGCTCGGCTCGGTCAAGTCGAACATCGGCCACACCCAGGCGGCCGCGGGTGCCGCCGGCGTGATCAAGACGGTGCTGGCGCTGCGCGAGGGCGTGCTGCCGAAGACCCTCCACGTCGACGCTCCCTCGAGCAAGGTCGAGTGGGATGCCGGGGCGGTCGAGCTGCTGACCGAGGAGGTCGAGTGGAAGCCGGGGGACCGCCCGCGCCGCGCGGCCGTCTCCTCGTTCGGCATCAGCGGCACCAACGCGCACGTGATCTTGGAGGAGGCGCCGGGGCCTTCCGCAGGGGCTCCCGAGCAGGGAGTGGCAGGCCGCGGCGCCTCCTCCAGGCGGGAGGTTCCGCCCGGCCTGTTGCCCTTCGTGCTCTCGGCGAAAAGCCCGGAGGCACTGGCGGCCGCGGCGGAATGCCTCGCCGCGCGGGTCGAGGGGGACCCCGACCTAGATCCCACCGACCTCTCCTTCTCCCTGGCGACCACCAGGGCGCAGCTGGAGCAGCGAGCGGTCGTGGTGGGGGAGCAGCGCGAGGAACTGTTGGCCGGGCTCGTCTCGCTCGCCAAGGGCGAGCCCTCACCCAACACCCACACCGCCAAGGCGACTGCCGGCCGCCTTGCCTACCTCTTCACCGGCCAGGGCTCACAACGACCGGGGATGGGCAAGCAGCTCTACGAGACCTACCCGGCTTACGCCCAAGCGTTGGATGAGGCCTGCGCCGAGATCGACAAACACATCGACCGCTCCCTCAAGGAGCTGATCTTCAGCGAGTCCGATTCCAAGGAGGCGGAGCTCCTCGATCACACCACCTACGCCCAGCCCGCCCTCTTCGCCACCGAGCTGGCGCTGCACCGTCTCTTCGAGTCCATGGGGCTCGAGCCAGACCTGCTCACCGGCCACTCGGTCGGCGAGATCGTCGCCGCTCATATCGCCGGGGTCTTCTCACTCGAAGACGCAGCGAAGCTGATCAGCGCCAGGGGCAAGCTGATGGGGGACCTTCCCGAGGGCGGGGCGATGCTGGCGATCGAGGCAACGGAGGAAGAGACCCTCGAGTCGATCGAGGGCAGGGAGGCTCAGCTTCTCCCTCGCCGCGGTCAACGGCCCCAAGGCCTGCGTGATCTCGGGTGCCGCCGATGCCATCGACCAACTGGAAGCCCGCTGGCAAGAGCAGGACCGAAAGACCAAGCGCCTACAGGTTTCCCACGCCTTCCACTCGCCGCTGATCGAGCCGATGCTGGATGGCTTCTCCGAGGTGGTCTCCTCGCTCGACCTCAACGCCCCGAACCTGCCGGTGATCTCCAACACCAGCGGCGATCAGCTCACAGGGGCACAAGCCACCGACCCCGCCTACTGGGTCTCCCACGCCAGGCAGCCGGTGCGCTTCGCCGACGCCGTCTCGACCCTCAAAGATCAGGGCGCCACTACCTACCTGGAGCTTGGGCCCGACGCCGTGCTCACCGCGATGGCGGCCGGCACCCTCGCCGAGGACGAGAGCGCTGCGCTGATCCCCACCCTGCGCGAAGGGCGCGAGGAGGCTCGGTCGATCGCCCTGGCCTTCGGCTCCGCTCACGCATCGGGTGCCAAGGTCGACTGGGAGACCTTCTTCGAGGGCGCGGACGCCGGCGCCGTCGATCTGCCGACATACCCCTTCCAGCGCAGGCGCTTCTGGCTCGACGCGGCTCCGGCCGCGGGCGACCTCGGGGCCGCTGGCCTCACCGGGACGGGGCACCCGCTGCTCTCAGCGGCGATCGAGGACCCCGGCGGTGAGGGGCTGACGCTGAGCGGGCGGCTCAGCGTGCAGAGCCATCCCTGGCTGGCGGACCACATCATCTTCGGCACGCCGATCCTGCCCGGGACCGCCTTTCTCGAGCTGGCGCTCGAGGCGGCCAGGAGGGTCGGTTGCGAGGCCGTGGTCGAGCTTGCCCTGCAGTCGCCGCTGGTAATCCCGGAAAGCGATGGCGTTCAGCTGCGGGTCACGGTCGGGGGCGCCGACCACGGCGAGGAGCGCGATATCGCGGTTCACTCCCGCCGCGAGGGCGGCGAGGAGGGCGACGGCGCCTGGGTATGCCACGCGATGGGTACGCTCGGCAACCACGCCGCGCCGCTGGCGGAGGCGCCGGAGTCGTGGCCACCCGCCGGCGCCGAACCGGTCGAGATCGGGCCCCTCTACGAGCGGCTCGCGGCTGACGGCTTCGAATACGGCCCGGCCTTCCAGAAGACGCGAGCGGCCTGGCGCCGTGGCAACGAGGTCTTCGCCGAGCTGCTGGCGCCCGACCGCGAGAGCGGCGCGGCCGCCGATTTCGGCATCCACCCGATCCTGCTCGACTCGGCATTCCACGCCGCCCTGGTTGTCGCGCTCGACCACGAAGGAGAGTCGGACAAGCTCGACCTTCCCTTCACCTGGAACGGTGCGCGGGTCGCGAGCAGCGGTGCCGCGACGATGCGAGTGCGGATCGAGGTCGGCGAGAAGCGCTTCGAGGTGAGCGGCTTCGACGCTGACGGGGGCGCGGTGATCGGTATCGAGGCGCTCGTCACCAGAACTCTCGCTCGCGAGCAGGTGCGGGGCAGGGGAGGGCGGAAGACGCTGCACCGGCTCGAGTGGGCCGAGGTCTTCCTGCCGGCGGCGGGGGAGCCGGCGCCGGACCTGGTCGTCGTTCCGTTCGAGTCCGACAGCGAGGCAGGGCGATCACCGGCCGACCTGGCAAACGAGGCAGCGCAGCGCGCTCTCGAGCAAGCGCAAGAGTGGATCTCGGCAGATCCTCCGCAGGGTTCCCGGCTGGTCTTCGTCACAAGGGGGGCGCTGGCGACCGGCGCCGAGGACGAGCTGAAGCTGGAGTTGGCGCCGCTGGCCGGCCTGCTGCGCTCGGCGCACTCCGAGTACCCCGATCGCTTCGCCCTGGTCGACCTCGACGGGACGGATGAGTCCGAGCGGGCGCTGGACGCGGCCCTGGCGCTCACCGCCGAGGAGCCGGAGCTGGCGCTGCGCGGTGGCAGGGCGCTGGCCCGCCGGCTGAGCGCGACCGAAGCCGGCGCGGGCTCCGTGGCGGCGCCCTTCGATGCCGCGCGCACGGTTCTGGTCACCGGCGGCACCGGCGGCATCGGCGCCCTCCTCGCCCGCCACCTCGTCAGCGAGCACGGCGTGCGGCACCTGCTCCTGGTCAGCCGCCGCGGCCCCGAGGTGCCGGGCGTCGCCGAGCTCGAGGCCGAGCTGCATGAGCTCGGCGCCGAGCAGGTGACGGTCGCGGCCTGCGACGTCGCCGATCGCGATCGGCTCGAGCAGCTGTTCGACTCGATCCCGGCCGAGCACCCGCTCGGCGCCGTGATCCACTCGGCGGGCGCCCTCGACGACTGCCTGCTCAGCGCCCTCGACGCCGAACGCCTGCGGCAGGTGATGCGGCCCAAGGTCGACGCCGCCTGGCACCTGCACGAGCTCACGGCCGCTATGGACCTCTCCCAGTTCGTCATGTTCTCCTCGGCCGCGGGCCTGCTTGGCGGCTCATCGCAGGCCAACTACTCGGCCGCCAACGCCTTCCTCGACGGGCTCGCCGCCCAGCGCCGGCGACAGGGCCTGCCGGGGCTGTCGCTGGCCTGGGGGCTCTGGGATCACGAGAGCGGCATGTCGGAGGAGCTGACCGCGGCCCAGGGCGCTGATTTCAAGAGCCGCGTTCGCGCCCGCCTCGGCTTCATCCCGCTCGCCTCGGGCGTCGGCCTCGAGCTCTTCGATGCTGCCCTGGCGCAGGGGGATCCCCTGCTGGCGCCGGTCGAGTTCGACGCCGCCGCGCTCGGCGCCCGCGCCAAGGCCGGTGCGCTGCCGCCGGTCCTGCGTGGCCTGGTCCGCGCGCCTGTCCGGCCGGCGGCGGCCACCGGGACGCTGGCGGCGCAGCTCGATGGCCTGCCGGAGTCCGAGCGCGAGGCGGCGGTGCTGTCGTTGGTCCGTTCGCACGTGGCCGCGGCGCTGGGGCACGACTCGCCCGGCTCGATCCCCCCCGAGCGCGCCTTCAAGGAGCTCGGCTTCGACTCGCTCAGCGCGGTTGAGCTGCGCAACCGCCTCGGAGACGCGATCGGGGTCCGCTTGCCGGCGACGATCGCCTTCGATCACCCCTCGATCCAGGCGCTGGCGAAATTCGTCCTCGGCCTCGGCGAGGGAAGCGGGCGGCGGGCACCGACCGTGGTGCGAAGGGCGAACGCCGCCCTCGACGAGCCGATCGCGATCGTCGGCATGTCCTGTCGTCTGCCGGGGGGCGTCGGCTCCCCGGGGCAGCTCTGGCAGTTGCTGGCGGAGGGCCGCGACGCGATCGCCCCCTTCCCCGATGACCGCGGCTGGGACCTCGAGCGCCTCTATGACCCCGACCCCAACCAGCACGGGACCAGCTACGCGCGCGAGGGCGGATTCATCGACCGACCGGCCGACTTCGACGCCGACTTCTTCGGGATCAGCCCGCGCGAGGCGCTGGCGATCGATCCGCAGCAGCGGGTGCTGCTCGAATCGTGCTGGGAAGCGCTGGAGGACGCCGGCATCGACCCCGGTGGCCTTCACGGCGGGCAGGCGGGGGTCTTCGCCGGGGTCATGTACCACGACTACGGGGTCGCCTTCCCGCTCCCCGGCGAGCTCGAGGGCAACATGACCCGGGTCAGCTCCGGCTCCTTCGTCGCCGGCCGCGTTGCCTACACGCTCGGCCTCGAGGGGCCGGCGATGTCGGTCGACACGGCCTGCTCTTCGTCCCTGGTGACGATTCACCTCGCCTGCCAGTCGCTGCGCCAGGGGGAGTGCCCGATCGCGCTCGCGGGGGGGATCTCGATCCTCTCGACGCCCGGCATATACATCGAGTTCTCGCGGGCGCGCGGCCTCTCTCCTGACGGCCGCTGCAAGTCCTTCTCGGAGGCGGCCGACGGCACCGGCTTCTCCGAGGGCGTCGGCATGCTGGTGCTCGAGCGCCTCTCCGAGGCCGAGGCCAAGGGGCACACCGTCCTCGCCACGATCCGCGGCTCCGCCGTCAACCAGGACGGCGCCTCAAACGGGCTCACCGCCCCCAGTGGCCCCTCGCAGGAGCGGGTGATCCGCCAGGCGCTTGCCAACGCGCGGCTCGAGTCCAAGGACATCGAAGTGATCGAGGCGCACGGCACCGGCACCGCCCTCGGCGACCCGATCGAGGCGAGCGCGCTGCTCGCCACCTACGGGCAGGACCGCGAGACGCCGGCGCGGCTCGGCTCGGTCAAGTCCAACCTCGGCCACACCCAGGCCGCGGCGGGGGTCTCGGCGGTGATCAAGACGGTGCTGGCGATGCGCGAGGGGGTTATGCCCAAGACGCTCCACGTCGACGCCCCCTCCTCGAAGGTCGAGTGGGAGGCGGGCGAGATCGAGCTCTTGACCGAGGCGGCTGAGTGGAAGCCAAACGGGCACCCACGCCGTGCCGGGGTCTCTTCCTTCGGTGCCTCGGGCACCAACGCACACCTGATCTTGGAGGAGGCGCCCGTGGCCGGACGGGACCCTGGCCCCGGCACCTCCTCCAAGGACCGTGATGGGGAGGAGGGCGCTTCGTCCGTTCCCCTTGCCGGTCCTGTCCCACTGGTGCTCTCGGCCAAATCGGCGGAGGCACTGCGCGAGTCGGCGTCTCGTCTCGCTACCTACCTCGAACAGCGCCCCGATCTCGATCCCACCGACCTCTCCTTCTCCCTGGCGACCACCAGGGCGCAACTGGAGCAGCGGGGGGTTGTGATTGGTGAGGAGTGCGAGGAGCTGCTCTCTGGGCTCTCGGCTCTCTCAAAGGGCGAGCCCACCCCCAACGCCCACACCGCCAAGGCCACCTCTGGTCGCCTCGCCTACCTCTTCACCGGCCAGGGCTCCCAGCGACCGGGGATGGGCAAGCAGCTCTACGAGACCTACCCGGCCTATGCGGAAGCCCTGGATGACGCCTGCAACGAGATCGACAAACACATCGATCGCTCCCTCGAGCAGCTGATCTTCTCCGAGCCCGGCTCCAAAGACGCGAAGCTCCTCGACCACACCACCTACGCCCAGCCCGCCCTCTTCGCCACCGAGCTGGCGCTGCACCGCCTCTTCGAGTCCATCGGTCTCACCCCAGACCTGCTCACCGGACACTCGGTGGGGGAGATCACTGCCGCCCACATCGCCGGGGTCTTCTCGCTCGAAGACGCGGCGAAGCTGATCAGCGCCAGGGGCAAGCTGATGGGCGAGCTCCCAGAGGGCGGCGCGATGCTGGCAATCGAGGCGACCGAGCCGGAGACCCTCGAGTCGATCGAGGGCAGGGAGGCTGAGCTCTCCCTCGCCGCGGTCAACGGCCCCAAGGCCTGCGTGATCTCCGGCGATGAGAAGGCAATCGACCAGCTCGAGACCCGCTGGCAAGAGCAGGACCGAAAGACCAAGCGCCTACAGGTTTCCCACGCCTTCCACTCGCCGCTGATCGAGCCGATGCTGGATGGCTTCTCCGAGGTGGTCTCCTCGCTCGACCTCAACGCCCCGAACCTGCCGGTGATCTCCAACACCAGCGGCGATCAGCTCACAGGGGCACAAGCCACCGACCCCGCCTACTGGGTCTCCCACGCCAGGCAGCCGGTGCGCTTCGCCGACGCGGTCGCCACTCTCAAGGAGCAGAGCGCCACCACCTACCTGGAGCTCGGTCCCGACGCGGTGCTGACCGCGATGGCGGCCGGCACGCTGGCTGACGACGAGAACGCCGCGCTGATTCCCACCCTGCGCGAGGGGCGCGATGAGCCACGGTCGATCGCCTTGGCGTTTGGCTCCGCTCACGCATCGGGCGCCAAGGTCGACTGGGACGTCTACTTCAAAGGGACCGGCGCCAAGGCCGTTCCGCTGCCGACCTATCCCTTCCAGCGCAAGCGCTACTGGCTCGATACCTCGGCTGGGAGTGCCGACCTCGGGGCCGCCGGCATCACCGAGACGGGACACCCGATTCTCACCGCCGCGATCGAGGATCCCGAGAGGGAGGGGCTGACGCTCACCGGCCGCATCTCCCTGCAGTCCCACCCTTGGCTTGCCGACCACGCCGTCGCCGGCACCGTCCTGTTGCCCGGCACCGCCCTGGTCGAGATGGCCCTGCGAGCGGGCCGGGAGATCGGCTGCGAGCAGCTCGCCGAGCTGACCCTGCGGGACCCGCTGCTCCTGCCCGAGCAGGCCGGCGTTGCCATTCGCGTGTCCGTCGCGGCCCCGGGCGAGCGGGGAGAGCGCGAGGTCACGATTCACTCGCGGGCCGAGGCGATCCTCGGCGAGGAGCCGGCCGAGTGGACCTGCCACGCGCGGGGGGTCCTCGCGCCCGAGTCCCCGGCGGCTGTCGAGCCCGCCTCGAGCTGGCCCCCGGCAGGCGCGGAGCCGATCGAGCTCGACTCCGCCTACGAGCGCTTCGCCGAGCTCGGCTTCGACTATGGGCCCGCCTTCCAGGGCCTGACCGCTGCCTGGCGGCTCGGCGAGGAGATCTACACAGAGGTGTCGCTTGCCGAAGCGCAGGCGCCCGAAGCCGCTCGCTTCGGCATCCACCCGGCGCTGCTCGACCCCGTCCTGCAGGGTGGCCTGCTCGGCCCGTTTGCCGGCGAGGAGCCGAAGATCCCCTTCGCCTGGACCGACGTCGCCCTCCACGGCAGCGGCGCCGGTGAGCTGCGCGTCCGCATCGTTCCCGGCGGCCCGGACCGGGCCTCCTTCGAGATCGCCGACGGCGACGGTCTGCCTCTGGCGCGGATCGGGCAACTGAGCGTGCGGGCGATTCCGGCAGAGCAACTGCGGGCCTCCACCGCCGCCCGCGCCTCCACCGCTGGCGCCCCGTACCTACCGCGCTGGGACGAGGTTCCCGGCGACGCCGCCGCCGGCGACGGGGCCTCGACCAGGTTGCTCGAGCCGGCCGAGCTCGACCTCGGCTCCGGCGACGACCCGGCGGCCACGGCCCTCGCCGCCTGCCAGAGCGCCCTTGCCCTGATCCAGCGTTGGCTCGGCGAGGAGCAGCCCGCCGCCGACCGCCTCGTCCTGCTGACGAAGGGCGCTTTTCCCGTCGCCGCCGGTGAGGCCCCCGACCTGGTCGCCGCCGCCCTGAGCGGCATCTTCCGCTCTGCCGCCTCGGAGCACCCCGGGCGCTTCGCCGCGATCGACGGCGACGGCAGCGAGGAGTCGGCGACTGCGCTGGCGACCGCGCTTGCGATCGGCGCCGCCGAGCCCCAGCTGGCCCTGCGCGGGGGCCGGCTCCTCGCCCCGCGCCTGGCCCCGGCGAAGGCGGGTCCCGCGGCGACGGAAGTCCGCCCGATCGACCCTGATCGCACGGTCCTGATCACCGGCGGCCTCAGCGGCATCGGCGCCCTGGTCGCCCGCCACCTGGTCGAGGCCCACGGTGCCCGTCACCTGCTGCTGGTCAGTCGGCGCGGCGGTGAGAGCGAGGGCGCCGCCGAGCTGCGCGCGGCGCTGGAGGAGCTGGGGGCAGAGGTGGCGGTGGCCGCCTGCGACGTCTCCGATCGCGCCCGGCTCGAGCAGCTCTTCGAGTCGGTCGATCCGGCCCACCCGCTCGGCGCGATCGTGCACTCCGCCGGCCTGCTCGACGACGGCCTGATCGAGGCGCTCGACCCCGAGCGCATGCGCCGCGTCTTCGCCCCCAAGGTCGACGCCGCTTGGCACCTGCACGAGCTGAGCAGGGAGATGGACCTCTCGCAGTTCCTGCTCTTCTCCTCCGCCGCCGGTCTGGTTGGCGGCGCCGCCCAGGCCAACTACGCGGCGGCCAACGGCTTCCTCGACGCCCTCTGTCAGCACCGCCGGGCAACCGGCCTGCCCGCCACCGCGCTCGCCTGGGGTGTTTGGGAGCAGGGCAGCGGCGCGATCACCGGCACGACGGCCGCTGCCGATATGGATCACCTGCTCGAGCAGGTTCGCTCGCGCCTCGGCTTCGTGCCGATGCCCGCCGCCCAGGGGCTCGCCCTCTTCGACGCCGCTCGCGCGCTTGGCGAGCCGCTGGTTGCGCCGGCGCCCCTCGACGCCACGGCCCTGCGGGCCCTGGCCGCGGCCGGCACCCTGCCGCCGCTGCTGCGCGAGCTCACCGCCGCGCCGCCTCGCCGCCGCGGGGCCGAGGGCTCGCTGGCCAAGGGACTTGCCGCGATTCCGGCGGCTGAGCGCGAGGCCCGTGTGCTCGAGCTCGTCCGCACCCACACCGCCGGGGTGCTCGGCCACGACTCCGCCGCGGAGGTCGCCGTCGGGCGTTCCTTCAAGGAGCTCGGCTTCGATTCGCTGGCCGCGGTCGAGCTGCGCAACCGGCTCGGGGTCGCTACCGGCCTGCGCCTCGCGCCCACGGTCATCTTCGATTACCCGAACGCCAAGGAGCTGAGCGGCCACTTGCTCGGCGAGCTGCGCGGTTCGAGCGGCTCGCGGGTGGCGGTCAGGGCCCAGGCCTCCGAGGAGCCGATCGCGATCGTCGGCATGGCCTGCCGCTTGCCCGGCGGCGTCGGCTCGCCGCGGGAGCTCTGGGCGCTGCTCGAGGATGGCCGTGACGCGATCGAGCCCTTTCCCACCGACCGCGGCTGGGACCTCGAGCGCCTCTACGACCCCGATCCGGACCGGCCCGGCACGGCCTACGCGCGTGAGGGGGGCTTCCTCGAGGGCGCCGCCGACTTCGACGCCGGCTTCTTCGCGATCTCCCCCCGCGAGGCGCTCTCCGCCGATCCCCAGCAGCGCTTGCTGCTGGAAGCGAGCTGGGAGGCGCTGGAGGACGCCGGCATCGATCCGTTCGCACTGCGCGGCAGTGCCACCGGGGTCTTCGCCGGGGCGATGTACCCGGACTACCGCCCCGAGGAGAACGGCATCACGATGGGCACCACCGGCAGCGTCGTCTCCGGCCGGGTCGCCTACACGCTCGGCCTCGAGGGCCCGGCGATCTCGGTCGACACGGCCTGCTCCTCATCCCTGGTCAGCATGCACCTGGCCTCGCAGGCACTGCGGGGCGGCGAGTGCGAGTTGGCCCTGGCCGGCGGCGTGACCGTGCTGGCGACGCCGGGGATCTTCATCGAGTTCTCGCGCCAGCGGGGGCTCGCCGGGGACGGTCGTTGCAAGGCCTTCTCCGAGCAGGCGGACGGGACCGGCTTCGCTGAGGGAGTGGGCATGCTGGTGCTCGAGCGCCTCTCCGCGGCGGAGGCCAATGGCCACGATGTCCTCGCCGTGATCCGCGGCTCCGCGGTCAACCAGGACGGCGCCTCCAACGGCCTCACCGCCCCCAACGGTCCCTCGCAGGAGCGGGTGATCCGCCAGGCGCTTGCCAACGCCCGCCTCGAGCCGGGCGACATCGACCTGGTTGAGGCCCACGGCACCGGCACCGCCCTGGGCGACCCGATCGAGGCCGGTGCCCTGCTTGCCACTTACGGCCAGGAGCGCGCGGGGCCGCTGCGACTGGGCACCGTCAAGTCGAACATCGGCCACACCCAGGCGGCGGCCGGCGCTGCGGGCGTGATCAAGGCGGTGCTGGCGATGCGCGAGGGCGTGATGCCCAAGACCCTCCACGTCGACGCTCCTTCCTCCAAGGTCGATTGGGGGTCGGGAGAGATCGAGCTGCTGACCGAGGCTGCCGAGTGGCGGCCGGGCGGGCGGCCCCGCCGCGCCGGTGTCTCCTCCTTCGGCGCCAGCGGCACCAATGCGCACCTGATCTTGGAGGAGGCGCCGCCGGCCGGGCACGACCGAGGCGCAGTGGTCGGTGCCGGCGATGCCCCGGCCCCGCCGCTCGCGGGCGCGCTGCCCTTCCCGCTCTCGGCAAAATCACCCGGGGCGCTGACCGACTCGGTCCTGCGCCTGGCCGCCCACCTCGAGCAAAACCCGGAGCTCGAGCTCGGGGACGTCTCCTTCTCCCTGGCCGCGACCAGGGCCCAGATGGAGCAGCGGGCGACCGTCATCGCCGGCGATCGCGAAGAGCTGCTGGCCGGCCTGGGCGGGCTGATCCGCGGCGAGAACGGTCCGAGCGTCGTGCGCGGCGCGGCGGAGGAGCCGGCCAAGGCCGCCTTCCTCTTCCCGGGCCAGGGCTCGCAGCACGCGCGCATGGGGGCCGGCCTGCTCGAGTCCTCACCCGTCTTCCGGGCCCATATGCAGAGCTGCGAGGAAGCGCTCGAGCCGTTCGTCGATTGGTCGCTGCGGGATGTCCTCGCCGATCCAGAGGGCGCTTGGCTGGATCGCCTCGAGGTCGTTCAGCCGGCCCTCTTCGCGGTGATGGTTTCGCTGGCGCGGCTCTGGGAGGAGTTCGGGGTTCGTCCGGCGGCGGTGCTTGGCCACTCCCAGGGCGAGATCGCCGCCGCCCACATCGCCGGCGGGCTCGATCTCGACGACGCTGCCCGGGTCGTCGCCCTGCGCGCTCGGGCGGTCGGGGCGCTGGCCGGCAAGGGAGCGATGGTCTCGCTTTCGCTGCCAGTCGACGAGCTGCCGTCGCTGATCGAGCCCTACGGCGAGCGGGTCTCCCTGGCCGCGATCAACGGCCCGGCCTCGCTGGTCCTCGCCGGTGAGCCGGAGGCGCTCGATCGGTTGCTCGAGCGCTGCGAGCGAGACGGGGTCCGCTGCCAGCGCATCGCCGTCGACTACGCCGCCCACTCGGCCCAGGTCGAGGCGCTGCGTGGGGAGCTGCTCGAGGCCTTCGCGCCGATCTCGCCGCGCCACGGCGAGATCTCCTTTTACTCCACCGTCACCGGCAGGGCGATCGATACGGCCGAGTTGGATGCCGAGCACTGGTACCGCAACCTGCGCGAGCCGGTGCTCTTCGAGCCCGCCCTGCGTGGGCTCGTCGAGGGGCGCCACTGCGCCGCGATCGAAGTCAGCCCGCACCCGGTGCTGGCAGTTTCGGCTGCCGCGGTGATCGAGGCAAGCGGCGCGCCGGCGGGGACCGAGGCGATTGCCAGCCTGCGTCGCGACGAGCAGGGGCCGGAGCACTTTCTCGCCGCGCTGGCCAAGGCGCACGCAGCCGGCGTCGAGGTCGAGTGGGGCGCTTTCTTCAAGGGCAGCGGCGCCAGGGCGGTTCCGCTCCCCACCTATCCCTTCCAGCGCAAGCGCTTCTGGCCGGCCCAGCCACCAGGCGGCAGAGCCGCTGGCGACTCGGACGAGCACCCGCTGCTGTGGGCGACGATCGAACATCCCGGCAGCGGCATGGTCACCCTGACCGGTCGCATCTCGCTGCGTTCCCACGCCTGGCTCGCCGACCACGCCTTCTCCGATGCGGTGCTCCTGCCGGGTACCGCTTTCCTCGAGATTGCCCGCCAGGCGGCGCGGCAGGTGGGCCTCGAGACGATCGCGGAGCTGACGCTGCAGGCTCCCTTGCTCCTGCCGCCGAGTGACGAGGTCGAGCTGCAGGTTGTCGTCGAGGCCGCCGGCGAGGACGGGACTCGTCAGCTCGCGATCTACGCTCGCGGCGCCGCCGCGTCCGGCGAGGGAGCCGGCTGGGTTCGGCATGCCGCTGGTGCCTTGTCGCCGCTGGCGCCGGCAGGCGCCGAGTCCCTGGCAACCTGGCCACCGCCGGCGGCCGAGCCGGTAGAGCTCGACTCGATCTACGAGCGGCTGGCCGCGGCCGGCTTCGAGTACGGCCCTGCCTTTCAGGGGCTGGCAGCGGCATGGCGCCTGGGCAAAGACGTCTACGCGGAGGTGGCGCCGCAGGCTGTGGACGGGTGGGCGCGGGGTTACGGCATCCAGCCGGCGATGCTCGATGCCGCCTTCCACCTCACCCTCCGCGACCGACTCGAGCGAAGCGAGGGTGGCGCAGCCGAACTGCCCTTCTCTTGGGGTGGCGTCAGCCTCTATGCGAAGGGGGACGGGAGCGAGGGCCTGCGCGTCCGCGTCCGCGACCTGGGCGAGGAGATCTCCGTTCTCGTCGCCGATCGAAGCGGCGCCGCCCTGGCCGCGATCGACTCCCTCGTCATGCGGCCGCTGCCGCCGGAGCGACTCGCCGCCGCCGGTGCCGGGACAGAGCGGTCCGAGTTGCTCGAGCTGGAGTGGGTTGAGGTTCCGCTGGAGCGGGGGATCGCGACGCCGCGAATCGCGACGCTGGCCGGTCTCGACCTGCCCGGCGTCGAGTCCTACGGAAGCCTCGAGGAGATCCGCGCCGCAGTCACCGCCGGAGCGGCGCTCCCCGACGCTGTCGCGGTCGCACTTCCCCTGGGTCCGGCCGCCGAGCTTCCCGGCGCGGCCGCCGAGCTGGCGCGGGCCGCGCTCGAGCTGGCGCAGGAGTGGCTCGCGCTCGAGGGCTTCGAGGCGTCGCGCCTGGTCCTGGTCACCGAAAACGCCGTTACGGCCGGCGCTACCGAGTCGCCGCAGCTTGCTGCCGCCCCACTCTGGGGGCTGCTGCGGGCGGCCCGTACCGAGAACCCCGATCGCTTTGCCCTGGTCGACAGCGACGGCTCCGCCACCTCGCGCTACCTGTTGGCGGCGGCGCTGGCCGGTGGCGAGGCGGAGCTCGCGCTGCGTGACGGCGTCGCGCTGGCACCGCGGGTAACGCCGGTCCTCACCGCTCAGGCTTCCGGCGCCCCCCAGGGCTTCGACCCCGAGCGCACCGTGCTGATCAGCGGTGGCACCGGAGCACTGGGCAGCGTCGTCGCCGAGCACCTGGTCGCCGAGCACGGTGTCCGGCACCTGCTTCTCGCCGGCCGCAGTGGCGTCGCGGCGGAGGGGGCGGAGGCACTCGCGGCGCGGCTCACGGACGCGGGGGCCGAGGTCCGCATCGAGTCCTGTGACCTCGCCGATCGCGAAGCGGTCGAGGCGCTGCTCTCCTCGATCTCCGCTGAGCACCCGCTGGGGGCCATCGTCCACGCCGCCGGCGTGCTGGCGGATCGAACGGTCGAGTCGCTCGACGCCGAGCTGCTGGAGCGGGTCTTCGCACCGAAGGTCGACGCGGCTTGGAACCTGCACGAGCTGACGCTCGACGCCGAGCTCAGCGCCTTCGTCCTCTTCTCCTCGATTGCCGGGGGCGTCGGCTACGCGGGGCAGGCCAATTACGCCGCCGCCAACACCTTCCTCGATGCGCTGGCGGCTCGTCGGCGGGCCGAGGGCCTGCCGGCGACCTCGATCGCCTGGGGGGTTTGGGAGGCGCAGGGAGAGATGGGCTCTGAGCTCGAAGCGGCGGACTTCGCCCGCATCAGGCGCACCGGCGTGGCCACCCTCTCGGTCGGGCAGGGCCTCGCCCTCTTCGACCAGGCGCTCGCCGCAGACCGGGCGGCCCCGCTCGCCGCCTCTCTCGACCGCGCCGCCTTGCGCGCGCAGGCCAGCGCCGGTCTGCTGCCGCCGGTGTTGCGCGGTCTCGTCCGCGTGCCGACGCGCGGCAGCGGGGGCGCGCCCGCCTCGCTGGCGAGCAGGCTTACGGCCCTCTCGGCCGGCGAGCGCGAGGTCTATCTGCTCGATCTCGTCCGCACCGAGGTGGCGGCGGTGCTCGGCCATCAGGCCAGCGGCGAGATCGATCCCGACCGTGCCTTCAAGAAGCTCGGCTTCGACTCGCTTGCCGCGGTCGACCTGCGCAACCGGGTGACCGCGATGACCGGGGTCAAACTGCCGGCGACGACGGTTTTCGACTACCCGACCTCGAAAAAGCTCGCCGAGCGAGTGCTCGAGGTGGCGGGGACGAGTACGGGCTCGGAGCCCGAGCCTTTGCCCGAGGACGGATTGGACCTCTCCTCCGCTTCGGACGAAGAGATGTTTGAGCTGCTCGATCGCAAGTTGGGGCGGACGTGACGGCCGCGCCGGCGAACAACGAAGACAAGCTGCGCGATTACCTGAAGCGCGCCACCGCCGATCTCGACCGGGCGCAGAGGCGACTCGGCGAGGTGGAGTCAAGAGAGCACGAGCCGATCGCGATCGTCGGCATGTCGTGCCGTTTGCCGGGTGGGGTCGGCTCGCCGGCGCAGCTCTGGGAGCTGCTCAGCGAGGGCCGCGACGCGATCGACGGGTTCCCCGACGATCGCGGCTGGGACCTGGGGCGCCTCTACGACCCCGACCCGGAGCAGCCCCGCACGAGCTATGCGCGTGAGGGCGGCTTCCTCGAGCGAGCCGCCGACTTCGATGCCGACTTCTTCGAGATCGGCCCGCGCGAGGCGCTGGCGATCGACCCCCAGCAGCGAGTCCTGCTCGAAGCCTGCTGGGAGGCGCTGGAAGACGCTGCGATCGACCCTCACGCACTGCACGGCAGCCCCACCGGGGTCTTCGCCGGGGTGATGTACCGCGACTACGGCGTGGCGATGCCGATCGGGGCCGAGCTGGAGGGCTATATGGGCCAGGTCAGCAGCGGGTCCGTCGTTGCCGGTCGCATCTCCTACACGCTCGGCCTCGAGGGCCCGGCGATGTCGGTCGACACCGCCTGCTCCTCCTCGCTGGTTGCGATGCACCTCGCCTGCCAGGCGCTGAGGGGCGGGGAGTGCTCGTTTGCCCTGGCCGGGGGAGTTACCGTCATCGCCGCTCCCGGCGTCTTCATCGAGTTCGCCCGCCAGCGCGGCCTCTCCCCCGACGGCCGCTGCAAGTCCTTCGCCGAGGCCGCCGACGGGGTCGGCTTCGCCGAGGGGGTCGGGGTCCTGGCCCTGGAGCGCCTCTCCGATGCCGAGGCCAAGGGCCACCGGGTGCTGGCGACGATCAAGGGCTCCGCCGTCAACCAGGACGGCGCCTCCAACGGCCTCACCGCCCCCAACGGTCCTTCGCAGGAGCGGGTGATCCGCCAGGCGCTGGCCAACGCGAGACTCGAGCCGAAGGACGTCGAAGTCGTCGAGGCCCACGGCACCGGGACCACCCTGGGCGACCCGATCGAGGCCGGCGCCCTCTTGGCCACCTACGGCCAGGAGAGAGACCGGCCACTAAGGCTCGGCTCGGTCAAGTCCAACATCGGCCACACCCAGGCCGCCGCCGGAGTGGCCGGAGTGATCAAGGCCGTGCTGGCGATGAGAGAAGGGGTTCTGCCCAAGACCCTCCACGTCGACGCCCCCTCCTCGAAGGTCGAGTGGGAGGCAGGCGAGATCGAGCTGCTGACCGAGCCCGCCGAGTGGAAGCCCAACGGGCACCCCCGCCGTGCCGGGGTTTCCTCGTTCGGTGCCTCGGGCACCAACGCGCATCTGATCTTGGAGGAGGCGCCCGTGGCCGGACGGGACCCCGGCCCGGGCGCCTCTGCCAAGGACCGCGATGGGGAGGAGCCCGTTCCCCTCACCGGTCCTGTCCCAATCGTGCTCTCGGCCAAATCGGTCGAGGCACTGCGGGCTCAAGTCGAGCGCTTGGGTGCTCACCTCGAACAGCACCCCGATCTCGACCCCACCGACCTCTCCTTCTCCCTGGTGACCACCAGGGCGCAGCTGGAGCAGCGGGCGGTTGTGGTGGGGGAGGGACGCGAGGAGCTGCTGGCCGGACTGAGCGCGCTGGCCAAAGGCGAGCCCTCACCCAACGCCCACACCGCCAAGGCGACCTCTGGCCGCCTCGCCTACCTCTTCACCGGCCAGGGATCCCAGCGACCGGGGATGGGCAAGGAGCCTCTACGAGACCTACCCGGCTTACGCCAAGGCGTTGGATGAAGCCTGCGGAGCGATCGATCAACACAGCGATCGCTCCCTCAAGGAGCTGATCTTCAGCGAGGCAGGTTCCAAGGAGGCAGGGCTCCTCGATCACACCACCTACGCCCAGCCCGCCCTCTTCGCCACCGAGCTGGCGCTGCATCGCCTCTTCGAGTCCTTCGGCCTCACGCCAGACCTGCTCACCGGCCACTCGGTTGGCGAGATCGTCGCCGCTCACATCGCCGGGGTCTTCTCACTCGAAGACGCAGCGAAGCTGATCAGCGCCAGGGGCAAGCTGATGGGCGACCTCCCGGAGGGCGGGGCGATGCTGGCGATCGAGGCCACGGAGGAAGAGACCCTCGAATCGATCGAGGGCCAAGAGGAGCTGCTCTCCCTCGCCGCGGTCAACGGCCCCAAGGCCTGCGTGATCTCGGGCGATGAGAAGGCGATCGCCAACGTCGAGGCCCACTGGCAAGAGCAGGACCGAAAGACCAAGCGCCTCACCGTCTCCCACGCCTTCCACTCACCCCTGATCGAGTCGATGCTCGAGCCCTTCGCCGAGGTGGTCGGCTCTCTGGACCTCAACGCCCCGAACCTGCCGGTGATCTCCAACGCCAGCGGTGAGCAGCTCACTGCCGAGCAGGCGACCGACCCCGCCTACTGGGTCTCCCACGCCAGGCAGCCGGTGCGCTTCGACGACGCGGTCTCGACCCTGCAGGAGCAAGGCGCCACCACCTACCTCGAGCTGGGACCCGACGCGGTGCTGACCGCGATGGCGGCCGGGACCCTCGCCGAGGACGAGAGCGCCGCGCTGATTCCCACCCTGCGCGAGGGGCGCGATGAGCCACGGTCGATCGCCTTGGCGTTTGGCTCGGCTCACGCATCGGGCGCCAAGGTCGACTGGGACGTCTACTTCAAAGGGACCGGCGCCAAGGCCGTTCCGCTGCCGACCTATCCCTTCCAGCGCAAGCGCTACTGGCTCGATACCTCGGCTGGGAGTGCCGACCTGGGCGCGGCCGGCATCACCGAGGCGGGGCATCCGCTGCTCTCGGGGGTGGTCGAGGACCCCGACCGCGGGGGGCTCACCCTCACCGGCCGCATCTCCCCCCAAAGCCACCCATGGATCTCAGATCACGCCGTCGCCGGCACCGTCCTGCTGCCCGGCACCGCCTTGGTCGAGATGGCCCTGCGGGCGGGCCGGGAGGTCGGCTGCGGGCTGCTCGAGGAGCTGACTCTTCAGTCGCCGCTCTTGATTCCCGAACAGGGTGCGGTGCAGTTGCAGGTAAAGGTCGAGGGCGAAGGCGAGGACCGCTGCGAGCTGGCGATCTACTCCCGCCCCGAGGCAAGCACTGAAGAGGAGCCGGGGGAGTGGAGCTGCCACGCGACGGGCACGCTCACGAGCGGGGCGCTCACGATCGCAGAGCCCCTGGCGAGCTGGCCCCCCCAAGGCGCCGAGCCGATCGAGGTCGACTCCCTCTACGCCCGCCTCGCCGAGCTCGGGCATCGAGTACGGCCCTGCCTTCCAGGGACTTACCGCGGCCTGGCGGGACGGCAACGAGATCTACGCCGAGGTCTCTCTCGATCAGGCCCAGGCCTCAGAAGCGAGTCGCTTCGCGATTCACCCCGCGCTGCTGGACGCTGCGTTCCACGCCGCCCTGGAGTCGGCGATGGCGGGGGGCAAGCTGATGCTGCCCTTTGCCTGGAACGGCGTCAGTGTTGGTTCGCCTGGGGCTTCGAGCTTGCGGGTCAAGCTCAGCCTCGGCGAGGCGATCGCCCTCGACGCCTTTGACGAGCAGGGCGCTCATCTACTGAGCGTTGGCTCGGTTGCCGGTCGCGAGCTCGACCCGGCGAGCCTGGGCAAGGCCAACGTCTCTCGTTCCCTCTATCGATTGAAGTGGCAGGAGGCGCCCGCCGGTCATGAGGACGATGGGGCTGGGAGTGATTCCTCGTCCGAGGCGACGACCCAGCTGCTCAAGCTCGCCGACCTCGACTTCGAGCCCGGCGGCGATCTCGCCGCCACCGCCCGCGCCGCCACCCAGAGCGCCCTGCAGTACATCCAGACCTGGCTGGCCGACGAGGAGCGCGAGGCCGAGCGCCTCGTCCTGCTCACGGAAGGGGCGATCGCCGCTACCGATGAGGAGAGCCCCGACCTCACATCCGCAGCCGTTTGGGGCTTGATTCGCTCGGCCCAGTCCGAGCATCCCGGCAGCTTCGCCCTGATCGACACAGACGGTTCGGCATCGGAGATAGCGCTGGAGCAGGCGATCGCCACAAGCACCGAGGAGCCCCAGCTCGCATTGCGCGAGGGCAAGCAGCTTGTTCCTCGACTCGTCCCAGCCGAGCCTTCGGGCGAGGCGTCCCTCTCGATCGACCCAGATAAGACGGTCCTGATCACCGGTGGCCTCAGCGGCATCGGCGCCCTCGTCGCCCGTCACCTGGTTGAGACCCACGGTGTCCGCCACCTGCTTCTGGTCAGCCGCCGCGGTATCGAGGCACCGGGCGCACCCGAGCTGCTCGAAGAGCTGCAGGGAGCTGGGAGCGCAAGCCGAAGCCGCCGCCTGCGACGTCTCCGAGCGAGAGCAGCTCGAAGAGCTGCTCGCCTCAGTCGATCCCGAGCACCCGCTCGGCGCAATCGTCCACTCCGCCGGGGTGCTCGACGACGGCACGATCGAGTCGCTTGACGCAGAGCGCATCGCCGGGGTCTTCGCCCCCAAGGCCGACGCCGCCTGGCACCTGCACCAGCTCAGCGAGGATTTGGAGCTCTCCGCCTTCGTCCTCTTCTCCTCTGTCGCCGCCACTCTCGGCAGCCCAGGCCAGGGCAACTACGCCGCCGCCAATGCCTTCCTCGAGGCGCTTGCCTGCCAGCGACAGGCACAGGGACTGCCGGCCACCGCGATCGCCTGGGGTGCCTGGGGCCTGGAGGACGGCATGGGTGCCACTCTCAGCGACACCGACCGGGCGCGGATCGAGCGCTCGGGCCTGCTGCCCTTGAGCGAGCAGCAGGGGCTGGCGCTCTTCGATGCGGTTATGGCCACCGGAGACCCGGTGGCGGTGGCGGCGCGGATGGCGAAGGTGCCCCGGCGGCGGGCCGCTGTCTCTGGGTCGCTCGTTGCTGCTTTGGGAACGATGGACGAGGTGGCGCGGGAGGGCCACGTCCTCGCCCTCGTCCGCACCCACACCGCCGCCGTCCTCGGCCACGACTCTCCGGCCCAGGTCGATCCCGCCAAGGCCTTCAAGGAGCTCGGCTTCGACTCGCTCGCCGCGGTCGAACTGCGCAACCGGCTCGGGGCCGCCACCGGCCTGCGCCTGTCGGCCACCGCTGTCTTCGACCATCCGACGCCAAAGGCCCTCGCTGCCTTCCTGCTGCGAGCAGGCAAGTGGCAGCGGGAGCGTCAGTCCGATCGCCGTCAGGGCGCAGAGCCTGCGAGGAGCCGATCGCGATCGTCGGCATGTCCTGTCGCTACCCGGGTGGGGTCTCCTCGCCGGCGGAGCTCTGGCAGCTGGTCGCCGAGGGCCGCGACGCGATCGGCGCCTTCCCCGACGATCGCGGCTGGGACCTCGAGCGCCTCTATGACCCCGACCCCGACCACGCCGGCACCAGCTACGCGCGCGAGGGCGGCTTCCTCGATCGGCGCCGGTCACTTCGATGCCGAGTTCTTCGGCATCGCGCCGCGCGAGGCGCACGGCGATGGACCCTCAGCAGCGGCTCTTGCTGGAAGCGAGCTGGGAGGCTCTGGAGGACGCCGGCATCGACCCGTCCTCGCTGGCCGGAAGCGCGACCGGGATCTTCGCCGGCGTGATGTACCACGACTACGCCGGTGGCGCGCCGCAGGTCGAGGGCGAGGGGTACTTCATCTCCGGCGTCGCCGGCAGCATCGCCTCCGGCCGCGTCGCCTACGTCCTCGGCCTCGAGGGGCCGGCGATCACAGTCGACACCGCCTGCTCGTCCTCGCTGGTCGCGCTCCACCTCGCCTGCCGGGCGCTGCGCGCGGGGGAGTGCGACCTCGCCCTGGCCGGCGGCGCGACGGTGATCTTCGCGCCCGCACCTCTTCATCGAGTTCTCGCGCCAGCGCGGCCTCGCCCCCGACGGCCGCTGCAAGGCCTTCGCCGAGGCGCGCCGACGGCACTGGCTGGTCGGAGGGGGTCGGCATGCTTGCCCTGGAGCGGCTCTCCGAAGCCGAGGCCAAGGGCCACCGGGTGCTGGCGACGATCCGGGGCTCGGCGGTCAACCAGGACGGCGCCTCGAACGGCCTGACGGCCCCCAACGGTCCCTCGCAGGAGCGGGTGATCCGCCAGGCGCTGGCCAACGCCCGACTCGAGCCCGGGGACGTCGACGCGGTCGAGGCCCACGGCACCGGCACGACGCTGGGCGACCCGATCGAGGCCGGCGCGCTGCTCGCCACCTATGGCCAGGAGCGCGAGGCGCCGCTGAGGCTCGGCTCGATCAAGTCCAACATCGGCCACACCCAGGCCGCGGCCGGGGTGGCCGGGGTGATCAAGATGGTGATGGCGATGCGCGAAGGCGTCCTGCCGAAGACCCTCCACGTCGACGCCCCCACCTCCAAGGTCGAGTGGGAGGCGGGGAAGGTCGAGCTGCTGACCGAGGCCGTGACGTGGGAGCCGAACGGCCGCCCCCGCCGCGCCGGCGTCTCCTCCTTCGGCATCAGCGGCACCAACGCCCACGTGATCCTCGAGGAGGCACCGACCCCGCCCGCCGGTGCCAGGCGGGAGGAGGCAGTCGGCCCCTTGCCCTTCCGTCCTCTCCGCCAAGAGCGAGCCGGCGCTGGCCAGCCTCTGGCCGCGCCGCCTCGCCGGCCACCTTGAAGCCAACCCCGAGCTCGACCCGTCCGACCTCAGCTTCTCCCTGGCAACGACCCGGGCGCGGCTGCCGCAGCGCGCGGTGTTGGTCGCCGCTGACCGCGAGGAGCTGCTCGCCGGCCTCGGTGCCCTGGCAAGGGGCGAAGCGGGCGAGGCGATTGTCGCGGGCTTCGGCGCCGGGGCCGGCGGCGAACCGTCTTCCTCTTCCCCGGCCAGGGCGCCCAGCACGCCGGCATGGCCGTCGAGCTGCTCGCCGACTCACCCGCCTTCCGCAGCGGGATCGATGCTTGCGAGGAAGCGCTGGAGCCCTTTCTCGATTGGTCCCTGCGCGAGGTGCTGGCCGACCCGAAGGGCGCCTGGCTGGAGCGCCTGGACATCGTCCAGCCGGCCCTCTTCGCGGTGATGGTCTCCCTGGCCCGCCTCTGGGAATCCCTTGGAGTGCGACCCGCGGCAGTGCTCGGGCACTCCCAGGGCGAGATCGCCGCCGCCCACATCGCCGGCGCGCTCGACTCGAGGACGCCGCCCGCATCGTCGCCCGTCGTAGTCAGGCGATGGCTGGGATCGCCGGTCAGGGCGCGATGGTCTCGGTCTCGCTGCCGGCCGCCGAGCTGGAGGCGCTGCTCGAGCCCTACGGCGGGCGGGTCTCGCTGGCGGCGGTCAACGGCCCCGCCTCGCTGGTCGCCTCCGGCGATCCCGACGCTCTCGAGGACCTGCTCGCGCTCTGCCGGCGAGACGGCGTCCGCGCCCAGCGCATCGCCGTCGACTACGCCGCCCACTCGGCCCAGATCGAGGCGATGCGAGACGAGCTGCTCGAGGCCTTCGCGCCGACCTCCCCCCGCAGCGCCGAGGTTCCCTTCCACTCCACCGTCACCGGCGGGCTCCTCGACACCGCCGAGCTGGGCGCGGAGTACTGGTATCGCAACCTGCGCGAGCCGGTGCTCTTCGAGCCCGCCCTGCGCGGCCTTCTGGCCGGCGGCGCCCGCCGCGCATTGCTCGAGCTCGGCCCGCACCCGGTCCTCGGCTTCGCCGCAACCGAGACGATCGAGACGCTTGGAGCGGAGGAGCGGGCATGGGTGGTCGCCTCCCTGCGCCGCGACGCGGCAGGATCGAGGCGCCTGATGGGTGCCCTCGGCGAGGCTCCACGCCATCGGTGCGGAGGTCGATTGGAAGACGTTCTTCAAGGACACCGCGCCACGGGTGGTGCCGCTGCCCACCTACCCGTTCGAGCACAAGCGCTACTGGCGCGACGCCGCGGCCGCCGATTCCGATCCGGTCGCGATCGGCCAGTCCCCGGTCGAGCACCCGCTGCTGGGGGCGGCGATCGAGGACCCCCTGGGAGGGGGACTCACCTTCACCGGGCGGCTCTCGTTGCGGACGCACCCCTGGCTGGCCGATCACGCCGCCGGGGGCGCTGCCCTCCTGCCCGGCACCGCCTTGGTCGAGATCGCGCTGCGAGCGGGCCGCGAGGTCGGCTGCGAGTTGCTCCGGGAGCTGGCGATGCAGGCGCCGTTGATCCTGCCCGAGGCCGGTGGCGTCCGCCTCCAGGTCGCGCTTGCCGGCGCGGGCGAGGGTGGTGAGCGCGCGATCTCGATCCACTCTCGCGAGGACGACGCGCTGCAGTGGACCTGCCACGCCGAGGGCACGCTCGCGGCCGGTTCATCCGGCCTCGCCGAGCCGCTTGAGGCATGGCCGCCGGCCGGCGCCGAGCCGGTTGACCTGACGGCGCTCTACGACCGGCTGGCCGGGGTGGGCTTCGACTACGGCCCCGCCTTTCAGGGCCTCATCGCCGCCTGGAGCCGCGACGATGAGTTCTACGCGGAGGTCTCGCTCGCCGAGGAGCAAGCGGCGGAGGCCGGGCGTTGCGCGATCCACCCGGCCTTGCTCGACGCGGCTTTCCACATCGCGATGGACCAGGCCAGCCGCGACGGCGAGCGCCAGCCACTGGTTCCCTTCGCCTGGAATCAGGTCGAGGTCGGCGCGGAGGGAGCGACCTCGCTGCGGGTGAGGCTGAGCATCGACGGGGAGCGCTCCGCGCTCGAGGCCTTCGACTTGGCCGGATCGCCGGTCCTCTCGGTCGGCTCGGTAATCGCCCGGGAAGTGGATCCGGAGAGCCTGCGCGGCAGCTCGGTTGCGCGGTCGCTCTACTCGCCGGGCTGGGAGGAGCTGTCCGCGCCCGCGACGCCTCCACCCACCGAGGCGCCGGCGACAATCCTCGATCTCGCTGAGCCTCGACTTCGATCGCGATCGCGATCAGGCCGCCGTGGCCGGGGCCGCGAGTGCCGCCGCGCTCGAGCGGATCCAGCAGTGGCTTGCCGCGGAGGGCTCGGAGGCCGAGCGACTTGTCCTGGTGACCAACGGTGCGGTGGCGGCCGGGGCTGGCGAGCGGCCCGACCTGGTTGGGGCGGCCGTTCGCGGCCTCTTCCGCTCCGCCTGCTCGGAGCACCCGGGTCGCTTCGCCCTGATCGACGGCGATGGCTCGGAGGCGTCGCGCCGAGCGCTGCCCGCGGCGCTGGCGGCGACCGCGGAGGAGCCCCAGCTCGCCCTGCGCGAGGGCAGGGTCCTGGTGCCCCGGCTCGCTCCTGCCACTGCCGCATCCGAGCCCGCCCGCCCGCTCGATCCGGACTCGACCGTGCTGATCACCGGTGGCCTCAGCGGCATCGGCGCCCTGGTTGCCCGCCACCTGGTCGAGGCCGGCGACGCTCGCCACCTGCTGCTGCTCAGCCGCCGCGGCGGCGAGAGCGAGGGCGCCGCCGAGCTCGTCGCCGAGCTCGAGCGGCTGGGTGCCGCGGTGGCGGTCACCGCCTGCGACGTCTCCGACCGCGCTCAGCTCGAGCGGGCGATCGGCTCGATTGACCCCGAGAACCCGCTGGGCGCGATCGTCCACTCGGCCGGGGTGGTCGACGACGGCACGATCGAGTCGCTTGATGCAGAGCGCATCGCCGGGGTCTTCGCTCCCAAGGCCGACGCCGCCTGGCACCTGCACGAGCTGACCGAGGGGCACAACATCGCCCAGTTCGTCCTCTTCTCCTCCGCGGCGGGCCTGCTCGGCGGCGCGGCTCAGGGGAACTACGCGGCGGCGAACGCCTTCCTCGACGCGCTCGCCGAGCGGCGCCAGGCCGAGGGCCTGCCCGCCGTCGCGCTTGCCTGGGGCCTCTGGGAGCAGGGCAGCCAGGCAATGGTCAGGGAGCTCGAGGAAGGCGAGGACGAGCGGATGGTGCGCCAGATCCGGGACCGGCTCGGCTTTGCCCCGATCTCGGCCGAGCTCGGCCTGGCGCTCTTCGACGAGGCTCGCTCGCGTTTCGGTCAGCCGCTGCTCGCGCCCGTCCGCTTCGACCGCCTGGCACTGCGCGCCCAGGTCGCCGCCGGCAACCTGCCGCCGCTGCTGCGCGATCTGATTCGCGCCGGGCGGCGGCGCGAGCGCGAGCTGGGCTCGCTCGTCGATCGCCTCGCCTCGCTGCCGGAGGCCGAGCGCGAGAAGTTCGTCGTCGACCTGGTTCGCTCCCAGGCCGCCGCGGTGCTCGGCTACGGTTCCCCCGCCGAGGTCGATTCACAGCGTCCTTTCAAGGAGATGGGCTTCGACTCGCTGGCGGCGATCGAGCTGCGCAAGCGCATCGGCGGCTCGACCGGGCTGCGGCTGTCGGCGACGGTGGTCTTCGACTACCCCTCGGTCGAGGAGCTGGCCGGGTGCCTGCTGCGCGAGGCCGGCGCCGAGCAACCCTCCGACGAGGCCGGCGCTGACGGCGTCCGCGCGGCGCTGGCGGCGGAGGCCGAGGGCGAGATCGCGGAGCGGGTCGACGCGATGGAGATCGAGGATCTGGTCGAGCGGACTCTCGCCGGCCAGGCGGCGGAGCCCGGGGCGGGGAGCGAAGCTTGAAGACCTCGCCAGAGAAGCTTGCCGAGGCCCTGCGCGTCTCGACCAAGGAAGCCGAACGCCACCGCCAGCGACATCAGCGACTAGTCGAGGAGTCACGCGAGCCGATCGCGATCGTCGGCATGTCCTGCCACTTGCCGGGCGGGGTCTCCTCGCCAGAAGAGCTCTGGCAGCTCCTCAGCGAGGAGCGCGATGCGGTCAGCAGCTTCCCCGAGGATCGCGGCTGGGACCTCGAGCGCCTCTACAGCCCCGATCCAGAAGACCCAGGCACCGCTTACACGCGAGCCGGAGGTTTCCTCGCCGACGCCGCCGATTTCGATCCCGCCTTCTTCGGCATCTCGCCCCGCGAGGCGCTGACGACGGATCCCCAGCAGCGGCTGCTGCTGGAATCGAGCTGGGAGGCGTTGGAGGACGCCGGCATCGATCCACAGGCGCTGCGGGGGACTCCCACCGGCGTCTTCGCCGGGGTGATGTATCAGGACTACGGGGCGGTTGAGGGCGGTGCCGCGCCGGGCATGACGACCAGCGTCGTCTCCGGCCGCATCGCCTATGCGCTCGGCCTGGAAGGGCCGACGATGACGATCGACACCGCCTGCTCCTCTTCGCTGGTCAGCCTTCACCTCGCCTCGCAGGCGCTGCGGGCGGGGGAGTGCGACCTCGCCCTGGCCGGTGGCGTGACGGTGCTCTCGACGCCGTGGATGATCACCTTCTTCGCCCAGCAGAGAGGCCTCTCCCCCGACGGCCGCTGCAAGTCCTTCGCCGAGGCAGCCGACGGGGTCGGCTTCGCCGAGGGGGTCGGGGTCCTGGCCCTGGAGCGCCTCTCCGATGCCGAAGCCAAAGGCCACCGGGTGCTGGCGACGATCAAGGGCTCGGCGGTCAACCAAGACGGTGCCTCCAACGGATTGACGGCACCAAACGGTCCCTCGCAGGAGCGGGTGATCCGCCAGGCGCTTGCAAATGCCCGGCTCGAGGCCAAAGACGTCGACACGGTCGAGGCACATGGCACCGGGACGACGCTCGGCGACCCGATCGAGGCCGGTGCCCTCCTGGCCACCTATGGCCAGGATCGCGAGACGCCACTAAGGCTCGGCTCGGTCAAGTCCAACATCGGCCACACCCAGGCCGCTGCGGGAGTGGCCGGGGTGATCAAGACCGTGCTGGCGATGAGGGAAGAGGTCCTGCCCAGGACCCTCCACGTCGACGCCCCCTCTTCGAAGGTCGAGTGGGAGAGCGGCGAGGTCGAGCTCCTGACTGAAGCGGCCGAGTGGAAGCCCAACGGGCACCCCCGCCGTGCCGGGGTTTCCTCGTTCGGTGCCTCGGGCACCAACGCGCATCTGATCTTGGAGGAGGCGCCCGTGGCCGGACGGGACCCCGGCCCGGGCGCCTCTGCCAAGGACCGCGATGGGGAGGAGCCCATTCCCCTCACCGGTCCTGTCCCTCTGGTGCTCTCGGCGAAAAGCCCGGAGGCGCTCCGTGCCCAGGCCGAGCGCTTGGGTGCTCACCTCGAACAGCACCCCGATCTCGATCCCACCGACCTCTCCTTCTCCCTGGCGACCACCAGGGCGCAATTGGAGCAGCGAGCGGTCGTGATTGGTGAGGGAGGCGAGGAGCTGCTCTCTGGGCTCTCGGCTCTCTCAAAGGGCGAGCCCACCCCCAACGCCCACACCGCCAAGGCCACATCTGGCCGCCTCGCCTGCCTCTTCACCGGCCAGGGCTCCCAGCGACCGGAAATGGGCAAGGAGCTCTACGGGACATATCCCGCCTACGCCAAGGCGATCGACGAAGCCTGTGAGGCGATCGACCAACGCATCGATCACTCCCTCAAGGAGCTGATCTTCTCGGAGCCCGGCTCTGCCGAGGCGAAGCTCCTCGACCACACCACCTACGCCCAGCCCGCCCTCCTTGCCACCGGGCTGGCGCTGCACCGCCTCTTCGAGTCCTTCGGCCTCACACCGGACCTGCTCACCGGTCACTCGGTGGGGGAGATCACCGCGGCCCACATCGCCGGTGTCTTCTCACTGCAAGACGCAGCGAAGCTGATCTCCGCCAGGGGCAAGCTAATGGGCGAGCTCCCCGAGGGCGGGGCGATGCTGGCGATCGAGGCAACCGAGCAAGAGACCCTCGAGTCGATCGAGGGCAAGGAGGAGTCACTCTCCCTCGCCGCGGTCAACGGCCCCAAGGCCTGCGTGATCTCGGGCGATGAGAAGGCGATCGCCAACGTCGAGGCCCACTGGCAAGAGCAGGACCGAAAGACCAAGCGCCTGGTCGTCTCCCACGCCTTCCACTCACCCCTGATCGAGCCGATGCTCGATTCCTTCGCCGAGGTGGTCGACTCCCTCGACCTCAGCGCCCCATTCCTGCCGGTGATCTCCAACACGAGCGGCGAGCAGCTCACTGCCGAGCAGGCCACTGACCCCGCCTACTGGGTCTCCCACGCCAGGCAGCCGGTGCGCTTCGCCGACGCGGTCGCCACTCTCAAAGACCAGGGCGCCACCACTTACCTGGAGCTCGGTCCCGACGCGGTGCTGACCGCGATGGCGGCTGGGACCCTCGCCGACGATGAGAACGCCGCGCTGATTCCCGCCCTGCGCGAGGGGCGCGATGAGGCTCGGGCTGTTGCCCTGGCCTTCGGTTCCGCCCACGCTTCCGGGGCCAAGATCGACTGGGAGTCCTTCTTCAAGGGCACCGGCGCCAAGGCTGTGCCCCTGCCGACCTACCCCTTCCAGCGCCAGCGCTTCTGGCTCGATGCTGCGCGCGGAGACTCAGATCCCGCCTCGATTGGCCAGGCGGCTGCCGAGCACCCCCTGTTGGGGGCCGCTATCGAGGACCCCGTCGGTGATGGCCTCACTCTGACTGGCCGCATCTCCCTGCAGAGCCACCCCTGGTTTGCCGACCACGCCGTCGCCGGCACTGTCCTGCTGCCTGGCACCGCCCTGGTCGAGATGGCCCTGCGGGCGGGGCAGGAGGTTGAGTGCGAGCTGCTCGAGGAGCTCACTCTTCAATCGCCGCTCTTGATTCCCGAGCAGGGTGCGGTGCAGTTGCAGGTCAGAGTCGAGAGCACCGATGAGTCCCAGGCATCCGGCGAGGACCGCCGAGAGCTGGCGATCTACTCCCGCCCCGAGGCAAGCGCCGAAGAGGAGCCGGGCGAGTGGATCTGCCACGCGACGGGCACGCTCACGAGTGGGGCGCTCACGACTGCCGAGCCCTTGTTGAGCTGGCCGCCCCAAGGCGCCGAGCCGATCGAGGTCGACTCCCTCTACGCGCGCTTGGCGAAGCTCGGCATCGAGTACGGCCCCGCCTTCCAGGGTCTGACTGCGGCCTGGCGAGATGGCAACGAGATCTACGCCGAGGTCTCTCTCGATCAGGCCCAGGCCTCAGAAGCGAGTCGCTTCGCGATTCACCCCGCGCTGCTGGACGCTGCGTTCCACGCCGCCCTGGAGTCGGTGATGGACGGTGACAAGCCGGTCCTGCCCTTTACCTGGAGCGGCATCGCCATCAGCGCCGCTGGGGTCTCGGACCTGCGGGTGGTGCTCAGAAGGGAAGGCAACTCGATCCGCCTCGACGCCTTCGACGAGCAAGGAGCCCACCTGCTGAGCGTCGATGGTGTCGTTGGCCGCGAGCTCGACCCGACAAGCCTGGGTAAGGCCGACGTCTCTCGCTCGCTCTACCGACTGGAGTGGCAAGAGACGTCGGAAGTCGCCTCCGTCGGCGAGGCCACCGACGGCGACTCAACCCAAGCGACGACCCAGCTCCTCCACCTCACCGACCTCGACTTCGAGCCCAGCGACGATCTCGCCGCCACCGCCCGCGCCGCCACCCAGAGCGCCCTGCAGTACATCCAGACCTGGCTGGCCGACGAGGAGCGCGAGGCCGAGCGCCTCGTCCTGCTCACGGAAGGGGCGATCGCCGTCTCCGGCGAGGAGAGTCCCGACCCCGCGGCGGCAGCCCTCTGGGGCCTGATTCGCTCGGCCCAGTCCGAGCATCCCGGCAGCTTCGCCCTGATCGACACAGACGGTTCGGCATCGGAGATAGCGCTGGAGCAGGCGATCGCCACAAGCACCGAGGAGCCCCAGCTCGCATTGCGCGAGGGCAAGCTGTTCGTGCCCCGACTCGTCCCAGCCGAGCCCTCGGGCGAGGCGTCCCTCTCGATCGACCCAGATAAGACGGTCCTGATCACCGGTGGCCTCAGCGGAATCGGTGCCCTCGTCGCCCGTCACCTTGCCGAGACCCACGGTGCCCGTCACCTACTGCTGGTCAGCCGCAGGGGCATCGAGGCATCAGGCGCACCCGAGCTGCTCGAGGAGCTCAGAGAGCTGGGCGCGCAAGCCGAAGCCGCCGCCTGCGACGTCTCCGAGCGAGAGCAGCTCGAAGAGCTGCTCGCCTCAGTCGATCCCGAGCACCCGCTCGGCGCAATCGTCCACTCCGCCGGGGTGCTCGACGACGGCACGATCGAGTCGCTTGACGCAGAGCGCATCGCCGGGGTCTTCGCCCCCAAGGCCGACGCCGCCTGGCACCTGCACCAGCTCAGCGAGGATTTGGAGCTTCTCCGCCTTCGTCCTCTTCTCCTCTGTCGCCGCCACTCTCGGCAGTCCCGGCCAGGGCAACTACGCCGCCGCCAATGCCTTCCTCGAGGCCCTCGCCTGCCGGCGACAGGCACAGGGACTGCCGGCCACCGCGATCGCCTGGGGTGCCTGGGGCCTGGAGGACGGCATGGGTGCCACTCTCAGCGACACCGACCGGGCGCGGATCGAGCGCTCGGGCCTGCTGCCCTTGAGCGAGCAGCAGGGACTGGCGCTCTTCGATGCGGTTATGGCCACCGGAGACCCGGTGGCGGTGGCGGCGCGGATGGCGAAGGTGCCCCGGCGGCGGGCCGCTGTCTCTGGGTCGCTTGTTGCTGCTTTGGGAACGATGGACGAGGTGGCGCGGGAGGGCCACGTCCTCGCCCTCGTCCGCACCCACACCGCCGCCGTCCTCGGCCACGACTCTCCGGCCCAGGTCGATCCCGCCAAGGCCTTCAAGGAGCTCGGCTTCGACTCGCTCGCCGCGGTCGAACTGCGCAACCGGCTCGGGGCCGCCACCGGCCTGCGCCTGTCGGCCACCGCCGTGTTTGACTACCCGACGCCGAAGGCCCTCGCCGCCTTCCTCTGCGAGCGGGCAAGTGGCAGCGGGAGCGTCAGTCCGATCGCCGTCAGGGCGCAGAGCCTCGAGGAGCCGATCGCGATCATCGGCATGTCGTGCCGCTTGCCGGGTGGGGTCTCCTCGCCGGCGCAGCTCTGGCAGCTGGTCAGCGAGGGCCGCGACGCGATCGGCGGCTTCCCCGACGATCGCGGCTGGGACCTCGAGCGCCTCTACAGCCCCGATCCAGAAGACCCGGGCACCGCCTACACGCGAGCTGGCGGCTTCCTCGACGACGCCGCCGACTTCGACCCCGCCTTCTTCGGCATCTCACCCCGCGACGCAGTGGCAATCGACCCCCAGCAGCGGCTCTTGCTGGAAGCGAGCTGGGAGGCACTGGAGGACGCCGGCATCGACCCATTGGTCCTGCACGGCAGCCCCACCGGGGTCTTCGCCGGGGTGATGTATCAGGACTACGGCTGGGGAACGGGATCTGACTCAAGCGGCGGCAATGGGGTCACCGTCGGAGCTGCCAGCGCCCTCTCCGGTCGCATCTCCTACACGCTCGGCCTCGAAGGCCCGGCGATGACCGTCGACACTGCCTGCTCTTCCTCGCTGGTCAGCCTTCACCTCGCCTCACAGGCGCTGCGGGCGGGGGAGTGCTTGCTGGCGCTGGCGGGCGGAGTGACGGTGCTCGCGACTCCACGCGGCTTCATCGAGTTTGCTCGCCAGCGCGGCCTCTCTCCCGACGGCCGCTGCAAGTCCTTCGCCGAGGCCGCTGACGGGGTCGGCTTCGCCGAGGGGGTCGGGGTTCTGGCCCTGGAGCGCCTCTCCGATGCCGAAGCCAAGGGCCACCGGGTGCTGGCGACGATCAAGGGCTCCGCTGTCAACCAGGACGGCGCCTCCAACGGATTGACGGCCCCCAAAGGCCCCTCGCAGGAGCGGGTGATCCGTCAGGCACTTGCCAACGCGAGGCTCGAGCCCAAGGACATCGAAGTCGTCGAGGCCCATGGCACCGGGACGACACTCGGCGACCCGATCGAGGCCGGCGCCCTCTTGGCCACTTATGGCCAGGATCGCGATCAACCACTAAGGCTCGGCTCGGTCAAGTCCAACATCGGCCACACCCAGGCTGCCGCCGGAGTGGCCGGCGTGATCAAGACCGTGCTGGCGATGCGCGAGGGGGTCATGCCGAAGACCCTTCATGTCGACGCCCCTTCCTCGAAGGTCGAGTGGGAGGCAGGCGAGATCGAGCTCTTGACCGAGGCAAGCGAGTGGAAGCCCAACGGGCACCCGCGCCGCGCCGGCATCTCGTCCTTCGGCGCCTCCGGCACCAACGCACACCTGATCTTGGAGGAGGCGCCCGTGGCCGGACGGGACCCTGGCTCGGGCGCCTCTGCCAAGGCTGCCCAGGAGGACTCCTCCGAGGCGGCCTCAAAGGCAGGCCTTAACGGCCCGATTCCTCTCGTCCTCTCGGCCAAAAGTCAAGGGGCGCTCCGGGCTCAAGCCGAGCTCCCTGGTCACCCGCATCGAGGGAGATCCCGACCTCGACCTAACCGACCTCTCCTTCTCTCTGGCGACTACCAGGGCGCAGTTGGAGCAGCGGGCGGTTGTGATTGGGGAGGAGCGCGAGGAGCTGCTTGCTGGCTTGGTCGCTCTTTCAAAGGGCGAGTCCTCACCAGGAGCCCACACCGCCAAGGCGACCTCCGGTCGCCTTAGCTACCTCTTCACCGGCCAGGGCTCCCAGCGTGCGGGGATGGGCAAGCAGCTCTACGAGACCTACCCCGCTTACGCCAAGGCGCTCGACGAAGCCTGCGAGGCGATCGATCCCCAGATCGATCGCTCCCTCGAGGAGCTGATCTTCAGCGAGCCAGGTTCCAAGGAGGCAGGGCTCCTCGATCACACCACCTACGCCCAGCCTGCCCTCTTCGCCACCGAGCTGGCGCTGCACCGCCTCTTCGGGTCCTTCGGTCTCACACCAGACCTGCTCACCGGACACTCGGTGGGGGAGATCACTGCCGCTCACATCGCCGGTGTCTTCTCACTCGAAGACGCAGCGAAGCTGATCAGCGCCAGGGGCAAGCTGATGGGCGAGCTCCCAGAGGGCGGGGCGATGCTGGCGATCGAGGCAACGGAGGAAGAGACCCTCGAATCGATCGAGGGCCAAGAGGAGCTGCTCTCCCTCGCCGCGGTCAACGGCCCCAAGGCCTGCGTGATCTCGGGCGATGAGAAGGCAATCGACCAGCTCGAGACCCACTGGCAAGAGCAGGAGCGAAAGACCAAGCGCCTCACCGTCTCCCACGCCTTCCACTCACCGCTGATCAAGCCGATGCTGGATGGCTTCTCCGAGGTCGTCTCCTCACTCGACCTCAACGCCCCGACCCTGCCGGTGATCTCCAACACCACGGGTGAGCAGCTCACCCCCGAGCAGGCGACCGACCCCGCCTACTGGGTCTCCCACGCCAGGCAGCCGGTGCGCTTCGCCGACGCGGTCGCAACTCTCAAAGACCAGGGCGCCACCACCTACCTGGAGCTCGGCCCCGACGCCGTCCTGACCGCGATGGCGGCAGGGACCCTTGCCGAGGACGAGAGCGCCGCGCTGATCCCCACCCTGCGCGAGGGGCGCGATGAGGCTAAGTCCGTCGTCCTGGCCTTTGGTTCTGCCCAAGCTTCCGGGGCCAAGGTCGACTGGGATGCCTTCTTCAAGGGCACCGGCGCCCAGGCGGTTCCCCTGCCGACCTATCCCTTCCAGCACAAGCGTTACTGGCTCGAGTCTTCAGCGGGAGCCGGCGATCTCGGAGCCGCTGGCCTTTCTTCGGCGGAGCACCCCCTTCTCTCCGCCGCGATCGAGGACCCCGTCGGCGACGGGGTGAGCATGACGGGCCGCATCTCACTGCAGAGCCACTCGTGGCTGGCAGACCACGCCGTCGCCGGCACTGTCCTGCTGCCCGGCACCGCCCTGGTCGAGATGGCGCTGAGGGCAGGTCAGGAGGTCGGTTGCGAGGAGCTCGAGGAGCTCACCCTTCAGTCGCCGCTCTTGATTCCCGAGCAGGGCGCGGTGCAGTTGCAGGTCAGGGTCGAAGGCGAGGACGGCAACCGCGAGCTGGCGATCTACTCTCGGACAGAGGTAGGCGCGGGCGAAGAGCCGGGCGAGTGGAGCTGCCACGCAACGGGCGCCCTCACGAGCGGGCCACTCACGACTGCCGAGCCCTTGACGAGCTGGCCCCCTCAAGGCGCCAAGCCGATCGAGGTCGATTCCCTCTACGCCCGCCTGGCCGAGATCGGCATCGAGTACGGCCCTGCCTTCCAGGGACTAACGGCGGCCTGGCGGGACGGCAATGAGATCTACGCCGAGGTATCTCTCGACGAGGCCCAGGCCGCAGAAGCGAGTCGCTACGCGATCCACCCGGCCTTGCTCGACGCTGCCTTCCACGCCGCTTTGGAGTCGGCGATGGATGCCGACAAGTTGATGCTGCCCTTTGCCTGGAGCGGCGTCGGGGTTGGTTCGCCAGGGGCTTCCAGCCTGCGGGTCAAGCTCAGTCTCGGCGAGGCGATTGCCCTCGACGCCTTTGACGAGCAGGGCGTTCATCTGCTGAGCGTCGGCGGCGTCGCCGGCAGGGAGCTCGACCCGGCGAGCTTGGGTAAGGCCAACGTCACTCGCTCTCTCTACCGACTGGAGTGGCAGGAGGCGCCCGCCACTGGCAGAGAAGAAGGTGACGCCGAGAGCGATTCCTCGAGCGAGCGACCCCAGCTGCTCAAGCTCACCGACCTCGACTTCGAGCCCAGCGACGATCTCGCCGCAACCGCCCGCGCCGCCACCCAGAGCGCCCTGAAATACATCCAAGCCTGGCTGGCCGACGAGGAGCGCGAGGCAGAGCGACTCGTCCTGCTCACGGAAGGGGCGATCTCCGCCTCTGGTGAGAGCCCCGACCCTGCGGCGGCGGCCCTCTGGGGCCTGATCCGTTCCGCCCAGTCCGAGCATCCCGGCAGCTTCGCCCTGATCGACACGGACGGCTCGGGGACATCGGAGGCAGCACTCGAGCAGGCAATCAGTGCAAGCACCGAGGAGCCCCAGCTCGCTCTGCGAGAGGGCCGGATCCTCACATCTCGCCTCGTCCCGACTGAGCCGTCGAGCGAAGCGTCCCTCTCGATCGACTCGGAGAAGACGGTCCTGATCACCGGCGGCCTCAGCGGCATCGGCGCCCTCGTTGCTCGTCACCTGGTCGAGGCCCATGGCGCCCGCCACCTGCTGCTGGTCAGTCGCCGTGGCATCGAGGCACCAGGCGCAAGCGAGCTGCTCGAGGAGGCTCAGGGAGCTGGGAGCGGAAGCCGAAGCCGCTGCCTGTGACGTCTCCGAGCGAGAGCAGCTCGAAGAGCTGCTCGCCTCAGTCGATCCCGAGCACCCGCTCGGCGCAATTGTCCACTCCGCTGGGATCCTCGACGACGGCACGATCGAGTCGCTTGACTCCGAGCGAGTGGGGAGGGTCTTCGCCCCCAAGGCCGACGCCGCCTGGCACCTGCATGAGCTGACTCGAGGCTTGGAGCTCTCCGCCTTCGTTCTCTTCTCCTCGGCGGCCGGCCTGCTCGGCGGCGCCGCGCAGGGGAACTACTCGGCAGCCAACGCCTTCCTCGATGCGCTTGCCGAGCGGCGCCGCGCGGCTGGCCTCGCCGCTACCTCACTTGCCTGGGGCCTCTGGTCACAAGCCAGCGAAGCGATGACCGCCGAGATCGATGAGTCCGAGCGCGAGCGGGTCGTCGGGCAGATCCGCGCCCGGCTCGGCTTCGCGCCTATCCCGCCGGAGCAGGGACTGGGGCTCTTCGATGCCGCCGCCTCGCTGGACGCGGCCCTCGCCGTACCCGCCAGCTTCGATCGCGCCGCGCTGCTCGCGCAGGCCTCGCAGGGCACGCTGCCGGCGGTGCTGCGCGGAATCGTCCCCGTGCGATCGCGTCGTCGGCAGCCACCTGGTTCCTTTGCTGCTCGGCTGGCCGAAGTGCCGGAGCGGGAGCGGGATGGATTTGCGCTGGGGTTGGTTCGAAGCCACGCGGCGACCGTTCTCGGCCACTCCGCCGCCGCTGACGTCGACCCAGGGCGTCCCTTCAAGGAGCTCGGCTTCGACTCGCTCGCCGCGATCGAGCTACGCAACCGGCTCGGCGCGGCGACCGGCCTGCGCCTTGCCCCCACGATCGTCTTCGACTACCCCAGCCCCAGGGAGCTGGCCGAGTACCTGCTCGGCGAGGCGAGCAGTCCCGCGGTGGCACCCGCGGTCAGGCGCTCCGCCCTGGCTTCGGACGAGCCGATCGCGATCGTCGGCATGTCGTGCCGCTTGCCCGGTGGGGTCGGCTCCCCAGAAGAGCTCTGGCAGCTGATCAGCGAGGAGCGCGACGGGATCAGCGGCTTCCCCGACGATCGCGGCTGGGACCTCGAGCGCCTCTACAGCCCCGATCCAGAAGACCCCGGCACCGCCTACACGCGCGAGGGTGGTTTCCTCGCCGACGCCGCCGATTTCGATCCCGCCTTCTTCGGCATCTCGCCCCGCGAGGCGCTGAGCACCGACCCCCAGCAGCGGCTGCTGCTGGAAGCGAGCTGGGAGGCGCTCGAGGATGCCGGCATCGACCCGTTGGTCCTGCACGGCAGTCCCACCGGGGTCTTTGCTGGGGTGATGTATCAGGACTACGGCGCGGTCGAGGCCGGGCTGGCGCCCGGTATGTCGGGGAGCATCGTCTCGGGGCGGGTCGCCTACGCACTCGGCCTCGAAGGGCCGACGATGACGATCGACACCGCCTGCTCCTCCTCGCTAGTTGCCATGCACCTGGCGGCGGGAGCCCTGCGGGCGGGCGAGTGCGACCTCGCGCTGGCCGGTGGCGTGACCGTCCTCTCGACGCCCTGGATGCTCACCGCCTTTGCCCAGCAGCGCGGCCTCTCCCCGGACGGCCGCTGCAAGTCCTTCGCCGAGGCGGCTGACGGGGTCGGCTTCGCCGAGGGGGTCGGGGTCCTGGCCCTGGAGCGCCTCTCCGAGGCCGAAGCCAAGGGCCACCGGGTGCTGGCGACGATCAAGGGCTCCGCTGTCAACCAGGACGGCGCCTCCAACGGATTGACGGCCCCGAACGGCCCCTCGCAGGAGCGGGTGATCCGTCAGGCACTTGCCAACGCGAGGCTCGAGCCCAAGGACATCGAAGTCGTCGAGGCCCATGGCACCGGGACGACACTCGGCGACCCGATCGAGGCCGGTGCCCTGCTCGCCACCTACGGTCAGGAGAGAGAGGAGCCGCTAAGGCTCGGCTCGGTCAAGTCCAACATCGGCCACACCCAGGCTGCCGCCGGCGTCGCCGGGGTGATCAAGACGGTGCTGGCGATGCGCGAGGGGGTTCTGCCGAAGACCCTCCACGTCGACTCACCTTCCTCGAAGGTCGAGTGGGAGGCGGGGGAGATCGAGCTCCTCACCGAAGCGGCCGAGTGGAAGCCCAACGGGCACCCGCGCCGTGCCGGCATCTCGTCCTTCGGTGCCTCGGGCACCAACGCACACCTGATCTTGGAGGAGTCGCCAGCGCCTCGGGGGGAGCGCTCCGAGGCACCAGGCGAGGAGGGCTTCACCGGCCCGCTGCCCTTCCTGCTCTCGGCAAAGAGCGACGACGCTCTGCGCGCCGTTGCGGGCCGCCTGGCCGCGTACCTCGAAGCCAATCCGGGGCTTAAACCGGCGGACGTCGCCTTCTCGCTCGCCACCTCAAGAGCGGCACTCGGGCAGCGCGGCGCGATCGCCGCAGTCGAGCGCGGGGAGCTGCTGGCCGGTCTCCTCGCGCTCAGCGCCGGAGAGCCGTCTTCCCTCGTTCGCACCGCCAGCGCGACGGAAGGCCGCCTCGCCTACCTCTTCACCGGCCAGGGCTCCCAGCGCCCGGGGATGGGCAGGGAGCTCCATGCGACCTACCCCGCCTATGCCAAGGCGTTGGATGAAGCCTGCGGAGCGATCGATCAACACATCGATCGCTCCCTGAAGAAGCTGATCTTCTCCTCACCCGGCTCCAAGGAGGCAGGGCTCCTCGACTACACCACCTACGCCCAGCCTGCCCTCTTCGCCACCGAGCTGGCGCTGCACCGCCTCTTCGAGTCCTTCGGCCTCACACCGGACCTGCTCACCGGTCACTCGGTGGGGGAGATCACCGCGGCCCACATCGCCGGTGTCTTCTCACTGCAAGACGCAGCGAAGCTGATCTCCGCCAGGGGCAAGCTAATGGGCGAGCTGCCCAGAGGGCGGGGCGATGCTGGCGATCGAGGCCACGGAGGAAGAGACCCTCGAATCGATCGAGGGCCAAGAGGAGCTGCTCTCCCTCGCCGCGGTCAACGGCCCCAAGGCCTGCGTGATCTCGGGCGATGAGAAGGCAATCGACCAGCTCGAGACCCACTGGCAAGAGCAGGAGCGAAAGACCAAGCGCCTCACCGTCTCCCACGCCTTCCACTCACCCCTGATCGAGCCGATGCTCGAGCCCTTCGCCGAGGTGGTCGGCTCTCTGGACCTCAACGCCCCGACCCTGCCGGTGATCTCCAACACGACCGGCGAGCAACTCACTCCCGAGCAGGCGACCGACCCCGCCTACTGGGTCTCCCACGCCAGGCAGCCGGTGCGCTTCGCCGATGCCGTCGCGACCCTGAAGGAGCAGGGCGCCACCACCTACCTGGAGCTCGGTCCCGACGCGGTCCTGACCGCGATGGCGACCGGCACGCTCGCCGAGGACGAGAACGCCGCGCTGATCCCCACCCTGCGCGAGGGGCGCGATGAGCCCGAGGCGATCGTGCTCGCCCTCGGCGCGAGCTGGGCAGCGGGGGCGAAGCTGGACCGGGAGGCGCTCTTCGCCGGGACCGGAGCGACGAGGGTTCCCTTGCCGACCTACCCCTTCCAGCGTCAGCGCTTCTGGCTCGACCCGACCAGCGGTGGCTCCGATCCCAGCGCGATCGGCCAGGCCGCCACCGGGCACCCGCTGCTCAGCGCCGCGATCGAGGACCCCGAGGGCGAGAGCATCCTCCTCACCGGGCGCATCTCGCTGCAGAGCCACCCCTGGCTCGCCGATCACGCCGCCGCGGGCACGGTGCTCTTGCCCGGCGCGGCGCTGGTTGAGCTTGCGCTCGAGGCAGGCGCCAGGGCCGGCTGCAAGGCGATCGAGGAGCTGACCCTGCCCGCGCCCCTGCTCCTGCCCGAGTCGGGTGGCGTTCGCCTCCAGGTCAAGGTCGGCCCGCCCGGCGAGGCCGGTGGGCGCGAGGTCTCGATCCACTCGCGCCCCGACGCGGACGAAGCGCAGTGGAGCTGCAACGCGCGCGGCATCCTCGCGGTCGAGCCACCCGAGCCCGCTGCCCTCCCCGCCGAGTGGCCGCCCGATGGCGCCGAGCCAATCGACCTCGACTTCCTCTACGACCGCCTCGCCGAGGCCGGCCTCGACTACGGCCCGGCCTTCCAGGGTCTCGACGCCGCCTGGCGCCGCGGCGAGGAGATCTACGCCGAGGTCTCGCTGGCGCCCGAGCAGGCCCGGGAAGCCAACCGCTGGGGTGTTCACCCCGCTCTGTTCGACGCGGCCTTTCACGGCGCCCTGCTCGACTCGCTCGCCGACGGCGACGGACAGGCTCCGAGCCTTCCCTTCGCCTGGGAAGGGGTCGCCCTGCACGCGCGCGGCGCTTCCTCGCTGCGGGTTTGCACTGCGATCGGGGAGGGTGAGGGAGCGAGCTTCGCCCTCGCCGACGGCGAGGGCCGGCCGCTGGCCCAGATCGGCTCGCTCCACATGCGGCCGGTCCCGGCCCAGGCATTGGGCGGGGCAAAGCCCCGCGGCGGTTTGCTGGCGTTGAACTGGAGTGAGCTCACCGCCGAGGCGGACGCGCAGGGGGCGGGACAGGTCGAGCTGCTCCCTCTGGCCGAGCTCGAGATCGGCGACTCCGCCGACGCGCCCACTCGCGCCCACGCCGCGGCCCGGGCCGCCCTGGCGCTCATCCAGCAGCGGATTGCCGAGGAGCGGCCGGAGGCGCCGACCCTGGCCCTGCTCACGAACGCTGCCGTCGCCACATCTACGGATGACGACCCCGACCTCGCCGGGGCCACTGTCTGGGGCCTGCTGCGCTCGGCCCAGGGCGAGCACCCCGGCCGCTTCGCCCTGATCGACAGCGACGGCAGCGATGCCTCGGCCGCGGCGATCCCCGCCGCCCTGGCCCGCTGCACCGAGGAGCCCCAGCTCGCCCTGCGCGACGGGCGGCTGCTGGCGCCGCGGATCGGGGCGCCCGAGGTGGGCGACGCGCTGCCGGCCCCGCTCGGGCCTTGGACGCTCGACGCTCCCACCCGCGGCACGCTCGACGGGCTCACCCTGGTGCCGGCTCCGCAGGCGCTGGCGCCGCTGGCGCCGGGTCAGGTGCGGGTCGCGGTGCGCGCCGGGGGCCTCAACTTCCGCGACGTGATGTCGGTCCTCGGCATCTATCCCGGCGAGGTGAGCATCGGCGGCGAGGGCGCCGGCGTCGTCGTCGAGGTCGGCCCCGGGGTCAGCGACTTCGCGGTCGGCGACCGGGTCCTCGGCATGATGCCCGGCGCCTTCGGTCCCTGGGCAGTCGCCGAGGCCGGACTGCTCACACCGGTTCCCGATGGCTGGAGCTTCGAGCAGGGAGCCGCCCTGCCGCTCGTCCACCTCACCGCCCGCTTCGGCCTCGTCGACCTCGCCTGCCTGCAAGCGGGCGAGCGGGTCCTGATCCACGCCGGTGCCGGCGGCGTCGGCATGGCCGCGATCCAGCTCGCCCGGCACCTCGGCGCCGAGGTCTTCGCCACCGCCAGCCCCAACAAGTGGGCGGCCCTGCGCGAGGCTCGGTGTCGCCGAGGATCACATCGCCTCATCGCGCGACCTCGACTTCAAGGACAGCGCTTCCTCGAGCAGACCGGGGGCAAGGGGGTCGACGTCGTGCTCAACGCGCTGGCCGGCGATTTCGTCGACACCTCGCTCGACCTCCTGCCCCGCGGCGGCCGCTTCCTCGAGATGGGCAAGACGGACGTCCGCGACCCCGAGCGGGTCGCGGCGGACCACCCCGGCGTCTCCTACCGCGCCTTCGACCTGGCCGAGGCCGGCCCCGAGCGAACCGGCGAGATGCTGGGCGAGATCGTGGCGATGGTCGCCCGCGCCGAGATCCAGCCCTCGCCGCTCAGCGCCTGGGACGTGCGCGACGCCGTCGCGGCCTTCCGCCACCTGCGCGAGGGCCACAACGTCGGCAAGGTCGTGCTCACGGTTCCGCAGGCGATCGATCCCGAGCGCACCGTCCTGATCACCGGTGGCACCGGCGCTCTCGGCGCCCTCACCGCTCGCCACCTGGTCGAAGCGCACGGTGCCCGGCGATCTGCTCCTGGTGAGTCGCAGCGGCTCCTGGGCGGCCGGCTCCGCCGACGTCGCGGTGCGGCTGCAGCGGTTGGGTGTCGAGGTGCGGATCGAGACCTGCGACGTCTCGAGCCGGGATCAGCTCGAGGAATTGCTCGCCTCGATCGACCCCGAGCACCCGCTCGGCGCCGTGATCCACACCGCCGGCGTGATCGATGACGGCACGATCGAGTCGCTCGACGACGAACGCCTGGGGCGCGTCTTCGCCCCCAAGCTCGACGCCGCCTGGCACCTGCACGAGCTGACCGCCGATCTCGACCTCTCCGCCTTCGTCCTCTTCTCCTCGATCGGCGGGCACGCTCGGCGGCCCCGGCCAGGCCAACTACGCCGCCGCCAACGCCTTCCTCGACGCCCTCTCCGCCCACCGCCGGGCGGCGGGTCTGCCGTCCGTCTCGATCGCCTGGGGCCTCTGGGCGCGGGAGAGCGGCATGACCGCCGGCCTCGGCGAGGCGGGCCGGGAGCGGATGCGCCGCCGCGGCATCGACCCGCTCAGCGACGAGCAGGGGCTGGCCTTCCTCGACGCCGCGCTCGTCTCGGCTGGCACCCCGGCGCTGGCGGTCAAGGTCGAGAGCGGCAGCCTGCGTGCCCTCGCCGCTGCCGGTGCGCTGCCACCGGTCCTCAGCGGGCTGGTCAGCGGGCGCCCCGAGCGACGCCGGGCAAGTGCCTCGCTGGCGGCAAAGCTCGCCTCGATTCCCGAGCAGCAGCGCGGGGCGGCGGCGCTGGAGCTGGTTCGGGCCGAGGCGGCCGCGGTGCTCGGCCATGCCTCCGCCGAGGGAGTGCCCGTCGACCGGTCCTTCAACGGAGCTCGGCTTCGACTCGCTCGCCGCGGTCGAGCTGCGCAACCGCCTCGGCATGACCAGCGGCGTGCGCCTGCCGGCGACGGTCGTCTTCGATCACCCCACGGTGGCCGCCCTGGCCGAGTTCGTCCTGACCTCGATGGCGCCCGTCGCCGAGCGCAAGCAGGTGCTCGAGTCCGGCGAGCTCGAGATCCGCGAAGCGCTCGCCTCACTGCCCCTGGCCCGGCTGCGCAGCGCCGGCCTGATCGACCCCCTGCTGCGACTTGCCAATCCCGATGCCTATCCAGAACCCGAACAAGAAGAGGACGGTGATCCCATCGACACCATGGGTGTGGAGGAACTCCTGCGTGCGAGCGAGGGGGGACGGGATGAGCGCCAACGAGCGCGACGTCGTCGACGCCCTGCGGACGACGCTGAAGGAACGGGACCGCCTGCGCAAGGAGAACGCGCGGTTGCTGAGCAATTCCGATGAGCCGATCGCGATCGTCGGCATGAGCTGTCGCTTCCCCGGCGGCGTCGACACGCCCGAGCAGCTCTGGGAGCTGCTGGCCGAGGGTCGCGACGGGATCTCCGCCTTCCCCGAGGATCGCGGCTGGGACAACAAGCGGATCTACAACCCGGACCCCGAGGTAACCGGCACCGCTTACGTGCGCGACGGCGGCTTCCTCGACGATCCCGCCGGCTTCGACGCCGAGTTCTTCGGCATCGGCCCGCGCGAGGCGCTCGCTGCCGACTCGCAGCAGCGGCTGATCCTCGAGTGCGGCTGGGAGGCGCTGGAAGCGGCCGGCATGGACCCGCTGGGGCTGAAGCGCAGCCAGACCGGCGTCTACGTCGGCATCATCGTCCACGACTACGGTGCCGGCACTGCCTGGCGGTCCGACCTCGAGGGCTACCTCAGCTCCGGGGTGTCCGGCAGCATCGCCTCCGGGCGCCTCGCCTACACCCTCGGCCTCGAGGGGCCGGCGCTCACCGTCGACACCGCCTGCTCTTCCTCGCTGGTCACGATCCACCTCGCCATGCAGGCTCTGCGCGAGGGCGAGTGCAGCCTTGCCCTCGCCGGCGGCGCCACCGTGCTCTCGACCCCCAACGTCTTCGTCGACGGCTCGCGCCAGCGCAGCTTTGCCCCCGACGGCCGCAGCAAGGCCTTCTCCGAGACCGCCGACGGCGTCGGCTTTGCCGAGGGCGCCGGCCTGCTCGTGCTCGAGCGCCTCTCCGACGCCGAGCGCAAGGGCGACCGCATCCTCGCCGTGATCCGCGGCTCGGCGATCAACCAGGACGGCGCCTCCAACGGCCTCGTCGCCCCCAGCGGGCCGGCTCAGGAGCGGGTGATCCGCCAAGCGCTGGCCAATGCCCGGCTCGAGCCCGCGGACGTCGACCTGGTCGAGGCGCACGGCACCGGCACCACGCTCGGCGACCCGATCGAGGCCAACGCCCTGCTCGCTACCTACGGCCAGGACCGCGAGCAACCGCTGAGGCTTGGTTCGATCAAGTCGAACATCGGCCACACCCAGGCGGCGGCCGGTGTCGCCGGGGTGATCAAGGCGGTGCTGGCGATGCGCGCGGAGCTGATGCCGAAGACGCTCCACGTCGAGGCGCCCTCCTCGAAGATCGACTGGGAGGCGGGCAAGGTCGAGCTGCTGACCGAGCCGCTCGAGTGGAAGGCCAACGGCCGCCCGCGCCGGGCGGGGGTCTCCTCCTTCGGCATGAGCGGTACCAACGCCCACCTCGTCCTCGAGGAGGCACCGGCGCCGGCCGCGGCCGAGGAGCCGGGGGAGAGGGGTGACGCCGCTCTGTCGGGACAGGTCCCGCTCGTCCTCTCGGCTAAATCCGAGGCCGCGCTGCGCGAGTCCGCCGGGCGGCTGTCCACCCAGCTCGAGCGCGACCCCGGCGCCGACCTCAACGACGTCGCTTACTCGCTCGCCACCCAGCGGCCCGGCTTCGAGCAGCGGGCGGTCGCGGTCGGCGCCGGGCGCGAGGAGCTGGCGGCGGCCCTCGCGGCCTACGCGGCCGGCGGCGAGGACCCCGGCATGGTCGAGGCGGTCGCCCGCGAGGAGCGCCGCCCGGTCTTCCTCTTCCCCGGCTTCGGCTCGCAGTGGCCCGGCATGGCGCTGGAGCTGATCGACTCCTCGCCGGTCTTCGCCCGCAGCATGCGCGAGTGCATCGAAGCCTTCGAGCCCCACCTCGAGTGGAGCCTCGACGACATCCTCAGGGGCAAGGAGGGCGTCCCCACCTACAAGTGGCCGCTGGTGGTGACCCCGGCGCTGTTCGCGACCAGCGTCTCGCTGGCCGCGCTCTGGCGTAGTTGCGGGGTCGAGCCGGCCGCCGTCGTCGGCCACTCGCAGGGCGAGATGATGGCCGCCTACGTCGCCGGTGCGATCAGCCTGGACGAAGCCGCCTACGCGGTGATGGCCCGCATCGACGTGATGCGGCCGATGGAGGAATGGAACGGCGCGATGGCGGCGGTCGCCCTCTCGGAGGAGGAGTTGACGTCTCGGCTGGGCCAGTGGGATGGCCGGCTCGGGATCGGCGGCCTCAACGGCCCGCGCTCCAGCGTCGTCTCCGGCGACAGCGACGCGGTCGACGAGCTGCTGCTCGAGTGCGAGGCCTCCGGCGTGCAGGCACGCAAGATCCGCGGCGCCACCGGCGCCTCGCACTCTCATCAAGTCGAGCCCCTGCACGAGCCGCTGCTCGAGGCCCTCGCCCGGCTCGAACCGAGCAGCAGCGAGATCCCCTTCCACTCCACCGTGACCGGCGAGGCGATCGACACCGCCAACCTCGACGCCGAGTACTGGTATCGCAACCTGCGCCAGACCGTGCGCCTGGCGCCCGTGGTCAAGGACCTGATCGAGGCCGGCAATCGCACCCTGATCGAGGTCAGCACGCACCCTGTGCTGGCAATCGGCCTGCAGGAAACGGCGAGCCTCGCCGCCGGCGGTCGCTCGACCGCGGTGCTCGGCACGCTGCGCCGCGACGACGGCGGCTCGCGCCGCTTCGCGATCTCCTTCGCCGAGGCCCAGGCGGCCGGCGCCCTGGTCGAGTGGGAGACCTTCTTCGCGGATTCCAACGCCCGCGCTGTTCCCCTGCCCACCTACCCGTTCCAGCACACGCGCTACTGGCTGAGCGGCTCGGCTGTTGGCTCCAACCCGAGCGCGATTGGCCTCGGCGACACCGAGCACCCGCTGCTCGGCGCCGCGATCGAGGATCCCAAGCAAGAGGGCGTGACCCTGGCCGGGCGCATCTCGCTGCAGACCCACCCCTGGCTGGCGGACCACGCTGGCGCCGGCCTGGTCCTCTTCCCCGGAACCGGCTTCGTCGAGATGGCACTGCGGGCGGGGCAGGAGGTCGAGTGCGGCACGCTCGAGCAGCTGACCTTGGAGGTGCCGCTGATGCTGCCGGAGTCGGCGGGTGTCGCGCTGCGGGTCACGGTCGGAGCGGCGGGCGAGCGGGGCGAGCGGCCGCTGACGATCTACTCGCGTCCCGAGGCAGAGGACGAGCAGCGGTCCGAGTGGACGCGCCACGCCCAGGGCACCGTCTCGCCGGCGCAGCCGCGCCTGGCTGGCCACCTCGGCGAGTGGCCGCCGCCGGGAGCCGAGCCGATCAACTTGGACGCCTTCTACGACCAACTTGCCGATGCCGGGTTCGAGTACGGCCCGGCATTTGAGGGTCTGACCGCTGCCTGGCAGGCTGGCGGAGAGATATTCGCCGAGGTCTCGCTCGCCACCGAGCAGGCCTCCGAAGCGGCGGATTTCGGCGTGCACCCGGCCCTGCTCGACGCGGCCCTGCACGGTGGCCTCGCTGCCGCCCTCGCCGGCGGGGGCGAGCTGACCCCGAAGCTCCCCTTCGCCTGGGAGGACGTCACCGTCTTCCAGCCCGGAGCGGGTGAGCTGCGGGTCAGGATCGGCCTCGCCGAAGAGGACCGGATGTCACTCCTGTTGACTGACGGCGAGGGCAAGCCCGCGGTCACGGTGGGCTCGGTGCGGGCTCGCACGATCCCGGCCGAGGCGCTGGGCGGTGCCACGGCGAAGCTGGACGGCCTGCTGGGGGTGGGCTGGACCGAGCTCGAGCAGAGCAGTGGAGCGGCTGGGGGCGCCGGCCCGGTCGAGCTGGTCGAGCTCGAGCGGCTCGGGCCGGTATCGGCGGCCGATGCGGCCGAGGACGCGATGGGCAAGGTGACGGGCGCCCTGGCGGCGGTCCAGGCGTGGCTTGCCGCCGAGAAGCCGCCCGGCTCCCGCTTCGCGCTGCTGAGCGAGAAGGCGGTGGCGAGCGCCGCGGGCGAGGACCTCGATCCGGCGGCGGCGGCGGTGTGGGGCCTGCTGCGCTCCGCCCAGAGCGAGCACCCGGGTCGCTTCGCCCTGATCGACAGCGACGGCAGCGAGGCCTCGCGCGAGGCGCTGGAGGCGGCGATCGCGAGGAGCGCCGAGGAGCCGCAGCTGGCGCTGCGTGAGGGCAGGCTGCTGGCGCCGCGACTCGCCCCCGCCGCGATCCTCGACGGCGACTCGCTCTTGCCCCCGGCCGGGCCCTGGGCCCTGCAGGCGCCGAAGCGGGGCAGCCTGGACGGGCTGGCGCTGCTCTCGGCCCCCGAGGCGGTTGCGCCGCTGGAGGCCGGCCAGGTCCGGGTCGCGGTGCGCGCGGCCGGGCTCAACTTCCGCGACGTGATCGCCGTCCTCGGCCTCTTCCCGGGCGAGGTGCCGATCGGCGGCGAGGGCGCCGGCGTCGTGGTCGAGGTCGGTCCCGAGGTAGGCGAGCCTCGCGGTCGGCGACCGCGTTCTCGGCATGATGCCGGGCGCCTTCGGGCCCCTCAGCGTCGCCGAGGCGCGCCTGCTCGTGGCGCTGCCGGAGGACTGGAGCTTCGAGCAGGGAGCGGCGCTGCCGGTCGTCTACGTCACCGCCTGCTTCCGCCTCTTCGACAGCGGCGAGCTCGAGGCCGGCGACAAGCTGCTCGTCCACGCCGGTGCCGGCGGCGTCGGCATGGCCGCGATCCAGCTCGCCCTGCGCCACGGCGCCGAGGTCTTCGCCACCGCCAGCCCGGCCAAGTGGGGGGCACTGCGCGAGGCTCGGCGTCGCCGCGGACCACATCGCCTCCTCGCGCGACCTCGAGTTCAGAGAGCGCTTCCTCGAGCAGACCGGGGGCGAGGGCGTCGACGTCGTGCTCAACTCGCTGACCGGCGAGTTCATCGATGCCTCGCTCGAGCTGCTGCCCCGCGGCGGCCGCTTCCTCGAGATGGGCAAGACCGACCTACGCGACCCCGAGCGGATCGCGGCCGACCATCCCGGCGTCTCCTACCGCGCGAACGACCTCAGCGAGATGGGGTTGGACCGCCTGCGCCAGATCTTCTCCGAGGTCGTCGGCCTGATCGAGGCCGGCGAGCTGCGCCAGGCGCCGATCGAAAGCTGGGACGTGCGCCGCGCCCCCGCCGCCTTCCGCCACCTGCGCGAGGGCCGCAACGTCGGCAAGGTCGTGTTCACGGTCCCGCGGGCGGGGATCGACCCCGAGCGCACCGTCCTGATCACCGGCGGCACCGGCGGCCTCGGCGCTCTCTTCGCCCGCCACCTGGTCGGCGAGCACGGCGCCCGCCACCTGCTCCTGGCCAGCCGCCGCGGCGCCGAGGCCGCGGGCGCCGCCGAGCTGCGGCCGAGCTCGAGCAGCTGGGCGCCGCGGTGCGGATCGCCGCCTGCGACGTCTCCCAGCGCGCGGAGCTGGAGGCGCTGCTCGCCTCGATCGCCACCACCCACCCGCTCGGCGCCGTCGTCCACGCCGCCGGCGTCCTCGACGACGGCGTCGTCGAGTCGCATGCAGCCCGAGCAGCTCGAGCGCGTCTTCGCCCCCAAGGCCGACGCCGCCTGGCACCTGCACGAGCTGACCAGCGGAGCTCGACCTCTCCGCCTTCGTCCTCTTCTCCTCGCTCGCCGGCACGCTCGGCACGCCCGGCCAGGCCAACTACGCCGCCGCCAACGCCTTCCTCGACGCCCTCGCCGCCCAGCGCCAGGCCGAGGGCCTGCCGGCCACCTCGATCGCCTGGGGACTCTGGGGCGAGTCGAGCGCGGTGACCGCCGGGCGCTCAGCGAGGCCGACCTGGCGCGGATGGGCAGCGGCGGGGTGATCGCGATCTCCGACGAGCAGGGCCTGCGCGCTCTTCGACGCGGGCGCTCGGCGCGGCATGGCGCCGCCGTGCCCGCCGCCCTTCGACCGCGGCTCGCTGCGCCGTCTCAGGCGAGGCCGGCGCCCTGCCGCCGATCCTCCGCGGCCTGGTCGCGCACCCCGCGCCGCCGGCGCGGCAGCGCCGCATCCGGCTCGCTGGCGCTGAAGCTCGCCAAGCTGGCCGAGGCGGAGCGCGAGCCGATCGTGCTCGACCTGCTGCGCACCGAGGTCGCCGCGGTGCTCGGCCACGCCTCGCCGCCGACGATCGATCCCGACCGCGCCTTCAAGGAGCTCGGCTTCGACTCGCTCGCCGCGGTCGAGCTGCGCAACCGGCTCAGCGCCGCCACCGGGCTGGGGCTGCCGGCGACCGTGGTCTTCGACTACCCCTCACCGCGCGCCTCGCCGGCTACCTGCGTCGGGCGAGGCGACGGGAGCCGGCGTCCGCCGCGGCGACCGTGCTCAGGGCACAGGCCTCCGAGGAGCCGATCGCGATCGTCGGCATGGCCTGCCGCTACCCCGGCGGCGTCGACTCGCCCGCAGGAGCTCTGGGAGCTGGTCGCCGAGGGCCGCGACGCGATCGCCGAGTTCCCGGCCGACCGCGGCTGGGACCTCGAGCGCCTCTACGACCCCGATCCCGACCACCCCGGCACCACCTACGCCCGCGAGGGCGGCTTCCTCGCGCGACGCCGCCGACTTCGACGCCGGCCTTCTTCGGCATCGCGCCCGCGCGAGGCGCTGGCGATGGACCCCCAGCAGCGGCTGCTGCTGGAAACCTCCTGGGAGGCTTCGAGGACGCCGGCATCGACCCCGCGACGCTGCGCGGCAGCCCGACCGGCGTCTTCGCCGGGGTCATGCTCCCAGGACTACGCATCTGGCCTGCAGCGGAACCGAGGGGATCGAGGGCTACCGGCTGACCGGCAGCGGCGGCCAGCGTCGCCTCCGGCCGCGTCGCCTACACGCTCGGCCTCGAGGGCCCGGCGATCACCGTCGACACCGCCTGCTCCTCCTCGCTGGTCGCGATGCACCTGGCGGCGCAGGCGCTGCGCCGCGGCGAGTGCTACGCTGGCGCTGGCCGGCGGCGTGACGGTGCTGGCGACGCCCGGCGCCTTCATCGAGTTCTCGCCGCCAGCGCGGCGCTCGCCGCCGACGGGCGCTGCAAGTCCTTCGCCGAGGCCGCCGACGGCACCGGCTTCGTCCGAGGGCGTCGGCGTGCTCGTGCTCGAGCGCCTCTCCGACGCCGAAGCGCAACGGCCACCCGGTCCTCGCCACGATCCGCGGCTCCGCCGTCAACCAGGACGGCGCCTCCAACGGCCTCACCGCCCCCAACGGCCCCTCGCAGGAGCGGGTGATCCGCCAGGCGCTGGCCAACGCCCGGCTCGAGCCCAAGGACGTCGACGCGGTCGAGGCCCACGGCACCGGCACCACCCTCGGCGACCCGATCGAGGCCGGGGCCCTGCTCGCCACCTACGGCCAGGACCGCGAGGCAGCCGCTGCGGCTCGGCTCGATCAAGTCCAACATCGGCCACACCCAGGCCGCGGCCGGCGTCGCCGGCGTGATCAAGATGGTGATGGCGATGCGCGAAGGGCGTGCTGCCGAAGACGCTGCACGTCGACCAGCCCTCCTCCAACGTCGACTGGGAGGCCGGCGAGATCGAGCTGCTGAGCGAGCCGGCCGAGCCTGGCAGCCCAACGGCCACCCGCGCCGCGCCGGCGTCTCCTCCTTCGGGATCAGCGGCACCAACGCCCACCTGATCCTCGAGGAGGCGCCCGCCGCCCGAGGCCGGGGAGAGGCGAGCCGCGAGGCCGAGCCTCGACGCCCGCTGCCCGATCGTCCTCTCGGCCAAATCCGAGGCGGCGCTGCGCGACTCGGCCGAGCGCCTCGCCGCCCACCTCGAGCGACAACCCCGAGCTCGACCTCGCCGACGTCGCCTACTCGCTCGCCACGCACCCGCGCGGCCTTCGAGCACCGCGCCGTCGTCGTCGGCGACGATCGCGAGGAGCTGCTGGCCGCCCTGCGCGCCCTCGCCGCCGGCGAGCCCGCCGCCGGCGCCTGCACCGCGACCGCGCCGCAGCGGCCAGCCTCGCCTACCTCTTCACCGGCCAGGGCTCCCAGCGCCCGGGCATGGGCAAGGAGCTCTACGAGGCCTTCCCGGTCTTCGCCGAGGCCCTCGGCCAGGTCTGCGCGGCGCTCGACCCGCACCTCGACCGCTCGCTGGACGAGCATCCTCTTCGCCGCGCCCGGCTCGGCCGAGGCGGCCCTGCTCGACCACACCGACGTACGCCCAGCCGGCCCTCTTCGCCATCGAGGTGGCGCTCTACCGCCTGCTCGAGTCCTGGGGCCTCGCGCCCGACCTGCTCGCCGGCCACTCGATCGGGGAGATCGTCGCCGCCCACGTCGCCGGCGTCTTCTCCCTCGCCGACGCGGCCAAGCTGATCGCGGCCCGCGGCAAGCTGATGGGCGCGCTGCCCGAGGGCGGGGCGATGCTCGCGATCGAGGCCACCGAGGCCGAGCTCGCGGAGTCGCTCGCGGGCAAGGAGGAGCTGCTCTCGATCGCCGCGATCAACGGCCCCCGCTCGGTCGTCGATCTCCGGTGACGCCGGGGCGATCGCCGGAGCTCGAAGCCGACTGGGAAGGGCAGGGACGGAAGACCAAGCGCCTGACGCGTCTCCCACGCCTTCCACTCGCCGCTGATGGAGCCGATGCTCGAGCACTTCGCCGCGGTGCTCGCCTCGACTCGACCTCAACGAGCCGAGCCTCCCGGTCGTCTCCAACCTCACCGGCGAGCCGCTCAGCGCCGAGCAGGCCACCGACCCCGCCTACTGGGTCGCCCAGGTCCGCGGCGCCGGTCCGCTTCGCCGACGCGGTTGCGGCCCTCGCGCGGCAGGGCGCCAGCGACCTACCTCGAGCTCGGCCCCGACGCCGGTCCTCACCGCGATGGCGGCCGAACGCGCTGCGAGAACGAGCCCGGGCGGCGCTGATCCCGACCCTGCGCGAGGGCCGCCCGGAGGCCGAGGCGCTCACCCTCGCCCTCGCCTCAGCCCACGCCGCCGGCGCCGCGGTCGACTGGCCGGCCTTCTTCGCCGGCAGGGCGCGAAGCGCGTGGCGCTGCCCACCTACCCCTTCCAGCGCAAGCGCTACTGGCTCGCCGCCAGCTCCGCCGGCTCGGACCCGAGCGCGGTCGGCCAGACCGCCGCCGAGCACCCGTTCCTCGGCGCCGCGATCGAGGACCCCGAGGGCGAGGGGCTGATCCTCACCGGCCGCATCTCGCTGCAACCCACCCCTGGCTGGCCGACCACGCCGTCGGCGGAACGGTTCTCCTGCCCGGCACCGCCTTCGTCGAGCTGGCGCTGGCGGCCGGGCTCGCGGTCGGCCGCCGCTGCTCGAGGAGCTGACCCTGCAGGCGCCCCTGGTCCTGCCGGAGACGGGCGCGGTGCAGCTCCAGGTCACGGTCGGCGGCGAGGCGGAGGACGGCGGCAGGCCACTCGCGATCCACTCCCGCCCGGAGCCCAGCGGGAGCGAGGACGAGGAGGAAGCTGGGACTGGGCCCTGGGCCCAGGGCGTGCTCTCGGCGGCTGAGCCCGCCACCGCCCCGCCGTTCGAGGCCTGGCCCCCGGCGGCGGCCGAGCCGATCGAGGTCGACTCGATCTACGACCGCCTCGCCGAGCCGGCTTCGACTACGGCCCCGCCTTCCAGGGACTGACCGCTGCCTGGCGGCTTGGCGAGGACGTCTACGCCGAGGTCTCCCTGGCGGAGGCGCAGGGCGAGGAAGCCGAGCGCTTCGCGTCCACCCGGCGCTGCTCGACGCGGCGCTGCACGGGATCATCCTTGTCTCCGAAGGCGAGGAGATCGAGCCCCGGCTTCCCTTTGCCTGGGAAGACGTCGCCCTCGACGGGGCGGGCGTCGGTGAGTTGCGGGTCAAGATCAGCGGCCGTGGCGATGAGGAGATCTCGCTCGAGCTGAGCGACCGCGATGGGCTCGCGGTCGGCCGGGTTGGCTTCCTGCGGGCGCGGCCGGTCTCCTTCGCCGCCCTTGCCGAGGCTGCGTCGCGCGAGGACGGCATGCTCGCCCTCGACTGGGTGCCGGTCGCTGGCTCGGAGGCCGACCCGAAGGAGCCGCCCGCAGCCAGGCTGGTCCCGCTCGACGAGCTCGAGTTCGAGCGCGGAGACGATCCGGCGCAGAGCGCTCACGCGGCCGCTCGCGGCGCGCTGGCGCTGGTCCAGGCCGAGCTTCGCGGGGAGGCCGAGGACGGCTCGGCCCTGGCCCTCCTCACCAGCGGCGCGGTCGCCGCCGGCCCGGCGGAGGTCGCCGATCTCGCGGCCGCGACCGTGCTCGGCCTCTTGCGCTCTGCCCAGGCCGAGCACCCGGGCCGCTTCGCCCTGATCGACAGCGACGGCAGCGAGGCCTCCCAGGCGGCGCTGCCCGCCGCCCTGGCGCTGAGCGCCCAGGAGCCGCAGCTCGCCCTCCGCGAGGGCAAGCTGCTGGCGCCGCGGATCGTCACCGCGCCGGCAGGCGATGCCTCTGGCCCGGATGCGGAGAAGCGCGCCCAGGCAATCGACCCCGAGCGCACCGTCCTGATCACCGGCGGCACCGGCGGCCTCGGCGCCCTCATCGCCCGCCACCTGGTCGAGGCGTACGGCGCCCGCCACCTGCTCCTGGCCAGCCGCAGCGGCGCCGGGGCCGAGGGCGCCGAGGAGCTGCGGCACGAGCTTGCGCGAGCTCGGCGCCGCGGTGCGGATCGAGCCTGCGACGTCTCCGATCGCGAGCAGCTCGAAGCGCTGCTCGCCTCGATCGACCCGCGAGCACCCGCTCGGCGCCGTCATCCACACCGCCGGCGTCCTCGACGACGCCATGGTCGAGGCGCTGCAGCCCGAGCAGATCGAGCGCGTCTTCGCCCCCAAGCTCGACGCCGCCTGGCACCTGCACGAGCTGACCACGGAGCTCGACCTCTCCGCCTTCGTCCTCTTCTCCTCGATGGCGGGGACGCTCGGCGGCCCCGGCCAGGCCAACTACGCCGCGGCCAACGCCTTCCTCGACGCCCTCGCCCGACACCGCCAGGGCGAAGACCTGCCCGCCGTCTCGATGGCCTGGGGCCTGTGGGCGCGCGAGAGCGGCATGACCGCCGGCCTCAGCGAGGCCGACCGCGCCCGGCTCCGCCGGGTCGGCGCCGCCGCCCTCACCGACGAGCAGGGCCTGGCCCTCTTCGACGCGGCGCTGCTGTCCGGCAGGCCCCTGGCCGTAACCGCGCGGGTCGACCGCGCTGCCCTGAGGACGCTGGCCGAGGCCGGCCTGGTCCCGCCGGTCCTGCGCACCCTGGTGCCGCGCCGCAGCGCCCGCCGCGCCGGCCCGAGCGAGCTGCTGACCGACAAGCTGGCGACGCTGGCGCCGGAGGAGCACGAGGCGGCCACCCTGGAGCTGGTGCTCGGCGAGGTCGCCGCCGTGCTCGGCCACTCCTCGGCCGAGGAGGTCGCCGCCGATCGTCCCTTCAAGGAGCTCGGCTTCGACTCGCTGGCCGCGGTCGAGCTGCGCAACCGCCTCAGCCTCGCCGCCGGCCTGCGCCTGCCGGCGACGGTCGTCTTCGACTACCCGACCGCGGCCGCGCTGGCCGGCTACCTGCTCAGGGAGATCGGCGAAAAGGAGCAGGCAGGGGCCGAAGCTGAGCCGCTCGGCCGGCTCGAGGCCGCGCTGGGCGCGATCTCGGCCGAGGACTCGCGACGCCAGGGCTTTGCCGCCCACCTGCGGGCGCTGGCCGCCGACCTCGAAGGCGCCGCCGACGGCGGCGAGGACTCCGAGGCAGACCGGCTGCAATCCGCCTCCGACGAGGAGCTGCTCGAGTTCATCGACGAACAGGTTGGGGGCTAGACCGTGGCCAACGAGGAGCAGCTGCGCAGTTACCTGAAGCGGGTCACGATCGAGCTGCACCGAGGAGCGCAAGCGCCTCCACTCATACCGCTACGAGCCGATCGCGATCGTCGGCATGGCCTGCCGCTACCCGGGCGGGGTCAGCTCGCCGCAGCAGCTCTGGCAGCTGGTTGCCGAGGGCCGCGACGCGATCGCCGAGTTCCCCGCCGACCGCGGCTGGGACGTTGAGCGCCTCTATGACCCGGACCCCGACAACCCCGGCACGAGCTACGTCCGCGAGGGCGGCTTCGTCGACGACGCCGCCGACTTCGACGCCGGCCTTCTTCGGGATCGGCCCGCGCGAGGCGCTCGCCATCGACCCCCAGCAGCGGCTGCTGCTGGAAACCTCGTGGGAGGCGCTGGAAGGCGCCGGCGATCGATCCGCTCTCGCTGCGCGAGACCCTGACCGGCGTCTTCGCCGGGGTGATGTACCAGGACTACGTCTCGGCCCTCGGCAGCGTGGCCGAAGAGCTCGAAGGCCACCTCTGCCACCGGGGCGCCGTCGAGCGTCGTCTCGGGCCGGGTCGCCTACACGCTCGGCCTCGAGGGCCCGGCGCTGACCGTCGACACCGCCTGCTCCTCCTCGCTGGTGGCGACTTCACCTCGCCGCCCAGTCGCTGCGCGCCGGAGAGTGCTCACTGGCCCTGGCCGGCGGAGTGACCGTGCTCTCGACGCCGCGGCGTGTTCAGCGGCCTGAGCCGGCAGCGAGCGCTCGCCCCCGACGGCCGCTGCAAGTCCTTCGCCGAGGCCGCCGACGGCGTCGGGTGGTCGGAGGGGGTCGGCGTGTTCGTGCTTGCAGCGCCTCTCCGACGCCGAGCGCAAGGGCCACCCGGTGCTGGCCACGATCCGCGGCTCGGCGGTCAACCAGGATGGCGCCTCCAACGGCCTCACCGCTCCCAACGGCCCCTCTCAGGAGCGGGTGATCCGCCAGGCCCTGGCCAACGCCCGCCTCACCGCCGCTGAGGTCGACGCGGTCGAGGCCCACGGCACCGGCACGACGCTCGGCGACCCGATCGAGGCGGGGGCGCTGCTCGCCACCTACGGTCAGGATCGCGAGCAGCCGCTGCGCCTCGGCTCGATCAAGTCCAACATCGGCCACGCCCAGGCCGCGGCCGGCGTCGCCGGCGTGATCAAGATGGTGATGGCGATGCGCGCAGGGCATCCTGCCGAAGACCCTCCACGTCGATGCGCCCTCTTCGCGGATCGACTGGGGGGCAGGGCGGGTCGAGCTGCTGACCGAGCCGCTCGAGTGGGGGCCGGGCGAGCGCCCGCGCCGCGCCGCCGTCTCCTCCTTCGGAGTCAGCGGCACCAACGCCCACGTGATCGTTGAGGAGGCGCCGCGCCCGGTCGAGGGCGCGGCCGGAGAGGAGGGGCCAGCAGCGCCGCCGCCCCTGGGCGAGGCGGTCCCCCTCATCCTCTCGGCCAAGACAGAGCCCGCCCTGCGCGAGTCCGCTGTCCGGCTCGCCGCGCACCTGCGCGAGCGCCCGCAGCTCGACCTCGCCGACGTCGCCCACTCGCTGCTCAGCGCCCGCGCCCGCTTCGAGCTGCGGGCCGGAGTGGCCGGCGAGGGGCGCGACGATCTGCTCGCCGGCCTCGACGCTCTCGCCACTGGCGCTGAGCACCCGGGCCTCGCCAGGGGCCTGGCGCGCACGGAGCGGCGTCCCGTCTTCGTCTTCCCCGGCCACGGCTCTCAGTGGCCGCTGATGGGCAGCGAGCTGATCGGATCCTCGCCCGTCTTCGCCGCCCAGATGCGGGCCTGCGAGGAAGCGCTGGAGCCGTACGTCGACTGGTCTCTCGATCAGGTCCTGCGCGATCCCGAGGCGCCCTGGCTGCAGCAGCTCGACGTCGTCCAGCCCGCCCTCTTCGCGCTGATGGTCTCGCTGGCGCGGCTCTGGCAGGCTTGCGGCGTCGAGCCCGCCGCCGTGGTCGGCCAATCGCAAGGGGAGATCGCCGCCGCCCACATCGCCGGCGGCCTCAGTCTCGAGGACGCCACCCGCATAGTCGCCCGGCGCAGCCGGGCCCTGCTCACCTTGGTCGGCAAGGGCGGGACGGCTTCGGTCGCGATGGCAAGCGCCGATCTCGTCCCGCTGATCGAGCCCTATGGCGAGCGGGTCGCCCTGGCCGCGATCAACGGCCCCGCCTCGCTCACCCTTTCCGGCGAGTCGGAGGCGCTGGAGGAGCTGCTGGTGACCTGCGAGCAGATGGGGGTGCGGGTCAAGCGCACCCCCATCCCCGCCGCTGCCCACTCCGCCCAGGTCGAGGGAATGAGGGACGAGCTGCTGGAGTCTTTCGCGCCGATCGTCCCGCGCGACGGGCATATTCCCTTTCACTCGACGGTCAGTGGCGAGCTGGTCGAGACCGGTGGGCTCGACGCCGAGTACTGGTATCGCAACCTGCGGCAGACGGTGCAGCTCGAGCCGGTCCTGCGCTCGCTGCTCGATCAGGGCGCCCGCACCCTGATCGAGGTCGGCCCGCACCCGCTGCTCGGCTTTGCGATGCAGGAAACGGTCGACGCCACGCCCGAGCGCAAGGGGACGACGGTCCTGGGAAGCCTGCGGCGCGACGACGGCGGTGCCCGGCGCTTCGCCCTCTCCCTGGCACAGGCGCACTGCGCCGGCGCCAGGGTCGATTGGGACAAGCTCTTCGCCGGCGCCAGGCCGGTGCAACTGCCGACCTACCCGTTCCAGCGCAAGCTCTACTGGCCCGCGGCCTCGGCCGCCGCCGGAGACGTCGGTGCCGCCGGCCTGCTCGAGGCCGACCACCCGCTGCTCGGCGGCGCGATCGAGAACCCCGAAGGCGGGGGTCTAACATTCATCGGTCGAATCTCGCGCCAGGCTCAGCCGTGGCTGGCCGACCACGGCAGCGCCGGGATCGCCTTCCTGCCTGCGGCGGCCTTGGTCGAGCTGGCGCTGGCCGCGGGGTTGGAAGCCGGCTGCGGAGCGCTGCGCGAGTTGACCCTGTCGGCGCCGCTCGTCCTGCCGGAGGCGGGAGCAGTGCGCCTGCAGGTTTCGCTCTCCGCCCCCGCGGCCGACGGAGAGCGCGCCGTCTCGATCCACTCGCGGCCCCAGGCGGGGTCGGGCGAGTGGGCCTGTCACGCGCGCGGAGCGCTCGGTCCGGCCTACGCCGCCGCCGTCGGTGCCGCGGCGGATCGGCAGCCGGGAGACGATGTCTTCGCCGAGGTGTCGCTGGCGCCCGAGCAGGTGCAGGCGGCGAAGCGATTCGTCGTCCACCCGACCTTGCTCGACGCGGCTGCGCAGGCCGCCGCGTCGCTGCTGGATGGTGATCCGGGTGGAGCCGATGCCGGCCGACCGTTGCAGGCGTTCTCCTGGAGCGGAGTTTGCGCCGGTCCCGCCCGGGCCGACTCCCTGCGGGTCAGGCTCACTCGCGAAGGGGACTCGGTCCGGCTGGCGGCGTTTGACGCCGATGGCGCTCTCGCGATCGCCGCGGACGCCGTCGCCTTTCGCCCGCTCGATCCGGAGCAGCTCTGGGACGCCGCCGCCGCGACCTCGTTCTACGAGCTCGAGTGGCGCCCCGTCAAGCCGCCGCTGGAGCCCCTCGCGGAAGCCTCCGTGGCGAACCTGGGCGGGGCCGGTGACGGCGCCTCTGCGATGCCGGGTGACCCGATCGCTGCGGCTCACGCGAACGTCCGTGACGGGCTCGTCCTGCTGCGGGAGAAGCTGGCCGCCGGGCTGTTGCAATCCGGGCGCCAGGCCCTGCTGACCGAACGGGCCGTGGTGACCGGCAGGGAGGCCGTCGACCTGGCGCGCGCCCCTCTCTGGGGCCTCGTGCGCTGCGCCCAGTTCGAGCATCCCGGTCGCCTCGCATTGATCGACACCGACGGCAGCGAGGCCTCGCAGGCGGCGCTCGAGGGAGCGCTCGCGCTCAGCGCCACGGAGCCCCAGCTGGCGATCCGCGAGGGCCGTCTGCTGGCGCCGCGAATCGCCATCGCGGCTGCCGGCGGGCCGGCTCGCGGCATCGGCGGCGGCGGGCGGTCGATCGACCCCGATCGCACCGTGCTGATCAGCGGCGGCACCGGCAGCCTCGGATCCCTCCTCGCCCGCCACCTGGTCGAGCGCCACGCGGTTCGCCGGTTGCTCCTGCTGAGTCGCCGTGGGGCCGACGCCGAGGGCGCGGCCGAACTGGCCGCGCAGCTCACCGAGCTCGGCGCCGAGGTGCGGATCGAGGCCTGCGACGTCGCCGACCGCGACCGTCTCGAAGCCGTCCTCGGCTCGATCGACCCTGAGCATCCGCTCGGCGCCGTGGTCCACGCCGCCGGCGCCCTCGCCGCCGGCACGATCGAGTCGACCGACGAGGAGCAGCTACGGGCGGTTTTCGCCCCCAAGCTCGACGCTGCCTGGCACCTGCACGAGCTGACCAAGGAGGCTCGGCCTCTCCGCCTTCGTCCTCTTCTCCTCGATGGCCGGCACCCTTGGCAGCCCCGGCCAGGCGGCCTTCGCCGCCGCCAGCGCTTTCCTCGATGCGCTCGCCCGGCAACGGCGCGACGAGGGGCTGCCGGCGACCTCGATTGGCTGGGGGCTCTGGGCGCGGGGAAGCGGCGCTGGCGACCTGCAGCGCCTCTGGCTGCGCCGTGTTGGCGCCCGCGAGCTTTCCGACCGCCAGGGATTGCGGTTCTTCGACGCCGCTCTCGCCGGTGCCGGGCCCGCCCCGATGGCGATCCAGCTCGACCCCAGTGGCTTCGGGGCGCTCGCCGACAGCGGCTTCCTGCCGCCGGTCCTGAGTCGGCTCGTGCCGCCGGACAGGGCCGCGCACCGCCAGGTCCCGGCCGAGCCGCTGGGGGATCGCCTCGCGGCGATGCCCGCTGCCGAGCGGGAGGACGCCGTGCGCGAGCTGGTGCGCGGCCACGTGGCGGCGGTGCTGGGCTACGAAAGGGGGGCGGACGTTGATCCTGAGCTGCTCTTCAGCGAGGCTCGGCTTCGACTCGCTGGCGGCGATGGAGATGCGCAACCGCCTGGGCGAGGAGACCAAGGGTGAGGTCCCGGTGACCCTGGTCTTCGACTACCCGAGCGTGAACGCGATCGCCGCCCATCTACTTCAAGAGTGTGAGCCAGCGGAAGAGGGGAGTGCGGTTTGAAGACCTATGAGCAGGTATCGCGGTTGGACGTCGAGCCTGGCGAGCTGCCGGAGAAGATGACCGCCTGGGTGATCAGGCAGGAGCGGGAGGGGCAGCCAAGGGACGCCTTTCAGCTCGAGGAGATAGAGGTGCCCGAGCCCGCTGCGTTCGAGGTGATCGTGCGGGTGATGGCGGCGGGGGTGAACTTCAACGGGGTCTGGGCGGCGCTGGGAGTGCCGGTCTCGGTCTTCGGCTACGGGGACCATGCCGAGCACGGCCACCACATCGCCGGCTCCGACGCCGCCGGGATCGTCTGGAAAGTGGGGGAGGGTGTCACCCGTTGGAAGCCTGGCGACGAGGTCGTCATGCACACCGCCCAGTACTCCTACGAGGACCTCGAGGTCCACGGCCTCGATCCCACCGTCACCCCCAGCGGCAAGGCGTGGGGATATGAGACGACCTGGGGCTCCTTCGCCCAGTTCACCAAGGTCCAAGCCCAGCAGCTGCTGCCGCGGCCGCGCAACCTGAGCTGGGTCGAGTCGGCCTCCTACGGCCTCTCCTACTTCACCGCCTACCGCATGCTGATCGACCGCTGCAAGCTGCAGCTGGGCCAGAAGGTGCTGGTCTGGGGCGCGGCCGGGGGGTTGGGAGTGTTCGCGATACAGCTCTGCGCGTCGGCCGGGGCCGACGCGGTCGGCGTCGTCGGCTCGGAGGAGAAGGCCGATCTGGTCAAGAGCCTGGGCGCCGTGGACTGCATCGACCGGCGCGAGTTCGGCGAGATGATGCGCAGCAACGAGAACCTCGCCGACCCCGCGCTGGACAGCGCCCGCGCCAAGGCCTCGCGGGCCTTCGCCAAGCGGGTCAAGTCGATCCTCGGCGAGGCTCCCGACATCGTCTTCGAGCACGTCGGCCAGGCAACGTTTCCGACCTCGGTCTTCACCGCCAAGCCCTTCGGCAAGGTGGTGATCTGCGGTGCCACCACCGGCTTCAACCTCGATTTCGACGCTCGCTACCTGTGGATGCGACAGAAGGAGATCATCGGCTCCCATGGTGCTCACGCCTTCGAGGCGACGAAAGCGAACGAGCTGATCGCGTCTGGCAAGATCCGGCCGTTGCTTTCGCAGACGATGGGTTTCGACGAGGTCCCGGCCGCGCACCAGATGATGCTTGAGAATCAGCACCTCGGCAAGATCGCGATCCGGGTTGGGGTCGTCGATGACGACGAGGGGCGTAGCGAGGACGGGCTCGGAGCAATCCGGGCGTAATGCGAACGAGGAGGCACTGACGTTGATCCTGCACACCCGCCGCTGGGGGCCCGAGAAGAGCGACTGCGTGCTCTGCGTGCACGGCGTCGCGCAGCACGGTGGCATCTTCGGAGACCTCGGCAACCGCCTCGCCGAGCAGGGACATTCCGTCGTTGCGGTCGACCTGCGCGGTCACGGCGACTCCGGCCGCGAGCCGCCCTGGAACACCGCGGCCCACGTCGCCGACCTCTTCGAGACCCTGGACTCGCTCGGGATCGAGCGGGTCACCTGGGTCGGTCACAGCTTCGGCGGCCGGCTGGTCGCCGAAGCCGCCGCGGAGGCTCCCGAGCGAACCGCGGCGCTCGCCCTGCTCGATCCGGGCCTTGAAGTCAACCCCGGGCAGGCCCTGCAGAGCGCCGAAATCGAACGTCTCGATTGGAGCTTCGCGACCGCCGACGGCGCCCTCAACGCCGTGCTCTCCAACGGCGCAACCGTCGCCCCCGACCGCGAGCTCGTCGCCGCCTACGTCAAGGACGACATCCGCAAAGGCCCCGACGGCCGCTTCCGCTTCCGCTTCTCTCCCAGCGCCGCCGTAGTCGCCTGGAACGAGGTCACCCTGCCCGCCCCCCCGATCGCCCAGGTGCCGACCTTGCTGATCATCGCCGAGGTCTCCCTGATCATCGCCGGCGTCCAAAAGTCTCGCTACCGCGAGGCCCTCGGCGACATGCTCACCGAGATCACCGTCCCCAACGGCCACAACCTGCTCTGGGAGTCCCGCGAAGAGACGATCAGCGCGGTCGAGCAGTTCCTGGCGGCCGTGGCCTGAGCTCGCATTCGTGCGCCTTGCCCAGGCCGGCTTCGCCGTCGCAGAGGTCGGAGCCTTCGCCGCCATAGAGCTGGTCGCCTCCAGGGCCGCCGTAGAGGCGGTCGTCGCCGGCTTCGCCGTGGCAGCCGTCTTCGCCGGCGCCCATTGAGCAGTAGTCGTTACCGGGGCCGCCCCAGCAGCCGTCACTGCCGTCGCTGGTCCGGCAGTAGTCGTTGCCGGGGCCGCCGACGCAATCGGTGTTGACCGGGGCAGAGACGCAGATGTCGTTGCCGCCGTTGCCGATGCAGCGGTTGCGCGGCGTGCCCTGCGGATGACAGGAGTCCGGCTCGCCGTTGCCGATCAGCTTGTCCGAGCCGGCGCCAAGGTAGGCGATCAGCGGCACCGGCAGCTTGTCAAGGACTTCAACCTTGTCTCCGCTCGGCCCGGTGTCGACTTCGACCTGGCCGACGCCGGCGAGCGGGCAGGTCGCCGCACCACTGCCGGGGCCGAGCCGGCAGCCTTCGGTCGCCGCGGCCATCGGCCCGGTCACGACCAGGTCGCCGCCGCTGACGCGGAGGCGCAGGTGCGTCCCCGACTCGGCGCCGTGGATCACCACCCGTCCCTCGGGCGCCGCGCTGCCGGCGGTGACCAACAGGAGCAGCGCCGCGGCGCTGAGGGCTGCCAGGACTCGACGCAAGGCTCAGGAACGCAGCCGCTCGAGCGCCTGCTCGCGGCTTGAGTGTGTCGGGATCGTTTTCTCGAGGCCGGTGATGTCGAGCACCCGCTTGACCTGGTGCCCGATCCCGCAGAGCGCAAACCGCTCGTTGCCGTCACCGTCGAGCGCCTGCCAGGAGCGCACGATCAGGGCGATTCCGGTGGAGTCGATGAACTCGCAGCGGCTGAGGTCGATCAGCAGCGGGGCTTGGGCAGCGGCAACCGGTCCCTCGAGCTCTCGCTCCAGATCCGTCGCGGTGTTCATGTCCAGCTCACCCTCGACTGTGACCACGAACACTCCGTCTTCCTGCTCGCTGCGAACTTTGAACGGCGCGGGGCTCAACTTCGCAGCGATGCTACTGAACTACTCGCCGAGCAGTTCGTCAAAGCGAATCGCCGCCCGGCTGGGCAGGACGAGGGTCTCGACCAGGTGCAGGAGGCCGCAGCCGGCGAGCCCGCGCACGGCGCGCTCGACCGCGTCGCGCTGGACGAAATCGCAGCCTTTGCCGGCGATCTCGTCGACCAGCTCGGCGACCGTGACCGGGTTGGGGTGGATCGCCAGGACCTGCTGCAGCACCGCCACTTCGAAGACCCGGTCTTCCTCGCGCGTCGTGCGGATGTGGTCCCTGTCCTCCACGGTTGCTCCCATAAGGCGAGCCCTCAGCCCTTCTCTTCCCCCTGCGAGCGGCCCCTGCTGGGCGGCTCCTCACCGGCTTCCAATGCCGTGATCGCCCAGTTCGCTTTGACCACGGCGCGGTAGAAGTGCTGGGTCGAGCCGCGGATCTGCTCGGTGCGCACCAGTTCGACCGCGCGGCACTCGGCCAGCACCCTGACGTGGTAGCTGAGCGCGCTGAGCTGCTGGGAGAGCCTGGCCGAGAGCTCGCGCGGGCTGACCTCGCCGCTGGTGTCGAGCATCTCGCGCAGGATCTGGCGCCGCATCGGGTGCCCGAGGGCGTTGAAGAGGTCGTGTCCCCGCGGGTTGCTCCCTGGCGCCATGTGGCGAGAATACCGAACAAACGAAATCTATTGTCTGACGGCTCTTTGTCTGCGCAGGTCAGGCGTCCTCGCGGACGCCGCCCATCTCGGTGAAGACCGCGGTCGGGCCGCCGTCGGCGCGCTGCTCGTCGGCGATCACGTGCGAGACGGCGTTGATCAGCGCCAGGTGGGTGAAGGCCTGGGGGAAGTTGCCGAGGTGGCGGCCGCTCTCGGGCTCGAGCTCCTCGGCGAAGAGGTCGAGCCAGCCCGCCGCCTCCAGCAGCCGCTCGCAAAGCGCCCGCGCCCGCGCCGCCTCGCCGATCTCCGAGAGCGCCGAGACCAGCCAGAAGGAGCAGATCAGGAAGGTCCCCTCGGCGCCGCGGAGGCCGTCGTCGGTCTCCTCGACCTTGTAGCGGAGGACGAGGCCGTGTTCGGTCAGCTCGTCGGCGATCGCCTCGACCGTGGCGCGCACGCGCTCATCGTCTGCGGGGAGGAAGCGCAGCAGCGGAATCAGCAGGGTCGAGGCGTCGAGCGCGTCGGTCTCGTAGTGCTGGCGAAAGACGCCGTCGCGGACGCCGCGGGCGAGGATCTCTTCCTTCATCTCGTCCGCCTTCTGCCGCCACTCGTCGGCCAAGCCGTCGAGGTCGATCTCGCGGGCGAGGCGGGCGCCGCGGTCGACCGCGACCCAGATCATCAGCTTCGAGGAGACGTAGTGCTTGGGCTCGCCGCGCGACTCCCAGATCCCCTGGTCGGGGTTTGGCCAAGCCTCGATTGCCGCTTCCACTTGGTAGCGGATCAGCGCCCGATCCGCCTGTGTGCCGCTGCCCCGCAGCGCCTTGAAATGCAGGTAGATCGAGTCGAGCAGGGCGCCCCAGACGTCGTTCTGGCGCTGGTCGTAGGCGCCGTTGCCGATCCGCACCGGGCTGGCGCCGCCGTAGCCGCTGAGGTGGTCGAGCGTGCTCTCGGTCAGCTCGCGCTCGCCGCCGATCCCGTACATGATCTGCAGGTCGGGATTGTCCTTGCAGACGTCGAGCACGAAGCGCATGAAGTCGCGGGCCTCCTGGTCGAAGCCGAGCGTGTGCAGGGCCCAGAGGGTGAAGGTCGAGTCGCGGATCCAGCTGTAGCGGTAGTCCCAGTTGCGTTCGCCGCCGGGGGTCTCGGGCAGCGAGGTGGTGGGGGCGGCGACGATCGCGCCGCTCGGCGTATAGGTCAGGCCCTTCAGCACCAGCGCCGAGCGCTGCAGGTGGACGCGCCAGGGGTGGTCGGGGAAGTCGCCGGCGCGCAGCCACTCGCGCCAGAACTCTTCGGTCGAGTCGAGCCGCTCCAGCGCCTCGGGCGCGCTGCGCGGGCCGCCGAGGTCGCCGTCGCCCCAGGTGACGGCGCAGAAGCCGCTCTCGTCCTCGCGCAGGCGCAGGGTGCCACGGGCGGCGCCGTGATCGTCAAGAGTCAGCTCCATGTCGCTGGTCAGGCGCAGCTCGGTGCCCTCGCTGCCGACGGCTTCCGCTTCGCCCAGTTCACCGCCGCTCCACACCGCCGCCTCGGCGCCGTAGCCAAAGCGCGGCAGGCACTCCATCTCGACCTCGACCTCGCCGTCGACGCAGGTGAAGATGCGCAGCAGCGAGCGGTCGGACTCGTGTCCCGTCTGGGGGCGGCCCTCGGAGCCGTTGCCGCCGGGCACCCACTCGGCGATCGAGAGCAGGTCGTGGGTGACCAGCCAGCCGCTTTCGGTGACCCAGGTCGTCTCTATAACCAGGGTGCCGGGCTCGTAGCGGCGGCTGATCGGCACGATCACGCCTTTGGGCGCGACCTTGAAGTGACCGGCGCCGCGGTCGAGCAGGGCGCCGAAGGCGCTGGGCGAGTCGAAGCGGGGCAGGCAGAGCCACTCGACCGCGCCGTCGTAGGCGACCAGGGCGCTGGTGTGGCAGTCGGAGAGGAAGCCGTAGCTGCCGATCGGCGGGAAGCGGTCGTTGGTGGCGCGCTCCGGGCTCACGGCCGTGCCAAGCTACCAACGCTCCCCGCGGGTGGCGGTGCAGCACGGTGCTACACTTCTGCGGTGCCGACCACCAGGCCCCGCCACACAATCACCGAGACCCCGCCGGTTCAGGCCGCTCTCGATCGGTTGCGGAGCAAGGGGGAGCGGATCGACTTCGCCGAGCTCGTGACGCTTGGGGCCGAGGTCAAGGTACGCCGGCTCGCCGATGATGATGAGGAGACAAACCGTGCTCTCCGGGAGATCGCCGAGTGGATTCGCACCGGCAATGGTCCGAAGGTTGACATCGAGGCGGCCGATGAAGTGAAGCGCCTGGGCTTGATCGCCAACTACGAGTAGCAGCGTGCTGCTGCTGGACAACTCAGCCTGGTCACGGCTGCTGATGGGGGTCGTTCCGAGGGAGCCGGCCAAGGCGGTCATTGAGCAGGTGAACGCAGGACAGATCGCGACCTGCCTGCCGTTTCTGCTCGAGGCCGGCTATTCCGCTCGCTCCGCGGAGGACCACCGGCGGATAGTGGACCGGCTCGGCCAATTGCCGCAAATCGCGATTAACAACGGAGTGGAAAGCAGCGGCCTCCAGGCGCAGCGTGAGCTTGCCGCGGTCGGCCACCACCGCATGGCACCGATCGACATCATGATCGCGGCCTGCGCGCACGAGGCGGGTGCCGGGGTCCTGCACTACGACCGCGACTACGACCTCATCGCAGAGCACACGAGCCTTCGCTTTGAGAGCGTCTGGCTTGCTCCCGCCGGCTCGCTGTAGCCTGGTGAGCTTGATCTCCGCCCACGTCGCCGGTGCCTTCGCCCCGGTCGAGGTCTTCCCGATCACGATCGGCGGCGTCGCCTACTGGGCCCGGGTGCGCAGCCTCTCCTGGGACGGCCGCTCGGTGCCGCTCTGGCGCCAGCTCTGCTTCGGCAGCGGCCTGCTCCTGATCGCGGTCGCGCTGTTCAGCCCGATCGGCCACATCTCCGACGAGCTGGTCATCGCCCACATGGTCGAGCACCTGCTGATCGGCGACATCGCCTCGCTGCTGATCGTCCTCGGCCTGACCCGCTCGCTCTTGCAGCCGATCCTCTCGATCAAGCTCTTCAACCGCCTGCAGGTGCTGACCCACCCGCTGATCGCGCTGCCGCTCTGGGCGCTCAACTTCTACTTCTGGCACATCCCGGCGATCTACGACGCTGCCTACGGCACGGCGCCGTTGCACGCGCTCGAGCACACCACCTTCCTCGCTTTCGGCTGCCTGATGTGGATGCCGATCTTCGGGCCGCTGCCGAAGCCGGAATGGTTCACCGCCGCCTGGAAGGTCGGTTACGTCATTGCAGTCCGCTTCGCCGGCGCGATCCTCGGCAACGTGCTGATGTGGTCGGACTCGGTGCTCTACCCGATCTACGGCAAGGGCGAGCACTACTGGGGCATCTCGCCGATCGCCGACCAGAGCACCGCCGGCGCGATCATGATGGTCGAGGGCACCTTCCTCGCCCTCGGCGTGCTCGCCTGGATCTTCCTCGAGGTGGCGCGCGAAGGCAGCGAGCGCCAGCGCCTGCTCGAGCTTGCCGAGGAGCGCGGCTTCGCCCTCGACGAGCGCCGCGCCCAGCGCGCGGTCGCGGCCGGGCACGGGGCGCGGTTGGAAGAACGGATTGTCGGTGGGGACGGAGAGGCGCGGAATGTCACCGCTCACTAAGGCGCGGGCCTGGCTGGTGACCGGTCCGCTCGGGCGGGGTACGGCCTTCGCGGTCGACTTCGCGGCCGCCCTGCGCACCATGCTCGCGCGGCGCTAGGGCGGTGACGCCCGGACCGCGTGAGCGGCCCGGGCGTTGGGCGTTGTGCTCAGGCTGGATGACCTGCCCAGGTCAAGCCTGCGTGCGCCCCAAGGAGGAAAAAGCGGAGCCTGAAGTCGAAGCCCGCCACATTTTCTTCGTTGCCATTGACAAACATTTTGGTCAAGGCGGGTTCTTCTTCTAATTCGTGAGATACCTGATCGGTAGTGAATTTACCTTCGCTGTCCTTCAGCGCGAATTTGCCAGTGAAGGTGAATTTTTCCCCCAGGGAGCATTCTGGTCCTGTGTTCACGGTGAAGAGCGTCGTTCCTTCCTTTGGTTCAAAGGAGAGGACGCCAACTTTTGCCGCGTTTAAGACAATTAAGCCATTGAGCGGCGCGGTTAAAATCACGCCTTTTTCAGCGCCTTCATGCGGTTCGCACGCCGTCAGTTCTTCTTCTTTTTCTTCTTTACCTACAAACCCTAAGAACTTGAGCTTGCAGCCGCTGTACTTAAACCTTCCTAAGATTCTTCCATTGGGCGCCAGGAGGTGAAATTCCACAGCTAGGGTGGCACTGCATAAAATATGCCACTTGAAAATTCCCACTCTTACTAAGATTCTTAAGTGGCCTTCCACCCCTATCCCGGGTAATAACGCTTCCGGAATCGTTACGCCTTTCACGGTCCAGGAAGCGCCTTTTTCGGCCTGCGCGGCACCAGCGCTGAGGGCCATCAGACCGGTTACCGCCAGGCAGGCGACGAGCAGTCTGAGGCCAGACTTGTATAGAGACATGCTTGTACCTCCGTTATCGATGATGAGTTACGGTTGGTGTAGGTGAGGCAAGTTGCCCCACTGCAATCCACGATCTCACCCGAACATTGGGAGTCAAGTAGTTCAATCCATGTGTTTTCCAGTGCCGCCTCTCAGGCAGGGGCGACATGCCCAGAGACCGAGAACGGGAGTCTTCCCCCCGGGTCCAAGCGTCGCTTCCCTTTGATTGACTAGGGTCCGAGTCGCTTGAAAACCACCGTCACAGAGATGCCCGACTCGCGCGTGCGGGTCGAGGTGGAGGTTCCCGCCGACCTGGTTGGTCGCGGCCTGCAGCGCGCCGCCCGTGGGCTGGCGAAGGAGATGCGCATGCCCGGCTTCCGCAAGGGCAAAGCGCCGCCCTCACTGGTGATCCAGCGGCTCGGCTTCGGCACCGTCCTGCAGGACGCGATCCGCGAGTCCCTGCCCGAGTGGTACGAGCAGGGCCTGCTCAGCTCCGGCATCAGCCCGGTCGGAGACCCCAGCATCGAGATCGTCTCCGCCCCCGAGGCGGAGGGCGAGCCGCTTGAGTTCAAATTCGAGATCGGCGTGCGTCCGCCGGCCAAGCTCGGTGAGTACAAAGGGCTCGAGGTCGGCAGGGCCGAGGCCGAGCCGACCGATGAGATCGTCGACCGCGAGGTCGAGCGCATCCGCGAAGGGTTCGCCAAGCTCGAGCCGGTCGAGCGTGCCGCCGCCGACGGAGACGTGCTGCTGGTCGACTTCGAGGGCCTGCGTGATGGCAAAGCCTTTGAGGGCGGCAAGGCCAATGACTACCTCCTGGAGCTTGGCGGCGGCCAGCTGATCGAGGGCTTCGAGGAGCAGCTGACCGGGGCCGAAGCAGGCGACGAGCGCAAGGTCGAGGTCACCTTCCCCGAGGACTACCAGGCCGAGGAGCTGGCTGGCGAGGACGCGGTCTTCAACGTCGAGGTCAAAGAGGTGCGGGAGAAGGTCTTGCCCGAGCTCGACGATGACTTCGCCTCCGAGGCCTCGGAGTTCGAGACGCTCGAGGAGCTGCGCGCCGACATTTCCAAACGAGTCAGCGAAGCGGTCGACGAGCGCGCCGAGCAGGACTTCCGCGTCGCCGCCGTCGATGCCGCCGTTGACGCCGCCACCGTAGAGATGCCCGACGCCTTGGTGCAGGCCCGCGCCGAGGAGCGCTGGGACCGGGTCGAGCGCCAGCTCGCCGCCCGCGGCATGGACCCCAACGCCTACCTGCAGATGCAGAGCAAAACGCGCGAGGAGCTGCTCGAGGAGTCAAAGCCCGACGCCGAGCGCGAAGCTCAAGCGCGAGGCGGTGCTGGCGGCGATCGCCGAGGCCGAGGCGATTGAGGTCGCCGAGGAGGAAATGGTCGAGGCCCTTGCTCACACCGCCGAGCACGAGCGCACCACGCCGGAGAAGCTGCTCGAGCGTCTGCGCGAGAACGGCCGCGACGCGATGGTCCGCGAAGACATCGCCGTGCGCAAGGCAATCGACCTCGTCGCCGAGTCGGCCAAACCGATCCCGCTCGAGCAGGCCGAGGCTCGCGAGAAAATCTGGACGCCGGAGAAAGAGGAAGAGGAGAAACCCTCCGAGCTGCTGGACGCCGGGCGACTAGCGGTGATCTGGCGCCGGGGCAGGGACCTGCGGGCGCTGGAAGAAGAGAGTGAGCGCTTCTCGGAGCTATCGGGCGAGATGTTCTGCGTCGCGGGCTTCGACGGCTTCTTCAAGCGAGTCAACCCGGCCTTCGAGCGAATCCTCGGCTACAGCCGCGAGGAGCTGCTGAGTCGTCCCTTCGTCGAGTTCGTCCATCCCGACGACCGCGAGGACCTCGAGGTCGAGGCGGCGGGAATCTCGGTCGGAGGGCGTGCCGCCGTCCGCTTCCGGAATCGCTACCTCGACAAGGAAGGCGGTGTGCACTGGATCGAGTGGCGCTCGGTGGGGGTGCCGGAGGAGGAACGGATCTACGCAGTAGGTCGCGACGTGACTGACCGCAAGATCCTCGAGCAGCAGCTGGAGCTGCGCTCGCGCAGCGACCCGCTGACCGGGATGCTCAACCGCCGCAGCTTCGACGAGTCACTGGCAGCACAGCTTGCTCACGCGCGGCGCTACAAGCGCAGCGGGGCGCTGCTGATCGTCGACCTCGACCGCTTCAAGCAGGTCAACGACGAGTTCGGGCACGCCGTCGGCGATGAGGCGCTGCGCCTCGTCTCCCGGGTCCTTGCCGAAAACCTGAGAGAGACCGACATGGTCGGCCGTGATGAGGGCGGGCTGGTCGCCCGGCTGGGCGGCGACGAGTTCGCCCTGCTGCTGCCCGAGACCGACGCAGCGGGGGTGGAAGCCGTGGCGGGGAGGCTCGTCGCAGCGCTCGCCGCAGAGCCGCTGGTGGTCGGCGAGCGGGAGGTGCAGTTGGGCTTCAGCATCGGCGCTGCGACCTTTGGGCCGAGTGAGGCGCGCTCGGCCGAGGAGCTGCTCGCTGCAGCCGATCGTGCGATGTACGTGGTCAAGGCAGCAGGCGGTGGCGGCGCTTCTATAGAGTCCCGCCCATGAGTCCTTTGGTTCCAATGGTCGTTGAGCAGACCTCGCGCGGCGAGCGTGCTTTCGACATCTACTCGCGCCTGCTTGGCGAGCGGATCGTCTTCCTCGGCACCCCGGTCACCGAGGACATCGCCAACCTGATCGTGGCCCAGCTCCTGCACCTGGAGTCCGAGGACCCCGACAAGGACATCAGCCTCTACGTCAACTCGCCCGGCGGCTCGGTCTACGCCGGCCTGGCGATCTACGACACGATGCAGTTCATCAAGCCCGACGTGCAGACGATCTGCGTCGGCATCGCGATGAGCATGGGCGCACTGCTCTTGGCCGGCGGTGCCGCCGGCAAGCGCATGTCGCTCCCCAACTCCAAGATCCTCATCCACCAGGTTTCCTCGAGCTTCCAAGGTCAGGCCACCGACATCGAGATTCACGCCAAAGAGATCATCGACGTGCGCCGCCGCCTTGACGAGATCCTCGCCAAGCACACCGGCCAGGAGTTCGAGAAGGTCGCCAAAGACACCGAGCGCGACTACTTCATGAGCGCGGAGGAGGCGAAGGAGTACAACCTCGTCGACCGCGTCATCGAACACCACTGAAGCGCCTCACCGCTCTAGCGCTTCTCCTCCTCGCGGCCCGATCGGCGAATTCGGCGCCCCCCGCAGCGGGGGCCGCACCCACGAGGGCTTCGACATCGTCGCCGCCTGCAACACGCCGCTGGTCGCGGTCCGCAACGGAAAGGTCCTGCGCAGCGGCTACGACCCGGTCCTCTACGGCAACTACCTTCTGATCCACGGCGAAGGCGAGGACCGCTCCTACTTCTACGCTCACATGCCGAGACCAGCCCTGGTCCACCGCGGCGAACGCGTTTACACCGGCGAGCGAGTCGGCGCGGTGGGGGAGACCGGCAACGCAATCACCGTTGGCTGTCACCTCCACTTCGAGATCCACGTTCAAAGCTGATATGACAGCTATAGAGCCAATCTAAGTAAAATCACATTTGAAAACAAAGTTTTAATCTGGTACGACTCAGTCCTGCATTGGCTACTGGTTAGAAAACATCTGCCTCGAACTTCTTCGAGGAAAAGGATGCCAGTCGTAGGGCGCTCACGAGGGAGAGTGTGTCGCCATGGCCAGTAACCAGGCCCTGGGTCGACTCTCGCCGGGCCCTGGCCGCGCCGCCCAAGAGGTCGCGGCCCATCAATTAGCCCGTATCCACGACGCGACGATCCAGCTAGTCGCCGAGCACGGCTACAAGGCCCTCAAGGTCCGCGACATCGTCCGCCGTGCCGAAGTATCGACCCGCGCGTTCTACGAGCACTTCGGCAGCAAAGAGGACTGCTTCCTGCAGACCTATGACCTGATCTCCCGCCGCGCGACCCGCCGCATCATCGCAGCCCAAGCGGGCGAGCCCGACTGGCGCAAGCGCCCACGCCTCGTTTTCCAAGAGTTCGTTCACCAGCTCGAAGGCAGGCCGGCCGACGCCCGCCTCGCTCTGATCGAGATCTATGCCGCTGGGGAGGTCGCCTTAGCCAAGGCTCTCCAAGCGGAGCGCAACTTGGAGAGCATGCTGGCCGAGGCATTCTCCAGAACGCCAAAGGGGGTGGTTGTTCCTCCGCTCATAATGCAGGGCATGGTGGCCGGGGTCGCCACCGTCTCGAGGAACCGGATACTTACCGGAAAGATCGCTGACTTGGCCAATAACGGTGGCGATCTCGTCGAATGGGTCATGTGTCATCCCCATCCAGTGGCTGCCGAGCTGATCGATCTCGATCGCCAGTCGGTCTGGCGCGACACTACGCTTGAGCCTTTCTCGTCGACTATGAAGGTTGGAGAGGCTTGGCCTTCAACGGGCGATCGCGCACTCATCCTCAAGGCTGTTGCCGATCTCGGCGCAGCAAAGGGCTACGCAGGTCTTACTGCTCCCCGCGTTCGTTCAGCGGCTGGTGTCTCCCGCCGGAAATTCGACGCCCACTTCGACGACCTGGAGGACTGCTATTTGGCCGCCCTCGAGCAGCGGGCCGGCGAAGCAATGGCTCGGGCCGCTAGCGCCCAAACAGCTGCCAGCACCAGAGCCGGAGGCGTCTATCGAGCAATTGCCGCCCTTTGCGACCGCGTTGCCGATGACGCCTTTTTGACCAGAGTCTGTATCGCCAACGATTTTCCGCCGACCTTGAATGGGGCTCGCTCCCGCGACCGACTGATCAAGGCGACCGTGGAATTGCTTACCGGTGAATTACCATACTCTCATGATCCCGCTCAGTTCATGACCGAGGCGTCGACAGGCGCAGTCTGGTTACTGTTTTATCACCATGTCATTCGAGATCACACGCTGCGCCGTCAAATCTCGGCGACCCTCACTTATCTAGTACTCGCTCCAGCGATTGGCGCTTCGGCCACAGTCGATGCAATAAGGGCCGAGCAAAGCAGTGCTCCCAGTCTAGCTAGAAATCTTGGGGCGCCTTTGACTTTGTCAATCGACAAGCGGCAACAATCGTAACCAATAGTGAGAGGAATCAAAGGAATGACTCGAACAAGACTGATGTTGCTCGGCCTCTGCGCCGCGCTGTTCGCCGTGATGGCCTTCTCGGCCAGCGGTGCCCAGGCAGAAGTACCCAAATGGTTAATTTTAAATAGTACGGGAACAGTCGTTAAAACTCCCGATGAAGGGTTATTAGGGAACCTTGGCGCCAAAATGGACACCGAACATCTGACGCTTCATACGGAAATACTGAAAATCAAATTCTTAGTTTTATGCACAGGAATCGAACTCCTTGGCGTTGGACTTGAGCCAGAAGGTAAGCTCACCGACGGCGGCCAGGTGAGATTCTCCGGCTGCACAGGTGAAACAAACGGCGAACCAAACGCCAATTGCACAGCTTCTTCTGGCGGTGAACCAGCTGGGAAAATTCTGACCAACCCAGTTAAAGGCCAGCTCGTCTTACATCAATTAAAAAATGAAAAAGGCGAAGTTATCGGCAAAGATGGTTTGACCAAGATCGAACCGAAAACAGTCGGCGGCGCGTTCGCGACGCTGAAAATGTCGGCCGCGTGCCCGGTCGGAACGAGCATTCCGTTCAATGGGGTCCTCTACCTCGCAGATTGCCAGAACATGATCGAATTACACTTGGTCGAACACTTAGTGATAGAAGGACCCTTAAGTGAACTCTGGGCGACCGCGAACAACAACGCGGAACACAAAGCCAAAATATTAGGCAGCATCTGGACCTTCCTTACGTCCCCTCACGAAGGTCTCAAATGGAGTGGAATGCCTGAATAGGAGCAAACAGCACAGCACAAGTAGTTAGTAGCAAGCAACACCCACCCCGGGCCGCCAGTGTGGCCCGGGGTGGACACATCAAGTCAGGGACAGCAGACAGTGAAAAACAGGAGCAAGACGTCGGAGTGGAAATGCAGGGGACACGGGGGAGAGTCGGCAGAGGAGTGGCAGTCGTGGTCGTGCTCGCGCTGGGCGCTCTTTGCGTATGGCCGAGATTCTTGGGGGGCCCTTTGCGGCCGAAGTCAACCCCAGGGCAAAGCGACCCACTACCGCTTCGAATACGGACTCCAGCCCTGCTCGGCGAGTACCTGCATCTCGGTGCCGGTCCCCAAAGGTGAAATCCCCTCTCTGGCCCCCCCACCTCACCGGTCCCGGTGCACGTCCCCGTCAACGGCCTCAGCCCGCTGACGACCTACTTCTACCGCCTGGTGGCAAGCAACGGCAAAACCACCATCGGCCTCGATCGCGTCTCCTCCACCCACAAGCTGCCCGACCTGGTGGTTGCCCTGCACGGGCCGCCCTCCCAGCCGATCGAGATCGACGCCGCCGGCGGGTTGACTCCGTCAACGGCGGCCTGCGGGTGCGCTTCCAAGGAGTCCCCGACGCACCCGTGACCAAGCTGATTTCAGCGCCCAGGGCGCCAAGAAGGGCCTCTTTCAGAACTCGACCAACATCTGCAAGGGCACCCACCGCGCCACGCTCAAGCTCGACGCCCAAAGCGGCAGGGTCTCCGATTCCCAGCCCAAGCTGGTGGCGCAGTGCGGCAAGGGCAAGCGCGGAAGGCACGGCTGATTACGCTAGGATCCGTATCGGAACGTCGGCGTTTTCTATTGGGTTGCTCGAATCTTTTGCTTTTTCAGCTCGAACACTGGCTTTCGCTAATGAATAGAAAACTTGTCCCATGCATCCCTTGACCTTTGCTCTCCGTCTGGGACGGTCCTCTCGGGCAGGAAAAGCAGTCCTGCCATCTACGAGTAACGA
>CAVXTV010000003.1:0-1495107 GCA_963764795.1 uncultured Solirubrobacterales bacterium
TTCGACGAAGACGACCACCCGGTCGGAACCCTCGGCGCCGCGGGTGAAGCCGGAGAAATCGCCGGCATCGCAGCGGGCGTAGCGGTCAACGGGAGCAAGCGAACGCCTCTACGTCGCCGACGACCATGAATCCCCCGACTACGGCCAGGTCAAAGTCTTCGAGACCTTCACTTTCCCCGTAGTCGCGCCGACGGTCACGGCGACCTCGGTGATCGACCTCAACCTCTTCACGGCGACGCTGCGCGCCCAGATCAACCCCAACACGCTGGAAACCACCTACCACTTCGAGTACGGCACCGAAGACTGCTCGCTGGGGCACCTGCACCAGCGTAGGCGGCGGCACGATCCCCGCCGCCCACAAGCCCGTCGCGGTCTCCCCGCAGGAAATCGAAGGCCTCAAACCAGGCACCACCTACCACTACCGGGTGGTCGCCGTGAATGCCGAAGGCGAAACCAAAGGCCCCGACAGGACCTTCACCACGCCGCGCAGCGGCCTCGGCTTCAGCCTGGCCGACAGCCGCGCCTGGGAGATGGTCTCCCCGCCCAACAAGTCCGGCGGGCGAATCCTCCAGTTCAACCAGGGGCGTCCTGCAGGCGAGCCGCCGACGGCAACGGCATCGCCTTCCAGACGGTCACCTCGATCGAACCCAACCCCGAAGGCAACCGCGCGATCGACACCTCGACCGTGCTGGCGCACCGCGGCACCGCCGGGGCCTGGAGATCCAAGGACATCACTCCACCGCACGCCGAAGTCGGCCAGCTGCGCCTCGGCGGCGACTACAAAACCTTCAGCCCCAACCTCGAACGCGCCCTGTTCGAGCAGCAGGAGAACACCCTGCTCTCACCCGAAGCCTCCGAAGAAACTCCGTACCTGCGCGATAACACCGAACCGGCCACCTACCGGCCGCTGGTCACCGGCAAGGAAGGCTATGCAAACGTGCCGCCGGGGACTGAAATTCGGCGGCAGCAGCGGCTCGGCGGCGAGCCCGGTGAGGATCGTGGCGGCAGACCCGGCCCTCACCCATCCAATCGTCCAGTCCAGGGCGCCACTGGTTGCGGGGGCGGAAGCGGGCGCCCTCTACCAGTGGGACAACGGCCAGCTGCGCCGGTCAGCGAACTGCCGGTGGGTGAAGGCGGCGCCATCGTCCGCGGCCTCGCCGGAGCCGAAAGTGGCTCCGTCCACAACGCGGTCTCCGATGACGGCTCGCGGGTGTTCTGGAGTACGGGTGAATACAACGTGGGCGGCCGAACCACCACCGCCCTCTACGCCCGCGACACCGCCAGCGAAACGAGCGGCCGCCTCGACCTCGTGGCCGGAGGCAGCGGCGAAGGTGAAAGCCTCCCCGTCTTCAACGGCGCCAGCGCGGACGGGTCGGTCGTCTTCTTCACCGACTCCCAGCGCCTGACAGCGGACGCCAGCCCGCCCGATCCCAATCCTCTCCAGCCCACCTTCGACCTCTACCGCTGCGAGGTGGGGCCGGTCGAAGGCGCCACCCTCGGCTGCACCAGCCTGAGCGACCTCAGCGCCCCGGTCGAACCCGGTGAAAAGGCGGAAGTGATCGGGATCCTCCCCGGCCAAAGCGAAGACGGATCGCGCGCCTACTTCGTCGCCAGGGGCGTGCTCGACACGACGCCAAACGAAGCGGGCGACTCCGCCGTCGCGGGCGAGCCCAACCTCTACATCTGGGAAGAAGGACAGGGCACGCGCTTCATCGCGACGATCTCCGAACGAGACAAGGCCGACTGGGGGGCGCTCCCCACTACGCCGGACGGGATAGGGATCGAGACCAAGCAGAGCGCCTCCGCCTCCCCCGACGGCCGCTACCTGGCCTTCATGTCGGAGCGCAGCCTGACCGGCTATGACAACCGCGCCGCCAAAAGCAACGAACCGGTCGAGGAGGTCTTCCGCTATGACGCCAGCGAGGAACGCCTCGATTGCGCCTCCTGCGATCCCTCCGGCGCCAGTCCCACCGGCACGCTCTCCAACCCGACCGGCGAAGTAAACAACCGGATCGACACGCAGGGCAACTGGAAGGAACGCTGGGTGGCGGCGATCCTGCCCGCGCCGCAGGAAAGCGAACCGAGCGGGATCGCCCTGCACCGGCCGCGCCTGGTCCACGACGACGGCCGCGTCTTCTTCAACGCGGTGGATCCGCTGGTCTCCGCCGACTCAAACGGCGAGTGGGACGTCTACCAATACGAGTCCACCGGGACGGGCGATTGCACCTCCACTTCAGAAGGCGCCGCGATCGCACACACGACGGCAGGCTGCGTCTCGCTGATCTCCTCCGGGACCTCAGAAGAAGAAGCGAGCTTCATCGACTCGAGCGAATCGGGCGACGACGTCTTCTTCATCACCCCGGCAAGACTCTCTGCCACCGACGAAGACGAGGAGCTCGACGTCTATGACGCCAGGGTCAACGGCATCCCGGCGACCCTGCCGGTGATCAACGAATGCCTCGGCGAAGCCTGCCAGGCGGCACCGAACCCACCCAATGACCCGACTCCCGCCAGCGCCGCCTTCCACGGCTCGGGCAACGTCCCCTCCGAACGCTGCCCGCAGAGCAAACGCAAGGTGATCCGGGCCGGCTCCGCCAAGTGCGTGGCCAAAAAGCACAAGCAAAAGAAGAAGCACTCACACAAGAAGGCCAAGCGAGCCAACAACAACCGGAGGGCGGGTCGATGAGGAAAGCCACGAACATGCCAAAGCGCCTTGCAAGCCTCTTCGCCCTCGCCGTGACCGCAACGGCGCTCCTGGGAGCGCTCTTCGCCGGCTCCGCTTCTGCCGCACCCGCGCCCTGGTGGCAGGTGCTCGACGGCAGCCGTCCCTCTCACCTTTGGCAAGCGAGCGATACCGTGCAGGAAATCACCACCGAAATCACCGAAATCGAAGGATTTGGCTCGGGTCTCGTCGCCAAGGTCAAGCTGCAGGGAGAAGTGATCGCCTGCCTGGGGGCCGGGGAATTTGCGGCTTTCTGTCCCGCGTTCGTGCAGGACAAAGACGAAAACCCCGCGCCGGTAGTCGAAACCGCCTCCAGCTCGAAGCCGCGCTCGAGGCAGCCTCCGGTCAGGACGTCTCCGTCACAGGGGGCCCGACCGGCGGTGAACCGTTCACGATCAAAGCACCGGGGTTCTTCCCCGCGATCGAAGTCGAAGGGCTGATCGGCAAAGCCGACAATAAAGTCCTCTCCGTCGGTGGCAGCGGACGCCTGCTGGTAACGCTGACCAACCTCGGCGACGCTGCCGTCGACGCCAGCAAAGTGCCGGTGACGATCAAAGACGAGATGCCCGAGGGGGCGATCGCCACCGGGGTCACCGCGACCGCCGGCGTACGGGACAAGTCCGGCCCGGTCGATTGCGAAGTCGAAGCGCCCGACGAAGTCCTCTGCACATTCGAAGGCACCTTGCCCCCATACGAATCGATCGAACTCGAAGTCTTCACCAGCCTGCAGGGCAGCCCGCCGACGCAAGGTGAACCGGGCAAGATCAGCGTCTCGGGCGGCAACGCCCCTGCCGCCAGCGGCCCCCAGAACATCACCGTCAGCGCCGACCCCGTCCCCTACGGCGTCGAGCGCTTCTCCGCCCAGGCCGAAGAAGAGGGCGGCGCGGTAGCCCGCCAGGCCGGCGGCCATCCCTTCCAGTTCACCACGACGATCCAGTTGAACTCCGGTGGCTGGACTGTCGACGGCAACCACAACCCGATCGTCGAACAGCCCGCCCTGCCGCGCAACCTGCGCTTCCCGCTGCCCTCGGGCCAGGTCGGCAACGCGACGGTGATGCCCGAGTGCTCGATGGAAGACTTCCTCAGCCACGATCAAAACAGCGGCGCCGTCCTGTTCCTCGACCTGTGCCCCGCCCAGACCGCGATCGGCGTCGCCGCGGTCACCTTCAACGTCCCCGGCACGCTCGCCTACATGCGCGAGGCGGTCCCGGTCTTCAACCTGCCGCCCGCATTCGGCGAGCCGGCAAGGTTCGGCTTCATGCCCGGCGGCGATCCGGTGGTGATCGATACCGCCCTTGACCCCGACAGCCACAAGATCATCGCCAGCGTGCGCAACACCACCCAGGTGGCGCAGTTCCTCTCCAGCACGCTCTCGCTCTGGGGCTACCCGAGCGATCCGCTCCACGACAACGCGCGGGGGTGGAGCTGCACCTTCAAGCTGGAAAGCCATCTGCCTCCCTGCACCCGCCCCCCGGCGCTGCCCGAAACCGCTTTCCTGCGATCACCGGTCAACTGCAACGCGCCGCTTGACTTCGGCGTGGAAACCGAACCGTGGAACGTGCCGATCGCCAGCACGATCGCCAATGCCTTCTTCCAGGGCGATGCGCTGCGCGGCTGTCAGAAAGTGCCCTTCGATCCCCAGGTCGAAGCCGCGCCGACCTCAAAGCTGGCGGAAAACCCCAGCGGGCTGACCTTCAACCTCAACATGCCGAACTCCGGCCTTTTGAACCCCGAGGCAACCGCGGCCGAAGGCCAGCCCAAGAAGGTCGAAGTGACCCTGCCCAAGGGAGTCACGATCAACCCCTCCCAGGGAGACGGTCTGGTCGGCTGCTCTCCGGCCCAATACGCGGCTGAGCGCTTCAACTCCCGCCCGGGAGAAGGCTGTCCCGAGGCATCGAAGGTCGGCACGGTCTCGGTGAGCTCACCGCTGCTCAAAGAGGAAGCCACAGGCGCCCTCTACATCGCCTCCCCCCACGACAACCCCTTCAACAGCCTCCTGGGGCTCTACCTGATCGCCCGTATCCCCCAGCGCGGCATCCTGGTCAAACTGGCCGGCAAGGTAGACCCCGACCCGAGCACGGGTCAGCTGACCACGACCTTCGACGACCTGCCCCAGCTGCCCTTCACCTCCTTCAAGCTGCACTTCCGCGAGGGCGGGCGGGCCCCCCTGGCAACCCCACCGACCTGCGGCACCTACACCGCCGAGGCAAGGTTCGTCCCCTGGTCCGCGCAAGACCCCGACAACCCCTCACCGAGCGAAGTGGTCACGAGGACCGCGAGCTTCAAGATCGAACGCGGGGTAGACGGCGGGCCCTGCCCCTCGGGCAACACCCCGCCCTTCCATCCCGAACCTGCAGGCGGGCACGCTCAACAACGCCGCCGGGCGCTTCTCGGACTTCAACCTGCGCTTGAGCAGAAAGGACGGAGAACAGGAGTTCACCCACTTCTCGATCAAGCTGCCGCCGGGCATCACCGGCAAGCTCGCGGGAGTGCCCTACTGCCCGGAGGCAGGCATCGCCCAGGCCAGGGCACGTACCGGCGCTCACGGCGGCCAGGAAGAGCTCGACAACCCCAGCTGCCCGGCGGCATCGCAGATCGGGCGGACCCTGGTAGGAGCAGGCGTAGGCTCGCTCCTCACCTACGTCCCCGGCAAGATCTACCTAGCCGGCCCCTACAACGGAGCGCCGCTATCGATGGTGGCGATCACCTCCGGGGTGGTCGGTCCCTTCGACGTCGGCACCGTGGTGATCCGCCAGGCCTTCCGGATCGACCCCGAAACCGCCGAAGTCTTCATCGACGCCGGCAAGTCGGACCCGATCCCCCACATCATCCAGGGCATCCCGGTCCACGCCAGAGACATCCGCGCCTACGTCGACCGCCCCGAATTCACCCTCAACCCGACCTCCTGCGAACGCACCTCGACCGCCTCCACGGTCCTCGGCTCGGGCCTTGACTTCGCCTCTGACGTCGATGACAACCCGATCACGGTCACCTCTCCCTTCCAGGCAGCCGATTGCGCCGCGCTCAGCTTCGACCCGAAGCTCCGCCTGGCGCTCCTGGGAGGGACCAAGCGAGGATCACACCCCGCCTTCAAGGCGACCCTGCACATGCGCGGCTTCGGCGAAGCGGCGATCAAGCGCGCCCAGGTAACCCTGCCGCACTCGGAGTTCCTCGAGAACGCCCACATCAAGACGATCTGCACCAGGGTGCAGTTCAAAGCCGGGGCCGGCAACGGCAGCCAGTGCCCGGCGGGCTCGGTCTACGGCTATGCCAGAGCCACCACGCCGATCCTGAGCGATCCACTCACAGGCCCGGTCTTCCTGCGCTCCTCAGAGCACCAGCTGCCAGACCTGGTCGCCGCCCTGCACAGCCCGACCGGGATCGACTTCGACCTGGTCGGGCGGATCGACTCGGTCAAGGGCGGCGGGATCAGGAACACCTTCGAGGCCGCCCCCGACGCCCCGGTCTCGACCTTCACCCTGACCATGCAGGGGGGAAAGAAGGGCCTACTGGTCAACTCGACCAACCTCTGCAAGGGCACCCACAAGGCAGACGTCTCCTTCGACGGGCACAACGGCAAGCAAAAGGACTACCGAGCCGAGCTGAAGGCAAAGTGCGCCGGTGGGTCAAAGAAGAAGTCAAAGCGCGCTAGGTGAGCCCGAAGCTGAAGAAGGCAGGAGCGCTGCTCACAGCGGCGCTCCTGCTGGGCAGCGCCTACGCCACCGCCGCCACGATCCAATCCGACGGCCTGCGCATCACCGCCCTGGCCCAGCTGAAGCCCTACAAGCTGCCCCGCAAGACCCCGGCCCCGATAGCCGTCTTCATCGCCGGGCACCTGCAATCAACCACCGGCGGGGTGCCACCGCAACTGCAGAAGCTGAAGATCGAGGTCAACCGCCACGGCCTCTTGCAGTCCAAGGGCCTGCCGGTCTGCCGGATCCCCGAAATCCAGCCGGCCTCGACGCAGCGCGCCCTTGCCAACTGCGGCGACGCCCTGATCGGCTCCGGCCAGTTCTGGGCAAACATCGTCTTGCCCGACCAAGGCGCCTACAGAACCCAGGGAAGACTCCTCGTCTTCAACGGCAGAGAAGGGGGAAAGCCGGTGGTCCTCACCCACATCTACACCTCCCACCCCTTCAACACCTCCTTCGTCATCCCCTTCGCGATGCGCCACATCAAGCAGGGCCCCTACGGCACCGAGCTAGAGGCATCGCTTCCCTCCGCCCTTGGCTCCTGGGGCTACCTGGACCGGATCAAGCTCACCCTGAAGCGCAAATACCCCTACAAGGGCAAGCAGTTGAGCTACTTCAACGCCGCCTGTCCCGCCCCCGGCAAGGCCCCCCGCACCTCCTTCCCGCTCGCCCTGGCCACCTTCTCCTTCGCCGGTAGGCCGTCGATGAGCGCAACCGTCAACAAGACCTGTGGGGTAAAGGAATGAACAAAGGAAAGAGGATGAGAAGAGCTCTGCCGATCCTAAGCCTTGCCCTGTTGCTCTCTTTTGCTGCCGGCGCCCAGGCGAAGAACGATCCCCTGGGCTCGGGCAAGACCAAGCTCACCCTCGACAAGTCCTTTCTCTCCTACCTCGCACACAACGACCTGAAGTTGAAGGCAAAGCTGGGGGCAAAGCGCCAGGGCAAGACGATCACCTTGTCCATAACCGGCGGGACGATGGACCTGGCCGCCGGCGAGGGGGAGATCGACTCCGAAGGCACGCTCCTCTTCGAAGGCGCCAAGGGCAAGGTCCCCTTCCGCGAGATCACGGTCAAAACCAAGAAGACACCGCTGATCGCCAAGGTCGGCGGCTCCCAGCTGAAGGTAGCCCAGGCAAAGACGATCTCCTCCAAGCGAGCGGGCTTCGGCTCCACCTTCAAGGCCCAAGCGCTCACCCTCACCGCCAAGGCCGCCACCCGGCTCGACAAGAAGCTTCGCCCCAAGGCCCCCTTCCAAGAGGGACAGCTCCTGGGCTCGCTGACCTCGACCCCACAACCCGAGCTGATCACGATCGAAGACAAGGGCAGGGCCACCCTCGCCTTCGATCCCTCCTTCGTCGCAAAGCTCGAAGGGCGCTTTGTCTCGGTGAACCCGGTCTTCCCCGCCGAACACCAGGGCGCCACCTTCACCTTCCCGATCGCCGCCGGAGGAGCGCTGGCTCCCGACGGAAGCCAGGGGACCCTTAGAAGCGCCGGGGAGGTCGAAGCCCTGCAGCTGCACGGGGCCCAGCTCTTTTGGCGTGAAGTCTGGCTCGACCTCGGAGCCCACCAGGCGAGCGTGGAAGCGGAGCTGCTGCCGACCCCGCCCTACCCGGGCAAGACTCCCCGCACGGCGATCTTCGACCTCGCCGCCGTACCTGTTGCCTCCGATCCCAAGAGCAGGACGATCTCGGTCTCCGGCGCTCAGCTCACCCTCAACGCCGCCGGGGCTCAGGAGCTGAACGAAGCCTTTGGCGAAGGGAAAGGGCTCTTCGCGGTGGGGGAGGTCGTGGGGGCGGTTAGCTTTGCGGCGGTGGGGGAGTAGGGGCTCACGGCACCGCTGTCGCCGCCGTCTCGACCCCGCCGCCCTCGAACTTGCCGCCGCGCCCGGCGGGGGCGCCGCCTTCGTCGCGGGTCAGGCGGTGGGCGAGGTAGACGGGGATGATCGAGATCAGGATCACGAGCACGGCGACGGCGTTGACGATCGGCAGTTCGTGGGGGCGGAAGAGGTTGGAGTAGATCCAGATCGGCAGCGTCTCTTCGCCCGCCCCGATCGTGAAGTTGGTGACGATGATCTCGTCGAAGGAGAGGGCGAAGGCGAGCAGGCCGCCGGCGATCAGAGCGCTCTTCATCCCCGGGAAGGTGACGAAGCGGAAGGTCTGCCAGGTGTGGGCGCCGAGGTCGGCGGAGGCCTCCTCGAAGGAGCCGGAGAGGCGGCGCAGGCGGGCGACGGAGTTGTTGTAGACGACGACGATGCAGAAGGTGGCATGGCCGACGATCACGGTGAAGAGGCTGAGCGGCACTTCGAGCACCTGGGTGAAGGTGTTGCTGATCGCGACGCCGGTGACGATTCCCGGCAGCGCGATCGGCAGGATCACGAGGAAGGAGATCGTCTCGCGGCCGAAGAAGCGATGACGCGCCACCGCCAGCGAGGCGAGGGTGCCGAGCACCAGCGCGATCGTCGTCGCCGCCACTCCCGCCTTGATCGAGGTGAAGAAGGCTTCCCGCGCGGCTTCGTTCTTGAACGCCTGGGAGAACCAGTGGGTGGTCCAGCCCGGCGGCGGCCAGGCGAGGACCTTGCTCGAGTTGAAGGCGTAGATCACGATCACGATCAGCGGGATGTAGATGAAGGCGAGGCCCGCCCAGACGGCGAGTCGGAGCAGAATTCGTGAGCGTTTCGAGAGTCTCATCGGTTAGACGTGCTCGAAGGCGCCGAGCTTTCGGGCGACCATCAGGTAGGCGATCATGACCACGATCGGGACCAGGGCGAGGGCGGCCGCGAAGGGCTGGTTGTTGGCGATGTTGCTGAAGATGACATTGCCGATGAACTGGTCGTTGGAGACCAGGCGCGGCGTGATGTAGTCGCCCAGGGTCAGCGAGAAGGTGAAGATCGAGCCGGCGACGACGGCCGGGAAGCTGAGCGGCAGGATCACCCGCCGGAAGGTCGTGAAGGGCCCGGCGCCGAGGTCCTCGGAGGCGCTGATCAGGGAGTCCGGGATCCGCTCGAGCCCAGCGTAGATCGGCAGGATCATGTACGGCAGCCAGAGGTAGCTGAAGACCAGCCAGACGGCCGTGGTCCCGTAGCCGGGCGTGTCGAGCCCGATCGGGCTCAGCGCCCAGTGGATCGCGCCGTTGGCGGAGAGCAGTCGTGCGCCAGGCGTAGACCTTGACCAGGTAGCTCGACCAGAGCGGCAGCAGGATCCCGACGACCAGCAGCGCCTTGCCGCGGCGGCTCGCCAGCTTGGCCATGTAGAAGGCGATCGGGAAGGCGATGATCGCGTCGGTGAGGGTGACCAGCAGCGCGGTGCGGATCGTCCGCCAGACGATCGTCGCGGTAGACCGGTTCGTTGACCAGCGATTCGAAGTTTTCGAGGCTGAAGTTCTTCGACGATCGCGCCGCTGAGCGGGTCGACCGACCAGAAGGCCGCGATCAGGAGCAGGGCGAGCGAGCCCAGGTAGCCGATCACCAGCCAGCCCACCGGGCCGGCCAAGCAGCGCCCCGACCTGCAGGCGCCGGCGGCCGTGGAAGAGGTCGGCGAGCCTGTGGCCCGCCGACCTCCTCCCGACGACTGCTTCAGATGACACGGCTCAGACCCGCCGGGCTAGCCCTTGATCGAGGTCCAGGCCTTGACCCAGTCGTTGTAGTCCTTGCAGTCGTCTTCGCCGTTGCCGCAGTCGGCCACCGGCGTCTCCCAGTAGTAGACCCGCTTCCAGAACGCCAGGTTCTTCGGCGTGGTATTCGGTGCAGAAGTTCGGGTTCGCGGTGTGTTCGCAGGCAAGGTTCCTGGGCCGGTGCCTCGCCGAAGTATTCGGCCACCTCGGCGTTGACTTTCGGTGCGATGATCCAGTTCATCCACTCGTACATGCAGTTCGGATGCTTGGCTTCGGAGCTGATCATCCAGGTGTCCGACCACCCGGTCGCGCCCTCCTTGGGCAGGAAGCCCTGGCTGGCCGGGCTCGCCTCGACCGGCACGCCTTCGTCCTTCAGCGCGAAGTACTGGTACTGCCAGGTGGTGCCGACCGTCGACGTCGCCGCCGGCGAAGGCGGAGATCTGCTTGGCGGCTTCCGACCAGTATTCGCCGACGTACTGGCGCTGTTCCTTGAGCAGGTTCGATCGCCGCGTTCGAACTGTTCTTCGTTCAGCTCGTAGGGGTTTTCGATCCCCAGTTCGGGCTGGTGGAACTTGAGGTAGACGGCGGCGTCGGCGATGTAGCATCGGGTCGTCGTAGGCGCTGATCTTGCCCTTGTACTTGGCCGCGATCTTGGGGTCGAACATCACGTCCCAGGAGTCGGGCGCCGGCTTGACGTCGTTCGCTGTTCCACATCAGCAGGTTGGCGCCGCGGCCGTGCGGGATCCCGTAGTGGACGCCTTCGAAGGTGTTGTACGGCTGGTTCTTGAGGTCGCTGAAGATCGTCTTGTAGTTGGGGACGAGGCTGACGTTGACCGGGTCGACGTCGCCGGCGGCGACGAGGCGGGCGGTGGCGTTGCCCGAGGCCGAGACCCCGTCGTACTGGCCGGTTTTCATCAGCTCGACCATTTCGTCGGAGGTGCCGGCGACCTTGTCGCTGACCTTGCAGCCGGTCTTCTGTTCGAAGGGCTTGGTCCATTCCGGTTCGACGTAGCCGGCCCAGGAGATCAGGTCGAGCGAACCCTCGCCCTTGCCGACCTTCTGCAGTTCTTCGCCGGTCGAGCTGCTGTCGCTGCTGGAGCCGCAGCCGGCAAGCACGAGCATCAATGCGAGCAGGCCTCCGACGATCAGCCACGCGGTTCGCGCGGGGTTTGCGTCGCTGCGTTCTCACGGTGATTCCTCCTCTGTTAGTTGAGTTCCCACGGACGGCGACCGCGTGCTCCGGGCGCCAGCCCACGATGACCTCTCTCCCCTGCTCGGAGGCCGCGCCTGGCGACGTGCCTTCGACGTTTTGGCGGATCAGCTGAAGCTCGCCGCCCTGCTCGAGGGCGACGGTGTAGCGGGTGACCATGCCGGCGTAGGCGACGTCGGCGATGCGGCCGCGCTCGGTGCGCAGGCCGTCGGCGGCGCGCCCGGCATCGACCAGCTGCGATCTTCTCGGGGCGGATCGTGAAGCGGCTGCCGTCGCGCTCGAGCAGGTTGGAGACGCCGACGAAGCCGGCGACGAACTCGGTCGCCGGGTCGCTCGTAGAGCTCGACCGGCGGGCTGACCTGCTCGATCCGGCCCTCGTTGAAGACGGCGATGCGGTCGCTCATCGTCAGCGCCTCGTCCTGGTCGTGGGTGACGTAGACGAAGGTGATCCCGACCTCGCCCTGGATCGTCTTCAGCTCGACCTGCATCTGCTCGCGCAGCTTCAGGTCGAGGGCGCCGAGCGGCTCGTCGAGCAGCAGCACCTTGGGCCGGTTGACGATCGCCCGCGCCAGGGCGACCCGCTGGCGCTGGCCGCCGGAGAGCTCGGCCGGCCTGCGCTCGCCGTAGCCGGGCAGGCGGACCATCTCCAGCGCCTCGTCGCGGCGCTTGGCCCGCTCGGCCTTGGCGACCCCGGCGATCCGCAGCCCGTAGGCGACGTTCTCGCCGACGGTCATGTGCGGGAAACAGCGCGTAGTCCTGGAAGACGGTGTTGACCGCGCGGTCGTAGGGCGGCACGCCGACTGACGTCCTCGCCGGCGAGCTCGATCGTGCCGCCGCTGGGGTCCTCGAAGCCGGCGATCATCCGCAGCGTCGTCGTCTTGCCCGAGCCCGACGGCCCGAGCATCGTGAAGAACTCGCCAGCGCTGGACCTCGAGGTCGATTCCGGCAACCGCGACCACCTCGCCGTAGTGCTTGGAGAGACCGGCCAAGCGGATGTCAGGTGGAGTGGCTACCCAGCAACGTTATCCGAGCGGTTGAGGAAAGCAAGGACAAACTCGCCCCGACCAGTTGGCCGGGGCGGAGTACGTCCTAGGCGTCAGACTCAGAAGCCGGCGGGGTGGCGGGCGACGAAACCTTCGTTGGTGAGAAGGTCTTCGTGCCAGCGCGGGCCGGTGCCGCTCGAGTCGCCGGCGGTGTCCCAGCGGAAGCCGGCAATCACCGCGTAGGCGTGGCCGGCGTTGGCGTAGACGGTGATCCAGCGACCTTCGCCTTCGAGGCCCCAGCTCTCCATCGGGCCCGACGGAAGCGGGCTTTCGAGGAATTCGCCGCCGTGCAGCGCGTAGCTGACGGAGCCGGAGCAGTCGTAGCCGGCGTCCCACCAGCGGGCGTGGCCGCCGCCCCAGATGTAGGGCTTGAGGCGAATTTTGTTGGCCGCTGCAATCACTGCCTTGACCCGGGCCGGCGCTGAGGCCGGCGGGACAAGCATCCCGTTGGGAAGCAGTCGTGCTTTCGCGGTCGGGGTACAGATATCCGTTTCGGCGGCTGAGAGGCCGCCTCCGCCGCAGTTGGCGGATGCTGCGCCAGGTGCCACGGCCAGTAGCGCCAACACTGCGGCTACGGCTATGCCTAGCTTGAACTGCTTATGGGTATTGGTGCGCAAACCGATCTCCTTCGTCGGCCTACGGGGTTAGCTGTCGGGCTGGCGCTAAAGGAGCCTGCGCCCCCGCCTGTACTAGGCGAGTTAGCCCCGAAAACGTGGTTCCCCCGCTCCCGTGGCGCTTGGTGCGCACGGGACTCGGCGTTTCGGTTATTTGGAACGGCGGCAGTGTAGACGATCCACCGGCCGTCTGCTCATGAAACACAAACATTTTCCGGATCGCCTGCATTTAGCGTGATTCGACACGTGGGCTGGTAGCTTGCGCCGTGCGATGGAACTTGCGGGGAAGACAGCGCTGCTCACTGGCGCCACGGGTGGTCTCGGCCGGGCTACCGCCGAGGCGCTTGCCGCCCGCGGGGCGAGCCTGGTGCTCAGCGGCCGCAAGCCGGAGGCGCTTGATGCGCTCGCCGCCGGGCCCTGCCGGGCGATGGTCACCGCACGGTCCCCTCCGATCTCTCTCAGCCGGGGGCGGCGGAGAAGCTGGCGGCCGAAGCCGGCCCGGTCGACATCCTCGTCGCCAACGCCGGCCTGCCGGGAACGGGGCGCTTGCCCGACTACACCAGCGAGCGCCTTGAGGGCACGCTGCGCGTCAACCTCGAGGCGCCGATGCACCTCGCCCGCGCTCTCGAGCCGGCGATGCTGGAGAAGAAAGCTCGGGCCACATGGTCTTCATCTCCTCGCTCTCGGGCAAGTCCGCGACCCCGCTCTCCTCCGTCTACAACGCGACCAAGTTCGGCCTGCGCGGCTTCGCCCTCGGCCTCCGCACCGATCTCGAGCCACTCGGCATCGGCGTCTCGATCGTCTCGCCGGGAACGATCCGCGAAGCCGGCATGTACGCCGACTCAGGCGCCAAGCCCGATCCCCGGTCTAGGCACCGGGTCCCCCAAGCAGGTTGCCAACGCCGTAGTCAAGGCGATTGAGCACAACAAGGTTGAGATAGCCGTCGCTCCCGTCCGCCAACGCGCGCTCGCCCACTTCGCGCTGGCAACCCCGGGTTTCTCGGTCAAGGTGGCGAGTGGCGACGCGGGCCAGAAGGCCGCCGCCAACGTCGCCAAAGGCCAGCTCGACAAGCACTAGCGCCGTCGGTCAAGCCTTCGCGCCATCGGCGAAGAGCGCGCAGTCCTCCAGTGACTCGCAGCCGCAGGCACTGGCGACAGCGAGCCAGTCGCGCATTGCCCGAGCGCGCTCGATCAGCGCATCCATCTCGGGCAGCTTGCGGGTGGCGAGAGCCTGCAGCTCCTCATGGGCCGGCATCCCCCGGTCAATCGAATCGAGCAGCGTTCGGACCTCATCAAGCGAGAAGCCGGCCTGCTTGGCAATGTCGATCACCCCAAGCCGCCTCACCACGTCGGGCCCGAAGCGCCGCTTGCCGCCCACCCGCTCAGCCTCCGACAGGAGCCCTTCACGCTCGTAGAACCGAATTGCCGAGACGCTGACGCCCGCCTCCCGCGCCACCTCGCCGATGCTGAACGTCGTATCCGTCATCGATTCCCTCCTTGACCTCAACCCAGGTTCAGGTTCGACACTAGCGCGAGCTACCAGCCGACCAAGGAGGAACGAGTGACCGATCCCAAGCCAATCGCCTGCACGCTGGGCACAAGTCAGCTGGGCCAGCGGCTCGATGAGATCGCTGCGCTTGGTGCCGAGAGCCTGCTTGGCCACGAGCTAGAGGACGGGGCTCACACACTGCGATTTCGTCGCGACGACAGGACCCGCCGCCAGCTCGAGGAGATCGTTGCTGCGGAGGCCCGCTGCTGCCCGTTCCTCGATCTCAGCATCAGCGAGGGGGACAGCGAGCTGCTCTTGACCATCGCCGCATCCGACGGTGGCGAGGCGGTCGCCGAGGCGCTGGCGCTTGCCTTCCTGCGGTCAAGATGACTCGCTCCCTAGGATTGGGGTTGTGAGCAGTTCCGACTCCTTCGGCGCCCGTTCGACTCTCGCGGTCGGCGGCCGCGATTACGAGATTTACCGGCTCGACGCGCTGCCTGAGAAGTTCGACGTCGCCCGCCTGCCCTACTCGATCAAGGTCCTGTTGGAGAACGTCCTGCGCTTGGAGGACGGCGTCTCCGTGACGGCCGCCGCGATCGAGGCGATTGCCTCCTGGGACGCCGAGGCCGAGCCGTCGACCGAGATCCCCTTCCAACCCGCCCGCGTGCTGATGCAGGACTTCACCGGCGTCCCCGCCGTGGTCGACCTGGCGGCGATGCGCGACGCGATGGCGGAGATCGGCGGCGACCCTGAGGCGATCAACCCGCTGGTCGACGTCGACCTGGTGATCGATCACTCGGTCCAGGTCGATGCCTTCGGCAACGCCGGCGCCTTCGCCGTCAACGCCGAGCGCGAGTTCGAGCGCAACCGCGAGCGCTACTCCTTCCTCAAGTGGGGGCGAGAGGCCTTCGACAACTTCAGCGTCGTGCCGCCGGCGACCGGGATCTGCCACCAGGTCAACCTCGAGTACATCTCTCAAGTCGTCTATAGCCGTGAGCGCGACGGCGTCCTGCAGGCCTATCCCGACACCCTGGTCGGCACCGACTCGCACACGACGATGGTCAACGGCCTCGGCGTGCTCGGCTGGGGCGTCGGCGGAATCGAGGCCGAGGCGGCGATGCTGGGCCAGCCGATCTCGATGCTGCTGCCGCAGGTGGTCGGCTTCAAGCTCGAGCGGCGAACTGCCCGAGGGCGCGACGGCGACCGATCTGGTGCTGACCGTTACCGAGATGCTGCGCGAGCGCGGCGTCGTCTCCAAGTTCGTCGAGTTCTTCGGCCCCGGCCTGCCGACGCTGGGGCTCGCCGACCGGGCGACGATCGGCAACATGTCGCCGGAGTTCGGCTCGACCTGCGCGATCTTCCCGGTCGACGCCGAGACCCTGCGCTACCTCGACCTCACCGGCCGCCCGACCGAGACGATCGAGCTGGTCGACGCCTACGCCCGCGAGCAGGGCATGTTCGCCGAGGCCGACGCGCCGGACCCGGTCTTCTCCGACCTGCTCGAGCTCGACCTGGGCGACGTCGTGCCCAGCATCGCCGGCCCCAAGCGCCCGCAGGACCGGGTGCCGCTGGCCGACGCCAAGGAGGCCTTCCTCGAGGCGATGCAGGAGTTCGACCCCGAGGCCGGCGAGCAGCTCGGCAACGGCGTCGACGAGGCCAACGACGAGTCCTTCCCGGCCTCCGATCCCGCCGGCCGAGGACCACGACGACGAGCGCGGTCGCCCGCGCCCGGCGATCCACGACCCCGCCGTCGCCGTCGCCGAGCGGGGTAGCGAGGACGCGATCGGGGTGACGCTGGAGGACGGAACGACGTTCGAGCTCGACCACGGCCGCGTCGTCATCGCCGCGATCACCAGCTGCACCAACACCTCCAACCCCAGCGTCATGGTCGGCGCCGGGCTGCTCGCGCGCAACGCGATCGAACGCGGCCTCGCCCGCAAGCCCTGGGTCAAGACCTCGCTGGCGCCGGGCTCGACCGTCGTCACCGACTACCTCGAGCAAGGCCGACCTGACCAAGTACCTCGACGAGCTGCAGTTCAACCTGGTCGGCTACGGCTGCACCACCTGCATCGGCAACTCGGGACCGCTGCCGGCGGAGATCTCGGCTGCGGTCGAGGAGAAGGACCTCGCCGTCTGCGCCGTGCTCTCTGGCAACCGCAACTTCGAGGGGCGGATCAACCAGGACGTCAAGGCCAACTACCTGGCCAGCCCGCCGCTGGTCGTCGCCTACGCCCTGGCCGGGCGCATGGATCTCGACCTGACCAGCGAGCCGCTGGGGGAGGGGAGCGACGGCGAGCCGGTCTACCTGCGTGACATCTGGCCCGACGCGGCCGAGATCAAGCAGCTGGTCGGCCGCTCGATCGCCTCGGAGATGTTCACCCGCAACTACGGCGAGGTGCTTCGAGCGGCGACGAGACCTGGAGCGCGGTCGAGGTTCCCGCAGGGCGACCGCTACACCTGGCCCGACTCGACCTACGTGCGCCGCCCCTGCTTCTTCGAGCAGATGCCGGCGGAGGCGCCGGGCGTCGAGCCGATCGGAGGCGCCCGGGTGCTGGCCCTGCTCGGCGACTCGATCACCACCGATCACATCTCGCCGGCCGGGGCGATCAAGAAGTCCAGCCCGGCCGGGGAGTGGCTGATCGAACAAGGGGTCGAGCCGCGCGACTTCAACTCCTACGGCTCGCGCCGCGGCAACCACGAGGTGATGGTGCGCGGCACCTTCGCCAACATCCGCCTGCGCAACCTGCTGGTCGAGCGCACCGGCGGCTTCACCCGCCACTTCCCGGATGGCGAGGAGACGACGATCTACGGAGCCGCGATGGCCTACGCGTCCGAAGGCGTGCCGCTGGTGGTGCTGGCGGGCAAGGAGTACGGCTCCGGCTCGTCGCGCGACTGGGCGGCCAAGGGGACCAAGCTGCTCGGCGTCCGCGCCGTGATCGCCGAGAGCTTCGAGCGCATCCACCGCTCCAACCTGATCGGCATGGGAGTGCTGCCGCTGCAGTTCCCCGCGGCCGAGAACGTCGAGTCGCTCGGCCTCAGCGGCGAGGAGATCTTCGACATCGGCGATCTCGAAAACGGCGAAGCCAAGACCGTCGGCGTCACCGCGCGCCGCGACGGGGGCGACCCGGTCGAGTTCGAGGCGACCGTCCGCCTCGACACGCCGAACGAGGTCAGCTACTTCCAAAACGGCGGAATCCTCCAGACCGTTCTGCGAAACCTGCGGTAAAGACAGGCAGGCGGCGCAGGTGGGCCGCGGGAGGCAGGGGGGTCCGCGCGACCCTCACTGCACCTGCGCGTCGGTAGCCAGGGAGGGATGCCGACGCGGCCGTTCCCCTGGACGGGACTGCCCAGAGGAACAGTCAGGTTCTAGCTATACCGCGCCCACGCTCTCAGGTCAAGCGCTTCGACTGGTTTACGCGGATCTGCGGCGCTTGCCGCAGCGCCCTTGCGGGGTTTCCGGCAATTCCCCAGCCCTTGCGTTCGATCAGCTCGATCCCGATCACGCTGCCGACCGGGCCGACCGGGGTGAGGGTCGCCGCGAGCAGGGTGTAGGGCGCCTCGCGCGCGCACGCAGGCGACCCAGATCACGATGCAGAGGCACGACGAACCCGAGCCCGTGGGCCCAGCCGAAGAGCATCGTCTCGGTTTCGAATCCCGGCAGCAGCCAGAAGACGATCAGGCCGCTGAAGATCGCCAGCTCGATCCAGGAGAGCACGCTTCACCCAGACGAAGAGCGCGCCCCGGCACCGGCTTGCGCGGGAGCGGGGCATCGGCGCGCTAGGCGCCGGGGGTGAGCGCGGTGAGGACGATCCGTTCCTGCTCGAGCGCGTGGGCGCCGGAGTAGCCCTCGCCGGTGCTGGCCCGGGCCGGGCGGCCGATGTAGGTCGAGTTCGACGCCCTCGGGCAGGATGCTCCGGGAAGCGGCGGGACATCACCTTCCAGGCAGCCCATGTTGCGCGGCTCCTCCTGGACCCAGACGATCTCCTTCAGGTTCGGGTAGGAGGCGATCACGCCCTTCAGCTGCTCCTTGGCGAAGGGGTAGAGCATCTCGACCCGGGCGATCGCGACGTTCTCGGCCACCTCGCGCCGTTCGTTGCCGTCGATGTCGAAGTAGACCTTGCCGGTGCAGAGGACGAGGCGCTCGACCTTCTCGCGCCGCTCCGTCGCCTTGGGGTCGTCGAGGATGAAGTGGAAGTCGCCGTCGGTCAGTTCCTCGAGGCGTGGCGGTGGCGCGGTCGAGGCGCAGCAGGCCCTTGGGGGTGAAGACGATCAGCGGCCGCGGCTTGCGGATCAGCGCCTGGCGGCGCAGCAGGTGGAAGTACTGGGCGGCGGTGGTCGGGTTGGCGATGCGGATGTTGCCCTCGGCGCCGAGGGCGAGGAAGCGCTCGATCCGGGCGCTGGAGTGCTCGGGCCCGGATCCCTCGTATCCGTGCGGCAGCAGCAGGGTGAGGCGGCTGGTCTGGCCCCACTTGGCCTCGCCGGAGACGATGAAGCTGTCGATGATCACCTGGCCGGCGTTGGCGAAGTCGCCGTACTGGGCCTCCCAGAGCACCAGGGCGTTGGGCATCGCCGCCGAGTAGCCGTACTCGAAGCCGAGGCAGGCGGTCTCCGAGAGCGGGCTGTTGTACAGCTCGAACGGCGCCGTGGCGTCGCCCAGGTTCTGCATCGGGCAGTACTCGAGGCCGGTGTTCTCGTCGTGCAGGACGAGGTGGCGGTGGGAGAAGGTGCCGCGCTCGGTGTCCTGGCCGGTGAGGCGGATGTGGACGCCCTCGGTCAGCAGCGAGGCGAAGGCCAGCGCCTCGGCGTGGCCGAAGTCGATGCCGCCGTTGGCCAGCGCGTCGAGCCGCTTGGCGAGCGGCTGGCGCAGCTTGCGGTGGATCGTTGAAGCTCGTCCGGCACCTCGAGCAGCGCCTCGTTCAGCTCGCTCAGCTTCTCGGCCGGCACCGCGGTGTCGACCGGCGGGCTGGCGCTGCGATCGAGCAGTTCGCCGGTGCTGGTCGTGGTCACCGTCGGGTCCTCATAGTCGCCCAGCTCCATCTTGTGGCGCAGGTCCTTGAGCGAGGCCGACATCTCGTCGTGGCGGCTCTTGGAAGCCACCTCGACCTCGTCCGCGGTCGAGCACGCCCTCGTCGATCAGCTGCTTGGCGTAGATCTCGGAGACCGGCGGGTGGGCCTTGATCTGGGCGGCGATCTGCGGCTGCGTGTAGGCGGGCTCGTCGGTCTCGTTGTGGCCGTAGCGGCGGTAGCCGATCACGTCGATGACGATGTCGCGGCCCCAGCGCTCGCGGTAGGCCATCGCCAGCCGCACGGCGGCGGAGCAGGCTTCGACGTCGTCGGCGTTGACGTGGACGATCGGCACGTTGAAGCCCTTCGCCATGTCGGCCGCGTACGGGGTCGAGCGACCGTCCTCGGGGTCGGTGGTGAAGCCCACCTGGTTGTTCTGGATGATGTGAATCGTGCCGCCGGTCGTGTAGCCCTTCAGCGCCTGCAGGTTGAGCGTCTCGGCGACCACGCCCTGGCCGGGGAAGGCGGCGTCGCCGTGCAGCAGCACCGGCACCGCGCACTTCGGCTTGTGCTCGATCGCTGAGCCCTCGAAGTCGGACTGGATGAAGCGGGTCGCCGCCCGTCGACCACCGGGTCGACGAACTCGAGGTGGCTCGGGTTGGGGTAGAGGCGGACGGCGATCTTCTCGCCTTCGTGCGTCTCGTAGACCCCCTGGTGGCCGTAGTGATACTTGACGTCGCCGGTGCCGCCGTGGGGGATCGCCGGCCACGGCCTTGACCGCGTCGATCTGCTTGGAGCCCTCGAACTCGGCCAGGATCGACTCGACCGAGCGGCCGAGGTTGTGGGCGAGGACGCGAGGCGGCCGCGGTGCGCCATGCCGAAGACGACCTCCTCGGCACCGGCTGCGGTGGGCGAGCGTGACCAGCTCGTCGAGCATCGGCACGACCACGTCGAGCCCCTCGATCGTGAAGATCTTCTGGCCCAGGTAGGCCTTCTCGATGAAGCGCTCGAACTGGAAGACGTCGATCAGCCGCATCAGCAGGCGCTGTTTCTCGTCGGTCGGCGAGCGGTGCGCGGTGGGCGCCGGTCTCGACCATCTCGCGCAGCCAGGTGCGCTGCTGGTGCGAGGAGAGGTGCTCGAACTGGTAGGCGATCGTGCCGCAGTAGGCCTCGCGCATGCGCGGCAGCGCCTCGAGCAGGGTTTCGCCGGGGACGCCGATACGCAGGATCGAGGCCGGCACGCGCGACATCAGCTCGGGGGTCAGGTTGAGCGTCTCCGGCTGGATCGCCGGGTCGCCCTTGGGCTCGCGGCCGAGCGGGTCGAGGCGGGCGGCGAGGTGGCCGTGGGTGCGGTAGCCCTTGAGCAGCGAGGTCGCCGCCTGCACCGCCTGCAGCAGCTCCTCGTCGGGCTGGGTGGCGGTGACGCCGGCCTCGGCGCTGCTGGCGGCCGGAGCGCCCAGCGGCGGGGCCGAGGCGGAGGCGGGGTGGGCCGAGGTGATCGGCGCCGTCTCGATGCCGAGGTCGTCGGCGACGCCCTCGTAGAAGTCGTCCTCGCCCTGCAGCAGCTGCTCGATGCTGCGCAGGAAGGCGCCGGACTCGGCGCCCTGGATCACCCGGTGGTCGTAGGTCGAGGTCAGCGTCATCGTCTTCGAGACGCCGATCTGGCGCAGCCGCTCGGGAGGGCGTGCGGTCCACTCGGGCGGGTAGGCGATCGCCCCGGTGGCGATGATCGCGCTCTGCCCGCCCAGCAGCCGTGGCACCGAGGCGACGGTGCCGATCCCGCCCGGGTTGGTCAGCGAGATGTTGGTGCCCTGGAAGTCGTCAGCGGTGAGCTTGTTCTCCCGCGTCTTGGTGATCAGATCCTCGTAGTAGCTGTGGAAGCCGGCGAAGTCGAGGCCCTGGGAGCCCTTGATCGCCGGCACCATCAGGCTGTGCGACCCGTCCTTGCGCACGACGTCAACCGCGATCCCGAGGTTCACCGGCCCGTTCTCGATCGCCACCGGTTTCCCGTCCTTGCGCGTGAACACCCGAGTCATCACCGGATGCTCCTTCGCCGCCTGCACGATCGCCCAGGCCACCAAGTGAGTGAAGGAAACCTTCATCCCCCGCTCCTTCAACAACCCATTGATCGCCTTCCGCTTGGCATCCAACGTGTCTACCGCGATGGTGCGGAACGAAGTCGCAGTCGGAACCTCCCGACTCTCATCCATCGCCTGAGCCAACATCGCCGCAGGCCCTCGCAGCACCTTCTCGTCACCAGCAGCGGCCGGTCCCGCACCATTACCTGCCGCTAGAACATCGTCCTTGGTCACCTTGGCGCCTGGACCCGACCCGCTTACCGAGCCAAGGTCGACGCCATTAGCCGCCGCAACCCTGCGGGCAACCGGAGTCGCCCGGACTCCATCCCCACCGTTGGTCCCGGGCGTGCTTCCAGCGGTTCCGCCTGCGGGTGGCGCCGTAGGGGGTACCGCCCCTGAGGACGCTTTAGCGACCGGAGGGGGCGGTGGGTCCCCTGCGGCGACAGGACCCGCAGCCGATCCGTGGGAACCCTCGCCCCCAGGTTCCATCTCAGCCAGCGGCGCTCCGACCGGAACCTCATCGTCGACCTGCACCAGCAGCTTGGTAATAACGCCATCCATAGGCGCCGGCACCTCGGCGTCCACCTTGTCCGTCGACACCTCAACGACCGTGTCCCCCTCAGCGACGAAATCGCCCTCGGCGACGTGCCACTCGAGCACGATCCCCTCGGTGACCGACTCGCCCATTTCGGGCATCGCAATCTGCACGGTCGCCGTCTCCGCCATTTCTTCTCCCCAGTCTATGAAACCCGGGCCGTCCGCTTCCCCCGGTTCCCTGGCACGAAATATGGGCGCCAAGGAACGGCTGAGCCAAAAGGGCGCGGTAGGCTGAGGCGATGAACTACTTCGTCACCGGGGCCACCGGATTCATCGGCCGCAACCTGGTGCAGCGACTGCTGAAGCGCGAGGGCACGGTCTACGCCCTGGTGCGGGCGGGATCGCGCGGTCGCCTCGAGGAGCTGCGCACCTCCTTCGGGCCTAACGGGGCGCGGGTCGTGCCGATCGCCGGCGATCTTGCTCAGTCCGGCCTCGGGGTCTCCGAGGAGGACCTGCTGACCCTGCGCGGCGAGGTCGATCACTTCTTCCACCTCGCCGCGATCTACGACATGACCGCCGGTGCCGAGGCGCAGGAGATCGCCAACGTCGAGGGCACCCGCCACGCGGTCGAACTCGCCGGGGCGATCGAGGCGGGCTGCTTCCACCAGATCAGCTCGATCGCCGTCGCCGGCCTCTACAAAGGCGAGTGGCGCGAGGACATGTTCGACGCAGGCCGAACAGCTCGACACCCATCCCTACTTCCGCACCAAGCACGAGTCCGAGCGGGTCGTGCGCGAGGAATGCTCGCGGCCCTGGCGGGTCTACCGGCCCGGCATCGTCGTCGGCGACTCGCGCAGCGGTGAGATCGACAAGGTGGACGGGCCCTACTACTTCTTCAAGCTGTTGCAGCAGGCGCGCCGGGTGCTGCCGACCTGGCTGCCGGCGGTCGGCATCGAGGGCGGCGAGATCAACATCGTCCCGGTCGACTACGTCGCCGACGCGATCGACTACATCGCCCACAAGCCGGGACTCGACGGGCAGGCCTTCCAGCCTCACCGACCCCAACCCGAAGACCGCCGGCGAGGTGATCAACCTCTTCGCCCGTGCCGCCGACGCGCCGCAGGCGAGGCTGCGGCTCGACTCCGGCGTCACCGACCCGGCCACCTCGCTGATCCGCACCGGCATGCGCTTCTTCCCGCCGGCGAAGCGGGCGGCGAAGATCGGGCTGGACCAGCTCGGCATCCCAGCCGGCGTGCTCAGCTACTTCAGCTATCCGACCCACTTCGACTCCTCCAACGCGCGAGGCAGCGCTTGCCGGCTCGGGCATCTCGGTGCCGCCGCTGGAGTCATACGCGGACCGCGTCTGGGACTACTGGGAGCGCACGCTCGATCCCGACCTCTTCAAGGACCGCACCCTGAGCGCCGCGGTGCGCGGCAAGGTGGTGCTGATCACCGGGGCTTCCTCGGGGATCGGCAAGGCGGCCGCGGTCAAGGCCGCCGACGCCGGCGCGACGGTGCTGCTGGTCGCCCGCTCGGTCGAGAAGCTGGAGGAGACGAAACGGGAGATCGAGGCGGCGGGCGGCGTTGCTCACATCCACCGCTGCGACATGGCCGATATCGAGGACGTCGAGCGGATGGCCGACGAGGTGCTCGCCTACCACGGCCAAGTCGACATCCTCGTCAACAACGCCGGTCGCTCGATCCGCCGCTCGGTCGGCCTCTCCTACGACCGCTTCCACGACTACGAGCGCACGATCCAGCTCAACTACCTCGGCGCGGTGCGGCTGATCCTCGCCCTGCTGCCCTCGATGCGGGCCCACAAGTCGGGCCACATCATCAACGTCAGCTCGATCGGCACCCAGACCAACCCGCCGCGCTTCTCGGCCTACGTCGCCTCGAAGGCGGCGCTGGACGCGTTCAGCCGCGTGATCGCCTCGGAGGTAATCGACGACGGTGTCCACCTGACGACGATCCACATGCCGCTGGTGCGCACGCCGATGATCGCGCCGACGCGGATGTACGACATGTTCCCGGCGATCTCGCCGGAGGAGGCTGCGGAGATGATCGCCAAGGCGATGGTGGCGCAGCCGAAGAAGGTTGCGACGCGGCTGGGGACGTTCGGCGAGCTGCTTTACGCGGTGGCGCCCTCGGTCAGCGATCGGATCTTGAACCAGGCCTACAAACTCTTCCCGGAGTCACAGGCCGCCAAGGGCAAGTCGGAGGAGGCGCCGGACAAGGCGCCCTCCACCGAGGCGGTTGCCTTTGCCCACTTGATGAAAGGTGTGCACTGGTAGGCACCGGTATGAAGGAACGCCTTCTACTGGTCCTCACCGTCATCGGCTTCGTTGTGCCGAACGTCTGCGTCGGCATTTTCTTCGCTCAAGAAGGGTTCGATCTCAGCGGCTACTTCTCGCTTTGGACGGCCAGCACGCCATCGACGCAACTGCTGCTCGACCTGGCCATCGCCGCCCTCGCCTTCTTCGTCTGGGCCGCCGTGGAGGGGCCGCGGGCGCGGATCAAGCGCTGGTGGCTCTGCATACCCGCGACGCTGCTCGTCGGTCTCTGCTTTGGACTCCCCTTGTTCCTGTGGATGCGGGAGCGCACGCTGAATGCTCCGGCGTAGATGACTGAGCGTCGGCTCAAGCACTGGGGTTGGGGGTATGAGGATCAGGCGCCTGCTCGAAAGGAGCTGGAGGAGGCTGCGACTGCGATCCGGGAGCGGTTTGGGTTCGGGGGGGAGTTGGAGGAGCCCGTTCCGCTGGATGAGGTGAAGCTGCGGGCGCCGCGGTTGAAGGCGCCGGGAGCGTTCGGCGATCTCTTTACGGACGCTCATTACGAGCGGGTGGCCCACGCTCTTGGGAAGGCTTATCGGGACGTGGTGCGGGGGTTTCGGGGGGAATTCGAGAATCCACCCGACCTGGTTGCGTTTCCGAGGGACGAGTCGGAGATCGAGACGGTGCTCTCCTGGGCCGAGGCCGAGGGAGCGGCCGTCGTTCCGTTTGGGGGTGGGACGAGCGTGGTCGGTGGGGTGGAGGCACGGCTCGACGATCGACCGGTGGTTTCTCTCGACCTGAAGCGGCTGGATCGGGTGCTGGAAGTGGATGCGGAGTCCTTGGCGGCGCGGATACAGGCGGGGGCTCTGGGGCCGGGGTTGGAGGATCAGCTGCGCGAGCACGGTTTGACGCTGCGGCACTTTCCCCAGTCGTTCGAGTACTCGACCCTGGGCGGTTGGATCGCGACCCGGGCCGGGGGCCACTTCGCGACGCTCTACACCCACATCGACGACCTGGTCGAGTCGGTGCGGGCGATCACGCCGCGGGGGACCTGGGAGAGCCGGCGCTTGCCGGGGTCGGGGGCGGGTCCGTCGCCCGACCGGGCGCTGATCGGCTCCGAGGGGATCCTCGGCGTGATCGCCGAGTCCTGGGTGCGGGTGCGGCCGCGGCCCCGTTTCAAGAACTCCTGCGGGGTCGAGTTCGACGACTTCTACAGCGCGGCGCGGGCGGTGCGCGAGATCTCGCAGTCCGGGCTGTACCCATCGAACTGCCGCCTGCTCGACGCGCTCGAGGCCGGCACGACGGGTGCCGGCACTGGCGAGACGAACCTCTTGGTGCTGGGCTTCGAGTCGGCGAACCTGCCGGTCGAAGAACCAATGCGCCTGGCCCTGGAAATCGCCCGCCACCACGGCGGTAACCCCGGCGACACCCGAGCTTCGGTGCCGACGGGACTCAAAGCGAAAAATACGACCGCTTTGAGTCCCGTCGGCGGCGAGGATGAGGGTGCGGTGGGGGCCTGGCGGGGGGCGTTTTTGCTGGCGCCCTACCTGCGTGACACCTTCGTCGCCTGCGGCGTGCTCAGCGAGACCTTCGAGACGGCGATCACCTGGGACCGCTTCGAGCAGTTCCACGCCGAGACGATGGCGGCGGTGCGGGCGAAGGTGGCCGAGGTCTGCGACGCGCCGGCCGAGGGGCCGGGCGCCCCGCGCGTCAGCTGCCGTTTCACCCACGTCTACCCCGATGGTCCGGCGCCCTATTTCACGGTGCTGGCGCCCGCGGTCCGCGGCGGCGAGGTCGAGCAGTGGGCCGAGATCAAGGCCGCGGCCGGCGAGGCGCTGATCGAGGGCGGCGCCACGATCACCCACCACCACGCCGTCGGCCGCGATCACCGCCCCTGGTAGGACCGCCAGCGGCCGGCGCCCTTCGCCGCCGCGTTGCGCGCCGCCAAGGCCGAGCTCGATCCCGCCGGCATGCTCAATCCCGGCGTGCTGATCGATCCATGATCGAGGTGCAACGCGTTCTCCTCCAATACGGGGGACAAAGCGTTGCACCTGAAGGATGACGGGCCCTAGCGGTACCCTTTCGCGACTGAATCTCCCTGGCCGGAAGCGAGATTTCGCCTCTCTCCGGTCCTCCCAGCGTGGAAACCATCACTTCTGAACAGCCGACGGTCCCGGTTCCTGCCGGCAATCCCGAGCACCCGCTCGACGAGCCGGTCGTGCCGCGCCGTTCGCCGCTGCGCGCCGCGATCAAGACCGGCCGGCCGCAGGAGTGGATCAAGAACGTCTTCGTCTTCGCCGGCCTGCTCTTCTCCGGCAAGTTCAACCAGTCGCACGACGTGCTGGAGGCGTTCCTCACCTTCGTCGCCTTCTGCCTGATCTCCAGCGCTGGCTACTACGTCAACGACCTGATCGACGTCGAGCTCGACCGCAAGCACCCGAAGAAGCGCTTCCGGCCGCTGGCGGCGCGCGAGCTCTCGGAGGGGATCGCGAAGGCGATCGCGCCCGGCCTGGCGGTGATCGCGATCGCGATCGCCTTCGCGACGGTGAACTGGGAAGTCGGCCTGATGGTGGTCGGCTACGGCGTCGCCCAGATGGCCTACAGCCTCGGCCTCAAGCAGATCGTGATCGTCGACGTGATGACCCTGGCCGGCCTCTTCATCCTCCGCGTCGCCGCCGGTGCCAGTCGCCGTCGACGCCCACGCCTCGGAATGGCTGCTGCTCTGCACCGGCATGTTCGCCCTCTTCCTCGGCTGTCACCAAGCGCCGCCAGGAGGCGGTCTCCGAGCTGCACGAGGGGACCAGCAGCCGCCCCGTGCTCGAGCACTACTCGCTGCCCTTCCTCGACCAGATGGTCTCCATGGTCACCACCGGCACCGTGATCAGCTACTCGATCTACGCCGTCAACTCGCCGCTGATCGGCAACCAGATGATGCTGGACGATCCCCTCCGTCCTCTACTGCGTCTTCCGCTACCTCTACCTGATCTACGACCGCGCCGACGACCGCTCGATCGCCGCGATCGTCGTCGACGACAGCCCCTGATCGCCGGCGCTGCCAGCTTCGCCGCGATCGCCTTCCTGCTGCTCTACGTCTTCAACTAGGGAGTCGCTACATGCTCGTGACCGGGGCTCCGCGCCCTCGGTCAGGTAGAAGCGGGCGCGGCCGAGCTCCTCGCCGTTGACCTGGACGACGGCGGCGTGGGGGCCGGCGGTGGAGAAGGTGGCGGTGGCGCCGATCGACATCACCAGGCGCTGCTCCTGGCCGGCGGGCATGCCGGGCGGGCGGCCGGTCTCGAAGTTGGCGGTGCAGGCCCTCGCCGAGCTCGACCCCGTCGGGGTCGTGGATCGTCGACCATGGAGCTCGTGCGGCTGGTTGGTCTCGTGCCAGGCGACGTCGAGGCCGAGGGCGATGTGGAAGCACCACTCGTGCGGCAGCTCGGGCAGGCGCAGCACGTTCCAGCCGCCGCCGATCAGGTAGAGCTTGCCGTTGACGGCCTCGCTGTGGTCGGCGAGCATGAGGAAGCCGATGTTCATCGGGCCAGGATACGGAGGTCAGTCGGGCACGACCGGCAGGTCGGAGATCAGCTCGATCTTGCCGCCCCGCTGGAACTGGAGGTCGATCGTCTCGTTCTTGCGGTAGGTGCCGAAGAGCCCCAGGTACATCGCCAACCAGCGCCCGGTGCCGACCTTCTCCTTGACGATCGGGCGGGTGAAGACGATCTCGCCCGCCCGCGATCGTGTAGTCGGCGCCCTCGCTCTGCTCGACCCCGTTGATGAAGACGGTGTAGGGCGCCCCGGCGCCGGCGGGCAGCTTCACCCGCTCGCCCGGCCGCGTAGCTGCCCTTCGGAATCTCGGTCTCGGTCGCTCATCGCGCTCTTCCAGAGTCTCTCGCACCAGGTCGAACGGCGTCTCGTGGTTGCTCGGGTCCAGCTCTTCGCGCCGCACCCCGCCCCGATAGGGCATGAATGTCCCGTCCCCGCGCACGTCGATCGCCGGCGATCGGCTTGCGCAGCCAGCCCTTGCCGCGTCAGCTGCAACCGCGCGTGGACCTGCTGCTCCGGCCCGTAGTCCCGCAACGAGGAGACCCCCTTAACCGGCCCCTCGGCTCGAATCGCCAACGCCCGCGCCCGCATCGCGGCAACGGCCTCCCCAAGCTCCTCGAAGCTCGCGTGATCGACGTCGGACCCGTGCCGAACCGTCAGCTTCCACCTCGGACGAGACACGGCCCGCAGGATACGAGAGGGTCTCCAGCTTGAGTTCTAGGCGCCGCGCCGCGGCCGCTTGGGGCGTCGCGCCGGAGGACCGACGATCTTCTCCGGCCCCTCGCGGTTGTCCATCCGCACGTAGTCCCGCTCGCGCGCGCCGGTGTAGATCTGCCGCGGCCGGGCGATTTTCTGCTCGGGGTCGTCCTTCATCTCCATCCACTGGGCGACCCAGCCCGCGGTGCGGGGGATGGCGAAGATCACCGTGAACATGTCGGTCGGGATCGCCGAGCGCCTCGTAGATGATTCCCGAGTAGAAGTCGACGTTCGGGTAGAGCTTGCGCGAGGTGAAGTACTCGTCGTCGAGCGCGCGCTTCTCCAGCTCCTGGGCGATCTCGATCAGCGGGTTGTACTCGGTCGCCTCGAAGATCTCGTCCATGTGCTGCTGGATGATCCGCGCCCGCGGGTCGTAGTTCTTGTAGACGCGGTGGCCGAAGCCCATCAGCTTCGCCTCGCGCGCCTTCACCTTCTCGAGGAAGCCGGGGATGTTCTCGACCGAGTCGATTTCGCGCAGCATCCGCAGCACCGCCTCGTTGGCGCCGCCGTGCAGCGGGCCGTAGAGCGCCGCCACCCCGGCCGCCACGGCCGAGTAGGGATCGACGTTGGAGGAGCCGACGCCGCGCACCGCGTTGGTCGAGCAGTTCTGTTCGTGGTCGGCGTGGAGGATGAAGAGCACGTCGAGCGCCTTCGAGAGGCTTTTCTTCGGCAGGTGCTTGGCTTCGGTCTTCTTGAACATCATCGAGAGGAAGTTCTCGGCGAAGTTGAGGTCGTTGTCGGGGTAGACGTAGGGCAGCCCCATGTTGTGGCGATAGGAGAAGGCGGCGAGGGTCGGCACCTTGGCGATCAGGCGCACCGCCGCCATGTAGCGCTCTTCTGCGTCCTCGATCGTGCTTGGCGTCGGGATAGAAGGTCGAGAGGGCGCCGACGCCGGCGAGCAGCATTCCCATCGGGTGGGCGTCGTAGCGGAAGCCCTCGAAGAACTGCTTGAGATCCTCGTGGACGAAGGTGTGGTGGGTGATGTCGTAGATCCAGCGATCGAGCTGGGGCCCGGTCGGCAGCTCGCCGAAGATCAGCAGGTAGGCGACCTCGAGGAAGGTCGACTTTTCGCAGAGCTGCTCGATCGAGTAGCCGCGGTGTTCGAGGATGCCGGCGTCGCCGTCGATGTAGGTGATCGAGGAGCGGCAGGAGGCGGTGTTGGTGAAGGCCGGGTCGTAGGCCAGCATGCCGAATTCGTCCTCGTCGACCTTGATCTGGCGAAGGTCCATCGCCCGCACGGTGCCGTCGGTGATCGGCAGCTCGTAGGTCTTACCGGTGCGGTTGTCGGTGACGGAGAGTGACTCGGAGCCCATGTCGGCGCTCATTCTTTCAGCTTGCGCTCGTCGGCTGTGAAGAGGCCGATACGGGTTCGAAGCGCGTCATCGCGTGCAGCGCGTCGAAGCGCTCCTCGATCTCCTCGCGGGTCAGCGCGCGCGACTCGCTCGGTGCCGAACTGCTCGACGTTGAAGGAGGCGAGCACGGTGCCGTAGCCCATCGCCCGGCGCAGGCAGGCCTCGTCGAGCTCGCCCTCCTGGCCGTCGAGGTAGCCGACGAAGCCGCCGGCGAAGCTGTCGCCGGCCCCGGTCGGGTCGCGCACCTCCTCGAGCGGGAAGCCGGGCAGAGCGAAGAAGCCGTCTTCGGTGAAGAGCGCGGCGCCGTACTCGCCCTGCTTGGCGACGACCGCGCGCGGTCCCTGCTCCATCACGGCGCGGGCGGCGCGGGCCAGGTTGGCCTCGCCGGTCAGCTGGCGGATCTCGGCGTCGTTGACGATCAGGCAGTCGACCTCGGCGATCGCCGCCAGCAGCGAGTCCTTGGCGGTTTCGATCCAGAGGTTCATCGAGTCGAGCGCCGAGAAGCGGCGGCGGCGCACTGGGCGCGGACCTGGCGCTGCAGGTCGGGCTGAATGTTGGCGAGGAAGAGCGTGTCGGCCGGCCTGCGAGGCGCTCGGAGAGCTTCGGCTCGAACTCGCCGAAGACGCCGAGCTGGGTGTCCTCGGTGTGGGCGACGTTGAGATCGAACTCGTAGCGGCCGCGCCAGAAGAAGGACTCGCCGCCGGCGACCCGCTCGATGTCGTCGGTGAGCACGCCGCGGCGCTCCAGCACCTCGAACTCGGCCGCGCCGAAGTCGTCGCCGACAGGCCCGACCGGGCGCACCTCGGTGAAGAAGCTGGCGGCCAGGGAGAAGTGCACGGCGGCGCCGCCGAGCATGCGGTCGCGCTCGCCGAAGGGGGTCTTGACCGAGTCAAACGCGATCGATCCGACGACTGTGAGGGACATAGAGCGGAGCGTATAGGGAGTCGGGTGTGTCTCGCCGGCGCAACAGCGGGGAGGACACACCCGACTCCCTTTCCCCGGCGCGACTATGGTTCGCCGCCGTGAAGGCGATGCAGATAGAGGAGTTCGGCGGTCCGGAGAAGCTCCAGGTACGTCGAGATCGAGGAGCCGACTCCCGGCGAGGGCGAAGTCGTCGTCGATGTCGCTCGCAGCGGCATCAACTTCGCCGACACGCACGCGACCCGCAACGACTACCTGGCCGAGCAGTCGCTGCCGCTGATTCCCGGTACCGAGGTCAGCGGTCGCACCGCCGACGGCCGTCGGGTGGCGGCGCTGCTGGGCAGCGGCGGTTACGCCGAGAAGGTCGTCGTGCCCGAGGCGCTGCTGATCCCGCTTGCCCGACGAGGTCGACGACGACCAGGCGGCGGCGCTGCTGCTGCAGGGACTGACCGCGATGGCCCTGGTCCAGCGCTGCGCGCGGATCGAGGCCGGCGAGACCCTGGTGGTCGAGGCCGCCGCCGGCGGCACCGGCAGCATGGCGGTGCAGCTGGGCAAGCGCGCCGGGGCGAAGGTGATCGGCCTCGCCTCCAGCGAGGAGAAGCGGGCGCTGGTCGAGCGGCTCGGTGCCGATGCCACCGTCGACTCGCGCAGCGATGACCTTGGCGCGGAGATCCGCGAGGCAAACGGCGGTGAGCGCGTCGACGCCGTCCTGCACATGAGCGGCGGCAAGGCGTTTGACGAAGAGCTCGGGCATCCTCGCCCCGCTCGGCCGCATGGTCGTCTTCGGCATCGCCTCGCGCGAACAGCGCGAGGTCTCCACGGCGGCGCTGCTGCGCGGCTCCAAGACCGTGGTCGGCTTCTGGCTGCTGCACCTGCTGGCCCGCCGCGAGCTGGTCGCGCCGATGATCGGCGAGCTGCTTGGCATCGTCGCCGCCGGTGAGCTCGAGGTGACTGTCGGCGGCGTCTACCCAATCTCCGAGGCGGCCCGCGCCCACGAAGACCTGATCGCTCGCCGCACCAGCGGCAAGCTCCTCCTGGACCCGTCGCAGTGATCTCCTTCAAAGAGCTCGGGCTCTCACCGCAGATCCAGCAGGCCCTCGACGAGCTCGGCTTCGAGGAGCCGACGCCGATCCAGGACCAGGCGATCCCGGAGCTGCTCGGCGGTCACGACGTGATCGGCCAGGCCCAGACCGGGACCGGCAAGACGGCGGCCTTCGGCCTGCCGCTGCTGCAGTACCTCGACCCCGACAACGACGAGGTGCAGGCGGTGGTGCTGACGCCGACCCGCGAGCTCTGCATCCAGGTGACCCAGGCGCTGCGCTCCTACGCCGAGCACCTCGACATCGAGATCGTCGCCGTCTTCGGCGGCGCCCCGATCAAATCCCAGCAGGCGCAGCTGCGCTCCGGCGCCCACGTCGTCGTCGCCACGGTCGGCCGCATGATGGACCTGATGAGCCGCCGCTCGCTGGTTCTCACCGCGGCGCGCTACATCGTCCTCGACGAGGCCGATGAGATGCTCGACCTCGGCTTCATCGAGGACGTCGAGAAGATCCTTCGCATGTGCCCGAGCGGCCGTCAGACAGCGCTTTTCTCGGCGACGATGCCGCCGCCGGTCAAACGCCTTGCCGAGAGCTACATGTATGACCCGACGACGATCAGCATCACGCCGAAAACGCTGACCGTCGACGCGATCGCCCAGGCCTACGTCGAGGTCGGGGCCAAAGAGAAGGCGGCGAAACTGGTCGAACTGCTGAAGATCGAGGAACCCGAGCAAGCGATCATCTTCTGCCGCACCAAGATCGGCGCCGACCGGCTGGAGAAGACGCTGAAGAACAAAGGCCTCGACGTCAAGGCGCTGCACGGCGACATGAGCCAGGGCTCACGCGACGGTGTGATGATCGCCTTCAAGGACCACCGGGTGCGCCTGCTGGTGGCGACCGACATTGCCGCCCGCGGCCTCGACATCGAGCACGTCACCCACGTGATCAACTACGACGTGCCGGCCTCCTCGGAGGTCTACGTCCACCGCATCGGCCGCACCGGCCGGGTTGGCAGGACAGGCCGCGCGATCACCTTCGTCACCCCCGCCCAGCGCGACGAGATCGGCCGCATCGAGCGCGACGTGAAGACCACGATTGGCGAGTGGGAAACCCCTGAGGAGCGGCTCGAGCACGCGCCGCGCCCGCGCCGCCGCGAGCGCCCGGAGCGCAGCAAGGCATCTGAGGTGCGCGAGCCCGCTGAGGCGCGCGAGGATTCCGAGGCGCCCGAGAAGGAGCCAGCCCCGAGCGCTGCCTCTGCCAAGGACGACGGCTCGGACAAGGCTGGCTCCGGCAAGTCGGTGAAGCTCTTCGTCAACCGCGGTGAGCGCAGCGGTATCACTGAGGAGGACCTGCGCTGGGCGCTGCGCGAGGGTGCGGTCCTGCCCCAGGGGGCGATCCACGACGTCCACGTCCTGCACCGCTTCTCCTTCGTCCACATCGATCCCGAGTTCGCCGAGCGCACGGTCGAGTACCTCGACGGCACCAAAGTCAAAGGCAAAGAGATCCGGCTCGAGGTCGCGAAGAGCTGAGGAGATCGAATGACTCGCGCCAAGAAAGTGCTCACCTTCTCGAACGTCGTTGCCTTCATCGCCCTTTTCGTTGCCCTCGGCGGCTCCGTCTACGCGGCCAACAAGATCAGCGGAACTCAGATCAAGCCGGGCTCCCTTCCCGGCAACCGGGTCAAGCCGAAGAGCCTGGCCGGCAGGCAGATCAGGCCAAAATCACTGACCGGCAAGCAGATCAAGGCCAACTCGCTCGGCGCGGAGCAGATCAAGGAGAGCACGCTCACGGATGTCACTGCCAGCGCCATCAGTGGGGTGCAATACGCGACGGCGACGGTGCCACTTTCCTACTCGGCTGGCGGCGTACAGGGAACCGCCGTCTGTCCGCTGGGCACTACCGTGATTGGAGGCGGTGCATCGGTGAGCAACGAGATCTATGGCTACATCAATGACAGCGCACCCAGCGCGACCCACGCCGGTTGGATCGCGACCGGACATGGTGGAAGCGGCGTCACGATGACCGTTACCGCGATCTGCACGGCCGTTCATGCAGTCGGGACGACGGCACAAGACAGCAAAGGCAGTATCCCTCCGGACGACGGGCCCCACTACTCCCTGAGCCGCGCTAAGTGAGCTCGGCGATGCGGGTGAAGAGCTGGTCGAAGTCGATCGGCTTGGTGATGTAGCCGCTGACCTCGACGTCGGTGGCGGCACCGGCGTCCATCTCGTCCTGGTGGGCGCTGACGATCAGGACGGGGGTGTCGACTCCGCTGGCGCGTAGCTCGCGCAGGGCGTCGATGCCGGACTTGCGCGGCATCATCGCGTCGAGCAGGAGGATTTCTGGTTTTGGCTCGGAGTCGCGTTGCATCGCTTCGATCACCTCGACGCCGTCGGCCGCGGTGATGACCTCGTAGCCCTCCATCTCCAGCCGCGTGCGCAGCAGGAGCAGGATCGTCTCCGAGTCATCGGCGATCAGTACCCGCGTGCTCACAACGCCTCCTCCCGGTATTGGGCCGAAGCCCGATCCACGTCGTCATTTCGCGGTTCTTCGGTTCCGCTCCCCGCAAGCGCGGGCAGCCAAACCCTGAAAGTCGATCCCTGGCCCTGGACCGATTGGGCGGTGATTGCGCCGCCGTGAAGCTCGACCAGCGATTTTGAGATCGCCAGTCCGAGCCCGGTGCCGCCGACGTGCTGGGTCAGCCCGGCGTCGCCTCGTGTGAAGCGCTCAAATATGTGGTCAAGCTGGTCCGCTGCCATCCCAGGCCCGTTGTCGTTTACCGAGAGTTCCACGCCGCCACCGTTGCCGATCGCCGTGACGTGGATCGAGGCGCCCGCGGGACAGTACTCATGTGCGTTGGTCAAGAGATTCACGAGCACCTGGCGGATCCGGTCGCGGTCGACGCTGACCGGCGGCAGGCCGGCGGCGATCGCCTGCGTCAGCGCCTGGTCCTTGGACTGGGTCTGGCTCAGCATCGTCCGCACCGGGTCTTCGACCAGCGAGGCGACGTCGATCACCGTCGGTTTGATCGTCAGGCGCCCGGCGTCGCTGCGGGCGAGGTCGAGCAGGTCGTTGAGCAGGCGCACCAGGTGGCGGGTGTTGTCGAGGATGATCTCGACCGTGTCGGCCTGCTTGGGGCTGAGCTTGTCGCGCTCCAGCATCAGCAGCTCGGCGAAGCCCTGCACCGAGGTGAGCGGGCTGCGCAGCTCGTGCGAGGCGGTGAGCACGAACTCGTCCTTCATCGTTTCCAGCTGGTCGCGCTCACCCGCCCGGCGCTGCAGCTCCTCGGCCATCTCGTTGAAGGCCGCGCCCAGCGAGGCGGTCTCGGAGAGCCCGCCTATTTTCACCCGGGTGTTGAGATCGCCGGCGGCGAGGCGGCCGGAGGCCTCGACCAGCTCCTCGAGCGGGCGGCGCATCGAGGCGATCAGCCCGCTGAAGAGCAGGGCGGCGCCGGTCAGCCCGGCGATCAGCCCAGCGCCGACCAGCAGCGCGGTGTCGCGGGTCTCACCGCCGATGTCGTCGCGCAGCCGTTCGCGCTTGTGCTGCTGGTTGAGGATCACCGTGCGTGCCGCTGCCGGGTGGACGCCGTTGGCCAAACGGGTGCGGGCGGCGATCTCAACCTGGTAGGAGCGGGCGGTCGAGTCCTCGAAGTCCTGGCGCTGCTGCAGGAAGCGCGCCACGCCGACCACGGCGAGGCCGGTGAGCACGGCAAAGGCGATTGCGAAGCCGATCGTCAGCCGGTTGGCGAGCGACGGGCTGAGCCGAAATCGGCGTCGGGAATATGCTTGCCCCTCGATGGGAGACGAGGCTACAGGCACGGCCGACGGCACTGCGGAGGCCCCGGAGGGGATCGATCGGGACGGGGTCGAAGCATGGTTTGGCGAGCACGTACCCAGCGCTGAGCCGCCGCTCTCCTTCGAGCGGATCTCCGGCGGCCACTCGAACCTGACTTACGGGGTGCGCGACGCGGCTGGCAGCCGTTGGGCCCTGCGCCGACCGCCGCTCGGCAAGCGCCTCGGCTCCGCCCACGACATGGGTCGTGAGCAGCGCGTGGTCTCGGCACTGGCGGAGACCCCGGTGCCGGTTGCGCCCGTGGCCGGCTTCTGCGAGGACGAGAGCGTCAACGAAGCCCCCTTCTACGTGATGGAGTTCGTCGAGGGGCCGATCCTGCGCGGCCTCGCCGAGGCCGATGCCTTCCCCGACGAGAGCGACCGCCGCGCGATCGGCGAGCGCGTCGTCGACACGCTGGTCGATATCCACGCGGTCGATCCCGACGCCGTAGGCCTCGGCGACCTCGGCCGCAAGGAGGACTACGTCGCCCGCCAGCTGCACCGCTGGCAGGGTCAGTGGGAGAAGTCGAAGACGCGCGAGCTGCCCGCGATCGACGCCGTCCACGAGCGCCTCGCGGCGCGGATCCCCGAGCAGGGCCCGGCGACGATCGTCCACGGCGACTACCGCCTCGACAACATGATCCTGACGCCCGCGGGCGAGGTGGCAGCAGTCGTCGACTGGGAGCTCTGCACCCTCGGCGACCCACTCGCCGACGTCGGCCTGCTGATGGTCTACTGGCCCGAGGCCGGCGAAGAGACGATCGCCCTCGGCCAGCCCGCCACCCTCGCACCGGGCTTCCCCAAGCGCGAGGAGCTGAAGGCCCGCTACGCCGAGCGCTCCGGCCGCGACCTCTCCCAGCTCGACTTCTTCGTCGCCCTCGGCTACTGGAAGCTGGCGATCATCCTCGAGGGCGTCTACGCCCGCTACGCCGCCGGTCAGTACGGCAAGGTCGATCCAGGTATAGAAGCGTTTGCACGTTTGGTCGAGCGACTGGCCGAAGCAGCCGACGAAGCTGAGTGCCGCGGCTGACATAACAGATAACAGCCGCGTCCAGACCGCTTGACATTCGTTCGGCAGACCTGAAAGGGTCGGCTTTGCAGCAAAAACTGTGTAGCGCGAAAGCGCTCCCTATCTCGACCCTCAAGGAGAGAAATACGTGAAGCAGATTCGCAAGCACATCACGTTCGCAAACGTGATGTCATCGATCGCCGTCTTCCTCGTACTCGGCGGTGGTGCCGCATACGCCGCCAAGAAGATCGGCTCGAACGAAATCAAGGGCAACTCGATAACGACCGGCAAGATCAAGAAGAACGCGATCACCGCGTCGAAGATCAAGAAGAACTCGATCACAAACGTGAAGATCAAGGGTGGCGCAGTGACCGCTGCAAAGCTTGCGGCAGGGAGCGTTGGCACTGCGCAACTTGCCAATGGGGGTGTGAACTCCGAAAAGATCGCACCTGGTGCTGTCGGGAATTCTCAAACCCAGCTCGTCAAGGTCTTCAAGGCTGGTCCCGTCCCCGCCGTTGGAAACGAAGCCACCAGCCCCAAGATCGAGCTGGGAACAGTCGGACCTTTCCATTTCTATGGCAAGTGCTTTAAAGAAGGAACGGATGTTGAAGAGAGGACATATATAGAACTCACCAGCGGCACGGCAACTCTGGGTTCAGAGGATGCTGCTGAATTTGAGAACAACACTGATGGTTACCTGACACCGGCCACGCCTGAGTCTGAACGTGCGCTCGAGGAAGATGCCTCGGCGGGACCGGACGAATTCAGTGCAAACTCAGATGATGAGGAGTTCCAAGCGTCGGCGTCCAACGGCACGGAGATAACCGGGCTTGCGGCTGGCACTGGCGCGAAGCAGGGTAATCCTCCTGCAGGCAACGGGCCATTCCTTGCTGGCGATTCGTGCCTTGTTGGCACCATCGCCGTTTTCGGCAGCTAGACACTCATTAAGCACTGCTCTCAGGTGGAGGCGGGCCATGGCCCGCCTCCACCTGTTTTGCACCTAGGCCTGACATCTCATGAGGCCGCATTTCAGCTGCTTGACATCCTTCCGACGGACCTGAGAAGCTCAGGCGCTGTTGTGAACAGCAACAGAGCAGCTTTATGAGCCTCGTCATAAATCCAAGGAGATAAATTCCGTGAAGCAGATTCGCAAGCGCATCACGTACGCAAACGTGATGTCCTCGATCGCCGTCTTCCTAGTTCTCGGTGGTGGTGCCGCATACGCCGCCAAGAAGATCGGCTCGAACGAAATCAAGGGCAACTCGATAACGACCGGCAAGATCAAGAAGGAAGCTGTTTCCGCTTCCAAGATCAAGAAGAACGCGGTCACCACGGCTAAGATCGCCAATGGTGCGGTGACCGGCGCAAAGCTCAACCTGGGCACTGTTGGAACCGTTCCCAACGCGACTCATGCTAACAGTGCAGACAATGCCAATACCGTTGGTGGTCAGTCGGCCGTCAAGATCTTCAAGACCCTTACCGAGGGTCAGTCCAATGTTCTTGTAGCAACCGTCGCGGGATTCAATATCACTGCTACCTGCGGGACGAATGATGCCGATGTAGAAATCGCAACGCCCCCTGGCGTCGGGTCCGTCCTTAACGCTGGCGGGGTTGGTGCGGAAGTTGGCGGGCACAAAGACGAAGCTACCTTCAGCTACACCAGCGTTAAGCCCGGAGAAACCTCCGATATCCGACTTGATGAGTTTGTCGGAGGAGGCGACTCGACCTACGGTACTTCCGGCGTTACACTCGCGACATCGTCCGGCACCTCAGTAAGTGGCCAGATCGGCTACGACTACGACACGTTTAACAGTACGCCGCCAAACACCTGCATCGTCTACGGACACCTGTTGGCTGGCTGATCGGAACCGTTGACTTGAAATGGCCGGGCAAATGCCCGGCCATTTCGCATTCCTGGGTGTATCGTCCAGCTGTCCTTGACAGCGCCGAGGCCTCTTGCCATCGTCGGCGGCTGTGAAGCGGATTCGCCAGCGCCTGACCTATGCGAACGTGGTCTCTTCGCTCGCCCTCTTCCTGGTCCTCGGCGGCGGAGCCGCCTACGCGGCCAAGAAGATCGGCAGCCATGAGCTCCGGGGGGGAGCGGTGACGACGGCGAAGATCAAGCGGAACGCGGTCACACGGTCGAAGATCAAGGCTGACGCGATCTCTACCGCCAAGATCGCCGACGCTGCGGTGACCAACGCCAGGCTGGCCGACGGGTCTGTGAGCCTTGAAAAGCTGGCCCCGGGATTCGTCGCGCCGGCTGCTGAAAGGCTCTCTCACGCGGCGAGGATCTCGGCGGGCGGCGTTGTCCAGACCGGAAGCGTGGGAATCGCGCAGGCGAACGTCACTCACCCATCGGCAGGCTTCTACTGCTTCTCTGGTCTCAGTCCCGCCCCGGTCGGCGGCGTGGCGACCGTCGACTACGGGGATTCTGGGGAAGAAAGCTTGACGATCCAGCTCGCCATCGGCCAGGGCTCCGTATGCCCCCTCGGGACTCAGGCATTTGTCGATCCTCGCAAGCCCAACAAAACCTTTGGGAAAACGGACGCTGCCGACGCCGGTTTCTTCGTCGTTCTCTATTAGTTCGGTAAGTGCCTTTAGCGCACCGAGCGGCGCTTGATCGAGACCTCAGGAGTGTTCAGAGCGCCTGCCGTCGGCAATCCGTACGCGATCGCGCCAGGTGCCGGCGAGAGGCGAAGCCGGACACGCGGAGCATGCGGATGAGGAGAGCCGCGGAAGGCGTGACCCTGCCTGTGGCATAGGTCGAGAGGCGCGATGCGGATGTGCCTATCCTCGACGCGAACTCGGCACGCGTGAGGCCGGACTTTTCTATGAGGCGATTGACCTCTTGCGCCACCAGATCTCGCTCTGAGTGCTCCGCTTTGGCTCGAGCGCGAGTGATGACTCGCTCCATTGCCTCGGCTATTCCGTACGGCCTGTTGTAGGCGAGCACGTCTTCTATTTGGCGGGCGACTGGTCCCCACGGGTCGTCGTCGACAGCGGCTGCGAGCCGCTGCCAATCCGAAAGGCCACCGCGCTCGAGCGCGGTCTGGATGGCCTCGGTTGGCCAACCCGAGACCGGGTCAGTGGGCGAGACATCGATATTGCGGAAAGTGAGGGCACTCATCTGCTCAGCATGTTCGAGGCGACCTCCCCGAGAATCTCTGCGACAGCGCTCCAGTCGCTCCACCGCGTGCTTAGGCGACGGTAGGAGGAAAGTTGGCCTGTGACTGCGCTGTCGGCTGGTTGCGGATTGGCGAGCTGGCGCACCAGCTGAGATGCGACGCCGTCACCCTCGCCGTGCTGATCTGCGTAGTAGTCGTCGATTTGATCGAGAACTCCCGCCGTTCGCTCCACGCCAAGGCTCTCCGTGAGTGCCGCGAGGTCCAGGTAGTCGCGAGTCTGGTTGCGCCGCACGATCAGGAAGGCCTTGATTCGCAAGGTCTCCTCGATCGTCGGCACGGTCACCTCCCCACCCGAGGGAACGGAAACCGTAGTGACCTCCAGGGGAGTCTTACGGATCATCTGCCGGACGCCGGCTTCGATGCCGTCGAGGTTGCCGAGGATCACCTTGCCGGGAGTAACCCGGTTGGTGGCCCACCCATCGTCTTCCTCGACCGCTTCGAGGACCATCTCGAAGCGGTCGGCAAGGTCGGAGACGACGTGGTCGTGGTCACGCGATTCGCGATGGTCGGCGTAAAGGATTGCCGCAGACCCACCAACGAGCACAGCACCGGGGACCAGCCGCTGCAGGTGTGCGGCCGACTCCAGCAGCGCTACGAACTGAGGGTCTCGTTCGTCAACCTTCACAAAACGAGATTATCAAATCTGATAATTGACTAAATTGCCCGCCGGGCGTGCTTCGGATCCAGCTCGCCGGCTGCCGCGGCTTCAGCTCGTTTGGACCAGCGGTTGAGCTCGCGGCGGGCGAGGACCATCTTGTGGACCTCGTCGGGGCCGTCGGCGAGGCGCAGCATGCGGCTGAAGCGCCAGAGCGCGGCGAGGGGGGTGTCGTCGGTCATGCCGAGGGAGCCGTGGATCTGGATTGCGCGGTCGAGCACGTCCATGACGATGTTGGCGGCGACGATCTTGATCGCCGAGATCGATTGGCGGGCGGCGCGCTTGCCCTCGGTGTCCATCTTCCAGGCGGCGTAGAGGGTGAGCAGGCGGGCCTGGTCGATCTCCATCCGCGAGGCGGCGATCGCCTCCTGGACGAACTGCTTCTCGCCCAGCGGGCCGCCGAAGGCTTCGCGCTCGTTGGCGCGGTGGCACATCATCTCCAGCGCCCGCTCAGCGGTGCCGATCGCGCGCATGCAGTGGTGGATGCGGCCGGGGCCGAGGCGGTCCTGGGCGACGACGAAGCCCATGCCCTGGCCGCCGAGCAGGTTGCTGGCCGGCACGCGGCATTCTTCGTAGCGGATCTCGCAGTGCCCGGGACCCTTGTCGTGGCCCATCACCGGGATCGGACGGACAAGGTTGAAGCCCGGGTTGTCGGTCGGCACGCAGATCATCGAGGCGCGGGCGTACGGGTTGGCCTCGGGGTCGGTGACGACCATCGCGATCGCCAGCTCGGCGCCGACCGCGCCCGAGGTGAACCACTTGTGGCCGTCGATCACCCACTCGTCGCCATCGCGCACGGCGCGGGCCTGCAGCAGGGTCGGGTCGGAGCCGGAGACCTCGGGCTCGGTCATCGAGAAGCAGGAGCGGATGCGGCCCTCGAGCAGCGGCTCCAGCCAGCGTTCGCGCTGCTCATCGGAGCCGTGCTCGGCGAGGATCTCCATGTTGCCGGTGTCCGGCGCCGAGCAGTTGAAGGCCATCGGTGCCGCCGCCGGGCTGCGCCCCATCTCCTCGCAGAGCAGCCCGTACTCCCAGTTGCTCAGGCCGGGCCCGTAGCGCTCGTCGGGCATGAAGAGGTTCCACAGGCCCTCTGACTTCGCCTTCTCGCGGATCTCGACCAGGATCTTCGGGTAGGGCACGCCTGGCCCGACCTCGGCGTCGAGGGCCTCCATGATCTCGCGCTCTTGCGGGTAGATCTCCGCGTCCATGAAGTCGAGGATGCGCTCGCGCAGGGTCTCGACCTGGGGGCTGGGCGTGAAATCCATCTACTGGGTCCTCTCCTCGGGGCTGGTCGTTCGGAACGCTACCGGGACGAGGCAAACCGACCGGTTCATGTGCCAAGGTTCGGCGGTGGCAGATGCAGACAAAGACTTTCCCTACCGTATCGCCTACGACGAGGCTGTTCGGGCTCTATCCCAGCAGCAGAGCATGATCGACAGCTTGCGCACCCTGCACATGCATGACAGCTATGCCGACAACCTCGCTGGTCAGAAGCAGTTGGCCTCTCGCTTTCGGCTTGCTGGGGTGCTCCTGACCCTCGAGGTGATCTTTTGGATCATCGATCTGGCGTCGAAGACGTAGAATTTGGCTATGCACGGTCCCCTCGAAACGAAACGCCCCAGTCCGATGCAGCCCGCTGAGGTTCGCCCGGCGAAGGTCTGAGGCGCGGCTATCGGTGCCGGTAGCGGGCGAAGAGTTCGCCGTCTTGCTCCAGTAGCCAGGCAAGCTCGAGCTCGGCGGTCTCGGGTAGGACGCCCTCGAGGATTCGGGGCGCTTCGCCGCCGGTGAGCTTGGGTGCGTTGGTCAGGAACAGCTCGTCGACCATTCCCAGCGCCTGCAGGGCACCGTGAAGGGTCGGGCCGCCCTCGCAGAGAAGCGCCCGGACGCCTTCCTCGCGCAGCGAGCTGAGCAGGGCGGTGAGGTCGACTCGCCCGTCCGGCCCGCTCTCGACCACGATCAGGCGCTTCTCGAGACCGCTGTAGCGCTCGGCTCGCATCGTGCCGGCGCCGATCATCACCGCGTCGAAGCGGGTGCGCAGCCCGACCAGCATCGCGGTGTCGGCATCGGAGCCGATTGGGCCTGAGACTCCACCGATCGTCGCCCTGCCGTCAACCGTGACGGCGAAGTTGGTTGCGACGAAGGGCCGATCCTCGCGCTCCTCCTCCCACGGGTTGTAGGCGTCGAGCTGCTGCTCGACCGTAGTCTCAGCGGGATCTGGGAGTAGGCGCCGCACAGGCGCAGCCTAGTGCCGGGCGCTCAGGAGTAGTCGTGCCAGCCGGCGAACTCGCGGCCGGCGAACTTCTGCAGCTCGGCGACGTCGGCGGTGAAGCGGGCGCGGACGGTCTCGAAGAGGTCGTCGGGGAGCTTCGGCTTCGGCGCCGGCGGCTTCTCGGGATCGTGGACGAGCTTCTCGACCCGCCAGCGCAGCGGCTCGGGCAGGCGGTCGAAGTTGCGGTCGAGGGAGCGGAAGCCGGGCAGCTTGATCAGTTTCTCCATCAGCTGGTATTTGTCGCCCTCCTTGGCCCCGGACCTCTCCCACTCGCGGTCGAACTGCTCGGAGGTAAAGGTCTCGTCGACGCCGGCAAAGGCGAAGGCCTTGCGCATCGTCTCCTCGCGTTCGGTCTGCAGCTCCTCCTGGGTGATGATCTCGATTTGCTGGCGGTCGAAGTGCTCGAGGTAGGGCTGCAGCTGCATCCAGTACTTGGAGCGGTTCATGTAGGAGCTGTCGGGGTTGGAGAGGACCTCGACCAAGTCGCCGGTCTCATAGCCGGCGCCGGTGGCGTGGACCCAGTGCGAGAGGATGCGCTTGATCGGGTCGCGCACCATGTAGAGCAGGCGGGCGTCGGGACAGTGCTCGCGGATGCGCGCCGGCACGCCGGTGAAGCGCGGCAGGTTGGTGTAGTGGGGGGAGGACTCGCCGCGGACCTTGAAGCGGCTATCGAAGCGGCTCGCGTACCAGTCGAGGCCGAGGTCCCAGTTGAGCTCCTCGGCGAAGAAGTTGAGCTCCTTCGGCTTCGACATCTGGATCTCCGGATGCAGGCCGAGGTAGTGGTGGATGCTCGTCGTGCCGCACTTGAGGCCGCCGATGATGATCAGGCTCGGCATCGCCGCGTGGGCCTTGCGGCGCCGACGGACGCGGCTTTTGCGATCGGCCGCGTAGCGCTCGCGGGCACGCGCGCACATCGCCTCGTCGGCGGGGTCGAGCGGGGCCTTCGCAGTGGCGATCTGGGTCTGGGCCTCTGACACGCGCGGGCTAGTGTAGCTGCGATGCCCGCCGCAGATCTTGCATCCAGCTTCAACTCGTTCTTCCACGCCTCGAGCTCGTTCTTCGAGCATCTCTCCGACATTCGCTGGACGCCGTTCATGATCGCGCTCGGCTTCCTGCTGGCGATGCAGTTGTGCCGTGCCTGGGCTTGGCGCAACGTGCTGCGCGCCGCCTATCCCGACAAGCCGATCTCCTTCCTGCAGCTCGGCGCCGCTTACCTGGCCGGCGCAGGCATCAACGCGATCCTGCCGGCGCGGGCCGGCGACGTGACCAAGGTCTTCCTGGTCAAGCGCCAGATCCCCGACTCCTCCTATCCGGCCGTCACCTCGTCCTTCCTCGTCCAGTCGGTCTTCGACACCACCGTCGGCATCCTCGTTTTCCTCTACGCGATCACCCAGGGTTTGCTGCCGGAACCCCCCGAACTGCCGGACTCGCGCGCCTTCGAGATCTCCTTCTGGGTCAACCACCCGAGGACGCTGCTGATCGTCATCGGCGTGCTGCTGCTGGTGAGCGCGATCGGCATCTACTACCTGGCCCACCACGTGCGCCGCTTCTGGGCGCGCGTGCGCCAGGGCGTGGTGATTCTCGGCCAGCCGCGTCGCTACCTGCGCCAGGTGGCGGCCTGGCAGGGGGTGGGGTGGATCTGCCGCTTCCTCGCCTTCTGGTTCTTCCTCGAGGCCTTCGGCATCGGCGGCTCGGTCGGCAACGTGCTGCTGGTGATGAGCGTGCAGGCGATCGCCACGATCGTGCCCTTCACGCCCGGCGGCGCCGGCGCCCAGCAGGCGCTGCTGGTGGCGACCCTGCACGGCCCCTCCCGCGCCGCGGTGCTCTCCTTCTCGGTCGGGACCCAGATCGCGATGGCGGCCTGGTCGGTCGTGCTCGGCTTCACCGCGATCCTGCTCGTCTTCAGGACGACGGACTGGAAAGGCCTGATCCGCCAAGCCCAGGACGAGGCGGCCTCAGACGCCGCCATGCTGCGTCCTCAGTCGCCCGAATAGCGCTGCTATTCGGGCTCCCTGCGTCCTTGCCTGACGACGTCTGAGGCCGCCTCGTCATAAGCAAGGGGGTTGCGCCCGTCCCAGTTGCCCCGTGAGGCGTAGGGGCGGAAGCGGATGAAGGCGGATTCATGGTGGAAGGGATTGGCGCGGTCGGCCCGGGTCGCGGTTGGATGGCCGCCGTCGCTGCGGCCGCGGGCGTAAGCCCGCATCGCCTTGAGATCGCGCCAGAGCGAGAAGGTCGCGACGAGGCGCGGCGGCCGCGCCAGGCCGGTCAAGGCGAGGACGTCGGGATTGGAGACCGCCTCGGCCTCGGCGCCGGCGCTCGCTTTGAGGAAGTCGGGCAGGCGCTTGAGCCGCGGCCGGCCCAGGGTGAGGACGGCGACCGGCTCGTCGCTGCCGACCTCGATTTCACCCTCGGGCAGGCCGGGAAGGCGCGGCCAGGCTCCGTAGACGTGGAGGGGCTGCAGGCGCACCTGCCAGCCGGGGGAGAGCTGCGCGGCGAGCGGGTGGCTGCCGGAGAACGCCTCGAAGGCGCCCTCGCTCTCCCAGGCGGCAACAAGTGCCACCCGCTTGAAGCGTGGGGAGGGGAGCAGGCTGCCGCCGAGCGGCGCCGTGATCGTGGTCTCGGCGTAGGTGAGGCCGGGCACCTCCGCCGGTCGCGGCGGGCGCCGCAGGGTTCCGACTGCGGTTCGCAGGTCGAGGTCGCAGATGTGGACTGTGAGCAGCATTTCCGCCTCCCGGGAGTCTAACCTAGTAACCACTAGGTTAATGCAAGATTGAACGCCGAGCCACAACCACGCAAACGGATGAGCGCCGCCACGCGGCGCGCCTCGATCGAAGACGCCGCCACCGCGCTCTTCGCCGAGCGCGGGTACCAGGGCGCCTCGATCGATGAGATCGCTCGGCGCTCGGGGGTGACGCCGCCGGTCCTCTACGACCACTTCGCCTCCAAGCGGGACCTCTACCGGCGGCTGCTGGAGCGGCACTTCGCCGAGCTGCGCCAGGTCTGGCGCGAGAACTTCGTCGGGGAGGACCCGCCCGCCCGTCGCGTCGCCCGTTCCTTCGACGCCTGGTTCGCCTACATCGAGACCCACCCCTTCGCCGGCCGCATGCTCTTCCGCGAGACCACCGGCGATCCCAAGATCGAGGCGATGCACCAGGAGGTGGCGACGAGTAGCCGCACCGCGATCATGGGCCTCTTCGCCGGCCAGCCCGAAGTTGAGAAGGTGATCGGCCCTGAGGTCGAGGAGGGCCTGGAAATGGCCTGGGTCGTGATGCGCGGCGTGCTCCAGGGCCTGGCGATGTGGTGGTACGAGCACCCGGGGGTCCCGCGCGAGCGGGTGGTCGCCACGGCGATGAACGCGCTTTGGGTCGGCTGGGAGCGGACCCAGGCCGGCGAGGGCTGGGCTTAGCCGGGTTTCACGGCCAAGGGGTTGACCCAGCGGACGCCCTCGAAGCGCGAGAAGTCGTTGTCGCTGGAACAGAGCTCGGCGCCGTGTTCGATCGCCAACGCGGCGAGGTGGGCGTCCATGGTCAGGTTGCCTGCTATGCCAAGCGGCTGCAGCAGCCGCCGCAAGGTTGCGGCATGCGCGTTGGCCGGCTCGACGATCGTGGCGACCGGTTGGGCGAGCCATTCGTCAATGTGCTGGAGGGCATCACCGGGATCGAGCGGTCGCTCGATCCCGGCCAGGTTGGTGGAGATGCGCAGAAAGCCGAGCAGGACGACCCAGGCGAATGCGATTGTCTCCGTGCCTGAGAGAACGGCCTCCAGCCATTCGCGTGCTGGATCGTGAGATGGCGATTCCTCGTCGACGGCGTAGAGAAGCAGGTTGATGTCGGGCAGCTTCACTTGCGCAGGGCCATCTTCCGCAGGATCTCTTGGTCCTCGACTTCCCCGGCCAGCTGCAGGGCCTTGTCGAGATTCACGCCAGGCCGGGCGCCCATCTTTGCCGTTCGTACCTTGTACGGCTTGGCGCGCGTGCTCCTGCCGCTGTCCAATCCCCTGCGAATACTCGAGTTGAGTGCCTCCTTGAAAGAGATGTCCTTGCTGCGCATCTCCGCTTTCAGCTTGGCGGCCACGTCTGGGTCGAGCGTCACCGTTGTTCGCATCGCAGACATCATCGCATCATAGAGCTTGCTGTCATGATGCCTCACAGGCTTGGTCGCTGGCGCGGGCATCAGCTGGACCAGCCCGGATAGCGGCCGACGATGAGCCACTGCCAGGGCGGTCGTTCGGAGGCCGGGAAGGCGTAGTGATTGCGTCCGGGCAGGGTCTCGAGCGGAACCAGCGCGGGGTCGTCCTCGAGCAGAACGGGCGTGCCGCTGGCGGCATCGACGTCAGCCTGAGTGGCGCGACGGACCTGGCGTTCCCAGCCGCAGCCGGGGCGGTAGAGCCAGTAGGTCAGCTCAACCCAGCCGCGCGAGCGCCGCTGGTCGTCGATCTGGGTGAAGGCGGTGGTGCGCCGGCGCGAGGCGGTCAGGTGTGGACCGGCGGCAACGGCGCAGCTTTCGCGGCGGCAGTAGCGGAAGTCGACCGGGACCAGGGGCAGGCCCGTGGGGCCCGGTCTCGCCACGGGCGCCGGCGCGAGGGCGCGGGCGAGACGGGCGAGCGGCCAGCCGTAGGCCGGCACGAGCGGGTGGTGGCGGCAGTCGTCGGGCAGGCGCGGGGCGCAGGCGATGCGTTTCGAGATCACGCCGGCGAGGCCGCGGCCGGCATCGATTTCGCCCCCGGCGGCGATGGCCGCGATCGCGGCGAGCAGCAAGAGGGCGACCAGGGCGACCAGGCCGGCCTGCTCGACGCTCGCCGACCCACGCTCGGATGCTCGTTCGTGATGCATGTCCGCGACGCTAGGCAAGGCGGGCGCACGGGTGGCGCGCAGGGTGTCGCGACTTTGTCCCGCAACTCCCTTCTGCTATTCATGTGCGAGATGGAGGGCAGCCCCTTCAACCTTTTCGGCGACCCCGACGAGTTCCGCGCCCGCATGGAGGAGCTCTCGGAGCAGATGCAGTCTTCCCAGCGTGTTGCCTGGGCGGACAACGCGATCAAGCTCGCGGTCGAGATGACGGTCGCCTCGATCGGCCAACTCGACCTCACCGGCGATCCCGACCAGCAGGCGATGCAGGTCCGCGACGCGATCCGCGTTCTCTTCCCCGAGGCCGTCACCCTCGTGCGCGAGGCGCGCGAAGGCCTCTCCTAGCGGCGCCGGGCTAGAGCAGTTCGAAGCGCAGCTTGGTGGCGCCGCCGCGGCGGAAGGTTGCCGCGATCAGCTCCAATGGGACCGCCGCCAGCATCGCCGGCACCGCGACGACGACGCTGATCACGCCGTCGAGACGGCGCTGCCAGGGCTTCTCGGCCGTGGCGGCTGCGCCGCGGCCGAGGGCGGCGAGCGCGACGTTGCGGCCGAAGGTGAAGCCGTTGAGCACCGTCTGCCACATCACCGTGATGCCGGCAGCAGGCGACCAGCGGGCGCTGGCAACAACTTGATCGCGGTTGGCAACCAGGCGGCGCACCGCCTCGGTGGTGAAGAGGAAGCGGCTCTCCGGTTCCAGGCCAGACCAGCCCGCGCCGCCGATCCAGGCGGCGAAGCCGGCGCGGTTGGCGATCCGCACGCCATCGGCGCTGCCAAGGCGGTCCAGCGCGGCCAGGGCTTCGGCGACGCCAGCGGGTCCGCCGACCACGCCCAGGCCGCAGCTCTCGCAGCGCTGCACGGCGCCGCGCAGGCCCGGCCGCGCATCGATCCAGCCGAAGAGCGGCTCGCCGCAGGCCGGGCAGGGTGGATTGTCCGGACCCGCCCCCGCCTCGAGCGGAACGACGGGCGTGCGCTCACTGGCTCGCGTCGAACTCATCGCAGGTAGCGTACGCCCCGTGCGGGCAAACGAGATCATGATCGCCCAGGAGCGGCGCTGGGCGACGCCGGTCGCTGCGGCGACGCTGCTCGCCGTCGTGCTCTTCGTCGTTTCCGTATTCGTCGGCCGCAGCGTGAGCGGGGAAAGCGACCCGGAGCTGCTCCGAGCGGTGCAGCAGCACGGCTCGGACCTGACCCTCTCCGGGGCCGTCGATGCGATCTCGTTCGCCCTGCTTGCCTTTCCCTTCGTCTATCTCTTCCGGGTAGTCGCGGCGCGAGCCGACGGCATGCGGACCGCGATGATCGGCCTGATGGTGCTCGCGCCCCTCTGTCTGGCCATATCGACCGGGTTCAGCGTGGCTGCCAAAAAGGACGCGGCGAGCGCCTTCACCAGCGGTGAGGCCAAGTCGACGCTCACCCGCCAGGAAGCCGGCAAGGAATGCACCGCCAAGCTGAAAGACAAGGGAGCGAAGTCCTTCGGCGAGGAATTCAGCCCGGCCCAAGGAGAAACCGCCTTTGCCGCCTGCGGACGCGAAGAAGTCGAAAGCGACGAAGCGTCGAACGCGCTGTCGGAAGCGTCGACGGCGGGGCTTGCCACCTTCTTTGGCTTCGCCGGTGCCCTCAGCCTCATCTTCGGTCTCTTCTACACGTCCTTGTGGGCGATGCGGACGGGAGTGCTGAGTCGCTTCTGGGCGGCTCTCGGGATGGCCCTTGGCGTCACGGTCCTGCTCGGCATCGTCTTCTTTCTGCTGATCTGGATCATCTACATCGGCCTACTGATCGGCGGCTGGGCTCCACGCGGACGTCCTCCTGCCTGGGATGCGGGCGAAGCGATCCCCTGGCCTTCGCCGGGGGAGAAGGCCGCCGAGAGCATCGAACCTAACGAGGAGGAGCCGCCCCGGCCTGCTTCCGGTGAGTCCTGATCTCGCTCATGATCCGCTCTAGGCGGGGCTCTTGGGAGGTATCGACGAAGCTCATGGTTGCGGCGACACCGGGGTGGATGGCCGCGATGCGTTCGTGCATGGCTTGAGCGACGGCACGGTAGGTGGGGTGGCCCTCGCGGCCTGAGCGGAGCTCGATCAGGTGCATCGCCTCGCGGGCGTTGAGGTCGAGGGTGTAGCGGATCCGGTAGGCGAGGCTGAGGGCGTAGGAGGCCTGCTCGTGGAGCCCGGCATCGACCAGGCGCTCGTACTCGGTCCGGGAGATCTCTAGGGCTCGCTCGAACTCGTCGCCGGCGCCTGCTTCACGGACCTCCTCGGGGATTCCGGCGCCCAGATCCGGCCCGAGGCGCTGCCATTGGACGGTCAGCATGCGGTGGCGCTGCAGGTCGCGGAAGGCGCCGTAGTCGGAGACGATCTCGAAGCGGTAGCGCAGCGCCTCGAAGCCGCGGCCGGGGCGGTGGCGCCGGTTCTGGCGCTCACCGACCATCGCCGCGAGCAGCTCCGCCCGCTCGTCGCGATCGAGTACATCGAGGCGGGCGAGGACCTCGGTCTCGGGCACCGAGGCCGACTCGAGCAGGCAGGCGGCGAGCAGGCTCTCTTCGCTGCCGTCGACGTGGACCAGCTCGACCGAGGGGCTCGCCTCGCCGTCGCCGCGCCGGTCGAGGCCGAGGCGGGAGACCCACTGCTCGGTCTGCTCACGGCGCTGCTGCAGGTAGGCGATCCACTCGCCGCCACGGTCCGGTCGCTCGACCCGCGAGACGAAGCTCGGCATCACCTGCTTCAGCTCGTTCAGGATCATGCCGCCGAACTCGCGCGCCTCCGGCAGCGGCGAGGCCATCAGCCGCAGCAGCATCTGCTCGTAGGCCTGGCCGGAGGCGTAGATGCCGACGTGGCTCAGGGTCGCCGCCGGCAGCAGCCCGCGCAGCAGATCGAGTGCCTTGGCGCGGATCGAGCGCTGCCACGGGCCCTCCGGTTCGTCGTCGCCGCGGGGCCAGCGCTCCGCCGCCCACTGCTCGACCTGCTGCAGCGAGCGCGAGTAGATCGAGAAGATCTCGTCCATCGCGGTGCCGAACTCGGGGCCGAGATCGTCGCCGCGGTAATAGCGGTAACCGCCGTCCTCCGACATCGGCTTGTCGTAGGGGATGTAGCGAGTCGACTGCTCCAGGTAGGCGGCGAGGCGGCCGCGCTGCAGCACCTTGGTGAGCACGTTGGAGACCCACTCGCAGGCGACGTGGGCGCCGCCGACCTGGGCGATCGAGTCGTCGCCGTAGCCGAGGAAGACGCGTTCGTAGAGGCCGGCCGCACGCTCGCCCTCGGCGCCGTCGAAAGGGCGCTCGCCGGCCGCCGTGTCGGCGGCGAACTCCTCCAGATAGAGCCTGCGCACGGTCCCGGAATAGCGCGAATAGCGGGCAAAAAGCGCTCCCTTGACCGTCTCTGGCAGGTTGACCAGGGCGAAGACGGGCCGGTCGAGGTTGGTGAAATGGGGGGCGAGCAGAGCCTCGCTCTTCGGCAGTGAAGTCCTCGACTGGGTAACGCACCGGCGCATCGTAGCCGTGCCCTCGGCGGGGGCCGCCGGCCAAAATCCCCCTAAGGAGCGGCCGCCATCAGCTCGACCCGATGACCGCCGGGAGCGATGACCCGCGCCCGGGGGGCGCCCCAGTGTTCGCGGCGGCGCTCGATCTCGAAGCCGTGCTCGGCGAGCGTCGCGAAGGCGCCATCGAAGTCGGCGACCACGACCGCGGTGTGGCCGCGCGGCGGAATCGTCGGCGACTCGGTCGGCATCAGGTGGACCTGCGTCCCATTGCGTTCGAGCCAGGTGAACTCGCTGAGCGAGGCGGGCGGCTCGACCAGCTCGAAGTCGAGCAGCTGCCAGAGCTCGACCGTGCGCTCGATCTCGGCGGGTGCGACCTCGATCCCGACGTGGTGGAGCATCAGAACAAGAGGGATAGCAGGGCGGCGCCAACGACGATCGCGGTCGACCAGATGACGGCCTCGGCGGTGATCTCCATGTCGAGCCCGTAGGCATGGGCGATCACCAGCGAGTTGAGGCCGGACGGCATTGCCGAAAGCAGCCGGTAGGCGGCGGGTAGGTCGATCAGCGGGGCCGCCAGCAGCATCAGCAGGCCGGGGACGACGGCGAGGCGGGTGACGACGGTCAGCGCCACCGGGCGATCATCGGTGGCGGGATCGGCAGCTCGCCGTGCTCGGCGTTCTCGGCCAGGGTGGCGCCGACGGCGAAGAAGCCGATCGGCAGGATCGCCACGATCAGCGCCTGTGAGATGTCGACGAGGCGCGGTTGGCGCCAGGGACTTGGGGGCGAGCAGGCCGGCGATCGCGGCGTAGAGCGGCGGGTTGCGGGTGAAGAAGGCACCCACTCGCTCGCGCGGTGTTTCGCCCGCCTTGGTCCCGAAGGCGGCGCCGACCGCGAAGGCACCGAGCAGCAGGCAGGGGCCGGTGACGAGGACGTCGTAGAGGACCGCGGTGGAGAGCTGGTCGCGGCCGAGCAGGGCCACGGCCAGCGGGTAGCCGAGGTAGCCGGTGTTGACGCTGAGCACGCGTGCGACGACGGCGCCGATCTGGAAGCGGGGCAGCTTCAGCACCCGGCTCGCGACGAACCAGGCCAGCAGGGCGCCGAGCGAGGAGGCGACGATCCCCAGCATCAGGCCGACCCCGTGGCTGAGGTCGATGTTCGCCGCGGCGATGTTGAAGAAGATCACCGGCGGCAGGAAGACGTAGAGCAGCAGCGTCAGCGCCCGCCGCGCGGCGATTGCGCGCGCCCGCCGGCCAGCGGTGCTCGGAGCCAGACGCCGATCGCGACCGAGATCACGATCGCCGCGGTTGTGAGCAGGACCCCGATTCGCGGGACCCTTTCAGGTCACCGCGCAGCGAGCTTCACGGCGCCGACGTACGTGTAGAGCGCCTCGATCTCCGCTTCGTACTTGCGCTCGATCGGGCGCCGCTTCAGCTTCATCGTCGGCGTCAGCTCCTCGCCGCCAGGCAGCCACTCGCCGGCGAGCAGCCTTGTAGCGCTTGATCTGCTCGACCCGGGAGAGGCGCGCGTTGGCCGCCTCGACGGCGCTCGGCGATCTCCTCGGCGACCGCCGGGTCGTCGGCGGTCAGCGCCGCGCGCGGCGAGGCTTTCGGCGTCGAGCGCGATCAGCGCCACGTTGTAGGGCCGGTTGTCGCCGATCGCCACCGCCTGGGCGATCAGCGGCGAGGCCGCCTTCAGCTTCGCCTCGATGTTGGCCGGCGACATGTTCTTGCCGGCGGCGTTGATGATCAGCTCCTTCTTGCGGTCGACGATCCGCAGGTAGCCGGCCTCGTCGAATTCGCCGATGTCGCCGGTCAGCAGCCAGCCGTCCTCGGTCAGCGCCTCGGCGGTCTTCTCGGGCAGGTTGCGGTAGCCGGCCATCACCTGCGGGCCGCGCACCATCACCTCGCCGTCCTCGGCCAGCTTCAGCTCGGTGTTGGGGATCGGCGGGCCGACCGTGCCGACCCGCACGCCGCCGGGCGGGTTCAGCGTCGTGATCGCGGTCGTCTCCGACATCCCCCAGGTCTCGCGGATCTCGATGCCGAGGGCGAGGAAGAACTCGAGCACCTCCGGCGGCGTCGGTGCGGCCCCGACCACGAACGACTCGACCTGGTCGAGGCCGAGCATCGCGCGGATCGTCGAGAGCACCTGCTCGTCGGCGCTGCTGCCACTCGGCCTCGAGCTCGGCGGGCGCGCCGCCGTCCATCAGCGCCCGAGCGCGGCGGCGGCCCAGCTCGATCGCCGCCACCGTCGCTTCGCGTTTAGCTTCGTCGGGCTCGGCCGTGATGCCGATCTCGATCGCCGTCTTCAGCTTTTCCCAGATCCGCGGCACGCCGCCCCAGACCGTCGGCTTGACCTCGATCGAGTAGGCGACCATCTGGCGCGGGTCGGGGCAGCAGTAGACGCAGCTGCCGTAGATCATCTGCGCGTAGATCCCGGCCCAGCGGTCGGCGATGTGGGCGCTGGGAAGGTAGGAGATCATCCGCCCGCCCGGAGTGGTTTGCTGGACCGCGTCGCAGGCTCGCCACACGGCGACCATGTTTGCGTGGGTCAGCTGCACCCCCTTGGGCGGCCCGGTGGTGCCCGAGGTGTAGATCAGGCAGAGCACGTCGGAGGGCTCGACCGCGCGCCAGGCGGCCTCGAAGTCGAAGTCCGGCTCGCCCATCTGCTCGAGCTCACCGATCGCGATCGTCCCCTCCGGCGCCTCGCCGTCGATGACCACCACGTGCTCGACGCTCTCGACCGCCTCGCGAGCGCGCCAGCACCGTCTCGAGAAATGCTTGCTCGGTAACGATCACCTTGTTGCCTGCGTCCCGGACGACGTACTCAACCTGCTCCGGAGAAGACGTGTTGTAAACAGAGAAGCAGGTTGCCCCCAGGTGCATCGCAGCGGCATCGGTCAGATGCAGCGCGGGCCTGTTGACCAGCATGAACCCAACCGTGTCGCCCCGCTTCACCCCAAGCTTCGCGAGCCCCGCCGCCCGCTTCCGCGCCGCCTCTGCGTAGTCCTTCCAGCTCGCCTCGAAGTCGCTGTCCTTAAACCGCAGCGCAGGACTCTCCGACCACTCCTCAGCAGTCAGCTGAAACGCCTCGCACATAGTCCCCGCTTGAAGTGCTTTCGGCCGCTCTCCCATCTGCTGAACATACAACGCCTCTCGCGGGGGGTGGCGCCGTAGGGGGACCCGCCCCTGAGGAAGCTTTAGCTACCGGAAGGGGTGGGGGTTCCTGCGGCGACAGGACCCGCCGCGCCGAGGCGTCTGGATTTCAGAAGAGAGACGACCCGGCGTGTTCGGCAAACTTCACCAACGGCTCCGGAATAACCCCGAAGAACACCACCGCAGCGGCAGCCAGCAGGGCTGGCGCCACGAGGTAGATGCGCCGTCCCGCCTCGGGGTCGATCGGATCCGCTTCGGGCGAGGCCCCCGCGATCGCCGGGGTGGCAGCCGTGCCACCCTCGGGCCTCATCCACATCGCCGCCACCACCCGCAGGTAGTAGGCGAGCGAGATCATCGTCCCGACCGCGATGAACACAGCGAGCCAGGTGTAGTCGCCTTCGACCAGAGCCTCGATCAGGTAGAGCTTGCCGATGAAGCCCGCCGTGGCCGGCAGGCCGGCGAGGCCGAGCATCGAGATCGTCAGCGGCCAGGCGAGCTGCGGCCGCTCGGCGCCCGAGTCCGCGCACGGCGGCGATGTCGTCGCCGTACGGCGTCTCACGCTCGCGGGCGATGACGACGGCGAAGGCGGCGAGGTTCATGAAGGCGTAGCGGCTAGGTAGAAGACGATCGCGTTGATCCCCGCCTCGCTGGCGACGACGAGGCCGCCGAGGATGTAGCCGGCCTGGGCAATGCCGGAGTAGCCGAGCAGGCGCTTGAGCGAGTTCTGGCCGAGCGCGCCGACGTTGCCGACCACGATCGAGATCGCCGCCAGCACGGCCAGCGCCGGTTGCCACTCGCTCGCCTGCGGCGCCAGGGCAACGTCGAAGAAGCGGATGAAGACGGCGAAGGCGGCGGCCTTGGTCGCCACCGCCATGAAGCTGGTGATCGGAGAGGGTGCGCCCTCGTACACGTCGGGCGTCCACTGGTGGAAGGGCGCGATCGAGGTCTTGAAGGCGAGGCCGACCGCGGCCATCCCGATCCCGACCAGGATCAGCGGGTCGCTGAGAATGCCCTTCTGGGCGATGCCGTGGGCGATCCCGCTGAAGTCGGTGGAGCCGGTGCCGCCGTAGAGGAAGGCCATCCCGTAGAGCAGCGTCGCCGAGCCGAGCGAGCCGACGATCAGGTACTTGAGCCCCGACTCGAGCGACTTCTCGCGCCGCATGTTGGTGGCGCAGAGGATGTAGAGCGGGATCGAGAGCGTCTCCAGGGCGACGAAGAAGGTGACCAGGTTCTGCGCCTGGGCGAGCAGGACCATGCCCAGCACCGAGCCGAGCAGCAGCGCGTGGTACTCACCCTTGCCCGCCTGTTCGGCGGCGGGCTCGCGGACCGAGAAGAGCACGGCGAAGGCGGCGGTGAGGAGCGCGATCAACGAGATCGAGATCGCCAGGTCGTCGATCCGCAGTGCGCCTGAGACGAGGTCCTGCGGGTTGTCCCAGCGCCAGATCAGCAGCCCGGCCGTGGTGGCGAGGGTGATCAGGGTCAGCGCCGGGACGCTGCGCTTGAGTGGCTTGAAGACGCCGGCGAGCAGGACGACGCAGAGGCCGACGGTCAGCGCCAGGACGGGCGAGAGGGCGGCGTAGTCGATGTGGGGGGCGTGGAAGTTCACTGGCTTGCCTTGGTGGGGTCGGGAGCCGTCAGGGGGGTCTCCCAAAACGCGACTCCGCGGAGCTGCGTGGGTTGCTCTCCGGGACTTGGTGGCCGCTTCGCGCTAAGTGTTTTGGGAGACCCCCCTGACGACCCTTCGGTCGCCGCCACGGATCTCGCCACTGAGGTGTCCGTGCGCTTCAGGATCAACTGGGGATAGAGCGCCAGGCCGACGATGCAGAGGACTAGCGGGACGAGCACGATCCCGTCACGCCAGTTGATCTCACGCGATTCGAGGCCCTCGGGTCGGCGATTGTGCATCGTGCGCTGGTAGAGGCGCAGGGCGTAGTAGGCGGACATCGCGACGCCGGAGATGGCTACGAATGCGAAGACAATCTTGGAGTCGAAGAGCCCATTCAAGATGTAGAACTCGCCTACAAAATTTGCTGACCCTGGCATCGCCAGGGTGGCGAGGGTGACGATCAGGAAGAGAGCGGCGAGCACCGGGGCCTTCATCGCCATGCCGCCCATCTCGCGCAGGTCCTCGGTCCCGGAGCGCTCGGCGAGGATCGCGATGATCACGAACAGCGGCGCAACCACCAGGCCGTGGTTGACCATCTGCAGGACCGCCCCGTCGGCGCCATCGGCGGAGAGGGCGAAGATCCCGGCGGTGATGAAGCCGAGCTGTGCCACTGAGGAGTAGCCGGCGATCAGCCGCACGTTGGTCTGGGTGAAGGCCATCACCGAGCCGTAGAGGATCGAGGCCAGGGCGATGACCAAGATCACCTCCTGGAATTCGATCGTCGCGGCGGGGAAGAGCGGCAGCACGACGCGCAGGAAGCCGTAGGCGCCGACCTTGGCCAGTACGCCGGAGAAGACGGCCAGGGCCGGCAGCGGCGCCGCCCGGTAGGCGTCGGGCATCCAGCCGTGCAGGAGGAAGGCGGGCATCTTGACCAGGAAGGCGGCGGCGAAGAACCAGAAGATCCAGCGCTGGCTGCCTTCGCCGATCGGGTGCTTGGCCAGTTCGGCGATCGAGAAGGTGATGTGACCGCCGTCGGCGGCGATGATCGCCGTGGCGATCGCCCCGACCAGCATCAGCAGCGAGCCGATCAGCGTGTAGACGATCATCTTCAGCGTCGCTGCCGAGGCGCTCGGGCCGCCCTCGCGATCGCTGCCCCAGGCGCCGAAGAGGAAGTAGAACGGCACCAGCATCAGGTCGAAGAAGAGGACGAAGAGCAGCAGGTCCTGGGCCAGGAACGAGCCCAGCGTCGCGGTCTCGCCGATCAGCATCATCAGGAAGAAGAGGTGGGGCCGATCCTGCTCGCGGAAGGCGGCGAAGGCCGTGCCCGCCGTCCACAGCACCGTGGTCAGCAGGATCAGGAAGACGTTGAGGCCGTCGATCCCGAGGCTGTAGTCGACGCCGAGGCCGGGAATCCAGTTGACGTCGACGGTGTCCTGCAGGCCCGAAGCGCCGGAGTCGAAGCCGGCGACGAGCGAGATCGCGATCCCCAGCGTCGCCACCGCGCCCAGCGTCGCCCACCAGCCGACCAGCCGCTTGGGCAGGAAGAGGCCGATCAGGCCGAAGGCGAGCGGTGTCCAGAGCAGCGAGTTGATCATGAGCTGCTCAGCAGGAAGTAGAGGGCGAGGCCGGCGAAGCCGACCAGCAGCAGCAGCGCGTAACTGCGCACGAAGCCGCTCTGCACGACGCGGACGATTCGGCCGCTGCCGCCGACGATGTCCTCGGTGCCGTTGACGAGGCCGTCGACGACGAGGCGCTCGAAGGTGCGGTTGGCGAAGCGGCCGATCGCCAGCGCCGGCCGCACGATCAGGAAGTCGATCGCCTCGTCGAAGTACCACTTGTTGACGAGGAAGGTGTGCAGCGGCCGCAGGCGCTGGATCAGCATCGCCGGGGTCTCGGGGCGGGCAATGTAGAGCCAGTAGGCGATGCCGATGCCGACGATCGAGATCGTCGCGCCGATCGCCAGGCCCGCCCAGGAGGCGCCGACCGAGGGCACGATCGCCGCCAACGGCGAGTCGGCGAAGACCGGGTCGAGGAACTTGGTGATCGTCTCGTCCACTCCCGGCACCTGGACCAGACCGGCGAACAGGGCGAGGAAGGCGAGCACGCCCATCGCCACCCGCATCGGCCAGGACTGCTCGGCGATGTGGTGGTCGGTGCCGGGGAAGCCGACCTCGGTGTCCTCCTCTTCGCCCGTCGCCGGGTTGAAGGGGTGGGCGTGGTGGACGTGGCCGCTGTCGATCAGCTCCTGCGCCTCGGCGCAGGGCTTGCCCGGCAGCACGCGGAAGATCAGGCGGAAGGTGTAGATCGCGGTCAGCAGGGCGCCGAAGTAGCCGAGCACGGTGAAGATCTCGTACATGCCTCCGCGCGCGGTGGCGTAGGCGAGGATCTCGTCCTTGGAGAAGAAGCCCGAGGTGCCGGGGAAGGCGGCGAGGGCGAGGCCGCCGCAGAGCATCGTGATCGAGGTGAAGCGCATCGCCTTGCCGAAGCCCTTCATGTCGTCGATGTTTTGGTTGTTCGCCATCGCGGCGATGATCGAGCCGGCGGCCATGAAGAGCAGCGCCTTGAAGAAGGCGTGGGTCATCAGGTGGAACATGCCGGCGCTGTAGGCGCCGATCGAGACGCCCATGATCATGTAGCCGATCTGGCTCATCGTCGAGTAGGCGATCGCCCGCTTGAGGTCGGTCATAACCAGGGCGATCGTGCCGGCGACCAACAGCGTCGCCAGGCCGACGAAGGCGGCGATGTCGGCGGCGGTCGGGGCGAGGACGAAGAGCACGTGGGTGCGGGCGATCAGGTAGACGCCCGCGGTGACCATCGTCGCGGCGTGGATCAGCGAGGAGACCGGGGTGGGCCCCTCCATCGCGTCGGGCAGCCAGGTGTGGAATGGCAGCTGCGCCGACTTGGCGAAAGCGCCGACCAGGAGCAGCAGGCAGATCGCGGTCACGGTCCACTCGTTTGTGTGGAAGACGTGCGGGGCCTTGGCGAAGACCTCGCTGTATTCGAAGGTCCCCAGTTCGCGGAAGATCAAGAAGGCGGCGAGCACGAGGCCGATGTCGCCGACGACGTTGATCACGAAGGCCTTCATCCCGGCCCTGGTCGCGGTGGTCCGCCGATACCAGAAGCTGATCAGCGCGTAGGAGGCGAAGCCGACGAAGGCCCAGCCGACGATCAAGAGCACGAAGTTGCCGGCGAGGACGAGCAGCAGCATCGAGAAGACGAAGAAGTTGAGGTAGCTGAAGAAGCGGTGATAGCCCTCGTCGGACTGCATGTAGCCGAACGAGTAGAGGTGGATCAGGGTCGAGACGCCGGTGACGATCAGGACCATGAAGACCGAGAGCGGGTCGACGAAGATGCCGAGCTTGATGTCGAGCCCGGCGACGCTGGCGTAGTCCCAGAGCGCCGAGGCGTGGTGGCGCGCGTCGGGCGATTCGCCAAGCAGGCAGAGCAGGGCGCCGATGCCGCAGACGAAGGCGAGGGCGATAGCAGCGGTGCCGATCGCACCGGCTACCTTCGAAGGCAGCGCCTTGAAGCCAAGCGCGATCGTGATCGACCCCAGTAGCGGGAACAGCAGAACAAGCCAGGCCCAAGTCGTGGCGCTCATCCGCGAAGCTCCCTAAGAGCGTCCACATCCAGCGGAAGCTTGCGCCGGAAGATCGCCACGATCAGACCGAGGCCGACCACGACCTCGCAGGCAGCCACCACCATCACGACGATCGCAAAGATCTGACCCTGCTGGTTCCCGACCATCCTGCTGAACGCCACCAACGCCAGGTTCCCGGCATTCAGCATCAACTCGAGACACAGCAGGATGACTACGGGGCTCCTGCGGATCAGGATCCCCATCGCTCCCACCGCGAACAGCAGGCTCGACAGCACGATGTACCACTCGATGTTCACGACGGAACACCGCCAGCGTGAGAGGGGGCCGGGGTGGGGTCCTCAGAACACTCAAGCGAGGCTCCCGCCGAGCGTTCTGAGGACCCCACCCCGGCCCCCTCTGATGACTTGCTGCGACCCGCGAGAACCACGGCGCCTACGGCTGCGAGCAGCAGCAGGATCGAAGAGGCCTCGAACGGGATCAGGAAGCGTTCGAGCAGCAGGCGGCCGATCGCGGCGGGGTCGCCGAAGCCTGGATTGACGTCGGGCCCGTGGGTTCCGAGGGCAAGGAGTGACGAGGCGAGGACCGCGATCGAGAGCTCGATGAAGAGGGCGATGCCGAGGAGCGGCGCGAGGAAGCGCTGGCCCGGGATCGGCTCCCAGGCCGACTCTGTGTCGCCGCCGACGTAGGCGACCACGAAGACGTAGAGGACCATCACGGCGCCGGCGTAGACGACCACTTGGGCGGCGGCGACGAAGGCCGAGGTGAGCAGCAGGAAGAGGACGGCCAGCGAGAAGAGGTGGACGATCAGGGCGAGGACGCCGTAGAAGGGATTGCGCATGGCGACGACACCGACCGCGCCGCCGAGGGCGCCGATTGCCGCCAGGAAGAAGAGAACGGCTTCCACTTATTCGCCCTCTGCCCGCAGCGGAGTGCGCTCGATCGGCTCGGCGAGCAGCATCTCCTTGGTGAAGATCAGGTCGGTGCGGTCGTAGTCGGACATCTCGTAGTCGTGGCCCATCGTGATCGCGTCGAAGGGACAGGCGATCTCGCAGTAGCCGCAGAAGATGCAGCGCGAGAGGTTGATCTCATAGATCGCGGCAAAGCGCTCGCCGGCCGAGACCCGGTCGCCCGGGATGTTCTCGGCGGCGACGACGCGGATGCAGTCGGCCGGGCAGGCGGCCGCGCAGAGCGAGCAGCCGACGCACTTCTCCAACCCGGTGTCCTCGAACTTGTGCAGCTTGTGGCGGCCGCGGAAGCGCGGGTAGACGGGCGTCTTCTCCTCGGGGTACTCGATCGTCATCGGCCCCTCGATCAGCCGCGCCATCGTCGTCTTCAGCCCGCGCAACGTCTCGCCGAAGGCGCGGTAGGCGCCGCCGACCCCGCCCGGCTCGGGCCCGCGCTGGACCTCGACCACGCTGTCGTCTTTCAGGTAGGGGAACTCGCCGCTCACGTCGTCACCACCAGTACCGCGGTGACCAAGACGTTGAGCGTCGCCAGCGGCAGCAGCACCTTCCAGCCGAGGCTCATCAGCTGGTCGTAGCGCAGGCGCGGCAGCGTCGCCCGCACCCAGATGAAGACGAGGACGAGGCCGAGCATCTTGGCCAGCATCCAGATCGGATCGAGCCAGCTCGGGCCGGGGCCCATCCAGCCGCCGAGGAACATCGCCACGGCGACGCCGGAGACGACGAGGATCTCCATGTATTCGACCAAGAGGAAGCTGCCGAAGCGCATGCCGCCGTACTCGGTCATGAAGCCCTGCACCAGCTCGGCGTCGGCCTCGGGCATGTCGAACGGGGTGCGGTTGGTCTCGGCGAAGCCGGCCAGCATAAAGATCAGGAAGCCGACGAACTGGGGAATGATGAACCAGATCGTGCCCTGCGCCTCGACGATGTCGACCAGCGAGAGCGAGCCGCCCATCATCACCACGCCGAGCAGGGCCAGGCCCATCGCGACCTCGTAGGAGATCAGCTGGGCGGCACCGCGCATCGCACCGAGCAGGCTGTACTTGGAGCCCGAGGACCAGCCGCCGAGCAGCACGCCGTAGAAGGCGATCGAGCCGACGGCGAAGAAATAAAGGATGCCGATCGGCACGTCGATCCCGTAGAGCCCGACGCCATCCTGGACGTTGCCCCAGGGGATGATCGCCAGGGCGAGCACGCCAGAGAGCACTGGCAGCAGCGGGCCGAGGATGAAGAGGGTGCCAATCGCGTTGGCTGGCCGGAACGCCTCCTTGGAGAGCAGCTTGCCGACGTCGGCGAGCGGCTGCAGCAGGCCGAAGGGGCCGACCCGGTTGGGGCCGTAGCGGTGCTGGAAGCGACCGATCAGCTTGCGCTCGAGCACCGTCATCAGCGGCAGGATGCCGAAGATGACGCCGAAGATGACGAGGCTCTTGACCACCATGATCCAGGTGGCTTCGACGAACTGGGTGTCGGCGAGGGTGATCACTCGGCGGTGATCTTCTCGATTTGGACCGAGACGGGGCTGCCGTTGAGCAGGGCGTTGGCGTTGCCGTCGGCGACGCCCTCGATCAGCAGGCAGGTGCCCTCGGGGACGCGTTCCTTGATGCTGACCTTGGCGCGGATGCTGGTGCCGTTCTGGGAGACGGTGACCTCGTCGTTGATCTGCAGTCCTAGGCGGTCTGCGTCGGCGATCGACAGTTCGACGCGCTGCTGCGGGGCCAAGAACCGGAGGGGCGGGTTCAGCTCGGTGATTGGGCCGGCCCAGAGGTCGCGGTAGGTGCTGAGGGCTAGGGCGCCCGGGGCCGGGTCTCCAAAACACTCAAGCGAGGCTCCTGCCGAGCGTTTTGGAGACCCGGCCCCGGGCGCCGCAGTCGGCTCAGGCACGTTCGCGGAAGCTGGGGTGTCCTGCCAGCGGATGCCGCGGCCGCCGATGTCGGAGTCCGAGATTCCGGCGTAGAAGGGGACCTCGCTCGCGAGCGCGGCGAAAGCTGAGGGCTGGGACGAGATCCCAGTGTCGTGGCCGAGAGCGAGTGAGAGCTCAGCCAGGACGCCCCAGTTGGGGCGGATGTCGCCGGGGCGCGAGGCGCTCGGGCGGACGCGTTGCAGACGGCCGTCGGGGTGGCTGACGGTGCCGTCTTTCTCCGCGTGGGTCTCGAGCGGGAAGACGACGTCGGCCATCGCGGTGGTGGCGGTCTCGAAGGTGGAGAAGGCGACGATGTGGTCGGCGGCAGCGAGGGCTTTTTTCCAGGCCTCCGTGTCAGGGAAGTCCCGCAGGGGATCGACGCCGAAGAGGAGCAGGGTCTTCAGCTCACCGGACTCCAGCGCGCCCCGAATCTCCTCGGTCGCCATCCCGATGCTCCCCCCATTTGCCACCTCTGAGGTGGTCAAAGGGGGGCGCGTGGCGCTGAGGCCTGGGCCGGCGTCGGGGAGGCAGCCGGCCTCGCGGAGGCCGCGGGCGTTGGTGAACTCGGGGACTTCGAGCAGGCCAGCGCCCTCTTTGCTCTCGAGTTCGAGTGCCGAGGCAACGTCGAGCAGGGCCACCGCGGCCCCCTGACCACGACCGATCCGGTCTCCCCAAATGACGACGGCCCTCTCGGTGCTCTTGAGTACGTCGGCCACTGCCGGTACCCCCTCCGAACGTTTTGCGGAGTCGGCGCCGTCAACCTCAGAGGACGACCCGGGCCCTTCTCGCCGATCTCCGAGTGAGGAGGGGGTACCGGCAGTGGCCAGCGCCCCCGCCAGCTCGGAGAGGAAGCCGCCTGCCTGGCCGGGGCCGTATCGGACGATGGCCTCGGCGCCGCCGTCCAGCGTCGTCGGGGCCTCGGTTGCGACGACTAGCTTGGCGCCGTTGCGCCGGATTGCCTTGCGGATGCGCAGGTCTAGGATCGGGCTGCTGTGCAGCGGGTCGGTGCCGACGACGAGGATCGCGCCGGCGTTGTCGATGTCGCGGACCCGGGCGGAGATCTCGGGCTGGGCAAGCCGCACCAGCGCCTCGCGGCCGGGGCCACGGGAGGGGCGCGAGTCGATGTGCGGTGAGCCCAGCGCCTCCCGCATGATGCGCTGGACCAGGTAGCCCTCCTCGTTGGAGGCGTCGCCGACTATCGCCGCGCTCTCGGCACCGCCGCGCTTCAGCGCCGCCGCGGCCTTGGCGATCGCGTCCTCCCAGCTCGCCTCGGCACCGCCGCGTAGCCGCGGCCCGCGCACGCGCTCCTCGGCGTCGAACATCTCGAAGCCGTAGCGGCCGCGGTCGCAGAGCCAGCCGTCGTCGACGTCGGCGTTGTCGCGGGCGATCACCCGCTTCACCCGCTCGTCGCGGACGGTGAAGCTGACGTTGCACTGGCTCGGGCAGAGCGTGCAGACCGAGCCGGCCTGCTCGATGTCCCAGGGCCGGGCACGGAAGCGGTAGGTGTAGTTGGTCAGCGCCCCGACTGGGCAGAGGTCGGTGATGTTGCCGTGGAAGGGCGCCACGTAGGGGCGGTCGTCGAAGGTGCCGACGAAGGTGCGGTCGCCGCGCTCGAGCAGTTGCAGCTGCTCGTCCTCGGCCACCTCCTGGCTGAAGCGCACGCAGCGGTAGCAGAGGATGCAGCGCTCGCGGTCGATCGCGACCAGCGGCGAGAGCTCGATCGGCTTCTCGAAGTGGCGCTTCTGGTCGGTCATGCGGCTCTTGCCGGGGCCCCAGCCCATCGAGATGTCCTGCAGCGGGCACTCGCCGCCCTTGTCGCAGACCGGGCAGTCGAGCGGGTGGTTGACGAGCAGGAACTCGACCACGGCGCTCTGCGCGTGCTTGACCTGGTCGGTGCGGGTGTGGACGACCATGCCGTCGCGCACCGGGGTCGAGCAGGAGGTCTGCAGCTTCGGGATCCCCTCGATCTCGACCAGGCACATGCGACAGGCGCCGACCGGCTCGCCCAGCTTCGGCTCGTAACAGAAGACCGGGATCTCGACGTCGCCCCGCTTGGCGGCGTCGTGGAGCATCTCGCCCTCGGTCGCGGTCACCTCGCGCCCGTCGATGATCAGGTTGATCTCCTTGCCGCTCACGTCGCCGCCCCCAGGGTCTCGGGCGCGCCCTGAACGACCGGGAGCCGCTCGCCGACCGCCGGCTCGCCTTCGCTCGCGGTGGCGATCACGGCCTCGAACTCGTCCCTGAACTTGCGCACCATCGCCCCGACCGGCATCGCCATCGAGTCGCCGAGCACGCAGAGGCAGTGGCCGATGATGTTCTCCTGCACCGAGGCGACGATGTCGAGGTCCATCGGCGTCGCCTCGCCGCGCACCACCCGTTCCAGCATCTTCACCGTCCAGTTGGTGCCCTCGCGGCAGGGGGTGCACTTGCCGCAGGACTCGTGATGGTAGAAGCGCGCCGTGCGCAGCGCCATGTGCGGGATCGAGACCTGGTCGTCGGCGACGATGATCGAGCCCGAGCCGAGCATCGAGCCCGCCTCGGCCATCGCCTCGAAGGAGTAGGGCAGGTCGATCCCTTCCTCGGCCTTGAGCACCGGCGAGGAGGAGCCGCCGGGGTAGAAGGCCTTGATCTCGCGGCCCTCGCGGGGGCCGCCGGCCAGGTCCATGATCAGCTCGCGGGTCGGGATCCCCAGCTCGACCTCGTAGTTGCCGGGCCGCCGCACGCAGCCGGAGATCGAGACGACCTTGGTCCCGGGCGACTGCTCGGTGCCGAAGCCCTTGAACCACTCGGCCCCGTTCTCGACGATGTGAGGAACATTCGAGAGCGTCTCGACGTTGTTGATCAGGGTCGGCCCGCCGTAGAGGCCCTGCACGGCCGGGAAGGGCGGCTTCAGCCGCGGGTTGCCGCGCTTGCCCTCGAGCGCGTCGAGTAGAGCCGTCTCCTCGCCGCAGATGTAGGCGCCGGCGCCGCGGTGGACGACCAGCTCGAGGTTGTGGTGGGAGCCGAGGATGTCCACGCCGAGGTAGCCCGCCGCGTAGGCCTCGGCGACCGCGGCGTCGAGGATGTCGGCCTGCGAGTCGTACTCGCCGCGGATGAAGATGAAGGCGTGGCCGGCGCCGGCGGCGAGGGCGGCGATCGCGATCCCCTCGATCAGCTGGTGCGGGTTGCGCTGCATCAGCTCGCGGTCCTTGAACGCCCCCGGCTCGGACTCGTCGGCGTTGCAGCAGAGGTACTTGTTCATCTCGCCGCGGGGCAGGAAGGAGGCCTTCTTGCCCATCGAGAAGCCGGCGCCGCCGCGCCCGCGCAGGCCTGAGTCTTCGAGCTTCTTCGAGGACCTGCTCGGCCTCCATCTCCTTGTAGGCCTGCTCCAGCGAGGCGTAGCCGCCGTAGCCCTTGTAGCCGGCGATCGTGCGCAGGGCCGGGTCTTCGGCGTTCTTCAGCAGCATCCGCGTCTCAGGCATCGGGGCCTCCCGGCAGCGGGCGCTTCTCCAGCGCCTTCTCGGGCAGCACCTCGGAGCCGGCGCGCAGCTGCTCGATCGCGGTCTCCGCCTCGGCCGCCTCGAGCGGGCCGAAGTAGCGCTCGTCGATCGAGGCCATCGGCGCGATGTCGCAGGCGCCCAGGCACTCGAAGCCGGTGACGAAGAAGCGCTCGTCGTCCTCGCCGGCCGCCGCCTTGAAGGCGTCAAGCAGCTTGTCGCCGCCGCGCATCCAGCAGCTGATGTTGGTGCAGACCGCGATCTTGTGGCTGCCGACCGGATCGGTGTGAAGGAGGTCGTAGAAGCTCGCCACCGACTCGAGGTAGGCCGGCGTCACCCGCATCACCGCGGCGGCTTGGCGGATCCCCTCCGGCGTGCACCAGCCATAGAGCCGCTGCACCGCCCAGAGCGCCGGGATCGAAGCCGATTTGCGGTCCGGATAGCGCGACATCAACGTCTCAATGCGCTCTTGCAGCTCGGGCGGACACCCAACCTCGTGAAGCTCGGGAATCTGCTCCGGCGAGCGGTCGGGTACTCGACCCTCCGTGAGCGCCTGATCGACAGGTAGCTCAGCCACAACGCACCTGGCCGGTGTGGACGGGGCTTGTCATCGGTCGACCCCGCCGAGGATCGGGTCGAGCATGCCGAGGCTGCAGATCATGTCGGCGATGTAGCTGCCGGTCGACATGTCCTTGAATGCCTGCAGGTTGACGAAGGAGGGGTCGCGGAAGTGGACCCGCGCCGGCTTCGCCGAGCCGTCGGCGAGGACGAAGCAGCCGAGCTCGCCGCGCGGGCTCTCGATCGCGTAGTAGATCTCGCCGGGGCCGACCCGGTAGCCCTCGGTGACGAGCTTGAAGTGGTGGATCAGCGACTCCATCGAGGTCGAGAGCTCCGAGCGCGGCGGCAGCACGTACTTGCGGTCGTCGGCGATGAACGGCCCCTCGGGCAGGCCGTCGAGCGCCTGCTCGATGATCCGCACCGACTCGAACATCTCGGCGACCCGCACGCGGTAGCGGTCGTAGTTGTCGCCGATCGTGCCGACCGGCACCTTGAAGTCGAACTTGGGATAGACGAGGTAGTCGAAGGCCTTGCGCAGGTCCCAGGGCTCGCCGGCGGCGCGCAGCAGCGGCCCGGTCACGCCCAGCTCCAGCAGCCGCTCGCGCGAGACGATGCCGGTGTTCTTGGTCCGCGAGAGGAAGACCTCGTTGCGGTCGAGCAGGGCCTGGTACTGCTCGATCCGCACCGGCATGTCGGTGAGGAACTCGCGCAGCTTCTTCGCGAAGCCGATCGGGATGTCCTCGATCACGCCGCCGACCTGGAAGTAGCGCGTGTGCATGCGCTGGCCGGTCGCCATCTCGAAGAGGTCGAGGATGCGGTCGCGCTCGCGGAAGCAGTACCAGAGCATCGAGATCGCGCCGAGGTCGAGCGCCGTCGTCCCCAGCCAGACCAGGTGGGAGTGGATGCGGTTGAGCTCGAGGAAGATCACCCGCAGGTACTTGGCCCGCTCGGGGATCTCCAGCCCGACCAGCCGCTCGACCGCGCCGCAGTAGGCCTCCATCTGGAAGAAGAAGGAGACGTAGTCCATCCGCTCGACGAAGGGGATGACCTTCCAGTAGCTCTTGTCCTCGCAGGACTTTTCGATCCCGGTGTGGACGTAGCCGATCACCGGTTTGAGGTCGCGCACGACCTCGCCTTCGAGATCGACGATGAGCCGCAGCACGCCGTGGGTGGCGGGGTGGTGCGGCCCCATGTTGACCGTCATCACCTCAGAGGTGCGGTCCTCGGTCAGGAACTGCTCAGCCATAGTTCTTTTCGTTGTAGGTGAAGGTGACGGGCTCGCCGCCGACCGGGAAGTCCCGCCGCTGCGGCCAGCCGACGTAGTCGTCGGGAAGCAGAATCCGGCGCAGGTCGGGGTGTCCCTTGAAGACGATCCCGAAGAAGTCGAAGACCTCGCGCTCCTGGAACTCGGCGGTGGGGAACATCTCCACGCAGGAGTCGATTTCGGGCAGCGAGCCTTCGCCCGGATCGGCCAGCAGCGCCTTGACCCTGATCCGCTCGACCCGGTCGCGATTCAGCAGCTCGTAGTGGACCGCGAAGCGCGGCTCGGCCGGCAGGTAATCGGCGGCATGAAGGCTCGAAAGGAAGCGATATTCGTGACCGGCCGACTCGCGCAGCCAGGTCAGCACCGCGAGCAGGTGCTCGGGGGCGATCGCCAGGCTGGCGCGGCCGTGCTCGAAGCCGGTGTCGAGGACGGCGCCAGGCTGCGCGTCATCGATCTCGCCGCGGATCAGCTCGAGGCCGGGAGCGTCAGGCACGGAGCAGCTCCCTGGCGGCGAGGTAGGCCTCGGCCGACTCCGCGCTCGGTTCGCTGCGCGGACCGCCGCGTGCCCACTCCTCGGTGCCCTCGGCGTTGTAGCGAGCGCGCCAGCCCTGATCGGCGTTGCCCATGATCTTCTCCTGCAGCTTGGTGAAGCCGTAGAGCACCGCCTCCGGCCGCGGCGGGCAGCCGGGAATGTGGACGTCGATCGGCATGAACTTGTCGGCGCCCTGGACCACGGCGTAGTTGGAGAACATGCCGCCGCTGGAGGAGCACGCCCCCATCGAGATCGCCCACTTCGGCTCCAGCATCTGGTCGTAGAGGCGGCGGACGACCGGCGCCATCTTGATCGAGACCCTGCCCGAGAGGACGATGAAGTCGGCCTGTCGCGGGGAAGCGCGCCCCGCCTCGGCGCCGAAGCGAGCGATGTCGTAGCGCGCCGTCACGGCAGACATCGGTATCCCCTCGATCGCGCAGCAGGCGAGACCAAAGGACAGCGGGAACAGCGAGTTGGCCCGCGACCAGTTGAGCATCTCCTCGAGGCGGGTCATCACGACCTTCTCCTCGACGTAGCGCTCCAGCTCCTCGCCCTCGAGGTCGCCGCGCAGCATGTCGCGGGCGCGCAGCTGGCGCTCGCGCATCGACTGTCGCTCTATTTCCAATCCAGTGCCCCCTTGCGCCAGACGTAGACAAAGGCGACCAGCAGCAGGGCGATGAAGGTGACCAGCTCGCCCAGGACGAAGACGCTGTCGGCACCCTTGAGGATGACCCCGATCGGATAGAGGAAGACGACCTCGATGTCGAAGAGGATGAAAAGCATCGCGATCAGGTAGAAGCTGACCCCGAAGCGCAGGCCGTGCGAGGCCTCGACCGGAATCCCGGACTCATACGGCTCGGACTGGCGTAGGCTCGCCGCCGTCGGCCGCTTCGGCCGCTTCGGGCCGATCACGTGATTGAGCATCGCGAAAGCCCCCCCAACGGTGACGCCGAGGAAGGCAAAGACGAGAATCGGCAGGTAGCTCTTCAGCACTGGTAGATCGGAATTGTGCGGGCCGTCTGCGGGGCGCCAGTCGCCGCCGCCTCACCGCCTGCACGACGAGTTATATACCGACCTTGTAACACATTGCTACATAGTGCTTTTCCGCATCAGCAAGCCGAATCCCGACCCTCTTGGGAGGAAATAGATCCGTGGTAGCCGTTCACGTCGTCGTCGGTTGCGCCGTCATCCTGCTCAACCTCGTCGCCTTCGCCTTCGGCGGCATCGCCTGGCTCCGCGATCGCTCCTCGATCCCCTTCTGGCTGCTGCTGCGCGCGGCCCAGGTTTCAGTCTTCATCCAGGTGATGCTGGGCGGCCTGCTCGTCTTCACCAACCACAAACCCGATGACAGCCTCCACTACCTCTACGGGATCCTGCCCCTCCTCGTCTCCCTGATCGCCGAGGCTGCCCGCACCGGCGCCGCCGAGCGCGAGCTGGGCGACATTGACTTCGAAGCGCTTCCCGCCGACGCCCAGCAGGAGCTGGCGCTGGCGATCGTGCGGCGCGAGATGGGGATCATGGCCGTCAGCTGCGGCGTGATTCTCTTCCTGGCGCTGCGGGCGGCGGGTACCAGCGGCGCCTTCTAGACGCGAGACCGCGTCAGACCGCCTATATGCCGGTTCCGTGCGGTTTCGTCGAAGCGCCGCGGTCGAGGCCGAGCTGGATCGCGGCGACGAGGCCGAACAAGACGCCGGTGGTGATGTGGAGGATCGCGTCGGCGTTGTTGTTGGGGAAGGTGAAGATGCCGGCCGGGCTGGTTGACCAGATTGCCCAGAAGCCGGTGACGGTCAGGGCGACGGCTACGTAGATCGCGTAGAGGACTGCCCAACGGGGCTTCAAGGCGAAGAAGAAGGCGGGGGCGAAGAGCAGGAGGCCGGAGAGGGCGTGGACGCCGTTGAAGTCGACGCCGAGCACGCGCTGGGTCGGCGCCCCGTCGCCGAAGTGAAAGCTCGGTTCGGCGATCAGGCCCGCCACGGCCCAGGTGAGCTGCACGACGGCGAGCACGACGATGCCCCACTGGGCGAACGTCCATTGCGAGCGTGGCGCGGTTGCCGCCTCCATCGCGGCAGAGCCTACTCTCGGGTGACGGGTATATGTGGGCCAAGGAGGCGCGATGCCGGTTTCAAGGATGCACCCGGTTGAGTCCAGCGCGGTGGCGAGGATCGGCTACGACGCCGGGGCCGAAGAGGCCTATGTCGAGTACCTCGGCGGCGGTCTCTACGCCTACGAAGGCGTACCGGCTGGCGTATTCGAGGAACTGGCGAACGCGGAGTCGAAAGGCACGTTCGTCAACGCGGTAATCAAGGAATACCCGTTCCGCCAGCTCTAGGTGGAGATGCGGAAGACCGGGTGGTCCGGGGCGATCCGCTGCAGCTCGGACTCGGGGGCGTCCGCTCCGACTCCGTCGAAGAAGGCGCCGACCTCCCATTTCCACTTCTTCAGGTAAGCGCGCAGCAGGGCGGGCTTCTCGTCGTCGGTGAGCTCGGTGGCCGTGAAGCTCTCGCTGCCCCGGCCGACCAGGCGGCCCTCGCCGCTGACCCGCAGGTTGCGCACCCACTGGGTATGCCCCCGCGGCGCCACCAGGTACGTGTCGCCCTCGAAGGGCAGCGGGTTGACCGGAGTCTGGCGCCACTCGCCGCTCTTGCGGCCTTTGACTTCCAGCACGCGTGACCCGGCGACGCTGAGCCCAATCCGGCTCAGCCCGGCGATGAAGGGGTTGAACACGTGCCTAGTGAACCAGCCCGGCTCCTGGAACTTGGCGGCCATCGCTCGATTGTGGCAGCAGCGGTTGGCGCTTTGGTATCGCATAGCGCCACTAAGGCGCCAATCAGCCCAGCGGCCGGTACTCGCCGCCGTGGAAGACCAGTGGGTCGCCGTCGCCGGTCGCCAGGTCGCGGACCTCGCCGGTGACGATCACGTGGTCGCCGGCGGCGACCACGTCGCGCAGCTCGCAGGCGATCCAGGCGAGGGAGCCGTCGATTGCCGGGATGCCGTCGCGCTCGCCCCAGGCGACCCCGTCCCACTTCTCGGCCACCGGCGCCTTGGTGGCGAAGGCGCGGGCGATCGGCTCCTGGCCGTCGTGCAGGACGCTGATGCCGAAATGGTTGGCCGCCTGGACCGCGAGCAGGGTGCGCGAGCCGCGGTCGAGGCAGGCCAGCATCAGCATCGGCTCGATCGAGAGCGAGCAGACCGCGTTGGCGGTCGCTCCGGCCGGTCCCTCGGGCCCGGCAGCGCTGACGATCGTGACGCCGGTCGGCAGCATTGCCATGGCGGCGCGAAAGCGGGCTGGATCAGGCGTTGGCATGGTCGAAGAGCGTGATCGGGTCAAGACAATATGATGCGCGCCGCGTGCGTCCGGCACTGATTACAGCCATGGCCATCCTCGCCGCCTTCGGGCTAGCCGCCTGCGGCTTCGGCGAAGAAGGCGTCTCAGTCTCCAAGAGCGACCCCAACCACGAAGGGGCCGTGCTCTTCGCCACGCACTGCTCCGGCTGTCACACGCTCAGCGCCGCGGGCACCCAGGGCAGCGGCAACCGCGGCCTGCGCACGCAGGGTCCGAACCTCAATCAGCGAACCGAGACTTATGAAGACGCTCTCTTCGCGATCCAGAACGGCGGTTTCTCCGGCGCGATCATGCCGCAGAACATCGTCGTCGGTAAAGAAGCAGAAGCCGTCGCTCATTTCGTCGCCAAGTACGCCGGCGAAGAAGCCGTCGAATCCCCTCGCCCCGGCGAGACCTCGCCATAGGGTCCGTCCGGAACCCCCCCGCGCACGTCTGGCGGCGGCGGACACGGCGCGGTGCGGCGTCCTCGGTCGGCCGAATGGCGCTGCCATTCGCGCCTCCCTGCGTCCTAGCCCCGCTTGGTCCGGCGCTCACCAGCCGTACACGCGGGATTTCCGGACGGACCCTAATCTTCACGGGCAATGCTTGACCTGAAGCTGATCCGCTCCGACCCTGAGCGGGTCAAGGCGGCGCTCGCGCGCCGCGGCGCTGCCGAGCAGGTCGACGAGCTGCTCGCGCTCGACGCCCGCCGCCGCGAGCTGCTGCCGCGGATCGAGGGCGCCCAGGCCGAGCGCAAGACGATCTCCAAGCAGATCGGCGAGGCCAAGCAGCGCGGGGAGGAGGCGAGTGAGCAGATGGCGGCGGTGGCCGAGCTAAAGCAGGCGATCGACTCCGGCAAGGCCGAGCTCGAGCAGGTCGACGCCGACCTGCAGCGGGTCGCGGCGACCCTGCCCAACCTGCCCGACCCCGACGCCCCCGAAGGAATGACCGAGGAGGACGCGGTTGTACTGCGCGAGGAGGGCGAGCGGCCGAGCTTCGACTTCGAGCCGCGCGACCACCTCGAGATTGGCTCGGAGCTCGACTTGATCGACATGGAGGCCGGCGCTCGGGTCTCGGGCTCACGCTTCGCCTACCTCAAGGGCGACCTCGTCCTGCTCGAGCTGGCCCTGGTCCGCTTCGCCCTCGACCTGGTCCGCGAGGAAGGACACGAACCCGTTGTCCCTCCGGTGCTGGTTCGCGAGGAGGCGCTGGTCGGCACCGGCTTCTTGCCCGGCGACCGCGATCAGATCTACGAGGTGCCCAAGGACGAGCTCTTCCTCGTCGGCACCTCGGAGGTGCCGCTGGCCGCCCTGCACGCCGACCAGATCCTCGCCGCCGACCAGCTGCCGATCCGTTACGCGGGCTTCTCGCCCTGCTTTCGCCGTGAGGCCGGCGCCGGTGGCCGTGACACCCGCGGCATCTTCCGCGTCCACCAGTTCGACAAGGTCGAGATGTTCTCGTTCGTCGAGCCTTCGAAGTCGGCGGAAGAGCACGAGCGCCTGCTGGCGATCGAGGAGCGCATCCTCGCCGAGCTGGAGATTCCGTATCGCGTCGTCAACGTCGCCGCCGGCGACCTCGGCGCGCCGGCCGCCAAGAAGTACGACTGCGAGGCCTGGATTCCCAGCCAGGGCCGCTACCGTGAGTTGACCTCATGCTCGAATACGACCGACTATCAGGCGCGGCGCCTCGCCTGCCGATACCGGCCGAATGAAGACGAGGCCCCAGAGCCGGTCCACACGCTCAACGGCACCGCGGTCGCGGTCGGGCGCACGATGATCGCCCTGATTGAGAACCGGCAGGAGCGGGAAGGTGGGTTCACGCTACCCACTATTCTGCATTCGTATGGTGCGCCTGAGAGGATTGGACCGGCATGAACACCGGTGTACGGGACGCTAAGCGCGTCGTCCTTTGTGACGACCATGAGATTGTCCGCGAGGCGATCAAGTCTCGCATGGCCAATTCGAGCATTGTCGAGATCGTCGGTGAGGCCGGAAACGGGCGCGATGTAGTCGACGTCGTCAAGGAGCTCGAGCCCGATGTCCTGATCATCGACGTCGAGCTGCCCAAGCGCGACGGCATCGAGGCGACCAAGGAGGTGCTCAAGGTCCGGCCGCGGACCAAAGTGATCATCTTCACCGCCCACGCCCAGCCCGACCTGCTGGCGCTCGCCCTGCGGGCGGGCGCTTCCGGCTACGTGCTCAAGTCAGCACCTGCCGAGGACATCGCCCGCGCGGTCAAAGCGGTGACCGGCGGCGGCACCTTCCTCGGCGGCGACTTCGCCGGCGGCAAGCCCTCCGAGGTCGAGAAGCTGCTCGAGCTCTCGCCGCGCGAGCGCCAGATCCTCGAGCTGCTGGCCGAGGGCCTGCGGGTCAAAGAGATCGCCGAGCGGCTGCAGCTCAGCCCGGCGACCGTGCACACCCACGTGCGCAACGCGATCGCCAAGCTCGAGGTCGACACCCGCACCGAGGCGGTCGCCCTCGCGGTGAAGTTCAGCTATCTGGGTGCTGGTGGGAAGGCTCAGCTCCAGTGCGCAGCCGTTGATGCAGTAGCGCTGCCCGCCTTTGTCGGCTGGGCCGTCGTCGAAGACGTGGCCGAGGTGGGCGTCGCAGTGCTTGCAGACGACCTCGGTGCGGCGCATGAAGAGGCTGTTGTCGGGACGCAGCTCGACGTGCTCGAGGTTGGCCGGCTCGGTGAAGCTGGGCCAGCCGGTGCCGGAGTCGAACTTGGTGTCCGAGGAGAAGAGCTCGGTGCCGCAGCCGACGCAGTGGTACATGCCGGCGGTTTTCTCGTCGACGTAGGGTCCGGTGAAGGCGCGCTCGGTGCCTCCCTTGCGGGTTACCTCGTATTGCTCGGGGGTCAGCTGCTCGCGCCACTCGGCGTCCGACTTGTTGATCTTGGTCGTCATCTGGCTCCTTTCGGTCTATGTCCAGAGTACGCCCAGGTCCTTACATAGAGGTGACAGAAGGGCGAGGGGTCCGTCTTGCCGGACGCGCTTCGCGCTGAGTGTCCGGCAAGACGGACCCCTCGCCCATACGATCCGCCCCTATGGACAAAAGCTTCTATGTCCCGGACGGTGACGGCAGCTTTCTTGCGACTGAGCTGACTAGAGGTCCCTGGGATCCGGGGGCTCAGCATGCGGGGCCGCCTTCGGCGTTGCTGGGACGGGAGATCGAGGGGATGGAGGGGTCTGGGGACTTTCAGGTCGGGCGGATCGTGTTCGAGATTCTGCGGCCAGTGCCGATTGGGCCCGTGCAGGTCGAGACGCGGGTGCTGCGTCCCGGCAGGAAGGTGCGGATGGTCGAGGCGTCGCTGTCAGGTGAGGCGGGGGAGTTGATGCGGGCAACGGCGTGGCAGCTGCGCAGGACCGAGCTGGAGTTGCCGCCCGAGGCGATGGTCGAGGAAGAGCCGCCGCAGGGTCCCGAGGAAGGCTGGGTCGCCGGAGTTCTTCCCGACCGGGGAGGAGGCCGGCTACCACACGGCGATGGAGCTGAAAGCGGTTGCGGGAGCCTTCCTCGAGCTTGGTCCGGCGACGATGTGGTTGCGGATGCGCCAGCCGCTGGTCGCCGGTGAGGAGCCGACGCCGCTGCAGCGGGCGTTGGTTGCCGCCGACGTCGGCAACGGGATCAGCGCCGTGCTCGACTACCACTCCTACGTCTTCATCAACGTCGATCTCACCGTTCACTTCGAGCGCATGCCCGTGGGCGAGTGGGTCTGTGTCGACGCGGTCACCCGCCCCCAGCCAACCGGCATCGGCACCGCCGAGTCGGTCCTCGCCGATCAGCGCGGCCGCATCGGCCGCGCCGCCCAGTCGCTGCTGATCGAACAGCGTTAGCGGGTGACGAGGGCGGCTCGGGCGGCGGGCGCCACCGCCACGGCGATCGTCGCCGCCGAGGCCAGGGCGATCGTGGCGGAAAGGAAGAAGGCGCCCTCGTAGCTGGTCAGTGCAGCCATGGCTCCCGCCAGCGGCGCGCCGAGGCCAACGCCGGCGTCGAAAAAGGCGGTGAAGGTGCCGAGCGCCGCGCCGCGCCGCCGGTCGGAGATGTTGCTGACGACGATCAGCGAGAGCGAGGGGTAGAGCAGGGAGAAGGCGGCGCCCATCGCCAGGGCCCCGGCGAGGGCGACGGGAAGGCTTTGGGCGACGGCGATCGCGGCGAGCCCCAGCGCCTCGACGCAGGCAGCGGCGATCGCGACCCGGGCCGGGCCGATGCGGTCCGGCAGGTCGCCACCGACGAGCCTGGTCAGCACGACCATCGTCGCGAAGGCGCCGAACACGGTCGCCCCGTGGCCGACCCCACGCGCTTCCAGTAGGAGGACGACGAAGGCGGCGATCGTGCCGTAGCCGATCGAGCCGAGGGCGAGTGCCGCCCCGGGCCGCACCGCCTCCTTGGCGATCAGCGGGTGGTGCTCCTGCTCGAGCAGCGGCGAGGGCTCGAAGGGGTCCGGCACCCGACTGGCGATCGCCGCTCCAACCAGCGGCAGCGCCCCGGCCAGCAGCCAGACCGCCGTGTAGCCGAGGGCGTGCTGGGTCAGCTCGCCGATCAGCGGCCCGATGCTCAGTCCCGACCAGACGGCGAGCCCGTACAGGCCGATCACCCGACCGCGCCGCTCGATCGGCGCCAGGTCGATGATCCAGGCCGAGCCGGCGGTGAAGACCGAGCCCTCGCCCGCGCCGAGCACGAGGCGGGCGCCGATCAGCCCCGCCACCCCGAGTGGCAGCAGGTAGAGGAAGCCGGCGGCGGCGACCAGGACCGAGCCGACCAGCACCGTGGGCTTGCGTCCCCGGTGGTCGGCGAAGCGGCCGGCGAAGGGACGCAGCAGCAGGCCGGTGATCGCGTAACAGCCAACCACGATGCCGACGGCGAGATCGCCGGCGCCGAGCGAGTCGTGCACGTAGCGCGGCAGGACCGGCAGCACGGCGCCGACCGCGAGCAGGCAGCAGAAGGTCACCCCGAAGACGCCGGCAAAGGCGACGCCGGGCCGGTGAATCGAGGCCTCGGGCTCCTCGCTCACGTCGCCACTCAGCGCAGCAGCGCAGCGAGGTCGTCGAGGACCAGGTCGGGAGGCGGGTCGGCGGCCGCCGCTTCCTCCCGTGAAGAAGCGCCGCTGAGGACGAGGATCGTCGCCAGGCCGGCCCGCTGCCCGCCCTCGATGTCAGAGGCGATCCGGTCGCCGACCATCGCCACCCTCTCGGCGCCTCCGATCAGCGCCCGCGCTTGGTCGAAGAGGTGGCGCTCCGGCTTGCCACCGATCTCGGCCGTCTTGCCGGATGCCGTCTCGACCGCGGCCAGGGTCGCACCAGTCCCTGGCCAGGCGCCCCCGGGCATCGGCAGGGTGGGGTCGCGGCTTGTCGCGAAGAGGGACGCACCGGCCCGCAGGGCAAAGGTCGCCGTCAGCAGCTCCGCGTAGTCGAACTCGCGATGGCCGGAGACGATCACCGCGTCGGCGCTCCTTGCCGCCTCGCCGTCGAGCAGGGTGAGCCCGGTAGCGGCGACGGTCTGCTTGAAGCCGGGTGCGCCGATCACGAAGGCGGTTCCCTCGGTCCCTACCTGCTCTGCGGCCAGCCGGGCGGTTGCCGCACCGGCGGTCACGACCCGGTCGCCGGCGATCTCGACCCCGGCCTCGCGCAACCGGACCGCGTAGGCCTCCGGTTGCTTCACCGAGTTGTTGGTGACGAAGACGAGCTCCTTGCCGGACTCGATCAGCGCGCGCAGCGCCTCAACGGAGCCCGGTACCAGCTCGCGCCCTTCCCAGACGACCCCATCGAGGTCGACCAGGAAGCCGTCGAATTCGTCCGCCGCCGCCACTCGTCGCAGGCTATCTGTCGTCGGTCGAAGGAGACTGGGTATAGAGATCGATACGGTGAGGCCGATGAGCGTCAACGGTCAGGTCGTCGAAGCCAACGACGTGTCCCGTCGCTACGGCGAGGGGGCAGCCGCTGTCGATGCCCTGGTCGAGGTCAGCACCGCGTTTGAGCGCGGCCGCTTCACCGCGATCATGGGTCCCTCTGGCTCGGGCAAGTCGACGCTGATGCACATCCTCGCCGGCCTCGACAAGCCGACGGGAGGCACCGTCCTGCTCGACGGCCAGGAGATCACCGGGCTCGATGACGGCGAGCTGACCAAGCTGCGCCGCGAGAAGCTCGGCTTCGTCTTCCAGTTCTTCAACCTGCTGCCGGTCCTTACCGCCGAGGAGAATCTGGTGCTGCCGCTCTCGATCGCCGGTCGCAAGCCCGACGGCCAGTGGGTCGACCAGTTGATCCGCACCGTCGGCCTCGAGGATCGCCGCACCCATCGGCCTTCAGAGCTTCTCCGGCGGCCAGCAGCAGCGGGTCGCGGTGGCCCGCGCCCTGGTCTCCAAACCCGCCGTCGTCTTCGCCGACGAGCCGACCGGCAACCTCGACTCGAAAGCGAGCGAGGACGTGCTCCGGCTCTTGCGCCAGGCGGTCGACCAGTTCGACCAGACGGTGATCATGGTCACCCACGACCCCGGGGCCGCCGCCCACGCCGATCGTTTGATCACGCTCCGCGACGGCAGGATCGTCCACGACGGCGCTCCCGGCTCCGCCGATGACGTGATCGAGCTGATGAAGCAGGTTGACTAGCCTCGCCCTCAAGAGCCTCTGGGCGCGCAAGGCACGCGCTTTCGCCACAACCTTTGCCGTGGTCATCGGCGTTGCTTTCGTCGCCGGCTCCTACGTCCTCACCGACACGATCTTCGCCGCCTTCGACGAAATCTTCGGCGAGTCGCTGAAGGGCACCAGCGTCGTCATCAGCGCCGAGAACCCGGTCAAACAGGAAAACGGCGAAGTGCCGACGATCAGCGCCTCGCTGCTGCCGCGCGTGCAGAAGACGCCCGGGGTCAAGCTCGCCGCCGGGGCGATCTTCACGCCCGGGGGCTTCTTCGATTCCGAAGGCAACAAGATCGGCAACAAATTCGCTCCGAAGTTCATCTCCTCGGAGCTGCCCGGCAAGCTCGAGTCGCTCACCTACATCGAGGGCAACCGTCCCCGCGGCCCGACCGAAGCATCGATCGACAAGGCCGCAGCGGAAGCCTCCGACCTGAAGCTGGGCGAACGGATCAAGCTGATCGGGCAGGGCAGCGCCCGCTCGTTCAAGCTGGTCGGCTTCACCCGCCTCGGCGGCGCCTCCTTCGGCGGCGCCAGCATCGCTCAGGTGACGCTGCCCGTGGCCCAGCAGCTCACCCACAAGGTCGGGCGCTTCGATCAGATCTCGGTCGCGGCCGAGGCGGGCGTCTCGGCGACCGTGCTGAAAAAGCGCATCGCCCGCGAGATGCCGGCCGGAGTCCGCGTCGAGACAGCCAAGGAAAACGCCGACCGGGGCTCGGAAGAAATCCGCGAAAGCCTCAGCTTCCTGCAGATCTTCCTGCTGGTCTTCGCCTTCATCGCGATCCTCGTCGGCTCCTTCCTGATCTTCAACACCTTCTCGATCACCGTCGCCCAACGGGTCAGCGAGTTCGGGATGCTGCGCACCCTCGGCGCCTCGCGGCGGCAGATCCTCACCGACGTCGTCGTCGAAGCCCTGGCAATCGGGGTCGTCGGGGCGGTGGTCGGGATCGGCGGCGGCTTCCTGATCGCGATGCTGCTCAACGGCCTGCTGGAAGCGTTTGAAATCGACCTGCCGACCACCGGCCTGGTGATGGAGTCGCGCACGATCATCGTCTCGCTCCTGATCGGGATCGTCGTCACCGTGCTCTCTTCACTGGTGCCGGCGGTGCGCTCGACCCGGGTGCCACCGATTGCCGCTTTGCGCGCCGCCATGCCCACCCCGAGCCGGCGGCGACGCCTGGTTGGCGTTGTCGTCGCCCTGCTGCTCGGCGTAGCCGGCCTGGCGATGATCCTGATCGGGCTCTTCGGCAGCGCCGCCGCCGGCACGGCGGCTGGCCTGATCGGCGGCGGCGCCGTGATCATGGTCTTTGCCGTCTCGCTCTTCAGCCCGCGCTTGGTGCCGCCGCTGGCGCGGATCGCCGGTTGGCCACTCGAGCGCGCCCGGCGCCTGCTCGGCCGCCTCTCGCGCGAGAACGCGCAGCGCAACCCGAGCCGCACCGCGGTTACCGCGGCGGCGCTGATGATCGGCATCACCGTGGTCACCTTCGTCACCGTCTTCGCCGCCGGCCTGAAGAGCTCGGTCGCCCAGGTGGTCGACGAAAACTTCGCCGGCGGTCTGGTGATTCAGAACAGCGACGGCTTCTCGCCGATTCCCGGCGGGGCGGCGGTAGCGGCGCGCAAGGTTCCCGGCGTGAGCGCCGTCGCCACGATCCGCGCCGAGCAGGCGAAGCTCGTCGACGGCGGCGCCGGGGCGAGGGTCTCGGCACCGAGTCGAGACGTCGAAAAGACGGTCGACATCGAATGGAAGAAAGGGGGCCCCGCGGCGCTGCGCGGCCTGCGCGACGACCAGGCGATCCTCTCCGACTCGTTCGCCTCCGAACACAACCTCGAAGTCGGCGACCGGTTTCGCCTGCTCAGCCAGACCCGCCGCCGGCCCAGCTTCGAAGTGGTCGGGGAGTTCGACTCCAAGCTCGGCGTCTTCGGCAGCGTCCTGATCACGCAGGCGGCGATGGCGCGTGAGTTCGGCCAGACCCAGGACACGATCGATTTCGTCCAGGTGAAGCCGAGCGCCAACCCGGCCGAAGTCCAGGCGATCCTCAGCAAGGGGGTCGAAGCCGCCTTCCCGGTCGCCGAAGTGCTGAACCAGCAGGAACTGAAGGAAAGCCGCGAAGAACAGGTTGACCAGCTGGTCAACCTCGTCTACGCGCTACTCCTCCTTGCCATCCTGATCTCACTCTTCGGCATCGCCAACACGCTGGCGCTCTCGATCCACGAACGCAGGCGCGAGCTCGGCATGCTGCGGGCAATCGGCATGTCGCGCCGCCAGGTGCGGACGATGATCCGCTACGAGGCGGTGATCACGGCCCTGATCGGCGCGATCATCGGCATGGTCCTGGGATTGGTCTTTGCGGCGCTGATCGCGCAGCCACTCAAGGACGAAGGCTTCACGCTCTCCTATCCGCTCGGCTCGCTGGTCTTCCTGCTTGTCTTCGCTGCCGTAATTGGGGTGCTCGCGGCGATCCTGCCGGCCCGCCGCGCCTCGCGCCTCGATGTCCTCGAATCCCTCCAGTACGAGTGATCGGGCGATTCGGCCGGCGCATATCGGCGTCCTCGGTCGCTCACGTGCGGAGCACGCTTCGCTCCCTGCGTCCTTGATCTGCTTGACCGACTCGCCCGATCAGCGGTGCAAAAGTCTTTTGACGGCCGCCATCAGCTCTTCGGTGCGCTCTTGTTGTTCGTCGCCTTTGGCGCCCACTACACAATGCGCGGCGTGATCTGAGAGCAGCTCCAGGGCGACCTTGTCGAGCGCGGCCTGGATCGCGCTCACCTGGGTGACGACGTCGATGCAGTAGCGGTTCTCCTCGACCATCCGCTCGACGCCCCGCACCTGGCCCTCGATCCGGCGCAGGCGCTTGAGCACCGCCTCGCGGTTCTCGGTGTAGCCGTGGACGGTCTCGGGCTCGCTTGCCACAGGTCGAGTATGTCATACCCCCTAGGGGTATTAAGCGGGAACCGGGGCCGGCGTGGCCGCAGCCAGGCCGAGACCCATGCGCAGGGCGCCGGCGACCTCGAGCATCGCGGTGCGGGCGCTGGGGCAGATCGCGGTCAGGTTGGCGAAGCCGTGGATCTGGCTGGGATGGCGCTGGAGGACGACCTGCACGCCGGCCTCGCGCATCCGCGCCGCGTAGATCTCGCCCTCGTCGCGCAGCGGGTCGAAGCCGCAGGTGGCGACGTAGGCCGGGGGCAGGCCGGAGACGTCCGCGGCCCGCATCATCGAGGCCCGCGGCTCATCGTCGTCGATGCCATCGGGGATGTAGTGGTTCTCGAACCACTCCATGTCGTTGCGGGTGAGCAGGAAGCCTTCGGCGAAGGTGTCGCGCGACTGCTGGCCGCCGACCGCGTCGGTGACGGGGTAGAGCAGCAGCTGCATCGCCGGCTGCTGCCTGCCGGCATCGCGGTTCTGCAGGCAGAGGGCGGTCGAGAGGTTGCCGCCGGCGCTGTCGCCGCCGACCGCCATTCGCTCGGGATCGGCGCCCAGCTCGGCGGCGTGCTCGTGCGGCCCAGGCAAAGGCGGCAACCGCGTCTTCCACCGGAATCGGGAAGGGGTGCTCCGGGGCCAGGCGGTAGTCGACCGAGAGCACGCGGCAGCCGCTGTGCTCGGCGAGGAAGCGGCAGGCGCTGTCGTGGGTGTCGAGGTCGCCGATCACCCAGCCGCCGCCGTGGTAGTAGACGAGCAGCGGTTGCGGCGGTTGCGGTGCTCCCAAGGCGACGTAGAGGCGGGCGGGCATCGCGCCGCCGGGGCCAGGGATCGTCAGCCCGTCGACCCGAGCCATCGGTCGAGGCGGTCCGCACACGACTGGCACCTCGGCGCGGTTCTCCGCCCGCGCCTGCTCGACCGTGCGGCCCTCGACCAGCGATGTTTCTCCCGTTCGCTTGCCCAGCTCCAGCAGCATCTGGATATCGGGCGCCAGCTCCTGGCCGTCGAGGCGGGGTGGGGGACCGATCAGGCGTCGCATGACCCGCGGCGACAGGCCGCAGGCCCGCTTGACGATGCGGTGCTCGATCTTGGCGGGGAGCCGCGGTAGGGCCATCGCGAGGAGGCTACCGCCTGCGTGACGTAGCTAACGGGAGATTCGCCTTGGGATCGCTAGCCTGACCGGTAGGGACGATGGAGGCAGCCACTACAAGCGCTCCACGACCGGCCAGCCGGGCGCCCGAGCGACGCTTTCCGCCCAGCCCGCCGCTGCCGAGGGTGGCGCAGACCGCGATCTGGTCGCGCCAGGCGCGCCGCCTGCTCTACGCCTGCCAGGACCGCTACGGCGACATGTTCGCCCTGCGCATCGCCTACGAGGGCACCTGGGTGATGCTCGCCGACCCGGCCGCGATCAAGCAGGTCTTCACCGGCGATCCCAAGGTCTTCCACGCCGGCGAGGGCAACCAGATCCTCGAACCCGTCCTTGGCAAGAACTCGGTCCTCGTCCTCGACGAGAAGCCGCACATGAGCCAGCGCAAGCTGCTGTTGCCGCCCTTCCACGGCACCCGCATGCAGGGCTACGAGCAGACGATGAGCGAGATCGCCGAGCGCGAGATCGAGACCTGGCCCACCGGCACCCCGTACCAACTGCGCCCGCGGATGCAGGCGATGACCCTGGAGATCATCCTGCAGACCGTCTTCGGCGTTCGCGGCGGCGAGCGGATGGGCGAGCTGCGGGCGGCGCTGCGCGAGTTTCTCGACCTCACCACCAATCCCCAGATCCTCCTGCCGCTGCTCCTGCTCGGGCCCAGCCGAGTCCGCAAGTTCCCGCCCTTCCGCCGCCGCGTCGACCGCGTCGATGAGTTGATCTACCGTGAGATCGCCGAGCGCCGCCGCGCCGAGGACGTCGAGCAGCGCGACGACGTGCTCTCGATGCTGATCGCCGCCCGCCACGAGGACGGCAGCCCGATGCGCGACGAGGAGATGCGCGACGAGCTGCTCACCCTGCTGGTCGCCGGCCACGAGACGACCGCGACCTCGCTCTCCTGGGCGATCGAGCGGCTCAGCCGCAACCCGGCGAAGCTCGAGCGCCTGCGCGCCGAGGTGCTCGAGGGCCGCGAGGAGTACCTGACCGCGACGATCCAGGAGACCCTGCGCCTGCGTCCGGTGATCTCGATCGTCATACGCAGGCTCACCGAGGCAGTCGAGATCGGCGGCCACGAGCTGCCCGCCGGCGTCTCGGTCGCTCCCTGCGTCTACCTCGTCCACCGCAACCCCGAGGTCTACCCGGAGCCACAGCGCTTCCTGCCCGAGCGCTTCCTCGACAACCCGCCCGGCACCTACACCTGGATCCCCTTCGGTGGCGGCGTGCGCCGCTGCCTAGGCGCCTCCTTCGCCCAGTTCGAGATGGCCGTCGTCCTCAAGGAGCTGGTCAAGCGCCACCAGATCCGCCCCGCCAACCCCAAGCCCGAGCGGGTCTTCCGCCGCGCGATCACCGAGACCCCACGCCACAACGCTGAGGTCATCCTCGGCTGAAGACGGGTTTACCCGCGAGCGTCGTTGTACGGTTGTGAGCGTGAAGCCGCAGAAGCGCACCGGGAATTGGACGCCCGACGGGAGGGTCGAGCGCGCGGCCCTGCGACGCGACTATGTCGAGCTCACTCCGTCCCAGCGAGTGGAACAGGTCTGCGAGCTATCTCGATTTATGTCCCAGGTAGCTGAGGCCGGACGTCGTCATCGCAGTGCCTGAACTCGATATTCGAGGGATCGTCGAAGCGCTCGTCCAAGAGGGCGTCGAGTTTTTGATCATCGGCGGAGTGGCTGTCGGGTTTCATGGCTACGTCCGAGCGACTAAGGACCTCGATGTCGTACCCGCGCCCGATCCCGCGAACCTTGAAAAGCTGGCTCGGGTGCTCGGCGAGCTTGATGCGCAAATCGAAGGGGCGGAGGACTTCCAAGCTGACGAGCTTCCCAACCCGCTGGACCCAAAAGCGCTGTCTCTGGGCGGCAACTGGGTATTGCATACTCGGCTTGGGCGCTTCGACGTCATGCAATGGATTGGGGACGATTCGCTATGGGAGAGCCTTTCGCCGACGGCAGTAGAGGCCGAGATTGCCGGCCTCCCGGTCAAGGTTGTGAGCTATGACGGTCTCGTCGCCCTCAAGGAGAACGCGGGCCGGCCCGAAGACCTGACCGATCTGCAACGGCTGCGACAGGCCCGCGGCGAAGAGTGAGCCACAGCGCCGAGTCATCTTCGGTTAGGCCCGTTCGGCTTCCTCCCAGCGCAGGCAGGGCGGCAGCAGCGCGCCGAGGAGGTAGAGAACGGCGAGGGTCGCGTACACCTTGGGACCGATCCCGGTGCCGGAGATCGCGACGATCGACAGCACCACCAGCAGCGCCAGCACGATCAGGCTCCCGGCCAGCACCGCGTTGACCAATGGACTGTCCTCGTCACGCTTGAAGGCGAGCAGCATCGACGCCTGGCCGACAACGAAGGCGATGATCACCAGTATCCACACGGAGTTTTGTCCCGGGAAAAAGCCCTGGGAGAAAAAGCTGTCGAGGACGACGAAGTAGGCGGCGGCGGAGAACCCGATCGCCAGCGCGCCAAGCAGGGTCAGCTCGGGCCGGCGCTCGATCAGGAGGAAGCCCGAGAGGGAGTTGAGGCTGAAGAGAACGAAGAGGAGGGCTGCCTCACCCACCTTGCCCTGCAGGTCCTCAGAGCCGCCCAGGATCAGGGCGATTAGGACGACGGCGCCAAGGCTGAGCGCCCAGACCGCAATCCGCGCAAGCGGGACCATCTCGTTCGGGGGGGGCTCAGCCGCAGCCGGTGTTGTTGCCGCAGCTACTGCACGTGTAGCAAGAGCCGGTGCGCTGCATCATGCCGCCGCACTGCTCGCAGGCCGGACCGAGGTCGAGGCCGGACATCTTGGCCGGGACCACCGGGGGCGTTTCGGTGAAGGCGGACGAGGCCGGGGCCGACTTGCCGTTCCCCCCGTTGCCACCGTTGGCCGGGCCGGCGGTACCGCCGCTGGTGTCGATGCCGAGGCCGAGCTGGGTCGTCTCGGCATCGCGCTTGGCCCGCACCTCCGGGGTGAGGATGCCGAGGTCCTCCAGCGTTTCGGTGTCGTCGATGAAGCGGCTCGCCAGCCAGCGCATGATGTAGTCGGGCATCGACTTGGCGAAGGGGATCTCCGGGTTGCCGGTCATGCCCTCCGGCTCGAAGCGCATGTAGCTGAACTTGCGCACGAAGATCTCCAGCGGCACGCCGTACTGGAGGCCGATCGAGATCGCCGTGGCGAAGGCGTTGAGCAGCCCGCGCATCGTCGAGCCCTCCTTGCCGATGTCGGTGAGGAAGATCTCACCGACGTTGCCGTCCTCGTACTTGCCGGCGGTGATGTAGCCCTCGTGACCGGCGATCGAGAACTTGTGGGTGATCGACTCGCGCTCGCGCGGCATCTTCTTGCGCACTGGGGCGGCGACCACCTCGGCCTCGGCGCCCTTTTCCTCCTGGGCGTCGGTGCGCAGCGCCTGCGCTGTCTTCGAGCCGTCGCGGTAGATCGCGAGCGCCTTGAGGCCGCCCTTCCAGCCGCGCGTGTAGGCGTCGGCGATGTCATCGATCGTCGCCGACTGCGGCAGGTTGACCGTCTTCGAGATCGCCCCCGAGATGAAGGGCTGGGTCGCGGCCATCATGTCGATGTGGCCGGTGTGGGAGATCGCCCGCTCGCCGACCGCGACGTCGAAGACCGGCAGGTGCTCGTCCTTGAGGTCGGGGGCGCCGACGATCGTGCTGTTCTCGGTGATGTAGGCGCCGATCTGCTCGACCTGCGGCTCGGCATAGCCGAGCGTGCGCAGCGCCAGCGGCACCGAGCGGTTGGCGATCGTCATCTGGCCGCCGCCGACCAGCTCCTTGAACTTGACCAGTGAGAAGTCGGGCTCGATCCCGGTCGTGTCGCAGTCCATCAGGAAGCTGATCGTGCCGGTCGGCGCCAGCACCGTCGCCTGCGCGTTGCGGTAGCCGTGTTCCTCGCCGAGCTCGACCGCCTCGTCCCAGGAGCGCTGCGCGGCCTCGAGCAGGTCGCCCTTGATCCCGGTCGGGTCGACGTCGTAGGAGGCGTCGCGGTGCATCCGCATCACGCCGTTGTGGGCGTCGCGGTTCTTCTCGTACTCCTCGTAGGGACCGGTCGCACCGGCGGCGATCAGTGCCGACTGGCGATAGGCGCGGCCGGTCATCAGCGCCGTGATCGCGGCGGCGACGTTGCGGCCCGTGTCCGAGTCATAGGGGAGACCGTCCGACATCAACAGGGCGCCGAGGTTGGCGTAGCCGAGGCCGAGCTGGCGGAACTTGTTGGCGTTCTCGGTGATCTCCTCGGTCGGGTAGCTGGAGAAGCCGACGACGATCTCCTGGGCGAGGAAGACGATGTCGACCGCGTGCTGGAAGTCCTCGACGTCGAAGCTGCCGTCCGGGCGGCGGAATTTCATCAAGTTGAGCGAGGCGAGGTTGCAGGCCGAGTCGTCGACGTGCATGTACTCGCTGCAGGGGTTGGAGGCGTTGATCCGACCCGACTCGGGGCAGGTGTGCCAGCGGTTGATGATCGTGTCGTACTGGACGCCTGGATCGGCGCAGCGCCAGGCGGCGTCGGCGATCTGGTTCATCAGCTCGCGCGCGTCGAGAGTCTTCACCGTTTCGCCGCCGTTGCGGGCGGTCAGGTGCCAGTCTTCGCCGGCCTCGACCGCCTCCATGAAGTCGTCGGTCACCCGCACCGAGTTGTTGGCGTTCTGGTACTGGATCGAGGTGAAGCCCTCGCCGTCGATCGACATGTCGAAGCCGGCGTCGCGCAGCGCCTCGGCCTTCTTCTCCTCGTCGGCCTTGCACCAGATGAAGTGCTCGATGTCCGGGTGGTCGACATTGAGCACGACCATCTTTGCGGCCCGCCGCGTCTTACCACCCGACTTGATCGTGCCGGCCCAGGAGTCGGCGCCGCGCATGAAGCTGACCGGGCCGCTGGCGGTGCCGCCCTTCTGCCAGCTGCTCCATCGAGCCGCGGATGTTGGAGAGATTGATCCCCGAGCCGGAGCCGCCGCGGAAGATCTTGCCCTCCTTGGTGTTCCAACCCAGGATCGAGTCCATGTTGTCTTCGACGCTGAGGATGAAGCAGGCCGAGCACTGCGGCGTCTCCTCGAAGCCGACGTTGAACCAGACCGGCGAGTTGAAGGCCGCCTTCTGGTTGAGCAGGATCGAGGTCAGCTCCGCTTCGAAGGCCTCGGCGTCCTCAGCCGAGGCGAAGTAGCCGCCCGTGCGCCCCCACTCGGAGATCGTGCCGGCGACGCGGCCGATCATCTGTTTGACCGAGGACTCGCTTTTCTCAGTGCCGAGCTGGCCGCGGAAGTACTTCTGGGCGACGATGTTGGTCGCGTTCTGCGACCAGCTCTTGGGGAACTCGACCCCGCGCTGCTCGAAGGCCGGGCTCTCGGGGTTGCCGATCACCGCATCGCGCACTCTCCCACTCGATCTCGTCGAAGGGATGCGTCCCTGGAGAGGAAAAACGGCGTTCGATCGCGAGGCCCTTGAGACCGTTTTTCGGGGCACTGGTGGCGGTCTGGGACATCAAACTTCTCCTCTCGCAGCGACTTTCAGGGGTAACACAGCAGGATCGCTAAAGCACCAGACGGAAAAGTGGCGAAAAGCGCAAATACGGAACTTGATTCGCCGGGCGCGCCGCCCCTACATGGTGGCAATTCCGCAATATCGGCACAAAGGCGGAGTACCCTGGGGACATGGTCGACGACCTGCGCGGGGGCGCGGAACGGATGGGCGAGCGAGCGAGCGACGCGCTCGCCGCGGTCAAGCCGAAGCTGCGCGGCGTCTCGCACGAGTGGGCTTTCTTCATCTCACTCTTCCTCGGCGCCGGTCTGATCATCGCCGCCAAGACGCCGAAGGCCACCCTCGCGGTGGCGATCTACGCGGTCAGCCTCTCGGCCCTGCTCGGCACCAGCGCTCTCTATCACCGCGTCAACTGGACCCGGCCCAACGTGCGCCGCTGGATGCGCCGGCTCGATCACTCGATGATCTTCTTCCTCATCGCGGGGACCTACACGCCTTTCGCCCTGCTCGTTCTCAACGGCCCGCTTGCCGACGCGATCCTGGTCGTCGTCTGGATCGGCGCGATCGCCGGCGCGATCGTCGAGATGGTCTGGATCGAACACCCCAAGTGGGTGGCGGCGCTGATCTACCTGTCGCTGGGTTGGGTCGCCGTCATCTCCTTCCCCGAGCTCTGGAGCTCGATGGGGACGACCGGCACCCTCCTCGTCGCCGGCGGCGGCCTCCTCTACACAGCGGGCGCCGTCGTCTACGCCACCCAACGCCCCAACCCAAACCCGCGAGTCTTTGGTTATCACGAGGTCTTCCACCTCTTCGTCATCCTCGCTGCCGCGGCTCACTTCGCCGCGATCGCCTTCTTCGCATTGCCCGCTGCCTGACACATCCGCCCTCCCTTAGCCACCTCAGGGGTGGTCAAAGGGGGGCGCGTCCCGTCAAGCCGCGACTAGTTCGGACTCGATCTCGGCCTCGGAGATCAGCTCGGCGAGGATCTCCTCGAGCTGCTCGGACTGCTGGGGGAGAGCTCGAGGCGGGCGCCGTCGAGCTGATCCTTGGCGTGGCCGACCGGAAGCTCGCCCTCGACCACGCGGCCGCCGAGGGCGCCGAGGACCTTGCGCAGCTCCGCTTGGGCCCAGACCGCGCCGAACATGCCGGTCGAGGCGCCAATCGCCGCCGCCGGCTTGCCGTTGAGGGCGCTCTGCCCGGCCGGGCGGGAGACCCAGTCGAGCGCGTTCTTGAGCTGGCCCGGGATCGAGTGGTTGTACTCGGGGGTCGCGATCAGGACTGCATCGGCGTCGCGAACCGCCTGGCGCAGCTCCTCGACCACGGCCGGGGTCGCCTCCAGTTCGACGTCCTCGTCGTAGGGCGGCACGTCGCGCAGGCGCTCGAACTCGACTAGCTCCGCCCCGGCGGGCAGCCGCTCGGCGGCCGCCCGCAACAGGGCACTGTTCAGCGAGCCGCTCCGCAGGCTGCCGGAGATGCCCAGCACCCGCATCGCTACTCAGCCTCCTCGACCAGCTCCAGCTCGACCGCGATCGAGACCTCGTAGTCGAGCACCTCGCCACCGCTGGGCAGCTCGGCGTTCCAGTCGAGGCCGAAGTTGCGCCGGTCGACCGTCGCCGCTACCGAGAGGCCGACGCGGGCGTTGCCGGCGAGGTCGGCGCCGAGCTGGCCGAACTTGCCGCTCGCCTCGACCTCGCGCTTCTCGCCGCGGATCTCGAGCTCGCCGCGCAGGGTCACGGCGCCGTCCTCGGCGACGCTCGAGCTCGCTCGAGCTGAAGCGCAGCTGCGGGTAACGGCTGGCGTCGAAGAAGTCGGGGGAGAGCAGGTGGCCCTTGAGCTGCTCCTCGTCGATCTTGATGCTGGCGACGTCGACCGTGCCCTCGAGCTTGGGGGCATCGCCGCCGCTCAGCCGCGCCTCGTAGGCGTCGAAGCCGCTGCGGAAAGTCGCCACGCCGTTGTGCGTGATCGCGAAGTTGATCGAGGAGTGGACCGGGTCCACCACATATGTACCTGTCGGAACCTGCTGGGCGACCGTCTGCGTGCTCATCTCTGCCTCCAAAGTCGATAGTTGCTTGCTAAATGATTGACGCAGAAACAATCATAGCAGAAATACTTGTAGATACAACTATTGCTGAGACAACATTTATCTGCGATCATGCTGTAGATGGAGCAGGCGACTGCAGACAGAGCTACGGCTTCGACCTCTCAGGAGAACGCGCCCGGGCAGAACCCCCACGGCGATGCCTGGGGGGCGCTGACCCGCACCCACGCGGCGATCGTCCAGCGCCTGCAGGAAATGCTCTCCGCCGCCGACTTCCCGCCGCTGCCCTGGTACGAGGTGCTCGCCGCTGTCTCCGAAGCTCCCGACGAGCGAATGAAGATGGGGGACCTGGCCGAGGCCCTGGTGATCACCCGCGGCGGCCTGACCAAGCTGGTCGACCGCCTGGTCAAGGCCGGCCTGCTGGAGCGGACCTTCTGCGAGACCGATCGCCGGGTCAGCTACGCGACGCTGACGCCGGCCGGCCGCGACCTGCTCGCCGAGATGCGCCCGGCCGTGATCGCCGAGCTCGAGGTCGCCTTCTCGGCCAACCTCAGCGTCGCCCAAGCCAACGAGCTGCGCCAGACACTAGACAGCGTCCGCGGTTCGGCCTGCAGCGCCTGATCGACTATCCCGGTAGGGGTGGAGCGTCTTGCACTTTTTCGGCGCCGACCTTGCGGCGCCAGCAGGCGCGTCTCCACCGAAAGAAGTTAAGCGAAACCCCTACCGGGATAGTCGATCAGGCGAGCGCGGCCGCGGCGCGCTCTTTGGCGGCCTCGATCAGGGCCAGCAGCTCGACCTCGCGGTCGCTCTTGATCAACTCGATCGGGTCGGGCTCGCCGTTGACGATGCCCTCGAAGAACTCCTTGCGGTCCTGGTAGGTCGGCAGCGTCCCCTTGGCCCAGCCGCGGGCGTCGTTGAGGATCACCGCCAGCCGCGCGTACTCCTCGCCGAATAGCTCTGAGATCTCGCGCTTCATCCGCTTCGCCAGGGCGGGGGAGGCGCCGGCGGTCGAGATCGCGATCGCCAGCGGGCCGCTGCGCACGATCGCCGGCAGGATGAAGTTGCAGAGCGGCGGCACGTCGACGATGTTGACCAGCATCGCCCGCTGCTCGGCGTCGTCGTAGACCTGGATGTTGACCTCGGTGTCGTCGGTCGAGGCGATCGCCATGAAGACGCCCTCGAGGTCGGCGGCGCCCGCGTAGGGGCGCTTCTCCCACTCGATCGAGCCCTCCGCCGCGAGGCTCTCCAGCTCGGGGTGGGCGACCGGCGCGATCAGGGTCACGTCGGCGTCGCAGGCGAGCAGCCCCTCGACCTTCTCGAGCCCGATGTCGCCACCGCCGACGACCAGGCAGCGCCGCCCTTTCAGCTTCAGGCAGGCGATGTAGAACGGCGTCTCCAGCATGTCGCGCACGCAGGACTGATCGCAGATCCCCTTGCGCAGCTGACAGACGCACTCCTTGCCGGCATAGGCCTGGGCGGGCATCTGGTGAAGGTTAGTGGTCTGGTTTGAGCGCTATCCCGGCAGGGGTGGAACGTCTTGCACTTTTTCGTCGTGAGCTTGAGGCGCTAGCCCGCGACTCTCCACCGAAAAAGTTAAGTGGAACCCCTGCCGGGATAGCGCTCAGATCGAGTCCAGTGTGACTCGGAGACCCTCGCTGAGGTCCATCTCCGCCCGCCAGCCCAGCTCGCTCGCGGCGCGGGCGGGGTCGATCGAGATGCGCTGCACCTCGCCGGTGCGCGGCGGCGCGAAGTCTGGCTCGAAGTCGCCGGAGCCGCCAAGCTCGCCGAGGGCGCTGACCAGCTCCAGCACGTCGGTCTCGATCCCGGTGCCGATGTTGATCGGGCCGCTTGTCTCGGCCTCGGCCGCGGCGAGCATGGCGGAGACCACGTCGCCCACATATATGTAGTCGCGGGTCTGCTTGCCGTCGCCGAAGACGGTCGGTTGCTTGCCCTCGCGCAGGCGGCCGCAGAAGATCGCCACCACCCCGGCCTCGCCGAGCGGGTCCTGGCGCGGGCCGTAGACGTTGCCGAGGCGCAGCGGCACGCTGGAAAGTCCGTAGAGGCGCGCATACAGGGAGAGGTAGCCCTCGCCGGCGAACTTACTCTGGCCGTAGGGGGCCTCGGGCGCCAGCGGCGCGTCCTCGCCGAGCGGCAGCTCCTGGCCGTCGCCCTCGCCGTAGATCGCGCCCCCGGTCGAGCTGAAGACGACGCGGCGCACGCCGGCCGCGCGGGCGGCCTCGAGCACGTTGGCGGTGCCGCCGACGTTGATCGAGGCGTCGAAGGCCGGGTCGGCGATCGACTTGCGCACGTCGATCTGGGCGGCCAGGTGGAAGATCGCATCGGGGCGCTCGCGGCCGGCGATCTCCTCGATCGCGGCGCGGTCGCGGATGTCGGCCTCGAGGAGCGTCGCCCCGTTGGCGAGCGCCTGCTCGATGTTCTCGCGGCGGCCGGTGGAGAGGTCGTCGACGATGATCGCCTCGTCGCCGCGCGCCAGCAGCGCGTCGGTCAGATTCGAGCCGATGAAGCCGGCCCCGCCTGTCACCAGTGCCCTCATTGAGGCCGCGATCCTACAGGCGCCGCTGCATACCCCTGCTACCCTCGCCGCCCGATGCGACTAATCGTCACCGAGAAGAACAACAGCGCCGAGAAGATCGCGACCTTCCTCAGCAAGGGCAGCGCGACCAGCGACAAAACCTTCAAAGTCCCGTATTACACGTGGAGTGACGCCGATGGCGACCACCGGACGATCGGGCTGAAGGGACACGTGCTCGGCCCGGCCTTCCCCGAGGGCTACTCGAACTGGCAGAAGACCGACCTGCACGACCTGATCGACGCCGAGCTGATCAAGGAGCCGACCGACAAGAACGTCGTCAAGGCGATCCGCAAGGTCGCTCAAGAGGCCGACGAGCTGGTGATCGCGACCGACTTCGACCGCGAGGGCGAGCTGATCGGGCTCGAGGCGCTGGAGGAGATGCTCGACGCCAACCCGACCCTCGGCAACCGCGAGGAAACCAAGGCCGGGACGCTGCGGATCCTGCGTGCCCGCTACTCGGCGCTGACCAAAGAAGAGATCGAGCGCGCCTTCGACGAGCTCGACGAGCTCTCCTACCCGCTGGCCAACGCCGGCGCCGCCCGCCAGGACATCGACCTGCTCTGGGGCGCGACCCTGACCCGCGCGGTCTCGCTCTCGCACCCGCCGCTTCGGCTCCAACTTCCTCTCGGTCGGCCGCGTGCAGAGCCCGACCCTGGGCCTGATCGTCGAGCGCGAGATGGAGCGCCGCGCCCACGTCGCCAAACCCTTCTGGGAACTCTTCGCCAAGTTCGAGCACGCCGACGGCAGCTTCGAGACCCACCACGAGACCGACAAGTTCTGGGAGAAGACCGAGGCAGACGCGGCCTTTGCCGGCACCTCCGGCCCGGGCACGGTCAAGTCGGTGACGGCGCGCAAGAACACGCGCAAGCCGCCGACCCCCTACAACACGACCGCTTTCACCACCGATGCCTCCAGCCGCCTCGGCATCACCCCCGCCGCCGCGATGCGCCTCGCCGAGGACCTCTACATGGACGGCTTCATCTCCTATCCGCGTACCGACAACACGGTCTACCCGGTCTCGCTGCCGCTGCGCGAGCTGGTCACCTCGCTGGTCAAGGTCAAGGAGTTCTCGGCCGCCTCGGGCCTGCTCGACGGCGAGCTGAAGCCGACCCGCGGCAAAAAAGAGACGACCGACCACCCGCCGATCTACCCGACCCAGGCGATCCACCCCGGCGCCCTCGGCGACGGTCCCAAGAAGCGCGTCTACGAACTCGTCGTGCGCCGCTTCCTCGCCACCTTCAGCCCGCCGATGATCACCGAGTCCACGCGCGCCGACATCACCGCCGGCGACCAGACCTACTTCGTGCGCGGCTCGGTCGTCGTCGACCCCGGCTACGCCGGCATCTACACCTACGCCCGTTCCGCCGACGAGGAGATCCCGGCGCTCAAGGAGGGCCAGACGCTGCAGCTCGACGGCGATCCCTGGATCGTCGACAAGGAGACCCAGCCGCCCGGCCGCATCTCGCAGGCGAAGCTGGTCGAGATGATGGAGGAGCGCGGCCTCGGCACCAAGGCGACCCGCGCCGACATCATCAAGAAGCTCTTCGATCGGGGCTACGTCTACAGCAACCCGCCGATCCCAACCGAGACCGGGATCGCGATGTACGAAGCGTTCAAAAAATACGTGCCGGCGATGGCGACGCCGGAGATGACCGCCCAGCTCGAGTCCGAGATGGACCAGATCGCCGCCGGCGCGATGAGCAAGGACGGCGTCGTCGGCGACAGCCGCGAACTGCTGCACAAAACCTGGACCGAAATCGACGCCAGCCGCGAAGACCTGGCCAAAGTCGTCTGGAAGGGCATGGACGAGGACCGCATCCTCGGCCCCTGCAAGGTCTGCGAAGAAGCCGGCCGCAAGAAGGAGGACGGCTCGCCCCACATGCTGCGCGTGATCCGCGCCAAGAAGTCGGGCAAGCGCTTCGTCGGCTGCAGCGGCTGGACCCTCGACGATCCCGAGTCCTGCGATCAGACCTTCCCCCTGCCCCAGCGCGGCGACGTCTTCAAACTCGAAGAACGCTGCTCGGTCTGCGGCGAGACGCCACGGCTGAAAGTGCAGCCCTTCCGCGGCCGTCCCTGGAACCTCTGCCTCAACGACGACTGCGAGTCGATGCAGGAGATGAAGAAACGCCGCGCCGAACGCGAGGCGGCGAAAGCAGCCAAAGAAGCGATGGCGGAGAAGCCGTTGCCCAAAGGCGACGAGGACAAGGCCCCGGCCAAAGCCAAAAAAGCCAAGGTCGCGAGCAAAGCAGACACCGCCACCCGCGGTCGTAAACGGGCCAAGGCCGCGGCCAAATAGAGCTTGTTCGTTTCGCTCGAGGGCATCGACGGTTCCGGCAAGTCGACCCAGGCGAAGCTGCTCGCCGAAGCGCTTGGTCCTGAGACCCTGCTGATCCGTGAGCCGGGGGGGACCGAGGCGGCGGAGAAGATTCGCGGCCTGCTCGCCGACCCGGCCCTGGAGCTCGATCCTTTTGCCGAGCTGTTGCTCTTCCTCGCCGCTCGTGCCGACCTCACGGCGCGGGTGATCCGGCCGGCGATGGAGGCCGGTATCGATGTCGTCGCCGACCGCTTCGCCGATTCCAGCGTCGCCTACCAGGGCGCGGGGCGCGGGCTCGGCGCGTCCGAGGTGATCACGCTGACCGACAACGCCAGCGACGGCCTCTGGCCCGACGTCACCGTGCTGCTGCGTCTCGACCCCGAGACCGGCCTCGGCCGCGCCGAGGGCAACGACCGCTTCGAGTCCGAGGGCCTCGAGCTGCAGCGCGCCGTCGCCGAGGCCTACGAGGAAATCGCCAAGATCGCCTCCGACCGCGTCGTCGTCATCGATGGCGAAGGAACGGTGGCGAGTGTCCATGAACGCGTGATGAAGGCCTTGGCGGAGGTACGATCCCCTCGATGACGGGGGAGCATGAGCGCGGCGTCAAGTTGATTGAGAGCGCATTTGCTGCGGCTCGCAACACGGGGTCCCCAGGCTGGCGCTCGATGACTTCGGCGGTCCTGAAGAACCGCATCCTCGATCTCACCAACAGGGAGTTCGACGAAGCCGACTGGGGCGCTGACTCGTTTCGCGCCTTTCTGGGCCAGTTCAACGACATCCTCAGAGTCGATCTCTCCAAGCGCCCGATGCAGGTGACGCTATTGGAGGAACGCTCCGCGAGCATTGAGGGGAGCAACCTTTCGCCGGTGTTGGATCTGGGCCGAGAACGGCAGATTCGGCGCGATCTGTGGAACGCGGTGATGGACTTCAGCAGCGGCTGTGACTACGGCTGGGACGGCGAGAAAGCGGTGCCGCTCGAGCTCGACGACACATCGGACATCCTCCTCCTCCCGACTTTGAGCAAGGAGGAATTCGAGGGCTGGCGCGAGGATTTCGTCAAACGGCAGGTAGCCGAGGGCGCCAACGCCGAGATGCTCGACCGCTGGCTGCAGCAAGAAGGAGCGATGAAAGACCTGCCGGGTGGGCTGCGGATCAAGTGGGTGGTCGAACTGAAGGGGCGAGTCCTCGAGCGCCTCCAAGGCTGGTTCTCGGAAAAGAATTCACAACCTCCGTCTGACCTGGTTGTGGACGAAGAGGAGCGCGGATCCGGCGACGCATCGACTGAGGCTCTGCGCGAGCTCGTGCTCGCCACCGTGCGGGCGATGAGCGCCGATGAGCTGAAAGCCCTCTGCCTTCCCCCCGCTGCCGTGCTCCGCAGCGGGCGTTGAGGGCCGGCTTGGGGTCGCGACCGCATTTCCTCTGTGTGCTCGTCCGCCCTCCGACCGATTCGGACCAAGTCCGGGACTTGAGCAACTATTGCGCGACGCGCGCTGAGACGATTGGCTGTGGCGTTAGGGTGATCCGCACGAAATCCCTTCTCGTCGTGGGCGGGTCGGGCCGGAGCATGAACGTTCTCGACCCGATCGACGCTTCGAATCTCTACCGGGACCTCCATCGGTCGCCAACCCTGGTTGTAGCGCTGGCCTCCGCACTCATAAGCCTCGATCCAAGCCGCAAACCGCCGAGCCAACGCTACACCCGACCCCTCGAGGAGTTCGTGGCCTACAAGGCAACCTACGGAATGGTCAGGGGGGAAGGGGACGCGGACGCCGTGTTCGGGGAGTTTGTTCGCTGGCGAAAGGAGCAGCGCTGCCGGGACGCGAGCGATCCGCGTGCGCTTCCCCTCCACGTGTTCCAGCTCGGTTCGAACGGTGGTGACTTGGATCTCTCCGACGAGGGGGGAACACGGCGGTTTCGTCGAGCGTTTGGCGAGGCACAGCGACGCAAGGACGATGCCGGGCGGGTTTGGCAGGCCGGTGTGCCACATGGGCTCGACGTGCTGCAGGTCGCTGGGCGCGATCTGCCGGCTGGGACCCACTGGGACGTCTCTTCGAAGCGGAAGAGCTGGCGCATCACCAATGCGCGAGAGGTTTGGAAGATCGAAGGACGGGCGTACGTAAATGCCTATCCCGACGAGCATCTCCGGCAACCCAGAGCCCGATATCAGGGTCAAGCCCGAAAGATCTGGAGTGCGGGCACAAAAAATGCCCCTTCATAGAAAGGAGCATTTTGTGCTGCGGGTCGCTAATTGCCAATCGAGGATTACACGGCGATTGAGTGGTCCGCTACCGAAAAGCCACCATCGAAGAACGTTTTCGGGGACCCGTCATATGTGCGCCACTCTGGTCGTCGTTACACCTCGCTTGCTGGACTGGTGCGCAACCAGCCCCCCCGGGGGAGTCCTTGAACTCCCGCGGATCACCATCGATAGTAGCGCGCTCAGCGTATGACCAGCCATTTGCACGACGTCACCCAGCATCAACCGCGCGCCCGCCTCGCACTAACGGCGGCCCTGTCCTCCGGTCCATCGCACGCATATCTCTTTCGCGGGCCGCGTGGCGCCGGCAAGGCGGCGGTCGCCCGCGCTTTCGCCGCCGAGATCCTCGCCGACGGAGCCAACGATCCCGACGACGCGCGGCGCCGCGTCCTGATCGACCCTTCTCCGCACCCCGACCTCGTCTGGCTGAGGCCGCGCGGAGCCCAGCACATGGTCGAGGAGGTGCGAGAGCGCGTAATCCGCGCCTCGTCCTATAGGCCCTTCGAATCGGAGAAGCGGGTTTTCGTGATCGAGGCCGCCGAGCAGATGCGCGACGAGAGCCAGAACGCTCTACTCAAGACCTTGGAGGAGCCGCCGGATTTCGTCCACCTGATTCTCTCGACCGCCGAACCGGCGATGCTGCTGGAGACGATCGCCTCTCGCTGCCAGCCGATCGATTTCGCCCCGTTGCCGCCGGAAGCAGTCGAAGCTCAACTCTCTGGCGCCGGCTCTGCAGAGGAGGTTGCGGCCGCCGCTCGCCTTTCCGCGGGCGACGTGGCTCGTGCCCAGTTTCTCCTTTCCGACTCCGGCCGCGAGCGCCGCTCCGCGCCGCGGCTCTGGAGCTGGAGAGCGATTGGCAGCGGGTGCTGAAGACCGCCGAGTCAGTTGGCGAAGAAGCGGAAGGGACGACGCGCGACCTACTCGACGAGGAAACCGAAGCCGGGGTAAAGCGCAGCGCCCGCGAGATCACCGATGAAGCCAAACGAGCAGGGCGCCGGCGCCGCACGGAGACCCTCGACCTCGCCCTGGAGCTGAACGCGGGTTGGTTTCGCGATCTCGCCGCCACCGCCTCGGGCGCTACCGACGTGGTCTTCAACCGCGACCGCCTCGCTGACCTGCAGTCCCGCGCTGCCGCGCTCGACCCGGCACGCCCCCGCCGCGCCGCCGAGCTAGTCCAGGACACCCGCCGCCGCCTCGACCTCAACGTCTCCGAGGAGCTAGCTCTCGAGGCTCTCGCTTTTCGCCTTGCTGCCGTTTTCGCCTGAGCGCGCCTGCGCACCCGCCTTCTCCAACGCCCGCTCCTGAGCGAGGCGGGTGATCTGCGCCGCCTGGCGCGACATCGTCACGCTGAAGTTGAGCGCCAGGCCGAGCAGGAAGAGCAGCACGATCGAGAACAGGGCCACGTTGGTGTCGCGCACGCCCATCGCGTCGGCGACCAGGGTCAGCAGGCCGGGGAAGGCGGCGCCGACCAGCATCCCCAGGCCGGCGACGAACCAGACGACGCTGAAGCGCTCCTGCAGCTTGTCGCGGCGGATCATCTCCAGCACCAGGCCCATGAAGGCCAGCGCCAGGACCGCGGCGATGATCCGGGTCTGCGAGGTGAGGTGGACCTTGGGGCTCTCGCTCGCCGCTGTCAGCAGCAGCGGCTCATCGCTCACCCGCCTCGGCGTGGCGGGGGCGGAACTGGCCGACCAGCAGCACGATCATGCCCTTGAAGATGAAGAAGGCCGAGCGCAGCGGCGTCAGGAAGGAGCTGCCGCCGGCCCGCTCGAGCATCCGCACCGGCACCTCCTCGACCCGCAGGCCCTCGCGCACGGCCAGCTGCAGCGACTCGATCTCGGCGAAGTCGGGCGAGTAGTGCTCGCTGAAGAGCGCCATCACCTTGCGGTTGGCGGCGCGCATGCCGCTGGTCGTGTCGGTGAAGCGCTGGCGCGTCGCCAGGGTGAGGAAGAAGCGGAAGACGCCGGTGCCGATCCGCCGCGAGAGCGTCGGCTTGTAGTCGTCGCTCTCGGCTTTGCCGGGGTCGCGGTAACGCGAGCCGATCACCAGGTCGGCGCGGTCGCCGTAGATCTCCTCCAGCAGCCGCGCCACCTCGCGCGGCGGGTGCTGGCCGTCGGCGTCGAGGTGAGCGCAGGCCTCATAGCCCTCGCGCAGGGCGTAGAGGTAGCCGGTCTGCAGCGCCGCGCCGAGCCCCTGGTTGAAGGGCAGCGAGGCGACCAGGGCGCCCGCCTCGCGGGACCGCGCGACGGTAGCGTCGGCCGAGCCGTCGTCGATTACGAGCAGGTCGGCCTCGGGCAAGCACTCGCGCACGTCGGCGATCACGCTCGCAACCGAGTCCTCCTCGTTCCAGGCTGGGATGAAGACCAGAGTCCGCACCGACTGATTCTCCCATGCGGCTCAGATTCGTTTTGTGTTAGTAACTCTTCATGAGACGGATAGGCATGCGGTTGTGGCTGGCGGGGGCGTTTGCCGCCGTCTCGCTGATCACCGCCTTTGCCGTCTATCTCTTCGGCGACAACAAGCAGGCGCTGGTCGTTGCCGTGCTGATCGGCGTGCTCGCCGGCTTCCTGATCGCGGTCGCGATCACCCACCGCGTCTCGCGGCTCGCCCAGGCCGCCAACGAAATGGCCTCGGGCTCCTTCGACGCGCCGCTGCGGGTCGGCGCCCGCGATGAGATCGGCGAACTCGCTCGCGCCCTCGACTCGATGCGCGCCTCGCTGAAGGAGAGCTTCGGCGTGCTCACCGCCGACCGCAACAAGCTCGAGGCGATCTTCGACGGCCTCACCGACGCGGTGATGGTTGTCGACGACGAAGGGCCGGTGCGCTTCTCCAACAGCGCCGCCGCCGACCTGCTCGAGGGTGGCCGCCCGCCCGAGCCGCTGCTGATGCACCTCGCACCGCGCCGCCGAGTTCGGCTTCGCCGCCCATCCCGCCCTGCGCATCGGCGACCGCGCCTACGCGATGCAAGCCCGCGCCCTGCCCGACGAGCGCGCCGTCCTCGCCGTGGTCCGCGACCGCACCGAAGAGATGCGCCGCGAGTTCGCCGAAGCCGACTTCGTCTCCAACGCCGCCCACGAGCTGCGCAACCCGCTGGCCGGCATCTCCGGCGCGATCGAGGTGCTGCAGAGCGGCGCCAAAGACGACCCCAAGGCGCGCGACCACTTCCTCAACCGCCTCGCCGAGGACGCCGACCGGATGAGCCGCCTGACTCAGGCCCTGCTCACCCTGGCCCGGGTCGAGTCGCTGGGGGCGGGGGAGACCGAGGTGGTCGACGTGCCGATCGCGATCCGCGACGTCGTCGCCGCGGTCGAGCCGCGCAAACACGTCGATCTCTACGTCGAAGTCGAGCCCGATCTCGCCGCCAAGGCGGACCCGACCCTGCTGCGCCAGGTGATGATTGGCTTGCTGACCAACGCCTTCAAGAACACGCCACCCCCCGGCGCCGTTACCGTTCGCGGCCGCCGCGATGGCGAGAGGGACGTGATCATGGAGGTAATCGACACTGGAACAGGAATCCCGGCGGCGGAGATCGAGCGCGTATTCGAGCGCTTCTACCGTCGTAGCGAGACGCGCAAGCAGGAGGGCTTCGGCCTCGGCCTGGCAATCGCCCGCCGTATGGTCGACGTGATGGGCGGCGAGATGGGCGCTACCTCCGAGGAGGGCAAGGGCAGCACCTTCTGGGTCCGCCTGCCGATCTCCCAACCTAGCCCGACCCCGGTGGCCTGATGAAGATGAATGACAGAGGGGGACGATGAGCAGCGGACGCATACTGGTCGCCGACGACGAGCCCTCGGTCCGCGAGTCGGTCGGCTACGCCCTCGCCCAGGAGGGCTTCGACGTCGACGTCGCCAGTCGACGGCGACGACGCGACGGCGAAACTCAGTGGCGATGGCATTTACTTCGACCTGCTGATCCTCGACATCATGATGCCGGGCCCGAGCGGCCTCGACATCTGCCGCGACGTGCGCGCCCGCAGCGCCGTGCCGATCATCGTCCTCACCGCCAAGGACGCCGAGGTCGACAAGGTGGTCGGGCTCGAGGTCGGCGCCGACGACTACGTCACCAAGCCCTTCTCGGTGCGCGAGCTGCTCGGTCGCGTGCGCGCCCAGCTGCGCCGCCGCGAGCTCGACCGCGGCCCGCTCAACCAGGCGGTCAAGATCGAAGCCGGACCGGTCGCGATCGACCTCGTCCGCCACGTCGCCACCGTCCACGGCGAGCCGGTCAACCTGACCCGCTCCGAGTTCCAGCTCCTGCGCCTCCTGGTCGGCCGCCCCGGCGAGGTCTTCCCCCGCCGCCAGATCATGGAGGAGCTCTGGCAGACCGAGTTCGACGGCGACGAGCGCGCCTGCGACGTCCACATCTCCAATTTGCGCCAGAAGGTCGAGCGCGACCCGCAGCGCCCCGAGCTGGTCGTCACCGTGCGCGGCGTCGGCTACAAGTTCGAAGGCGGGAACCGCTGAGGCGTCATCCCTCGTATTTCCAGGTCGCGGGGATCGACCTTCGTGAAGAGATGACGCGACTGCGGGGGATGCCGGTCTTCGCCGCCGGCCCGCTGGCCGCGCGCGAGCCCGAGCTGAAGGTCCGGCGGGCGCGCCGCCGCCCGAACCGGCTCGGCTTCGCGGTACCCGCCCAGTTCCGCCTCTCCGTCACCGCCTACCCCGGGATTCGCCCAGGCGACGTGCTCGAGACACTGCTCCACGAGCTCGTCCACCTCCACGTCGGCCGCGCCGCCGAGGCGCACGCCTGGCACGGCAAGACCTTCAAGGGCACGCTGGCGCGAGCGATGGTCGAGGGCTACGGGATCGTCGCCCCGAGGCCGCGCGCCACGACCCATGGCGCCTACGCCGAGGCGATCGAGACGAGATGGCCTCGCTAGTCCGCCCACGGTTCGAAGGCGCCGCAACATAGTCTCTACTCGTCGGTTACATGCTCAGGCAACGATTTGGACATGAATCGTAAGCAAATTGCAATGTTTTTCTTGAGCGCTAAGGTGTGCCGGGTTGATACTTGGGCGAGATGGCGACTAGCTTCGCCAGTTAGGTTCCAGTCAAAATGAATGCCAGTCCCAACCCATCGGCCGATACGGACAGTCTCGGCGCGGTCGCAGCCGCGTCGCTTATTGACGATCTTCAGCCGATCGCCCCTCTTTTCTTGGACATCGAACTGCGTGAACGTTCCCTGGCCAAGCTTGAGGAGGACGAGCGTCTCGCCGCCGAGGAGGTCTTCCAGTGCGGAATACGGCTGAGCGAGATGACCGGCTGGACGCAGGAACGCCTTCTCGAAGTACTCGGCTGCAAAATCAAGACCATGGGCGAGTTCAAAGCTGAACTCGACGGTCTCGAACGTTGCAGCACTTTCTTTCGCCTCGTCACCCGCAACGCCGGCCTGGTCGACACTGAGTCGGATCGTCGCGAAGTCGTGGTGGAGTCCGCCAGGCTGCTGAAGGCAATCGGTGGCAACGCCGATCACTTGAGGGAACTCCTCGCGACGAAAGACGGCGAGTACTCCGCGATCGACTACATCCGCTTGGGGGAGATTGAGGAGGCGAGCGAACATGTGCGCAAGGTTGCGCGCCTGGACTCGGCCGACCAGTTCGCTCCCGAGGACGATCCGTTCACAGGTGTTCCAACGGTGCATCTGAGCGCCACCCGGATCGACATGCTGATCAAGAAAAAGCTCGGCGAGCTCGGTGTGGAGGTTGCCAACTACATGGAAGCCCACATCGAGAAATGTCCCGGCTGCCGCAAGGCGCATGCCGACCGTATCACCCGGCTGACCTCCTAAGTCATCGCCCCGAGTGCCCATGCGATCGGTGCGGTGTGCTGACGACGCGCACTGTTAGAGTGCCGCCTCCGAATGGCCGGGGAGACACTGAGCAGTGCACATATTCACATTGGTCCAGGATGTCTTGGCCTCGGCTTGGTCGTGGTTGCGAGCGTCGAAGCCGACCTAGATATTCATGTAATCGCCCGTGAGGGATCCAAGCTGCCTGACTGTCCCCAGTTCAAAGCCTTGGTAACGGCCGAGAGTGGCGAGGAGTGCATGGCCCTGCCGGTTGCGACGTTCTCCAAGTCGGACACGCTTGAGAGCCTGGACGATACGGTCCGCGACCTGATTGCCAACGTACCCGAACTCCTCGTCACCACCGCAGCGACGACCGAGGGCCTCGAGAAACGGCACGGCTTTCTGCTGCAGCTCGCCGAAATGCGCGCCCGAAGCAGCAGCGCCGAGACGACGCTCTTCATTCCCTGCGAGAACGATCCGGGAAAGAGCTATCCCAGCTTCAAGCAGCAGCTCACCGCTCTCGACGTCGAATGTCTCGACACGCTCGTAAACCGGCTCTGTCCGAAGATGAGCAGTGACAACGGCTCAGTCCAGGTAATTGCGGACGAGTTGGCCGAGTGGGTGATCGAGGCAGAGCCCGACCACCAGCACACCCTGGTTGCCCTTGGCGAGCTTTCCTATGTGGACTTCGTTGCCGACGTTCGACCCTACGAGACGAGGAAGCGCTGGCTCGTCAATGGGGCCCATCTCGCCCTTGCCATCATCGCCCACGCCAAACGTACCGTGAGCATCGATGAAGCCGCGTCCGAACCCGGTCGAGCGCAATGGCTGGAAAGGCTCCACGAAGTGCTGATTGAGTCGCTCGACAGCCGTTATCCAGGCCTGGATGAGAACCGGCGCTATGCCAGCCGGCACGTCGCTGCCTGGACCCGTCACGAAGATGACGTGGTGCGCATCATGAGAAGGCTAAGGCGCGCAAATCCTGTTCCCTTTCTTGACGACCTCGAGCGCAAGCTGGTAGAGCCGATTGCGCTGCTTGAGGATCCGTGGAGCTCCCCACAGGTGCGCCATGTGTTCAACCGCCTCCACAAGGTGCTGCAGAGAGTTCGCTCATACGTGGATTTCGAGGAACTTCCATCGATCCTTCCGACCCTCGACAGGTCTATCGATGTGCGCACCGCGACGCGCTACAAGGAATTGCTGGTGCCGGTCATGGGCGAGAAGGCTGCCGTTGACCGCGCGGATAAGCTCGGCGTCTCGCTCGATTCGCACAGGGTCAGGGCGTTTAACGGTTAGCGGCGGCGACCCGACGGTGAGTCAGCGCATTTCACTCGTCCGCCCGCTTGAGGTGGCCCGTGCGGTCACGCCGATCGAGCTTTTCTTCGACCTCGTCTACGTCTTCACCGTCAGCCAGCTCTCGCTTCATCTGTTCGAGAACGTCAGCGTGCGCGGCATGGTGGAGACACTCGTCCTAACCTTGGCGGCGATGTATGCCTGGTTCATGACTGTGTGGACCTCGAACTGGCTCGATGTCGAGCGGCGCCAGGTGCAGCTGGTGCTGCTCGGCCTGACCTTCGCCAGCCTGCTGATGTCGACCTCGATCCTCGATGCCTTCGGCAGCTGGTTCGGCACCCCGTTCAGCAGCGACCGCGCCGGGCTCTTCGTGATCGGCTACCTGGCGATCCAGCTCGGCCGTACGGGTTTCGCCGTCGTCGCCTTCCGCGACCACCGCCTGCGCGACCACTTCTCCAACGCGCTCGTCTGGGAGCTGGCCACCGGCCTGATCTGGATCGCCGGTGTCTTCGCTGAGGGCGATACCCGCCTGACGATCTGGGCGATCGCGGTCCTCGCCACCTACGCGGGCGTGATCGCCGGCCATCCGCTGCCGGGGCGAAGCAGCCCCTTCAGCTCCGACAGCCAGATCTACGCCGAGCACCTGCTCGAGCGCTTTCGTCTCTTCTTTCTGATCGCGTTGGGGGAGACCGTGCTGACTATCGGCAACGCCTTCGTCAACGTTCCTCTGGAGACGGAAACGGTGCTCGCGCTGACCGCGTCCTTTGCCGGCACGGTGGCGCTTTGGTGGTGCTATTTCCACCGCGCCGAGCGCATCGGCAAAAACGCGGTCGAAGGTACCGGCGATGCTTCGCGGCTCGTGGCGGTCGGCAACTACACCCTGGTCGCGATGGTGGTCGGCATCATCGCGATTGCCGTCGGCGACGAGCTTGCGCTCGGCACCCCCGACGCCACCGGTCACGCCACCTCGGCCGCCCTGATCTTCGGCGGCCCGGCGATCTTCCTGCTCGCCCAGCTGGCCTTCATTCGCGAGGCGACCGGCACGATCTCCGACGCCCGGATCGGCGCCTGCGTCGCCCTCGCCTTCCTCGCTTTGCTGACGGCCCCGTTCAGCCTCCTCGTCGCCGTGATCGCCGCGAGCCTCGTTCTGGCCGTGGTTGCCGTCGCCGACACTCGAGCCGGCGAGCCGAGCATTGCCACTCTCTAGGCTGATGGTCATGAGCGACTACGCGATCAAGAATCTGATGGAGATAGAGGACGGGACCGGCGTCGAGGGAATCGAAGGGCGCTTCTCGCGCAAGTTCCTCGACTCCGAGCAACTTGGAATCAGCCACTTCCGCTACGCGCCTGAGCGTCGTGTCACCCACGGGCACCGCCACGAGGTGCAAGAGGAGGCCTATGTGGTGGTCGGTGGTTCGGGGTGGATCAAGCTCGACGACGAGACGATCGAGCTGCGCCAGTGGGACGTCGTGCGCGTCGCTCCCCACGTCGTGCGCGGATTCGAGTCCGGTCCCGACGGGCTGGAGGTCATCGCCGTCGGCGGCACCAAGCCCGAGGACGGCGACGGCGAGCTGGTGGCCGATCGCTGGCCGGACGCCGATGCCTGAGCTGCCGAAGCGCCGCCTCGGTGACTCCGGGCTCGAGGTCTCGGTGGTCGGCCTCGGCTGCAACAACTTCGGCAAACGACTCGACCTCGACGGCACCGCCGCGGTCCTCAACGCCGCCCTCGGGGCCGGCATCACCTTCTTCGACACCGCCGACATCTACGGCGGCGGTGAGAGCGAGCGCCTGATGGGGGAGGCGTTGGAGGGGCGCCGGGACGAGTTCGTGCTGGCGACCAAGTTCGGCTGGGATACGAGCGGCGAGGGTGCTCCCGATGCCCCCGGCGGCTCGCGCGAGCACATTCGCTGGGCGATCGAGGGCTCGCTGAAACGGCTGCGGGTCGAGAAGATCGACCTCTACCAGTACCACCGCCCGGACGGGGTGACGCCGATCGAGGAGACCCTCGGCGCGCTTGATGAGCTGGTGCGCGAAGGCCTCGTCGGCGCAATCGGCTGCTCCAACTTCAGCGCCGCCGAACTGGAAGCGGCCGACCGGATCGCCCGCGAGCGCGGCTGGGCCCGCTTCGTCACCCTGCAGAACCAGTACAGCCTGCTCGAGCGCGAGATCGAGGCCGAGGTCGCGCCGGCCTGCGAGCGCCTCGGCGTCTCGATCCTGCCTTACTTCCCGCTCGCCAGTGGCCTGCTCACCGGCAAGTACCGCCGCGGCGAGTCCGGCCCGGAGGGCAGCCGCCTCTCCTCCAGCGAGCAAGCCGGCAGCGACGAGCAGTTCGACGTCGTCGAGGCGCTCGAAGCCTTCGCCGAGTCCCGCGGAATCGGCATCCTCGACCTCGCGATCGCCGGCCTCGCCGCGCAGCCCGCCGTCGCCTCGGTGATCGCCGGCGCGACCAAGCCCGAGCAGATCGCCGCCAACGTCGCCGCGCTCGCGTGGCAACCGAGCGAGGCCGACCTGGCCGAGCTCGATCGCATCGCCCCGACGCCGCGAACCTAAAGAGCCCTCAGCTCGTTGATCTTGTACAGCCCTCAGCGGGATTTGCTCGTCCACTGATAGCTTCCTGCACGGGCCAGAGGGAAACATCGGGAGAAGAACAATGAATCGCCACCGTTTGCTCGTCGGCAGCGTCACCATCCTGTTGGCCATCCTTGTGTTTCCGGGTGTCAGTACGGGATCGCAACCGAGCTACGGACTGCCGCCGCTCCTCGGCAGCTACAAGCTGTTTCCCAGGGAGTCCAGCGGGCCTGGCTCCAGGCTTACGCTTCAGAAGCAGGGAAACGGCTATGCAGTGACCGGTCTACGCATTCGCCTTCCGCAGGACTGTGCCGAATATTCTGGTGACCCGGGCTACGCTGGCGAGATAGCAATCGTCGAAGGCTCGATCCACCCGGTTAGAGAAGTCCTACATCGCCGCGGTGAGGATGAAGTCATTTGGCGGTTCAACCGCAAAAAACACTTTCACCGGACGGGACAAGGCAATGTCCAAGTAACCATCGACGGCGAAAGGTTCTCCGGCAATCTGTTCTTGGCCTTCATCCGCGGTATCCCGCAATTTCGCCCGGTAGAGGGCGATCTAGATCTCACCAACATGAATGGCGAATGCTGGCCAACCTTTACAGGCCATCGCTAGGTCGCTGATGGCTGCACCTCAGCTCATTACGAGCCTCAGTGTCGGCTAGGGCGTGGATCCTCGGGCGGCGTGGACGGGGAACGTGGTCGAATGACGACAAATGGTGGGGGCGCGACGCCTGGGCAACGACGATCTTTGGGTCCCTGGCTGATGAGTGGCAGGACATCGAGGTCGTGGAAGCGCTTTGGGAGCAATCGGAGCGTCCGCCATTGGGTCGCCTCCAGCGCCCCCTCGTTTTGGCCCTACCCGGAGCTGCACTGAAGCTCAATTGCCTTGGCTTCTTGCTCGTCCTGGTCTCGGTCATCGTTGAGCCGTCAAGCAAGCGCTTTCTGGCGATTCTCATGCTGGGGGTTGGCTCGTTTTTCTTTGTCGCGCAAGCGCTTATTCGCGCGATATATACGTTGAGTGAGACTCAGTCTGAGTCTCGGCTTCACCGTCAGTTTGCTCCTGCCTTGGGTGGCGCAAACACCTTCGCGTTCGCATTTCTGGCTGCGGGTCTGCTCCTGCTTGTGTCATCCCCGACCTTCCTTAGCAGTATCGCGTTCATTGCCATCGCGGTCACGATCTTCGCCGCTGGCGCCCTTCTGATGGTCGTTCCCCTGCGCCTATCTCGAGATCCTCTCCTGGTCGAGCGCCGAAACGCTGAACGGCAGCGTTTCGAACAAGCTCTGCGCGTTGAGGCTTTGCAGGCCCTCCGTCAGAGGCTGAATATCGAGGACGAGCGGGCTTTCAGTACCAAACCTGGGAAGCCGACGCCCGGATTTGAACCGGGGACCCCTTCATTACGAGTGAAGTCTGCGTGACAACTAGGATCCGCAGAAGCGACGGATTTGGCTTCGACAAGCCAAATCAGCGAGAGCCAGTTGGCCTTCGTTGCTCATGTTTCTCCTCCATTCCCTCGCCTAACGCGGTGGCTAGTGGTCACTTTCTGTCCTCCTCCCGGTCATCGTCCTGTTGTCCCAGCGCCTCGGGGCGCCCCTTCAGCGAAACGAAGGCCCGTTGATGCTGAGCACAATTTAGGGTTGCGAGCGTGAGCGAAGCGCCCCAGCAGAAGATCGCCGCACGCCTGCGCCACCAGGCCCGCGCCTGTGAGCAGATTGGATCACCTCTCTACGCAAACTTGCTCGATCACGCTGCCGCGGATGTCGTAGTCCACGGTCCCACATGGAAAATTCTGCGGGGCCATCAGGATGACCCCGCGCCTTCGGCACTCGCCTTGCGGCTGATGGGAGCTGTAAATCGGCTCGTTCTCCTCGGCGAGGAGCGGGCCCTGGCTGCGGCATATGAAGACGGCGATGCATCAACCTGGCCGCTCTTCAAGTTGGCTCTAGAAAGGAACGTCGAGAGGCTGCGCGAGCTGGTGCAGCTGCCAGTCCAGACGAATGAGGTCGGTCGCAGCGCCGCCCTTCTCCCGGGGTTCCTCACCGTGGCCCTCGAGACTGAGATGCCCCTTAGGTTGCTCGAGGTAGGCGCGAGCGCGGGACTCAATCTCTGCTGGGACCGCTATCGCTACATCTCGGAAGCATTCGATTGGGGACCGGCAGACTCTCCGCTGTCGATCGACTTCGAGCTCAGTGGCCACCTTCAAGCACCCGATGTGGCCGGAATCGAGATCGCGGAGCGGCGAGGGTGCGACCCCGCTCCGATCGACCCTCTAACCGCAGAGGGACGCGTTGCCCTGCTCGCCTACGTCTGGCCAGACCAACCTGGCCGGATCGAACGCTTGCGAGCGGCAATTGACATCAGAGCAGAGGTGCCCGTAGCGATCGCCCAAGGGGGAGCAGCCTCATGGGCAAAGCAGATCCTGGCTCAGCGATCACCTGGCCAAGCCACTGTGCTTTATCACTCGATCGTCGCGCAGTACCTCAGCGAGGAAGAGTGGGCGGCTTTCCAAGGAAATGTGCGAGAGGCGGGCGACCTGGCGAGCGAGGATGCGCCCTTGGCCTGGTTGCGAATGGAGCCCGCAGGCTCAATGGCTGACGTGCGAATCACAACCTGGCCAGGAGGTAAGGAGCGCCATCTCGCTCGCGCCGGCTACCACGGTAATCCCGTGGAGCTGACTTCCGACTGATAACTGGCAGCACGGATGTGGACGGGCGGGTTGCTCTGCACCGGGAGGTATCCCCACCAACGCGTCGCCAGCGTCCCGAGCACCACTATCGATTGAGCTGCGAGCGCCTGTAGCCCCGGACCCGGCTCAGGCTCGCCGCCTCGAGGTTCCCCGGCCCCCTTTTTACCGCCGATGCCCCCGTTCACGTTGGCGTCGCTGCTTCCGGGGCAACACAGGGAGGCCCCAACGGGCGCACCCGAGTCCTTCGGCGCGGGGCAGCAGGCGCCAAGTGGTACGGGGCCCCCGACGCCAGACGCCGCTCGGCATCGCTTTTGCGAGCTGCCAGACCGTCTCGGGATATGCGCCTTCCTTCGCCATCTCATGCAGGATCGACCAGCTCTTCGAGGCTCGCCATCGCCGTTTCGGCTTCAGCTGCCGCCGCTCTGTCGCCGGCTCTACGCGCCTCACCCCACTGCCGGAACCAGAGGCACGAGACGATGCCCGTAACCGAGGCGCCCACCTGGTAGCGGTCGGTTGTGAGCCCTTCGTCGGGAATTTGCGAGGGCGTGAAGCCCTTGGGCACAGGGATCCCCTTGAGCATTTCGCGCACCGCGGCATCATGATCGGCGGCTTTGACGACATTCGCGGGCATCGCGTCGAGCCAGGTTTGCGAATCCACCCGGCTAAGCCAACCGAGCCGTTCTTCGAAGGCTGCGAGACTGGATACCCAGGCGCGCAATTCGAGCGTGTAGCCGTTTTCATGCCAGATCGCGACCATCTCGCGATCTCCGGGACCCCCCATTTCGACCCGTATTTTCGAGGTCTTTGTCGTGATGTAGGAGGTTTCCGCCCTGGTGTTGACCAGGGCCGTGGTGTCGAGGACGGGCGCTTTCACGGGGTGACGGACGATCGGGCCTGGGAACCCCAGCTTGCCACGGTTCCAGACCAGTTCCACTTTGCGCTGCCTGACGGCCTTCGGGGGCATCCCGCTGACTTTGCCGTCGGCCGAGACCGTGATGCCACCGTAGGAAACCGCCGGCCCGGTGACGAATTCCATCGACCCCGAGCCCTTGCTGCTGCGAGGCATATAGACACCTTGTCCCGACTCGGTGACGTTCTCGACGCGCCAGTCGGGTCCTTGGAGCAGTAGCAACGGCGTCGATTCGGCGAAACGAACGAGCTCGGCTCCATAGGCAGGGGCCGGTGACCCTGTGCCGCCGGTGCCGAGGAGGAGCACTGCCGCAGCGACGGCCGCGCCGGCCGTCAGCCCGGTCAAGGCGAGCAGGGCGCGACGCGGGCGCCCGGGGTGGTGGCGCGATTTCACGGCGGCAACCTCCGGTTCGACCTGCGCGGACTCGGCGAGGATTGCCTCGCCGAGCGCCGCTTCTCCGGCGGCGAGATCGAGCGCCGCGAGGATCGATTTCCCGATCGGGTTCGCTGCGCCCAACTCGCCATCGATCTTCTCGTTCCTCATCGTGCCTCCTCGACTTCGACCTCTTGGTTCCGGGAATTCTCTGGCGGGTGTTCGGCGAGCCGGGCGCGCAGCCGGCGCCTCGCGCGGTGCAGGCGAGTGCGCGCGGCCAGGGGCGAGATTCCGAGCACCCGTGCAGCCTGGGTTGGCGTCAGCTCCTCCCAGCCGATCAACGTCAAGAGCTCTCGATCTGCTTCGCTCAGCTCCGCCAGCGCCTCGAGCAAGCCGCTCTGCTCTTGCGCGTGGTTGACCGGAAGCTCTCGGCGAAGCTCGTCTCGCAGTCGCTCCGTGAGCCGGTCACGGCGGCGGGCGCCACGATCTTGGTTGGCGAGGACGTGACGGGCGGTGCCGAAAAGCCAGAGACGTGCCTCGTTGCCGAGCGGCACCTCGCCAAGTCGCCGCCAGGCGATCAGGAAGGTCTCGGCGACGGTGTCCGCCGCATCGTCGGGATCGGCGCTGCGGCGCACCGCGTAGCCGAGCAACTCCCGCGCGTGGTCGCGGTAAAGGGCGGAGAAGCGCACCTCGGCCAGTTCGCGCGGCAGCGTGTCGATCACAGCGGAGTCGCGCTTCATCGGCAATACATGTCCGGCTCAGGCCCCAGCGTTACACCTGTAGTCGGCGATGCTGCCCGCGAACCCAAACCACCGCTTCGGACAATTCACGATATGGGGCAGGCAATGCTCGATTGCGACGTGATCTTAGGCTCCATCTCTGAGCCTGCCAGCTTCGCCGCGATCTTCGACCGCCATTTCGACGCCATCCACTCCTACGCGTGCCGCCGAGTTGGCAATTCGGCTGCGGAGGAGATCGCATCGCAGACCTTCCTCGTTGCTTTCGACCGCCGGGGGACCTACGACCCTTCCCGAGCCACTGCCCGGCCCTGGCTGTTTGGCATCGCCACCAACCTGATCCACGACAAGCACCGTCAGGAAGAGCGCCAATTCCGCGCCTACGCAAGGGCCGCAGATGTCGGCCCAGTCGATCCCCTCGAGGGGGCTGAGAATCGGGCCGACGCGGTTCGCTTGCGCTCGCAACTCGCCGCTTTGCTCGTGGCGCTTCCCAAAGAGGAGGCAGACCCCCTGCTCCTCTTCGCCTTGGCTGAACTCACCTACGAGGAGATCGCCGAAGCGCTGGAGCTGCCGACGGGAACCGTGAAGTCCCGGTTGTCCCGAGCCCGCAAAAGGATTCGCGAACAGCTTCGCCTCCCTCGGACAACTACGGAAGAGATGCCAATCGCAAACTTGGAGGTTGACCATGGATGAGATCGCTCTGATCCGCGCTCTCGCCCCGGACGCCGATGGTCCCGGTGCATCTACTCGTGCTGCCGCCCGGCAGGCGCTTGACGCCCGGATCGAACTCGCCTCCTCTGCGGAACCGCCGAAGCGACATTTCGCCCCGCGGCAACGGTCCCTCGCCCTTGCTGGAGCGCTGGCGCTGGTACTCGCGGGCGCAGTTGCCTTCTTTGCGGTAGGCGGTGCCTCACGCTCACCGCAGCCTGCTTACGGAGCCGAGCTCGTCCGCTTCGCCGAATCCACTCCACTGCTCTTGCTCGAGGAGCCAGGCTGGCGCGTACGAAACGTCATTCAATGGCAGCAGAGCTCCGGGAGCATGGAATTCGGTCCTGGGTCTCCGGCACCCGCTCGACCCCATCCGTCACGCAGCGAAATCATTCACGGGGAAGCACAGCTTCGCTTCGGCCTGCGTACGGTGAAAGTTGGGTGGGGTCCCTGGAAAAGAGCCAGTGGTTGGCTGAAGTCCTACCGAGCCCATGGCTTCACTGTCACCGCGCCAGTTCTGGGAACCGTCGCCCACATCAATCCGGGAGGCCGGTCTTCGATTCCCGGTGCCCACGGCCTTCACTCGATGCTGGCGGTTTGGAGAGAAGGAGACCGGGTGCTCTCGCTCAGCGCCTGGGTCTCAAATCTCGGCGCTTTCCGTGAACGTCTCAGCTGGTTGCAAAAAGTGGACGCAGAAACCTGGCTCGACGCCATGCCTCAAAGGGTCGTCAAAGCCGCCGACTACGGCGCCGAAGTGCGCGAAATGCTCCAGGGCCTCCCTCTCCCCGCCGGGTTTGATCCCTCGACCATCCCCGACCGCCGCGTCACCACCAATCGCTACTCGGTGGGCAGGGCCGTCGGCGGAGCGGTCGCCTGCGAATGGTTCAGCCGCTGGTTTGATGCTCACGCCGCCCGGGATGTCGATACGGCCAGGGAAGCGCGACGCGTCCTCCTGCACTCCGGCTCATGGCCCGTATTTCGGCGCATTCGCAACGAAGGCTCATATCCACAGCTGGTTGTGGAACTTGCAGAAGCGCTGCCCACCGGGCGTTGGGGGCACAACAGACCACTGCGTCAAGTGGTCAACAGCGGGTGTACGGCAATCGGGTTTCCCCTGTAACAACCGCCTTCGATCTGACACTTAGCCCGTAGATGCTTTCAGTCGGTGATTCACCTGAGCGGGCGTCAGACATCTATCGCGGCCGCTTCGAAAGCTGCTTCCGCGAGCATCACGCGCGGCTGCTCGCCTTCGCGATGCGGCGTCTCTCCGGGCGGGAGGCGGCCGAAGAAGTGGTCGCCGACACCTTCGCAGTGGTCTGGCGCCGCCGCGACTGCATCCCCGATGGCCCACTGCCCTGGCTCTACGCGATCGCCACCAATGTGATCGCGGACCAGTACCGCTCGACGCGCCGCCGCCACGACCTCGGCGCGCGCCTGGCCCACGAGGCGCGCGCCGAGGTGCCCGGCTCCGACCCGGCCGAGTCGCTGGCCCTCCGCGACACGTTCGCCACCGCCTTCGCGCAGCTGGAGGAGCATGAGCGCGAGGTCCTGCGCCTCATCGCCTGGGACGGACTCGAGGTGCGTGAGGCGGCGCAGGTTCTTGGCTGTTCGCAGGGCGCCTTCCGGGTGCGCCTCCATCGCGCCCGCCGCAAGCTCGCGAAGCGACTCGACGCTGCGAAACCGATCGACCAAGAAGGCCGTTCCGCGATGCCCACACCCGCCGAGGAGGCCCGATGATCCGCACCACCCCAACCGATGCACTCGCCCGCATGCGCGCCGCCAACCCGGTCTCCGCCGAGGAGCTGAGCAAGGCGATCGGCGAGGCCGACCTGGAGCGGGCGATACGGCGGGCAATCGCCGCCGGCGATTCCCCGGCGCAGCCGATCCCGGCCGGCGACCGTGTCGCGGTGGAACGCGGCGCGGGCGGTGACCATGGCCTGTCCGGGATCTTCTCCCGGCACCGCTCGGCCTCGCTCGGCTTCGGCCTGGCCTGTGTTGCGGTGATTGCGGTGCTGGTCGTCCTCGGCGGCGGCTCGGTCAAAGACGGTGGCCATCCGACCTACGCCGCCGCCGCGGTCAAGGTGGCTGAAGCCAACCCGCGCCTGCTCGTCACCGCCCCTGGCTGGTCGATCATTCACGCCAGCAGCTTCGAGACCGAATTCGGCGGACTGACCTACAAGGAGGCCGGGCATCCGGCCTTCGGTCCCGACGGCTTGAGCCTGGCCATGAACTGGGCCCCGGCCTCGCTTTACCGCACCATCCTGCGCGAATCCCGACCGAGGGCGACCGTGATGAAGTCGACCGTCCTCGGGCGGCAGACGACCACCTTCCACTACCGCGGAAGCCCCGCCTACATCACCATCCTGCCGCCCCATAACAGCGTCTTCGTCAGCCTCAGCGCCTCGCTTCCCAAAGGTGCATACGAATCGGTCCTGCGATCGCTGCGCGCCGTCAGCGTCGAACGGTGGCTGGCGGCGATGCCGCCGGAAGTGGTGCAGCCTGCGTCTCGCTCCGGCGTGATCGCGCGGATGCTCGACGGCGTGCCGCTGCCCCCCGCCTTCGACCTCGCCGGCCTGGAAACCGAAAGCCATCTCACCAGTCGCTTCGAGCTCGGCCGGACCGTCGCCGCGGCCGTCGCCTGCGGCTGGCTCGAAAGCTGGAGCGCGGCGACGCGGTCCGGTGACGCCCCCACGGCTGAAGCGTCGGTCGCGGCGATGAGCGACGCTCGCCACTGGGCGGTCCTCCTTCAGATGGTCCACGAAAAGGGCTTCCGCGGCGACGTCCTGCCGGCCCGCGGCAACGGCTGGCCGTCCTACATCGTCACCGCGGCCCGCGAAATCGCCGGGGGGAACCTGCGACGCCGTCCTGCCGTCATGAGGAGGTACTACAAGGGCGTCCTCATCGGAGTGGGGACGCCGAGAAACGCCGCCCCGGCAAGCGTCCTTGGCTGTCACATGGGTGGCTGAGGAAAGGAGGTCTAGACTTCTTTGATGCCTGAGAAAGACAGCCACGCGGGGAGCCAGAGGGCCAGGGCGGGCGCCGCCCTGGCGGTATTCGCCGGAGCCTTGCTTCTTCTTTCGATATTCCTGCCGAAGCTCGAATGCGAAACCCTCCAGCTAAGTCAGAACCGGTTGGTCGACGGTTGGGAGGGCGTGGCTCTGATCGTTTGTGCGGCGCTTCTCATTCTGGGTGCGGGCCTGGGGCTGCGCTCTAGTAAGTGGGGCTTGCTTTGCTGTGCGGCGGGACTCGGCGCAGAGGGCGTCGCCATCTACGCCGGCAGCGGCTCACGTTTGATCGTTGATCCAGGGGTACCGGGACTTTTCGACGCCGTTTATGCGGAGCTAGGTATCGGCTTGGTAACTGCGGGATTGGGCGCTTTGATCGCGATTGGTGCGGGACTGCTGATCATCGCGGGAGGCAGGATCAGAGTTGGAGAAGCCGGAGGCATAAGGCTGGCTCGACGCTAAAGCGATTCTTCGCCGCTCTGGAATGGGAAAAGGAACGCTGGAATTAAGCCGACGCCCGGATTTGAACCGGGGACCCCTTCATTACGAGTGAAGTGCTCTACCAGCTGAGCTACGTCGGCGCAAAAGAAGCCGGAAACCGCTTTGGAGTGCGGAATTCGGAGTTATTTCGCAGTCGATTCTATAGGAGGAGTCGAGAGCTGGTTATCCGTCGGTTCCTTGTCCGCATGCTTTCCACGCCCGAAGATGGCGACCAAGGCCGGCACCAGCAAGGTGCGGGCAATCAGGGTGTCGAGCAGTAGGCCGACGCAGAGGGCGAAGGCGATCTCGCGGAAGCCCTGGATCGGGATCAGGGCCACGGCGGCGAAGGAGAGGGCGAGGATGAAGCCGGCCACGGTGATCGCGCGGCCGGCGCGGATTCCGGCGGTGCGGATCGCTGGGCGCAGCTCCTGGTCCTCTGCCTCGCTGCCAGATGCGGCTGATCAGGAAGACGTTGTAGTCGGCGCCCAGGGCGAGGAGGAGGATCGCGCTCGCGACCGGCACGAAGAAGGCCAGCTCGCCGTAGCCGAGCAGGTCCTGGAAGACGTAGACCGTGATGCCGAGCGCGGCGGCTACGACGAGCAGGCTGCTGCCGACCAGGTACAGCGGCGCGGCCCAGCTCCGCAGCAGAAACCAGAGCAGGAGCAGCAGGACCACGAGGGCGGCCGGCGCGACCCGCTCGAAGGCGGTGGTCGTGTCTTCGCTCAGTTCGGAGGCGATCGTCGTGTCGCCGGTGATCCCGGTCCGGACGCCCCGCAGGCCGCTGCGCTCGAGCATGCTCGGCAGCTCGTCTTCGAGCTCGCTGAGCGCGTCGGTGGCAGCTGGCCCCGTCGGGATCGCCGTCGAGCGCCAGCACGTAACGGGCCGCGTTGCCGTTTGGCGCGAGCATCACTCCGGCGCGCGACGGAAGCGGCTGGTCGGCGGGCCCGAGGACGCCGACGATCTGGCGGTCGCCTTCGAGTTCGGTCTGGAAGCTCGCCAGCTCGGCCCCGCGTTGGGCGATTCCCTGTCCTTCGAGCACGAGCATCGTCGGGCCGAGCACGCCGGGGCCGATGCCGGCTGCCGCGGCGTCATAGCCCTGCCGCGGTTCGCTCGCTTCCGGCAGGCCGCGCATCACCGGGTTGCCCAGCTCCAGGTGACGCAAGCCGCTGGCCGCTGCGAGCAGGGCCAAGACGCAGACCACCGCGGTCAGCAGCGGGCACCTTGACGGCGACGCCGAGCAGGCGCCCGCGGGCTCCGCCCTCCTCGACCCCTGCCCCCTCGTCGACGGCGTCCTTCTCAGTGTTCGCGTCAGCAGAGGATTGCTCGCCTACGCCACGTGGCCACAGCAGCGCTCTGCCGAAGATCGCCAGCGCCGCCGGCACCAGCGTCATCGCGACCAGGGCCGAGACGATCACCGCGACCGCCATGCTCGGGCCGAAGGCGCTGAGGAAGCTGACGCCGGAGAGCAGCAGGGTCAGCGTCGCGCCGGCGATCATCAGCGCCGCGGTCAAGATCACCGGCAGCAGCTCCGCCGGTCGTCTCGCTCACTGCTTCAGTCGTTCGCTCGCCTTGGCGCAGCCGCTGGCGGTAGCCGGAGACGAAGAAGACGAGGTAGTCGGTGAGCACGCCGAAGATCAGGGCGACGATCACCGGCTCGGCCTCGCGCGGAATCGAGAGCCCGTAGCGCTCGGCGATCCAGCCGAGGACGCGATCGGCACAGAGGTAGGCGATCGCCACGGTGGAGAGGCCGAGCAACGGCACGCCGAGCGAGCGGAAGTAGAGCGCGAGGATCGCGACGACCAGGAAGGCGGTCGCCAGCTCGACCCAGATCAGGTGGCTTTCGGCGATCTCGGTTTCGGACCGGGTCGCGGGTAGCGCTCCGGTCACCTTTACTACCGGCGCCGAGGTGGCGCGCTCGAGCCCGGCCGCGAAGCGCTCGGCGCTTTCCTGGGATTCGCCTTCGCTCAGGGCTGGATCGATATAGAGGTAGGCGACGATCGTGGTCGCGGCTCCGCCGTCGCCGGGCATGCCGGGCGCGTCGGTAAGCGGCACCGCCTTGACCGCGTTCGGCCCTTCGCTGCGATCCGCCGTGGCGATGTAGTCGGCGGCGGCGGATGCCTGGGCGGGGGAGAAGCCGCCGGGCTCGCGAGCGACGACCATGGTCCGGCTCAGCAGCGGCAACCCGAACGTATCGAGCGCCTCGCGTTCCACCTCCAGGGCGCGGGAAGAGTGGGGCAGCAGGCTGTCCAGCTCGCCGGCTTCCGCTTCGAACGCCGAGGGCAGGTGGGCCATCGCCATCACGGTCGCCGCGATCCAGGCGGGCACGATCAGGAAGCGCAGCCAGACGACCGCGCGTCCGCTGCGATTCCAGGCGAGCCCACCCCCCGAAGGACGAGAATTCTTTCGCGCCACCGTCACCGCTTACCCGGTCGGCACCCGACACAAGCGGCTGTTTTGCCTCACCGTCCCGGGGTATCTGGCGGCGACGCACTTCAGATCGAGTCAAAGGAGCTTCAGATGTCAGACCAGTTGCAGGGCAAGAAGATCGCGATCCTCGTCGCCAATGAGGGGGTGGAGGAAGTCGAGCTGACCAGCCCGCGCGAGGCACTGCGCGAGGCCGGTGCCGAGATCGAACTGCTCGCCCCCGAAACGGACGAGATCCAGGCTTTCAACCACCTCGACAAGGGCGAGACCTTCAGCCCGGACAAGGCCGTGGGCGAGGCGAATCCCGACGACTACGACGGCTTGGTGCTGCCCGGTGGGGTCGCCAATCCCGATCAGCTGCGCACCGACACCGACGCGGTCCAGTTCGTGCGCTCCTTCTTCGAGGCCGGCAAGCCGGTCGGGGCGATCTGCCACGCGCCCTGGACCCTGATCAACGCCGATGTCGTCGACGGCCGCACGCTCACCTCCTGGCCGAGCCTGCAGACCGATCTGCGCAATGCCGGCGCCGAGTGGGTCGACGAGGAAGTCCACGTCGACCAGGGCCTGGTCAGCAGCCGCAAGCCAGACGACCTCGATGCCTTCAACGCGAAGCTCGTCGAGGAGTTCGCCGCATTGGCGCTAGCTGACGAAAGGAGCTGACCCATGCCCCCACGCGGAGTGAAAAAAGGCACGAAACGAGCACGTCAGTACGAGCACATCAGGAAGAGTGAGAAGAAAGCCGGCCGTTCGGAGAAACGCGCCGAGCAGATCGCCTCCCGCGCCGTCAACAAGGAAAAGGCTCGCTCCGGGGAGTCGAAAACCTCCTCACGCAGCTCGACCAACGGTAGCTCCGCCAGCAGCCGCGGAGGCAAGCGCTCGGGCAGCGGGCCAGGCGGGCGCACCCGCGAACAGCTCTACAACGACGCCAAGAAGCTCGGCATCGAAGGCCGCTCGAAGATGAGCAAGAGCCAGCTGCAGCGCGCCGTGGCCGGCGCCGAATAGGAGGGCGAGCGCTCCAACGGAGACGCGATCCGTGCGGCTGAGGGTGAGGCCTACGGCGAGCTGATCGGCGAAGTGCAGGCGATGCACGGCGCCTCCGAGCTGTTGCGCGAGCTGCGCGAGGCCGGGGCGGCCGAGGTGTTCGAGTCGATCGGCGAGCTACGCAAGGACCGCGGAGCGCTGTCGAGCCTCGCCGTGACCGTGTAGCCGATCCCCACACGGGGTAGTCGAGCGGCATGGCGATCATCCACATCGTCTCCTTCGAAGAAGACCCGGACTGACTTCGCCTTCAAGACGAGACCACCCGCATCGCTTTGGCGACTCGCCGCCGCTCTCACTTGGCGTCGAGGAGGAGCTGCTGCTCGTCGACCCGCAAGGCGAGTTGACCTATGCGGCCGAGGAGGTGCTGGAGAGCGTCGCCGGTACGCCGCTAGCCGAGCGGGTCTCGGCCGAGATCTTCACCGAACAGATCGAGTTGAAGACGGGGATCTGCCGCGATCCCGGCGAGGTGCTGGAACAGCTCGAGGAGCTGCGCCGAGACGTCGCCGAGGCCGGCTTCGTCCTGCTCGCTTGTGGCCTGCATCCCACCGCTGCGGCGGATGAGGCCGTTCTGGTCGATAAGCCACGCTACGAGGTCGTGCAGAAGGACCTCGGCAGCCTGCTGCGGACCCCGCCCTGCGGTCTCCACGTCCACGTCGGCGCGCCCGACCCCGAGGCGGCGATCGGGCTCGCCAACGCCTTTCGCCTCTACCTGCCGGTGCTGCAGGCACTCAGCGCCAACTCTCCGTTTCAGGCGGGGGTCGACTCCGGCCACGCCAGCGCTCGCACCCAGATCGTGCGCAGCTACCCGCGCTTTCAGGTGCCGCGCCACTTCCGCGACTACGCTCACTTTCTCGAGGTGGCGGACCAGCTCGTCGCCGCTGCCGGGGTCGACGACTACACCTACATCTGGTGGGACGTCCGTCCCCACCCGAACCTCGGCACGGTGGAGGTGAGGGCGGTAGACGTGCCGACCGAGCCGCGCACCTCCGCCGCCTTCGCCGGGCTGATCCAGGCGATCGCCGCCAAGGAGCTGGATCGGCCCACGGAGTCGCCCCTGCATCGCGAGGCGCTCGAGGAGTCCTACTTCCAGGCCGCCAGCCACGGCCTCGAGGCAGAGATCCTCTTCGACTCCGAGCGGCCCGGCCCGGCCCGGGAGGTCGCCGCCCGCGTACTCGAGACGATCCGCCCCTACGCGCGGGAGCTGGGCACCGAAGGGGCATTGGGGGAGATCGAGCGCATCCTTCGCGAAGGCAACGGAGCCGATGAGCAGCGCCGGATCGAGCGCCAGGACGGCATCGACGCCTTGCTCGAGTGGCTGCTCGAACGCAGCCGCTGAACCACTGCGCCGTGCTCAGGCGAGGAGCAGGATGAGATTGACCAGCACCGCCAGCGGGGTGCCGATCAGCGAGAGGTAGCGGAAGAGCTTGGCGAAGCCGCCGCGATAGCGAACGCTCTCCATCAGGGTCAGGCCGACGACGTGCGCCATGTTGATGAGGGCGATCCCGATCGCGATCAGGATCGCGGCGGCGGCGCGGCCACTGACGCTGCCGTTGTCGGCCGTTACCGCGGCGGCGAGGACGGCGGCGACGATGGTGCCGAAGATGCCGGCGACCATGCCGGCGAAATCGGCGCGCGAGAGGCCGGGGAGGTAGGCGGTGCCGACTTCGTGGCCCTCGGCCGGATCGTGGGTTCCGCGGCCGGCGGTCTCGACGTCGACGACGTGCTCGGCGCCGTCCCGGTCGCTGTGCAGGACGACCATCCGCAGCGGTGGCTCGAGTCCCGCTTCCGCCTTTTCCAGCAGGCCTTCTTCGAACCAGCGGGCCTGCGCCTGCTCGTGCTCGAAGATCACGATCTCGTCCGCGGGCGCCTTCAGCAGCGCGTCCTGCGCGGCCTGGATCGGGTCGGGATCGCCCACCTCGCCGCCGGCCTCGATCCCGTTCTCGCGCAGCTCTCCGAGTATCCGCCTGAGCCGAGCCTCGGCTTCCTGCCTGGGCTCATCGATGTCGCCGAGCGTGTGCCGCAGTGGGTTCGCCTCGACCGCCGGGACCACCACTCGCAGGTCGGGTCCCTCGCTGCCGTTCCCGGCACTGATCTCGCGCAGGGAATCGGGCCCGAGCGGGTCACTGGTGACTATTGCCAGCAAGCGGTGCGCCATTGCCTCTGCGTCACTCGTCCTCGGGGATCGCCTCGTCGGCCTCGCCGTAGACGGCGTCGTCGCTCTGCTCCTCAGGCGACGACGGCACGTTGTCGGGAAAGCGATGCTGATCGCCGTGGCTGGCGATGTCTTCGAGGTCGCGCTCGGCCAGCTCGAAGCCCTCGGCCTCACCCTCGCCCGCCTCGATCAGGGGCTGCTCGGCCGGGTCCTCCGAATCCTTGGCCACCTCCCCGCCGATGTCAGCGGCTTCGGCGCCAGCAGCTTCCGCCTCCTCTTCGGCGAGCGCTTCGTCGTCTCGCTTCTCTTGATTGGAATCCATGGTCACCGCCTACCCCCGGCGGGCGAACGAAAAACGCCCTCCGTCTGGCGCGCGCGCAACATCGGTGGCCGCCTGATTGCGAGGTAGCCATTGTGGGGTAGCGGCAGTGTGTGGGAGACCGGCTAGCCATCTATCTCAACGACCACCTGGCGGGAGCGACGGCTGGGGTTGAGCTGGCGAGGCGGTTGCGGGGCAGCAACCGGGACGATCCGGAGTTCGGGCCGGTGCTGGCTGAGGTCTGCGCCGAGATCGAGGCCGATCGCGAGACGCTCGAGGCGGTGATGGATCGGCTCGGGGTGGGCAAGAGCAAGCTCAAACCGCTTGCCGCCATTCTCGGTGAGCGTCTCGGCCGCTTGAAGCTGAACGGACAGCTGCGGGGCTACTCGCCGCTGAGCCGTCTCGACGAGTTGGAGCTGTTGCAGATCGGCGTCGCCGGTAAGCGCCGGCTGTGGCGGGCGCTGGAGCACACCCTCGCCGACGACCTTTCGGGCTTCGAGCTCGGCGCCCTGGCCGAGCGGGCGACCGGGCAACTGAGGCAATTGGAGGTGCTGCACCTGAAGGCCGCAGCCCTGGCTCTTTAGGGCACGCAAGGTTCCTGTGCGATTCCGTCGAGGCCGGGCTCGATGATGGGGCCGTGTCGCGTGTGGATACGGCCAAGCAGCGGGAGGAGAACGAGATCGAGTTCTCGCGCATCGTCGCCTTCAGCGACGGCGTCTTCGCGATCGCGATCACGCTGCTGGTCCTGCAGCTGGGGGTGGAGCCCGGAGTCCACAACAACGAGCTCGGCAGAGCGCTGCTGAACGAGCGGGGGGACCTCTTCGCTTACGCGATCAGCTTCGCCGTGATCGGCCGCTTCTGGCTCGTCCACCACCGTTTCTTCGGCGAAGTCACCGGCTTCGACGGGCGCCTGATCGTGCTCAACCTCTTCTACCTCGCCTGGATCGTGCTGATCCCCTTCAGCAGCCAGATCCTCGGCGACCACGGCGGGGCCGAGGCCGCGGTGATCCTCTACGCGGCCAACCTGGTCGGCGTGATCGTCGCCGGCGTCCTGCTCTTCGCCGATGCCAGGCGCGCCGGCCTGAGCCGGGTCTCGGCCGCGGAAGCGAGATCCGGAGAGCGCTCAGCGCTGGCGATCGCCGGGATCTTTCTGCTCTCGATCGTCGTGGCTCTCTTCAGCCCCGAACTCGCTACCTACTGCTGGCTGGCGCTCTTCTTCGTCCCGATCGCCGGCCGGGCCCTCGGCAAGTCCCACTAGAGCGGAGATGGTGGCGGGCCTGCCCCGGGCCCGCCACTCGATCTACCGCGGCGCCGTTTCGCGAAGCTCTTGGTCGGAGGAGGGCTGCATTCCGCCGCAGACCGGACAGCTCGGATCGGGCACGACCGGCTCCCGATCGACCGCCATCGTGCGCAGGTCATACATGTGACCGACGCCCAGGGTCGAGGGCCTGGCGAGCCCGGTCAGGTAGGTGCATGATGTCGAGCCCGACCTGGCCGCCGATCATGCTGCAGGCCGGCCCGAGCGTGGCCGCCGGAGAGGCTTTGCCGCCGCTGCTGGTCGACGGCGATGTCGTAGAGCGGGTAGGTGCGCCGGTAGGCGATCTCCTGGCAGGAGAAGCAGCCGGTCACGCCCGGCACGTAGAGCGGCCCGACCCGCGCGACCGGCGGGAAGTGGCTCATCGCGATGAAGGGGATGCGAGCGCCGAAGCAGGCCGAGTTGATCCAGCGCTCGATGTCGTGCGCCGGCCAGTCGCAAGCGTCGATCACGAGGTCGTAGCCGGCGATCGTCTCGGCGATCGCCGCTTCGCTGTCGAGTCGCTGCACGCGGGGCTCGAGCTTGATCGTCGAGTTGAAGGCCGCCAGCCGCTCCGCCGCAGCCTCGGCCTTGAAGCGACCGATGTCGGCCTCGGAGTAGAGGACCTGGCGATTGAGGTTGCTCAGCTCGACCCGGTCGAAATCGAGCAGCAGCATCTCGCCGATCCCGCAGCAGGCCAGGTTCAGCGCGACCCAGCCGCCGAGCCCGCCGACGCCGAGCACGGCGATGCGCGCGTTGGCAAGTCGTTCCTGGCACTCGGCCGCGGTCGGCCCCGTGGTGATGTCGCTGAAGTAGCGGAGCTGGCGATCGAGTCGCTCGACCACGGCCTCGGGGATCCCGTCGTCGTCGGCGGCGTCCTCGACGACGCCAAGCTCCTCGAACTGGGCGAGTAGATCGCCGACCTCGTCGTCGCTGAACTCCTCGATCAGCTCCTCCTCGGTCCGGGTTCCGTCGAGAGCGGCGAGCAGGCGCCGGCCTTCGCGGTCAGGATTCTCGATGTGGATGTCCGCGCCGGCGCTCGGCCGGAGCAGGTAGATGTCGCCGTTAGGCGCTTCCATTCGCTGCGTGGTGCGCTTGAGCCGGGGTCGTTGCATGAGTGCCCACCTCCTATGGGTACGCTTGAGACCGCCCTATTGCTCAAATTAGTTTCAAATAATGCCTAATTCCTTGTATTGAGACTGGGTTTTGCCTGAGGGGAGCGACCTAGACTTGGCGACCAGGTTCATCCAGGCGATCATTGATGACGCGGCGATGGCGTTGCAAAGCGGCACTCTCACCCGACGGGGCGATGAGCACGTCAGCTGGACGCCAGGAGATTTCGACGAGGCAGGGTGGAAAGAGACGACCGAGCTGATGGCGCAAACTCGGAGCGCCTAACCGCCATTCAGAAGGAAAGCTCCGATCGTTTGGCAAAGAGCGGCGATGAATGCGTGCCTGGCACCGTGGCGATCCTCGCCTTTGAGACACCCCCTTCTCCTCGCCGAGAGGGGCCTACCGGGAGAGAGTGCGAGCCCGAGCGAATATCGCGTCAAGCATCGGCTCTGTGAGCCGGCCGGTAAAGGTGTTCTGCTGGCTGGGGTGATAGCAGCCAAGCAGCATCCAATCGCTCACCTCGGTCTCGGCGCCGTGTCCGAATCGAGGTCTCGGCCGTGGCACCTCATTTCCAAGTGCCTTGAGCGCGCGGAGGGCTCCATCCCAGGCAAAACCGCCCAAGGCGACGATTGTGCGGCAGCTCTCCAGAAGGGCCAGCTCCCGCTCGAGATATGGCAGACATTGGTCGCGCTCGCCCGGAGTCGGACGGTTCGCGGGCGGCGCGCAGCGCACCACGGCGGTCACGTAGGCGTCTCGCAAGAAAAGCCCGTCGTTCCGGTGGGTGCTCGATAGGCTGGTTCGCGAACCCGGTGCGATGCAGGGCGGCGTAGAGCCAGTCGCCAGAGCGATCACCGGTGAATATGCGGCCGGTGCGATTGGCTCCGTTTGCTGCGGGGGCAAGGCCAACGATCGCTATGCGCGCACCTGGATCTCCAAATCCGCTCAGCGGCTTTGCCCAGTAGCTCTCGCCGCGGTATCTGCGAGGCGGATCGTGGGCTGCCGCTTTACGCCAATCGACGAGGCGCGGGCACTGCCTGCAGGCGTGGATCTCGCCCGCGAGCTCGATGAGTTGCCCCTTGGCGGTAGCCGTGGCTCGCTTGACCATGGCGAAACTGAATCACGGAGCTGTATGCAGGCGCTGTACGGCGGTTCGACGCTCTACTAGCGTCGAACCGCCGTATACGACTCAGCGAGTCTTTGTAGTTGACAGCAAGGGAACAACGCTGTCGGTCTTGGAAATCTTCACCCTGCCTCACCCCCTTCGCAATCGTCAGCTCTTGCGGTTGGGGGTCGCGACCCATCCGGTACGACGCTTTAGACCGGTCTAATGCTGGAAAAAGTTCCAGTAATAAATTTTGGGCCTGTAAAGTGCCTATTTCTTTGTTGTCATTTCAGCTTTGCGTCCAATATGATGGAGTGGTTCAAGCTTGCGAAAACGAAATGAGGAGTCACTTTGGCCGTAAAGACCAAGACCAAGAAAAAGAAGGAGACCGGCGTCGATCAGCGCTTGGTGAAGGCGCTGGCGCATCCGCTGCGCGTCGAAATCTTGACCATCCTCAACGAACGAATGGCGAGCCCGAACGAACTCTCCAAGGAGCTCGAGGAGGGGCTTAGCCAGGTCAGTTACCACGTCAAAGTCCTCAAGGACTTTGAGTGCATCGAGATGGTCAAGACGGAGCCTCGTCGGGGTGCCGTCGAGCACTACTACCGGGCGACAGAGAGGTCCTTCCTGACCGATCGTGAGTGGAAGGCCCTCCCCGATTCAGTGAAGCCTGGCGTGAGCGCGACTGCGATTCAGGTGATCATCGACGAGGTGATCGATTCTCTCTCCAGTGGAAACTTTGATGCGAGAGAAGATCGGCACATTAGTGCCACCCCCGGGATTGTGGATGAGCAGGGCTGGGAAGAATCAGTGGATCTCATCAACGAAACGCTCGACAAGGTCATCGACATCCACGCTGCGAGCGCTAAGCGTCTTGCCAAGTCTGGCGAGGAGGGGATCCCGGCCACGGCTGTCCTAATGAACTTCGAAGGCCTATCCCCTGAGGCGAAGGCGAATAAGGGCCGTAAAAAGGGTCGCGCGAAGAAGGCGGTCAAGTAGGTCTAGCTTTTTCGAGCAAAAGCGGCTAGAACTCCTCTTATGCTTCGCACCCGCATATGGGTTCGAAGCGAGCATTTGCCATCAGCAGTCAGCGGCGCGGCCTCGGTCGCGTCGCTGTCTTTCTGTTTGCCCTGGCGATCGTGATGTCCGGCTGCGGTCGCAGCGGGCACGGGGCGGCGACCGACACCGACAAGGCTGCCGACGTCGAAGTCCTCAACTCAGTCCTCTCACAGGAACTGACGACCGTGGCCGCCTATGAACAGGCGCTGGTCCTGCTCCGCGGCGGCACCCTCGCCGTGGCCGGGCAGCTGCGCGGGCAAGACCAGGCTCACCTCGACGCGATCACCAAGGCGATCCGTGGTGTCGGCGGCGAAACCGAAGCCGAAGCGGGCGAACTCGAATCGCCTGGACCGAAGGGCCGCGAAGAAGCCCTGCTACTCGCCTACGAAGAGGAGAACGCCGCGCTCGCTCAGGCCCTTGGCGCGGGCCCTCACCTGAACACGTCCGCGCCGCGCATGCTCGCCGCCTCGTTGGCCGCGAGCCACGCCCAACACCTCTCCGTCCTGCGCCAGCTGCTCGGCGCCAATCTCGCCGCCTCGGTTCCGGACGCTCTCGAGACCGGCGACGTGCCGGCGCCCGTGCCGCCTGGCAAAGGGGGATGATGCCCGCGTGACCGGCCCCCTCTATGCGATCGGCCGCTTCTGCGCGCGACACCACTGGCCGACGATCGCGATTTGGATCGCCGTCGCCGTCGCGCTCATCCTCGCCGGGCAGGCGGGGGAGAGCAAGACCAACGACAACCTGACCTTGCCGGGCACCGGCTCGACCCTGGCGACGGAACTGCTTGAAGACAAGCTGCCCGAACAGGCCTTCGGCAGCAACCCGCTCGTCTTCCAGGCCAAGGCCGGGGAAGTGCTGACCGCGCCGAAGTACAAGAGCGCGATCGACGAATCGGTCAAGCGGCTGAACGCCCTGCACGACGTCAACTCAGCCGTCAACCCGCTCACACCGCAGGGCGCCGCCTTCCTCAGCAAAGACCGCTCGGTCGCCTACTCGCCGGTAATCCTCGGCGTCGGGCCCAGCGAACTGACCGAAGCGCAGGCGCTGGCCGTGCTCGACGCGGGCAAGCCCGCGGAAGCGGCCGGACTCAACGTCTCGATCGGGGCCTACGTCGGCTCGCAGCTCTCCAAGCCGGACACCGGCGCCAGCGACGCGATCGGCATCGCCGCCGCGATCGTGATCCTGCTCTTCGCCTTCGGCACCGCGACGGCGATGGTGCTGCCGATCGTCGTCAGCGATCCTCGGCCTCGCCTGCTCGCTCTCGATCATCCGCCTGCTCGAGCACGTGATCCAGGTGCCGAGCGTCGCCTCGACCCTGGCGACGATGATCGGGCTCGGCGTCGGCATCGATTACGCGCTCTTCATCGTCACCCGCCACAAGCTGCAGCTCGCCGACGGGATGGAGATCCAGGAGTCGGTCGCCCGCGCCACGGCAACCGCCGGCGGCGCCGTCGTCTTCGCCGGCTTCACCGTCGTGATCGCGCTCTGCTCGCTCGCCGCCGCCGGCATCCCGCTGGTCACCACACTCGGCTTCACCGCCGGGATCGCGGTGGTGATCGCGGTCCTCGCCGCGGCGACGCTGCTGCCGGCGATGCTGGGCGCGCTCGGCCCGCACATCAACTCGCTGCGCGTGCAGTTCGGCAAGACGCACCCCGACGAAGCCGAGCCGCACGGCTGGCGACGCTGGGCCCGCGGCGTCGCAAGTCGCCCCTGGCGCTCCGCCCTCGCCGCCCTCGCGGTCCTGATCGTGCTGGCGATTCCGATCTTCTGCAGCTCGAGCTCGGTCAGAACGACATCAGCGCCCTGCCAAAGTCGACGACTGCGCGCCAGGCCTACGACGGGCTCACCCAGGGCTTCGGCCCCGGCGTCAACGGCCCGCTGCTGATCGCCTCGGAATTCGAAAGCCCGGAAGAAGCGAAACAGGTGCTGCCGCTTCTGGAGAAGAAAATCAATGCTGCCCACGACGTCGCCGGGGTCTCCGAACCGAGCCTCGACAAAGACCGGCACGGCGGCCGTCTTCACGGTCATCTCCAAATCGGCCCCCTGGGCGGATGAGACCGTCAGCCTGGTCGAAGACCTGCGCGATGAAACGATCCCGGCGGCGCTGCAGGGAACCAAGACCCAGCTCCTACGTCGGCGGCCAGACCGCCGGCTACATCGACCTTGCCACTCAGATCAGCGACAAGCTGCCGCTGATGATCGGCATCGTCGTCGGGCTCAGCTTCATCGTCCTCCTGCTTGCCTTCCGCTCGCTGCTGGTGCCGATCAAGGCGGCGGCGATGAACCTGATCTCGGTCGCGGCTGCCTACGGCGTGGTCACCGCCGTCTTCCAGCTCGGCTGGGGCTCCTCGCTGATCGGCCTCGACCACCCGATCCCGATCGTCAGCTTCGTGCCGCTGCTGATGTTCGCGATCCTCTTCGGCCTCTCGATGGACTACGAGGTCTTCCTGCTCACCCAGATGCGCGAGCACTACCGCCAGACCGGCGACGAGAAAGAGGCGGTGATCGAAGGCCTCGCCAACACCGGCCGCGTGATCACCTCGGCGGCGGCGATCATGGTCTGCGTCTTCACCAGCTTCGTCCTCAACGGCAACCCGATCGTCAAGGAGTTCGGCGTCGGCCTCGCCGTCGCGATCGCGATCGACTCGACCCTGGTCCGCTGCCTGCTGGTGCCGGCGATCATGGTTTTGCTCGGCAAGTGGGCCTGGTGGATGCCGGGCTGGCTCGGCCGGCTCGTGCCCCACATCAGCATCGAGGGCGAGGAGTACTTCGCCAAGCGCGACGCGGAGCTCGTTGCTGCCGCAAAGGTGCCAGCGGAGAGCGCCTGAGCGGGATGTTCCCGCTCAACCTCCCCAACGCCCTCACCCTGCTGCGCATCCTCGCGGTGCCGGTGGTCGTCGTCGCCCTGCTCGGCGAGACCCCCAACGGCGATGCCCTAGCTGCCGCCGTCTTCGCTCTCGCCGCTCTCACCGATGGGCTCGACGGCTACTTCGCCCGCTCGCGCGACGCGGTCACCACCTTTGGCAAGCTGATGGACCCGATCGCCGACAAGCTGTTGATCGTCGCCGCGCTGGTCTCGCTGGTCTCGCTCGACCGGCTTGAAGCCTGGGTAGCGATGGTGATCATCGCCCGCGAGTTCGCCGTCACCGTGATGCGGGCGATCGCCGCCGAGCGCGGCATCGTGATCGCCGCCAGCTGGCTCGGCAAGGTCAAGACCGTGCTGCAGATCGCCGCCGTGATCGCCCTGATCGCCGCCAACCCGGCCCCCGCCTGGGTCGACGCCCTCGTCTACCTCGCCGTCGCCGCGACCCTGATCAGCGGCGCCGATTACTTCTTCGGCCTGCGCCGCCGGATCGAGGCCGAGCGCGAAGCGCGAGCGGTGGCGAAGGGGACCAAGCCGAGCTAGGCGCCCGGCGACTCGAGCCAATCGCGCATCGTCGTGTGGCGCTCGCTGGGCTCGCCGCTGGCGAGCTCCTCGCGCAGGTCGCCGAGGGTGCCGTAGCGCTCGGCGACGACGTTGTGGCGGTGGATCGTCTCCAGGTTCTCCTGGCGAGCCATGACGAAGGCCTCGGCCGGCAGGTCGGGGTAGCCCTCGACCACGGCGCGGATCATCTCCCGCACGCAGTCCTCGACGAAGCGCGGGTTGGCGTGGGCTTTGGCGACGACGGCGAGCTCGTCGGGGCGCTTCATCAGCTCGTAGATCTCCGAGCTCATCGAGCCCTCGACCAGGCGCAGCAGCTCCGGCGCGTCGATCCAGGCCGGGCCGCCCTCGGGGCAGCCGATGTAGAGGGTGCCGATGCCGCGCTGGTTGTGGGTGGCGACGGGGACGGCCTCGATCGCCCGCTCGACCTGCTCAGCGTCGAAGCCGGCGGCGGCGAGCTGTTCGCGACCGAGCTCGGCCACCATCTCCTGGGCGCAGGGACAGGCGGTCATGCCCTGGGCCTGCACGCCGGTGAGGGTGCGGGTGCCGTGCTCGGAGGCGACGGCGGTGCCGAAGAGCCCGTAGATCTCCTGGGTCGAGTGACCGGTTGCCGGCGTCTCCACCGTCTCCGGGTAGCGCGCCTCGACCGAGACCTCGGCGCGGCGGCCGTGCTGGGTCTCGCGCACGCGCTGGGCGATGTGGGCGGCGAGGACCTCGGCCTGGAAGGCCTCGCCGAGCACGACCTCGTCGATCGCCTCGCCGACGTTCTCCTCGAAGCGCGACATGTGAACCCCGGCCTGGCGCGGCTCGAGGTCGACGAAGCACTCGAAGTTGGCGTGGTAGAGGTTCTCGGTGCCGTCTGCTTTGACCCGGATCACCTTCTCGACTCCGGTGACGCCGACGCGCGAGAGGCTGACCTGGGTGGCCGGCACGGATGCCTGCACGTCGGGCGCGGAGCGAGCGGGTGTGATCGTCGTGCGACTGGCCACGGCTTTTGAAGCGTAAGCGACCGGGCACCTCGGCCGAGGTCCGCCGGCCCTGACCGAACCGATTCTTCTGCCTATACTTGGCGACGGCCGGAGCGTTGGGGTCGGCTTCCCCTGCCAGGGGGATTGGGTAGCACCGGGAGGCAGCGAGATCGAACCGTTGGAGACGGTCCCTGTGGGACTGGATCAGGACTCGGACGCACAGCCGTTTGCGGAGCCGGAGGAGCTGCGCGGGCTGATCGCGCTGGGCCGCGAGCGCGGCTACTTGACCTTCGAGCAGATCGCCAACACGCTCGAGGAGGTAGAGGTCACCAAGGAGCAGATCGCCGGCCTGCACGCCCACCTGGTCGAGCAGGGCGTCGAAGTGCTGGCCGAGGAGGGCGTCGACGCTTACAAGGAAGCGCGGGCGGAAGAGGCCAACGGGGCGGCGGCGAAAAAAGAGGCCGACCTCGACCTCACGGTCGAACCGAGCCTCGACTCACTGCGCCTCTACCTGCGCTCGATCGGCCAGGTCGACCTGCTCACCGCGGCGCAGGAGGTCGAACTGGCGAAGCGGATCGAGCGCGGCGACATGGTCGCCAAGCGGCAGATGGTCGAGGCCAACCTGCGGCTGGTCGTCTCGATCGCCAAGGGCTACCTGGGGCGGGGGCTGAGCTTCCTCGACCTGATCCAGGAGGGCTCGCTGGGGCTGATCCGCGCGGTCGAGAAGTTCGACTATCGCCGCGGCTACAAGTTCTCCACCTACGCCACCTGGTGGATTCGCCAGGCGGTGACGCGGGCGATCGCCGACAAGGCGCGGACGATCCGCATCCCCGTCCACATGGTCGAGAAGCTGAACCGGGTGACCCACGTCGAGCGCCATCTGGTGCAGTCGCTGGGCCGCGAGCCCGAGCCGTACGAGATCGCCGCCGAGCTGCGCTGGCCGCTCGAGGAAGTGCGCGACATCCTGCGCGTCTCCCAGCTGCCGGTCTCGCTGGAGAAGCCGGTCGGCGACGAGGACGAATCGGAGCTCGGCGATTTCGTCGCCGACGAGGAGGTGGCGCAGCCCTTCGAGGAAGCGAGCGAGCACCTGCAGCGTGAGGGTGTGCGGCGGGCGCTCGACGTGCTGCCCGAGCGCGAGCGCCAGGTGATCGAGTTGCGCTACGGCCTCTCCGGCCTCGAGCCGCTTACGCTGGAGGAAGTGGGGAGGACCTTCGGCGTCACCCGCGAGCGGATCCGCCAAATCGAGACCAACACGCTGAAGAAGCTACGCGCCCTGCCCGAGGCGCAGATGCTGCGCGAGGCCAGTTAGCGCGGCTCGAGCACGATTACCGAGGCCTCGCGGTCCAGCTTCTCCTGGTAGTCGTCGAAGCCCGCGTACTGCTCGTTGTGCTCGCGCCAGAGCCGCTCGCGCTCCTCGCCCTCGGCGATGCGGGCGCGGACCGGGTAGCGCTTGCGACCGACCTCGACTTCGCCCTCCGGCTTCGCCTTCAGGTTGAGCGACCAGGCCGGGACCTTGGCGTTGCCGGCGTTGGTGTTGATCACGACGACGTTCTCGCCGTCGGCGAGGTAGACGACCGGGGCAGTGCGCTGCTGACCGCTCTTGCGCCCGGTGGTGGTGAGCAGCAGGACCGGTGCCTTGCCGACCTTGCCGCCGATCCGACCGCCGCTGGCCCGGTAGAGCGGCACGTTCATCTTGCCCGCCCAGCGCAGCCCCCTCGCGCCGAGCGAGTTGGAGAAGCGCGCAAGGGTGTGGTCGCTTGGCACGGGGCGTAAGGTACACCGCGATGGCCGAGCCACACCCCTTCCGCCGCGCCGCCGAAGCGAAGGACCTCGACCTGCTGACCGAGACGCTGCGCGAGGACGTCGTCCTGCACAGCCCGATCCTCTTCCGTGGCTTCGAGGGCCGTGAGATGGTCAGCGCCGTGCTCACCCACGTCGCCGCCACGCTCGAAGACCTCACTTATATAGACGAGCTGCACGAAGGCAACTCAGTCGCCCTGCGCTTCAAGGCCAATGTCGGCGACCGCGAGCTCGAGGGCATCGACTTCCTCGAGCTCGACGAGGACGGCCGCGTCGCCGAGCTCACCGTCTTCATGCGCCCGATGTCCGCCCTCACTGCCTTCAACGAGCAGATGAAGGAGCGGCTGGGCGTCGCGCCGAGCTAGACGCCGAGTACGCAATTGCGTACACTTTGTCAATGGCCGCTAGAGCAGTTCCAGCGCGTGAGTTCCGTGCCCACCTCAGCGAGATGCTGAGCGAGGTAGCTGATCGCCGCAACCACGTTCTAGTCACTCGCAATGGCAGGCCGGCTGCGGCGCTCGTCCCGGTCGATGAGTACGAGGCACTCGAGGAGACTGCCGAGATCCTCTCGGACCCAGATGCAATGGCTGCCCTCGAGCTTGGCTTGGCTGAGCTGTCGAAGGGCGATGTCGTCACCCTTGACGAGCTTCGTAAGGAGCTCGACGAGCTTCGTCCTAGTTAACCGTGGCGCGAGTCGTGCTCGCCCGGCGCGCTCGCGGCGAGCTTCTGGGTCTCGATTGGCCATTGATCGATGCCATTTCGGAAGCCCTTGCATTGCTGGAACGCGAACCACACGCTGGCCATCTGCTCCAAGGGAGGCTCAAGGGCCTGCGGTCGCTTCGGGTTGGGTCGTACCGCATTCTCTACCAGGTAATCGACTCCGATCGAATAGTGCGCGTTGCGGCGATCAGGCATCGCTCGATCGTCTATCAGGGCGACCCCCGCTGACCCGCCTGACGCCCTGACATTTAGAATGCAACCTTCGCCTGGGGGAGTGCCTGAGCGGTCAAAAGGACCAGACTGTAAATCTGGCGGTTATGCCTACGCAGGTTCGAATCCTGCCTCCCCCATATGAGTAGCCTCAACGGCCACGTAATCGCGATTGCTGGCGTCGCCGGCGGGCTCGGGCCGGTGGTCGCGGAGCGGCTTGCCGGCGCTGGCGCGACGATCGCCGGGACCGATATGGACCAGGCGCGGATCGACGAGGTCGGCGCGGCGTTGGGCCTACCCGCCGAGCGCTGGGACGGGCGCGCGGTCGATCTGCTCGACGAGGAGGCCACCCGCGCCTGGTGCGCGGCGCTGGTCGAGCGCTTCGGCCGGGTCGATGCGCTGCTGCACCTGGTTGGCGGCTGGCGTGGGGGAGAGCCACTGCACGAGGCCTCACTCGATGATTGGGACGTCCTTCACGACTCCCTCGTTCGCACCGTCCAGCACACCACGCGCGCCTTCCACGACGCGCTGCTCGCCGGCGAGCACGGCCGCTTCGTCCTCGTCTCCTCCAAGCAGGCGCAGGCGCCGACCAACACCAACGCGGCCTACGCCTCGGCCAAGGCCGCCGCCGAGGCCTGGACGCTTGCCTACGCCGACGGTTTCGAAGGCACCGCCGCGACCGCCAACATCATCGTCGTCGACGCGATCCTCACCCCGCGCATGCGTGAGCAGAGCCCTGACGAGGAATTCCCCACCTTCACCTCGGCCGAGGACCTCGCCGAGGCAATCGCATTTGTCTGTTCAGACCCATCGAAAAAAATGAACGGGCAGCGTTTCCCGCTTACGATGAAGGGGTGAGCAAGCCCGCCAAGGGGGAGATGACGATCGGCGAGCTCGCCGAGCGGACCGGGATGACCGTGCGCAACATCCGCGCCCATCAGACCCGCGGCATCCTGCCCCCGCCGGTCGTCCACGGGCGCACCGGCTACTACAACGAGGAGCACGTGGCGCGGATCGAACTGACCCGCGAACTACAGGCCGACGGCCTCAACCTCGAGGCGATCCGTCGCATGGGCGAAAGCGTCGACGGTGCCGCTGAGGAGATCCACAACCTCACCCGCAGCCTGCGCGTGCCCTTCGAAGAGGAGACGCCGGAGATCGTCGACGGGGCGGAGCTGGCCGAGCACTGGAAAAAGGAGATCGAGGAAGGACGCGGCCTCGAGATGCTCGAACGGGGCGAAAAGCTCGGCACGATCCGCGCCCTGCCCGATGGCAAGGTCGAGGTGATCAGTCCGCGGATGATGAAGGCGGCAGCCGCCTTGGCGGAGGTCGGGATGAGCCTCGGACGCCGTCCTCGAAGTGGCCGACAAGCTGCGCCGCAAGACCGACGAGATCGCCCAGCTCTTCACCGACCTCTTTCTCGAGCAGGTCTGGAAGCCCTTCGATGAAGCCGGTCGCCCCGAGGGTGACTGGCCGAAAGTCCGCCAGGCCCTCGATCGCACCCGCCCGCTGGGCGCCGACGTCCTGATGGGCGTCTTCCAGATCGCGATGGCCGAGGCGACCGACAAAGCGATGGGCCGGACGATCCGCTCGGTCGCCCGCAGCGAGACGAAACGGGCGGCCGCCAGCCCCTCCCGTAAGCGCGCCAACAGCAGCCGCTAGAGAAACCCCGCGCTTCGCCGTCGCCGCTTTCCGCAATGGAGAGCCAAATTCCTATGGGAACGCGCGTGGCCTTGACATTCGCAAACAACTTTGTTCTCATACTGCCCAGCTTCATGTACGCAGTAGTTCAGTTCGCAGGGACGCGGACAGGACTGAAACAGGGACATAACCGAGCCTCGAGGAAGCCGCTAAGGGAAGCGGCGGGCAGAGGGGCTCACGGGACAAGGAGAGAGCTACGTGAGACGCCACGCGAAGGCATCGTCTGCGGGATCGACCATGCGCCGGGCCAGGGGCCTCGGCCGCATCCGAGTGCTCGCCACCGCGTTGGCCGCCCTCCTCCTGCTCGCGCTGGCACCCACGCTCGCCGCCGCCGCCGTCAATCCCGAATACCTCGGTGCCTTCGGCCCCGACGGCACGGAAGCGACCTCCTTCGAACGCCTCGGAGCGGTCGCCGTCGACGAAGGGACCGGAGACATCTACGTCGGCGACTGGAAGAAACAGGCCCTCTACAAGTTCGACTCCGAAGGCCACCCGCTCGCTTGGGGCGGCTCCGCCCCCTACATCTCGGGGAACGAAATCAAAGGGCTCGCGTTCTTCGAACACCCAGGGAGCGACCAAGCCGCGGTCGACCCCGAAACCCACGTCCTCTACGTCACCAGCAACAACAAGGTCCGGGCGTTCGAGCCCAACGGCGAACCGCACGAATTCACCGCCGGCCTCGGGGCCGGGACGAGTGAAATCCCCGGATCCGCCGAGCTCAAGGGCGTCGCGGTCGACAGCAAAGGGAACATCTACGCGAACGATTCCAAGTTCGTGTACCCCCCTCCCTCCATTAGCAAGACAAGAATCTACTCACGCTCAGGAGCGCTGCTGACTGAATTTGAACCAGAGCAAGAGGGGGAAGCTCCACGAGCTCCGATATTCCCCAACCAAGCCGTGGCCGTCGCCCCCGACGGCAGCCTTTACACCACCTCTGAAACCTACGGCGCATTCAGATTGGAGCCTTCGCAGTTCCCGGTCACAGCTTCCACCACCTACTCTCCGGGGAGCCGCTTCGACGATGCCTTCTCCCTTTCCCTGGCGGTCGACCCAACCACCAGCCATGTGTATGTCGGCGAGGGCGTGGATATATTGGATCGCCGCGTCGCGGTATTCGACGAAGACGACAACCCGGTCGGCAGCCTCGGCGCCGCGGGTGAAGACGGAGAACTCGCCGGCCTCGCAGCGGGCGTAGCGGTCAACGGCGCAAGCGAACGCGTCTACATCGCCGACGATCAGGAGTCCACCAACTCCGGCCAGGTCAAAGTCTTCGAGACCTTCACCTTCCCGGTAATCGCGCCGACGGTCACGGCGACCTCGGTGATCGACCTCAACCTCTTCACGGCGACGCTTCGCGCCCAGATCAACCCCAACACGCTCGAAACGACCTACCACTTCGAGTACGGCACCGAAGACTGCTCGCTTGGCACCTGCACCAGCGTAGGCGGCGGCACGATCCCCGCCGCCCACAAGCCGGTCGCGGTCACCCCCCAGGAAATCGAAGGCCTCAAACCCGGCACCACCTACCACTACCGGGTGGTCGCCGTAAACGCCGAAGGCGAAACCAAAGGCCCCGACAGGACCTTCACCACGCCGCGCAGCGGCCTCGGCTTCAGCCTGGCCGACAACCGCGCCTGGGAGATGGTCTCCCCGCCCAACAAGTTCGGCGGGCGGATCCTCCAGTTCAACCAGGGCGTCCTGCAGGCGGCCGCCGACGGCAACGGCGTCGCCTTCCAGACGGTCACCTCGATCGAACCCAACCCCGAAGGCAACCGGGCGATCGACACCTCGACCGTGCTTGCACGCCGCGGCGGCGCCGGTGCCTGGAGCTTCCAAGGACGTCACCCCCCCGCAGACCGAAGCCAGCCCGATTCGCTTCGGCGGCGTCTATAAAACCTTCAGCACCAACCTCGAGCGCGCCCTGCTCGAGCAGCAAGACAACACACCACTCTCGGCTGAAGCCTCCGAAGAAACCCCCTACCTGCGCGATAACACCGAACCGGCCACCTACCGGCCGCTGGTCACCGGCAAGGAAGGCTATGCCAACGTGCCGGAAGGGACGAAATTCGGCGGCGGCGCCGGCTCGGCTGAAAGCCCGGTGAGGATCGTGGCGGCAGACCCGGCCCTCACCCATCCAGTCGTCCAGTCCAGGGCACCGCTGGTGGCCGGGGCGGAAGCGCGCGCCCTCTACCAGTGGGACGAAGGCCGGCTGGCGCCGGTCAGCGAACTGCCGGCGGGTGAAGGCGGCGCCATCGTCCGCGGCCTCGCCGGCGCAGGAATGGGCTCCATCCACAACGCGGTCTCCGCAGACGGCTCGCGAGTGTTCTGGAGTACGGGTGTATACGTCGCAGGCGGCCGAAACCTCACCGCCCTCTACGCCCGCGACACTGCCAGCGAAACGACCGGTCGCCTCGACCTCGTGGCCGGAGGCAGCGGCGAAGGCGAAAGCCTCCCTGTCTTCAACGGCGCCAGCGCGGACGGGTCGGTCGTCTTCTTCACCGACTCCCAGCGCCTCACCGCGGACGCCAGCCCCCCGGATAGCTTCGGTCACCCCACCTTCGACCTCTATCGCTGCGAGGTGGGGCCGGTGGAAGGCGCCACCCTCGGCTGCACCAGCCTGAGCGACCTCAGCGCCCCGGTCGAACTCGGTGAAAAGGCGGAAGTGATCGGGATCACCGCCGGCCAAAGCGAAGACGGATCGCGCGCCTACTTCGTCGCCAGGGGCGTGCTCGACACGACGCCCAACGAAGCGGGCGACTCCGCCGTCGCGGGCGAGCCCAACCTCTACCTCTGGGAAGAAGGCCAGGGCACGCGCTTCATCGCGACGGTCTCCGCGCGGGACAAGGCCGACTGGGGTGGATACGCCACCACGCCGGACGGGCAGGGGTTCGAGACCAAGCAAAGCGCCTCCGCCTCACCCGACGGCCGCTACCTGGCCTTCATGTCGGAGCGCAGCCTGACCGGCTATGACAACCGCGACGCCAAAAGCAATGAAGCGGTCGAGGAGGTCTTCCGCTATGACGCCAGCGAGGAACGCCTCGATTGCGTCTCCTGCGATCCATCGGGCGCCAGCCCCACCGGCACGCTCTTCAACCCGACCGGCGAAGAAAACCGGATCGACACGCAGGGGAACTGGGCTAAGCGCTGGGTGGCGGCGATCCTGCCCGCGCCCCAGGAAAGCGAACCGACGAGCGGGATCGCCCTGCACCGCCCGCGCCTCGTCCACGACGACGGCCGCGTCTTCTTCAACGCGGTGGACCCGCTGGTCTCCGCCGACTCAAACGGCGAGTGGGACGTCTACCAGTACGAGCCGCGCGGCACCGGCGATTGCACCTCCTCCTCAGAAGGAGCCGCGATCGCACACACGACGGCAGGCTGCGTCTCGCTGATCTCCTCCGGCACCTCAGAAGAAGAAGCGAGCTTCATCGACTCCAGCGAATCGGGCGATGACGTCTTCTTCATCACCCCGGCACGTCTCTCCGCCACCGACGAAGACGAAGAGCTAGACGTCTATGACGCCAGGGTCAACGGCATCCCCGCGACCCTGCCTGTGATCAACGAATGCCTCGGCGAAGCCTGCCAGCCGGCACCGAACCCACCCAATGACCCGACTCCCGCAAGCGCCGCCTTCCACGGCTCGGGCAACGTCCCCTCTGAGCGCTGCCCGCAGAGCAAACGCAAGGTGATCAGGGCCGGCTCCGCCAAGTGCGTGGCCAAGAAGCACAAGCAAAAGAAGAAGCACTCACACAAGAAGGCCAAGCGAGCCAACGACAACCGGAGGGCGGGTCGATGAGGAAAGCCACGAACATGCCAAAGCGCCTTGCAGGCCTCTTCGCCCTCGCCGTTACCGCCACGGCGCTCCTGGGAGCGCTCTTTGCCGGCTCTGCCTCGGCCGCGCCGGCGCCCTGGTGGCAGGTGCTTGACGGCAGCCGTCCCTCCCACCTTTGGCAAGCGAGCGACAACGTGCAGGAAATCACCACCGAAATCGCCGACTTCGGAGAAGAAGGCTCGGGTCTCGTCGCCAAGGTCAAGCTGCAGGGAGAAGTGATCGCCTGCCTGGGGGCCGGGGACTTCGCGGCTTATTGCCCCTTCTTCGTGCAGGACAAAGACGAAAACCCCGCGCCGGTAGTCGAAACCGCCTCCCAGCTCGAAGCGGCGCTCGAGGCCGCTTCGGGCAAGGACGTCACCGTCACAGGGGGCCCCACCGGCGGAGAACCGTTCACGATCGAAGCATCAGGGCAGTTCTTCCCCACGATCGAAGTAAATGGGCTGATCGGCGAAGCCGCCGGCAAAGTCATCTCCCCCGGCGGCAGCGGCCGCCTGCTGGTGACGGTCACCAACCTCGGCGACGCCCCCGTCGACGGCACCAAAGTGCCGGTCACGATCAAAGACGAACTGCCCCAGGGCGCGATTGCCACCGGGGTCACCGCGACCGCCGGCGTGCAGAACACATTTCGCCCGGTCAATTGCGAAGTCGAAGCGCCCGATGAAGTCCTCTGCACATTCGAAGGCACCCTGCCCCCGTACGAATCGATCGAACTCGAAGTCTTCACCAGCCTGCAAGGCAGCCCACCCACCCAGGGCGCCCCGGGCAAGATCAGCGTCTCGGGCGGCAACGCCCCTGCGGCCAGCGGCCCCCAGAACATCACCGTCAGCCCCGACCCCGTCCCTTACGGCGTCGAACGCTTCTCCGCCCAGGCCGAAGAAGAGGGCGGCGCGGTGGCCCGCCAGGCGGGTGGCCATCCCTTCCAGTTCACCACCACGATCCAGTTGAACTCAGGCGCCTGGACCGTCGACGGCAACGGCAACCCGGTCGTCGAACAGCCCGCCCTGCCGCGCAACCTGCGCTTCCCGCTGCCATCCGGGCAGGTCGGCAACGCGACCGTGATGCCCGAGTGCTCGATGGAAGACTTCCTCAGCCACAATCAAAACACCCCCGCGACCCTCTACATCGACAAGTGCCCCGACGAGAGCGCGATCGGCGCCGCCGCGGTCACCTTCAACGTCCCCGGCACGATCAAATACATGCGCGAGTCGGTGCCGGTCTTCAACTTGCCGCCCGCATTCGGCGAGCCCGCCCGCTTCGGCTTCATGCCCGGCGGCGACCCGGTCGTGATCGACACCGCCCTCGATCCCGACAGCCACAAGATCATCGCCAGCGTGCGCAACACCACCCAGGTGGCGCAGTTCCTCTCCAGCACGCTCTCGCTCTGGGGCTACCCCAGCGATCCGCTCCACGACAACGCCCGCGGCTGGGGCTGCACCTTTCACTTCTTCGATTCCAAACTCCCCTGCCAGCGCCCGCCGAGCCTGCCCGAAACCGCCTTCCTGCGATCACCGGTCAACTGCAACGCCCCGCTTGACTTCGGGGTGGAAACCGAACCGTGGAACGTGCCGATCGCCAGCACGATCGCCAATGCCTTCTTCCAGGGCGATCCCCTGCGCGGCTGTCAGAAAGTGCCCTTCGACCCCCAGATCGAAGCCGCACCGACCTCCAAGCTGGCGGAAAACCCAAGCGGCCTGACCTTCAACCTCAACATGCCGAACTCGGGGTTGCTCAATCCCGAGGCATCGGCGGCAGAAGGCCAGCCGAAGAAGGTCGAAGTCACCCTGCCCAAGGGAGTGACGATCAACCCCTCCCAGGGAGACGGCCTGGTTGGCTGCTCCCCGGCCCAATACGCCGCGGAGCGCTTCAACTCCCGCCCCGGAGAAGGTTGCCCGGAGGCATCGAAGGTGGGAACCGTCTCGGTGAGCTCACCGCTGCTCGATGAAGAAGCAACGGGCGCCCTCTTCATCGCCGCACCTCACAACAACCCCTTCAACAGCCTCCTCGGCCTGTATTTGATCGCTCGCATCCCCCAGCGCGGCATCCTGGTCAAACTGGCCGGCAAGGTCGACCCGGACCCGAACACCGGGCAGCTCACCACGACCTTCGACGACCTGCCCCAGCTGCCCTTCACCACCTTCAAGCTGCACTTCCGCGAGGGCGGCAGAGCGCCACTGGCAACCCCCCCAACCTGCGGCACCTACACCGCCGAAGCGAGGTTCGTCCCCTGGTCAGCTCAGGACCCCAACAACCCCTCGCCAAGCGAAGTGGTCACAAGGACCTCCTCGTTCAACATCGAACGCGGAGTAGACGGCGGCGCCTGCCCCTCCGGGGACACCCCGCCCTTTCACCCAGAACTGCAGGCGGGCACGCTCAACAACGCCGCCGGTCGCTTCTCTGACTTCAACCTGCGCCTAAGTCGCAAGGACGGAGAACAGGAGTTCACCCACTTCTCGATCAAGCTGCCGCCGGGGATCACCGGCAAGCTGGCGGGAGTGCCCTACTGCCCCGAGGCAGGCATCGCCCAAGCAAGAGCAAGAACAGGCATCCACGGCGGCCAAGAAGAGCTAAACAGCCCAAGCTGCCCCAAGGCATCAGAGATCGGCAGGACCTTGGTAGGAGCAGGCGTAGGCTCGCTCCTCACCTACGTCCCCGGCAAGATCTACCTCGCCGGCCCCTACAACGGCGCCCCGCTATCGATGGTGGCGATCACCTCCGGGGTGGTCGGGCCCTTCGACGTCGGCACCGTGGTGATCAGACAGGCCTTCCGGATCGACCCCGAAACCGCCGAAGTCTTCATCGACGCCGGCAAGTCGGACCCGATCCCCCACATCATCCAGGGCATCCCGGTCCACGCCCGCGACATCCGCGCCTACGTCGACAGGCCCGAATTCACCCTCAACCCGACCTCCTGCGAACGCACCTCGACCGCCTCCACGGTCTTGGGCTCGGGCCTCGACTTCGCCTCTGACGCCGATGACAACCCGATCACGGTCACCAGCCCCTTCCAAGCGGCAGATTGCGCCGCGCTCAGCTTCGACCCGAAGCTGAAGCTGCAGCTCCTCGGAGGGACCAAGCGCGGTTCCCACCCGCGCTTCAAGGCGACCCTGCACATGCGCGGCTTCGGCGAAGCGGCGATCAAGCGCGCCCAGGTAACCCTGCCGCACTCCGAGTTCTTGGAGAACGCCCACATCAAGACGATCTGCACCAGAGTGCAGTTCAAAGCAGGCGCCGGCAACGGGAGCCAGTGCCCGGCGGGCTCGGTCTACGGCTATGCCAAAGCGACCACGCCGATCCTCTCCGATCCGCTGACAGGGCCGGTCTTCCTCAGGTCCTCCGAGCACCAGCTTCCCGACCTGGTCGCCGCCCTTCACTCACCGACCGGGATCGACTTCGACCTGGTCGGGCGAATCGACTCGGTCAAAGGCGGCGGGATCAGAAACACCTTCGAGGCAGCACCCGACGCCCCGGTCTCGACCTTCACCCTGACCATGCAGGGAGGAAAGAAGGGCCTACTGGTCAACTCGACCAACCTCTGCAAGGGCACCCACAAGGCCGACGTCTCCTTCGATGGCCACAACGGCAAGCAAAAGGACTACCGAGCCGAACTGAAGGCCAAGTGCGGCGGCAAGTCAAAGAAGAAGTCAAAGGGCGCCAAGCGCCCCAGCTCTAGGTGAGCCCGAAGCTAAGAAGGGCAGGAGCGCTGCTTTTGGCAGCGCTCCTGTTGGGAGGCGCCTATGCGACGGCGGCGACGATCCAATCCGAAGGCCTGCGCATAACCGCCCTGGCCCAGCTGAAGCCCTACAAGCTCCCCAGAGACAAACCAGCCCCCATAGCCGTCTTCATCGCCGGGCACCTGCAGAGCACCACGGGGGGAGTGCCCCCCCAATTGCAAAAGCTCCGGATCGAGGTAAACCGCCACGGCCTCTTGCAATCAAAGGGACTGCCGGTCTGCCGGATCCCCGAAGTGCAGCCGGCCTCAACGCAAAGAGCGCTGCTCAACTGCCAAGACGCCCTGATCGGCTCCGGCCAGTTCTGGGCCAACATCGTCCTCCCCGACCAAGGCGCCTACAGGACCCAGGGCCGCCTGCTGGTCTTCAACGGGCGGGAAGGAGGAAAGCCGGTGATCCTCACCCACATCTACACCTCCCACCCCTTCAACTCCTCCTTCGTCATCCCCTTCGCGATGCGCCACATCAAGCAGGGCCCCTACGGCACCGAGCTACAGGCATCTCTCCCACAGGCGCTGGGCTCCTGGGGCTACCTGGACCGGATCAAGCTCACCCTGAAGCGCAAATACACCTACCGCGGCAAGCACCTCTCCTACTTCAACGCCGCCTGTCCCGCCCCCGGCAAGGCCCCTCGCACCTCCTTCCCGCTCGCCCTCGCCACCTTCTCCTTCGCCGGTAGGCCGTCGATGAGCGCAACCGTCAACAAGACCTGTGGGGTGTCCGAATGAAGAGCACCAAGACGGCGATCGCGATTCTCACCTTGCTTCTCTGCCTTGCCCCAAGCGCTGAGGCAAAGAACGACCCCTTGGGCTCGGGCACCACCAAGCTCACCCTCGATAAGTCCTTCCTCTCCTACCTGGCCAAGAACGACCTCAAGCTAAAGGCAAAGCTAGGGGCAAAGCGCCAGGGCAAGACGATCGCCCTGCCGATAGTCGGCGGGACGATGGACCTCGCCCAAGGCAACGGGGAGATCGACCAGGAAGGGACGATCCTCTTCGAAGGCGCCAAGGGCAAGGTGCCCTTCAGAGACATCGCGGTCAAAACCAAGAAGACACCCTTGATCGCCAAGGTCGGGGGCTCCCAGCTGAAGGTCGCCCAGGCCAAGACGATCTCCTCCAACAGAGCGGGCTTTGGCTCCACCTTCAAGGCCACAAAGCTCTCCCTCACCGCCAAGGCCGCCACCCGGCTCAACAAGAAGCTCCGTCCCAAGGTTCCCTTCGCAGAAGGCCAGCTCCTGGGCTCACTCACCTCAACCCCTCAACCCGAACTGATCACGATCGAAGACCAGGGCAGGGCGACCCTCGCCTTCGACGGGGCCTTCGTTTCAAAGCTCGAAAGCCGCTTCGTCTCCTTGAACCCGGTCTTCCCCGCCGAACACCAGGGAGCGCTCTTCACCTTCCCGATTGCCGCCGGCGGAGCGCTTGCCCCCGACGGAACCCAAGGGACCCTGCGCAGCGCCGGGGAGGTCGAAGCCCTGCAGCTGCACGGCGCGCAGCTCTTTTGGCGTGAAGTCTGGCTTGACCTCGGAGCCCACCAGGCGAGTGTCGAAGCCGAGCTGCTGCCAACCCCGCCCTATCCCGGCAAGACTCCCCGCACGGCGATCTTCGACCTCGCCCCGACCCCCGTCGCCTCCGATCCGAAGAGCCGCACGATCTCGGTCTCCGGGGCTCAGCTCACGCTGAATGCCGCGGGAGCGCAGGAGCTGAACGAAGCCTTTGGGGAAGGGAAGGGGCTCTTTGCGGTGGGGGAGGTCGTGGGGGCGGTCAGCTTTGGGGCGGTGGGGGAGTGAGGTTCGTTTCGCTGCCGAGCGCCCGCTAGGAGACCGAAAGCGCCAGCTCCTCGCTCGCCGCCTCGTGTCCCTCATAGGGCAGCACCGCGAAGTACATCAGCGACGGCAACAAAGACTGGACGTCGTCGGCTTCGCCGCGATTGAGTCGCGCGTAGAGCAAGGCCTCGATACCGCCGACGATGCCGGCGGCGGCGATCGCCGAAGGGGCGTTTGCCGGGTCGGCCTCGGCGCGGACCATCGAGTCGAGACAGGAGGCGAAGTGGTCGAGCAGGGCGTCGCGGCGTTCGAGTGCGGGGGGACAGGCAGCGCGGGCGTCGACGATCAGGGACATCGCCGCGTCGGGGTCCTCGGCGACGAAGCGGAGCAACTCCTCGAGGCTGAGCCGGAGGCGCTGGCGCCAACCCTCGCCGTCTTTGGCGGCGATCTCGAGACGATCGCGCAGGCGGCTGGCGGCGTTGTCGAAGGCGGCGAGGAAGCACGCTTCCTTGTTCTCGAAGTGCTCGTAGAAGGTGGGCCGGGAGACGCCGGCGCGATCGAGCACGTCCTGCACACTGACCTCGCGGTAGCCAAGCTCCGCCGTGGCGCGTAGCATTGCCGCCAGCAGACGCTCGCGCTGGACGGCGCTGACCAGGTCGGAGGGGAGTGAGCGGATGCCCGAAGGGAACTGTCCTTCACCGCCCGAGAGCAACTCTGCCGCGGCACTGACGTCGGCAGGGGACCAACTCTCGCCGAGCGCGGCGAGCAGCATCTCCTGACTCAGTTCTACCCTGTCTGGTGACATTGAAAAACTCGATCGTTTCTGTTATAAACCCATCGAGTTCTCCAACGGTACCATTTAAGTCGCCGACTTGCAATGAAGTTGCTGTCCTCACAGGTATCCTTGCCCGATGCCGCCGCGCGCAAAGGCGAGATCCGGGGCCAAGTCAGACGCCATACCGGTTCGCCCAGCACTCTCCCGTGAGTTCGTCGCCGGGCACAAGCGGCGGCGGATCATGGACGCGATCGCCGAGCTGACCGCCGAGCAGGGTTACGACGCGACCAAAATCGGCGACATCGTGCGCCGCGCCGGCGTCGCCCGCAAGACGCTGTACGACAACTTCGAGGGCAAGGAGGAAGTCTTCCTCAGCGCCTTCGACACCGCGGTCGACGAGGCCTTGGAGCGGATCGAAGCCGACTGCGCCGAGGTCGAGGGGGGTTGGGAGGAGCAGGTTCAGGCCGGCCTCGCCGCCTTCCTGCGCTACGTCGCCGAGAACCCGGCCCTGGCGCGGATGTGCATGATCGAGGCGCTCTCGGCCACGCAGACCGCGACCGAACGCTACGAGGCCGCGATGCAGCGCTTCGTCGACCTGACCAAGCAAACCGTCCCCCAGGACGACCAGTTGCCGGAGACGATCGAAGAAACCCTCGTAGGCGGCGTGGCCTGGATCGTCTACCAGCAGATCCGCCGCCAGGAAGCCGAGCAGGCGGAGAATCTGCTGCCCGAGCTCTCCGAATTCATGCTCGCGCCGTTCCACGGCGCGGCGGAGGCAAGGAAGCGAGCAAACGCCTAGCCGGGCGCGCTGGCAGACTCCAGCGCCGTGGAACGTTTGCCCCGTGGCCGTCACGGCCTGCCCCGCGAGTTCGTCGCGCAGAATCAGCGCGAGCGGCTGCTTGCCGCGCTCGCCGAGTGCCTGGAGAAAAAAGGCTACGAACGGACCACGGTCTCCGCGGTCGGCAAACGCGCCGGTGTCTCAAAGAGCGACTTCTACAAACAGTTCGAGAGCAAGGACGCCTGCTTCGTCGCCGCCTATGACGATGCGGTCGAGCGGATACGGGCCGTCGTCCTCGCCGCCTGCGCCGAGCGCAAGGACTGGGCCACGGGAGTGCTCGCGGCGCTCACCGCGCTGCTCGAGCTGTTCGCCGCCGAGACGGCGCAGACGCAGCTGGTGCTGGTCGAGGGGCTGCGCGCCGGCCGCGGCGTCTATGACCGCTACCAGGTCGCCCTGCAGAGCTTCGTGCCCTACCTGACCGATGGGGCGCCGGCGCCGGAGGGCGGCTCGCGGCCGCCGCAGGCGACCGATGAGGCCGTGGTCGGCGGCATCGCCTCGCTGCTCGCCCGCCGCGTTCTCGCCGGCGAAACCAAGACGATGCCGGGGTTACTTCCGGAGATTGCGGAGTTCGCGCTGACGCCCTACCTCGGAACTGCCGAGGCGCGCCGGATAATCGCCGACCAGCAGTAGGGCTGTTAACGTATCCGTTATGCGGACGGATAAGTCAGTCCTCGGGCAAATCCTCCGCAGTGCTCGCCGTGACGCGGGCATCTCGCAGGCTCAACTGGCAATCCGCACAGGTATCGCTGCGCCGGCGATCAGTCGTATTGAGAATGGGCATGAGTCACCCTCTTTTGAGCGTTTTTCTCGTTGCATGGAAGCGCTTGGCTATGCGCCAACCGTGGAGCTGGGCCTGCTCGCCGGGAGCGATGCCGATCCAACTCACCTCGCGGCCGAAGCGGCCATGACACCATCTCAGCGCTTGGCGAGCCTGTTCGAATGGATGCGCTTCGGCGATCGGCTCGCCCAGGCACAACTGCGTCCACTGCCCGAACGGAGAGTCTGAGGGTGCTCGAGGATTTGCCATCCGAGCTCGATCGAGGCCCACTCAATCCAGTGCGTATCTTCGAGGCGCTGCAGCGGCACGAGGTCGAGTACTTGACGATCGGCGGCGTCGCCGTTAACGCACATGGCCACGTTCGCAATACTCGCGATGTCGACATTCTGATCGAGTGGAACGCGGAGAACATGAAGCGCCTCGCAGCCGCGCTTACCGATCTCGACGCCGAACTCTTTGGGGTCGACGCTGACCTTCTGGACGTCGATCCTCAGGACCCGGAGGATCTACTCAACGGCGGCAACTTCACCCTGCGAACAGCCGCAGGCGGGCTCGATCTCTTCGATCCCGACGAGATTCCCGGCGGCCGTCCCTACGACGAGATGCGACCGCGTGCGGTCGAGGCGGTGGTCGAAGGGGTGAGAATCCGGGCGGTGGGTTTCGACGACCTGATCCGCTTGAAGCGCGAGGCGGGGCGCGATCGCGATCTGGAGGACGTTGCGACCCTTTTGGCGGCCAAACGCGCAGCCGAGGCGGGCCGCATAATCTCCGACCAATGAGCGAAGCGGCAGCAGCGGGCGCCGTAGGCGACGAGGCAGTCACAGCGCTGGATGGCGTGCTGCCTTCGCAGGCCCTGAGCGAGGCGATCGCCGCCGACTGGGTCAGCTCCGGCGACTACCGGATCCGGCCCGAGGCGATCCAGCCGGCCAGCATCGACCTGCGTCTCGGCGACCATGCCTGGGCTCTGCGCTGCTCCTTCCTGCCCGACGTCGACTCGACCGTCGAGGAGAAGATCGAGGGCCTCGCCTTCCAGCGGATCGATCTGCGCGACGGCGCCGTGCTCGAGCGCGACCGTCCCTATCTGGTGCCGCTGATCGAGGAGCTGGCGCTGCCCGAGGACGTGCGCGCAAAGGCCAACCCGAAGAGCTCGACCGGGCGGCTCGACGTCTTCACCCGCTTGCTCACCGATCGCCACCACCGCTTCGACGAGATCCGGGCCGGCTACCGCGGCAAGCTCTACCTCGAGATCGTGCCGCGCTCCTTCGCGATCCAGGTCAAGACCGGGCTCTCGCTCAACCAGCTGCGCCTCGCCCGCGGCGACGTGCGCTTGAGCGACATGGAGATCCGCGCCCTGCAGGACGAGTTCCCGCTGCTCTACCTCGACTCGCACGCCCTGCGCGAGTCCGAGCTGGCGCTGGCCGACGGGCTCTTCCTCAGCGTCGACCTCTCCGGCCCGAGCGACCGCATCGTCGGCTACCGGGCGAAGAAGAACAGCCTGCCGATCGACCTCTCGCGGATCCGCGCTTACCGCTGGACCGACTTCTGGGACCCGGTCTTCCCCGAGGCCGGCTCGAAGATCGTGCTCGAGCCGGAGATCTTCTACCTGCTGCTCTCCGCCGAGGGCGTCTGCATCCCACCCCAGATCGCCGCCGAGATGATGGCCTACGACCCGACCGCCGGCGAGCTGCGCACCCACTACGCCGGCTTCTTCGACCCCGGCTTCGGCTACGACCCGGCCGGCGACCGCCACGGCAGCCGCGCCGCCCTCGAGGTCCGCGCCCGCGACGTCTCCTTCATGGTCGAGCACCGCCAGCCCGTCTGCAAGCTGGCCTTGGAGCGCACCAGTGCTCCCGCAGAGCGCCTGTACGGCCAGCAGCTTGGCTCGAACTATCAGGGGCAGGTCACGATGCTTTCCAAGCACTTCGAGGAGCAGGGGGCGGGGGGAGGGTCGTAACGCCTTTCAGAAACGCTCGGCGGGAGCCTCGCTTGAGTGTTTCTGAAAGGCGTTACGACCCTCCTCTGCCGTCCCATCCCCTCTGGAGCCTGGGAGGGCGCCGGTGGCTCCTCCCAAAACACTCCAGCGAGGCTCCCGCCGAGCGTTTTGGGAGGGGTCACCGGCGCCCTTGCTGGCTTGAGCTAAGGGTGAGCTCGTGTAGGCGTGCTTGGACTCGCTTGCGTTTGCTGAGCTCTCGGCGCCGGTCACTGATCACGCCGCTTCTGATGACGCCGGGACCGGGACCCTGGGCGTGGAGAGCACGCCGTTCTGGCGCGACCACACGGGCTTCGCCGCTGCGCTCGGCAAGCCGATCGTCACCCTGCACGACGGTGAGCTCGACCACGCGCTGAAGGAGGTCGACCGGGCTGCGCAGGCGACCGCGCGCACGGCCGAGCAGGTGGTCGACGTGCTCCGCTACGCGATTGCTGGCAAGCTGCCCTGATGGGAGCTGACGCGAACAAAGAGCTGATCGAGCGTTTCTACGCGGCGTTTGGCCGTTGCGACGGCGCCGCGATGACCGCCTGTTACGCGCCCGGCGCACACTTCCGTGACCCGGCCTTCGGCGATCTCGAGGGCGATGAGATCGGCGCGATGTGGCGGATGCTGACCGGCCGCGCGACCGACCTGAAGATCGAGCTGCACGAGCACGAGGCCGGCGAGGACTCCGGCTCGGCCCACTGGATTGCCCGCTACACCTTCTCCACGGGGCGCTCGGTGGTCAATGACATCCAGGCCAAGTTCCGCTTCGCCGACGGCCTGATCGCCGATCACGTCGACGAGTTCGACTTCCGCAACTGGGCGAAGCAGGCGCTGGGCCCGACGGGGAACCTGGTCGCCGTGCTGCCGCCGCTGCGCAAGAAGGCGCGTGCCCAGGCCCGCGGCCAGCTCGACGAGTTCACCGTTGCCGAGAAGGACGAGGGCTCAGCCTAGATTCCGTTCCGCCGCATCGCATGCGAACGTATGTTCGTGCGCTGGGACGAACAACGAGTTGAGAACGACCTTCGCCTGCCGGGAGTTGGCGACGGCACAACGGTGCGAACCTTCGACGCACCCGAGGCCATGGGAGTCAACTTCCACGAGGTTCGCGCCCGCTCGGCGCTGAACCGCGTGCCCGGCGGGCGCTACGGGTTCAACTGGACGATCAACCCCTACCGGGGGTGCACGCATGCCTGCGTGTTCTGCTTCGCCCGGCGCACCCATACTTATCTAGATCTCAACGCCGGCCGTGATTTCGAGCGGGAGATAGTGGTCAAGGTCAACGTGCCGGAGCTGCTTCGCACCGAGCTCGGCCGGGACAGCTGGAAGCGGGACCTGGTGGCGCTGGGGACGAACACCGATCCGTACCAATGGGTCGAGAGCCGCTACCGGATGATGCCGCCGATCCTCGCCGCGCTCGAGCAGGCCGAGACGCCGGTCTCGGTGCTGACCAAGTCGCCGCTGGTGATGCGCGACATCGAGATCTTTGCCCGCATGGCGAAGAAGCTGCCGGTCTCGGTCAATCTCTCGGTGCCGACCCTCGACGAGGAGGCCTGGCGCGCCACCGAGCCGCACACGCCGAGCCCCTTAGCCCGCCTCGACGCGGTCGCCGAGCTACGCCGCCGCGGCATCGACTCCGGCGTCCTCATCGCCCCGCTGATGCCCGGCATCAACGACAGCCCTGAGCAGGTGCAGCCGATCGTCGATCGCGCCCGGGAGGCCGGCGCCAGCTTCCTCGGCGGCGTCGCCCTCCACCTCCGCGACGAGGTCAAGGACGTCTTCTTCGCCTGGCTTGAAGAGAAACGCCCCGACCTGCTCCCCCGCTACACGAAGCTCTACAAGGGCCGCTCCTACATGCAGCCCTCAGACCGCCAGAAGCTCACCCGCCGAGTCCGCGGCTGGGGTCGAAGCAATCGCAGGAGCCGTGGCCACGACGAGGAGCGCCCGGTTCGATTGAAGGGCGAGGTCGACCCTCCCCAGCCGCGTCTTTTCTAGTGTGGCGAACTCGCTTTCTCGTAATATGAGGGCGAAGTGTTTTGTCTGCGACAAGCACTACAGAGCGTTGTCTGCGAACGCTCTGTAGCCTTAGCGTCTAACCATTCTTAATTCTCTGTATCAATCAGAATGTCTGTTCTACTTCACTTCAGCGATGGCCAGGAGCTCGAACTCGAGGTCGAGCCCGGCGAGTGGGCCTCCGCGTTCGAGAACGCGCTTGCCAAAGGCTTGGTCATCCAGATCAAAGATCCGTCTGACGGGGGAACGCTTGGGATTAACCCGCGACTCGTCGCTTACTGGAAGCTCAACGCTTCGTCTTGACCTTCGGATCGGCGGGCCGTTTGGTGCTGCGCCCCTCCAGAGCTTCGCTTCGCTTCTTCGTGCGTTTTCTGAAGGTCCCACTGAGACTTAGGCCCAGGGCGGAGAACTTGAACCCTTTCTCCAGACTGGGACAGACGGCGCAGAACGCTGCTATGCCCAGGGAACCGAGAAGGACTGCCGGCGCGCGTCCCGTCACCAAGAGAACCAGCGCAACTACGAGACAAACCGTACCCACTGCGTCGGTGCGGAGATGAGGCCATAAAGCGTCCATTCGTGCGCTGACCGGGCCCGACCCTCCCCGCTAAAAAACCCCAGAGTCTTTTATAAGAACCAAAACTGTGTGCGAGGCGGATGTCTAGCACGTCAGCCTGTGTTCGACAAATCGGGGGGTGCTGGGCTCGCGAATTTCCCCGCTCTTCAGGCGTTTTTTGTAAGCGTTCAGCCCCTCACACCTTGTGGGGTGGACGTGCCCAGCTCGGCCCTACTCAGACCAGCGAAGGCGCAGGGCTTGCCCGCGAGGAGGCGGTGATCGCCTCAACCAGGAAGCCGAAGAGCGAGCGGCCCTGCAACCGGCAGGTCTGGGAGACGGAGAGCATCCGCTCGGCAAAGCGCTCGCCCGCCTCGGATTGGCTGCCAAGGGAGACCTTGCGGTAGATCACAGCTCCTCGCAGGCCGCGCTCGGCTCTGTTGTTGGTCGGCTCCACTCCGTCTATCTCGGTGAAGGTCCAAAGCGCCGGCCAGAGCTTCAAGAGGTTGCGGGCGAAGGTTCGGAACTGGCGGTTGAGCATGCTCTTCTTGCGGTGAGGCTCAAGCAGGGCCCGCAGGCGGCGCTTGGTGGGCGCGACCTCGCGGGCAAGGCGATCGCGGTCTTCGTGAACCGCGAAGGAATCCCAGGCGCCGAAGAGGCCTCTCGGCAGCTCTCGAGTCCCGCCTCGCCAAAGCGCCCTTGGTCTGCGAGCCCTTCGGAGTGGCGGCGGAAGTCGCGCAGCAGATGTGCCCAGCAGACCTGGCGCCGAGCGGGATCGAGGGAGTCATAGGCCCACCAGCGATCTGAGGAGACGATGCCGGCGAAGCTCTCGCCGATCAGCCCCGGCAGCTCGCGCTCGTGGCGATCGGCGGCAATGTGAAAGGCGGCGAGGCTGTCGGTAATTGCGCCCCACAGGGTGCGCTTTTGCCCGGCACAGCGCCAACCGGTCTCATCAACGCAGATGACGGGGGCGTCCTTGACCGCCTCGCGCAGCCCAGCGTAGGGCTCGGCCAGGGCGCCGGAGATGCGCTGGCAGATCGCGTCGACCGAGCCGACCGAGACCTCGCAGCCAAACAGCTCACCGCAGAGGCTCTGAGGCATCGCGGCGTGAGATTCGGTTGCGCACCGACAGCAACGCGATCGCGGCCTGCATCCTGGGTCCGAAGGCGCTTTGGCGGACCTCCTCGGGCAGCGATGCCCGGGTGCTCTTCCCGCAGCCGGGGCAGCGCACGCAGTGGGCTTGATGCTCGGTGACCCTGACCGCGATCGGCGGCAGCTCCGTGACCTGATGGCGGTGTGGCTCGCCAGTGGCTTCTCGCTCGCCGGCGCTGAAGTCCCCTCCACAATCCGAGCAGCGCTCGGGCCAGTGATCGACGATCTCGTCCAGCTCCGATTCGGCCACGAGCTTGCGAGCCGTTCCTTTGTGACCGGGCTGGGCGCCCTGCTTGCGGGTGCTCGCTCCGCGCTTTGACTGAGATGGCTTGCCTGGCAGATCGGCCGAAGGTGGTTGCGAGGAGTTCTGGGAGTTCTCGCGCAGCTTCTCCTCGAGGCGCTCGATCCTCGCCTCCAGACGAGTGACCTGGCGCTCGTAGCGGGCGGTCAGCTCGACCAGGAACTCGACGCATGCCTCACGACCGGCGTCATAGACCGCCTCGGCTTCGGCGCGCTCCACGCCAGGGAGTTCGCCAGGCGGCCGTTATGTCCCCCTACCTGGCTGAACGCTTACCGTTTTTTTTGTTCGAGACCTCGGGATAGGCAGAGCGTTTCTCCGGCGGCCCGGGTCGGCTTCGCTCGAAGGCGGTGAGAGAGACAAAGGTCGTGGTCCCGGTCTCTTCGGATTTGGCAAGGCGCTCGGCGGCTTCGTCCCGAATCTCGAGAATCCGTTGGAAGTGTTTCTGCATCTCCTTGTTGAGCCGCTGTTTCCCCGTCGCGTCGAGACTGACGCAGTCCCACATCAGGCAGACTTCATCGTCGGCCTCGAGCTTGCCGGCACGAAACGAGGCAAGGGTCTCGGCGACCATTGCCTGCACCAAGACGCCGATGACTTCTCGCCGCGCCTCTACAGGCATTTCCCGGTAGGCCTCGTCGCTTATTTCGGGGACGGAGAGGGCTCGGTAGAAGTGCTGGGTGAAGTTGCGGACCTGCTTGGTACCCGCGGATTCGATGCAGCCGCAGGCGAAGAGCTCGCGGATGTGGTTCCCCACCAGCCGCGTGTCAAGGCCGAGTATCTTGGCGATCTCACTGGGGCTGTGCACGCCCTCGGCGAGGATCGCCAAGACGTCGATTCGGGTGCCATTGCCGATCGCGTAGGAGACAGCCTCCTCCGCCGGGCGTTTTCTCTCCGCGGACGGCTTCCGTGTGGTCGCTGCTTCTTTTGGCTGACCTTCTTGGTCCATGGCCGGCAAGTGAAGCACAGACACAGAAATATTTATGCTCAATTTCGTCTTACCATTCTCACTAGCCCGTAACTCAACGCAGGCGGGAGGTGAGAGAAATGACCGTCTCATCGGTAGAGCCAGTGGTGCCGAGTCTGCAGGTCCTCAAGCACCGATGACGAGCTGCGCCTGCGGAGGCGCCAGCAGCGTCACCGCAGGCGCATTGCCTTCAGCCCTCGTCCAGGTCCGAGAACAGGCACTCCTCGGGCGCCTTGTCGTCGCGGAAGCGGTGGAAGCGCCCGCCGTGGCGGATCCGGCCGGCCGCGGCGTGGTCGTAGCCGATCTCGATCACCAGCTCGGGGCGCAGGGCGACCCACTCGAGGTCGCGGCCGCCGGTCCAGCGGCTCGGCTCGGCGGTGCCCGCCTCGCCCGTCTCCAGCGGTTCGAGCAGGGTGCGCAGGCTGCGTTTGGTCTCCTGGCTGAAGCCCGAGATGTGGCCGACCGAGCGCAGCTCGCCGCCGTCGTAGAGGCCGAGGATCAGTGAGCCAACGGTGCCCTCCTCCTTGCCGGGCCGCCAGCCCATCACCACGCAGTCGATCGTGCGCTCGCGCTTCACCTTCGCCATCCCTTTGCGCTTGCCGGGGATATAGGGGGCGTCGAGCTGCTTGGCCATCGTTCCCTCGGTGCGACGCAGCCACTCCTCGGCCTGCCCGGTGTCGCGGCTGAGCACGCTTGTCTCCACCGAGGTCCCGTCGAGCAACCGCTCCAGCCGCTCGCGGCGCTCGCCGAACGGCGCCTCCAGCAGCGCCTCCTCGCCCTCAGCGAGCAGGTCGAAGGCGACCAGGCCGGCCGGGATCTCCTTCGAGAGCAGCGTGATCCGCGACTCGGCCGGATGGATGCGGCTCTGCAAGGCGTCGAACTCGATCTGACCGTCGGCATCGCGGATGACCAGCTCGCCGTCGAGCACGTAGCGCCCGGAGGGGAAGCTCAGCTCCGGGAAGTAGCGTGCCAGTGCTTTGCCACCGCGCGACTGGATGTAGGAGTCGTCGCCGTCGACGAAGACGATTGCGCGGAAGCCATCGAGCTTCTGCTCGTAGGCCCACTCCTCGCCCAGGGGCAGCTCTTTGCGGGTCAGCGCAAGCTGGGGCTTGATCGGTGGCTCGAGCGGAAGGGTCAACCTGACCCAACAGTTTGCCGGGCCGCGCCTACGCGGGTCCCAAGGCCTCGCGACGCGCCCGCGCCTCGCGCGGGTCGGGGATCGGGACGGCCGCCAGCAGTTGCTTGGTGTAGGCGTCCTGGGGACGCTCGCAGACCGAGTCCGCCGGGCCCTCCTCGACGATCTTGCCCCTGTACATCACCGCGATCCGGTCGGAGACGTGGCGGACGACGCCGATGTCGTGGGCGACGAATATGTAGGTGAGGCCGAACTCGGCCTGCAGCTCGGAGAGCAGGTCGAGGATCTGGGCGCGGATCGAGACGTCGAGGGCGGAGACCGGCTCGTCGGCGACGATCAGCTTCGGCCGCAGTGCCAGCGCTCGGGCGATGCCGATCCGCTGGCGCTGGCCGCCGGAGAACTCGTGCGGGAAGCGGTCGTAGTGCTCGGCGGAGAGCCCAACCCGGTCGAGCAGCTCCTGCACTTCCCGGCGCAACTCCGCGCCGCTCGCCTCGCCCTGCACGCGCAGCGGCTCGCCGACTATCTGACCGATTCGCTTGCGCGGGTTGAGCGAGGCGTAGGGGTCCTGGAAGACCATCTGCATCTGCCGCCGCAGTGGCCGCATCGCGCGCCGCGAGAGCCCGGCGATCTCGTGGCCCTCGAAGCGCACCGAGCCCGAGCTCGGCGCCAGCAGCTGCAGGATCGTGCGCGAGAGCGTCGACTTGCCGCTGCCCGACTCGCCGACGAGCCCGAGTGTTTCCCCCTTGCGCACGCTGAGGCTGACGCCGTCGACCGCCCGCACTTGGTCGACCTCGCGATTGAGCAGCCCGCGCTTGACCGGGAAGTGCTTGACCAGATCGGTGACCTCGAGCACCGGCTCGCCCTCGCGGCCCGGGCGCAGCGGCGGGGCCGCGTCGAGTCGCACCACGGCGTCGAGCAGCTTGCGCGTGTAGGGATCGACCGGCGCGTAGAAGATCTGGTCGAGATCGCCGCGCTCGACGATCAGGCCGTTGTGCATGACCAGCACCCGGTCGGCTACCTCGGCGACGACGCCGAGGTCATGGGTGATCAGGATCGTCGCCAGGCCGCGTTCGCGGTTGAGCCGCTCGAGCAGGGCCAGGATCTGCGCCTGCACGGTGACGTCGAGTGCCGTCGTCGGCTCGTCGGCGATCAGGATCTCGGGCTCGAGCGCCAGCGCCATCGCGATCATCGCCCGCTGGCGCATTCCCCCTGAGAACTGGTGCGGGTAGTCGTCGACGCGCTGCGCGGCATCGGGGATGCCGACCGAGTCGAGCAGCTCGACGGCGCGCTCGTGCGCCTCGGACTTGCTCGCCCCGCCGTCGTGCGCCCGGATCGCCTCGGCGATCTGCCAGCCGATCTTGTAGACGGGGTTGAAGGAGGTCATCGGGTCCTGGAAGACCATCGCCACGCGCGCTCCCCGCACGCCTCGCAGCTCATCCTCGCCGGCGCTCAGCAGCTCCTGCTCGCCGAGTCGCGCCGAGCCGGAGATCTCCGCGTTGGGCGAACGGGTGAGCCCGAGGATCGTCTGCGCGGTGACGCTCTTGCCCGAGCCCGACTCGCCGACGATCGCCAGCACCTCGCCGGGCGCGAGCTCGAAGGAGACCCCGTCGACCGCCTGCACCCGGCCGCTCTGGGTGTTGAAGGAGACCCGCAGGTCCTCGACCGTGAGCAGCGCCTGGCTCATTCGGCCGAAGTTCCCAGTCGTATCCGCGGGTCGAGCCAGGCGTAGGCGATGTCGACCAGCGCGTTGAAGAGGACGACGAAGAAGGCGCCGAAGAGGACGATCGCCATCACCGGCGGCAGGTCGAAGTTTTTCAGCGATTCGAAGGCGTAGAGCCCGATCCCGTTGATGTTGAAGATGCCTTCGACCAGGATCGCGCCGCCGAGCAGGGCACCGAAGTCGAGGCCGAAGAGGGTGACGATCGGGATCAGCGAGTTGCGCAGCACGTGGCGGGTCATCACCCGCCGCTCGCTGAGCCCCTTGGCCCGCGCCGTGCGCACGTAGTCCTCGTTCATCGCGTCGAGCATGTTCGAGCGCAGGACGCGGCTGTAGAGGCCGACGTAGGTGATCGCCAGCGTGATCCAGGGCAGAATCAGGTGTTCGGCCCATTCCAATGGGTTGGTGGCGAACTCGACGTATTCCCCCGACGGGAAGATTTCGGTCTTGTAGGTGAGGTAGATGAGGAAGACGGCGGCGAGCCCGAAGACGGGTATCGAGATCCCCGCGACCGCGATCACGGTCAGCGCTCGGTCGAGCAAGCTCCCCGCACGGGTCGCCGAGAGGTAGCCGAAGAGGATCCCGAAGAACATCCAGATCACCGCCGCGCCGATGCAGAGCGAGAAGGTGGCCGGAATCCCTTCGACGATCCGTTCGTCGACGTTTTCCCGGCCGAAATACGATTCGAGGTCGCCGCTGAAGACCTTCTTCATCATCGTCACGTACTGCTGCGGCAGCGAGTCGTTGAAGCCCCATTCCTCGTTGATGCTGGCGATCAGGTTTGGCGTCGCCGCCTTGCCGGCGATCCGGTGCGCCGGGTCGGAGCTCGGGATCACGTTGAAGATCAGGAAGGTCAGCACCGAGACGGCGAAGAGGACCGCGACCATCCCGATCAGGCGCCTGATCGCAAACCGAGCCACCTAGACCGCCGTTCCCTCCGGCTCCGCAACGCCGGCGTGCGCTGCGAGCCGCAGCTTCGAGTTGGGGTCGAGCGCGTCGCGCAGGCCGTCGCCGAAGACGTTGACCGAGAGCACGGTGAGCAGGATCATCGCGCTGGGGATGACGGTCAGCAGCGGCGCGCTGGTGAGCAGGTCGAAGCCGCCGGCGATCATCGTGCCCCACGAGGTGTTCGGGGGCTGCACGCCGACGCCGAGGAACGAGAGCGCCGCCTCGAGCAGCATGTTGTTGGCGATGGTCAGGGTGAAGAGGACGATGATCGTCGAGGAGAGGTTGGGCAGCAGCTCGCCGAACATCACCCGCAGCGGGCCGGCACCCTGGGCCACGGACGCCTCGACGAACTCTTTCTCGCGCAGGGAGAGCACCTGCCCCCGCAGCGGGCGGGCGACGTAGGGGATCGAGACCCCGCCGATGATCAGGATCGGGATCCAGATCGAGTCACCCGAGACGTGGAGTGGGCCGATCTGCAGGCCCCCGAGGGCGAGCGAGACGCCGAGCGCGATCGAGAGCAGCATCACCGGGAAGGCCCAGACCACGTCCAGCACCCGCGAGATCAGGGTGTCGGTCCAGCCCCGGTAATAGCCGGCGAGCAGGCCGAGGATCGTCGCCAGCACCGTTGTGAGCAGAGCCGAGACGATGCCGATGAAGAGCGAGACGCGCCCGCCGTACATCAGCCGCACCATCTCGTCGCGGCCGAGGCGGCCGTCGGCGCCGAGGAAGAACTTGCCGCTCGCTTCGAACCACTGCGGGCCGATCGGCTTGCCTTCGCGGTTGACGACCTCACGCTTTTCGCCGTCGACTTCGATCTTCTCCAGCGTGTGGGTCTTGTTCGGCCCGGTGTGGGCGACGTTGTCCGCCCAGAGCGGCGCGGCGAGGACGAAGGCGACGATCAGCAGGAAGAGCCCGAGGAACGCCAGCGCCACCCGGTTGCGGCGCAGCCGTCGCCAGGCGAGGCGCCAGGGGTTGCCCGACGCCCCCGGCGTGACCTCGACGTTGGGCTCGGCGCTCACCCGGTCAGTGTGAAGCAGCGGGGGGCGGCTACTTGAACTGGAAGCTGGTCAAGTCCTGGCCGAAGGTGGGATTGAAGATCACCTTGTCCAGGTCGACTTCTTTGCTGACAAAGGTCGAGACGGTGTTGGTCCCGTACGGCGCCATCGGCGCCAGTTCCATGAATTCCTTGTCGAGTTCCGCGTATTCGGTTTCCTGCTGGGGCCCGAGCGGCTGTTCCGCCAGCTTGGCGATTTTCGCGTTCAGCTTCGGGTCGTCCATGCGCGAGAGGTTCGTGTTGTAGGTGGGAGCGATGCTTTCGCCGTCGAGCATCGGTTGGAAGAAGTCGTTCGGATGCGGATAGTCCTCGTAGAAGGCGAGCCAGCCGGTGTCGAGATCGGGCGTCGTTTCGTTGCCGATGATCGCGTAGTAGTTGTCGGCGTTGATCGTCTTCAGCTTGGCGTTGAAGCCGAGTTCGTTGAGCACGCCTTCGTAGTATTCGCCCGCTTCGTTGTTGGGGCTTTCGTTGTCGGTCCAGACCGTGATGTTGCGGTCCGGGGGGTTGGCTTCCGCGAGCAGTTCCTTGGCCTTGGCCATGTCGTGCGGGTAGAGGTCAAACGGCTTGTGGCCGGGCATCCCTTCGGGCAGGACCTGGTGCGTCGCGGCGAGCGAGCCCGCGTAGATCCGTTCCAGCGCCGCGGGGTTGATCGCGTAGTTGACGGCCTGGCGGACCTTGACGTCGTCGAAGGGTGCCTTTTCCGTGTTCATCCAGAAGAGGTAGAGGTTGATCGGATGCTCGACCCGGAACTGGGTCCCTTCGTATTTATCCTTGACTTTGTTGTAGAGGTCAGAGGAGATCGGGGTCTGCATCCAGTTGGCCTTGCCCCGTTCGATTTCGTTGACCTGGGTCGAGTCGTTGCGGATCACCCTGATGTCGATCTTGTCGACGTGGCCCGCGGGCACCTCGCTGATCTGCGGGCCGTTGGCCTTGGCCCAGTAGGGGTTGCGCGCGTAGGACCAACCGCGGCCCGGTTCGGACTTGGTGATCATGTACGGGCCGGTGGCCGGCGGTGGGTCGGCGGTGAGGTTCTTGGCCGGGGTACCGGAGGGCAGCACCGCCGCGAACAGCATCCCCAGCTCGTTGGTGAACGTGCCGCGGGGGTTGGTCAGGTCGATCACGATCTTGCCGGTCCTGTCGTCGGTCTTGATCCCCGAAATGCGGCCGCTCTTCGTCTTGGCGAATTTTTCCGCTCCGACGATGTGTTCGTAGAAGCCGACGCCAGGCGAGTTCATCTTGAAGAGGCGTTCGATCGAGCTGGCGAAGTCAGACGCCACGACGGGGCCCCCGGTGGAGTACTTGAGGCCTTTGCGCAGGGTCAGGGTGTAGGTCTTGCCGCCGTTGCTGATCTTCGGCAGGCTCTCGGCGAGGGCCGGAACCACCTTGCTGCCGGCCGCGCCGTCGGCGTGCGCATAGGTGAGCAGCGGCAAGTAGGTGTCGTACATCGCCGTCCAGCCTTCGACTTCATAAGAGAGCGCCGGGTCGAGATAGCTCGGGAAAGAGGCGTAGGTGCCGGTCAGCGTGCCACCTTCCTTGCCGCCCGAGCTGCCGCAGGCGGCGAGTCCGAAGGCCGCTCCGACGGCAAGGACGAGCACCAGCGCAACGGAACCAAACTTTCTCAACGGACTACCTCCGAGTCAGATCGGACAGGACCACGATTCCCCCCCACTGGAATCAACTCCACCATAATCTCCCCTTCGGCGTCAAGCCCCTCTGGACCTGTTTTTTCCCTGCGCTCTGGCCATTTCGTGCCCATCAGCGGTGCGGCCACGGCGACGATCGCGAAAACCCCGATGCCGGCGACGAGGAAGGTGGCGCGAGGGGAGATGGCGCTGGCGATCACGCCACCGAGCAGGTAGCCGACGCCGGGCATTGCCGCCCCGATCGACTCGAGCACGCTCATCACCCGGGCCTGCATCCCGGCCACGGTCAGCTCCTGCACGGCGCTGATCGCGCTCACCCACTGCACGCCGTTGCCGGCCCCGCCGATGACCGAGGCGCCGCAGGCGACCGCCAAGGTCGGGGCAGCGGCGAGCCCGAGGTAGCCGACGCCGACGGCCAGGGTGCTGAAGAAGAGCAGCGTCGGCAGCGAGGTTCGCCGCACGCGAGCAAAGACGACACTGCCGAGGACCATGCCGACTCCCCAGCTGGCCAGCAGCAGGCCGTAGCCCGAATCGCCGGCGCCGAGGGTCTGCTTCGAGTAGATCACCTCGATCGGGATCACGGCGGCGAAGAAGATGAAGGCCGCCCCTTGGGCGACCAGCAGCCGCCGCAGGGTTGCCATTTCGCGGATGTAGGCGATGCCGGCGCGGACCCGGTCGCGAACCCGGGCCGGGTCCGGCTCGGCCTGGGGCAGCGGGCCGGCGGTGAGCAGGATCCAGGCGATCGCGTAGAACGACACCGCGTCGAGCAGCAGCGCCGATCTGCACGCCGAAGCCGGCGACGACGAGCCCGGCGATCGCCGGGCCGATCGCGGCGCTGGCGGTGAAGGCGATGTTGAGCACGGCGTTGCCGGCGCGCAGTTCTCCGCTTGGCTCGAGTGAGGCGGCGACGACGGCGCGGGTGAGCGCCCGCCCGGCCAGCGCCAGGGCCCCGTCGATGGTCGCCAGCACGACCACGCCGGCGATCAGGAAGTTGTCGCCGGCGAACAAAGCCAGCGCTCCGAAGGCGGCCGCCTCGCCGCAATAGATCACCGGCAGGGCGAAGCGGGGGGGCGGTTGCTCGACCCGCGCGACCAGGATCGGAGCGATCAGCGCCGGCAGGAAACGGGTGCCGAGAAAGAGCGCCGCGGTCGCCATCGCGCTTCCGGTGCGGTCGAAGACCAGCACCGAGAGGGCGACGATCCCCATCCAGTCGCCCATCTCGTTGACCCCGTAGCTGGCGGCCAGGCGCCGAAATTGCGGCTCTTCTCAGGGGATCTGTGAGTCGTGCTTTACGCATAGGGGGACGCACGAACTACTGCATTTATGCACAAGTTTTGCTGCAGATGCACAAGTTTCCGCTCAGGTTGTGCTACAAAGTTGCCAGGCAATTGACGAGTTTCAGATCGCACTGCGCAATCTGAGGGTTTCAACGATCGAAGGGAACAGGCACATGGGCTTTCATCACTAGATCTTTCAAAGCGAGCGGGAGTTGCCCCGTTCGCACCAGTCTTTTTAGTTTTTGAAGGGCGTCCTCTGGGGCGCCCTTCGCTTTTTTCGGGGTCGAAGGGGTTTGGCCTTGCCGCGAGACGGCCAATCTCGCGCTTTGGGCGACTCCTCGCAATGCGGCCACGCGCCTTGCGAGCCCCCGCCTGGCCCAGTACCTTGGATTGCCCAAGTTGCGGTCGGTGCAAAGTTGTCATGACGTGACGCAGGGAAAGGCCTTCCGTCCATGAACCTTGTAGGCCACGGGAAGAATCCCACGCCCAGGAACGACCCCCCAGAGCGCCATGGCTGACAAGCGTCCCACCCGTTTTGCAATCGGCGTCATGATCGTCGCGCTGATCGCTACCGCCGCGCTGGGCGTCTGGGACGCCTCGGAGTCCAACTGGGACCTCGCCCTCTTCGTGGTCCTGCTCTCCTTCTCGGTCTTCAGCTACCTGACCGCGGTCTCGACCGAATCCAAGGTCAAGGTCTCGGGCACCTTCCTCGCCCTGGTCCTGGCGATGGTCTTCCTCGGCGGTACGCCGGCCGCGCTGATCGGCGTCTCCGCGATGCTCGTCGGCTGGCTCGTCCGCTGGCACGACGAAGGGCACTACCTGCTCAACAACCTGCTCACCTACGCGGTCTTCCCGCTGCTCGGTGGCATCGCCTTCCACCAGGGCGTGCAGGCGATCGGCCTCACCGCGGACGATCCGTCCTTCTACCTGCTCGTTTTCGCCCTCTTCCAGTTCGCGCTGCTGGTCAACTTCGTGATGATCGCCGGCTATGGCTGCTACGTGGAGCGCGTCTCCTTCCGCAGCAAGCTGAAGGTTCTTCCCCCCGTGCTGCCCTCCGAGTTCGCCAGCGCGATGCTAGCCGTCGCCGTCGCCTTCATCTTCCACATCATCGGGATCGCGGCGATCGCCCTCTTCGGCGTCGTCCTGATCACCTTCCAGTACCTGCTCGGCCAGCTGCTGCTCTCCCAGCAGCGTGCCGACGAGCTGGAGAAACGCAGCAAGCAGCTGGCCAGCTTCCAGGTGGGGATGTTGAGCGCGATGCTGCGCACGCTCGACCTGCGGGATCAGATGACCGCGCGGCACTCCGCCGCCGTGGCCCGCTACTCGCGGGCGATCGCCCAGCGCGCCGGGCTCTCGCGCCAGGAAGAGGAGCTGGTCCACATCGCGGCGCTGCTGCACGACATCGGCAAGTTCATCCTGCCCGACCGGATCCTCAAGGCCAACGTGCCGCTCACCGACGAGGACTGGATGCTGATCAAGCGCCATCCCCAGCAGGGCGCCCGCGTCGTCTCCTCGCTCGACGGCTACGGCCCGGTGGCGGACATCATCCTCGCCCACCACGAGCGGATCGACGGCAAGGGCTACCCGCGCGGCCTGGCCGGCGACGACATCCCGATGCTGGCCCGGATCATCTCGGTCGCCGACACCTACGACGTGATGACCGCGCGCGACTCCTACCGCACGCCGATGTCGAGCTACGACGCGATCGTCGAGCTGCGGCGGGTCGCCGGCAAACAGCTCGATCCGCGCTTCGTCGAGGTCTTCATCGAGCTGCTCGAGGGCAAGGACGTCTCCTTCGCTCACGGCGAGGCCGCCGACTTCGAGAAGGAGCTGGCGCTGGAGTCGCGGATCGAAGAGACCGCCGATCCGACCGGCAACGGCAACCGCTTCGGCGTGCCCGGCGTCAGCGTCGGCTAGAACCGCCCGCCGACGGGACTCAAAGCGAAGATATAGATCGCTTTGAGTCCCGTCGATCCTGATGGCCGGTACGGTTCGCGGCTATGCGAGCGGTGACCTTTCAGGCTCCCGGCGAGGTCCGGGTCGAGGAGAAGCCCGATCCCGTGGTCTCCGCTGGCGACGAGGCGCTGGTCCGGGTCGAGGCGAGCGGGATCTGCGGCTCCGACCTGCACATCTTCCACGGCCGGGTGCCGGTTGAGCAGGGGTTCACGATCGGCCACGAGTTCGTCGGCACCGTGCTCGCCGCCGGGCCCGACGTCGAGCGGGTTGCCGTCGGCGACCGGGTGCTGGGCTGCTTTCACACCGCCTGCGCGACCTGCACGCCCTGCCTGCGCGGCGACTACCACCGCTGCGACAACGGCCAGACCTTCGGCCACGGCTCGCACCTCGGCGACCTGCAGGGCGCCCAGGCCGAGCAGCTGCTGGTGCCGCGCGCCAACCTGACCCTGCGCCGGGTGCCGGAGGGGATGTCCGACGAGGTCGCGCTCTTCGCCGGCGACGTGATGGGCACCGGTTATCACGCGGTCGCCCACGCCGGCATGCGCTCGGGCGACACCGTCGCCGTGCTGGGCCTGGGGCCGGTCGGCCTCTGCGCGGTCCAGGCGGCGCTGGCGGGCGGCGCGACCAAGGTCTTCGCGATCGACTCGGTCGAGCAGCGCCTGGCGATGGCCAAGGACTTCGGTGCCACACCGATTCACCTGACCGAGGAGGAGCCCAAGCGGGTCGTGCGATCGGCCACCGGGAAGCGCGGGGTGGACGTGGTCGTCGACGCGGTTGGCGACCCGGGCCCGCTGGCGATGGCGGTCAGCCTCGCCCGCGACGCCGGCACCGTCTCCGGCATCGGCGCCTACGCCGGCAAGGGCGAGGTGCCGCTCGGCCTCGCCTGGCTCAAGGGCCTGACCCTGCGGCTCGGCCTCGCCAACGTGATCGCCCACGTCGACCGGGTGCTGGCGTTGATCGAGGCAGGCAAGCTCGATCCCTCGCCGCTGGTCACCCATCACATGAAGCTTGACGAAGCGGCCGAGGCCTACGCGCTCTACGACCAGCGCGAAGCGCTGAAGATCGTCCTAACCCCGTAAGGCCTATCCCGGTAGGGGTTCCACTTAACTTTTCCGGTGGAGACGCATCTGCTGGCGCCGCAAGCCGATGCCGGAAAAGTGCAAGACGTTCCACCCCTACCGGGATAGGCCTTAGGTAGATTGGGACGAGTGCAGGGCAGGTGGGTGATCGCGTCGGTGTTCGTCGCTTTGGCGATGCTTGTGGCTGTCGATGGCGCGAGTGCTTGCTCCTGTGCGCCTCAGGCACCGGCGGAATCGCTGCGGGAAGCTGACGCCGCCGTGACCGTGCGGCTGGTCGCGGTCCTGCCACACGGGCCCGGGCAGGCGCTCTACCGCTACGAAGTGCGGCACGTCTACAAAGGGGCGGAGAAGCTCGAAGTGGGGCAGATGGTCGGCGTGCACAGTTCTCGTCGCAGCGCGGCTTGCGCCCTGCCGCGGCGGATCGGTCACGCCTACGGTCTCTTCCTGCTCGGCCGCCACGGCCGCTGGTTCGGCAGCATCTGCCGGGTGGTCTCGCCTGAGCGGATGCGGCGGGCGGCCAAGGGCGCCGCGGCGAGCTCAGCGCGAGCGTCGGTAGCGCCGGTCCTTTGCGGCTAGCAGGCGTTGGTCGGCCATCGCGTGCAGGACGGTCGGGTCCTCGGCGCCTTCGGCGACGCCGAAGGAGGCTCCGAGCGAGCCGTCGGACATGCCGATCTTGGTGATTTCCTGGCAGAGGCGGGCGGCGGCAAGTTCGGCGTCCTCGGCGCAGGTCTTCGGCATCAGCAGGGCGAACTCGTCGCCGCCGATGCGAAAGCTGTCATCGGCGAGACGCGACTCGTCGAGCAGGGCGGCGACCTGCTGCAGGGCCCGGTCTCCGGCGGGATGGCCGAGCGTGTCGTTGATCTGCTTGAAGCCGTCGAGGTCGAGCAGGCAGAGCGAGAGCGGCCAGGCATAGCGCGAGGCGCGGGCGATCTCGACCGGCAGCCGTTCCTCGTAGGCACGGCGGTTGAGCAGGCCAGTAAGCGCGTCGTGGCGGCCACCGTGCACCTCGGCGGCGAAGAGCCGAGCGTGTGACATGTGGGCGGCGACCAGCTCGCTGAGCAGCTCCAGCGTCTCGACGTCGCCCTCGTCGAAGTTGTTGACCCTCGGTGCGAAGACCTTGAGCACGCCGACCGTCTCCTCCCGGTGGATCAGCGGCACGCAGATCATCGAGAGGGCGTTGACCCGCTGGCAGGCCTCGTTGTCGACCCGCGGGTCGGTGGCGGTGTCGTCGCAGCACAGGACCTTGTCTTCCTGCACGCAGAGCCCGGAGAGGCTCGCGTCCATCTTCAGCCGCACGCCGAGGAAGGGAGTGGCCTCGCCGGTGGTGACGCGATAGACCATTTCGTCGCCGTCGGCGAGCTCGATCACGCCACCGCTTCCCCGGGTCAGGTCCTGGGCGCGGCGGGCGATCAGCTCCATCACCGCGTCGAAGCTCGAGGTCGCTGGCGGCGATCTCGGTCTGGGTCTGGATTATCGCCCGCAGGCGGTTCCCGCTGCCGTCGCTCATGGGCGCCATATCGGCACAGCTCTACCCAAAAATTAGGACTGAAACGCCGGTTTCAGCGTTTGTACTGGCGGGGCGTTAGGCGGCAACCGCGACGCCGGCGGGCTGCCGGTGCTTGCGGAAGGTCTCTTCGACCCAGCGGTAGCCGGGGCGTTCCTCGAGCGGAGCGCGGAAGCTGGCGATGCCTGCCGGCGGCGGTTCGTCGGTGGGAACAGGCCCCTCGTCGGGCAGCACCAATGGGAAGAAGAGGGCGGCGGCGGTGAGGTCGGCGACGCTGAAGGAGTCGCCGGCCAGGTACTCGTCAGAACCGAGCTCGGCCTCGAGGCGGTCGAGCGCGGCAATGACCTTGCCGCGCGCGATCTCGGCTGCCTCCTCGCTGCGGACGCCGAAGCGCATGTTGGTGTAGGTGCGGGCATAGGTGACGGCGCCACTGCCGAGGGCGGCGACCGGACCCGGCGTACTGCGGGCGATCACCGCTTGGAAGCGCTCGGGGTCCTTGCTCAGCTCGTGGAAGGCGAGCAGGCGGATGTGCGGCCCCAGCTCCTCGTCGAAGAAGTCCTCGAGCGCGAGCGCGCGGCGGCGTTGCTCGGGGTCAGCGGGGTAGAGGGGCCGCTCCGGGTAGCGCTCCTCCAGTGCGGCGATGATCTCGCTCGAGTCGCCGATCGCGCGGCCGTCGATCTCGAGCACGGGGAAGGTGTGGCTGGCGCCGCCGGTGAGCAGCATCGAGGCGGGGATGTGCAGGCCTGGGATCGAGACCGCGCGGCGCTTGTGCGGCACCTGCTTGTGGTCGAGCGCCCAGCGCACCTTCTCGCTGTAATGCGAGACGCTGATGTGCCAGAGGGTGGGATCGTTGCTCGTTACCACTTGAATCTCCCTGATCGCATGGGATAGCTTGCGCCCGTGTCTCGCGGGGGCGCCACCCGATGATGTCACTCTTTGGCTCCTCGCAGCCAGAGGAGTCGCCGCCTCCCCGCGCGGACGACGGTGGCTTGCGTGACGAGGCCCCCGCCGCAGCGCGCCGCGAAGCGGTGCGAAGGCCCCGCTGGAAGCGCCGGCGGATCCTCTTCAACGGCCGCCGGCCCGAGCCCTTGCCCTCCTTCCACGGCGCGGTGGAGACGCCGCAGAAAGGGAAGCTCGGCGTCTGCTGCTCTGGCGGGGGAATCCGCTCGGCCGCCTTTTCGCTCGGAGCCCTGCAGACGCTGCAGGAGAAAGGAGAGCTGGGCAAGGCGTCCTACCTGGCCGCGGTCTCGGGCGGCTCGTACATCGCGGCGGCGATCTCGATGGTGGCCAAAACGGGGGAAGGGAACTCGGATCGAGGCCTGATCAAGGACATGCCGGCCTTCGCCCAGGGCTCCCCCGAGGAGCAGTACCTGCGCAACCGCTGCTCCTACATGGCGCCGACGATGACCGACAAGGTGTACCTGGGCATGCGGGTCGTGCTCGGCCTGCTGCTCAACCTGGCCTTCGTCTCCCTGCCGCTGATCGGTATCGCCCTGGTCCTCACCGGCCTGCTCTACGGGCCACTGCTGCCGGACCTGACCGGCTCTGGGCCGGGTGTCGCCGAATACCAGGTGCACCTGCCGGCGTGGTTTTGGATCGCGCCACTCGCGGTTTTCGTACTCAGCCTCCTGTTCGGGCTCTGCACGCTCGTGTTTCGCTGGCGAGTGGAGGAATGGGAGCGCTTCTTCGCCGCCTGGGCGGTTCGACTGCTCTTCGTCGCGGCGCTCCTCGCCCTGCTTCTGGTCGGCGTTCCGTACATAGTCGAGTGCCTGCGTAACTTCGGCAGCGCCGGTCGTACGGTCCACTCGGTGGTGAAGGCAAACGCGCCCAAGTTCGGCGCCGGAACGATCGCTCTGCTCGCCGGCGTGGCCGCGCAGCTCGGCCACTTCCTCAGGTCCAAACCGGCTGAAGAAGACCTGAAATGGGCCAAAAAGACCTTCAGCAAACTGGGCGCGGCTGCTCGCCTCGCGCTCGCCTACGCGGCGGGCGCGCTGATCGGCCCGCTGCTGCTGCTCGGAGTCTTCGCGATGACGGTTGCGATCGGGATGACCGAAACGGCGCGCGACGGCAGCCACAGCGTCGAATGGGGAATGGCCGGGATCGGCGTCGCGGTGCTGGCCCTGTTCGCGCTGTTCTACTCCATCGCCGACCTGACGACCTGGTCGCTTCACCCCTATTACAAGCGCCGCCTCAGCAGCGCCTTCGCCTTGAAGCGGATCAAGGTGGACGAGCTCGATGCGGAGGAGCGCGCCCGGGTCGAGGCGGTGGAGCCATCGCTGCACGGGGTCGCGGTCGAGAGGAACTTCGACGATCTGGTGCCGATCTCGCGGACGGCGGTCGACGAGACGGACGAGACCTGGCCGACGCTGCTGGTCTGCGCGGCGGCGAACATCTCCGACAGCGCGGCGACGCCACCGGGGCGAGCGGTGACCAGCTTCACCTTCAGCGCCAACACGGTCGGCGGCCCGCTGGTCGGAGCGATCGGGACATCCCGCCTCGAGCAGGCCTTCGCCGGGGGCGGGACGACCGCGGATGAGACCGCGAGCGAACGCTTCAAGGAGCGGTGCATCGACATCGTCACCGCCCGCAAGCACCGCCGTAACGACCTCTCCCTGCCGGCCGCGGTGGCGATGTCGGGCGCCGCGATCTCCCCGTCGATGGGCAAGATGACCGCGAAACCGCTGCGCTTCCTGATGGCACTGGCCAACATTCGCCTTGGCGTCTGGGTTCCCAACCCGCGCTGGGTGGCAGTGGACGGCGAAAACACGGTCCCGTCCCGGCCGCGTCCCTCATATCTGGCACGCGAGCTGCTCGGCCTCAACAGCGTCGACGCCAAGTACCTCTACGTGACCGACGGCGGGCACTACGAGAACCTCGGCCTGGTCGAGCTGCTGCGCCGCGGCTGCACCGACGTCTACTGCCTCGACGCGAGTGGGGTGGGGGGCGACGGCGCCGAGTTCAAGACGCTGGGCGAGGCGATCGCGCTCGCTCGCAGCGAGCTCAACGTCGAGATCGAGTTCAGCGGAGGGGAGGGTGAGGACCCCGAAGAACTGACACCCGCCGAGAAAGAGCCGCTGGCCAAGCGCGACGTCGTAACGGCGACGATCCAGTACCCAGCGGGGCCAGATGGCGAGGCCGGTCCGAAAGGGACGCTGGTCTACGTCCGCAACACCTTGACCGCGAAGGCGCCGTGGGATGTTCGCGCCCATCACGAATCGGATCCCCGCTTTCCCAACAACCCGACCGTGGACCAGCTCTACACCGACCAGAAATTCGAGGCCTACCGGGCGTTGGGAGCGGAAGCGGGATCGAACGCCTACGGGGCTCTGCGGGGGAGCTGAGCGCAGCGTACGATCCTGTCATGGCGCTCTTGAGCGGAGAGGAAATCGCAGCGAGGCTGGCCGAGCTGGACGGCTGGCAGCAGCGCGGCGAGGCGATCGCGAAGAGCTTCGGCTGCGGCGATTTCGTCGGCTCGGTGAAGTTCGTCGAGAGCCTGGTCGGGCCGGCCGAGGAGATGGGTCACCACCCCGACCTGGAGATCTCCTGGGACACGGTGACGGTGACGATCTCCACCCACTCGGAGGGTGGCCTCACCGCCGCCGACTTCGAGCTGGCTGGGAAGGTCGACGCCCTATCGCCGACGAGCTGAGAATCGACTCGCGGCTCTCGATCCCGCTGGCCGAGATCGAGCTGCGCGCCAGCCGCTCCTCGGGGCCGGGGGGACAGCATGCCAACGTCACCGCCTCGCGGGTCGAAGCCGTGTTCGACGTCGAGGCCTCGCGGACGCTGGACGAGCGCCAGCGCGCGATGCTGATCGACCGCGGTGGCTCGCTGATCACCGCTGTCGCCCAGGACGCGCGCGGCCAGGCGCGCAATCGCGAGCTGGCGCTGCGAAGGCTGGCGGAGAAGATTGCCGCCGGACTCGATGAGCCGGTGCACCGCCGCCCGACCCGGCCCACGCGGGCCTCGCGGATGAAGCGCCTGGAAGAGAAGCGGCGGGCGGGGGAACGCAAGCGCACGCGCCGTCCTCCCAGCGGGGATGACTGATGGCCAAGGGAAAGAAGCGGCGACCGCGGGAGAAGCCGGCGACGGTCGATTACGTCGACGCCGAGGGCAACACGCTGAGCTTGCGCCAATCGCTCAGCGCCGGCACGATCGCCAAGCTCAAAGAGGGGCCGGCGACCGCGGCGACCAGCCAGGAGGACGCCTGGCACCGGCGCTCGGAGCTGCTCTTCGAGCGGCTCGCGGTGCGCTGGGAGATCGCCGGCTTGCCACTCAGCGAGCAGAAGATGCTGCTCGGCCGCTACCGGATGGCCGACTCGGCCACCCAGCAGTGGGTACGTGAGACGATCGCCGAGCACCTTGCACGTCATATCCCAGAGCTTGCCCAGTAGTCCCTAAATGATCTATTTGCCTAGATTATTTTGTCAGTGGCAAGTAAGCAGGAAGCGGAAGAGGTTTTGCGTGACTACGCCGGTCTGTCTAGCGGCGACTCACAGAAGCTTGTCTCCGCGGTGGTGAAAGCTGCAGAAGCCGAGGCTCTGGAGTTGATCGCGGGCACTGACCCCGTGCCGTCGAACATGAACGACGTGCGAGCGCTGCGGCTGCGCTACATATCGCAAGCACTGAAGCAGACGCTCGTCCAACGCGAGGTGGAGGTGATCTTCCGACTCGGATCGACCCAGGCGGCCAACGTAATCAGCCGGATGCTGGCGACCTATGCGCAGGATGTTGATCCGCTGATGAAGGCCCGTCTCGGGAGCGCCGCGACGGCAGAGGAGGCCGGACACGCCGACGATCTTCGTTATCTCGTCCACTTCGACGATGCAGCCACTTTCGAGTACGCACACCAATACCTCCAGCGCAGCCGGCTTGACCATGACGTGCGGCGGAAAGCCAACCAGACCTTGGACATGCCGAGACTGATCAACGGGCCCGACGGCCAAGACCACGATCCTCTCGACGCGCTCGGGATCGCCAGGCCGTAGTCGACTGACATGACGAGTCTCGACCAGCGAGTTGATGACGCAGCCCTGCTGGCGACCCTGGTCTTGGTCCTCTTGCCGCTCTTTACCTCGCAGCGTGCCGTGAGGATTGCGGAATTGGACTCCGCGAAAGCGAAGAAGGAGGATGCAAAAGGGGAGGCTCGGCTGAACGGAGGCCTGGCGGCGATTACCGCGATCGTCTTCTTTGCCGGGTTGCCGCTCTGGATCGAAGTCGTCGGGAACCTCCATCCGCTGGACTCCGACGGGGTCGCGTTCTCATTGTTCGCGCTCGTGTGGATCCTGCTGCTAGGGCTTCTGACCTGGCAGGTCAGCCTGGTCTGTAAAGCGCGTACCCTGGTCGCCAAGCTGCCAGCACGCAAGATTTGAGGAGGATCCTGATGTTCACGAACACCAAGGCGACCAACGGCTTCGCAGTTGACGACATCGAGGCCGCGAAGAAGTTCTACGGGGAGACGCTGGGACTGGGCTTCAAAGTCATGAGCGAAGAGTTCGGGGTCGCTTCGATCCAGCTCGCCGGCGGCCGCGACACCCTCGTCTACCGCAAGCCCGACTTCGTCCCCGCCACCTACACGATCCTCAACTTCGAGGTCGACGATGTCGATGCGGCGGTCGACGGGCTCGCTGCCAAGGGCGTCGAGTTCGAGCGCTACGAGGCCTTCGAGCAGGACGAGAAGGGGATCGCCCGCGGGCAGGGCCCCTCGATCGCCTGGTTCAAGGACCCGGCCGGCAACATCCTCTCGGTGCTGCAGCAGCCCGCCTAAAAGGGGGCGATTAGGCGATTAGACGTTTAAGCGTCTAATCGCTACAATTGATCGATGCTCGCTAGTACGCCCGCAATTTCGCCTGAGCTGCAGGGGCAGCTCGACGAACTCGACGCCCTCCGCTTGAAGCTGGGACGGGAGGTGGGCCGGGCCGCTCCCTGGATCGGGGCACTGAGGCGCCAGGTTCGCGCCTCTTCGATCGAGGGCTCAACTTCGATCGAGGGGTTCAGAGTCGGTCCAGGAGAGGCGCTCGCTCTCCTCACCGACAACCAGCCCGTCGACCCCGAGGACGTCAACCGCATGGCGGTCAGCTCCTACGCCAGGGCGATGGAGCACGTCGGCGTGATGGCGCAGGACCCCTCCTTCCGCTGGCTCGACCGGGTGATCCTCGACCTCCACTTTGACGCTTGCGCGTTTCAGCGGGCCGAGAGGCCGGGGCGCTGGCGCACCGGCCCGGTCGGGGTGACGGGGGGTGACGGGCGTCTCGTTTACCAGGCGCCCGAGGCCGCTGAGGTCCCCGGTCTGATGGCCGAGGTGGTGGAGTGGCTGCAGGACGGCGACCTCGATGCACACGTCGTGGTTCGCGCAGCACTGGCGCACCTGCACGTCGTCTCGGCCCACCCCTTCCGTGACGGGAACGGCCGCGTTTCCCGCATCGTCCAGTCCCTCGTGCTGGCGCGGGAGGGCCTGATGTCAGCTGAGTTCGGCTCGGTAGAGGAGTACCTCGGACAGCACACCAACGAGTATTACGCCGCCCTCAATGAGGCTCACGGCCCGACCTATGAGCCGCGGCGGGACGCCTCTGGCTGGGTCGCGTTTTGCGTTGGGGCCCATCTGGTCCAGGCTCGCCAGCGACTCGGGCAGATAGAAGACGCCGCGGCCCGCTGGCAGCACCTCGAAGGGCTGATCGCATCCCGCAACTGGCCCGACCGCCTGGTGATTGCGCTGGAGCAGGCCCTGATAGGGGGGACGGATCGAGCAAGCTACGCCGCCGAGGCCGACATCTCACCGGCGACGGCGAGCGCCGACCTCCGCCGCTTGCTCGATGCCGGCCTGGTCGAGCAGCAGGGACGTGGGCGCAGTGTTCGCTATCGGGCGAGCGAGCCGCTTCGAGACGGGGCGCTCAGGCGTTGAGCAGCTTGGCCTTCTGAGCCGCGAACTCCTCCTCGGTGAGGATGCCCTGGGCCTTCAGCTCGCCGAGTTGCTTGAGCTGGTCGAGCATCGACTGCTCGCCACCAACGGGAGCAGCTGGCGCAGCTGCCACGGGAGCGGGGGCCTGTTGGGGCTGCTGCTGTTCTTCCTGCTGCGCCCAACGTTGGCCCTGGCGGCGCGAGACGCGGTTGCTGACCGTGGTCGCGGTGCCGGCGATGACCGCCGTGCGCGCCACTCCTCGAAGTAGTCCTGGCATGGTGTTCTCCTCCTACTCGGATGCCTCGGCCGCGTCGAGCGCGGCGAGGACGTCTTGGACGGGGATGCGGCCGCTGGCGACCAGCTGGCCGCCGGAGCGGCGCACGGCGGCGGCAAACGGCGCCGCCCAGCTGTTCTCGAAGACGAGCAGGGCGGCTGAGGTGCCGGGCTCGAGCGCGTTGCCGGCCTCCGCGATGTCGTCGTCGCCGACCAGGCCCGAAGAGGCGCCCTCGAAGCTTGCGAAGGCCTCGATCTCGTCGCCGAGGTCGGCGATCTCCAGCGCCGCCACCGAGCCGTCCTCGGCCTTGGCGATGAAGGCGAGGTCGAGGATGCGGATCAGGCCGCGGTCGACGAGGTCGATCAGGTGCGGCATCGCCTCCCCGGTTGGCTGCCGTCCCGGCCACTCGACGATCAGGTAATCGATCGGCCCCATCTCGTTGATCTCATCACCGCTCAAATCCGACCCCTTTCGCTGTTGGTTGCGCGCGGGTCAGACCCGGCAGGGGGGACCATAGCGCCGCAGGGCCTTTGGTTGAGGATCCTGGTGTGAACGCTACGGCGCGGCGGGGACCACGGCGATCGGCCCACCCTCGGCGGGCAGGTCGGCAGTGTCGAAGGAGGGAGCCTCGAAGCGGGCGGTCTGTGGCATCTGGGCTACGAACTCCTCCTCGGTCTCGGGGAGGAAGTCGGCGCGCTCGTTGCGATAGTGCATCGGCACCACCCAGCGGGCGTCGAGGCGGGAGACGATCGCGCCCGCTTGGGCAGCGCCGATCGTCGGGCCACTGCCGACCGGCAGGATGAGCAGGTCGACGGCGCCGATTGCCGCCGCCTGCTCCTCGCGCAGCTGGCGCTGGCCGAAGTCGCCGAAGTGGGCGACGCGCAGGCCGTCGAGCTCGAAGACGAAGATCGTGTTCGGCCCGCGTTCGGTGCCGGCCACCTCGTCGTGCTCGGAGGCGACCCCGAGCACCTCGCCGACCGCATCGGTGCTGTGCTTGCCGGCCGTTGCGCGCAGCGTCTCGGGCTCGCCCGGGATCACCTCGACGGCGTTGTGGTCGCGGTGCTCGTGGGTGACCAGCAGCAGGTCGACCCCGTCGACCTCGATCGGCGGGTGCTCGAACTTGAGGCCACGATCAGCCAGCAGCGGTCCCATGTCGCCGAAGGGGTCGATGAAGACCTTGGCCTCCGAGCCGGTCAGGGTGAAGGCGGACTGTCCGTGCCACTCAACGCGCATGTTGCTCCTCCAGTTGCGGGACTTGGGGTGGGCCGATCGGGGCCTGGGCCGGCTCCTCGGCGTGGTGGTACTGGCCGCCGCGCAGCAGCGAGGCGGCGGCGGCGACGAGGCAGGCGACGATCGCGAAGGTGAAGGCGGTGTCGAGGCCGTCGCTGAAGGGGCCGGCGATCAGGTGCGGGAAGAAGGCCTGGCCGGTCAGCGCGGCGTGGGCGTGGGCCGGCAGCGCCGCCAGGGCGTGCGGGCCGACCAGGTGCTGGATCGGGTTGTAGCCGAGGAAGGCGGCGAAGAGGACCGAGATCGGCGGGGTCTGGCCGGCGTGGTGCGCGACCCCATGGGAGACCCCGTGCGCTTCCAGGCCGCTGCTCAGCGCGCTCGGCAGGCTGGAAGAGAGGCCGATGATCAGCAGGGTGAAGAAGATCCCGACCGAGAGCACCTGGGCCGAGTTCTGGAAGGTCTGGTTCATGCCGCCGCCGGCGCCGCGGTCGGCGGCGGGCAGGCTGTTCATCACCGCGGCGCGGTTGGGCGAGGCGAACATCCCCATCGAGATGCCCTGCAGCAGCAGGATCGCGGCGAAGACCGGGTAGGCGAAGTCGATCGGCAGCGCCATCAGCAGGGCGAAGCTGATCGCGGCGGCGATCATGCCGCCGGTGGCGAAGGGGCGGGCGCCGAAACGGTCGGAGAGGTAACCCGAGGTCGGCCCGGCGAGCAGCAGCCCGATCGTCAGCGGCAGCATGTAGATGCCGGCCCAGAGCGGCGTTTCAGTGAAGCCGTAGCCGTGCAGCGGCAGCCAGATGCCCTGCAGCCAGATGATCAGCATGAACATCAGGCCGCCGCGCGAGACCGCGGCGAGAAAGGTCGAGAGGGTGCCGAAGGTGAAGGCGCGGATGCGGAAGAGGGGGAGGCGGAACATCGGCTCGGCGACGCGGCGCTCGATCACGGCGAAGGCGACGAGCGAGGTGATCGAGCCGGCCATCAGGGCGAGCACCCGCGGGCTGCCCCAGCCGGTCGGACTGCCGCCGTAGGGGCGAATCCCGTAGGTGACCGCGACCATCACCAGGATGAGGCCGAGGGCGAAGGTGATGTTGCCGCCCCAGTCGATCGAGGCGGGCCGCGGTTTGCTGCGCTCCTCCAGCTTGAGGTAGGCCCAGACGGTGCCGAAGAGGCCGACCGGGACCGAGATCAGGAAGACCAGGCGCCAGTCGATCGGTGCCAGCAGGCCGCCGAGGATGAGGCCGACGAACATGCCGCTGACGCCGACGATGTTGTTGATCCCGAGCGCCATGCCGCGTTGGTTGACGGGGAAGGCGTCGGTGATGATCGCCGCCGCGTTGGCCAGCAGGCAGGCGCCGCCGACGCCCTGGACGATGCGGAAGACGACCAGGTACATGGCGCCGGCCTGCCCCGTCATCCAGTCGATCGCCAGCAGCAGCGAGGCGACGGTGTAGATGACGAAGCCGAGGTTGTAGATCTTCACCCGGCCGTAGATGTCGCCGAGCCGGCCGAGGCTGACGATCAGCACGCTGGAGACGACCAGGTAGCCGAGGATCATCCAGAGCAGGTAGAAGCTGTTTCCGGGGACCAGCGGGTCGAGGTGGATGCCGCGGAAGATGTCGGGCATCGCGATCAGCGTGATCGAGGCGTCGAGCGTCGCCAGCAGGATCGCCAGGGTGGTGTTGGAGAGGGCGATCCACTTGTAGCGGTCGTTGGCCGGGTTGCCGTTGGCCTGCGCTGCGCTCGTCGCTGACACAGCCCAAATATACACAGGCAAACTTTGTAGTTTGCCTGTGTACTTTCGAGTATGATCGGCGCCATGCCGACCCGCGTCGACAGCGGTCCGCTTGCCAGCGAGCTGCGCGTGGTGCTTGGCCACCTGATCCGTCGCCTGCGCAGCGAGCACCGCTTCTCGCTCTCCCAGGGCTCGGTCCTCGGCCGGCTCGACCGCGAAGGCCCGCAGAGCACCAGCAAGCTGGCGAGCGCCGAACGCGTGCGCCCGCAGTCGATGGGCCAGACGATCGCCGAGCTCGAGACCCAGGGCCTGATCGCGCGGCGCCCCGACCCCACCGACGGCCGCAGCGCCCTGCTCGAGCTAACCGAGGCGGGCCGCACCGAGCTGTACGAGGACCGCGGCCGCCGCGAGGGCTGGCTGGCCGAGGCGATCGAGGAGAACTTCAGCGACAAGGAGCGCGAAGTGCTCAACGAGGCGGTGCGCTTGCTCGGGCGGTTGGCGGAGCTCGAACCAGACCGAACTCACCACGCGAACGAGCGGAGTTGATTCAGTTTCGTGTGCCTCCGCGCACCACGCGTCCTCAACGCAGGCCTAGTGTTCCCGCCGTAGTTCCGCTGGGCTTGACTTGCGCTCTGTTCAACCTATCCTTTACAAATCTCCAGAAAAGTAAAGAACATGACTCGTGTCTCGTCTAAGCATCAAGTCACGATTCCCGTTGACGCGCTCCGGGCCGCTGGGCTAGAACCGGGAGATACCTTGAGGGTTGAAGCTGCCAGTGCCGGCCGCGTTGTCTTGACTCGGGTCGATGAGCTGCTCGGCCGCTATTCCGGATGCGTGGACAGCGGGGGTGAGCTGCGGCGGCAAGTAGAAGGGCTGCGTGAGGAGTGGCGGTGATTTTCGACTCGGATGCGGTGATCGGGTTTCTCGACCGCAGCGATGCGCTCCACGCATCCGCTGATGCGGCTGTTCGCAAGTTTCTCCCCGAACAGCGCCTCCTCGTCTCAGTGGTTACCTACGCTGAGGTTCTCACCGGCGCGAGATTGGGTCATCACGACGAAGGTCGCGTTCGAGACTTTTTCGACGAGTTGATCTCCGGGGTTCTCCCGGTTGACCTCGAAGTGGCTGACAAGGCCGCGGAGCTTCGTTCTCAACGGAAAGCCCTGCGGATGCCGGATGCCTTGATCCTTGCTACTGCTGAGACCAATGGGGAAGTCGAGTTCATCGTCACCGGTGACGCCGGGACAACTCAAGTTCCAGATCTTCGGTGCCAGGTTGAAGTCCTCGGTTGAGACTGGGGCGCGGACGAGCGACAAGTAGCCTTTTCGAGCGATGAACGACGACTGGCGCCTCGAGGTTGATTTCGACGATCCGAGACACATCGGGGCCTTGGCCGAGCGACTCGAGGCCGGCGAGCTCGAACACGATCTGAGCGGCGCCTTCCACGATCGCGTCGTCGTCAGCCGTGAAGGGTCCACGGTCTTTCTCTACGCCGGCTCGAGGGAGCAGGCAGAAGCAGCCCGCAGCCACGTGCTCAGCCTCGCGCAGCAGCACGGCTGGAAGCTCGATGCTGAGCTGACGCGCTGGGGCGCCCGACGGCGGAGGAATGGGAGGACCCCGACATTTCGCTTCCGAGTGGCGATGCGGCCAAGCAGGCCGAGCACGAGGCCCTGATCGCGGCGGAGCGCCGGCAGGTCGAGGAAAGCGGGCACCCTGAATTCGAGGTCCGCGTCGACCTGCCCTCGCATCACGAGGCGGTTCAGTTCGTCGACACGCTCCGCAGCGAGGGCCTCCCGGTCGTCCACCGCTGGAAGTACCTGCTGGTTGGCGTCCCCGACGAGGACAGCGGCAAGGAACTCGCCGAAAAGATCCAGATATTCGGTGGGCTAGGCACCGACCCGAACGACGAGCTTGCCGACGTTGGCGCCGTCGAAGAGCATGTTGATCGCGCTGGGCAGCTGCTCGAAGCCCTCGACGACCGTCTCCAGCGGCTCGAGGCTGCCGTCGGCGATCCACTCGGCCAGTTGCGCCGAGACCTCCGCCAGCTTGGCGTAGTGGTCGAGGATGATGAAGCCCTGCAGGGTGGCGCGCTTGACCAGCAGGTTGCCGAAGGTCTCGCGCGGGCCGCTCGGCGGCGCGCTGTCGTTGTAGCCGGAGATCAACCCGCAGAGAGCGATCCGGGCGTGCAGGTTGAGGCGGTTGAAGATCGCGTCCATGATCTCGCCACCGACGTTCTCGAAGTCGACGTCGATGCCATTCGGGGTGGCGGCCTTGAGCTGATCGCGCCAGTCCTCAGCGCGATGGTCGACGGCCGCGTCGAAGCCGAGCTTCTCGGCCAGGATCGAGCCCTTCTCGGCCCCGCCGGCGATGCCGACGACGCGGGCGCCATCGCGCTTGGCGAGTTGCCCGGCCACCGAGCCGACCGCGCCGGCGGCCGCCGAGACGACGACGGTCTCGCCCTCCCTGGGCTTGCCGATTTCTTTCATCCCGACCCATGCCGTAAGGCCGGTCATCCCGAGCGCCCCGAGGTAGAGGCTGGGGGAGACCCCCTCGATCTCAGGCACCCGTTGCAGCGGCATCGCATCTGATGCGACGAAGTTCTCGGTCCAGCCGGTCAGCCCCTGGACCAGCTGCCCCTCCTCGTAGTCGGGGCGCTTTGACTCGACCACCCGACCGAGACCAAGCCCGCGCATCGTCTCGCCGATCGCCACTGGCGGCAGGTAGCCGGGCTGATCGCTGATCCATCCCCGGTTGGTCGGATCAAGCGAGATCCACTCGGTGCGAACCAGCGCCTCGCCCTCGCTGATCGCCGAGAGCTCTTCCTCAACGAGCTCGAAGGTCTCCTCGTCGATCCGCCCCTCGGGGCGCTGGCGCAACGCGAAACGACGATTGACCGGCACGGAGCGAGTCTAAAGGAGGGGGAACGTCCCGAGACTTCCGTCTTCCAGCGTCAGTTTCAGCCCTGATGGTGCTTTGCCTTCCTGGTAGAGAGCGTCGAGGCGGTTGAGGGCAGCGCCAATGACGATTTCGTTGACGTGGCCGGCGAAGGGGGAGACGTAGCCTGGGAGCAAGCCGAGCACGTCGCCGTCGAGCGTCAGGCCGGGCGGCGATTCGGGAGCTTTGAAGATCGACGTGGTGTAGTCGGTGGGGATGCCGGCCAGCGCCAGGGCGGCGACCATCTGGTCGCTCTGGTCGGAGGTGACCTCGCCGTCGAGGACGCCGTGGGAGACGACCACGCCTTTCAGGCCGGAGGCTTTCATCTGGCTGGCGCGCAGAGCTGGGCTGCGGTTGAGGTAAGTGGTGAGGTTGAGGATCGGCGAGCCCATCTCGGCTTCGATGTCGGCCTTGGCGTTGGCGCCCGTTGTCTGAATGCCGCCGAGGGGCAGCAGTGAGATCGCTGTGGCGTCGGCGTAGATCTCCGGCACGTTGGTGACGCCCGCCACGTCGAACCAGTAGTCGAACAGGGGACTGCCACCCGCGCGGGTGGCATGTTCGGAGACCGCAAGGCCGGTCATGTTGCTGCCCATGCTGACGCCGAAGGCGGTGTTGACGAAGCGGGTTGGGTTGAGCCCCTGGCAGGTACTGGTGAAGAGCTGCGCTGCGGCGATCGAGTCGGCTGCCCCCTCGCTCACTTTCCAGCCGCGCGAGGTGTTGCCGGTTGGCCCTTCGAGATCGGTGGTGCCGTGGTAATCCATCGCGATCACGATCGCGTCGTCGCGCTGGGCGATGCCCGGCATCAAGGGCACCATGGAGTGGGCCGTGGTCGGGTAGCCGTGCCCGAGCACGACAACGCCCTTTGGAGTCGTCGAGGGCAGCGCGTAGTAGCCATAGGTCGGGACTCCGTTGACGGTGATGTTGAGGGTCTGAATCGCCGTCGGTTCGCCCGTACAGACAGGCGGTTCGGCCTGCGCCGTTCCACTCAGAGCCATCGTCAAGGTGAGGACCGACACCAACAATCCAACGACGCACGAGCCAGTGCGCCCCCTGCCCAACTTCACCATGATTTTCTCCCGAATTAGTCGACTACTAAAAGTTTCTCGCAGCCTACCTCCGGATCCCGGATCGTCAAGAGAGAGGGGGGTGCTGTGATCATCACCGGGTAGGAACGTAGTACTCCAGAGGCCACAATCGTGTGGGGGAGGGTGATGCGTCGGATATCGATTCTCATTGGAGTGGCCGCGTTCGTTGCCTTCATGGGCATTGCGCTTCGCGACGATCGCGGTTCATCGGCCGGCTCGTCTGGGTATCCCGATCTTCGTCAGGCGAAGGGAACGGATCGTGCTCACCGCCTGAGAGTGCGGGGAGCCGCGGAGCGCGACACCCGCGCTCGGCTCGAGGCCCTGCGGCTTCCACCGGGCGCAACGCGGGTCGCGAAAGCGCCACAGGGACGCAGCGGCGAGCTGAAGGCTCCGTTCATCGCGCCAGAGACGCCGAACCTGATTGACGATTCTGCGTTCTGGAGCGTGCCCGGTGATCCCACCGAAGTGCTGGCTTGGCTCAAGGTGCACCCATCGCGCAGCTCGAAATTGAAAATCGAAAGCTCCTCGAGCGACCGGGACGTGACGACGTCTTGGAGCCTCGGCTTCGACTTGCCGTCGATCGCGGGCATTGCCGATGAGCGAGCGCTCTTGGTGACGGCGGTCACCACGGCGGCGAACGAAACGGCCCTGCGGGTCGACGCACAATCGGTCTGGATCGAACCGCGGCCCTCCTCGGAGCGGATACCGGTTGCCTCCCAGCTCCTCGAGCTCAGCGTCGGTCGGGCCGGCGCCCCGCCTCGAGAGCTTTCGATAGTCGACGCCAAAGCCGTGAGGCGGATCGCGGCCGCGATCAACGACTTGCCGGTGGTCCAGCCGGGGGTAACCAGCTGCCCCGCGCGGTCTCTGCGTCCGGTCATCGTGCGGCTGGTTTTCCGAGCCGCTCGTGGAGCGTCTGCCCTCGCGGAAGTCGAGCAGCGGATGCCCGCGGGGACGTGCGATCCAATGCGCCTCGACGTTCACGGCGAGCGGGGGCTTCCCTTGGCGGAAAGCTGGCGGGTCATGCGGAGCTTGCGCCCACTGCTTGGAAGGGCTCGGTAGGAGCTTGGCCCCGAAGGCGTCGCAGGTCGTGAGGCCCAGATACCGAGCCATCGCCGCGGCCCTTGCGCTGATCTCAATCCTGGCTATGTCTGCCTGCGGCGGCTCCAAGGTTGGCCACTTCCCTGAAACGGTCGCCACAGCGAGGAAAGCGATCGAAGACTTGCGCTATGACATCGACGTTCATGAGGCTCCCGGTCAGGAAGGAGCCCTGATCGCGGAGTTGCATGGCAAATTGGGCGAGACCGAACGCTTCTACGTCTTCGTTCACGGATACGCACCGCTGAGGATCCCCGAGGTGGTCCGCGCGCTGGGGGCCGGCAACGCCAACCAAATCGAAGGCGGCGAGCTGCACGGACCACTACGCGCTCTTCTCGCGCATCGGGCGCCACCGCGGCGAGAGTCGCAAACAGAAGGCGGAGAGCTCAGCGGTGATCTTTGCGGCGGAAGATGCCCTTTGCGAGCAGGCGATCGGCGAAACCTGCGGGATCTAGCGGCGGCGGGAGCGACCGGCCTCGATGTGGCATTTACCTCGAGAGGTACAGACCACGTCTGGCAGTCGGCCCCTCCTCGCCACCCGCGAGCACGAGTAGATGCGTACTCCTGTATCGACGAAGGTAGGCGCCGGTCTTGGGCGAGAACGTCAGCGAGATACGCCTGGCCTCCCCTTCACGCAGGTCATAGCGACTCCGACTCAGCGCCCGGAACCGGGAATGGTGGTGCCGGACGACATACCAGCCGAGCCGCACCGTGCCGCGGCAGCCGGACTCCAGGCCGCAGGCAAGGATGATGCTGGTGCGGTTGCCGCGAAGCGGGGTCAAGCGAAGCCCCCATCCGGACCTAGCGCGAGCGCTTCGGGCGAGGAGGTGCAACGCCAGTACGGACACGATGGCCAGGAGATCTTCCCCTCCGGGCTGATCGCGCCGATTTCGTAACCCGAAGTGAAATAGAGCAGGCCACCAGGGCCCGAGACGATCGAGGAGGTGCCGCTCTGAGTCGGTACGGCGAACTGGGTCACCGCGCCGCTGGGCGTGATCCCTCCGACCCGGGAGGCACCGGCCTCCCCGAACCAGAGGTTGCCGTCTGGGCCCGCGGCAATCGAGTCGAGCTTTGCCTGTCGCCCCGGGACACGGAACTCGGTGATCTGGCCCGCGGGGGTGATTCGTCCGATCTCGTTGATCGCCCGCTCGGTGAACCACAGGTTGCCGTCGGGCCCTGGGGCAATTCCGCTCGGCTTGCGTCCCGGCGGCAGCGCGAACTGCGCGATTTGGCCACTCGGCGTAATCCGCCCGATCTTGCTCGCCGCGCCCTCGGTGAACCAGATGTTCCCGTCAGGCCCCGCAGCCATCGCGGTTGGAGCGCTTGCGCCCGCCGGCAGCGCGAATGAGGTCACCTCGCCGGTCGTGGTGCTGCGACCGACCGCGTTCGCCTCTCCGAACCAGAGGTTCCCGTCAGGCCCGGCGGCGATCGTCTCGGTCCGGCGATAGTGGAGACGCGGGGGAGCAGGTACGCGGAGTCGAATTTCCGTCACCGCGCCAGCGGTCGTCACCTTGCCGAGGATGATCCGATTCGAATCGATCGCTTTGGCCACGAACCAGATGTTTCCGTCAGGTCCGGCGACCAGCGCTTTGGCCCAGGTGGCTTCGGCCAACGAGTGGGGCGTCTGTTCTTCCGCTCGTGCCAACGCGGCAATTGCAGCGACGAACGTAACGACCAACAGAATTAGCGCCCCGGCCCGCCTCACATTGGAGGAATACCCGGCACAGCCCGAACGATGCGGTGCCGTCAGCTCGGGTTCGCGTGACGGCAGCTGGGTCACCGTCGCCAAGTGGGCGAAGATCACCGGCAATGGGCGCGGCTGGGTTCGAACCAGCGACCTCTCGCGTGTGAGGCGAGCGCTCTCCCACTGAGCTACGCGCCCGGGAGGGGCTCAATCATAGGTGGCGCCAGGGGGTCTTCGTCCTGCTCGGCCATTGCTCGTTTTTGCAGGGCCATGCCGACGAAGGGGAAGATCAGGGTCGAGAGCATCGCGGCGCCGACCAGGCCGGCGGCGGTCGAGGGGCGCATCTTGTCGGCGTCGATCGCGATCGTCGTGATCGCGACGACGAGGGGCAGCTCGGTGGCGCCGAGTAGAAGGCGAGGGCGCGGCGCTCGGTCGCGGCTCGAGGACTCTGCGGTAGAGCAGCAGGGCCGGGGTGCCGCGGACGACGAGGAAGAGGGCGAGGAAGAGCAGCATCTTGGCGATCGCTTCTGCCGAGCCGAGGGCGGCGAGGTCGAACTCGATGCCGCTGGTGATGAAGAAGAAGGGGACGAAGAAGCCGAAGCCGACCGCGGTCAGCTTCGACTCGAAGACCTGCAGCTCGTGGCCGCGCAGCGCCGCCCTGGTGATCATGCCGGCGACGAAGCCGCCGAGCAGGACGTCGAGGCCGAGCTGGCTGGCCAGCAGGACCAGGCCGAAGACGAGGACGACGGTGATCCGCACCGCCAGCTGGCTGCTCGCCTCGAAGGTTTTTTCCAGCGCCGGCCAGCCGCGCCAGGCGAGCGCACCGAGGCGAGGGCGACGCCGAGCGCGAGGACGATGAAGGCGAGCAGGATCACCGCCTCGTGCAGGGGGCTGGCGGTCGAGAGGACGAGGGTGACGAGCAGGATCGGCCCGAACTCGCCGGCTCCGCCGGCGGCCATCAGGTAGGTGCCGAAGCGGGTCTTCAGCTCGCCGTTGTCGCGCAGGATCGGGATCAGCGTGCCGATCGCCGTCGTCGCCATCGCCGAGCCGGTGTAGAGGAAGGAGACGCACGATGCCGGCCGCGGCCAGGGCACCGCCGATCCCGTAGGCGAGCGCCGACCGAGATCAGCCCAGCCGACCGCGCCGAGCTTCATCGGCCGTGCCCTTGATCCGTTCGAAGTCGATCTCGTAGCCGGCGAAGTAGAAGAGCATCCCGAGCCCGAGGTTGGAGAAGAATTCGATGAAGCTGGTCGGAGTGGGCGAGGCCGAGGACTTCGGGTCCGATCACGATCCCCAGCATCAGCTCGAGCACCACGACCGGCGGCGCGAAGCGTTTGGGCACGATCGCGACCGTGATCGCCGCGACCGCGGCGACCAGGACGATCGCGAAGAAGGAGACGGTGTCGACGTCGATCACGGGCGTCGATCCTATGCGGTCGGCGGCGATTCGAGCGCCGCGATCCTCGCCGGCAGGTAGGATCGTCGACGGACCGTGCTAGGCGGGGAATCAGCGGTGCCTTGTAACCCGCAATCCGCTCTAGCGGGGCCGAATTCCGTTCCGAGGGGCTGGCCGTCGGGGTCAGTGCGTCGCGGACGGCGTTGACGGCCGGGTCCTGCGCGACGTGGGCACGCGAATCAGGTCAGGTCCGGAAGGAAGCAGCCTTAAGCGGATGCCGCGGGTGCCGCAGGAGAGCCCGGCTCGAGCCAAACACGACGGACACGCCCGGTGACCTCGTTTCGAAGGCGGGGCGCACGGTCCATTTTCTTCACTGCGCGAGTTCGTCCCGCCCACAGGCGGGGACAACTCGGTAGCGCATCGTTCAGTCGATCAGCCGGCTTGTGCATGCGGCTGATCGCGATCCGCCAGGTCAGCAGGGCGAAGGCGACGAGGAAGGCGAAGCGGGCGATGTCGACCGCCTCGAAGCCGAAGGCGCCGCCGCGGACCAGTTCGACCAGCTGGTGCAGCGGGTTGAGCTGGGCGACGACCTGGACGCCCTGCGGGCAGGCCGTCGATCGGGAAGAAGGTGCCGGCGACGAGGAAGAGCGGCGTGATGCAGAGCGCGGTGACGTAGTTGAACTGGTCGATCTTGGCGACGGTCGCCGCCATCGCCACGCCGAAGCCGGCGAAGCCGAGCGCGGTGACGAAGCAGAAGAGCGGCACCAGCAGCATGCCCCAGGCCGGGTCGAGGCCGAAGGCGATCGTGACCAGCAGCGGGACGCAGCCGTAGATGCCGGAGCGCAGGCCGATCCAGAGCATCTCGGCGCGTGACCAGCTCCTCGACGTCGACCGGCGCCGCGAGGATCGCTTCGTAGGTGTTCTGGAAGCGGTGCTTGACGAAGGTGCCGAACATCGCCGGCAGGGCGCTGGAGAAGATCACCGCGGTCGCCACCATGCCGGTGCCGACGAACTGGATGTAGGGGACGCCGTTCGACTTCGTCGACCAGGGTCGCGCTCGAGGCCGAGGCCGAAGGCGAGCAGGTAGACGATCGGTTCGAGCATGCTGGAGAAGGTCGTCCCCTTCCAGTAGGTGCGGAAGTTGGCGACCTCGCGGCTCATCACGCCGGCGATCGCCGCCGGTTCGAGCCGCCGCATGCTTGCGCGGCGCCTGCGTCCCGGCGCTCACTCCGCCTCCTCGCCGGTCAGCAGCACGAAGACGTCCTCGAGCGTGGCGGCGCGGACGACGGCGTCCTCGGGGACGGCGCCGTCGCTCGGCCCGCTCGGAGCCGACGATCGCGATCGCCGGGCCCGGCCGGCCGCACCCGCAGGCCCTGCGCCTCGGCGTCGCCGCGCACCTCGGCCAGCCGTTCGCGGCGGGCCGTAGACCTCGGCGGTCTGGCGGCCGGCGTGCTCGGCGATCAGCTCGGCCGGCGTCGGCCGCGGGCGATGACCTTGCCCTTGTTGCCATCACCGCGACCTCGTCGGCGAGGCGCTCGGCCTCCTCGATGTAGTGGGTCGACATCAGGATCGTCGTGCCGCGCGAGCGCAGCTCGTCGATCAGGGTCCAGAGCTCGGTGCGGATCTGCGGGTCGAGGCCGACGGTCGGCTCGTCGAGCAGGATCAGCTTCGGTTCGTGGACGAGGCCGCGGGCGAGCAGCAGGCGCCGGCGCATGCCGCCGGAGAGCTCGTCGACGGCGTCGCCGCGGCGGTCGCGCAGGCGGGCCAGGTCGAGCGCCGCGGTCGACCGCGGCGCCGACGTCGGGCACGCGGTAGAGGCGGGCGTAGACGGCGAGGTTGTCTTCGACCGTGACGTCGACGTCGAGGTTGTCGAGCTGCGGGACGACGCCCATCTCGGCCCGCGCCGCCTTCGAGTCGGCGGGCAGCTCGTGGCCGAGCACCCGCAGCTCGCCGTCGTCGGCGATCGCCTGGCCGGTCAGCAGCCGCATCGTCGTCGACTTGCCGGCGCCGTTGGGTCCGAGCAGGCCGAGGCAGATGCCCGCGGGCACCTCGAGGTCGAGTCCGTCGACCGCCGTGATCGGGCCGAAGCGCTTGACCACGCCGCTGAGTTCGATCGCCGCCATGCGTCGATTCTCAATGATCGGCCGCGCCGGCGGCGAGCTGGCGCTCCAGCTCGGCCGCACGCTCGGGGTCGAAGAGGCTGAGCGCGACCGCGACGGCGGTCGAGCGCAGGGTGGAGACGGCCAGCAGGCGGGGGTCGTTGGGCAGGCGCTTGGCCGACTCGGAGAGGAAGCAGCTCGGCCAGCACCGGCAGGTCACGGCCACCGGCGGTGCGCAGGACATGGAGGACCGAGAGCGTGGCGCTGGCGTCGGAGGCGCGCTGGTCCCAGCTCGAGGGACTCGGGGTGACGATGACCATGTGCGGCCGCGACTCGATCAGGTTGCGCGGCAGGTGATCGGTTTCGGTTGGGCGCGCCTCAATGAAGTGGATCTTCACCCCCGACGGTTCAGCGCTGCCGAGGTAGCGGTCGAAGACTTCGCGCGGGGCGATCATCGTCACCGCGAAGGTCTCGGTGCCGACTTCGGCGAGGTCCTCCATCAGCGCCGGGGCGTTGATGCCGCAGCCGACGATCGTCAGCCGCAACGGCCCTTCCGCCCTAACCGACGCCTTCCAGGAGGCGTCGACAAGCCTGGTGAACGGCTCGACCGAGCCGTGCTCGGCGACCCATCCCGGCAGCTTCTCCAGCGCCGGCGGCCGCGTGATCGCCAGCCGCAGCAGCGCCGACACGGTGCGGTCGCCGACGACGGCGTCCCACTCGGGCGGGAAGAGCTCCCAGCTGGCGTCGACGTTGCGGCCACGGCGGAAGAGCAGTCGCACCAACGGGTTCGCCTCCTGCTCCTTGAGGTAGTCGAGCAGCGCGAGGCCGGCCTGGGTTACCTCGACGTCGGCCGCCTCGGCGGCGATCGGCCCGCTGGTCGAGGGCATCAGCAAGATCGCCCGCGCCCGCCCGGCCCCCGCCAGCTCGAAGCCAGAGTCGCCGGCGGTATCGCCGAAGAGCAGGTCGATCTTGAGGTCTTCCCCACCGGCCTCTTCGAGGTCGTCGAGGATCTGCGCCCGCGAGTCGCGGGCCGCCTCGGGCGCCAGCACGACGAGCCGGCTCAGCTCGGTCTCGAGCTGGGACTCGGAGGCGGCCGAGGCGGCCAGCGAGGCGAAGTCGACGCCGCCGATGACGAGCAGATGGTCGCTGGCAGCGCACCGGCTTGTCCGTCTGCCCGAGCCGCTCCAGCGAGTTGGCCACGACCTCGGCGACGAAGGTGAAGAGCAGGCCGACTAGCAGGACCAAGCCGGTGACGGCCTGGAAGAGTCCCACCGCCCGTTCCGCCGCGTCGCTGTCGTCGTGCAGGCTGGAGGGATCGAGCACGTGCAGGACCGCCGACCAGAGCGCCTCGCCGAAGTCGTCGAACTGGCCGAGGGCGAAGTGGGCGATCGCGGCGCTGCCAAGCAGGACCAGCACCACGGCCGAGACCAGCAGGGCGACGCGCCGTAGCGTCGTCTCGGTGGCTCGTCTCAGCATGGGTGTCTGAGCTTATGGGTCCATATGGCCTGGGAGACTGGCGGCGTGCTGGACGAGCGCTGGATCAGATCGCTGCACGTGGAGACGCTGCGCGAGTCCGAACTGCACGCGGGGCGGGAACCGCACGTGCTCTTCCAGGCCTCGACGATCGCGGCCCTGCTCGACGGCTCCTACGACGGCGATCTCTCCTTCGCCGAGCTGGCCGAGCACGGTGACTTGGGACTGGGGACGCTTGACGGGCTGGACGGCGAGATGATCGCCCTCGACGGTCGCTTCTACCGCGCGGATGTCGACGGGAACGTCGCCGAAGTGGCTGCCGAGACGAAGACACCGTTCGCGGTGGTGACCGGCTTTACGCCCTCGCTCGATACTGAGATCGACGGGCCGCTGGAGCACGATGAGCTGCTCGCCGAGCTCGACCGGTTGGTCCCCGCCGAAACCGTCTTCCTGCGCGATCCGCATCGACGGGCGCTTCGATCTGGTCCGCGCCCGCTCGGTGCCGCGCCAGAGCCCGCCCTATCGACCGCTGACCGAGGTCGTCGCCGAGCAGCACGTCTTCGAGCTGCACCGACGTCACGGGAACGATGCTCGGCTTCCGTTTCCCCGACTATGCCGAGGGAATCGAGATCAGCGGCTACCACCTCCACTTCATCAGCGAGGACCGCAGTCGTGGCGGCCACGTGCTCGGCTCGCGCGGCGCCGGGCGCCTGCGCGTGCGCATCGATCCCTCCAGCGACCTCCACGTCGAGCTGCCGGTCGGGATCGAGCTCGCCGACCCCGAGCTCGCCGCGGCGACCCATGCCGCGGTCGAGCGGGTCGAGCACCCCAGCTGAGGACCTGCTCAGGCGCCCTCGGCGAGGCGCTCGGCGAGCCAGAGGTCGCAGAGCCAATCGGCCGGTGCGCCGCCCTTGCGAGTGACGGTGATCCCTTTCGCGTCGCTCTCGACATTGACTGGCTTCGAGCTGGTCGCGTACTCCCTGCAGGGCGCCTGCACGTTCACCTCGCTCAATTTGTCGCCCAGCCGGACGGAGACCGGCCGCCCGTGTCGCTCGCCGCTCAGCACCAGGGCGCCGTGGATCTTCGGCCCAACCCGGCCGGTGGTCGCTTCGCGTGTCTCAATGCTGACCTTTGGGCGCTCGCTCACCTCTAGGCCAAGCGGTGCCATCGCCAGGCCGACCCTGTCGTAGGCGCTGTCCATCTCACCGCCGGGGGCGAGGGCGCGGAAGCTGCCGTAGAGCGCCGCGATCACGATCAGCGGGCCGCCGATCAGCAGCGGCAGGAAGCTTTCGAAGAGGTAGATCGAGGGGACGGTGAGGAAGATCAGCAGGGTCACGATCATCCCTAGCCGTAGGCTGCGGCGACCGGCGTCCCACATCTGGGCGCGCGCCTTGATCGCCTCGTTGTCGATCGGCTTGATCGCGAGCGCCGCCCAGAGCTGCTGTTCGCCCATCGTCGTCGGGTTCTCGATCTTGCCGTCCTCTTCGGCGACGGCCCGCTGCACCGCCTTCGCATCGCCGCCGGCAACCCGCTCGAGGTCGGATCGCTGCAAGACGAAGAGGATCACCACGAAGACCGCGATCACGCCGAAGATCAGCGCCAGCGTCCCCTTCGGGTTGGCTTCGTTGCCGGCGGTGGAGGCGACGACGGCGATCACGATCGCCACCACGACCACGCCGATCAGGCCGAAGAGGCCCGATCGTTTGAAGCCGCCGGCCATTGCGGCGCCAGCCTACAGCGCTCAGCAGTGCTTGTAGAGGATCCAGGAATCGTTGCTGGCCACCCGCTGGAAACGGTGCGGCACGGTCAGCTTGAAGCGGGTCGGGTCGTTGGGATCGAGGATGAAGTTGTGGATGACGAAGGGGCTGGCGGCCTTGAGGAAGTAGCCGCGGCCGGGCACGCGCTCCTCGCTGGCGCTGACGATCTCGGTCGGCTTGACGTCGAGGTCGAAGGCGAGGCGGGGGATCGCGCGATGGTTCGGGACGGCGATCGGGCCGCAGAGCGGCTCGGCGAAGGCGCCGGCGTCGACCAGGTCGCTGAGGTCGCGCTCGATCTGTGCCCTGGTCGGTGAGGTCGCTGTGCACGGTCGAGTCGAGGTTCCACTGGTTCGGCAGCCAGAGCACGAACATCAGCACGACGGCGCCGGCGAAGATCTGCCAGCGGCGCCGCCAGGGGTGGTCGGCGTCGAGCAGCCGCCAGCCGAGCAGGCCGAGCGGCGACGAAGATCGCCAGGATCGCGCCGCCGAGCATCGTGTAGCGGGCGATGATCGCCAGGCCGGCGGCGCCGAGGAGGGCAAAGGCGCCGAGCGCGAGCACCACTGCGGCGATGCCGAGCGTCGAGCGGCGGCGCAGGAACGCGAAGCCGAGGACGATGCCGCCGGCAGCGCCGACCATGCCGGGCCACTGCATCACTTCGCCGAGCGCCGCGTGGCCCGTAGAGGACTAGGTCGACAGGTCCGGTCTTGCGCTTCAGCGTGTCGACGGTTTCCTGGGTACCGGTCAGGGAGTAGAGGAGGTTGCCGGTGGTGATTCCGTCGAACAGCACCCAGAGGATCGGTCCGGCCAGTGCGAGCAAGACCAGCACGACGCCGGAGGGGGAGACGAGGACACCCCTCGCCCGTCCAAGCGCCGGCCTAATTAGGCCGGCACTTTGAGTATCCGCCCGGTCGAGGGGTGTCCTCGTCTCCGCTTCGGCGTCGCCTGGCGATCGCTCGGGCCACAGCGCTAGATAGGCCAGGTAGGCGATCGAGAACCGCCAGGCCTCAGGCCTCAGCAGGCCTGCGAGGGCCAGCAGGGTCAGGACCGGCCAGCCGGCGCGTGGCTTGCTTCGTCTCTATAACGAGCGCGCCCAGGGCCGAGGGCGATGTAGGGGAGGTCTACGTAGGCGCGCAGGCCGTTGGAGAGGAAGGGGGCTCGGGTGAGGACGATCAGGGCGGCGACGGCGCCGATCGGGCGGTCGAACCAGAGGGAGCCGAGGCGGTAGACGAGGTAGCCGACCAGGCCGAGCGAGAGGTAGGCGACGATCATCGTCACCGTGATCGCGCCGTCGCCGAGCGGCGTCGTCACGGCGCCGAGCAGATCGGCCAAGGGGTGCGGCGTGGGGGGCAGGGCGGCGCCGTAGTCGGGGCTCACGCCGTGCGCCAGTTCGCGGCCCCAGACGAGGGCGTAGATCGTGTCGTAGTTGGGGAACCCGGTCGGGAAGAGGATCAGCAGGAGCGGCGCTGACGCCGGCGACCCAGGCGACCGGTGAGAGCCACTTGGCGGAGCACCGGCGCAAGGTATGAGGCGGCCCCCAGATACGACTGCCACCGCGGATACACTGGCCGCCGTCCAGCGACTCGATCTCCCTCTACCGCCGCCACCGTCCCGGCTCCTTCGACGAGGTGGTGGGCCAGCAGCACGTCGTGCGCACGCTGCGCAACGCGGTCGAGCAGGGCAAGGTCCACCACGCCTACCTCTTCGTCGGCTCGCGCGGCACCGGCAAGACCTCGATGGCGAAGATCCTCGCCCGCTCGCTCAACTGCGAGCGCGGCGGGCCGACCGTGACGCCCTGCGGCGAATGCGAATCGTGCCGACGATCGCCGCCGGCACCTCGATCGACGTGATCGAGATGGACGCCGCCTCCAACCGCTCGGTCGACGACGTGCGCGACCTGCGCGAGCGCGTCGCCTACGCGCCGACCGGCGGCCGCTGGAAGGTCTACATCCTCGACGAGGCGCACATGCTGACCAAGGAGGCCTGGAACGCCTTCCTCAAGACGCTCGAGGAGCCGCCACCGAACACCGTCTTCGTCCTCGCCACCACCGAGGCGCACAAGGTGATGCCGACGATCGCCGACCGCTGCCAGCGCTTCGACTTCCAGCGCCCCTCGCTGGAGCAGATCTCCGAGGTGCTGAACCGGGTCGCCGCCGCCGAGGAGATCGAGGCCGAGGACGCGCGCCGTGGCGATGATCGCCCGCTCCGCCTCCGGCAGCTTCCGCGACGCGCTCGGCACCCTCGACCAGCTGGTCGCCTTCGGCGGCAACCAGGTCAAGCTCGAAGACGTGCTCGAGCTGCTCGGGCGCCGCCGATGCCGAGCTGCTCTTCGACGCGGTCGACGCGGTGATCGCCGAGGACCCCAAGGGAGTCCTGCTCGGGGTCGAGAAGATGGCCCGCTCCGGCCGCGACCCCGCCCAGTTCGCCCGCGACCTGCTCGCCCACCTGCGCCACCTGCTGGTGACCCAGACCGTCGGCGAGGTGCCGAACTACCTTTGTAGTGACGGCAACCGACTCCGAGCGGCTGTCGGCCCAGGCAAGCTGCGATCGGCGCGGCCACCCTCGTTCGCACCATCGACGAGCTGGCGAACGCTCTGACCTCGGTGCGCGAGGGAGACGACGCACGCATGGCCGTCGAGATCGCTCTGCTGAAGGCCGCGCGGCCCGATCTGGATCCCTCGACGGAGGGACTATTGAGGCGTATCGAGAGGCTCGAGCAAGGGACGAGTACGTCTCGGGCCGCGGGTCCTGTCGCCGCAGGGGACCCCCCACCGCCTGCGGTAGCTAAAGCTTCCTCGGCGGCGGGCCCCCCTACGGCGCCACCCGCGGCAGAGACCTCTTCGGTTGACGAGCCCGATGCCCGAGGCGTCAGCGGGAAGCTCCGAAGAGCCTGGGCCCGAGGAGAGCTTCAGAGACGCCGAGACTGAGCCGTCTGACGAGGACGACTCTCCTGCGGGTGGCGCGGTAGGGGGGCCCACCCCTGAGGACGCTTTAGCGACCGGAAGGGGCGGTTGGTCCCCTGTTGCGACAGGACCCGCGGGCCAGTTGGATCTCGCTCAGATCGTCAAGTACCTGGCCTTCGGTCCTGGACAAGCTTCGAGAGACCAGCCCGGCGCTCGCAGCAACCTTTGATGGTGCGCGTCCGGTGAGCCTCGATGCCGACGAGGGCCTCAAGGTCGGGTTCCCGGCCGAGCTGACGTTCAACAAGCGCAAGGCGGAGACGCCGGAGAAGCGGGAGCTGATGGCCGATGTGATCGAGGACGTGCTGGGGGAGAGGCTGCGGCCCACTTACGTATTGCTCGATGACGAGCCGGCCGCGCCCGAGGAAGAGTCACAGGACTCCGACCGCGAGATCGATCACGATGCGCTGGTGGAGAAGCTGAAGAGCGAGTTCGACGCGGAGGAGGTTGGTTAGATGGCTCAGGGGTGGACCCGGTGGTTTCGACGTCAATGCGCTGATGAAACAGGCGCAGAAGATGCAGGACGAGATGCTGCAGGCGCAGGAGTCGCTCAAGGACGAGGTGGTCGAGGCCAGCGCCGGCGGCGGCATGGTCAAGGTGAAGATGGGCGGCGACCTGACCCTGCGCGAGATCGTCATCGACCCGGAGGCGATCGATCCCGAGGACGCCGAGATGCTCGCCGAGATGGTGCAGGCGGCGGTCAACGAGGGCCTGCGCGCTGCTCAGCAGCTGGCCGAGTCGAAAATGGGCGGGATCACCGGCAGGCCTCGGCGGCCTCCCCGGAATGTGAGCGCCGAGGGACCGGCGCCGCTGGCGCGCCTCGTCGCCGAGCTCTCGCGACTGCCGGGAATCGGCCAGCGCACGGCGCAGCGGCTCGCCTTCCACATCCTCCGCGCCCCCGACGAAGAGGCCGTCGGCGCTGTCGGCGGCGATCACCGAGGTGAAGGAGAAGGTCGGGCTCTGCGAGGAGTGCTTCAACCTCGCCGAGGGCCCGCGCTGCCGGATCTGCGCCGATCCCAATCGCGACCGGACGACGATCTGCGTGGTCGAGGAGCCCGCCGACGTGATCCCGATCGAGCGCACCCACGAGTACCGCGGCCTCTACCACGTGCTCGGCGGCGCCCTCTCGCCGATCGACGGGGTCGACGCCGAGGACCTGAAGATCGCCGAGCTGCTGCACCGGGTCGGGAACGGCGGGGTCCACGAGGTCGTCCTCGCCACCAACCCGACGACGACCGGCGAGGCCACCGCGCTGCACATCGCCGAGCGCCTGCGCGATCAGGTCTCGGTCACCCGCCTCGCCAGCGGCCTGCCGGTCGGCGCCGACCTCGAGCACGCCGACGAGGTCACTCTCGGCAAGGCCTTCGCCGGCCGCCGCAGCCTCGATTAGCGGCCGCAATTTTCGTCCATAGGGGGCGTGACAAAACATTGCGGTCGCGGACGAACTGACTAGACATCTGTCGGTGCGCAAATAGCGAGATTTCGCGGTCCTGCCGTCCGTTGCTTTCGAGAAGGTCTTCTGGTGACGACTTCGGGCTCCGACAAAGGACGCAGGCAAGCGGCGAGGTCTGCGCCGCTCGGGCAAGCTCGGCCGCGCTGAAGTCTTCGCCGACGCGGCACAGAGGCTGGCCGAGGAGTTCGGCTCGGTGACGGCCGACGGCCGTTGCCGCCGTCCGCTGAACAGCAGGCCCTGCCGCCGGCAGGCCCCAGCCGCCGAGCTCACGCGAGCCTCTTCCAGCCGGGCCACATGCGTCGCCGCCTCGACCAGCTGATCGAAGAGAACAAGCGCTACGGGCACCCCTTCGCCTCGTCGTCTTCGACGTCGACGGTCCCGGGGCGCGCACGGCGAGCGGCGACGACCAGGAGACGGTGCTGGCCGTCGTCGGCGCGGCCTGCGCGACAGCGTCCGCCTCGTCGACGAGGCCTTCCGGCTCGAGGAGGACGCGACTCTGCGTTCTGGCTCCCAACCAGTCGACGGTCGAGGGGGTGCAGATGACCGAGCGCTGCTGCGCCATGCTCGACGAGCTCGAGGCCGCGGGGGGGCTGCGGTCTCGCGTCTCCGCCGGCGTCGTCGCCTGCCCGGAGCACGGCAACGACGCCGAGGAGCTGCTGCACAAGGCCGACGAGGCGATGTGGCGAGCGCGTGCAGTGGGCCAGCCGGTCGGCGTCGGCTCTTTGCAAGATCGCTGACAGATTCCGCAAATCTGTCCATAACTTGCGTAAACCTGGATTTTCGGTGGGAGGATGCCGATACCCGGGAACAGTCCCGAGGATCCTTCTAGATGCCTGGAATACGAACAAACGCCGCCGCCGAAGTTCTCGGAGTCAGCCCCAACACGCTGCGCAGCTGGGAGCGCCGCTACGGCTTCCCGACGCCGAAGCGCACCGTGGGCAACCACCGCAACTACGAGCTGGTCGAGCTGCAGACCCTGCGCGACGCGCTCGCCCAGACCGGCAACATCTCTTCCGCGATCGAGCTGACGCGCCAGCGCCAGTCGGCGCCGGCCAGCGACGACAGCCTGCTCGCCGCCCTGCAGAGCTTCGACGAGGACGCCGCCGACCGCGCGGTCGAGGAGAGCCTGGCGCTGCGCCCGTTGGAGCGCACGGTCGAGGAGCTGCTGCTGCCCGCGATCGACCGCCTTGCCGTCGACCCCGACCGCGAGGCCGAGCTCGAGTTCGCCTCGCGCTGGGCGACCGGCTGGCTGCACGGCGCCCGCCGCCTCGCCTCCGCCGCCTCGCGCCCGGCCGGCATCCTGCTGCTTGACTCCAGCCGCGGCTCCGATGCCGAGGCGGTCCACGCCCAGGCGCTCGACCTGACCCTGCGCCGCGCCGGCTTCCGCGTGCTGATGCTCTCCAACGAGCTCGGCGACGAGCGGCTCGAGCGCGCCCTGCGCGCCCTCGACGCGACCGCGATCGTGCTCTGCGGCCCCGGCGCCGACACCGCCGGCGCGGTCAAGCTGGTCCGCCAGATTCGTGACCTCGGCTTCGATGCGCCTCTCTTCGGCTTCCGCGCCAGCGGTCTGATCGGCGACGCGATCCCCTCCGCCGGCGACAGCCCGAGCGAAGTCACCGGGATGCTCAACGCCGACCTCCGCCGCCGCGCCGCCCAGGCCTTCGCCTAGCGAGGCATGAAAAAACCGGCACAGGGCCCGTGGGCCCCATGCCGGTTTCGCTTCGCGGCCTTCGTTGCCGACTGACTGTCCTACAGTCGAGCGATCGTCGCTTTGGCGGCGGTGAGGACGACCTTCGGCAGCGGCGCGAAGTCGAGCGCCGCGCCGTATTTCTGTACCTACGGTCATCGCGTAGAGGATGAATTCGGAGACCAGGCTCTTCTGCGGTGCGTCGTGAGGAACGATGGCGTAGGTGAAGGTTGAGATCGGGTACGCTGTCGCTGAATTTTTTCGGCGGGTTGACGATGTGAATCTCATTGCTGCTGGATACGTTCTTCACCATCGCAGGCAGCGTTTTCGATGTTCTTCAGGTTCGGGTACTCGTAGTTTCCGGCTTCGTTCTTGATTGCCGCTACTGGCAGGCCTGCGGCGATCAGGTAGGACGCGGAGATGTAGCCGATCGCACCTGGTGTGGTGGCGACAACGTTGGTGATGCCGGAGTTGCCTTTGGCGCCGACACCGTGGGTGAAGCCAACCGAGGTGGCGAAGCCGACTTCGCTCTTCCAGGCCTTGCTGACCTTGGAGAGGTAGTTGGTGAAGGCGTAGGTGTCACCCGAGCCATCGCTGCGGAACACCGGCGTGATCGCCAGGTTCGGCAGTTTCGCTTTCGGGTTGAGTGTCTTGATCTTCGGATCGTTCCAGTTGGTGATCTTGCCGAAGTAGATGCCGGCGAGGATCGCTCCGGTGAGGTTCAGTTTCTTGACGCCGGGAATGCTGAATCCGATACCCGTTGCGCGTCAGCGCCCAGGGAATCTGTTCGCAGCCGTTGCAGGCGGCGCGCTGTTCAGGCGTCAGGGGGGCGTCGGAGGCACCGAAGTCGACGGTCCTGGCGGTGATCTGGGCGATGCCCGCGCCGGAGCCAACTGACCCGTAGGTGACTTTGACGTTCCCGTGGCCTGCGGCTTCGAAGCCGTTGATCCAGTTGGCCATCAGAGGGGCGACCAGGGAGGAGCCCGCCCCGGTGAGGTTTGCGGATGCGGCAGCGGTAGAGATGGTCGTCATGCACCCAACCATTCCGGTTACCGCGATGAGGAAACCAAACAACCTGTTGCGAATCAAAGGGATTCCTTTCGGCTTGTGTATTCCGTCTCTGCCACAGGCCGTAAAACGTCCCCTGGCGGCTCGCAGGATGGCCCCGGGGGAATGCACATATGTTTCAATCGTGTGAAAAGAAGGGTGTTTCAAATATGTAACAACTGGCGGGTTGTTGAAATGTGGTTAACCAGGCACGGCAATTCTGAAGTTGTGTCAATTCTGTGAAAATTTCACCTGTCCGGGTGGGCAACGGATTCGAACTGCTCTACGCTGCGCGCGATGAGCGCCACGACCAGTGCGACAGGGCTGCGGCGGGTCGCCGACCGGGCCCGCGCCGGGCAGCGTCGCAAGCGTTTCGACCGGGTCGCCGACGGCTTGCTCCTCGGAGTCTGTGCCTTCGCGGCACTGCTTGGCGTGGTGTTGATTCTCGCGATCGCCTACCAGGTGATCCGCGGCGCCGAGCCGGCGATCTCGGCCTTCGGCCTCGGCTTCCTCTTCGAAACCACCTGGCAGCCCAACTTCGGCGTCTTCGGCGCCGGCTCGCTGCTCTTCGGGACGATCGTCAGCTCCTTCGTCGCCCTCGCGATCGGCGCTCCGATCGCGATCTCAATCGGCCTCTACCTGAGCCTGCTGGCCCCGGCGGGGGTGCGGGGGATAATCGCGTCCGCTGGTCGAGATGCTGGCGGCCATTCCCAGCGTCATTCTCGGCTTCTGGGGCATCCTGATCCTGGCCCCCTTCGTACACCAGAGCATCGAGCCCTGGCTGCACGACACGCTTGGCTTCATCCCGATCTTCGGCGCGCCGGAAACCACCGGCGCCAGCGTCTTCACGGCGAGCCTGATCCTGACGATCATGATCGTGCCGATCATCGCCTCGATCTCCCGAGACCTCTTCCTCGCGGTCCCGCGCGACGTGCAGGACGGCGCCAGCGCCCTGGGGGCGACGCGCTGGGAGGTGGTCCGCGGCGTGGTCCTGCCCTCGACCGCCTCGGGGGTCGTGGCGGCCTCGCTTGCTCGGGCCTCGGACGGGCGCTGGGCGAGGCGATTGCGGTCACGCAGGTGATCGGCGCCGGCGCGGCGATCAACGCCTCGCTGTTCAAGACCGGCGACACACTCGCCTCGCGGATCGCCAGCCAGTTCCCCGGCGCAATCACGGAAATGCACAAAGCCTCGCTGTACTACCTGGGGGTGATGCTGCTGGTCATCGGCCTCATCTCCAACCTGGCGGCACAGTGGATCGGCCGCCACTTCGACTACCGGCGAATGGCGACGAAATGAACGAGGCCTGCCTCGATCCCGCCGCGCCGCTTGTGGCCAGCGGCAACCTGCGCCGGCGCCGGGCGTTCAGCCGCATGGCCGAGCTACGGTGCGACCGGGGCCGCCCTCTTCGCCGTGGTGGTGCTGGCGATCGTCATCTACTCGGTGGTCGTGCGCGGCGCCAGCGCGCTCAGCTTCGAATTCCTCGTCACCGGGGCACCGACGGGGATCGCTCCGGCGCTCGTCGGCACCGCCCTGATCGTCGCCGTGGCGACCGCGATCGCGATGCCGCTGGGAGTCCTGGTGGCACTCTTCCTGACCGAGTTCGCCGGCGAGCGCATGGTCCGCCTCAGCAAGCTCACCCTGGACCTGATCAACGGCCTGCCCTCGATCATCATCGGCCTCTTCGTCTTCGGCCTGCTCGTCGACCACCACAAGCAGTCGGGCTTCGCCGGCTCGGTGGCGCTGGCGATAATCATGCTGCCGCTCGTTGCCCGTGGCACCCAGGAGGTCCTGCTGCTCGTTCCGGGCAACTTGCGCGAAGGGGCGGACGCGCTCGGCGTCAGTCGCTGGCGCACCGTGCTGACCGTGATCCTTCCCAGCGCACTCGGCGGGATCCTCACCGCAACGGTGCTCGCCGTGGCCCGCGCCGCCGGCGAGACGGCGCCGCTGATCCTGGTCTCCTCCGTATTCGACGGCAAGGAAGTGCTCCTCAACATGAGCGAAGCGATGCCGAACGTCCCGGTGAGGATCTTCCAGCTATCGGAGGAAGCCAATCCCGAAGGCATCGCCCAGGCGTGGGGGATGTCGCTGGTGCTGATCGCCTTCATCCTCCTTGCAAGCGTCGGGGCGCGGGCGATGCACGCCCGCAGCCTCAGAAAGATGAGCTGATGAACATCGCCGAACAGACCAAGTCCACTGTCCCTCCCGCCGCTCCGGCAGCACCGGCGGCCGCCCCTTCGCGGGTCCGCATCCAATCTGAGCCCGATGCGGTCGGGCGGGTCAACGGTTACCGCCCGAAGGCTCCGGTCGAGTCCGTCTTCGAGGTCAACGACGTCTCGGTCTTCTACGGCGCCAAGAAGGCGCTGGCCGGCGTCAGCCTGCGGATCCCGCGCAGCCGGATCACCGCGCTGATCGGGCCTTCCGGCTGCGGCAAGTCGACCTTCATCCGCAGCCTCAACCGGATGAACGACACGGTGCCGGCCTTTCGGCTCGAGGGCCAGGTTCTCTACCACGGCCACGACCTCTACGCGAGCAACGTCGACCAGGTCGAGGTGAGGCGGCGGATCGGCATGGTCTTCCAGAAGCCCAACCCGTTCCCGAAGTCGATTTACGACAACGTCGCCTGGGCTCCGCGCAACCTCGGCCTGCGCCACGATCTCGACCAGCGGGTCGAGAAGGCGCTGCGCGGCGCGGCGCTCTGGGACGAGGTGAAGGACCGGCTCCGCGACAGCGCTCTGGGTCTCTCCGGCGGCCAGCAGCAGCGGCTCTGCATCGCCCGCGCGATCGCGATCGAGCCCGACGTGCTGCTGCTCGACGAGCCGGCCTCGGCGCTCGATCCGATCGCGACCGCCTCGATCGAGGACCTGATGCACAGCCTCAAGGGGCACTTCACGATTGTGATCGTCACCCACAACATGCAGCAGGCGGCGCGGGTTGCCGACGAGACCGCCTTCTTCGGCCTCGACTCCAGCAGCGGCGAGCCGGCCGGGACGCTGATCGAGTTCGCCGAGACCGAGACGATTTTCACCAACCCGGCCGACCCGCGCACGCGCGACTACGTCACCGGCCGCTTCGGTTGAATCAGGCAGGCTAGCGGCGCAGGATCGCGTCGCTGGGGACCTGCTGGAGCAGCGGCTGCCCGCACTGCCAGCAGAAGGTGGCGCCGGTGCTGTGGGGAGCACCGCAGGCGGTACAGGAGCCGGCGGTGCCGGTCTGCTCCATGCGCACGATCCGCTCGACCTCGCTCAGTTCGGCATCGGCGTCCTGCAGGGCGACGGCGCGTTTGACCAGCACCTCGACCTCGATCTGGTTACGGACCGCCATTTCATAGACGAGGCCGCCCAGGTCCCATTGCAACTCGGCAACGCGGGCGACGAGCTGATCGCGCCGCCGTTCGAGGTCGATGGTCAGCTCATGCTCGGTCGCCGCCGGTGCCTTCGGCGTTGCACCCCGGGTCGGAGCGCTGCCGTTCTGGCGCTTTAGTGTGAGCTTGCCTGGAAGTTTCATTCGCCGAAGAAGTCGCCGGTGAATTCGCCGCCCTTGCAGCCGGCCGCACCGCTTTCGCACTTGCTACCGGGCTGAGCCGTCGCCGGCGGCAGCTTCACGCCCGCGCTTGGCTTCAGCACTTCTTCCGCGCCCTGCCCGGTTGCCGCTTTCCTATTGGCGCTTGCACTGGCCTTTTTGCCCCCCTTGCCGCTGCCACCGTTCGTGCCCGCCTGTTTGGCGGCGTTGGTCGTTTCGGATTCGCCGCCACCGTGCACCGTGATCACCTGGGCTGGCGCCGCGGCGTTGGTTGCGACGGTTTGGTTGCCCGAGTGTCCGATCAGCACGCCGACGCCCATCGCCAGCAAGAGGGTGCCGACGCCGGCGATCAGGGCGGCGTTGGGCGAGATGCGCCGGCGACGCCGGGGCGGTGGGGCGGGAGCGGCCAGGGCCTCGGAGGGAGTCCGCATCGCGTCCATGAAGGTGACCGCGTTCATGAAGGGCAGACGGGGCTCGCCGCAGCGCTGCCCGCAGTGCAGGCAGTAGCGCTGGTCGGTGGCGACGGCCATTCCACAGGAGGGGCATTGCTCGCCCCCCGCGCTAACCAGTGAGTGATCCACGGTCCGCATCGTCTTAGTGATGGAGTCGCGAAATGTTTCGGTGTTGTGAAAAAAGAGTGAGTCGCGAGTGTTCACAGTTGGGTGACAACTCGGTGATGCGACGGAGAGAGACTCCTCCGCAGTGGCGATCTCCCCTGATGACGAGGGCCGCGGGCACGCCCCTGGCTGCGACGGCTGCGGTGCCCGCCTCGAGCCGGACCAGCGCTACTGCCTCGAGTGTGGCGAGCGGCGCGGGGCGATTCCGGCGGCGGTCGCCAAATGGCTCTCGATAGTCGAGCCGGCGGGCGACGACGGATCCGGGCAGGCCGCTGTGGTGGCTCCTCCCCCGCAGGAGCAGGAAGAGGACGCGTCCCAGCGGCGCTACATGCCCGAGCCGCGCAGCGCCGCGATCGCGGTATTGACCGTGCTCGGTTTTGGCGTCCTGCTCGGTGGCCTGACTGGCCCCGCGGCGCAGAGCGCCGGCATCGCCCCGATCGTCCTCTACACCGAAGCCAAACCACCGCCGGCCGCGGAACCGGCGCCGGAACCGGCAGCGGAAGCGACTGAACCGGTTGTCGTGGCCGAAGCGCCTCCTGCGGCTGCCGAAGTTCCCCTGGAAACCGCAGCGCCCGAAACGGCCGCTGCGCCGCCGAAGAAAAAACTCCCTCCCGAACTGCCCGAAGAACCAGCCCTGCCCCCGGTCCAGCACGTCTTCGTGATCGTGCTTGCCGACCACGGCTTCGAAGAAACCTATGGCCCGAGCCTCGACCGCGACCTACATGTCAAAGACCCTGCCGGAAAAAGGCGAGCTGCTCTCCAACTATTACGCGGTGACGACCGGCGATCTGGCCAACGAGGTCGCCCTGCTCAGCGGCCAGGGGCCCAACCCGGCCACGGCGGTGAACTGCCTCGAATACAAGGACTTCGCCACCCCGACGCTTAGCGCGACGACGGGCCAGGCTGAAGGCGAAGGCTGCGTCTATCCCGCCGAAACCGAAACGCTGCCGGGACAGTTGGCGGCGGCGAAAAAGACCTGGAAGGCCTACGTCGAGGGGATCGGCAACGGCCAGGCAGGCGAGTCGACCACCTGCCGGCACCCCGCGATCGGCGAAGCCGACCCGGCGCAAGCGCCGCGGCCAGGCGATCCTTACGAGACCTGGCGCAATCCCTTTGTCTACTTCCACGCCATCGTCGACAGCCCCGAATGCGCCGAACGCAACGTCGGCCTCGAGCAGCTCAGCGTCGACCTGAAGAAGGAAACCCGCACGCCGTCCTTCTCATACATCGTCCCCGACGCATGTCACGACGGCAGCGAAACGCCCTGCGAACCCGGCGCCCCCGCCGGCCTGGCAGCGGCTCAGCCCTGGCTCGAAACGGTGATCGGGGAAATCGAAGCCTCGCCCGCCTACAAAACATCAGGCCTGATCGCGATCACCTCGGCCCAAGCGCGCCGGGATCTGCCCGAACCCGATACCAGCGCCTGCTGCGGCACCCCCGAATACCCGAACCTTCCCGCGCCCGAAGTGGCCCCGCCGGTGACCAGCGGCCCGGTGAAAGAAAGCGGTGGGGGAGGCCGGGTGGGGATGCTGCTGCTCTCGCCCTTCGTCGCCCCCGGCAGCGTCAACGAAACCGGTTACTACAACCACTTCTCCTTCCTGCTCAGCGTCGGCGAACTGCTCGAAGTCACACCGCCGCTCGGCTACGCCGCCGAACCGGTGCTGACCGCTTTCGACAGCACCATCTTCAACTCAGAAGAAGCGCCAGCTGCCGTGACTGCGCCAGCAGGCTCCCGCCCTGGCTCCAGAGCTCCCCGTCTTCCTCGAAGAAGCCACCGCGAGCGAGGCCGGAGCGGAAGGTAGCCAGGTAAGGGTCCTCGGCGCGGGCGCCGGGCTCGGGCAGGGGCGCGCGAAAGTGCACCGTGTAGTCGATCGTCGGCGCCGGCACCGGTCGCTCCAGCCGGATGAACGGCGCCGGGAACCAGGCATCGAGGATCGCCGCGGCCAGCGGTGCATCGAGCACGCGCGGCTCGCGGGCGCGGATCCAGAGCGCCGCTGTAAGGGGCGCCGCCGGAGAAGGCCTCGTCGCCCAGGGCCGGCCGCACGCTGTAGTTCTGGAACATCGTCGGCATGCCGGAGACCTGCGTCGGGGTCTGGTCGAGTACAGCTCCGCCGGAGGCTCGGCGCTGGGCATCTGCAACTCCTCGAAACCGCTCGCGTCGAGATCGTCGGCAGAGCACCGCCAGAGCGGTTGCCTGCAGCTTGCCTTCCTGCTCCATCCGCGCCGAGAGGAAGGTGACCGTGCGGCCCTCGCGCTCGATCTTCACCGTGATCTCCACCGGGCCGGCGACCGGTGCGCGGGGGAACTGCGACCGTGAGCGAGCGCGGCGCCCGTTCGAGCGCCGCCGCGGCTTGGATCGCCCGCAGGATGACCGCCGCCACGTAGCCGCCGTTGGGGCCTCGCTCGACCCACCAGCGCTCGCTCATCTCGGCCCCGAAGCGACCGTCGCCGAGGTCCTCGACTGCGGTGTCGAGGTCGAACGGGTGCACGGCGACCGGCGCATCCTCGCCGATTGGCTCGAACATCACGCCTAGGCCTTCGCCGGCTCCGGCTCATGCAGGCCGGACTCGCTGATCCCGAACCGCTCGTGCAGGCGGCGCAGCGGCGTCGGCGCCCACCAGTTCCACTTGCCGAGCAGCTCCATCAGCGAGGGAACCAGCAGGGCGCGGACGATGCTGGCGTCGATCAGCACCGCCAGCGCGGTGCCGACGCCGTTCTCCTTGATGAAGATGATCTGCGAGGTGGCGAAGGCGAACATCGCGACCGCGAACAGCAGCGCCGCGGCGGTGACGATGCGCCCGGTCCGCTCGAGCCCGATCGCCACGCACTCGGAGTCCGAGGCGCCGTTGTCGCGCGCCTCCTTGATCCGCGAGAGCAGGAAGACGGCGTAGTCGGTGGAGAGGCCGAAGGCGACGGCGAAGAGCAGGATCGGCATCGTCTGCTCGATCGCCCCCGGGCTCGTGTAGTCGAGGAAGCCCTCCAAGCGGCCGTCCTGGAAGATCAGCACCAGCAGGCCGAAGACGGCGCTGAGGTTGAGGAAGTTCATCAGCAGCGACTTGATCGGCAGGATCACCGAGCCGGTCATCAGGAAGAGGATCGATCAGCGTCGCGACGATCGATGATCGCCGAGCACGATCGGCAGGTGGCTGGCGAGGCTCGACTGCAGGTCGACGAAGTCGGCGGTGGCGCCGCCGACCAGGGCCGTCGTCCCCGGCGGCGGCCGCAGGTCGCGGATCCGCTTCACCGTCGTCCTGGCTGGCGTCGGAGACGAAGGGGTTGGCGGAGACGACCTGCAGCGCGGTCGACGTCGCCCCTCGAGGCGCTGTGGCGGCGCGACTTCGGCGACGCCCGGCACCCGGCGCACCTGGGCCGCGAACCGCGCCGCCGCCCGCGGCCCGCCGCCTTCGACGTCGACCCAGATCGGCGTTTCGCGGTAGGGCGGGAATTCGCTGCTGACCGCGTCGTAGGCCTGGCGGGCGCTGGCCGACTTCGGCAGCACGGTCGGGTCGACGGTGTCGAACTTGATCTCGAAGAAGGGGATGCCGATGACGATCAGCAGAGCGGCGCTGAGCGTCGCCACCGGGATCGGCCGGCGCATGACGAAGCGCGAGAGGCGGTACCAGAAGCCGCTCTCGTCGGGCCGCGTGTCGGCCTCGGCGCGGCGCTGCAGGAAGCGCGGCGCGAGCGAGTTGACCCGGGTGCCGAGCAGGGTCAGCACCGCGGGCAGCACGGTGAGCGAGATCAGCGCCGCGAAGCAGGGCGACCAGCGCGCCGCCGAGGCCCATCGAGTAGAGGAAGCGCTGCGGGAAGACGAGCAGCGAGGCGAGCGCCGCGGCGACGGTCAGCGAGGAGAAGAAGACGGTGCGCCCGGCGGTCGCCAGCACGCGGCGCATCGCCGCCAGGCCCGGTCCGTCCTTGGCGATCTCCTCGCGGTAGCGGGAGACGATGAAGAGGCTGTAGTCGATCGCCAGCCCCAGCCCCAGCGCCGTGGTCAGGTTGAGGGCGAAGATCGAGATCGAGCCGAACTCGCTGGCGATGCGCAGGATGAGGAAGGTGCCGACGATCGCCAGGCCGCCGATCATCAGCGGCAGCACCGAGGCGACGAGGCTGCGGAAGAAGAGCAGCGAGAGCAGGAAGAGCAGCGGGAAGGCGAGCATCTCGGCCATCCGCAGGTCCTTCTCGACCTGCTTGTTGACCTGCTCCTGGGCGACCGCGACGCCGCCGACGATGACGCCCGGCTGGCCGGAGAGCTGGTCGGCGATGTCGGCGCCGGTTTCCTGCCACTGCTTGTCGTCGGTCGGTCTTCAGCGTCGACCGCGAAGTAGGTCGAGCGGCCGTCGTGGGAGACGAAGACGGGGGAGTGGGTGTCGTAGTAGCCGGTGACCGAGTTGCGACGTCGGGCCGCTGGCGCACGCTGCGCTCGAGCGCCTCGACCCGTGCCCGCGTCGCCGCCGCGGCGACGGCGCGTTCTTGACGACGCCGAGCACCGCCGGGATCCTCAGCCCGGCGTCCTGCAGCCGTTCCCGCGCTTCGACCGTCTCGGTCGCCGGGTCGTCGGCGCCGTAGGGGTCGAGGCGGCTGGCGACGCCGCCGCCGATCGCCGCGGCGAGGACGAAGAAGACGATCGCGACAGAGACCGACACGGCGGGCGTTGCCGTCGGCGAGGCGGGCGAGGGCGTCAAACATCAGCTGCTCCTTTTCTCGGGCCGGCGGCGGCGAGGAGGCGCTCCTCCATCCGCTCGCACCAGTCGGCGAACCACTCGTTGAACTCGATTCCGCCCTGCAGCACCATCAGTGGGTAGGGGTCGCCCCCCTCCGCCTTCTCCGTGGCTGTCGGCTCGATCGCGCTGCAGCTCGTTCGGCGACGCCCAGCCGGTGCTCGCGCATCGCTCGCAGCGTCTCGACGGCCTCCGCGGGCGACAGCACGCCGGCGAAGAACAGCTTCAGCAGCCCTTCGTCGCGCGTCTCGAAGGTCGCTGGCGGCTCGCGCAGCCACTCCTTCAGCTCTTCCTCGCCCTCGGCGGTGATCTCGTAGACGGTGCGCTTGCGCTCCCCCGGCGGAGCGTCGACCCCCTCGACCAGACCGGCCTCCGAGAGCCGCTTCAGCTCGGGGTAGATCTGCCCGTAGCTGGCCGCCCAGAAGAAGCGGGTCGAGCCGTCGACCAGCGGCCTTGATCTCGTAGCCCGACCGCGCCTCGCGGCTGACCATGCCGAGGATCACGTAGGCGGTGGGGCTGAGCGTCCATCGAATCAAGATATATCAGACCGATATATCTTGAAAAGTGATTGGCGTCACGTTTCATTCAGAGTGAGCTGGCCTGCTGTGCGCCTGTAGTCTCCTAGGCCATGCCGATCGATCAGAGCAAGATGGGCCAGGTGGTTACCGCGCAGATGGAGGCTATGGAAGCCGATTACGGTGAGGACTGCCAGATCGGCGACGTCTGCACGATCGTCGAGGTGATCGGCCCGCACGGCTCGCACGTCCGCGTTCGCACCAGCGACATGCGACCGCACATGGCGCTCGGCTTGATCCGTATGGCCGAGCACGCGATGCTCGGCAACCTCGGCGGCGCCGGCGGCGAGTAGCGCCGCCGCTACTCGAGCTCGGCTATCAAGGCAACGACCACGGCGCCGTCGAACTGCGTGCCAGCGCTTGCGTTGAGCTCGCGAATCGCCGCCTGCTTCGGCATCGCCTGCCGGTAGGAGCGATCCGAGGTCATCGCGTGGTAGGCGTCGCAGGTGGCGATGATCATCGCCCCGCGGGGGATCTGCTCGCCGACGAGCCCATCGGGGTAGCCGCCCCCGTCGACCCGCTCGTGCGCGGAGCGGACCAGCGGCGCGACCGGGGCGAGGAAGGGGATGCGCTCGAGCATGCGGGCGCCGATCGCGGTGTGGGTGTCCATCTGCTCGCGCTCCTCGGCGCTCAGCGGCCCGGCCTTGCGCAGCGGCTCGCCCGGTACGCCGATCTTGCCGACGTCGTGCAACAGCGCTCCGTAGCGCAGGCGCTCGAGCTCCGGGCCGGCGATGCCCATGCGCTTGCCGACCCGCACGGCCAGGTCGGCGACCTCGTTGGCGTGGTCAGCGGTGTAGGCGTCCTGCAGCTCGACCGCGTCGGCGAGCACGCCGAGCGTGGTCAGGAAGGCGCCCTCGAGCTCGTTGACGAGCTGGCAGCGGTAGATCGCCGAACCAAGCTGGCCGGCGACGATGTGGCCGAGCAGCAGGTCATTGCCGGTAAATGCATCCGGTTCCTCCTGCTCGAGGTTGAGCACGCCCCAGACCGTGCCGGCGACGCGAATCGGCAGTGAGAGCTCCGAGCCGGGGTCGGTGCGGGGATTGCGGTGCAGGTAGTCGGAGTCGAGCCGGGTGTCGTTGACCATCGCCGCCTCGCCGCTGCGGGCGACGCGCCCGTTGACGCCGATCTCGACCGGCTGCTCGACGGCGAGGAAGTCCTCGACCTCCTCGGCCAGCGGCCCGGCTCCGGCAACGACGCGCAGCGAGCCGTCGCCATCGAGGCGCTGGACGACGGCGAGGTAGTAGTCGAAGGACTCGTGCAGCTCGCGCACGGCGATCGCGGCGACGTCGGCGACGCTGTGCGCCCGGGCAAGCAGGGAGGAGATGCGGCTGGCGACGACGAGGCGTTCGTCGCGCCTCGCGCCCTCGCTGGCGGGCAACAGCATCGGCATTTCGGTCGTGCTTGGCTCCATGTTGGGGAACCCATCGGTTTTGGGGGCGCCTGGCTTTAGGACCACCTATCCTCAGCTTTCTATGTCCAGGAGCGATGCGAAAACGGTGGTGATGAAGTTCGGTGGCAGCTCGGTGGCCGGCGCCGAGCAGATCCAGCGCGCCGCCCGCCGCATCGTCGCCGCCCGCGAGGCCGGCAACCGCGCGGTTGCTGTGCTCTCGGCGCGGGGCAAGACGACCGATGAGCTGGTCGCCCAGGCGCTGGAGATCTCGGCGCGCCCGGAGCCGCGTGAGATGGACATGCTGCTCTCCACCGGCGAGCGGATCTCCTGCGCGCTCTGCGCGATGGCGATCCACGACATGGGCCACAAGGCGATCTCGCTGACCGGCTCGCAGGCCGGCATCGTCACCGACTCCTCCCACACCAGGGCGCGGATCATCGACGTTCGTGCAGATCGCATCCAGGAAGCGCTGGAGGAGGACCAGATCGTTCTCGTCGCCGGTTTCCAGGGCGTCTCGACCACGAATCACGACGTCACCACACTGGGGCGGGGCGGCTCCGATACGACCGCGGTTGCCCTGGCGGCGGCGCTCGACGCCGACGTCTGCGAGATCTACACCGACGTCGCCGGCGTCTTCAGCGCCGACCCGCGGATCGTCCCGGACGCCCGCAAGATCCCGGTCGCGACCTTCGAGGAGACGCTCGAGATGGCTGCCTCGGGCGCTCGCGTCCTGCAGCTGCGCTCGGTCGAGTACGCCCGCAACCACGGTGTGCGCATCCACTGCCGCAGCAGCTTCGAGGATGGTCCCGGTACCCTCGTCGTCAGCGAGGACGAGACCGAGCAGGAGACCATGGAGCAGCCTTTCGTCACAGCCATTACCCACTCCGTCGATGAGGCGCGGGTGACGCTTGTCGGGATCCGCGACGAGCCCGGCGTCGCCGGCGAAATCTTCAACGCCCTGGCCGACGCGGGAATCAACGTCGACGTGATCATCCAGAACGAGCCGGTTGGCGATGACGAGCTCGCCGATCTCTCCTTCACCATCGATCGCGCCGAGCTGACCACCGCCACCGACACGCTTGCGGTGCTCGGCGATGTCAGCGAGGGAATCCGCACCGACGATCAGATCGGCAAGGTCTCGATCATCGGCGCCGGCATGCGCTCGCACCCCGGCGTCGCCGCCAAGGTCTTCGAGGTGCTCGGCCGTGAGGAAATCAACATCGAGATGATCTCCACCTCGCCGATCAAGATCTCGTGCGTGATCTCCGCCGAGCAGGTCCCGGCTGCGGTGCGCTCGCTGCACCAGGCTTTCGAGCTTGGCGCCGACGCGGTGCGGGCGGAAGACCCCGAAGGCGCCGAGCACCGTCCCACGGTCGGTACCTGAACCGGCCGGTCAGATGAGATGACTGGCGACGGTTACAGAGTCGGAGTCCTGGGCGCGACCGGCGCGGTCGGCTCGACCATCCTCGAGATCCTTGCCGAACGCGATTTCCCCGCCTCTGAGGTCGTTCCCTTCGCCTCCGAGCGCTCGGCCGGGCGCGAGCTCGAGTGGAACGGCTCGACCATCGAGTGCCGGCCGCTCAGCCCCGAGACGATCCAGGGGCTGGATGTCGTGCTCTCCTCCGCCGGCGGCTCGGTCAGCGCCGAGTGGGCGCCGCAGCTGGTCGAGGCCGGCGCCGTCGTCGTCGACAACACCAGCTACTGGCGCATGTACGAGGAGGTGCCGCTGGTCGTCGCCGGGGTCAACCCGGACGCGGCGGCGAGCCACAAGGGGATCGTCGCCAACCCCAACTGCACGACGATGGTGATGATGATGGCGCTGGCGCCGATCCACCGCGCGGTCGGGCTCGAGCGCCTGATCGTCTCCAGCTACCAGGCCGTCTCCGGCACCGGCCAGCGGGCGATCGAGGAGCTGCTCGCCCAGTCGCGAGCGTCGCTGGCTGGCGAAGACGTGTCGCCGGCCCAGATCTACCCACACCAGATCGCCTTCAACGTGCTGCCCCAGGTCGAGGTCTTCAAGGACGGTGACGACTACACCACTGAGGAGCGCAAGGTGATGGCCGAGACCCGCAAGATCCTCGGCTTCGGCGACGAGGTGGCGATCTCCGCCACCTGCGCCCGGGTGCCGGTGATCAGCGGTCACTCGGAGTCGATCAACGTCCGCACCCGCGAGGATCTCTCGCCCGACGATTGCCGCGCCCTGCTCGCCGAGGCACCCGGCGTGGTCGTCGTCGACGACCCCGCCAGCGGCAAGTACCCGATGGCGCTCGACGCCGCCGGCCGCGATGACGTCCTCGTCGGCCGCATCCGCCGCGACCCCGACCAGGAGCGCACCCTCAACCTCTGGATCGCCGGCGACAACCTGCGCAAGGGCGCCGCGACCAACGCCGTGCAGGTTGCCGAGCTGCTGATCGAGCGGAACCTGCTGAACAGCGGCGAATAGTCCCTGATGGGCATCAGCTTCGGCGACGGAGTGCTGATCTTCGGCGGGCTGCTGACCCTGGTCGCGGCGCTCTCGGGGGTGATGAAGGGCACCGTGCTCTCGGCCTCGGTGCTCTCGGTGGCGTTGGGAGTTCTGCTCGCCGCCGTCGGCGTCGTCGACATCGATCCGAAATCGGAGTCGATCGTCCAATTGGTCGAGCTGGCGCTGATCCTCACCCTCTTCTCCGACGGCATGTTCGTCGAGCGCGAGCTGCTGCAGCGGCACTGGAGCCCGGTGGCGCGGGCACTGGCGATCGCGATGCCGATCACGATGGCGCTGCTGGGGTTGGCGGCGAAGGCGCTCTTCCCTGACCTGAGCTGGGCCGAGGCGCTGCTGCTGGCCGCGGTGCTCTCGCCGACCGACCCGGTCGTCACCTCCGCCGTGGTCACCTCGCGGATCGTGCCGGCCTCGGTTCGCCACACGCTCAACCTCGAGTCCGGCCTCAACGACGGCCTCGCCCTGCCCTTCGTCCTCTTCTTCCTCGTCCTCGCCGGCCCCGGCGGCGATCCGGGCGGCGAAGCGGCGAAGCTGGTCGGCGAGGCTCTCTTCGGCGCCGCCGTCGGCGTCGGTCTCGGCACGCTCGGCGGCCGCCTCCATCACCACTTGCCGGGCGGGGGGATGACTGCTCGTTACGAGGGGATCTACGCGGTCGGCATCGCCCTCTTCGCCTTCGGCCTCGCCGAAGTGACGATCGGCAATGGCCTGATCGCCGCCTTCGTCTGCGGCATCGCGATGGCGGCAACGGAGCGCGACGTGCCCGAGGGCTTCGTCGAGTTCGCCGAGAACGCCAGCGCGATCCTGCAGGTCCTGACCTTCTTCGTCTTCGGCGCCCTGATCGTCGCCACCGGCTTCCACCACAGCGTGCCGCCGCTGATCCTCTTCGTCATCTTCGCCCTGATCGTCGCCAGGCCGCTGGCGGTGATGATCTCCTTCGTCAAAACCGGCATTCCGCGCCCGCAGAAGCTCTTCATGGCCTGGTTCGGACCAAAGGGCGTCGCCTCGATGCTCTTCGCCCTCTTCGTGCTCAAGTCAGACGTCGCCGACAGCAACCTGATCTTCGACATCGCCGCAATAGCGATCATCTGCTCGATCGTCGCCCACGGCCTGACCGACACCGTCGGCGCCAAATGGCTGGTCCGCCGCGTCGGCCTCGACCGCACCGGGTGAGCGAATTCTCCCGCTTCGCAAGTGCAATCTTTTGTCTGCTAAACTGCGCGCCGAATGGAGACCTGGGAGGAAGCCAGAATCAACCGCCTCGAGGACCGCATCGACCGTCTCGAGCTCAAGGAACGAGAGCGCCGGGACTTCACCTTCCGCCTGATCATGCACGGCCTCACCGCAACCATGGTCGCCGTAAGCATCGCCTCGGTCGTCCTAAGCATCGCCCGCGCTGCGCACTGACCCGGCCTTTCTCGGCCCGGCGCCGCTGACCGCCCCGGGCCCCCCGGAACTTGAGCTTCAGGAGCGGGTGGACGCGGGACCCTGGGCGCTTTGGGCCTGGTTCGCTTACGAATCGAGAAGAGCGCGTGCGCAGGGTCTGCGGACACTCAGCGCGAAGCGCGTCCGCAGACCCTGCGCACGCGCTCACCCCGTTCAGGTCACCAAATCAGGCAGGAACCGCGGAAAGTCTCTCTTCGACCCACTTCGTCGAAGCGATGTGCTTGCTCATCCCCAGTTCCTTCGGCGAGGCGCCGAGGGCAAGCGAGACGAGCTGGGGGAGATGCAGGACCGCGAGTCCCAGGTCCCGGTTGACCACCTTGGCCGCCTCGGGCTGCTGCATGTCGAGGTTGAGGTGGCAGAGGGGGCAGGGGGTGACCAGGCAGTCGGCGCCGGCATCGAGTGCGTCGCCGACGTGGGTGCCGGCCTGGCGCAGCGAGGTGTCGCGGTTCATCGTGATCACCGGGAAGCCGCAGCACTTGCGGGCGCCGTCGTACTCGACGACCTCGCCGCCGAGCGCCTCGATCACCTTCTCCAGGTAGAGATCGCGTTCGGGAAACTCGTCGTAGCCGAGTCGCTCCTTGGGGCGGACCACGTAGCAGCCGTAGAAGGGGCCGACGCGCAGGCCGCTGAGCGGGCGCGTCACCTTCTCGGCGAGGCGGTCGAGGCCGTAGTCCTCGACCAGCAGCCAGAGGAAGTTCTTGTTGGTGAAGCCGTCTTTGCCCTTCTCGTAGGCGAGTCCCTGGCCGCTCAGCACCTCGTTGATGTGGGCGCGGTAGGAGGAGTCGGCATCGAGGCGCTGCTGGCACTCGGATTGGGCGCCCTGGCAGGTCGAGCAGATGTTCATCATCGAGAGCCCGGTCTGCTGGGCGAGCGCGAAGGTGCGGGCGTTGAGGGTGTCGGCGAGCTCCTGGTTGTGCTCGGCGATGACGCCGGCGCCGCAGCAGTTGGCGCGGTCGAGTTCGACCAGCTCGATGCCGAGCTTCTCGGCGGCGATCGCCATCGAGCCGTGCAGCTCGGTGGTGAAGCCGCGCGAGACGCAGCCGGGCCAGTAGGCGACCTTGATCTGACCGTCGCTCATCACGACTCCTCCTTCGTGTCCGCGGCCGCAGCAGCCTCCGCCGCCAAGGTCTCATCGGTCGGCTCATCGGGCTCCGGTTCGACGAAGTCCTCGTCTTCGCCGGCGATGTAGATGTTGAATTCCTCGCGGTGCTCCTCGGCGTGCTTGTAGATCGCCTGCACCTCGTCCTGGGCACCGCCCGGAAGCTTCGGGTGAATGCCGGGGACGACCTTCGAGACCGAGCGCGCCTTGCCGGTCTTGATCGCGCGCAGCACCGTCGGCAGCGACTCGATCAAGCCCTTGATTGCCCCCATCGACGGTTTCAGCTTGCCCTTGACCCCGGGCGCGTAGGACTCCTGGACCAGCAGTGCCTCGTCGAGCGTGCCCTTCTTCTCGATGATCTTGACGAAGGCCTCCTCGTGGCTGTGGCCGTTGTTGGGGTCGTCGTCGATCCCCGCCTCGCCGGCTTTGCGGCGCAGGCGCATGATCTGGTCCATCGGCGCCACGCCCTTGGGGCAGGCGTCGATGCAGCTGAAGCAGTGGGTGCAGTCGTAGATCCCGTGCGGGTCGTGGGCGAGGTCATGGAGGCGCTCCTTGGTCTCGGCGTCGCGCGGGTCGCCGACGAAGCGGTAGGCCTTGGCCAGCGCGGCCGGGCCGATGAACTCGGGGTCGGCTTCCATCGAGAGGCAGGAGGAGACGCAGGCGCCGCACTGGATGCAGGCCATCGACTGGGTGATGTCGATCATCGACTCGGGCTCGACCACGTACTCGCGCTCGGGCGCCTCGCCGTGGGGGAGGAGCCAGGGGGTGACGCGGCGGATCTTGGTCCAGTGGGTCGACTCCATGTCGGTGATCAGGTCCTTGATCACGGGCATGTTGCCCATCGGCTCGATCACGATCGGCGGCGTGCCGCCGTCGGCGCTGGGGCTGACGCTGGCTTTGCGCTCGGCCATCTCCAGCGCCTCGCCTACCTGGGTCTTGCAGCCGAGGCCGGACTGGCCGTTGATCTTCATCCCGCAGGAGCCGCAGATCGCGGCGCGGCAGGAGCAGCGCACCGAGAGCGAGCCGTCGTCGCGGTCCTTGACCTGCAGCAGGCCGTCGAGGACGGAGAGCGAGGGATCGAGCTCGACCTTGAACTCCTCCCAGTAGGCGCCCTCGCCCGACTCGGGTTGGTAGCGGCGGACTTTGAGCGTGTACTCAGCCATCTAGTAAGTCCTCTCTTGCGGTTCCCACTGGGTGATCGTCACCTCGGAGTAGGAGATCTCGGGACCGTCGTCGTTGAGCTGCAGGTCGATGTGCTTGAGCCACTCCTCGTCGTTGCGCTCCGGGAAGTCGGTTCTGTACTGAGCGCCGCGGCTCTCCTTGCGCTCGAGCGCGGCGACGCAGGTGCACTCGGCGTTGTCGAGCATGTAGCCGAGCTCGAGCGCGCCCAGCAGGTCCTGGTTGAAGACCGAGCCCTTGTCGTCGATGTAGGCGGTCTTGGCCTCCTCCTTGAGCTGGCGCACCTTCTCCAGCGCTTCGGTGATGCCGGCCTCGTCGCGGAAGACCGCCACCTTGGCGTCCATCACCGTGCCGAGGTCGAACTTGATCTCCGAGACGCGACGGCCGGAGCCCTTCTCGCGGGCGGAGATCGCGTCGATCGTCGCCTGCTCTGCCTCGAGCATCGCTTTCGAGGGACGCGAGCCCTCGGTGCGCTTGGCGCGTGCTGCCGCGTCGGCGCCGGAGCGGCGGCCGAAGATCAGCGTGTCGAGCAGCGAGTTGGCGCCGAGGCGGTTGCCGCCGTGGACCGAGACGCAGGCGACCTCGCCGGCGGCGTAGAGCCCGGGGATGTCGGTGCGGCCGTCGACGTCGGTCTTGATCCCGCCCATCGTGTAGTGGTTGCCGGGCTTGATGTGGATCGGTTCCTTGGTGATGTCGACGCCGGCGAAGTCCTTGCCGACGAGGACGATCTCGCGCAGCGCCTCGTGCACGCGCTTCTTCGGCACCACGGTGATGTCGAGCGCGACGGTGCCGTCGTCGAAGCCGCGGCCCTCGTTGATCTCGGTCTGCTCGGCGCGGGAGACGACGTCGCGCGAGGCCAGCTCCATCTTGTTCGGCGCGTAGCGCTCCATGAAGCGTTCGCCGTTCTTGTTGAGCAGGTGGGCGCCCTCGCCGCGGGCGCCCTCGGTGATCAGGAAGCCCTTGCCGGCCAGCGTCGTCGGGTGGTACTGGATCATCTCCATGTCCATCAGCTTCGCCCCGGCCCGGTAGGCCTGCGCGATGCCGTCGCCGGTGCAGATCAAGGCGTTGGTGGTCGGCTTCCAGACCTGGCCGTTGCCGCCGTTGGCGAGGATCACCGACTTCGCCTGGAAGAGCTGCATCGAGCCGTCGGCGATGTCGCGGGTGACGACGCCGCAGCACTCGCCGTCATCGTCAAGCGCCAGCGCCGTGCAGAACCACTCCTCGTAGCGGGCGACCTGCTCGGAGTGCTTCATCAGCTGCTCGTAGAGCACGTGCATGATCGCCTGGCCGGTGATGTCGGCGACGTAGTAGGTGCGGGCGGCGGAGGCGCCGCCGAAGGCGCGAGTGCCGAGCTTGCCTTCCTCGTTGCGATGGAAGGTGACGCCGAGGTGCTCGAGGTGGAGGATCTCCTCCGGTGCCTCGCGGCACATGATCTCGACCGCGTCCTGGTCGCTCAGGTAGTCGGAGCCCTTGATCGTGTCGAAGGCGTGGGACTCCCAGGAGTCACCGGGGTTGAGCGCCGCGTTGATCCCGCCCTGGGCCGCGTTGGAGTGAGAGCGGACCGGGTGGACCTTGCTGACGATCCCGACCGAGACACCCTCCTCGGCGGCTGCCAGTGCTGCTCTCTGTCCGGCCAGGCCGGCGCCGATCACGAGTACGTCATGCGTAGGCACGAGCGCGGACTCTATAGAGCCCAAATCCGACGCCGCAGTCGGAATTCAGCCGGCTACAGCCAGCGCCCGTCGAGGCGCCGGATCGCGGCCTCGCTGAGGCGGATGCCGTCGGCGACGGTTTCGAACTCGACGTTGGCGGCGACGTCGTTGGGCCAGTGGTAGAAGGCCGGCTGCTTGAGGTCGTTGCAGGCGCAGAGCGCCGCGGTCTCATAGCCCGCTGCCAGCGGCTCGAGCCCGTCGGTGCCGTTGTGCAGGCGCAGGTTGGGATAGAGCCAGACCCCCAGCTCCTCGGCGAGCCCATCCATCAGCGCCAGGGCGCGGGGCGGGTACTCGTGCATCTTGAGGAAGCCCTCGCCGCGCAGCACCAGCAGGTGGGGGGAGCCGAGCGACTCGAGGCAGAGGAAGAAGGTGCTCTCGCGCGGCAGCTCGCCGAAGTGGCGCTCGCCGAAGGCCTTGATCCCCTCGCTGAAGGACTCCTCCGATCCGACCGAGAGCAAGATCACGCGGACGTCGGCGGTCGGCTCCTCGACCAGGCGCTTCGCCAGCGCCAGCAGGGCGACGACGCCGGTGCCGTTGTCGTTGGCGCCGGGCACGGTCTCGCGCCGGCCGATGTCGGCCATCGCCGCGATCGTGCCGATGCCGACGAGGGCGCCGAGCTTGGCCAGCCAGCGCCGTCCCGTCAGGGCGCCCAGGCCGGCCAGCAGCGGGCCGCCCGCAACCGGTGCCATCAGCATCGGGCTCGTGTCTTTGCCCTCGATCAGCCCGAGGCGGTCGGCGACCTTGGGGATCTGGGGATGGAAGATCAGGCCCGAGTGGGCGGCGTCGTGGTGGGCGATGAGGACGATGGTGCGCTCGGCCTCGGCCGGACCCGAGCTCGCAGACGACGTTGTAGGTAGTGCGCTTGGGCAACAGCCGGCGCAGCGGGCGCTTTCCGGGTGGAAAGTCGGCCGCGATCCCCGCGGCACCGGCGAAGCCGAGCAAGGCGCCGAGCAGCCTGCGCCCGCGCAGCCCGAGCCAGCCGCCCAGGGCCCCGAGCGCCGCGCCGAGACCCAGCGGCCACCAGTAGGTCCCATGCACGCTCGCGGCCTCGATCCGCGCCTCAGCGCCGAGCTCGACCAAACCGCTCGACGATCCACTCGGCCGCTTCCCGCTCTCCTTCAGAGGCGCTGGGACGATGGATCTGCTCGAGCTCTTCGAGCCACTCACGAAGCTGCTCTTGGTTTGTCGCCATCGCCGCGAACTTATACGTGGACGTCCAGGCGGGGGTGGAACGTCTTGCACTTTTTCGTCGGGAGCTTGAGGCGCCAGCCCAACAACGCCCCACCGAAAAAGTTAAGTGGAACCCCCGCCTGGACGTCCACGTACGATTGGGCCAATGATGGGCGGCAAACCAATCACCCTGTTCCACGTCCGCGGCATCCGCATCACGGTCGATTGGTCGTGGTTCCTCGTCCTCTTCCTGGTGATCTTCTGGCTCTCGCGCTTCTACGGCGACGTGCTCGGCGAGAGCAGCTCCAGCTCGACGCCCTTCGTGTTGGCGGTGGTCAGCGCTCTCGCCTTCTTCGGCTCGATCGTCCTGCACGAGCTCGGCCATGCTTTCGCCGCGCAGCGCAACGGCATCGGCATCTCCAGCATCCAGCTCTGGATCTTCGGCGGCATGGCGCGCATGGATCGCGAGTCCCCCAGTCCAGCTGCCGAGTTCAAGGTGGCGATCGCGGGACCGCTGGTGACGCTCGCCATCGTCGTCGTCCTCACCGCCGTCGGCATAGCTGCGGTTGGTGCCGATGAGTTCAAGCGGGCCGTGGAGATCGAATCGGGCTCGGGCGTCTCCGGTGTAATGGCGATGGTCGGCTGGCTGGCCACGATCAACCTGCTGGTCCTGATCTTCAACCTGCTGCCCGCCTTCCCGATGGACGGTGGGCGAATCGTCCGCGCGATCGCCTGGTGGCGCACCGGCGACCGCAGCTCGGCCACGCGCTTCGCCGCCAACCTCGGTCGCGTCTTCGGCTACATCTTCATCGGCGGCGGCTTGCTCCTGCTCGCCAGCGGAGATGCCTTCGGCGGCATCTGGCTGGCCTTGATCGGCGTCGTGATCAACAGCTCCGCCAAGGCCGCCTCGATGCAGACCCGGATCACCAGCAAAATCAGCACCCTCCAGGTCTCCGACGTAATGGATCGCCAGCCCGTGACGATCCTCGACGAGCTCAGCGTCGAGCAAGCGCTGGACGAATACTTCCTGCGCTATCGCTGGCCCTGGTTCCCAGTGGTCGACGCCGCTCACCACTTCCTCGGTCTCGTCGTCCGCGATAAAGCCGACGAGGTCCCCGAGATCTCACGTACTACGTTCCACGTCTCGGACGTGCTGGAGCACGACGACGGCACCTTTCAGGTCCGCGACGATGCCCCGCTCGATTCACTGCTCACCAGCCGCGCCCTGCGCCGCTTCGGCGCGCTGATGGCGGTCGATTCCGACGGCCGCCTCTCAGGCGTAATCACAGCTGAGCAAGTGGGACGGGCGCTGCGGGACCAAGCTCCATCCTGAGCCGCACCGAAGGGCGGAGCCGCCCGGGGTCCCTCCGCAGGCCGCTTCGCGGGAGTTCCTGCGGAGGGACCCCGGGCGGCTCGGTCGCTTTGCTGCCGTCTCAGGCCCGGGGCTGGTGGCGCTCGATTATTGAGCTGAAGTCGGTGCCTGGGGGAAGGGTTCCGAAGGCGTTGCCCCAGTCGCCGGAGAGGCGGGAGGCGCAGAAGGCGTCGGCGACGGCGGGGTTGCCGTAGCGAACGAGCAAGGAAGCTTGTAGAGCTACTGCCATCTTCTCGACGATGCGGCGGGCGCGGGACTCGATCGTCTCGATGTCGCCGGGGATTTCGTCGCGGAGTGAGGTCACGTATGCGTCGAGCTTGGGTTCGGCGCCGGCGCCCTCCATCACCTCAGCGAAGAAGGCCTCGACAGAGGCTGGGCTCTTCACCATCGCGCGGAGGACGTCGAGGCATTGGACGTTGCCGGAGCCCTCCCAGATTGAAGCTAGGGGGGCCTCTCTGTAGAGACGGGGCATTCCTGACTCCTCGACGTATCCATTGCCGCCGAAGCACTCGAGGCACTCGACCGCGTGCGAGGGCTGGCGCTTGCACATCCAGTACTTGAGAACGGCGTTGGCGAGGCGGCGGAAGTTGGCGGCGTCCTCGTCGCCGGCGGCGACCTCGTCGTAGGCGCGGGCGAGGCGCATTGCCGCGATCGTGGCGGCTTCGGACTCGACCGCGAGGTCGGCGAGCACGTTTTGCATCAGCGGCTGGTCGATCAGGTCCTTGCCGAAGGCCGCCCGGTGTTCGGTGTGGTTGAGCGCCTGCACGAGCCCGGCGCGGTAGCCGGTGGCGGCGCCGATCACGCAGTCGAGGCGGGTGTGGTTGACCATCTCGATGATCGTTGGCACGCCGCGGCCCTCCTCGCCGACCATGCGCGCCCAGGCGCCGCGGAACTCGATCTCCGAGGAGGCGTTGGAGCGGTTGCCAAGCTTGTCCTTGAGCCGCTGGATCTGGAAGGCGTTGCGCTCGCCGTCGGGGGTCCAGCGCGGCATCAGGAAACAGGAGACCCCGGAGTCGGTCTGGGCGAGGACGAGGAAGGCGTCGCACATCGGCGCCGAGCAGAACCACTTGTGGCCGACCAGCTCGTACTCGGCCCCCGGCCCGCCGCCGTTGAGCGGCGTTGCCACGGTGGTGTTGGCGCGCACGTCGGAGCCGCCCTGCTTCTCGGTCATCGCCATCCCGCAGAGGGCACCGCTCTTGCGCTCGGCTGGCAGCGAACGCTCGTCGTAATCGAGCGAGAGGAAGCGCTCCTCCCACTCGGCGGCGAGCTCGGGCTGCCGGCGCAGCGCCGGGATCGCCGAGTAGGTCATCGAGAGCGGGCAGCCGACGCCGCTCTCGGCCTGCATCAGCAGCATGAACATCGTCGCCCGGGCGACGTGGGCACCGACGCCCGGCTCGCGCCAGGGCATCGCGTGCAGGCCGTGGCTGGAGCCGATCCGCATCAGCTCGTGCCAGGAGCTGTCGAACTCGACCTCGTCGATGCGGTGGCCGAAGCGGTCGTGGGTCTTCAGCTGCGGCTTCTTTTCGTTGGCCTCGAAGCCCCAGCGGATCGTCTGGGCCGAGCCGGCGATCGCGCCGAGCTCGCGGGCCCGGTCCTCGGCCCAGCCGGCGCCCTCGCGCACCAGCGCCTCGCGCAGCGGCCGGTCGGCGTCGAACGGGTTGTAATCCTCCAACGGCGAGGCCTGGTTGAAGACCTCGTGAGTGGCGGGGCTGCGGCGCTCGACAGTGGCCATTGACCTGATTGTGCCAGTCCATCGGTAGCATCGCCCGCCGCGTGGAAAAAATCTCCGTGAAGAAGCCGATCGTCGAGCTCGACGGCGACGAGATGACCCGGATCATCTGGTCCTTCATCAAAGAGCAGCTGATCCTGCCCTACCTCGACCTCGAGCTGATCTATTTCGACCTTGGCATCGAGAGTCGTGACGCCACTCGCGATCAGATCACCGTCGACGCGGCCAACGCGATCAAGCAGCACGGGGTTGGCGTCAAGTGCGCGACGATCACGCCCGACGAGGCGCGGGTCGAGGAGTTCGGCCTCGCCGACATGTACCGCTCGCCGAACGGGACGATCCGCAACATCCTCGGCGGCGTCATCTTCCGCGAGCCGATCGTGATCGCCAACATCCCGCGCCTGGTCCCGGGCTGGACCAAGCCGATCGTGATCGGCCGCCACGCCTTCGGTGACCAGTACCGCGCGACTGACATGGTCGTCCCGGGCGAGGGCACGCTGACCCTCACCTACACGCCCAAGGACGGCAGCGAGCCGGTTGAGCTCGACGTCTACGACTTCCCCGGTGGCGGCATCGCGATGGCGATGTACAACCTCGACGACTCGATTCGGGACTTCGCCCGGGCCTCGATGCGCTACGGGCTCGACCGCGGATACCCGGTTTACCTCTCGACCAAGAACACGATCCTGAAGCGCTATGACGGACGCTTCAAGGACCTCTTCGCCGAGGTGTATGAGAGTGAGTTCAAGGCCGACTTCGAGGCTGCCGGAATCACCTACGAACACCGCCTGATCGACGACATGGTCGCGGCGGCGCTGAAGTGGGAAGGCGGTTACGTCTGGGCCTGCAAGAACTACGACGGCGACGTCCAGTCCGACACCGTCGCCCAGGGCTTCGGCTCGCTCGGCCTGATGACCAGTGTGCTGATGAGCCCCGACGGTAGGACGGTCGAGGCGGAGGCCGCGCACGGCACAGTCACCCGTCACTACCGCCAGCACCAGCAGGGCAAGCCGACCTCGACCAACCCGATCGCCTCGATCTTCGCCTGGACGCGTGGCCTTGCCGCCCGCGGCCGACTCGATGACACCCCCGCGGTCTCCGAGTTTGCCGAGACCCTGGAGCGCGTCTGCATCGAGACGGTGGAAGCCGGGAAGATGACCAAAGACCTCGCCCTGCTCGTCGGCCCCGACCAGGAGTTCCAGACGACGCAGGAGTTCCTCGGGTCGATTGACGAGGCCCTGCAGCGGGCGATGGCTTAGTTCTTCGAAAACTACGAATCCAGGAGATAGAGACTCTGTGAGCACCCCTGTGAAAGTCACCGTGACCGGCGCTGCCGGCCAGATCGGCTACGCACTCCTCTTCCGTATCGCCAGCGGCCAGATGCTCGGTCCCGACACGCCGGTGGAGCTGAGCCTGTTGGAGATTCCCGATGCGGTCAAGGCCGCCGAGGGAACCGCGATGGAGCTCGACGACTGTGCCTTCCCCCTGCTGAGCCGGATCGACATCTTCGACGACCCCAAGCAGGCATTTGACGGCTGCAACGTCGGCCTGCTGGTCGGTGCCCGCCCGCGCGGCCCGGGCATGGAGCGCTCCGACCTGCTCGAGGCCAACGGCGGGATCTTCAAGCCACAGGGCGAAGCGATCGCCGCCGGCGCTGCCGATGACGTTCGAATCCTCGTCGTCGGCAACCCCGCCAACACCAACTGCCTGATCGCAATGTCAAACGCCGACGGTGTGCCGCGCGAGCGTTTCACCGCGATGATGCGATTGGATCACAACCGCGCGATCGCTCAGGTTGCCAACAAGCTCGGCAAGGAAGTTTCCGATGTCACCAACATGACGGTTTGGGGCAACCACTCGACGACCCAGTATCCGGACCTCGTCAACGCCAAGGTCAACGGTCAGAGTGCCTGGGACGCGGTCGACGATCAGGCCTGGATTGCCGATGAGTTCATTCCCCGGGTCGCCAAACGCGGTGCGGCGATCATCGAGGCCCGTGGGGCGTCCAGCGCCGCGTCGGCTGCCAACGCCGCGATCGATCACGTTCACGACTGGGTGCTCGGCACCCCTGAGGGTGACTGGGTCTCGATGGGTGTGCCTGCGGACGGCTCTTACGGCGTCGAGGAGGGAATCGTCGCCGGCTTTCCCTGTGCCTGCAGTGGTGGCGAGTGGTCGATCGTCGAGGGCGCCGAGGTTCCCGAGTTTTCACGGCCCCGGATTGACGCCAGCGCCGCCGAGTTGCGCGAGGAGCGCGACGCGGTGAGTCAGCTCGGCCTGCTTTAAGCAGTCACTAAAAGAAAAAGCCGGCCCCAATTGGGGCCGGCTTTGCTCTGCAAAGCGCAAGTCTCAGGCGCTATTTACCTGGGTGGTACTCGCGTCCCTTCTTGGTGACGCGACCCTCTTTCTCCATTTCGCCGAGAACCCGGTACAGGTAATTCGGTTTGATTTTCATCTGTTTGGCGATCTCCGAAGCGGAGATACCGGGGTTCTGCTCAACCAGCGCGACTGCCTGGTCGGCGCGGGTTCCACCGCGGCGACGGCGACGGCGTTTGCGCGGGGCGGCAGCTGCGGCAGGGGCCGCGGTTGTCGCTGATGCGGCGTTTTTACGAGGGCGACCGGGGCCGCGGCCGGAGCCGGGGGGCCGGCCGGGACGGCGAGTGACGGTGCCACCAAGCTCGGCAAGAGCGCGCTCGAGGCGCTTGCGCTCCTCGTCAAGCTCCGCGAGCCTTTTCTTGACTAGGTCAAGGGCCTCGTCGAGTACGTTGCTGGTGCTGGGCATTTCCTTCCTTTCATCCCGCGAGCTCTGTGCCTCCCGGGTCGTCAGCTACGCCGGAGTGTGGCAGAGTCACAGTGACAGTGACTATTCGTATAGTCAAACCGGCTCTGTCACTCTGGCCATTTGGCTGAAGCTACCCAGAGTGCTTGGATTTCAAGCGGTGCATTGTGCCTGACGCTGAGGTGAGACGCGCACCATATTCAGGCCAGCCCTACTCGCTCAAGCGCTGCAATTGTCAGTGCAGAGGGGTCAACCTCCCAGCGCCGCATCCCTGTACCGCGGAGCGGAAGCGTGGCGGTTGGTTGGTCGAGCGATCCCTGGTGAGAAATCGGGGCGTACCAAAACAATGGAACATCGAGCTAGCGCTCCGAGTCACTCGACTGCCAGCTAGAACTAGAGCTAGCGGTTGCGCTTGCGCGGCAGGGTGCGGAAGACCACGTCCCAGATCGGCGAGGAGACGCCGTAGCCGTAGCGGTGGTCCTGGAAGTGGTGGCGCATGTGCTGCTCGCGCAGCCGCTTGCCGAAATCGGACTTGGGGACGAAGTGGTGCACGTAGTAGTGCGTGTAGTCGTAGAAGAGGTAGCCGAGGATGAAGCCGGCGAAGAGCGGATAGGTGGCCGGCGTGCCGAAGATCAGCGTGAAGGCGAAGAAGAAGAGCGCCGCCAGCGGGATCGCGACGGCGGGGGGCATGACCAGCCGCAGCTTGTCGTTGGGGTGGTCGTGGTGGATGCCGTGGATGATGAAGTGCATCCGCCGCCCGAAGGCGTTGTCCGGTTGCCAGTGGAAGACGAGCCGGTGCAGCCAGTACTCGGTCAGGGTCCAGATGCCGACCCCGGCGAGGCTGAGCAGGAGCAGCTGCCAGGCGGCGTAGCCGTGACTGGCGCCGAGCCACTCCCCGGCGATCACCACGGGCACGAAGACGATCGCCGGGACCGAGGGGTGCACCCGCGAGAAGAAGTTGAGGAAGTCGCTCTCGAACAGCTGCGGCGAGGCGGCGAGCTTGTCGGTCTTGGTGGAAGACTCCATCCGAGGCCGAATGGTAGCGGCGGGTGTCGCCGGCTCCCGCAAGACGCGGGGAACCTGTGACGAGACTGTGTCAAGAACGTTGCGCTTTGCGGAATTGAGGCTCACGGAAGAGTCACGGCGATGGCAATATCGGCGCCGTGCCGCGCAAGCCCAAACCGCCGACCTGCGACGACTGCTACTTCCGCAAGAACTTGCTTTGCGCGCTGGAGCTCGACGAGCCCTGCACGACCTTCAGGCCGAACCGGCCCGAGGGCCTGGTGCCGCCTCGGCAGCCCGTTTTGCTGATGCGCCCTCCCCGCTGGGCCTCCCAACCTCAAACAGCCTGACCGCGCGCGGCGCGTCGGGCTAATGTTCCGCTGATGCCGGAGCGGGATCTATACGCCTGGGCGCGGACCACCTACGTCAGCCGCAGGAGCAGGGGATTTACGCCGAACGTGGACGTCTACTACTGCGGCGACCCGCAGCGGGCCGTGGTCAAGGTCGACCTGGCCGGGGTCGAGCTCGACGAGGTTGGCATCGAGGTCGGGGTCAGGCAGCTGGCGATAGTCGGCGAGCGCCAGGTGCAAGAGACCGAGGGCAGGGTCTACCAGCAGGTCGAGATTCCCTCGGGCCCCTTCCGCCGCGTGGTCGAGCTGCAGGTGGACGTCGACGCCGAGCGGGCGACGGCGACCTACGAAGACGGCGTGCTGCGGATCGAGCTGCCGCTGCGCGATCCCTCCGAGACCACCCGCCGGATCCCGATCGGGCGCGACTAGTGTCGGCTCGCGAGAGGCGGGGTTGATGGAGGGCAGCCCGATGCTCGAGGTGGTCGACTCGCTCGACGCCGAGGATGCGATCCGTGCCTCCGAGCCGCTGCCCGACGCGCTGCCGGTCCTGCCGCTGCGCGACACCGTCACCTTCCCCGAGACGCTGACCCCGCTGGCGGTCGGCCAGGAGCGCTCGATCAAGCTGGTCGACGACGTGCTCGGCGCCAACCGGATGCTGGCGATGGTCGCCGCCCGCGATCCCGAGAACGAGGAGCCGGGCCCGAAGGACCTGCACGAGGTCGGCGTCGTCGGCGTCGTCGCCCGCATGCTCAAGGTGCCGGACGGCACCCTGCGCGTTCTCGTCCAGGGGACCCAGCGGGTGCGGCTCGGTCCCTATGTCGCCGAGCAGCCCTACCTGGTGGCGCGGATCAGCGAGTTGCCCGACGAGGTCGAGGAGGGCCAGGAGCTGGAGGCGCTGACCCGCAACGTCCAGCGCACCTTCTCCGAGATCATCGAGCAGATTCCCTATCTGCCCGAGGAGCTGCAGATGGCGGTGGCCAACCTCGACGATCCGGCGGCGCTCGCCCACCTGATCGCCGGCACCCTGCGCATCTCCACCGAGGAGAAGCAGGAGCTGCTCGAAGAGGTCGAGGTCGTCGCCCGCCTCCGCCACCTCTCCCAGATCCTCGCCCGCGAGCTCGAGGTCGTCCAGCTCGGCACCCAGATCCAGACCCAGGTGCAGTCCGAGATCGACAAAGGCCAGCGCGAGTTCTTCCTGCGCCAGCAGATGAAAGCGATCCAGGACGAGCTGGGGGAGGGGGACGAGCAGCAGGCGGAAGTCAACGAACTGCGCGAGAAAATCGAGGCGGCGAAACTGCCCGAGCAGGCGCAGAAGGCAGCCGATCGCGAGCTCTCGCGGCTGGAGAAACTGCCGCCGGCGGCGGCCGAGCACGGTGTCATCCGCACCTATCTGGAGTGGCTGACCGAGCTGCCCTGGGCAGCGGAAACCGAGGACAACCTCGACATCGCCCACGCCCGCGAGGTGCTCGACGCCGATCACTACGACCTGGAGCAGGTCAAGGACCGAATCCTCGAGTACTTGGCAGTGCGCAAGCTCAAACCGGACTCGCCGGGGCCGATCCTCTGCTTCGTCGGCCCGCCGGGGGTCGGCAAGACCAGCCTCGGCCGCTCGATCGCCAAGGCGCTGGGGCGCGAGTTCGAGCGCATCTCGGTCGGTGGCGTTCGCGACGAGGCCGAGATCCGCGGCCACCGCCGCACCTACATCGGCGCCCTGCCGGGCGCGATCGTGCGCGCCCTGCGCGATGCCGGCTCGCGCAACCCCGTCTTCATGATCGACGAGATCGACAAGATGGGCGCCGACTTCCGCGGCGATCCCGCCTCGGCGATGCTCGAGGTGCTCGACCCGGCCCAGAACGACTCCTTCCGCGACCACTACCTCGACCTCGAGTTCGACCTCTCCGAGGTGATGTTCATCGCCACCGCCAACGTGCTCGACACGATCCCCGGCCCGCTGCAGGACCGGATGGAGACGATCGAGCTGGCCGGCTACACGCTGGACGAGAAGAAGCACATCGCCCGCCGCTACCTGGTGCCGCGCCAGATCGACGCCAACGGATTGAAGCCTTCGCAGATCGAGTTCGCCGACCCGGCCCTGGTGGCGATCATCGAGGAGTACACGCGTGAGGCGGGGGTGCGCAATTTGGAGCGACAGATCGGCACGGTCTGCCGCAAAGTTGCCCGCGAAGTCGCCGAGAGCAAGGGCAAACGCAAGAAAGCCAAGGCGAGGATCTCGGCCAAGCGCGCTCGCGAGCTGCTCGGTCGCCGCCGCGTCTTTGCCGAGCAGCGGCGGCGGACCAAAGTGCCGGGCGTGTCGACCGGGCTCGCCTGGACCCCGACGGGCGGTGACGTGCTCTTCATCGAGGCGACCTCGATGCCGGGCTCGGGCCAGCTGACGATCACCGGCCAGCTCGGTGACGTGATGCGCGAGTCCGCCCAGGCGGCGCTCTCCTACGTGCGCGGACACTGGCGCGAGATCGCGCCAAAGCTCGACGAGGACTGGTTCGCCAAACACGACATCCACGTCCACGTGCCAGCCGGGGCCGTGCCCAAGGACGGGCCCTCCGCCGGCGTGGCGATGACGGTCGCGCTCTCCTCCCTGATTAGCGGCCGTCCCGTTCGCAACGATGTGGCGATGACCGGAGAGGTGACCCTGACCGGCCAGGTACTGCCGATCGGCGGGCTGAAGGAGAAGTCGCTGGCAGCTCAGCGGGCCGGTATCAAGCGGGTGCTGGTGCCCCAACGCAACGAAGGGGACGTGGTGGAGATTCCCGAGCACGAGCGCAGCGAGTTGGAGTTCGTCTACGTGGACGAGGTCTCCAAGGCGATCGAAGCGGCGCTCGCCTAGTCGCGATGGAGGCCGCCGGGGCGCTGCGCAGAGGCAGCATTTCGACCTATCTGGAATCGATTGGCGAGCTGGTGCGAGCTCGCTCTCGCACCTTCTGGATCGTCGCCGGCCTCACCGTCCTCGCCGGCGTGCTGCGCTTCGCCACGCTCGGGGTGCAGAGCTACCACCACGACGAGATCGTCACCGCCAGCCGCATTCTGCGCGACGGCTTCTGGCACGCGATGGACGCGGTCGGCTTCAGCGAGTCGGCGCCGCCGCTCTACTACGCGGTCGCCTGGGCCTGGACCCAGCTGACCGGAACCGGCGAGTTCGGTCTGCGCACGGTCTCCGCCGTCGCCGGAGTCGCCACCGTGCCGGTCGCCTACCTGCTCGGCGCCGAGCTGAGCAGCCGCCGCGCCGGGATCGTCGCCGCCGCCTTGGTCGCGGTCAACCCGATGCTGCTCTGGTATTCGCAGGAGGCCCGCGCCTACGCCCTCTTCGTCCTGCTCACCGCGCTCTCGCTGCTCTACTTCGTCCGGGCGCTCGACCGGGGCCGCCGCCGCGACTCGCTCGCCTGGGGGATCGTCTCGGCGCTCGCTCTCGGCACTCACTACTTCGCCGCCTTCCCGATCGCCGCCGAGGCGCTCTGGCTGCTGCGCCGCCGCGGCCGGGAGACGGGAGGGGCCTTCCCCGGCATCTGGATCATCGCCATCGTGGGCCTGCTGCTGACGCCGCTGCTGCTCCACCAGTCGTCCTTCGCCCACGCCGAATGGATCAGCAACTTCAGCCTCTGGCACCGGCTCTGGGAGACCGGCCTGACCTTCGCCCTGGGCGAGACCGGCGACATCATCGCCCAGCCTGAGCACCCGCTGCTGGCGGTCGTACCCGCCCTGATCGCGATCGCGGCCGCTTGGCTGGTCTTCGCCCGCGGCGAGCGCGGCGCCGCGGGCATCCCACTGGCGCTCGCCGCGGTCACCGTCGTCGTCCCGCTGGCGATCGGCCTGCTCGACTCGAGCAAGGACTACGTCCTCGCCCGCAACCTGATGCCGGCGCTGGTGCCGCTGCTGGTCGCGCTGGCGGTCGGCTTCACCCTGCGCGGCGCCCGCCGCAGCGGCGCCGTGCTTGCCGGGCTGCTGGTCGCCTACTCGCTCGGCTTCTCGATCTGGGCGAGCCTCTCGCCGGCCCTGCAGCGGCCCGACTGGGACTCGGTCGCGGCTGCGATCGGCGAACCGACCGTGCCGCGGGCGATGGTCACATGGAAGCTCGGCGAGGCCTCGCTGCGCTATTACCTCTCGACCGGATCGATCCAGGTCCAGCCCGCCGATGGCTTCCGCTGGTGGGTGGGCGAAATCGACTTCATCTCCGACGGGAAGGCGCCGGCGCCACCGGCTCGCCTCCTCGGTCCCGGCTTCCGCGAAGCAGGCTACGAGCGCGTCGGGCGGCTCTACGTGCGCCGCTTTGCCACGCCCGGTCCGGAGTTGAGGCCGTTGCGGTTGCGCACGGTTCGCGACGCCCAGCTTGGCTTCCGTACCAACGGGGTACTTCTGGATGGCATCGGCCCGGGCTGAGGTGGACGCACATGGTCTGCGCAGAGCGGCGTCCTCGGTCGCTCGCGTGCGGAGCACGCCACGCTCCCTGCGTCCTTGCTCTGCTTGACCACGCGCGCCCACCAGCCGCTGGTTATTCTGAGTAGACCCGGAGAAATCCAGCGAGGAGAAGGCATGAGCAAGACCAAGGCGACCCAGGCCGCCGATCTCTATTCGACCGCACGCGAGAATCCCTACGTGGAGCGACTGATCGAGGACGAAGAGCTGCGCGACAGCCTGAAGAAGGCTTTCGAAGCGGCGAAGGGTGCCTACGGCCGCGCGACCAGCAACGGCGGCACGGTCAAGGCAGTCACCAGCGACAAGAAGGTGCAGCGCGATCTCAAGGTCGCGGCGGAGAACCTGCGTGACGCCTCCGAGGCTTTCCGGGCGCCGAAGAAGCGCAAGAAGAGCCGCCTCGGTCGCATCATCCTGCTTGGTTTGGTTGGCGCCGCCGTCGCCCTGATCCTCAGCGAGGACGCGCGCAAGACCGTGCTCGACGCCCTCTTCGGCGCAGAGGAGGAGTTCGAGTACACGTCGACGACGAGTATCAACGGTTCCTGACGGACTCAGGCGTCGGCATGCGGCGTCCTCGGTCGCTTACGTGCAGAGCACGCTGCGCTCCCTGCGTCCTTGCCTGCCGACGCCTGAGCCTCGTCACCTGCCGCTACTAGACTGACTTTCATGGAGGCGGCGACTAAGGAGCGGGAGCTGAGCGGTGAGAAGGCGCAGCGCATCATTGATGCGATGCGGTCTCGGTCGCCAAGCGCGGCGCCGCGGGCTCGACCTTCGAGCACGTCGCCCGTGAGGCCGGCGTAAGCCGCGGCCTTCTCCACTACTACTTCGGGACCAAGGAGCGGCTGCTGGTCGAGGTCGTGCGCCGCGACGCCGAGATCCGCGTGGCGCGGCTCGACGAACCGCTGGCCAAGGCGGAGACGGTCGACGACGTGATCGACGTCCTGCTCGCCAGCCTCACTGATCTGATCGAGAACGAGCCCACCTTCTTCCTGCTCCTCTACGAGCTCTTCAGCGCCGGTCGCCGCAATCCGGAGATCCAGCGCGAGGTCGGCCAGCTCTTCGAGCGGACCCGTTCGCACGTCGCCGACGTGCTGCGCGCCAAGGAACGGGAGGGCGTGCTGAAGCTGCGCCACGACGCCGAGGCGATCGTCTCCTTTCTCTTCGCGATCGCCGACGGCTTCGCCCTGCAGGCGCTCTCCGACACCGAGCGCGACATCAGCGGCGGCCTCGCCGTGGCCGCCGCCTCGGGTCGCTACCTGCTGATCTCCGAGTAGTCGCCAGCGAAAACCGCTTGGAGTGATCGGACGCACAGACGGGCGGCCGCCGGTCCGAAAAGCTGGCTAACCAGCCAATGCGTGACTTCATGGTCAGACTCGCGGGATTCCTCGGGCGCCGACGCCGCTGGGTCCTGGCGGCCTGGATCGCGGTCGTCGCCGTCGCGCTGCCGATCGCCTCGCACCAGACCGATCACCTGACCGGCGGCGGCTTCGACGTTCCCGGCAGCTCAGTCGAAGGCGGTCAGCGACTCGCTCGAAAAGGACTTCAGCGACAAGACCGGCGGCATCGCGGTGCTGCTGCAGGCCGAAGAAGGAGCCGGGCGAGCTGCCGGCGTCGCCGCGGTCGACCGGGTCCGCCACGCCGTCGCCGGCCTCGACAAGGTGACCCTGCCGCCGGCCACGGCCCGCCAGGCCGAGGTCGCGCTGCGGCGGACCGGGACGGCGATGCTGGCCCTGCACAGCGAAAAGTCCTCCGACCGCCAGATCGACTCGGCGGCCGAACTGCGCGAAGACCTCGACCCCGGCACCGCCGTCAACGGGGTGACCACCTACCTCGCCGGCCAGCCGACGATCTGGGCCGGCATGCAGGAGCTCTCGAAGAAGGACCTGTCGAAAGCCGAGGCGGGCGGCTTCCCGATCGTCGCGATCATCCTGCTCGTCGTCTTCGGCTCGCTCGCCGCCGCGGTGCTGCCGCTGGTGCTCGGCTTCGTCAGCGTGATGGTCACCGGGGCGCTGATCTACTTCATCTCGCTGCAGATCGAGACCTCGGTCTTCGTCACCAACATGGCCTCGATGATCGGGATCGGGGTGGCGATCGACTACTCGCTGTTCATCCTCGCCCGCTACCGCGAGGAGCGCGCCGCCGGCCGCGACCCCGAGGCGGCGCGGGCCGAGGCGCTCTCGACCTCGGGCCTGGCGGTGGCCTTCTCCGGCCTCGCCGTGATCGTCTCGCTGGCCGGCCTCTGGATGGTCGACAACCAGGCGCTGCGCTCGATGGCGCTGGGGGCGATGACCGTGGTCGCCGTCTCGATCCTGACCGCGACGACGCTGCTGCCGGCGCTGATCGCGATGCTCGGCGACCGCGTGCTGCCTGGCGGGATCGTCGCCAAGGTGCTCGGCGTCTTCCGCCGCCGCGGCGAGCAGCCCGACCGCGAGGCCTTCTGGGTGCGCTGGACCGCCCGCGTCATGGCTCGTCCCTGGGCGGCGGTGATCGGGGTCTCGGCCGTGCTGCTGACCCTGGCGATCCCGCTGCTCTCGATCGAAACCGGGACGCAGGCGATCAACGCAGTTCCCCACGGACAGCGACGTGCGGATCGGCAACGAACTCGCCTCCAAGCAGCTCGGCGGCGGCACCGACCCGGTGCAGATGGTCGCCTCGTTCGAGAGCGCCGTCCGGCGCGCACGGACCGTGCGGCGATCACCGGCTTCGCCCGCACGATCGAGGCGACACCCGGCGTCAGCGCCGTCGCGCCGCCCGCCTTCTCCGGCCGCAGCGTCCTGATCCAGGCCACGCCGAGCGCGCCGAGCGAGTCCGACGCGACGCATCGCCCTGGTCGAACGGCTGCGCGACAACGTCGTGCCCAGCGACCGCGCTCGCCCACGTCGCCAGCGTCGACGTCGGTGGCGAAACCGCCCGCAGCCAGGACGCCCGCGCCCAGGTCAGTGGCTCGATGTGGAAGATCGTCCTCTTCGTGCTCGCGCTCAGCTACCTGGTGCTGATGGTGATGCTGCGCTCGCTGCTCTTGCCGCTGAAGGCGGTGCTGATGAACCTGCTCTCGATCGGGGCGGCCTTCGGCGTCCTCGTCGCGATCTTCCAGTGGGGCTGGTTCGACAGCCTGCTCGGCTTCGAAAGCCAGGGCGCGCTCGACACGATCAACGTGCCGCTGATCTTCGCCATCGTCTTCGGCCTCTCGATGGACTACGAGGTCTTCCTGATGTCGCGGATCCGCGAGCACTACCTGCGAGCACGGCGACAACGAACGCGCCGTCGCCGAAGGCCTCTCGACCAGCGCCCGCACGATCTCCTCGGCGGCCCTGATCATGACCTGCGGTCTTCGCCGTCTTCGTTCTCACCGGGGTGCCCTCGATCAAGGAGCTGGGACTCGGCTGCGCGGTGGCGATCGCGCTCGACGCGACCCTGGTCCGCCTGATCCTGGTGCCGGCGGCGATGAAGCTGCTCGGCGGCTGGAACTGGTGGATGCCCTCCTGGCTCGACCGGGCCCTGCCTGATCTCAGCTTCGAGAGCGGCACGGCCGAGCCCGAGCCGGCTGAGGCGTGAGGTCTGAATACGCTGTGGCTGGCATGAGTGACGACCTTGCCTTTGCAGGAGCTGCCAAGCAGGCCGAGATGGTGCGGGCGGGGGAGGTGTCCCCGACCGAGCTGGTCCAGCTCTGCCTCGACCGGATCGCGCGGATCGATCCGCAGCTGAACGCCTTTCGCAAGGTGATGGGAGAGCGGGCGTTGCTCGAGGCCGAGCAGTCCGAAGCGCGGCTGAAGGCGGGGGACGAGCGGCCGCTGCTCGGCGTGCCGATCGCGATCAAGGACGAAGTCGACGTGGTCGGCGAGGTCAACCTGCACGGCACCGACGCCTTCACCGAGCCGGCCACGGCCGACTGCGAGATGGTGCGCCGCCTGCGCGAGGCCGGCGCGATCGTCGTCGGCCTGACGCAGCTGCCGGAGCTGGCGATCTGTGGCTTCACCGAGTCGGCCACCTACGGCGTCACCCGCAACCCCTGGAACCTGCAGCGCACCCCGGCAGGATCGAGCGGTGGCATCGGCCGCGGCGGTTGCCGCCGGGCTGGTGCCGATCGCCTCTGCCGGCGACGGCGGTGGCTCGATTCGCCTCCCCGCCGCCTCCTGCGGCCTCTTCGGACTGAAGCCTTCGCGCGGGCGGATCTCCCTGGCACCGCTCGAGGACGGCTGGAACGGGCTTGCCGTGCTCGGCTGCCTCAGCCGCAACGTGCTCGACACCGCGCTCTGGCTCGACATCACCGCCGGCGGCTCCTCGGAGCCCGGCGCGCCGCCGCCGCCCGACCGCCCCTTCGTCGAGTCGGCGAAGACGCCGCCGGGCAAGCTGCGGGTCGCCTACTCGACCCTGGCGCCGCGCGCCGCCGCGCCGCCGATCGTCTCCGACGACGTCAAGCAGGCCGTCTTCGATGCCGCTGAGCTGATGCGCTCGCTCGGCCACGAGGTCGCCCAGCGGGATCCCGACTGGGGTGGGATCGGCAACAACATCACGCCGCGCTTCCTGCGCGGCGTCGCCGACGACCGTCGCCGAAGTGCCGCATCCCGAGCGCCTGGAACGGCGCACCCGCGGCTTCGGCCGGCTCGGGCAGCACGCTCCCGAACGCGATCTACGAGCGGGCTCTGCGCGGCCGCGAGGCCGACGTCTCCCGGGTCAACGCGCTCTTCGACTCCTTCGACGTGCTGATCACGCCGGTGATGGGCGGCACCGCGCTGCCGATCCGCCGCTGGGAGGGCCAGGGCGCGATCCGCACCGTGCTCGGCATGAGCCGTTTCTATCCCTACTGCGTCCCCTGGAACCACCTCGGCAACCCAGCGATGTCGGTCCCGACCGGCTTCGCCGACGACGGCATGCCGCTCGCCGTCCAGATCATCGGCCGCCCCGGCGACGAGGCGACCCTGCTCTCCCTCGCCGCCAGCTCGAGGGCCGAGCGGCCGTGGGCGGATGCTCGCCCACCGATTTCCTGAGGCGTCCTAGCGGAACACCTTGCGCAGCCGCGCGATCTCGCGGATCGAGCCGCGAGGACGGATGCGGCGGGTGAGGACCATCTTCATCGGGTTCGCGTCCGGCTTACCCATGCCGACGAAGTCCTTCCAGCTTGCCTCCAGCGTCAGCGTCGGGTTCGGGGCTTCGCCCGGTTCCGCCCGGGTCGAGCCGTTGTCGATCACCACGTGCCAGGGGTCGGCGTCGGTGAAGCGCCACTGGTAGACGAGCGGCGAGCCGTTGGCGACGCGAGTGTTGGCAGTCCGCTTGACCACGTCGAAGTAGAGGCGCTGCGTCTCGGGCGTCGCCTCCGGGGTCACGTCGGGCGGGCCGAGGATGCCGGCTTCCATCAGCTTCACCTGGTTCTCGGCTACGTCCTCGGCCGAGGCCTCGGGGTCGAAGGGGAAGACGCCGGGCGGCATCTCCTCGGTCGGGTAGCCGATCGTGCGCCAGCGCTGGCGGATCAGTTTGAGGCCGAAGGCGAAGATGTCCTCGAGCGAGAAGCCGTAGCACTCGGTGTACTCGCGATCGAAGTTGGGCGGGTAGAAGACCGCCGGGCCGTAGGGCAGCACTTCGCGCAGCAGCTCGGTCACGGCAGCGCGGTTCTCCTCCCAGCCGGGCGCGCCTTCGCCCAGCAGCTCGGAGAGCACCTTGACGCCGAAGCCGATGTGGCGCTGCTCGTCGCGCGAGACGTTGGCCATGCCGGAGCTGAAGCCGGGCATCGTGTCCTCGGAGGCGAAGAAGTCCTCGATGAAGTGCTGGCCGGGCTGGGCCAGCGAGCCCTCGACGATCAGGTGGTAGAGCGTGATCGCCTGCGCGTACTTGGGCAGCGAGCGGTCCTTGCGCAGTTCCTCGGCCATCACGTCGAGCCGGTCGAAGATGCCGCGGTAGCCCCAGTTGAGCTGCGGCAGGGTGGCGGAAAGCGTCTGCTCGATCGAGTCGCCGCCGACGCCGATCACGTCCTTGAAGAAGCGGTGGAAGAAGACCGAGTGGCGCACCTCGTCGACTTGCTGGGTGGCGAGGAAGTAGGCCTGCTCCTCAGTCGGCGCGGCGGTGATGTAGGGGGCGAGGGTGTCGGCGACGCGGTCCTCGCCGTAGAAGAACATCGAGTAGATCCACATCGCCGAGCGCCGCTGGACGTCACTGAGGCTCTCCCAGCCGGCCTTGTCGGCGGAGAGGTCGATGTCGTAGGCGCTCCAGTTGCCCTGCTCCCAGCGCTTGTAGAGATCCTCGTAGGTGACGTTGTCCATCAGGCTCTGCGATGCGACGCTCATCTCTCTCCTTTGCTGGTCAGCAGGCGACTCGGCGACTCCGCGGAGGTTACCGGCCGACTGGCTGCTCAGCCAGTCGGCACTGTGTGAGTTCGTCACGGACGGCTGAGGCCGAGACCATCCGCGTTTGATGGATTGACCCACGGATCCGGTGGTCAATCCATCGAACGCCGTCAGGGAACACGGAGTGCGGCGACGGTCTCGCGGAGGATTCGCTGCACGTAAGAGGATTCGAAGGCGATCTGCCAATGCGAGAACCGCAAGGGCCGAAGACCCGATGCCGTGTGGGCCTGGTCGCGTTCGAGCCCCCGTCGCTGCTGGAGCGGAGTCCGGTGGTAGCGCAGGCCGTCCGCCTCGACGACGATTCCCAGCTGGGGCCAGAAGAAGTCGACCTCGTATCCGTTTACCCTGGCTTTCGTCTCCGGGGCCGGCAGCCCGGCGGCATTGGAGCGCTCCCTCATGGCTTGCTCCAACTTGGAGTCGCTGAGGCGGAAGGTGAGAGGGTCGAGCAGTTCGAGCAGTGCCCTGGTCCCCGGCACCCCTCGGTAGCGGGGGAGGACCGCGTGCAGCTCGTCCACCTTTACCCGGTCGAGCTTGTCGGCCTCGTTGACCGCGCGCTCGAGTCGCGGTCGCGTCAGCCCCCCGGCCTCGTCGATCAACGTATGCACGGCCGAGGTGACGGGGATGCCCTGGTGAGTCGCCAGATCCTCCGGGCGCAATGTGGGACGTCGGTGAACGCGGATCCCCCGATGGCACCGCGGTGAGGCTTTCAGCACGGTGACCTCGATGGGCCCGCCACGGGCGCTGCCAAAACCCCAGAGCAGAGCGGCGCTGCTGTGACTGAGCACGGCCGTTGGCCCGCAGGCGAGCGTCGCCGCCATCCAGTTGCCATATCGGTCCAGTTGGGGCCGCCCCACCGCGTAGACCCCTCGCCACACCGGATACAGTCGCCCGGAGGCGATCCGTCTCTCGATCGCCCTTCCGCTGAGGCCCATCTCGAGCAACTGCCGGCGGGCGATCACGCCATGCTGCCGCGTCACCAGCTTCCAGATCGCGGCATTGAGTGCGCGCTTGTCGCCAAGCGTTCGATCGATTGACCCACGCATCCGGTGGTCAATCCATCGAACGCCGTCGCTCTCCCCCTTTGATACAGGGAGAGCGCTTGCCGCGCTGGGCTTCAGACGGAAGCGGGCGTGTCGATCTCGCGCTTGAGGATCTTGCCGGTGGGGCCCTTGGGCAAGTCGTCGAGGAACCAGACCAGGCGCGGGTACTTGTAGGCGGCGATGCGCTCCTTGACGTAGGCGCTGACCTCCTCGGGCGCCAGCTCCTCGCCCTGGTGGCAGACGACCGCGGCGCCGATCTCCTCGCCCCACTCGTCGTGGGGGACGCCGACCACGGCCGCTTCGCGGATCTTCGGATGCTCGAAGAGCACCTCCTCGACCTCGCGCGGGTAGACGTTGTAGCCGCCGCGGATGATCAGGTCCTTCTTGCGGTCGACGATGTAGAAGCAGCCGTCCTCGTCGATGCGGCCCATGTCGCCGCTGTGGAACCAGCCGCCGCGCATCGTCTCCTCGGTGGCGTCGGGGCGTTGCCAGTAGCCCTTCATGATGTTGTGGCCGCGGATCACGATCTCGCCGACCTCACCCTGGGCGACCGGCTCGTCGTTCTCGTCGACGACCCGCATCTCGACCCCTTCGATCGGGGTGCCGATCGAGCCCGCCTTGCGCTCTTTGTCCGGGTGGTTGGAGCAGGCGACCGGTGAGGTCTCCGAGAGCCCGTAGCCCTCGAGCACGATGGCGCCGAAGGCGCCTTCGAAGCCGCGCAGGACCTCGACCGGCATCGAGGCGCCGCCGGTGATGCAGGTGCGCAGCGAGGAGGTGTCATAGCTCTCGCGCTCGGGGTGGTGGAGCAGGGCGCCGAACATCGTCGGCACGCCGTAGAAGTGGGTGACGCCGTCGCGCTGCATCGTCGCCAGTGCCTCGCCGGGGTCGAACTTCGGCACCAGGGTGAGGCAGGCGCCGACCTTGAGCGAGGAGTTCATGCCGACGGTCTGGCCGAAGGAGTGGAAGAGGGGGAGGGCGCCGAGGACGACGTCGCCGCCGGCGATCTCGCAGGTGGTGCGGCTGGAGACGTCGGCGTTGCGGAAGAGGTTGAGGTGGGTCAGCTCGGCGCCCTTGGGCTTGCCCGTGGTGCCCGAGGTGTAGAGGATCACCGCGGTGTCTTCCTCGTCGGTCTCGTGCAGGCCCCCGGCTGGCTCGTGCTCAGCCAGCAGCTCGGCGAAGCTCGCCGGCTCGACCTCGATCAGCTCAGCGCTGGCGTCGGCCGCACCCTCGCGCGCCTCGGCGCAGAAGCCGTGCCAGGCGAGCAGCAGCTTCGAGCCCGAGTCCTCGAGGTAGAAGGCGATCTCGCGCCGCTTTAGCAGCACGTTCATCGGTACGACGATGGCGCCGGTGCGCAGCACCCCGTAGTAGGCGACCGGGAACTCGGGGACGTTGGGCAGCATCACGCCAACCCGGTCGCCAGGGCCGACGCCCTTCTCGCCAAGCAGCGTCGCCAGGCGGGCGCTGCGCTCGTCGAGCTCGCCGTAGCTCAGCTCAACCTCGCCGAGCCGGATCGCCGGCAGCTCCGACGTCCGCGAGGCGCTCTCGGTGAGCAGCGATGCGAGGTTGAGGCCCATCGCTCCTAGGGCTTGGTGATGTGGTGGACGGGGAACTCCTTGATGTCGGGAGGCCCTTGGAAAGCTTGGTCGCCCATCTCCTGAATCGCCGGTCCCAGCCGTGAGCCCTGGAAGCGGTCGAAGTGGTCGCGGGACTCCCAGAAGTCGATCACGCCCCAGCCACCCTCGATCGGCCCGGCGGAATGGAAGATCAGACCCTCCGGTGGATCGCCATCTACGTTCATCTGGCCGTGCATCGCGTCGTACTGGTCCTGGGTGCCGCCCTCGAACTTGAGTCGTAGTCCAATCGCCATCGCTTCCTCCTCTGTAGAACCCTGAGTACCGCAGCGAGCATAGCCCGCCCGGGAATGGCTAGGGCGGCATTGGCTGTGGATATGCTCAGCCTGATGGAGAACCTGGGAGAGCCCACCTCATATCTCGCGGTGGCCAAGGGAGTGCCGGTCTACTCGAGCGACGGGGAGAACCTCGGCCGGGTGGTGCGGGTGCTCTCGGCGCCCAACCTCGACATGTTCGACGGGATCGTCTTCGACACCACCGCCGGGCCCGGCGGCCACCGCTTTGTCGACGCGCCCGAGGTGGGGCAGATCTACGAGCGTGGGGTCGTGCTGAAGATCGATGCGGCTGAGGCGGCGAGGCTTACCGCGCCCGACGCTAACCCAGGTGCGCTCTCGGTCAACCCGGCCGATCTCGTCGGCGGTCGCCCGGGATTCTTCCGGCGAGCCTGGAACACGATGACCGGCAAGCGCTGATGAACGTGGCGCCTTTTCCGGCGAAGCTTGCGTAGGATCTTCGCTCGATGAAATTTTCGCTAATCATCCTGGCGCTGTGCGCCGCCCTCGCGACCGCGATCGCTGGCTGTGGTGGTAGCAGCGACTCTTCGACCAGCTCGACCGAATCGAGTGCATCCACCGAAGCCGGTGAAAGCTCAACCAAATCCGGTGAAAGCTCCGAAGAATCCGGTGGCAGCGTGCCGAAGGCGAGCCCCAACGAGAAGAAGACGAAGCCCACGGTCACGGTGCCGAAAGGCATCTCACCGAATACCTTCGCCACCAAGGAACTCGAAGAAGGCACCGGCCCGGAAGCCAAGAAAGGCGATGAAGTGACGGTTCAGTACGTCGGGGTCGGCTATGACTCCGAAAAAGAATTCGATTCCTCCTGGAGCCGGAAGGAACCGTTTAGCTTCACCCTCGGTGCTGGCGAAGTGATCAAAGGCTGGGATCAGGGCGTCGAAGGGATGAAAGTAGGTGGACGTCGCGAGCTGCTGATCCCGGGTGAACTCGCGTATGGCGCAGAAGGCCGGCCGCCGTCTATTGCGCCGAACGAAACGTTGATCTTCGTGATCGACCTACTCTCCGTCAAATAGGCAACGGGCCGCCTCGGCGGCAGCGATCATCCTGCCGTGCCAACCGCCTCGATCTTCGCCGAACGGTTTGTCTCGCAAGGCCTCGCGGGGTCGCCGGAGAGTGGGGCAGCGGACGTGGCCGGCCGGCTGCTCGCCGTTCAGGGTCAGGACCCGCGCGGAGCGCGGCTGGCGATCAGGGCGCGCAGCGAGGGGTTGACGGCGGCCGACGTCGACCGGGCCCTGAGCGAGGAGCGCTCGCTGCTGATCACCTGGCTCAATCGCGGCACCCTCCACCTCGTCCGCAGCGAGGACTACCCGTGGCTGCAGATGCTGACGACTCCGCCGCTGCTGACCTCATGCAGCCGCCGCCTCCGTCAGGAGGGGGTCACCACGCAGCAGGGCGAGAAGGCCGTGAAGACGATCGAGCGGAGCTTGGCCAAGGAGGGCCCGCTCACCCGGCACCAGCTGCGCGAGCGCCTCGACTCGGCCGGTGTCCCCACCGCGGGGCAAGCGCTGATCCACCTCCTCTTTCTCGCTGCCGTGCGAGGTCTCGTGGTGCGCGGCCCGATGGTCGGCAGGGACCACGCCTACGTTCTCGTCACCGATTGGCTCGATCGCGCGAAGCCGGTCGACCGCGACATCGCGATCGCCGAGCTCGCTCGCCGCTACCTGGTCGGCCACGCGCCGGCGAACGATCGCGACCTGGCGCGCTGGGCCGGGCTGCCACTGCGCGACGCCCGCGCCGCGCTCACCGCGATCGCCTCGGAGCTGGTCGAACGCGACGACGGCCTCGTCCACCTCGCCAAGCGGCCGCCCGTCGCCGAGGTCCCCGGTCCGCGCCTGCTCGGCGCCTTCGACCCGCTGCTGCTCGGCTGGACCTCGCGTGAGCTGATCCTCGGCTCCCACACCCACCTGGTCACGCTGAACGGCATCTTCCGCCCCTTCGCGATGGTCAAGGGCCGCGCCGTCGGCACCTGGAAGCTCAACCGTGGCAAGGTCACGATCGAGCCGCTGGGCCGGATCAGCAAGCAGGCCAACGCCGCGCTCGCTGCCGATGCGGCCGATGTGGAACGGTTCATGACAAGTGCTTAGGAACAACAGGAGGAGATGAACATGGGACAGCCAGTAGTCCACTTCGAGGTCGTCGGCAAGGACGGCGAGAAGCTGCAGAGCTACTACGCCGAGCTCTTCGATTGGGAGGTCAACGCCGAGAACGAGATGAAGTACGGCCTCGTCGACCGCGAGGCCAACAGCAACGCCGAAGGCATTGGCCTCGGCGGTGGCATCGGCCAGGGCCCCGACGGCTACGAGGGTCACGTCACCTTCTACGTCGAAGTCCCCAGCGTCGAGGAGGCCCTGAGCAAGGCCGAGTCCCTCGGCGGCACCCGCGTAATGGGCCCCGAGACGATCATGGGCCGCATGGTCCTCGGCCAGTTCAAAGACCCCGAGGGCAACGTGATCGGCCTGATTGAGGGCTAGCCGAGCTTCGGGCTGCGCCAGGGCTGGGCTAGGCGGGCGGCCAGGTCGACCGCCAGGCCGGCGATCGGCACACGCGTCTGCTCCAGGGAATCGCGGTCGCGCAGGGTGACGGTGTCGTCTTCCATCGTCTGGTGGTCGACGGTGATGCCCCAGGGGGTGCCGATCTCGTCCTGGCGGCGGTAGCGCTTGCCGATCGAGCCGCCTTCGTCGAACTCAGCCGGCATGCGGGCGCGCAGCTCGCTGAAGATCTCGCGGGCCTTCTCCGGCATGCCCTCCTTGGAGACGAGGGGGAGGACGGCCACCTTGTTGGGGGCGAGGCGGGGGTGGAGGCGGAGCACGGTGCGCTGGCGGCCCTCGACCTCCTCGATCTCGTAGGCGTCGACGAGGAAGGCGAGCGTGGCGCGGTCGGCGCCGGCGGCGGGCTCGATCACGTGGGGGACGTAGCGCTCTTTGGTCTGTTGGTCGAAGTACTCGAGCTTCTCGCCGCTGAACTTGGCGTGCTGGGTGAGATCGAAGTCGCCGCGGTTGGCGATCCCCTCCAGCTCCGACCAACCGATCGGGAAGAGGTACTCGACGTCGCTGGTGCCCGAGGAGTAGTGGGAGAGCTCGTCGGCGTCGTGGGGGCGGACGCGGAGGAAGTCGGGGCGGATGCCGAGGTTCGTGTACCAGCGCTCGCGCAGCTCGATCCACTCGCGGTACCAGCGCTCCGCTTCGGCCGGCGGCACGAAGAACTCCATCTCCATCTGCTCGAACTCGCGGGTGCGGAAGATGAAGTTGCCGGGGGTGATCTCGTTGCGGAATGACTTGCCGATCTGGGCGATGCCGAAGGGCGGCTTCTTGCGGGCGAAGCTGAGCACGTTCTTGAAGTTGATGAAGATGCCCTGGGCGGTCTCGGGGCGCAGGTAGACCTCCGAGCCCTCGCCGGCGACCGGGCCGACGTGGGTCTCGAACATCAGGTTGAACTGCCGCGGCTCCGAGAGCTCGCCGCCGCACTCTGGGCAGCGCAGCCCGGCGCTGGGGTCGCCGCCTTCGGCTTCGACTGCCTCGCGCAGGTGGTCCTCGCGCCAGCGCTTCTTGCACTTGCCCAGGCACTGGACCAGCGGGTCGGTGAAGCCTTCGAGGTGGCCCGAGGCCTCCCAGACCCGCGGGTGCTGGAGGATCGCCGAGTCGAGCGCGACGATGTCGTCGCGCTCCTGCAGCATCGCCCGCCACCACTCGGCCTTGACGTTGTTCTTCAGCAGCACCCCGTAGTGGCCGTAGTCGTAGGTCGAGCCGAGCCCGCCGTAGATCTCCGAGGAGGGGAAGACGAAGCCGCGGCGCTTGCAGAGCGCGACGATCTCCTCCATCGAGACGTCTGTCTGCGGCGCTCCCTGCTCGGCGGTCGACATGGCCAGAACCGTACCGGCTGCGATAATCCCGCAGCCCGTGCCTATCTACGAGTACAAATGCGAGAACGGACACGTCTTCGACGTGATCCAGAAGATGAGCGACGAGGCCCTGACCGAGTGCCAGGAGTGCGGCGCTCCCGCGGTGCGCGTCCTGCACCCCGTCGCCGTCCACTTCAAGGGCTCCGGCTTCTACAACACCGACTACGGCAAGAAGAAGAAGGGCGCGGCCGCCAACGGCGGTTCTTCAGAGGGCGCCGGCGAGTCGAAAGGGTCGTCCGAGAGCTCCAGCGAGTCGAAGTCGAGCGACTCGAAGCGCTTCGAGCGACTCCAAGCCCAAGGCCTCAACGACCAGCGACTGACCGGTTATCTGATGCATTCATGACCCCAGGGGGTTATGAACCGATCAGAACCGGGCTCAGCCGTTGAGCAGGTGGTGCACGGCGCGGCGCCGGGTCGCCTCCGGCACGACGACGCTGCCTTCGGGGCCGTCGAGTTCGCAGCCCGAGTGGGCGCCGGCGCAGAGCACGTCGGTGGGGGCGCTGCCGCCGATCGCGGCGGAGAGGATCAGCTGCGGCATGGTCAGGAAGCCCATGTCGCTGACGAAGGCCTTCGGGCGCGTCCCAGCCGATGATCGGGCCGTGGATGAAGTTGTAGGGGAGGCGCAGCGGGTCGGTGAGGCGGTCCTTGATCCCGTTGATCACCCGTTGCTGGGCCTGGGCGCGCTGGAAGTCGTTGTAGCCGAGCGAGTAGGCGCTCTTGCCGGGGCCGGGGCATTCGCTCGGCTCGCGCACCCGCGAGTAGGCGAGGGCCTTTTCGCCGTCGAGGGTGTTCTCGCCCTTGTGTAGGCGCAGGGTGACGCCGCCCTGGCCGCCGCCGGCGCCGCCGGAGATGTCGGCGCAGAGCTTGTGCGGGACGTCGACTTCGACCCCGCCGACGGCGTTGATCAGGTCTTCGAAGCCGGTGAAGTCGACGATCGCGACGTGGTCGACCTGGATGTTGAGGAAGCTTTCGACCGCTTCGATCTGGGCCTGGCGCCGCCGAAGGAGAAGGCGGCGTTGATTTTCTGCGGGCTCTGGCCGGGGATTTCGGCGTAGCTGTCGCGCGGGATCGAGAGTTTGCGGAAGGCGCCGCCGCCGGCGCGGATCAGCATCAGCGTGTCGGCCGGATATTCGCCCGCTTCGCAGCCGTCGTGGGGGGCGTCGCCGTGGGCCTGCTGTTCGAAGCACTTCTGCGAGTGAGGGGCGTCCGGCTCCTTGGTGTCGGGCGGGCGGGCGTCGGTGCCGAGGACGAGGATCGTCTGGGCGCTGGGCAGCAGGAAGGGGTTGCCGTGCAGGGCGTCCTTGGCTTCGCCGGAGAGCTTGAAGGACTGCAGCTGGGCGGAGACGGCGAAGGCGAGGAAGCTGAGCAGGATCCAGCCCAGCGCCGCGATCCCGACCCACTTGAGCACCCGCTTGGCGGTCCAACGGCGGGGCGGGCCGGTGCGCTCCGGCTCGGGCTCCTTGTCGCGGCGCCACCACTTTGGCGCACGCGGCGGTCCGCTCCCGGAGGCCTGAGAGATCTGGGGACCGCAACCCGGACAAGCGGCCCTTCCGGGACCGGTAGACCTTGTACTCGGGCGGCCCGGAGGGCTGCTGCTCGCCATTGTCGGCCATGAAAGACTGCCGGGAATCATGCCGATGCCCGCGGTCGCCCGCCTCTACCCTGCCTGAAGCTCGATGAGTGCAGGGGAAATCATCGGCGTCGATCTGGGTGGGACGAAGATGCTGCTCGGCGTCCTCGATCCCGATTCGAAGGTGCTCTGGGAGAGCCGCGAGGCCTCGACCGGGCAGACCGAGGACGAGCTGGTCGAGCTGTTGGTGCGCGAGATCGAGCGAGGCGCGGAGGACATGCCCCGGCGTCGCCGCGGTCGGTCTCGGCATTCCGGCGACGATCGATCACGACAAGCGGCGATCGCGGTTTCGGCGGTCAACCTGCCGCTCGAGAACCTGCCGATCCGCGATCTGATCGGCGAGCGCACCGGCCTGCCGGTCTTCGTCGACAACGACGCCACCGTCGCGGCACTGGCCGAGCATCTCTACGGCGCCGCGCGCGGCGCCGAAAACGCGGTGATGCTGACGATCGGCACCGGGATCGGCGGCGGCCTGATCCTCGGCGGCGAGATCTACCGCGGCTCCACCGGCGCCGGCGCCGAGCTCGGCCACACGGTGATCGAGGCCGACGGTCCGCCCTGCCAGGGCAACTGCCCGGGCCACGGCTGCGTCGAGACGCTGGCCTCGGGGACGGCTCTGGGCCGCGAGGGCCGGGCCGCGGCCGAGCGCGAGCCGGACTCGGCGCTGGGGCGCGATGCTCGCCGACGGCGAGACGATCGACGGCAAGGCCGTGACCGAGGCCGCGCTCGCCGGCGACGCGACCGCGCGCGGCGTCTTCGATCTGATCGGCTCGCGCCTCGGCGTCGCCCTGACCAGCTTCGCCAACATCTTCGAGCCCGACGTCTTCGTCATCGGCGGCGGCGTGATCGCCGCCGGCGACCTGCTGCTCGAGCCGGCTCGCCGCGAGCTCGCGCGAGCGGGCGCTGCCGCCGATGAAGAAGATCCCGATCGTCGCCGCCGAGCTCGGCACCGACGCCGGCATGATCGGCGCCGCGGCGATGGCGCGGATCGAGCTCGAGCGGGGCGAGGGCTGATGCCGGGCGAGCTGATCGTCTGCCCGACCCCGATCGGAAACCTCGACGACGTCACCGCCCGGGTCCGCGAGGCGCTCGTCGCCGCCGACTTCATCGCCTGCGAGGACACCCGCCGCACCGGCGGCCTGCTCGACAAGCTCGGCATCCGCCCGGCGCCGCCGCTGATCTCCAACCACGAGGGCAACGAAGCGCGCGCGGGCGACCGAGCTGGCGCAGCGGATCGAGCGCGGCGACATCGTCGCCCTCGTCTCCGACGCCGGCATGCCGGCGATCTCCGACCCCGGCTACAAGCTGATCCGCCGCTGCATCGAACGCGACCTCGACGTCACCGTGCTGCCCGGGCCCTCGGTGGTGCCGGTGGCGCTGGTCGCCTCCGGCCTGCCCACCGACCGCTGGCGCTTCGAGGGCTTCCTGCCGCAAGCGCTCCGGCGAGATGGAGCGGGTGCTGCGCTCGACCGAGACCGTGATCGCCTTCGAGTCGCCGCGCCGGGTGGGCGAGTCGCTGGCCGCGCTGGCGGCGATCGCTCCCGATCGCCCGGCCGCCGTCTGCCGCGAGCTGACCAAGATGCACGAGGAGGTCTCCCGCGGCTCGCTCGCCGAGCTGGCGCGGCGCTTCCGCGGCGACGTCAAGGGCGAGATCGTCCTCGTGATCGGCCCCGCCGCCGCCGAGGACCACGACCACGACGTCGGCTTCGCCGTCGACGCCCTCCGCCACCTGGTCCAGTCCGGCGCCCGCCCGCGCGCCGCCGCCAGCGTCGTCGCCGCGCTCACCGGCACCCGCGCCAACGATCTCTACCAGGCGCTGACCGGTCGCGAGCCGAGGCGCTAGTGGGCATGCATTGAGGCCGGACGAGCGCAATGGAGAGTTGCCCCTTCCCAAGAACCCCGATCTCTGAGGACCTCGCACGGAAAAGCATGTCGACGGCGTTGGCGGTGAGCCTTCCGGGTGGCGGCGACGACATATTCGAGATTGCAGACGCGATAGAGGGCGATGGGGACGCGTGGAGAAGGCAAGAGGTAGTAGTCGACGGTGAGGTGCTAAAGGGGCATGAGAGGGAGTACGAAGACATGTGGATCGTCTACTGCTTGACGTCGACCCTCATCGTTCATGTGCTGGCACCCGTCGCGCTGCGTCTTGACAAAGTTGAGTTGAGACGCCTTGAGCCCGGCGAAGTGGCACCACGCACCGATTGGCCAAGCTAGGCGCCGACGTGGGCGTTGCTAGCGTGGCGACCGGAACGGCCTGAGCATGAGCTACTACGTCACCACCCCGATCTACTACGTCAACGCGGAGCCGCATCTCGGCCACGCGTACTCGACGATGGCCGCCGACGTGCTGGCCCGGCACATGCGCCAGCGCGGCGAGGACGTCTTCTTCCTCACCGGCACCGACGAGCACGGCGAGCCGATCGAGACGGCGGCCGAGCGCGAGGGGATCTCGCCGCAGGAGCTGGCCGACCGCAACGCGGCCAAGTTCGAGGCGCTGGGGCCGATCATCGACGCCACCAACGACTTCTTCATCCGCACCTCCGATCCGCGCCACGAGGCGAAGGTCGCCGAGATCATCCAGCGGGTCTACGACAACGGCTGGGTCAGCAAGGGCGTCTACGAGGGCTGGTACTGCCCGCGCTGCGCCGACTTCAAGACCGAGCGCGAGCTCGGCCCCGGCAACACCTGCCCGATCCACGAGATCCCGCTGGAGAAGGTGCGCGAGGAGAACTGGTTCTTCCGGCTCTCCGCCTTCCAGGAGCAGCTCGAAGCGCTGTATGAGGAGCGGCCCGACTTCGTCGTCCCCGACTTCCGCCGCAACGAGGCGGTCGCCTTCATCAAGGGCGGGCTCGAAGACGTCTCGCTCTCGCGGCCGACCCTGAAGTGGGGACTGCCACTGCCCTGGGATCCCGAGCAGCGGATGTACGTCTGGTTCGACGCGCTGCTCAACTACGTCACGGCGCTGACCTTCGCCCGCGAGGGGGAGGACCTGACCGAGCGCTACTGGCCGGCCAGCCTGCACGTGCTGGCCAAGGACATCCTCAAGTTCCACGCGGTGATCTGGCCCGCCCTCTGCCTGGCCGCCGACCTCGAGCCGCCGCAGCGGATGACGATCCACGGCTACCTGCTGATGGGCGAGAAGAAGATGTCGAAGTCGCTCGGCAACGTGCTCGACCCCTTCGAGGTGATCGAGCGCTTCGGCGCCGACGCGCTGCGCTTCTACCTCTTCCGCGAGGTCAGCTTCGGCCAGGACGGCTCGATCTCGACCGCCGGCTTCGAGGCCCGCTACGAGACCGAGCTGGCCAACGACTACGGCAACCTCGCCAGCCGCGTGCTGGCGATGGTCGAGCGCTACCGCGCCGGCACCGTGCCGGTGGCGGCCGTCGACGCGGTGCTCGCCGAGGACTTCGAAGGCGTCGTGCCGCGCTTCAGCGAGCTGCTCGACCGGGCCGAGCTGACCCAGGCGCTGGAGGAGGCCTGGAAGCTGGTGCGGCGGCTCAACCGCTACGTCGAGGAGACGCAGCCGTGGGTGCTGGCCAAGGACGAGGCCGACCCCGAGCGCCTCGACGAGGTCCTCTACAACCTCGTCGAGGGGCTGCGGGTGACGACGCTGCTGCTCGTTCCCTACCTGCCGCCAGACCAGCGAGACGCTGCTCGGCGGCGCTCGCCGAAGAGTCCCGCGAGCTCGCCGAGCTTCGGTTCGCGCCCGGGCGGTCAGAGCGTCGAGCGGATGCCGCGCTCTTCCCGAAGATCGAGACGCCGGCCTGATGGGCGCCGGTCCTCGCCGTCTCCGGCCTGCGCAAGACCTACCGGCGGCAAGGAGGCGCTGGCGGGGTCGACCTCGAGAGTCGGGGCGGGCGAGCTGGTCGGCCTGCTCGGTCCCAACGGCGCCGGCAAGTCGACTCTGACGAAGATCGCCTGCGGCCTGGTCCGGCCCAGCGGCGGCAGCGTCGAGGTGCTGGGCCGGCCGGCTGGGTCGCCGCCGGCGCGCGCGGCGCTCGGCTACCTGGCCGAGCTCTTCCGCTTCCCTGGCTGGTGCTCGGCCGACGAGCTGCTGGCGCCTGCACCAGCGGCTCTGCCGGCTCGGCCGGCGGGGCGCGGCGAGCGGGCCGAGCTGCTCGAGCTGGTCGGGCTCGGCGACGCCGCCGGCACGCGGGTGGAGGCGATGTCGAAGGGGATGCAGCAGCGGCTCGGCATCGCCCAGGCCCTGGTCGGCGTCGCCGCGAGCTGCTGCTGCTCGACGAGCCGACCAGCGCGCTCGACCCGGTCGGCCGGCGGATCGTCCGCGGGCTGCTCGAGGAGCTGCGCCGCCGCGGCGTCGCGCGTGCTGCTCAACTCGCACCTGCTGAGCGAGGTCGAGCTGGTCTGCGACCGGGTCGCGATCATCGCCCGGCGGCAGGCTGGTCCAGGCGGGCACGCCGGCAGAGCTCGCCGGCGCCCGGCGGGGTCGAGGTCGAGACCGCGAACGGGGTCCGGCTCTTCGAGGGCGCCGGGCGCGAGGACGCGCCGCGGATCGTCGCCGAGCTGGTCGCCGCGGGCGAGCGGGTCTACCGGGTCGAGGTCCGCCAGCAGCTCGCTCGAGGACGTCTACCTCGAGGCCGTGCGGAGGCCAGACCGGATGACCGCCCTCGGCGCGCTCCGCCCCGACCGTGATCGGCTACTCCGCTGCGCGGAGGGCCTCCGGCGCCGGGTCTTCCTCGCCGTGCTGCTGCTCCTCACTGCGGCTTCCTCGCGCTCTACGCGCGTCGGCGCCCACTTCGTCTTCAGGGACGTCCAGCGGCTTCGCGGACGGCGAAGCGGGGATCCTCGACCCGAAGGCGTTCACCGGCGCGACGATCTTCGGCCTGGCGATGTTCGCCACCCTCTTCCTCGGCGCGGTGCTCGCCGTCTTCCTCACCCTCGGCGCGGTCGTGCGCGGCGACGCCGAGAGCGGTCTGCTGCAGCCGCTGGTCGTGCGACCGATCGGACGCACGACGATGCTGCTCGCTCGCTTCGCCGGCGCCGCCGGGCTCGCCGCCGCCTACGTGCTCGCTGGTCTACGTGGCCGCCTTGGCGATCACCTGGCAGACCGGGCACTGGTCGCCCGACCACCTGCTTGGCCCGGCCCTGGCCCTCGCCCTCGCCGTCGCGATCGTCGCCGCGCTCTCGTTGCTCGCCTCGACCTTCCTCCCGGTCACCGCGCAGGGGATCGTCGTCTTCATGGTCTTCGGCGCCGGCCTGACCGCCGGCCTGCTGGCCCAGATCGGCCACGCGATCAACTCCGACTCGCTGCACTCGATCGGGCACGCCGCGAGCTGGGCCCTGCCCTTCGAGGGCCTCTACGCCGCCGGCCTGCACGCCCTGATCTCGAACACCACCGGCCTCACCGGCGTCGTCCTCCAACTGGGCCCCTTCGGCGGCTCCGAGGCGGCCGGCCCCGCAGCTGATCGTCTGGGCCTTCGTCTACATCGCTGGCGTGCTCGCTCTCGCAGCTCTGGTCTTCTCCGCGCGACCTCTGAGCTATCGCGGCGGCGAGGCAGTCCGGCGCCGAGCTGGTCGGGGCCGGTGAAGCCGCAGAGGGCCATCGTCAGGTCGAGCTCGGCGAGGACCATCTTCAGCACCGTTTCGACTCCTGCCTGTCCCTCGAGGGCGAGGCCCCAGATGTAGGGGCGGCCGAGGCAGACGGCGTCGGCGCCGAGGGCGAGCGCCTTGATCGACGTCGCTGCCGCTGCGCACGCCGCTGTCGAAGAGGATCGCCAGCTCGTCGCCGACCGCCTCGGCGATCGCCGGCAGCGCGTCGAGCGAGGCGATCGCGCCGTCGACCTGACGGCCGCCATGGTTGGAGACGACGATGCCCGTCGATGCCGCGGGCCGCCGCCTCGCGCGCGTCGTCGGGATGCTGGATCCCCTTGATCACGATCGGCAGCTCGGTCTGTTCGCGCAGCCACGCGAGGTCATCCCAGGTCAGCGCGGGGTTGGCCTGGACGCCGAGGAAGTGGCCGGTGGCGGCGCCGACGTCCTCCTCCGGCGGCTTCTCGAGGGCCGTCGCGGAAGACCGGGTCCTGGAAGTAGTTGGCGACGCCCATGCCGTTGAGGAAGGGCAGCCAGGCCTGCTGCAGGTCGCGGGGCTTCCAGCCTGGGATGAAGGTGTCGACGGTGAGCACGATCGCCCCGTAGCCGGCCGCCTCGGCGCGGCCGACGAAGCTGGCGGCGAGGTCGCGATCGTTGGGCCAGTAGAGCTGGAACCAGCGCGGCGCCTCGCCACTGGCCTCGGCGATCTCCTCGAGCGTGAAGTGGGAGTTGGTGCTGGCGATCATCGGCAGCCCGAGGGCCGCCGCCGCCCGTGCTGTCGCCAGCTCGCCATCCTCGTGGACGACCTTCTGCACGCCGATCGGCGCCAGCAGCAGCGGCGCCGGCATCGCCGTGCCCAGCAGCGTGGTGGAGAGATCGCGCGCGGAGACGTCGCGCAGCATCCGCGGCACGATCTGCCGCCGCCGGAAGGCCTCTCGATTGGCGTCCATCGTGTCCTCGCTGCCGGCCCCGGCGTAGACGTAGTTGGCGGCGCGCTCATCCATCGTCGCTGCGGCGAGCTGCTCCAGCTCGGCGACGGAGACGGGCACGCTCGGCGTCTCGCCACCCAGGCCGCGGGCGTAGATCTCGACGGTAGTAGTCGGCGAAATCTCCCATCCAGCGCTGAAGGCTATCCGCGTGGAGGCGGGGATAGGCTGGGGGTCGGCGTGATCGACTCCCACACCCACCTCTTCCTCTGCGAGCGGCCCGAGGACGAGGTGGTCGCGGCGGCGCGCGAGGCGGGGGTGGAGCGGATGCTCAACGTCGGCCTCGACGCCGAGACGAACCCAGCCGCGGTCGCCGCCGCCGAGCCGCTACGAGGAGCGTCTTCGCCACCGTCGGCTGTCACCCGACCGAGGCCGCGGGCTTCGACGACGCCCGGGCCGCCGAGATCGCCCGCCTGGCCGCCGAGAACGAGAAGGTGCGGGCGATCGGCGAGACCGGGATCGACTACTACCGCGAAACGGCCAGCCGGGCGGACCAGCGCCGGGCCTTCGAAGCCCAGATCGAGATCGCCCGCGAGCGCGACCTGCCGATCGTGATCCACGCCCGCGACCCAGAGGACGAGACCGGCGCGGTCGACGACGTCTTCGAGATCCTCGACGCGCGCGGCGACGGAGTCGCCGGTGATCCTCCACTGCTTCCTCGCCCCCTGGCGCGTCCAGGACGCGATCGAGCGCGGCTGGTACTGCTCCTTCTCCGGCATCGTCACCTTCCCCAGCGCCGAGGAGCTGCGCGAGGCAGCTGCCAAGCTGCCCGATGAGCTGCGTCCTGGTCGAGACCGACGCCCCCTACCTGGCGCCGCAGCCGATGCGCGGCAAGCCGAACGAGCCGGCCTACGTCGTCTCCACCGCCGAGGTCGTCGCCGACGTGCGCGGCGTCTCCTACGCCGAGCTCGAGCGCACGGTCGAGGCCAACGCCCGGGCACTCTTCGGCTGGTAGAGCGTGGTCCGCCTCGGGCAGAACTTCCTGTCCGACCCGAACCTGCTCGACGCGATCGTCCGCGACGCGGAGCTGCGCCCGGACGACGTGGTGCTCGAGATCGGTGCCGGGGAAGGGGTGCTGAGCGAGCGCCTCGCCGAGCGTCGCTGCTCACCTGCACTCGGTCGAGATCGACCGCGGTCTGAGCCGAGGCACTCGCGTCGCTCGCGGCGCGGCCCAACGTCAGCCTGCACTGGGCGCGACGCGATGAAGATCGACTTCGCGCCCTGCGACCCGCGCCGACGGCGGTCGTCTCCAACCTGCCCTACTCGGTGGCGACGCCGGTGATCCTGCGCACGATCGAGCAGCTGCCCTCGCTGCGGCGCCTGGACCGTGATGGTGCAGCGCGAGATCGCCGACCGGTTGCGCGCGGCGCCCGGCAGCCGCACCTACGGGTCGCCGAGCGTGCGTCGCCCAGCTCGCCTGCGAGGTGCGAGCTGGTGCGCAAGGTCGACCCGGCCGTCTTCCGGCCGCGGCCGCGGGTCGACTCGGCGATCCTCGCGCCTGCGGCGCATCGGGCCCGGCGGCCGACCCGGCGACTCGCGAGCTCGTCCGCGCCGCCTTCGCCCACCGGCGCAAGTCCCTGGCCCGCTCGCTGGAGCACGTGCAGCCCGGCTCGCTCGGCCCAGCGCGGGCGGCGCTGGAGCGAGCTCGGCCTGGCCGCCGACGCGCGCGCCGAGGCGCTCTCGCCCGACGCATTTCGCCGCCCTATCGGCGAAGCTGCGCGGCAGCGCCTGAGCAGCTTCAGCCGACGATGCAGATCCACGCCCCCGCCAAGCTCAACCTCTGCCTCTACCTCGGCGCCCGCCGCGAGGACGGCCTGCACGAGCTCTGCTCGCTGTTCGAGCCGCTGGCGCTCGCTGATCTGATCGAGGTGAGCGAGGCGGCCGAGGACGAGGTGATCTGCGCGGGGGTCGAGGGCGAGAACCTGGCCGCCGCGCGCGCTGCGGACGCTGCGCGAGCGCGGCTGGGAGCGGCCCGCCGTTGCGGGTCGAGATCGAGAAGCGGATGCCGGTCGCGGCCGGTCTCGGCGGCGGCAGCGCCGATGCCGCCGCCGTCCTGCGCCTCGCCGCGGGCGAGGTCGCCGACCTGGAGGAGATCGCCGCTGAGCTCGGCGCCGACGTGCCCTCGCAGCTGATGCCGGCCCTGGCCCTGGTGCGCGGGGCGGGCGAGAGGGTCGAGCGGCTGCCCGAGCCGACGCCGCACGCTGTGGTGCTGCTGCCGGACGGTGGTGGGCTCAGCACCGCCGAGGTCTTCGCCGAGGCGGACCGTCTCGGGCTCGGTCGCGGCGAGGACGAGCTGGAGGAGCTGGCGCAGCGGCTGCGCGCTGCGGCCGGCGCCGGCGCCTCGCCGCTCGCCTACCCGGAGCTGCTCGTCAACGACCTCGAGCCGGCGGCGCGCTCGCTGCGGCCCGAGATCGGCGACGCGCTCGACGACCCTGCGCGATGCCGGTGCTCCCGCTCGCGCTGCTGACTGGCTCCGGTCCGACCGCCTTCGGCCTCTTCGCGGACCTCGCCGGCGGCCCGCGCCGCCGCCGACGCGCTCGACCGCGAGGACGCGATCGTCTGCGAGGCAGGGGTCGCCCCGTGAAGCTGCCCGGCGAGAGCGAGGGAGGCGGCAATCGCAAACGCCTGCTGATCGCGATCGCGGCCCTGGTCGTCGCCGGCGGCTACTACCTGATCAGCCGCGAGCTCGGCCACCTCGACCTGCAGGGCCTGCTCGAAGACCTCTCCAACACGCTCGGCGCCTGGACCTACCTGATCGTCGGCGTCTTCGCCTTCGCCGAGACCGGCGCCTTCGTCGGCCTCGTCGTCCCCGGCGAGACCGTGATGCTGCTCGGCGGCGCCGTCGCCGGCCAGGGCGCGATCGACATCTACCTGCTGATCGCGATCGCCTGGTTCTCGGCCTGGGCCGGCGACACGACCAGCTTCTTCATCGGCCGCCGCCTCGGCCGCGAGTTCGTGCTCAACCACGGGCCGCGCTTCGGGATCGGCCACGAGCGCTTCGAAAAGGTCGAGGACTACTTCTCCCGCCACGGCGGCAAGACGATCTTCATCGGCCGCTTCATCAGCCTCGTCCGCGCCTTCGCCCCCTTCATCGCCGGCAGCTCTGGCATGCGCTACCGCGCCTTCGTCCCCTACAGCATCCTCGGCACCGGGCTCTGGGCCAGCGCCCACATCCTGGTCGGCTACTTCTTCTCGCGCAGCATCGAGAGCGCCGCCAAGTACGCCGGCCGCGGCGCCTTCGTGCTGGCGACGACGATCGTCGTCGTCGTCGCGATCGTCACCGCGGTCCGCTTCCTGCGGGTCGAGGAGAACCGGCGCGCGGATCGTGCGCCTGGATGGAGCAGCGCACGCCGCGACCCGCTGGCTGGTCGCGCTCACCCGCCGCTTCCGCCCGCAGCTTCAGTTCCTCTGGGAGCGGGTCACGCCCGGCGGCACCTTCGGCCTCGAGTTCACCTCGCTGATGGCGGTCCTTGCCGTCGCCCTCTTCGTCCTCGTCGCCTACACGCGTGATCGTCAACGGCGAACCGGGCCCGACCCCCGGTGACACCACCGCGATCGAAATCGCCGAACAGCTGCGGGCCGAGCTGGCTGACCGACTTCGCCAAGGTCTTCACGCACCTCGGCTCCAGCGCGATCACCGGAGTGCTGCGCCTTCGTCGCCGCGGTGCTGCTGATCGCGCGCCGGCGCTGGGCCGAGTTCGGGGTGTTGCTCGCCGGTGTGGTGCTGATCTTCGATCGGCGTGCACGAGATCAAGGACGCGGTCGACCGGCCCCGGCCGGGAGGCGGGCTGATCGGCGTCTCGGGCTCCTCTTTTCCCAGCGCCCACGCCGCCTACTCGACCTTCTACGTCTGGCTGGCGGTGACGATCGTGATGCGGCTGCGGCCCGGCATGGCGCGCGGCGCGCTCGTCGTCGTGCTCGGCATCGCGCTCACCGCCCTGGTCGGTCTCTCGCGCGTCTATCTCAACGTCCACTACCTCAGCGACGTCAGCGCCGGCTGGGCGCTCGGGGTCGCCTCCTTCGCACTTTGCGCGGCCGTGGCGCTAACCATCACCACGGTGCGGCAGAATGACCACGGTGTTGCCGCTGGCGCTGCAGAAGATCGAGAATGAGTACCTGCTGTTCGGCGCCGCCGGGCTGGTCAGCCTGGCTGCCTTCGTCGGCCTGATCCTGGTTCCGGCGCTCAGCTCCTACGGCCGGGTCTGGGAGAAGGCGGCTGCCGGGGTGCTCTCGCTCTTCGTCCTCGCCGCCCTTGTCCTCGTCGGCGTCGTCGGCGGCCTGGCGATCGTCTACTACTACAACGACATCGTCAATTTCCTGCACGGCCACTAGGTCGAAGTTCCCGCCCATCCGCGTTACTCCGGTGCCCAGCACTCGGTCTCTGGTGATAATTGGCCGATGCCAGCCGCCTCGAAAGGGACAGAAACGCCTGCAAGCACGCGGGATGAGGGCACCCTGGACGCGCTTGCCGAGGCGGTCGAATCGGGCGCCGGACTGCCCGCGGTCGCTCGCGCGGCGGCCAAAGTGCTCGACGCCAGCGTCGTCCTGATCGACCGTTCCAGCGCCGTGCTGGCGGTGGCCGGTGCCTCGCCCGACCAGGAGAAGAAGTTGCTCGCCGGAGGGGAGGGGGTGACCCGCGTCGAGCTGCGGGTGGCTGACGCCGCCGTCGGCGAGCTGCGCTACCGCGGCTTGGTACCGCCCGAGCCGATGATCGCCCGCATGGTGACGACGCTGCTGGCGCTGGAGCTGGAGCGCTCGCGCTCGCCGGAGTGGGAGAGCGAGGAGGTGGCGGGCGCCTTCGTCGCCGCCGTGCTGGCGCGCGAGGTGACTGACCGCGGCGACATCGTCGCTCGCGCCGCCGAGCTCGGCGCCGAGCCTCGAGGCCGGTGCCGGGGTGCTGATCCTGCACGCCGCGCCGCGCGCCGCCCAGACCGGCGAGTGGCGCGCCCGGGTGCTGACCCTGGCGCAGCGAGCGCTGCGCTCGCTCGCCCCCGGCTCGCTGGCCAGTCCCGACGGGGAGGAGGCAGCCGAGATCGCAGTGATCGTGCCGGCCGAGGACGACGACCCGGGTCGAGCGCGCCGCCACCGGCCTCGCCCGCGAGCTCGAGGACAGCCTCGCCGGCTTCCACCTGACGATCGGTCGCAGCCGCCACGCCGCCGACCCGGTCGACCTCTACCGTGCCGGCAACGAGGCGCGCCTCGCGGTCAACGTCGGCGAGGCCGAGGGCCGCACCGCTGCTCGCCTTCGAGGACACCGGCTCCTACCGCCTGCTGCTGCCGGCGATGAGCGAGGACCCGGGTGAGCTCGAACGCTTCTACGCCGAGACGATCGCGCCGCTGTCCGCCTACGACGAGCAGTACGAGACCGAGCTGGTGACGACGGTCGAGGCCTACCTCGACAACGACGGCAACGTCGCCGCCACCGCCAAACAGCTCTTCACCCACCGTCACACGATCCGTTACCGGCTGGAGCGGGTCAAAGAGCTCTGCGGCCACGACGTCTCCGCCACCGAGGGCCGCGAGAAGCTCGGCCTCGGGCTCAAAACGATGCGCGTGCTCGGCATCGCCTCGCCCCGTGGCCCGGCGATGGAGCCGGGCGCCGAAGCCGGCAAGGTGCCGCGGTCGTCCGAGGAGTAGGTGTCCTCGGGCTAAGCTTTGGAAGTCCCTTGGGGAGTCGGCTAATGGCAAGCCCCTGGCCTTTGGAGCCAGCTATCCCGGTTCGAGTCCGGGCTCCCCAGTCAAAAAGGTGGAGATACAGCGCCGCAACTTTCTGTCTGAGGTCTTTGAGACCATTGCTCGATGGCAGGAAGAAGGGTGGGGTACACCGAGGACCAGGCTCGTGCGGCCATCGCAGAATCCAAGTCGTGGACCGAAGCATTGCGGCGGCTGGGTTATTGCCCTAGCGGTGGGAATCCCTCGACCCTGAAGAAGTACGCGGCGATTTGGAGGATCTCCACCGATCACTTCGACCCTTATCGCGGTGTCATGGAGAGGATTCGAAAGCCGGGCCTTTCGCTCGAGGAGATCCTCGTCGAGCACTCAACGTACAGCCGCAGCAACCTGAAGCGGCGTCTGTTCGAGGCGGGTTTGAAAGAGCCTCGCTGTGAGATGTGCGGTCAGGGAGAGATATGGCGGGGCCGCCACATGTCGATGATCCTCGACCACGTCAATGGAATGAGGAACGACAACCGTCTTGAGAATCTGCGGATGGTCTGCCCAAACTGCGCGGCGACTCTCGACACCCATTGCGGCCGAGCCATCGACAGCCCGCCGCCACTCCGGAACTGTGCGCGGTGCGGGGAGATGTTTCGCGCTAAGCACCGAAAGCAACGGTTTTGTTCGAGGTACTGTGGAATGAGGCGAGAGCGCGGACCCGCCCGGAGCGATAGGGGCGTTCCGTGCCCTGAGCTGAGGAAAGTCGAGCGGCCACCGTACGAGAAGTTGCTGGAAGAGATCGAGACAACGAGCTATCTCGCGGTTGGGCGCAAGTACGGCGTCTCCGACAACGCTGTGCGCAAGTGGGTTCGCTTCTACGAGCGCCAGATGGAGCGCGAAGCGGCCGAAGCCGCGACGGCAGATGTTGCTGCTTGATTGCGTCCGGATGACGGCTTAGGGTCCGCTCTATGGAGATGGGGACTCCGACGATGGATCCGGAGATTCGCGAAGGCCTGCGGCGCAGCTGGAAGGCGCTGATGGCCGTCGGGGTCGCTGGCGATCTTCATCGGCTGCGTGGCGATCGTCGTGCCGGAGGTCGCCTCGGTCGGGACGGCGATCTTCATCGGCTGGATCCTGGTCATCGCCGGGGCGTTCCTGGTCGCCGGCGCCTTCATGGCGCACTCGATCGGCAGCGTCATCCTGCGCTTGATCTGGGCGCTGCTGACGGTGATCGTCGGCGCTCTGGCTGATCGTCGAACCGCACAACGGCACCCTCACCCTGACCCTGGTGCTCGGCATCTACTTCCTCTTCATGGGCCTGACCCGGATCGCCGTCGCCTTCGCGGCGCGCGGTCAGCGAAGGCGCCGGCCTGGTCGGCCTCAGCGGCGTCTGCGGTCTGCTCGATCGGCATCCTCGTCCTCGCCAAGTTCCCCAGCAGCGCCGACTGGGCGATCGGCCTGCTGGTCGGGATCGACCTGATCTTCGCCGGCTGGACGCTGACCTCGGTGGCTCTGGTCGGCAGGGATCTCGCTCGCGGCAGAACCTGACACCTCTCCGCGCCACTACGATCCTGGGGTGAGTTCGCCACTCGGTCCTCGTCATGGCGGCGGGGCAAGGGACGCGGATGCGTTCCACGCCTGCCGAAGATGCTCCATCCCGTCTGCGGGCGGGCGATGGTCGCCTGGCCGATCCTCGCCGCGCGGAGGCTGGTGCGGGACGGGTCGCCGCGATCGTCTCGCCTGGCATAGACATAGCTCCCGGGCTGCCCGACGAGGTCGAGACCGTCGTCCAGCCCGAGCCCGACGGCACCGGCGGTGCGGTGCGGGCCGGCGCTGGCGCTGATCGAGGAGGCGGAGACGGTCCTCGTGCTCTCCGGCGACGTGCCGTTGATCTCGGCCGAGACGATCGCCGGGCTGCTCGAGGCGCACGCCTCCTCCAGCGCGGCGGCGACGATGCTGACGATCGAGCTCGACGATCCCGGGTCCTACGGCCGGGTCGTGCGCGACGCCGAGGGCGAGGTCGAGCGGGTGGTCGAGGCCAAGGCCGCCGGCGACGCCGACGGCCGAGCAGCTGGCGATCCGCGAGATCAACGCCGGCACCTACGTCTTCGAGGCGGCGCCGCTCGCCGAGGCGCTCGCGGGCCTCTCCAACGACAACGCCCAGGGCGAGTACTACCTGCCCGACGTCCTGCCGGCGCTGCGCGAGGCCGGCCACGCGGTCGGCGCCCACCTCGCCGACGACCTCGCGGTGACGATGGGGGTCAACAACCGTGCCGACCTCGCCGCGGTCGAGGCCGAGGCGCGCCGCCGCATCCTCGAGGCGCCACATGCTCGCCGGGGTCACCGTCGTCGATCCCGGCGTCGACCTGGGTCGACGCCGGAGTCGAGATCGCCGCCGACGCTCGCATCGAGCCCGGCACCAGCCTGCGCGGCGAGACCAAGGTCGGCGCCGGCACCATGGTCGGGCCGCTGAGCACCCTGATCGACATCCGGCTCGGCGCCAACGTCTCGGTGCCGCACTCCTACCTGGTCGACTGCGACGTCGCCGACGACGCCAACGTCGGGCCGTTCGCCTACCTGCGACCCGGCGCAGCGCTCGACCCAGGGCGCCAAGGCCGGCACCTTCGTCGAGATCAAGAACTCACGCATCGGCGAGGGCGCCAAGGTCCCTCACCTCGCCTACGTCGGCGACGCCGAGGTCGGCGCCGGCAGCAACCTCGGCGCCGGCACGATCACCGCCAACTACGACGGTTTCCGCAAGAACCGGACTGTGATCGGCGAGAACGTCCGCATCGGCGTTGACACGATGCTGATCGCGCCGGTAGAAGTCGGCGACGGCGCCTACACTGGCGCCGGGGCAGTGATCAAGGACGACGTGCCCGAGGGCGCGCTCGCCGTGAGCGAGAACGAGCAACGGAACATCGAGGGCTACGCCGCCCGCAAGGCCGCCAAGATGCAGGAGGAGCAGACCCCGTGAGCACGATCGAGGAGCGACCCGAGTCGGTGCCGTCACGCGCCATCACCCACGACTACTCGAAGCGGATGATGGTCTTCGGCGGCCGCAGCTCGATGGAGCTCGCCGCCAAGGTCGCCGGCAAGCTCGATGTCGACCTCGGCCAGGTGACGCTGAAGACCTTCGCCAACGGCGAGGTCTACTGCCGCTACGAGGAGTCGATCCGCGGCGCCGACGTCTTCATCGTGCAGTCGACCTGCGCCAACGAGCACACCGGAATGACCCCGAACGACTCGCTGATCGAGCTGCTGACGATGATCGACGCCGCCCAGGGCGCCTCCGCCCACCGGATCATCGCCGTGATGCCCTGGTACGGCTACGCCCGCCAGGACAAGAAGTCGGCGCCGCGCGAGCCGATCTCGGCCCGCATCGTCGCCAAGTGCCTGGAGGGCGTCGGCGTCGACCGCGTCCTGACCATGGACCTCCACGCCGGCCAGGTGCAGGGCTTCTTCCACGTCCCGGTCGACCACATGACGGCGATGCCGATGCTGACCCAGTGGTTCGCCGACCAGCACCTCAGCCGAGGACCTGGTGATCGTCTCGCCCGACGCCGGCCGGGTGAAGACGGCGCGCAACTTCGCCCGCCGCATCGGCACCCACTGGGCGGTGATGGAGAAGGAGCGCCCGGCCCAGCAGGTGGCCGAGATCGGCTACGTGGTCGGCGACGTCAAGGGCAAGACCGCGGTCCTGGTCGACGACATGATCGACACCGCCGGCACCCTCTGCGCCGCCGCCCAGACGGTGCTCGACGAGGGCGCGGCGCGGGTGATCGCCTGCGCCACCCACGGCGTCTTCTCCGGCCCCGCCTACGAGCGGCTCGCCTACGAGAACTCCGGCGATCGAGCAGATCGTCGTCACCGACACGATCCCGCTGCGCCCCGGCGCCCCGGACAACATCACCGTGCTCTCGACCGCCGGCACCTTCGCCGACTCGATCCGCCGCATCTTCACCGACGACTCGGTCTCCGAGATCTTCGCCGGCGAGAACCAGCTCTTCTAGTGCCGCCCGAGAGCCTGCGCCTGGTCGGCCACAAGGGGGCCGACCTGATCGCGCCCGGCAACACGCTCGAGAGCTTCGTCGCCGGCGGTCGAGGCCGGAGTCGACACGATCGAGCTCGACGTGCTCTGGCTGCGCGACGCGCACCTGCCGATGGAGCAGCGGGCACCGCTGGTCGTCGCCCACGACTGGCACGACGCCGCAGAGCCGCACGCCGCTGACGCTGACCGAGGCGCTCGACGCCTTCCTCGAGCCGCCGCTCGACAAGGTCGAGATCGACCTCGACATCAAGCTGCCCGGGCCGCGAGGAGGAGATCGTCGACGGCGCTGCGCGAGCGCGACCTGATCGGCCGGGCGATGGTCTCGACGATGGAGCTCTACTCGCTCGGCCGCATCCTCGAGCTCGAACCGAAGCTGCGCCGCGGCTGGACCTATCCCAAGGTGACCAAGGACTGGACCTCGAAGCGCTGGGCGAAGGGCCCGATGCTGGCGGCCCTGGTCGCGATGCGCCACCGCCTGCCCGGCCTCGCCGCCGAGAAGCTGCCCAAGTTCGGGGTCGAGTCGATGTGGGTCTACCACCCGCTCATCAGCGCCCGCCTCGCCCGCATCTGCAAGCTGGCCGGCGTCGAGCTGATCGCCTGGACCGTCGACGACCTGGAGCGCATGCAGCAAGCTCGTCGCGACCGGCGTCAACGGCTCTGGTCTCCAACGACCCCCGCCTCTTTCACCGACTCGACAGCTGCCGCCGCGTTCCGGTGCGCTATGCGCCCGTGGGCCGCAAGGCGCACCGGAAGGCTAGATCGTGCCGGGCGTCGCCGTCGGCGGGGCGTTGCGGCCGCCTTTGGTCTTCACCGCCGACTCCAGCTCGTCGGCGGTGAAGCCGCCGACGGCCTCGCCGTCGAGGGCGTAGCGGTAGAGGGCGACGCCGAAGATGCCGCTGAGCGCCTGCGAGATCAGCACCGCGATCGCCAGGCCGATCACGCCGATCACGACCAGCAGGGCGCCGACGAAGCTGGCCGAGGACCAGATCAGCGACGCCGGCGACGATCAGCGATCGCCGAGGGCAGCATGCCGATCAGGAAGACGGCGCCGCCGATCGCGATGTTGCCGGTGATCTGCTGTCCCCAGCGCGACTGAAGAGTCGAGGCGGAGCGCTTCAGCGTCTCGAACGGGCCGGTGCCCTCGATCGCGATCACCGGCACCGCGAGGAAGGTGACCAGCGACCAGGCCGATGCCGACCAGGCGGCCGGCGATCTCGCCGACGATCCCGCCCTGGTTCTCGAGCGCGCCGAGGACGAGGCCGATCGCGGTCGAGAGCGCCGCCCAGCCGCAGATCTGGGTGAAGCGGCTGCGGGAGACGGCGAGGCCGTCGGCGACGGTCGCCTGCTGGCCGCGGAAGATCATGTCGGCGGCGGCGGCGAGGCCGACGCTGAAGTAGAAGCCGACGACGCTGAGCACGTAGACGCCGATCACGACCAGCGGGATCGCCGAGCCCGTCAGGTCGTCCTTGTCGATCAGGAAGAGGCCGGGGCCGATCACGATGATCGCCAGCGACGATCGTGGCGACCGCGCCGTAGAGCGGGAAGCGGATCAGTTCCGGGTGCTCGCGCAGCAGCCCCCAGCTCTTCTTGGTCAGCGCCCAACCGCGTTTGATCCTGCTCATCGCTGCTCTCCTTCCAGGCGACTGCTCGGCAAGTCCGGGCATCCGCATCACGCCTCTTCCCTCGAAGTACTCCCACTCCTGCTCGCCGAGCTCGGTCGCCGGCGCGTCGGCGTAGACCCACTCGCGCATGATCCGGTGCCAGTTGCGCTTCGCCCGCAGCTGGCCGAGCACGGCGACGACGCCGATTTCCATCCGCCGCCCCATCAGCTCGTCGGCCGGCATCGACTCGCGCCGCATCAGGTCGTAGTACTCCGAGCGCGGGTCGTTGGTCGACTCGATGATCTTCATCACCCGTCGGGCGCTGATCTCGATCTCGCGGTCCTCGATGTACCAGCCGCCGACCGCGCTCATGTGCTCCAGCAGCCGCTCGGCGTCGAGCTTCGAGGGGTTCTTGATGAAGCCGAGGTCGTGCAGGGCCTGCGCGGAAGGCCTCCGGGTCGTCGCGCGAGGCGGCGTCGAAGGCGCGCTGCTCGAGCACGATCTGCTCGCGGTCGAGCTTCTTCGTCATCCCGAAGTCGAGGAAGGCGACGCGGCCGTCGTCCATCAGGATGTAGTTGCCGGGGTGGGGGTCGGCGTTGAAGTGCTGCAGGTGGTAGATCGAGCCGAAGCTGCCGCGGAAGACGATCTCGCCGAAGCGGCTGCGCTCCTCGTGCGGCAGCTCCTTGATCTGCTCGAAGCCGATCCCCTCGACCAGCTCGGTGACCAGCACCCGCCGGCGCGAGAGCCGGGTGATCACTTCCGGCACGTAGATGAAGGGGTGGTCGCGGTAGGCGCGGGCGAAGCTGCGCTGGTTCTGCGCCTCGTACTCGTAGTCGAGCTCCTCCATCACCCGCTCGCGGAGCTCCTCGGCGATCGCCTTGGCGTCGAGGCCGGGGGCGAGGGCGCGGGCGAGGCGGACGATCGTGCCGGCGTTGCGCAGGTCGGCGTCGAGCGCCTCGGCGATCCCGGGGTACTGGATCTTGACCGCGACCCGGCGCCCGTCGAGCAGCTCGGCGCGGTGGACCTGGCCGATCGAGGCGGCGGCGAAGGCCTCCGTGCTCGAACTCGGCGAAGAGCTCGGAGAGCGGTTCGCCGTCGTACTCCTCCTCGAGCACCTTCTCGACCTTCTCCCAGGGCATCGCCGGCGCGTCGGTGCGCAGCTTCGCCAGCTGCTCCTGGTAGATCTCGCGGTACTCGTCGGGGATGAACTCGGTGTCGATGAAGGAGGCGAACTGGCCGAGCTTCATCGCCGCGCCCTTCATCTGGCCCGAGCGCGCCGACCATCTTCATCGCCGTCTCCAGGTGGCGCTGCTCGAGCTTCTCCTTGCCGCCCTCCTCGGAGCGGGCCGACGTTGGTCGCCTTCGTGCCGGCGTAGCGGGCGCCCTGCACGCCGACGATCGAGCCCAGCTTCGCCGAGCGGCGGACCCGGCCCTTGGGGATCTTCGAGTCGTCGGCCACGTCCGCAAGGTTGCCACAGCGTTCCGCATTGCGCCTGCGGTTCTCTATCCTCTCCCGTCCGATGGCCAGCGCACGCGAAACTCTGAAGGCCGCTCCCGCGCACGGAGTTCGGCTCGCGCACCTCCCGCCGCCTGCGCCGCGAGGGCCTGGTGCCCGGCGTCGTCTACGCCGGCGGCTCGGAGGCGCGCGCCTTCCAGGTCGCCGAACGCGAGGTGCGCAACGTGCTCGCCGAGCGGCGCCGCGCTCTTCGACCTCGAGATCGAGGGCGCGCAAAGCCGTCCCGGTCGTCGTCAAGGAGCAGCAGCTGCACCCGGTGCGCGGCAGCCTCGAGCACATCGACCTGCAGGAGGTGAAGCTCGACGAGGCGATCCAGGCCGAGGTCGCGATCGAGCTCGAGGGCGCCGACACCGCCCCCGGCGTCAAGGGCGGCGGCGTGCTCGAGCACGTCACCCGCGAGGTCACCGTCGAAGCGCTGCCCACCGAGATTCCCGAGCGCATCGTCGCCGACGTCTCGGCGATGGAGATCAACGACACCCTGCAGCTCTCCTCGATCGCCGGTCCCGGACGGCGTCAAGCTCGTCGCCGACGACCCCGAGGAGGTCACGATCGCCACCCTCTCGCCGCCGCGCGTCGAGGAAGAGCCCGAGCCCGAGGTCGAGGAGGAGACCGAGCTGGTCGGCGAGGAGGGCGAGGCAGCCGCCGGCGAGGCGGCGAGGCCGACGGCGAGGGCGACTCGGGCGACTCCGACGGGGAGTAGCCCTGTCGCTCTTTCGCCGCCGCCGACGGGCAGCGGCGAGCAGCGGCGAGCGCATCCTGATCGTCGGCCTCGGCAACCCGGGTCGCGAGCTACGCCGGCGACCCGCCACAACGTCGGCTTCGAGGTCGGCGCCGAGCTCTCGCGGCGCTGGGACCTGCCGCAAGGCGAAGCAGAAGTTCGGCGGCGCTGATCGCCGAAGGACGGGCCGGGCCCGGCGGCCCGCGGGTGGCGATCCTGCTGCCGCAGACCTACATGAACGACTCCGGCGACTCGGCCGGCCCGGCGCGCGGCTCGCTCAAGGTGCCGCTCGAGCGCGTGGTCGTCCTCCACGACGAGATCGACCTGCCCTTCGGCGAGGTCCAGATCGCGCCTCGGCGGCGGCCTCGCCGGCCACAACGGCCTCAAGAGCCTCAAGCGCGGCTTCGGCGAGCGCCGAGTTCTGGCGGGTGCGGGTCGGGGTCGGGCGGCCCGACTCGACCGACCCCGAGATCGTCTCCTCCTACGTGCTCGGCCGCTTCCGCGAGCCGCGCGAGCGAGGTCGCGGCGCTGATCGAGAGCGCCGCCGACGAGACCGAGCGCCTGGTCGAGCAGCTAGGTTCCGAGCGATGCCGCCGATGAGTGACGACCGCGTGACCAGCTACGAGGTCGACGAGCAGGGCGTCGCGGTGCTGCGCCTGCGAGCGGCCGAAGGCGCGCAACGCGATCGACACCCAGATGCTGGTCGAGCTGCTCGAGCACCTGGCGGTGGCCCGCGGCGACGAGGCGGTGCGGGTCCTGGTGGTCAGCTCCGCCGACCACATGGGCCTCTCGGCCGGCGCCGACGTCAAGGAGGAGCTCGACGACGAGGGCAAGGTCCGCCGCATGCAGCTCTTCGCCGACGTCTACGACGAGATCGTCGCCTTCCCGAAGCCGACGATCGCGGTCTGCCACGGCGACGTCGTCGGCGGCGGCGCCGAGATCGCGATCGCCTGCGACATGCGGGTCGGCGGCTCCAACCTGCGGATGCGCTTCCCGGGCGCGGCGCTCGGCGTGCCGGTCGGGCCCGCCCGCCTGGTCACCCTCTGCGGCCTCGCCGCCGCCAAGTACCTGCTGCTCTCCTCGCGCACGGTCGGCGCCGACGAGGCGCTGCGCCTCGGCCTCGTCAACCGCGTCGCGCCGGCCGCCGGCGACCGAGGAGGCGGCGCTGGAGCTCGCCGCCGAGGTCGCCGCCCACCCGCCGGAGGCGGTCGCCCGGCTGAAGCGCGATGCTGCACGAGTGGGACGACGTCGAGGGCCGCTCGGCGACCGAGGGCGACGGGCCAGGTCGAGTGGCAGCGCAGCGGTCCGGGTCTCCCGTATGGCGGGTAGTCCGTTTAACGAAGAGAACTTGCGTGTGTACTGGCTCCCGGCTAGCCTCGTTAGGTTCACTCGCGTCGGCCAACTGGGGGAAACTTGAGAGTCGTCACTCTGCTTTTTGCTGTTGTCGTCTGCCTGCTGGCCGTTCCAGCCTCGGCCTCTGCGCTCACCTACACCGTCGACAGCACGGCAGACGAAGCCGACGCTGTCCCTGGGACTGCCGGTTGTCTCACGGCAGGCCTCGAATGCACCCTGCGCGCTGCAATCGAAGAGTCGAACTTCTCTGCCGGCACACGTGACGAAATCAAGTTCGCCGCCGCGTTCGACGGCCAGCCTGCCGACACAATCGTCCCGCTGAGCGCTTTGCCCGGGATCGAAGACCCGGTCAGCATCCTGGGAGGAGATTGCTTTGGCGAAGACGGGCCGGACGCCCCGTGCGCCGGGATCAAAGGTCCCTCCGGCGCCGCCGCGCTGACCGTCGACGATGCGAATGGAGTGGTGATCGAAGGTCTCGCGATCACCGGGGCTCAATTCGGTATTGACGTCGTCGGCGGCTCCGAAGGCTTCGTCGCCCGCAACGACTGGATCGGGCTGACCCTGAGTGCCGCCGAAGAAGCGAACCTGATCGGAATCTTCCTCGACCCGGGCTCCGATGGGGCGACGATCGGCGGCCTCGCAGCCTCAGAACGGAACGTCATCGCCGGCAACGAAGGGGATGGCCTCTACCTCAACGGCGCCAGCGGCACAACCATCCTGGGCAACTACTTCGGTGTCAACCCTCCCGGGCCGGTCGGGCTGCCAGGCGGGTCGCAGCAGATGGCGAACGGCAAGGACATCGAGATCACCGACTCGACCTCGAGCGGCGGCGTCAAAGCCGAAAACAACGAGGTCGGCGCGACGATCGAAGGCCCCGCCCTGACGAGCCCGGCCTGCGACGGCGGCTGCAACGTGATCTCCGGAGCGGACGGAGCTGGGATCGACCTCAACGGCGACGGAGCCGGGCAGAACGAGGCGCCCGCCTCAGGCCCCACCTCGATCCACGGCAACTTCATCGGCGTGAGCGCTTCGGGAACCGGTACCGTCGCCAACGGTAGCTACGGGCTCCTCGCGGGGCATGCCGACAACGTCACCGTCGGTGAATTCCCCTTGGGCGATGCGAACTACTTTGCCGGGAGCGGCGAAGCAATCGCCACCGAAGAGGGCGAAAGCTTCGTCGCCCGCGGAAACAGCTTCGGAATCGGGCCCAATGGGGCTGAACTGACGAGACCGGGCAAGGCGGTCTTCGCGCTCGATCAGGGGGCGGCCGTGCCCCCAAGCATCGAACTGAACCTCATCTTCGCTGGCAGCATCGGGATCGAACAACGTGGCGGGGTGGGCCACCTGACTTCCAACGAAGTCATCGGCGGCTCGATCGGGATCTATGCGAAGGGGGAACCAGGCGGCGGCCTGATCGCCAGCAACTTCATCCAGGCGGCGAGCGAAAACGGGATCCTCGTCGAAGGCCCCGACAACGAAGTGCGCGGCAACACGGTGCTGGAAAGCGGTAAAGCCGGCATCAGGATCAAGAACCCCCCTGGCATCGCGATGACCGGGGGCCTGATCGGCGGCAGCACTGGGGAAAAGGAAAACGTGATCGAAGGCAGCGGAGGCCCGGCGATCGAAATCCTCGAAGAAGCACTCGAACCGGGGAGCTTCACCGAAATTGCCCGCAACCGCGGTAGTGCCAACAAAGGCCTCTTCATCGACCTCGTCAATGGGGCGAACGAAGGGATCCTGCCGCCGTCCTTCGGCACGGCGACACAGTCAGGCGCCAGCGGCAGCGGCGCGGAACCTGATGCGAGGATCCGCGTCTTCCGCAAGAAAGCCGTCGAAGCGGGCGAGCTCGAATCGTTCCTCGGAGAAGCGACTGCGGACGGCAGCGGCAACTGGAAAGTGACCTATCCCACCTCGATTCCCGGTGGCACGATCGTCGCCGCGACACAGACCAGCGTCGAAGGGGCGACCTCGGAGCTTTTGACTGCGATCACGGCGACCGAACCGAGTGGCGACGGCACGACGGGTGGGGGCAGCAAAGACGACAAAGGTACGAAGGACGACAAAGGCAAAAAGCCCGGCAAAGCCAAAGGCAAGGACAACAAGGGCGGGGTTCCCGACACCAGGATCACCAAGGGGCCGAGGAAAACCCATGCGACCACGGTCAAGTTCAAGTTCGTCTCGACCGAGGACGGCTCGAAGTTCGAATGCAAGCTCGACCGTCAGAAGTTCAAGGCCTGCAAGTCGCCGAAGAAATACAAAGGCCTGAAGCCCGGCAAGCACGTCTTCAAGGTGCGGGCGGTGAAGGGTAAGAACGCTGACCCAACACCGGCGAAGCGCAAGTTCAAGATCCTCAAATAGCCGCCGCCGCGCCGACGCCAGCAGCCAGCGCCATGATCGAGACCTGGGGATTGACTCCCGGACAGCTGGGCAGGATCGAGCCGTCGGCAACCCAGACGCCCTCGACGCCGCGCAGGCGTCCCTGTGGATCGACCGGGTGGCGGGCCGGGTCCGAGCCGGCTGCCGCGGTGCCGCTCGGGTGAAAGCCGGCGAGGCGGAGGCGGCGGACGTCGAGCCGCTGCATCGCCGCCTCGAGCTCGGCCTCTGAGCGCACCGCCGGGGCGCCGCCGCCCAGTTCGACGTCGTTTGGCGCCGGCGGCCAGCATCACCCGCGCCATCGCCTCGAGCGCGACGGCGAGGCGGCGTTCGTCGGCCTTGGCCAGTCGGTAGGAGACGATCGGGGCGCGCGAGCCGAAGACGCGGCCGGAGGGCTCGTCGGCGATCATCGCGCCGATCATCGCCCGGTCGGCGGCGCGGTCGAGGCGGCCCAGCAGGTGGGTGCCGTAGCCGGGGGCCGAGATCGCGCCCATGCCCGGGCGGGCTGCCGGTGGCCTCGATCAGGACGCCCTCGGACTCGTGCAGCTCCTCGATCCCGACGCTCTGCATGACGCCGCTCCAGGGCACGACCGCCTCCTCGAAGCCGGCGGTGATCCCGGTGGCGGGGTGGATCGAGAGGTTGCGGCCGAGCCGGGGATGGCGACCGAGGCCGCTGCGGCGCAGCAGCGGCGGGGTCGGGATCGCGCCGGCGGCGACGATGACCACTGGCGCTGAGATCCGCACCTCGCTGCCGTCGGCCGCTGGGCGAGCGACGCCGACGGCGCGACCGGCCTCGCTCAGCACCTGCTGTCACGTGCAGCCCGGCGACGATCCGCGCTCCCGGCCTCGCAGGCCTGGGGCAGGGCGTTGAGGTGGACGCCGCCCTTGGCGTTGTTGGGGCAGCCGATCGCGCACTGGCAGGCGCCACGGCAGCCGGGCGCGTTGCGGCGCAGCGGGGCGCTCTGCCAGTCGAGCGCCGCGGCGCCCTCGAGCGCGAGTTCGCCGTTGCGGCCCAGCACCTCCATCGGCGCCGGGAGCGACGCCGATCGTCGCTTCGACGTCGGCGATCCGCGGGCCGAGCAGCTCGAGATCGGCGAGGGCGAAGCCGTGCTCCTTGTGCCAGGAGGTGGCGACCGCGACCGGGGGCCGGAAGCAGGTGCCGGAGTTGATCACGGTGGTGCCGCCGACGGCGCGCCCCAGCGGCAGCGCGATCGGCGGGTTGCCCAGCGCCATCGTCGTGCCGCCGTCGCGGTAGATGCCGGCGAAGCGGTCGAGCGGGTGCGAGTTGCGGATCCGCTCCACGGTCCAGCGCTCTCCCTCCTCGACGATCACGGTGTCGAGCCCGGCGCGGGCGAGGGCGCGGGCAGCGAAGGCGCCGCCGGCACCGGAGCCGATCACGATCGCGTCGCAGCTCGAGGTGTGTGGCCACTCCGCCGCCGGCGTGATCGCCATCTGCGGGTCGGGTCGCGAGGGCTGGTGGCGGGAGCCGACCGCCGCGATCTCCGCCGCGAACGTGTCGGCACCGTGGGCGAGCAGGACGATCGACTTGACCGAGTCGACCAGCGGTGCGCCACCAAGGCGGGCGACCTGCCTCAGCAGCGCTTCGCGCTGCTCTTGCGAGGCGCCGCCAAGGGTGCGCCCGGAGCGGGCGATCGAGAGCCCCTCCAGTCCGAGGAGCGCCGCGCCCAGGCCGACCTGCGAGGCGCGCGGCATGCGCGCGATCATCCGCCTGGCGACGCTCGCGACCCGCTCGGGCTCGGGCCCTCCTGCCTCGGGCGGCAGCAGGGCCGCCGCCGCGTCTCCCAGCGCGGACATGACGCTGATACTAGGTCCAGCTGGCGGTGTCGAGCACCGTGCCGTTCCCAAAACGGTCTGAGTGGGCGGTGACGTAAGCGGCGACCTCGGCGCAGGTCGCAACCCAGATCTCGTCGCCCGCCGCTGCCGCAGCGACCCGGTCGAGCAGCGACGCGAGCGGCTCTTCGCCGAGCCAGCCGAGCATGAACGGGTGCAGGACGATCGCCATGAAGCCACCGTCTCGCGCCAGCCTGCCGATCTCCGCTTCGAGCCAGGCGGGGAAGTCGGTCGGGCTCGATCGGGTCGCGCGACCCGCCGATCTGCTCGCGCGCCGAGCCGAGCGGCGGCAGCACGCAGCTGGCGTCGACGTGCCGCCACTCGAAGGGCAGCAGGGCGACGCCGTCCTCGAGCCGGCTCCGGCGCCGGCCGGGGAGCAGTAGCGCAGGCCGGCCTCGCGCAGGACGCCGCGTGCCGCCCGCACCGAGCTGACCGCCGGGCGGGCGCAGGCCGGCGATCTCGAGGCCGAGCCGCTCGAACGCGGCGAGGCCCCGTTCCAGGTTCGCGGCCTGCTCGGCCGCGCTCAGCTCGGCCCACTGCTCGTGGCGCCAGGCGTGGAAGGCGACCTCGTGGCCGCGGCCGTCGATCTCGCGCAGCAGGTCCGGGTAGATCTCCGCGTTCAGCCCCTCGACGAAGAAGGTCGCGGCGAGCCCCCGGTCCCGAGCCGCCCGAGCAGGCGCGGCAGCGACCTCGAGCGCGGTCTCGTGGCGACCCAGCGGTGCGTCGGCGGGCAGCGCCCCCAGCTCCAGTTCCGCCGCCTCGCCGAGGTTGTCGAAGCTGAGGCAGAGCGCGCCGCGGGCGCCACCCGGCCAGGCGCCGCCCGCTCATTCGCGCAGCGCCGGGCTCCAGCGCTCCGGTTCGAGCTCCGCCTGCTCGCGGGCCCAGCGGAAGTGGTGGCTGCGCCGAGGCGAGCAGGATCGGGAAGTTGAGCAGGCCGGCGATCGCGAAGCGCCGCGCGCCCGGGCCGGTTCGCTCGCGGGCAGGCTGAGCGGCGCTGCTGAGCAGCCAGAACCAGAGCACGGCGTTGTAGGCGGGCAGCTGGTCCTCGCTCAGGCCCTCGGCTTCGTCGAGCATCGGCAGGCCGCCGTGCAGGGACCAGGGCCAGGCCTTGAAGTGGACGGCGACGCCGGCGACACCGATCCCGGCGCTGAAGGCGGAGAGCCGGCGCGGCGTTCTCGCCCGTCGCTCGCGGCGGCGGCGAGCATCAACGGGAAGTAGGCGCTCCAGAGCGCGATCGCGCCGCGGCGGCCGATGCAAGGGCTCGAAGACGAGGCCGACCCCGGCGCGGGTCTCGAAGGCGTTGTGGGCGAGCAGGCCCAGGGCCGATCCAGCGGCAAGCAGTCGTCTCATCGTCGCTCTCCGATTCTGTTGCTCAGGGTTCCGATCCCGTCGATCTCCAGCTCGACCGTCTGCCCCGGCCGGATCCAGCGGTCGAGCTCGAGGCCGCAGCAGCCGGGCATCGTCCCGGTCGAGACGATGTCGCCGGCCTCGAGACGCTCACCCGCCGAGGCATGGGCGAGCATCGCGCCAACGTCGTGAGTTGCCCCTGCGGTGGCGCCCTCGCACCAGACCTCGCCATCGACCCGAACCCGCCCGGTCGCGGCCTGCCAGTCCGGTAGCTCGTCGGCGCTGAGCACGTCGCAGCCGATCGAGTTGGCGAAGGTCTTCGACTTCACCGCCGGCCCGAAGACGCCGTGGCGCACCTCCTCGGCCTGGACGTCGCGGGCGCTCCAGTCGTTGAGCACGAACCAGCCGCCGATCGCCTCGCGGGCCTGCGCGGGCGTGGCGTCGGCGAGCGGGCCGGCGAGCACGAAGGCGAGCTCCAACTCGAAGTCGAGGTAGCCGGTGTGCGAGGGCCAAGGCACCTCCGCGCCGTCGGCCAGCATCGCCGTGTGGTTGCCCATGTAGAAGGCGGGCGTCTCGTAGAAGCTGGCCTTGGGCCTGAACGGCGGGAACGTCCGGCCGGTGAGGCGCTCGAAGCCAGCGGCGAGGCGCCGTACCGGGGGCGGGAAGAAACGCTTGACCAGCATTCGCGCCGAGCCCTCGTAGTGCGAGGGCCAGAGGCTGAAGGCCCGCATCGAGCGCACCGCGAAGGGAAGGCCGGCGGCGGCGGGGTCGGCGGGTGAGCCGCCCTCGAGCTGGCTCGCGACCTCGGCCCGTCCCTCGGCACCGCGCCCGAGCAGGCTCAGCATGTCGCCGGCCTGCGGCAGCGAGACCCAGCGCTGGCGCTCTGGATCCTCGGCAATCACTCCCTGGGATGTGCTCCTCAGTTTCAGCCAGTGCGATTATGGCGAGCCGGATGTCACTGCGCCCCTTGATCGAGATCGCCGCCGAGAACGAGCGCGTCCACGCGCTCGCCGGTCGCGTGCGCGACGCCGCCGCCGGCGGCGAGGCGGTCGAGCGTCCGCGGCCTCGTCGATGCTGCGGCCGCTGCTGCTGGCGGCGCTGCTCGAGGACGACCGCGGGCTCGCCGGCCGCCCGGCGCTGCTGGTCAGCCCCGACGATCGCTCCGCCCGCGACCTCGCCGCCGACCTGCGCGCCTACCTGGCGCCGCGCCGGGTCCGCTTCTACCCCTCGCGCGGCACCGGCTACGCCTCGCACGTGACGCCGCCGCCGCACCTGGTCGGGCTGCGGATCGACGCCCTCGACGCGCTCGCGCGGCGAGCAGGACGCGGTCGTCGTCGCCAGCGCCACGGCGCTCGCCGAGGCGGTCCCCGACGCCTCGCTGCGCCCGGCCGGCTTCGCGATCGCAGAGCGGCGAGGAGATCGACCTCGGGCGCGGTCGCCGCGCGACCTCGTCGGCGGCCGGCTACGAACGGGTCGAGCAGGTCGAGGAGCGCGGCCAGTTCGCCGTCCGCGGCGGCATCCTCGACGTCTTCCCGGCGACCGAGGAGCGCGCCGTGCGGATCGAGCTCTTCGGCGACGAGGTCGAGTCGATGCGCTGGTTCTCGACCTTCACCCAGCGCTCGCTCGGCGAGGCCGAGCGGGTCGAGCTGGCGCCGGCGGCCGAGCTCGACGCCGAGCACCGCGAGCTCGCCGAGCTGGCGGCGATGGAGGCGGCCGAGGAGGGCGAGCGAGGCGCCGAGCCTCGCCGAGGTGCTGCCGCTCGACCGCTTCGGCGCGCCGCTCGACCTGGTCCCCGAGTCGCGCCGCCGTGATCCTCGCCGCCGCCGAGGAGATCGAGCCGGCGCTGCGCGACCACTGGGAGGACGCGACGACGGCGATGCACGCCGACGACGCCCGCCACCTCTACGTCGACGTCGCCGAGCCGCTGGCCGCGCGCGCCGCGCTCTCGCTGACCGCGCGCCGGCGAGGACGACGAGGACGCCTTCCGCGCCTCCCGCGCCGAGTCGCCGGCCCGCAGCGTCAAGGAGGCCGAGGCGCGAGCTGGAGAAACTGGTCCGCTCCGGCTACCGCACCGTCGTCGCCTTCGACAACCGCGGCGAGGCCGAGCGCGCCCGCTACGGCCTCGACCGCCTCGACGCGTCGCTGCTCGAAGGCGGCCGGCTCTCGCCCGAGCCCGGGCCTCACCTTCGCCGAGGCGCGCCTGCGCGAGGGCTTCGTCAGCCCCGAGCTGAAACTCGCCGTCTACCCCTTCCGCCGCCTCGTCCATCGCCGCCGCCGGGCCGAGGAGCCGCGCGCCCGGCGCCGGCCGCGGCCGGCTCGCCTTCAGCGACCTGCGGGTCGGCGACTACGTCGTCCACGAGGACCACGGCGTCGCCCGCTTCGCCGGCTTCGAGACCCGCGAGGTCGGCGGCGTCACCCGCGACTACCTCTACCTCGAATACAAGGGCGAGGACCGCGTCTACGTCCCCACCGACCAGCTCGCGAAGCTGAGCCGCTACGTCGGCGCCGGCGGCGAACCGACGCTCTCGGCGCTGGGCGGCAAACGCTGGCAGAACATGAAGGCGCGGGCGCGCCGAGCCGCCGGCGCCCTGGCCGGCGAGCTGCTCAACCTCTACGCCGAGCGCCGCACCCGCAAGGGCCACGCCTTCGCCGCCCGACGGCGAGTGGCAGATGACGATGGAGACGGCCTTCCCCTACCGCGAGACCGCCGACCAGATGGAGGCGATCGAGGCGGTCAAGGGCGACATGGAGTCCGAGCAGCCGATGGACCGCCTGGTCTGCGGCGACGTCGGCTTCGGCAAGACCGAGGTCGCGCTGCGGGCCGCGGTCAAGGCCGCCTCCGACGGCAAGCAGGTGATGATGCTGGTGCCGACGACGATCCTCGCCCAGCAGCACTTCGGCACCTTCCGCGAGCGCCTCGCCGACCTGCCCTTCGTCGTCGAGGGCGTCTCGCGGCTGCGCAAGCCGGCCGAGGTGAAAGCGGTGCTCGCCGGACTTCGAGGCGGGCAAGGTCGACATCCTGATCGGCACCCACCGGCTGCTCTCGCGCGACGTCCGCGCCAAGGAGCTCGGCCTCGTCGATCGTCGACGAGGAGCAGCGCTTCGGGGTCAAGCAGAAGGAGCTGCTGCGCCAGCTGAAGCTGAAAGTCGACGTGCTCTCGCTCTCGGCGACGCCGATCCCGCGCACCCTGCAGATGAGCCTCGCCGGCCTGCGCGACATCTCGGTGATCGAGACGCCGCCCGAGGGCCGGCGCCCGGTCCGCACCTACGTCGGCCCCTACGACGAGGACCTGGTCCGCCAGGCGATCGAGCGCGAGCTCGAGCGCGGCGGCCAGGCCTTCTTCCTCCACAACCGGATCGACTCGCTGCCGGAGACGACCGAGCGCCTGCGCGGCCTGGTCCCCAAGGCGCCGCTTCGCCGAAGCCCACGGGCAGATGGACGAGACACAGCTCGAGGAGACGATGCTCGAGCTTCCTGCGCGGCGACGCCGACTGCCTGGTGACGACGACGATCATCGAGTCCGGGCCTCGACATCCCCACCGCCAACACGCTGATCGTCGAGCGCGCCGACCAGCTCGGCCTCTCGCAGGCCTACCAGATCCGCGGCCGGGTCGGCCGCTCTCGCGAGCGCGCCTTCGCCTACCTGCTCTACCCCTCGGCCGAGGCGCTGACCGAGGACGCGGCGGCGCGGCTCTCGACCCTCGCCGACCACACCGAGCTCGGCTCCGGCTTCAAGATCGCGATGCGCGACCTCGACATCCGCGGCGCCGGCGACCTGCTCGGCGAGGAGCAGTCCGGCCACGTCGCCGCGGTCGGCTTCGAGCTCTACTGCCAGATGATCGACGAGGCGGTCGCCGAGGCGCGCGAGCGCCGAGGGCGGGCGAGGAGGCGCCGGAGCCGGTCCGCCTCGACGTCCCGGTCGACGCCTACCTGCCGGCCACCTTCATCCCCTTCGAGGCGGCCAAGATCGACGTCCACCGCCGCATCGTCGCCGCCCGCGAGCCGGGCGAGCTGCGGGCGATCCGCGACGAGCTCAGCGACCGCTTCGGCCCGCCGCCGCCGCAGGCCGAGAACCTGCTGACGCTGCAGCGGGCGCGGATCGAGCTCGGCCTGGCCGGCGCGCGCAGCGTCGAGTTCCGCGGCGGCCGGCTCAGCGTCACCGGGGTCGAGCTCGACTCCGAGCAGGCCGGCGTCCTCGCGCGAGCAGGTCGAGGGGGCGCTCTACGAGTGGCGCGAGCAGACCGCGTCGGTCCGAGTCGCCCGACGAGCCGGAGGCGCGACTGGCGGCGGTCTTGGCGATGGCTGAGGCCTGCGCGGAGGCGAAGCAGGGACCGGCAGAGCGCCGAAGCGGACCTATCGCTGCGCCGCCTCCTCGAGTCCGAGCAATTTGAACTATGCTGCCCGCATCGGTGGGAGCGAAAGCCGGCGCAAGGGCGGGAAGTCGGGCCGGGCTACAGCGCCTTGCGCTGGCTCGGTCTTCGGCGCGCTCTTCGTCGTCCTCTTCGTCGGTCTTCGCGATCGCCCAGGGGATCGGCCATCCGAGCGTCCCCTCCGGCGACGTCGCGATGGTCGACGCACGCGCCCCGACGAGCCTCGGCCCGGTCACGCGAAGCGCGAGTTCCAAGCGACGCTCTGCTCCAGCAGGTCGGCCGCAGGCAAAGCTCAAAACAGTCCCCGAAACCGGGCGACAAAAAATACGAAGAACTGAAGGAAACGAGCGCTCGGCGAACGTGCTCGACACGATCTGGATCCAGGGCCGAGGCCGAAGAAATGGGCATCACGGTGACGCCGAAAGAAGATCGCCAAAGAACTCGCAGAAACTGAAGAAACAGAGACTTCAAAACCGAAGCAGCAATACCAGGAATTCCTCAAGACCTCGCACTTCACGCAGGCCGGACGTCAACGACGCGCGTGAAGATCCAGATGCTCAGCACCAAGATCCAGGAACAGGTCACCGAAGAAGCGCCGCATGCCCAGCAAGAGCGAAATCAAGGACTACTACGAAGCCGCGAAGGCGACCCAGTACACGACGCCGGAATCGCGCGACATCCGCGTCATGATCAACGAAACCGACAAGGCAAAGGTCGGAAGCCGCGCAAAGCCGCGCTCGAAAAGGACGACTCGGCCAAAGAGCTGGAAAAAGGTCGCCAAGAAATACTCCGAAACCGACACGACCAAAGCCAACGGCGGCCTGCAGCCGGGCGTGACCGAAGAACAGCACGCCGGCAGGAACCGCTCGAAGCGGCGATCTTCGCGCGCCCCGACAGGGCGAGGTCGACGGCCCGGTCAACTACGAAGGCAAGAGCTACATCGTCTTCGAGGTCGATGAAAATCGACCCCGGAAAAAGTCCAGCCGCTCGACGAAGCCGAAGTCGCAGATCAAAACCCAGCTCGACCAGAACAGGCCGAACAGGAAGATCTTCACCGACTTCGTCGCAACTACCAGAGCCAAGTGGCAGTCGCGCACCTTCTGCGCCTCGGACTTCACGATCGAAAGCTGCTCCAACTTCAAGGGCACCGGCCACCCGACCGAAGCCGACGCGGCCTGCTACGAAGCGAACCCGAAAAAAGCTGCCAGAAGCCTGCCCGGCACCGGTCACCCAGGTCAAACCGGCTCTGCCCGGCACCGGTCAGCTCGCTCAAACCGAAGGGCGAACAGCTCGCCCAGCGGCCGCAGCCCGCGGGCTCGAAGAAGGCGCGCGCCCGAAGGCGACATCCCGAGGCGGGACTCCGGGCGGCGCTGCGCCGCGGCGCCGACCGGCGAATAGCGGCGTCCGTAGAGCGTCCGCCGCGCCGTCCTGGCTGAATAGACTGCCGCGTCCCGTGAGCGCGCATCTCCTCCATCCACGCCCGCCAGATCCTCGACTCGCGCGGCAACCCGACCGTCGAGGTCGAGGTCGCGCTCGAGTCCGGCGCCCGCGGCCTCGCCGCGGTGCCCTCGGGCGCCTCGACCGGCGAGTTCGAGGCGGTCGAGCTGCGCGACGGCGGCGACGCCTGGGCCGGCAAGGGCGTCTCGCGGCGCGGTCGCCAACGTCAACGGCGAGATCGCCGCGGCGCTGACGGGCGCCCGCGCCGCCGAGCAGGGCGCCCTCGACGCGACGATGATCGAGCTCGACGGCACCCCGAACAAGGGCCGGCTCGGCGCCAACGCGATCCTCGGCGTCTCGCTGGCCGCGGCGAAGGCGGCGGCGACGGACTCCGGCCAGCCGCTCTACCGCTACCTGGCCGAGCTCTACGGCGGCGGCGAGCCGACGCGTGCTGCCGGTGCCGATGATGAACGTGCTCAACGGCGGCGCCCACGCCGACAACTCGGTCGACTTCCAGGAGTTCATGGTCGTCCCGGCCGGCGCCGCGAGCTTCTCGGAGTGCCTGCGGGTCGGCACCGAGGTCTTCCACGCGCTGAAGAAGAGCCTCGCCGCGAAGGGCCTCGCGACCGCGGTCGGCGACGAGGGCGGCTTCGCGCCCGACCTCGAGTCCAACGAGGCGGCGCTGCGAGGCGGTCCTGGCCGGGGTCGAGGCGGCCGGCTACGAGCCCGGCTCCGACGTCTTCATCGCCCTCGACCCGGCGACCAGCGAGGTCTTCGAGGACGGCGCCTACGTGCTCGAGCACGAGGGCCGCTCGCTCTCGCCGGAGGAGATGGCCGGCTACTGGGAGGACGCCTGCTCGCGCTACCCGATCGTCTCGATCGAGGACGGCATGGACGAGGAGGACTGGGACGGCTGGAAGCTGCTGACCGAGAAGCTCGGCGAGCGGGTCCAGCTCGTCGGCGACGACCTCTTCGTCACCAACCCCGAGCGCCTGCGGCGCGGCATCGAGCTCGGCGTCGGCAACTCGATCCTGGTCAAGGTCAACCAGATCGGCACCCTGACCGAGACCCTGGAGGCGATCCGGATCGCCCGCGAGGCGGGCTACACGGCGGTGATCTCGCATCGCTCCGGCGAGACCGAGGACACGACGATCGCCGACCTCGCCGTCGCCACCGGCGCCGGCCAGATCAAGACCGGCGCGCCCTCGCGCTCGGACCGCGTCGCCAAGTACAACCGCTTGCTGCGGATCGAGGAGGAGCTGGGCTCGGCAGCCGAGTTTCCCGGCCTGCAGGCATTCGCCCAAGCGTCCGCTTAGTGAAGGAATGCGGGGCCCGGCCGCGTAGGACCGGGCATGGCAGCACAGCGCCCACGCCGGCGGAACCGATCCGCCGTCTCGCGACGCGCCGCCGGCCCGCCGCTCGCACGGCGCCCGGCCGCCCGCCGCGGCGCCAGCCGGGTCAACTGGGACCGCGTCGGCCGGATCGCCCTGACCCTGGTCCTCGCCGCCGTGCTCTACTCCTACCTCAACCCGGCGATCGACTTCGTCAAGACCTACACGGCGACGACCGCGGCCAAAGCCAAGCTGCACGAAGCGCAGCACGAAAACACCAGCGCCTGCACTGGCGGGTCCAGCACGCCGACGACCCGATCGTGCTCGACGCGCAAGGCGCGCGCCCAGGGGATGGTCGCGCCGGGCGAGACCCCGGTCGTCATCCGCGGCCTCAGCGGCTAGAGCGCCGCCGTCGGTGCGCTGCCCGCCGTGGTTAGCGCCGGCTCCTACCTCCTCAGCGCCGCCGCTCTGCTGGCCGCTGCGTGGCGCTCTCGCTCGGGCTTCAGCGCCATCCGCCTGCGCCGCCGCCTGATCCCCGCCTGGGAGGGCGCCCCGGCCCGCCTCGTCGAGTCGATCATCGCCGATCGCCCTGCTGATCTGGCTCGCCGAGATCCTCGGGACCTTCGGGCTCCTCTACGCCTGGACCCTCGTCGCCGCGTCCTGCTGGTGGCTGGCGCGCCCTGCCATCGAGCGCTCTTGCCGGCGGGTGGCGCTGGCGCGGGGGACCCCCGCGGCCCGTCCGGTCGCTGCAGCGCCCGTGCACCGGGGCGGGCCCCCGCACCGACAGGACCCGCCGGCCCGGGCGGCTTGGCTGCCGTGGCTCGATCACCGTCGGGAGTGATCGCCCTGGTCGTTGCCCACTGGGGCCTGACGACCAAGGATGCGCTCGATCGAGGCATCTTCAACTTCGACTCGCTCTGGTACCACATGCCGTTCGCGGCGGACATCGCCCAGAGCCACTCGGTGACCGGGCTCCACTACACGCGAGACCGTCTTCACCAACTGGTTCTACCCGCAGAACTCCGAGCTGCTGCACGCCGACGGGATCCTGCTGACGCACCGCGACACGCTCTCGCTGTTCCTCAACTTCGGCTGGCTGGCGATCGCCTTCCTCGCCGCCTGGTGCATCGGCCGGCCCTACGGCCGCGGCCACCTCAGCGTCGTCGCCGCGGCGATCCTGCTCGAGTGCCACACGCTGGTCGTGCGCGAGCCCGGCGCGGCGAAGAACGACCTCGTGGCCGCGGCGCTGCTGCTGGCCGCGATCGCGATCCTCGATCAACGCCTGGGCCGCCATCAGGCGAGAGCACCGCCGGGTGCGGCGGACGGCGGAAGCCTGGAGCGGCCCAGGGCGGTCCCGCGTGCCGGCCCCCGGCGATGCCGCTCGGCTGGCCGCTCGCCGCCGCCGGGCTCGCGATCGGCCTCGCCGCCGGGACCAAGGTCGACGGTGCTGGCGATGGCGGCGGCGCTGAGCGTCGCCGTCGTCGTGCTGGCGCCGCGCGGGACGCCGCTGGGCCGCCGCCGCCTGGTGGTTCGTGCCGGCGCTGCTCGGCGGCGGCTACTGGTACCTGCGCAACCTGATCGTCGCCGGCAACCCGCTGCCGCAGGTCGACCAGCCTCGGCCCGATCTCGCTGCCGCACCCCGAGCGCCTGCAGAACGGCCGGCCCGACTTCAGCATCGTCCACTACGCGACCGACACCGGCGTCTGGCGCCATTACTTCGCGCCGGGCCTGCACGAGGCGTTCGGCGCGCTCTGGCCGCTGGTGCTCGCTCGGCGCGGTCGCTGGCGCGGCCTGCTGGCCCTGCTGCGCGGCCGCGACCGGATCGTCCGCTGGACTGGGCGGCGTCGCCCTCTTCGGCATGCGTCGCCTACCTCTTCACGCCGCTCAGCGCCGCCGGCGCCGACGGCGCCCCGGTCGGCTTCGCGATCAACATCCGCTACGTGCTGCCGGCGCTGCTCGGCGGCGCTGGCCCTGCTGCCGCTGCCGCGCGGCCCTCGACGCCCGCCGCCGGCCAGGATGGGGCGCTGCTCGGCGTCGCTGCTCGGTCGTGCCTCGTCCGGTCACCGACCGCTCCGACGCGCGTGCCGCGCGATCCGTCCGGCGTCTTCGCCCTGGCGCTGGCCGTGCTCGCTCCGGTCGCTGATCCCGGCCGGCGCTGCTGGCGCTCCGCGGGACAGGGCGCGCCGGCCGCGGCGTCGTCGCTCGCTCGGCGGCTTCGCCGCCCTGGCCCTGGCTCGTGGTCGCGATCGGCTACCCGGTCCAGCGCCACTACCTCGACGACCGCTTCCGCAACGACGGCGCCCCGAGAAGATCCCCGGCATGAACCTCGACTCGCGCCTACCGCTGGGCCGCGGCAATCGAGCGACGCCCGCATCGGCCTCGCCGGGACCACCGCCGGCTTTCTCCAGTACGGCTTCTACGGCACCGACCTCTCCAACCAGGTCATCTACCTCGGCGAAAAGGGCCCGCACGGCGCCTTCAACGCGATCCCGACCTGCTCGCGCCTTCCGCGCCGCCGTCAACGCCGCCGACCTCGACTACCTGGTCACGTCCCCCTTCCTCAACTTCATCCACACCGGCAACCCGATCCCTCGCCCGAGGCCAGCTGGCTGCGCGGCGACCCAGCTGCCGTCCCGATTCGCCGCGCCGGTCTCACCACAGTCTGGAGGGTCAGCGGCCAGCTCGACCCCGCAGCCTGCGGCTCCGCCAACGCTCCGCTCCACCGCATTCCGGATACGCCTAAAAGCCAGTCTCAGTAGGCCGAAGCGTCTTGCACTTTTTCGGCGTTTCCTTGCGGCGTCAGCCGCTACCTCTTCACCGAAAAAGTTAAGCGCAGGCCTACTGAGACTGGCTTTCGTCTACGGAAGGGGAGAGCCGGCTCAGTCGTCCGAGTCGTCGGACTCAGACTCAGGCTCGGGAGAGCCAGCGCGCCGGATCACGATCTGATCGGCGTCGATGCGGACCGTGACCTCGCGCTGGCCGGCCCAGTGCTCGGCGTAGACGGGGTTGTCCTTGACCGCGGGGTCGAGCCAGAGGCCGTAGCCGTCGGTCTCGCCGTGGTCGAAGGTCGCCTCGAGCTCTTTGCGGCGGCCGCGGCCACCGCGCCGTCCACGGCGCCGGCGCGGCGTTTGGGCCGGCTCGCCCGCCGTCCTCAGCGCATCGGCCTCGTCGTCGCTCGTCCTCGTCCTCCTCGGACTCGGCTCCTCGTCCTCCTCGGCCTCCGCCTCCTCGGCGGTGGCCGCCTCGATCTCGGCCTCGATCTCGTCGCGGAGATCGACTTCGCCGGAGCCGGCGTCCTCCTCGTCGGGGGTGAAGCCGTGCTGTTTGCGGAACTCGCGCAGCTCGGAGGCGCTGACTTCGAGCTGGTGGGCGATCCAGGCGTCCGTGCGGCCCTGGCGCACCCAGGCGCGGATCTGATTCAGCTGTGGCTTCAGCGAGCGTCGGGCCATCGGCGCGCGAGTCTATTCAACCGGGGCGGTCGTGCGCACGGCCGCTAGGCCATCAGGAAGGCGAGCGCCTCGAACATCGCGACGACGACGACGACGACGGTGACGGTGAGGCAGACGGCGAGGACGCTGAAGCGCACCTTGCTCTCCTGCTCGGTGCGGGTGATCCGGCGCGCCCGCGAGCGGTTGGCCGCGCGGCGGCGCAGCTGCTCGCGCCGGCGGCGCTCCAGGATGGTCTCCTGCTCGAAGGCCGACTCGAACTGGGAGATGCTTTGTCGCATTCGCATAGATAAGGGTGGCCCGGGGGCCGCGGCGGACCGTAGCAAAGGCGCAACGAGCACTTGCAGGCGAAGGCAATGTGACAAGCGTCACAACTGCTCAGGTCGGACAGGCGCCCCAGAGCCCGCGTCCCGCCCGTGCGGCGCGCAGCTCCAAGCGCGCGAAAGAGCGGTGCGAAGCGGTCGTTGGGCGGGATCGTCAGCGAGCGGGCGAGGCCGCGGCGGACCAGATCGGCGTTGACGAAACGGTGGCCGAGGTAGACGTAGGCGAGCAGCCGGCCGTAGACGTCGCGGCGCTCGACCCCGAAGACGAGCCGCACCCGGCGGCGCTTCGACCAGGCGGTGGTTGAAGTCCGAGGCGCGCGGCCCGAAGCACTGCACCGGCGTGTCCGGCTTGACCGTCTCCGGCGTGTCGACGCCGATGTAGCGCACGTCCTCGAGCCGCCCGCCGATCCGCACTTCGATCGTGTCGCCGTCGACCGCCCGGACCACGTACGCCCGCGCCGCGGCCGGGCCCGGCATCGGCTCCGCTGCTGCTCCCACGGCCGCAGGATCAGCAGCGCCGCGACGCGCCAGCAGCACGACGCTGCCGAGCCAGCCCTCCGCTGCCAGCTCGCGTCCCATCCCCGCTCAAGGCGCGGCGGAGGCGGCCGCTCTCGTCGCCGCCTCGGGCGCTAGGGGATGCGGCGCACGCTGGAGAGCAACGTCTCCTTGATCTGGCCGATGATCTCGAGCGCCTCGTTCCACTCGCGCTGCCAGACGTTGCGGCCGAAGATCACGCCGGAGCCGCCCGCCTCCATGATCTCGCGGGTGTGGCCGAGGACGGTCTCGTCGTCGACCTTGGAGCCGCCGGAGAGGACGACCAGCGAGCGGCCCGGCCGACTCGACGCACTGGCGGATCGCCTCGTCCTGGTCGACCTGCATCTCGTTGTAGGGAGCCGGGGCGTCCTTGTCCTTGTCCGGGTCGATCTTCGGCATGTTGAGCTTGACGACGTCGGCGCCCATCTCCATCGCCATCCGCGCCGCGTAGTCGATCGCGTAGAAGGAGTTGGCGCCGCCCTTGGCGTCGACCGCTTCGCCGCGCGGGTAGGACCAGACGATCAGCGGCATCCCGAAGCGGTCGCAGTCCTGGCGCACCTGGCGCAGCTGGGCGAGGTCCTCGTCCTGGCGCGGGGAGCCGACGTAGAGCGTGTAGCCGACCGCGTCGGCGCCGAGCCGCACCGCGTCCTCGACGCTGGCGTTGCAGGAGGAGAAGGCGTGGGCGGAGGAGGGGATGTCGGTCTTGCCGTTGACCTTGAGGATCAGCGGCACCTGGCCGGCGTAGTCGGGGTAGTACTTGCTCGCCATCCCGATCTGGCAGGCGAGGGCCGAGTAGCCGGCCTCGGCGGCGAGCCGGAACTGGTAGTCGGGGTCCTTCGAGGCCGGGTTGGGGAAGAAGTCGCGCGGGCCGTGCTCGATGCCCTGGTCGATCGGCAGCAGCATCAGGGTGCCGTTGCCGGGGCCGAACTCGAAGAGCAGCCGGTGCAGGCGGGCTCGTTTGCCGGGGGCCAGGGTCGCCAGCAGCGATTTCTGCTCGGTCAGGCTCTTCAACTCCACGCTGTTTTCCTCCTAGGATTCGAAGACGGGTGTCTCGGGAGTATGTCATCGGCAGTCCGCCGGCGAGTGCTCGGCGACGGGGCGGTTATCCTCGATTGACCATGAGCGAGACTGAGCTCAGCGTCATCTGCAAGAACTGCGGCTCCGAGGTCAGTCCCTACGTAACCGAGTGCCCGTACTGCGGCGCGCGGCTGCGCAAGCGGGCGCCGAAGCTGGAGCGGCGCGGCGACGCGCTCGAGGCGAAGCCGCGCGCGGCGCCGCCGGCCGCGGCTCATGCCGCCGCCGCCAGCGCCGAAGGCGCCGCGGCCGTCCGGCCCTACGCGACGCTGGCCGTGATCCTCGGCTCGGCGGTCCTGCTGCTCGTGCAGAAGGCGACCGGCGACCCGCTCGGCACCTTCGGCGGCCTGATCGTCCCGCTGCGAGGACCAGTGGTGGCGCTTCCTCACCGCCCCCTTCGCCTACGTCGACGTCGGCTACCTGTTCGTCGTCGCGGTCGGCCTGGCGATCTTCGGCGACCGGCCTCGAGCGGCGCCTCGGCAGCGTCCCGCGACGGCGCTGCTGCTGGTCGCCTGCGGCTCGCTCGGGATGCTCGTCGCCAGCGGCATCGCCAACGCCCAGGGCGACGTCGAGGTGATCGCCGGCGGCAACGGCATGGCGCTTGGCGCGGTCGCCGCCTGGTTCGCGATCCGCCGCGCCGAGGCCCACGGCGCGATCGACGAGGAGTACGACGTGATCGGCGTCGTCGTCGCCGCGGCGGTCCTGCTCGCGCTGCCGATCTTCGAATCGACCGCCGATCTCTTCGCCGGCCTGGTCGGCGGCGCGGTCGGCGGCCTCGCCGGCCTCGCGGCCGCCGACCCTGCGCGGACTCCGCACTAGCCGCTTGGCCCGGGCGGCTAGGCTCTCCGCCGTGCCGACGGACGAGCAACTCGAGGCCGCGATCGAGCGGCTGACCGACGCCGAGCGCTTCGCCGAGGCCGAGCAGATCGTCGCCCGCGCCGCACCGCAGCTGCAGAAGGTGCTCGCCGCGGCCCTCGCCGAGGGCGGCTGGTTCGGCGAGTCCCACGAGGCCGAGGCGCTGAAGGCGGCGACGGTGCCCGACCCCGAGGAGCGGATCGTCGCGGTCGCGCTCGCTGCTCGCCGAGGAGGCGCGGATGGGGATGATGGTTGGGGTTGCCGTCGGCTGGGCACTCCATGAGGAGCTGGACCGAAACCGACGAACCGCGAAGGAGAGAGACTGACGATGGAGATCAAGTTCCACGGCCAGTCGTGCTTCGAGCTGAGCGAGGGCGAGACCACGGTCCTGATCGACCCGTTCCTCAAGCCCAACAACCCGGTCGCGGTGGCCACCGCCGAGGAGGTCGAGCCGACCCACATCGCGCTCACCCACGGCCACGCCGACCACATCGCCGACGCCGGTCCCGGTCGCCAAGCGCACCGGCGCCCACTGCGTCGCGATCGTCGAGCTCGCCAAGTGGCTCGAAGGCCAGGGGTCGAGGACGGTCAGCGACCCCAACTTCGGCGGCACCGTCGACTTCGACTGGGGCTAGATCAAGCTCGTCCCCGCCTGGCACACCAACACGATCCCCGGCTCCGAAGAGTCGCCCTTCAGCGCCGAGCACGGGATCGTCGATCGGCCCCGCGGCGGGCCTGGTGATCAAGCATCGGCGGCACCACCGTCTACCACGCCGGCGACACCTGCCTCTTCGGCGACATGAAGCTGATCGCCGAGCGCAACCCGGTCGACGTCGCCCTGCTGCCGATCGGCGGCCACTACACGATGGATCGCCACGACGCCGTGCGTCGCCGCCGAGTTCGATCGGCGCCGGCACCGTGATCCCGATGCACTACGACACCTTCCCGCCGATCGAGACCGATCCGCAGGCCTTCAAGTCCGACGTCGAGGCCAAGACCTCCTCGTCGGTGGTCGTGCTCGAGCCGGGCGAGTCGCACACGACTGGCTGAGCAGCCAGGCCGCTGCTAGTCTCGCTCGGACCGCGCAGCCGAGCCGAGGAGCAGTGATGGGAACCACTGAGGCATCTGGGACGGAGTCACGGACCGAGCGCGCCGACTTCCAGGCGACCGCCGACCCGGCGCTGAACGAGGCGGCCGACCGCACCTCCGAGATCAAGCTGCTCACCTACGAGGAGCTCTACCTGCTCTGGGAGCGCCAGCAGTGGCAGACCCAGGAGCTCGACTTCAGCCGCGACCGCGAGGACTGGCACGAGCGCATCGCCGAGGAGGAGCGCTTCCAGCGCATGTACGGGCTCTCCTCCTTCTTCATCGGCGAGCAGAAGGTGGCCGAGGAGCTGGGGCCGATCATGCGCGCGGCGCCGACCGAGGAGCAGCAGAATCTTCCTCTGCACCCAGATCGCCGACGAGGCCCGCCACGTGCGCTTCTTCGAGCGCTTCTACCGCGAGGTCGGCGTGCTCGAGTCAGACGAGCTCTCCGAGATGCTGACCGCAGACCTCCGAGCACCTCAACGAGAACTTCGGCCGCCTCTTCGACGAGATGCTGAAGCAGCGGACCGACCGGCTCTCGGTCGAACCGGAGGACACCGAGGCGCTGGTCGAGGCGGTGACGATCTACCACATGGTGATCGAGGGAATGCTCGCCCTCACCGGTCAGCACTTCATCATGGACTACAACGAACAGGAAGGCACGCTGCCGACCTTCGTCGAGGGCTTCCAGAACGTCGCCCGCGACGAGCACCGCCACGTCGCCTTCGGCTCGGTCTTCCTGCGCGAGAAGGCGCACGAGGACGAGCGCTACAAGGAGGCGATCCAGCGCACTCTGGAGGAAGTCGCTGCCGGTCGCCGACGGGGTGCTCTCACCGCCCTGGGCGCCGCCGGACGAGGACTACGAGCTCTTCGGCTACTCGCTCGCCGACACCCGCCAGTTCGCCGGCACCTGCCTTGATGCGCCGGCTCAAGGTCATCGGCCTGCAGCTGAGGCCGCACCGAGCTGCTGCCCAGCCGAGGGCCTCAGCCTTCGGCTGGGGGTGCTTCGCTGCCCGAGGAGACGGGCGTGGATTCTTCGACCGGCGCGGGGTTTTCCGCTGGCGGCGGGGGCGGCGGAGCGGTTTCAGTTGGCGGAGCGGCGGTGGCCGGCGCTGAGCCGCTGCCACCGACGGTGACGACGACGGTGCCGGTCCCTGCTCCCGCCGGAGCGCCGGCGGCGGTGCCGGTCGGGGGTGTCGCGCCGTCGATTTTCACCGCAGCTTGTTCCTCAGCGGTCGCTTCGGGTGCTTCGACGCCGCCGGAGCCGGTGACTTCTTCGGTCACGGGCGGTTCGGCGACGACTTCCTCGGGAACTTCTGCTTCGACCGGGGCCGGTTCGACCGGGACGGGAGCCGGTTCGACTTCAGCTGTTTCGAGCGGAGCGGGGGTCGCGACGGCGGCGCTTTGCGCCGGTGCAACCGCGAGCGGCGAGGAGGCCGGCTTGGCGATTTGAGAGATCTGCGCGGGCGGACTCACCGGAGCAGGTTCGGTCTGCTGCTTGACCTCGACGACGCCGGCGGTGAGGACGGCGGCGGTGACGACACCGGCGACGGCCTTGGTGCCGATCGCGCCGCCGACTGCTCCACCTATGCCGCTGAGGCCGCCGATGCCGACCGGCAGCACCGCCGCCTCCGAGCGCGGCACCGCACGCCGCCGACCGCGCCGGCGCCGCCGGCGCCCGTGGCGGCTGCAGCACCCGCCGCCGCCGGCACCTCCCAGGCCGAGCTTGGAAGCGATGAAGCCCTTCAGCGCGACCAGCGGGCCCGACCGGGAACAGGGCCGCGAGCACCTTGTCGTTGGAGCGGAGCTGAGAGCGGAAGTCGGTGCACTCCTCGCAGTCGCGAACGTGGCGGCGGACCGGGCCGGAGACCTTGCGCAGGCCCTCGGCGGCCTCGGCGAGCTCGAGCCGGACCTCGCCGCAGGTCAGCTGGCGCGCCTGGCTCGCCTCGGCGAGCGAGATCCGCGCCCGCACCAGCAGCGACTTGACCGAGGGCACGCTGGTCTCCATCGCCTGGGCGATCTCCTCGTAGGACATCGCGTCCATCTCGCGCAGCAGCAGCGCCGAGCGCTGGGTCTCGGGCAGCTTGCCGACGTCGGTGAGGAGCTGGCGGAACTCCTCGCGGTTGTGGACCTTCTCGGCGGTCGAGGCGGCCTCGACTTCGGGAACCATGTCCATCGATTCCTGGGCGTCGGCGGTCGGTTTGCGCAGGTGGTTGAGGCAGCGGTTGCGGGCGATCCGGTAGAGCCACGGGCGCAGGTTGATCTCGCGCTCGTCGGCGAGCATCGCCCGGTAGGCGTTGACGAAGACCTCCTGCAGCACGTCTTCGGCGTCCTCGGTGGAGCCCAGCATCTGGCGGCAGAAGCCGAGCAGCCGGCCCTGGTAGCGGTCGACGATCGTCTCGAAGGCGCCCGGGTTGCCGCTGCGCGCCATCGCGATCAAGCTGCTCGTCCCCCTGAAGTTTGAGCAGCGGCGAGCGGCGGGCGAGGAGTCCGCGGCGACTGGCGTGTGTGAGAGCTGAAGCCTCCAAGCGAATCCTCCGTGCCAGGGAAGGCGTTTGTCTTCTAGCTCAAGGACACCGTAGCAGCGGCGTAGTTGCGGTCTCTAGGCACATTTTTAGTGCGGATTTAGAAACCGCAAACTGCGACAAAATGCCCGGGGCGGGATTCGAACCCGCAAGCCCCCCAGTGGGGCAGCGCCTTTTAAGGGCGCCGCTTTTGCCAATTTCGCCACCCGGGCAGGGGCGATGGTAGCCGTGCACGTCCCTATAGGCTCAAACGATGGAGCACGGGGGGCGGATCGTCGCGAAGGCGCTGAAGTCGCGCGGCGTGAGCGCACCTCTTCACGCTCTCTGGCGGACACCTGTTCTCTATCTACGACGGCTGCAAGGCCGAGGGGATCGAGATCGTCGACGTCCGCCACGAGCAGACCGCGGCCTTCGCGGCCGAGGGCTTCGCCAAGGCGACCCGCGGCGTCGGGCGTCGCCGCGCTGACCGCCGGGCCCGGGCGTGACCAACGGGATGAGCGCGATCGCCGGAGCCCAGGCCAACGGCTCGCCGGTCTGCGTGCTCGGCGGCCGGGCGCCGGAGCTGCGCTGGGGCTCGGGCTCGCTGCAGGAGATCGATCACCTGCCCTTCGTCTCGCCGCTGGTCAAGTCGGCGGAGACGGTCAAGGAACCGGGCGAGATCGCGGCGACGCACCGCGGCCGCGCTCGACCTGGCGCTGGCGGCGCCCGAGCGGCCCGACCTTCGTCGACTATCCGCTCGACGTCGTCTTCACCGAGGCCGAGGCCGAGGTTCCGCCGCGCCCGCGGCGGCCGCAGCGCGGCTCGCCGCCGAGGGATCGAGGAGGCCGCGGCGCTGCTCGCCGCGCGCCGAGCGGCCGGCGATCATGGCCGGCACCGGCCTCTACTGGGGGCGCGGAGAGGACGAGCTGCGGGCGCTGGCCGAGGCGCTCGGGATCCCGGTCTTCCTCAACGGCCTCGGCCGCGGCTGCCTGCCCGCCGATCACGAGCTCTGCTTTCAGCCGCGCCCGCGGCGCCGGCCTCGAAGGGCGCCGACGTTGCGCTGGTGATCGGCGTGCCGCTCGACTTCCGGCTCGGCTTCGGCGCCAGCTTCGGCGAGGAGACGAAGATCATCCGGCTCGACGTGGCGCCCAACGAGCTGACCGCCAACCGCACGCCCGAGGTCGACCTGGTCGGCGACGTCGCCGCCAGCCTGGCGGCGATCGCGCGAGGCGCGTCGGCGATCGCCGCGCGCCGCACGCGAGCCCTGGCTGGCGCAGCTGCGCAAGGTCGAGGCGGAGAAGCGCGCGGCGGAGCAGGCGGAGCTCGACGACGCGCGCTCGCCGCTGCACCCGGTGCGGATCTACAAAGAGCTGGGCGAGGTGCTCGACCGCGACGCGATCGTCGTCGGCGACGGCGGCGACTTCGTCTCCTACGCCGGCCGCTTCATCGAGACCTACCAGCCGGGCTGCTGGATGGACCCGGGTCCGTTCGGCTGCCTCGGCGCCGGCCCGGGCCAGGCGATCGGCGCCAAGCTGGCCCATCCCGATCGCCAGGTCTGCCTGCTGCTCGGCGATGGCGCCTTCGGCTTCGCCGGGATGGAGTTCGACACGATGGCGCGTCACGGCCTCGGCGTCGTCGGGGTGATGGGCAACAACGGGATCTGGGCGCTCGAGCACCACCCGATGAAGTTCCTCTACGGCTACTCGGTCGCGGCCGAGCTGCGGCCCGAGACGCGCTACGAGCAGATGGTCGAGGCGCTCGGCTGCGACGGGATCCTCGTGCGCGAGCCCGAGCGAGCTGCGACCGGCGCTCGAGCGGGCCTTCGAGTCGGGCAGGCCGACCCTGGTCAACGTCCTCACCGATCCCGAGGTCGTCTACCCGCGCAAGTCGAATCTGGCCTGAGCGGCGGCCGACGCCGGCTCTTCCCCAAAGAGAATCGACCGCCATCGCTGGCGGTCGATTCAAGTTGGTCCCTCAGGACGGGCAGGGGTACGTCTTCAGGGACCAGTTATTTGGTGGACTCAGACGGCGGGAGGCGCCATGATGCGGCAATCGTCCGAGCCCTGTAACCGGGCTCGCGGTGGGTTGTGCCCCACCTCTTTCCCGGTGTGGCGATTATCTGCCCGCCTGTCCGATACGTCTAGCTGGCTCGGCCGCCTGCTACTCATAAATCGATGAGCTCTAGCCTACCAAGTTTTGGGGGTTAGACCGCTTGCTTGACCCAAATGTCCGGGCCGGCGGAACACGACTGTCCACCTAGGTACACGAATTGCCGCCCATCGAGAATGCGGGGTTATCCGCAGTCCAAGCCGAAGCAGTCGATATCGCCGCTGCCGTAGAGGATGTCGTGCTCGGAGACTTCGATCCGGTCGAGGCCGAAGGCGCGCATCGTCTCGACCAGGATCACGACGCCGGCGACGATGTCGGCGCGCGATCGGGGTGCATTCCGGGGATCTCTGCCCGCTCGGACAGTGGGGCGGAGGCCAGTTGCGAGAGCAGTCGCTGGATCGCGGCCAGGGTCAGCGATGTGCCCGTGTACTTGCTTCGGGTCGTAGGGCTCGAGGCCGATCTCGATCGCGGCGAGCGAGGTGGGCGTGCCGGCGACGGCGATGCCGGCCTCGGCGCTGGCGCCGGGCTGGTCGGCGATCGCGCGCCTCGATCAGGCCGCGCACGTCGGTGGCGAGGGCCTCGAGCTCGACCGCGCTCGGCGGGTCGGCGGCGATGTGGCGCTCGCTGTGGCGGACGACGCCCGCCTGCAGCGAGGCGTGGAAGGCGATCTCGTCGCCGGTGCCGACGATCAGCTCGGTCGAGCCGCCGCCGATGTCGATCGACCAGCGTCGGCTCGCTGGGCGAGTGCTCGCAGGTGGCGCCGAGGTAGGTGAGGCGCGCCTCTTCCTCGCCGTCGAGCACGCGGGCCGAGAGGGCGAAGCGCTCGCGCAGCTCGGCGACGAAGGCGCTGCCGTTGGAGGCGTCGCGGACGGCGCTGGTCGCGATCGCGTCGATGTTCTCGACTCCGCCCTCGCGGCAGATCGCGACGTAGTCGGCGATCGCCTCGCAGGCCGCCTCGATCGCCTCGCCGGAGAGCTGGCCCGAGAGGTCGACGCCGCGGCCCAGCCGGGTCACCCGGCTGCTGCCGCTCGACCTCGGTCGACCCGCCCATCGGCGACGTCGGCGATCAGCAGCCGCGTCGAGTTGGTGCCGATGTCGATCACCGCCACCCTGTGAGAGCCCGCATCCATGCACGGCGCGGCACTCTATGCCGACAACGGCCCTCACGTTGCTAGCATGCGCCTTCACGCCGCGGGGTGGAGCAGCCAGGTAGCTCGTCGGGCTCATAACCCGAAGGTCGCAGGTTCGAATCCTGCCCCCGCTATAGGACGAAAGCCGTAAGCGTTCAGCCAGGTAGGGGACATAACGGCCGCCTGGCGAACTCCCTGGCGTGGAGCGCGCCGAAGCCGAGGCGGTCTATGACGCCGGTCGTGAGGCATGCGTCGAGTTCCTGGTCGAGCTGACCGCCCGCTACGAGCGCCAGGTCACTCGTCTGGAGGCGAGGATCGAGCGCCTCGAGGAGAAGCTGCGCGAGAACTCCCAGAACTCCTCGCAACCACCTTCGGCCGATCTGCCAGGCAAGCCATCTCAGTCAAAGCGCGGAGCGAGCACCCGCAAGCAGGGCGCCCAGCCCGGTCACAAAGGAACGGCTCGCAAGCTCGTGGCCGAATCGGAGCTGGACGAGATCGTCGATCACTGGCCCGAGCGCTGCTCGGATTGTGGAGGGGACTTCAGCGCCGGCGAGCGAGAAGCCACTGGCGAGCCACACCGCCATCAGGTCACGGAGCTGCCGCCGATCGCGGTCAGGGTCACCGAGCATCAAGCCCACTGCGTGCGCTGCCCCGGCTGCGGGAAGAGCACCCGGGCATCGCTGCCCGAGGAGGTCCGCCAAAGCGCCTTCGGACCCAGGATGCAGGCCGCGATCGCGTTGCTGTCGGTGCGCAACCGAATCTCACGCCGCGATGCCTCAGAGCCTCTGCGGTGAGCTGTTTGGCTGCGAGGTCTCGGTCGGCTCGGTCGACGCGATCTGCCAGCGCATCTCCGGCGCCCTGGCCGAGCCCTACGCTGGGCTGCGCGAGGCGGTCAAGGACGCCCCCGTCATCTGCGTTGATGAGACCGGTTGGCGCTGTGCCGGGCAAAAGCGCACCCTGTGGGGCGCAATTACCGACAGCCTCGCCGCCTTTCACATTGCCGCCGATCGCCACGAGCGCGAGCTGCCGGGGCTGATCGGCGAGAGCTTCGCCGGCATCGTCTCCTCAGATCGCTGGTGGGCCTATGACTCCCTCGATCCCGCTCGGCGCCAGGTCTGCTGGGCACATCTGCTGCGCGACTTCCGCCGCCACTCCGAAGGGCTCGCAGACCAAGGGCGCTTTGGCGAGGCGGGACTCGAGAGCTGCCGAGAGCTCTTTCGCGCCTGGGATTCCTTCGCGGTTCACGAAGACCGCGATCGCCTTGCCCGCGAGGTCGCGCCCACCAAGCGCCGCCTGCGGGCCCTGCTTGAGCCTCACCGCAAGAAGAGCATGCTCAACCGCCAGTTCCGAACCTTCGCCCGCAACCTCTTGAAGCTCTGGCCGGCGCTTTGGACCTTCACCGAGATAGACGGAGTGGAGCCGACCAACAACAGAGCCGAGCGCGGCCTGCGAGGAGCTGTGATCTACCGCAAGGTCTCCCTTGGCAGCCAATCCGAGGCGGGCGAGCGCTTTGCCGAGCGGATGCTCTCCGTCTCCCAGACCTGCCGGTTGCAGGGCCGCTCGCTCTTCGGCTTCCTGGTTGAGGCGATCACCGCCTCCTCGCGGGCAAGCCCTGCGCCTTCGCTGGTCTGAGTAGGGCCGAGCTGGGCACGTCCACCCCACAAGGTGTGAGGGGCTGAACGCTTACCGAAAGCCCCGCATTTGCGGGGCTTTCTTCTTTCTGAAGGTGCAGACAAAGGGGTTCAAAAACGTCCGTGGGGCAACGCCTGGGGCAACATGAGGTCTGGGAGAAGCAGTGATGGAAGAACTGAAGCCGCGCCAATTTGATCCTGATCGAATTGATCCCGATCCGGATGCAGAGCCAATCTCTGGCCTGACCTTCTTGCTTGAATTTCCTCACTGCTTGCGGATTGATGGCCTTGTCTTCTTGGTGAGTGATCGCGGGGGGAGCTGGCCTGGCTGGAATCCCGACGCAATCGGCCACATGGTAGGGATGGCAGCGCCAGTGCCGGAGGACGATCTGCGGCCGCGCTTTCGTGTCGAGGTGAAGCAGACTCGAGTCGACGGTTGGGTTCCTCTTCTCGCGGCCGAACGCGCCTTTCCGGACTGGAAGAACGTGAAGCAATCGAATGGTCCTCGCGGAGTCACGGCCCGCGGAGCCGATGAACTGCGGAGTGTTGTCCAAATTACGATTTATGAGCCCGTAGGCGAAACGCCGCTTGGCAAGGAAGAGGCCGATGACGAGCACTTTCGACACGACGTACTCGAATGGTTGTCGCGACGCCTTGATGAGGCCCTGCTCTTCCTGAACAGATACGTCGTAATCCTCGCGGGACTACGCGACGAGTGGCACATCTCGTCGCTGTCGCGAATCGATCTCCCGCGGGAGACGCCGTGGAAACTGGATCTCTTCCCGGCTCCGGAAGGCTGGACCGGGCCGAGTGGGACGCTTGATGTGCACGCAACCATTCGTGACGACCTGCCCGAGGAGCGCTCTGAGGAGGAACTTGTCTACGCGATCGAGGCAGTTCATGAGGCCGGCGCTGGTCGAGCGCCCTTTTTTCAGTTTGTCGAGCTGTATCAGGCAGCAGAGCACCATCTGGGGGCTGGGCGGCACGATCAATCGGTGATCGCGGCGTGTACCGCGACCGAGGTGCTCGTGAACACGATCTTTCGAGTGCTTTGGGTGTGCCTTGAGCGCGATCCGGACAAGTTGGGAGGCGTGCTGGCGGCGCCATTCAAGAACCAGCTAACCCAACTTCTTCCCCAATTCCTCGACGAGGATCTCACGCTCGCCGACGAATCCTCAGCCCCGGGGCGCTGGCATGCCGATTGCTATCGGCTGCGAAATCGGATTGTCCATGAAGGCCAGAAGGCCACCGCCGGAGAGGCATACGACTCGAAGGTTGCGACCGGAAACTTTGCGCGCTGGATCGGCAAGGCGCTCAGTCCGGATGAGCGCACGGACTGGATAAAGACGTTCTTGCAGTTTGAGCGGCAGCCTTAGCTGATGCCGCTGCGCCCGCAGAGAGGACGTGGTCCAGTGGGTTAGCGTGGGTCCGATGATTGGCGCTCTTGAGCGAATTGGGACGAGAATGTGGGCATTCCATTTCCGCCTAGCGCCATTGCTGTGGTGGTTGGCGGGGATAGTGCTGGCGGTGCTGGCCCTCACTGCGCCCAAGTTCGAAGTTTCGGTGAAGCGTGCGTGGAAGGCAACCGAGGCAAGCAACTGGGCAAGGGCAATGGCCTTCTACGACTGGATCGCGATCGTCGGGCGAAGAGACGAGCGCGAGATGTTCGCCACCACGTATGCCGCTATCTGTCGGTGGAAGTACGGCCAGCGAGACGAGGCCGCTCATGACTGGGCAGTGGCGCTAGCGCAATATGGCCCCCTAGCACTTCTGGCGCGAGCGAACCTCGTCTGGTTTTTCGAGCGTTGGGGGGTCGACGCAACGGTGCCAGGGGACGAGCCGACGCGCCAAGAGGAGGTGACGGCACTGGTCAGTGAAATGCTCGACGAGGGTGCCGGTAGCGAGGACTAATCAACGTAGGACCATCACGACTCTCAAACTCAAGCCTCACGAGCCCCGACCGTCGCAAGTTCCTCGCACAACCCAGCATCTTTGCAGACAAAACATTTAGTCCGCGCCCAAGGTTATTGTCGCCGGAATGGCGATGCAGCCGAAAAATTGGATCGTGGACTTTGACAGCGATGCGGTCATCGACTTCGAGGATGTGAAGTCGCGCGGGGATCGCAAGGCGGTCTTCAACGTCGTGCAAAAGCTGAAGGATCTCGGGCCGGATTTGCCGTCGCCGCATATGAAGTCGTTGAAGGGCGAGGCGAATCTCTTTGAGCTGCGGCCGAAGCAGGGGGCTTGTGAGGCTCGACCGATCTATGCGCGGTTCGGCGGTCGGTTCGTCGTGCTGGCGGTAGCTGCGAAGAAGAAAGACTTCGATCGAGCGGTCGTGGCAGCGGGTGAGCGGCTGAAGCGCCGCAGTTGACTCCGATAATAATTTTATTATCATGAGATGGCGATGACGGACCCAGATAAGACCTTCGATGCCCTTGTGGCAGAGGAGCAGCTCGCCGATCCGAGCTTTCGGGCGGAGTGGCAGAGGCTCGCTCCGGCGCGGGAGTTTGCTGCCACGCTGCTGCGTTATCGCGCCGAGCACAAACTGAGCCAGAGGGCCCTGGCGAAGAAGCTGGGCGTCTCGCAGCCCCGCGTCGTCAAGCTCGAGTCCGGGGAGCACAACCCGGAGATCGACACGATCATCAACGCGGTGCGGCGCCTGGGGATCGAGTTCGTGCTGGACGTGGCACCCGCGGGCCGCAAGCCGGCACTGGTGACGGCGCGAGCGCAGAAGGGCGGGGCGATTGCCCACGACGATGTCTCCGTCGTGGCGGCTTCGTCGGTATAGGCCTCGTGGGGCAACCCATGGGGCAACATGCCTCACAGATTCCAGCCGATCTCCACGTAGTTCGATCGCCCGAATTCGGCTTGAAACCTAGCTCCACGTAGTCCAGTCGACTCTGCGGATCAAGTTCATAATCGGACTGTCCATGTAGGAACCCGAGGGTCGGATAGTCGCCCCACCTGTGGAAGCTAGGAACATCGTTGCGACCAATTCCGCACCCTGCTGCGCCTTGCTAAGTCGCCAAGGAGCTCTGAGGGTACGCGCCGGCAGTTCTCATTTCAGCTCTTGCGACGCTGAGCCCAGTTGCCGCAACACCTTCGCCGCGGGGTATACGGGAATCGAGGGCTCGGGCAACATCCAACGACAGACGAATTTCGCAGCGGCCAGTTTGCGCCCTTCTAACCGGCGGGCGCGACTTCGACCGCGGATCAAGGTATGAAGAGGAAGAGATGACGAGACGGACAAAGGCATGGAGCGGAGTCGGAGCATTGATCCTGCTCGTCGCGGTTCTGATTCTCCCCGCTGGTCTCGGAGCCGCCCCTTTCGGGGGCGGCGAGCCGGTCGTCCCCCCGCGACGACCCGCCTGGTCGCCCGGAGCGGGGATCGGCGTACGCGATCTGGCCGATGACGGCAACGGTCGCCTATTGGCGGCGATAGGCGATTTCGAAGAGCCCGGCTATTTCGGCGCGGCGCGCTTCCGTCCGACCGGGGCCCTCGAAACCCGCTTCGGCAAGAGCGGCTACACCGCTCCACTTCGCGTTCACCACGGTCCGGGACTGCAGCTGCGCGCTCGGGCTGTTGCGACCCAGGGGGGCCGTGGTCTCGTCGCCGGGTTCCAGGAAACGGAACTGGGCGGCACGGCTCCGCTGCTGGCCCGCTACCGGTCGAACGGGACGCTCGACCGGACCTTCGGCCGGGGCGGCATCGTCGCGTCGAAGCCCGCCCTCGAAGGCAAGGACCCCTCCGAACCCAGCTACGGCATCCGGGGTGGCGGCACGCTGCAGGACGTGGCGGTACAGCCGGGCGGCCCAATCGTCGCCGTCGGGGCTCGGAACGTCGCGGGAGGGGGGCAGCCCGCGGCGCTGCTGATCGCCTACCGGGGCGACGGCAGCATCGACACTTCTTTCGCCGACGGCGGGCGGATCGTGATCGCGATGCCACGCGAAAACAGCTTCACCGGTTTCACCACCGTGCGGGCCCTCCTTAACGGCAAGGTCCTGGTCGCCGGCTACCTGCGCGGCGCGCTCGCCCTGTTGCGGCTGACCGCCGAGGGCGATCTGGATCCCAGCTTCGGCGGCGGCGACGGGATCGCGACGCCGCGGGCCGGCCAGCCGCGGTACTGCTGCCCGACCCCGGCACTGCTGGGCGTCACCTCCAACGGCAGGATCTTGCTCGGCGGGATCGCCGATCGCGCTCGCGAAGAACCGCTGCTCCTATTCCGTCTGCGCCCCGACGGCTCGATCGATCCCAGCTTCGGGAGGAAAGGGCACGTCGCCGGAGGCCACGACGACGCCGCGACCGTGACCTTCATCCCGCTTGCGTTGAGTGTCCAGCGCGATGGCCGCATCGTCGTCGCGGGCGCCGACGAACGGGTCGACCGTGAACGGCGGGTCTGGCCGGCGTTCACCATCCTGCGCTACCAGGCAAACGGCCGCAGGTTGGATCGTTCCTTCGGCAAAGGTGGAGTGACGGCGCTGCCTCCGAGCCAAGCGGGCGCAGCCGCCGCGGCCGCGCCTTTCCGCAGCGGGGTGGTGGTGGGCGGTGGCATCTATGTACGCGACGACAAGGGCGAACGCTTCAGCCCGGTGTTGCGCTTCGAAAGCGCCACTCAAGGCGGGTGACCGCGCTCGCCAAGACCTGCAGCGGGATGAAACCTGGGAGCCCGGTCGAGTTGCGGGCCGAGACGCGCTCCGACGTTTGCGAAATGCCGTCATCGATCCGTCCGACCCGCAGCCCAAGGCCGCCCCGAGGCGACGGGCAGTATCTCAGCGGAGACACCTGCCTCTGCTCGCGCCCGCAATGAGGGAACCGCTTCGGCGCGGCCACCGGTTTACCGCGGGGCTCTCCCGGTTCCGGCCCCAGGATCGCGCACCCGTTCGGCAGCACGAGAACCCCGATCCGCCCGCTGCGATCGATCGTCGCAGTTTGGTAGCCGCGGCCGAGGAAACGACCGACCGGGCCGAAGAGAGCTGCCTGCTGGGGCAGGAGCCGCGCGGTGCCGTTCAAGCGGGACTTTCCTTATGAGAGGGGTTACAACTGAGGCCATGAGCAAGTCAAAGGGGCTTTTTGGCCCCCGACGCGTGTTGGTGATCTCGATGGCTCTCATCGCGGTTGTCCCTGTTCTAACGGGGTTCGGCACCGTGCCGGGCAGTACGACCACGGCGACCGAAGGCATTCCCCCGGATACGACGATCGAATTTGGTCCCAGCGGGTTGACCCTGGACCCAGAGCCAAAGTTCGGCTACAGCTCCTCCGATTTCTGGGCGCGGTTCGAATGCAGCTTGGACGGGAGTCCGTTCGCACCTTGCCCTGCAAACGAGGTGAGGATCGAGCCGGCGCTCCCCGACGGGTCCCATGCTTTCGCGGTACGCGCTGTCGATCAGGCTGGCAACGTCGACCCGACCCCGCCGAGCCGAAGCTTTGACGTCGATGCGACCCCGCCCCAACTGGAGATATTGACCGCCCCCTCGGGTCGGATCCGCGATCGCACGCCCCGCTTTACCTTCGAGGTATCAGGCGCGGATCGCGTCGAATGCGCCCTCGACGGCGAGCGCACCAAATTCGACGAACCACGCTTCAAGCCTTGCACCGGACCGCGCGCCTATCTGGCGTCCCGGCCCTTGGCCGACGACGCCTACCGGTTTCGGGTGAAAGCCACCGATCGGGCCGGCAATGCGGCCGAAGGCTTCAGAAGGTTCGTGCTTGACACCACTCGCGGGCTCAGCCCCAATCCTTATGCCGGATCGACGCTCTACGTCGGGCATGGGAAAGGGATCAGGATCGCAATCCGGATCAAGGGCCGGGGAGTCCTCTTGGTTGACGCTCTGATCCGCCTCAGCTGCGTCGGACCCGAGGGCCGGCACCACTACAGCCGGATCCGGAAGCGGTTTGCGGAATCGGTGTCTTCTCTCCCGATCGATCGCAGTGGTCGGTTCCGGCTCCAACGAGAGCGCGTCGAAGAACCTTCCTACGCCTTTGAAGAAGGCTTGACGGGGCACGTCAGCCGCCGGTACGTGGCCGGCAGCGTCTTCTACTTCGCCAACAAGGAATACATCCACCAGCGTTGCCAGACGGGGCGGGCGCCGGGTGGAGGGAGACCCACGGTTCCAGTCAAATTTCGCGGCACCCTCGTGCGATGAAGATGAAGAGGGCATTGATCTTGAAACCGTCCTCCACGTAGCCATTCGGGTCTCTGGATCGGGCTCCTAACCCGAAGGTCGCGGTTCGAATCCCGTCCCCGCTCCTCCGCCATTAGCGACCAAGACTTTCAGGTCGCAGGCTTCCTCGGGATCGTGGCCCCGATGGCGTTTCAGTAGCGCTCGGCAAGGGGCCAGGAGATGCCAGGGCCGGTTTCGGCGTACCCGACGGCGGTGCAGGCGCCGCTGCTCGTGCAGAACACGCCGTTGAGCGCACTGGCCCCTTCGGGTACCGGCATCGACATCCCACCCCATTGCGATTCTTTCCAGCGTCGCGCGGTGAGGGTCGCGGGTTGTTTGAGTTCAGACGTGCCGACGGCGATGCACAACGTCGTTGAGGAGCAGGACACGCCCGCCAGCTTCGTTGCTTCGGGCGAGTTCACGGTTTGGGTTTCCCAGGACGATCCGGTCCACTTCTGTGCAAAGGCGTAGTTCACGCCGGCCGCGGTGTAGTACCCGACGGCGATGCAGTTCACCGTTACCGGGGGCGCACACGAGACCCCGAGCAGCTGGGTCCCGTTCAATCCTTTCGGAAGGATCGCACGGGGTTCCCATTTCGAGCCGGTCCAGCGCTCCGAGAAGGGTTCCGGGATGCCCAATTCCCTGGTGTAGACGCCGACGGCCATGCATTCTTCGAACGTGACGCCGAGCATGACCCAGCGATTGCAGGAGACCCCGTTGAGTTCCGACGTTTTCGCCCCTTCTGGTTCGGGCACCGACAGGAGCTGCCATGTCGAGCCGTTCCAGCGCAGGACGAGCAGCCTTGGTGTGCTGGCGGCCACGTAGCGGCCAACCGCCGTGCACTGGCCGGCCGAGTTGCACGAGATGCTCCGTAGGAGGCTTGATTTCGCCGGCGGGAGCGGCAGCGCCTGGAGTTCCCATTTCGAGCCGTTCCAGCGCTCGGCTCGCGCCACGCCGACCCCTTCGGGCGTGGTGATGCTGCCGACGGCCAGACATTCTGTCGACGAGAGGCAGGCGGTGCTCGCGAGGGTTGAAACTTCGGCTTCTTGAGGCATCGGTTGCAGAGACCATTCCATGCCTTTCGAGCCCTCGGCAAAGGGCCTGCTCACGCCTCCGGCTTTGTAATCGCCCACCGCGGTGCAGAACGCTTCGCCGGCGCATCCGACTCCGTTCAATCGGGGGCTTTCGCCTTTGGGACTCGGCAATGGCTGGATGCTCCAAGCGCGTTCGGTCGTGAACGTCTGGTCTTCGCCTTTGCGCACGAAGCCCGCCGTGTTGGTTGCGACCACCCGATAGTGGTAGGTCGCGTTGACCGCAAGGCCGCTGAGCCGTTTGCTGACGAAGACGGGGGACTGGCCTTCTCCGATTTCCGTCGCGGAGGTGCTGTTGCCGTAGGACGCCGTCGGTCCGTATTCGAAGTAGTAGGAGGTCGGCAGGCCGTTCGGATTGACGGTGCCATTCAGGTTGGCTTCGTTGCTCGTTATCCCGGACGCCGCCGTGGTGGTCACGCTGGGCGGCGATTTGACCGAGTAGGTCTCGACCAGGGCCGAAAGACCTTCGAAGCTGCTCTGGAAGAAGCCGGCGGCCGTGCAGGCGCCGAGGTGAGGACAGGAGACCCCGGTCAGTTCGATGGCGCCGTTTTCGGTCCTTCCCGTCGGGTTCAGCGGGTACTGCGCCTTCCATTTTTCCCCGTTCCAGAGCTCGGCCACGGGCTTGGCCGGGTTCCCGGCGTAGTTGCCGACAGCCGTGCAGTCGTCCTTGGCGGTGCAGGAGATGCCGGCGAGCTCGGTGGTGTGTCCCGCTTCGCCTGCCGGCGGGGTCTGGGCTTCCCAGGTCGTGTATTTGGGCCCGTTGCGCCGCAGGACCAGCGGTTCCCATGTGTCGGAGGTGGTCCGGTAGAAGCCTGCTGCGGCGCAGTAGTTCACCGACGGACATGACACGCCCTGCAGCCAGCCGTCGGTGGCGTTGGGGGGGATCGGCAGGGCGCTCGCCGTCCAACCGGACGTTCCAAACCACTGCGCGGTCATCGGTCTGTATGAGGCGCTGGCGGGGCTGCGGTAGAAGCCGACCGCGGTGCACTCTTCGTTGCTGACACAGGAGATCGACTGCAGTTCGGTGTACGTCGAGCTTTCGATCAGCGGCATTTCCTGCATGGTGAAGGCCGATCCGTTGAGCATGTACTCGCCCATGGCCTTCGTGACTTCCGAGCTTCCCGGGGGCGGTCCGGGTCAGGTAGCTGCCGGCGGCCACGCACTGGCTTGCGGCAACGCACGAGACACCGTTGAGGAAGTTGAACGCTTCTTCCCCGGCTTTGGGCACCTTGTTCTGGGTGGGGACGATTTTCCATTTGGATTCGAGCAGCCGCTCTGCCAGCGTCAGGAACACGCCGTTTTTGTCCTTGTAGTAGCCGACCGCCATGCAGGAGCTCGAGGAAGCGCAGGCAACGCCGTTCAGGACCGCTTCTTGGGCTTCCGAGGGCAGTTCAAGGGTCTGCGTTTCCCAGGACGTTCCGTTCCAGCGATCGGCGAGCGGCACACGCGAGCCGGAACCCGAGTAGCCCACCGCCACGCATTGGTTGGTCGAGGTGCACGAGATACCCGAGAGATGGCTGCCGGCCGGCGTAGCGGAGGTCCAACCCGCGGTGAACACTTCGTCTGCCCCTTCGACCGAGCTCCCCGAAAATTCGTTTTTCGCGGTCAGGCGGAAGTGGTAATCGGTGCCCGCTTCGAGGTTGGAAAGAGAGGCTTTCGCCTGGATCGGAACCGACGAAGATGACGTCTGGACAGAGGTTTCCTGTCCGTATGCATTCGTGTGGCCATACTTGAAGCGGTATTCGGTCAGAGCTCGCCCCGGGCTCACCGTGCCGGTCAGCGTCGCGCCGGTTTCGCTGGTGCTCGTCGCAGCCTTCGTCTTGACGACCGGCGGGATCCCGTGCATCGGGCTGATCAGGGTCCGCGGCTGCCAGGTTCCGTTGTTCGCGGTTCCGTAGACCCCGTCGATGTTCGGGTCCATCCAGCCGACTACCGAATGGCCCGCGGCGCTTGCCGCGGCCTGTGGCTGGGTGCCGACCGTTCCCGGTCCCCCAGCGCTGGCGAATACCACGGCCGGGGACCACGCTTTGGATTGAGCCGAGTAGGTGGCACTCCAGATTTCGCCCCTGTCCGTGGTGTACCAGAGCTGCGCATTGCCGCTCCCGGTCCCGACTCCGACCGGCTGAAGGAGCGGATTCGCGTTGTTGCGGTTTTCGATTGCCGGGATCGAGCCGTAGTGCCAGGACCCCCCTTCACTCCACTCATGGACAAGCAGCGACCCAATCGGCCAGAGCACCTCGACGTTGCCATCCGATTTTGCGAAGGCGGTGGGGCCGACGCTCGAGAGCATGGTGCCGTTGAGCATTTCCTCCGACTGCCAGACGCCGGTGCTCTCCGCGAAGGAACGGTGCTGCAACCCTCCCGCACCGCCGCGCCAGAAGACGTCGATGGTGTTGGTGCCGCTCTGGACCGCGGCTGGGTCCGAGGACATGTTGCCGCCGAGGCTCGTCGCGGCGCTCCAGCTTCCGCCCGTCTGGCTCGCGTACCAGAGCTGGTTGTCGTTCTTGCCGCGCCAGAAGACGTCGATCGTGCCGTTCGGCTGCACGACGGCGGCCGGACGGCCGGCCATCGGGCCGAGAGGGGTCTGGGAGTGACACGGGAATGGGCTCGTCCATGAGGATCCGTTGTATTCGGCCTCGCGGAGATAGTCGCGCGCATAGCCGAAGCAATCGTTCGGCGGATCGTCGCTGCGATTACCGTCCCTCCAGAAGACCCCGATGCGCCCGCTGCTCGGTTCGACAACCGAAGGCTGGCTCGCCATCGTGTCGGACGCGAGGTCGGAGAAGTTGGACCAGGTGACGCCTTCGTCGGTGCTGTTGGAGCTTCTCCAGGCCGCCGTCTTCCCCGCGCCAGAAGAAGAAGACTTTCCCGTTGTTGGCCAGCACGAAAGGCTGCGGCTGTTGGGGCGACGGGAACGGCGGATTGGGATCTCCGAAGACGCAGCTGCCTTTAGAGTTGTCCCAGAGCGGCGAGAGGTAGATGCCCGCCAGCGTGCCGGTGCCTTCTTGGGCCACGTTTTCGCTCGACCTGACGCAGATGTCGGCGATCTCGTGGCCGCCACTGGCGTTGTCGTGGGAGACCCAGGTGTTCAGTTCGAAGCCGGTCTCGGGGTTCGTGGCGCTCTCCGCGTACTCGTGCGAGGCCATCGCCGTGAGGATGTTGATCGGCGTTTTGCTGTAGAGGCCGCAGCGTTCGATCAGCCATGGGCTGTTGTAGTTGGGGAGGAACGAGTAGCTGAAGTACGGCCCCTGCCCTTTGACCTGGTCGAAACTGTGGAACGCGCAGCCGAAGTTTTCGGCGAAGTTGGTGTTGGCGCTCCAACCCTGCGCGGCGACGATCACGTACTGGGAACTTGGCGTGATAGCCCACGATCTCAGACCTTTGTTGGCGGTGATCGCTTCGCTCACGATCCGGGCGGGCGTTTCGAAATCGATCGCGCTGCCCCAGGCGTATTCCGAGATGTACGAGGGGGCGAGACTCACGCTGGAGCCGATGTGCGTGGCGTAGTCGTAGTACTGGGTCAGCACGCCCTGCCAGGCAGACCCGGACAGGCCGTTGTAGAGCTGTTCGAGCTTCTGCCTGATTGCGAGGCCTTCAGCGTTTTCGTTCCAGTAGCTTTTCGGCCCCCAGAGGATCAGGTGGATTTCCGGGTGGTGCTGAACCCCCGCTTCGCCACCGTCGAACACCAGCGGGCCGTTGTTGTAGGCACCCGCGCCGGGCGCCAGGATCAACAGGGCGAGAAGGGGCGCCAGGAACAAGGAGACCGCCCTCGACCGGTAGCGAAACGGTCGCGCGCGCATCCGGTCGACAGAATCCACGCGAACGTTTTGCATTACTTCCCCCCGGTTGACTAGACGATGAACCCTGACGTTTATCCTTATCGTGCCGGACTCCGCTGTCAAGCTCGCCGCCTCCATCGGTAGGGGGATCGCGCCGTTCGATGGCTGCGAGACCTTCGATGAGATCGGAACAGCTGTCCAGTTTGGTCGGAACTCGGCTTGGAAACTGGGAAGGTGGGTCGAAATTTTTAAGTAAACGGTCGGCAGGGCCGACATCCCTTCTGGATTTCCAGATAGGAGCGTTTGACCGTTCTTTCGACCCCATCATCGATTTCACGACCGCGCATACGCGGCCGCTCCATCTTGCTTGCAGACGAGAAGCTCCACGTGCGGGGGGTCACCTACGGCACCTTCCGCTCCGAGGACGGGTCGTCTTTCCCTGCCCCGGCACGCGTGCGCGAGGACTTCGCGGCGATGGCGGCGGCGGGGATCAACTCCCTACGCACCTACGTGCCGCCGCCCGCGTGGCTGCTCGACGCCGCCCTCGAGCACGGCCTCCGGGTGATGGTCGGCTTCGCCTGGGAACAGCACGTCGCCTTTCTCGACGACCCTGAGCGCCGGTGCCGGATCGTCGCCCGGCTTGGAGACGAGGTGCGCGCCTGCGAGCGCCACCCGGCGATCCTCTGCTACTCGATCGGCAATGAGATCCCGGCGCCGATCGTCCGCTGGCATGGCAAGCGGCCGGTCGAACGCTTCCTCGAGCGGCTCTACTGGGAGGCGAAGCTGGCCGACCCGGAGGGCCTCGTCACCTACGTCAACTACCCCTCGACCGAGTACCTCGGAGCTCCCCTTCCTCGACATCGCCGCTTTCAACGTCTTCCTCGAGCGGGAGCGCACCTTCGAGTCCTATCTGGCGCGGCTGCAGAACCTCTCCGGCGACCGGCCGCTGCTGATCACGGAGGCTCGGGATCGACAGCCGCCGCAACGGCGTCGAGAAGCAGGCGCAGGTGATCGAGTGGCAGATCCGCCACGCTTTCGCCGCCGGCGCCGCCGGCACCTTCGCCTTCGCCTGGACCGACGAGTGGCACCGCGGCGGCCATGAGGTCGAAGACTGGGACTTCGGGCTCGTCGACCGCGAGCGGCAGCCGAAGCCGGCGCTGGCGGCCGCCGGCCGCGCCTACGCCGACGTGCCCTTCGGGCCGGGTGGCCCCTGGCCCGCGGTCTCGGTGGTCGTCTGCACGCATAACGGCGAGGCCACCCTCGGCGAGTGCCTGGCGCGCCTCGCCACCCTCACCTACCCCGACTACGAGACGATCGTCGTCAACGACGGCTCCAGCGCGGCCTGTGCGGAGATCGCCCGCGCCCATGGCGCCACCCTGGTCGAGACCGAGCACCGCGGCCTCGGCCACGCCCGCAACCGCGGGATCGAGGTGGCGCGGGGGGAGATCGTCGCCTTCCTCGACGACGACGCCTACCCCGATGCCGACTGGCTCCATTACGTCGCTGCCCTGCTGCGCGCCGACGGGCACGCCGGTGTCGGCGGCCCCAACATCCCGCCCGAGGACGACGGCTTCCTCGCCGAATGCGTCGCCGCCGCGCCGGGCGGTCCGATCCACGTCCTCGTCTCCGACCGCGAGGCAGAGCACGTGCCCGGTTGCAACATGGCCTTCCGCAAGGACGTGCTGGAGGCGGTCGGCAACTTCGACGAGCGCTTCCTCGCCGCCGGCGACGACGTCGACGTCTGCTGGCGGCTGCAGAAGGCGGGCCGGACACTCGGCTTCAGCGCCGGCGCCGTCGTCATGCACCGCCGCCGCGACTCGATCCGCCGCTACCTGCGCCAGCAGTTCGGCTACGGCAAGGCCGAGGCGCTGCTGGAGCGCAAGTGGCCGACCCACTACAACCGGGCCGGCGCCTCGCGCTGGTCGGGGCGGATCTACGAGGGGCCCTCGACGCAGACGCCGCGGCGACGGGCGATGGTCCGCTACGGGACCTGGGGCAGCGACCTCTTCCAGTCGATCTACGAGCCGCCGCGGGTTCTGGCCGGGGCCCTGCAGGCGCCGGAGGGGCTGCTGCTCGTCGGCCTGCTCGGGGAGCTGTCCCTCCTCGGCCTGCTCTGGCGACCGCTGTTGGCGGCGGCGCCGCTCTTCCTGGCGGCGCTCGCCTGGATCCTCGCGGTGGCGATCTCGAACGGCTGGCGAGCCCACCACGCGGTGCCAGGAAGGACGCCGGCGCAGACGCTGAAACGACGGGCAGTCACCTCTCTGCTCTTCCTCCTGCAGCCCTTCGTGCGCCTGGCGGGGCGGCTTCGCCACGGGCTCTCACCCTGGCGTCGGCGGGTGCGCACCCGGCTGACCCTGCCCTGGCCGCGGACGGTCGAGGTCTGGAGCGAAAACTGGCGCGACCCCTTGGCCTGGATCGAGCAGCTGCAGGACGGGCTCGCCGCCGCCGGCGGCTTCGTCCGCAGCGGCGGCCCGTTCGATCGCTGGGACCTCGACCTGCGGGTCGGCGCCCTCGGCGGGGTGAAGATCCGCACCGCGGTCGAGGAGCACGGCAACGGCAGGCAGTTGCTGCGAGCACGGATCTGGCCGCGCACGACCGCGCCGGGACGGGTGGTGATCCTGATCTTCGTCTTCTTCTCGCTCCTCGCCTTCCAGCAGGCGCAGACGGCGATCGGGGGCGCGATCGCGCTTGCGGCGGCGCTGGCGGTCATCCTTGGCCTGGAGGGGATCGCGACGGCGACGCGGCTGGCCCTGGCCGAGCTGGACCAGCTCAGCAGCCGCGGCGAGGCAGTCGCCGCGGCGCCGCGAAGCGAGGAGCAGGCCGCCTTCCCGCGCTGGCTGCTCGATGCCGAGGTGCGCCGATGAGGTGGCTCCCGACCAGGCTGCGGCGCGCGAAGCCCGAGCCGGAGGAGGAGAAGCCGAGCGCCTGGGCGCTGTGGAAGGCGCTGCCCCGGACCAAGCCCTACCTGCGGCCCTACCGCAAGGCGCTGCTGGCGGTGCTGGCGCTGACGATCCTCACCGCCGTCTTCGGCCTCGCCGAGCCGTGGCCGCTGGCGATCATCCTCACCAACGTGCTCCAGGCCCAGGAAGCCAGCGGCATCGTCCGCCTCGTCTTCGGCCCCGACCCGACGGTCTGGGTGATCCTGGTGACGATGGTGCTGGCCCGGTTCCTGATCACCGCGGTCGGCAACGGCTTCACCGTGCTGAGCCATTACCTCGGCTCGAAGATGGAGCAGAACATGGTCCTGGACCTGCGCAGCGACCTCTTCGCCCACGTCCAACGGCTCTCACTGACCTTTCACGACGAACGCAAGACCGGGGCGCTGATGAGCCAGATCAACAACCAGGCGGCAGCCGTCGGGAACATCGTCATGGTGGTGCCGCCGATCGCCGAATCGGCCCTGACCCTGGTCGGGATGCTGGTCATCGCGACGCTGATCGACTGGGAGCTGGCGCTGCTCTCGCTGATCATCATCCCCTTGCTCTACTGGTCCTTCGGGCTCTACGGCCGGCGGATCGTGCCCCGCCTGCAGCGGGTGCAGTCGCTCGAGTGGCAGTCGCTCTCGATCGTCCACGAGGCGATGTCGATGCTGCGGGTGATCGTCACCTTCGGGCGCGAGGATTACGAGCACCAGCGCTTCCGCGAGCAGGGCCAGACCGCGGTCGACGAACGGGTGAAGCTGACCGTCAGCCAGAGCCTCTACACGCTCGGCGTGCAGACGACGACCGTGGCAGGAACCAGCATCGTCCTCGGCGTCGGCGCCTGGCACGTGTTGGAGGGAAAGATCTCGCTCGGCGAGCTGATCGTGATGATGACCTACATCGGCTCGGTCTACCAGCCGCTGGAACAGCTCAGCCTCACCGTCGGCACGGTCCACGAGCAGCTGGTCCAGTTCAACTCCTCGCTCGACCTGCTCGACACCGATCCCGAGGTGACCGAGAAGGAGGACGCGGTGGCGCTGGGGCGGGCGCAGGGGCGGGTCACCGCGCAGGGGCTCGGCTTCGCCTACCGGGGGCGCAAGGAAACGCTCTCCGGCATCTCCTTTCATGCCCGGCCGGGGGAACGCGTCGCGATAGTCGGCCACACCGGCGCCGGCAAGAGCACCCTGATGAGCCTCCTGATCCGGTTCTACGATCCGCAGGCGGGACGGATCGAACTCGACGGCGTCGACCTGCGCGACCTCGAGCTGCAGTCCCTGCGCGACCAGATCAGCGTCGTCCTCCAGGAGCCGCTGCTGTTCTCGGGGACGATCGAAGAGAACATCCGCTACGGCAAGCTCGAGGCGAGCGAGGAGGACGTGCGCGACGCCGCCAGGGCCGCCAACGCCCACGACTTCATCAGCGGCCTGCCCGACGGCTACGCGACGATGCTGGGCGAGCGCGGCGCCCAGATCTCCGGCGGCGAGCGCCAGCGCATCTGCGTCGCCCGCGCCTTTCTCAAGGACGCGCCGATCCTGATCCTCGACGAGCCCACCTCCTCGATCGACTCGAAGACCGAGCGGGTGATCCTCGATGCGCTCGACGACCTGATGGTGGGCCGGACCTCGTTCATGATCGCCCACCGGCTCTCGACCGTCCGCCACGCCGACCAGATCCTCGTCCTCAGCGAGGGCAGGATCGCCGAGCGCGGCACCCACGAGGACCTGGTCGCCGCCGGCGGGATCTACGAGCAGCTGCACGAGGCGCAGACGCGCGAGCGCAGGAAACGGCAACCGGTCGCGCAGACGGCATGAACGCGCCGGCGCAGGAGCAGCGGCCCAGGGTCGTGGTGCTCGGGATGATGAGCAAGATGCCGGTGGCCGGCGTCGTCTGGCAGAACCTCCATTACCTGCTCGGCTTCGAGCGGCTCGGCTATGAGGCCTACTACGTCGAGGCGCACGGGCGAACCCCGTCGATGCTGATGGGCAAGGGCGAGACCGACGCCTCCGGCCGCGCCGCCGCCTTCATCGCGACAATCATGCGCCGCTACGGCCTCAGCGACCGCTGGGCCTTCCGCGCCCTGCACGACGACGGCCGCTGCTTCGGCATGACCGAGGGTCGTCTGCGGCGGCTGCTCGGCTCGGCGGAGCTGATCGTCAACCTCCACGGCGGCACCAAGCCGCTGCCGGAGCTGAGCGCGACCGATCGCCTCATCTACCTGGAGACCGACCCGGTGCAGCTGCAGCTGGAGTTGGCGGAGGGATACCAGGAGTCCTACGCGTTCCTCGAGGCCCACGCCGCCTTCTTCACCTTCGCCGAGAACTATGGGCAGGAGGACTGCCTGCTGCCGGTCTCCGACCGCTTCCGCTTCGAGACGACGCGGCAGCCCGTCCTCCCGGATCTCTGGCAGACGGCACTGGCGCCGGCCCACGACCGCCTGACGACGATCGGCAACTGGAGCCAGCCCTGGCGCGATGTCTCGATGGACGGCTCTGTGTACACCTGGAGCAAGGACGAGGAGTTCAAGAAGCTGCTCGACCTGCCGCAGCGGGTCGGGCCGCGCTTCGAGCTTCGCCCTCAGCTCGTATGAGGACTCCGACCGCGAGCTGCTCGAGGGCCACGGCTGGCGGGTAAGTCCGGCGATGTCCTTCTCCACCGACCTCGTCGCCTACCGTGACTTCATCGCCGCCTCGGCCGGCGAGTTCACCGTCGCCAAGGACCAGAACGTCCGCTTCAGGACCGGCTGGTTCAGCGACCGCAGCGCTACCTACCTCGCCTCCGGGCGGCCGGTGATCACCCAGGACACGGGCTTCGGCCACGCCCTTCCCACCGGCGAGGGCCTGTTCGCCTTCTCGAGCGCTGAGGAGGTCGCCGAGGCGATCGCGCGGATCGACCGCGAGCCGGAGCGGCACCGGCGAGCGGCGCGCGACCTCGCGCTCGAGCACTTCGCGCCCGAGGTGGTGCTGGGGGAGTTGCTGGGCCACCTGGGGATGCGGGTCCCCGGGCGGCGCGGCGAGGTCCCCCGCGGTCCCTTCCCCTACGGGATGTCGCTGGCTCCGGTCTCGCGCCGGCCGACCTGCCTCTCGGAGGAGACGCTGGCGACGATCGCGGCAACGCCCACGCCGCCGGCCGTGGCCGAGGCACCCGAGCCCGCTGCCAGCATCGTCGTCGTCTCCTTCAACAGCCTTCCCCTCACCCGACTCTGCTTGGAGACGGTGCTGGCGAACAGCGACGGGCCGTTCGAGCTGATCGTCGTCGACAACGCTTCCGCCGACGGCAGCCGCGGGTACCTCGAGGGGCTGGCCGGGCGTGAGGCTCGGGTCAGCCTGCTCGTCAACGAGGAGAACGCCGGCTTCCCGGCTGCCTGCAACCAGGGCCTGGCGGCGGCGCGGAGTGAGCGCCTCGTCCTTCTCAATAGCGACACGATCGTGGCGCCGGGGTGGCTCTCCCAGCTCGGTTTTCACCTCGACCGCGAGGCCGACCTCGTCGGCCCGGTAACCAACCGGATCGGCAACGAGGCCGAGGTGCCGGTTACCTATGAGACCTACGGCGACTTCCTCCGCGAAGCGGGCGCCCGCGCCCGCGACCGCCGGGGAGAGGCGATCGAGATCCCGACGCTGACGATGTTCTGCCTGGCGATGCGGCGCGGCGCCTGGGAGCAGATCGGCCCGCTCGATGAGTCCTTCGGAGTGGGAACCCTGGAGGACGATGACTACTCGCTGCGGGCGCGCCGCGCCGGCCTGCGGCTGCTCTGCGCCGAGGACGTGCTCGTCCACCACTTCGGCGAGGGCTCCTTCGGCAAGCTCTTCAAGGACGGCGAGTACAGCCGCCTGCTCGCCCGCAACCGCCGCCGGTTCGAGCAGAAGTGGGGGGAGGCCTGGCATCCTTACGGACGCCGGCAGAGCCCCGAGTACGCGGAGCTGGTCGCCGGCATTCGGGGAACCCTGCGCCAGGCGCTGCCGGCCGGCTCGACGGTGCTGGTGGTCAGCAAGGGCGACGAGCGCCTGCTCGAGACCGACGAGCTGCAGGCGTGGCATTTCCCCCGCCTCCCCGACGGCAGCTGGCCCGGCCACCACCCGGCCGACGGCGCCGAGGTCCTCGCCGGCCTGGAAGAGCTGTACGCGCAGGGAGCCGAGTACATCGTCTTCCCGGCGCCGATGCTCTGGTGGCTCGAGTTCTACGAGGAGCTGGGCCGGCGGCTCGACGGCAGCGCCGTTCTGCGCGATGACGGCTGCGCGATCTACTCCCTGGCCCCGGTGGCGCGGTGAGCATGAGCTGGGAGCGCCGATACCGCGACCAGGTCGACCGGGTGCGGGCGCAGGTCCGGGCGACCGTGCCCGAGGGCAGCCGGGTGCTGGTGATGACCCGCGGCGACGAGTCGCTGCTGCGGCTCGGGCGGCGCGATGGCGAGCACTTCCCCCAGAGCCCGACCGGGCTCTACGCCGGCCACTACCCCGCCGACGGGGAGGAGGCCGCCGGCCACCTGGCGGAGCTGCGGGCGAACGGTGCCGAGTACCTGGTGATCCCGGCCGAAGCGAGGTGGTGGCTCGAGCACTACCCCGAGCTGGCCGCGGCGCTGGAGGAGGACGGCGAGCTGCTTGCCAGCGATGCGGAGGCGGCGGAGATCTACGCGCTATCGCGTGGTGGGCGGGGCTCGGATCGGTCCACCACTGCCCTGGAAGCGGCGCGGATCGCGCCGGCGGTCGGCTCGCTGCTGCGGGCGCTGCTGCCGGAGCGGGCGGGCGTCGTCCTGATCGGCCTTGGCGCCGAGGCGGTCGAGCTCGACGATCGGCCCTGCTGGCGGCTGCCGTCGGAGCCAGTCGAGCCGGTGATCGCACAGGCTCGGGCCGCTTGTGGAGAGGGGGCGCGCTTCGTCGTCCTCCTCCATCCCGAGAGCCGAACCGAGGCGCTCGACGGCAGGTACCGACCGGCCTTCGCGGAGTCGATGAAGCTGATCTGCCGGCGGCGCCTGGCCGACGTCTTCGAGGTGGCGCATGGCTAAGCGCGTCCTTCAGATATGCCACAACCACCCGCGGGTGCGGCCCGGCGGGGCCGAGGTCTACGCCCACGAGCTGCACCGTCACCTGGGCCGCCGCGCCGAGTGGGAGCCGACCTTCCTCGCCCGCAGCGGGCCGCCGCATGCGCCCGCAGGAGCGCCCCACGAGGGCACGCGGATCAGCCCGGTCGAGGGCGTCGCCGACGAGTACCTGCTCTATCCCGGCGACCACGACTTCGACTGGCTGTTCGGGACGATGCGGCGTCGCAAGGACCTCTACACCGAGGACCTCCGCCGCTTCCTGCTGGCGCTGCGCCCCGACGTCGTCCACTTCCAGCACACCCTGTTCATCGGCTACGACGCGATCCGCGAGGTGCGGCGGACGCTGCCGGAGGCGCCGATCGTCTACACCCTGCACGAGTTCCTCCCGATCTGCCACAACAAGGGCCAGATGGTGCGGACGATGGACCGTTCGCTATGCAGCGAGGCGTCGCCCGGCCGCTGCGCCGAGTGCTTTCCCGACATCGCCCCCGACGAGTTCTTCCTTCGCCGGCGCTTCATCCGGGCCCAGCTCGACCTCGTCGACCTCTTCATCGCCCCCAGCGCCACCCTGCGCGAGCGCTTCGTCGCGTGGGGGATCCCGCGCGAGCGGATCCTGCTCGAGGACTACGGCCGGGTCGAGGCGCCGCCGCCGGGCGAAGCCGGGCGCCCGGCACCCCACGACACCCTCGGGATCTTCGGCCAGGTCAACCCCTACAAGGGAATCGACGTCCTCCTGCGGGCGATGCGGGCGCTCGGCGCCGAGGCGCCGCAGCTGCGGGTGCACGGCGCCAACCTCGACCTCCAGGAGCACGGGTTCCGAGAGGAGATCGCCGAGCTGCTGGGGGCGGGCGACAGTGTCACCAGCCTCGGCCCCTACCCGCCCGAGCGGGCTGGCGAGGTGATGGCCGCGGTCGATTGGGTGGTGGTCCCGTCGGTCTGGTGGGAGAACTCGCCGCTGGTGATCCAGGAGGCGTTTGCGGCAAGGCGCCCGGTCATCTGCAGCGACGTCGGCGGCATGGCCGAGAAGGTCGTCGACGGCGTCAACGGGCTCCACTTCCGGGTCGGCGACCCCGAGAGCCTGGCGGCGACGATCCGCCGCGCGGTGGGGACGCCGGGCCTCTGGGAGCGGCTCCGGGAAGGCATCCCGCCGGTCCACTCGATCGCCGAGCACGCCGACGTCCTGACCGAGGCCTACGAGGCGCTGATCGCGGCGCGGCGGGCGGCGGTGGCCGCATGATCGCCCGCGCCGCCTGGCTCTGCGACGGAGTCCTGCTGGTCTGCGAGTCGGAGAGCGGAGGCCGGGTCCTTGCCCAGCCGGCAAGTGACCCGCTGGGCGCCGAGGTCGAGGAGAAGCTGACCGACCTGACCACCTTCCTGCGCGAGGGGCCCGCGGGTTGGGACGCGGCAGCGCGGACGCAGCTGCTCGACTACCTCGCCTCGCTCGGGGGCGAAGCTCGGGCTCTCGCCGCCGCTCAGCGAGGGCCTGCGCCGGGTGCGGAAGGCCCTGCGCCGGCGCCGGCCGCTCTCGCTCCCGGACCGGCGCCTGGGGGTCGGGCTCGCGGTCGAGCGCCTGCACCGGATCGACGAGCGCGGCTTCTACGTCCGCGGCTGCGCCTGGGCCGAGGGGGAGCGGGTCGCGGCGCTGACCGCGATCACGCCGGAGGGGGAGCGGGTCGAGCTGCAGGAGCTGGTCTCCCACCATCCCGGCGCAGCGGGGGGCTTCGCCGGCCTCTTCGAGACCTCGTTCCCGACCCACGGCGCCGAGGGCTGGGTGTTCGAAGCTGTCACCGGCTCCGGGCGCGCCGTCGAGGCGCCGGCTTCGATCGCCCCCGACCCGCTGCGGACGATCTTCGCCGACGCCGGCCTCGCTTTCGCCGGGGCGGAGGAGCTGCGCGAGCGCCACATCCACCCGGCCGTCCACCGCCTCAATGAGCTGCAGCGCAACCGCACCGAGATCGTCGAGCTGGCCGGGCATGGCGAGGCGCCGGAGTCCCCGGCGATCTCGCTCGTCATCGTGCTACAGCGCCGAGTCGACCTGATCGAGCACCAGATCGCCCAGTTCGCGGCCGATCCCGAGGTCGGCGGGTGCGAGCTCCTCTACGTGCTCGGCGAGCCCGATCAGAGCGATGCCCTACAGAGACTCGCCGCCGAGCTGTTTGCGCTCTACGGGCTGCCCCTTCGCCTCGCCGCCCTGACCGAGCCCGCCGGCCTGCCGATCGCCTGCGACCTCGGCTCGTCCCTCGCCGGCGGGAAGCGACTCGTCTTCCTCGGCTCCGACGTGATCCCCGACCGCCCCGGCTGGCTGGGCGCGATGGCCGCCGCCCTCGACGCCGAGGCCGCCGTCGCTGCGGCGACGGCGAAGCTGCTCTACGCCGACGAGGCGGTCGACCAGGCGGGGCTGGAATACACTCAGGGCCCGGCGAGCGGAGACGGCCGCGTCGTCCACCGCCTGCGGGGGATGCACCGCGCCGCCGCCGCCGCGGCCGAGGGCTGTCCGGTGGCCGCCGCCGGCCTGGCCTGCCTGATGATCGATGCCGCCGCGCTGGCGGCGGCGGGCGGTCTGCGTGGCGAATACGGCCTCGCCGACTACGAGGGCGCAGACCTCTCGCGCCGACTCGCCGGAATCGGCGTCGAGCTGCGCTACGTCCCCGCGGCCGAGCTCTACCGCCTCGAGGGTCTGGGGGCTGAGCCGGAGGCGCTCGGCGAGCCCTACGCCCGCTGGCTGCACTCGCGCTTGTGGGCCGAGGCGACGGCGGGGGTGAACGCGTGAAGCCGGGCAGCGTCGTCATCGCCGCCGCCCTGGCGCAGCGGCCCGGGGCCGGCGGCCACACCTGGTTCGCGCTGCAGTACCTGCTGGGCTTCCGCGCGCTCGGCTGGGAGGTGACGCTGGTCGATCGGCTCGACGCGCAGATGCCCCGCGACGGCCTCGGCTGCCTGGCGGAGGCGATGGAGCGCTTCGGCCTGGCCGACGACTGGTCCGTGCTGCTGCCCGAGGGCGAGAGCGCCGGGCTCTCGCGGTCGGAGGTGGAGCGCCGCCTCTCCTCGTCGGACTTCCTCCTCAACGCGATGGGCTACCTCGACGACGAGGACCTGCTGGCGCTGCCGCCGCTGCGGGTCTTCCTCGACGTCGATCCCGGCTTCGGGCAGATGTGGCGGCAGCTCGGCCTCGCCGATCCCTTCGCCGGACACGACCGCTTCGTCTCCGTCGGCCTCAGCCTCGGCAGCCCCGGCTGCGGCGTCCCCGACTGTGGGCTCGACTGGATCGCGACCTTGCCGCCGGTGGCGCTCGATTACTGGCCCCTCGCCGGCGGCGGGACCGCCTTCACCAGCGTCGCCACCTGGCGCGGCCCCTACGGCCCGGTCGAATACGAGGGGCGCACCTACGGGCTGCGCGTGCACGAGTTCCGCCGCTTCCTGCCGCTGCCCGAGCTGTCTCGGCCGACTTCGAGCTCGCCCTGGCAATCGACCCGGGCGACGACGCCGACCGCGAGCGGCTGACTCTGGCCGGGTGGAAGCTGCTCGACCCCGTCGCGGTCGTCGCCGACCCGGACGCCTATCGCCGCTTCATCCAGGGCTCGGCGGCGGAGCTGACCGTCGCCAAAAGCATGTATGTCGAGACCGAGAGCGGCTGGTTCAGCGATCGCAGCGCCTGCTACCTGGCCAGCGGCAAGCCGGTGGTCGCCCAGGAGACCGGCTTCGGCGCCCACCTGCCGACGGGGGACGGGCTGCTCTCCTTCTCGACCCTGGAGGAGGCGGTCGAGGCGGTCGAGCGGGTGCGAAGCGACCGCGGACGGCACGCCCGCGCCGCCCGCGAGATCGCCGAGGAGCACCTCGGCGCCGAGCGCGTGCTCTCCCGCTTGGTCGAGGAGATCGGGGCGGTGCGCGCCCATGGCTGAACAGGCGCCGCGGCGACTCAACTGGGGGTCCGGGACCGAGCCTCCGCAGGGCTGGATCAACTGCGACGTCAAGGAGGCGCCGGGGATCGAGATCAGCTGCGACATCCGCGACGGCCTGCCGCTGCAGGACGAGAGCATCGACTACGCCGCCAGCATCCACGCTTTTCCCGAGCTGCCCTTCCCCGACATCGAGCCGGCGATGGCGGAGCTGCGCCGGGTATTGAAGCCGGGCGGAGTGCTGCGGCTCGCCCTGCCGGACATGGAGAAGGCGATGCGCGCCTACCGCGAGGGCAAGGCCGATTACTTCCTGATCCCCGACGACGACGCGCGCAGCATCGGCGGCAAGCTGATCGTGCAGTTGACCTGGTACGGCTACTCGAAGTCGATGTACACCTTCGACTTCACCGAGGAGCTGCTCTATCGGGCGGGCTTCCGCCGAGTGGTCCGCTGCAAGTTCCGGGAGACGGTCAGCCAGTTCCCGGAGATCACGGCGCTCGACAACCGCGAGCGCGAGAGCTTCTTCGTCGACGCCTTCAACTAGGGCTGCCGATGGCACGGATCCTGGTCAGCGGCGCGATCGCCAACAAGCCCGCAAGCGGGGGAGAGGCGTGGGTGCGAATGAGCTGGGTGCTCGGGTTGCTGCGGCTCGGCCACGAGGTCTGCTTCGTCGAGCAGATCGAGGCTGCGCACTGCTTCGACCGGCAGGGGCAGCCGGCGGCGTTCGAGGATTCGGTCAACCGGCGCAGCTTCGAGGCGGTGCTGGGGTCGCTGGCGCCCGGCTGCCCCGCCGCCCTCCTCTGCGACGGCGGCCGCAACGGAGCCGGGCTGGGCTTCGAGGACGTGGTCGCGTGGGCGAGAGATGCCGACCTGCTCGTCAACGTCAGCGGCCACCTCGACCTCGAGGCGGTCAAGGCGGGCCCGCGGCGGCGCGCCTACGTCGACCTCGACCCCGGCTTCACCCAGATCTGGGCAGCCGGGGGCGCCGGCGCCAGGCTCGAGGGCCACGACACCTACTTCACCGTCGGCGAGAACATCGGCACCACGCCGTGCTCGATCCCTACCGCCGGCCGCGAGTGGCTGCCGCTGCCGCCGCCGGTGACGCTCGCCGACTGGCCGGCCACCCCCGCCCCGGCGCGAGGACGCTTCACCACCATCGCCACTTGGCGTAGCCCGCTCGGCACCCTTTCCCACGGCGAAACCGAGTTCGAGGGCAAGCATCACCAGTGGCGGCGCCTGATCGACCTGCCCCGGCGCTCCTGGCAGGAGTTCGAGATCGCGGTGCAGATCCACCCTGGCGACGGGGCCGACCGCGCCGCGCTGGAGGCGGGTGGCTGGCGCCTGGTCGACCCGGTCGACGCCGCCGGCGACCCGCACGCCTTCCGCTCCTACGTCCAGGGCTCAGCGGCCGAGTTCTCCGTCGCCCACCCGGTCTACGTCGACACCGGCAGCGGCTGGGTCAGCGACCGCAGCGTCCGCTACCTCGCCTCCGGCCGGCCCGTGCTCGTCCAGGACACGGGGGTCGCCGGCCGCTACCCGGTGGGGGAGGGGCTGCTGAGCTTCCGCTCGATCGACGAGGCGCTCGCCGGCGCCGAGGCGATCGCGCGCGACTACGACCGCCACGCAAAGGCGGCACGCGCCCTGGCCGAGGCTCACTTCGACTCCGACCTCGTCCTCCGGCGCTTCCTCGAGGCGGCGTTGTGAGCCGGCTGCGGATCCTCTTCAGCGGCATGGTCGCCGGCGATCCCGAACAGGGGGGCGCGAGCTGGTCGATCCTCCAGTACGTCCTCGGGCTGCGCGCGCTGGGGCACGAGGTGCGCCTGGTCGAGCCGGTCGACCGCCTCGACCCGGTTTCCAGCCGCTACTTCGACCGGCTGGTGCGGGACTTCGGGCTGCTGGGAGAGGCCGCCCTGCTCGTCCGCGGCAGCGAGGAGACCGCCGGGGTCTCATACCGGGAGCTGGTGGCCTGGGCGGGCGAGGCCGACGTCCTCTTCAACGTCTCCGGGATGCTGCGCGACGAGGACCTGGTCGGGCCGCCGCCGCTGCGCGTCTTCCTCGACCTCGACCCGGCCTTCAACCAGCTCTGGGCCGCGCAGGGGATCGAGATGGGCCTCGACCTGCACAACCGCTTCGCCACCGTCGGCCTCGAGCTGGGGGAGCCGGGCTGTGAGGTCCCGACCTGCGGCCGCGCCTGGATCAAGACGCTGCCTCCCGTCTTCCTGCCGCGGTGGCAGCGAGCGACGGCGATCGATACCGACGCCTTCACCACCGTCGGCAACTGGCGCGGCTACGGATCGGTCGAGTGGGACGGCCGCCGCCTCGGCCAGAAGGCGCACTCGCTGCGCAAGCTGCTGGCGGTGCCGGAACGGACGGGCGAGCGGCTCGCCCCAGCCCTCAACATCCACCCCGACGAGGCAGGCGACCTCAGCGCCCTGCGCCGCCACGGCTGGGACCTGCTCGACCCCCATCGGGTCGCCGGCTCACCCCGTCGCTACGCCGAGTTCGTCCGCCGCTCGAAGGGCGAGATCGGGATCGCCAAGGAGGGCTACGTCGAGTCCCGCTGCGGCTGGTTCAGCGATCGCAGCGCCTGCTACCTCGCCTCCGGCCGCCCGGTGGCGGCCCAGGACACCGGCTTCCCCCGCCACCTCCCGACCGGCGAGGGTCTCCTCGCGTTCACGACCGCGGAAGAGGCGGCCGGCGCGATCGACGAGATCGCCGCCGGCTACGACCGCCACGCCAGGGCCGCCCGCGCCCTGGCGGCGGACCTGCTCGACTCGCGCCTCGTGCTGCCGCGACTGCTGGACCGGCTGGCTAGCAGGGATTGGCGAAACCCGCACGCACACGCCTGAGCGGCGGACGCTGCGCGTAGCACGGCGTCCTCGGTCCTCATTCCGCTGCACTTCGCTCAATACGCAAGTGAAAACACGAAACCACGAGGGCATGCGTGGGTAGAAGGCGCCCACCAAATTGCTCAAAGAATGCGAAGCGAGAGTTGAACCACCTCTAGGTGGGCCAACTCTCGCTTGAGTAATCCTGAGCGGTTAGAAACAGCTCAGTCCGGCTTGCAAATGTCTAGAAAAGCGCCGGCGTGCTCGCCCCACGCGGGTTGCGCCATGCCTTACTAGTACAAGCGACGATTTGCCTCCGCTTCCCGGCTCCGCTGCCGATACGGTCTCTTGATGGAGCTCTCCGACGTCACCGTCCTGCTCGCGCGCCAGCGCAGCGGGACCAACGCCCTGCGGGACGTCCTCGACTCGCATCCTGTCCTCTTCTGCCTGCCCGAGGTCTTCCAGGCCCAGCCCTCGCCGAAGGCGCGGCACGAGGTCGAGGCCAACTACTTCAACTTCCTCGACGAGCGGCGGGACCAGGTCAAAGGCGTCCTCACCTCAGAGGAAGCCCAGGAAGAGCTCTTTCTCGACTACATCCGCTTCCTCGGGAGCTTCAGCGAGAAGCCCCAGATGGTCGTCGACATCAAGTACAACTCGGCCCACAACGTCGACGCTCCCTGGCGCGACCTCGCCGCCGAGCCGACGCTCTTCGCCTACATCAGGCGCAACGGGATGCGCGTCCTCAACCTGCGGCGCCGCAACTACCTCCGCTACTACCTCTCCTGGCTGAAGACCGAGCAGACCCGCAGGTACCACCTGCACGCCTCGGGCCCGGACGGGGAGGTGAAGGTCGAGGACGAGGGGATCATGGTCGACGTCGAGGAGATGTTCTTCCGCCTCGAGCTTCTGCCAGGCCGAAGACCGGCTGATCCACCGCATGCTCGGCGGCTACCCGAGCTACATGGCGATCGAGTACGAGGAGCTGTTCCCGCGGATCGGCGCGCCGCCCGCCGAGGAGGTGCTCGAGCAGGTCGCCGGGTGGCTGGGGATCGAGCCGGACTTCACCAAGAGCCAGCCGCGCTACCGCAAGCAGTCGGTGCTCCCCCTCGAGCAGGCGATCACCAACTACGGCGCCGTGGCCGAGGCGCTGGGGGGAACCGAGTTTGAGTACGTGCTCGAGGACGAGCCAAGCTACCGCGCGGCGGCCGAGGCCCCCGCGTCGTAATCACTGCAGGCCGGGAATCTGTAGCGAGGCCGGCCGGAAGAGGTTGGGCGACGGGAGGACGTCGCCCGCGTGGCTGCGATCGCCGCCCCAGTTGAGCGAGGGCGGGCGCCGATAGGCGCCTGAGTTGATCTCCTTCGCCACCGCTCGGAAAAGCTCGTCGAACTGGCCGCCGATCCGCTCGACCGTAAAGCTCTCGCCGATCGTCCTGCGCGCGTTCCGCGACAGCTCGGCCTGGGCATCGGGGTCTTTCCAAAGCCGCCCGAGCAGCGCCGCCCACTCGTCGTAGTCGCGCCCCTCGACGATGTAGCCGTTCTCGCCGGAGGCGACGATCTCGGGAATCCCGCTCGGGCTGGCGGCGGTGACCGGGACGCAGCCGCGGGCCATTGCCTCGACCAGGGCCAGCGGCAGTCCCTCGAAGTCGGAGAGCAGGACGAAAAGGTCCTGGGAGGTCAGCGTTTTGATGATCTCGTCGCGGCGCATGCGGCCGGGGAGCTTGATCCGGCCGTCCTCGAGGTGGGCGGCGGCCCGACGTTCGAACTCGCTCTCGGTGTCGTCGTGGGCCGAGAAGGTGCCGACCAGGGTGATCTCGTAGGGCACCCGCGCCCGGTCCAGCGCTTCGGCGAGGTCGATGAAGTCGAGGATCCGCTTCTGGTATTGGACCAGCCGGCCGGTGTAGATGAGCCGCAGCTTCTCGGCCCTGCGGCCGCGCCGCTGGGCGACATCCTCGCGGCGGACGCTGGAGTTGTGGATCACGTGCGCGCGTTCGCCGATCACAGGGTTGATCTCGCGAACCCGGTCGCGCAGCACCTCGGAGACGCAGATCGTCGCGTTGCAGTAACGCCCGAGCCGGTAGGCCTGCTCGTAGTAGTCGTTGTCGTCGGCCTGAACCCAGCTGACGATGCCGATGTTCTCGCTCAGAGCCGGGGCGACGCTGTTGGCGAGGAAGTCGTAGGCCATGAAGAGGATGCAGGGAGCCTGCGACTCGAGGTCGCCGATCAGCGCGTGCCAAGCGCCCGCCGGCCCCTTGCGGTCGCGCTCGAGGAAGCGGTGTGGGAGCAGGGGGAGGGGGTGGTCGAGGGAGCTTTCGAGCACCGTCTCCTCGTCGCGGGTGAAGGCGACCTCGAGGTCCCAGCCGAGCTCCAGCAGTTGCAGCCCGACCGACTCCATCGAGGCGTTGACCCCGCTCACCGACCAGTCCGAGCTGGGGATGACGATCTTCGGCCGCTTCTTCTTGCGCCGCTTGCCGGGGCGGTTGCTCGTCACCCCGAGCTCCTTGGAGGCGAGCTTCAGGAGCGCATCGGCGGCGCTCTGCGCGGAGCGCGCCTTCTTCGGGGGGGAGAGGAGCGGGACCCCGTTCGCGCTCAGCGTCTCGGCCGCCTCCGGCACGTCGCAGACGGCGAAGAGGGGCCGGGTGGCGGTGAGCGCGAAGGCCAGCAGGCGCAGCGCCGCGGGCCGGAAGATTTCGCAGGCGAGCGTGTAGTCCTCGAGCACGAAGGTCGTGCCCGGCGCGGCGAGGCCTGGATCCGGCTCGGGGACGACGGAGGAGACGAGGAGGCTGCCGATGTGGTGCTCCTCGGCGAGGTGGGAGGCCATCGCCGTGGCCGAGGGCCCGCGGTCCTCGCCGGTGCCTTGGGTGAACCAGAGGACGGTGTCCTTGGTCCACCTGCCCCGCTGCAGCGAGCTCGACTCACTCCGGATCTGGGTCAGGAGCTTCTCGTGGACGTGCGAGGTCGCCCGCCCTTCGTCCTTGCCGAAGCGGAGGAAGTGCTCCAGCGGAGTCGGCGCGGAAGTCCGAGCGCTGCGGCTGTTGTTGCTGTAGTAGCCGTCGCGGAAGAGGGCGTTGGGGTGGGCGGAGCGGCTTTCCGGATCGACGTAGTGGACCAGCGCGTTCTTCCCGGCCTTGTGCAGGCGGGGGACCTGCGCGTAGTAGTACTCGGTGTCGAAGTAGGGGCTCGGGTCCAGCCCCTCGGCCGCGGAGTGCTCGATGAAGTGGTGCAGCGGGTCGGAGCCGGGCTCCCCTGCCTGCGGATAGCGCGCGAGGTACCAGCGGCTGTCGAAGAGCGGGTGGGGGTTGGCGCCCTGGTGCTGCCCCACCTCGCTGTAGTGGGAGACCGCCTCCGCGAGCGAGGCGAAGCTGCGGCCGACCTGCTCGCCGTAGTGCTCGGGGGAGAAGAGCATCTCCAGATCGGATTTCCCCTGCGCCTGCTGCGGCGTCGCAGCAGGCGCGGCCGGGGCGGCTGCAGGTTTGTGCCCGTTGCCGTTCGTCCCCGCGAGGGTGTAGATCACACCGGCCCCGGCGTCGTCGGAGACGGAGCGGTAGTGGCTCTCCAGATGCAGGCGCAGCTCCTCGTAGTGGTCGAGCCACCAGGTCGAGGGCGCCGGGAAGGCGAGGTGGTCGGCGCCTTTCTCGCGCAGCTCCTCGAGGTGGGCGATCGCGCCGGCGCTGTCGAAGGGGTAGTAGCCGGTGTAGGTGCCGTCGCTGCGCTGAGGAAAATGCCAGGCGGCGCGGCCATCGATTTCGAGCAGCTCGGCGTCTCCCTTGCTGACGACGGCGACTGTGGCGTCGGTGGGGACGGCGCTGCGCACGAACTCGGCGAATCGTCGGACCAGTGCCCGGTATTCGTCTGCCCCGTATCCCATGCCTGTTGCCGAGTCCTCCGTCGCGTCGAAGCCGTCCTTTTGGTGTCGGCACCAGGAAGGAATGCCTTAGGGGTGGGATCGAATCCGGCGCCGCCGGGCCGATCCGACTAGACGGATGGCCGATGCGGGCGCTTCGGGGGCCCCCGCCGGGGCCGACTAAGCTCGACCCGTGAGGCCCGCCGATTCCGAGCTCCGCGCCGGGCTGAAGCAGGCGCTCGCCACGGTGGGGCTCGAGCTGGTCGGCGGAGTCGAGCGACGTCCCTCCGCCTACCGCACCAGCTTCCCGATCGAGGAGCTGCGGGTTGAGCTGGAGGGGAGGGGAGAGGTTCGCATCGGTTGCAAGCGGCTCGACCGCGCCGAGCTCGACCCCGAAGCACAGCTGGCAAAGCCCGAGTTCCTCGACGATCCCGGGCGCGAGCCGGCGGTCTATCGCGCGCTGCTGCCGCAGGCGCCGCCCGGGCCGCCGGAGTTCTTCGGCGCGGTGCTGGAAGGCGACCGCCACTGGCTCTTCGTCGAGTGGGTCGAGGGACGGGAGCTCTTCCAGGTCGGCGAGCGCGAGCTCTGGGAGGACGCGGCGCGCTGGCTGGCCCGGCTCCACGCCGCGCTGGCGCCGGGTCTCGACCGCCACCGCGAAGAGGCCCGGCTGATCGAGCACGACGCCGCCTTCTACCGGGGCTGGATCGAGCGGGCGGAGCGGTTCGCGCGGGGGCGCGGCGATGCCTCGGCTGCGACCGTCGCCTGGCTCTGCGAGCGCCACGACCAGGTGGTCGAGGCCCTCCTCGCCCAGCCGCGCACCGTCCTCCACGGCGAGTTCTACGCTTCCAACGTGCTCGTCGCCACTCCGAACTGCATCAAATTTCCTACCCAGCAGGCCGGAAATTTGATGCAGTTCGGGGCCGGACTTCGGGTTGCCCCCGTCGACTGGGAGCTTGCGGCGGTGGGGCCGGGGCTCACCGATCTCGCGGCGCTGGTCAGCGGCTGGCCGCCGCAGGATCGCGCGGCCCTCGCCGCCGCATACGGGTCCGAGCCGGGCGTCCCGGCCTTTACCGCCCGCGACCTCGACTTCGCCCGCCTCCAGGTTGCGATCCAGTGGCTCGGCTGGGCCCCGCCCGCCTGGCAGCCGCCGGAGGAAAAGCGGCATGACTGGCTCGGCGAGGCGATCGAGCTGGCGGAGGGGCTGAACCTATGAGGGAGGAGCGCTTCCTCGTCGTCAACGCCGACGACCTCGGCCTCTCCGAAGCCGTCAACGAGGGCATCTTCCTCGCCCACGAGGAGGGGATCGTCACCAGCGCCAGCCTGATGGTGCGGCAGGGGGCAGCGGCGGCAGTGGCGCAGCGGGCGCCCCGGCATCCCGACCTCGCGGTCGGCCTCCACATCGACCTCGGTCAGTGGGATTACGAAGGGGGGGAATGGCGGCAGGGCTACTCGCACTGTGACAGCGACGACCCGGAGGCGGTCGAGGCGGAGTGCCGCGAGCAGCTGGAGATCTTCCGGGCCCTGCTCGGCCGCAACCCCACGCACCTCGACTCGCACCAGCACGTGCACGAAAACGAGCCGGCGAAGAGCGTTGCCGAGGCGCTCGCGGCCGAGTTGGAGGTGCCGCTCCGCAACCGTTCGATCCGCTACGAGGGAGGCTTCTACGGCCAGAGCGGTAAGAACGAGCCGTTCCCCGAAGGGGTCACCCCAGAGCGCCTGCGCGAACTGATCCGCAACCTGCTGCCGGGCTGGACCGAGATCGGCTGCCACCCGGCTGCCGGCCCCGTCCCGACCTCCTCCTACGACGCCGAGCGGCAGGTCGAGCTAGCGACGCTTCGCGATCCGCAGGTGAAAAACCTGCTCAATGAGATGCAAGTCAATCTGTGTTCTTTTGCACAGGCAAAGCCACGGTGAACGGCGATATCCCCTGCCGAGAGGCGGCCATTGGGTCGTACCCATATCGATTGAGGGAGGCGGGGTCAACTCGGCCTGCTTGAACGAGCGGATCCGGTTGGGGGCTCTGCGAGGTACCCAGGTATACCAGCGGCTTTCGCTGGGGCAAGAAATGGGGCAAGGTGCCCCACAGGTCCCAGCCAATCTCCACGTAGTTCGATTCCGCGAAAATCGCTCCAGAACGTGCTCCACGTAGTCCAGACGAGTTCACGGTTCGGGCTCATAACCCGAAGGTCGCAGGTTCGAATCCCGTCCGTCGCATCTGTGATGTGTCGCGACATCGGAGACAGATGTCGCGGGACATCGTAGACACCCTCAGGTCCCTCCAAGCGGCTGGTAGTCCCGACTCGGATCGAGGGTAAGCCGGCGGATCAGCTCACCCGTCTCGGGATCGAGGACCCGGATGTCTCGGTCGGCGATGAGCAGCTTGACCGGCTTTCCTTTGTGGGCCCTGCCCAGGCCGATGTGGTGGAGCTTTGAGTCGTGGCGCAGGGTGACCGTTCCGGCCGTGTCGACCTTGTCGTGGCGGATGCGGAAGTGAGTCTCGGGCTCAGGCACCTCGACTGGCCGGGCTTTGAGCCTGGCGCTGTAGGCCTGCAGGGGCGTGCGCCCTCCTAAGGCCCGGTGGGGCCTGATCGCGTTGTAGTAGTGCACGAAGGCATCGAGCTGTCCCTGTAGCTCGAGGAGGGTCCTCGCGGCAACCTGCCGCTCCAGGTAGCGCTTTCAGCGTCTGGTGCAGGCGCTCGACCTTGCCGCCGGTCTGGGGGTGGTAGGGACGGGAGTTCTCGGCAATGACACCCAAGCGCTCCATCTCGACCTGCAAGAGCACCTTGCCGCCCCGGGGAGTGGCAGTGAATATGGCGCCGTTGTCACAAAGCAAGGACGCCGGAGCTCCGTGAAGGTCAATCGCAGAGCGAAACACGTCGACCACGTCGACGGCCTTGGTGGTGGGGAAGGCACGGGAGGCCAAAAACAAGCGCGAGTGGTCGTCGATCATGTTGAGGATCTCCGCATGCCCTCCGCCGGCAAGGCGCCAGTGGGTGACGTCGGCCTGCCACGTCTCGTTGGGCAGCTCGGCTTCAAAGCGGATCAGCGAGGAGCGCGGTCGCTTTTGGGGCTGGGGGACCACCAGGCCCTCACGGCGCAAGATCCGCCAGATCGTCGAGACCGAGGGCACCTGCTCGCTTTGCCGGGCGGGGTGGTGGGCGATCGTCTGCGCGCCGCAGCGCACTAACTCCTCGGGCGTCGCGTTGGGACTCCTCCGCGGTGCCCTGGAGCGTGGCTGCAGGGCCTCATAGCCGCCTTCTCGATACCGAGCTAAGAGCTTGTAGATCCAACTGCGATGCACGCCGTGGGCCGCTGCCAGCTCTGAGACCGTGCGGCCTTCGACCAGATGCGCCTCGACCAGGTACCGCGCCTTTGCCATAGGAGATCCCCCTTCGTTGGGTGTCTCCTGTGTCTCGACACAGGTGTCGCCTATCTACTGAAACCGGACACCTCCCCCGCTATTTCACGAAAGCCCCGCATTTGCGGGGCTTCGTCGTTTCGAAGAGAGACTGTTCCGGCTGCTTTCCTCGCCGGCCTTCCTCAAGCTCTCGTGGCGCCGAGGAGGGGGTCGACCTGGTTGAGCGTTTCGGTCATGCCCTGCTCCATCCCCATCTCGAGCATCTGTTCCATCGACTCGCGGTCGGCGAAGTGGGTTTGGATCGACATCGTCGCCGTGCCGTCGGCCTCGGCGATCGTCACCGTCATCGCTGTCGGACCTCCGTCATCCGGCTTGCCCTGATCGTCGACGGCGTCGTCCTTCATGTGCAGCCGGTGGGGCGGCTCGACCTCCTCGATCCGCCACCAGCCGTGGTGTTTCTCACCGTCCGGGCCGGTCATGAAGTAAGCGGTGCGCGCGCCGACCGTGAGCTCGTGCTCGACGAAGGTCGACGAATGAGATGGCGGACTCCACCAGCGCTCCAGCTGGCGCGGATCCGACCACAACTCCCAGAGCCGCTCGGCATCGGCGTCGAACTCGGCCGTGATCGTCATGGTCAGGGCGTCGATGTTCTTGTCTACGTCGGTGACGGGCATCAGCTGTCTCCTTTGTCGGTTTCGAGGATCTGCTCCATCCGCTCGATCCGGCCGCGCCAGTCCGCCTCGAGACGATCGAGTGCGGCGTGGGCGCGTACGAGGGCGTCGGTCTCGGTGTGGACGATCGACTCGCGGCCGACCCGGTGCTTGCTCACCAGTTCGGCCCGCTCCAGCACGGCGACGTGCTTCTGCATCGCCGTCACGCTGATCGGGTGTTCGCGGGCCAGGGCCGAGACCGAGAGCCGACCCTCGTGGGCGCAACGGAGGATGTCGCGGCGGATCGGATCGGCCAGCGCCCCGAACAGCAGGTCAGTGGCCCCCCCCTCGTCGTCGATCGGTTTCTTATCTACAACCATTTGGTTGTAGATTAGCACGGAGGACGCGGATGCCGGACACGCCCCCAGGGCCGGCAGTCTCAGTCCCAGGGGATGACTCCCAGCGCGTCGGTGAGCGAGTCGGTATCGAGGGCGACAGTGGCCGCCTCCCGCGCCTGCGCTGTTGCGTTCAGGGCAACTGAGAAGCCCACTGCCTGAAAGAGCGGCACGTCAGAGCGAGAATCCCCTATGGCGACGCACTGAGAGAGCTCGATCTGGTTGGCCTCGCAGTGCGACCGGACGAACGCCAGCTTGTCCCACTCGTCGAAGTGGCGCTTGACCGCTCCCGTCGGAACGCCGTCTTTCACATCGACCTCAGTGCCGGAAACGGCTGCAAACCCGTGTCGCGGCCAAACTCCTGGGCGGCGAAAGACCAGGTGACAGTGCCCAAGATGGACTCGACGCCGCGTTCTCTGAGGCTGAGGATAGTCGCGTCGATCTCACCGATGCAGGGGATCGTCGCAAGCTTCGAGACGATGTCTGCGAGGGGAATGCCGCTGTAGCTTTTCGCTTGCTCCTCGGCTACGACGGAGTTGGATATAGCCCTGAGGCGTATTGCCGCTCGAGCTCCGCCATCTGCTCGCCTTGGCCTAGTTGCTCGGCCAGATACTGGCTCACGCTTGTGCCCCGGACGAGCGTGCCGTCGAGGTCGAAGCAGGCGAGCCGCCAGTGAGTTGTTCGAGTCGGCTGGGTCATGGAGCGGCCGGGATCATTACCAAGAAGCGAAGGGGCCGCGACAGACGCGGCCCACGACCCAGGAGGACCACATGATTCAGCGAATGGACAACGTGCTCATCGTCGTCGAGGACCTTGAGGCTGCCAAGGTGTTCTTCACCGAGCTCGGCATGGAATTGGACGGCGAGACGACGGTCGAGGGGCCTTGGGTGGATCAGACCGTTGGGCTCGACGACGTCCGTGCCGACATCGCCATGATGCGAACCCCGGACGGCCACGGTCGGGTCGAGCTGTCGAGGTTCCACAGGCCACCGGCGGTCAGAGCCGAGCCCGAAGGCGCGCCAGCGAACGCGCTGGGTATGCGCCGCATCATGTTCATGGTCGACGACGTCGACGATGTCGTCACCCGCCTGCGCGGCCACGGTGCCGAACTCGTGGGCGAGATCGCGCAGTACGAGGACATCTACCGACTCTGCTTCCTGCGCGGCCCCGAGGGCATCATCATCGGCCTGTCCGAACAGCTCAGCTAAACCCAGGTGCGGCGCGGCTGCTAGGGATACCGCTCGTCGGCGTCGACCCGCGGAAACAAGGGCGCGCCGCGCAACGTGCTGTAGTCCCCGACTCCGCCGGCGATTGCGATCGCCGCGATCAATGCCAGGAAGACGCCGACTTCCCGACTGGCGCCAGATGGGAAGTCGAAGAGGACCAGCCAAGCGAGGAGGATCGTCGCCACCACGCCCAGCAGGTCGGCCGCCCCGTTCATGGACAGATCGGGGCGGAAGAGCCCGTAGCGCTTCCACGTGAGGGCAGTCGCGATCGCGACCAGCCCGACGATCAGCAGGAGGACGTCGCCAACGGTCAAGAGCTCGAATCCGGTTCGGCTCGTTCCCCCGGTTACCGCCCAGGGAAGAAACAGAGAGACGATCAGCAGCACGCCCCCTGCACCGGTGATCAGCTGTCCGGGTCCGGGCCTGCTCTCGGTCATCCTGTCCCTCCTTGGTTCGTGTTCTTGGTGGTGAAATTCACGAGGGACCCTGCCCCCGCTCGTGCAATGTCTCGGCGGTCGTTCGATCGGCCGGGAAGAGAAGCTCTATGGCCAGCTCCGAGGTGGTCACCTCGAACGGGGTGTCGAAGCTCGCGAACATGCCGAAGAAGGAGAGCTCGCCGCCGTCGGGAGTGCGCACCCTGACCGGGCCGAGCATCTCGCCGGCGGCGAGCCCGGGCACGGCATCGGGCTCGGGTACGGGGTAGCCGGCAACCTCGTCGATCAGGGAGGCAAGCTGTTCATCACCCGTTACCGCCAACTGACGTTCGAGCCGCTCGAGCCAATGGGCGTGCCAGTCGCCGAGGTTGACGAACAGCGGGCCCAAACCACGTGGGTGAAGTCCGATCCGGATCACGTTGATCGGAGGCTCGAGCAACTCGGGATCGATCTCGACTTGGTCGGTCAATGCGAGCATGGCGGAGTTGGCAGCCACCATGTTCCAGACGCGATCGACCGCAACCGCCGGGTAGGGCTCGTGGCCGGACAGGATCAGGTCCAGCGCATCTCGCACCGGAGCCAGGTCGGGATCATCGAATGATCGCTCCGGATAAGCGGGAGCGTGCCCTGCGGCAAGCAGCAGCCGATTCTGCTCGCGAAAGGGGACCTTGAGCCGCTCCAAGACCCGCAGCAGCATGTCCCGGCCGGGCTGTGAGCGGCCCGTCTCCACGAAGCTCAGATGGCGAGCCGAGATTCCGGCGTCGAGCGCGAGCGCGAGCTGAGTTACGCGCCGGCGCTCGCGCCACTCGCGCAGCAGGGCTCCAACTTCAGGTTGCGAGCGGACTGGCGTCATCGCGGATGACCTTAGGGCGCGTCGGTATGCAGGTCGATTACCTCGGGGTAATCGAACGGATCTGAATTCCGTTCCTACCGAGCCAGATAGCCGCCGTCGACGGGGAGGATCACGCCGGTTATGAAGGATGCGGCGTCGGAGGCCAAGAAGCAGATCGCCTCTGCCACCTCGCTGGGCTCGCCCAGTCTTCCCATCGGGTGCGCGGCGCGCATCGGCTCGACGTAATCGTCGGGCAGCGACGCAACGGCCTCGGTTCGGATCGTTCCCGGGGCGACTGCGTTGACCCGGATATTGCGCGGCGCCATTTCGACCGCCAGGTGCTTGGTCAGGCCGGAGGCGAGGAACTTGGCGGGGCCGTAGACGGCTTGGTTGGATTGGCCGGCGAGACCGGAGATCGAGGAGAGGCAGATGATCGAGCCACCGCCAGGGCCCATCGCTTCGATCGCGAACTTGCAGGTGAGGAACATTCCGCGGCCGTCGATCGCCATCACCTCCTCCCATTCCTCGGCGCTGGCCTGCTCGATTCCGCTGAGCGGGATGATCCCGGCGTTGGCGACAAGCGAGTCGACGACGCCGAAGCTCTCGAGTCCGGTAGCGACGATTCTGCGCGCGTCCTCTTCGACCGAGACGTCGCCGAGCACGGTCACGACCTCGACTCCATCGACCAGACTCGCAGCGGCCTGCTGGAGGCCTGGCTCGTCGATGTCGTTGAGAACCAGGCGCGCTCCCTCGCGGGCGAAGAGCTCGGCGCTCGCTCGGCCGATCCCCTTGGCAGCGCCGGTGATGATCACCGACTTCCCGTCCACTCGTCCCGACACGGCGCAATCCTAGGCCAGACGGGGTAGTACTTCCGATCGACCCCACTCAAGGAGGCATCGTGGCCGCTACCTACACCTTCGACGTCTTTTCAAGCCTCGACGGCTTTGGCACCGCCGATAGCAGCGGCACCTGGGGCGGCTACTGGGGCAAGCAGGGCCCCGAGCTGCTCGACCACCGCCTCGCCCTGTATGGCGAGGAGCAGCGGATGGTCTTCGGGGCCAACACCTATCGGGCGTTCGCCCGGATGCTGGCTGAGAGCAGCGATCAGTCCGAGGTCCGCGACCCATGGGTCACCCGGATGAGGAACCTGCCCGCGACGGTGGTCTCGACGACGCTGCAGGGCCCGCTCGACTGGCCGGACGCGACCCTCGCGAGCGGGGACGCGGTCGATGTCGTCGCCCGGCTGAAGGAGGAGTCCGAGGTGCCGTTGCGCTCGCACGGCAGCCTCGCGATGAACCGGGCGCTGATGGGCGCAGGCCTGGTCGACCGCGTCCAGGTGACGATCTTCCCCGTGATCACCGGTCAGACGGGACGGGATCCGATCTTCCAGGATGCGGCCGACTTCGACCTCGAGCTGATCGAGAGCCGGACGCTCGACGGCGACATCCAGGAGAACGTCTACCGGCCGACCCTGCATGCCTGAGTCCGTCCACGCATCCCGACCCCGTCGAGTCGTCTTCGTGCACGGGGCATGTGTCGAAGACGGGTCGTGGTGGTGGCACCGGACCGCCGAGCTGCTGGCGGAGAGGGGCGTCGCCAGCGCGGCGCCCGTCCTGCCCAGCTGCGGCGAGACCGGCAAGGTGCCCGACGCCCAAGGCCCGGGGTTGGCGGAGGACGTTGCCGCGGTCCGGGAGGTGCTGACCGCGAGCGATGAGCCGACCGTTGTGGTCGCCCACAGCTACGGCGGCATCGTCACCGCAGAGGCAGCGGCGGGCGTTGACGCCGTGCGCCATCTGCTGTTCGTGTCCAGTTACCTGCCCGAGGTTGGGCAGAGCCTCTCCTCTTTCGGCGGCGAGGAGCCCGCCCCGTTTCTCGACATCGATCCCGAGGGCGGCACCTTCACCGTCCGGCCGGAAGCTCTGATCGAGACGTTCCTCCAGGACTGCGACCCGGAGATCCAGCAGCAGGCTGCGGACAGGACAGCCCGGCAGAGCCTGGCGATCCTCGAGCAGCCGGTGCAGGCAAGCGGCCTGGCGGCAACTGGCCTCGACGTACCTCGTCTGCGCCGAGGACCGCGGCACGCCCATCGACTCGCAACGCGAGTTCGCCGGTAGGGCAGACAGCGTCGTGGAGCTCGATGCCGGTCATCACCCCTTCCTGTCGCACCCGGCCGCCGTCCGCGACTTGGTGCTGAGTCTGTGGGGCGCGTAGGGCTCGGGCGCGTTATAAGAAGACGCGAGCATGGAATTCAAGGCGATCGACCCAGACGACTTTCGCCAGGCGCAGCACAAGAACTGGGACTCCGCCGCGGTGGGGTGGAACGAGTGGAGTGAGTTCAATGCCCGCGCCGACAGGCACATCAGCGAGCGGCTTGTGGAGCTCGCCGGGGTGGAGCCGGGGAGCCGGGTCCTGGACGTTGCTGCCGGCTATGGCGAGCCGGCGCTGACCGCAGCGCGCAAGGCCGGCCCGGAGGGCCGCGTCGTGGCTACCGACATCTCCGCCGAGATGCTGGCGTTCGGCCTGAGCGCGCGGCCTGACGCCGAGACGGCCGCGGGGCTCTCGATTCCGATGAGGACGACGATGGAGCGCCTGGACGTGCCTGCGCCGCCAGCCGGTACGCCCGGGCCCCTCTCCGGCCTACTCTCGCGGCCATCGGCGGGTTGCTCGAAGGAGGCGGGTTCTCGAACATCGCCTTGGAGCAGGCCAAGGTCACCTTCGAGTTCGACTCCCCGGCGCACTTCACCGCCTACGTCAGGGCGATCGCCGCTCCGATCCGGGCGATGATCGAGCAGCACGCTGGCGAGGCTCAGGAGCCTCGGGGTGCTGCTCGCCTCGGGGACCGCCTAGCGGCGCTTCTCCAGGGGCGCATCTCGGCCGCGAAGAAGCTCGAGCCGGGGCGTTACACGCTTGTGATCACGGCCACCGACTCTGCTGGAGCGCACTCCGCGCCGAGCTCGCTGAGCTTCACGATCGTGAAGTAACGCGAAAGTGCTTGATCGCCACTGGGCCTCGCAGGCCGGTTGGACCGATGGCGCGCACGCGCAGGGCGTGTCGGCCGTGCGTCACCTGATAGCGGAGCGGTGAGCGGCAGGGGCGGTAGGGCCTGCGGTCGCGCTTGCATTCGAAGCCCCTCGTCTTGGTGGGTGAGTAGAAGCGGAAGCGGGCGCCGATGTGGCGGTGGCGGGTCCTGGTGGCCTTCCAGAAGTGCTCGGCGAAGACGAGGATGGTGCGGGGCCGCAGCCGCGCCGGCTTCCGGTGTGGACCGGGCGAATCGGGCGGCGCGGAAAAAGGATCAGTCGCGGTGAAGATGCGACCCTTGATGCCGACCAGGGCACAGAGCGAGGTCGAGGCGCAGGAGGCCGAGAAGAGGGCGTTTCGCGGCGGCTGTCCTTCTGCTTCTGCGGTGGGTGAGAAAGGCACGAGGTTTTCGAAGTGCCAGGAACCGGGCCCTCCGGTCGGATCGGAAGAGGTGAGGACGTCGCCGTTGTTGTCGGTCGCCACGCAGTGGCTGGCATCGGGACATGAGATGCCGGTGATCTGGACCGAGCCGCCGGCGTTCGCCTCGCTCCAGCCACCGCCGGCGGGATTGGTCGAGGTGAGCACGTTTCCCGTCAGGTTGCCGGCGGCGCAGAGCAGGGTCGATACGCAGGCGACTCCTTCGAGGTCGCCGGGCCCGCCCGGGGTTCCCACTTCCTTCCAGGCCGAGGCGCCGCCGGTCGGGTTGGTCGAGACGAAGATCCGGCCTTCTCGCGCGACCGCGACGCAGAGCGAAGGGGTGCCGCAGGAAATGCCGCGGAGATCGAGCGAGCTGCCGAGCTGGAGCGCCTGCCAGTTGCCGGAGGCGGGATCGGTTGAGGTGAGGACCTTGCCGCTCGCGTGGTAGCCGCCGGAGACGGCCGCGCAGAATGACGGCGAGGGACAGGAGACCCCGGTCAGGTGCGTGGCGCTGCTGGCGTGTGCTTCGTTGACGACAGTCGACGACCATGCGTTGGCGCCGCCGGTCGGTTCGGTCGAGACGTAGATGAAGCCTTCGTAGCTGACCACGGTGCAGAAATTCTGCGAGGCGCAGGAGATCGCGTTGAGCCTGCCGCCCGGTTCGGGGCAGTGCGGTTCTCCCTCGACGCAGGTCTTCCCAGGTCCGATCGGGTATGGCGGATTGACCACATGCCAGTTGGCGGCTCCGCCGGTGGGCAATTGCGAGAAAGCGAGCGTGTCGAGGCCGCCGACCGCGACGCAAAGGGATTCAGAAGGGCACGAGATCCCGGACAGAGGCCTATCCAATCCCGGGGACAGCTGGCGCAGCGTCCACTTCGAGGCCGTGGCGGCGTCCGTGGGTGCGGCGAGTGCCGCCAGCAGTGCAATCGCTGAGCAGGCGGCGATGAGGATGCGCTTCAGGGGAGGAATCGTCATTTCAGAAGTTCGCGTGTGGAGTCGACGATCCCCGACTGCAGGTAGGCGGTTTCGCGGTAGGGAGTGCCGGCCGGGGCGCCATATTCGTCAGTGGCCTTTGGGCCGAAGATCATTTCGGCCTCGGCAAGGATCTCGCCGGTGCGGGGATCGAAGATGAACCTGCGACCGAATCCGCTTTCCCTGACCCAGCTGATCGCGTCGCCGCGTCGCCCGGCGGCATCGGCCACATCGCGCTCGAGCCCGATGCCCGGAATTTCAGCGAGGGCGTTGAAGGCGGCTGCGCGCAGGGCCGGACTCGTGATCGGTTCGCTGAGGATTTCCAGGAGCCGTTCGACCGTCGCGCCGCCCCTCGGCGAGTCGGCCGGAGACGGATCGAGCGGTGAGCTCCCGCCGTCGCGGTTTTCGACCGCCAGGCGCAGGGCTTCGGGCTCGGTCGGGAGCTGGGAGAGCCGGGACAGGTAGGTGAATTCATGGCGGCCACGGAACGAGTTGGCTGCGAAATCCTTCACGGCGCGCCCGGAGCTGTCGCGCCCCACCTCGTGTTCGCTGGGGTCGAAAGCCCAGGGCGGTGGCGAGCCCGCGTCTTCCCAGAGCCTCTGGTTGGCGCTGGAGAGGAAGCTGACCTGGCCGAGGGTTTCGCGAACGCGCGTCTTCCCGTTTGGTGCCGTCCAGACCTCTTTCACCGCTGGCACCAGGGCATAGCGGGCGCTCGGATCGTTGATCGGCACGAAATACCTGGGGTGCGACTTCGAACCCTTGCCGTGGCCCTTGGGCAACCAGCCCTCCAGCTGGGTCACCTCGGTCTTCGTGTAGAGGAACTGCCCGGGGCCCGGGGGCGCTTCGACTGACGTGTCGGATGTTTCAGTGGATTCGGCTGCCCGGTGCAGATCAGCGGCGATAGCGCCCTGGGGCAGAGCTTTGTCGCCGCGCGGGATGTAGGCGGGCCCACCCCCCTCGGTAGACCCGAAGGCGCTGAAACCGCTGGGCAGCGCCGGGACAAGCTTGCAGGGTTCGACGGGGCCTTCGGCGACTCCCATCTTCGTGATGCTCCCCCCTTCGGGGTCGCCGTTGTAGGGCACGGGTGTGCCGGAGAGGACGATGCTCTGATCTGGGCGAAACGCCTCGGGGTCCAGATTCACATTGGCCACCGAGCTGCGCATCTCTTCCTCGGAAATTTCGCCGCGCATGCGCTTCCCAAAGCTTTCGCGCCACGCCTTGGTGCTGCCGATCCCGATGGTGATCCCGCCGGGCCCCGTCATGGTCCCCCCGCCGAAGCTGCCACCGCCCGGAAGGTGCACGATCGTGGGCTTGTAATGCGGTTCGCGGCAGATCTTCCCCGCGGGCAGCCACGTCACCTGGGCCTTGATGCCGGCATCCTCCAGCGCCTGTTCGAGGCCGGAGGCATCTTCGAGGCTGTAGATCTTGATCTTCACCCCGCCGCCCGCCTGCGGTTCGACCGCAAAGGCCTTGGAGGGGTTGTCGCCGCCGACGCTGACGATCAGTGCGACCGCGATCGCGGCAAGAGCGAGTCCGGCGCCGAGCGCCAGGCGCGGGGCGCGCCGGCGCCAGGGGGGCGTTGCGTCCTCAGCCGCAGCGGTCTCCGCGGCTGCGGCGGCCTCGCCGCGCTCGGCGACGACCGCCTTCAGCCGCTCCAGGAGCCGTTGCTCGAAACCGGGCTGTGGTTTTTGCTCTGGACTCACGATCCGTTCTCCTTTCTCGAGTTCGGTTGGTCTGCCGCGGCTGCGAGCTCGGCGCGCAGCTTGCGCCGCGCCCGGTGCAGGCGCACTCGGGCGGTGCCCGATCGCACGCCGACCGCGGCCGCCGCCTCGGCGACCGTCAGCTCGTCGATCGCAACCAGCTCCAGCACCGCCCGCTCCGTATCAAGGAGGCAGTCCATCGCCTCGTAGAGGCGACGCGACTGGGCGGCGGCGTCGATCCGCGCGTCGATCCGCGCCGCGTCCTCGGGCTCGAGCAGGGCGCTGCCGCGCAGGCGCTCCTCGCCGGCTCGCTCGCGACCGCTGCGGCGGCGGTCGTTGGCGACGAGCACGCGGGCGATCCCGTAGAGCCAGGTCTTGGGCGCGGCCCGGCCCGGCCGGTAGCGGTCGGCCGAGTCGATCGCGGCGAGGAAGATCTCCGCGGTCAGGTCGGCGGCGCGCTCGCGGTCGCCGACCCGGCGGGCGACGAACCGCTGCAGGTCCTCGACGTGTTCGCGGTAGAAGGCCTCGAAGATGTCGGCGTCGGTGCCGATCCAGCGCAGCTGCTCGGGCCCGACGCCGCGCTCGCGAGCGGCGACCACGCTGAGGCGGCGGCTGAGCTCGCTCGGTGGCCTGGGCAGAGTTCTCCCTGTCTCCATGTCCCTTATTGGTCGCGAGCGTGAAAAGCGTTACCGCGCGACGGTCTCGGCGCGGCTCGGGCAGGATCGCGGGTATGCGGTTCACGCGTCTCGAACTGGAGGAGTACCGCGGCCAGGAGGTCGACGATCTCGTCGGGCCGGGGCTGAGGCTGCTGTTCGTCGGCATCAACCCGGGCCTGTGGACGGCCGCGGTCAAGACCCACTTTGCGCACCCCACCAACCGCTTCTATCCGGCGCTCGCCTTGGCCGGCATCACCGATTACGAGGTTGATCGGGTTGCCGGGATGACCGATGCCGATCGCGCCCACCTCGTCGCGCGGGGCATCGGGATCACCAACCTCGTGCGGCGGGCCAGCGCGCGTGCCTCCGAGCTCTCGGCCGAGGAGCTGCGCCAGGGAGGCGAGCGATTGCAGGGGTTCGTCGCCGAGCACCGGCCCGCGGTCGTCGCGATCGCCGGCGTCACCGCCTACCGCGACGCCTTCGGCGAGCGCAGCGCGGCCCTGGGCCGGCAGCCGGACACGCTCGACAGCGCCGCCCGCTGGTCCGGCGCGGCGCTCTGGGTGGTCCCCAACCCGAGCGGGCTCAACGCTCACGAGACGGTTGCGACGCTCGCCGCGGCCTACGCGGCGCCGGCCGCCGAGGCTGGCGTCATCGCCCCAGCCGCGGTCAAGAGGCTGGCAGGTAGGTGAGCAGGACCACTCCGGAGTCGAACCGCTTCACGTCCTCGAGCTGCATCCGGATGGTTCCCCTGTCGCCGAGCACGTGGAGGTTTGCCTTGCCCCAGACGAGCGGGTTGAGGTAGATCTCGAACTCGTCGACCAGGCCCTTCTCAGCAAGGGCATAGGCGAACTCGCCGCTCCCGTGCATGAAGAGGTCGCCGTCGACTTCGGCTTTCAGCTTCGGGATCGAGTCCTCGAGGCTCCCCTCGAGCAGGGTCGCGTTCCACTCGGCTCGCCGGACAGGGTGTTGGAGCCGACGTACTTCGACATCGAGTTGACCATGTCCGCCCAGTCACCCGACTGGTTTGGCCAGTATCCGGCCAGCCCCTCGTAGGTCTTGCGGCCCAGCACCATGCCGCTGGATCTCGCCTGACGCTCGAACGAGTAGGTGCCGTGATCCCCGTCCGGCTGCACCCACTCGCCGACCGGGTCGATGACGCCGTCCAGAGTGGCCTGAGTTGTCGCGATCAGCGTGCCCATCTCGATCTCCTTCGGTTTGGGAGGTCTTTCTGGGCCTCCTCTACCCGTTTAGCCACTCCTCGAAGGTGGGGCCGGCGAGCTTTGCCAGCGGGCCGGGGAGGACGGCGCCAGCCAATCTGGCGCCTAGGTCGTCTTGATCAGGCCGCCGTCGATCAGGTAGTTGGCTCCGGTGACGTTCGCGCTGCGCTCCGAGGCGAGGAAGGCGACGATGTTTGCCACTTCCTCGGGCTTGGTGAAGTTGCCCGTGGCGAAGCCGCCGATCCCGGCGATGACCTGCTCGCGGGCGGTCGCGGCGTCGGTGCCGGTGGCCGCGGCGACGGTCTCGGCGACGCCGTGCTCACCGAGCCAAAGGTCCGTCGCGACAGGTCCGGGGGAGACGGAGTTGACGCGGATTCCCTTCGGCCCGAACTCCTGCGACAGGCTTTTGGCCAGGTTGACCAGCGCCGCCTTGGCGGCGCCGTAGTCGATCGTGCCCGCGTCGGGTTGGAAGAAGGCATTGACCGAGGCGATGTTGACGATGGCCCCCGAGCCGGCCTCCATCATCGGCCTCAGGGCCGCGCGGGTGGTCCGCAGGGCGATGAAGAAGTTCATCTGCATCGCCCATTCGAACTCCTCGTCACTGGTGCCGAGGAATCCCTCGAGCCGCATCCGCACGGCGCCGACGTTGTTGACCAGGACGTCGACGCGGCCGAACTCATCGATCGCACGAGCGATCAGGCTCGCCGGGCCATCTGCCGCGGCGAGGTCGACGGCGACGGGAGTGACCCGCTCCAGCCCCTCGAGCGACTCGGTCGAGCGCGAGCCGGCAACGACGAGGGCGCCCTCGTCGGCAAGCTCGCGGGTGACCGCCATCCCGATCCCCTTGCCGGCTCCGGTGACGACTGCCACCTTGTCGGTGAGGCCGAGATCCATCAGGTGTCGTCGACCTGTTCGGCTTCGTGCTCGGTGACCGTCTTCGCCATCTCGCTCCCTCGTTCCTTGGGCTCTTTGTGATCGCCTCGAGGAGTCACTCTCCCAGGTTCGCGTGGACAGTTCACTCTCACTTTCCGTTTGCGGCTCGCAGTAGGCGAACATGTGACTCACGTGGGCTTGTAATGTGTGCTCTTCCCATGGGCCCACATAGGGATCGGCTAGCTGCACTCGCGGCCCTGGTGAGCGCGGCGGTCCTCGCAGTCCTCAGCGTCGACATCGTCGTTTCGCAGTTCCCCCGGGGACTGATCGTCCTCGCCGGCCTTGCGCTCGCGTTCGCGGCGGCTTGGCACGGGCTGACCCGCACCGGGGTCACGAGGATTTTGGGATTTGGAGTCGCGCTTCTTGCCGCGGCGGTGACCGTTGTCGTGTTGATCGCCGACGGCGATCACGTCGTCCAGGCTCTCGTGATCGTGGTGGGCCTGGCGCTGGCGCTCCTTGCGACGCGATCGGCCTTCAGGGTCCACGTCCCTCTCCGCTCGGCGCCGGACCCACGCCGTCCCGTGCTCTTCTACAACCCCAAGTCGGGTGGGGGGAAGGCCGAGAAATTCCACCTGGCCGACGAGGCGCGGGCCCGTGGCATCGAGCCGATCGAGTTGAAGCTCGGTACCGACCTCGAGCAGCTCGTGCGCGATGCGGTGGACGACGGAGCCGACGCGCTGGCGATGGCCGGCGGCGACGGCTCCCAGGCCGTCGTTGCCATGGTTGCCGCCGAGCAGGGCCTGCCATATGCCTGTATTCCGGCCGGAACGCGCAACCACTTCGCGCTCGATCTCGGGGTCGACCGCGACGATGTCATCGGTGCCCTCGATGCCTTCGTCGGTGGTCGCGAAAGGCGGGTCGATCTGGCCGAGGTCAACGGCCGCGTATTCGTCAACAACGTTTCACTCGGCCTCTACGCCGAGGCGGTCCAGCGCGAGGGCTACCGGGAGGCGAAGCTGCGCACGATCCTCGACACCCTGCCCGAGGTTCTGGGGCCGGAGGGCAAGGGGCTGGATCTGCGCTGGACTGGGCCCGCCGGGCGTGAGCACTCTTCCGGGGCAGCGATCCTCGTCTCCAACAACCGTTACCGCCTTGGGCGTGCGGTCGGCTCGGGCACCCGGCCGAGGATCGACGACGAGCTGCTGGGGATCACCGTCGCCTCTGTTCCGACCAGAGGCCTGCAGCTGATTCAGCGTCCCTGGCGAGAGTGGTCCACGCCCGCGTTCGAGGTCGACGCCGACGGCCCGATCGCCGCCGGCATCGACGGCGAGGCCGTCACTTTGGACCCGCCGCTGCGCTTCAGAATCTTGCCGGCAGTGCTGCAGGTGCGGATCGCCGCCGAGCACCCCGGGGCCTCTCCGTCCGCGGCGATGCCCGAGGGCGCCTGGGAGATCGTTCTCGCGCTAGCGCGAATCGGCATGGGAAGGACACCGAAGTCAAAAACTCAGCGGAAGGAGAACTGATGGACATATTCGAGATCGAGCAGAAGGAAACCCTCCGGCGGGAGGAGGTCGCCGAGCGGCTTCACGCCCTCGCCGACATGCTCGCCCGCCACAACGACATCGATTTCGAGCGTGCCGGGATGAAGATCACCGTGCACGTTCCCGACGAGGTCCAGCTCAAGGTCGAGTTGGAGATCGAGAGCGAGGAGCGAGAGCTCGAGATCGAGCTGAAGTGGTGAGGAGCGCGCCCGATGACTGATTGGCTCGGCGAGGCGAAGGCGGTCGACAGCGCCATCTACGCGGCGATCGCGGCCAGCGAGACCCCCACGCTGGACGGGGCCATGCGCGGTCTCTCCCGCGCCGCCGACCAGAGCAAGCTCTGGTTTGCCATCGCGGCCGCGATGGCCCTCCTCGGCGGGCCCGGCGGTCGGCTTGCGGCTAGGAAGGGCCTCATCTCTCTCGGCATCGCCTCCGCCTTTGCCAACCTCGTTGCCAAGCCACTGACCTCCCGGCGGCGCCCAACCAGGAAGGAGGCCGACGAGCTCGCGAGCCGCCACGTCCAAATGCCGCGCTCGAGCTCCTTCCCCTCCGGCCACGCCGCCTCGGCCTTCGCATTCGCCACCGGCGCCGCCAACGCACAGCCGTTGCTATCGGCACCGCTGCGGGCCCTGGCGACGCTGGTCGGATACTCCAGGGTCCATACCGGTGTGCACTATCCCGCCGACGTGCTCGCCGGGGCGTTCATCGGGGTCAGCGCGGCGGAGTTGACCGGCCGCCTGCTGGACTGACGCGCAGGCGTCGCTAGGCCGTGAGCCGGACCGGCAGCGTCTTCAGCTGATTGAGGAAGGCGGACTCGACGAAGGTCGGCTTGCCGCCGAGCGGTCATGTCCGGGTAGCGGGCGAGGGTCTCCTCGAGCAGGATCTTCAGCTCGAGGCGGGCCAGCGCGGTGCCGAGGCAGAAGTGGCGGCCGCCGGCGCCGAAGGCCTGGTGCTCGGGGTTGCGGTGGACGTCGAAGCGGTCGGGGTCCTCGTAGCGGCTCTCGTCGCGGTTCGAGGAGGCGTACCACATCACCACCTTCTCGCCCTCCTTGATCTCCTGGCCGTTGAGGACCGTGTCCTTGGTCGCGGTGCGGCGGAAGTGGGCGAAGGCGGGGAACATCCGCAGCGACTCCTCGACCACGCCCGGGATCAAGCGTCGGGTCGTCGAGGACCAGCTGCCGCTGGTCGGGGTCTTCGAGCAGCGCCCGCATGCCGCTCGCGTAGGTCGCCTTGGTGCTGTCGTTGCCGGCGGCGACGAGGAGGAAGAAGCCCATCACGATCTCGTGCTCCTCGAGCATCTCGCCTTCGACCTCGGCGTTGACGAGGACGCTGGTCAGGTCGTCGGTCGGGTTCTCGCGCCGCTCGGCGATCATCGTGCTGCAGCGGTCGAAGATCTCGGTCGATCGCCTTCTCGATCGTCGCTTCGATGCTGTCGGGGCCGTCCGGGCTGTAGTCCGGGTCGCTGGCCGCCAGGGCCATGTTCATCAGCTCCGCCCAGGCCGCGTCGTCCTCCTCGGGGATCCCCATGAAGCTGCCGATCACCCGCGAGACCGCCGGCTGGGCGACGTCGGTGACGAGGTCGCAGGTCTCGCGGCCCTCGAGCCGGTCGAGCACGTCGACGACGATCTTGCGGATCTACTCCTCGTGGGCGGCGATCCGCTTCGGCGTGAAGCCGGCCTGGAAGAGGGCCTTGAGGCGGTCGTGCTTGGGCGGGTCCATGCCGATGAACATCGCCCGCGCCAGCTCGATCGGGAAGACCTCGTCGATCGCGACGACGCCGCCGAGTTCGGAGGAGTAGGTCTCCCAGTCGCGGCTGACCGCGTGGACGTCGTCGGCCGTGGTCACCGACCAGAAGCCCGCCGCGGCCGGGAGCTCGGTGACTTCGGAGGTCCAGTGGACCGGGCACTGGGCGCGCATCTGCTTGAAGAGCTCGTGGGGCGGACCGTCGACCCAGTGCTCGCGCTCCAGCACCATCTCGTCGCTCGACGTCGCGCTCGGGCGTCTGCGTCTGAGTCTCGTCGGCCACTGCCGCGCATAGTACTGGCTGGCTGGCCAGTTTTGGTAACGGTCGGCTTGATTCCTACACTGGGCCCTGTGACGCCTGAGGATCTCGCCAACCTCGCGCACCTGCGCCGCGCTCGCGATCTGATGGATCGCGAGTACGCGCGGCCGCTCGACGTCGCGGCGCTCGCTCGCACCGCGCTGATGTCGAGCGCGCACTTCTCGCGGCAGTTCCGCGCGGCCTACGGGGAGACGCCCTACGGGTACCTGATGACGCGGCGAATCGAGCGGGCGAAGGCGCTGCTGCGCCGCGACGACATGTCGGTCACCGAGGTCTGCATGGAGGTCGGCTGCACGTCGCTCGGCTCGTTCAGCGCCCGCTTCACCGAAGCTGGTGGGGGAGACGCCGACGGCCTACCGGGCCCGCGACCACGGCGCGCTCGCGAGCGTGCCGGGCTGCATCGCCAAGGACCTCACCCGGCCGAGCCGCAAGCCGAGCAGGAATGGAGAAACGCTCGGGCCACTGGCTCCCTAGCCTTGCCGCATGAACCTCACACTCTCCCAATGCTTCGTCCTAGTCCATGACCCCGACCAGGCGCTGGCCTTCTACCGCGACACGCTCGGCCTCGAGCTGCGCAACGACGTCGCCAAAGGCGACTTCCGCTGGATCACCGTCGGCGCCGCGTCCCAGCCCGGCGTCGCGATCGTCCTCACCAACTACCTGAACGGCAGCCCCGCCGACAGCGATGCGCTCGCCGCCCTGATCGCCAAGGGCGCCCTCAACGGCGTCCACTTCCACAGCGACGACCTCGACGCCACCTTCGAGAAGGTGCGACGCCTCGGGCGCCGAGATCGTGCAGGAGCCGACCGACCAGCCCTGGGGCACGCGGGACTGTCGCCGTGCGCGACCCGTCGGGCAACATGATTCGCATCGACCAGCCGCCCGCGTAGTGCACGACGCCGACAGCCACGACCTGATCCGCGTGCACGGCGCGCGGGTCAACAACCTCAAGGACGTCAGCGTCGAGATCCCGAAGCGCCGGCTGACCGCGTTCACCGGCGTCTCGGGGTCGGGCAAGAGCTCGCTGGTCTTCGGCACGATCGCCGCCGAGTCGCAGCGGCTGATCAACGAGACCTACAGCGCCTTCGTCCAGGGCTTCATGCCGACGCAGGCGCGGCCCGAGGTCGACGTGCTCGACGGGCTGACCACCGCGATCCTCGTCGACCAGGAGCGGATGGTCGGCGACGCCCGCTCCACGGTCGGCACCGCCACCGATGCCAACGCGATGCTGCGCATCCTCTTCAGCCGGCTCGGCAAGCCGCACGTCGGCTCGCCCAACGCGTTCTCCTTCAACGTCGCCTCGGTGCGGGCGAAAGGCGCGATCACGGTCGAACGCGGCGCCAAGAAGACGACGGTGGCGAGCTTCAACCGGACCGGCGGCATGTGCACCCGCTGCGAGGGCCGGGGCTCGGTCAACGACTTCGACCTGACCCAGCTCTACGACGCGAGCAAGTCGCTGAGCGAGGGCGCCCTGACGATCCCCGGCTACAGCATGGACGGCTGGTACGGGCGCATCTTCAGGGGCTGCGGCTTCTTCGATCCGGACAAGCCGATCGGCAAGTTCAGCAAGGTGGAACTCGATGCCCTCCTTTATAAGGAGCCGACCAAGATCAAGGTCGACGACGTCAACCTCACCTACGAAGGCCTGATCACGAAGATCCGCAGGTCGTTCCTCGCCAAGGACGTCGACTCGCTGCAGCCCCACATCCGCGCCTTCGTCGAGCGGGCGGTGACCTTTACCGTCTGTCCCGAGTGCGAGGGCACCCGGCTCAGCGCCGAGGCCCGCTCGTCGAAGATCCAGCGCAAGAGCATCGCCGACGTCTGCGCGATGCAGATCAGCGACCTCGCCGAGTGGGTGCAGGGCCTGGACAAACCCGCGGTCGCGCCCTTGCTGGACACCCTGCGGCACACCCTCGACTCGTTCGTCGAGATCGGGCTCGGCTACCTCAGCCTCGACCGCGCCTCGGGCACGCTCTCGGGCGGCGAGGCGCAGCGGATCAAGATGATCCGCCAGCTCGGCTCCTCGTTGACCGATGTCACCTACGTCTTCGACGAGCCGACGATCGGGCTGCACCCCCACGACATCCAGCGGATGAACGAGCTGCTGCTGCAGTTGCGCGACAAGGGCAACACGGTGCTGGTCGTCGAGCACAAGCCGGAGACGATCGCGATCGCCGACCACGTCGTCGACCTCGGCCCTGGCGCCGGCTCCGAAGGCGGAACCGTCTGCTTCGAGGGCACGGTCAAAGGGCTGCGGCGGAGCAAGACCACGACGGGGCGTCATTTCGACGACCGAGCGTCGCTCAAGGAGACGGTGCGGGAGTCCTCGCAGGCGATGGAGGTGCGCGGCGCCGACACCAACAATCTGCGCAAGGTCGACGTCGACATCCCGCTCGGCGTGCTGGTCGTCCTCACCGGGGTGGCCGGCTCGGGCAAGAGCTCGCTGATCGACGGCTCGGTGGCGGGGCGGGAGGGGGTGGTCTCGGTTGACCAAGCGCCGATCCGCGGCTCGCGGCGGAGCAACCCGGCGACCTACAGCGGGCTGCTCGACCCGATCCGCAAAGCGTTCGCCAAGGAGAACGGCGTCAAGCCGGGCCTGTTCAGCGCTAACTCCGATGGCGCCTGCCCGGCCTGCAACGGCGCCGGAGTCCTCTACACCGATCTGGCGATGATGGCCGGCGTCGCCACGCCCTGCGAGGAGTGCGGTGGAAAGCGCTTCCAGGCCGAGGTGCTCGAGTACAAGCTCGGCGGTAAAGACATCAGCGAGGTGCTGGCGATGCCGGTGGCCGAGGCGGAGCAGTTCTTCGCCGAGGGCGCCAAGGCCGGCATCCCGGCCGCGCACAAGGTCCTCGAGCGCCTCGCCGACGTCGGTCTCGGCTACCTCACCATCGGCCAGCCGCTGACCACCCTCTCTGGCGGCGAGCGGCAGCGGCTCAAGCTTGCCACCCGCATGGCGGAGAAGGGCGGCGTCTACGTCCTCGACGAGCCGACCACCGGCCTCCACCTCGCCGATGTCGAGCAACTACTCGGCTTGCTCGATCGCCTCGTCGACTCCGGCAAGTCGGTGATCGTGATCGAGCACCACCAGGCGGTGATGGCGCACGCCGACTGGATCATCGACCTCGGGCCCGGCGCCGGCAATGACGGCGGCAAGGTCGTCTTCGAGGGCACCCCCGCCGATCTCGTCGCCGATCCGTCGACCCTTACCGGCGAGCACCTCGCGGACTACGTCGGGGGCTGATCCAGCCGCGCCGGGGCGCGGCTACGATCGGCAGCGTGGCGATACCGCATCTACACGAGCGCTTTCCGTCCCTAGTCGAGACCCTTCCGCACCTCGTGCTGTCCGAGCGGCCGACACCGGTGCGCGAGCTGTCCGGCCTCGGTATCTGGGTAAAGGAAGACGGCCGCTTCGGCTCCGGGGGCTGGGGTGGCAACAAGGTGCGCAAGCTCGAGTGGCTGATACCCGACGCGCAGCGGCGCGGGCGGCGCTCGATCCTCACCTTTGGTGGCCTAGGCACGAACTGGGGGTTGGCGACGGCGCTCTATGCGCGCGAGCACGGGCTCGAGACCGCGCTGGCGCTCGTCGACCAGCCGGTCGACGATCACGTCAGGGCTCAACTCGCTCGGCTCGAGGCGTCGGGCGCGCGCATCCACCGCACCCACACGAAGCGGCGCACCGTGGCGATGCTGCCCTGGCTGCTCGTCCGCAACGCCCGCGGCGGCCGGCCGCCGTATCTGCTGCCGGCCGGTGGCTCCTCGCCGGTCGGGGCGCTCGGTTACGTCGAGGCGGCGCTGGAGATCGCCGCTCAGGTCGAGGCCGGCTCGCTGCCCGAGCCGGCGCACGTCGTCGTCCCGGTCGGCACCGGCGGCACCGCCGCCGGCCTGGCGCTCGGATTTCAGATCGCCGGCCTGCGCAGCCGCGTGGTCGGGGTCGTGGTCAACGACCAGCTGCGGCTCGACGGCCCGGTGATCGCCCGTCTCGCACGGCGGACCGCCAAGCTGCTGGAGAGACGTGGGGCACGCCTTGGCGCGATGCGGCTCGAGCCGGACATGCTTGACCTGACCCCCGAGCAGATCGGGGCTGGCTACGGCCACCCCACCGAGGCCGCCGAGCGCGCCGCCGCCCTCGCTGCCGAGGAGCGGCTCTCGCTCGACCCGGTCTACACCGCGAAGGCAATGGCCGGCCTGCTGGCGCTGCGCAGCGACGGTCGACTCGGTGGCCCGGTGCTGTTCGTTCACACCGATGGCCCGCGTTGAAAGAAGCTGCTCCCGGGTAGGCGAGATCCGATGCGCAAGCTGATCTTGCACATGGGGATCTCGATCGACGGATTTGTCGCCGCCCCGGATGGTGCGCACGATTGGGGCTACACAGGCGAGGACGAGGCGGCCAAGCGCTGGAAGCTCGACTCGTTGTGGAACGCGGGAGCGCACCTGATGGGGCGCGTCAGCTACGAAGACATGGCTTCCGTCTGGCCGGGCTCGGACAGTGATTACGCCGCGCCGATGAACGAGATTCCCAAGGTCGTCTTCTCCAAGACCCTCAAGCGGTCCAGTTGGTCGCCGGCGCAGATCGCTTCTGGCGAGCTGGATGCCGAGATCGCGGCGCTGAAGGCCGAGGAGGGCGGCTATCTACTCGCCCATGGCGGTGCGCAGTTCGCGCGGGCGCTCGTGCGGCAAGGCCTGGTTGACGAGTACCGCTTCGTCGTCCACCCTGCGGCGCTCGGGCGCGGTTTGGCGATATTCAGCGAGCTGCCGTCGCGGCTGGCGCTCGACCTGGTAGAGGCGCAGCGGTTCTCGACCGGCGCCGTCGGCCACGTCTACGTGCCGCGCCAGCCCGGGGCGGCCTAAACGCAACAGGAGGAGGCACCGTGGCCGCAACCGTTCTCTACATGTCGATGTCGCTGGATGGATTCGTCGCTGGTCCCAACGAGGGCCCGGAGAACGGTCTCGGCGACGGTGGGGATCGCCTGCACGAGTGGTTCTCGGCGGGTGCCGCAACCGGTCACGGAGGAGGGCCCGGCCGTCCGAGGGCGTTAACGGCGCGATGATGGACGAGGCGATGGCGACCTACGTGAGCGATGTCGAGACGGCGATGGCCCGGGCGAAGGACGCTGCCGGTGAGCAAGATGTGCTGGTCCACGGCGTTGGTACCGCGCGGTTGGCCCTCGCCGCCGGCGTTCTCGACGAGCTGCAGATCCACCTGATTCCGGTTCTTCTGGGTGAAGGCCGGCGACTCTTCGAGGGGCTCGGTCCCGAGCACATCGAGCTGGAGCGCACCCAGGTCCTCGAAGGAGAGTCTGGGGTCACTCACCTGCGCTATCTGGTTCGGCGCTGACGCGCGGGTTGACCCGCAGGTCGTCTCCGCTTTCGCTAAGGAATAATTGATCGATTAGCCAACAGGCCGGCGCGTGGGCTGTGGCAGTGGGCTGCTGGGCGGGGAACCCGGCTGATTGACGAGGAGGAGAGTCATATGAAGTGGAGTCGCATTGCCGCAGTTCTCTGCGTGTTCGCGGTTTTTGCCGCGCTCGCGAGGCTCGGCCTGGGCGACGAAGTACGTCGCACTGGGGGACTCGTATTCGTCCGGCACGGGAACCCGCACCTACTACGAATCGAAATGCCAGCGCTCGGTCTACGCGTATCCTTACCTGCTGCACGAAGCCCATCCGACCTGGACGTTCGTGGACGCCGCCTGCTCCGGAGCGACCACGGAAAACGTCCTCAACACGCAGGTGGCGAGCCTGACCGCCGACACCAACTGGGTCACCTACACGATCGGCGGCAACGACGCCGGTTTTTCGAGCGTGATCACGGAATGCGCGCTGCCGTCCTGGGCATCGGACTGCAATGGCGCGATCAACAAAGCCCAGGCCTACATCAAAAACACCCTGCCGGGCCGGCTCGACCTGGTCAACGACGCGATCAAGTCGCACTCGGCGAGCGCGAAAGTGATCGTGCTCGACTACCCGCGCCTCTTCAACGGCGAAGACTGCAACGCGCTCACCTTCTTCAGCCCGAGCGAGGAGACGCGGCTGAACGAAACCGCCGACCAGCTGAAGAACGCGCTCAGCGCAGCGGCGACGCGGGCGGGCGCAAACTTCGTCTTCCGCGACGTGATCCCGCCCTTCATCGGCCACGCGGTCTGCGACGGCGGGGGCGGCTCGTCGACCGAGTGGATCAACGGGCTCTCGAACCCGACGGGGGAGAGCTACCACCCGAAGATCACCGGCCACGCCAACGGCTACTACCCCGTGGTTCACGCGGTCACGGGCTAGAGCAGTCGAGCATGGCGGTGCCGGGGTGGTCCGGCGCCGCCATCGCTCACCTGCTTAGTCGCAGCCCCCCGGCCAGCGGTTCGCCGGCAGCGAAGCGCCGTGGCTGGCGGTGACCGTTGGGGTGTTGACTGTTGCCGCGATGTCGGTGCGGTGGATCGCGGCGCGGAGCCTGCTTGCCCCCGAGGTGGGCGCCGTCGACTTGCTTGCCGCCGGTCCCGCGAACGGGTGGCGGGCGGCGTGAACGAGGCGGAGCAGGGCGCGGGGCCCTCCGTATGAGCGCAGGGTTCGCTCCAGGGAGTAGATCGGCACTTCGCGGGCGCCGAGCGTCGCGGCGAGGCGGACGTCATTGAGCAGCCTCGAGAAGCGCCGGTAGGGGCCGCGGCCGGCAGAGCCGAGGCTGATCTGTCCGGCGTCGCCGAACTCGTGGCGGGCGGAGCGGAGGTAGGAAGAGACGATGCCTGGGCCGGGGTCGCGTCCCGCGTGGTAGGCGAAGACGCTGCGATAGGCCTGGAAGTACAGCGCGTCCCAGGGGGCGTTCGGCAGGATGAAGTTGGTTGCGTCCTGGAGGGCGAGGCGTCCGTCCTTGAGGTCATCGAGTGCCGCGGGCGCGGGTGCCGCCGTGATCTCGACCTCGTGACGTTTGGCCCAGTGCACGATGCGGGCGTAGCCACGCCAAGCCGCGCACTGGCCGGGCGGGTCGATCGATTGTTGGAAGAGTGCCGAGAGCGTGGCCTCGTTGCCGCCGCCGACGATCGCGGCGGCTGTTTCGAAGGGCGTTCGAACCCGGGGCTCGGGGTCGAGCGCGACGCCGCGCAGCTGGACATGCTTCTTGCGGGCCCAGCTCACCAGCGCTTTGGTGGCGGCGAACTGCTCGGCGGCCGCTCCTTCCCAGGCCCAGTAGCCGTCGCTGTAGGGCATTAGGACCCAGGCCCAGACCGGCACGCCGAGCCGGTTGGCCTTGCGGAGGATCTTCAGCCCGTCGCGCCAGGGCGGCTTACCGGGCGGGACCGGGCCGAAGTCCCGCTTGTAGCGGAGGTTGAAGTAGAGGGGGATCTGGTTCTGGCGCAGCACGCGCCACAGGTAGGGGGTGTAGGCGTGCAGGTCGCGGCGCTTCCAGTAGGTGCCGGGAGAGTCCCAGTCCGTGCCGGGAACCGCCTCTCCAGCCCAGAAGCCAATTGTGGTCCCCTGTTGGGGGAGGGCCGCCTGGGGAGAGACGGCGCCCTTGTCCCGCGCGAGGGCAGCCTGGGGAACGAGCAGCACGAGGGCAGCCAAGGCTGCGACGGCAATTCCCACCCGCGTCATGCCGTCATCGTAGGCTGAGGCGGCATGAATGCGGCGAGGCGTCCCACGCGGGCGCAGGTGAGGCGGCGCCGGGCGGTTGCCGCAGGGGCGATCGGGCTCGTCTTGCTGGCGGCTGCCTACCTGGTCTTCTCCGACGCGATCTTCGGCCCGAGCAACGCCGAGCTCGCCCACGAGAACGGCGACCAGCTCGTCCATATCGAGATCCACAGCAAGGCCGTCGGCCGCGACCTCGGCGTCAACGTGATCGTGCCGCCGCTCGCCGGGCCGCGCGGCAAGCGCGGGCTGCTGGTCTACCTGCACGGCCGCGGCGGCTACGAGGGCACCTTCAACGACGCCGTCCTGCGGGGCCTGCCGCTGCTGCATGGCCACGGGCCGGTGATCGCCTTCCCCGCCGGCGGGGTGCATGGCTACTGGCACAACCGGGCAGACGGCGACTGGGACGCCTGGGTCAGCGAAGAAGTGATCCCGCGGGTCGTCAAGCGCTTCGGCGTCGATCCGAAGCGGATCGCGATCGGCGGCATCTCGATGGGCGGCTTCGGCGCCTTCGACATCGCGCTGCATCACCCCGGCATGTTCTGCGCCGTCGGCGGCCACTCGCCGGCGCTCTGGTTCGAAGGCGGCGAAACCGCGCCTGGTGCATTCGACGATGCCGCCGACTTCGAAGCGAACGACGTCGTCGGCACGGTCCAGGAAGACCCGGACGCCTTCGGCAACGCCAAGGTCTGGATCGACTACGGCACCGAAGACCCGTTCCGCGTCTATGACGAAGGCTTCGTCGAAGCGATGGATTCGGGGGGCGCCGACTTCACTGCCCACTCATGGCCGGGCGCCCACGAGGGCGGTTACTGGAACGACCACTGGCCCGACTACCAGCGCTTCTACGTAAACGCGCTGGCGCACTGCGGCTAGTCGCTCCCCGCCCCGTACTCCCTGTACGGGTACCACCACTCCTTGCGCTCGATTTTCGACTCCATGTGGACGTGCTTGGTCTCCTGGAAGGCCTCGAGGCCCTCGCGGCCCAGCTCTCGACCCAAGCCGGACTGCTTGAAGCCGCCGAAGGGGCCGGCGTCGTTGTCGGTCAGCGGGTCGTTGATCCAGACCGTGCCGGCGCGCAGCTCGCGCATGCAGCGGATCGCGCTCTCGAGGTCGCCGGTGTAGACGTTGGCGCCGAGCCCGAACTCGGTGCCGTTGGCCAGCTCGATCGCTTCGTCGAGGGAGGAGACCGGGACGAGCGGCGCAACCGGGCCGAAGGTCTCCTCGCGCAGCAGGGCGCTGTCGGCGGCGGCGCCGGTGACTACGGCGGGGGAGAGGAAGTGGCCGCGCTCGGTGCCGCCGTCATCGCCGCCGACGAGGACCTCGGCGCCGGCCGCTCGGGCCGCCTCGAGTTGGGCGACGACCTTGGCGCGCTGAGGCGCGGAGACCATCGGGCCGATGTCGGTCGCGACCTCGAAGGGGTCGCCGAGGACGAGGCCCCGGGTGTGCTCGACGAAGGCGCTTACGTAGTCGTCGAAGACCTCCTCGGCGACGTAGAAGCGCTCGGCCGAGGTGCAGACCTGGCCGGCGTTGAGGAAGGCCGCCCAGGCGCCGCCGCGGGCGGCGATCTCGAGCTGCGGGGCGACGTCGGCGCAGACGATGAAGGCGTCCTTGCCGCCCATCTCGAGGTTCATCCGCGCCATCCGCTCGGTGCAGGCGGCGGCCACCTTCTTGCCGGTCGCGACCGAGCCGGTGAAGGCGATGCAATCGACGTCGGGGTGGGAGGCGAGCGCGGCGCCGACCTCGCCGGCGCCGGCGAGCAGGCTGACGACGCCGGCCGGCAGATGCTCGAAGGCACCGGCCAGCATCAGGGTCGAGAGCGGCGTCAGCTCCGAGGGCTTGCAGACGACGCAGTTGCCGGCAGCCAATGCCGGCGCCACCTTCCAGGCCAGCAACAGCAGCGGGTAGTTCCAGGGCACGATGCAGCCGACCACGCCGAGCGGGTCCTTGACCACCATCGCCAGCTGGCTCGATTCGATCGGCGGGATCACTCGGCCGGCGTGGTCGCGGCCGATCTCGGCGTAGTAGTCGAAGGCAGCCGCTGTCCACTCCAGCTCGTCGCGGTTCTCGAGCAGCGGCTTGCCGCCCTCCGCGGTCATCGTCCGGGCCAGCGGCCCGGCATCGGCGCGCAGCCGCCGCGCCACCTCGTGCAATAGCTCGCAGCGCTCGCCGGCGGGGATGCGCGCCCAGGCCGGCCAGGCCTCGCGGGCGGTGGCCACGGCCGACTCGACTTGCTCGGGCGAAGCCGCCACCACCTCGACGATCGTCTCGGTCGTGTACGGGTTCTCGACCGCGATCGGTGTGCCCGTGCCGGCGACCTGTTCGCCGCCGATCAGCTGCCTGGTCTCGTGCGTGTCGCCGGCGGAAGTTGCCACCCGTCCAGTATCGACCACAGTTGGCCCACCGGTGGTTGAATGACGTAGGTGTCTCGTCTCCTCGTCCTTTTCGCTGTCTTCGTCACCTCCCTGGCGGCGTACGGAACCGGTGCGGCTGTCGCCGACTCCGTCTTTCTGGGACAGGTCGGTCACCTCGGTCTCAGCGGCTCCTGCGTTGACTGCTCGGCGGTGCAGCTCACCGACACCGGGCCTGCGAGCGGAGTTGCGGAAAGCGGTGGTTACACCGCCCCGTTCAGTGGCGTGCTGACCTACTTCGGCTACCAGGCTGGGGCGGAAATCACCACCTCGCCCGCGGACTCGGTGCGGCCCCAGGTCTTCTCGGTGGTGGGCGGTACCGCCACGGTCAACCGCCAGGGAGTCGCTCACGTGATCCAGCCGTGGCCCGGCGCCCCACCGCCCGGTGGCGGCACCAGGTACTTCCGCGACCGGGTCCCGGTCGCGGCCGGCGAACTGCTTGGTGGGCGCTTCACCGTCAAGAACATCGCTGTAAACGGCGACCCGACGCCGCCGGTATTCACCACCGCTGCCGGCGGCGACAAATCCGCGGTCGGCGTGCCTGGGTCCTCGTTGGGTGGCTCGTTCCCGGCGACGCCGCAGAGCAGTCTCCGAGTGAACCTGCTGGCGACGCTCGAGCCCGACGCCGACCAGGACGGCTACGGCGACATCTCCCAGGACCTCTGCCCTGGCTTGCCGATCGGAGAAGGGGCCTGCTCGGGCGCGCTGTTCGGTAGCCGGCTGCAGTCGGAAGTGGAACCTGACGGCTCCTGTAGCGGCGAATGCCTGCTGCTCCAGAAGACGATCGGCGGCATTTCGCAGGCGGCCCCGTTCGATGGCGTCGTCGTCCGCTGGCGGGTTCTCGATGCCGACACGGGCAGCTACCGGGTGCGGACCGTCTCTGCGTCCGAACCCAACGAGTTCTACCGAGTGGGCCCCTCGAGCGCGGTCGGCAACGTCGTCGCCTCCTCGCCGATCCGACCGATGAAGAAGGCGATCACCTCATTTCCGACTCGAATTCCGATCGAAGCCGGCGGCTATGTCGGGCTGGTCTATCAAGTGTCGGCGCACCGGTCCTTGGGCGCTGGGTCAAGCGGCGCGACTTATCAGCAACTGGCAAATGCCGTGCCCGACGGCACCGTCGAGCGTGGGCTGATCTCGCCATTTACCGGCGAACTGCTCTACGACGCCGACATCGAGCCCGACGCCGACCACGACGGCTACGGGGACGTCACCCAGGACAGCTGTCCTGGTATCGCCGTGGTGCACGACGGCCAGTGCCCTGTGATCGACGTCTTTCCGCCCCCCGCGGCGCCGAAGATCACCGGCCTCGAAGTCGTGCCGAAGAAGTTCCGCGTCAAGGCCAAAGGCAACAGCGCCAAGCTGAAGTTGATCCTCTCGCATGAAGCGACGGTCGCGTTCGGCATCGAAGCGAAGAAGACCTGTGGCGGCAAAGGCAAAAAGGCGCGCTGCAAGCCCGGCTTCCGCTCGGTGCAGACGATCACGCAGAAGCTTCCCGCGGGTCAGGACGCAATCCCCTACAGCGCTCGCCTGCGCGGCCACGCACTCCGGCCCGGTTCCTACCGGGTCACCGCGGTGCCAACCGCTGGAGGTGTCACCGGTAAAGCGACGCAGGCCCCCTTCACGGTGCTGGCAGGGTCCAGACGGTGATCGCGTGAGTGCGGCCGCGGACCTCGCGCTCGCCGACCAGCTCTAGCTCGGTGTCCTCGGCCTCCAGCGCCTGCCGGGTCGAGTCGGCGACGAAGAGCTGGTGGCCGGAGCCTTTGGTCATCCCCTCCAGCCGCGCTGCGGTGTTGGTGGTGTCGCCGATCGCCGTGTACTCGATGCGGCGTTTGGAGCCGACCTGCCCCGACATCACCGGGCCGCTGTTGAGGCCGATCCCGATCGCGAAGCCGCGGCCCATCCCGGCCTCCTCCAGCCACTTGTTGAAGCGCGGCAGACGCAGGTCGAGCATCTCCCGCGCCGAGGCGAGGGCGCGGTCGGCGTGGTCGGGCTGCTCCAGCGGCGCCCCGAAGACGGCCATGATCCCGTCGCCCATGTAGGCGACCAGGGTGCCACCGTGGTCCATGATCGCGTCGCTCATCTCCTCCAGGTAGTGGTTGAGCACCTCGATCACGGAATCGGGCGGCAGCGCCTCGGAGAAGCTGGTGAAGCCGCGCAGGTCGCAGAAGAGCACGGTGCCCTCGCGGCGCACGCCACCCAGGCGCAGATCCTGGTCGGTGCGGGCGAGCACGTCGTTGACGACTGCGGCTGGCACGAAGCGCGAGAAGGTGTCGTGGACGCGCTGGCGCTCCATCGAGTTGAGCACGTAGTTGACGGCGAGCGCGCCGAGGGCTGAGAGGACCAGGGCAAACAACGGGTAGACGACCGGCAGCACGGTGCCGGCGTTGAAGGCGAGCTGGGTGGCTACGGCGTAGAGGAGGCCCAGCGCGAGCGCGACGAGAAGGGCCAGTGGTGGCTTCAGGCGCAGGGTCGCGGCCGCCGGCGCAGCCGCCATCAGCAGGATCAACATCAGGTCGACGAGCAGGCTGGAGGAGGAGAGCGGGAAGCCGTGCTCCGCGGTCCAAATCGCGTTCGCCTGGATTTCCGGCCCCGCCATCAGTTCGTCGCCGGTGGTCGAGGTTGGGTGCACGTCCTGCAGCGATGGCGCCGAGGCACCGACCACGACCGTCTTGCCGCGGAACACCGAGTCCGGCACTTCGCCGCGCAGCACGCTCGAGTAGGAGACCTGGCGGAATGTTCCGGGCGGGCCGCGGAAATCGATCCAGGCGTCGCCGTCACCTTCCATCTCGGCCGGGTCGATCGGTTCGCCCGTCGCCGCTTCGGCGGTGGCGATGGCAACGCTGACCAGGCCGTCAAACTCGTAATGCATCTTGCGGATCGTGCCGCCGGGGTCCGGCTCGATCACGGTGCTGCCGGCATGGGCGCCGATTTCATGGACGACCGATTCGCCGCCGAAGATCCTGCTTTCCCCCTGTTTGTTGACTTCGGTAGTGGAGAGCACGACGCCGCCCGCCCGTGCGATCGATTCGATCAGGGCGTTGTCCTGCCGGGGTGTCGTCGGCTCGGTGAACTGGATGTCGACGGCGATCGTTTTGGCACCCGCTTCGCGCAGGCGGTCGATCACCCGGGCGTGCAGGGAGCGGGGGAACGGCCACTGCACGTCAAGCTGGCTGAAGGTGCGGTCGTCGATCTTGACGAAGACGATGTCGCTGGGCTGCGCCTGGGTGCCACGGAGCGAGAAGCGGGCATCGACGCTGCCCAGCTCCAGCGAGCGCATCAGGTTCGTGCCGTATGCGATGAATGACAGGCCGGCTGCCACCAGGGCGATGACGAGCAGTGCCATTTCGCGACGGCGACGAAGTGAACGGGGTGCACTCACCGTTTCGCCAGCCCGTAGGAAAAGATCGGGAACCTTAACCGGTCACTCTCCGAGTGTGTGGTGAGTGACTATCTTGCGGCGATGAGCAAGGCGGCGCAGCAGCTGCGCCTCAGCGTCCGGGCCTTGATGCTCGATTTCGAGAACCGCGATCTCGGTTTGCTCGGCTTGGCGCGGATCGGCGTCTCCTTTGCCAGCTGGAGCTTCACCATCGCCCTCGGCGTCTACGGCTTCGAGGCCCACGGCGTCGTCGGCGTCGGCCTTGTCGCTCTGGTCCGGCTGCTGCCCGGGGCGCTCGCCTCGCCCCTCGCCGGGCTGATCGCCGACAGCCGCCCGCGCCGCACGGTGCTGATCGGCAGCGCCCTGGCGATGGCCGCCGTGCTCGCGGGAGCGGCGGTGGCCGCCTCGCTCGGTGCCTCGACTGGGGTCGTCTTCATCTTCCCGGCGCTCTTCGCTGTGCTCTCCAGCGGCTACGTGCCGGCCGAGTCGGCGATGTTCCCGCTGCTGGCCCGCACCCCGCAGGAGCTCTCGGCCAGCAACGTCAACCACAGCGCGATGGAAAACGCCGGCTTCATCACCGCGGCGATCGCCACCGGCTTCCTGCTCACCGCGACCTCACCCGGGTTCGTCTTCGGCGTTGCCTCGGCGGTGCTGTCCCTGGTGGTGATCGCCCTCCTCGGCGTGCAGCGCGACAGTCGCCCGGAGTACGCCGATGACGGGAGCTCTCCGGTGCGGTCCGCGAGGTCACTCTGGGCCTGCGCACTCTGGTTGCCCACCCGGCGGTGCGCCTGGCCTCGCTGACGCTGATCGTGCTGCTGCTCTTCGAGGGCTTTGCCGACGTCATCCTCGTTGTCTTCGCGCTCGAGCTGCTGCACCTCGCCGAGGGCAGCGTCGGTTTCCTCAACGCCAGCTGGGGTGTTGGCTCGCTGGTTGGCGGCGCCTGCCTGGCGCTGTTGCTCGACCGCGGCAAACTGGTCGTCGCGATCGCCGGGGGCAGCCTTGTCCTTGGCGTCGCGACGATGCTGCCGGGTATCTGGCCCGAGCAGGCGGCTCTATACGTCGCCTGGTTTGGCATCGGCATCGGCTTCGTCTTCGTCGAGGTGGCGGCGAAAACCCTGATGCAGCGACTCGGTTCCGACGAGACGATGGGGCGGGTGGTGAGCGCGCTCGAATCGGGCCGACTGGCGGCGATGGCTCTCGGTTCACTCGGCGCGATCGCCTTGATCGAACTGCTGCACCCGCGCGGCGCCCTGATCGCCCTCGGCGCCCTGATGCCGGTCTTCGTCATCTTCTGCTGGTCGCGCCTGCGCGCCTATGAGGTTGGTGCCCCCGTCGCCGAGGGCCCCTACCGCTTGCTGCGCGAGAACTCGATCTTTGCGCCGCTCCCCGTTGCGACGGTGGAGCGACTGAGCCACGACCTCGATCCGGTCGAGGTCCCGGCCGGCGAAGAGGTGATCGTGCAGGGTGAGACCGGCGATCGCTTCTTCCTGATCGAGCAGGGCGAGGTCGAGGTCTTCGAAAACGGGGTCTTCCGTCGCAACGAGGGCCCCGGTGAATCGTTCGGCGAGATCGCCCTGCTTCGGGACGTTCCCCGCACCGCGACCGTGCGCACCACTGCCAAGACCCGGCTGCTCGTGCTCGAGCGCGACCAGTTCCTGCTCGCCGTTGGCGGCCATCGCCGCAGCCACCAGGTGGCCCACACCGTGATCGACGACCGCTGGCCGGGCGAGCCGACTCCGCCCGTTTTCTCGGACTGAGCAGCGCGGCCTCAGCAGTGCCAGCGGCCGAGGCCGGTGACCGGGATCCGGTGGGTCTTGGGGTCCATCGAGAGCCGGATCAGGCGGTTGCAGGTGTAGCGCCCTTGCGCCTGGGTGTGGCGCTGGAGGAAGATGCGGCAGAAGGCGACGCGCGGGGCGTCGCGGCGGCAGTTGAGGACACCGTTGCGGATGCAGCTCTGGTCCTGGGTGCAGGTGCTCTTGGCGAAACTGGCCGCCTTCTCGCGTGCTGCCGGGATCGAGAGGGTTGCGGCGCTGGCGGCCGGGGCCCAGGCGACGAGTGCGATCGCGACGGCGGCAAGCAGCAGCGGCAGATTGCTCAGGCGGTGGCGAGCAGCGCCAGCAGGAAGAGAAAGACCATGTGGAAGCTCTGATCGAGCGCCAGCCGCAGGCCCCCGGGCGGCTCCCCCTGCACGCGCTTGACCCTGCGCAGGTAGGCGTCGAGCAGGCGACCGTCGTCCTGGACCATGTGAGGCAGGGCGATCAGCACGGCCACGCCGAGTGCCCAGGCGCCGATGTCGGTCGAGAGCCAGATCAGGGCCGGGACGAAGGCGAGCGTGTAGGTGATGGTGTGGGCGAGCAGGGCGCGTCGCGACTCCGGGTTCGGTCCGAGCCCACCGACCTTGTGGGTCGCCTGCCAGTCCGTCTGCAGCAGGAAGTCCCCCACCAGGTGGGAGACCGCGAAGACGGCGAAGACCTCTACCCAGTCCACGGCGGGCAACGTATCGGCTCCATCCCCGGTTCCGGGTGCCGCTCGCCGTCATCAGCGGAGGCGGGGGATCGCGGCTTTCGCAACGTACTGCTGGCCGGGGTGCAGGAAGAGGGTGGTTCCCTTGACGAAGTCATCGACGGTGACGACGCCTTCGCGGACGCCGAACAGGGTTGAGTTGTCACAGCGGTCGCGGACCAGCCAGACGGTGCCGCGCACCGTCGCCGAGCCGTAGTTGCCCGAGGTCTTGTAGTTGCCTTTGCCGCTGCCCCAGAGCTTGCGGCCGCCGCCCGAGTTGCTGCGCAGCGCAATTCGACTGCCCCGGCTCCGCCTCGAGCGCCCGGCGGATTTGCGCCTCTCGCATTTGAGCTTGCCGGCCAGTTTCAGTTCGGTCTCACCGGGGCTCTGGCCGACGGCGAAGGTGCCACCCCAGAAGTAGGCCGACTCGAGGCCTTCTTCGCCGAGTTTCGCCGCAGTCAGGTTGACGACGCCGTTGCCGGTGTCGACCAGGCAGCCGAGTGGCACCTGCTTCGGAGCGTTGAGCGGCACGAAGCCACTGTCGCCGGGGCACTTCGTCTTGACGCTGCCGCCGGCCGGTTCGAGGTTGACGTTGACACCCGCGACGGGATCGGGAAGCCCGGTGTCCTCGGGCACGACCACGGCCTGGACGGGGGCCGGCGGCAGTGGTGCCACGGTGAGTGTCACTTCTTCTTCGGCGTCGGCGGTGAGTCCGTTGGCCGCGATCACGGTGAATTCGAAGCTGTCGGCCTCGGTCGGTATGCCGATGAGATCGCCGTCGGCGGTGAGTTCCAGTCCGGCGGGGAGTTTCCCGGAGGCGACCGAGAAGCTGGGCCCGGGAGCCTGCGGAGTGGTCTCGAAGCGGTGGTCGTACGGCGCGCCCACTTTCCCTTCCCCGAGGGGGATGGTGAGCATCTGCGGTTGCACTTGGCCCGCACCGTTGTCGCCCCAGCACTCGATCTCACCGGCGGAAGTCGTGGCGCAGCTGTGCGAGCCGCCGGTCGTGACCGCGAGGAACGCGCCGGCGGGGATCGAGTCCAACTGCCCCGCCGAGTCGTCGCCCCAACAGGCGAGCGTGCTGTCGGCGCGGATTGCGCAGCTGTGGGATCGGCCCCCGGAGGCGGAGACGAACTCGCCGCTTGGCAGTTGGTCCAGCTGCCCGGCCGAGTCGTCGCCCCAGCAGCTCAGCTCGCCCGCGGCGCTGACCGCGCAGGTATGAGAGTCACCGGCAGCGACGGAGATGAACTTGGGCGGATCCGGGACAGGCGGGTAGTAGTGATGATGGTGGTGGAGGAAGTACCACCACCAGAAGGGATGTACCGGGAGCTCTGCTCTTCTTCGGGAGCCTCGTAGAGCTGCCCGGCCGAGTCGTCTCCCCAGCAGGCCAGCGTGCCATCGGTCCGGATCGCGCAGGTGTGCTTGCCACCGGCCGAGAGCGAGCGAAAAGTCCCGCTCGGGACTTCATCCAACTGCCCCGCCGAGTCGTCGCCCCAGCAGGCGAGCGTCCCGTCGTCGCGGATCGCGCAGGTGTGGGAGCCACCGGCAGCCACGGCGAAAAATGTCCCGCTCGGGACTTCATCCAACTGCCCCGCCGAGTCGTCTCCCCAGCAGGCAAGGCTGCCGTCAGTGCGGATCGCGCAGGTGTGCGTGCCGCCGGCCGAGAGCGAGCGGAAGGTCCCGCTCGGAACCCCATCCAACTGCCCCGCCGAGTCGTCTCCCCAGCAAGCCAGCGTGCCGTCGTCGCGGATCGCGCAGGAATGGGCGCCGCCGGCCCCAACCTGCTCTGAGCCCGGCAGTGGCGATGCCGTGGAGGCCGTAGGTGCGTACAGCGCTACAGCGACAAAGGCGAGTGCAGCGAGACGGACTATCGGGTGAAACAAGAAGAGACCTCGTCCCTAGGGGGCGGTCAGGCTACACGAATGTTGGATCAAGAATCTAAACTGGTATTCGAGTCCCGTTCTTCTTTGTTGTCTCTATTTGGCACTTTTACGGCGCATTTGCTCCACCCCTCCCATATAGTCAGTTCGCGATGAGGGGTCGAGCAAAGTCCGTGGCCATGTGCCTGGGACTGGTCCTAACGGCGTGCGCCCTTTTGGCACCACCGGCTGGAGCTGAATGGCTGCCGCCGGTGGATCTATCCGAAGCGAGCGAGCACACCGGCTCCCCGCACGTGGTGCTCGATTCCGAAGGCAACGCGACGGCGGTCTGGGATCGCTGGAACGGTGTCGACACCGTTGTCGAAAGCGCCTACCGGCCAGCCGGCGAAAGCTGGGGCGCGCCGGAAGACCTCTCCGAGCCCGAACTGGAAGGCGAAGTCGTGCCAGGTGCGCATGACGCCCAGTCCCCACAGATAGCAGTCGACCGCAACAACAACGTGACGGTTGTGTGGGAACGCTACGCGGGCACCAAGCTCCTTGTGCAGTCAGTCGACCGCCCTGCCGGCGGCAGCTGGACCTCACCGGCCGACATCGGCGAAGTGGCCCTGGGTGCCGCTCCCGAACCCTGGATAGCGGTCGACTGGGAAGGGCGGGCGACGGTGGTCTGGAAGGACGCGGGAGTGATCGAGACCGCCTTCCGGCCGTTCGCCGGCAGCTGGGAAGCCCCGGTCCCGCTCTCGCCTGAAGAAAGCTTCACCCCACAAGCCGCGATGGATGCTCGCGGCGACACCACGGTCGCGTGGATGCACTTCGACGGCTCGAACTACGTCGTCGAAAGCGCCTATCGCCCCGAAGGCGCCGAATGGGAAGCGCCGACCCTGGTCTCGCAGCCCGATGAAGCCGGGGGGAATCCACACGTCGCGCTCGACGCCGCCGGCGACTCGCTGGTCGCCTGGCGGGGAGAGGACGAAGGCAAGGAATTCGTTCGGGCCGCCTACCGCCCCGCGGGCGGGTCATGGGCCCCGGCCGGCGATGTCTCGACCGAAGGCGAAGCGGTCGAAGCGGTACGCGCCGCGGTTGACCCGAACGGAAACGCGATTGTCGCCTGGGCCGGCAACGGCAGCGAAGACAGCCACGAGGTCGTCCGCGCCGCTTACAAGCCCACCGGCGGCAGCTGGGAATCAGCGGTCGACCTGTCGACGAGCGGCGCCAACTCGTTCCCCTCTGATGTCGTCTTCGACACCGGCGGCAACGCCGCCCTGGTCTGGCAGAGCCAGGGCGAAGCGAGCACAACGGTGCAGGCCGCCTACAAGCCGTCCGGGGAAGAGTGGGAGGCCTCGGTGGACCTCTCCGAAGAAGGCAAGCAGGGCGTGGACCCCGTCGTCGTTCTCGACGCCCCCGGCGACTCGACTGCCGCCGACGGCAACGCGACCGCGGTTTGGATCAGCGAGACAGCCGTTCCGTGCGAAGGCGAAAAACCTGGGAACTGCTGGAGCAGCGTCGTGCAGGCGGCCGGCTACGACCCCGAAGGGTTGCCCGAGGTCGAACTCGAAGTCCCGGTCGAAGGCACGGTCGGAGAACCGGTCGAAATCTCGACCCCGACCGAAGAGCTCTTCGCGCCGCTGCTCGAGTTCGGCGACGGCGAGAGCGTCGCCGATACGGAGGCGAGCCACGTCTACGACGAGCCCGGCGAATACGAGGTGACCCTCGGCGGCGCCGAGGTGCTCGGCTACCGGGCGAGCGCCCAGCGCACGATCACGATCGCGGCGGCTGGGCCTGAAGGCGAACCGGAACCGGAACCAGAAGTCAAACCCGAACTGCCGCAATCCGGCGCCGGGGGGACGCAGACCCCGCCAGCCGCCTCAGCTGGCGACCCTGGCCCGACCGTTTCACCCGTCTCGCCGCAATGCCTCGCCGCCTCAGGCGCGCGTGACGCTGCCCACCGTCGCCTTATCGCCCTCGGATCCGCCTTGCGCCACGCGACTGGCGGCACCCCGAAGGCCGCCCGCTTGCTCGCCGCGAAGCGCGCGCAGGCGGCTGCCTTGCGCCGCGCGCGCCATCGCGTCGCCGTCTCCTGCTGAGCATCGCCTGGCGGCCGACTGCTTCATTTGCTTCAATCGGATCACCAGAGAAAGGAGGTGGTCCTAACTTGATTCACATGCTTAATGGGACTCTGGAGGTGCAGGGCCGCTAGGCGCCGCACTGTTTCGGGGCGCTCGGTGGAATCCACCCCGGGCACCGGCGAGCAGGGAATGCCGGGCTTTGTCCCACCCGGACGCTGCTTTCATGCTCGTTGCAAGCACCTTGCCAGGGCCGCCTTCGGGCGGCCCTGGCTCTTTCGAACTGGAGGAACCATGATCACCAAGACCGACTTCATCGGCGTTCCAACGACTGACGCCGAGCGCTCGCGGCGCTTCTACGTCGAGACGCTCGGCTTGCGCCCGGACGAGCGGAGCAACTACGAGGTCTGGGCGGGAGAGACCTGCTTCGGGATCTGGGAACCGGCGAAGCAAGGAATGGAGTTCGCGCCGCAGAAAAACGCGCACCCGGCCCTGCACGTCGACGACGTCGCCGCGGCGCGGGCGGAGCTCGAAGCAAAGGGGGTCGAGTTCAAAGGCGAGACCTTCGATACCGGGGTCTGCCACATGGCCCTCTTCACCGATCCTGACGGCAACGACCTGATGCTGCACAACCGCTACGCGCCCTATCCCGACTGAGGGGCGCGATCAGGCCGTGCGGGTGGCGCCGTTGGGCTGCATAGCCGTGTGGATGGCCTCGGCGAGGTCGTCCGCCTCGGCCGCGGTGAGGGTGCTGGTCGTTACCCGGATCGCGCGGGGGCTCTGCAGGCGGAATGGGGCGCCGGGCATCACCGCCCACCCGCTTGCCAGCAGCGCCTGAACGACCGGCGCTTCCTCAGGCACCGGTATCCAGACCGCGATGCCGGCCGGCGCCGTGACCTCGATCCCGCGCTCCGCCAACGCCCTCACAAACCGCTCGCGGCGCTCGCCATAGGTCTCGGCCGCGCGCTCGAGCGTCGCGCCAACTCGCTTGTCGACCCACATCGCCGCGACGAGGTGTTGCAGCAGGTGGCTGACCCACTGCGGCCCGACCGCCTGGCGACCGCGCACGCGACTGATCGTCTGGGGGTCGGCCGCCAGGACCGCCAGCCGCAGATCGGGACCGAGGGACTTCGCCAACGAGAGGGTCGCTGCCCAACGCTCGCGGCCCGTGGTCAGCGTGACCCGCGGCACGCCGCCGATTGGCCCGAGGTGATCGTCCTCGACCACCATCGCGGCCGGCGCACGCGCGAGGGCCGCTCGCAGCTCTCGTGCCCGCTTGTCGTCGAGTGAGGCCCCGGTCGGGTTCTGACCGCGCGGGTTGAGCACGACCGCGGCAGCGCCCTCGGCCAGCGCAGCGGCGAGCTCGTCGGGGAGCATGCCGCGGTCGTCGATCGGGACCGGGCGCAGGGCAAGCCCGAGTGCGCGCAGGAGATCGAAGAGGCCGGCGAAGCCGGGGTCTTCGATCGCGACCAGGTCCCCCGGCTTGGTGTTTGCCTGCAGCGCCCGCTCGATCCCGTCGAGCGCACCGCTGGTAACGGCTAGCGACTCGCTGTCGATGCCGGTCGCCCCGAACTCGGCCTCGGCCAGCGCCAGCAGCTCGGGTACTGCCAGCTCGCCGCCGTAGAGCTGGGCAGGTGGATCGAGCCGGCGCAGGAAAGGTGTCAGGTCGGGAAGCAGTGCGGGGTCGGGGTTGCCGCTGGCAAGGTCGCGGGCGCCGGCCGGAACGGTTGGTCTCTTCAGCGCCCCCCCGAGCGGCGGGCGCCAGCTGACCCGCGAGCGGCTGCGTTCGTGCGTGACCACGAGGCCGCGCGAGCGCAGGTCACCGAGCGCGGCCGAGACCGTGGTCGGGCTGACGCCGAGCTCGCGGGCAATGGCGCGTACGGAAGGCAGCGCCTCGCCCGGCGCCAGCGCCCCCTGCTCGATTGCCCGCTCGATGCTGGCGGCGATCTCCTGCCCACTCGTGCCGGTTATGAGATACTGTGCCATATCAGATAATCAATCTGTACTGTAACAGATGAAGACACAACGAACAAAGCTGCGCCGCAAGCCGGGTCGGGGATCACACGACCCGGCCACGATCGAGGCGATCTTCGACGAGACGCTGGTCTCGCACCTCGGCGTGATTGACGATGGGCTCCCCGTGGTGATCCCGACCCTGCACGTGCGGGTGGGATCGCACGTCTACCTGCACGGCTCGGCCGCCAGCCGGGCGCTGCGTGAGTCGAAGCGGGCGGAGGTCTGCCTGACCGCCACCCTGGTCGATGGCCTGGTGCTGGCCCGCGCGGTGATGCACCACTCGGCCAACTACCGCTCGGCGATGCTCTTTGGCGCGGGGGAGTGGATCGAGGACGAGGTGGAGAAGCTCACCGCGCTCGAGGCGCTGGTCGAGAAGCTGGTGCCGGGGCGCTGGGGTGATGCCCGCATTCCAACCGAGAAGGAGATACGCGCCACGGCGCTGCTGCGCATCCCGCTTGAGGAGGCCTCGGCCAAGATCAGGACGGGGCCGCCAATCGACGATGCCGAGGACATGGAGCTGCCGGTCTGGGCGGGGGTGGTCGGCCTGCGCACGGTCATCGAGGAGGCTGAGCCCGACCCACTGCTCGCGGCCGGGATCGAGCCTCCGGCATACCTGGGCGAGCTGTTGCGAGAACGGGCAGGGTAGGCGCGCCAAGGGTCGAACTAGGCGCCATGAATAGAAAGCTCGATGTAGGCGGCACCCTCAGTCAGATCTTCTCCACCTACGGCCAGCAGGCGGGTGTGCTCTTGCCGCTCGCCTTCGGGCTCTTCCTGCTGGTGGCAATCCTCACCGGCCTCTTCGCGGGGAGCTTCCTCCTCAGCCTCATCGCCATCATCGCGGGCGTGATCGCTGGGACCCTCTACCAAGGCATGGTCGTCAGCTTGGTCCGCGACGTCCAGGACGGCACCAGAGACTCCTCGGTCGGCCAGCTGGTCGAAGAGACCTGGCCGGTGGTGCTGCCGCTGATCGGCGCCGGCATCCTCGCCGGCATCGGCATCACGATCGGCACCTTCCTGTTCATCGTCCCCGGGCTGATCCTGCTGACGATCTGGTCGGTGATCGCTCCGGTGATCGTGGTCGAGCGCAGCGGCGCAATCGACGCCTTCGGCCGCTCGCGCGCCTTGGTCAAGGGCAACGGCTGGCAGGTCTTCGGCGTGATCGTCGTCGTCTTCCTAATCGCCGCCGTCGCCAGCTTCGTGTTCCGCGCGATCGGCGCCAGCATCTCCGACAGCTTCGCCATGCTCGCCCTCTTCAGCCTGATTGCCTCGACCCTGACCGCGCCGATCACGGCGCTTGCCGCTTCGGTGATCTATTTCAGGCTGCTCGCCCTGCAGGGCGAGTCGGCGGTGACGGAGCCTGGCTCAGCCAGTGACGCTCCTTTGCCGCCATCACCGGCCTAGCGAGCAGGCTGCCTGTGCGTCGCCGGGCGGCGCGCAGGCGGGAGCCGTCCTCGGCGGGCAGCAGCTTGGCGAGCTGGCGGTACTCGCGTGAGACTTGACTGGTGCGGAAGACCTCGGCGATCGCGGTAAGCAGGCTGGCGGGATCGTCGACCGTGGCCCTGGCGATCTCCTCGCCCTCGACCGCGATCCGCAGCTCGGCCGGGTAGGCCCGCGCCGGGGGCGGCTGTGGCGGGGCGGCGCAGGCAGCGCCGATCGCCTCGGCAAGCTCGGCGTGCACCGCGGCAAGCTCGTGCGAGTGGGCCCGGGCCCGTCCTTCGCCCACCTTGGTCTCGACCAGCCGGGCGCCACCGAGCTTCTCCCTCTTCGAACTCCTCGAGCATCCAGCGGTCGCCGCTGGCGACGAGGACCGGAACGCCCTCAGCTGCCAGCGCCTGGGCATAGACGCGCGCCTCGCTCAGCGGGGTGCCGCCGAGCGACACCTCCATCTCCCAGACGAAGGTGTGCGAGCAGAAGGCGAGTGGGTTCTTGGTGGCGGCGTGGTGGCCGAGCATGACGACGGCGTCGAGCGGGCCGCCGTGGGCCTTCGCCATCGACGGCTCGCGCTCGGTGAGGGCGAGGTCGGCGATCGGCCGCACCTCGACGCCCGCCGGCATCCGCTCGCGTTCGATGTTGGTGCCGACCATGTGCCAGTCGCCGACCGAGATGCGGCCGGCGCCCGCCTCGCGCAGGGCCTCGATCGCAACCAGAACCTCGTCGGTCATCAGCCGCCGGCCCCGCGCGTAGGCGGCGGGATGCGAGGGAAGGCAGTCGCCGCAGGCGTCGATTCCCGCGATTCCCTCCATGTCGGTTGCGATCAGGACATCCACGGCGTGCAGCCTAGTGGGGGTGACTCACATCACGGTTGGCTGACCAGCCAACATGCGAGAATGACCGCGCGTGACCGCTAACGGGGAATCCATCGAGCACCTCGAGGTGCTGATCGTCGGCGCCGGACTCTCCGGCATCGGCGCTGCGCATCATCTGCAGGAGGCCTTCCCCGGTCGCAGCTACGCGATTTTCGAGGCACGTGAGGAACTGGGGGGGACCTGGGACCTCTTCCGCTACCCCGGCATCCGCTCCGACTCCGACATGCACACCCTGGGCTACCGCTTCAAGCCCTGGACGGCGGCGAAGTCGATCAGCGATGGCGAGTCAATTCTCAACTACGTGCGCGAGACCGCCCGCGAGGGCCGGATCGACGCCAAGATCCGCTTCCAGCACCGCGTGATGCGGGCCGAGTGGTCGAGCGAGGAGGCGCTCTGGTCGGTGGAGGCCGAGCGGGTCGACAACGGTGAGAGCGTGCGCTTGACCTGCGACTACCTCTGGGTCTGCAGCGGCTACTACCGCTATGACGAGGGCTTCACCCCCGAGTTCCCCGGTGCCGAGGACTTCAAGGGCGAGACCGTCCACCCCCAGCACTGGCCGGCTGACCTCGACTACAGCGGCAAGCGCGTGGTCGTGATCGGCAGCGGCGCCACCGCGGTGACGCTGGTTCCGGCAATGGCCGAGAAAGCCGCCCACGTGACGATGCTGCAGCGCTCGCCGACCTACATCGCCTCGCTGCCGGCCGAAGACCCGATCGCCAACGGGCTGCGCCGCTTCCTCCCCGACAAGGCCGTCTACACGATCGTGCGCTGGAAGAACGTGATGATCCAGGCGCTGATCTACCAGCTCAGCCGCCGCCGCCCGCGGGCGATCAAACAGTTCATCCGCAAGGGCGTCGAACGCTCACTGCCGGCGGGTTACGACATCGACAAGCACTTCAAGCCGAAGTACAACCCCTGGGACCAGCGCATGTGCCTGGTGCCCAACGGCGACCTCTTCAAGGCGATCCGCGACGGTGACGCCACCGTCGTCACCGACACGATCGAGACCTTCACCGAGGATGGGATCAAGCTCGACTCGGGCGAGCAGCTCGAGGCCGACGTGATCGTCACCGCCACCGGGCTCAACCTGCTCTTCCTCGGCGGCATGGAGCTGGTCGTCGACGGCGAGCCGGTCAACATCGCGGAGAAGATGGCCTACAAGGGGATGATGCTGAGCGGCGTACCCAACTGCGCCTTTACCGTCGGCTACACCAACGCCTCCTGGACGCTGAAGGCCGACCTCACCTCCGAATACGTCTGCCGCGTTCTCGCCCACATGGATTCTCACGGCTACCGCAAAAGCGTTCCCGAGCTCTCCGATTCCAGCGTCGAGGAGATGCCGCTGCTCGACTTCACCTCAGGCTACGTCCAGCGCTCGCTTCACGAATTCCCCAAACAGGGCTCGAAGGAGCCCTGGAAGCTGCGCCAGAACTACGTGCTCGACATCAGGACCATCCGCCGCGGCCCGATCGACGACGGCGCGATGCGGTTCTCCGAGGCTCCGGCGGGGTCGAGCCGCGAGCAGGTCCCTGCTTAGCCAGACCACTCAGTTTCGGCGAAGCGAGAGTTGACCCCCCTATAGGGTGGTGAAGTCTCGCTTCGCTAAGGCAAGACCGCGATCGCCCGGCCTGGGGCGCCGCTGGCGACGGCCATCTTAATCGGCAGGAAGACGAAGGAGGCGCCGCGGGCGGGCAGCTGATCGAGGTTGGTCAGGCCCTCGATGAAGGCCATCTCACGGCTGAGCCCGGCGCGGTGGACTTCGTTGCCCTCCTCGGCCGAGCCCATGCTCGGCGCGTCGATGCCGATCGCGTTGACGCCTCGCTCGTGCAGGAAGATCGCCGCGTCGGGCTGAGGAGCGGGCCAGGCGGGGCGCGACTGCAGCACTACCGGCTCGTGCAGGAAGGCCCGGCCAGCTTCGCCCTTGACGTAGTGCCTGGACCAGCCGGTCAGCAGCAGCACGACCTCGCCGGCTTCGAAGCGGCCGTGCTCCGCCTCCCAGGCTTCGAGGTGGGCGACCGTGATCGCCGGGCTGGCCCCGGGCTCGGCCTCGCCGTCGAGCTGGCGCAGGTCGACGACCGCGGCCGGGCCGATCAGCTTCGAGAGGTCGAGCTTCTCGGCGCTGGCCTCGCCCAGCGGCCCGGCTTCCGGCAGTCCGGAGCCGGGTGGCGGGATGTAGTGGGAAGGCGCGTCGACGTGGGTACCGGCGTGCTCGTCGAGGATGATGAAGTGGGTCACGTAGGGGCCGAGCGAGCAGCTGCTCGCGCCCGTGGGCAGCTCGCTCTCCTCGTGCCAACTCCAGTTCTTGTGGGCGAACGGCATGTGCTCCGGCCAGGTAGCCGGCAGGTGCTCGGAGAGAGTGACCGAGAGATCGACGATCTTGTCGGGGTCCACTTCCATCTTCGGCTGGCCTAGGGCAGCGGGGCCTGTGCTCCCGTCCGAGCGTGGAGGCCTGCGGTGGCCGGCGCCACGGCGCCAGTCGCCGCCGCCGAAGGCGTTTCGGCGGTGTTGCAGCCGTCGAACAGTGCCCAGCCGCTAACGAAGTCTTCCGGATAGGTCACGTCGAGAGCGGTGGTCGGCAAAGTTTCCGGTGTCCCTTTGTTTTCGAATTCGAAGAGGTAGCCGAAAGGTCCTTCCGGTTCGCCGTACTGGGTCAGCGGGGCCTCGAAGAGGCAGCCGAGCGTCGAGTTCACTTTGCCGATTGCCTGACCCTGTGAGTTGATCGCGCCGCCTTGGCTCGAGATCGCCTGGCTCTGACTGGCGACCTTCTGTTCTTGTGCCGCCACCTTGCTGCTCAGCGCGGCAATGGTTTTGCCCTGAGCCGCGATCGTTTTCTGCGCTTTGATCAGTGCGGTGGTGATGCTGTTCACCCTGTGACCGAGGCAGGTGACGTTGCATTTGGCCTCGGCACCCGACGAGAACGCAAGGGCCACGGCGAGCGCGGCGAGGGACGCCACGAGCAGCTTCTTCATCGACTCCTCCTTCGGCGCGCTGGTGGCGCCCGGCTGGGGTTGTTGGACCTAAATCTACGGTTTAGACCGCAGAATTTGATTCTTCCAGTCGCTCGGCGAGCCGGTTCATGCCGAGTTCGCGGGCCGCCGTCGGCGGCGCCGGCCCAGTCGGTCTCGCGGTCGGCGGGAGGCTCGACGCCGGCGTCGCGCAGGGTGGCGATGTCCTTGAAGGCGCGCAGGTCGTCGGCGGCTTCGATCAGGGCGGCGCGCAGGCGGGGCGGTGCTCGCGGATCGCGTTGTCGAGCACGCCCTCGAGCGAGCCGTGGCGGCGCAGCAGTTCGGCGGCGGTCTTCGGGCCGACGCCCTTGGCGCCGGGCAGGCCGTCGGAGGGGTCGCCGCGCAGGGCGATGAAGTCGGGGACCAGCTCGGGCGGGATCCCGTAGCGCTCCTCGACCTCGGCCGGGCCGACCTCTTCGGCGCCTTTGCCTTTGCCGCCGGTCTTGACGTAGAGGACCGTCACCCGCTCGTCGGCGCACTGGTACATGTCGCGGTCGCCGGTCATCAGCAGTGCCCGGCCGCCGGCCTCGGCCTCGCGCTCGGCGTAGGTGCCGAGCAGGTCGTCGGCCTCGAGGTCGAGTCGCTGGTCGCGACGGTCCAGCCGAAGGCGGCGAAGAAGTCTCGGGCAGCGGCGAACTGGGGCGCGAGGTCGTCGGGCATCGCCGCCTCGCGCTCGGCGTGGTAGGCGGGGTAGAGCTCGGTCCGGTAGGAGGCGGCGTCGGGCCCGAAGCAGAGCACGACGGCCCGCGGCTGGTGGATTTCGACCTCGCGCAGGATCAGGTTGGCGGTGCCGAGCAGGGCGTTGACCGGCTTGCCGTCGGCCCCGACGATCGAGTCGGGCAGCGCGTAGAAGGCGCGGAAGAGCATCGAGGGCGTGTCGACGGCGAGCAGCGGTTGGGCCACGGCCAGCTATAGGGCCTGTCGAGTCGCGCGCCGTTGCTCAGGCCGGCCCGGGCTCGTCGGGTACGGTCCGGTCCATGGCGGACCGGGAGAGGTCCCCGCATTGCGCCTGGCGACCGGCGGCAGCTCGGCTGGGTCAACTTCGGCATCGCCAAGCTTGCCGGGCTCGCGACCCGCGGCCGGCCGCCGCACATCTTCACCACGCTCGGCCGCCACCGCGGCCTCTTCCGCCGCTGGCTCTGGTTCGCCGGCGGCGCTGATGCCGGGCGGCAAGCTGCCGCGCGAGGAGACCGAGCTGGTGATCCTGCGGGTCGCCCACAACACCGGCTGCGAGTACGAGTGGAGCCAGCACGAGCGGATCGGCGCGCGGGCCGGACTCGAGCGAGGAGGAGATCTCGCGGGTGCGGCATCGGCGCCGAGGCGCCCGGCTGGTCGCGAGCGCCAGGCGCTGCTGCTGCGCGCTGCCGACGAGATGCACGACGGCGACCAGATCGGCAGCGAGCTCTGGGGCCGGCTGCGCCGCTCACCTCGACGAGGTGCGGCTGATCGAGCTCTGCATGCTGATCGGCCACTACGAGATGCTGGCGATGACCCTCAACACGCTCGAAGTCGAGCCCGAGCGTGCCGGCCCGCCTGTGAAGCTCGGGCGTCGAGAACCTGGCGGGCAAGCGCTGCCTGATCACCGGCGCGGCCAGCGGCATCGGCCGGGCGACGGCGATCGCCGCCGCCGGCCAGGGCGCCGAGCTCTTCCTCACCGACCGCGACGGCGAGGGGCTCGAGCGGGTCGCCGCCGAGATCCGCGACGCCGGAGGGTCCGTCGTCTCACTTCGGCGCGGTCGACGTCGTCGACCACGACGCGGTCGTCGCCCTCGCCGCGGAGGTGCACGCGATCGCCCCCAGCATGGACGTGGTCATGAACATCGCCGGGATCTCGACCTGGGGCACGATCGAGCAGCTCGAACACGAGCACTGGCGGCGCACGATCGAGATCGACCTGATCGGGCCGATCAGCGTGCTCGAGTGCTTCGTGCCGCCGATGATCGAGGCCGGCCGCGGCGGTCACGTCGTCAACGTCGCCTCGGTCGCCGGCCTCTTCGGACTGCCGTGGCACGCCCCCTACAGCGCCGCCAAGTTCGGCCTGCGCGGGGTCTCCGAGGTGCTGCGCTTCGACCTGCGCAAGACACGGCATCGGCGTCAGCCTGGTCTGCCCGGGGGCGGTGAAGACGCCGCTGGTCGGCACCGTCGACATCGTCGGGGTCGACCGCGACAGCCCGAAGATGCGCAAGCTGATCGCGCTCTTCGAGCGCCGCGCGGTCAGTCCCGAGAGTGTCGCCGAGAAGATCCTCGAGGGGATCGAGAAGAACCGCTACATGGTCTTCACCTCGCCCGACGGCCGCATCCTGCACTGGTTCCAGCGCCATTTCGAACCGCCCTACACGCTGCTGATGCGGGTGATGAACCGCGAGCTCGACCGGGCCGCTCGTTAGCCGGAGCCGGGCGTCCTCTAGGTTTGTCGCCGTGCCTGAGGTGGCCCTCAACATCGAGGATCTGGTCGAAGCGCTACCCGACCGGGGTGGAGGCGCTGCGCGGCGTCTCGCTGCAGATCAAGGAGGGAGAACTCTTCGGCCTGCTCGGCCCCAACGGGGCCGGCAAGTCGACGCTGATCCACTGCACGACCGGGCTGGCGCAGCCGACCGGCGGCTCGATTCGATGTCTTCGGCCACGATGCGATCGGCGACTACGGCGAGGCGCGGCAGGCGGTCGGGCTGGCCCCGCAGGAGCCCAACATCGACTGGTTCCTCACCGTCGCCGAGACGCTCGACTACCACGCCGGCTACTTCGGCATGCCCAAGCGCGAGCGGCGGGAGCGCACCGAGGAGCTGCTCGAGACCTTCTCACTGACCGAGAAGCGCGACGAACGCACCCGCACGCTGTCGGGCGGGATGAAGCGGCGACTGATCCTGGCGCGGGCGATGATGCACCGGCCGCGCCTGCTGATCCTCGACGAGCCGACCGCCGGCGTCGACGTCGAGCTGCGGCTCGAGCTCTGGCACTACGTGCAGCGGATCAACCAGGAGGGGACGACGATCCTGCTCACCACGCACTACCTCGAGGAGGCCGAGCAGCTCTGCGACCGGATCGCCTTCATCAACGGCGGCCAGATCGTCGGCGAGGGGACCAGCAGCGAGCTCTCCGAGCGCTACGGCGTCGACAGCCTCGAGGACGCCTACCTCGCCCTGGTCGGGCGCAAAGAGCTCTCGCGCTCGCACGCCGAGGTCGTCACTCCGTGAGCGCAGCGCAGATTCGCTTCGCGACGCTCTGGCGCCGCGAGGTCAACCGCTTCATGAAGATCAAGAAGCAGACGCTCGGCGCGCCGCTGCTCGAAACCTTCCTCTACATCATCGGTTTTCGGCGCCGCGCTCGGCTCGCGGATCAAGCACCTGCACGGGATCGACTACATCCTCTTCGTCATCCCCGGCCTGATCATGATGGCCTTCTCGACCAACGCCTTCGCCAACAACTCCTCCTCGATCCTGCAGCAGAAGTTCCAGGGCGCGATCCAGGACCAGCTCTCCTCGCCTGCCTCACCGATGGAGCTGTTGCTCGCCTTCTCGCTCGGCGGCTTCATGCGCGGCCTGATCGTGGCGACGCTCACCTTCATCGTCTCGGTGATCCTGGTCGGCTTGCCGGTCGACCACGTCCTGGTCCTGATCCCATCGCTTGCCCTGGTCGGCTTCTTCTTCTCCCAGCTCGGCGTCCTCACCGGGGTGCGCGCCGAGCAGTTCGACGACGTCTCCTTCGTCCAGACCTTCGTCCTGCAGCCGCTGATCTTCCTCGGTGGGGTCTTCTACTCGGCCGCCCTGCTGCCACAGCCGTTCGAGACTCTGACCCGCTTCAACCCGATCTACTACATGATCAATCTGGTTCGCTACGGCTTCGTCGGCTTCACCGAAGTCAGCGTCGCCCTCTCGCTGCTGGCCCTGACCGCCGCGACCGCTGCCCTCTTCCTGGTCAACCTGCGCCTCTTCAGTCAGGGCTACAAGCTGCGCGCTTAGCCTAGGCCTTGGCCAGGGGCAGGCGCTCGGCGAGCCCGGTCAGCTCGAGCACCCGGGTGACGGCGGGAAAGTCGCTGGGGATGAAGCTGACCCTGGTGTCGCCCTCATTGCGGCTCAGAGTCGAGACGAGCAAGGCAATCCCGGTCGAGTCGATGAACTCGAGCTTCGCGCATATCGACGATGACCGGGGTGGAGGCATCGGCGAGCGAACCCTCGAGCGCGCTTTCGGCAGTGCCGGCGTTGGCGAGGTCGAGCTCGCCGGCAAAAGCGATCACCAGACTGCCGTCGCTTTCTTGGCTGCGAACGACGAGTGTGCCGTCGGCGATTTCGCGTTGCTCGCTTGACATTCGTTCCCTCCCAAGCTGCGTACTTCTCGCATTAGCTTACGCCACCCAGCAGGTTTGCTCTCTTCTCAGCGGGTACTTGGGTGAGGGCAAACACCTTCGTTGCAACTTGCCGGCGACGGTCTTCCTGGTGCGCAGGGACCGTCGCCGGTTCTTACTTGGAGAAGCCAGATGAAAACGAGAACACTTGGCAGCGCTGGCCTGGAGGTCTCGGCCGAGGGACTCGGCTGCATGGGGATGTCGGAGTTCTACGGCTCGCGCCGACGAGGGCGAGGCGATCGCGACGATCGAGCGGGCGCTCGAGCTCGGCGTCACCTTCCTCGACACCGCCGACATGTACGGGCCGTTCACCAACGAGGAGCTGGTCGGCGAGGCGATCGCCGGACGCCGCGACGAGGTCGTGCTCGCGACCAAGTTCGGCAACGTCCGCGGCGCCGAACGGCGAGCGCCTCGGCATCCGCGGCGACCCGGAGTACGTGCGCGAGGCGCTGCGAGGCACTCGCTGCAGCCGGCTCGGCGTCGAGACGATCGACCTCTACTACCAGCACCGCGTCGATCCCGAAGGTGCCGATCGAGGAGACCGTCGGCGCGATGGCCGAGCTGGTCGAGCAGGGCAAGGTGCGCCACCTCGGCCTCTCCGAGGCGGCGCCGGAGACGATCCGCCGCGCCCACGCGATCCACCCGATCGCCGCGCTGCAGACCGAGTACTCGCTCTGGAGCCGCGATCCCGAGGACGAGATCCTGCCGACCGCTGCGCGAGCTCGGCATCGGCTTCGTCGCCTACAGCCCGCTCGGCCGCGGCTTCCTCACCGGCCGCTTCCAGCTCGCGTCGACGACCTGCCCGAGGACGACTTCCGCCGCGTCAACCCGCGCTTCCAGGGCGAGAACTTCGAGCGCAACCTGGAGCTGGTCGAGCGGGTCGAGGAGATCGCCGCCGAGAAGGGCGTCACCGCCGGCCAGCTCGCGCTCGCCTGGGTGCTCGCCCAGGGCGACGACATCGTCGCCGATCCCCGGCACCAAGCACCGCCACTACCTCGAGGAGAACGTCGCGGCGGCCGATGTCGAGCTGAGCGCGGAGGATCTGCGCCGCATCGACGAGGTCGCGCCGGCGGGCGCCGCCGCCGGCGACCGCTACGCCGACATGTCGCCGGTCAACCTCTAAGCGATTGCTGAGCTACCAGGCGTCGACGTAACGGCGGCGCTCACTCCGCTCGCCCCGGTGCGCCTGGGCCGCGGCCAGCGTCGAGGCGATCAGGGCGCGGGTCTCGGCCGGGTCGATCACGTCGTCGATCTCGAACAGTGCCGCCGCGTTGAGCGCCTTGGCGTTCTCTTCGGCGGCGGCGGTGAGCTCGCGCACGCGCTGCTCGCGCTCGCCCTCGTCGGCGATCGCCTCGAGCTCCTTGCGCAGGGCGAGCCGCACCGCACCCTCGAGTCCCATCGGTCCGAGGTGGGCGGAGGGCCAGGCCAGCGTCAGCAGCGGCTCGTGCATGCTGCCGCCGGTCATCGCCTGGGCGCCGAGGCCGTAGCCGCGGCGCAGGATGACGGCGATCAGCGGCGTCCGCAGCGCCGCGCCGGCGAGCAGCAGGCGCGAGGCGTGGCGGACCAGGCCCGTTGCCTCGGCCTCGGGGCCGACCATCATCCCCGGCGTGTCGACCAGCGAGAGGACCGGTAGGTCGAAGGCATCGCAGAGCTGCAGGAAGCGGGAGGCCTTGTCGGCGGCATCGCTGGTGATCGCGCCGGCGACGTAGCGGGTGTCGTTGGCGATCACGCCGAGCGGGCGCCCCTCGATGCGGATCAGCGCCGTCACCATCTCGGGCGCGAAGCGCTCGCGCAGGAAGGTCGCCGAGTCCGGGTCGGCGAGCGTCTCGACGATCGGCTGCACCGCGTAGGCGCGACGCTGGCGCTCGGGCACGGCGTCGCGCAGTTGCTCCTGGCTGGCGGCGTCGCCCGTCGGCAGTGCGCCCTGGAAGTAGCCAAGCAGGCGCTTGGTCGCCGCCGTTGCCGCGGCCTCGTCGGCGACGACCAGGTCGACCACGCCGTTGGCCGCCTGCATTGCGATCGGCCCCACCTCGTCGGGGTCGACCTTGCCAAGGCCACCACCCTCGATCATCGCCGGGCCGCCCATGCCGAGCGAGATGTTCTCGGTGGCGACGATCAGGTCGGCGCAGCCGGCGATCACGGCATTGCCGGCAAAGCAGCGGCCGGCGACGACGGCGATCCGCGGCACCAGGCCGGAGAGGCCCGCCCAGAGCGCGAAGGCGCGGGTGTCGAGCGCCGAGACGGCCGGGTAGTCGGTATCGCCCGGCCGGCCGCCGCCGCCCTCGGCGAAGAAGACCGTTGGCAGGCGCATCCGCTCGATCAGCTCGAAGAGGCGATCCTTCTTGCGGTGGCCGAGGGCGCCTTGAGTGCCGGCCAGCACGGTGTAGTCGTAGGAGAGCACGGCACAGGCGGCTCGCTCGCCGAAGAGCCCGCCGTTGATCCGCGCCGTGCCGCCGAGCAGCCCGTCGGCCGGGGTATTGGCGATCAGGTCGTCGAGCTCGCGGCGGCCGCGCTGGGCAGCGATCGCGAAGCGGCCGTACTCGACGAAGGAGCCGGGGTCGACCAGGTCCTCGACGTTCTCGCGGCCGCTGCGGCCGCCTCTGGCGTGGCGGCGGTCTATCGCCTCGCGGCGTGCCTCATCGCGGGTGAGGCCGCGCCGGGCCATAACCTCCGCCAAATCCTCCCGGTCGACCGCGCTCACGCGGCCCATGTTCGCTGATTTGGCAGCCTAGGAGGCTTTGGCGTTTCGATTGGCGGAAGTCTTGATCTGCATGGTTGATCCCTCCTAGCTTCGTCGGCGTCCAGACAACAAATGGCCCCGGCGAGCGGTGGAACGCTCCCGGGGCCGTGACATAGGAGCGTGAACTCCCATGCACGACCAAGGTACCCCGTCACCGGGGACGGCTCAGCGAGCCGTTTTGAGCCTGGTACTTGACGCCCACCCGAAGCCCCTCACGATCCCGGCTATCGCCAGCGAGATCGACCAAGGAGACGCAGGAGAGCGCGCCATTCGCGAACTCGTCGGCGTCGGCCTATTGGAGTGCAGCGGCATCACGGTCCGGCCGACCGCCGCAGCCCTTCGCTTCGAGTGCTTGGACCTCCCGTGACGGTGGCTCAGCGCTTCGGCGCGAACCTCTCCCGCCTTCGCGAGCGGTCGGGGATCACTCAGGAGGAGCTTGCCTTTCGCGCGAGCTTGCACCGCACCGAGATCGGATTGCTGGAGCGCGGCGGGCGCGTTCCCAAGATCGACACCGCCGCCAAGCTGGCCGGTTCCCTCGGCGTCACTCTCGCCGTACTGCTCGACGGGATCGAGTGGCATCCCGGCGAGTTCCAGCGTGGCTACTTCCGCGCTTCCGAGGGGGCCGGGCCGTAGCGGCCCGAGCCTTCGCCAGCGCGCAGGCCAGCTTCGTGAGGATCGTCAGGTCGGCATGGAGCCGCACCCGATCTAAGCCTCTGACGCGGAGCGGCTTCAACCCCCACTGGTTCTTGAGCCTGCCGAACTCGCGCTCGACAGAGGCGCGCTTGCGGTAGGCAGCCTTCCAGCGCTTGGAGTTGCGAGGGATCAGCGGGTGCAGACGGTCGGCCTTCAGCCAAGTAGAGGCGGGGCGGCACTCGCCCGTGGGGCAGCGCCACTTCGACGCGCCGCGCTTGCGGTCCGATCCGGCGAAGACCCAAGCGCCATGCTGGCAAGACGGCGGAGCGTCATCGCCTCGCTTCACGTCCGGCGTCTGCCTCAACGGGATCACCGGCAGGCAGTCGCGCTCCATGCACTCGTCGTAGACGCGGTTGTTGTCGTAGCCCTTATCGAGCGCTGCCGTTGCGGCCATTGCCCCGCGCCTCCGCGCCGTGTCGATCAACGGAGCGACGAACGGCGTTTCGTTCGCCTTCCCTGTCTCGACCGTCCAAGCAATCGGCAGGTCGGTCGCCGCGCAGACGGCGGCATGGAGACGGTAGCCGTAGAAGCCACCGCCTTTGCGAGTCGAGACCGCCGAGCGGTGTCCCCAGCTTGCATCCGGGTCGGTGTGCCAGTTGCGTTCAGGCCCGCCCTTGTAGACGTAGCGCTGGCCATTGGCGTAGGCGGGCATGTCGCTCGCGTCGATGGCGAGGTCGGTCCCGTAGTTGGGCAGCTTGGAACGCAACCCTTCGATAACACCGTCGATGCACCGCTCGATGGCCTCGCCGTTCTCCCGCAGCTTCGCGGCGAAGCGGTAGGCCGACCAAAGGCTTGGCGGCTTCCCCTCGCAGCCGAGAACCCGTTGCAGCTTCCAATGGTCGGCCACCAGGGCGACCGTCCTGGTCCAGGTCGGAATCGCGTAGAGGCTCTTGGCCAGTGCAAGCCCGATCATCGTGCGAATCGGATACCCCGGCCGACCCGTCCAGCGCGTAGCCTGAAGTTCATCGATCAACTGCCCAATCTCGGGCGAATCGAGGACAGTTTTCAGGGCGGCAGAAGCCGCTCCCCCTGCTACGTTGGGTGATGCCATTCGAGCTTCTACCTCGGTGGCCTGGCCCTCGGACGCACCAACGTCGCGAGGGCCTTTTTCTAGGTCATTGCCCGACCGACTCTACGGGTTGGATCGGACGGAAAACCGCTCTAGCAAGCGCGAAAGTGGATCATGGGCGCTTGATCACCGAACGCTCGGCTTCGCCAGTTCCGTGAGGGAAAAGCGGCTCAGTTGTGTACCGGCGCCCATGTAGCTGCCGTCTTCCCTCCTGCCAGTCGCGGGGGAGGTTGCCGACCGCTGGCGGCTTGTCAATCTTCTTGCCATCCAGAAGCTCTTGGATCGTCAATAGCTGAATACGGGGATGCTCACCCCAAGTTCCAACACCCTCCTCGCCGGAGATGTAATGCCCAGCGGCGGCGGCCTCGGTTCGCATCGCCGCCGTTGGCTCCCGCATGCTTATGAGCACGCCAATCTCGGCTTTCTCTCGCTCAATTACGCCACGAAGATCGCGAACATGCTGGGGGCCAGTTTTCCCGGACTTGACAGAGATAATCACCTGCCTCGTCTTGCCCCCGAACTTCTCATGAAAGAGAAAGCGGCCATCGATTCCCTGGTCTGCACCCCTACCCCTATCCGAGTTCCGGGCTTTTACTTTGCTGAGCGCCCACACCTGAAATTGGAACGGGTCTTCCTTTGCCAGCTTCTCAGCCTCGCTCTTGGTCGTCGGCTCCCCGATCACCTCGAAATCAAGGGTGTCCCCGAACGCCTCCGTCAGTCGGCTCTTGATTAGGTGGGTGGCCAAGAAAGTTACGTCGATGCCGATCCAGCGGCGACCAAGCCGCTCTGACACAGCTATTGCTGTTCCGCAGCCGCAAAAAGGATCGAGCACGATATCTCCCGGCTTGCTAGCCATTTCGATGATGCGCTCAAGGAGCGCCTCGGGCTTCTGAGTCGGATAGCCCAGCCGCTCCGCAGCCTGTGAATTGAGTGGGGGGATATCCCCCCAAACGTCTCCCAAGGGTCGGCCGCGCTGCTCATCCAGGTAGCGCTTGAAGCGCGGCACCGCGCCGGGTTTGGGCTGCACGACTCGGCCTGCCTCGTATTCCTTCCGCATGCGCTCACGAGTCCAGCGCCACACCCGCGTTACCCCGAGAAACTCGTACTCCAAGTTTGGGCGGTTGTGATTGGGATTAAGAAGGTTGTCGAGTTGATAACGCCGACCATCCTGATCGTGATGGCAGTACTTCTTTGCCGTTTTCTCGTCCAATGCTTCCGGGTTGTAGGGCTGGAACGCTGCATCAAGGTTCCAGGTCGCACCCGAATTCTTTTGATAGGCGAGAATTACATCGTGATTGTTTGGCAACTTAGTTGTCATCTGGCCCTTGGACAAGGTCCGCTGCCAAATGATCTCGTTGCGGAAGTTCTCCGGTCCGAATATCGCGTCGAGCAATAGCTTCAAGTAATGACTGGCAGTCGGATCGCAATGGAGATAGATCGATGCGGTCGGCTTCATAGCGCGTCGCAACTCCACCAGCCGAGGGGCCATCATCGACAGGTAAGCGAGCATGTTGCTCGGACCGAGGAGCGTCTGGAACGCTCGCATGGCCTCGGATACCTCGCCGCCAGCCTCCACCACCTCCTCGTAGGCCGTAGCGGCTCCTTGGTCCCACCGCCAAGTATCCCCAAAGGCTTTTACCTGCGCTGCTGAGCGTGACCCGTCCTGCTCAGCAAAGAGGACGTTGTAGCTGGCGTTGCTGTTAAAGGGTGGGTCGAGGTAGACAAGATCCACGCTCTCATCGCTGACATAGGTGCGGAGAACGTCGAGGTTGTCTCCGTAGAAAAGTGCTCCATCCTGATCTTTTTGAGACGCCTTGGTAGCCATATAGGAACGTTCTGATTCGTCCTCGATCACGGCAACCTCCCGGGTGGGCGGGATGCAGGGGAGCGTCCAATCTGGACGAACCCGGCCAAGGGCAGGAAAAGACGGATACGCGAGATACGCGGCCGAAGAGGCCGAGGTCACGTCACTCTGACGAACGACGGCGAGTGAGCCGGTCCACCAGCCGAATACCGTCCCGCACCGCGAGCGCCCAGGCAGTAGAGGCAACGGCAACTGCGACGACAACGACCAGAACGGCAGCAATAAGGAACCAAATCATTGCCTCTGAAATCTTCGTCTTATCTCGGAGAACCCTTCCTTAATTGAGAGAAAGATCCTGAGATTCCCGGAGTTTGCGCAGTTCCGAAAGGAATCCATGCGTGGGGTAGAACCCCGCAGCTAGCGAGGTATCCGCGATTCAGCTACCCAGGTAAACCCGCCCCCAGAGCGGCGTGGCTAGTTTCGCCAATCCCTCCTAGGTGGGCTTGATTGCTGCGAGCCACCTGTTTACATTCTTTCGTCCATTCGTCTAGGGGCTGGGATTGGCCCCAGAAGGAGAGCAAGTTGAATAAGCGACTTTCCCGTGTCTCGGCCAGGGGGATCATCGCGATCGCCACGGGCCTGATCGCCGTCTTTGTCCTCGCCCCGGCGATGGCAAGTGCCGCCGATCTCGGTCCCGCCAACACGGTTTACATCCAGGAAGGCAAGGGCGGCCTGCGCTTCGAAGCGCCGAAGACGATCGCCAGCGGTGCCGAACTCGAGGTGCTCAACCAGACCAACGCGAAAAAGGTCGGTCCGCACACCTTCTCGCTGGTCACCAAGGGCTCGATCCCGAAGACCCCGAAGGCCCGCCAGACCTGTTTCACGCCGAATCACATCTGCATGTCGATCGCCAAGTGGCACGGTGCCACCGCCAACGGGCCGGTGAAAGTGAACCCGGTCGAAGTTGGCCTCGAAGGCTGGGACACGCTCGGCAGCCTGACCAAGAAGGGCGACTCCTGGTTCACCGGGACGAAGCCGAAAGCCTCGATCGTGCAGAAGGTCTCCGCGGCCGCCGGCACGACGATCTACTTCATGTGCGCCATCCATCCCTGGATGCACGGCTCGATCCAGGTGACGGCACCGGCACCGGCGCCGCTGAGCTAGCGCAACGGCTGGGTCGTCTTCAGAGTTACCGCGCCTGGGGCGCCGAGCTTTCCTCGGCGCCCTGGGTAGCGGGGCCCTGGCCACGGCTCTGCCGCTCGGTCTGCGGCCTGGTGCGCTGCTCTCCCGGGGCGGCCCGCCGGCCCGTGCCCGGCGGGGGGAGCCCTTCCGAGTGCCGCTGCCGGTCCCGGAGGTGCTCGGCGGCTCGCGGCTGGACATCCCGATCCGCGAGGCCGAGGTGCAGGCGATGCCGGGCCGGCCGACCCGGATGTGGACCTACGGCGGGACGTTTCCCGGTCCGACCATCCGCCGCCCCGCCGGCCACCGCACCGAGGTCACCTTTCACCACGAACTGCCGCCGTCGGTGGGCGAGCCGACCGTCCACCTGCACGGTGGCCACAACCGCACGCAGTTCGACGGTCAGCCCGGCGGGCTGACCGCGTCGCACGCCACCTCTTTCTACTGCGACATCCCACGCGGCCTCTCGCCACGGCAGTCCGGCAACGACGTCCTGATCGAGCCGGGCGGCCGGCGCACCTACGTCTACGACCTGATCGAGGACGGCCGGCCGGAACGGGCCGCCTTCCAGTGGTACCACGACCACCGCCTCGATCACACCGCCCGCAACGTCTGGCACGGGCTGGCGGGGATGTGGATCGTCGACGACGAGTTCGAGGCCGGCCTGCCCCTGCCAAGCGGCGAGCGCGACCTGCCGCTGATGCTGGTCGATCGCTCCTTCGACGACCACAACCAGCTCGCCGACCCGTTCACCAACCGGCGCCCGCCCGCTGATGGGATCAACGCCCACACGATCCTGGTCAACGGCGTCCACCTGCCATACCACCGGGTCAGCGCCCAGCGCTACCGCCTGCGCATCCTCAACGCCTCCCAGTTTCGCTCCTACAACCTCCACCTCTCCAACGGTGCGCGGATGGTTCAGATCGGCACCGACAGCGGCTTGATGCCGCGGCCGGTGCGGCGCGAGGAGGTCCTGATCGGACCGGCCGAGCGGGTCGAGCTGATCGTCGACTTCAGCGAGGCTCGGGGCGAGGGGGTGGAGCTGCGCAGTGGCCCTCGCCACGGCGCCAGGCACCCCCTGGGCTCACACGCCTACGTCGGCGCGCTGATGCAGTTCAAGGTCGATTCGCGGCGCCGCAACGACCGCACGCGGGTGCCCCGCAGGCTGCGTCCGCTGCCCGACTGGACCAAGCGCGCCTCGCACAAGCCCGACCACACCTGGATGATCTCGATCGGCGGTCTCTTCAAGACGCGCTGGGAAATCAACGGGCGCACCTTCAACCCCGATCGCGCCGACGCCCATCCCAAGCTCGGCTCGGTCAAGACCTGGGAGATCGTCAACCGCACCAACGTCGCCCACATGATGCACCTGCACATGACCGACTGGTATTTGCTCTCGCGCAACGGCAAGCCCCCGCCGCCCTGGGAAGACTGCCTCAAGGAGACCTTCTTCCTCTACCCCAACGAACGCATCCTCGTCGCCGGCCACTTCGCCGACTACCTCGGCAAGTTCGTCATCCACTGCCACATGCTCGACCACGAGGACCACGGCCTGATGACCCAGTTCGAGGTTGTTGAGCGCTGAGAGGCCGCCCGGAAACCTCCTCGCGCGCGCCTGGCGGCGGCGGATGCTGCCCGAACGGCCTCTCAGCGCAGATAGTGAAGTAGCTGACTGGTCTAGACGATGTTGCCGAGCACACTGAGGATCGTCCCGACCACGAAGAAGACCGTGCTTGCCAACCTCAGCAACGCTTTCCTCGATTTCTTTGTCGCGGCCTTCTAGCTCGGACTCAAGATGTCCGAAGTTTGCCTCCAATGCCTTGACACGCTCCTCGAGCGTGTCGTCACTAGGCGAGTGGCGCACGCTCCCGCGCGCTCGGATTTCCCCGTGACCGGTGAGGTGTGCACTGAGCTCATGAGTTTCGGTGCGACCAAAGATTCTTCGCAGCCGCCCGTTGATGCGCTGAAGGAATTCCGGCGTGCCGAATTCACGACCCTGAATTCGAGCAAGCTCGTAGGCAACCAATGCGAAGCCGATGATCTCGCATGCTCCGCCAGCAATAGTCAACCCTGCACAGCCCACGGTCGCAGACTAGTGCGGTGGTCGCGAACGGCTACTCGCCGATCAGCTCGATGCGGTATCCGTCGGGGTCGCGGATGAAGGCGATGCGGTGGCCCTCGGTGCGGCCGCCGGGGCGGTAGGGCGGTTTTTCGGGCTCGATGCCGTCGGTGGCGAGGCCCTCGAGGGTGGCGTCGAGGTCGTCGACTGAGAGGGCGATGTGGTTGTAGCCGGTGCCGTGCTCGTAGCCGGTGACGCCGTGGTTGTAGGTCAGCTCGAGGACGGGGTCCTCGCCCGGGATGTTCATGAAGACGTTGATCGCCTCGTCGCCGATCGGCATGCGGCCGGTCTCTTCGAAGCCGATCTTTTCGTAGAAGGCGACCGAGCGGTCGATCTCGCCGATTCGGTAGCAGGTGTGCAAGAAGCGCGACATCGGCTTGGCAGCCTAGCGTCCTCCCTACAATTTGCAGCTGAATGGCTCGCCGAACGCGCCTGCGCAGGCGCAAGTCCCATACCTCGAAGTGGAAAAAGGTCACGGTCCCCCTGGGGGTCCTGCTCGCCGTGGCCGTGGTCGCGGGTGGCGTGGCCGGGAGCTGGGCGGTCAGCACCTATGAGTCGGCGCCGCCGCTCTCCAGCCTCAAGCCGGTGCAGAAGGGGCGTTCCTCGGCGATCTACGCCGCTGACGGCAGCCTGATCGGCTTCATCCAGGCCGAAAACATCCGCCAGCCGGTGCCGGGGCGGACGATGCCGCAGACGCTGCGCGACGCCACGGTCTCGATCGAGGACAAGAACTTCTTCAACCACGGCGCCCTCGACCCGGCCGGGATCGCCCGCGCCGCCTGGAAGGACCTGCTGGCCGGCGGCAAGCCGGTGCAGGGCGCTTCGACGATCACCCAGCAGCTGGTCCGCAACCTCTACATCCAGAACCCGCAGGAGACGCTGAAACGAAAGCTGATCGAAGCGCACCTCGCCTACGAGATGGAGGATGCCCACACCAAGGACTGGATCCTCACTGCCTACCTCAACACCGCCCCCTACGGCACGGTCGAAGGCGAGACCGCGGTCGGGGTCGAGGCGGCGGCGCAGACCTACTTCGGCAAGCCGGCCAAGGAACTCGGCCTGACCGAATCGGCGCTGATCGCCGGCCTGCCCCAGGCCCCCTCCGAATACAACCCCTTCCTCGACCCCCACGCGGCGCTGCAGCGCCGCAACGAGGTGCTGGCGGCGATGCACGAGCAGGACTACATCGACGGCGCCGAATACCGCGAAGCCCTGCACAGCGGCCTCGGCCTCAGCCCGGGGCACAAGTACCGGGTGATCAAGCGACCCCTTCCTCTTCGACCTCGTCCAGCAGGAGCTGATCGACAAGTACGGGATCAACACCGTGCGCAAGGGCGGCCTCAAGGCCTACACGACGATCGATCCCGAACTGCAGGAACGGGCGCAGGAAGCGGTCGACTCGTGCGGTGTCTGCTACCCGGAAGGCGGGCCGGCAGCCGGGCTGGCCTCGGTCGATCCCAAAGACGGGCGAGATCGTTGCCCTCGCCTCGACCGAAGGCTCCGAAAGCGAAAGCGAATTCAACTACGCCTGGCAGGCCCACCGCCAGCCCGGCTCCTCGTTCAAGACCTACGTGCTGACGACGGCGATCAAGCAGGGAATCGACCCCGCCAGCACCTACTACGACGGCACCTCGCCGATGACCCTCGAAACCCCGGGCGGCGGCACCTGGACCGTCAACAACGCCGAGGCAGGCGGCGGCACGATGTCGCTTGACGAAGCGACCTGGGACTCGGTCAACGTGATCTTCGCCCAGCTCGACCTCGACGTCGGGCCCGAAAACGTCACCCAGACCGCCCACGAAATGGGCATCGAAGCGCCGCTCGAATCGGTGCCGGCGGAGGCGATCGGCGGTCTCCGGGTCGGCGTCACGCCGCTGGAACAGGCCGATGGCTACGCGACCCTCGCCAGCGGCGGCATCCACCACGATCCGACCGCGATCAGCCGGGTCGAATTCCCCAACGGCAAGGTTGACGAAACCGACCCCGACTCGGGCGAACGGGTGCTGACCGAGGGGCAGGCCTACGACGTGACCAAGATCCTCGAGGGCGTGATCACCCAGGGCACCGGTGCCGGCTACACCTACATGGGCTGCGGCGCCGAGGCCGGCAAGACCGGCACCTCGGAGGACCTCTCCGACGCCTGGTTCGTCGGCTACACGCCGCTCTACTCGACCGCGGTCTGGGTCGGCCACCCGCAATCGCGCGAAGCGACCGGCTTCGGCGGGCCGACGGCCGGGCCGATCTGGCGCTCCTACATGGAAGCCGCAGTGGCGGGCAACTGCCCCGAATTCCCCGAACCGTCGACCCTGCCTGAACTGGCGGGTCTCGACAGCGGCCACACCTCGGGCTCTTACAGCTCCTCGGGCGAATCCGAATACAACGAATACGAAGAAGAAGAATCGAGCGAAGAACCTTCGAAGGAAGGCAAGAAGGAAGAAGGGGGAGGGGCCGCCCCCGAAGGTGAAGCTGAACCGACCCCGGAAGCCGCGCCCGAACCCACCCCGGCACCGGCCACGCCGCCGCCGGCCGGCGGCGGCATCAGTCCGGGCTGATGAGTGAACATCCGGCTGAGTAGCGAGCCGCCTCCCGCCTGGCTGGGGCTGCTGGCAACGCTCGGCGCGGTCGTCGCCGGCACGCTGATCGTCTACCCGCTGAAGTCGATCGCGCCGGTCGTCTCACTGGGCGTCGTCTACCTGCCGGCGATCCTGCTGATCTCGATCGTTTGGGGGTTGCGCCTGGGGCTGCTCGCCTCGGTCGCCAGCGCCGTCGCCTTCAACTACTTCCAGCTGCCACCGCTGCACCGGCTGACGATCGCCGACGAAGAGAACTGGATCGCGCTGATCGCCTTCGTCATCGTCGCCGCGATCAGCAGCACCGTTGCCGGCCTGGCGCGGGCCCAGGCACTCGAGGCCGAGCGCCGGCGCGATCAGGCGGACCGGGCGCTGGCTGAGCTGGCCGCCCTCGCCGAGGAGCGCGACCGCATGCAGGCGGAGATGGTCGAGGCCGAGGCCCTGCGCCGCAGCGACGAGCTGAAGACGGCGCTGCTGCGCTCGATCTCGCACGACCTGCGCACGCCGCTGACCTCGATCATCGCCAGCGGCGCGGCGCTCGGTTCGCCGACCACGACCAGCGACGAGCGCGAGGAGCTGAGCGCCGCGGTGGTCTCCGAGGGAGGGCGGCTCTCGCGCCTGGTCGAGAACCTGCTCGACATGTCGCGCCTGGAGGCGGGCAAGGCGCAGCCCCACAGCGAGCCGGTCGACCTCGCCGAGGTGCTCGATGCCGCCCGAGCGGCGATCGGCCATCCCGAGGTCGTGCGGCTCGCGGTCGATCGCGAGCTGCCGCTGGTCGATGCCGACGCCGCCCAGCTGGAGCGGGCCTTCGCCAACCTGCTGGAAAACGCCGTTCGCCACGGCGGCGGCAGGCCGGTCCTGGTCAAATCGATGCTGCTTGCTGGCAAGATCACCCTGCGCGTGGTTGACCAGGGCCCCGGAATCCCCGAGAGCGAGCGGCGGCGGATCTTCGAGCCGTTCCAGCACGGCGAGGGTGGCAGCGGCGGCGGGGCGGGGCTGGGGCTGGCGATCGCCAAGGGCTTCGTCGAGGCCAACGGCGGCGAGATCACGGTTGACTCGGTGGTCGGCCAGGGCAGCAGCTTCGTCGTCTCGATGCCTTGCCGGGAGGGCGGGTGAGCGAGCGGCCGCGGGTCCTCGCCTGCGACGACGAGCCGCAGATCCTGCGGGCGCTGAAGGTGATCCTCCGCGACGCCGGCTATGAGGCGGTTCCCGCCGAAAGCGGCGAGGAGGCCCTCGACCTGGCGTCGGTGAAGCCGCCGGCCGCCGCGATCGTCGACCTGATGCTCCCCGACATCGACGGCATCGAGGTCACCAAGCGGCTGCGCGAGTGGAGCGAGATGCCGATCATCGTGCTCTCGGCGGTTGGCGAGGAGGAGGCCAAGGTGCGGGCACTGGCGGCCGGTGCCGATGACTACGTAACCAAGCCGTTCGGCCCGCCTGAGCTGATCGCCCGATTGCAGGCGGCGCTGCGCCGCGCGCCTGGGGGAGAGGAGGAGCCCACGGTCGAGATCGGCGCGCTGACCGTCGATCTGGCGGCGCACTCCGTCTCGCACGGCGGCGAGGAAATCCACCTGACCCCGACCGAGTTCCAGGTCCTGCGGGCGCTGGTTCGCAATCGCGGCCGCCTGATGACCCACCGGGCGCTGCTGACCGAGGTCTGGGGCCCCGCTTGGAGCAACGACACGGCGACGTTGCGCACTCACGTAGCGAACCTGCGGCGCAAGATCGAACCCGGCGAGGGCGAGGAGCTGATCCGTACCGACCCGGGCGTCGGTTACCGAATCGCGCTGTAGGACGGGGTGTTATTAAGGCGGCGCTGGCGGGCCGGCCCCGGCACCTTGCGCAAGACAGCCAGGACCGGCCCTGAGATGGCGTTAGCCCTAGGCGTGCTTAAAAATCTGCACGCTCGGCATCACCGCGCCAACTTTGCGGATCGTCATCCCTCTCACCTCCCTCCCGTGTCGTCACCCGGCTAGGTTGCCGGGACGGGAGGCCGATGGTAGGGATTCCCCTAGTACCCGCTATTTCCGTAATGGCTGGGAAATCACGGCGCAAAAAGACATATGCTCCAGTCGTTGTTGAGTAACCCAAGCACCCCTGACTGGAGGATTCGGTGGCAGCGATTACAAAGCCGCGGCAGAGGCGAAGCGTCGAGGAGGCGGTGTCTTACGCGGTGGGTCACCGGATCAGGATCGAAGTTCTTGGGATCCTCAACGAAGGGCCGCGCAGCCCCAGCGAACTGGCCAAGCTCACCCGCCAGCCGCTGACCACGATCAGCCACCACATCAAAGAACTGGTCGACTCCGGCTGCATTGAGCTGGCCCGGGTCGAAAAGGTCCGCAACGCGGACCAGCATTACTACCGAGCGGTCGAGCTGCCGTTCATCAGCGACGACGAAGCCGACTCACTGCCCCCGGAGGTCAAACAGGAATATGCCGCTGTGATCCTGCAGGCGATCATGGCTGAGGGACTGGGGGCGCTGTGGGCGGGCAAGATGAGCAACGACCCAACCGTGCGGATGATGTGGCGCTGGTTCAACCTCGACGAGCAAGGGCGTCAGGAACTCGCCGACGAGCAGCGAGAATCGTGGGAACGCATCGTCGAGATCGAGGCACGCTCGACTGCGCGGCGGGTGGAGTCGGGCGAGGAGGCGACCTCGATGGTCGTCACGGCGATGGGCTTCGAGCGCGCGCGACCGGTTGGCACGACGGCTCCGGCAATGCATCGCCTCACCCCAGGGAAAAACTGAGCATCCGCTAAAACTCTTTCGACAAGTCGGTATGGACTGACGATTATCGATTTGAAACCGTTTAGCGCTCGGGATTGGATGACCGCCCGAGCGACGATGAGGGGCAGCCGGTACAAGACGAAGCACCAGCGGGGACGCGAGATGACGCCCGCGCTGATCCACGCCCTAAACCATCCCGCGCGGCGACAGATCCTGCGCCAGCTGGGAGAGGAGGGGACCGAACGAAGCCCCAGTGCGATGGCCCAGGCGGCCACCTTCAGCCTCTCCGGCCTCAGCTTTCACGCCAGGGTGCTCTGCGAGTTGCAGGTCACCCGCTGCACCCGCACCCAGCAGGTCCGCGGCTCGCTCGAGCACTTCTACGCCTCCAATGTCTCCGACAACGAGCTGGTCGCTGCCATCCTGCTGGAGACCGAGGGCGAGGACAGCGTCCCGCGTAGGCGCTAGGCGCCTTCACGAAATCTCCACAGCCGGGCAGCGATTGCACACACACCCTTGACGCGCCCGGGCGCATGATCGATATGTGCCCTCGTTCGCCGACATCTTTCCCGGTGGTGGCGGTCTTCCGGCCGATCTCTTCGCGGTAGCGATCGCCGTCGGACTCTTCGCCCTCCTCTACTGGGCGATCGACCTGATCGACCGGATATGAGCCTGCTGCCGCTCGCATCGCTCTCCGGCGCCGATCTCTTCGGGCTGGTCGTCTCGGCCCTGGTCTGCGTCTACCTGATCTACGCGCTGTTGCGTGGGGAGAACCTCTAGATGGCGCAGGGCTGGCTGCAGATCGCGGTCTTCGTCGCCGTCCTGGTCGCGCTGGTCAAGCCGGTCGGCATCTACATGGCGCGGGTCTTCAGCAACCAGCGGGTCTTCCTGTCTCCCGTCGTCGGGCCAATCGAGCGCATCACCTACAGGGCGTTGCGCGTGCGGCCCGAGCGAGGGCCAGGACTGGAAGGCGCTACGCCCGCAGCCTGATCGTCTTCTCGCTGCTCTTCTGGATCGCGCTCTACCTGATTCTGCGCACCCAGGGCATCCACCCGTTCAATCCCGAAGGCTTCCACTCCGGCGCCGTGGGACCTCAGCTTCAACACGACCTCCTCCTTCATCACCAACACCAACTGGCAGTACTACGGCGGCGAAACGACGCTCTCCTACTTCTCCCAGATGGCCGGCCTGGCGGTGCAGAACTTCGTCTCGGCCGCGGTCGGGATCGCCGTCGTCGTCGCCCTGATCCGCGGCATCGTCGCCAGGTCCGGCCGCGAGATCGGCAACTTCTGGCAGGACCTGGTCCGGATCCTGCTCTACATCCTGCTGCCGGTCTCGATCGTCGGCGCCCTCTTCCTCGTCTCCCAGGGAGTGATCCAGAACCTCGGCCACGCCACCGTGATCCACACCCTCACCGGCGGCACCCAGACGCTCGGCCCAGGGCCCGGTCGCCTCGCAGGAGGTGATCAAGGAGCTCGGCACCAACGGCGGCGGCTTCTTCAACGTCAACTCGGCCTTCCCGTTCGAGAACTCGACCGGCTTGACCAACTTCTTCGAGATGCTGCTGATCCTCGTCATCCCGGCCGCCCTCACCTACACCTACGGGCGCATGGTCGGCAGCCAGCGCCAGGGCTGGGCGATCTTCGCGGCGATGTTCGTCGCTCTTCATCGTCGGCGTCGCCGTCGTCTACATCGCCGAGCAGCACGGCACCGTCGCCCAGCACGCTGCCGGCCTCCACACCCACGCCTTCGACGGCTCGACCGGCGGCAACATGGAGGGCAAGGAGCAGCGCTTCGGGATCGCCGACACCTCGCTCTGGACGGCGGTCACCACGGTCACCTCGTGCGGGGCGGTGAACGGCGGCCTTCGAGTCGCTGACCGGGCTCGGCCAGGCGGTGCCGTTCGCCAACCTCGGCTTCAGCGAGGTGGTCTTCGGCGGGGTCGGCACCGGCCTCTACTCGATGCTGCTCTACGTCCTCCTCGCCGTCTTCATCGGCGGCCTGATGGTCGGCCGCACCCCGGAGTACCTGGGCAAGAAGATCGGGGCGCGGGAGATCAAGCTGGTCTCGCTCGGCGTCCTGGTGACGCCGCTGTGCGGTCCTGCTCTCCTCCGGCCTGGCCTCGGCGACCGAGGCTGGGGACACGCTCGATCTACGCCGGCATCAACCCGCAGGGCTTCTCGGAGACCCTCTACGCCTACCTCTCGCAGGCCAACAACAACGGCTCCGCCCTGGCCGGCTACACCGGCTTCATCCAGCCGAACGCCCCGGGCAACGTCGGCGCCTACGGGATCAGCTTCGCCGACCTGCTCGGCGGCGCGGTGATGGTCGGCGCCCGCTTCCTGCCGATCCTCTTCGTCCTCGCCGTCGCCGGCTCGCTCGCCGGCAAGAAGGTCTCGCCGGCCGGGCCTGGGGACGATGCGCACCGACAACCCGACCTTCGTCTTCCTCCTGGTCGGCGTCGTGATCCTGGTCGGCGCCCTCACCTTCTTCCCCGCCATCCTGCTCGGGCCGGTCGTCCAGAGCCTGACCACGAGGTTGTTCTGATGCGCAAGGACCTGACCACCTCGCTGATCGCGATCGTCGTGATGACCGTCTTCCTCGGCCTGCGTCTACCCGCTGGCGATCACCGGCATCTCCCAGGTGCGTCTTCCCCGGCAAGGCCAACGGCTCCAAGCTGAGCTTCGACGGCAGGGTCGTCGGCTCGAGCCTGATCGGCCAGGACTTCAAGGGCAAGCCTGCCTACTTCCAGTCGCGGCCCTCGGCGACCGAATACTCGGGCAACGTCACCTTCTTCGGCAACGCCGGTCCCAACAGCGTCGAAGCGCGCGAAGAAGTCCGCGAATACATGAAGGCCTACCTGCAGCTCGAGAAGCCCTTCGACAAATCGCTGACCAGCGAAGGCATCCCGGTCGACGCGGTCACCCAGTCGGCCTCCGGTGTCGACCCCGATATCTCCGAGGCCAACGCCCGGATCCAGGCGCACCGGGTCGCCGCCGTCCGCCGCATCCCGCTCGCCCAGGTCGAAGACCTGATCTCCGCCAACACCGACGGACGCTCGCTCGGCCTGCTCGGCGAGCCCGGCGTCAACGTGCTCGAACTCAACATCGCCCTCGACAAGGAAGCGCCGCTCAAATGACCACCGAAACTCAGGCCCGCTCGCTGTTCGACCCCGAGATCCTGCGGCCCGGCCCTGGTCGAGTCGCTGCGCAAGCTCGATCCCCGCGTCCAGGTCCGCAACCCGGTCATGTTCGTGGTCGAGATCGGCGCCGTGATCACCACCGTCGCCTGGCTGATCCAGGTCTTCGGCGGCAGCCCGCTCGGCGGCGGCCACGAGCCCGCCTGGTTCACCTTCAGCGTCACCGTCTGGCTCTGGCTGACGGTCGTCTTCGCCAACCTCGCCGAGGCGCTGGCCGAGGGTCGCGGCCGCGCCCAGGCGGCGAGCCTGCGGGCGATGCGGACCGAGAGCGACCGCGCCGCCTGCGCGACGGCGGCGAGAAGTCGGCCGCCGAGCTGGTCCGCGGCGACGTCGTCGTGGTCGAGGCCGGCGAGGCGATTCCCGGCGACGGCACCGTGATCGAGGGCATCGCCTCGGTCGACGAGTCGGCGATCACCGGCGAGTCGGCGCCGGTGATCCGCGAGGCCGGCGGCGATCGCTCCGCCGTCACCGGCGGCACCAGGGTGCTCTCGGACCGGATCGTGGTCGAGATCACCCAGGAACCGGGCAAATCGTTCCTCGACCGCATGATCGCCCTGGTCGAGGGCGCCGAGCGGCGCAAGACGCCGAACGAGATCGCGCTCGGGATCCTGCTCGCGGCGCTCACCCTGATCTTCGTGATCGTCGTCGTCTCGCTGCGCCCCTTCGCCCTCTTCGCCGGCACCGAACTCTCGGAGACGACGCTGATCGCCCTGCTCGTCGCGCTGATCCCGACCACGATCGGGGCGCTGCTCTCGGCGATCGGGATCGCCGGCATGGACCGGCTGGTGCGCCGCAACGTGCTCGCCCTCTCCGGCCGCGCGGTCGAGGCCTCCGGCGACTGCGACGTGCTGCTGCTCGACAAGACCGGCACGATCACGCTCGGCAACCGCGAGGCGACCGAGTTCATGCCGATGCCGGGCGTCAGCGAGGAGGAGCTGGCCGAGGCGGCGCAGATGTCCTCGCTCGCCGACGAGACCCCGGAGGGGCGCTCGATCGTCGTCCTCGCCAAGGGCTTCGGGATCCGCGAGCACGACTTCGCCGGCCACGAGCCGACCTTCGTCCCCTTCAGCGCCGAGACGCGGATGAGCGGCGTCGACTTCAACGGCACCCGCCTGCGCAAGGGCGCCGGCGACGCGATCGAGGCCTGGGTCGCCGAGCGAGGGCGGCCGCGCCCCGGCCGAGCTGCGCGGCCGAGCTCGACCGGATCGGCCGCGAGGGCGGCACGCCGCTGGCCGTCGCCCGCAACGAGCGGGTGCTCGGCGTCGTCTACCTCAAGGACGTGGTCAAGGAGGGGATGAGGGCCCGCTTCGACCAGCTGCGGGCGATGGGCATCCGCACGATCATGGTCACCGGCGACAACAAGCTGACCGCGGCGAAGATCGCCGAGGAGGCCGGGCGTCGACGACTTCCTCGCCGAAGCGACGCCGGAGCGCAAGCTCGAGCTGATCAAGGAGCAGCAGGCCGACGGGCGACTGATCGCGATGACCGGCGACGGCACCAACGACGCTCCGGCGCTGGCCCAGGCCGACGTCGGCGTGGCGATGAACACCGGCACCCAGGCGGCGCGCGAGGCGGGCAACATGGTCGACCTCGACTCCAATCCGACGAAGCTGATCGAGATCGTCGAGGTCGGCAAGCAGCTGCTGATCACCCGCGGCGCCCTGACCACCTTCTCGATCGCCAACGACGTCGCCAAGTACTTCGCGATCCTGCCGGCGATGTTCGCGGCGACCTACGCCGTCGGCCGGCGAACAGCGGCCCGCTCGACGCGCTCAACGTGATGTCGCTGGGCACGCCGGAATCGGCGATCCTCTCAGCGGTGATCTTCAACGCTCTGATCATCCCGCTGCTGATCCCGCTCTCCCTGCGCGGCGTCCGCTACCGGCCGATCGGCGCCACCGCGCTGCTGCGCCGCAACATGCTGATCTACGGCCTCGGCGGCCTGATCGTCCCGTTCGTCGGGATCAAGCTGATCGACCTGGTCGTCCACAACCTGCTGGGGGCCTGAGCGGAGGCGCGGGTATGGACCGCGGCCACTACAAGATCTTCCTCGGCATGGCGGCCGGCGTCGGCAAGACCTACCGGATGCTGCAGGAGGGCCAGGCCGAGGCGGCGGCCGGGCGCGACGTCGCGATCGGCTACCTGGAGCCGCACAAGCGCCAGGAGACCAGCGACCAGGCGCGCGGGCTCGAGGTCGTGCCGCGGCGCCGGGTCACCGTACCGCGAGGTCGACGGTCGAGGAGATGGACCTGCCGGCGCTGCTCGCCCGCGCGCCCGGAGCTGGCGCTGATCGACGAGCTCGCCCACACCAACCCGCCCGGGCTCGAGCACGGGAAGCGCTACGAGGACATCGCCGACGTGCTGGCGGCCGGGATCGACGTCTTCTCGACCGTCAACGTCCAGCACCTCGAGTCGCTCAACGACCAGGTCGCCGAGCTGACCGGGGTGCGGGTGCGCGAGACGGTCCCCGACTCGGTGCTCGGCGACGGCCGACGAGGTGGTCCTGATCGACCTCACGCCGGAGGCGCTGATCGCGCGCCTGCGGGCCGGCAAGATCTACCCGGGCGAGAACATCGACGCGGCGCTCGAACAACTTCTTCCGGATCGAGAACCTGGCGGCGCTGCGCGAGGTCAGCCTGCGCCAGGTCGCCGAGGACGTCGAGTCCAAGCGCCTCGTCCTTCACGCGACGCCGAGCCGCTCGGCACCGCGCGAGGAGCGGGTCGCCGCCGAGGCGCCGAAGGCGGTCGGCGAGCGGCTGCTCGCCCTGGTCCGCCCGCAGCCCAGCTCGCAGCGCCTGGTGCGCCGCGCCTGGCGCTCGGCGCAGCGGCTCGGCACCGACCTCGACCTGCTCTGGGTGAAGCCGCCGGGCAAGCCGATCGAGGGCGAGGTCGAGCGCCAGGTGACGGCGCTGCGCCAGCTCGCCTCGGTGCTCGGCGCGACCCTGCTGATCGAGGAGCACGACGACCTCGTCGCCGCCGTGGCGCGGGTCGTCCGCGAGCGCGGCAGCACCTACATCATGGTCGGCGAGTCGCCGCCGCGCAGCGGCCTCGGCCGCCTGCGCGAGCCGCTGCCGCAGCGGCTGATGCGGGCGACTCCGCCCGGGGTCGACGTGCGGATCGTCGCCCACCGCGGCCGCAGGGAGGAGCGAGGCCGATGATCGAGCACTTCCTCGTCGGCGTCGCCCTGGTCCTCGGCCTCGCCGGCGGCTACCTGATCGCCCGCTCGCGCTGGCGCGGCAAGCGCTCCGAGCGACCGCAGCAGGTGCACCAGATCCTCCTGCCCTTCACCGGCACCGAGATCTCGCGCCGCGCCCTCGACGCCGCCCTGCGCCTGGCCCGGGCCGAGGACGCGACGCTGATGCCCGCCTACCTCGCCGCGGTGCCGAAGCAGCTGCCGCTGGAGTGCGCGATCCCGGCCGAGGCGGCGAAGGCGATGCCGATGCTGGAGGCGATCGAGCAGCGTGCCACCGCCCAGGGCGTGCCGGTCGACGCCCGGATCGAGCGCGGTCGCAGCTACCGCCACGCGCTCGAGCCGCCTGCTCGAGCACGAGACCTTCGACCGCGTCGTCGTCTCCGGCCACCGCGACCGGCGCCGCCGGCTTCTCCGGCGACGACCTCGTCTGGCTGCTGCGACAAGGCCCCGGCCGAGGTGCTGATCCTGCGCCCCGGCCCCGAGGACCACCGCGTTCTCACCGCCTGATTCGGGAACTGCCGAATCCTGATCGGCATTTACGACTTTGCCGATCGACATTGTGCTACCCTGCCGGACTTCGCTTTACAACTAAGTCGCTCAAAAAACTAAATCAGTAGAGAAAGAAAGGATTCCTTTCTATGCGGAACGCGCGCAAGGTAACCCGGCGGCGCAGCGTCAACGCGGCCCTCCTGGCCGCCCTATTTGCGTTGGCAGCTGTGGTCGCCGGATGTGGAAGCAGCAGTGACGACAGCAGCTCCTCCTCGGGGGGCGGCAAGCTCGACGTCGTCGGCTACTCCACGCCCGAATCGGTCTACCAGGAAGTGCTCGAGCCGGCGTTCGAGAAGACCTCCGCGGGGAAGGGAATCAGCTTCAGCAACTCCTTCGGCGCCTCTGGCGACCAGAGCCGCGCGGTCGTCGCCGGCCAGCCGGCCTCCGTCGTCCACTTCTCCCAGGCCGGCGACATGGAACGGCTGGTCGAAGAAGGCGAACTCGTCTCCAAGGACTGGGAAAAACAGCCCTACGGCGGTATCGCCACCGACTCGCTGGTCGTGATCCTGGTCAAAAAAGGCAACCCACTCGGGATCAAGTCCTTCAAGGACCTGGAGACCAACGAAGACGCCGAAGTCGTCACTCCCAACCCGTTCAGCTCGGGCTCGGCCCGCTGGAACATCATGGCGATCTACGGCAGCGCCCTGGAAGAAGGCAAGTCGCCCGACCAGGCGCTGGAAGCGGTCAAGACCGTGCTTGAAAAGACCGTCGCCCAGCCGGGCAGCGGCCGTGACGCCTTCTCGGCCTTCAGCCAGGGCCAGGGCAACGTCCTGCTCACCTACGAGAACGAAGCGATCAAGGCCGAAAAGGAAGGCGAAGACGTCGAATACGTGATCCCCTCGGCGACGCTTCAGATCGAAACCCCGATCGCGGTCACCGAGAAAGCAGCGGAGCCCGCCGCGGAAGACTTCCTCAAGTTCCTTTGGTCCGACGAAGGCCAGGAACTGTGGGCCGAAAACGGCTACCGCCCGGTCAACCCGAAGCTGGTCGACCCGAAGCAGTTCCCGACTCCCGAAACGCTGTTCAAGATCAGCAAGTTCGGCGGCTGGGGCAAGGTCAACGACGAATTCTTCGACGAAGAAACCGGCTCAGTCGCCAAGATCGAGGGTGAACTCGGAGTTTCGACCTCAGGCTGATGTCAGCGCACCCGGCAACCGCAGACTCAGTCGCAACACCCCGGGCAGGCATCCGCCTGCCCGGGGTCGGGGCCGGCCTCGGCCGTGGCCTCGTCGTCCTCTACCTGAGCGTCCTCGTCCTGCTGCCGCTGGCAGCGCTCGACAAGCAAATCGCTTAGCGGAGGCCTGGGCCACTTCTGGGAACAGGTCACCCAGCCGCAGGCGGTCAGCTCGCTGGAGCTGACGCTGGTCGCCTCGCTGATCGTCGTCGCTGATCAACGGCTTCTTCGGCACGATCCTCGCCTGGCTCCTGGTCCGTGACGAGTTCCCCGGCAAGGCCGTGGTCAACGCGGTCATCGACCTTCCCTTCGCGCTGCCGACGATCGTCGCCAGCCTGATCCTGATCGAGCTCTCGGGCACGAAAAGCCCGCTCGGGATCGACATCGCGCTGAGCCGCACCGCGGTTGTGGTTGCGCTGCTCTTCGTCACCCTCCCCTTCGTGGTCCGCGCCGTGCAGCCGCTGCTGATCGAGATGGACCGCGAGATGGAGGAGGCGGCCGCCTCGCTGGGCGCCGGCGGCTTCACGGTCTTCCGCCGCATCATCTTCCCCAACCTGCTGCCGGGCCTCGCCGCCGGCATCGCCCTTGCCTTCGCCCGGGCGCTGGGCGAGTTCGGCTCGGTCCTGCTCTTCGCCGGTGGCCTGCCGGAAACGCAGGTCTCCTCGGTCTTCATCCGCAGCAGATCGAGAACGGCAACGAATCCGGCGCCGCCGCCGTTTCGATCGTCCTGCCTGGCCGCCTCGGTGCTGATGCTCGTGCTGGTCAGCCTGGCGCAGCGCTGGGGCAGCCGCCACGAGCGCTGCGAGCGGCGCCGGCCTGACGAACGATGCCGATGAGCGGCTTCGAGGTCCTCGGGCCGAGAGGAGGACGACGATGAGCGCGCATAGCGGCAACGCGCAGCCGCTGGGGCCTGCGTTTCCTCGGCCTCGGCTACGTCTTCGTGCTCCTGCTGCTGCCGCTGGTGCTGATCTTCTACAAGACCTTCGAACACGGCCTGGCGCCGCCGATCGAAGCGATCACCTCGCCCGACGGCCTGCACGCGCTGAAGCTGACCCTGCTCATGGTCGCGATCGCGGTGCCGCTGAACACGATCTTCGGCGTCGGCTGCGCGCTGCTGCTGGTCCGCCACCGTGGACAGGGCAACGCGATGATCGACGCGATCATCAACCTGCCGTTCGCGATCTCGCCGATCGTCATCGGCCTCTCGCTGTTCCTTCTCTACGGGACCAAGGGCTGGTTCGGACCGGCGCTCGCCGAAGCCGGGATCAAGGTCCTCTTCTCGGTGCCGGGGATGGTCCTGGCCAGCATCTTCGTCTCGCTGCCCTTCGTCGTCCGCGAGACGGTGCCGGTGCTGCAGGAGATCGGCACCGAGCAGGAGCAGGCGGCGTCGACCCTGGGCGCCAACGCCTGGCAGACCTTCTGGCGGGTCACCCTGCCGGCGATCCGCTGGGGCGTCGCCTACGGCGTCGTGCTCACGACCGCCCGCGTGCTCGGCGAGTTCGGCGCCGTCTCGGTCGTCTCCGGCTCGATCTCGGGCGAAACCCAGACGCTGCCGCTCTTCGTCGAGAAGCAGTACGAGAACTTCAACCTTCCAGGCGCCTTCGGCGCCTCGGTGCTGCTCGCCCTGCTCGCCCTGACCACGCTGCTCGCAATGAACGTCCTAAAGAGAAAGGAGGACGCCTGATGGGAATCACAGTCGAGGGAGCCAGCAAGAGCTTCGGTGACTTTCAGGCTCTCAACGACGTCTCGATCGAGGTCCCGAACGGGTCGCTGACGGCCCTGCTGGGACCGAGCGGCAGCGGCAAGTCGACCCTGCTGCGGGCGATCGCCGGGCTCGAGACGCTCGATGCCGGCCGCGTCATGATCGACGACGAGGACGTCTCGACCAAGCCGACCCAGAAGCGCGAAGTCGGCTTCGTCTTCCAGCACTACGCCGCCTTCAAGCACATGACGGTGTTCGAGAACGTCGGCTTCGGGCTGAAGATCCGCAAGTGGGACAAGGCGAAGATCTCCGACCGCGTGCACGAGCTGCTGCAGCTGGTGCAGCTCGACGGGCTCGCCGACCGCTACCCCTCGCAGCTCTCCGGCGGCCAGCGCCAGCGCATGGCCCTGGCCCGGGCGCTGGCGGTCGAGCCGCAGGTGCTGCTGCTCGACGAGCCCTTCGGCGCGCTCGACGCCAAGGTCCGCAAGGACCTGCGCACCTGGCTGCGCAACCTCCACGAGGAGATGCACGTGACGACGATCTTCGTCACCCACGACCAGGAGGAGGCGATGGACGTCGCCGGCCAGCTGGTGGTGATGAACGAGGGCCGGGTCGAGCAGTCCGGCAGCGCCGACGACCTCTACGACCACCCGGCCAACGAGTTCGTGATGAGCTTCGTCGGCGAGGTCAACCGGCTCGGCGACGGCTACGTGCGCCCGCACGACATGGACGTCGTGCTCGATCCCGACGAGCGCACCGAGGAGGCGATGGTGCAGCGGATCGTCGCCCTCGGCTTCGAGATCCGGGTCGAGTTCGTGCTCGCCGACGGCACCGAGGTCTGGGCGCAGCTGACCCGCGCCGAGCTGCAGAAGCTGGAGCTGCGCGAGGGTCAGATCGTCTACCTGCGCCCGGGCCAGACCAAGAGCTTCAACGGTGATCGTCGCCGTCCGACGGTCGCGGGGCCTCGACTCCCCGCGGCGCACAGGACGGCGACGACGCAGAGGTATCTGCAGCCGTCTGAAGGGGCGACGGGGCGGGGCGCGCTTTGCCGGGTGGCGCCCCGCCCCACTCGCCGCATAGCCATTAGCGCCTGCGATTTAGGGAACGCGTTCTGCGGCATCTGCGTCTGGTCGGGCATTGTGACTTACCGAGTCAGCATTCTACGGCATTAACGACAGGATGAAGACGACGAGCGCGACATCGAAACACCTTGAATTATCGCGGCGACTCACGGGCCTGATCCGTGTCGAGGGCGCCGGCGCGCCGGGCCAGAACCGCGCCAGCCGCTCCGCGCGAGGATGCGGGCCGGGCATCCAACGACGAGGCCCTCTACGAGCGGGCAGCCGGCATCCTGTCTAGTCCTTCGCTGCTATTCTTGAGTTAGTTAGCTAAACAAACTCAAGAAAGGAGCGAGAGATGAGCGCGAGAGCCAACGACGACGTTCACCTCCCGTGGCAGGCTCACCGGCCTGATCCGCGACGAGGCCCCGGCCGGCACCGGCCAGAACCGCGCCAGCCGCGGCGCCAACCGCGACTCGGGCGGCAGCTCGGCCGCCGACGAGGCGCTCTACTACCGGGCCCGCCTGATCCTCGGCGAGCCCTCCCCCGGCCCGCGCGGCCCGCTGCGCGGGCACTGATCGAGGCGACCTTCCCCTGGGGTCGCCCCGGAGCCGACCGCGCCGTTGCGAATCCGGCGCGGTCGGCTCTGTGTTCTTCTACTTAGTGCTTTTCGTCGTTTCGGTGGGCGGTAGTTCCGGCTTCGCGGGTAGGCCTGCACCGCGAGGTTCCAGCCTTTCAGCGTGAAGGTCACGTTTTTGGCGCCCGCGTACTGGATCGCGACCGTGTGGCCGCCCTTGCTGAGCACCGTGGTCTGCATCACCGTCTGGACGACGGCCGCTGGTGTCGGCGAGTTCGCGCGTCGCCGGGGCGAAGTTGACTTTGCCCGTCGTCTGGCCGTCGACCAGGATCTGGATCGGGCAGGCGAGTTCCGCCGTCGGTTTCGCCGCGGTGCAGGTCGCGTGCCCGAGAACGTGATCACCGCCGGGCCGCGTGCCGGGCGTCGCGAACGAGGTGAACGCGGTCGGGATGTAGCCGGCGGTGGTCGCTGCGACTCGGCCCGAAGGGGCGGTGCCGGCGGCGATCGCCGACGACCGGGGGCAAGCGGCGCGTCGGCCTTCTTGACGAAGGTGTTGCCGGCGGCTTTTTTCTTCAGGTAGAGCGTCGACGCCTTCTTGTTGGAGACGTAGATCTGGCCGCCGCCTTCTTGGTCGTCAAGGCACCGACTGATCGCCGACCCAGCGAACGATGGCGTCACCGCGACCGCCGCGGCGAGCACCGCCGCCAGCGCGACCACAGTGGCCGCGCGAGGCGTGGACAGTCTTCTGTTGAGCAATTGAACCTCCGTTATCAGGGGCCGTGCCGGGGCAGCCTTCTTTACTAAAGAGGTCAATAAAGTACAGAATCTGCTAGGCTTATGTCGAGTTAGGTGATCAACAAACTCCGGTACCCGGCAAGGAAGGAAGCAAACACGAGATGAGAATCAAGACCCTCGCCATCGCGGTGATCGCCCTCGTCGGCGCTCGCCGTACCGGCGTCGGCCGGTGCCGTGACCCTGATCGGGTCGGGCTCGGTGGCCGCCCAGCCCGTTCTGGCAGGCGCTCTTCACGACCTACACGAAGCAGGTCAACCACAAGCGTCCACTTCGTCTACACCGCCAACGGCGGCAACGCCGGCGTCAAGGACGTCCAGAACGGCATCAGCCAGTTCGCCGGGCAGGCCCGCACGCCGCTCCCCAGCGACGCCGGCACGACCTACGTCAAGATGTTCCTCGACGGCCTCTGCATGGACGTCAACCCGAAGAACAAGCTCAGCAACATCAGCATCCAGCAGACCCACGACATCTACCGCGGGCTGCTGACCAACTGGAGCCAGGTGTCCCGGGCTCGGGCCTGGACGACGACGATCGACCCGGTCGGCCGTGACACCAACGGGGGGACCTACAACTTCTTCCTCCAGGCGGTGCTCAACAACGAACTGCCGTCCTCCAACGTCAACGCGCTGACCGCCGACGGCCTCGTCGTCAACGCGGTCAAGCAGGATCCGAACGCGATCGGCTACGACGGCCTCGCCTGGCAGGGCAAGGGCCAGAAGGCGCTCAAGGTCAACGGCATCCCCTGCCAGGCCAACAAGATCAGCGTCGAACCGCTCAAGTACCCGCTCTCGCGCTACCTCTTCCTGGTCCTGCCGACGACGGCAGCGCCGAGCCCCGGCGCTGGCAGAAGTTCATCGACTGGGCGCGGCTCAGCCCGGTGGCCGGTGAAGTGATCACCAAGGCCGGCGGCGTCCCCGCCTTCAACAAGAAGGCCGAAGAAGTAAGCAGCGGATGGAGGAGGAGTACCCGCCCGGAGTACGGCCCGAAGTGGTCGGACCAGCGCGTCGAGCGAATGCTCGGCGCGCTGGTCTGTGCCGTCGTCGGGCTGCTGCTGGCGCTGATCGTCACCGTCTTCGTCCGCGCCTGGCCGTCCTTCGCCCACAACGGCCTCGCCTGGTTCGGCTCCGGCGGCAAGCGTCGAAGACCAGCTCAACGCGATCTACCTCTCCGGCCTCAGCGGCGCCCACTACGTCTACACCTTCCACGCCTGGCCGCTGATCTGGAGCACGATCCTGATCACCGGCGGCGCGGTGCTGCATCGCCCTCTTCTCCGCCCTCTTCGTCTCCGTCTTCATCGTCGAGTTCGCGCCGGAGTGGATGCGCAACATCCTGCAGCCGGTGGTCCGCTTCCTGGCCAGCGTGCCCTCGGTGATCTACGGCCTGCTCGGGGTCCTGGTCATCGTCCCCTTCATCGGCAACCACCTGGTCACCGAGCCGCAGAAGGCCTCGGTCGCCGGCGTGATCTCGCTCAGCGGCTACAGCCTGCTGGCGGCGGTGCTGATCCTGACGGTGATGATCGCGCCGCTGATGGTCTCGATCTTCTCCGACGGCCTGCGCTCGGTGCGCCCGGGCTGGCTCGAGGGCTCGCTGGCGCTGGGCGTCAACCGCTGGCGCACGACCTGGAAGATCGCCGTGCGCACCGCCCGCCCGGCGATCGTCGCCGGCACCGTGCTGGCGGTCGCGCGGGCGATCGGCGAGGCGGTGATGCTGGCGATGGTCTCCGGCTCGGTCGCCTTCGCCCCCAACCCGGCCGACGGCGCTGATCTTCATCTACGAGCCCTCGCGGCCGCTGGCGCCGACGATCGTCAAGAACATCGACTCGCTCGGCTCGCCGCCGTCCAACGCGACCCTCTTCGCGATCGCCGCGGTGCTGCTGCTTCTCGGCGGCGTTCTTCTCGCTGGCCGGCTGGGTGGCGCGGCGGGCGATGCGCAAATACGGGGCGACGGCCTGATGGAGTCCTCGGTCGCAACGCCGCCGCCGCAGTCCACCGCCGGCTCCGCGCCCCGCCGCAGCCCGCCAAGGGCGCGGTCGAGGGCAGCGCCACCTGGCGCCTCTCCGACCGCATCGGCCTGGCGATCTGCTGGGCGCTCGGCCTGCTCTTCTGCGCGATCGCGGTGGCGATCGTCGTCTACCTGCTTGATCCAGGGGATCAAGTACCTGCAAGCCCTCGATGCTGGTCACCCCGGCCACGTCCGGCTTCAGCCAGAGCCAGACGCGGCGGCTTCTCCGACGCCCTCTTCGGCACCCTGATCGTCGCCACGATGGGGATCGCGATCGCGCTGCCGGTCGGCGTCGGCGATCGCGGTCTGGCTGGTCGAGTACGGCCGCCCGGCGGCGCTGGCGCGGATCACCGAATCGACGATCGAGGCGATCGCCGGCATCCCCTCGATCGTGCTCGCCCTGTTCGGCACGGTGATCTTCTCCAGCACCGCGCTCGGCTTCCTCAGCCGCACCTCCGAAGGCGTCGTCTTCGGCCGCTCCTTCTTCGCCGCCGCGACGATGCTCTCGCTGGTCGCCCTGCCGCTGGTCGTCGCCAGCACCCGCGAGGGGCTGAACGCGATCCCCCAGCACGTGCGCGAGGCCTCCTACGCGGTCGGCAAGACCAAGGTGGCGACGACGCGCCGGATCCTGCTGCCCGCGGCCCGGCCCCAGGTCGCGACCGGGGCGATGCTCGGCCTCGGCCGGATCATCGGCGACACGGCGATCATCGTCGTGCTGCTCGGCGCCACCCAGAACTTCGCCCCGGTCGAAGGCGACGCCTTCCCGCTCAACTACCTGCGCGGGGCCGGCACGACCCTGACCAACTTCGTCTACGAGGCGTCCCCGACCGGGAACCTCAACCAGCCCCAGAAGGCCTACGCGGCGGCCTTCGTCCTGCTGCTGATGGTGCTGGTCCTGAACGCGGCCGTCGACGTCGTCCACCGCCGCGCCCGAAAGGTAGGAACGTGGAGTTCCTGACCTCCCGCCCGCCGCCGATCCGCCGGCTGCGAGCTCGGAGGACCGCCGCCGCGGCGCCACGCGAGGTCGCCGCCGCCCGCAGGCGGCGCCGCCCACGGCAGCGGCGGCGGCGACGCCGACGTCCGGCGGCTTCACCGCGGCGCGGCGCTCGATCGGCGCCCCCCAGTTCTCGATCCGGCGCATGGAGATCGACAACGTCTCGGTCTCCTACGCGGACCGCGACGCGGTCAAAGTCGGTCTCGCTGCCGGTCCGCCAGGGCGAGGTGCTGTCGCTGATCGGCCCCTCGGGCTGCGGCAAGACGACCCTGCTGCGCTCGCTCAACCGGCTCACCGAGCTGACCCGCACGGCGACGCTGAGCGGCCGCATCCTGCTCGACGACGTCGACATCAGGCTGATCGAGCCGACCCTGCTGCGGCGCCGGGTGACGATGGTCTTCCAGCAGCCCAACCCGTTCCCGATGAGCGTCTTCGACAACATCGCCTACGTGCTGCGCGAGCAGGGCTCGCGGCGGCAGCGCAAGAAGGCGCTGGAGCCGAAAGTCCACAGCGCGCTCGACCGGGCCGGTCTCTTCGAGGAGGTCAAGGACAACCTCGACCACCCGGCCCTGCGGCTCTCCGGCGGCCAGCAGCAGCGGCTCTGCATCGCCCGGGCCCTCGCCGCCGAGCCCGAGGTGCTGCTGCTCGACGAGCCCTGCTCGGCGCTCGACCCGCAGTCGACCCAGGTGATCGAGGACCTGATCGTGAAGCTGCGCGACGACGTCGCCGTCGTGATCGTCACCCACAACCTGCAGCAGGCCTACCGGATCGCCGACCACGTCGCCTTCATGTACCTGGGCGACCTGGTCGAGTACAGCAGCGCCGACCGCCCTCTTCAACTCGCCCCGCGAGCAGCGGACCACAGGAGTACGTCAGCGGTGCCTTCGGTTAGCCGCCATCTCACCCGCGCCGCGCGTCCTCGCTGCGCCTGTCTGCTTGCTGGTCGTCGCGGCCCTGGCCGGCTGCACGACGACGCAGGAAACGGCGGCGATGAAGCAGGCCGAATCGAAGCGCATCCTGGCGAGCGCGCAAGCAGCGCCAGCAAGCCAAGAAGCACGACCACAAGACGCACGAGAAGGGGAGCAAGAAGCGATGACCGTCTCATCCCAGCAGCCGTCGACCTTCAACGGCAGGCCGCAATACGAGCCCTGCGAGGAGTGCGGCGCGCCGCTCGACCCCCAGCAGCGCTACTGCGTCAACTGCGCGGCGCGGCGCGGCAACGGCGCCAACCCGTCCTCGCGCTACTTCGCGGCGATGAGCAAGCGGGCCCGTCGGCCGCCGCTGCGCGCCGCCGGCGAAAACCGGCTCGAACAGCCGCGCCGCCGCGGTCGGCTTCTTCGCGCTGCTGCCGATCGCGGTCGCGATCGGCGTCGTCGTCGGCCGCAGCGGACTCCGGCAGCGGCGACAAACGAGGCGCTGCTGCGAGGCGCTGCGCAAACAGGAACCGCCGCCGTGGCCAGCACCGCCGCGGGCGACGACGCGGCGACCGCGGCCAATGCCGCCAAAGGCAAAAAAGCCAAGGCGACGGCCAAAGCGCTGCGAAAGGCGACGGCAAGGTGCGTGGCCAAGACCAGCAACGGGACGGTCCACCAGGTGACCGGCTTCAAGCCGACGCCGAAAAAGGACCGAAGAAGACACCAAGCTGGTCGAAGAAAACCCCGAACAGGCCGGCGACAACTACATCAAAGGCCCAGCAGAACCTGCCCGACGTGACCGTGGTCGGCGGCGACCCCAGCGAAGCGCCGGCGGCCGCCGGCAGGGGCGGGCGAACCATGAGCCGCGCTGAGCGATGCTATTGCAGCGGCCGGCAAGAGCGGCTGCAAGTCGGCGCGGACCAAGCCAGAGCCCCCGGCGGCGCCGGTCAAACCCGAGCCGAAGCCCGAGGAGAGCGCCGAGCTGCTCGCCCAGCGCGACCGCCTGCTGGAGAAGTTCACGGTGATGCAGGCCGACCTCGGCGGCGCCTTCTACGAGATGGCGATCCGCGACCACGTGCGCATGGACGTGCTCACCCGCAAGGCGGCCGAGCTGCAGCGGGTCGACGCCGAGCTGCTGGCGGTCGAGCGGATGCTCGAGCTGCGAGCGCGCCGACGCGGCCGGGCATCTGCCCCGAGCTGCGGCGTCGCCCTATGGCCACGCGGTCCGCTTCTGCGCCCAGTGCGGGCACGTCGCTGGTGCCGACGGAGGCCCCAGTGAAGGCGGCTGATCCAGGCGCAGGTTCGCCGCGCGGTCGCCGCCGCGGCGACGCTGACCGGCAAACGCTTCGGCCTGCTCGTCGCCTCCTCGCTGGTCGCGACCTCGGCGATCGTCGCCAGCGCGATGACCAGCACCGGCGGCAGCGGGCCGCTGGCGGCGCTGCTCGGCCAGCAGCCTCGCCGCCGACAACACCCCGGTCGCGAGCGCGCCGGCGCCCGACCCCGAAGCCGTCGCCAGCGCCCCAGCGGTCAGCTCCGCCGACAGCGGCTCTCCGCCGGCCGGCGAGCCGTCCGCTCCGCGCCCCCAGCTGCTCCCGGAAGCGGCGCCCGGAACCGAACCGCCCGAACCGGCGGCGAACGACACCTGCCAAGGCGCCCGTCGAAGCCGACACCCGAAGCCGGCCCGGATCAAGCACGTCTTCGTCATCTCCCTGACCAGCCCCGGCTACGAACAGTCGCCTTCGGGAGCGCAGTCGCAGATGCCCTACCTGGCGGCGACCCTGCGGCCGCAGGGCGAGCTGCTCAGCAACTACTCGCTGCTCGGCGAAGGCTGCCCTGCCCAACGGGATCGCCGCGATCAGCGGCCAGCCGCCCAACGCGGCGACGACCGCCGGCTGTCCGACTCACGAAGAATTCAGCTCCACCACGGCGAGCTCGAACGGGGTCCTCGCCGGCTCCGGCTGCGTCTACCCGGTCGAAACCCAGACCCTGGCCGACCAGCTCACGCTCGACAAACTCAGCTGGCGCGCTTACATCGACGGCATGGTCGACCCGGCGGCCGGCAAACCGTCCAACTGCGTGTATCCCAACCCTGGCGAAGGCAGCGGCCCGGCTCAGCCGGGCGGCTACGCGGCGAGTCAGAACCCGTTCGTCTACTTCCACTCGCTGCTCGACCTCGGCGATTGCTCGGCCAACGACGTGCCGCTGGAACAGCTGAGCAAGGACCTGCGGTAAAGCTGACAAGACGCCCAGCTACTCGTTCATCGCGCCGACCTCTGCAACGCCGGCGCTGCCGGCCAGTGCCCGGCCGGCGCGCCTGAAGGGGCCGCCAGCGCCGACGCCTTCCTCTCGGCCTGGGTGCCGAAGATCCTCGCCTCGCCCGCCTACAAGGCGGACGGGCTGCTGATCGTCACCTTCGTCCTCGACCAACCCGCCGGTCGCCGGCGCCCCCGCCCCGAGCGGGGATCCACTGCGAAGTCGGCGCCCTGCTGGTCTCGCCTTTCGTCACCCCCAACGGCACCGACTCCGGTGCATACAACCCCTACTCGCTGCTGCGCTCGACCGAGGAACTCTTCGCGCTGAAACCGCTCGGCGTCGCCGCTGGGGCGAAAACCAAGTCCTTCGCCACCAGTCTGCTGGCAGGAAACGGGGGCGATTAGGGGTCGGGGCGGGCCGAGCGCGGCTCTAGGATGGGTCGCGTGCCCGAGCAGAAAAAACCGGTCAACTGGCGGGCCTGGATCGTCGGCGTGCTGGTTGGGATCGTCGTCATCGTCGCCCTGCAGAACTCCCAGCAGGTACGGGTCGACGTCCTCTTCATCACCGTCGACGCACCGCTGATCATCACCCTCCTCGCGGCGGTCGCGATCGGCGCCCTGATCGGCTACGTCACCCCGCTCGTCCGCCGCCATCGGGCCGGGGGATGACCAGCACCGGGCAGGGCGCGATGTGGATCAGCCGGGTCGAGACCGACCCCAGCAGCACCCGCAGGACCGGTCCGTAGCCGCGCGAGCCGACGACCAACAGGTTGGCGTCCTCGCAGGCGCCGGCCAGCATGCGCGCAGGCGGACCGTCGACTCGGCGCCCGGTTGCGCCGAGTCGCTCGTCCACCGAGTGGATCGCCTGGTTGAGGATCTTGTCCGGTTGCGGCGGCTCGCTGGGCGCGTAGCCGACCGGGCCCGGCGTCACCGCCGGGGGAGCGAGGACGGTGAGGACGTCGATCAGCGCCTTGGATCGCAGCGCCAGCGCTTCGGCCGCGCGCAGGGCGGCATCGGCTTCGGGGGTGCCGTCGTGGCCGACAAGTAGTCGCATTCCAATCCCGCCGTCAGGGTAAAGCCGAAGGGAGTCCGGGGAATACCCCGATGAAGTCAGGACGGGCTGCCAGGACAATCGAAGCGTCGATGTTCACCGGGGAAGGAGCCCAGCCGGGTCGTTTTGCCGATCGCTCCGATGCGGGCAGGCAGCTTGCCGCGCATCTGTTGCAGCTTGCCGGCGAGCGGCCACTCGTCCTCGGCCTGCCCCGCGGCGGCGTCCCGGTGGCCGCGGAGATCGCGGCGCTGCTGGGAGCCCGCTCGAGATCCTCGCCGTGCGCAAGCTCGGCGCTCCCCACAACCCCGAGTACGGGATCGGCGCGATCGCCGAGGGCGGCACCAAGGTCTTCGATCAGGAGGCCCTGGCGCTGCTGGGGATAAGCGGAGGTGAGCTGACCCGCATCGTCGAGCGTGAGGCGGCCGAGCTGCGACGCCGGGTCGAGGCATACCGGGGCGACCGCAAGCCCGTCTCACCGCGGGATCGCACCGTCATCGTCGTCGATGACGGCGTCGCGACTGGCCTTACCGACACCGCCGCGCTGCGGCACGTCCGTCGCCATCGGCCCCGACGCCTGATCCTCGCGGTCCCGGTCTGCCCGCCGGACTCCCTCGCGCGCCTGCGCGAGGAGGCGGATGAGATCGCCTGCCTGGCTGTGCCGCCCCAGATGCAAGGGGTCGGCCAGTGGTACTCGGACTTCGGCCAGATCTCCGATGCCGAGGTCGTCGCCGCGTTGAAGAGGGTCCACGACCGCGACATCGCCGCCTGAGCGCTCGTCGCGGAAAAGCCGCAGCCGATTGGCGGATTCCTGCGGATGGAGCGCCGCCGCCGCGGCCATAAGGTCCAGGCATGACAGGAAGTGACCGGCGTGGCGACAGGCAGAAGGTTCTGGTTGCGGGCGCCGGGGTCGCCGGCCTCGAGGCCGCCCTTGCCCTGCGCGATCTCGCCGGTGACCGGGTTGAGGTCAGCCTGCACGATCCGGCCGAGGAGTTCGCCTACCGGCCCTTCGGCATCGGCGAGCCGTACGGGACCACTCGGGCCTTTCGCTATGACCTGCGCGCCCTCAGCGAGCTTTGCGGTGCCTCTTTCCACTCCGATGCGATCACCGCCGTCGAGCCGGAGCGGCGGCTCGCGTTCACGCGCGACGGCCAACGGCTTACCTATGACCACCTGATCGTCGCCACTGGGGTGCGCATGCTCTGGGCCGTGGCGGGCGCCGTCACGTACTGGGGGGTTGCCGACGAAGGCCAGGTTGGCGACCTGATCGCGGACTTGCGATCAGGTCGCCTTCAGCACCTCGTCCTCACCATGCCGCCTGGGCCCAGCTGGGTGTTGCCGCTCTACGAGCTGGCGCTGCTCGCGGCGTCCGTCACCGAGAAGAGCGCAGGGGGCGCGCGAATCACCGTGGTGACACCGGAAGCGGCACCGCTAGCGATCTTCGGCCACCGCGCCGCCGAGCAGACGAGTGCGCTGCTCTCGGAACGGCGCATCGAGGTCATCACCGGGGCGCGCCCGCTCGCTTTCGAGGCGGGGCGGCTGCGGATTGATCCCGGTGAGGACCTCGAGGCCGAGGCAGTGATCACCCTGCCGCGCCTTGAGGGCAGGAGGATTGCCGGTATTCCCCACGACGACGATGGCTTCGTTGCTGTCGACGAGCAGGGCGCGGTGATCGGGATCGAGCGGACCTACGCGGCCGGCGATGTCAGCTCCCGGTTCTTCAAGCAAGGCGCCTTCGCTACGCAGCAGGCCGATGCGGCCGCGGGAACGGTCGCCGCTGCGATCGGAGCCGAGGTTGAACTGCGACGCGCCCCTCCACACATGCGTGCCGTGCTTTGGACTGAACAGGGCCCCCGCTACCTCTACGGACCGGACGGGGAGCGGGAGGCCGCCGCCTCGGACCCCAGCGTGCGGCACCTCGAACTCCTTCATAACGGCCGCCTTACGGCTCGATACCTGACGCCCCTCGTCGACTCGCTGCTGGCTGGCAACGATTCTTACGCGAGGGAGCACGCTGTGGCCGGGGCTCCTCAGCGCGGCTGAATCCCGGCATGATGGGGCGGTGAGCGACCCCGTCGTCCAGCGCTTTCGCGCCGCCCGTCGCGACCCGGAGCTGGCGCTGCTAGAGGGCTTTCACGCACTCAAGCACGCCCTTCGCTTTGGCGCCGAGGTGATCGAGGCGGTCGCCTCGGATCCTGGCGAGCTGGATCGGCTGGCGGCGGACCTCGCCCCCGACCTCGCGGGCTCACTGGCCGAACGAACGGTTCCGGTCGACGCCGAGCTCTTGGCCCAGCTCGTGCCCCACGCCCCCCGCACCGGGGTAGTGGCGATCGCCCGCCGCCCCGCCGTTGACGTCGCCACCGTTCTCGCGGTGGAGCGCCCGGCGCCGGTCGTGCTGCTCGAGGACCCGAGGACGATGGGCAACATGGGCGCTTGCGTTCGGGTCGCCGCGGCCGCCGATGCGGCTGCCGTGCTCACCACCGGTAGCAACGATCCCTGGCATCCAGAGGCCCTGCGTGGCGCCGCCGGCTTGCACTTTGCCCTGCCGGTTGCGCGGATCGAGTCGCTGCCCGAGGGCGGCAGACCCTTGATCGCGATCGATCCCGAGGGCGAGCGGCTGGGGGAGTGCGAGCTCGATCCTCGCTCGATCCTCGCCTTCGGCACCGAGCGTTACGGCCTCAGTGAGGCCCTGCTCGAGCGCGCCGACGCCCGCCTGGCAATCCCGATGCGCGAGGGGGTATCCAGCCTCAACCTGGCGACCACCGTCTCCGCCGTGCTTTTCTCACAACGACTTTGAACCAGGGCGGTCGCGGCTCCGTAGATCGGGCCAATGAAGAGAATCGTCGCCTCACTCGTCCTCGCCGCCGCCCTGATCGCCACCCAGGCAGCGCCGGCCGCGGCTCCCGGCTCGGCCACGGCCAGTCGGGCAAAGACGGTCGACATCAACCACTTCAAGTTTCACCCCCACACGCTCGAAGTCGCCAAGGGCACCAAGGTGGTCTTCTCTAACTCGGCGGGCGTCGCGCACACCGCAACGGACCCGGGCGCCTTCGACAGTGGCCACATCGCTCCCGGCGAATCGTTCGCCGTGCGCTTTGAACACAAGGGGACTTTCAGCTACCACTGCGAAATTCACCCCTTCATGCACGGCAAGATCATCGTCGGCTGAGGTAAGTTGGCTGGCGTCCCAGCCATCAGCGAAAGGATTCACCTTGCCGTTTGCCGATATCAATGTTGGAGAAGCACTCCTCGTAGCCTTCGAGGTCTTCTTCTTCGTGATCTGGATCTGGATCCTGATCACGATCCTCACCGACCTCTTCCGTGACCATGAAACCTCCGGGTGGGTGAAGGCGGCCTGGGTGCTCTTCCTGGTCTTCATTCCCTTCCTCACCGCGCTGATCTACCTGATCGCCCGCGGCAGCGGCATGCGCGACCGCACGATCAAGGCGCAGGCCGAGGCAAAGCAGCACTTCGACTCCTACGTCCGCGAACAGGCTCACACCACGCCCGCTGACGAACTGCACAAGCTCAACGAGCTGAAGGAAAAGGGCGCTCTGTCGGCTGAGGAGTTCGATAAAGCGAAGGCCAAGCTGCTCGCATAGCTGACGAGGGTGCCGGGGCCCCTACCCAAAACGCGCGGCAGGAGCCGCGCTTGAGTGTTTTGGGGAGGGGCACCGACCCCCTCCGGAGCTACCCAAGCTTCGAGCGCCGCAGCTTCAAGCACCCAGCTTCAGGCGCGTCCCAGCTTCAAGCACCTTGCGAAGTGCCGGTGGCTGCGGGGGTCTTCGGGGTCCCTCCCCAGGAACTCCCGCGAAGCGGCCTGGGGAGGGACCCCGAAGACCCTGCTGGTGCGTCGGGACCTCTTGCAGAAACCCTCCAATTTGCGTAGATCTGCACGGGATCTTGCAAGTTATTAGCGGTTCCTAACAATCGCGCGAGGGGTTCGCTACCGTCCTCCGCCGATGCGCGTTCCCCTTCGCGGCAACTCATTGCGGCTGCTGCTGCCCGCGGCAGCGCTCCTGGCCCTCCTCTGCGTGGTCGCTTCGGCGCCGGCAAAGGACCTGGAAGAAAAGCTCCAGGACACGCAGGGCAAGCTCAGCCATGTGCGCGAAGACCAGAGTGCGCTGGCGGCGACGATCGCCGAACAGAACAAGGCGATCGACTCGATGATCGGCGAAGTCTCGGACCTGCGCCAGCAGCAGGCCGCGGTCGAGGCCGAACTCGCCGCCAAGGAAGGCGAACTCGACGCCGCGACCGAAAAGCTCGAAGCCGACCAGCGCCACCTCGCCGCGGTGCGGGCTCGCCTGCAGCGCGCCCTCGACGTCCTGCGCCAACGGCTGGTCTCGATCTATGAGTCGGGCAGTCCCGACATGCTCAACGTCGTGCTCGACTCGGCCAGCTGGTCGGAAGTCAACACCCGCGCCGACTACCTCGACCAGATCCAGCAGTACGACGACTCGGTTGCCTCGCGGGTCAAGGGCCTGCGCGACGAAGCGCGCGCCGCGGTCAAGCGGATGACGGCCGTGCGGGCGCAGATCAAAGAAGCCCGCGATGCGATCGCGGGCAAGGAGAAGGAAGTCGCCGCCGCCCGCGAAGAAGCCGAGGCGCGCTTCGCCGAACTGAAGTCGGCCCAGGCCGAACGCCGCGCCGCGATGGAAACGCTCGAGTCGCGCGAAGAAGCGCTCAGCGACAACCTCGCCTCGATCTCCGAACAGATCGCCAGCACGACGGGCGCGCCTGCCCCGGTCACCGGCACCCCGGCGCCGCTGACCCCCGGCCAGAGCGCCAGCTTCATCTCCGAAAGCCAGGCCAGCGTGCCGAGCGAAGCGCCCGCCGCGATCGCCGGCGCGATCGAAGCCGCCAACTCGATCGCAACCACCCCCTACATCTGGGGCGGCGGTCACGGCTCCTTCGAATCCTCAGGCTACGACTGCTCCGGCGCGGTCAGCTTCGCCCTCAACGGCGGCGGCTTCCTAGAAAGCCCGCTCGACTCGACCGGTCTCGAGACCTGGGGCGAACCGGGCCCCGGGCAGTGGATCACCGTCTACGCCAACGCCGAACACGCCTGGATGATCATCGCCGGCCTCGCCTTCGACACCGTCGGCGGCCCCGGCCCCCGCTGGCACTCGTCCCCAGTGGACTCTCCCGAAGGCTTTGTTGCACGACACCCCCCGGGCTACTAACCAGCTTTCGCTGGCTTCGGATCCTCGTTCAGCTTCTCGACGCGCCCATGCGGCGGCCTGGTGGAGCCATCCCGATAGGGGTGGAGCGTCTTGCACTTTTTCGCCACCGACCTTGCGGCGCCAGCAAACAGACGTCCCACCGAAAAAGTTAAGCGGAACCCCTATCGGGATGGCTCTAGGCTGACTGTCTCCCACATCGCCGCGTTGCCGCGGCTGACGTGGATCACGCCCTCGAACCCTTCGCGCTGCAGGATCGAGGCGGCCAGCCCGCTGCGCTTCCCGGCCTTGCAGATCGTCGCGATCGGCCGCTCGCGCGGCAGCTCGCCGAGGCGCGCCTGCAGCTGAGCGAAGGGGATGTGGATCGAGCCGGGGACGTGGGCCTCGGCGTACTCGGAATCGTTGCGCACGTCGAGCACCTGGGGACCGTCCTCGCCCGCTAGCCGGCGCGCCAGCTCGGCCAGGTCGATCGCCTCGATCCGCTCCACCGGCCGGTCCTCGGCGCGCCAGGCGGTCATGCCGCCGCCGAGGAAGCCACGCACGCGCAGGCCGACCGCGGCCAGCAGCTCGGCCGCCTCGAGCTCGTTGCCGTCGGAGGCGGCGACGACGAGCAGCTCGGCGTCGACCGGGACCATCTCGGCGACCTTGGTGGCGAAGCCGGTGTCGTAGCCGGAGGCGCTGATCGCGCCGGGGATGTGGGCCTCGTCGAACTGCTCGTTGGTGCGCGAGTCGACCGCCAGGGCGCCTTCGGCGATTGCTGCCTCGAAGCCGTGCGGGGTCAGCTGCGTCGGGGCGCTGATCGAGGTGACCAGCGGCCCGCGGTTGAGGGCGACGATGTGGCCGACGTTGGGCGGCTTGCTGCCGATCGTCGCCACCGCGTCCTCAACGAACTCGGCCTCGCTCTGGAAGCGCAGGGCGCGGTTGTGGCGGCGCTCGAAGCCGATCGTCGAGCAGGTCTTGAGGTCGATCCCGGCGCTGCCGCAAAGTGAGCCGCCGAGGTGGCCCGGCCAGACCTCGGTCTCCTCGGGCAGGGTCAGCAGCCGCTCGTGCAGAGAGCGGAAGATGTCGGCGGCGCCCTCGCGCGGCTCGACCGCTAGGTCGGGACGGGCGACGTCGCCGACGAAGAGGCAGTCGCCGCTCAGTACCGCCCAGGGGTCGTCGCCGCGGCCGGCGTCGCGCAGCAGGAAGGAGGTGTGCTCGGGCCGGTGGCCGGGGGTGTGGATCGCCTCGATGCTCGCTCCCTCGCCCAGCGGCAGTGTCCAACCATCGCCGAAGGCCTCGTGCGGGTAGGTCGCCTCGGCCAGCTCGTGGACGTGGATCATCGCCCCAGTGGCGCGTGCCAGGCGGCCGTGTCCGGAGACGTGGTCGGCGTGGTTGTGGGTCTCCAGCACGTGCTCGATCCGCACCCCGTGCAGGCGCGCGAGGTGCAGGTAGGGATCGATGTCCCACTGCGGGTCGACCACGGCGGCGACGCCGGAAGCGGTGTCGCCGACGAGGTAGGAGGCGCAGCCCAGATCCTCGTGAATTATCTGGCGGAAGAGCACCGGATCAGGGTAGCGGCGCGGAGAACCGGGTACTAAAGAACAGCGCAGTTCCCCCGCGTCCCGGACGGGACAGGCCCGGCCGGAGCGGGCGACCGAAGGAGAGATCATGGAGTCAGCATCGATCCGTGCCCACGAGTCGGCGGTCGGAAACGGAGGTCAGCAGCCAGTCGGCGCGGCCCAAGTGCGCGAGGGCTGGACGCCCGCCGACCCGGCGCCGCTCGGCCTCGCCGCCTTCGCCCTGACCACTTTCGTGCTCAGCATGTTCAACGCCGACCTGGTCAACAAAGCTGGCGAGCCGGTGGTGCTCGGGCTGGCGCTCGCCTACGGCGGCGTCGCCCAGGTCCTCGCCGGGATGTGGGAGTTCCGCACCGGCAACACCTTCGGCGCGGTCGCCTTCACCTCGTTCGGCGCCTTCTGGATCTCCTTCTGGGCCTTCGTCACCTTCTTCGCGGGGGAGGTGCCGGCCGCGCATGTGGGCGACGCGGTTGGTCTCTACCTGATCGCCTGGGGCATCTTCACCACTTATATGTTCGTCGCCTCGCTGCGCACCAACGCCGCGGTGGCGACTGTCTTCTTCCTGCTTGCGGTCACCTTCTTCCTGCTCGGCATCGGCAACTCGGGCGGCAATGAAGGCATGGTCGAAGTCGGCGGATGGTTCGGCCTGGCGACGGCAGCGGCTGCCTGGTATGCATCTTTTGCGGCGGTCGTCAATTCGACCTTCGGGCGGACGGTTCTGCCGGTCCGGCCGCTGGGTCCCTGAGCAGGAGAGGAGCAGCAATGGCAACGCGCGAGGGGTCATCGAGCCTGGAAGGACAGCTGAGCGAACTGCTCGAGGTCGAGAGCTTCGAGCCCCCCGAGGAGTTCCGCTCGCGGGCCCTGCTCAACGACCCGGCGGTCTACGAGCGGGCGGCGGCCGATCCGGAGGCGTGGTGGCTGGAGCAGTCCAAGCAGCAGCTCGACTGGGCGCAGGAGCCGAGCGAAGGCCTCGACGACTCCAGCCCGCCCTTCTACAAATGGTTCGCCGACGGCAAGCTGAACGCCTCGGCCAACTGCCTCGACCGCCACGTCGAGGCGGGCCGGGGCGATCGGGTCGCCTTCCACTGGCGCGGTGAGGAGGGCGAGGAGCGCGACATCACCTACGCCGAGCTGCTCGCCGACACCCAGCGCTTTGCCAACGCGCTCAAGGACGTCGGCGTCGAGGCCGGCGACATCGTCGGGATCTACCTGCCGATGATCCCCGAGGTCGTCGTCGCGATGTTGGCCTGCGCTCGCATCGGCGCCCCCCACAACGTCGTCTTCGGCGGCTTCTCGGCCGAGGCGGTGCGGGAGCGGATGGAGTTCTCAGAGGCGAAGGCGCTGGTCACCGTCGACGGCGCCCGTCGCAAGGGCAAGACGGCGCCGATCAAGCAGCAGGTCGACGAGCACATGGACGACCTGGAGAGCCTGGAGACGATCGTCGTCGTCCGCCACACCGGGATCGACTGCCCGATGCGAGAGGGGCGCGACCGCTTCTACGACGAGCTGATGGAGGCCGCCGATCCCGAGTGCCCGGCCGAGCCGTTCGACGCCGAGCACCCTCTCTACATCCTCTACACCTCCGGCTCGACCGCGAAGCCAAAGGGGATCCTGCACACCACCGGCGGCTACCTGACCGGGGTTGCCACCACCCACCGCTACGTCTTCGACTTGAAGCCAGAGGAGGATGTCTACTGGTGCGCGGCCGACGTCGGCTGGGTCACCGGCCACTCCTACATCGTCTACGGGCCGCTGCTCAACGGCGCCACCAGCGTGATGTGGGAGGGGGCACCCGACTACCCGAGCAAGGGCATCTGGTGGGAGCTGGTCGAGCGCTACGGGGTCTCGATCCTCTACATGGCGCCGACCGCGATTCGCACCTTCATGAAGTGGGGAGCCGAGATCCCGGAGGAATCGGATCTCTCCTCGCTGCGCCTGCTGGGCTCGGTCGGCGAGCCGATCAACCCCAAGGCCTGGCTCTGGTACCAGCAGGTGATCGGCGGCGGCCGCTGCCCGATCGTCGACACCTGGTGGCAGACCGAGACCGGCGCGATCATGATCTCGCCGCTGCCGGGGATCACCGCGACCAAGCCGGGCTCGGCGACGACACCCTTCCCAGGGGTGGAGGCCGAGGTCGTCGACGAGAGCAAGGGGGAGCCGGTCTCCGAGGGCCAGGGCCTGTTGGTCCTGAAGCGGCCCTGGCCCTCGATGCTGCGCACCCTCTACAAGGAGGAAGAGCGCTTTATCGAGACGTACTTCTCGCGCTTCGGCAAGGAGACCTACCTGGTCGGCGACGCCGCCCGCAAGGACAAGGACGGCTACTTCTGGGTGATCGGGCGGATCGACGACGTCGTCAACGTCTCCGGCCACCGGCTCTCGACCGCCGAGGTCGAGTCGGCGATCGTCGCCCATGAGAAAGTCGCCGAGGCGGCGGTGATCGGCCAGTCCGACGAGGACACCGGCCAGGCGATCTGCGCCTTCGTAACGCTGCAGGGCAACGCCGAGCCGAGCGACGAGCTGCTCGAGGACATCCGCGCCACCGTGGCCGATCGGATCGGCAAGTTCGCCCGTCCGAAGCGGATCATCTGGGCTGACGATCTGCCCAAGACCCGCTCCGGCAAGATCATGCGCCGCCTGCTGCGCGACATCGCCGAGGGCCGCGCCCTGGGCGACGTCACCACCCTGCGCGACCCCGACGTGATGGGCGAGCTCGAGGCCAAGATCGCCGAGGCCCGCGACGGCGAAGGCTGATCGAACGCTCAGGTGCTGCGGTCGTCGACCAGATGCTGGACGGCGACCTCCAGCGCCTGTAGCTGTTCCTGCACGTTCTTCAGCTCGCGCAGGGCGAGCGCCTCGGCGCTGAGCTGCTCTTCGGCTAGCTCCCGCTCGACCTCGGCGATTTCGGGGCTGAGGAAGCGCTCGGCGAAGGCGCCGGTGAGCAGGGCGACGAAGCCAATGCCGATGATCAGGATCGCGACCGAGACGATTTCGCCGCCGGTCGTGGTCGGGTAGATGCTGGAACCGAGCGTGGTCATCGTCGTTATCGCCCAGTAGATCCCCTGCCAGTCGTTGAGATGCTGGGAGTGTTTCTCGAAGGCGACAAAGAGGGCGCCGCCTCCGATCACGGTGAGGAAGGCGAGGAACATCGCGTAGTGCAGCCCCTGCAGCGAGAAGACCTCGCGCGAGAGCTGCGCCAGGCGCAGCAGCCTGGTCAAGCGCAGCAGCCGCAGCACCCGCAGGCTCTGCAGGCCGGCCGGCAGGATCGGCGGGGTGAAAATGACGAGGAAGGGGTCGAGCGGGTGGTGGCGCAGCCAGAGCCGGCGGTTGGGGACGACGGCCAGCATCACCACCAGCTCGACCAGAAAGGCGAACCAGGTGACCCAGTTGAGGATGTGGGCGATGGTCTCCAGCCCGCCTCCCGGGTGTGACTCGCTGATCGCCACCATCGGCAGGGTCAGCGCCGCGGCGATCAGCATGGGCGTGTTCAGCACTTCGGCCACTCGGGTGCTGCGGGCGTCCATGCCCGGCGCGTAGTGGACCGTCTTCTCGCTCACTTCTGCCATCCGCATGGACTTCGACGCCAAGAGCTATGTGCCTACCTCACACGCCTGAGTTGGGGCTCTGCCGCAACCTTTCGAGACTGGTCGGTTTTCAGACCCCCGAACGCCCCCGGCAGTCGCAGGGGCTCCGGGAAACAATCAAGGAGGCAGCATGTTTAGGCAGTGGATGTTGGGGCGACTTGGCTTTATCGCCGCCGTCGCGAGTATCGGGGCGCTGCTGGTAGCCCCCGGCGCACAGGCGTCGACGGTCACGGTCGGCAGCGTGCTGCCGCCCGGAGCGGAACCGACCGAATTCAAATCCGTGCAGACCTTCTTCAACACGGCGCTGCCGGAGAAAGGCGCGAACCTGACCTCGCCGGTGAGCGGCGCGATCGTGCGCTGGAGGATGCAGAACCCGGTGGGCGGGCCCTTCTTCCTCAGGGTGCTGCGACCCAACGGCTCCGGCGGCTACATGGCGGCGGGCACCAGCAACCCGGTGACCCCCTCGGGCACTGGTCTGCAGACCTTCACCGCCAACCTGCCGGTGCAGGCGGGCGACCTGATCGGCGTCGACCCGACCAACGTCACCGACAAAATCGACGTCGCCAAAGCTCCCGGTGCCAGCTTCGGTTTCATCTTCCCGCCGCCGTTTGACGGTGCAACTGTTGCGCCGAGCGGCTCGAACGCCGGCGAAGAGGTCGAGCTCAGCGCCGAAGTTCAGCCGACGCCGGTGATCAGCTCGATCGCGCCCGACTTCGGCCCGGTCGCCGGCGGCACCACGGTGACGATCACCGGCACCGATCTCGCCTCGGCGAGCGCGGTCAAATTCGGTGACCTGCCCGCGGCCAGCTTCAAAGCCGAATCCGAAACGAAAATCACCGCGGTGGCGCCGCCCAGCGCCAAAGTCGTCGGAGTCGACGTGACGGCGACCACGATCGCCGGTACAAGCGCCACGGGGAAAGACGATCGCTTCTTCTACGAAGGCTGCGTCGTCCCCAAGCTGAAGGGCAAGAAGCTCAAGAACGCCAAGCGGATGCTGGGTCGGGCCGATTGCAAGGTCGGCAAGGTGACGCGCCGCAACGTCAAGCCGAAAAAGGTGAGCAAGGTGCTGAGCCAGGGCACCAAACCGGGCAAGGTGCTCGCCTCGGGCTCCAAGGTGAAGCTGACGGTCGGCAAAAAGCCGGCGGTCAGTAAGTAGGGACGTCTCCAGGCCGGTCGCCTCCCGTAACGCGGGGGCGGCCGGTCTCCGCTTCGGCGCGGCTGGAACCACCCCCTTTGCGTACCATGGCTGGGCAACCAACCGATCAGGAGACGCCCAGCCGATGAGCACCAGCACCGCCACGCAGGACTTCAAGGTCGCCGACATCGACCTCGCCGATTTCGGCCGCAAGGAGATCGCGCTCGCCGAGGTCGAGATGCCCGGCCTGATGCAGACCCGCGAGGAGTTCGCCGCCGAGCAGCCGCTGAAGGGCGCCCGCATCACCGGCTCGCTCCACATGACGGTGCAGACCGCGGTGCTGATCGAGACCCTGATCGCGCTCGGCGCCGAGGTGCGCTGGGCCAGCTGCAACATCTTCTCGACCCAGGATCACGCCGCCGCCGCGATCGCCGCCGCCGGCATCCCCGTCTACGCCTGGAAGGGCGAGACGCTGGAGGAGTACTGGTGGTGCACCGAGCAGGCGCTGCTCTGGCCCGGGGGCGAGGGCCCGAACATGATCCTCGACGACGGTGGCGACGCCACCCTGCTCGTCCACAAGGGGGTCGAGTTCGAGAAGGCGGGCGAGGTGCCCGATCCGGCCTCGGCCGACTCGGAGGAGTTCCGGATCATCCTCGAGACCCTGAAGCGCTCGCTCGAGGCCGACCCGCAGCGCTGGACCCAGATCGCCGCCGGCATCCAGGGCGTCACCGAGGAGACGACCACCGGCGTGCACCGGCTCTACCAGCTGGCCGAGACCGGCGACCTGCTCTTCCCGGCGATCAACGTCAACGACTCGGTGACCAAGTCGAAGTTCGACAACCTCTACGGCTGCCGCCACTCGCTGGTCGACGGGATCAACCGCGGCACCGACGTGATGATCGGCGGCAAGGTCGCGGTGATCTGCGGCTACGGCGACGTCGGCAAGGGCTGCGCCTCCTCGCTGCGCGGCCAGGGCGCCCGCGTGATCGTCACCGAGATCGACCCGATCTGCGCCCTGCAGGCGGCGATGGAGGGCTACGAGGTGCGGACGCTCGACGAAGTGGTCGAGACCGCCGACATCTTCGTCACCGCCACCGGCAACAAGGACATCATCACCGTCGACCACATGGCGCGGATGAAGCACAACGCGATCGTCGGCAACATCGGCCACTTCGACAACGAGATCGAGATGGCCGGCGCTGGAAGAGTCCGGCGCCGAGCGGGTCAACATCAAGCCGCAGGTCGACGAGTGGCGCTTCGCCGACGGCCACTCGATCATCGTGCTCTCCGAGGGCCGCCTGCTCAACCTCGGCAACGCCACCGGCCACCCGAGCTTCGTGATGTCGAACTCCTTCACCAACCAGGTGATCGCCCAGATCGAGCTCTTCGGCCAGCCCGACGAGTTCGCCGCCAAGGAGGTCACGTGCTGCCCAAGCACCTCGACGAGAAGGTCGCCCGCCTGCACCTCGCCGCACTCGGCGTCCACCTGACCGAGCTGTCTCCCGACCAGGCCGCCTACCTCGGCATCCCCGTCGAGGGCCCCTACAAGCCCGACCACTACCGCTACTAGGCGGAGGTCCCAAATGCCGAACGTCTTCAGGCCGACGTTCGAGGAGGGGGAGAGGCCCGAGGGGTTTCGCGGGCGGCGAGCCCGGATTGGCTACGAGCTCGGCACCGAGCTGATCGGGTGCAGCCTTTGGGAGTTGCCCGCGGGCGAGGCCGCTTACCCGTACCACTTCCACTACGCCGACGAGGAGCTGGTGATCGTGCTCTCCGGTCGGCCGACGCTACGGACTCCAGAGGGCACCCGGGAGCTCGAGGAGGGGGAGGCGCTGCGCTTCCCCCTCGGCGAGGAGGGGGCGCACCAGATCATCAACCGCAGCGAGGAGCCGGTGACCTTCCTGGCGGTATCGAGTCACGGTCGCCCCGACGTCGTCGTCTATCCCGATTCGGACAAGATCGGCGTCGGCGAGAGGCTCCCGCGGGGCGGTGGCCTGCGGGCTTTCTTCAAGCGCGGCGATGGGGTCGGCTACTTCGACGGCGAGGGCCTTGACGAGGCCTAGGCCTTAGAAACGACAAGACCCGCCGGAGCGGGTCGAGTCTGGTGAAGCGGGAACCACCCCGCAGTACTCCGCACAGATGACACCCGTGGCTGAGAGTACCACCGACTCGACCCGCCTATTGGCCTATCTGCGGAGGGCGCCGGATTCGAACCGGATCCGATGGTCGATCGGACGCAACAGGTGTCATCTGCGCGGGAGCACCAGCTCCCATCACCCTCCTGAGGGCGATGCTAGCGGCGGAAATCTGGCTTCCAGAGGTCGTGACGAATTTGGCACGGCCGTATGACTGTTCCCTTAACGGTGGATGTCAATTCCACTAGCCGCCGCCGACCACGAGCGTCGCCTGCATGCCTTTGGCCTCGTGTTTGTAGAGGCTGCAGTAGAGGCGATAGGTGCCGGGGGAGAGGGTGAACTCGGCGCTTGCTTGGGTGACCGAGGGAGTTGAGGGGATTTCCAGCTCCGGGTCTTCCGTGCCCTCGTGTTCGAGCACGAGGTTGTGCGGGTCTTCGCCCTGGTTGTTGAGCTCGACGATCACTTTGCCGGCGCTGACTTCTGGGCGGGAGAGGGTGTAGCTGTACTCGACCGCTTTGACGCCGAGGTGGCCGACTTCCGGTTCCGGTTCTTCGCTGGTGGGAGGGACGGACGCCGGGGCGCTCGGCAGCGCGGGCTGGGGCTGAAGCAGACTCGGCTGCGCTTCGCAGGTCCACCAGTGCTTGTTGATCCGCTTGAAGCGCCGCCGGTGGCCGTGGCGCCGCTGGTACTTGTTCACGGTCTTGGAGTGGCGCTGCCAGGTACAGCCCGGCGCTGGCGCGGCGGCAGTGGCTGTTGAGCAGAGCATCAGAGTTGCGACGACGGCACCGACCAGGCTGAGCGAGACCGTCCGTGACGCCGGCCCGCTCACGCTTTCACCAGCGTCGGCCGTTGAAAGGAGGAGGCGCCGGGGATGATCGAGGCGGCATCGTGCCCCAGCCATTCCTCCAGCAGCGAGCAGTACATCGCGCGGAAATCGCTGGTCACGCGGACGTTGTCGTTCTGGTCGAGCTGGGACAGGCCGGGGAACTCGCCGACCATCTCGCCTTTGGCTTTGGAGCCGACGACGAAGGCGCAACCGGCGGCACCGTGGTCGGTGCCGAGCGAGGCGTTCTCCTCGGGCCGGCGGCCGAACTCGCTCCAAAGCTTGACCAGGACGCGGTCCTGGAGACCGCGCGCCTCGAGGTCGCGCTGGAAGGCGAGGATCCCCTCGCAGGTCTCTTTCAGCCCGCGCGAGAGGTCTTCCGCCTCGTCTGCGTGGGTGTCGTAGCCGCCCGAGGCGCGGATCGTCACCACCCGCATCGGCAGGCCAACGTTGATGAAGGCCGCGAGGCCGGCGAGCTTGTGGGAGAAGTTGGTTTCGGGGTAGGAGACGGGGCTGGTGAAGCCGCCGATCCCGCCCAGGTCGGTGCGCAGCTTGTCGGTCTGGGCGGTCGCGCGGCGCACCTGAGACAGGGCGGGCGAGTCCGAGGGCAGCGAGCCGAAACGGCCAAAGCTCTTGTACATCTCGCTCTCGACCGGGTCGCTGACCGGCGACCAGAGGTCGTAGCCGTCGACGCTGTCGATCGCCGCCACCGGCAGGTTGGCGGTGGCGATCATCGGCGAGAGCGAGCCGTCCATCGAGAGGCCCTGCAGCGGGTTGTCTTCGTCGCCGACCTGGTCGATGTAGCGGCCCAGCCAGCCGGTGTGGAAGCCGACGTCGAGCTCGCCGATCTCGTAGTAGTGGCGCGAGGTGAAGTGGGACTGGTCGGGATGGTCGTAGCCGATCGCCGGGAAGGAGCTGACCTTGCCCTCTTCGTGCAGGGTTGCCAGGCCGGCGGCCGAGGGGTGCCAGCGCAGCGTCGGGTCCTCGCTGAATTCGGTGCCCGCGTCGGGAGCAAGCGCCAGGTTCGGGCGCAGCTGCGCGTAGCGCGAGTCGCCGGTCGGGGCGAGCACGCTGAGCGCGTCGATGCCGCCGTCGAAGAAGACCGAGACGAGGATCTTGTCGCTGGTCGCGGCCTGGGCGATCCCCTCCTCGAAGGCGGCGAGTGGGATCTTCGAGGCACCGTAGACGGCAAGCGCCAGGCCGGCGCTCCAGGAGAGGAAGCTGCGCCGCGACAGCCCAGTGCCCGCGGGCTCCGGCATCCCCGCCTCGATCGCCGGCAGGCCGCGGCCGGCTTCGGCGGCAGCGCTGCGCAGCAACTGGGATCGGGTGTAGTCGTTGCAGCAGTTGGACATGGTGGTCAGCGCTCCCTCATTGCATGATCAGGTCGGGGCTGACGCCGATCAGCTGCAGCAGGGCGTTCTGGCGCATCGCCCGGTAGGGGCCCTGCTGCCATTTGGCGATCGCCAGTTTCTCGCTGCGTTGGGCGAAGTCGAGCAGCTCGGCGCGATGCTCATCGCGCAGGGCTGGCGAGCCCCATGAGGCGATCGCCCGGCCCAGCGCTTCTTCGGCGCTCTCGGTGGCGCTGTATTCGCCGTTCCAGGCGTCGACCGAGATGTTGTCGAGCACGTAGTCGACCATGTTCCAGCGCGCCCGCATGCGCGAGGTGTCGAGCCAGCGGGTGTCGTCCCAGCCGGAGACGTTGGGCGGCCAGAAGAGCTGCTGGCCAGCCTCCTCGCAGAGCCAGACCCAGGAGTAGGTGTCGATGTAGCGGCCGGTCGCGCGCAGCATCGAGGCCAGCTGCACGACGGGTGGCTTCACCATCGGCGGCCCTTCGTAGAGGTCGGGGCTGATCAGGATTGCCTCCAGCACCGGGCGGATGCCCCAACCGGAGCTGCGGTATGTGTTGATCAAGCCGTCCCTGACGCTGGCCGAGAGCGGCTGCGGGATGAAGTAGCTCCAGAGCTTTTCGACGAAGAAGGAAGGGTGGAGGGGGTTCTCGACGCAGAGCCGGCAGGCGTCTTCCCAGCTCCAGTTGCCGCTCTGGCCGAAGACGGTCTTGGTGCCGGTGTCGTGGCGTTTGGGATCGAAGCGGAAGTTGTAGGCGCCGAGCTCATTCGACCAGTCGTAGCGCCAGCCGGTCAGCGCCCGCGCCTGTTCGCGGATGTCGTCCTCGCTGTAGGCGCCGCGGTCGGCGCCGAGCGAGAACAGCTCCATCATCTCGCGGCCATAGTTCTCGTTCGGCGCCTGCTTGGTGTTTTCGGCGCCGTTCAGCCACTGCAGCATCGCCGGGTCGGTGGTGACCGCCTTGAAGAGATCGAGGAAGGAGCCGAAGCAGGCCGAGCGGAAGAGGTTCGACTGGTCGATCATCTGCTGCTGGCGGGAAACGCTGGCGTTGGAGGTGGCGAACCAGTCGTGGAAGACCAGCGCCATCCGCTCGACCAGCGGTTGGTCGCTGCGCACCATGCGGTCGAGGAACCAGAGGTGGTCGTGGCCGTAGGAGTCGGCGGGGGCGATCGGGTGGTTGTCGTCTTCGACCGGCGCCGGGCCGTGCAGCGTCGCGGCGCCGCTGGGCCTAGTCAGCGACTGGACCGCACCGACGAGCCCGAGGCTGGCCAGCTGCTCGGCCTGGCCCGGCAGTGGGCCGAAGCCAGCGCGTTCCAGCAGCCGCTTTGCCTGTGCCGGTCCGAACGGGCCCTGGTAGGCACCGGCGGGACGGGGGTCGCGGTCGATCGCGACGGCCGGCGCGCAGCGGTCGGCGGGACGTGGCCCGGGACCGCGATGGTGCCCGCGGCGGGGCTTGTGCTTGTGGCGGACGGCGTAGCTCTGCACCCGCCAGCCGCACTCACCTTCGGGAACCCAGCGGTAGTGCTTGTCCTTCCAGACGTGCTTGTGCCGGTGGCGGCGGTGCCGCTTCGGCGTCGAAGCGCGTGGTGTCACCGTCGGGATTGCCATGCCGGAAATGGGCCGCTTGCGGCCTCACAAACTCGTCGGCGCCCACCGTTAAGGCTTGAAAGAAGTTGACGGGTCTGGACGGACGGCCTACCCGTTACTGGTTCGCCTTGCCAAGCGTGCTGAGGTCCCGGAAACGGCAAGACCCGCCGGAGCGGGTCGAGCCAAGGTTGTGCGGGGAACCACCCCGCGGGTACCTCCAGATGGCTGACAACCAATCTGCCCGAGAGTACCACCTGACTCGACCCGTTCATTGGACTCTGCGGAGAGCGCCGGACTCGAACCGGATCCGATGGTTAGTCGGACAGATTGGTTGTCAACCAACTGAAGACACCCATCTTCTTCACCCTCCTGCCGGCGATGCTAGCCATGAAAATTCAGTTCAAACGTCGTGGTGCTTAATTGACACAGTGAATTGGCACTTCCGCGCGATTCAGCTCGTACCGGCCTGTGGCTCCCAACGAAAACGCCGGGTGGCGACCCAGACGCCGGCCAGGGTCCAGGCGGCGAGGACGGCGACGTTGCCGCCTTCCAGGCCGAGGCCGCTGGCTTCGGGGGAAAGGGTGCTCTGCAGGCCGACGGCGAGGTGGAAGAGGGGGAAGATGCGGCCGACCTGTTCGAGCCAGTGGGGGAGCTGGTCGATCGGGATCCAGACGCCGGAGACGAAGGCGAGGATGACGACGCTGAAGGGGGCGATCGTCGAGGCCGCGTCGACGGTGGGGGTGAAGGGGGTGAGGGCGATGCCGAGCGTGCAGAGCGTCGCCGTGCCGAGGGCGACGTAGACGAGGAAGCCGATGAAGCTCGAGCCGGGGAAGTCGACGCCGTAGGCGAGCACGCCGATCGCGACCAGCAGCAAGGTCATTGCCAGCGCCTGCGCCGTGGCGCGCAGGATCTGGGCGAGGATGAAGGTCCAGGCCGGCATCGGCGTGCCGCGCAGCCGCTTCAGCTGGCCGCGCTCGCGCTGGGTCGTGATCGATACGGCGAGGGTGGTGAAGGTGGAGAGCGAGATCGAGTAGGCAGTGATCCCGGCCATGAAGTAGGCCTGGGCGCTCAGCTTCAGCCCCGTCGGCAGGGTGACGCTCTGGTCGCCTCCCTTGATGAAGATCGAGTTGAAGAGGATGAGGAAGATCAGCGGAAAGAGGAAGGTGAAGACGAGCGCCCGCGGCGTGCGCAGCGCGACCACGATCGCCGCGCGGGCCTGGGCGAGGACGATGCGGCGCTCGCTCACGATTTCCCGCCCTGGTCGCGGGTGAGGTCGAGGAAGATGTCCTCGAGGCTCGGCTTGCGCACCTCGAGGTCCTCGAGCGCGACGCCGCGCTGCTCGGCCAGGGCGAGCAGGCGGTAGAGGTCGGCCTGGGGCTGCTCGGTCTCGACGCTGACCTCCTCGCCCGCCACCTGCGGGGTTGCCGAGACGCATGAGTCCACGTCCTTGGCACTGAGCCCGCCGTTGAGTCGGAAGCCGATCACGGTGCGGCGGCCGAGGCTGGCGCTGAGCTCCTTCATCGGCCCCTGGGCGACGATGCGCCCACCGCGCAGGATCGCCACCCGGTCGGCGAGGTGCTCGGCCTCGTCCATGTAGTGGGTGGTGAGGAAGACCGTCTTGCCGAGCGCCTTCAGCCCCTCGATCATGTTCCAGGCGTCGCGGCGCGCAGTCGGATCGAAGCCGGTCGTCGGCTCGTCGAGGAAGATCAGGTCGGGGTCGCCGATGATCCCGATCGCGACGTCGACGCGGCGTTTCTGGCCGCCGGAGAGCGAGCCGATCCGCGCCTCGCGCTTCTCCGCCAGCCCGGTCAGCTCGATCGTCTCCTCGACCGGGCGCGGGGTGGGGTAGAAGGTGGCGAAGAGCGAGACCGCCTCGCGCACGGTCAGCAGCGGGTCGAGCTCGCACTCCTGCAGGACGAGGCCGACGCGGCTGCGCCACTCGCGCGTCGGCTCGCCGGGGTCGACGCCGAGAACCTCGACCTCGCCGCCGCTGCGCTCGCGGTAGCCCTCGAGGATCTCGATCGTGGTCGTCTTGCCGGCCCCGTTGGGACCGAGGAAGCCGAAGACCTCGCCGCTGCCGACCTCGAAGTCGATGCCGCCGACGGCCTCGTGCTCGCCGTAGGACTTGCGCAGCCCCTTGACGCTGATTGCCACCTCGCTCACTACCGGCACGCTACCCAATGGTTGCTGGCCGGAAACTAGTTTGCTAAACTAATTATCAACGCTAACTAATGACGCCAAAGGCTGACACCACTCTCACCGATGCTGCGGCCCAGCTGCGGTTGGGAATCGTGCGCACGGCGCGGCGCCTGCGCCAGGAGGCGGCGGCTGAGGCCAGTGGCCTAACCCCGACCTCGACCGCGGCTCTCGCCACGATCGAGCGGCACGGCCCGCTGACCCCCAGCGAGCTGGCCGAGCTCGAGCGGGTCAAGCGACCGACCGTCACCCGCACGCTCGGTTGCCTGGAGCGGGAGGGCCTGGTCGAGCGCACGCCCGATCCCAGCGACGGCCGCAGCTCCCTGGTCAGCGTCAACGCTGCCGGCCGCGAGCGCTTGCGGCGCCTGCGCGGCCGTAAGAACGCCTACCTGGCGAAGCGCATGCGCGACCTTCCAGCTGAGGACATCGCCGCCCTGGAGCGGGCGGCGGAGATCTTGGAGCAGATGCTCGAAGGTGAGAGGTGAGCGCCAAGATCGATGCGGTGACTTCCGGGGGTTCTGATCCGCGTCGATCTTGGCGCTCGCCCATTGTTCTCAAGCGCAGCTTCGACTCCCTCTCCGTCCCCAACTACCGCCGCTACTTCGTCGGCCAGATGGTCTCGCTCTCGGGGACCTGGATGCAGACGGTGGCGGCGCTCTGGCTGGTGCTCAGCCTCACCGGCAGCGGCGTCGCGGTTGGCCTGACCACCGCCCTGCAGTTCCTGCCGATGCTGCTCTTCGGCGCCTGGGGCGGACTGCTCGCCGACCGCTTCGCGAAGCGCAAGCTGCTGATCGCCACGCAGGCGCTGATGGCGATCCCGGCACTCGGCCTCTTCGCCGTCACCGAGGCCGGGGTCGCCGCGCCCTGGATGGTCTTCCTCGCCGTCTTCGCAATGGGCAGTGTCAACGCGGTCGACAACCCGACCCGGCAGAGCTTCGCGATCGAGATGGTCGGCCCCGACCGGGTCGTCAACGCGGTCAGCCTCAACAGCGTGATCGTGCAGTCGGCACGCATCGTCGGCCCCGCCTTCGCCGGCCTGCTGATCGCCGGGGTCGGCATCGAGACCTGCTTCGCCGTCAACGTCCTCTCCTTCGGCGCGATGATCTTCGCCCTCTGGGGGATGGACCCGGCGAAGCTGCGCAGCGGGCCGCGGGCGACGCGCGAGCCGGGGGCGATCCGCGCCGGCCTGCGCTACGTCCGCGCCACGCCCGAGCTGGCGATCCCGCTGGCGCTGATGGCGCTGGTTGGCACCTTCGGCTTCAACTTCCAGGTGATCTTGCCCCTGCTGGCCCGCTTCAGCTTCGGAGGTGGGGCGGGGGTCTACGCGGCGCTGGTCTCGGCGATGGCGGTCGGCTCAGTCGCCGGTGCCCTGGTAACCGGCTCCCACGGCCGCACCAACCCCCGCCTGATCGCTGGCGCCGCCCTCGCCTTCGGCGGTGCCGCCCTGCTTGCTGCCGCGGCACCGGGAATGGCAGTAGAGATCGTCGCCCTCGTCCTCCTGGGCGCCGCCTCGGTCACCTTCGCCGCAACCATCAACTCATCCCTCCAACTAGCAGTCACCCCCCACATGCGCGGCCGAGTGATGTCCCTCTACTCAGTCGTCTTCCTCGGCTCAACCCCCATCGGCGGCCCCCTGGCCGGCTGGCTTTCCCAGGCCTACGACCCCCGCTGGGCCCTCGTGCTCGCTGCCATCTCTGGTCTCTCCGCGGCCTGGGCGGCCCGCATCTGCTTCGCTCGCCTGCGCACCCGAACTGAACTCTCTGAAACGCAAGGAGAGCCGGCGACGGCCTAACCCTCGTCAGTGGGATCTGCCGGTACGCATTGGAGCGCGGGGTGAGGGGGTCCGCCGGACACTCCCCGCTTTTGTCCGGCGGATCCCCTCACCCCGCGCCTAATCCCTAGCCGACGTATCCCGCCGACTTGAGGTATTCGCCTGCCACCTGCTTAGCCGATTTCTTTTCGAGTTCGACCCGCGCATCGAGCTCCTGCATCACTTCCAGGGTCAACCCCTTCTGCACCGCGACGATCGTTTTTTCGTAGTCGGGACCCGCTTCTTCGACCACCGAGTCCTTGGTCACGAAGATGACGTTGCCCGCCGGGAAGACTTCCTTGTCGTCTTCGAGGATCACGAACTTGTCTTTCTCCGCCGCCAGCTGCGGGTCGGTGGTGAAGAGGATCGAGAGGTCGGCCTGCCCCTTTTCGAGAACCGTGTAGCGGAGGCCGATGTCAACCGGGTGAAATGACTTGAATTTGAGCCCGTAGTACTTTTCGAGCCCGGCCAGGCAGTCGATCCGCTGACGGCACTCGGGCGAGCCGTAGAGGCTCATGCTTTCTGACTTGCCTTCGAGGTCGGAAACCGTCTTCAGACCTTCTTTTTCAGCGAACTTCGTCGTCGTGCCGACCGCGTTGGCGCTGGAGAATGGCGTCGGCGGGAAGGCGGTCAGGCTGTCCTTTTCGAGTTCGGCCTTCGCCTTTTCGTAAGCCGGCTGGGCTTCGGCCGGGACTTCGCCGGGTTCGAGGCCGAACAGGGACTCCAGCGCGGTGCTGGTGTATTCGGGGTAGCCGGATACCTCACCCTGCTTCAGGGTTTTGAGGGCGATCGTTTCCGATCCGAGCCCGAGGTCCGTCTTGACCTTGTAGCCGGCGGCTTTGAGGGCCTGGGCGTAAATCTCGCTGGTGATTTCCGATTCGGGGAAGTTCTTCGAGCCGATCGTCAGGCTTACCTTGGCGTTTTTAGGATTGGAGACGATCGCTCCGGCGCTGCCGCCTTCTTCGCTGCTGCTCGTGCTGTCGTCGCTGCTGCTGCCGCAGGCAACCACGCCGAGGCTGAGGGCTAGGGCGAGCAGCAGGGCGATGCCTGCTCGCAGACGAGTGAACTCGGACCTCATGGGATTCCTCTCTTGTCGTTTGAACGGACGAGATTCATGCTGGGCTCAGCTTCAAGCCTTTCGAAGTGAGCCGACGTTGCAGCGCGGCGAGCAGGAAGCTCGAGTGTCAGCGCCATCACGGCGACGACGATCGCCCCGGCGACAACGCCGTTCTCGCCGTAGACGTTTTCGTTGATGATGTAGTCGCCGAGGGTCAGCACCCCAGCAAGGGGCGCGATCGTGGCCGTGGCGACTATCGCGATCGTCGCCAAGCGGATGCCGGCCATCAGGGTCGGGATCGCCAGTGGCACCTCGACCTTGAAGAGGATCTCGCGCTCGGTCATCCCGATTCCACGGGCCGCTTCCACGGGGGCGCGGTCGACCTGGCGGATGCCGACGAAGGCGTTGGTGAGGATCGGAGGGATGCCAAGGACCGCGAGCGCGATCGTCAGGTTGAGCGTGCCGACGCCGATCGCGGCCGCCATGAATGCGATCAGGGCCAGCTCGGGGATTGCCCGTCCGGCGTTGCCGAGCCCCACCGCCAGCAGCTCGCCGACCCCCTTGTGTCCGAGGTAAAGACCGGCCGGCAGCGCCAGGACCAGCGAGAGCGCCAGGGCGAAAATGGTCACCTCAAGCTGCGTCAGCGCCAGTTCGAGAGTTTGGTCGAAGCCCCCGACCATCTTGCCGCCGGTCACGTTGGATGACTGCGGCTCGAAGATGAATTCGAGCGCGCCCTTGATCGAGCCCAGTGGAAGGTGGGGGAGGATGAGTGCGGTCACGCCCGGGCCACTCTTTCCCAGGGGGTGGCTAGGCGTTGGATCGTGAGCAGGATCAGGTCGAAGGCGAGCGCCATCAGGATGGCGATCCCGCCGGCGATGATGATGTTGGTCTTGAAGTCGATCCCGCCCTGCAAGATCGGCGCTCCCAGGCCACCGCCCCCGGCAAACACGGCCAGGGTCGCGATCGCGACGGTACTGACCGTCGCGATCCGCAGGCCGGCGATGATCTCCCGCGTCGCCAGCGGCAGTTCTACTCGCCAGAGGATTTGGCGATCGGTTTGGCCGATGCCCCTGGCTGCCTCTTTGACTGACGACGGGACGTTGGAGAGGCCGACGATCGTGTTGCGATAGATGACCTGCAGGTTGAAGGCGGTGAGGGCAATGACGGCGGTGTCAACGCCGCGGCCGGTGAGGGGCAGTAGAAGGAAGAAGAAGGCGACGCTGGGGATCGTGTAGAGGACACCGGTTGCAGCCAGCAGCGGCGATCGCAGCCAGCGCCGGCGGTGCGCAAGTACGGCGAGGGTAAAGGCGATCGTGAAGCCGAACAGGACGGCCAGTGAGACCAGCTCCAGGTGCTGGAGAGTCGGTGTGCCGTAGCGGTCGATGTTTTCCTTTGCCCAGTCGAAGCAGAAGAGCTTCTCGGTCGCCTGACAAGGAAGCGTGTCGGAGGTCCGTTCGTGGATGAACCCTTCGCCGACTTCGCCGACGGCGGCGAATGTGGCGACGCTAGCCATGCGGGCGCTCCGTGGCCGAGTGCTCCTCGGTCTTGGCCTTTGGCGAGGCGAGGAACTCGGAGATGATCTCGACCGAGAGGACGCCGTCGATGCGACCTTCGTGGTCGACCACGGCGGCGTACTGGGCCTCGCCCTGCAGCAGGTCGGCGAGCGCGTCGCGCATGATGTCGTCGCGGTCGAGCAGCGGGCCGAGCGGCGAGTCGGGGCGGTCGGGGACGACGTCGGCGGTGAGGTCGCGCTCGGAGAGCCAGCCAAGCGGGCGGCGCTCGCCGTTGACAAGCAGGGGGTAGGGGACCTCGGCGCCCTCGAGCTTCGGCGCGCACCTCGGCGGTTGCCTGGCCGACGTGGGCAAGCGGTGCTTTCCAGAGGTCGATGTCGGAGACCCGCATCAGGGCCAGGCGCTTCAGCGCCCGGTCGGCGCCGACGAAGTCCTCGACGAACTCATCGGCGGGGTCCATCAGCAGCTCGGCCGGGGTTGCGTACTGGGCGACTCTGCCGCCCTCGCGCATGATCGCGATCCGGTCCCCCATCTTGATCGCCTCGTCAATGTCGTGGGTGACGAAGAGGACGGTCTTGCCGATCTCGGCCTGCAGGCGGAGGAACTCGTTCTGCAGGCGCTCGCGGTTGATCGGGTCGATCGCCCCGAAGGGCTCGTCCATCAGCATCACCAGCGGGTCTGCCGCCAGCGCCCGCGCGACTCCGACCCGCTGCTGCTGGCCGCCGGAGAGCTGCGCCGGGTAGCGATCGGCGAGGTCGGGGTCGAGCCCGACCAGGGACAGCAGCTCGGCGCCGCGGGCAGCGGCGCGCTCCTTCTTCCAGCCCAGCAGTTGGGGCACGGCGACGATGTTCTCGGCGATCGTCCGGTGGGGGAAAAGGCCGATCTGCTGGATCACGTAGCCGATCTCGCGCCGCAATTGCGCCGAGTTGCGCTCGCGCACCGACTGCTCGCCAATCAGGATGTCGCCGGAGGTCATCTCGACCGTGCGGTTGACCATCCGCATCGCCGTCGTCTTGCCGCAGCCCGACGGCCCGACTAGGACGCAGATCTCACCTGCCGGCACCTCGAGAGTCGAGCTCCTCGACGGCTGCTTTGGCAGAGCCCGGATAGCGCTTGGTCGCGCCTGCGTAGCGGACGGGGGAGGCCCCGGCACTGGACTTTTCAGTCAGCTCATCGCTGGGCACTCAAGCCGAGCCTATACCCCTCGAGGAGCGGCGTTAAGCGTGGGCGGGGCAGCTGTGCGCGGTCGGGCGCGCCGCACGGCTGAGCCAGAAGAGCGAGGCGAAGACGACTAGGCCGAGGATGTTGAGGACCAGCTTGTAGTCGAGCTGGACCGAGCCGAAGACGTCGGCGCGGCTGGGCCGGGTGGTCGGGATCAGGCCGGCGGCGCTGAAGAGGCCGTCGATCGCCAGGGCGGCGACGATCATCGTCAGCAGCATCAGGGCGACGATCCGCACGGTGAAGGCCCAGCCGTAGTACTTGCGGTAGATCGCGATGATCGGCAGCACGATCAGGTCGGCAAAGATGAAGGCCATCACACCGGCGAAGCTGATTCCGCCCGACCAGAGCACGGCGGCGAGGGGGATGTTGCCGACCGAGCAGACGAAGCTGAGCACGGCGATCAGCGGCCCGACGATGACGTTCTCGATCGCGACCAGCCAGGCCGGCCCGCCGCTGAGGAAGAGGGCATTGAAGAAGTCGTCGCCGAGCAGGCCGATGAAGCCGGCGAGCAGGAAGCCGATGCTGATCTCCTTCCACAGCATCAGCCAGTCGCCGCGGAAGTTGCCCGCCACCTCGCTCCAGCCGGCGGTGGAGGTGAGCCGCTCGCGCCAGCTCGCCGCTCCCTCCTCGACGCCGTGGTCGTGCCCGTGGCCCGCGTCCGCATCCTGGGCGTGCGCGCCGCGCCTGCTCCTCGAGCCGCGGCGAGACGAAGAACCGCAGCAAGACCGACATCAGCACGATCATCAGGATGCCGCCGAGGTACTCGGCCAGGGTGAACTGCCAGCCGAGCAGGACCCAGAGCACCAGTCCCAGCTCCCAGACCAGGTTGGTCGAGGCGAACTGGAAGGCGAGCGCCGAGGCGGCCGAGGCACCCTTCTGGAAGAGGCTCTTGGCGATCGCGATCGCCGCGTAGGAGCAGGAGGAGGAGGCGGCGCCGAGGCCGGTGGCCCAGGCAACCGGCTTCGGCCCGCCGCCGGCCATCGTCGCTTCGATCCGCTCCTTCGGCACCCAGGCCTGGACGATTGCCGAGATCGCGAAGCCGAAGACCAGGGCCCACCAGACCTCGTAGGCCATCAGCAGGGACTGCTTCAGCCCCTCGAGGATCGTGCTCGCGACGTCAGCCATGCGCTCACCGTAGCATACCCCCGGGGGTATCGAGAGTCGAGACGATCAGGTGCCGATGCCGAGTCGTCGCGAGCGCTCGACCGCGCGAGCGACGACTTCTCGGGAGCCCGGCACCTCGCCGCCGCGCATCAGCACCCGCCCGCCGACGAACGTGGTGTCGACGATCGACCCGCTCGCCGCGTAGACCAAGTCGGAGTAGAGGTCGCCGAGGCTGAGCTCGGGCGACTCGGTTCGCAGCAGCAGGAAGTCGGCGGGCTCGCCGACTTCGAGGCGGGCGCCGCCGCTGGCGATCCGCCACGCCTCCTCGGCTGGCAGGACGGTCGGGTCGCCCGCGGCGTGGCGCTGGGCGAGGGCGAACGCCTTGAGGTCGGAGAAGAGGTCGAGCGAGTCGTTGGAGCCGGCGCCGTCGGTGCCGAGGCCGACGGCGACGCCGGCGCTCCGTGCTGCTGGGTAGGGGAAGATGCCGCCGACCGCGAGCTTCATGTTGGCGACTGGGTTGGTGACGACGGTGCAGCCGCGCTCGGCGATCAGCGCCAGCTCCGCGTCGTCGAGCCAGACGCCGTGGGCGAGGATCGTGCGCTCGTTGAGCACGCCGAGCTGATCGAGATAGGCGGCGGGACGTACGCCGTGCTCCGCGACGCAGTCGACGACCTCCTGCTCGGTCTCGGAGAGGTGGACGTGGACCGGCAGCTCTCGCTCCGCCGCCTGCTCGCCGGTCCAGCGCAGCAACCCTTCGCTGACCGTGTAGATCGAGTGAGGGGCGAGCGCCGCACCGATCTGCGGGCCGAACTCGGCGAGCTCGTCGAGATTGCCCAGCGCGGTCGCCTTCATCGCCTCGGTGTCGCCCTCGAGGTCGAAGAGCGGGCCGCCGATCGTCGCCCGCAGGCCGGCATCGGTCACCGCCCGCGCCGTCGCTCCCGGGTGCCAGTACATGTCCCAGAAGCGCGCGGTGCCGGTGCGGACCATCTCCAGGCAGGCCAGCCGGGTGCCCCAGTAGACATCGTCGGATTCGAGCTTTGCCTCGATCGGCCAGATCACCTCGCGCAGCCAGCGCATCAGCGGCAGGTCGCCGCCGAAGCCACGAAAGAGCGTCATCGCCGCGTGGGTGTGGCCGTTGAGCAGCGGCGCTACGAGCGGCGCCCCCGCGGCATCGATCGTCTCGTCGCCTGGCGCCGGCACGACCTCCCGGCCGAGCGCCGCGATCGTGCCGTCGACGCAGCGCAGTCCGACCTCCTCACCGTCGAGAACGGCGCCGGTGACGGTGAGCGCCCCGTTGCTCACGGCCCGACGGCGCCGAGCTGCGGCAGCACCGCGGCGAGACCGTCGTGCAGCTGCAGGGCGTTGCCGGCCCGCGCCGCTTCCAGCTCGATGATCTCCAGCGGATCCGGACCGATGCCGTTGGCGAGGTTGTCGACGACGCAGATCGCCGCGTAGGCGAGGCCCAGCTCGGCGGCGACGATGCACTCCGCGGCGATCGTCATCCCGACCACGTCGGCGTGCGCCGCGATCAGGCGGATCTCGGCCGGGGTCTCGAAGCGCGGCCCGATCGCCTGCCAGTAGACGCCGCCGTCGCGCAGCTTTGGCGGGGCTGGCGTTCCAGGCGGCGAGGACTTCCTCGCGCCAGACCGGGTCAAAGCGCGGGGCGCGGTGGGCGCGCTCGTCGCCGAAGGCCGAGAGGCCGAGGTGGAGGGCGATGAAGTCGTCGGGGCAGAGCAGGCTGCCGACCGGCAGCTCGGCGTCCGAGCGAGCCCACTGAGGAGATCGCCAGCACCCGGTCGCAGCCCTGCTCGACCAGTGCCCGCAGGTTGGCGACGTGGTCGATCTCGTGCGGCAGCACGTACTCCTCGCCGCCGTGGCGCTGCACGATCGCTGCCCCGTGCTCGGCGCCGGCTGCGGCGATCGTCTCGCCACCTGGACCGAGCGCACTGCTGCCGAGCACCACCGCAAGCCGTCCCACGGCTCGATCCTACGTGCGCCGGGCGATGAAGGCGGCGGCAGCGTCGTCGTGGTCGACGATCGGCTCGGGGTAGACGAGTTCGCGTCGCCGCCTGCCGTCGAGGCGCCAGGGCTCGTGCACCGCTTTGCCCGCCACCGATTCCAGCTCCGGCAGGTAGCGGCGCACGTAGACGCCTTCGGGGTCGAAGCGATGTGCCTGGCGGATCGGGTTGAAGACCCGGTTGGGCCTGGTGTCGTTGCCGGTGCCCGCGACCCACTGCCAGTTGCCGGCGTTGTTGGCGATCTCGCCGTCGCTGAGCAGGTCCCAGAAGTGGTCGGCTCCCCAGCGCCAGTCGAGGTAGAGGTCCTTGGTCAGGAAGGAGGCGACGATCATCCGCGCCCGGTTGTGCATCCGCCCCTCCTGTCGCAGCTGGCGCATCGCCGCGTCGACGACCGGGTAGCCGGTGCGTCCCTCCTGCCAGGCCTCGAAGGCGCGGCGCGAGCGCGACCAGCGATCGCTGCGCGGCCGGTAGTCGCGGCGGGGGAGAGCCGGGAAGGCGGCGAGCACCTGGTGGTGGAAGTCGCGCCAGCAGAGCTGGCGGGCGTAGGCGCCGCCGCCGCGGCGCGAGCGCGCCTCGCCCAGCAGCTCCAGCGGTGAGATGCAGCCGAAGCGCAGGTACGGGCTCAGGCCGGAGGTTTCGTCGCCGGGCAGGTCGTCGTGATGATCGGCATAGCCGGTGAGGCCATCGCTCAGGAAGGCCCGCATCGCCTTGCGGCCAGCGGTCTCGCCGCCTGTTACCCGCTCGGGCGAAAGCTCGCCGCGGAGAAGCGAGTCGAGCGCCGGCAGCCGGCCCACCGGCAGCCGCGAGGGCACCGTCAGTCGCCGCGGCGCGGGCGCCAACGGCCGTGACGGCACCTCCTCCCAGGCGCGGTGGAAGGGGCTGAAGACCTTGAAGTGATCGCCGCCGCCGGGGGTCACCGTGCCGGGCGCGACGATCGTCGTGCCGGGATGGGCGCGGAAGGCGATCCGCTCCTCCTCGCAGGCGCGGCGCAGGCGCTCCTCGCGTCGCTGCGCGTAGGCGCTCCAGTCGGCGCTGACGTGAAGCTCGCCAGCCTTGCACTCGCGTGCCAGCGCCAGCGCCTGCTCGACCGGATCCCCGTGCCGGATGTAGAGGCGCCCGCCGGCGCGGCGCAAGCGCTCGCCGAGGTCGTGCAGCGACTCGAGCAGGAAGGCGACCCGGTTGGGGGCGGCGAAACGGGACTCGAGCAGCCCCGGGTCGAAGACGAAGAGCGGCACTGTCCGCTCCGCCCTCGCCGCCGCCGCAAGAGCCGGGCTGTCGCGCACCCTCAGGTCGCGGTTGAAGAGGACGATCGAGGTGCTCACTTCCCCTATGGTGATGAGATGGAGGAACGTCCGTCGGGCCGGGACGAGAGTGAGACCGAACGCCTCGACCGCAACCTCAGCGAGCTGTTGCAGGAGCTGCGCGTCGCCCTACCCGGCGTTCAGGTCCTCTTCGCCTTCTTGCTGGCCGTCCCCTTCCAGCAGAACTTCACCAAGATCAACGGCTTCGAGAAGGGCGTCTACTTCTTCACCCTGCTCTGCACGGCGCTCTCGGCGATCCTGCTGATCGCGCCCTCCTCATACCATCGCGTCACCTTTCGCCTGCAGCAGAAGCGCGAGCTGATCCGCCTCGCCAACCGCTTCACGATCGCCGGCCTTGCCCTGCTGGCGATGGCGATGACCGGCGCGATCGTGCTGATCACCGACGTGCTCTTCGGCAGCGGCGTCGTCACCACGATCACCGGGCTTGGCACGGTCTGTGCCTTCGCCGGGCTCTGGTACGTGTTGCCGCTGCGCCGGCGTCTCAGTCTGACGGGGCACGCACGGCCCTGAAGCGATCGCCCCAGAGCGCGACCAGCTGATCGGCGAGCTCGTCGGTCAGGCGCAGTTGCGGCGCCTCGTCGAAGAGCATTTCCAGATCCGCCTCCCAGATGTACATCTTCAGGTCGAGCGGGACCGCGAGTTCGTCGCTGACGCCCTCGCCGATCAGGGCGTAGGCCTCGCGCAGCATCGCCACGTTGGTCAGTTTGTCGGCGGCGAAGATCGCCCGCGCCGCCGGCTCGGAGTCGGCAACCCGGCGCCGGTGCTCCTCCTTGCGGTCCTCGTAGGAGGGAATCGACTCGTCTTCGGTCATCGCCGCGACCAGCCCGGCAACCGCGTCGCCGAAGCGCTCGCGCACCGAATCGGGGCTCATCGCGCTCTTCTCGACCACGTCGTGAAGCAGCGCCGCGGCGAGCACCTCGTCGCTCTGACGCTCTCCGCACAGCAGCTCGGCTACCGCGACCGGGTGGTCGATGAAGGGCCGGCCGTCGCTGCCGCGACGCAGCTGACCGGCATGCGCGCGTTGCGCTGTCGTGAGCGCCTCCCTGACCAGATCAGATCTCTCGACTGCGGCGTCGATTCCAGGAGCCGACGTCATCCCGCGTGCCAGCGTAGCGGGCAAAAGCAGGCAACCAAAATGCGCGAACCGAACGGTTTCTAAGTTGCGGAAATCGCGCTGACCGTTCGCGCCGGCAGCTCGTACTCAGCCCGCTCCGCGGCGAGCTCGATTGCCTCAGGATTGCCGCCCATTGCCGCCCAGCGCTGTTGCGCTTCGGAGCCCAACCGATCGAGGCGCTCGTCGGAGTGCATCGGGTCGTGGTGGAAGAGCACCGTCCGCTCCGCTTCGGCGCGGCGGGCGAAGGAGAGCGCGTGCGAAAGCGAGGAGTGGCCCCAGCCGACGTGGTCGGGGTACTCGGCGTCCGCGTACTGGCCGTCGTGGATCAGCAGCGAGGCGTTGCGGGCCAGGCCGAGGCCCGAGATCCAGTCCTCCTCTAGCGCGTCGAGGTCGGCGCCGAGGGCGGGCTCGTGGTCGGGGATGTAGGCGAGCGAGGAATCGCCGTCGTCGATCCGGTAGCCGAGCGTCGGGCCGCGATGGGAGACGGAGGCGGCGCTGATCCGCGCCGAGCCGATCTCCCACTCCGTCTGCGGGCAGTGGCGGAAGGAGACGTCGCAGGGCAGCTCACGGACCTCGACGGGGGAGAGCGGCGCCGAGATGTAGCGGGCGATGCGATCGCGCAGCGAGGCCTCTGGCGAGGCCGGTCCCCAGATCACGATCTCGGTCTGCGGCTGGAAGGCGGGGGCGAAGAAGACGAGGCCCTGGATGTGGTCGAGGTGGAGGTGGGTGAGCAGGATGTGCAGCCGCGCCGGCTCGTTGGCAAGCGCCAGGCCGAGGCTGCGGATGCCGGTGCCGGCGTCGAGGGCAAGCATCGAGCCGTCGGCGAGGGTGACGCCGACGCAGGAGGTGTTGCCGCCGTAGCGGATCGTCTCCGGCCCCGGGGAGGGGATCGAACCGCGCGTGCCCCAGAGCTTGACCTTCATCTCAGTGACCCGCGCCGTTGCTGGAGCCGGCCGGCCAGAAGACCGCGATCGCGCCCTGCGAGCCGTGCGGGGTGAGGATCGGGAAGGCGGAGACCTCGACCTGGTGGCGGGTGCCGTCGGCGGAGCTGATCTGCAGGTCGGCGTGTGCCGGGCGGCCGTTGCGGACGGCGACGACCAGGGGCAGCTCGTCGTAGGGGATCGGCTCGCCCGCTTTGTCGAAAGGCCCGAATAGCGATCCCCACTCTTCCGCCCCCACCGTGCCCAGTTCCTCGAAGCGCTTGCCGAGCAGGGCGCCGGCCGCCTCGTTGTAGAAGACGAGGACGCCGCCCTCGTCGACCAGGAAGGCCGGGGTCGAGAGCGCGGACATCAAGTTGCGAGCGAGGATCAGCTCGAGGGGCTTCTGCGTCGTCACAGATGACACTTTAGATAGTTGTGATTGATACAGCCGGGATTCAAGGTGCGGATCGGCACTGCAGAAGCGAGACGAGTACCTTCGACTGCCGGCCCAGCTGAATACGTGACTTTGATCACTTTGATGGATTCCTTGTCTGAGCCGGCGGTGGGTTTAGCTGGATCGAGTACGGTGCCGCTCGCAATGGAGGCCACTACCCCGCAAGGGGGGTTACCCACACCCGCCGGGGCAAAGCGAGAGCCGAGCCCGATGTACCGAACGGCGATGACGGTCTGCCGGCCGGTGGCGGCCTGGGGCCGGTTGAAGGCAGAGGGAGTGGAGGTTCTGCCTGAGAGCGGCCCGGCGCTGGTCGTCGGCAACCACGACAGCCACTGGGACCCGATCATGGTCGGCATCTCGGCGATCCGGCGGCGCCAGATCAAGGCCCTGGCCAAATCCGACCTCTGGAAGGTGCGCGGCCTGGCCCCGGTGCTCAACGGCATGGGCCAGATCCCGATCGAGCGCGAAGCGGGCGACGCCGGCGCCCTGGCGCGGGCGGTCGAGGAACTGAGGCGCGGCTCGTGCATCGGCGTCTTCCCGGAAGGGACCCGCTCGCGCGGCAAGGTCCTGCGAGCGCGCAGCGGCGTCGGCCGCCTCGCGCTCGAGGTCCCCGAGGCAAAGATCGTCTGCGTCGCGATCGAGGGGACCTCGGACCTGACCGGCTTTCCCCGTCGTCCCCGTCTGCGGATCCGTTTTTTCGAGCCGCGCGAGGGGCAGCCCAAGCCCGGCGAGGAGGCGGGAGAAGCTCGCGGTCCGGCTGCTGGCCGAGATCCGCGAGCTCGTCCCCCATCGATCTCTGCGCGCAAGCGCTCCTAGTGGCCTGCCTTTTCGCCGTTGGGGTGTAGCGGGTACCAGGAGGCGCCGAAGGCCTTGCTGTCGGTGCCGTTGTCTTCACCGGGCTTTTTGTCCTCGACGAAGGTGTAGAGCGGCCAGTTGTTGTAGGTCACCTGGACGGTGCCGTCTTTGCGTTTAGTCGTGCCCAGTTTCGAGGCCATCGCGCCTTCGCCGGCCTGTGGGGCGCCTTCGGTCCTCAGCGGCGGCCAGCCCTGTTCACAGGCGCCATAGCAGGCGGATTCGCCGTTCTGGTCCTTCTGGAAGTAGTAGAGCGTCATGCCGTTGGAGTCGACCAGCACCTTGCCGACCCCCTTGGCCGTGCCGACGGTGATCGGGGCGCCTGTGGAGGGAGTGGTCGAGGCGGCCGGCTTGCTCGTCGTTTCTTCGCCGCCGCCATAGGCGCCGCCGGATCCGAGCTTCGAGCTGTTGCTGCTGCTTCCACAGCCGGCCATCGCCAGCACTCCGATCAAGGCCAGAGCGGCGAGGATGGGAAGGGTCTTCTTCACGTTGATTCCTCCTGTTGGGATTGGTTGCGCATGGTTGCCTCGGCGTTGCCGAGGGGCGCGACGAAGGTCCGGTCCCCGGCATGCACGACGAGCGCCTTGGCGCGCGAAAGGTCGAGGGCGGCGCTGAGCACGGCGGACTCGTCGGCGCCCCAGCGGTAGCGGAAGGTGCCGGCCGAGACGTCATCGCCGCCGGGACCGCGCATGTAGACGCGGCAGAGCGTGCCCGAGCTGATCCCCTTGACGTACATGTGGATCTCGGTGCCGAAGGCCTGTGGCTGGAGAGTGGCGGAGATCTTGACCCCGCTCGGCAGGGAGCGGAAGGCGACGTGCTGCTCGGGGCCGCCCTCGCTGCCGCTGGAAAGGACGAAGATCGCCAGCACCGCCATCGCCGTCGCCGCGGCGGCGCCGCCGAAGCCGAGCCCGAAGCGCAGCCGGCGCTGGCGCCGTTTGGAGCGCCGCTCGCTGCCGATCGTCGCCGCGATCCGCTTGCCCAGATCCGCCGGGGGCTGTGGCGCCGGGCCAAAGCGCTCCGGATCGGCGTGGGGGAGCAGCCGCGAGACGGCGAACAGCGAGTCCGCCTCGGCCCGGCAGGCAGGGCAGCCCTCGAGGTGGGCCTCGAGGGCGACTCGCTCGTCATCGGAGAGGTGCCCAAGCGCGTAGGCGCCGAGTTCCTCTTTCCAGTGGCGACAGCCGTCAGTCTTCATAGCCCATCTCCTCTAGCACGACCCGCAGCGCGCGCAGTCCGTAGTAGACGCGGCTCTTCACCGTTCCCTCCGGCACGCCGAGTTCGTCGGCGACCTCGGCGTAGGGGCGGCCGCGGTAGTAGGTCTCGACCAGGACGCGGCGGTGCTGGTCGCCGATCCGCCGCATCGCCTCCTCGATCTGCCAGGAGAGCAGCGCCTCGTCGAAGGGCTCGACCGAGGCCTCGATGCCTTCGTCGGAGACGGTTGGCCGGGAGGCGCGGGCGCGGCCGAGGTCGATCACGACGTTGCGCAGGATCGCGAACAGCCAGGTGCGCAGTGAGCCGATCTGGGGATCGAAGCGCTCGCCGGCGCGCCAGGCGCGCAGAAAGGTCTCCTGGACGGCCTCTTCGGCGAGACCGGAGTCGCCGAGCGAGCGGACCGCGAAGCCGTAGAGCTCGGATGCGTGGGCCGAGTAGGCCTCACGCACGTCCCGCTCGTCTGTCAATGCGCCAGGTGGCATTCGATCGGCATACGAATGCCCGCTGACGCAGGTTCAGGTCCGGACTACTCGAGTTTGCCGATCTTGAAGATTTTCGTGCCGCAGTCCGGGCAGGTTCCCTGGATCGCGGGGCGACCATTCTTCATCGTCACCTGCTTGGCATCTTTGATCTCGACCTTCTTGCGCTCCTTGACGCAGTAACCCTCTGGCATCAGGGCGACTCCTTTCACTGCCTGGGCGGCAGAGCTCGCGGGTGCTCGCGAGGTCGAATTGCGGCGAATGTAACGCAGTCAGGGGACGATGCGGGGAAAGATCGTGCTAATTCGCACGATATCGTTACTTCTTTGGAGGGGCGAGCGGCACTTCGGTAGCGCCGCTTCCCTTGCCTTTCGAGGCGGCTTCAGCCCGCAGCGCCGCGACTTCCGCCTGCAGCGTTTCCAGTTCGGCTTCGAGTTCGCTCGCCTGCGGGGCTTCGGCCGGCGCGGTTGTTCCGGCCAGTTCGTCGCGCACGGTCTGCAGGTCCCCCTTGGTCACCGCGTTGTCCTGGGCGTCGATTGCCAGCACGATGCCGGCGCCCGCGCCGCCGATCGCGATCGCGACGAGGACAAGGAAGACGCGGGTGCGCATGGTCAGCTTGCGCTCGACCACCCCTATCCATGCCCGCAGTCCGTCCAGCGACATCGCCATTAACTTAGAGCCTGCCGCGGAGCCCTGCGCTCCCGATCCACTACCCTGCGGCCCGCACTTCCCGACCCCAGCCCGAAGGAGAGACCCGCATGCCCGAGGCAGTAATCGTCGACACCATCCGCACGCCGATTGGCCGTGCTTTCAAGGGGTCGCTGGCCCAGCTGCGCCCGGAGGAGATGGGCGCCTACGTGGTCGACCAGCTGCTCGAGCGCAACCAGGGTGTCGACCCGGCCCTGGTCGAGGACCTCTTCTGTGGCGTCGGCATGCCCCAGGGCCTGGAGGCGTTCAACATCGGCCGGATTATCTCGCTGCTCTCCGAGAAGCTGCCGCAGACGGTCAACGGCGTCACCGTCTCGCGCTACTGCTCCTCCAGCCTCGACGCGATCCGCCACGCCGGCAACGCGATCAAGGCCGGGGAGGGCGACGTCTACATCGCCGCCGGGGTCGAGTGGGTGAGCCGCTTCAACGAGCGCACCGAGCCGGCCGGCGCCGACGATCGCAACCCCAACCTGATCGGCGAGAACGGCCAGCCCAACGCCTACATCGACATGGGCCTGACCGCGGTCAACGTCGCCAACCACTACGAGGTCAGCCGCGCCGACATGGACAAGATCGCCCAGCGCTCGCAGGAACTGGCGGTCAAATCGCAGGAGGATGGCTTCTTCGACCGCGAAATCGTCCCGGTGACGCTGCCCGACGGCACCGAGGTCGCCAAGGACGACGGCCCGCGTGCCTCCTCGACCCTGGAGAAGCTGAGCGAACTGCCTGAGGCTTTCGGCGGCGGTGGGGTTACCGCCGGCAACTCCTGCCCGCTCAACGACGGCGCCGCCGCGGTGCTGCTGATGAGCGACACGAAGGCCAAGGAGCTGGGCCTGACCCCGCGCGCTCGCATCGTCACCGCCGCCACCTGGGGCAATGAGCCCGAGTACATGGGCGTCGCCCCGATCGGTGCGATCAAGAAGGTCCTCGACCGCACCGGGATGACGATCGACGACATCGGCACGGTTGAGCTCAACGAGGCCTTCGCCGCCCAGGTGATCCCGATCATGGACGAGTGCGACATCCCGCTGGAGAAGCTCAACACCCACGGCGGCGCGATCGCCCTCGGCCACCCCTTCGGCATGACCGGCGCCCGCATGATGGGCACCCTGCTCAACGTGATGGAGACCGACGACCATCAGGTCGGTATCGAGACCATGTGCGTCGCCGGGGGTCAAGGGAAGGCCATGATTGTTGAACGGGTCTGAGGCGTAAGAGCCTGACCCGGTAGGGGTTTCGCTTAACTTTTTCGGTGGCACCGCCTGGGCCGTCCGAGGTTGGATTGCCGAAAAAGTGCAAGACGCTTCACCCCTACCGGGTCAGGCTCTAAGGTCCGGCCCCGTGGACACCTTGCTCTACGAGACCGACGGGCGAGTTGCGAGGCTTACGCTCAATCGGCCGGAGCGAGGGAATGGGATTACGCCGCGGATGCCGGCCGAGCTGGCGGCGTGCGTGGAGAGGGCGAACCTTGACCCCGCTGTTCACGTCATTGCGTTGTCGGGGAACGGGACGGGGTTCTGCGGCGGCTATGACCTCGTTGCCTCGGCCGAGGGGGATATGAGCGAGCTGGGTGGGGTGGAGGCGCCGGCGGGGTCGCCGCTCGATCCGGCGACGATCGGGGCCAACCACATGCCGGAGTCCAACTGGGACCCGGTCACCGACTTCCAGTTCATGTGGCGCAACGTGCGCGGCTTCATGAGCCTCTTCCACTCGGAAAAGCCGGTGCTCTGCAAGGTGCACGGCTACTGCGTCGCCGGCGGCACCGACATGGCGCTCTGCTCCGACCTGCTGGTGATTGCCTCCGACGCCAAGATCGGCTACCCGCCGGCGCGCGTCTGGGGCTCGCCGACGACGGCGATGTGGGCCTCCCGGGTCGGGCCGATGCGGGCCAAGCGGCTGCTGTTTACCGGCGACTCGCTGACTGGCGCCGAGGCCGAGGAGTGGGGCCTGGCGACCGAGGCGGCCCCCGCGGCTGAGCTGGACGAGCGCTTCGAGCGGCTGCTCGGGCGGGTCGCGCAAATGCCGATCAACCAGCTGGTGATGATGAAGATGCTGGTCAACCAGGGCCTCTACGCCCAGGGCCTGCATCAGACGCAGCTGCTCGGCACCTTCTTCGACGGCGTCGCCCGCCACACCGAGGAGGGCCATGGCTTCGTCCGCCGCGCCGCCGAGGGGGGTTTCAAAGAGGCCGTGCGCGAGCGCGACGAGCCGTTCGGCGATCACGGCCTGAAGGGGTTCGGCCTTGAGTGAGAAGCCTTCGATCGCGGTGGTTGGCGGCGGTTTTGGCGGTGTCGGCGCTGCCGTGATGCTGAAGCGCGAGGGCTACGAGGACGTCACGGTCTTCGAGAAGGGCGATCGGGTCGGCGGGGTCTGGCGCGCCAACACCTACCCCGGCGCCGCCTGTGACATCCCCTCCCACCTCTACGAGTACTCCTTCGCTCCCAACCGCTGGTCGCGTCGCTACGCCCCACAGGTCGAGATCCAGGCCTATGTGGAAGGCGTGGCAAGGCGCTTCGGCGTGCTCGACAGGGTCCGCACCGCGACCGAGGTGAAGAGCGCCGCTTGGGACGAGGAGCGCGGCAAGTGGCGACTGGAGACAAGCGCCGGGCCGCACGAGGCCGACCTCTTGGTCACCGCTTGCGGCCAGCTTTCGGTACCGACGGTGCCACCAATCAAGGGGCTGGAGAGCTTTGAGGGACCGGCCTTTCACACGGCCGAGTGGCGCCACGACGTCGACCTTGCCGGCAAGCGCGTCGCCGTAGTCGGCAGCGGCTGCAGCGCGATCCAGGTCGTGCCCGCGATCCAGCCCGAGGTCGCTCAGCTCGACGTTTACCAACGCTCGCCCGGCTGGACCCTGCCGAAGATGGACTTCGAGTACTCGGCGCGGACGCACGCACTCTTCCGCCGCTTCCCGGCCCTGCGTCGCCTCGACCGCGCCTCGGTCTTCGCCTTCCAGGAGTTCGCCGCCGCGGCCCTGACCCACAAGCGCTGGCTGTTGCCGCCGCTGCGCGCCGTCGGCCGCCGTCAAATTAACGCGGCGATCTCCGACCCCGAGCTGCGTCGCAAGGTGACCCCGAGCGACGAGTTCGGCTGCAAGCGGATCATGCTCACCGACGAGTGGTACCCGACCCTTACCGAGCCCAACGTGGAGTTGGTGGCTGAGCGAATCGAGGCGGTCACGCCGGCCGGAATCCGCGACGCCAGCGGGGTCGAACGGGCGACCGATGCAATCGTCATCGCCACCGGCTTCGCCTCGCACGACTTCGTCGCGCCGATGGAGATCAGCGGCCGCGCCGGCCGCACGCTGGATCAGGAGTGGGGGGAGATTGCCCGCGCCTACCTCGGCCTCAGCGTGCCGGGCTTCCCCAACATGTTCCTGCTCTACGGGCCCAACACCAACGGTGGCAGCGGCTCGGTAGTCAACACGCTCGAGTGCGGCATCGGCCACGTGCTGGCAGCGCTGCGTGAGATGGAGAACGCCCGGGCGGGCCGGATCGAGGTCAGGCCCGAGGCTGCCGAGGCCTTCGACCGCGAGCTGCGCGCTGCCCTGGCCAAAACTGTCTGGCACAGCGGCTGCAGCAACTGGTACGTCGATGAGAACGGCAACGACCCGAGCAACTGGCCCTGGGTCTGGAGCACCTACAAACGCCGCACCGAGCGGCTCGCCCCCGGCGCCTACGAATTGAGCGTCCCCGCAACGCCCGTTTCCGCGGCCGCCCTCGGATAGGGTGCCGCGGCGATGAGCGAGGAGCCCGCAGTCGACCTCCGCGCGGCGGCGACGCCGGAGATCATCAGCGCCTTCATCGCCGACAGCTTCCCCGGACACCTCGGGATTGAACCGCTGGAGATCGAGGACTCCTTCGCCACCGGTCGGATCGTCGTCGACCAGCGCCATCTGCACCCTGGCGGTTTCGTTCACGGTGGGGTCTGGACCGCGCTTGGCGACACCGTCGCCGCGTGGGCCACCTTCCGCAACATCCCTCCCCGCTACAACTTCACCACGATTGAGCTCAAGCTCAACGTCTTCTCTGCTGGCCTGCTAGGAGACGAGATCGTCGCAACCGGAAAGCCGCTGCACGCCGGCAAGAGCACGGTCGTAATCGAGGTCAAGATCGAGCGCTTGCGCGATGGCGAGGAGCCGCGCCTGGCCGCAAACCTGATCGTCTCGCAGTTCGTGCTGGCACCGCGGGACTAGTTCTGAACGCGCTCGCGCAGCGCCACCAGATCCTGCTGCGCGAGCGCGTCCATCACGTCCGCGCAGGGAGAGCGCGCGGTGCTTGCCGTGGCGAAAGCCTCGTCGAAGTGACCCGCCGGCAGCGGGTACTTCCCGGCACAGGGAGAGAGGGATGCCGGGTCAAGGGTTGTCGCCATGCATGGACGCTAGGCGCGAATCCCCCCGACCAATATGGCCCGCAGTCGAAAATCAGGTGCCGTCGCCATGGACAGCGGTCGAATCGGGTGCGGCTTCCCAGGCTTCGATCAGCGGCAGCTTCCAGAGCACGCTGGCGATCGTCAGGCCCACCGCGGCGGAGAGCAGCGCCAGGAACCACTGCGAGGCGCTGAGGATCACCATTTCGAAGAAGTCGCGCACGGGGGCGGCGGCGAGGATCAGGGCGAAGAGCGCGCCGAGGCCGGCGATCAGGGCCAGCATGTAGCTCTGGATTGCGATGTGCTCGCGGCCAGGGCCGCGCTCGAGGAGCAGCACGAAGCTGAGGCCGAGGACGATCAGGGTCGTCGTCGCCGCGGTGCGGCCCGCCGCGAGGCTGCCGCCGAAGACGGTGTCGACGAGGAAGAAGGAGAGGATCGAGCCGAGCGCCGTCGCCAGCCCCGCCGGCACGGCGAAGGCGGCCAGCGCCCGCAGCAGGCGGCCGCGGTAGAGCGGCCCGTCCGATGGCGCCAGGGCGAGGACGAAGGAGGGGATGCCGATCGTCAGGAAGGCGGCGAGGGTGAGGTGGCGGGGGAGGAAGGGGAAGGCGAAGCCGGGGATCGCGACAAGCACGATCAGGGCGGCGGCGTAGACCGTCTTGGTCAGGTAGAGGCGGCCGAGCCGGTGGATGTTGCGGGCGATCCGCCGCCCCTCGCCGACTGCTTGCGGCAGGCGGGCGAACTCGTCCTTGAGCAGGACGACGTCGGCGACCCCCTTGGTCACCTGGGCGCCGGAGCCCATCGCCACCGCCATCCGCGCCCGCTTCAGCGCCGGCACGTCGTTGACGCCGTCGCCGATCATCGCCGCGTAGCGGCCCGAGGCGGCCAGGGCGGCGACCAGGTCGCGCTTCTGCTCGGGCTTGATCCGGCAGAAGACGGTGTTGCGCTGGGCGACCGCAGCGAGCTCCTCCGGGTCCTCGGGCAGTTCGTGGCCCTCGATCACGCCGGCGTCTTCGGGCACGCCGACCGCCGCCGCGACCGCGGTGACGGTGGCCCGGGCGTCGCCCGAGATCAGCTTCAGGTCGACGTCTTCCTCGCGCATCAAGGCCACCGTTTCCGCTGCGTCGGGGCGCAGCGTCTCCTCCAGCACGACCAGGGCGACGGGGGCCAGTCGCGGCGGCGGCCGCTCGCCGGGGTTGGCCGGCAGCGGCTCGCTGGTTTCGGCGAAGGCGACGACGCGGCGGCCGGCCGCGGTCTCGCGCTCGAGCACGCGAGTGAGGCCAGGGGGGAGGGTGAGCACGCCCGCCGCGCTCAGCACGTCCGGTGCGCCGAGCACGTAGCTGGCCGAGTCGATCCGCAGCCCGCTCCACTTCCACTCCGAGGAAAAGGGGACCTCGCCTGAGACCCGGCCGGCCTCACCGGGGAAGCGTTCGCCGATCGCCTCCAGGGTGCGGTTGCGATCGCCGGCGCTGGCGGCGAAACGCCCGAGCGCGGCGTGGGCGGCTTTGGCATCGACGCCCTCCGCCACCTCGGCGCCGAGCAGGCGCAGCTCGCCGTCGGTCAGCGTGCCGGTCTTGTCGACGCAGATCGTGTCGACCGCGGCGAGGCTCTCGGTGGCGCTCATCTGCTGCACCAGCGTGTCCTTTTTCGCCAGCCGAACCGCCGCCACCGCGAAGGTGACGCTCATCAGCAGCACCAGGCCCTCGGGAACCAGGGTGACCAGGCCGGCGGTAGCGGTCTGCGCCGCCTCTTCGATGCCGGTGTTGCGCAGCTTCAGGGTGAGGATCAGCAGGATCGCCAGCGGCACCATCGCGTAGACGCAGGCGACGATCACCCGGTTGACCTCGCCCTGCAGCGGCGAGGGCGGGTGGCGGAAAGCGCGCGCCTCGCCGGCGAGTTTGCCGGCGTAGCTGTCCTCGCGCACCGCGTCGACCTTGTAGCTGCCGGAGCCGCTGATGCAGAAGGAGCCGGATAGGGCCCGGTCGCCGGCCCCCTTGCGCACGCCGTCGGCCTCGCCGGTCAGCATCGACTCGTCGAGGGTCATCCCGCGCGAGCCGGTCACCTCGCCGTCGGCGACGAGCTGGTCGCCGGGCGCGACCTCGATCACGTCGCCGGGAACGATCTCCTCGGCCAGCAGGCTGGCGGTGGCGCCGTCGCGGATCACCTGGGCGTGGGGGGCGACCAGCACCGCCAGCTCGTCCAGCGTGCGCTTCGCCTTCAGCTCCTGGCGGATGCCGATGTAGGAGTTGATCACCGCGATCAGGCCGAAGATCGAGTCGGCGTAGAGGCCGAGGCCGAGGTCGAGCACGAAGAAGGCGCCGATGATCGCGTTGAAGAGGGTGAAAACGTTGCCGGCGACGATGCTGGAAGTCGAGCGCGAGGAGTCCTCGGCCGGCGGGCCGAGATCGCGCAGCCGCTTCGCCGCGGTGGCGCTGGAGAGGCCTCGCTCGATCGCCGCGTCCGTCATCAGCGCCTATTCAATAGGGTGAGCACCGGATGGCTTTGAAGCTCGGACTCAACCTCGGTTACTGGGGCATCGGCCCGGCCGGCGAGGACGCCCTCGAGGTCGTCCAGGCGGCCGAGGGCGCCGGCTTCGAGTCGGTCTGGGTGGCGGAGTCCTACGGCTCCGACGTGGTCAGCGTCTTGGCCTGGCTGGCGCCGCAGACGAAGACGATCAAGCTCGGTGCCGCGATCATGCAGGTGCCCGCCCGCCCGCCCGCCGCCGCGGCGATGGCCGGGGCGACGATCGACAAGCTCTCCGGCGGCCGCTTCCTCTTCGGCTTCGGCCCCTCCGGCCCGCAGGTCTCCGAGGGCTGGTACGGCGTGCCCTACGCCAAGCCCTGGGGCCGCACCCGCGAGTACATCGAAGTCGTCCGTGAGATCATCGCCCGCGAGGGGCCGGTCGATCACCAGGGCGAGCATTACCAGCTGCCTCTACCCGGTGGCGAGGGAAAGCCGCTGAAGCTCAACTTCCACCCCGAGCGCAACGAGATCCCGGTCTTCGTCGGCGCGATCGGCCGCAAGTCGGTCGAGATGGCGGCCGAGATCTGCGACGGCTGGATCCCGATCTTCTTCAGCGTCGATGCCTTCGAGCAGACCTGGGGCGAGCACCTGGAGGCGGGTTTCGCCAAGGGCGGCCGCCAGCGCTCCGACCTCGAGGTATCGCCCTCGCTGCAGGTCGCGATCGACGGCGATCTCGAGGCGGCCAAGGCCGTGGTCAAGGCTGGGCTCGTCCTCTACTTCGGCGGCATGGGCAGCCGCAAAACCAACTTCTACGTCGATCTGGCCCATCGCTTCGGTTTCGGCGACGTCGCCGATGACGTCCAGAAGCGCTTCCAGGAGGGCGACCGGGCGGGCGCCTACGAGGCGGTGCCCGACGAGATCGTCGAGGCGACCTCGCTGGTCGGTACCGAGGCGGAAGTGGCGGAGCGGATCGAGCGATTCCGCGGCGCCGGCATCGACCGCCTGATCGTCTCGCCGGTCCACGCCGAGAAGAGCCAACAACTCCACACCTTGGAGCGCCTCGCGGCGCTCATCGCGTAGTCTCCCCCGCCGCGTCCATGAAGATCGGAGTGCCGAAAGAGACCGCCGAGGGAGAGCGCCGGGTCGCGCTGGTCCCTGACGTCGTTAAATCCCTCGCCGCCAACGAGAAGGTCGCGGTGTTGGTCGAGCGCGGCGCCGGCGAGAGTGCCGGTCACCCCGACTCCCAGTACAGCGAAGCCGGAGCCGAGGTCGTCGAGGGCGAGGTTACGTGGGGCGCCGACGTGGTCCTTCGCGTCGCCGCCCCTTCCGCCGAGGAAATCGCCCGCCTCAACTCCAACCAGGTCTTCATCGGTCACCTCTCGCCCTGGACCGCTGCCGAGACCAACACGTCGTTGGCCGCTGCCGGTGTCACCAGCTTCGCGATGGAGGCGATTCCGCGCACGACCCGGGCCCAGGCAATGGACGCGCTCTCCTCGCAGGCCGCCGCTGCCGGTTACGCCGCGAGCCTGATCGCCGCCCGCGAGTCGGGCCGCTTCTACGGGATGATGACCACGGCCGCGGGCACCGTGCCACCGGCCAAGGTTCTCGTGCTCGGCGCCGGCGTCGCCGGCCTGCAGGCGGTTGCCACCGCCAAGCGACTGGGCGCGATCGTCACCGGCTTCGACATCCGCCGCGCCGCTTGGGAGCAGATCGCCTCGCTCGGCGGCCGGCCGCTGGAACTCGACTTCATCCCCGACGCCGAGGGCGAGGGCGGTTACGCCCGCCCGCTCACCGACGAGGAGAACGCCCAGGTGCGCGACGCGCTCGGCGAGAACGCCGCCAAACAGGACGTGATCGTCACCACCGCCGCGATCCCGGGGCGCCCGGCGCCGCTGCTGATCACCGCCGAGGCGGTGCGCGGCATGCAGCCCGGCTCGGTGATCGTCGACCTCGCCGCCGAGACCGGCGGCAACTGCGAGCTGACCGAGGCCGGCCAGACCGTGGTCGAGGGCGGCGTCAAGGTGATCGGCCCGCGCAACCTGGCCAGCGAGATGCCGCGGCCCGCGTCGCAGCTCTACGCCAAGAACCTGGAGAACCTGCTCGGCCTGCTGGTCTCCGAGGAGGGCGAGCTCAAAGTCGACTTCGAGGACGACATCATCGCCGCCGCCTGCATCACCCACGGCGGCGAGATCAAGAACGAGAGGGCCGCCAAAAAATGAGCGTGATGACCGAGGTGACGATCTTCGTGCTCGCCGCCTTCGTCGGCTTCGAGGTGATCTCGAAGGTGCCGACCACGCTGCACACGCCGCTGATGTCGCAGACCAACGCGATCCACGGCATCGTCATGCTCGGCGGGCTGATCGTCGTCGGCTACGCCAACGACCCGCTCGAGTACGTGATCGGCACGATCGCGATCGCCTTCGGCGCGATCAACATCGTCGGCGGCTTCATGGTCACCGACCGCATGCTCGGCATGTTCTCCAAAAAGCCGAAACCGAAGGCCGACGCTGACGGAAAGGGCGGCAAATGAGCCTGCTCGCCGTGCTCGAACCGGGTGGCAGCGCCGCCACCGCGCTCTACATCGTCGCCTTCTCGCTCTTCATCATCGGGATCAAGCGGGGCACCCATCCGACCACGGCCAAGCAGGGCAACCTCGTCGCCGCTGTCGGCATGGCGGTCGCCGTCGTCACCACGCTGCTGCTCGACGGCATCGGCAACTGGGGCCTGATCGCGCTCGGCCTCGGGATCGGCACCACGGTCGGCGTGGTCGCCTCGATCCGCGTGCAGATGACCGAGATGCCGCAGATGGTCGCCCTCTACAACGGCGTCGGCGGTGGCGCCGTGGCGCTGATCGCCTGGTCGGAGCTGCGCCACGGGATCAGCGGCATCGACTCCGGTGAGATCGCCTCGATCCCGCTTGAAGAGCTGATCCCGACCCTCTTCGCCGCGGTCGTCGGCTCGGTCTCCTTCTGGGGCTCGAACATCGCCTTCGCCAAGCTCCAGGACCTGATCCCGACCAAGCCGCTCTCGGTGCCCGGGCAGCAGGTGATCAACGGCGTGCTGCTGATCGGCATCCTCGCCGCCTGCGTCGACATCGCGGCCAACAACGGCGATCCCTCGCAGGCGATCTTCATCGCCATCCTGCTCGCCGCGGCCCTGCTCGGCAACCTCGTCGTGCTGCCGATCGGCGGTGCCGACATGCCGGTGGTGATCTCGCTGCTCAACGCCTTTACCGGACTCTCGGCCGCGGCCGCCGGCTTCGCCCTGCATAACGTGGCGCTGATCGTCGCCGGCACCCTGGTCGGCTCCTCGGGAACGATCCTGACGATGGAGATGGCGACGGCGATGAACCGCTCGGTCGCCAACGTCCTCTTCGCCGGCTTCGGTGGTGCGCCCGCGGGCGGCGCCAGTGGCAGTACCGAGGAACGGCCGCACGTCTCGATCGGCGCCCAGGACGCGGCGATCAAGCTCGCCTACGCCGACACGGTCGTGATCGTGCCCGGCTACGGCCTCGCCGTCGCCCAGGCCCAGCACGCGATCAAGGAGGTCGCCGACGAGCTGGAGAAGCGCGGCGTCACCGTCAACTACGCGATCCATCCCGTCGCCGGGCGCATGCCCGGCCACATGAACGTGCTGCTCGCCGAGGCCGACGTGCCCTACGAGCAGCTCAAGGAGATGGAGGAGATCAACCCCGAGATGCCGCGCACCGACGTCGCCGTCGTGGTCGGGGCCAACGACGTCACCAACCCGGCCGCCAAGAACGACCCGGACAGCCCGATCGCCGGCATGCCGATCATCGAGGTCGACCAGGCCCAGCAGGTGATCGTGATCAAGCGCTCGCTCAGCCCCGGTTTCGCTGGCATCGACAACGACCTCTTCTACGAGTCCAACACCTCGATGCTCTTCGACGACGCCAAGAAGGCCGCCGCAGATATCGCGGCGGAGATCCAGAACCTCTAGGCGATCACGCTGACGCGGTAAGGATCCGGGCACCCCTCCCCGGAGACCGTTGCGCAGCAGGTCGTAGGGCTGGGTTCAGGCGTGGTCGCCGAAACCTCCGTGGAGGGGTGCCCGGATCCTTTTCACGCCCGCCGGGTCGCCCGAGCTCAGAAGCTGGCGTGAAGTCACGGCTCGACAAGCCGGCCGAAGAACTTCGGTGAGTTGTGGGGGGATAGAAGTGGTCACTCAGGGCTTGCAAGCCCATGCGAGATGGGGAGCGGGGGCAGGGGACGGTTGAGTGGGTGGGGCTCATATGCCTGGTCTCGTTGTTGGTCGTGGGGGTCATCGCTGTCGGGGTGCGGGTGCCGGGGGTCGCGCTGGCGCGGGCGATTGCCTCGCGATTGCTCTGCGCCGCGGCGCTTGCCGATCGGTGTGGCGACGAGCCGGTGCTGATCGCGGCTTATGGGACGGAAGTCGGGGAGCTGGTGCGGCGGCACATGCCGTCGTTGTTGTTCGAGCGGGGGTCGAAGGCGGTGCCGGTCGATTTCAGGCGCTGTCGTGAAACCACGTGCGGCGACGCTGCCGAGTACGGCTACGTCAAGCGCACCGACCTCGGGCTGCCGGTCTCGGCCTTCGTCCACGTCGTCGACTGCCGAGCGGATGCGGCCGAGGAGTCCGAAGCCGCTGGGGCGGACTGCTCGGGGTCCCGGGTGGGAAATCTCTATCTGCAGTACTGGACCTATTACGCCGACTCGGCGACCTTTCGTGGGATCCCGATCGCTGGCGAGGCGGGATTTCACCCGGATGACTGGGAGGGAGTCCAGATCCGCATCCGTCCCGACGGATCGGTAGACGAGCGAGCCTCTTCGCACGAGGGCTACAACCAGCGGCCCGGACCCGTCGGCGGCTGGGCCTCGGACGCAGGCATCGATTCGGTCAAGGACGCGACCGAAGCGCTTGGACTGCGCGCCGGGAACGGCTGGGGGCCGGAGACCCACCTGCTGATCGTCTCCGGCGGCAGCCACGCCGGCAACACCGCTGGGATCCCGCACATCGAACGCCTCACCCCGCGCAACCGCGTCCACCTGATCCCGCTCGAGCCGATTGTTGTCGGCACCGATGCGCACTTTGCGATCAACCCGCCGTGGCAAAAGAAAGTCTGGCGCGACCCCGAGGCCGCGGGCACCGACTGACGTCCTTCGGCGCGGTAGTTGGCATGCGCCCCCCTTTGACTACCTATGAGGTGGCGAATGGGGGGAGCGTTACTTCGGCGGCATGCGCAGGGCGCCGTCGAGCCGGATCGTCTCGCCGTTGAGCATTGGGTTGGCGACGATCTGGCCGACCAGGCGGCCGTACTCCTCGGGCCGTCCGAGGCGGGAGGGGAAGGGGATGCCCTCGCCGAGGGCCGTGCGAGCCTCCTCGGGCAATGCGGCGAGTAGCGGCGTGTCGAAGAGGCCGGGGGCGATGGTGACGACGCGAACGCCGCGCGAGGCCATGTCGCGGGCGGCCGGTAGGGTCATGCCGACGATGCCGCCCTTGGAGGCGGCGTAGGCGATCTGGCCGATCTGGCCGTCGTAGGCGGCGATCGAGGCGGTGTTGATGCAGACGCCGCGCTCACCCTCGCCGTCGGCCTCGTTCTCGCTCATCGCCGCGGCAGCGAAGCGCAGCACGTTGAAGGTGCCGATCAGGTTGACCTTGACCACATTGGAGAAGAATTCGAGGTTGTGGGGGCCGCCTTTGTGCGCGACTCGCTCGGCCCAGCCGATGCCGGCGCAGCAGACCGAGATCCGCAGCCCGTCGTCGTGCGTTGCCGCCCGCTCGACCGCGGCTGACACCGCAGCCTCGTCGGCCACGTCGGCCTGCACGAACGTCGCGCTCGGCCCCAGCTCTCCCGCCAGCGCCTCGCCCTTCTCGGCGTTGAGGTCGGCGATCGTCACCGCAGCGCCGGCCGCGACCAGCGCCCGCGCCGTTGCCTCACCGAGCCCCGAAGCCCCGCCGGCAACCAGTGCGCTCTTTCCCGCCACCTCCACGGCTGCGCACCCTATCGACCTCGAGTTCACACCCCGGTAATCAGGCCTCGCTAGGGTTTCCGCATCGCCACCGAGGTGACGCCCAGCTCCAAGGAAGCGATCGCGGAGCGCCTCGCAGAGGCGCGCCGGTTCACATTGGAGTTGCTCCAGCCGCTCGACGACGAGCAGCTCAACCGTGTCTACTCGCCGATTCTCAGCCCGTTGGCCTGGGACCTCGGTCACATCGCCAACTTCGAGGAGCTCTGGCTGGTGCAGACGATCGGCGACCGCGAGCCGCTGCACGGCGAGCTCGGCCGCTTCTACGACGCGATCGAGAACCCGCGCAAGACCCGCGGCGAGCTGCCGATCCTGCGCGACGCCGAGCTGCGCGCCTACCTCGCCGACGTACGCGAGCGCACGCTCGAGGTGCTCTCGGAGGTTGAGATCGAGCCCGACGCCGAGGACCCGCTGCTGCGCGAAGGCTTCGTCTACGAGATGTTGCTGGCCCACGAGCAGCAGCACAACGAGACGATGCTGCAGCTGCTGCAGCTGGTCGACGACTACGTACCGGTCGACCCCGAGCTCGGCGCTCTCCGCGCCTCAGGGCCCGGTCCCGAAACGATCTCGATCCCGGGCGGCGAGTATGAGATCGGCGCGCCCGCTAGCGGCTTCGCCTACGACAACGAGCGCCCTCGCCACGTGGTCGAGCTTGCCTCCTTCGAGATCGATCGAACTCCGGTGGACAACGCTACGTACCTCCAATTCATGGAGGAGACCGCCGCCGAGCCCCCGCTGTACTGGGAGCGCGAAGGCGACGGGGGATGGGTGCTGACGAATATGGGAGGTCGCGACCCGATCGACCCGGCCCATCCCGTCCTCCATGTCTCCTGGCACGAGGCCGACGCGCTCGCCCGCTGGGCCGGCAAGCGGCTGCCGAGCGAGCACGAGTGGGAGGCGGCGTCCTCGCAACTCGGGGGCGTCGGCCAGGCCTGGGAATGGACCTCCTCCGACTTCCTCGCCTACCCTGGCTTCGAGGCCTTCCCCTACCCGGAGTACTCGCAGGTCTTCTTCGGCGACGCCTACAAGGTCCTGCGCGGCGGTTCCTGGGCGACGCGCATCAACGTGATGCGCCCCAGCTTCCGCAACTGGGACCTGGCCGAGCGCCGCCAGATCTTCTCCGGCATCCGACTGGCGGCCGACGCATGATCGCGATCGAGGTCCACCTCGACGCCGATACCGCGGCGAAGATGGCGAGCGACGTCCGCGAAGGCCTCTCGGCGCAGCCGAAGGAGCTGGCACCGAAGTACTTCTACGACGAGCGTGGCTCGCAGCTCTTCGAGCAGATCACCGAGCTGGATGAGTACTACCCGACCCGGGCCGAGCGCGAGATCCTGGCCGAGCGATCGGGCGAGATCATCGCCGCGGCCGGTGCGCCGCGCTCGCTGGTCGAGCTCGGCTCCGGCTCGGCGGCGAAGACTCGCCACCTACTCGACGCGATGCGCGAGGCAGGCTGCCTGCACACCTACGTCCCGGTCGATATCTCCGAGGAGATCACCCACGAAACCGCCGCCATGCTGGTAGAGGAGTACCCCGGCCTGGCGGTCCGCGGCCTCGTCTGCGACTTCGAGCAGCACCTCGAGCGCATTCCCGACGGCGATGGTGGCCGCCTCGTCGCCTTCCTCGGCGGCACGATCGGCAACCTCTACCCGCAGCCTCGCCACGAGTTCCTGGTCCGCCTCAGGGGGCTGATGGAGCCCGAGGACCGGCTCCTGCTCGGCACCGACCTGGTCAAGGGGCGGGACCGCCTCGAGGCCGCCTACGACGATGCCGGCAAAGTCACCGCCGAGTTCAACAAGAACGTCCTGGCGGTGCTGAACCGCGAGTTGGGCGCCGACTTCGACCTCGATGCCTTCGAGCATGTCGCCCGCTACGACGAGGTCGAGGCGCGGATGGACATTCGCCTGCGTTCGCGCGAGGCGCAGACCGTGCAGCTGGACGACATCGATCTCTCGATCGAGTTTGCAGCCGGCGAGGAGATGCGGACCGAGATCTCGTCGAAGTTCACCTACGAGAAGCTCGCGGCGGTCTACGCGGAGGCCGGGCTGGCGATCGACGGCTGGTTCACCGACGCGGATTGCGACTACGCGCTCAGCCTCGCCCGGCCCGTATAGCTTCAGGCGACCTGCGCCCTACGGAGCCAGGGCGTCGATCAGCTCGCCGAGCTTGTCCGGCGTCGTGATCGGGGTGAGGATCGGCAGGGTGATGCCGCCGGCGACGAAGGAGTCGATCCGCTCCTTCATCTCCTCTGGGGTGCCGAAGATGAACATCTCCTCGATCAGGTCCCAGGGCGCGGCGGTCGCGGCGCCCTGGCGGTCACCCGACTCCCAGGCCTCGATCATCGGCGCGATCTGCTCGCCGTAACCAAGCCAGCGGTAGAAAGCGGCGTAGACCGGCACGGTGATGTAGGAGGAGAACATGAAGCGGGCCAGCGGCTCGACCGCCTCGCGCTCGCCCGGCAGGCAGAAGAAGCGGCAGAGCAGCTCGAAACCGTCGGGCGCGCCGTCCAGCTGAGCGGTGACCTTTGGCAGACCGCCCAGTGGCAGGAAGTTGGTGAAGGCGCCGCTGGCACGCTCGACGGCCAGTTCGAGCATCTTGCCGCGCAGGGCGGCGAGAACGACCGGCACCGGTTGCGCTGGCGCGCTCTCCAGTTTGAAGCCGCTGGCGGTGCGCTCGCCGGCCAGGGCCGCGTCGAGGAAGTCGAGCGTCTCGCGCACCTTGGCCAGGGGCCGCTCGAAGGGGATGCCGTTCCAGCCTTCGACGATGCGGTCCGAGGAGGAGCCGATGCCGAGCACGAAGCGCCCGTCCGAGGCGCTGGCGAGAGCCGCCGCCTCCTGCGCCAGCAGTGCCGGCCCGCGCTGGAAGACGCCGACGATGCCGGTGCCCAGGCGCGCCCGCTCGGTCCAGGCGGCGCTCAGGGCCAGCGGCGTGAAGCCGTCTGGACCGTTGGTCTCGCCGCTCCAGAAGTCGGTGTAGCCTGCGGCCTCGGCTTGCTTCACCAGCTCCTCGTGTGCCGCGAGGGTGAGCCCGGGCAAAGGCAGTGTCAATCCCCAGCGTTGAGCCACCGCCCGACCCTATAGCCTGCCGTGCCGATGGGGGAGACCTCGCCAACCAAGCCGGATCGCAACCTTGCCCTGGAGCTGGTCCGGGTCACCGAGGCGGCGGCGCTCGCCGCCGCCCGTTGGGTCGGTCGCGGCGACAAGCTGGCCGCCGACGGTGCCGCCGTTGACGCGATGCGCTTCGTGCTCGACACGGTCGCGATGGACGGCGTCGTCGTGATTGGCGAGGGCGAGAAGGACGAGGCGCCGATGCTCTTCAACGGCGAGCAGATCGGCGACGGCAGCCCGCCCGTGGTCGATATCGCGGTCGACCCGCTGGAGGGGACGACGCTCTGCGCCCGCGGCATGCCCAGCGCCCTGGCGGTCATCGCCCTTGCCGAGCGCGGCTCGATGTTCGACCCTGGACCCTGCGTCTACATGGAAAAGATGGCCGGCGGCGAGGAGATCGCCGACCTGCTCGATCTCGACCGCCCGCTGCCCGAGACCCTGAAGCTGGTCGCCGAGCGCAAGGGCGAGAGCGTCGGCGACGTGATCGTGGTCATGCTCGATCGCCCCCGTCACGAGGAGGCGATGCGGGAAGTGCGCGAGGCGGGGGCTCGCCTGCGCCTGATCAGCGACGGCGACGTCTCGGCGGCGCTGCTCGCGGTCAGCGAACGCTCCCCGGTCGACCTGCTCTGGGGTATCGGCGGTACGCCCGAGGGCGTGCTCTCGGCCGCGGCGCTGAAGTCGATGGGCGGCGAGCTGCTCGGCCGCCTCTGGCCGCGCAACGACGAGGAGCGCAGCGCCGCGGTCGACGCCGGCTATGCCCTCGACCGCGTGCTCACCGCCAACGACCTCTGCTCGGGCGAGGACGTCTTCTTCTCCGCCACCGGAGTCACTGACGGCGACGTCCTGCAGGGCGTCCGCTACCGCGGCAACGGCGCGACCACCGAATCTCTGGTCATGCGCTCGCGCTCAGGCACCGTGCGCCGCGTGCAGGCCCGCCACGACCGCTCGAAGTTGCGTGCGGTCACCGGCGAGCGCTACGGCTGAGCCTCTTCTTCGCAGCCACAGGGCTTCTTCGCCTCGGCACCCGGGCCGTAGGGCATTTCCCCGGTCTCGCGCAGCTCGTGGCGCAGTGAGTTGATCACCGCGCCAGCCAACAGCGCCAGGCTGAGCATGTAGAACCAGAGCAGGGCGATGAGGACGAAGCCGAGCGTCGAGCCGAAGCGGGAAAGGCTGGAGACGTTGGAGAGGTAGATCGGGAAGAGCCAGTTGGCGATGCCCGCGCTGAAAGTGACGAAGGCGGCCCCGGGCCAGACCGCGCGCCAGGGCATGTGGCCCTTCGGCACGGCCCAGAAGATCACCGAGCAGATCAGGAAGGTGATCATGATCGCGGCGCCGAGCAGCAGTGCGGTGTCGATCGCCTTGATGTCGGAGAGGCCGAAGGGCAGGCGGTCGGTGCTGGCGACCAGGCTGCTCTCCATCGCCGGCAGGAAGATGCTGGCCGCGATGAAGAGCAGGACGACCGCCAGCATCGCGAAGGAGAAGCGCTTCTGCTCGACCCAGCCACGGCACTCGACGTGGTAAATGCGGCAGAAGGCGGTGTCCATCGCGCCCCAGAAGGAGGCGCCGATCCAGAGCGAGCCGAAGAAGGCGGCAATGCCGATCGTGGCCGAGTTTTCCTCGATCCGGTTGAGCACGTCGGTCAGCGTGTGCTGCTCGACGTTGGGGAAGAGCCGTTTGAGGTCGTCGAGCACGCTCGCCTCGACGCCGCCGATCTTCAGCACCTGGCCACCGATGAAGAGCACCAGCAGGGCGAACGGGAAGACCGCCAGCATCAGGTTGTAGGCGACCATCGCCGAGAGGCCGGTGACGTTCTCGCGGTAGGCTCGGTTCCAGAAGGCACGCAGCCAGGGACGGGTTTGACGCACGGTTTTGGGCATTTGACTTCAGAAACTGAAGCGACTAATATGCGAACAGACGTTTGAGCGAAACCAGATCGCCCGTCCCAGGCCTCAAGGCCAGCGCAGGATATTCAGCTTCTCGGACCGGATAGCCGGTCATTTTTTTCGCGACTCTCCGCCATCGGCGGCGTTCTAGTCGCAGGACTTAACCACCTTTCGCAAAGAAACGAGTCAGACAGGATGCTGGTAGCAGAGCTTCAGGAGTTGGAGGAGGTCAAAGGCCTCATTACCCGTGGGCAGCAGCTTGGCGTGCTGACCTTTGGCGATGTCGCCTCCGCCGTGTCGGAGGTCGATCTGGACGAGTCGGACGTCGAGGACCTCTACGGGCACCTCGAGAAGTCGGGGATCGAGCTCGTTGAGGACATGGACCCGGCCCAGAAAGCGGCCGCGGAAGCGCTGCCCGATCGACACCGGGAAAAAAGGCCGTCGCCGCCAGAAAGCCGCGCTCGACCTGAAACCGGACATGACCACGGACAGCCTGCAGCTGTTCCTCAAGGACATCGGCAAGGTTCGCCTGCTGACCGCCGCGGAGGAGGTCGAACTCGCCAAGCGGATCGAGCGCGGTGACCTCGATGCGAAGCAGAAAATGGTCGAGTCGAACCTGCGCCTGGTCGTCTCGATCGCCAAGAACTACCGCAACCAGGGCCTGCCCTTCCTCGACCTGATCCAGGAGGGAACGCTGGGACTGGTCCGCGCCGCGGAGAAGTTCGACTACCGCAAGGGATTCAAGTTCTCGACCTACGCCACCTGGTGGATCCGCCAGGCGATCGCCCGCGCGCTCGCCGACAAGGCACGCACGATCCGCATCCCGGTGCACGTGGTCGAGAAGCTGAACAAGATCGGCCGCGCCGAGCGCAAGCTGGTCACCGAGCTGGGCCGTGAGCCGACCCCGGAGGAGATCGCCGAGGTAACGGGGATCGATCCCGAGGAGGTCGACTCGATCAAGCGCTCCGCCCAGGCGCCGGTCTCGCTGGAGAAGCCGGTCGGCGACGAGGAGGAGTCGGAGTTCGGCCAGTTCATCGCCGACGAGAAGGCCGAGTCCCCGTTCGACCGGGCAGCGGACCTGCTGACCAAAGAGGCGCTGAAGGAAGCGCTGGAGAACCTCTCCTACCGCGAGCGCCGCGTGCTGGAGCTGCGTTACGGCCTCGGCGGCGAGCATCCGCGCACGCTCGACGAGGTCGGGCGCACGTTCAACGTCACCCGCGAGCGGATCCGCCAGATCGAGAACCAGAGCCTGAAGAAGCTGCAGCAGCTGGGAGAAGCCCAGAAGCTGCGTGAGGTCACCTGATCCCGGCCACTCAGGACTCGAAGGACTGCTAGGACATCCCGGCCGATAAAGGTCGGGATGTTCGACATCGATACAGCGCTGCGCACGCTCATCGAGCGCGAGGGCTCCGACCTGCACGTCAAGGTCGACGCGCCTCCGATCGCCCGCATGCACGGCGAACTGGCGCATCTCGAGGGCTACCAGCCGCTCAGCGGCGAGGACACCGAGAAGGCCTTCCACGACATGGCCGAGGTGCGCTCGCTGACCGAGTTCGAGGAGGAGGGCGAGGCCGACTTCTCCTACTCGATCCCCGGTCTCGCGCGCTTCCGCGTCAACGTCTTCAAACAGCGCGGCTCGATCTCGATCGTCTGCCGCGCGATCCCCTTCAAGATCCGCTCGGTCGAGGAACTCGGGCCTGCCCCCGGTCGTCACGCAGCCTGGCCGAAGAGCAGCGCGGAATCATCCTCGTCACCGGCACGACCGGCTCGGGCAAGAGCACGACGCTGGCGGCGATGATCGACCACATCAACCAGACCCGGGCGCACCACATCGTCACGCTCGAGGACCCGATCGAGTACCTGCACGACGACAAGCGCTCGATCGTCAACCAGCGCGAAGTCGGCTCCGACACGGTCAGCTTCGGCCGCGCGATGCGCCGCGTCCTGCGCCAGGACCCCGACGTGATCCTGATCGGCGAGATGCGCGACGAGGAGACGGTGCGGACGGCGCTCTCGGCCGCCGAGACCGGCCACCTCGTGCTCTCCACCGTCCACACCCTCGACGCGACCGAGACGATCAACCGCATCGTCGACTTCTTCCCGCCCCACCTGCAGCAGCAGGCACGGGTGATGCTCGCCTCGACCCTGAAGGGCGCGATCGCCCAGCGGCTGGTGCCCGACGTGACCGGCGACGGCCGCGTCGCCGCCTCCGAGGTCATGGTCGTCACCGGCCGGGTCCAGGACCTGATCCTCAACCCCGAAGAAACCGGCAAGATCACCGAGGTCATCGGCGAGGGCGAGTACTACGGCATGCGCACCTTCGACCAGTCGCTGCTGCGCTACGTGATGGAGGGCAAGGTGACCGAGGAGGTCGCCCTCGACTACGCCTCCAGCCCGCACGACTTCAAACTGATGCTGGCGGCCGGCGGCCAGCGGGCGAGCGGCATCGAGCAGCTCGGCAAAGAGGAGCCGGTGGCGCCGTGAGGGAGAAGCTGAACGAGAACCCGAAGGCCCAGGTCGCGCTGATCGCGATCCTGGTCGTGGTCGGCGGCCTTCATGTTCATGAAGATGTCGAGCGGCGGCGAAGAAGAAGGCGTCGAAGCGGCGCCGACTGAAGCGACGGTCGCCGTCGCCGGCACCAGCGCGGTCGGCACGGCCACGGGTGCGACGCCGGGCGAAGCCGTCGAAGGGGCGGTCGAAGACGCGATCGAAGGCGTCGGCGAAACCGCCTCGGCGGCGCCGGTGGCGGTCCCGGCCCCGCCACCTCCCAGGCCCGTTGCCAGCGCCTATGACTCCGGCAAGACCGTCGTGCTGCTGATCGTCCACGACGGCGGCATCGACGACAAGCTGGTCCAGCAGGCTTCTTCGCAGCTCGACTCCGACCCCGAGCGTGGCCTTCTTCGACGTGCCGGCCAAGCAGATCGCCGACTACGCGGCGATCACCCTCGGCGTCGACGTCAACCGCGTGCCGGCTCTGGTCGTGATGCGGCCGAAGAAGCTCAGCGGCGGCACCCCGCAGGCCAGCGTCGATCTACGGCTTCCAGACATCCGCAGAGCGTCGTGCAGGCCGTGCGCGACGCCGCCTACGACGGTCCCGAAGCTCACCTACCACCCGAACTGAGCCGGCCGATGAGCGCCGAAACCCCGTATCCAGGCCATCTCCGCCCTGTCCCCGACTCAGGTGGCTCGGCGGCGCCGGCGATGCCCGGACCGGGCGAGGGCGGCACGCTCGGCCTGACCCCGCCGCTGCACCGCGGTCACTCGCGCGGCTTCATCACCGACGTCCTGGTCGAGCTCGGCTACGCCAGCGCTGAGACGGTGCAGACCGCGGTCGAAGAATCGCGGACCGCCGGGCTGCCCGCCGGAGGCGATGCTGCTCGACCAACGGCGCGATCAGCTCCGATCAGCTCTCGCGGGCGACCGCCGAGCGCTACGGGCTCGATCACGTCGACCTCGCCACCTACCAGGTGGACGTGGCCGCGGCGGCGCTCTTCCCGGTGACGATGGCGCGCCGCTACAAGGCGGTCCCGGTCGGCTTCGTCGACTCCAGAGACCCTGCTCGTCGCCGCCGTCGACCCGGCCAACGTGCTCGCCGCCGACGACATCCAGATCGCCACCGGCCTCGACTGCCACATCGCGGTCGCGGCCGAGGAGGACGTCGAATCGCTGCTGGCCCGTCTCGGCACGCTGCAGAGCGCCGCCGCCGACGCGATCGTCGAGGAGCAGCGACCGCGTCGACGAGGTCGAAGAAGAGGACGACAGCGGCCTCGCCGAAGTCAGCGAGATGCAGGCCGGCGCCGAGGACGCGCCGGTGATCAAGCTCGTCTACAGCATCCTCGCCCAGGCGGTGGGGGAGGGGGCCTCCGACATCCACCTCGAGCCCGAAGAAGGCGAGCTGCGGATCCGCTTCCGCATCGACGGCGTGCTGAAGGAGTCCGCGCACGTGCCGAAGCGGATGATCAGCGCCGTGATCTCGCGGCTGAAGATCATGAGCGAGCTCGACATCGCCGAGAAGCGGGTGCCCCAGGACGGCCGCGTCAGCGTCGCGGTCGAGGAGCGCCGCATCGACCTCCGTGTCACCACCCTGCCGACCTCAGCGCGGCGAGGGGGCGACGATCCGCATCCTCGACGAGAGCAACGCCCAGCGCACGCTCGACGACCTCGGCATGGACGGCTCCGCCCGCGCCCGCTTCGAGGACGCCTTCCAGCAGGCCTACGGCGCCGTCCTGGTCACCGGGCCGACCGGCTCGGGCAAGTCGACGACGCTCTACGCGGCGCTGGCCGAGCTGAACGAGATCGAGAAGAAGATCATCACGATCGAGGACCCGGTCGAGTACCGGATCGCCGGCGTCAACCAGATGAACGTCAACCGCAAGGCGGGGCTCGACTTCGCCCGCGGCCTGCGCTCGATCCTGCGCGCCGACCCCGACATCGTCATGGTCGGCGAGATCCGCGACGCCGAGACGGCGCGGATCGCGATCGAGGCGGCGCTGACCGGCCACATGATGCTGACCACGCTGCACACCAACGACGCCCCGGGCGCGATCGCGCGCCTCAACGAGATGGGCATCGAGACCTTCCTCACCGCCTCCGCCGTCGACTGCGTCGTCGCCCAGCGCCTCGCCCGCAAGCTCTGCCCGAGCTGCAAGCGGCGCTCGGTCGTCCCGTGCATGGCGCTGCAGCGAAGCCGGGATCAAGGTCGGCGCCGAGGTCGAGGCCTACGAGCCGGTCGGCTGCGGCCGCTGCAACAACAGCGGCTACCGGGCCGGGTCGGCATCTACTCGGTGATGACCCTCAGCGAGCGGCTGAAGGAGATGACGATCGCTCGCGCACCGGAGCCGGAAATCGCCGCCGTCGCCCGCGAGGAGGGCATGCTCACCCTGCGTGAGGACGGCGTCGTCAAGATTCGAGCCGGGGTCGACCAGCCTCGAGGAGGTGCTCCGTGTCACAGCATGATTTCGACTTCTCCGAGGTGCTGCGCCGCATGGTCGAGGCGAGCGCGTCCGACGTCCACATCACCGCCGGCTTCCCGCCCGCGATCCGCGACAAGGGCAAGATCCAGGCCGATGGAGGGCTTCCCGGTGCTGACCGGGCAGCAGACTCGCGACGTCGTCTACTGCGATCCTCAACGACGACCAGCGCAAGCGCTTCGAGAACCACAAGCAGCTCGACTTCGCCTACGCGATCCCCGGCGTCGCCCGCTTCCGCGTCAACTGCTTCTTCCAGCGCGGCTCGGTCAGCGCCGCCTTCCGCCTGGTGCCGCAGGACATCCCCGCCCTCGACTCGCTCGGCGTGCCGCAGGTGCTGCGCGAGCTGACCGAGAAACCGCGCGGCTTCGTCCTCGTCACCGGGCCGACCGGCTCGGGCAAGAGCACGACGCTGGCGGCGATGATCGACGTGATCAACGAAGAGCACGAGGATCACATCCTCACGATCGAGGACCCGATCGAGTTCCTGCACACGCACAAGCGCTCGATCGTCAACCAGCGCGAGGTCGGCTCCGACGCCGAGGACTTCTCGCTCGGCCTGCGCGCCGCCCTGCGAGAGGACCCCGACGTGATCCTCGTCGGCGAGATGCGCGACCTGGAGACGATCTCCACCGCGCTGACCGCGGCCGAGACCGGCCACCTCGTCTTCGCCACCCTGCACACCCAGTCGACCGCGCAGACGGTCGACCGGATCATCGACGTCTTCCCGCCCGAGCAGCAGGGGCAGGTGCGCACGCAGCTCTCGATCGCCCTGCAGGGGATCGTCACCCAGCAGCTGCTGCCGACATCCGACGGTCGCGGCCGCGTCGTCGCCACCGAGGTGCTGGTGCCGACGCCGGCGATCCGCAACCTGATCCGCGAGGGCAAGACGCACCAGATCTACGCCGCCCTGCAGACCTCGGGTGCGGTCGGCATGCAGACGATGGACGCCGACCTGGCGCGGCTGGTGCGCGCCGGGCGGATCACCCGGGCGCTGGCCGAACAGCGCGCCTCGGTGCCGGAGGAGCTCAAGCGGCTGCTCGGCGGCGAAGCCGCGGTAATGCCGGTCGGCGGGCGCGCCGCCGAGGAAGCGGCTGCGGTCGCCCAGGCCACGGCGCCCACCCCACCCGTCTACAGCCCAGGGGCCTAGCCGATGGCCGGCGCGACCACATTCGAGTTTCGGGCGATGGACATGGCCGGGACCGCTTCGGCCGGCGAACTCGTCGCCGAGTCCAAGGCCTCGGTCACCGAGCAGCTGCGCCAGCGCGGCCTGATCGTCCTCGACGTCAGCGAGAAGTCCAACCCGTTGAAGATCGAGGACATCTTCAAGAAATGGCAGGGCGTCGACATGCGCGAACTGGCGATCTTCTCGCGCCAGTTCGCCACCCTGATCGCCTCGGGGATGCCGATGCTACGCACCCTGCACACGCTCGAAGAGCAGACCCAGGACGAGCAGATCAAGGAGGCCGTCGCGGGAGTGCGGGCAGACGTCGAGGCCGGCAGCACGCTGGAGCAGGCGATGGAACGCCACCCCAAGGTCTTCGACCGCCTCTTCCGCGCCATGGTCCGCTCCGGTGAGCAGTCGGGCCGCCTCGACGAGGCGATGGACCGGATCGCCTTCCAGGTCGAGAAGGCCGACGGCCTCAGGCGCCAGGTCAAATCGGCGATGATGTACCCGGCGCTGGTCTTCGGCTTTGCGACCGTGGTGCTGATCGCGATCGTCGCCTTCGTGATCCCGGTCTTCGCCGGAATCTTCGAAGAACTGGCCGAAGAACACCCCGAAGAAGCCGCAAGCCTGCCCGCGCCCGACTCAGCTCTGCGTGGGTGCCTCCGACGTCCTTACCGGCTACTGGTTCGTGATCATCCCGGCCATCGCCATCGCCTTCTTCGTCTTCTTCAAATGGAAGAAGACGGAGCGCGGCAACGATCTCTGGGATCGCTTCAAGCTGAGGCTGCCGGCGAAGATCGGCGACGTGATTCAGAAGGTGGCGCTGGCGCGCTGGTCGCGAACCTTCGCGGGTGCCGTCTCCTCTGGCGTGCCGATGCTGCAGGCGATCAAGCTGACGGGCGATACGGCTGGCAACACCGTCGTCGAGAAAGCGATGGACGATGTCTACGCCTCGGTCAAGAGCGGGGGCTCGCTTGCCGGCCCGATTGAGGAGAACCCGATCTTCCCGCCGATGGTCGGCCACATGATCGCGGTCGGCGAGGAGACCGGTCAGCTCGAACACATGCTGAGCAAGATCGCCGATTTCTACGAGACCGAGGTCGATGCCAAGGTCAAGGCCCTTACCGCCCTGATCGAGCCGATAATGATCGTCTTCGTCGGCGGCATGGTCGGCTTCATCGTGATCTCGATGTACCTGCCGATGTTCAGCATCTACGAACACATCCGCTGATTCGTGGGTACGTCCGGACGGGGTTTACGGGTTATCCCGCAATTTCGCTCCAAACCTGACTTTTCGCCCGATGAAGCCCTAGTTTCGGGGATAAAGGGATCTGGCAGGTGGTCGATTAGGGGAGTACATATCTGCCAGTGCCTCGGTGCACAAGGCAAACCCGCCGCGAGGTGGGGGCGCAAAGCCAACGGGGCTCCGAAGAGGAGCCGGCCGGGCTACCACCGGGGTCGACAGACACCACGTGGCTGAGACGCGACGGGGCTCTGGCTAAACCAATTAGGACATAGGAGACACACCTAATGTTTATCCAGAATCTGCGGGCCAAGGTTGGCGCCCGTCTCAACGGTGACAAGGAGGCCGGCTTCACGCTGATCGAGCTCCTCGTCGTCATGCTGATTCTCGGCATCCTTGCCGCGATCGCCCTGCCCGCCTTCTTCAACCAGAAGGAAAAGGCCGGAGACGCCAAGGCTAAGGAGACCGCACATAGCGTTCAGGTCGCGATTGAGACGTACGCGACTGACAACGGTGGTCTGTACACAGGCGCAACGCTGACCAACCTCAACGCGATCGAGCCAACGATCGACAAGACCGCCACGTCCCCGATCACCGTGACACCCGCCACGGGTGGAAAAGGCTACACGATCAAGGTGACCTCGACGAACGGTAATGCGTTCGAAATCGTCAACACCGAAGGTGCAATGACCTATCCCTGCTCGACCGAAGGCAAAGGTGGATGCCCGACTGGCGGCTGGGGTAAAGGCTGATCATCAGTCAATGGCTTAGCGATGTCTAAGCTAAGTACAAGCACTGCAGAGAGGCGGGCCATGGTGGCCCGCCTCTCGCTGTGCCTCATCTTCGCCTGGGTGCTCGGCTTTGCACCGGCGGCGCAGGCGGCTGAACCGCCCAAAGAATTGGCGTTGAGCAGCACCAACCCACGGTCCAGCGCGACCGAACCAGCGGGCTCGATCACGCCGCGCGTCCGTGGCAACGACGAAGGAATCGGAAAATCGGTGATCCGCTTCGGGCCGGCGACGCCAATCTCCGCAGCCAGCAACGCCACCAACGTGGTGAAGATATTCACCGACCCGGAATGCAACACGACGCCGCTCGCGGAAGGCACCTTCGACGAACTCGAAGGGGAAGGAATACAGGTAAAAGTCGCCCCCGATTCCGTGACGACCTTCTACGCGAATCAAGCTGAAGTAGTGGACCTGGCCAATCCGTCCCCCTGCTCGAAAAAAGGCGTCACCTACTACGAGAGCTCGACCGTGGCCCCGCCGAGCGAACCACCGGCGGGCGGAGGGGGTTCTCCAGTGGATGAACGGCCGACGGCTGGCGGCTCGCCCAACGCGCCGGCTCCGCCACGCTTGCGCACGGTCCCAGGTGGTCGTGCCAACGACAATGCGCCAAGCGTCTTCGGCACCGCTGCAGGCGCCTCGCAGGTCAAGATCTTCAGTAACTCAGGTTGCGCCGGGACTCCCGTTGCCGTCGTCTCGCCGGCCGGGCTCTCAGCCGGCGTGGTCGTCCACGTTTCGGACAACTCGGTGACAGACTTTGCGGCGATCTCCTCGGCCAACGGCAAGCAGTCCTTCTGCTCCACCCCCGCCACCTACATCGAGGACTCGACGCCGCCCCACGTCCGCATCACGATGGGCCCCGGCGTCAAGACCAAGCGCCACAAGGCCGTCTTCCGCTTTGCGGATATCGGTGAAGAACCCCTCGGCACCAGTTTCCGCTGCCGCGTCAACCACGGCAAGTGGAGGGCCTGCCATTCCCCCTTCAAGCTCAAGCGTCTCCACTTCCGCCGCTACGTGCTCAGCGTCAGCGCTGCCGACGATGTCGGCAACGTCGCCACCAAGCCGGTCAAGCGCAGCTTCAAGGTCATCCACTAGCTCGAGTAGAAATCCCGGCGAATGATTGCCGTCGCCCTGATCGCGTTTCTCGCCGGGCTCGCGGTGGGCAGCTTCGCGACAGCGGCGGCCCATCGGGTTCCGCGCGGGATCTCAGTTGCCTTCGCGCGCTCGGAGTGCCCTGCCTGCGGCGCGCAGATCGCCGCCTACGACAACGTCCCCGTCTTCTCCTGGTTGCTGCTGCGGGGTCGTGCGCGTTGTTGCGGTGTGCGGATCTCACCTCGTTACCCGCTCACCGAGCTCGCCGTCGGCGCGCTCTTCGTCGCCACGGTGCTCGTCTACCGCGATGACGCGGCGGAAGCGGCCATCGGCCTCGTCTTCGTCGCGATGCTGGCGATCGTCACGCTGACCGATCTCGAGCAGCGAATCATTCCCAACAAGGTCCTGATCGCGGGCGCGGTGCTCTGCCTGGCGATCGCCGCGCCAACCGATCCCGCCGGCCTGTCGGAGCGCGCGATCGCAGCCGCCGGTGCCGGCGGGGTCTTCTTCCTCGTCGCCCTCGCCTATCCGGCGGGGATGGGCCTCGGCGATGTCAAGCTGGCGGCGACGATGGGCTTCTTCCTCGGCAGCGCCGTCGCCCCGGCGATACTCGTGGCGCTCCTCGCCGGCAGTGTTGTCGGTCTCGTCCTGATTGCCCGTCACGGAGCCGGTGCTCGCAAGATGGCGATCCCGTTCGGGCCGTTCCTGGCCCTCGGGGGCGTGGTCGGCCTGCTTGTGGGCAACCAGCTGATCGACCTCTACCTCGGTTAGCGGCGCTCACTGCAGTCGACCACCTCGGGCCACTTGGCCCGGCCATCATCCGGGGAGTCTAGGGCGCTGCGGAAGCCACCCGAAGGCGGCGCTGCTCCCCTTACCGGGACGCCGCGGCTATCGATGTGGTTGGTGCAAGCCCTCGATCGAGCCGCTGTCCTCCGCCTTCTCCGCTGCTCTTCTTTTTCGACTTGCCCAGCGGGGCGGTGTTGAGCTTGTCCGTTTCGGTCAGGCCGACCTTGAGCAGCTCGATCCGGTAGGTGCGGCTGTCGGCTCCGTAGACGACGGTCTCGGGGACTTCGGGTTGGAGCACGATCAGCTGGCAGGCTTCGGAGCCGACGGTGCAGGTGGCATCGCCGAAGAGGCCGGTGACCTTGTCGGAGACGAGCATCACGGCGTTCTTTTCGTCCTTGGTCACGCCGACGAAGGTAAGGGCGGGGACGCTGCGGCTTGGCAGCATCGTCAACTCGGGAAGGTTGTGGCGGACGCTCGCTGCGGGCTTGTCCTTGCCCGAGGACACCGGGGTGACCCGTACGTCGATCGTCCACGAGTAGTACTTGAGGCTCCCGCCGCTGGGCGGTTCGCCGTTTCCTTCCGGGGGGAGGCTGGGTTCGCCGCCGGTTGGCGTTTCTTCGGGCCCGCCGCTGATCGTGACTTCTTCGGCGCTGGTCGATCCTTCCGCCGAGCCTTCGCCTGCGCCTTCGGGGTTTGGGTTTTTGAAGGGGTTCTTGGCGGTGCCGTCAAGGCGGCGGCGGTATTCGCGCAGCCCGGGAGCGGCTTTGGCGACGACGAGGCTGGAGGTCGGCGTTACCGCGCTTGGTGTCGCGATCGCGCCTCCGGTTTCTTCTGCTTCGGAGCTCGACGACTTGCTGAGCACGATCGGCAGGGCGACGAGCGCCACCAAGAGGATCGCGACGAGCGGCAGCAGGTGTCGCTCCTTCAGGTCGTAGTAGATGTCGAGGAGGAAGTCCGGAACCTTCAGGTTCGGAAGTTTGATCTCGGGTCCCTTTTTCAGCATGTCTATCCGGCCCCCACGGTTTCGGTGGGATTGGAGGGTCCTCCGACCGCGGTGGAAGCCGCTTCAGAGGCGCCGGCTGCCGTGGTCACCGGGGCGGGCGACAGTGGCGTCGCGCCGGCCGTTACCCCCTGTTCGGGTGGGGTCACGTAAGTGGTTACGGCGAAGTTTGCGTTGAGCTTGTGCGACTCTTCCTCTTCTCCCGCTTCCGTGCTGAGGGAAAAGCCGTTGATCGTCACCAGGTGGCCGTCGACGGCGACGTTCTGGCCGCTCGCGTGGACGAGCGAGTCGATCCCTTTGATGAAGTTGGCGATCTGAAAGAAATTGCCACTGAAGGTGAGGCCGTAGGGCATCACGCCCAGGCCCGCCGCGCCGATTTTTGCGCCTAGCGGCAATACGGAGGCGGCGGCCTCGGTCGGGGGCACTGTCGCTGCGGCAGGCACCGATCCGGGTGCCGAAGGGGCCGGTACCGCAGGCGAGCTTTCCGTTGGGGCCGCGGCGGCGGAGGAGATTTCACCCGATCCTTCGAGTTGGATGTTGCTGAATTCGACCTTTGCCTTGTCGGCGATCCTGCTCAGCTCGACCAGCAGCGATGAGGTTTCGTCGCCGGCCGGAGCCGCCTGGCCGAGCACCACGAGGTGGTGGTAGTCGGCCGGGAACTCCCGCTTCGCGGCCGCGGCTTCAACGGCTTTGGTTTGGGCTTCGCTCAAGGCGACCCGCAGCTGCCCGGCTTCGGCCGAGAGTTCGTCCGCTTCTTCGCGCTTGGGCGAGAGGGCCAGCACCCAGAAGGCGATCGCCAATGCGGCGACGGCGAGCATTGCCACTATCAAGCGGTTGGAGGACTTCATTCTTCGACCCCGGGTTCGGACGAGGCGGCAGCAGTGGCCGTTTCGCCGCTGGGCACGACGCCTTCGCCTTCTTCTTCGGTGATGATGGGCGCCGCGTCGAAGGCGACGGCGAGCTGGAATTGAGCGACGGGAGATTTGGATTCGCAAGTTGTGGAGCCGGACCCCGAGCTGCCGCCCGAGTCGCTCATGGCTGAGGTTTGGACGCCGACTCGGGTTACACCGTCGATCTCCTTCAGCGCCTGGATGAACCGCGCTACCGAGCTCTGGTCAGGGGCACACCCGGAAACTTCGAGCGCGGGCCCTGGGATGGTGGTGCGCAAGGCGATGCCGCCCGCGCCGTCGATCGAGACGCTGGGGTTGGCGGTGCCCGCGAGATCGGTCAGCCAGATGTCGTCGGGCAGGACCAGGGCGAGTTCGTGCATCACCCGCTGCCAGTCGAAGCGACTGTCGGCAAGGCTGGTGATGGTTGCTGTTCGCTGTTCACTCACGCTGTGGAATTGGGTGTATGCGTCAAGCGCCTGGGCGCGTGCTTCGACGGCGGACGTTTCGCTTTTGAGCTGGGCGATTTCCGCCTTGCTTTCGGAGATCTGGTTGCCTGTGACGGCGAGGACGGCTACGCCGATAACGGCTGCGGCAAGCGCTCCGACGATCACGTAGGCGAGCGGGCCGCCCCGCATCGGCCGCCGCTCGCCGGGGCGTTCCTCGGGTGGAATCAGGTTGACGGGGCGCATCGGTCAGCGCTCCAGCGCGAGGCCGAAGGGAAGGGTGAGGCGCGCGGCGGCGGTCGGGTCGAAGCCTTCGAGCGCGGCCGGCCGGCCGGCCGAGATCGGCAGCCCCAACACCGGTTCCATCTGGCCGGCCAGGCCGGGGATGACGCTGCCTGGGCCGCAGATGACGACGCGCTCGACCGGCACGGCGGCCTCCTGCGCAGCGTAGAAGTCGAGCGAGAGGCGCAGCTCGTCGAGCAGCGCAGCGGCGCCTCTCTCCAGCGCGTTGCGAGCCCGTCCCACCGTGTCCGGATCCCCGTCGATCTCGGCCACCGGGCGCTCGAGCCCGACATGGTCGAGCCACTGCTTCGCGTGCTCCTGGCTGAGGCCGGTGGCGCCGGCAAAGCCGGAGACGATGTCCTCGAGGCCGGCGGGGGAGACGCGGGTGAAGAGGCAGGAGCGCCCCTTGGCGACGGCGAGGTTGGTTACGTCGCCGATATTGCAGTAGAGGACCGCGGCGACCGGCGCCTGTGCATCTGACGCGGCTAGTGCGGCCGGCTCGCCGAGGGCGCGAATCATGCCGAAGGCGGAGAGGTCGACTCCGACCGGTTCGAGGCCGGCGTCGCGCAGCGGTTGGAGCGAGGCGGCGACCATGTCGCGACGGGCGGCGACGACGATCACGTCGACCTGCGGCGCCGCGCCATCGACTGCGGCGACACCGCCCACGACCCGGTGGTCGATCACCGCCTGGTCGAGCGGCATCGCGATCTGCTCCTGGGCGGCGAAGCGCACCGCGGCGTCGAGCTCTTGGGGGTTCTCGATCGCCGGCAGGCGGAGCGTGCGCACGACCACGCGCTGGTTGGCGATCCCCAGGCGCACCCGCTTGCCCAGCTTGTTCTGGGAGAAGAGCTCGCGAATCGCCTCGGTAACGCTCGCGCGGTCCACCACCTCGCCGTCATGAAAGGACTCGAGCGGCAGTGCCGCGGTGGCGACCGCGTTCACATGCACAGCGCCGTTGCTGCGCACTTCTGCGGCGCCGATGCTGCCAGCCTCGATCTCGAGGCCGACCAGGGAGGACTCCTTGCCTTTTCCGCGCTTCAGGGACGGCAATGTCGGCAACGACAACGAGGGCTTCGATGGAAGCGACGGGGCTGTGAGCGAGGGCATCTTCATAAGGAGCGGGGCGATGCCCCATCCCCCTATGCATCGGCCAAACGGCCACGGAACCTTTGCCCTGGCCTACTTAGAATTCGAACTTGCAGGCGCCTATTCGAGCGTCTCGCGGCCGATGACCCAGGCGGTTTTTTCCGGCGCGATGAAGCTAGGCGGCTCGATGTACTTGAGGCGGCTGTCGTAGTTGTAGCTCTTCACGTAGCCGTTGCCGCTGGTGGTGCCGACGACGCCGCGATAGTTCTGCGCGATAGCCCCGTTGACGGTCAGGGTGCCAAGGCCGGATCCGCAGCTGTAGTTGTCGACGATGAAGGAATGGGAGATGGCGAGGATCGCGGCGTCGATGATCGGATTTTCGATCACCCCGGTGCCGTTTTTGCATTCGAAGATTTTCTTTTCTTCGATGACTTCACCTTTGGAGTTTTTGACTTTTTCGATTTTGTACGGCGGCTCCGGGTGGTAGACGCGGACGAAGTTGTTGGCGACCAGGCCGAGCACGCCTTCGCCTTTGAAGGGCATCGTGGCTGAGCACGATTCCAGACAGAGGCTGCCGGTGACAATGATGTCGTTGTAGGTGCCGATCGTCAGCTGTCCCGTATACGTCCCTTCGACATAGGCGTTGCCGCATTCGGAGTTGAGCGCCGTGATTTCGTATGTGGTGTTGAAGGGCGAGTATTCTCTTGAGCAGGAGGGACCGCTTTCGACGTAGACGACGCCGTTGGCGGGAATGGCGCCGCTGTATTGCACTCCGGTCGGGCTTTTGCAGCTGTTGGCTTCCGTGTAGGTCATCACCGTCATCGATTTGGCGCTGAGGCAGATCCGCACCTGACCTTTGTATTTCGCCCCGGCGACGCCGGCCAGTTCTTCGTTGGTGGGGGGAGGTTTGAGCACGGCAGAGTTGGCGGTGAGCGTGCCTTGGAAGTTTTTCGAGGAGCCGCTGCAGCCGGAGCCCGAGTGCGGGATGTCTTCCGCCGAGAACCAGCCTGGTGGGGGCCCACTTACCTCGACGGGATCTGCCGCCGAGCCTCCCAGCGTCGGGCTGCCGCAGATCGAGAAGGCGTCGTTGGTGTGCATCGGGCCGTTGATGAAGTCGCCGGTTTTGAACGAGATCACGTCGCAGTACTTGCTGCCCGAGATCGGGGTGTTGTAGCGACCTTCACGCATCGTCTTTTTGCATTGAATTTCCGCTGCTTCGATCAAAGTTTTTTCGCCATAGGTGACGGGGTCGGACGTCTCCAGCTGGGTGAAGTAGACGTAGTCGAGGAAGCTGGCCGGCTTGAAGGTGGCGATGATCGACGTGTGGGTTTCTCCGGCGTAGCCGTTGGAGCGGATGCGGAAGGTTCCCTTGAGCGGATCTTTCGACTGCAGCATGCTTTCCGTCGCGTGGTTGGTCAGGCACTGGGTGTAGGTCGACTGCGTGGTCGAGGGCAGCAGTTCGACCGCATATTCGGCACCGGTGGTCCCGGGAACGGTGAGCCGGTTTTTGGTCGATCCCTGCAGGTTGACCGCGCCGGGTTCGGCCATGCTCGCGCATCCCGTCCAGTAGCTGTTGTTGGCGTGCAGGTGGTATGCGTAGTCGTCGATGCCTGCCTTGGCGGCCTCGTAGGACTGCTTTTGCTGCAGGTCATGGGTGGTGAGGCGGCTGTCGCCGTTGACCGCGGTGACCGCGACCAGCACAAGCGCTGCCATCAGCGCCAGCCCGATCACGGTCATGATCATCGTGAAGCCCTCCTCACTTTGGGCTTGCCTTATGCGCATGGCTTGGCGGGTGATCCTTCGTTGAACGACGGCGGTGTGAGACGCAAGGTGGCGGCGTCCTGCACCGTGGCGCTTGACGCAGCATTTTTCACCACGGTCGCTTTTTCGGGTTCAGCCGTCAGCGCCGCTTGGACCTCGACTGTCAGTTCGGATTCCGTTTTGCTGAGTGGGGTTGCCTGCGGGGTGGTGGAGATGGTTCCGTTGGTGTAGCGGTAGTAGCTGAAGATCGAGCTGCTCGGAGAGACCGGCGCGACTTTGGTCAGCAGCGTTTTGGTGCTGCTGGGTTTTTCTTCGTTGAAAGTCCAGGTCGGCGCGGTGCCCCCTGAGACGGCGTAGTCGGACTGCGTCAGCGTGCCACCGCTGTAGGTGACGACGCTGAGCACCGGGGTTGGCTGCACTTCTGAGCCGGTTTGATGCACGAACCTCAGTTTGTTGCCTTCGCTTTTTTCTTTGACGGGAGCGATTTCGGGGCTGACGCAGGCAGAGTGCAGCTCCTGCATCAGCCTCACCAGGGCAAGGCGGGCGCGCTGGGTTGCTTCGACCCGGGCCGTGACCCGGGCGGTGCCGTGCATCGTGGTGATGATCACCATCGTCAGCGCCGAGATGATCACCATCCCGGCCATCAGCGCGACCATCAACTCGACCAAGGTCGTGCCGCGCTCGCCCGCGATGCGATCGGGGGAGATCACGGGCAGACCTGGTTTTTTTCGGAGCCGGTCCCCGAGAGGTCCAGTGTTTCCGATTTGGTCGAGGTAAAGCTTTTGACGCCGATTTTTTTCGCGTATACGCGGCGGTTGCTGCCGGAGATCAGGCCGGAAGCGCAGATTTCATAGCTGCCATAGGGAAGACCGTATTCCGGCTGTCCGTTGCTTGCGCTGCTCTGATGCCCCTGTGCCTGGCTGACGTAGGTTCGCCTATATGTTTTTCCTTCTGGTTTGCAGTTTTCATCGGTGACCATGACCGTCGCACCGCTGACGATTGAGCTTCCACTCTTGACCGTCAGTTCAAGTGCCGGAACCTTCAGGTGCAGTGGCTGGGTTACGACTTCTCCAGAATGGAATACATAAGTGGCGATCCCAGTGCTGGTTTCTGGATTGTTCGCCGAGCAGGCGCCGGCCCAGATGCTGTCTCCGTTGGGGAAGGGATAGATCGGGCTCGCGGTGAAGCTGAGTTCGCGGGCTTTGGTCGGCGACCAATACGCCGCGGACCCGCTCGTGTTTTGCATGTAGGCGGAGTCGAGCTTGGCCGGTTTGTATTCGCTGCTGCTGCCGACCCTGTATTCGAATTCAACCGGGATCGAGGCGCCGTAGTCGTACTGGAGGGTCAGGGTGCTGGTGGTCCCTTCGCTGACGCCGATTTTTTCCACATGGGGGGGCTGGCCGTCGATTCCAACGAGGTTGGTGCCGCTCGGCGTGACTTCGTAGTTGCCGGCTGGCAGGTCTGAGAAGTTGGCGCAGCCGCCGGCGTCCGTCGTGCCGCCGAACGTTCCCGGACCGGTGCCTTTCAGCCCCAGCCCGGCGAGCGGCAGGGGGCCGACCTTCGTAGCCGTGATTACGAGCGTGCCGTGTTTTGGATCGAGCGAGCCGTTCGAGGGCGAGACAATGCTCTGCACGGTGATCGACGGGTGGCCGGTCCAGCTCACGGTCGAGGTGATCCGCACGTAGTCGGCGGCGACTCCCCCGCCGGTGCAGCCGGACGGTTGGCGGGTCGAGTTGTTGATGAAGGCGCCTTCGGATTTGACGGTAAAGATGGTGCCGTTGAGCGTGTATTTGTTTTCCTGCGAAAGCCGGTTGAGGGTCGAGAGACGAAGCGAGCGCAGCCGTGCCTGGTCTTCCTGGGCCAGTGAGTAGGCCACCGCATGCTGGCGCTCGGCGGCTGCCGAGCGGGTGGTCGCCTGCAGCAGCGAGAGGACACCCGCCGCGGCGATGGCGAGCACCAGCGCGCTGACCAGCACCTCGATCAGCGCGAATCCGTCTTCGCCATGCAGCGGCTTGCGCCCGGGTGGCGTCATGCAGGGTCCATCGGTTGCGCGGGGGCTTCGCTTTAACCCGGGCGACCTGCGGAGACGGCCTTGCAGTGCGGATCGACCAAAACTTCAGTAAGTGAAGCTATGTCGCTACACTTGCTGAAGCGAGGCAATCGCCACAAACCGCCTCGTTTTGATCATGAGTGCAGCCTCCAACTCTCAATGTCCCGTTTGTCGCACGGCCGAAGTGGTCTGTGGCAAGTGGACCCTCCTCGTCATCCGCGACTTGGCCGAAGGGTCTAGTCGTTTTTGCGAGCTGGAGCGCTCGCTGGAGGGAATCAGCCCGCGCACGCTCTCATTGCGGCTGCGGGCGCTGGAAGAGGAGGGGATCGTCGAGCGCCACACCTTCCCCGAGGTGCCGCCCCGGGTCGAGTACGCGCTGACCGAGAAGGGCGAGGCCCTGGTGCCCCTGGTCGAGGACATGCGCCGCTACGGCACCCGCTGGCTCTTTGAAGACGTATCGGCCGAGGCCGAGCGCGCCGCAGCCACCGCTTAGTTACTTCCTGCAAGGCAGCGTGCAGGCGCAGGAGCGCCAGGCACGGGGGGGAAGCGAGGGCCGTGCGTGATCGCCTGCTCAACGAGTCGCTGACCCGCCTTGCCTCCGAGGCGGCGATAAAGCTCAGCGCCCTGGTCGCCGGTGGCGACCAGATCCCCTATGACGTCGATGCCGAGAGCGGCGATGACTCGCTCTTCTACAGCTACCGGCCACTGACGTCTCTATACGTGCGTGAACGCGAGAGCGAGCTGCGCCAGTTGGATGCCTTCGCCCCGGCCCGCGACACGGTTGCTGCCGCCGGCATCGCCACCGCTTATCTAGAGGCCCGCGGCGAGCAGGTCCCCGGCGACCCGGGCGAGCGCGCTGCTCAGATGCTGACGGTCTTCCTCGCTTCGCTCTGGGATGGCTGCACCGAACTTTCGCTCGACCACGAGCGCCTGCGGGGCGCGCTCGCCGTGCTCGAGGCCGAGACCCGTGGCGCCGAGGAGGCAGAGGTTTTGATCGCGCCTCTGGTCGGGCTGCGGATGCCACTGCCGCGCCTGCAGCTCGCCCACGGATTGCAGATCGTCCGCGCTGACTCGATCGAGGCGCCGATCGAGGCGATGCGCAGCGAGGGCATGGGCCGTGCCGCCTGGCAACCTCAGTTTCTCGCTGTCGCCGAGCAGGGCGAGGGCACCGACAGCGCCGCCGCTGCCCTCGGCCAGCTCGGCGAGCTGATCAGCGTCATGCACCTCTTCAAGGCCGGCAGCGTCGGCCTCGGTCCCTACGCCTTCGCCCCCACCGGGGAAGAGCGCTGGGCCCGCCTCGCCACCGGTGCCCCTGCCACTCGTCCGGGCTCCTACGAGCTCAGCGAGGAGGAGGCGATCCAGCTTGCCGAGTTCGCCGCCACGCTGGAGGCGCGCCCCGATCCAGACGGGGCCCTCGCCTGGGCGGTCGATCGCTTCGAGCTTGGCTGCGGCCGCGACTCCGCCCTGGAGGGCCTCAGTGACCACCTGCTGGCGCTGCGGGCCGTGCTCGACGGCCATGGACCGGTCGGCGCGTCGCTGCCGATGCGCGCCTCCGCCCTGATCGCCGATGAGAGCTTCGACCGGATCGAGGCCCGCGAGCGGATCGAGGGCGCGCTCGAGCTGGAGCGCGCGCTGATGAACGGAACGCCTTCAACCCCCGGCCTGGCGATCGCCGGCTGGATCGAGGAAGGGGTGCGCCGCATCCTGCGCGAAACCGCCCTCGGCGAGCTCAGCTCAGACCTCAACACAGCTGCCGACGAGACCCTGATCGCCAGCGGCCTCGGTGGTGGCGATGCAGAGATCGCCGTCGCCGAAGACATCGTCGAGCCGGAGGAGATCGTCGTCCCCGACGAGATCCCAGTAGCGGAGGAAATCACCGTCTCGCGGGAAACCCCGCGGGTCGAGGAGGCCGCCGCCCAACACTTCGAGCCGCCAGAGGAGGAGTACGACATGAGCCAGGACACACGCATCCTCGAGCCGATCCCCGATGAGGGAGAGATTCGCATCACCGCCACGCCCTGGCTCGAGGAGGTCGACGCACCCGAGCACAGCACCCTCGACTTCCCCGCGATCGAGGGCGACGTCCAGCACCGCGAGCGGATCGACACCCCGCGCGTCCGCCACCTCTTCCCGGTGCCCGATGACGCCGACTGGGAGGTTCGCGAGCTCAAGTACGATCACTACCGCGCCGGTTAAGCGCGGCCCGCTGCGATCTCGATCCGCTCCTCGCTCGTCGCGAACAGGTAGCGGTTGATCTCGGCCAGGCCGGCGAGGTCATGCACGTCCTCGTCCAGGTAGGGGACGCGAATCACGCCCTGAGCGCGCAGCTCTTTCGCCAGCCGCTCGATGTTGCGGGCGTCGCGCTCGGCCAGCGCCTGGTAGTCGGCGAAGTTGTCGGCAACCCGCTGCGCCAGCTCGTCGTCGCCGAGCTTCGCCGCGAGAGAGGTCTCAAGGTCCTCGCTGCCGCCGCGCAGTTGCTCCGCCGGGTAGTGGACCTTGTTGACGATCACGCCGCCGAAGGGCAGTTTCGCCTCGACCAGTTTGCGGTGGAAGTAGACCGCCTCGTCGACCGGCTCGCCCTGCGGCCCGCAGACGACGAGGAAGCAGGTGTGGGGGTCGCCGAGCAGGCTGTTGACCCGCTTGGCCCGGGCCTGGAAGCCGTCGACCATGCCGCTGAAGGCGTTGAAGAACTCGGCCAGGTCGGCCAGCAGGTCGAAGCCGACGATGCGCTTGAAGACCGAGAGCGCCACCGAGGCGCCGCGGCCGGCGACCTTGGCGGCGAGGCCGGTCGGCTTCATGAAGACGCGCAGCGAGCGCCCTTCGATGAACTGGGTCAGCCGTTTCGGCGCGTCGAGGAAGTCGAGCGCGTTGCGGCTGGGCGGCGTGTCGAGGACGAGCAAATCGAAGCGGCCCTCGCTGTGCAGCTCGAAGAGCTTCTCCATCGCCATGTACTCCTGCGAGCCGGCGAGGGCGCTGGAGATCTGCTGGTAGATGCGGTTGTTGAGGACGCGGTCGCGCGCCTCCTCGTCCGGCGCCTGGCGGGCGACCAGCTCGTCGAAGGTCGCCTTGGCATCGAGCATCATCGCCCAGAGCTCGCCCTTGATCTCGATCCCGTGCTGCTCGAACAGCGCCGGGTCGACCTGCCTGGCCTCGTTGCCGAGCTCCTTCGAGGCCGAGCGAGTCGGCGAGGCGCTTGGCCGGGTCGATCGTCAGCACGCAGACCTTGAGCCCGCGCGCCGCCATCCCGGTCGCGATCGCCGCCGAGGTCGTCGTCTTGCCGACGCCGCCGGAGCCGGCGCAGATGCAGATGTCCTTGCCATCGAGGATGTCGCCGACCGCCGGCATCAGCCCACCCTCTTCGCCAACTGCCGGGCGCCCTCGATGCCGAGATCCGGCTCGAAGAGGAAGGGCAGCGTCTTGACCGGCGCCTCGACCCGCCGCCGCAGGCGGGCCAGCTGGGCGCGCTGGGAGCGGGCCCGGTTGTGCTCGGAGAGCCCCGCCCGTGCCGCCGCCCGCAGGCCGTCGTCGCCCTCCGCGGCGAGCCCGGCCAGCTGCTCGGCCTCATCGTTGGAGAAGCGCTCCGGGTAGAGCCCGTTCATGTAGACGCGGTCGACGGCGACGCCGACGTCATCGCGCAGGTCGCGCTCCAGCGTGGCGGACTCGTTGACCGGCATCTCCTCGGGCAGGGCGACGATCGCCACGCCGGTGTGCTCGCGGTCGGTGATCAGCCGGTCGAGCTGCTGTGCCTGTGAGTGGATCGGCCCGACCCTGGCGATCGCGGCGAAGGTGCGCGGTGTCTGCAGAAAGCCGATGCCGTGGCCGGTGGCGGGCGCGTCGACGATCACCAGGTCGTACTTGCGCCCACTCTTGACCTTGCGGTCGGGCTGGGCCAGCTCCCAGATCTTGCCGATCGTGACCAGCTCCTTGAGCCCGGGCGTGGCGGCGGCGAGGTAGTTGAAGATGCGGCTGCGGAAGAGCATGTCGCGCATCGCCCGCACCTTCAGCTGCAGCAGCACGTACTCGCGCATCGACTCGTCGGGGTCGATCGAGATCGACCAGAGGTTCTCCTCCATCTCGACCTCGTGGAAGCCGACCTCGGTGTGCTCGAACATCCGCGAGGCGTTCTCCTGCGAGGAGACCTCGCAGACGATCGTCCGCTTGCCTTCGGCAGCCGCACGCAGACCAAGTGCCATGGCGACCGTGGTCTTGCCGACGCCACCCTTGCCGGTGACGAAGACCAGTCGCTTGTCGAGGAGATCGGTTACCGGGTGATTCCTAGCAATTTCTGAGGCTGGCAGGAAAAGCGGGTGCTCATGCGAATACCCGCGCAATGGGATTCCTTAGCCGCAAGAACAAGTTCAAGTCTGCTTCCGTCATCGAGGAGACGCATCCGATCGTTGAGGAGCTGGAGGAGATGGAGGAAGTCATACCCGAGCGGCCTCGGCCGGCGGGTCCTGTCGCGCAGGAGGACCCCGAGCCTCCTCGGCCCGCGGGTCCTGTCGCTGCAGGGGACCCACCACCCCCTGCGGTCGCTAAAGCGTCCTCGGGGGCGGTACCCCCTACAGCGCCACCCGCGGGAGAGGCGTCTGAGGTTGAAGCTTCCGAGGGATCATCCGCATCGGTGGCCGTGAAGTCTGAGCCCGAGCCCGAGCCTGAGAGGTTCATGCCGCGGGACTTGCTCGCGCCCAGCAGGCATGAGCCTGCTGTGGCGGTTGCTGAGGTTGAGGCGCCGGTTAAGCATGCTGAGGTGATCGCGTTTGCGAACCAGAAGGGTGGGGTTGCCAAGACGACCACCACGCTGAACCTTGCTGTGGCCTTTGCCGAGTCCGGGTATCGGGTGCTCTGCGTTGACCTCGATCCACAGGGCAACTTGACGATGAGTCAGGGGATCGATCCGGACAAGGTCGAGAAGAGCCTTTACGACGTGCTCGTGCACGACATGCCGATGGCCGAGATCATCCAGCACCGCGAGATCGACATCGCCGTCGCCTCGATCGACCTCGCCGGAGCTGAGATAGCGATGAGCACCAAGATCGGCCGCGAGCGCTCGCTCGAGAAGTCGCTGAAGGAAGTCTGGGCCGACTACGACTACGTCTGCATCGACACGCCGCCCAGCCTCGGGCTGCTGACGATCAACGCCCTCACCGCCGCCAACAAGGTGATCGTCCCCGTGCAGTGCGAGTACCTCTCGATGCGCGGGCTGGTCCAGCTGCAGAACACGCTGAAGATGATCCAGGAGAACCTCAACCCGGATGTCCGCATCGAGGGCATCCTGCCGACGATGCTCGACACCCGCACCGTCCACGCCAAGGAGGCGGTTGAGATCCTCGAGGAGAACTTCGGCGAGCTCGTCTTCAAATCACGCATTCGCAAGGCGATCAAGTTCGCCGAGGCTCCCGTAAAGGGTGCGAGTGTGCTCAAGTACGATCCGCAGAGCAACGCCGCGGGCTACTACCGAGATCTGGCGAAGGAGGTTCTGGCACATGAGTCGGCGCAATAAGCGGGCAAGCATGCGCGAGGGTCCTCTCTCGGACCTGTTCCGGTCGACTGACGACGAGGGGCAGAAGACTGACGAGGGATCGACGACTGACGAGGGACAAGACGCCTCGGCGACGGGTCCTGTCGCCGCAGGGGACCCACCACCCCCTCCGGTCGCTAAAGCGTCCTCGGGGGCGGTACCCCCTACAGCGCCACCCGCCGGAGATGCGTCTGGGCCCTATGACCAGGAGCCTGAAAGTTCCTCCCCCGAAGAGCACCCGGAAACCCCTCCCGAGCGGCTCAAGCGGGTGTTCTCCGAGGAGCCGGCTTATGCGCGGCGGGAGATTGAGCCGATTGTGGAATCGCCTCGCTATGGGCGGGAGGAGCCGGAGTACGAGCCGCCGGGAAGTGGGGAGCCGCACCAGCCTGTGATTCGGGTCGTGGGTGTGGGTGGTGGTGGCGTCAATGCCGTCAACCGCATGGTCGAGGCGCGGATTCCCGGCGTCGAGTTCATGGCGGTCAACACCGATCTTCAGTCGCTGCAGCTCTGCATGGCCGACGTCACCGTTCACATCGGCGAAGAAGCGACGCGCGGTCTCGGCGCCGGCGCCGATCCCGAGCTCGGCCACCGCTCCGCCTTCGAGGAACAGGACAAGATCAAGCGCCTGCTCAAGGGCTCGGACATGGTCTTCGTCGCCGCTGGCGCAGGCGGCGGCACTGGTACCGGTGCCGCTCCGGTGATCGCCCGCCTCGCTCGCGAGGTCGGCGCGCTCACGGTCGGCATCGTCACCAAGCCGTTCAGCTTCGAGGGCAGCCGCCGCGGTGGCCAGGCCAACAAGGGCATCGAGGAACTCGCCGCCGAGGTCGACACGCTGATCGTCGTCCCCAACGACCGCCTGCTCGAGGTGCTCGACCAGCAGACCTCGATGGTGGAGGCCTTCCAGGTCGCCGATGACGTGCTGCGCCAAGGCGTCCAGGGCATCTCCGACCTGGTCACGCTCCCTGCCGTGATCAACCTCGATTTCGCCGACGTGCGCACGATCATGTCGGAGGCCGGCCGGGCGCTGCTCGGCATCGGCATGGGCCACGGCAACGAGCGGGCCATCCTGGCGGCCGAAAAAGCGATCTCTTCGCCGCTGCTGGAGACCTCGATGGAGGGCGCGCGGGCGATCCTGCTCTCGATCACCGGCGGCGCCGACCTCTCCCTGGTCGAGGTCAGCGAGGCGGCCAAACTGGTCGGCGAAGCCGCTCATCCCGACGCCAACATCATCTTCGGCGCCAACGTCGACGAGGAGCTCAACGATCAGGTCTGGGTGACCGTCGTCGCGACTCGCTTCGATGGCCGCGCCGCGCCGCCACGCCGGGTTGCCGAGCCGATGATCCGCCGCACCAAAGAGGCTCCGCGTTCGGGACGCCGCGAGCGCGGCGGCGATCTCGGCGGCATCGACGTCCCAGAGTTCCTGCCCGGGTAACGCGAGGCACCTCCGCCGATGAGCGGGGTCGTAGCTGCGGGCCATCCACTTTCCGCCGAGGCGGGAGCACAGGCCTTGCGCGAGGGCGGCAACGCCGTCGACGCGGCTGTTTGCGCCGCGCTGGCGTCCTTCGCGGTTGAGAGCCCGCTGACCGGCTTCGGTGCGGGCGGCTTCATGATGGTCCACGACGGCGGCGAGACGACGCTGCTCGACTTCTTCGTCGCCGCACCTGGTAGGGACGGAGTCGAGCGCGGTGCGGAGCTGGTGCCGGTGCAGGTCCACTTCGACGTCGAGACGGTGCAGACGTTCTACGTCGGCCCAGTCTCCTGCGGGGTCCCCGGCACCGCGGCCGGGCTCGAGCAGGCATTGCGGCGCTTCGGCACGATGCCGCTCGCCGAGCTAGTCAAGCCCGGTGTCCGCCTCGCCCGCGAGGGGGCCCTCGTAAATCACGAGCAGGCCTACATCCTCGACATCCTCGAACCGATCCACGCTCGCCTGCCGGGCACGCGAGAGCTGTACGCGCCGGACGGGCGCACCCTGCGCGAGGGCGAGCTCTTCCGCTTCGCTGAGCTGGCCGAGGCGCTGGAGCGCTTTGGCGCCGAGGGGGCGGAGCCCTTCTGCCGTGGCGAGATTGCCGAAGAGCTGAGCGCCTACGTGATCGAGCGCGGTGGCACGCTCGGCGCCGCCGATTTCGCCGGCTATGAGGTGATCGAGCGCGAGCCGATCCGGGCCAGCTTCCGCGGTACCGAGGTGCTGACCAACCCGCCGCCGTCCTCGGGCGGAACCCTGATCGCCTACTGCCTTGGGCAGCTCGAGCGGCTCGGCGAGAGCAGCGGGCCCGAGCAACTGGTCGCGGCGATGAGCGCCGCCAACGCCGCTCGCGGCGACCTGCTCGGCTCGACCACCCACATCTCGGTGCTCGACCGCGACGGCATGTGCGCCAACGTCACCTGCTCCAACGGCTCGGGCTCCGGCGTGCTCGTCCCCGGCACCGGCGTGATCCTCAACAACATGCTCGGCGAGGAGGACCTCAACCCGCTCGGCTTCCACTCGATTCCGCCAGGACGGCGGGTGACCTCGATGATGGCGCCCACGGTCGTCCTGCGCGACGGCGAGATCGAGCTCGGGCTCGGCAGCGCCGGCTCCAACCGGATCCGCTCGGCGATCCTGCAGACGATCGTGCGGGCGGTCGAGCAGAGCATGGGGGCTGACGAGGCGGTGCGGGCGCCGCGCCTGCATTTCGAGGACGGGCGTCGTCCAGGCCGAGCCGGGGATCGACGAGGGGGCCCTGGCGCGAATCGAGGCGAGCGGAACTCCGGTATTGCGCCGGCCGGAGATCAACCTCTTCTTCGGCGGCACCCAGGCCGTCGCCCGCGAGCGCGGCAGCGGCAAGCTGAGTGGCGGCGGCGACCCCCGCCGTGGCGGTAGCGTGGCGGTCGCATGATCGACTTCGAAGCCGAGGGACTGCTCGACGGGCTCGAGGGCAAGGCCTGTGAGGACCGCCTCGCCCTGCTCGAGGAGCTCGAGAACGACGGGGCGACCTTGGAGGAGCTGCACGAAGCCGTCGCCGCCGGGCGCCTCACCCTGCTGCCTGGTGGAGCGCGCCCTCGCCGGCCCCGGCCCGCGCTACACCCCGCGCGAAATCGCCAAGATCTCCGGCCTCGACCTCGAATTGGTTCAGCGCTTCAGCGCCGCGCTCGGCGTTCCCTATCCGGGCCCCGACGAGCAGACCGGCACTGAGGCCGACCTCGAAGCGGTCTGCCGTGCGAAGGAACTCCGCGATGCCGGCCTACCGGAGGAAGGGATGCTGCAGGTGGCGCGCACGATCGGCATGGGGATGGCGCGGATCGCGGAGGCGAACCGCGAGCTGACCGTGCGCACGCTGATGCAGCCCGGCGACACCGAACGCGATCTCGCCCACCGCTTTGCCCAGGCAGCCGAGTTCATGCTGCCGCTGTTCGCGCCGATCCTGATCTACACGTTCCAAGCTCAGATGCTGGAGCAGATCAGGCGCGACGTGATCGGTGCCGCTGACCTCGAATCAGGCGAGATCCGCGGTACGACCGACCTCGCGGTCTGCTTCGCCGATCTGGTCGAGTTCACCCGCCTCGGCGAGGAGATCGCGCCCGAGGAGCTGGGCTCGGTTGCCGGTCGCTTCGAGGAGATGGCGAGCGAGGTCGCCGAAGGCGCCGGTGCGGCTGGTGAAGATGATCGGCGACGCCGCGATGATGGTCTCGACCGAGGTCGAGCCGATGCTGGACGCGGCACTCGACCTGATCGCGCTTGCCGAAGGCGAAGGGGACGAGTTCCCGGTGCTGCGCGCGGGCATCTCCCGTGGGCCCGACGCTCGCCCAGTCGGGCGACTACTACGGCCGCTCCGTCAATCTCGCCAGCCGCATCACCGGCATCGCCCGCCCCGACAGCGTCCTCATCGACGAGGCGACCAAGGCGGAGGCCGGTGAGGGCTTCGCCTATTCCTACGCCGGCGAGCGCCGGCTCAAGGGAATCGACGCCCGCATCAAGCTCTACCGCGTCCGGCGCGCCTGATGCGTGATCATGCATAGATGCTCGCTCATCTCGCGCTGGTCGCGAGAATGTGCGATCGCGCATATTGTTCGATTTGGGCAACTGTACCCTGCTATATTGCATGATCGTGCATTCCAAGCTGAACCCGGCACAGAGGGAGGCCGACGCCATCGGGGCCGCCGTCCTCGACTCTCGGCGTGCGCTCGGGCTGCGCCAGGATCAGCTTGCCCTCGCGGCTGGCGTGAGCACCCGCGTGATTCACCAGATCGAGAACGGCAAGCCGACCAGCAGACTCGACAGTGTGGCTCCGGTGCTCGAGGTATTGGGGCTCGAGCTTTGCGTTCGAGAGCGATGAGCGAGCGTGCTGGGGAGAGGCTCCGTGTCTACCTCGACGAAGAGATGCTGGGAACGATCGAGAGGCGGGGGCCGGCCCGTTACCGATTCGCCTACTCGGACGAGGCGCTGGCAAGGCACGACGAGGGGAGCATTCCGCTCTCGGCATCGCTGCCGGTCCAGGTGGGCGCGTTCTCACCCAGTCGGTCGGCACCCTTCTTCGAGGGCCTCTTGCCTGAGGCAACCGCGCGTGTCGGCGTCGCCCGTCGATTCGGGCTAAGCGAGGCCGACGGCTTCGGGCTCCTGTCGGCGCTGGGAGCCGATTGTGCCGGTGCGGTGGTGGTAATGCCGGCCGACCGCTTGCCCTTGCCCGAGCGATCGGAGGTTGAGTTGCTCAGCGCCGCGGATCTCGGGTCCCTGGTGGCGGAACTGCCTCGCCGGCCGCTTGGGGTGAGCGCCGATCCAGATGGGGTTCGGCTCAGCCTTGGGGGCATCCAAGACAAGCTGGTTCTCACCCGGCGTGCGGATGGCCGATTCGGCCTTCCAAAGGGGGGTTGGCCGAGCACATGCCTGCTCAAGCCCGACTACGGGCACTACGAGGACATTGCCGCCAACGAGGCGTTCTGCATGGGGGTTGCCGCGGCGGCGGGTCTCGATGCGGCCGTGACCGAGTTGCTCACGATCGGCCAGACACCGTGTTTGTACGTGGAGCGGTTCGATCGATCGACCGGTCGCGACGGTGTGATCTCGCGCATCCACCAGGAGGACACGTGCCAGGCGCTGGGCCTGCTTCCATCGGCAAAGTACGAGGAGAACGGGGGGCCATCCGTTGCCGCGATCGTCGGGCTCTTGAGAACACTCGGCAGTCCACGCGCCGCGCTTGACATCAATGCGTTTGTCAAGGCAGTGCTGGTCAGCTTCCTGCTCGGCAACAGCGACGCCCACGGCAAGAACTTCGCCCTTCTCTACGAGGCCGGCACTGCCGTGCGGCTCGCACCGCTCTACGACATCGTCTCCACGGCGGTCTATCCAGAGGTGACGAATCGTCTCGCCATGCGGATCGGTGGAGTCGACGATCCGGCCGACGTTGGGCCTGCAGCGTGGCGTCAACTGGCGACGGAATGCGGTCTCGGCGGGCAGCTCGGCCGGTTCGTCCGTGAATGGACTGGAGAGATAGCCACCCAGACCGTGGGGCTTCGTGACCGGGCGCGGGCCGAGGGTTGGCATCGCCCCGTGATCGACGGGATCGTCGAGGTCTGCCGACGGCGGGCCGAGCGGCTCTTGGCCTGACTCCTCTATGCCGGCTTGCGGGCCGAGACGAGCAGGTTGTAGAAGAGCTCGGCCGGCAGGTAGGGCTCGAGCAGGCTGCTGTCGACCTTCTGCAGGGCGATGTAGCTGCGGAAGGCGAAGCGGCGCCAGCCCCAGGAGATCGATTCAGGCTCGGCGCTCGACTCGACCGTGCGCAGGCCCCAGCCCCAGGCGTTGGCGAGCAGCTCCTCGCCGCCGACGTGGCGGTCCTCGAAGCCGGCCTCGCGCAGCAGTTGGCGCAGGTCGGCGGGGGCGAAGGCGTGGACGTCGACCTCGCCCTCGAGCGCGTGGCCGTCTGACTGTTCGGCCTCGGCGATCGCCCTGGGCTGGGCGCCGACGACCCGCCGCCAGGCCGGCGCGACGAGCAGGCCGGCCCGCTTGGGCAGCGCCGCCAGGCGGTCGCCGTAGCGCGAGGGCTCGCCGGCGAAGGCGATCGCGCCGCCGGGCCGCAGCACGCGGCGGAATTCGGCAAAGGCCTGGTCGAGGTCGGGGATGTGGTGGAGGACGGCGTGGCCGAAGACGAGGTCGAAGCTCTCGTCCTCGAAGGGCAGCACCTCGGCCTCGGTCTGAACCGTCTCGACCTCGAGCCCGAGGCCGGCGGCCGTGTTGGCCAGCCGCTTCAGCATCCCCGGCGAGATGTCGGTCGCGGTGAGGCTCTCGATCGCGCCGAGCTGCAGCAGGTTGAGCGAGAAGTAGCCGGTGCCCGAGCCGATCTCGAGGCCGCGGCCGAAGCTGGCGCCATTGCGCCCGCCCAGCGCCTTGACCAGCTTCTGGCGCACCTGGTCCTGGCCGGTGTCGCCGAAGTCGATGCCCCACTTGGCGTCGTACTCGTCGGCGGCGGCGTCGTGGTAGCGGGTGTTGACGTCCTTGATGTGGTCCGCGCTCGCGGTGGGGGAGGCTGGCATGGCGCGGAACTCTACGTGGATCGGCGTAACGCACGAGTTGCAGGCCGCTCAATACGGTCTCGCTACGTGACCCGGGAATACGTCCAGGAAAACCAGCCCGAGGGCGTGCCACCGCTGCCGTTGACCGGCGAGCGCACGCTGCCCGACGTGCCCGAGGAGAACTACTGGTACCGGCGTCACCTGGTCGTCTACGAATGGATCGCCGCCCGGCTCAGCGGCAAGCGCGTCGTCGACATGGCCTGCGGCGAGGGCTACGGCTCCAACGTGCTCGCCGGGAGCGCGGCGAGCGTCGTCGGCGTCGACGCAAACCCGGAGGCCCACGAGCACGCCCGCCTGCGCTACGTGCGCCCCAATCTGCGCTTCGAGCGCGACCTGGTCGAAAGCTTCGCCGAGCCCTGCGACGCGGTCGTCTTCCTGCAGACGATCGAGCACGTGCAGGACGCTGGCGCGATCCTCGAGCACTTCCGCTCGATGCTCGAGCCCGGCGGCGTCGCCTACGTCTCCACCCCCAACCTGCTGACCCTCGCGCCCCCGGGGGCGGAGAAGTCCGACAACCCCTGGCACGTGCGTGAGTACCGCGCCGCCGAGTTCCGCCAGCTCTGCGAGGCGCACTTCCCGCGGGTCGAGGTCTCGGCCTCTTCCACGCCCGCAAGCTGCGCGCCCACGAGCTGGCGCTGAAGCTGGGCTGGGACCGCGATCCACAAGGCGCCTGGGCCTGACCAAGCCCTTCTACGACCGCTTCACGCCCGCGATCGACCGCCTCCGACTTCGCCCTCAGGCAGGGCGACCTCGACCGCGCGCTCGACTTCATCGCTGTCTGCCATGGCCCCTGAGGAGAGCGCCGGCGACCTCGCGATCGTCCTGCACTCCCACATGCCCTACGTCGAGGGCTTCGGGACCTATCCGTTCGGCGAGGAGTGGCTGTTCGACGCGGTCATCCGCTCCTACCTGCCGGTGCTGGAGGTGGCCGAGCGGCTGACGATGACGATCACCCCGGTGCTCGCCGACCAGCTCGAGGACGCTGGTGTGAAGGAGCGCCTGCGGCGCTTCCTCACCGAGTGGCGGATCGCGGCGGCGGCGGCCGACATACGACGAGGTCGATGCCGAGTGCCGCGACGCCTGCCTGGTCGAGCACGAGCGCTACAGCCACGCCCTGGAGCTGCTCGACGCGGATGGGCGGCGACCCGCTGCGACCGTTCCAGCGGGCGGCCGCCGAGGGGCGCATCGCGCTCGCCGGTTCGGCGGCGACGCACGCGGTGCTGCCGCTGCTCGCCACGCCGCCAGGGCCTGCGCCTGCAGCTCGACGCCGGCGTCCGCTCGCACCGGCGCCGCTTCGGCTGGGACGGCGGCTTCTGGCTGCCCGAGTGCGCCTACGCGCCGGGACTCGAGTGGCGCCTGGCGGAGGAGGGCGTGGAGTGGTTCTGCGTCGACCAGAGCGCGCCACGGCAGTCGCTGGACGCGCTGGCCCCGGTCGCCACGGAGGCCGGCCCGGTGGCGCTGCCGATCGACTGGGAGGCGATTCAGCTGGCTCTGGTCGCTGAGCGGCTACCCCTCCGACCCCGCCCACGCCCAGTTCGCCGGCGAGTCGCTGCGCGGCGTGCGGATCTGGAAGGTCGGCGGCGGCGGCTACGACCCGGCGGCGGCCACGGCGGTCGCGCGCCGTCAGGCCGGCGAGTTCCTCGCCGCCGCCGCAGCGCGCCTGCGCGAGTACAGCGCCGAGCCGCGAGCGCCGCGGCCTGCTCGTCTTCGCGATCGACACCGAGCTGCTCGGCCACTGGTGGTCGGAGGGGGCGATCTGGCTGCGCGAGGTGCTCGCCGCGGCCGAGGCGGCCGGGGTGCGCCTGCTCACCGTGCCCGAGGCGCTGGCCGAGCACGAGCCGGTCGATCGACCGCTCCACGCCTCGACCTGGGGCGAGGAGAAGGACCTGCGCACCTGGGACTCGCCGGCGGTCGCCGACCTCGCCTGGGGCGCCCGGCGGCTCGAGCTGCGCCTCCTGCGGGCGCTCTCGCGCGGGCTGCGCGGTGACGCCGCCGAGCGCGCTGCGCGCGAGCTGCTCGCCGCCCAGGCGAGCGACTGGGCCTTCCTCGACCAGCGCGGCCAGGCCGGCGACTACGCCTATCAGCGAGCCACTTCCCACGCCGAAGCTGCCCTGGAGGCCATAGACTCTCCGGCCATCGCCGACCCGCGCACGCGCGCACTAGCCCCTGACCTGAGCCTTTCGCCGCTGCTTCGAGCCGTGACCCGCGTCCTCATCCTCTCCTGGGAGTACCCGCCGCTGATCGAGGGCGGCCTCGCCCGCCACGTGCGCAAGCTCTCCGAGGCGCTGGTCGACCGCGGCGTCGAGGTCCACGTGCTGACCCGCGGCGGCGAGGAGTCGCCGGCCGAAGAGCGGCGCGGCGGAGTCGACGATCCACCGCATCCGCGAGCCCAAGCGCCCGACCGACCTCGGCGAGTTCGTCGCCTGGGTCGAGCGGATGAACTCCGACATGCTCGCCGCCGGGGTCGAGCTCGGCGACCGCTACGAGCTTCGACCTCGTCCACGGCCACGACTGGCTCGTCGCCAACGCCTGCGATCACCTGGCCAGACGCTTCGACGCACCGCTGGTGACGACGATCCACGCCACCGAGCACGGCCGTCACCAGGGCTGGGTCGACAAGCACCCGCAGACCTACATCCACGGCGTCGAGCGCTGGATCACCAACCGCTCCGACCGGGTGATCGCCTGCTCCCACTACATGCGCGAGCAGATCGCCGACATCTTCGGCGTCGACGAGCGGCGTGATCTCGGTCATCCCCAACGGGATCGACCCCGACGACCTGCAGCCCCAGGACCCCGAGGAGCTGATCCGCCTGCGCTCGGAGTTCGCCGAGCCGGAGGAGAAGCTGGTCCTGCTGATCGGCCGCCTCGTCTACGAGAAGGGCTTCCAGCTCGCGCTCGAGGCGATGCCGCGCCTGATCGAGGAGGTGCCCGGCACCCGCTTCCTGGTCGCCGGCTCTGGCACCCACGAGGCCGAGCTGCACAAGCAGGCCGAGGAGCTGGGGCTGATGGAGCACGGCACCTTCCTCGGCTGGATCGGCGACGACGTGCTGCACTCGCTCTACCGGATCGCCGACCTCACCGTGGTCCCCTCGATCTACGAGCCCTTCGGCCTGGTCGCGCTCGAGGCGATGGCCTCGGGCTGCCCCTGCATCGTCGCCGACACCGGCGGCCTGCGCGAGGTCGTCCCGCACGAGGAGGCCGGCCTGCGCTTCCGCGCCCACGACCCCGAAGCGCTGGCCGAGATGGCGATCCGCGTCCTCTCCGACGACGAGCTGGGACGCCGCCTCGTCGCCGAAGCCTACGAGCACCTGCGCCGCTTCGACTGGGGCGACGTCGCCGAGCAGACTGCCGCCGTCTACGCCGACCTCGTCGGCGCCCAGCTGGGCCGGGCCTGAGCTAGTAGGGATTGGCGAAACCCCCGCGCACGCCTGGCGGCGGCGGACACGGCGCGGTACGGCGTCCTCAGTCGGCCAAATAGCGCTGCTATTCGGCCTCCCTGCGTCCTTGTCCCGCTTGGTCCGGCGCTCGCCAGACCGCACACGCGGGTTTCGCCAATCCCTACTAGTTCGCCGCCGGGTCGCCGCTTTTCGCCACCGAGAAGCTGCCGACCGTGACGCTCCCCGGCGTCCAGTCGATGCCCTCGATCAAGTCGCTGGGCGGAACCGAGAGCGCGCCGGCCAGCTTGACCAGCGTGTCGATGCGCGGGATCCGACCGCCTCGCTCGAGCAGGCCGATCTCGGTGCGGTGCAGCGAGGCGTTGTGGGCGAAGCTCTCCCTGGGTGACGTTCGCGCGCTCGCGACAGCGAGCGAGGTTTTCCCCGAATCGGGCCGCGACGTCCACGCGCGGGATTGTTCTGTCTGCCAGACGAGAGATCTACAGCCTCGAAATTTTCGGCTCCAAGCTGGACCTCAGGGACGTGAGACAATACATTCCGTCGAGGACGGCGCTCAGACCGAGCGCTGGCGGTGCGGAGGCCCGCTATCCCGGGGGCTGCAGGGTCGTGTAGGCGCCGGGGTCCGGCTCGACCGGATCGGGCCAGCGCAGCTGCTCCGGCGCCTCGCGCATGCGGATGATCCGGGCCGGGATACCGGCGACGACGGCGTTGGCGGGGACGTCCTTGGTCACGACTGAGTTGGTGCCGACGATCGCGTTGTCGCCGACGCTGACACCGCGCAGGACGCAGGCGCCGTAGCCGATCCAGACGTTGGAGCCGACAATCGACGTCGCGCTTGTAGATGCCCTGCTGGCGGATCGGGCGCTCGACTTCGACCACGCCGTGGTCGAAGTCGATGAACATCGCCCGGTCGGCGATCACGCACTGCTCGCCGATCCGCACGTGCTGGTAGGCGGAGATCGTGCACTCCTGGCCCATCACGGTCTTGTCGCCGATCTCGACCCGGCCCTCGTGGCAGCGGATCTTGGTCCCGTCGCCGATCCAGACGAAGCGGCCGAAGTGGACCCGGTCCCTTGGCGGCGATCTGCAGTTCGCAGCCCGCGGCCGAAGAAGACGAGGCCGTCGGTGCGCCAGCGCCAGCCCGGCGGCGGTGAAGAAGCGCCGCCGCAGGTAGCGGCCGAGCAGCTGCCCGTATCTCCGGTTCAGCATTCCGTTGCGGGCGAGAAAGCGGAGCGTGCGGATCACGGCGGCGGGAACTCTAGACTCGACCGCATCCGTGACCGACGTCGCCAGAAGACAGCACCGCTCGCCGAGCGCCTCGTTGCCGGCGACAAGCGCGCCCTGGCGCGGGCGATCACGCTGATCGAGTCCGACGACCCCGCCGGTTGGGAGCTCGTCCGCGAGGTCTACCCGCGCACCGGCAAGGCCCGCATCGTCGGCTTCACCGGCCCCCCGGGCGTCGGCAAGAGCACCCTGATCGGCGCGCTGACCGCGGAGCTGCGCAAGTCCGAGCGTCAGGTGGCGGTGCTCTCGATCGACCCCTCGAGCCCCTTCACCCAGGGCGCCCTGCTCGGCGACCGCATCCGCCTCTCCGATCACTTCCTCGACCCCGGCGTGTTCATCCGCTCGATGGCCACGCGCGGCGCGCTCGGCGGCCTCTCCGAGGCGGCGCTGCAGGTGGCGCTGGCTGATGGACGCCGCCGGCAAGGACGACGTGCTGATCGAGACGGTCGGCGTCGGCCAGGCCGAGATCGACATCGTCGACCACGCCGACACGATCGTGCTCGCGCTGATGCCGGGCTCGGGCGACTCGATCCAGGCGCTGAAGGCCGGCGTGATGGAGATCCCCGACGTGATCGTCGTCAACAAGGCCGACCACCCGATGACCGACACGATGGTGCGCGAGGTGCGCGGCGTACTGGCGCTCTCGCACGACCCGGAAGGCTGGACGCGTGCCGATCCTGCGCACCGAGGCGGCGCGCGGCGAGGGCGTCGCCGAGCTCGCCGAGGCGATCGACGAGCACCGCGCGCACATCGAGGCCGCCGGCACCCTGGAGGAGCGGCGGGCCCGCAACCTGCGCAGCGAGGTGCTCGGCATCGCCACCTCGCGGATGCGGCGCCGCATGGAGGCGATCGCCGCCGAAGATCCCCAGACGGCCGAGCTGCTCGAGCGAGTCGTCCGCCGCGAGCTCGACCCCGCCAGCGCCGCCGCCGAGCTGCTCGCGAGGCAGGCCGATGGGTGAGGAGCTCGCCGCGCCGCCGTCGCTGGAGGAGGCGCGGACCTGGATCGGCAACGGGGTCGACGACCTCGGCGGCGCAAGCGTCGGCCAGGTCCACGGCCTCTTCGTCGACGCCGAGCAGCGGCGCCCCCACCTGGCTGATCGTCAAACAGGGCCGCGTCAAATCGACCCTGGTCGTGGCACCGCTTCGCGATTGCGCTGCCGGGGCGGGGCGGGTCTGGATCGCGCAGGAGCGCGAGAAGATCCGCAGCGCCCCGATCGTCGACCCGACCCGCCCGCTGCTGCGCGAGCACGAGCTAACGATCTCCGCCCACTACGGCGCTGGCGAACAGGTCGGCCGGGCCTCCGAAGTAGCTGGACGGGACGAGGGCGCAATCACCTCACAGCCGGGCTGACCCTTAGACGCTTCGGGTGCATTTCGCGTCCGTGGTTCGAACTAACACCCAAGCTGCCGCGCGATCACCATCTGCTGCACCTCGTCAGTCCCCTCACCGATCGTGAGGATCTTGGCGTCGCGGTAGAAGCGGCAGACCGGGTACTCCTCGATGTAGCCGTAGCCGCCGTGGATCTGCACTGCCTCCTCGGTCGCCCGCACCGCCAGGCGGCCGGTGATCAGCTTCGCCTGGGCGGCGGTGAGCGTGAACGACTTGCCGGCGTCCTTCTCCAGGGCCGCGCGCCAGGTGAGCAGGCGGGCGGCCTCGATCTGGGCCGAGAGGTCGGCGATCTTGGCCTGGATCGACTGGAATTTGGCGATCGCCTGGCCGAAGGCCTGGCGCTCCTTGGCGTAAGCGATCGCCTCGTCGAGCGCGCCCTGGGCGAGGCCGACGCCCATCGCGGCGACGCCGATCCGCCCGCCGTCGAGAATGTGGAGGAAGTTCTTGAAGCCTTCACCGCGGCGGCCAAGCAGGCTGCCCTCGGGCAGGCGGCAGTCCTCGAAGCTCAGCGGCCGGGTGTCTGAGGCGTTCCAGCCCATCTTGCGGTAGGGCTCGCCGGCCTCGTAGCCGGGCGTGCCGTTGGGCACGATCAGGTTGGAGATCTCCTTGCGCCCGTTCGCCTCGCCGGTGACCGCGGTGATCGAGACGCAGCCGGAGATCTCGGTCCCCGAGTTGGTGATGAACTGCTTGGCCCCGTTGACGACCCATTCCCCGTCCTCGAGCTTGGCGGTCGTCCGCACGTTCCCCGCGTCGGACCCGGCCTCCGGCTCGGTCAACCCGAACGAAGCGAGCTGTTCCCCCGTGCAGAGCTTCGGCAGCCACTCGCTTTTCTGCTCGTCTGAACCCCAGAGGTAGATCGGCATCGTCCCCAGCGAGGTGTGCGCCGCCATCGTGATGCAGACCGACGAATCGATCCGAGCCAGCTCTTCGACCGCCAACACGTAAGACAAGGTGTCCGCACCGCCTCCGCCGTACTCCTGCGGAAACGGAATCCCCATCAACCCAAGCCCACCAAGTTTCTCCACGATCTCGTAGGGAAAGCTCTTGGTCCGGTCCAGCTCCTCCGCCACGGGCTTGACCTCCGCCAGCGCAAACTCCCGCACCGTGTCCCGAAGCAGCTTCTGCTCGTCAGTGAGGTTGAAATCCACGGCGGCAGCCTATTGCGGTCGTCACGTGTGGCGTGGGGTGCCCCTCGGCGGACACTCAGCGGCCGAAGGCCGCGTCCGACGAGGGGCACCCCACGCCGCGCCTACAACTGAAGGCTCTTGACCTGCAGCAACTCCTCAATGGCATAGCGCCCGTTCTCGCGGCCGTGGCCGGATTGCTTGTAGCCACCGAAGGGGGCGAGTGGGTTGAAGGCGCCGCCGTTGATCTCGATCTGGCCGGTGCGGATCTTCTTGGCAACGCCGATCGCGCGGTCCTGGTCTCCTGACCAGACGCCGCCGGCGAGGCCGTAGGCGGTGTCGTTGGCGATCCGCACCGCGTCGTCCTCGCCGTCGTAGGGCTGGATCGCCAGCACCGGGCCGAAGATCTCCTCCTGGGCGATCGTCATCTCCGGCGTCACCTCGGAGAAGACCGTGGGGCGGACGAAGAAGCCCTTGTCCAGGCCCTCGGGCGCCGCCGCGCCGCCGGTGAGCAGCTTCGCCCCTTCGGCCTCGCCCTTCTCGATGTAGCCGCGAACCCGCTCACGCTGGGTCTCGGAGACGAGGGGACCGAGGCGGGTGGATTCCTCGAAGGGGTCACCGGGCGTGAAACTCTCCGCCGCCTGGGTGGCGATCTGCTCCGCCTCCGCGAGCTTCTCGCGCGGCACCAGCATCCGGGTCAGGGCACTGCAGGTCTGGCCCGAGTTGAGGTAGCACTTACCGACCCCGTCAGGCACGGCCTTGCTCAGGTCGGCGTCGTCGAGGATCACGTTCGGCGACTTGCCACCGAGCTCCATCGCCACCGGCTTCACCGTCGCCGAGGCGAGCTCGGAGACGCGGCGGCCGGCGCGGGTCGAGCCGGTGAAGGAGACCATGTCGACCCCGGGGTGGCCGGCGATCGCCTCGCCGACGACGGGCCCGGTGCCGGTGACGAGGTTGAAGACGCCGGCGGGAAGGCCGGCGGCCTCGATCACCTCGGCGAGGATGAAGGCATTGAGCGGCACGATCTCGCTCGGCTTCAGCACCACGGTGCAGCCGGCGGCGAGGGCGGGGGCGACCTTGCAGGCGATCTGGTTCAGCGGGTAGTTCCAGGGCGTGATCGCACCGAGCACGCCGACCGGCTCGCGCAGCACCCGCGAGTTGCCGATCTCCTCCTCCCAGCGGATTTCCTCCATCAGCTTCGGCATCGCCCCGAACTGGGCGATCGGCAGGCCGGCCTGGATCATCTTGCTCAGCGTCAGCGGCATGCCGAGCTCCTGCGAGATCGTCGCCGCGATCTCATCCATGCGCTCAGCGAGGCCGGCGGAGATCGCGCTCATGTAGCCGGCGCGCTCCTCGCGCGAGGTCTGCGACCAGGGCTCGAAGGCATCGCGGGCGGCAGCGACAGCGCGATCGGCATCGGCCGCAGTGCAGGCCGGGATCGAGCCCATCGTTTCCTCGCTGGTCGAGTTGACGACCTCGAGGGTTCCGCTCGCCTCGGGCTCGACCCACTCGCCGCCGATGAAGACCTTGTCGCGCGCCTGGACCTCCGCCGCTGTCGCCATTGCGTTTCCTCCTAGTAGCTGGTTGCTGGCCGCTCAGCCAAAGCTAGCGCGCTGCGACTGTCGCGGCGTCCCGGTTGGCGACCTCCAGGCCGGGGCCCGGCAGGGCGCGAGCGTCGCGAGCGTGCAGGACCTTGCCGCAGCTCTCGCAGATGCCGCGGTCGCTGACCGCGCCACCGCACTCCTTGTGGACGATCAGCATCGGCGGGCCCTCGGGACCGGGGGAGTAGCGGTCGCCCCAGCTGAGCAGGGCGATCAGGGCCGGCCAGAGGGCGAGGCCCTTCTCGGTGAGGAAGTACTCGTAGCGCTCCGGGTTGGACTGGTAGGCCCTGCGCTCGAGGATGTCCTCCTCGATCAGGCGCTGGAGGCGGGCGGAGAGCACGTTGCGGGCAACGCCGAGGGCCTTCTGCAGCTGATCGAAGCGCCGGTGGCCGTTCATCACGTCGCGCACGATCAGCAGTGACCAGCGCTCGCCGACGACTTCCAGCGACCTGGCGATCGAGCAGACCTGGCCTGGATAGTCGTTGCGCAGCACAGAGTGATCTTCGCACACTGGGTTGCGTCAAGCAACTAACTGGGTTAGGGTCCGCAATGCAGGAGTTGCTTGAAGCAACTCACACCAAGCCCAAACGGAGGCACTGCCATGAGGTTGATCCCAAGACACAGGCACAACCATCGCTCGAAGGCCCCGCGGATCTCGATCAGTCAAGCCGAGATCACCGCCGATCTGGTCTACCCGGCGAGCCCGCGGTCGGCGCGCGAGCGCAGCCATGCCCAGGCGCGCAGGGCGGGCCGTTGAGCGCTGAGGGGATAGCCGAGCAGGGCGGCGGCGCGGTCGAGGCGGCGCTCGCTTTCGCCGAGTCCCAGCCCGAGATCACCCGCCGCCGCGAGCTGGTCTGGCAGGACCCGCTGCCGACGGCGGCGGCCGGGGCGACGATGACCGGCATGGAGTACATGGAGGCGATCGTCGCCGGGGCGATGCCACCGCCGCCGATCGCGGTGACGATGCGGATGCGCCCGATCGAGCTCGGCGAGGGCCGCGCCGTCTTCGAGGGCGAACCGGGCGAGGAGCACTACAACCCGATCGGCGTCGTCCACGGCGGCTATGCCGCGACGCTGCTCGATTCGGCCCTGGGCTGCGCGGTCCACACGACCTTGCCCGCCGGCGTCGGCTACACCTCGCTCGGCCTCGAGGCCAAGTACGTGCGCCCGATCACCCGTGACACCGGCCGTGTCCTCTGTGAGGCCAACGTCCTCTATCGCGGCCGCCGCCAGGCAACTGTCGAGGCCAACCTGACCGCGGCGGAGAGCGGCAAGCTGCTCGCCCACGGCATCGCCACCTGCATGATCCTCAGCGGGCAATAGCAGATATGAGATAAGTACATATTTGTTATGCTCTGGCCATGAGCCCTGGTCAGTTGGTGCAAGAGGCACGGCATCGGCACGGAGTCAGTCAGAAGCAGTTGGCAATTCGTGCTTCTACGACTCAGTCGGCGATCTCTCGGATCGAGCGAGACAGGGTCTCGCCCTCGGTCGAGACCCTGCGCGAGTTGCTTTATCTCCTCGGCGAGGATCTGGAGCTCGATGCATCGACCCGGGACTCGGGAATCGACGCGACGCTGATCGACCAGCAGCTACGTCGCTCGCCGACTGAACGACTCGACTACGGCACGGCCTTCGCCAACATGGTGATCGCCAACAGTCCCAACCCTCGCCGCGAGCCCTATGACGGCTGACCTGGAGTTGCCTCATAAGGCCCCCGAATTCCGCCAGCTACTTGGGCCGCTCATCGAGCACGGCGTCGACTTTGTCCTGATCGGAGGTCAGGCGGGGATTTCCCACGGCTCGACCTATCCGAGCTACGACCTAGATGTCATATATGCCCGCGACCGCGACAATGTCGCCCGCCTCGTTGCTGCCCTTCAAGAGATTGGGGTGCGGCTGCGCGGCGCCCCTCCGGAGCTTCCGTTTCAGCTCGACACGAGGACGATCGAAAACGGAGCGAACTTCACCTTCGAGACGCCTTACGGTGATCTCGACGTCCTCGCGGATGCCGCAGGCATGCGGTCTTATGAGGATCTGAAGTCAGAGTCCGTCAAGCGAGAGGTCTTCGGCCACCTGGTCAGGGTCGCATCGATAGACAACCTGATCGCTATGAAGAAGGCTGCGGGTCGGACCAAGGACAAGCTGATGGTCGAGGAGTACATCGTGATCGCTGATCGCCAGCGAGCTACTGATGAGGACAAATAGCTCGCCTCAGCCGGCGAGCGAGCGGGCGAGGCCGGTGAGCAGGCGGACGCCGTAGCCGCTGGCGTCGCTGCCGGTGTAGGCGCGGCCGACGTCCCAGGCGGTGCCGGCGATGTCGAGGTGGGCCCAGGGGGTGTCGCCGACGAATTCCTCGAGGAAGCCGGCGGCAGACAGGGTGCCGGCCTTGCGCTTGGCGGCGGCGTTGGTCAGGTCGGCGACCGTTCCCTTCATCAGCGCCTTGTACTCGGCGTGGAGGGGGAGCCGCCAGACCAGCTCGCCGGTCTCCTCGCCGACCGCCTCGATCGCGCCGGCCAGATCATCGTCGTTGCTGATTACCGCGGCGTAGGTCGAACCCAGGGCGATCATCACCGCGCCGGTCAGGGTGGCGATGTCGACGACCCTGTCGGCACCCTGCTCGATCGCGTAGGCGAGGGCGTCGGCGAGGATCAGGCGGCCCTCGGCGTCGGTGTTGTTGACCTCGACGGTCTTGCCGCTGTACTGGGTGATGATGTCGCCGGGCTTGATCGCGGTCCCGGAAGGCATGTTCTCGGTCGAGGGGACGACGGCGATCAGGTTCAGCTTCAGGCCCAGCTCGGCGATCGCGCCGACTGACTCCAGCACCGCGGCGGCACCCGACATGTCCATCTTCATCTCCGGCATGCCTGCCGATGGCTTCAGCGAGATGCCGCCGGTGTCGAAGGTGACGCCCTTGCCGATCAGGCCGAGGGTCTCTCCTGAGCCGCCGCCGTCGTAGCGCAGCACGATCAGGCGCGGGTCCTCTGCGCCTCCCTGGCTGACCGCGACCAGGCCGCCCATCTCCTTGGCGGCGATCTCCTCGCGGCCGAAGATCTCGACGCTGAGCGAGTCGTGGGCGGCGACGATCTCCTCGGCGCGGTTGGCCAGGTAGGAGGGAGTGGCGACGTTGGAGGGCAGGCTCTGCAGGTCGCGGGCGCGGTTCTGCGCCTCGGCGCAGACGCGGGCGGCCTCGGCTGCGGTGGCGATGCTCTCCGGCCCCAGCAGTGTCAGCGAGTCGAGCGCGGCCGGCTCCGGATCCTCGGGATCCTTGCTCTTGAAGCGGTCGAAGCTGTAGGCGCCGAGGATCGTGCCGGTGACTATGCCCTCGGCGAGCGCCTCGGCGGCTTCGCCCTCGGGCAGGATCCAGGCGAGTGAGTTGGCGCTCAGCTTGCCGGCCTCTTTGGCGAGGAGGGCGGCGGCGACCCGCAGTCGCTCGGCATCGAGGTCCTCGCGCTTGCCCAGCCCCGCGACCAGCACCCGAGCGGGCCGCTCGGGGTGGATGGTGGCCAGCTTCTTGAAGCTCCCCTTGGCGTCGGCGGCGCCGCGGGCGGAGGCGAGCTCGCCGGGCAGCTCCTCGCCCTCGCAGAGGCCGATCGCGACGAGGTCGGCGTCGACCGCGGCGGGCTCGTTCTGGCTGACGGAGACCTTCATCGAGGCTCGCGAGTCTATGACCTTGCGCACGGCGGCTGGGGGCAGGCCCCCGCTATCGTCCTATGTGTGGGCCAGCTGGCCCTGATCGAGCCGAGACCCGGCATAAACACTCAGAGAAAGGCAGCCATGCCCAGCTCAGTAATCCTCAGTACTGCACGCACGCCCTTCGGCAAGATGGGCGGGACGCTCTCCTCGCTTGACGCGACCGACCTTGGTGGCCACGCGATCGAGGCCGCCCTGGAGCGCTCCGGCGTCGCCCCCGAGCAGGTTCAGTCGGTCGTCTTCGGCCAGGTCCTGCAGGCCGGCCAGGGTCAGATTCCCTCGCGCCAGGCTCAGATCAAGGGCGGCATTCCCAAGGAGGTGCCCTCGGAGACGATCAACAAGGTCTGTGCCTCGGGCATGCGCTCGCTCGGCATTGCCGACATGGCGATCCGCGCCGGCGACACCGACGTCGCCGTCACCGGCGGCATGGAGTCGATGAGTCAGGCCCCGCACCTGCTGCCGGGCGCCCGCTTCGGCTACCGCATGGGCCACGTCGAGACGATCGACGCGATGGTCCACGACGGCCTCACCAACCCCTTCACCGAAAAGCAGATGATCAACGAGGCCAGCGAGGTCTCCAACGAGCTCGAGATCACCCGCGCCGACATGGACCGCTTCGCCGAGCGCTCGCACAGACTCGCCGCCGAGGCGACCGACGCCGGCCGCCTCGCCGACGAGATCTCCGGCATCACGGTCAAGTCGCGCAAGGGCGAGCACACGATCGAGGCCGACGAGGCAATCCGCCCCGAGACCACGGTCGAGACGCTGGCTGGTCTGCGCGCGATCGGTGGCGAGGACGCCACTCATACCGCCGGCAACGCCCCGGGGGTCAACGACGGTGCCGGCGCGATCGTCGTCGTCTCCGAAGATTGGGCCGAAAAGGAAGGCCGCACGCCGCTGGCCCGCGTCCTCTCCTACGGCACCGTCGCCGACGACTTCCCCTACCTGGCCAAAACGCCGGCCAACGCCGCCAAGCAGGCGCTGGAGAAGATCGGCAAGAGCCCCGCGGACGTCGACCTCTGGGAGATCAACGAGGCCTTCGCCTCGGTTGCGATCAACTCGGTGCGGATGCTCGATGTCGACAAAGACAAGGTCAACGTCAACGGCGGCGCGATCGCGCTCGGCCACCCGATCGGCGCATCCGGTGCCCGCATCGTCGGCTCGCTCGTCCACGAGCTGGGTCGGCGTGGCGGCGGCCTTGGCGTCGCCGCGATCTGCTCCGGCGGCGGCCAGGGCGACGCGATCGTGATCGAAGTCCCAGGCTCCTAGCCGTGAGCCGCGCCGCGGCGTTCTTCGACCTCGACAAGACCCTGATGGCGGGGTCGTCGGGGATGCAGTTCGCCCGCGTCGCGGCCCGCCACAAGCTGGTCAGCCGCCGCCAGCTGGCCAGCTGGGGCTTCGAGCACATGCAGTACCGCTTGCGCGGGACAACTGACGAGCGAACCCGTGAGGTGCTGAAAGCCGCGCGCGAACTGATCGCCGGCGTGCCTGCCCGCAGCTTCGAGCGGATGAACCCGGAGGTGATGGCGGCGATCCTGCCGCGGGTCTACCCGCAGATGCTCGACGAGGTCTACGCCCATCAGGACGCCGGCCGCCCGACCTTCATCGTCAGCGCCGCCGGCAGTGGCGTGGTCGAGCCGCTGGCCAACGTGCTTGGTATGGACGGCGGCGTCGGCACCAGGTACGAAGTCGGTGAGGACGGGGCTCTGACCGGCCGCTTCGACGGTCCCTTCGTCTACGGCGAGGGCAAGGTCGAGGCGATGCAGGCTTACGCCGCCGAGCACGACATCGACCTCGCCGCTTCCTACGCCTACTCCGACTCGGTCTCCGACCTGCCGATGCTGCGCGCGGTCGGCAACCCGGTCGTCGTCAACCCAGACCCGCCGCTGGCCGAGATCGCCCGCGACGAGGGCTGGCAGACGCTGCGCTTCGAGCGCCTCGGACGCCGCCTGGTCGCGATCGCGGTAACCCTGCTGGCGACCGTCGCCGGCTTCGGCGGCTCGCGCATCGCCGCCCGCCGCAAACAGCCGCCCCGCCGTTTCGCCGCTCGCCGTTAGCCTGTGACGATGGCCGCGGAGCCGGGCGCCAAGCCCGAGTACAAGGAGCGCGAGGCGGAGTTCTCGACGATGTCGGGGCAGCCGATCGCGCCGCTCTACGGGCCCGAGCACGCCCCCGAGAACCCCGAGGAGACGGTCGGGGCGCCGGGCGAGTACCCCTTCACCCGCGGGCCATATCCCTCGATGTACCGGGGGCGGCTCTGGACGATGCGCCAGTTCGCCGGCTTCGGCACGGTCGAGGAGACCAACGAGCGCTTCCACTACCTGCTCGACCACGGCCAGACCGGGCTCTCGACCGCATTCGACATGCCGACCCTGATGGGCTACGACTCCGACCACACGCGCAGCCTCGGCGAGGTCGGCCGCGAGGGCGTCGCCGTCGACACCCTCGACGACATGGAACAGCTCTTCGACGGCATCCCGCTCGGCGGCGTCACCACCTCGATGACGATCAACGCGCCGGCGGCGATCCTGCTCGCCTTCTACGTCCTTGTCGGCGAGCAGCAGGGGGTGCCGCCGGAGAAGCTCGGCGGCACGATCCAGACCGACATCCTCAAGGAGTACATCGCCCAGAAGGAGTGGTGCTTCCCGATCGAGCCGGCGATGCGCCTGGTCACCGACATGATCGAGTGGTGCTCGGAGAACATGCCGCGCTGGCACCCGGTCTCGATCTCCGGGTACCACATCCGCGAGGCCGGTTCGACCGCCCAGCAGGAGCTGGCCTTCACGCTCAAGGACGGCTTCACCTACGTCGAGCGGGCGCTCGAGCGCGGCCTCGATGTCGACGACTTTGCCCCCCGCCTCTCCTTCTTCTTCAACGCCCACATCGATTTCTTCGAGGAGATCGCCAAGTACCGGGCGGCGCGCCGGATCTGGGCCCGCGAGATGAAGGAGACCTACGGCGCCAAGCGCGAGGAGTCGATGCGGCTGCGCTTCCACGCCCAGACCGCCGGCGTCTCGCTGACCGCGCAGCAGCCACTCAACAACGTCGTCCGCACCTCGCTGGAGGCACTTGCCGCGGTGCTCGGCGGCACCCAGTCGCTGCACACCAACTCCTTCGACGAGGCGCTGGCGCTGCCGACCGAGGAGGCGGTGAAGGTGGCGCTGCGCACCCAGCAGGTGATCGCCTTCGAGTCTGGCGCGCCGAACACGCCCGACCCGCTCGGCGGCTCCTGGTTCGTCGAGAAGCTGACCGACGAGATGGAGGAGGCCGCCTACGGCTACTTCGCTCGCATCGACGAGCTGGGCGGGATGGTCGAGGCAATCCGTCGCAACTTCCCCCAGCGAGAGATCGCCGACGCCGCCTTCACCTACCAGCGCGAGCTGGACAAGCGCCAGCGCATCGTCGTCGGCGTCAACGACTTCACCGAAGAGGACGAAGTGCCGACACCGATCCTGCGCATCGACCCGGCGCTCGAACGCAAGCAGACCGATCGCCTCGCCGCGACCAAGGCAAAGCGCGACGCCGCCGAGGTCGAGAAAGCACTCACCGAGCTCAAGCGCGCCGCCGCCACCGAGGAGAACCTGATGCCGCCGATCATCGCCGCCGCCCGCGCTCGCGCCAGCGAGGGAGAGATGATCGCGGCGATGCAGGAAGTCTTCGGCACCTACACCGAGTCGCCGGTCTTCTAAGCCTTGCCCTGACATGGCAGCTTGCCCGCCAGCGAGCCCGGGACGGGAGGTGACAGGTTCGCCGGGGGTTCGCTGCTGTCGACCAGCCGCAGTACCCGAGCGGCGGCCTTGACGATGTCGGGTTCTCCGGCGATCGTCACCGTTGTAGCGCCGGTGAAGATCTCCATCGAGTTTCCGATATCCACTCCGCCCCAGCGCGCCTTGGCTCCCCGGAAGTCGTAAAGGCGATGGCCGTAGCTGCTGCCCTCGGCCCAGCGCTCACAGGTGCTGTAGCTGTGGATCTGAACTGGGTAAGGACAGCCGCCTTCGTCGGGCGGATCGACGCAGCGGCCGTAGATGAAGATCCAGGCGCCCGAGCGCGGATCTATTTCCTGTTTCCCTCCCAAGACGTATTCGAGCGGGAACCCGGCGACTTCCTTCCCGGCGTAGTAGACGGGGTAGGCATCGAACCGTCTCGCCTCCTTCAAGCTGGGCGTCCGGGCGGCGCAGCCGCTCAGAATGAGGGCGGCGAGACCGAGGCAGGCGAGGCTGAGGAATCGAAGGGAAGCCACCTGCGACCGATACCCCGATCGCCACGGCGGTTACCGCCGGAGCTTGGTCCCGGCGCTAATGTTCCGCCCGCATGGCAACCGCAACTGCCCGCAAGATCCGCGTCGTTGTCGCCAAGCCCGGCTTGGACGGGCATGACCGCGGCGCCAAGATCATCGCCCGCGCCCTGCGCGACGCCGGCATGGAGGTGATCTACACCGGCCTGCATCAGACGCCCGAGCAGATCGCCGAGACGGTGATCCAGGAGGACGCCGACGCGGTCGGGCTCTCGATCCTCTCCGGCGCCCACATGACGCTGGTGCCGAAGGTGGTCGAACTGCTTGCCGCGCAGGGCGTCGACGATGTCCTGGTCACGGTCGGCGGCACGATCCCGGCTGAGGACATCCCCGAGCTGAAGAAGCTCGGCGTCGCTGAGGTCTTCACCCCCGGAGCGGGAACCGACGACATCGTCGATTTCATCCGCGACAACGCCTCTGAGCGCGACGACGTCTAGCCCCGCCGCGGGTCGCAGAACGGCTTTGCGCTGCGCCCGCTAACCTCCCGCCGCGCCACGTATAGATAGACTGATTGACTGGTCAGTCAACCAGCTTTAGAACTAGCCAAGGAGGCTTGAACTTGAAGATCTGCGTCCTGGTCAAGGAGGTTCCGGACGCCGCCGTTCAGAAGCGCATCGACTCGAGCACGATGCGACTGGACCGCAGCGGCGAGAAGAACCTGAACCCCTTCGACACACACGCCATCGAGGCCGCCATGCAGATCAAGGAGGGCGGTGCGATCCCGGTCGAGGAAGTCGTCGCCGTGACGATGGGCCCCGACTCCGCCGTCCGCGCTCTGCACAAGGCGGTCGCGCTCGGAGCCGACCGCTCCGTGCACCTCTCCGACGACGCCCTCGCCGGCTCCGACGTCTGTGCCACCGGCTACTCGCTGGCCAAGGTGCTCGAGTCTGAGAACCCGGACCTGGTCCTGCTCGGACAGCAGTCCGATGACGGCGAGTGCTACACGATCGGCGCCGTCGTCGCCGACCACCTGAAGATGCCCTCGCTGACCCAGGTGATCAAGATCGACGTCACCGACGGCAAGCTGCGCTGCGAGCGCCAGGCCGAGTACGGCTACGACACGGTCGAGATCGAGCTGCCCGCTGTGATCAGCGTCGGCGACGCGATCAACGAGCCCCGTTACCCGAGCCTGAAGGCGATCATGGGCGCCAAGAAGAAGCCGCTCGACGCCAAGGCAACCGGCGACGTCGGCATCGAAGGCGGCATGGTCGGCGCTGACGGCTCCAAGACATCGGTCCTCGCGCTCAACCCGCCGCCCGCCAAGCAGGCCGGCGAGATCATCGAGGACGAGGACACCAACGAGACGGTCGAAAAGATCGTCGCCTGGCTCGACGAGAGGAAGCTGATCTAGATGGCAGGCATCCTGACCTACGCCCTTCACGACGACGAGGGCAACTTCAACAAGAACTCACTCGGAGCGATCTCCGAGGCGGCCAAGCTGGCCGGCGAAATCGGCGGCGAGGCCGGCGCGCTGGTCGTTGGCGACATTGCCGACGATGCCTGTGCCGCGCTCGGCAACTGGGGCGCGACCAAGGTCTACCGGGCCAAGGACGTGCCCGAGGGCCTGGCCCAGCCGATCATCGACGCGATGGCCAAGGTGATCAGCGACGAGGGCTTCAGCTATGCCCTCTTCGGCGGTGGCCTGCTCGGCTTCGAGATCGGCGCCGGTCTGACCGCTCGCCTCAACGCCGGCGTGACGATGGAGGTGACCGAGGTCAAGGTCTCCGACGGCAAGCTCGTCGTCGAGCGGCCGATCCTGCAGGACTCCCAGATCGCCGATGTCGGTTACGTCTCCGAGCCCGGCATCATCATCGGTCGCCTCAACGCCTTCGACGCCAAGGAGAGCGGCGGAACGGCTGAGGTCGTCGACGTCGCGGTCGAGCTCTCGCCCTGGTCCTCCAAGGCCAAGCTGGTGCAGCGTGGCGAGCAGCGCGGCGCCGACGTCAACATCGAGGACGCGGAGATCCTCGTCGGCGGCGGTCGCGGACTCGGTGCAGCCGAGGGCTTCAAGCAGTGCGAGGAACTGGCCGAGGCGATGGGCGGGGCGGTTGCCGCCACCCGTGCCGTGGTCGACGCCGGCTGGTACCCCTACGCGGCCCAGATCGGCCAGACCGGCAAGACGGTCGCGCCGAAGCTCTACCTGGCCGCCGGCATCTCCGGCGCGATTCAGCACAAGGTCGGGATGCAGAGCTCGGAGAACATCCTCGCGATCAACAAGGATCAGAACGCGCCGATCTTCGAGTTCTCGGATCTCGGCGTGGTGGGCGACCTGCACAAGATCGTCCCCAAGCTGACCGAGGCGATCAAGGCCAAGAAGGGCGGCTGAAGTTTTCCCGGGGGGCCTCGGCTCCCCGGGTGCCGTTCGTTCACCTGACGACGATTGGAGCATGCGATGCCGGCTGTAGCACCGAGTGAGTTCCCGCCGCCGTTCGACCCGGCCGACGTGATCGGCCCGCCGACCGATGCCGAGGACGAGCGCATCGAGGTCGGCATCGCGATCGTCGGCGGTGGGCCCGCCGGGCTCGCCTGCGCCAACAAGATCATGCAGCTGCTCGAGAACGAGCCGGAGCTGACCGAGAAGCTCGGCGAAGTCCCGGTCGCGGTGATCGAGAAGGGCAAGGTGGCCGGTGCCCACCTGCTCTCCGGGGCGAACATGAAGCCCTCGGCGATGGAAGAGCTCTTCCCCGACCTGCCCAAGGAGGAGTGGCCGGTCTTCCAGGAGGTGACCAAGGACGCGGTCTACCTGCTGACCTCGAAGGCGGCGCTGCCGCTGAAGCCGATGCCGCCGAACTTCCGCAACCACGGCAACTACGTCACCTCGGTCTCGAAGCTGGGCCGCTTCCTCTCCGACAAAGCCGAGGAGGCCGGCGTCTACATCCTCTCCGAGACCGCTGCGACCAAGCTGCTGGTCGAGGATCGCGTGGTCAAGGGCATCCGCTCGGGAGACCGCGGCCGCGGCAAGGAGGGCGAAGAGCTCGGCAACTTCGAGCCCGGCTCCGACGTCGTCGCCAAGGCGACGGTGCTCGCCGAGGGCACGGTCGGCCACCTCACCTACGCCGCCTACGACTACTTCGACATGCACGGCGCCGACCCGATGCGCTGGGAGCTCGGGGTCAAGGAGGTCTGGGAGGTCCAGAAGCCGCTCGACCGCGTGATCCACACGATGGGCTGGCCGCTGCGCAAGTCGCCCCGCTACAACGAGTTCGGCGGCAGCTTCATCTACCCGATGGGCGAGGACAAGCTCTGCATCGGCCTGGTCGCCGGCCTCGACTACACCGACGCGACCTTCTCGGTCCACGACGCCCTGCAGCTGCTCAAGACCCACCCCTTCATCAAGGATCTGCTCGAGGGCGGCAAACGGGTCGCCTGGGGCGCCAAGACGATCCCCTCCGGCGGCTACTTCGCGATGCCCAAGCGCCTCGCCGTGCCGGGCATGGTGGTCGCCGGCGACGCCGCCAGCATGGTCAACGTGCCGACCCTGAAGGGCGTCCACTACGCGATGCACGCCGGGATGTACGCGGCGGAGACGATCGTCGAGTCGCTCAAGCAGGACTCGGTCAACTTCGAGGCCTACGACGAGAAGATCCACAAATCGCAGATCGAGAAGGACCTCTACGAATCGCGCAACATGCGCCAGCCCTTCTCCAAAGGCTTCTTCCTCGGCGGCGCCATGGCCTCGGCGATGACGGTCACCAAAGGCAACTTCCCCGGCGGCCACTGGAAGCAGGAGCACGACTCCGAGGTCGAGATGGAGCTGGGCAAGGCGGGCGATATGTACGTCAAGCCCGACAACGAGCTGACCTTCGCCAAGCTCGACTCGGTCTTCCTCTCCGGCAACGCGACCCGCGACGACGCCCCCAACCACGTCCGCATCCAGACCAAGGTGCCACGGGAGATCGCCCAGACCTGGGTCTCGATGTGCCCGGCCCAGGTCTACGAGATTCCCGACGAGCAGCTTGAGAACGGCGCCGCCGAGGTCGACGTCCACGTCACCGCCTCCAACTGCGTCCAGTGCGGAGCGATCACCGCCAAGGGCGGGCGCCTGACGCTGCCCGAGGGCGGCGACGGACCGCTGTACCAGGAGACCTGAGCCGGATCCGGCGCCCCGTGCGGCGTCGGGCCTATTCGTCGCAGTCGGGTTTGATCGAGGCGGTGAACGTGTGCCAGTCCCTGGCGAACGCTTCGAAGCCCACCGTGCCCATCGCCCCGCGCAGGATGAAGAGGGTGTCGCATTCTTCGAAGAAGTACTCGACCCGCGATTCTTCGTTGGCGACATCGAAGGCCCAGCGCACGACGGGCCGGCCACCGACTTCTTCCCGTTTCATCCCCCGTTCGCGGTAGTCGGGCATTTTGCTGGTCTGCACCTGGGCCAGCTGCGCGTTGTACATCGGCGACCCGGTTTCGCTCGCCAGGCGGGTATTGACCGCGACGGTCGGCCCGACCGGGTCGCGCCAGGCGCTTTCGAGGAACCCGGCGACTTTCTTTTCGTCCGCGATCTTCGGCCACCCGTTGTTGATCGTGATCTTGTAGGTGGCCGGGCGATCGGGTCCGCTGCTGCTGCCGCAGCCGCTGACGCAAGCGACCAGCGCGAGCAGTGCTGCTCCGATTAGGGCGAGCTTAGTCATGGGCTTCCGAATAGTGACAGGAATCTTGAGCTTTAAGCACCCTCTCGGCGTCGGCGCGAAGTAGCTTCCCGGCCATGGTGGCACTCGGCATAGTGGCGGCGGTTGCCGCGTCGCTCCTCTACAACACCTCGATCGCGCTGCAGGCGCTGGAGGCGCGGGAGGTGCCTGGCGAGCACTCGCTGCGGCCCTCGCTGATCGGCAGGCTGGTGCGCAACCGGCGCTGGTTGGGAGCGACGGCACTGGGTTTGGCGGGGTGGCCGCTTGAGGTTGTGGCGCTGCTGCTGGCGCCGCTGACCGTCGTGCAGCCTTGCTTGGCGAGCGGTTTGATCTTGCTGCTCTGGCTGGGGGCGACGAGCCTGGGGGAGAGCGCCTGGCCTGCGCGAGTGGACCGCCGTCGCGGCGATCGTGCTCGGGGTCGCCGGCGTTGCCCTGAGCCGCGCCCGACCGAAGCACCGACCACGCCGGGACTGGGGCGATCGCCCTGGCGGCGATCCTGGTCGCGATTCCGCTTGCGGCTCCCTACGCGCTGCGGCGGACGAGCCTCAGGCGTTTGGCACGCTGGCCGTGCTCAGCGCCGGCTTCGGCTACGCCTGGACCGCGATCGCCAGCAAGCTGCTCACCGACGAGCTGGCTGCCGGCACGCTGCTGGTCGCGGTCGGCTGGCTGGCAACGGCCGCGGCCTCGGAGGGCCTGGCGCTGCTCAGCGAGATGAGCGCGTTGCAGCGCCGGCCCGCGACCCACGTGGCGCCGGTGATGTTCGCGGTCCAGGTCCTGGTGCCGGTCCTCGCTGGCGCCGCTGATCTTCGAGCGAGACGTGGTCGACGACGCCGCTCGGCGGGGCGGCGTCTGGTCGGCTCGATGGCGATGGCCCTCGCCGGGACCACGCTGCTGGCGGGGTCACGCGCGGTCGGGGCCGTGATCGAGTCCGCTCATAGCGGCGATTCAGACTCGAATTCCGCCCGGTTTCGGTCCGCTTTCGCTGCTAGCCTTGCGGCCGCCTTCGCGCTTTCACTCGAATTCGTCCCGCGAAGGCTTCCCTAGCCACACTCACCCAAGGAGCCATCGTAGGGTCCGCAGAGACAAGCCGGCCCGACGCGACCAAGTTCGCGATCGGGTTCGACCATCGCGACCGCACCAGCGCTTGTTCGAGCTCTGGACCGACGTGCTCGACTCCGAGCAGTGGTCCGAGGGCGCGCATGCTCGACGCCTTCGAGCAGCGCTGGGCGGAGTGGAACGGACTGCCCAGCCTCGGCCTCTCCAGCTGGGCCGGCGGCGCGCTGGCGGCGCTCGAGTTCGCCGGCGTGAAGGGCGAGACCGTGCTCTGTCCCTCCAACACCTTCATGGCGACGCCGCTGGCGGCGATCGACGCCGGCGCCGACGGTCGAGTTCGTCGACTGCAATCGCGACGACCTCTGCATGTCCTTCGAGGACTTCGAGGCCAAGGCCGAGCGCCACAAGCCGAAGGCCGCGATCCTCGTCCACATCGGCGGCCACATCGCCTTCGACGCCGAGCGGATCGCCGAGTACTGCCGCGACAACGGGATCTTCCTGCTCGAGGACTGCGCCCACGCCCACGGCGCCGAGTGGAACGGCGGCAAGCCGGGCGGCTTCGGCGACGCCGGCGTCTACTCGCTCTACGCGACCAAGACCGTCTCCACCGGCGAGGGCGGCGTGCTCGTCTCCGGCAACGAGGAGCTGATCGAGTTCGCCGCAAGTTCCGCAACTACGGCAAGTTCGAGCACGAGGTCGACGGGCTCAACTTCCGCATGAGCGAGTTCACCGCCGCCCTGGGCCTGGTCCAGGCCGACCGCATGGAGGAGATCGTCGCCTGGAAGAACGAGTACGCCGCGCGAGCATCTCGACCCGCTCCACCCGGCCCGGCTCGAGCTGCCCGAGGGGATGACCTCGGGCTTCTACAAGTACATCGTCTTCGACCCGATCGAGAAGTCCACCGGCCGCGTCTACGACCAGCCCTGCCACCGCATCATGGGCCGCTCCGACGAGCTGCCGAACACCGACTGGGTGGCCGAGAACCACTGGTGCGTGCCGCTCTACTACCGACCTGAGAGCCGCGAGGCGGCACTCGAGCAAGGAGGCAGCATGAGGGTCCTGGTAACCGGCGGCGGCGGCTTCATCGGCTCGCACGTGGTCGACCGCCTGATCGAGCGCGGCGATGACGCCGCGGATCTTCGACCTCAGCGCCTCGCCCTACCACTCGCCGCTGGAGGTCGAGACCTTCACCGGCAGCATCACCGACCCCGCCAATCTCGACCTGGCGATGCGCGACTGCGACGCCGTCATCCACCTCGCCGCCGTGGCCGACGTCGGCCACGTCCTCGCCGACCCGGTCCTGGCAGAGGAGGTCAACACGCGCGGCACGCTCAACGTGCTCGAGGCCGCCTGCCGGCGCCAAAGTCGGCCGCGTCGTCTACGGCTCGACCACCTGGGTCTACAGCGACTGCGTCGAGCAGGAGGTCAGATGAGGAAACGCCGATCCCGGCGCCGCGTCACCTCTACACCGCGACCAAGCTCGCCGGCGAGACCTACTGCGCCGGCTACGCCGAGCTCTACGAGCTCGAGAGCACCGTGCTGCGCTTCGGCATCCCCTACGGCCCGCGCGCCCGTGCCGCCGGCGTCGTCGCCAAGTTCACCGACCTCTCCTTCGAAGGCAAGGCGCTGACGATCGCCGGTGACGGCAGTCGACGACCCGCAGCTTCATCTACGTCGAGGACCTCGCCGACGGAATCGTCGCTGCGCTGGCGCCCGAGGCCGCCGGTCGCACCTACAACCTCTCCGGCGACGAGGTCGTGACGATCCTCGAAATCGCCGAGCGGGTGCAGGAAAACGTCGACACCTGCGAGATCACCCACACGCCGCCGCGCCCCGGCGATTTCCCCGGCAAGGTCGATCTCCAACGAGCGGGCGCTCGCGGAGCTCGGCTGGAAAGCCGAGACGAGCTTCAAAGAAGGCGTGCGCAAGTACGTCGAGTGGGTCCGCGGCACCACCCGCCCGCCCGATCCGATCCCCGGCAAGCAGCCCTCGCTGAACGGCAACGAACACGCGGCGGGCGCTCTGCTCTCCGGTGCCGCTCGGGCCGAGGAGCGCTCCCCTCGGGTGCTGATCCTGAGCGCCGATATCGGCGAGGGCCACGACCTGCCGGCACGGATCATCAAGGCTGACCTCGAAGAGGAGGTACCCGGGGTCGAGGTGGAGATCGCCAATGGCCTCGAGGCGATGGGAAAGATCTCCGCCGCGGTGCTCCGCAACGGCTCCAAAGTGACCTTCCGCTGGATGCCCTGGCTGTTCGACGTTCAGTACTGGCTGATCACCAAGTTCGCCCCCGCCCGCTGGCTCTTCCATCATCTCGGCTACGTGTTCTCAGGCCGCGGCCTGCTCAAGGTCGTCGAGGAGTACGACCCCGACGCCGTCATCTCCACCTACCCCGGAGTGACCGCGGTGCTGGGCATGCTGCGCGAGAACCGGCGCCTCGATATCCCGGTGCAGTCGGCGATCACCGACCTGGCTGGGCTGCGCTACTGGGCTCACCCCGGCGTCGACCTGCACTACGTCACGCATCCGGAGTCGATCGAGGAGGTCGAGAAGCTGGTCGGTCCGGGAACGGTCGAGTGGGTCCGGCCGCCGATCTCCCGCGACTTCCTGATGCCTCGCACACGCCGCGACGCGCGCGAGGCACTCGACGTCCCCGCCCATGCCCGGGTCGTGCTCGTTTCCGGCGGCGGCTGGGGAATCGGCGACCTCGAGGGCGCGATCCGCTCGGCGCTGTCCGAGGACGCCCTGGTCGTCTGCATCACCGGCCGCAACGACGTCGCCCGCGAGAAGCTGGAGGCCGCTTTCGCCGGCAACGAGCAGGTTCGCATCCTCGGCTTCACCGAGCAGATGAGCGATTGGATGGCCGCAGCCGACGCGATGATCCACGCCACCGCCGGCCTGACCGTGCTCGAGGCGCACATCCGCGGCTGTCCCGTCGTTTCCTACGGCTTCTCGGCCGGTCACCTGCGCGCCAACAACGCCGCCTTCGAACGCTTCGGCCTGGCTGAGGTGGCCGGCTCCAAGCACGAGCTGGAGTCCGTCCTGCGCCACGTCACCCGGGAGCGCCGCTCGCCGGACTCCTCCTTCGCCTCGCTGCCCTCGCTCGCCTCGCGGGTGCTCACTGTGCGCCCGCGGGTACGCCCGCAGCCGGTCTGGCGCCTGCGCACGGAGCGGGTGGCGACGGCTGCCGTCCTCGCCCTGATCGCGGTGGTGATGCTGTTCACCGTGATCGACCGCGAAGCCCCCTACAAGGTGGTCGCCAAGCCGCTCGAGGGCCGCATCCACTTTGGCAAGGACACGGACACCCCGACCCCGGCCGTCGAAAGCTCCAAGCCGGCGCAGCCGGTCCCAGCGGCCAATAAGCAAGCGGCCGCCAGCAGCGGGAATTGATCGGAGCGCTGCTCGGGGCCGGCGCCTCGGCGGCAACGGTCCTGCACGCCGGCCCGGCGCTGGCGCCGATCGTTCCGGGGCTGGGCCCGGCCCTCGGTATCGAGATCAAGCAGGGCGAGGAGGACGGCGTCGCCCTGACCTTCGACGATGGCCCGCACCCGCAGGGGACCCCGGCGATGCTCGAGACCCTGCGCGAGCGCGGGGCGACGGCGACCTTCTTCCTCGCCGGTGAGCAGGTGGTGCGGCGGCCGTCGCTGGTTGCCGAGATCGTCGCCGCGGGGCACGGGGTGGAGCTGCACTGCCACCGCCATCGCAACCTGCTGCGACTCAGCCCGCGCGCCTTCCTCGAGGACGCCGAACGGGCGCGGGTGGCGATCGAGGATGCCAGCGGCCAGGCAATCTCCGACTACCGACCGCCCTACGGGATCTTCAGTGCTTCGACCTTGCGCGCCGTGCAGCGGCGCGGCTGGCGACCGGTTCTCTGGTCGCGCTGGGGTCGCGACTGGGACCGCAGCGCTACTGCCGAGTCAATCGCCCGTCGCTCGAGTGTCGGCATCGTGGCCGGCGACATCGTGCTCCTGCACGATGCCGACTACTACAGCGCCCGCGGCTCCTGGGTGCGCACGGCGGCGGCGCTGCCGCTGATCCTCGATGAGATCGAGGCCTGCGGGCTGAAGACGGCCTCACTGCGCCGCTGAGTCGGCGGGGCGAGGGTCCACTGATCGCAGCCGGCAAACGCTTCGTCGAGGCGTCGCGCCATCGTGCTCCGAGGCCGATCCTGGTCGAAGATTTCCCTAGGCATGACTCTCCGTCCTGTAGGGGGCGTTATGGAACCTTCGCCCCTCGATCGGACGAAAAACATGCAAGTAGCGAAAAAGAACGCGCAGCTTGCGCGTTTTGCCTCAGTTTTGTTGGACGAACGTCGCGATCTCGTCGGCGAGGCGGGCGGGTTGGTCGAGTGCCACGAAGGTGCTTGCCTCTGGGATCCGGACCAGACGGGCGTTCGGGGTCTCCTTCTCGAGGCGTTCCGCGTAGGAGATCGGGAAGAACTTGTCACCCGGTGCCCAGGTGAGCAGCAGCGGCAGCTGGGATTCGCTCAAGCGCTCAGCGGCCTCCAGCGTGTAGCGCTTGTTCATCCCCGCGGTGACCTTTGTCGCATCGTGCTTGACGCCGGGATCGCTGAGGCTGGGGCGCATCCAGGATGCGATTAGCTCGGGCGGGATCTCGCTCTTGGCGAACGGCTTGAAGGCCGTGCGGGCCAGGGCGCCGATGCGGAAGGGTGCCGAGAGCATGGTCATGCCGCCGGGCAGCTTTGCCAGCGGTGGCATCGCCTTGAAGATCCCGGGCGGGAAGTTCTCGTGGGTGTCGCAGTTGGTCAGCACCAGGCGGCCGATCCGCTCGGGGTGCCTGGTGACCAGCACCTGCGACATCGCGCCGCCGGAGTCGTTGCCGACGATGGTCACGTCCTCGAGCTCGAGCGCCTCGAGGAAGCTGGCGATCAGCGCGGCGATGCCGGGAGGGGAGAGGTCGGCGTCGGGGTTCATCGCCACCTGGTGCGCGGCGATCGGCCAGTCGGGAGCGATGCAGCGGCAGCGATCCGAGAGCTTGTCGACGACGCCGTCCCAGAGCCTGCCGTCGACGAGGAAGCCGTGGACGAAGACCACCGGCTTGCCCTCACCCGCTTCGCGGTAGCGGATGCGGCCCGCGGGAAGCTCGATCTCCTTGCGCTCAACTGTCTCGGTCACGTGCTTTCCTCCTCGTCGTGAGTTTCCGGTTTCTGCGGCCGCAAGGTAACATACAGACTGTATGAATGTCAAAAAGGATAGTGGCGAGACGGGGCGGCGCACCCAGGCGGAGCGGACCGCGGCGACCCGCACCGCGTTGATCGCCGCGGCTCGTCCGCTGTTTGCCCGGCGTGGCTTCGCTGAGGTCGGCACCGAGGAGATCGCCCGCGCGGCGGGGGTCACCCGGGGCGCGCTCTACCACCACTTCGAGGGCAAGCGCGAGCTCTTCGAGGCTGTCTACGAGCAGATCGAGATCGAGCTGGCGGAGCGGATCGCCTCCGGGGCCCTGCGGGCCAACGCGACCTCGCCGCTGGCGGCGATGAAGGCCGGCGCCGAGATGTTCCTGCGCGCCAGCACGGAGCCGGAGACGCAGCAGATCGTCTTGCTCGACGGCCCCTCGGTGCTGGGCTGGGATCGCTGGCGGGAGATCGCCACCGAGCACGGCCTCGGCCTGATCGAAGCGACGCTGGGGGCGGCGGTCGAGGCGGGGGAGATCGATTCGCAGCCGGTTCGGCCGCTTGCCCACGTGCTGATGGGTGCCCTCGACGAGGCGGCGATGCTGGTGGCGCGGGCCGATGACGCCGAGCGGATGCGCGCGGAGGTGGGGCAGACCCTCGGGGCCCTGCTCGACGGCCTCAGCCGCGACTAGCCCTGATCGCCGGCTCAGAGCTCAGCGGGCCCGGGACGGTCACGCCCGGGTGGGCGGCGCGGCGCGACTCCTTCTGCGCGTACATGCGCACGTCGGCGAGTTGCAGTGCTGCCGAGGGGTCGCCGGCCTCGGCCGGGATCGTCGCGGCGCCCCAGGACGAGTTGACCTCGACTCCCCGATCGTGTTCGGTCAGGGCTTCGGTCGCGGCGCGGGCGACCGCCTCGAAGCGGTCCTCGGCGCAGGTGAGCAGCAGGCAGAACTCGTCGCCGCCGATCCGGTAGGCGGAGCCGTCGTCCCCGATCGTCGCTTTCAGCGAGATGCCAAGCCGGTTGAGGAGCCGGTCACCGGCGGGGTGGCCGAAGGTGTCGTTGTAGCGCTTGAAGCCGTTGAGGTCGAAGAGGTAGAGCATCGCCGGCTGCTCGTCGCTCGCCCGTTCGCAGGTCTCCGCCAGCTCGACCTCCATGCGACCGCGGTTGCCGAGGCCGGTGAGGGAGTCGGTGCGCACTTCATCGAGCAGCTTGTGGTTCTCGCGGTCGCTCATCGTCAGGCGAACGATCACCGCCGTCATCGTCGCCGCCCAGAGCACGGTCGAGAGACCGCCGGTGGCGCTGTAGTACTGCATCGCGAAGAGGCCGATCATCACCGCCGCGAAGACCGCGGGCACGATGATCTCGCGACGGTCGTTTTCGTGTGAAGAGGTGATCTCGGCCGCTTCCGCCGGCTGCCAGACGGCGGCGCCAAGGCAAACGGCGGCGATCAGGTAGATCGGGTTGATCCATTCCCCGCCCGGCAGTGCCGCTTCGGTCGATTGCAGGGTGTAGGCGATATCGGCGATCACCAGGGCCGAGAGGCCGGCGAGCAGCAGCGACCAGGTGCGACCCGGCCGCCACCCGGTCAGGGCGATCACGCCGACGACCATCGAGAGCATCGCGATGTCGCCGAGCGGATAGGAGAGGGTCGTCAGCTTTTCCAGCGTCGTCCCGGTCGCCTTCTCGGCGACGAAGTCGAAGACGAAGGCGGTGCCGAGGGCGGCCGTGCCAAGCGCCGCGATCAGCCCGTCCATCCAGAGCCGCCACTTGATCTCGTGCGCCCGCGCCCGCACCAGCATCGCCAGGCCGACGTAGGCAAGCGGGTAGAAGGCGAGGTAGCCGATGTCGGCCGGCGAGGGGTAGGGGGCGGAGGCATTGCCTTCGATGAAGATCGTCCAGTAGACCTCGGCGGCGCCCCAGCTGAGGATCGCGCCGCCGATCCACACCCAGGCCGCTTTCTCGCGGGGATAGTCGGAGGCCCTGATCAGGCAGGCGAGCCCGGCGCCGAGGACCACCGCGTCGTAGAGCGCTTCGCTGATTGCGAAGTCGAGGCCGGCACCAATGCCGAGCCAGTCGTGCAGGGCGACCACGGCAGTGCCACCGAGCAGCAGCACGGCGAGGCCGCGGCGGAGTTGACGCGCGGCGTTGGACTGACTGCGGGCGGTCTCCGTGGTTTCCACTGATGGAGCTATCGGCACGAGGGAGCCGATTCACAACCCCTAGACCGGCCGCTTGCGCGAGTCATCTAGACTGAAGGGCGTGAAAAGCGGAATTCATCCTGATTACACGCTGGCAAACGTGCATTGCTCCTGCGGAAACCAGTTCTACACGCGCTCGACGCAGGCCGACCTGCACGTCGAGCTCTGCTCCGAGTGCCACCCGTTCTACACCGGTAAGCAGAAGCTGGTTGACACGGGCGGCAGGGTCGAGCGCTTCCAGCGCCGCGCTGCCAAGCACGCCAAGGCCGGGAGGTAAGCCGTGAGCCCGGAGCTGGGCTCGCTGCAAACCGAAGCTGCTGCCCCGTCCGAAAACGGGGCCGATTCGCTGCGCATGCCCGACGGCGCGCTGGTCGCCAAGCGCGACGCGCCGGTCGGTGGCCAGGCGGTGCTCGAGGGCGTGATGATGCGCGGGATCTCGGTCTGGGCCGTGGCGGTGCGCCGCCCCGACGGCGAGATCGAGATCAGCTCCGAGTCGATCCGCCCCTGGGCCACGCGCCACCGGCTCTGGCGCTTGCCCGTGTTGCGCGGTGTGGTCGCCCTCGGCGAGTCGCTGAAGATCGGCTTCCGCGCGCTTGCGATCTCCGCCAACGCCCAGCTCGAGGAGGACGAGGAGGGCGAGCGGGAAGAGATCGGCGGCTGGGTCTGGGGCCTGACCATCGCCTTCTCGATGCTGCTTGCCGTCGGCCTCTTCTTCGTCGTGCCGGTCGGCCTCACCAGCCTGATCAAGGACAAGCTCGGTTCGCCCTTCCTCTTCTGGCTGGTCGAGGGGGTGCTGCGGACCGGCATCTTCATCGCATATATCGCTGCGATCAGCCGGCTCAAAGACCTGCGCCGGGTATTCGAGTACCACGGTGCCGAGCACAAGACGATCTCCTGTTACGAGGCCGAAGACGAACTGACGCCGGCTCGGGCCAAGCTCTACTCACGGCTGCACCCGCGCTGTGGCACCAGCTTTCTGCTGATCGTGATGGTGCTGGCGATCTTCGTCTTCGCCCCGATCGGGCTGCCTGCTTGGTACTGGCTGGTCGCCTCGCGGATCATCGGCATCCCGCTGATCGCCGGCCTCTCCTACGAGGTGATCAAGTGGGCCGGCAAGAACCGGCGCAAGCGCTGGGTACGGGCGATCATGTGGCCGGGCTTGATGCTGCAGAACCTGACCACGCGCGAGCCCGACGAGGAAGAGTTGGCGGTCGCGATCGCGTCACTGGAGGCCGTGCTGGCACGCGAGTCGCCCGAGGATGCCGCCGGGCAGCAGCACATCGAGATCGTCGCCTAGCGGCCGCCCCAGCCCCAGAGGGTCGCGATCGAGATCTTCCAGCTGTCTTCGATTCGCTTGAGGACAAGCGAGGGATCGCATGAGTGCTCGTACTGAGAGCCGGCCGCAACCCCGGCGCTGACTTGCCAGAGCTCGCGAGCGTAGGCGACGTCGCCGGCGACGAGGACGTTGCTCTGCTCGACCTCGATCCGGATGCGGCGGGCAATCAGTTGGGCGAGCAGGGGGCGGATGTGTTCGCGGCCGTGAATCGCGGTCGCGTCGGGCGTCAACAGGCAGGCGTCGCGGGTGAAGCACCTCGTCGCCGCTTCGAGGTTGCCGGCGCCGATCAACTTGGGTAGCGCAAGGCAGGCGATGTGCGTGGGTGGCGTGGCGACGAGCGTGTCGGTTTTCATCTCGGCCTCCGATGCGAAATTCGTGATGCGTTTCCCGTTGAACTAGCTAGCTATCACAGTAACCTGAGCTATTGTGCTAGTCAACTGGCACACTATCTCGGGAACCGGATCATGCCGGATTCGCACTGGCTGATCCCCCTCTATGTTGTGAGTCGTGATCGATTCCCTGGTCGAACAGATCGAGGCGCGCTTCGCCGAGCTCGAGGCGCAGATGTCGGATCCCGCCGTGATCGGGGACCGGGAGCGCTACGCCGAGGTCGGCCGCGAGTACCGCGAGCTGCAGCCGGCGCAGGCGCTGGCGGTCGAGTACCGCAAGCTGAAGGACGATCTCGAGGGTGCGCGGGAGCTGCTGGCGGAGGATGGGGAGGACCCCGAGCTGCAGGCGATGGTCGAGGAGGCGCCGCCGCGCATCGAGGCGCTCGAAGAGGAGATTCGCCTGGCGATGGTCGAGCGCGACCACAACGACGCGAAGAACGTCCTGGTCGAGATCAGGGCCGGGACCGGCGGCGACGAGGCGGCACTCTTCGCCGGCGATCTCTACAAGATGCTGACCCGCTACGCCGAGGAGCGCGGCTTCTCCACCGAGGCGCTCTCGCAGTCCAGCGCCGAGGTCGGCGGTTTCAAGGAGGTCACCTTCGCGATCAAGGGCGAGGGCGCCTACTCGATCTTCAAGTACGAGGGCGGCACGCACCGGGTGCAGCGGGTGCCCGAGACCGAGTCGCAGGGTCGGATCCACACCTCGACCGCGACGGTCGCCGTCCTCCCCGAGGCCGAGGAGGTCGAGGTCGAGATCAACCAGGGCGACCTGCAGATCGACGTCTACCGCTCGTCTGGTCCCGGCGGACAGTCGGTCAACACCACCGACTCGGCGGTGCGGATCACCCACAAACCGAGCGGCATCGTCGTCTCGATGCAGGACGAGAAGTCGCAGCTTCAGAACAAGGAGCGGGCGATGCGCGTGCTGCGCGCGCGCCTCTACGAGCGCGAGCTGGCAGAGCAGCACGCGAAGATCGCCTCCGAGCGCAAGGCGCAGGTCGGCAGCGGCGAGCGCTCCGAGAAGGTCCGCACCTACAACTTTCCGCAGGGACGCGTGACCGACCACAGGATCAAGCACACCTCGCACAATCTCGATGGCGTTCTCGGCGGCGAACTGGCCGAGTTCACCGAGGCGCTCGCCGCGGAGGAGAAGCGGCAGCGCCTCGAGACCGCTGCGGTGGGATGACGCGCGTGGCCGGCGCATATCGGCGTCCTCGGTCGCTCGCGTGCAGAGCACGCCACGCTCCCTGCGTCCTTGATCTGCTTGGCCACGCGCGTCATCCCTGATGATTGGAGATGCGTTGCGTGCTGCCGTCGATGCGATGAAAGCGGCGGGGGTGGAAACGCCAAGATTGGACGCCGAACTGTTGCTGGCCGCAGCGCTCGAATCCGATCGCTCGCACCTTGCTTCCAGCCCCGAGGCCGCGATTCCACCGGCTGCCACACGCCGCTTCGCCGAGATGGTGCGGCGGCGCCTGCGACGGGAGCCGGTCGCCTACATCCTCGGCCGGCGCGGCTTCCGCCATCTCGAGCTCGCCGTCGATTCCCGCGTGCTGATTCCGCGGCCGGAGACCGAGCTCTTGGTCGACCTCGCCGTCGAGCTGCGCCCGCGCAGCGTGCTCGACGTCGGCACCGGCTCGGGGGCGCTCGCGCTCGCGATCGCCGCGGAGCTACCCGATGCTGAGGTCACCGCTACCGACACCTCCGCCGGCGCGCTGGCGGTGGCCGCTGCCAACGCCGAGCGGCTTGGCCTGGCGCCGCGGGTTGAGTTCTTCGAGGGAACCTTGCCCTCCCGCGGTGAGGAATTCGACCTCGTCGTCGCGAATCTTCCCTATGTGAGCGAGCGGGACTGGGGAGATCTGCAGCGCGAGGTGACCGAGTGGGAGCCGCGCGAGGCGCTGCTCGCCGGCCCGGATGGGCTCGACGTCTTGCGCTCCGCCGTGCCGGTGCTTGCTGCGGTTACCGGCACCCTGGCCCTGGAGATCGGCCAGGGGCAGGCGGCCGCAGTGGGAGAGCTTCTGCGGGCGGCCGGCTACACGGCGATCGAGTCGCGGCCCGATCTCGCCGGGATCGAGCGCCTCGTGATCGGCCGCAGGGAGCCCACGGCATGACGGTGACGGTCTCGATCGAGCACGACGGGGCCGAGAGCGCGCGTAAGGGCCTCGAGCTCTGCATCGCCGCCGGTGGGGTTGCCGTCTTCCCCGCCGACGGCCTCTACGGCTTGGCCTGCGACCCACTCAACCAGGCGGCGATCGAGCGGATCCACCGGATCAAGGGGCGCGACGACGGCAAGCCCTCCGCCGTCCTCTACTTCTCGCCGCTGGCGATGCGCGAGCTGGTCGAGAGCCTCGGCGACCGCACCCGGGCCGCGCTCGGCGTGCTGCTGCCGGGGCCGGTGACCCTCGTCGTCGACAACCCCGAGCATCGCTATCCGCTTGCCTGTCGCGAGGATCCCGAGCGGTTGGGCTTGCGCCTGATCGACGGACCACTGACGGGAGCGATGTGGCCGGTCTTCCAGACGTCGGCCAATCGCAGCGGCGAGCCGGCCCCCGCCATCTTTGCCGACGTTCCTCGCGGCATCCTCAGCGCGGTCGATGTCGCGATCGACAACGGTGCCCTGACCGGATCGCCGTCGACGGTGATCGACGTGACCTCGCTCGACTCGGGCGGTGAGTGGACCGTCTTGCGCCAGGGTGGGATGCCGGCAGAGGAGCTGCGCGAGCGCCTCAACGCCCTCTAAATACTGTTCTAGTTGACTAGTTCAGACGGATAACTTACTGTGTGATCTGATGGCACAGCGGACCGCAGCTCGCGAAGCCACGCCCTTTTCCACCGACCCTGCGGCGGAGTTGCCGGTCGGTGTCCAGCTCTCCTGGCGCCTGCGGGCGCTGATCGCAACCGGTCGCCTCGCGGCGGGGGAGAGGTTGCCGAGCTTTCGCCGCCTCGCCGAGTGGGGCGGCGTCAACGTCAACACGGTGCGCGCGGTCTACGCCGGCCTGGAGGATGCCGGGCTCGTGGTCAGCCGCCAGGGTCAAGGCACCTTCGTCGCCGAGCGGATCGAGGCCTCGCCGGAGCTGGAGGAGATCGCCTCCGAGGCGCTGCGGCGGACGCTGGAGGCGGGCCTGGATCCGAGTGACCTGATCGTCGTCACCGCTGCCTGCGCCAGCATGAGCGAGGCGGGTGAAGTCGGCGAGGGCACCGAGGAGCTTCCCGGCCTCGCCGAGGAGAGCGAGGCGATCGAGGTTCGCCACGAGCTGCGTCGCCAGATCGCCCGGCTCGAGATCGAGCTGGCGGCTTACACGCGCGACCTCCCCGCCGACATGCCGACGGCGGCCCGCTTCACCAAAGCGCACGTCGCCGGGGTCGAGGAGCTCGAGCAGACGCGCGATACCCTGATCGCCCAGCTCTCCGAGGCGCAGCGCGCTGCCGAGCTGCGGGCAAGGCAGGTGGGCGAGGCCCGGGCACGGCGCAAAGCGCAGCTCGAGGGCAAGCAGGGTGAGGTGCCTCCGCGATCGGGCGGGGGCCCTCTCGGCAGGGCGATGAGCTGGTGGCAGGCCAAGTCTTGAACCGCGCCTACACGCCCGCAAAGTCTGCTTTCGAGCAGGTAGGGGAGATGATGATCCTCACCGCCAAGACAGTTGTCTCGGCGATTCGGCCTCCCTATCCCTACGGCGAGGAGCTGGTCTGGCAGTTCCTCTTTGTGCTCAAGCTCTCCTGGTTCCCGCTGCTGATCTCGACCTTTGCCCTCTGCCTCGGTGCGCCGGGCCTGCAGGCGGCGGGAGTGCTCTCGCTGTTCGGGGCGCTCGACCGGCTCGGCGGCTTCTTCGTCCTCACCGCGATCCGTTGGATCGGCCCGCTGGTCACGGCGGTCGTCGTCGCCGGCGTCGCCGGCACCGCGATCACCGCCGACCTCGGCGCCCGCAAGATCCGCGAGGAGCTCGACGCCCTGCAGGTGCTCGGCGTCGACCCGGTCAAGAACCTGGTCGTGCCCCGCTTCCTGGCGCTGATGGTCGTCACCGCACTACTCGACATCTTCGCGATCGTCTTCGGCCTCAGCGCCGGCATCGCCGCCGAGCTGCTCTACCACCAGCCGCTCGGTGGCTTCTTCTCGACCCTCTTCTCCAATGCCTCGGTCACCGACATCTGGGGCTCGGTGCTGATGTGCACGATCTTCGGCGCGATCATCTCCGTCGTCTGCTCGTTCAAGGGGATGACCGCCTCGGGCGGAGCCGAGGGGGTTGGGCGCGCCGTCAACCAGGCCGTCGTCATCGCCCTGGTCGCGGTCTTCTTCTTCAACTATGTCTTCACGGCCGTTCTGCTTGCCACCAACCCCGAACTGCAGGCGATCCGTTGATCGGCTGGCTCGACATGCCGCGCAGCTGGCTCGACTCCTTCGGCGAGATCGCCCGCTTCGGCTCGCGCGTCGCCGGCCTCGTCTACAGCGGCCGCGTGCTGCGCTTCTTCGGCGAGAGCCTGCGCCAGTCGGGCATCCTGATCCTCGGCTCGGCGGTGATCATCTGGGCCTTCGTCTTCATCCTCGGCCTGCAGTGTGGGCTGCAGGGCGCCTATTTCAATCGTTCGATCGGGGCGCCGTCCCTGGCGGGCCTCTTCTCTGCCTATTGCGACCTGCGCGAGGGCCTGCCCTACGCCTTCGGCTACATCCTCTCGGCCAAGGTCGGCACCGGCATCGTCGCCGAGATCGGTGCGATGCGGATCTCGGACGAGATCGACGCGCTCGAGGTGATGGGGATCCCGCCGGTCACCTTCCTCTGCGCGACCCGGCTGCTCGGCGCCTGGATCGCGATCCCCTTCCTTTACCTGGTCGGGATCGGGGTTGCCTACTTCGCCAGCTACCTGGCGGTGGTGCAGCAGGTCGGCGACGTCTCCCAGGGCGGCTACCTGCTGATCTTCTGGATGTTCCAGGACCCCGTCGACCTCTTTTTCAGCCTGACCAAGGGGATGGTGATGGCGACCGCGATCGTGCTGGTTGGCTGCTACTACGGCTACACCGCCTCGGGCGGCCCCGTCGGCGTCGGCACCGCAACCGCCCAGTCGATGGTGGTCAACATCATCATCGTCCACATCATCGGCATGCTCGGCACCGTCGTCTTCTGGGGCTCGACCCCGCGAGCGCCGATCGGCGGCTAAACAGCCCGCCGACGGGACTCAAAGCGAAAATATGGACCGCTTTAAGTCCCGTCGGCCTCGGGGCTAGCAGCCGCTGCCGCCGCGGAAGGGCAGGCGGACGAGGCGGTGGGAGCTGTTGTCGTTCTCGTCTGACTCGTAGAGCAGGCTGGCGGGGTCGACCGTCATCACGAAGGCGAAGCAGCCGTGCAGGCCGCTGACGTTGATCCACTGCTTGTCGTAGTCGGCCGGGTAGATGTCCGACCAGCCGACCGAGGTGCCGAGCGTGTCGTGGTGGATGTAGGGGTCCTGGTTGCAGCCGGGGTAGTGCCAGTGCGCCGGTGAGCGCTTGCCGGGGCGGGTGCGCTCGAGATCGCGCAGGCAGTAGTTGAGCTTCGGCCCGACCCGGACGCGATGAAGGGGCTGATGGCGGCTGTCGACGGACCAGAGCTCGAAGCGGGCGAGCTGGTGGACCTTCCAGTAGGAGCCGCCGAAGTAGGCGCCGACCGAGGTGAAGCGCAGAGTGGCCCGGGTTGGGACGGTGATGTGACCGCCGCCGGCGCGGTAGATCCGCTGGCGCACCCGCATCGTGCGCCAGCCGTTGCGGGTTCCGTGCAGCTCCATCGGCCCGCGCCCGCGGCTGCGCACGTCGCTCGTCGCGTGGAGGCGCGTGCGGCCGCCGGCCTGGTCGACGTAGAGGTCCGTGGGGCGCCGCGATGCGGAGGTTCGGGCAGAGCAGGACCTTCGCTTCCGGGCCCTCGCAGGGGTTCTCGCCGATCGGAGCGATCGCGTGGGCGGGTGAGACCCCGACGAGGACCGGCAGCAGGGAGATCGCGACGGCGAGGAGAGTGCGCTTCGGCTTCACTTGGGCCACATCTATACCCGCTTCCGCTATCGGCGAGCGTTGCTATCGTCGCTGCTCTGTTGAGCGAGCTGCCGGAGAACTTCCAGACCGCACCGCTGGGCGAAGTCGACCCCGATATCGCCGCCGTGCTCGAGGCCGAGCTGCGGCGCCAGCAGGGCACGCTGGAGATGATCGCCTCGGAGAACTTCGTGCCGCAGGCGGTGCTCGACGCGGTCGGCTCGGTGCTGACCAACAAGTACGCCGAGGGCTACCCAGGACGGCGTTACTACGGCGGTTGCGAGGAGGTCGACGTCGCCGAGCAGCTGGCGATCGACCGGGCCAAGGCGCTCTTCGACGCCGAGCACGCCAACGTCCAGGCCCACTCCGGGGCGCAGGCCAACAATGCCGTCTACATGGCCCTGCTCGAACCGGGGGACACCTTCCTCGGCCTCGCTCTCGACCACGGCGGCCACCTCAGTCACGGGATGAAGATCAACGTCTCCGGCACGCTCTACAACCCGGTCCCGTACCACGTCCGCAAAGACGATCTGCTGGTTGACATGGACGAGGTCGCCGCGCTTGCCGAGGAGCACAGACCGAAGCTGATCGTCGCCGGCTGGTCGGCCTACCCGCGCCAGCTCGATTTCGCCGCCTTCCGCCAGATCGCCGATTCGGTCGGTGCCAAGTTGATGGTCGACATGGCCCACTTCGCCGGCCTCGTCGCCGCCGGCGAGCACCCCAACCCGGTGTCGCACGCCGACGTCGTCACGACGACGATCCACAAGACCCTCTGCGGCCCGCGCAGCGGCATGATCCTCTGCAAAGAGGAGCACGCGAAAGCGATCGACAAAGCTGTCTTCCCCGGTCAGCAGGGTGGGCCGCTGATGCACACGGTCGCCGCCAAGGCGGTTGCCCTGCACATAGCCGCCAGCGAGCAGTTCCGCGCCCGCCAGCGCCAGACGATCGCCAACGCCAAGGCGTTCGCGGCCGGGCTGGAAGACGGAGGGGTCCCGGTCCTTACCGGCGGAACCGACGTCCACCTGGTCCTCGTCGACCTCACTCCGACCGGCCTCGACGGGCAGACCGCGGAGGACCGGCTCGACGCGGTCGGCATCACCGTCAACCGCAACGCGATCCCCTTCGACCCGCGGCCGCCGATGAATCCGTCCGGCCTGCGGATCGGCACTCCGGCGCTGACCACCCGCGGCATGGTCGAGGAGGACATGACCGAGATCGCCGGCGTCATCGCGACGGCGCTCTCAGATGACTTCGAGGCCCAGAAGGACGCCCTCGGAGAGCGCACCCAGGCACTGATGGAGCGCTACCCGCTCTACCCGCAGCTCTCGCCCGCCTCCGTCTGAGCAAATAGGGTCGCCGGATGCTGGTTTGGGTCGATTGCACGGCTGCCGCGCACCCGCTCGTCCTGCGCCCGCTGATCGAGCGGTTTGAAGCAAGGGGGGACGAGGTTCTGGTCACGGCCCGCGAGTACGGCCAGACGCTGGGGATCCTCGATCGGCTCGGCATTCCCTACACCGCTGTCGGCAGCCACGGTGGCGCCTCGGCTCTCGGCAAGGGCAGGGCCCTGGCCGGGCGCTCGGCGCAGCTGGCGCGGCTGGTCTGGCAGCAGCGGCCGCAGCTGGCGCTCGCCCACGGCTCGGTCGATCTCGCCGTCGTCTCCTCGCTGTACCTGATCCCCTCGGCGCAGATGCAGGACTACGAGTTCGCCGGTTGGCAGCGTCAGATCGCCTTCCGGGCGGCGCGCAAGGTGCTGATGCCGGACTCGATCCCGCTCGAGAGGCTGCGGAAGATTGGCGCCAAGGAGGGCAAGCTGGTGCGCTATCCCGGCCTCAAGGAGGAGTACTACCTGGCCGACTTCAGGCCGGACGCGAGCGTCCTCGATGAGCTCGGGCTCGATCGCGAGAAGGTGTTGGTCGTCGTGCGGCCGCCGCCGGAGACCTCCGAGTACCACGCCCGCAACGACGTCTACGGTGAGGCGATCCGCCACCTCGCCGAATCTGCGGATGTGCAGGCGGTCGTGATTCCACGCACCGAGCGGCAGGGCATCGAGGTGCGCGACATAGGGGCCGCCAACCTGATCGTGCCCGAGCGGGCGATCGACGCCCAGAGCCTGATCGCCTTCGCCGACCTGGTCGTCAGCGCGGGGGGGACGATGAACCGCGAGGCGGTGGCGCTGGGCACCCCCGTCTTCACCACCTTTGCCGGTCGCATGGGCGGCGTCGACGAGGACCTGATCGCGGCGGGGCGACTGCGGGTACTCGCCGATCCCAGCGAGCTGCCGCTGCGCAAGCGCGAGTCCCCGGTCGGCGTCCTCAACCCCCGCGATCCCGAGCTGCTGGTCGAGGGCGTGCTCGGCGCTGTCGCGGGCGTCGAGTAGCCTGAGCGCGCCTGTTTCCACCGGGCACCCGCGACATGGCAGCGACCACTGACGCCGTCTTCGCTTTTCTCATCGCGGCCGCGATCGCCTGGCTGCTGGTTCCCTACGCCGAGCGACTTGCATTTCGCATCGGTGCGATCGACATGCCGAAGGAGCGCGGCCTGCACGACAAGCCGATGCCACGGCTCTCCGGCCTGGCGATCTTCGCCGGGATCGAGGTGGCGGGCTGGATCTGGCTGCCCAGCGATGGCGAGAGCCGCTCGATCCTGATCGGCGCCGCCGTGATCGCCGCGGTCGGCGTGGTCGACGACGTGCGCGGCCTGCCCGCCCTGCCGAAGCTGCTCGGCCAGATCGGCGCGGCCCTGATCCCCGTCCTCGCCGGCGTTCGTGTCGACAACCTGACCTTGCCCTTCGTCGGCGGCTTCGAACTTGGTTGGCTCGCCTACCCGCTGACCGTGCTCGGGATCGTCGCCGTGGTCAACGTGATCAACTTCATCGACGGGGTCGATGGCCTCGCCGCCGGCGTCTGCACGATCGCGGCGATCTCGCTGGCGGTGATCGCGCTCTCGCTGGAGCGCAACTCGGCCGGTGTGCTGGCGGCGCTGACCGCAGGCGGCGCGCTCGGCTTCCTCCGCCACGGCTTCCCGCCGGCATCGAGCTTCATGGGCGACACCGGCTCCAACCTGCTCGGCTACCTGCTGGCGACCGCCTCGGTGCAGGGAGCGCTGAAGACCAACGCCGTCGTCGCTCTCGTCTTCCCCTTGGTCGTCTTGGCGGTGCCAATTCTCGACACTGGCTTCGTCGTCGCCAAGCGGCTCAAGTACCGCCAGCCGATCTACCAGGCCGACACCTGGCACTTCCACCACCGCATGGCCAACATCGGCTTCTCGCAGCGACGCACGCTGGCCTACCTCTACGGCTGGACCCTGGCCCTGGCGGCGCTTGCCCTTGCCCTGCGCTTCGTCCCCTACAGCGACAACCACGGTCACTTCAACGCGCTCTGGACCGCGGTGATGGTCGCTTTTGGCCTGCTTGCCGTCGCCACCAGCGTCTACCTCGTCTACGTGCTCGAGATCCTCAAGCTGCGCCGCGGCCGGCTCAACCCGGAAACTGGCGAGATCGAAGCGATAACGCTGGAGGAAGCGGAAGAGAGCCGCCGGGAGACTTAGTAACAGGTTGTAACAAGCCTCACGAACTGGCTCTAGAAAGCGGATCGTCGGCCCTTTCGGATATAGTCGCTCGTCCGCCCGCCTTCAACAGAGACGGGCGAATTTTATGTCTCCTCCCAAGTACGTCGACCTTCTGGTCCTTGCCGCCGCCCTCGCCGTGTTCTTGCTCGGCGGCCTGCCGATGCTCGGATTCGCCGCCGGTGCGGGGGTTTGGCTCGTCCAGCGCGGCATCCAGATCCTCGCCGAGCGCCTTGCCAACAGGGAACTTGCCGCCGGTAACCGCCAGCGGGCAATGGCGACGGTTGGCGTCTCGACGCTGGGTCGCGTCGGGTTGATGGCACTCGCGGTATTGGCTGCGGGGATCGTCGAACGCGAGGCCGGCCTCACCTCCGCCATTCTCGTCGCCGTCCTCTTCACCGTCTCCATCGCCGCCCAGGGCATCGCCCACCTCTTCGACGAAGGGCCGGAGGTGCGTAAGGCATGAAGACCAAGACCAAGGTCTTCATCGGGCTCGGCGTCTATTTCGGCATCGCGATCCTGATGCTGCTGATCTTCGGCAGCAGCGGCAAAAACGAAGCCTTCCAGCCCCAGAACGAGTTCAAGCTCGAACCGTGGGTCTCGATCCATCTCGCCGGGATCGACCTCAGCATCAACAAGGCGGTGCTTTACCTGGTGCTGGCAAGCGTCCTGACGATGGGCGTCATGGTTTGGATCTCACGCCGCATGCAGCAGAAACCGAACCGCGTGCAGACCGCGATCGAGGTCGCCTACGACCTGACCAAGAACAACATCACCGGCGGCAACCTCGATACGGCGACGGCGGCCCGTTGGTTCCCCTTCCTCGCCGCGCTCTTCTTCTGGATCTGGTTCTCGAACATGATCGGCTTCCTGCCGCTGCCGACCAACACCGAGCACACGGTCAGCGTCTTCGGGCTCGAAATCCCCTCCTTCGCGATCTACGCGGCGACCGCCAACCTCTCGATCCCGCTGGTGCTGACCCTGGTCGTCTGGATCTCCTACCACGTCGAAGGCGTCCGGGCCAAGGGTCTCTTCAAGTACCTGGCCAGCTGGCTGCCGCCGGGACTCGAGGACATGAACCCGCTGGCCAAGGGCTTCATCTTCGTCATCGAGGCGATCTCGCATTTCGCCCGGCTGATCTCGCTCTCGGTGCGACTCTTCGCCAACATCCTCGCCGGCCACCTGCTGCTGCTCTTCATGGGCGGTGGGCTCGCCGTCCTGCTCGGCATCGCCGCGCTCGGGGCCCTCACCTTCCCGCTGGCCTTCTTCTTCTTCATCCTCGAGGTCGGCCTTATCGCCACCCTGCAGGCCTTCATCTTCTCGACTCTTACCGCTATCTACCTCGGCGGAGCCACCTCCGCCAGCCATTAGAAAAGGAGCGCTACCTCAAATGGACCTGTCCCCAGTTTCCGCCGCGATCTCTGACGAAGGGATCGAAGCCGCCGGCAAGGCGATCGCCCTCGGCGTCGGAGCCGGCCTTGGTTCAATCGGCGCCGGCATCGGCATCGGCATCATCTTCGGCAAGGAGATCGAGTCGGTCGCCCGCCAGCCCGAGATGAAAGACGAGCTGCAGAGCATCCGCTGGCTCGGCTTCGCGCTTACCGAGGCCGTGGCCTTCTACACCTTCATCTTCGGCCTGATCGCCTTCTTCCTCTAGATCGATGATCGGGGTTCTCGGCTACATATCCGCGCTTCCGCTTGCCGCTGAGAGCGGCGGCGAAGAAGGCGGCAGCTTCCTGGTCTCCCCGGGCCTCGGCCTGATGATCTGGACGCTGGTCCTCTTCCTCTTCACGATGTGGGTGTTGAGCAAGGTCGCCTTCCCGAAGATCCAGGAGGCGCTCGACAAGCGGGCGAAGACGATCAGCGAGTCGATCGAGGCTGCCGAACGGCAGCGCAAGGAGTCCGATGAGCTGCTGGCCGAGTACCGCGAGCGCCTCAACGAGGCTCGCGAGCAGGCCGACGACATCATGGCCCGCGCCCGCAAGGCGGCGGAAACCGCCGAGTCGGAGGCGAAGGTCGCCGGCAGGGAGAAGGGCGAGGAGCTCGTCGCGGCTGCCCAGCGCGAAATCGACGCGGCGACCCGGCGCTCGCTCGACCAGATCCGCAAGGAGGTCGCCGACCTCACCGTGCTGGCGACCGAGAAGGTCACCCGCAAGTCGCTCAGCGAGGACGATCAGCGTCGCCTGGTCGAGGAGGCGCTCAGCGAGGTCGACTTCACCGCCCTCTCCGGCGCGGAGGAGTCGCGCAACTGATGCAGGAAGCGGCTCGCGTATATGCCGAGGCCCTCTTCGACGTGGCCAAGGACAAGGGCAAGCTCGACGCGGTGCGTGGTGAACTGGCCCAGTTCGCCGACGCCGTCGACGGCAACCGTGAGCTGCAGGTCTTCTTCTTCAGCCCCTACTTCTCCTCAGCGGAGAAGGTGGCGGGTCTGAAGCGCGCCGTCAGTGGTGTCGATGCTGAGCTGCTCAACTTCCTCGAGTTGCTGATCGAGAAGCAGCGGATGCCGGAGATCTTCCGCATCCGCCGCCAGCTCGACGAGCTCTGGAAGCAGGAGAACCGGCGCATCGACGTCACCGTCACCAGCGCTGTCGCGCTGGAGTCGTCAGTGGTCGAGAAGGTGGGCGAGGAGATCGAGCGCCAGACCGGCCAGAAGGTCGAGCTGTCCAGCCGCGTCGACGCCGAGATCCTCGGCGGCATCGTCTTGCAGGTCGGCAACAAGGTGCTCGACGCGAGCATCCGCAGTCGCTTGGAGAAACTTCGAAAGAGCGTCGCCCAGGCGGCGTAAGGAGGCGTAGAGCACCCCAATGGACATCAAGCCCGACGAGATCGCAAGCATCCTCCGCGAGAGGATCGAGGGACTGGACACGGAATCCGCTGACCTTGCCGAGGTCGGCACCGTGCTTTCGGTTGCTGACGGGATCGCCCGTATTCACGGCCTCGACAACTGCATGGCGCTGGAGATGCTGGACCTGCCGCACGGCGTCACCGGCCTCGCGCTCAACCTCGAGGAGGACAACGTCGGCGCCGTGCTCTTCGGCGAGTGGGACAAAGTCGTCGAGGGCGACACGGTCAAGCGCACCGGCCACCTGCTGCGGATCCCGGTCGGCGACGAGCTGCTCGGCCGCATGGTCGACCCGCTCGGCCGCCCGCTCGACGACGCCGGCGAGGTCGCGACCACGCAGACCCGCCCGGCCGAGTTCAAGGCCCCGGGCGTCGTCCAGCGCCAGCCGGTGACCGAACCGGTCCAGACCGGGCTGATGTCGATCGACGGCATGATCCCGATCGGCCGCGGCCAGCGAGAGCTGATCATCGGCGACCGCCAGACCGGCAAGACCGCGATCGCGATCGACACGATCATCAACAACCGCGACAAGGACATGGTCTGCATCTACGTCGCGATCGGCCAGAAGATGTCGACCGTCGTCCAGCTCAAGCAGGTGCTGGAGGAAAACGGCGCGATGGAGAACACGATCATCGTCGCCGCCCCCGCCGACGAGGCTGCCCCGATCAAGTTCATCGCCCCCTACGCGGGCTGCGCGATGGGCGAGCACTTCCTCTACAACGGTAAGGCCGCGCTCTGCGTCTACGACGACCTGACCAAGCACGCCTACGCCTACCGCCAGATGTCGCTGCTGCTGCGGCGCCCGCCGGGACGCGAGGCCTACCCAGGTGACGTCTTCTACCTGCACTCGCGCCTGCTGGAGCGGGCGGTGAAGCTCAACGACGACCTCGGCGGCGGCTCGCTGACGGCGCTGCCGATCATCGAGACCCAGGCCTCCGACGTCTCCGCCTACATCCCGACCAACGTGATCTCGATCACCGACGGTCAGATCTTCCTCGAGTCCGACCTCTTCTACTCCGGCGTCCGCCCGGCGATCAACGTCGGCATCTCGGTCTCGCGGGTGGGCGGCAACGCGCAGACCAAGGCGATGAAGAAGGTCGCCGGCAAGCTGCGCCTCGACCTCTCCCAGTACCGCGACCTCGAGGCCTTCGCCCAGTTCGGCTCCGAGCTCGATCCCGAGACGCAGAAGACGCTGAACCGCGGTGAACGGCTGGTCGAGCTGCTCAAGCAGAAAGAGCGCGAGCCGCTCGAGGTGGCCGACCAGGTCGCCGCGATCTACTCCGGCACCGGCGGTTACCTGGACCGGATCGCGACCGAGCGCGTCGGCGAGTTCCTCGGCGACCTGAAGATCCGCCTGCACGCTGAGAAGGCTGACCTGCTGAAGCGGATCAGCGACAGCGGCAAGCTCGAGGAGGCCGACGAGGAGGAGCTGGGCAAGGCGATCGGCGAGTTCGTCGACGACTTCGGCGCTGACTTCGACGAGCACGGCGACCCGATCGAGAAGGGCGAGTCGGACCGGATCAAGTCCGAGGAGGAGCGCGCAAAGCCCTCCCGCACCGCCGAAGCTGAGGCCGAGGAGACCGAGAAGGAGGCGACGCCGGCGTAGCTCGCAGCTGACGCCGGTTCCCGCCCATGGCCACTCAGAAGGACGTCAAGAATCGCATCGCGTCGATCAAGAACATCAACAAGATCACGCGCGCGATGGAGATGGTTGCCGCGGCGCGCCTGCGCCGGGCCGAGCAGCGGATCGACCAGATGCGCCCATACGCGCAGTCGATGCGCAAGCTCACCCGCCGCGCCGCCGAACAGGCGGGCGGGGTCTCGCGCGTTCCGGTGCTCGAAGAACACGCCGAGGAGAAGCGCGTCGGCATCGTCCTCGTCACCGGCGACCGCGGCCTGGCTGGCGCCTTCAACACCAACATCATTCGCGACGGCCTGCGCCTGCGCGACGAGCTGCGCGGCGAGGGCAAGGAGGTCGTCTTCTCGGCCGTCGGCCGTAAGGGCGTCTCGGCGCTGACCTTCCGCAAAGAGGAGCCCCAGGCTTCCTACGTCGGTTTCACCGACCGACCGGCCTTCGCCAACGCGCGCGAGATCGGCGAGGAGCTGACCGCCCATTACGTCGACGAGGAGCTCGACCGGGTGGAGATGGTCTACAACCGCTACGTCTCGCCGCTGACCCAGCACGTCTGGCGGCAGACGCTTTTGCCCCTGCAGCAGGCCGACGTGATCGGCGAGGGGGTCGAAGCGGAGGAAGAGGAGGGCGAGGAGACCGAGATCGAGAAGGCGCACCGCCAATCGCTCTGGGTTTACGAGCCTGAAGCGGAGGAGCTGCTCGCCCGACTGATTCCCGAGTACGTGAACATCTCCGTCTACCGGGCGCTGCTCGAGTCCGCCGCGTCTGAGCTGGGGGCGCGGATGACCGCGATGCGCAGTGCCGCCGAGAACGCTGAAGAAATGATGGGCGACCTGACCCTGGAGATGAACCGGGTCAGGCAGGCCGAGATCACCCAGGAGATCCTCGAGGTCGTCGCCGGCGCCGAGGCGCTTGGATAAAGCTGAGAATCGAGAAAAGGAACCAATGTCTGAGAGCAACGGAGCAAACGTAGGGCGAGTCGAGCAGGTGACCGGCGTGGTCGTGGACGCTGTCTTCCCCGACAAGCTGCCGGAGATCTACTCGGCGGTGAAGATCCAGATGACCGGCGACGCCGACAACGAGCCGACCGAACTGGTCTGCGAGGTGCAGCAGCACCTCGGCGACGACCGGGTCCGCACCGTGGCGATGGATGCCACCGACGGCCTGCAGCGCGGCGACAAGGTGATCGACACCGGTGGTCCGATCTCGGTCCCGGTTGGCGACGCCACTCTGGGCCGCATCTTCAACCTGCTCGGTGAGCCGATCGACCTCGGCGAGCCGGTTGAGACCGAGGAGCGCTGGCCGATTCACCGTTCCGCGCCCGCGGCTTCCGACCTCGCTCCGACCCAGGAGATCCTCGAGACCGGGATCAAGGTCATCGACCTGCTCGCGCCCTACGCCAAGGGCGGCAAGGTCGGGCTCTTCGGCGGTGCCGGCGTCGGCAAGACCGTCTTGATCCAGGAGCTGATCCGCTCGATCGGCGAAGAGCACGAAGGCCTCTCGGCCTTCTGCGGTGTCGGCGAGCGCTCGCGCGAGGGCAACGACCTCTGGCTCGAGATGAAGGAGTCCGGCGTCATCGACAAGACGATGCTGGTCTTCGGCCAGATGAACGAGCCCCCCGGAGCCCGCCTCCGCGTCGCTCTCTCCGGCCTGACGATGGCCGAATACTTCCGCGAGCAGGGTGGCCAGGACGTGCTGCTCTTCATCGACAACATCTTCCGCTTCGTCCAGGCGGGCTCCGAGGTCTCGGCCCTGCTCGGGCGCATGCCTTCGGCGGTCGGCTACCAGCCGACGCTGGAGACCGAGATGGGCGAACTGCAGGAGCGGATCACCTCGACCGAGCGCGGCTCGGTGACCTCGGTGCAGGCGATCTACGTCCCCGCCGACGACCTCACCGACCCGGCTCCGGCCTCGGTCTTCGCCCACCTCAACGCGACCACGACGCTCTCGCGCTCGATCTCGGAGAAGGGGATCTACCCGGCTGTCGACCCGCTCGACTCGACCTCGACGATCCTCAAGCCCGGCGTCGTCGGCGAGGAGCACTACCGCACCGCGACCGAGGTCCAGGAGGTGCTGCAGCGCTACAAGGAGCTGCAGGACATCATCGCCATCCTCGGCATCGACGAGCTTCTCCGACGAGGACAAGCAGACGGTCACGCGCGCCCGCAAGATCGAGCGCTTCCTCTCGCAGCCGTTCTTCGTCGCCGAGCAGTTCACCGGCCGCAGCGGCGAGTACGTGCCAGTGGGCGAGACGGTGCGCGGCTTCCGCGAGATCCTCGACGGCGAGCACGACGACCTCTCCGAGGGCGCCTTCTACATGAAGGGCGGCATCGACCAGGTCACCGCCGACGCCGGAGCGGCCGCGGCCGCCTAAGGAGTCCGTAATGGCTGCCGAGCACATGGTCGACGTCGAAGTCCTCACCCCGGAGGGGGAGGTCTTCAACGGCGAAGTGCGCCAGGTCTCGACCCGCACCGCGGTCGGCGAGCTGGGCATCCTCGCCAACCACGCCCCGCTGCTGGCCTCGCTCGCCCCCACCGAGCTTCGCCTCCACGTCAGCGACTCGGAGACCAAGCGCTACGCCCAAGCTCACGGCTGGCTCCAGGTCTTCGGCAACCACGCCAAGCTGCTGGTCGAGGAAGCTCTCGATCCCGACGAACTCGACGCCGGCAAGCTCAAAGAGCAGCTGGCGGATGCCGAGCAGCGGCTTTCGGAGTCCGAGGACGGCAGCGGGGCGTATGCCCGAGCGGAGAAAGACCACGCTAGGGCCGAGGCGTTCTTGGCGATTGCTCAGTCCTGAGCAAGGCAGCATAGTTGCTTGGACCCGCCGTGGGCATCGCGAAGGGCGCGTTGCTGCCGCCCTAGCTAAGCAGGGGATTACGAACGTCTATGAGACTCTCGTAGTACTCAAGATCAACCTCAAGCTGCTTGGCGTTAAGCCAACCACTTGGCAGCAACTCGAGGCGAGACGTAGCGGCAACTTCTCGGGCCCGATTCCACCAATCGTCAAACCACTCTCGAGCCTCGTCCGTGGGGGTGCCCTGAGTAACTACGTATAGCTTTGCGGCAATCGGCTCCAGCCGAGTGCCATCCTCAATTGCTAGCTTCAGCTTGTAGACCCCGTCGCGTATCCGGCGCGCTTTCTTGCGCATTGTCTTACTTTCCCGCTTCATGTTTCCCATGGTTACGTTCAAGACATCATGAAAAACACCATGAAGCGCGGGGCGCCCGCGGCGTTGCCCGAGAAGATCGCCGAGTTGGTCGTAGTCGGCCTCTGTGGGAAACGCCTCGATGGGATCCCTGCCCACAAACATGCCCTTCTCGACCGGCACCTCGATCCGTAGATCGGCGATCCACGCCTCTCCATCGAGTTCAGGTGGGTTGAGGCGGACGACAAAATCACGATCCAGCAATCCTAGGTCTGGGTCGCAGCAATAGACGGGAGCCACCTGCACCCATGGCTGGAGTGGGTCGGGTCGCTCCTCGACGATTTCACATGTTTGCGAAGTGATGAGCCCAAAAGGGGGTCCCTGATCGGGCTCAAGCTCGACTATTGCCTCGCCCGGCGCCTCACCTGCATCCATTGCCTCGGCGGCCAGCGCCCTACTGGGACTCCAAACCGCATGCTTGAGATCTCCTGCATAAAAAATCGGTGGTCGCTCGATGAGGTGACCTTGCTTGAAGGGGTCGAGTGCTTTGCTGACCTGCTCGGGCCAGATCTCGTCGAGCCCCTCTTGGATCAATTGAGTCGCGCCCGCCTGGCTTTGCGACGACTCGGGCGGAGTGGTTCTGAATCCGAGGAAGCCACGTTTTGACCACGGTCGTTACCCCGCCAAGCAAAGTCGGATCCTGGAACTCGTTCGCCGAATAGTTGCCTGTCTACGGCGCCCTCGACGGACTCAAGTTTGCCAGCGAGTAGGAGGTCGCGATGACTTGGCTCACCGGCGCTCAGCCATAGCGTCAATCCCTCCGGCCCCAGGCGGCGACGTAGGGCAGAGAGGACGGCGTGGTACTCGTAGAGGCGCTGGGCCGTGCCCCTTCGTGGCTCACGATTCTCTCGCTGCCAGGAGTAGACGGTGGTGCGGCCAATGCCAACCGCCGCCGCGATGTCCTCATCGCCAACGCTCAACCACTCGCCAAGCCTCTTGAAGGCGCGAACCGCGTCGAGCTCTGGCTGATCGCGAGTGACTATTTCTTGCTCGAGTAGCTCAGCCCGCACCCCAATGACAAACGGGAGGGACTCGCGGGTCTCCCGAATATCAGGGGTATAGAGCGCCGAAGTAACTCGTTGCACGTTGACGAAGGCGTTAAACGACTGAATTGCGGGCGGAACGGGTGGACCTAGAGCACAGATTGCCTCGGCCATCGCTGGCCCGACTACTTTGCGGATATCGATCGTGGCAACAGTCGCAACCATTTGACTTGCCCCACGGAAAAAGGGATCGACTAGAGCCTTCGCCATGCCGGCGGGTCCTATGGGCGTTGCCTGCTCCACCAAGAAGCTGTATACGCCCGCGGTGGCGGTGGGGAAACTTGTCTGACAGAGAGTCAGATCAGGTATCGCACTGGCGGGCTTGTCAATAACGCCGGTCATGAGGTGCGGAAGATGTCAAGGAGCTGCTCGGTGACAGAGGTTTGGAAAAGCTGCAGAGCGCCGAGATTGAGTTGTTCAGTGGCCCTGATCAGACCCTCGACATCGAACGGGCGTCCCCCTTGGCGAAAGAGGTCGTAATCGAGCAGGTAGTCGATATATCCACTCTCATCATTGGACACAGGCCCATGGCGGACTCCAGCTTGCACGTGGTCATCAATATGAAGAAGCAACTGCTGAGCAGCGCCAGCGATTGCCGGACCAAGCTGCTCATGAAGAATCGGGCCAAGGAGCTTCTGGGGCGATGTAGTCACGCCAAGCGCCGATCGAAGTTAGCTCCAGCTCGCGTATACGGTCGACGTAGCGCAAGCCCAAGCGCTGCTCGATGGCTGGCTCGACGCACGTCGCAGTAGCTTCGATAAGGGCCGTCAGCCGAGGCTGAAAATCGTCTCCCCAGGTGGTGTAGCTGGTTGTCTCTAGGGAGACGTGGTCGGGCATCAACGTGACGATCCAATCGCCACTCTCAGAAGAAAGGCGCCAGCCAGTAGATGCTCGAGATTGAGCCTGAGGCTCAATACCGATACCGGCCGAAACGACGAGCTCTTGGCCCTCGATGTTTCCAAGCTGCGGATAGGGACCGGCCGACCCACCGAGCTTCCTCGTGGAAGGCAAGCGCCAAGGGCGCCTCGCCAACCCGCAGTCGCTTGTCGAAGCGAATCTGACAGATCACCAACTCAAGTGGTGATCGCGGCAAACGCGAAGTATCGGGGTCCGGCAGGCTCAGTGCCATGTAGCTCCTTATCGGCCAAATTGAACTTGACTTGAACAGCTTGGACAGACTATCCAATGGTTTTGACGGCTCGTCAAGGGCCAGATATAGATGATTGGTGACGACCAACATTCCATCGTGGTCGTTGCCCCCCCATAGCCCTGGGGCGCAGATCAGACTCCAATCTCGAGCCGGACCGTTGCTCTGGAGCGTTCCAAGCCGAGCATCGCCGATACCCCAGGCGCGACAAGGGTGGTCTCGGCAGTATTCGCGTGCTTCAAATACCGTCAGGGCATGGACGTTCGAGGTCAACGGCCGGGTGGGGACTGCGATGAGCGATGAGCTCGTCGCGCTTGTTTCGCGGTTGGTCAGCTACGACAGCGCTGAGCCGGACGGGGTGCTCGAAACCGCTGGGTTCATCGAAGGGTGGCTGGACTCTCGCGGGATCCAGGTCGAGAGCGACGAGGTGCGGGGATTGCCGGTGCTCAAGGCCGAAGTCGGGCCCGAGGATGCGCCGACCGTGGTGCTGCACGGGCACATCGATGTTGTCCCGGCGCAGGCCGGGCAGTTCGAGCCGCGGGTCGAGGGGGACCGGCTCTATGGGCGCGGGGCCTATGACATGAAGGGCGGCTTGGCGGCGATGCTGCTGGTCACGGCCGCTATGCGGGATCAGGACGGGGTGCGGGTGCGGTTGGGGATCGTCGGCGATGAGGAGTCGGAGGAGGAAGTCGAACGCGGCTCGGATCATCTGGTCGACAGCGGCTTCGTCGGGGACTTTGCGATCACCGGCGAGCCGACCGATCTGCACATCGGGGTCGAGGCCAAGGGGGTGCTGGCGCTGCGGGTGACGGTCGAGGGGACCGCCGCCCACGGGGCGACGCCCTGGCTGGGCGAAAACGCGGTTTTGAGGGCGATTGACGTTTTCCGCAGTATCGAGTCGCTACCGTTCGCACGGCACTCCTCGGAGCTCTTCGACCGCCCTTCGATCAACCTCGGCCGGATCTTGGGTGGCGACGCGCTCAACAAGGTGCCCGACCGATGCGCCATCGACGTCGACATCCGCTACCTGCCCGATCAGGATCCCGCTGCCCTGCTGGAGCAGGTGGAGGGCATACACGCGGCCGAGGTGGAGCAGCTCTTCACCCGGCCACCGGCGGTTGTCGATCGCGAGCTGCCCTACGTGCTCGCCCTGCGCGAGGCGGCGAGGGCGCACCACGACGGCGAGCCGATGAGCGTCGGGCGCGACGGGGCCTCCGATGCGGTCTCCTTCCTGCGCGTCGGTGTGCCGGCGGTCGAGTTCGGCCCGGCTGGCGAAGGGCACCACGGACCGGGGGAGTGGGTCTCGGTCTCCTCGCTGCACACCTACCGGCAGACCCTCGACACCTTCCTGCGCTCGCTTCCCGCCCGTCTTGGCGCCGCTTGAGGGACCGTGGCTGAGTCGGGCCTGAGCAAGCCACCGCCCTCGGGCGACCACGAGCCGGCGCCAAAGCCGAAGCGCTTTTGGTGGCGCTTCAGCCTGGGCTCGGTGATCATCGTGGTCGCGGTCGCTGCGGCGACCTCGGCCAGCATCCTGCTCTACATCGGCAGCATCGCCACGGCGCTCTCTCACCACAACATCTACAACGCCAAACTGCACCGCTACCTCTCCAAGGTCAACGGCGGCGAGCCCGAGAACATCCTCATTCTCGGCTCCGACAAGCGTGCCAACCTGGCCGAAGACCCGGGCCGCTCCGACACGACGATCCTGCTGCGCCTCGACCCCGACCGCGAAGCGATCGCGGTGATGTCGATCCCGCGCGACCTCAAGGTCGAAATCCCAGGCTTCGGGACGGAAAAGTTCAACGCCGCCTACACCGATGGCGGGCCGAAGCTGACCCTGCAGGTGGTCAAGGAACTGACCGGCCTGCAGATCAACCACGTCGTCAACGTCGACTTCCTCGGCTTCGTCCGCGCTGTCGACGCGATCGGCTGCGTCTACACCGACGTCGACCGTCGCTACTACCACTCGAACGTCGGCGTGCCGGCCGTCGAACAGTATTCGGAAATCAACATCAAGCCGGGCTATCAGCTGCTCTGCGGCAAGAAGGCGCTCGAGTACGTGCGCTACCGCCACACCGATACCGACATCGTCCGCTCGGCCCGCCAGCAGGACTTCCTCAGCTCGGCGCGCGAGCGGGTGCCAATCTCCAAGCTCGTGCTCGGCCAGAACGACCTGGTCGACATCTTCACCAAGTACACGACCTCCGACATCAGCGACACCGAGACGATGCTGCAGGTGCTGAAGCTCTTCATCGCCTCGCGCAACGCGGCACTCAAGGAGGTCCACTTCCCGGCCGAACTAGGACCCAGCTATGTCTATGCCTCTCCGGAAGCGATCCACGAAGCCGTCGACAAGTTCCTCGGCATCGAAGCGAGCGCCGGCCCGCTGGGCGAACTCGACGAAGGCCGCAACGAAAACAAGAAGTCCGGCAAGAAGAACAAGCACCACAAGGCGTCGAAGCCCCACATCGCCAAGCCGAAGCCGCCCGGGAGCGATGGGCTGGTGCCGGCGCGCGAAGCCGGCGAACTGGAGGCGAAGAGCGTCACGCGCAAGGTCAGCGCCGGCTTTCCCGTTTTCTTCCCGACCAGGCTTCCTTCGGGAGCCTTCTACGTCGAAAGCAATTCCTATGAACACGTCCAGGACCCACGCATCTACCACCTGCGCGACACCGACGAAGAGCGCCACGGCGCCTACCGCATGGTGGTCGAGTGGCCGCTCTCGGACGGGATCCACTACTTCGGCCTGCAGGGGATCCAGGGCTGGTCGGACCCGCCGATCCTCGATAGCCCGAGCCTGACCAAGACGATCAATGGACGGGAGTACGACATTTACGTCGACGGCGACCGCATATCGCTGGTCGCGTGGCATCGTGGCAACAGCTCCTACTGGGTCGCCAACGACCTGCTCAACACTTTGAGCAACGATCAGATGATCGGAATCGCCCGTTCGGCCGACGTGAAGGTTCCCAACCCAAAGCGCAGAAGGGGGAAAGCGAAGCGATGAGTGCAGAGAGAGAGCCGATTGGGGTGATCGGGGTCGGCTGGGTCGGCCTCGTTACCGCTGCCTGCTTCGCCGAGGTCGGCCACCAGGTGATCGCCCGCGACATCCTTGCCGAGAAGGTCGAATCGCTCTCGCGCGGCGAGATCACGATCCACGAGCCGGGTCTCGGCGAGCTGCTCAAGCGCAACGCCGAGCGCCTCACCTTCACCACCGACATGTCGGAGCTGCTCGAGGGCGCGAAACTGCTCTTCGTCTGCGTCGACACGCCGCCGACCCGCTCCGGCGATGCCGACCTCTCGCGGGTGCGCTCCGTGGTCGAGGAGCTGCCGGCCGACAGCGATCACGTGCTGGTGATGAAGAGCACGGTCCCCGCCGGGACCGGCAACTCGATCCGCCGCGACCGGCCAGGGCTCTCCTATGTCTCCTGCCCCGAGTTCCTCAAGGAGGGCTCGGCGGTCGAGGACTTCCTCCATCCCGACCGCGTCGTCGTCGGCGCCGATCCAGGTGACGAGGAGGCCCGCGACGCCGTCGCGCGCCTCTACGAGCCGCTCGGCGGCGAGCTGGTGCGCACCGACGTCGCCAGCGCCGAGATGATCAAGCTCGCCTCCAACGCCTTCCTCGCCACCAAGATCTCCTTCGTCAACGAGATCGCCAACGTCTGCGAGGAGGTTGGCGCCGACGTTGCCGAGGTCGCCCGCGGAATGGGGCTCGACCAGCGAATTGGTCCCGCCTTCCTGCGCGCCGGGATCGGCTACGGCGGCTCCTGCTTCCCCAAGGACGTCAGCGCCCTGAAGATGCTGGCTGGCAACAGCGGCTACCACTTCCAGCTGCTGGGAGCGGTGATCGAGGTCAACGAGCTGCAGAAGCGCCGCGTCGTGCAGAAGCTGCAGAAGCACCTCGGCTCGCTGGTCGACAAGCGCGTGGCGCTGCTCGGGCTCGCCTTCAAGCCGCACACCGACGACATGCGCGAGGCCTCGAGCCTGGTGCTCGCCGCCCGCCTCGAAGGCGAGGGGGCCGAGGTCGTCGCCTACGACCCGGTCGCCGGCGGGGTCGCCCGTGAGCCTCTTCGACGGGGTCGAGTTCCGCGATTCCGCCCTGGAGACGCTGGAGGGCGTCGATGCCGCGATCCTGGTCACCGAGTGGCCGGAGTTCGCCGAGCTCGATTGGGCCGCCGCGGCGGAGGTGATGGCCCGTCCGCTTTTGATCGACGGTCGCAACTTCCTCGACGCGAGCCTTCTCCGCTCGGCCGGTTTCGAGTACGAGGGAATCGGCCGCGCGGTTGACGATTCCGTCCCTGCGGGTACAGCCGAGTAGTGCAGGCAATCGTCCTCGTCGGCGGCGAGGGAACGCGGCTGCGGCCGCTGACCGCGACCGTCCCCAAGCCGGCCCTGACCCTCGTCGATCGGCCCTTCCTCGCTTACATGATCGAGTGGCTGGCCGGGCATGGCGTCAGCGAGGTCGTGCTGGCCTGCGGCTTCCTCCCCGACGTCCTGCGCGAGGCGCTGGCCGGCGAGGAGGAGCGGGCCGGGGTCTCGATCTCCTACGTAGTCGAGCCGGAGCGGCGCGGCACCGCGGGCGCGATCCGCTTTGCCGCCGACGAGCTCGGCGAGCGGCTCGAGGACCGCTTCCTCGCGCTCAACGGCGACGTGCTCACCGACCTTGACCTGACCGCGCTGCTGCGCGCCCACGATGAGCGCGGAGCGCAGGCGACGCTGGGCCTGCACCCGGTTGAGGACTCCTCCGCCTACGGCCTCGTGCACAGCGACCCGCGGGGGGCGGTGCTCGAGTTCCTCGAGAAGACCGGCGAGGCGGTGCCCGGCGAGATCAACGCCGGCATGTACGTGCTGGAGCGCTCGGTGCTCGAGCTGATCCCGCCCGGGGAGGAGGTCTCGATCGAGCGCGATGTCTTTCCGCGGCTGGTCGGCGAGGGCCTGCACGGACTGCGGCTCGACGGCTACTGGATGGACATCGGCACCCCCGAGCGCTACCTGCAGGCGAGCTGGGACATCCTCGAGGAGAGGGTGGAGACCCGGGTTGAATCGACCGCGCCGGGGATGCTGGTCAGCCCCGGCAGCGAGATCGCCACCGACGCGAACATTGGCCCCAGGGTCGTCCTGGGGGCAGATTGCCGCGTGGAGTCGGGGGCCAGCATCCGCGACTCGGTCCTCCTCGACGGTTGCGTGGTCGGGGAGGGGGCGCGGGTAAGCGGCTCGATTCTCTCCCGCGGAGTCGAGGTCGCTCCGTCGGCAAACCTCGAAGGAGCCGTGCTGGGTCGTGACGAAAGAGTGCCGAGCTGATGCTCGACGACATCCTCGCCATCCCCGACCACCTGCGCGACGCCCTCTGGCGGGTCGAGTCGGCGCGGCTCGAGCCAAGCGAGGCCGCCGGCCTGATGGTCTGCGGAATGGGGGGGTCGGCGATCGGCGGCGACCTTGCCGCCGCCGCGCTCGGCGACCGCCTGACCCGGCCGCTGTTGACCATGCGTGGCTACGGATTGCCGAGCTGGGCGACGCCCGAGTGGGCCGTGCTCTGCTCCAGCTACTCGGGCAATACCGAGGAGACGCTTGCCTGCTTTGCCGCCGCCGAGGCGCTCGGCGCTCGGCGGCTCGTCGCCAGCACCGGCGGTGAGCTGGTCGACGGCGCTCGCGAGAGCGGCGTGCCGGTGATCGGCCTTCCGAGCATCCTTCCCGCCCCCCGCACCGCGGTCGCCTACATGCTCGTCTGCGCCAGCGAGGTCGCTGCCGCGGTGGGCGTCGCCCCTCGCATCCACACCGAGATCGATGCGGCGGCCGCCTTCCTCGAGCAGGAGTCCGGTGGCCTGCAGGAGCGCGCGGATGAGATCGTGGCCCAGCTCGGAGAAACCGTTGTTGTGGTTACCGGGGCCGACCTGACCGCACCGGTCGCGCGGCGCTGGAAGACCCAGATCAATGAGAACGCCGAGCTGCCCGCCTTCTTTTCCGAGCTTCCCGAGGCCGATCACAACGAGCTCTGTGGCTGGTCCGGCGGCGAGTTCTCGACGGTCATGCTGGAAGACAGCGACCAGCACCCGCGCGAGCGCCGCCGTTTCGAGCTGACCGCCGAGCTGATCAGGGCCAGCGGGGCCGAGGCTGTGCGGATCGAGACCGAGGGGGAGACCCGGATCGCCCGGCTGCTCTGGGCGACGATGCTCGGCGACCTCGTCTCGCTGAAGCTGGCCGAGGCGCGAGGCGTTGACCCGCTGCCGGTGACCGCGATCGAGGGCCTTAAGGTCTCTCTGGCGGGTGAGGGCTGATGAGGGCGATGGTCCTGGCGGCGGGCCTCGGCACCCGCTTGCGGCCGATCACCTACGCGGTGCCGAAGCCGATGGTGCCGGTACTGAACCGCCCGGTGATGGAGCACATCGTGCGCCTGCTGGCCCGCAACGGCTTCAGCGAGGCGATCGCCAACCTGCATTGGTTCCCGGAGACGATCGAGGGGCACTTCGGCGACGGCTCGCAGCTCGGCATCGAGCTCTCCTACAGCCGCGAGGAGCAGCTGCTCGGCACCTCTGGCGGCGTCCGCAACGCGCGCGACTTCCTCGGCGACTCCTTCCTCGTCATCTCTGGCGACGCCCTCACCGACCTCGACCTCGGCGCGATGCGCGAGTTCCACGAATCGCACGACGGCATCGCCACGCTCGCCACCAAGCGGGTCCGCGACACGACTCAGTTCGGCGTCGCGATCACCGGTGCCGACGGTCGCATCCAGGGTTTCCAGGAGAAGCCCGAGGCGGCGGAAGCGCTCTCCGACCTGGCCAACTGCGGCATCTACATGTTCCGCAGCGAGATCTTCGACTACTTCCCCGAGCCGGGCACCAGCAAGGCCGCCGGGCCCGACGACCCGGACGGCTTCGCCGACTGGGCGATGGACGTCTTCCCGGCGCTGCTGGAGAACGACGTGCCCTTCTACTCGCACGAGATCGAGGCCTACTGGAACGACATCGGCAACCTCGACGAGCTGCGCGACGGCAACCTCGACGCCCTGCACGGGGCGGTCGAGATCGAGACCGACGTGCCCGAGGTGGGGGAGGCCATTCGCTCAGCCAGCCCGCTCGATGGGGTCGAGGTCGAGGGCCCGGCGCTGATCGGCTCCGGCGTGCGCTTCGGCGAGGGCGCCCGCGTCCAGGGCCCGGCGATCATTGGCGACCGCTGCGAGATCGGTGCCGACGCCTGGGTGCGCGACTCGATCCTGCTCGAAGGCACCGAGCTGCCCGCCGCGGGAATGCTGGTCGGCGCGATCGCCGGCCGCGTCACCAAGTCCTGACTCTTTCCTGACCCTCTGCGCACCATCGGTGCTCCGTTGCCTTGGACGATCGGGGCGTGTGCTCACCACCCGTTTTCCTCGCCGATCTGCTCCCCGCGCTGTGCGCGGCCTGCGGCCGCGGCTGTCGCCCCAGGGCCGCGCTCTGCACGCGCTGCAGCCGCCGCCTGGCTGAGGCCCGGCCTCTCGTCGGCCGGGGTGCTTCGGGGCTCGACCAGGTCTGGTCCTCTGCCCCACACGAAGGGGTCGCCCGCGATCTCGTCAGCGCCCTCAAGTTCCGCCACCTGCTGCCGGTCGCGGGGGTCATGGCCGAGCGGATCGAGTGGCTGTCGCCCCAGGGCCTGCTCAGCGGCGCGATCGTGCCGGTGCCGAGCAGCCGCCTGCGCTCGCTCGGCCGCGGCTTCGATCCCGCCGGCGAGATCGCGGCGGCGCTAACCGAGCGCGCTGGCCTGCCGCTTCGCCCCTGTCTCTCTCGCGCTGACCTCGGGCGCCAGCTCGGTGGGCGCCGCGCCCAGCGGATCGGCCAGCCGCCGCACATCCGCCTGCGCGGCGAGGCTCCGCGCAGCGTGCTCCTGGTCGACGACGTGATGACGACGGGCGCAACGCTTGCCGCCTGCGCCCGGGCGCTGCGTGGCGGTGGCTCGATCCGGGTAGTCGCAATCACGTTCACCAGGCGTCCGTAAAAAGCCACCTTTACGGGGCGGGCGCGGGGGCGTAGCATCGATCGACCGACACCCAAGGAGGAAAAATGCGGATCGAGATACGTGGGCGCAACGTCGAGGTCACTGACGAGCTGCGAGGTCATGTGACAAAGCGATTTCGCCGGGTCGGGAGGCAGGTGTCGGAGCTGGCGACGCTCGACGTCGAGATCTACGAAGAGCGCAACCCCTCGATCGAAGACAGCCACGTCGCCGAGGCGACCCTGCGGCTCAAGGGAGTGACCCTGCGAGCGCGCGAGGCGTCGCCCGAGATGGTCCACACGATCCACGCCCTCGCCGAGGACATCCGCCGCCAGGTCAAGAAGCACCGCGAGCTGCGCCGCAAGCGCACGCAGACCCGCAAGGCCGTCGCCCGCATGCGCGGCCGGACCGCCTAGGAAGCTCACTTCGCTATCAAGACCCGGCGAAGGGGCTGGGTGTCCTCTGGTCGAATTGAAACCCCACGCGCTTTGCGCGTGGGGTTGATGAGGAGCGCGGCTGCGCCGCGCAATAACCGGATTGCATTTCCGCCGCTTCGCGAACATTCGCCCAGAGGACACCCAGCCCCTTCGCCACGCCATCGCAGGACGAACCGGGGCTATCCAGACGGCCCCGAAGCTCACAAGCTCTCCGGAGGCGGCGGGTCTGCGTGCGCTTCGAGTTGAGCTTCCGACGTTCGATGCGTGTCGATGGGACGGCAGGTATGCCTCCGCGGGAATGTTCGCGAAGCGGCCGCCGCACTCGTGTTTCTAGGCGCGGCGCAGCCGCGCTCTCAAGTTGTCGCTAAGCGCCGCAGGCGCGTGCGACCTAATTCCCGCAGAGGCATACCTGCCATCCCACCCACCCACACCCGGACCCCGGAGGTGGTCCCTCGGAATGCCTCCAGCCCCGCCCCGACCACCATCGCTACCCTTGAGCAATGCCTGCTGCAAGGGACATGGTCACGCGCGCGCTGCGCGTCGGCGAGGGGCGCAAGTTCAAGGGTTACGAGAAGCGCGCCGAGGCGATCAACCGGATCGAGCCGGAGATGGAGCTGCTCGACGATGCCGAGCTGCGCGCAGGAGGCCGACGACCTGCGCAAGCGGGCCCGCGACGGCGAGTCGCTCGACGACCTGCTGCCCGAGGCGTTCGCGCTGACCCGCGAGGCGGCCCGCCGCTCGATCGGCCAGCGCCACTACGACGTGCAGCTGATCGGCGGCATGGTCCTGCACGAGGGCGCGATCGCCGAGATGAAGACCGGCGAGGGCAAGACGCTGACCGCGACCCTGGCCGTCTTCCTCAACACGCTGGCCGGCGACAGCGTCCACCTGGTCACCGTCAACGACTACCTCGCCCGCCGCGACTCCGAATGGATGCAGCCGATCTACGACATGCTCGGCGTTAGCGTCGCCGCGATCCAGGAGGGCGACGACCACGCGACCCGGCAGCGCAAGTACGCCTGCGACGTCGTCTACGGCACCAACTCCGAGTTCGGCTTCGACTACCTGCGCGACAACATGGCCGACGCGCTCGAGCACTGCGTCCAGCGCGGCCACCCCTTCGCCATCGTCGACGAGGTCGACAACATCCTGATCGACGAGGCGCGGACGCCGCTGATCATCTCCGGCGCCCCCGAGCAGGCGGCCCAGACCTATTACACCTTCGCCCGCCTGGCCAAACAGATGGACGGCGTCCAGGCAAAAGAGAAGCTGCGCTCGCTGGGCGAGTCCAAGGACACCTCCGAGGCCGAACACGACTACGAATTCGACGAGAAGCACAAGACCGTCTCGCCGACCGAGAAGGGCGTCAAACGGGCCGAGGATTTCGTCGGCGTCGACAACCTCTACCTCGCCGAGCACGGCAGCCTCGTCAACCACCTGGTTCAGGCGCTGAAGGCGGAGTCGCTCTACAAGAAGGACAAGGACTACGCCGTGGTCGACGGCCAGGTGATGATCATCGACGAGTTCACCGGCCGCATCCTCGAGGGCCGGCGCTGGTCAGAGGGCCTGCACCAGGCGGTCGAGGCCAAGGAGGGCGTCGCGATCGGCGAGGAGAACCAGACCCTGGCGACGATCACCCTGCAGAACTTCTTCCGCCTCTACGACAAGCTCTCGGGCATGACCGGCACGGCGCTGACCGAGGCCACCGAGTTCATGAAGATCTACAAAGTGCCCGTGGTTGAGGTCCCGACCCACCGCCAGATGGTCAGGGCCGATCAAAACGACCAGATCTTCAAGACCAAGGACGGCAAGTGGAAAGCGGTGCTGGCGGAGATCGCCGCCCGCCACGAGAAGGGCCAGCCGATCCTGGTCGGGACCGTCTCGGTCGAGGTCTCGGAGATGATCTCCGAGGAGCTAAAACGCCAGGGGATCGAGCACGCGGTGCTCAACGCCAAGCCCGAGCACGCCGAGCGAGAGGGCGAGCGGATCGCCCAGGCCGGTCGCAAGGGCGCGGTGATGATCGCCACCAACATGGCCGGCCGCGGCGTCGACATCAAGCTCGGCGGCGACCCCGAGCAGTCGGCGATCCACGAGCTGAAGAAGAAGGGGATCGCGCCTGGCCACGAGGGCTATGAGGAGGCGCTGGCCGCGAAGGTTGCCGAGCTGGAACCGCTCTGCGCCGCCGAGGCCGAGGAAGTCCGCGACCTGGGCGGCCTCTACATCTGCGGCACCGAGCGCCACGAGTCGCGCCGCATCGACAACCAGCTGCGCGGCCGCTCCGGCCGCCAGGGCGACCCCGGCGAGACCCGCTTCTTCCTCTCCGCCGAAGACGACGTGATCCGCCTCTTCGCCGGCGACCGCATCTACAAAATCCTCGACCGCCTCGGCCCCGTCGATGACGAGGGAGAGGAGATGCCGCTCGAAGCGGGCATGCTGACCAAGACCGTGGAGAACGCGCAGAAGAAGGTCGAGGAGCAGAACTTCCTGATCCGCAAACGCGTGCTCGAGTACGACGACGTGATGAACGAGCAGCGCCGCATCGTCTACAAATACCGCCGCGAGATCCTCGAGGGCCGCGACATGTCGGAGATCGCCCGAGACGAGATGGAGGGCGTGATCGAGCGGCTGGTCGAGGAGTACACCCCGGGCGACGTGCTCGAGGACTGGGACATGGCCGAGATGGAGACCCAGCTGCGCCAGATCTGGCCGATCAGCGTCGAGGTTGGCTCACTGGCCCCCGAGCAGGTCGACCGCGAGAAGCTCAAGGACGAGCTCGACGATGACGCGATGAACGCCTACGACGAGCGCGAAGGCGTCTTCGGCGAGGAGCTGATGCGCTACCTGGAGCGCTCGATCCTGCTGCAGGTGATCGACAACCGCTGGCGCGAACACCTCTACGACATGGACTACCTGCGCGAGGGCATCCACCTGCGCGGCTTCGCCCAGATCGACCCGCTGGTCGCCTACAAGAACGAGGGCTTCGGCATGTTCGAGGAGCTGATGCACTCGATCTGGGAGGAGTTCAGCAAACTGATCTTCCACGTCGAGGTCGAGGTCAATCAGGCGGATGCGCAGCAGGCCTTCGGCGGTAACGGCGGCAACGCCCCCGCGGCGCTCTCCTACTCCGGCGGCACGCCCGATGCTCAGCCCTCGGCCCTGCAGCAGGTGGCTGCCGGCGCTGGCCCGATCGAAGTAGGTGCAGGCACCGCCGCCGGCAACGGCGGCTCCGAGGTAGTCGAGACGGTGGTCAAGAGCGAGCACGAGAACATCGGCCGCAACGACCCCTGCTGGTGTGGGTCAGGCAAGAAGTACAAGAAGTGCCACGGTGCGTAGCGCGCCTTGAGCCACGACTCGGTGCGCGAGTTCATTCGCGCCTTCAACGAGCGGGACCTGGATGCGTTCGTCGCCACGCTCGACCCCGAAGTCGAGTTGCACGCGGCAAGGGGGTTGCGCAAGGGCAGCGAGGCGGCGCGAACCTGGGCGACCCGGGAGCCCGGCGGCGTGCAACAGACGATCGAGCTGCAGCAGCTCTACGAGGACGACACCGAGTCCGGCGCCGGCCGGGCCCTGGCGCTGATCAGAAGGGTCTGGCACTGGGCGGAGGACGGCTCGACCGCGGGTGAGGACGAGATGGCCTGGCTCTTCGAGCTCGCACCAACAGCGGATTCGCAGCTGGCGTCCCTTTGATGACCGCGAAGCGGCATGGCAGGCGTACCATGGTGGCGATGGCAGCTCCAGCCGCAGAGAACCGCGAGGCGACTGAGGCCTGGAGCGGCCCGCTGTTCGAGCGCTTCGTGCAGTACCGCGACCTCGTCGCCGGCGGCCTGGGCGCGCACGGCGACGCGGCGATGGCGGCCCATCCGCCGCGGCCTGGCGACCGCGTTGTCGACCTCGGCTGCGGCTTCGGCGACACGACACAGCGTCTCGCCGAGCTGGTCGGCGCCGACGGAGACGCCTTGGGAGTCGACGTCTCCGAGCCCTTCATCGAGCTGGCTCGCAAGGAGGCGGAGGAGGCCGCTGCCGCCAACGTCCGCTTCGCGGTCGGCGATGTGCAGGTGACGGCGTTCGAGGAGAGCTTCGACTACGCCTTCTCGCGGATGGGGATCATGTTCTTCGCCAACCCGGTGCAGGCGCTGAGCAACGTCCGCCAGGCGCTCTCTCCGGGGGGAACGCTCTGTGCCGTGGTCTGGCGGCGCAAGCTCGACAACGAGTGGGTCAGCCGGGCGGAGGCGATCGTCGACAAGTACCTCGACCATCCCGAGGAGAGCGACCAGCCGACCTGCGGTCCGGGGCCGTTCTCGATGGCCGATGCCGACACGGTCAGCGAGCAGTTCAAGATCGCCGGCTTCGAGCGGGTCAGCTTCCAGCGCTGCGACCTGCCGCTGAAGATCGGCAGCGACCTCGACCACGCGGTCGAGTTCAACATGGCGCTCGGGCCGGCCGGCGAGGTGCTGCGCCTCTGGGAAGACCGGATCGAGGAGATCAAGCCGAAGATCGCGGCCGAGCTGCGCGGGGCGCTGGCCGACCTCGACGGTCCCGACGGCGTCTACGCGCCGGCCTCGACCTGGATCATCAGCGCGCGGGCTCCGCAGTAAGCGTCGAATAACCTGTCGGGCATGGCCGAGGCCGCGCAGACCGATTCCGTGCCCGCGCGGCTGGCCGAGATCCGCGAGCAGTTGTCCCTGCTCTCGGACTACCTTTGACCCGGCTTCGCTCGAAGCAGAGGCCGAGCGGCTCGAGGAGGAGATGCAGCGCCCCGGTTTCTGGGACGACCAGGACGCCGCCGCTCGCACCTCGGCCGCGCACGCCCGCGCCCAGCGCAAGCTGAAGACGTTCCGCCAGCTCGAGTCGGAGGCCGGCGACCTCGACGAGCTGGCCGAGATGGCGGCCGAAGACGAGGAGATGGCGAGCGAGCTGGCGACCCAGCTGGCCTCGGTCGAGCGGCGGCTGGGCGAGCTCGAAGAGGCGCGGCTGTTCAGTGGTGAGTACGACGCCGGCGACGCTGTTGTCACCGTCCACGCCGGCGCCGGCGGCACCGACTCCCAGGACTGGGCGGAAATGCTGCTGCGCATGTACCTGCGCTGGGCGGAGAGCCGCGGTTTCGAGGTCGAGATGAAGGAGGCCTCGCCGGGGGAGGAGGCAGGCCTGAAGTCGGCCACCTTCATCGCCCGCGGCGAGAACGCCTACGGCCTCTTCGCTGCCGAGCGCGGCGTCCATCGCCTGGTGCGGATCTCACCCTTCGATTCCTCGGCCCGGCGCCACACCAGCTTCGCCCAGCTCGACGTCGGCCCGCTGGTCGACGAAAGCGTCGAGGTTGAGATCGACGACGCCGACCTGCGCGTCGACACCTACCGCGCCTCCGGCGCGGGGGGCCAGCACGTCAACAAGACCGACTCGGCCGTACGCATCACCCACATCCCGACCGGCGTCGTCGTGCAGTGCCAGAACGAGCGCTCGCAGATGCAGAACAGGGCGGTGGCGATGCAGTTCCTGCGCTCGAAGCTGATCGAGCTGGAGGAGCGCAAACGGGCCGAGCAACTGGCCAAGGAGCGCGGCGAGGTCAAGGACGTCGCCTGGGGCTCGCAGATCCGCAGCTACTTCCTGCATCCCGACCAGCGGGTCAAGGACCACAGGACGGGCCACGAGGCCGGCGACGCCCAGCGCGTCCTCGACGGCGACCTCGACGACTTCATCCGCGACTACCTCAACAAAACCGCCGCCTCGGCGGCCAACTAGCCCGATCGCCGGCTCGCTCGTATACCTGGAGCGCGCGGCTGCCGCGGAGCCGGAGGGCCTGCTGGTGCTCCACCACGGTCGCGGCACCGACGAGCGCGACCTGCTCGGGCTCGCCGACCTGCTCGACCCAGAGGGGCGGCTGCGTGTGGTCACGCCGCGCGCGCCGCTGGTCCTCGAGGGCTCGCCGGGGTACCACTGGTACCTGGTGCCGCGGGTCGGCTACCCCGACCCAGGCACCTTTCAGGCAGCGCGCGAGGCGCTGGCAGAGCTGCACGACGGGCTCTGGGCGGAGACCGGGGTGGAGCCGGCGCGGACCGTGCTCGGCGGCTTCTCTATGGGGGCGGTGATGAGCTACGCGATGGCGCTCAGCGCCGAGCGGCCGGCGGTCGCCGGGATCCTCGCCTTCAGCGGCTTCGTGCCGACGGTGGAGGGCTGGGCGCCTCGCTTCGAGGATCGGCTCGGGACCAGGGCCTTCATCGCCCACGGCCGCAACGACCCGGTGATCGGGATCGAGTTCGCCGAACGTGCTCGTCAGTTGCTGGAGGCGGGCGGGCTGGCGGTCGAGTACTACGAGTCAGAGCTCGGGCATCAGATCGAACCGGCGCACCTGAGCGCCGCGCGGAGCTGGCTCGACGAGGCGCTTCCCCGGCGCTAGTGGGCCTCGGCCCAGGTGACGCGTGCCTCGCTGCTCTGGGCGACCTGCAGTTGCTGGACCTCGAAGGGTTGGCAGGCGCGCGGGGCTTCCGGCACGTGGACGGTCACCGTGAAGCGGCCCGAGTCCTCGACCTTGGTCATCTGCTTGCCGGCCAGGTGCTTGCTGAGGCGGAGCACGCCACTGCGGCCGAGCCGGCGATGGACCGTACCCAGGTGCGGATCCTTCTTGGCGCCGAACTCGACGGTCGCCGCCGCCGGCGTGTAGGTCGTGTAGCCGAGGGTGAGGCGCATCATCTCGCGGTCGGGGTAGGCGACCACGCGGGCGGTGGCGGTGCGCAGGTAGCAATCGTCGGCGGGTGAGAAGCCGGCGTCTTCAGCTTCGGCTTCGCATCCTTCTTCCGCTTCTTCGGAGCCTTCGGCTTCTTCGTCTTCCCCTTCAAGGCATTCGCCTTCGGTTTCATCTTCTTCTTCGCTCATCTGGATCGCGACGTTGAGGGGCAGGCTGGGCTCTTCGGCGTCGGCGATGGCGTGGGCTGCTTGAGACGCCACGAGGATCGCGAGTAGAAGCAGGGGCAGGAGAACGCGGATTCGGGGCATGACCCAGTAATCGGTTGCGGGCCGTGATCCCTTGAGCGCTGAGGGCCTTGGGAAGCGCTGATCTGCGGGTTCCCCGTTAGATTGCTCGGCAATGTACGGATCGCCGCCGGAGATCGACGGAGTCACTCACCGCTACGTCGACGTTCCTGGCGTTCGCCTGCACGTGGCCGAAGCGGGAGAGGGGCCGCCGGTCCTGCTCCTCCACGGCTGGCCGCAGCACTGGTGGGTCTGGCGCAAGGTGATCCCGGCCCTGGCCGAGAACTACCGGGTGATCTGTCCTGACCTGCGTGGTTTCGGCTGGAGCGAGGCCCCGGCCGGCCGCTACGAGATCTTCGAGGCTCGCCGCCGACATGGTCGCCCTGCTCGACGAGCTCGGCCTCGACCAAGTCGATCTGATCGGACACGACTGGGGTGGCTACACGGGCTTCCTGCTTTGCCTCGGTGAGCCGCGACGCATCCGCCGCTACCTGGCGCTGGGGATCGTCCATCCCTGGTTCAAGCCGCCGAGCGTCTCGCCGCAATCGCTGCAGCGTTCCGCCTACCAGTTCATCCTCGCCACGCCGCTGCTCGGGGAGAGCGTGCTGCGCTTCGCCCCCGGCTTCGTCAAGTTGGTGCTGCGCCGCGGCGCCCACCCCGGCATGCGCTGGAGCGAAGAGGAGCTTGATTGCTTCGCGCAGAGCTTCCGCTCGCGCGATCACGCCCTCGCCTCCTCCCACGTCTACCGCAGCTTCCTCACCCGCGAGTTGCCGCGGCTGAAAAAGGGCTTCCACCGCTCACGGCGCAGCCTGGTGCCGACCCGCATCCTCGCCGGCGAAGCCGACCCGGTGATCCGCGCCGGCATCCTCGCCGGCTTCGAGCCTTACGCCGACGATATGAGCGTCGAGGAGGTCGCGGGCTGCGGGCACTTCATCGCCGAGGAGAAGCCCGAGGCTCGTAGTCGAGCGGGCGCGCGAGCTGTTCGGCTCCGCTTAGAGCACGCCCTCTAGCTTCAGCAGCTCTTCCTTCATCGGCAGGCCGCCGCCGTAACCGCCGAGGCCGCCGCCGCTGCGCAGGACGCGGTGGCAGGGGACGACGATCGGGATCGGGTTGTGGCCGCAGGCGGTGCCGGCCGCGCGCACGGCGCGCTCGTTGCCGGCGCTGCGGGCCATCTCGGTGTAGGTGCGGGTCTGGCCGTAGGGGATGCGCTTGATCGCCCGCTGCACCTTGCCGCGGAAGCCGTGGGTCAGCTGCCAGTCGATCGGCAGGTCGAACTCGGTCAGCTTGCCCTCGAAATAGAGGTCGAGCTCGCGGCGCGCCCGCTCGAACTTGGCCGGCGCCTCGAGCACGCGCGGCGAGACCTTCGCGGCGAGCTCCTCCAGGGTTTCCTCGGGATCGTAGTTGGGCAGGTTGACGCGGACCAGGCCACGCGGCGTCGCGGCCAAGAGCAGCGGCCCGAAGGGCGAGTCGACGTTGGCGTAGGCGACGTCGAGCAGCCCCTCGGCCTCGGCTCGCTCGGCCAGGCGTTGCAGCGATGCCTTCATGCCAGCTCCTTTCTCAGTCGCTTGATTCCCTCGTGCAGGCTGCGGCGGGCGGCCTCGGGCGAGCAGCCGAGCGCGGCGGCAATCTCGGCGTGGGGGAGGTCGCTGCCGTAGCGCAGCGCCACGGCCGCCCGTTGCTTGGGCGGGAGTGCCCCGACCGCGGTCCAGATTCCGTCGTCCGTCAACTCCGGATCCTCGACCGGGACCTCGGGCGGCTCTGCCATCGGCATCGGCTTGCGCCCGTTGGTCCGGTGGTGGTCGATCGCCTTGCGGTGGGCGATCGTCAGCAGCCAGCCGCGCAGGTTGTCGCCGTTGTCGAGCCTGGGATAGGCCCGCAGCGCGGCCAGGAATGTCTCCTGGAAGCAGTCCTCGGCGTCGGTCCTGCCGACGGCCCCTCGGAGGACGCCCATGACGTCTGGGGCGTAGTTGTCGAGGAGTGTCTGGAACGGGGGCAACTTGGTCACTCGATGGATTAAACGCTGTGGCACGGGCGGATGTGAGGTACGGGTGCCCCTCCCCGGAAGACCGTTGCGCAGCAGATCCGCCGGGTGCTGCGGGGCGGGGTCGCTGAAGCCTTCCGGGGAGGGGCACCCGTACCTCGAGCCGGCCGAGGGGCGCGCTTGATCTAGGGTGCGCGGATGGCTGAGCTTCGGGAGCTGGTGGCGGCGGCGCTGGCCGAGGACCTTGGCTCTGGCGACGTCACCTCGGAGGCGACGGTGCCTTCGGAGGCGCGGGGGCGGGCTCGGATCGTGCAGAAGCAGCCGGGCGTGGTTTATGGGCTGGGCGTGGTTGCGGAGGTCATGCGGCAGTGTGGGGTGGAGGACGTCGACAACCTCGTGGTGGAGGGGCAGTGGCGCGACGCGGTTCCGGCCGAGGTGCTCTTTGCCAGCGGGTCGGCGGCGGCGCTGCTGGCGGCCGAGCGCACAGCACTGAACTTCCTCGGCCGTCTTTCCGGCGTGGCGACGCTGACCGCACGCTACGTCGAGGCCGTCGCTGGAACCGGAGCGGCGATCTTGGATACGCGCAAGACGACTCCTGGCTTGCGCGAGCTTGAGAAGGCGGCGGTCCTGGCCGGCGGTGGCCGCAATCACCGCATGGGCCTCTACGACGCGATCCTGATCAAGGAGAACCACATCGCTTTGGCCGGCAGCTTGGCCAAGGCGGTCTACGGCGCCCGCAGCAAGTATCCGGACTTGGCGGTTGAGGTCGAGTGCCGCAACCTCGACGAGGTCGCCTACGCGCTCGGCACCGGTGCCGACATCCTGCTGCTGGACAACATGGACCTCGAGACCCTGCGCGGTGCCGTGCGGCTGCGCGATGAAAACGCTGGGACCGGCAAAGGCCCATCGCTGGAGGCTTCTGGCGGCGTCAACCTGGAGACCGTGCGCGGCATTGCCGAAACCGGAGTTGACCTGATCTCGGTTGGCGCCTTGACGCACTCAGCGCCGGCGCTGGACTTCAGCCTGCTGACTGAGCTGGCGTGAGGGGCACCGTCCCTCCCTCCCAACTCACTTCAGCAGTTTGGAAAGCCGCCGGTCCTTGAGCACCCGCCCGCCCGTCTGCTCCTTCGGGCAGTAGTTCGTCTGATGCTCTGAGAAGAACACCGCCTCGATCGTGGTGCCGCAACGAGGGCAAGGCTCGCCCTCTCGCTTGTGCACCTTGAGCGGCATCGGCACCTTGTCCGGAAGCTGCTCACCAATCGTCTTCTCGTAATGCTCGATCGCATCGCCGAGAACGTGCAGCGCGTCGTGGAGCTGTCTGACCTCGGCCTCGTTCAGCTCGGATCCTTTCTTGAACGGCGAAAGGTGCGCCTCCCAGAGGATCTCGTCTACCCAGGAGCGGCCGATGCCGGAGATGTCGCCCTGGTGGCGGAGCAGGGGGTGGAGGTGGCGGGGCTGGTCGATCAGGGTGGCGAACGCCTCTAGCGGTGGTGGCGGCCAGGCTTCGGGCCCGAGCCGGGCGACGGCCTCGTCGTCGTTCACCGCGTCGCTCGGCAGTAGCTTCGCCCAGGCCCGTTGCTTCGTCCCGAACTCGCGCAGGCGCAACTCGCGGCCGTCCTCCAGCCGGATCAGGATCCGTGAAGCGCGGTCTTTCAGCGACGCTCGTTTGTCGAAGACGCGAATCCGGCCCGCTGACATCAGGTGGATCAAGAGCGCCAGCTCGCCGAACTCGACTACGGGCATCTTGCCCACTCTCCGGACTCCAGTCACATCTCGACCCGCCAGCGCTTCCAGCGGCGGGTCGAAGGTCTTCATCACGTTCATCCCCGGCGCCAGGGCCGATTCAACCGTTACCCCACGCACGGCGGCGTCGAGTCGGCGAGCGGTTATCTCGACCTCGGGAAGCTCGGGCATGCCGAGAGGTTAGACTTGAACCTCGTTCATTCGACTGGCTCGAGGCACGAGGTGCCGGGCCAGCGAACATCAGGAAAGGAAGGGCTCATGCAAGAGCTCCCGACGATCCAACCCATTTCACCGGACGCTCTTTCGCCCGCAGAGATCGCTGCCTTGAGCGAGGAAGTTCGCGCGCTCGCCGCCGAGCGCAACGCGGTGATCCTCGCTCACAACTACCAGCTGCCCGAGGTCCAGGACGTCGCCGACCACATGGGCGACTCGCTCGGCCTCTCGCGCGAGGCCGCCGCAACTGACGCCGATGCGATCGCTTTCTGCGGCGTCCACTTCATGGCCGAGACCGCCGCGATCCTCTCGCCCGAGAAGAAGGTGCTGATCCCCGACCTCGACGCCGGCTGCTCGCTCGCCGACTCGATCGACGCCGACCAACTGCGGACCTGGAAGGCCGAGCACCCGGAGGCGCTGGTGGTCATGTACGTCAACACCTCGGCCGAGGTGAAGGCCGAGACCGACTACTGCTGCACTTCCTCCAACGCGGTCAAGGTGGTCGAGCACATCTGGGCCGAGCACGGAGCCGATACCGAGATCCTCTTCGGTCCCGACATGTGGCTGGGTGCCTTCGTCGAGCGCGAGACCGGTCTTATTGACGATCCCGAGCGGCGCGCCCGTTTCCACATCTGGGACGGCGAGTGCCACGTCCACGCCGGCATCCGCCCGGACGACATCGTCCAGACCCGGGCGGAAAATCCCGAGGCCGAGTTCCTCATCCACCCCGAGTGCGGTTGCGCCACGCAGGCGATGGAGTACGTCGCCTCTGGCGACATCGAGCCCGAGGGAGTGCACATGCTCTCCACCTCGGGGATGCTCCAGCACGTCGAAGAGAACCCCGACGGCAGCTTCATCGTCGCCACCGAGAACGGCATGCTCTACCCGCTGCAGCAGGCGGCGCCCCAGGCCAACTTGATCGAGGCCAACCGGATGGCCTTCTGCAAGTACATGAAGATGATCACGCTGCCGAAGCTGCGCGACAGCCTGCGCGATATGAAGTTTGAGGTCAGCGTTCCTGCGGACGTTGCGGCAGAGGCGAAGCTGCCGATCGAGCGCATGGTCGCGATCGGCTAGCGCCAGATATTGTCCCCGCCCGTGAAGGAGCTCGCCCAGCAACTGCGCGTCGACTCGGTCCGCGCCGCCGCCGCCGCCAACTCCGGCCACCCGACCTCCTCGATGTCGGCCGCCGACCTGATGGCGGTGCTCTTCACCAAGTACCTGCGCTACGACTTCGACGCCCCGGAGAACACGGCAAACGACCACCTCGTCTTCTCCAAGGGTCACGCCTCGCCGCTGCTCTACTCGCTCTACAAGGCCGCCGGCGCGATCGATGACGCGGAGCTGCTGACCTTCCGCGAGTTTGGCTCGCGCCTGCAGGGTCACCCGACCCCTGAACTTCCCTGGGTCGACGTCGCCACCGGCTCGCTCGGCCAGGGCCTGCCGATCTCGGTCGGCATCGCGCTCGCCGCCGACCGGCTCGAGCACTCCGACCTGCGGGTCTGGGTGCTCTGCGGTGACTCCGAGCTGGCCGAGGGCTCGATGTGGGAGGCCTTCGAGCACGCCGGCTACGCGCGGCTGACCAACCTGGTCGCGATCGTCGACGTCAACCGGCTCGGCCAGCGCGGCCCGACCATGCACGGCTGGGAAACCTCCTCGCTGGCAGCCCGCGCGAGGGCCTGCGGCTGGGACGCGCAGGAGATCGATGGCCACGACCTCGAGGCGATCGACGCTGCTTACGGTCGCGCTCAGGAGGCCGACCGCCCGGCGGTGATCTTCGCCCGCACCAAGAAGGGCTCCGGCGTCGCTGCGGTCGAGGACAAGGAGAACCAGCACGGCAAGCCGCTTCCCGATCCCGAGGCCGCGGTCGAGGAGCTGGGCGGGATCCGCGACGTCAGGGTCGAGGTCCAGGCTCCGCCAGCGCCGAAGCCGTTCGAGATCGAGCGCGCCGCGGTTGAGCGCCCCAGCTACGAGGTCGGCGAGAAGGTCGCCACTCGCGCCGCCTACGGCGACGCCCTCGCCTGGATCGGCTCGATCGACGAGAAGGTCGTCGCCCTCGACGGCGAGGTCGGCAACTCGACCTACGCCGAACGCTTCGCCGCCAAGCACCCCGACCGCTTCTTCGAGATGTACATCGCCGAGCAGCAGATGGTCGCCGCCGCCGTCGGCATGCAGACGCGCGGCTGGAAGCCGTTTGCCTCCTCGTTCGGCGCCTTCCTCAGCCGCGCCTATGACTTCGTCCGCATGGCGGCGATCTCCGACGCCGACCTGAAGCTCTGCGGCTCCCACGTCGGCGTCTCGATCGGCCCCGACGGGCCCTCGCAGATGGCGCTTGAAGACATCGCCTCGCTGCGTGCCGTGTTTGGCAGCGTCGTGCTCTACCCCAGCGACGCCAACCAGGCGGTGCAGCTGCTCGACGCGATGCGCGAGCACCGCGGCGTCAGCTACCTGCGCACGACCCGCGAGGCGACGCCGGTCCTCTACGGGCCCGACGAGACCTTCGAGATCGGCGGCAGCCACACGGTTCGCTCCAGTGACGAGGACGCGATCACTCTGATCGGTGCCGGCATCACCCTGCGCGAATGCCTGACCGCGGCTGACTCGCTCGACGAGAAGGGCATCACCGCCCGCGTGATCGACCTCTACTCGGTCAAGCCGGTCGACGCCGAGGCCCTGCTGATCGCCGCCCGCGAGACCCGGGCCCTGGTCACGGTCGAGGACCACTGGGCCGAGGGCGGCATCGGCGAGACGGTCGCAGGCGTGCTGGCTGAAGGCGGAGCCGAGACGCGCCTGACCCGCCTCGCGGTCAGCGAGCGGCCCGGAAGCGGCCCGCCGGCCGATCTCCTTGCTGCCGCAGGTATCGACGCCGAGCACATCGTCGCCGCCGCTGAGCGGGCGTCGCAGCCGGCGTAGGGCACCCTGGCACCTCGGTTCGCCGAGGTCTACCCGGTCAACGCCGTACTCGGCCGATGATCTGCCGAACGGCCTGAAGTCGGGCCTGAAGTCGACGCTGTGCGTCGGTCTCGCCCGCCCCCGCCGCCATAAAGGCTTCCGCCAACTCCTCGGCGGCGTTCGCGACGAGAAAGTCCACGATGTAGACAGTCCACTCTTGCACTTCGATCGGGCCGGGCATGTGGCCGATCCCGTCGGTGAGCTGGATCAGTTCCTCATTTTTCTGCTGCGTCAATCCGGGGTGGGCTCTGTCTTTGAGCGCTTGCAACGCTTGTCTCAGTTCGTTGCGCTGCCGAACGGGAGCGGCCGCGAGCTGACAGACAAAGACGGCGGCGACCGAGAGGAGAGCGGCAACCGTCGCCGTCGAGGCGGCGACGGCAACTTGGATTGCGACCGGCTGGCCCTTTTGCGCGACCAGAGCCAGCACCGAGAAGGCGCCTAACCACAACCCGCTGGCAATGTAGAAGGACATCCTGCCGCGGACCCCTTCCGCGTCATTCTTCGCCCGCCGCCAGGCGGTTTCGGTCCGGCTGGGCTCAGTCATTGGCCGGGCATAATAGGCGCACCCAGATGTTTCTTGAAATACATAGCGACGTACCGTACAACTATGGCGTGGCTCGGTTCAGGGAGACCGTGGCGGGAATGATGCTGGCATGCGCCGTTATGGCGCTTGTTCCTGCCGCCGCGAGCTGCGCCGAACCGGCGGAACCGCCGAGCGAAGAAATCATCTGCGTGGGGGACAGCTGCCAGAGCCTGCCCCCCGAACCCGAAGACCCGACGCCGGGGACTCTCGTGCCCAATCCCGGCAACCCTCCCCGACACTTCTCCGAACCGAAGAAACACGGCCGCAAGCATCACAAGCGCCACCACGGCAAGCATCATCGTGGAGGGGCTCGGCGGGCCGAGAGATCGCGGCGGTGAGGAGCCGGGTTGCCCTGGTGCTCGCGACGGTCTTCCTCGTCGCGACCGTGACACCCGCCGCTGCGTCGGCCTTTGCCTTCCTGCCCGGCTCTAACGGCTTCGACGCCAACGTCTACGAAGCGACCAGTCGACCGGCAAAACAGGCTGGCTCGCACCCGGTTGCAGCGACGTTCAACGTCGACTTCCAGGAAAGCGGGACGCCCGGCGAAGGCGGTCTGCGGGATCTCAGCGTCGAAACGCCACCCGGCCTGATCGAAAATCCCACCGCCACCAGGCAGACCTACTGCAGCGCGAAAGAATTCACGACGCCGCGCGGCACAACACCGTGGGAAGCAAGCCTCTCCGGCGAGAGCTGCAAGGACAAAACCCAGGTGGGGATCATCACCGTCCGCTCCGCAGCGGCCGGTGGCACTGAGCGGACCTTCGGCCTCTTCAACCTGGCGCCCCACCGGGGCGAGCCCGCAGAGCTGGGCGCCAGCCCCTTCGGCAAGCCGATCGTCTTCGTGCCCTCGATCCGCCAGGCCGATGGCGAATACCGGACCAGGCTGACGGCCGCGAACGTTCCCGAAGCGCTGCACGTATCGGGGCTGACCGTGACCATATGGGGCGTTCCCTGGTCGGTGATCAACAACGACCAGCGCGGTAACTGTCTCAACGAGCTCGAGCCCGAAATCGGCTGGGCCAAATGCTCGGTCGGGCCGCCGGCCAACGGCGAATTCGCGCCGCTCGCCTACCTGACCCTGCCGACCTCCTGTGAAGAGCCGATGGATTTCGCCGCGACCGCCGACTCCTGGCTGCAGAGCGCCGAAGTGACCAGGCCGACGCTGGGGAAGCCGACTCTGTCCGGCTGCGACAAACTCGAATTCGAGCCGCGCGCCACGGCCCAGTTGAGCGATCCCCGGGCGTCGTCCCCGTCGGGCTACGAATTCCACATCCTGGTCGATACGCATGGCGTCATCGACCCCGAATGCTGCGCTCCCACGCCGGTGCGCCGGGCGGCGGTAACCCTGCCTGAAGGGGTGACGATCAACCCCTCCGTCGGCTCGGGCCTGGGGGTTTGCACGACGGCCCAGTACGCGGCGGAGACCTCCTCCTCGCCGTTCGGCGCCGGCTGTCCGGCCGAATCGAAGATCGGCGACTTTCGGGTCAGGACCCCGATCGTCTCCGGCCCGGTCAATGGCTCGATCTTCCTCGCCGCACCGCGTGAAAACCCCTTCGGCAGCCTGATCGCCGTTTACCTGGTCGCCAAGTCGATCGAACGCGGCATCCTGGTCAAGGTCGCGGGTGAACTGAAAGCGGACCCGAGCAGCGGCAACCTGACAGCCGTCTTCGACGAGCTTCCCCAGCTGCCCTACTCCGATCTGGAAATCCATTTCCGCGAAGGCCAGCGAAGCCCGCTCGCCACCCCGCCGGCCTGCGGCAGCATCTCCACCGAGGCCGACCTGACGCCCTGGCGCGACCCCGGCTTGGTCCGCCACAAATCGCTGCCGGCGACGATCGGCGCCGGCGCCGGTGGCGGTCCCTGTCCGGTCGGCCTGGCGCCCTTCGCGCCGCAGGCGGTGGCCGGCATGCTCAACTCGCGAGCCAGCGCTTACACGCCCTTCTACCTGCACCTGACGCGGAAGGTGACCGAACAGGAGATCGTCTCCTACTCGGCGCAGTTCCCGCCTGGGCTGCTGGCCAAGATCGCCGGCATTCCCTACTGCCCCGATTCCGCGATCGAAGCCGCGCGGCACAGCTCGGGCGTTGCCGAGCGCGACCATCCCAGCTGTCCGGCGGCGAGCCTGATCGGACACACCTACTCCGGCTATGGGGTCGGCTCGGTGCTCGCCTACGCGCCCGGCAACCTCTACCTCGCCGGTCCCTACCGTGGCTCCGCCTTCTCCGTCGTCGCGATCGACTCGGCCTTGGTCGGGCCCTTCGACCTCGGCGTGGTGATCATCCGCTCGGCGGTGCGCATCGACCCGCAGACGGCGCAGGCCTCGATCGATGCGACCGGGACCGACCCGATTCCCCACATCATCGACGGCATCCCGATCCACCTGCGGGACATCCGCGCCTATATCGACCGTCCCAACTTCACCCTCAACCCGACCAGCTGCGAGCCGTTCAAGGTCGCCTCGGCGCTGAACGGCGCCGGCCAGCGCTACGCCGATCGCTCCGATGACACGCTGGCGATCGCCAGCGCGCCGTTCCAGGCCTTCGATTGCGGCTCGCTCGGGTTCAAGCCGCGGATTGGCCTCGAGCTGAAGGGCGGCACGAAGCGGGGGGACTACCCCTCGCTGCGCGTCACCGTCCGTCCTCGCCCCGGTGACGCCAACATCGCCTCTTCCCAAGTGCGTTTGCCGGCCTCGATCTTCCTCGACCAGTCGCGGATCCGGACGATCTGTACGAGAACCCAGTTCGCCGCCGACCGTTGCCCGCCGGGCTCGGTCTACGGCCACGTGCGTGCCTTCACGCCGCTGCTCGAAGCGCCGATGGAAGGGCCGGCATATCTGCGTTCCTCCACTCACACGCTGCCCGATCTAGTCTTCGCCTTGCGTGGTCACGGCATCGAGGTGGACGTCGCCGGCCGCATCGACGCCTACAAGGGCGGCATTCGCGGCACTTTCCCGACGATTCCCGACGCGCCGGTGAGCAAGTTCGTGCTGAAGATGAACGGCGGCAAGCGCGGCGTTCTGGTCAATGCGGAAAACCTCTGCAAGGTCAGGCAGCTCGCCACGGCGCGGCTCCTCGGCCACGCCAACCGCGGCTGGCGATTGCACCCGGAGGTCAAGGCCAAGTGCGGGAAGAGCAAGAAGAAAGGGCGTGGAAAGCGATGAAGATCAGAGCGTTGGCAGGGCTCCTCACCTGCATGCTGCTCGCCGGGCTCTCGCTGGGCGCGCTCGAGGCCTCGGCCTACCGGGCGCCACTGGTCCAGGAAGGCAGCCCCAAAGAAGAAGAAGCCTGGTTGCGACAGAACCAGCTCCTAAACCTCCCCGAAGAACAGATCGAAGGGGCCTGCGGCGTTGCCGTCGCGCCGAGCTCGCAGACCCTCTACGTCGCCGACTATTACCACCGGGCGATCGACGCCTTCAGCCTCAGCGGCGCCTTCCAGGGCTCCCAGGTCCTTTCCGGGGGCGACCCTCGCACCGAAACCAACGAACTCGACGCCGTCTGTGGACTCGCCGCCGACGCGGCCGGCAATCGCTACGGCAGCGAACTCCACCGGGCGGTCCTGACCCTGCCCGGCGAAGAAGTCGTCGACCCCGGTCCCTCGACCGGGGTCGCCGTCGACGAAGCGGGCAACGTCTACGTCGACGATCGCACCTACGTGGCCGTCTACGACGCCCCGGTCACACCGGGGGAGCCGGCGGCCGAGAAAATCGGCCTCAACAACCTCGTCGATGCCTACGGCGTCGCGGTCGATTCAAAATCCGGCCGGGTCTACGTCGCGGATGCGGCAACCGACACCGTCAAGGTCTTCAAACCGGCGATCGATCCCGAAGAGCCCGCCGGCGAAATCCTCGGGCCATCCGGAGCCAAATTCAGCTCCCTGAAAGACGCGGCGGTTGCCGTCGATACGAGCGAAGGGGCCGGGGAGGGGCACCTGCTGGTCGTCGACGACACCGACCCCGGGGCGGAGAGGCCGGGCGCGGCGATCTATGAGTTCGACCCCGCGGGCAACTACCTCGATCGCCTGCAGGGCCGCGTCTACGGGGGCTTCGGCGAAGAACGGGCCGGGCCGCAGTTCGGCGAACCGTCGGGCCTCTCGGTCGATCCCAAAACCGGCGACCTCTACGTCACCACCGGCAACAGCATCAAGTCCAACGTGCTCAAGTACGGCCCCTTCGAACCGTTTGCACCACCCGCGGCAATCTCCAGCGGCCAAGAATCCGCGGCTTCTCCCAACACTTCGGCCGCCGCGCGCTCGATCGTCGCCGCCGGTCCACCGGCACCCCCCGCCGCTCGGCGGGGCGGCTCCGAAGCGGTGATCGTGCGCCGCGGCCCGGTGCAGGTCAGCTTTGACGGCAGGCTGGCGCCGAAGCGGCTGCCGCGCCACGGCTCGGCTCCGGTGGGGATCGCGATCGACGCGCGCATCTCGGCGACCGGCAAGGGCAGCCCGCCGCAGCTGCGGCGGATCTCGATCGCGATCAACCGCAACGGCCATTTCGTCTCAAAGGGACTGTCCGCCTGTCGGGTCAACCAGATCCAGCCTTCGACCACCTCGGGTGCTCTTGCGGCTTGTGGGGCCTCGCTGGTCGGCGAAGGTCATTTCTCGGCCGACGTCAAGCTGCCCGAGCAGTCGCCCTTCCCGTCCGAGGGCAAGGTCCTTGCCTTCAACGGCAAGGTCAACGGCAAGCCGGCGATCCTCGCCCATATCTACGGCACCCAGCCCGCGCCGACCTCCGCCGTGTTGCCCTTTCTGCTCAGGGACGGCCACGGCACCTACGGCACCACGCTCGAAGCCTCGCTGCCCCAGGCGACCGGTAGCTGGGGTTACGTCACCGGCCTGAAAATGAACCTGCGGCGCCGCTTCAGCTACCGCGGCAAGGCGCGTAGCTTCCTCAGCGCCGGCTGCCCCGCAGCCCCGGGCTTCCCCGGCGCTGTCTTTCCGCTCGCCCGCACCAGCTTCGTCTTTGCCGGTGGTCCGATCCTGGTCTCGGTGCTGAATCGCACCTGCACGGCCAAGGACTGACTCTTTATTAGGATGCGCTAATAATTCGCTAGTCTGTTGCTCACCCGACCTGGGCGCGTAATTGCGCGGCCGACGGGGCGCAGGAGTCACCCTGTATTCGCAGAAGGGTCCGCGAGCATGGCCAGATCGAGAAAGCGAAAGACGGGCGGCGAGGAGTCGCAGCGACGGCGCCCGGGAGGCAAGCCGATCATCGAGCTGCGCGACGTGACCAAGGTCTACCCGGGCGGCCACATGGCGCTCGACCGGGTCTCGCTGGCCGTCGACCGCGGCGAGTTCGTCTTCCTCGTCGGCCCGACCGGCTGCGGCAAGTCGACCCTGATCAAGACGCTGATCCGCGACGAGGCGGCCACGGACGGCACCGTCCGCATCGCCGGCCGCGACATTGGCGCCCTGCCCCAGAAGAAAATCCCGCAGCTGCGGCGCAACATCGGCACCGTCTTCCAGGACTTCAAGCTGCTTCCCGACCGCACCGTCTACGACAACGTCGCCTACGCCCTGCAGGTGATCGGCGCCTCGCGCAGTCAGATTCGCACCCAGGTGCCGGAGACGCTGCGCCTCGTCGGTCTCTCGACCAAGCTGCGCAGCTACCCCGACCAGCTCTCCGGCGGCGAGCAGCAGCGCGTCTCGATCGCCCGCGCCTTCGTCAACCACCCGCCGCTGCTGCTCGCCGACGAGCCCAGCGGCAACCTCGACCCGGTCACCTCGATCGGCGTGATGCAGCTGCTCTACCGGATCAACAAGACCGGCACGACCGTCGTCGTCGTCACCCACGACCGCGAGATGGTCGACAACATGCGCCGCCGCGTTATCGAGCTCTACGAGGGCCGCGTCGTCCGCGACGAGGTCAGCGGCGGCTACACCGAGGAGTCGACGACCGAGTTCGGCGTGCGCATGCGGGCCGAGATGGGCGTCGCCCCCGAGGGTCAGACCAACGGACACGACGCGCTGATCTAGATGTCGCGATTCTTCTTCTTCACCCAGGAGGCGTTCCGAGCCCTGCGCCGCAACGGCGCCCCGAGCATGGCGGCGATCGTCACCACGGTCACCACCGTGATCCTGCTCGGCGTGCTGATCCCGGTCTTCCAGACCACCCAGGCGAAGAGCGAATCGGTGCGCGAAAGCCTCGAGTTCCGGGTGGCGCTCTACGACGACGCTACGCAGGGCGAAATCTCGGCCCTGGAAGGCAAGCTGGAGCAGATCCCGCACGTTGCCTCGGTCACCTTCATCAGCAAGGGCCAAGCCCTGGTCGAACTCGAAAAGGACCTCGGCAAGAGCAAGAGCGAAGACCTGCTCGCCCAGCTGCACGACAACCCGCTGCCGGCCAACTTCCAGATCAAGGCCGACGACGCGAGCAACCTCGACGCGGTCCGGGCCGCGGTCACGCCGCCGGGCCCGAACGGCAAGCCGCAGCCGATCTCGCCGATCATCCAGGACGTCTTCGACCGCCAGCAGGAGTCGCAGCAGATCGAGCAGGTGACCAGCGCGCTGAAGATCGTCCTGACCGTGATCACCGCACTGCTGATCCTCGCCTCGCTGATGCTGGTCGGCAACACGATCCGGCTCTCGATCTACACCCGCCGCCGCGAGGTCGAGGTGATGCGACTGGTCGGGGCGACCCGCTGGTTCATTCGCTGGCCCTTCATGATCGAGGGCGTCGTCGTCGGCTTCGCGGGTGGCCTGATCGCCATACTTATCCTGTGGCTGGGCAAGATCACGATCGTCGACCCGCTGAGCGACACCTTCTCCTTCCTCGCGGCGCAGAACAACAGCACCCTCTCCTTTCCCGCCTTGGTAGCGATCCTCTTCGCCGCCTCGGTGCTGGTCTCCGCGGTTGGCTCCGGCGTCACCCTGCGTCGCTTCCTGAAGGTCTGAGCGCCGCGTGAGCGCGGCCAAGATCGCGGCCCTGGTGGCCGCCCTGATCGTCGTTCTCTGCGCCGGCATCTGGCTCGGCGGCCATCCCGGCAAGCTGCCCGAATTCGTCCGCGACCGCTTCGTCGACGACTCCGCCGGGCTCAACCTGGAAGCGACCGAACTGATCGAGGACAACTACTTCCGCCCGGTCGGCTCGACCGAGCTGACCAACTCCTCGCTGCAGGGCATGGTCCGCGAGCTGCGCCGTCGCCACCGCGACCGCTTCTCCGACTACTTCTCCCCGGAAGCGCTGGACCGCTTCAAAGAGGAGATTTCCGGGCACTTCTCCGGCATCGGCCTGACCGTCTCGGAAGTCAAAGCGGGCCTGCGGGTCGACACCGTCTTCCCCAAATCGCCGGCCTCCGAAGCCGGTATCAAGCCCGGCGACGTGATCGTCTCGGTCAACGGCGACTCGATCGCAGGCGATAACAGCCAGGTCTCGACCGGCAAGATCAAGGGCCCGGAAGGCTCGCAGGTGACGATCGGGGTGAAGGCGAAGGGGCGCGGCAAGGCTGACGAGATCGAGGTCACCCGGGCCCAGATCGCCCTACCGGTGGTGACCAGCAAGATCAAGACGGTCAACGGTCACAAGATCGGCTACGTCGGCATGGTCTCCTTCAGCGAAGGCGTGCACGCGCTGCTGCGCGAAGCCGTGGAAAAAGTGCAGAAAGAAGGAGCTGAAGGGGTCGTGCTCGACCTGCGCGGCAACGGCGGCGGCCTGCTCGAGGAGGCGGTGCTCAGCGCCAGCGTCTTCCTGCCCGACGATGAAGTCGTGGTGACGACCGACTCGCGCACCCAGGGCCACGCCGTCTACAAGACCGTCGGCGACAACCTGCCGAAGCTGCCGATGGTCGTCCTGATCGACCGCAACACCGCCTCGGCGGCCGAGATCCTCACTGCGGCGCTGGCCGATGACGCCGGCGCCACGGTCGTCGGCACCCGCTCCTACGGCAAGGGGGTCTTCCAGCAGGAGATCGGCCTCTCCAACGGCGGCGCCCTGAAGCTGACGATCGGCGAGTACTTCACCCCCGACGGCGTCAACCTGGCCAAGAGCCACGGCATCCACCCCGACGTCAAGGCCAGCGACAACCTGCGCACCCCCGGCCGCGACGAGGCGCTGGAACGCGCACTCGGGGTCCTGGCAGGGCAGTGAGCAAGCGCGACTGGCGCTACTACCGCCAGCGGCAGCGGGCGCGTGGCCGGGGGCGGCGCCGGGAGCCGAGAAATGCGCGCGAGGCGATTGACGCCCTGCTTGACGAGCGCTTGGAAGGCCGCGGCTTTGCGGCGGCGCTGGAGGTCGAAGCGGGGCGGGCCGCCGATGCGGCCGCGGAGAGCGAGATCCGCCGCCGCGACTTGACCGACCTGCCGACCTTCACGATCGACCCGGCGACGGCGCGCGACTTTGACGACGCGATCTCGGCCCGGCGCGACGAGGACGGCCTGCGCCTCTGGGTCCACATCGCCGACGTCGCCGCCCACGTGCGGCCGGGAACGCCGCTTGATCTGGAGGCGCGCCGGCGTGCCAACAGCACCTACGCCCCGGGCGCGGTCGAGCCGATGCTGCCCCGGGCGCTGAGTGAGGACGCCTGCAGCCTGGCGCCCGATGTCGAGCGTTTGGCGGTGACCGCGGAGATCGAGCTCAGGCCCGGCGGCAAGCCTCGCGCAGCCAGCTTCTACCGCAGCCGCATCCGCTCGCGGGCGCGCCTCGATTACGACCAGCTCGACCGCGTCTTTGCCGGCCGCGAGGGCCCGCCGGAGGTCGTTGCGGAGCCGCTGGCGCTGGCACGCCAGGCGGCGGCGTCGCTGGGCGAGCAGCGGGGCGCGACCAGCCTCGACGTCGACTCGAGCGAGCCGGAGTTCCGCTTCGACGCGGCGGGCAACGTCGTTGGCGCCCGTGCCGTCGCCCAGACCGAGTCGCACCGCTTGATCGAGCGGCTGATGATCCTCGCCAACGAACAGGTGGCCCAGCTGCTCGAGCGCAAGCGCGTGCCGGCGGTCTACAGGGTGCACGCCCAGCCCGATCCGGCCCGGGTCGAGCGCCTGGTCGAGCAGCTGCACGCGCTTGGTGTGCCGACCCCGCCCCTGGGCCAGGGGCTGGCGCCCGCCCAAGCCGGCCAGGTGGCGGCGCAGGCGAGCCGGCTCGTGCTCGAGGAGGCGACGCGGCGCGGGCACGGCCGGGAGGCGTATACATCGCTGGTGCTCCGTTCCCTGATGCAGGCCTCCTACAGCGACCGCAACAGCGGCCACGCCGGCCTCGGCAGCCCCGCCTACTGCCACTTCACCTCGCCGATCCGGCGCTATCCCGACCTGCTCGTCCACCGGGCGCTGCTGGCGACGCTGGGCGAGGGGGAGGAGGCGCCGCGGGCGGCCGAGGCGCGTGAGGTGGCTTGGCACAGCAGCGAGTGCGAGCGCGAGTCAGCCCGGGTCGAGCGCGACGCCGACGACATTTGCGCCGCCTACCTATTGCAGCGTGAGCTCGCCCAGCGTGGTGAGGAGACCGAGTTCGAGGGCGAGGTCTCGGGGGTGATCCGGGCCGGCGCCTTCGTCCGTTTCGGTGGCGAGCTCGGCGATGTCTACCAGGGTTTCCTACCGGGGCGGACGATGGGTGACGAGCGCTTCGAGCTGAACGAGACCGAGACCGCCCTGGCCGGGCGGGAGTCGGGAGAGACGCTGCGCCTCGGCGATCCGATATCCGTCCGGGTCGGCGAGGTCACCGCGGCGCGAGGGCGCGTCGACCTGGAGCGCCTCGATGGCTAAGAAGGGCAAGAAACGCGAGCCTGCCTCGGGCGACGTCGCCACCAACCGCCGCGCCCGGCACAAATTCGAGCCGGTGGAAAAAATGGAGGCGGGGATCGTCCTGCTTGGCTCAGAGGTGAAGTCGCTGCGCAACGGCAAGGCGCAGATGACCGACTCCTACGCCGTGGTCGAAAAGGGCGAGGTCTGGCTGCGCAAGCTGCATATCCCGCCTTACGAACCGGCCAGCCGCGAGAACCACGAGCCGGAACGGCCGCGCAAACTGCTCCTGCACAAGGGCGAGATCGAAAGGCTGATCGGCAAGACGGCGGAGAAAGGCCTGACGCTGATCCCCTTGCGCATCTACTTCAAAGGCCCCCGGGCGAAGGTCGAGTTGGCACTGGCGCGGGGCAAGGAGGGCCGCGATCGGCGCCGCGACATCGCGGACCGTGACGTGCGCCGCGAAGTCGAGCGAGAATTCAAGGGCCGGATGAGGTAGCTTCGGAGCCGATGCGCTTCAGGATTTCCCTGCTCTGGTCCGCGTTGACCCTCGTTGCGCTCGCCCTGGCCGTTCCGGCTCAGGCGCAGGCCGATTCCTTCCCGAGCGAAGCCGGCAACTTCGTCAGCGACAACATCCAGTACTTCGTCGGCGGCCTCGTCGCGGCGATCCTGCTGCTCCTGCTCGTCGTCAGCGTGACCCAGCGACGGGCCAAGGAGAAGGCCGCCAAGCAAGCAACCGCTCCGTCCGACACACCACCCCCGCCACCGGGCAAGGCCACGCCGCCTCCGTCGGTCGGCGCGCAGGCGCCCCCGGCCGCGCAGGCGCAGACGGCCGAGCTGCCCCGCACTCCTCCGCCGGTCGCACCACCCGTTGCTCCCGGTCCGCCACCCGCCGCGACAGGGGCCTCCACGGCAACCGCCGGCGCCACCGCTGCGGGTCTACCCGTGAGCTCCAAGGACAAGCGCAAACAGGCGCGAGAGCAGCAGCGCCTTGCTCGCATCGAGCACCGCAAAAAGCGCCAGGAAGAGGCCAAGCGTCGCAAGGAAGAGCGCCTTGCGAAGCGAGGCGAACGCCGTGGCAAGTCGGCCGGTAGCGGCGGCCGCGCCGACAGTCGTCGGGCTCGCAAGGAAGCGGCGAAGGCCGAGCGCCAGCTAGCCGAGGCGCGCGCCGCGCAGGAGCGCGAACAACTTCAGCAGGGCGGCCAGGCCGCACCGCTGCCCCCAGCGGGTCAGCCGGTGGCGCCCCAGGTCCCTGCCCCAGCGGAATCGATTCCACCGCTGCCACAGCCTGTGCCTCCCGCCGCCGCGGCGGTGCCCCCCCCTGGCGCCAGTCTCGACGCCACCGGTCGGCTACGAGGACCCCGCCGTGGTCGAAGCGCGCGTGCAGGACAAGGTTGCCGAGATCCAACATGAGGAGGAGCGGATCCGGGTCGAGGCCGATCGCCGGATCCAGGAGGCGGAGCGCTTGCAGCGCGAGGCCGAAGGCCGCACTGCCCAAGCCCAGGCTGGTCAGACGACCCAGAGCATGCCGGCGGTGCCACCGGTCGCTCCGGCGCCTGTGGCTGGAGACCCGGCTGGACTGCAGACGGCCGAGCAGCGCCTTCAGCAGGAGCGTGAGGCACAGGAGCGGGCGATGGCGGAGGCCCAGGAGCGGCTGCGCCAGATCGAAGAGCGCACCAAGGAGGCCGAGCGCCGCGCCGCCGAGGCGGAGCGCCTGGCCAAGCTCAAGTCCGAGGAGAACGAGCGCGAGCGACGCTTGCAGGAGATTCGCGACAGCGTTGCCCAGGCCGAGGAGCGTGCTCGCGAGGCCGAGCGCCGCGCCGCCGAGGCAGAGCAGGCCGTGATCCAGTCGGTGCAGGGCCAGGGGGCAGCGCCCTCCCAGCCAATCCCGCCACCGCCGTCCGCCTCATACGCTGCGCCACAGCCCCCGCAGCCTGGGCCATCGCCGGCACCCGAGCCGACCCCGCCCGCGCCTGACCCCGGCCCGCCCGCGCCGCCGGCACCCGAGCCCGCGCCACCTGCGCCGGTCCCGCCTGCTCCGTCGCCAACGCCACCGCCGCCAGTCCCTGAGCCGCCTGCGCCTACACCGCCGCCCCCGGCCCCAGAGCCATTGCCGCCCGCGGCCGGCGGCACGATCGACCTCAACGCGGTCAGCTTCGAGCAGCTTCGCGCCGAGAACCTCTCGGTCACCCAGGCGACTCGCCTGCTCGCTCACCGCGAGCGACTGGGCCGCTTCGGCTCGGTTGACGACCTCGACGAGGTCCCCGGATTCCCGCAGGACGTGCTCGAAGACCTGAAGCGGCGTTCGAGCGTTTGACCGCCCTAGAGGCCAGCAGCCTCTAGGAGCTTCAGCCAGATCTCGCTGCGGCTTGGATAGGCAGCTACCGCGTGGCGCAGTCTCTCTAGCGGTACCTCGCCGACGATGGCGACCGTTGCGGCGTGGAGGAAGTCGGCGGTCTCGAAGCCGGTGAAGGTTGCGCCGACGATCACCATGCGCCCCTCGTCGATGACGAGGCGGGAGGTGCCGCCGGTTTCCTTTCCCTGGAAGCTCGCCCCGGCGGTGCCATCGGTGGGGACGTCGACCGCTTTTGCCTCGATGCCGGCCTCCTTTGCCTGCGCGAGCGTCTTGCCGACTGCGGCGACCTGGGGATCAGTGAAGGTGACGCGAGGTGAGCCGATGTCTTCGGCCACCACGGTGACCTCGCGACCAAGGATGTTCTCCGCGGCTACCCAGGCCTGGTACTTGCCCATGTGGGTGAAGAGGGCACGACCGCTGACGTCGCCGACCGCGTAGAGCCACTCGCGGGCGCTTACTCGCAGCTGGTCGTCGGTATCGAGGAAGCCGCCTTTGCCGGGTTGGACGTCGACGGTGTCGAGCCCGATCTCACCTGTGCGTGGCTTGCGGCCGACGGCGACGAGGATCTCGGCGGCGGCGACCGCGCTGCCATCGTCCAACGCGACGGTGACTACGTCGCCATCGTGGCTGACCTGGACGGCTTTGACGCCGGTGCGGACGTCGACACCGTGCTGCTCGCGCAGCGCCTCGCCGACTTCCTCGCCGGCAAATGGCTCCTCGCGCGAGAGCACGCGGGGGCCACCCTCGACCAGCGTCACCCGGCAGCCGAGCGAGGACCAGGCCTGCGAGAGCTCGCAGCCGACCGGTCCGCCACCAAGCACGACCATGCTCTCGGGCACGTGCTTGGAGGTGGTCCCCTCGCGGTTGTTCCAGGGCCGGGCTGAGCCAAGGCCATCGATCGGTGGCATCGCCGCGCCGCTGCCGGTGGCGACGACGATCGCCTGGCGGGCGCTGAGCAGGTCATCGCCGACTCGAACTTGCCGCTCGCCGTCGAGCGCCCCGCTGCCGCGGTACAGCTCGATCCCGCGTTCTTCCAGCCAGGGCAGCTGTCCGGAGTCGTCGCGGTCGTGGATCACCTCGTCGCGGCGCTCGAGCACCGCCCGCGGATCGAGCCGGTTATCGACAGTGATGCCGGGCACCCGCTGCGCCTCGGCCAGCAGGTCGGAGGGCCGCAGCAGCGCCTTCGAGGGCATGCAGGCGTAGTAGGAGCACTCGCCGCCGACCAGGTGTTGCTCGACGATCGCGACCGAGAGCCCGCCGTCGGCGAGCCGGCCGGCGCAGACCTCTCCAGGCGCCCCGGCTCCGAGCACGATCGCGTCGAATGTCTTCTCGGTCATCCGGTATTCCTACCCGACTCCGTACAATCGCTGCACATAAGCATGGGGGCGACAGGCTTCGACGTGGTCGGTCCGTGCGAAAGGTTGCAGGTCGAGGTTGCCGGAGGCCTCGTTAAACCCCGGCACCAACCAATACGTGCGGACCATGAGTTCGCCCTCGCTGCCTAGCTAGAACCTAGGCGATGAGAGTCGGTCCTCCCTCGCCCGTAGGGAGGGCAGCCGGCTTCAGAACACGGGCTCACCCCGGCGGATCGCCCCGTCTGCCAGGGGACAATTCAGAGGGCTTTATCTCCCGCAGTGCCCGCCGGCGCGGACCCCGGGAGACGAGAATCAAGCGCCGGCTATACCTGTAGACACCTTCGCGCTACGACCTCGGACGCCGGTTCAATTCCGGCCGCCTCCACTGACGACATAAAGTCCAAGCATGCCGAGCCACGTCGCCTTCCTGCGCGGGATGAACCTCGGCGGCCGGCGGATCAAGAACGAGGAACTGCGAGCCGAGTTCGAGGTGCTGGGCTTCACCGATGTCGCCTGCTTTCGCGCCAGCGGCAACGTCATCTTCACCGCCAAAGGCGGCGAGGCGAAGCTGACGGGCGAGATCGAATCAGGGCTGGGGGAGGCCCTTGGCTACGAAGTGCCGGTCTTTCTGCGCAGCGCCAAGGAGCTGAGCGCGCTTGCTGCCCACGAGCCATTCGATGGCGCAGAGGTGAAAGCCTCGAAGGGCAAGCTCCAAGTCGCATTGCTGCCAAAGAAGCCGGCTGCCAAGGACCGCAAGCAGGCTCTGAGCGAGGCCAGCGACGAGGACCGGCTCGCGATCGAAGGCCGCGAGCTCTACTGGCTGCCCAGCGGCGGCATCTCCGAATCCGACCTCGACCTGAAGGCAATCGAGGCCGTCGTCGGGCCCTGGACGATGCGCACCAAGGGCACCGTCGACCAGATCGTCGCCAAGCTCGTCGGCGGTTGAGCGACTAACGACGTCCAGGACGACGGCCGATCCGGGCACTCATTCCCATGTAGGCGGTTGCTCCAGCCCAGGACGCGAGGATGAGTATCGCGGGCGGGGCGCCGAAGGCAAGGATCGCTACACCGCTCACTATCGATACGACGGCACTTAGGGTGGAGGCTCCCCAGCGGGTGCGAAAGAACCTTTCGCTCATGTCCATATGCCGATGATAAGTGCCATTACTGCGGCTGGCCATCCCCAGTCGAACCCTCTGCCAAGGGCTTCGTTTACCCGCTGGCTTAGAACATCGCTGGGCTGCCCTTCGGAAGTCGCCTGGCTGGCGAAATATCCGCTGGTGTAGGCCATCGCACCGCCGAGGACTGAAACAGCAGTCACGGCCGCGTTCAAGAGGTCACGGGCGTCGGTTGCGTCGACAGGGAGCATGGAACGACCGTAGGTGACGCCAGCGCACTCGTGGTGCGCTGAATGTCACGCGTGTGTGGCTAGATCTGCACGGGGGATCGCGGCGATCTCGAGGTCGCCGCTGACTGCGCCGATCTCCTCGGGCAGGGCAGAGAGGCGCACGTCGGAGACGAACTCCAGCCGCTGGCCAAGCGGGCGGAAGAAGTTGTCGTAGTGGGTGGGGACGACCACCTTCGGGTCGAGGCGGGGGATGATCCGCTGCCAGTAGTCGTCGGTGAAGTTGCGGCCGGCGACCCCGGCGAGGAAGACGTCGACGTCGCGCTCGCGCACCGCCTCGTCGATCAGGTTGGCGCTGCCCTGGTGGTAGAAGCTGACGCCGGCGACCTTGATCGAGATTCCCCAGACCTGGCCGCAGCGGTAGGCGCTGGGGGTGAGGCCGTCGAGGTGCTCGCAGGTGAGGTCGCCGTCGTATGGCACGGCGAGTCCGAGCAGCAGCTTGGAGTGGACGCTGGGCGTGAAGCTGACCTCGAACGGCCCCAGCTCGTAGCTGCGGTAGGGCTCGACCTCGACCGTCTGCTCGGCGAGGCCGTGCAGCCCCATCAGCGTCACCAGCGAATCCGACCCGTAGGCCTTGCAGCCGAAACGGCGGGCGATCGCCGGTGCGTCGACAGCGTGGTCGAAGTGGGTGTGGCCGACGAGCACCCCGACGACCTCGCCGGGGGCGTGGACGAAGCGCTCGAGCATCGCCGGGTCCGGCAGCGCTGATCGGCGTCGCAGCAGATCGGCAAAGGGAACACGCGAGAGGTAGGGATCGACGAAGAGGGTCCTGCCCTCGGCGCTGATCCGATAACCGGAGACCCCCAGCCATTCGACCTCCAGCCCGTCTGGCAGCTCGAGCGGCTGCGCCTCCAGCTCGCCCAGTGCCTGCTCGCCTTCATGCTGGGCCGCGCGCCGGCCCACCTGCGCCTGCGCAAGCTCGCCGAGGTGTCGCAGCGGGCTCGCCACGGCCCCTACGCCGTCGCGACGGTTGCGGAGAGCTCGGGTGGGCTGGAGATCGTCTGCAGGACGACGCAGTAGCGCTCGGTCAGCTTCAGCAGCGTCTGCAGCTGCTCGGGGTCGGCGTCGGTGTCGAGCTCGAAGGCGAGGCGGATCGCCCTGAAGCCGACCGGGGCATCGCGGTCGACCGCAAGCGTGCCGCGGAAGTCGAGGTCGCCATCGGCGCGCACGGTCCCCGAGCGCACCTCGATCCCCAGCGAGGTCGCCACGGCGCGCAGGGTGACGCCGGCGCAGGCGGCGAGCGCCTCCAGCAGCATGTCGCCCGAGCAGAGCTGGCTGCCATCACCGCCGCTTGCTGGGTGCAGCCCTGCCTCGGCGATCGCGCGGCCGGTGTCGACCGAGCAGGAGACGCCCTCGCCGAGCTCGCCCTCCGCCGAAAGCGTGATCACGGCGGCGTCGGGGTCCTCGCGGTAGCGCTCCTTCAGCGGTGTCTGGATCGCCTGTAGCTGCTCTCGCTCCACGCTCGCAGCTTACGCATCGCCCGCTCTCGGCAAGCCGCGTAATGTCACCTCCGAGATGGCCATCGCCACAGCGACCACGATCGACCTCTACGCCGGCGGCAAGATGCTCTTCGCCGACGTCTCCTTCAAGCTCGAGCCGCGCGAGCGGATGACGCTCTCCGGGCGCAACGGCGTCGGCAAGTCGACGCTGCTGCGCGTTCTCGCCGGCGAGCGGCCGCCGGACTCGGGAAGCATCGCCCTGCAGAAAGGCGCTCGGGTGGCCCTGCACGACCAGCGCCCGCCACGCGACGACGCGATCTCGCTCAGTGACTACGTCTTCTCCGGCCGCGCCGACATGGAGAAGATCGAGGCCGAGCTGGCGCGCCTGGAGGCGGCGATGGGCGCCGGTACCCCCGATGAGGAGACGATGCGGGCCTACTCGGTGGCGCAGCAGCGACTCGAAGCGGGCGGCGGCTATCGCTGGCGCGATGACGTCCTCGCCGTGCTCGACGGCCTCGGCTTCGGCGAGGAGGCGGCCTCGCGGCACCTCTCCACCTTCTCCGGCGGCGAGCTGACCCGAGCCTCGCTGGCTCGCGCCCTCGCCGCCCGCCCCGACCTGCTGCTGCTGGACGAGCCGACGAACCACCTCGATATCCCCTCGCTGGAATGGCTCGAGCGCTACCTCGTCGACCTCGACGCCGCCATCGTGCTCGTCGCCCACGACCGCTGGTTCCTCGAGGCGGTGGGGACCTCGGTGCTCGAGCTGGAGGCCCAACGCGGTCGTTTCTTCGCCGGCCCGTGGCACGCCTGGCGCAAGGAGCAGGCTGCGCGCGAGATCGCCCGCGGCAAGGCGATCGAGCAGCAGAAGGCAGAGATCGAGCGGATGGAGCGCTTCGTCGAGCGCTTCCGCTACAAGGCGTCGAAGGCGAAACAGGCCCAGTCGCGGGTCAAGATGATCGAGAAAATCAAGCGCGACGGGGTCTCGGCCGAGGCCCGCGATCGCCGCAACCTGCGCTTCTCCTTCGTCACCCCGCCGCGGCCCGGCCGGGTGGTTCTGAAACTGGTCAAAGCGACGATCGAGGTGCCGGGCCGCACGCTCCTCGCCGGCGCCGAGCTGGAGCTCGAACGCGGTGAGCACGCTGTCCTCGTCGGCCCCAACGGGGCGGGTAAGACGACCCTGATCGAGACCCTCGCCGAGCAGCGCGAGCTGGCTGTCGGCTCGGTGCGGACCGGGCACAACGTCAAGATCGGCTACCTCTCCCAGCACGCGGAGACGGCGGCGGGAACGGGCACCGTGCTCGATGCGGCCCAGCGGGAGACGGGTCTCAGCAGCCAGAAGGCGCGGCGCCTGCTCGGCCGCTTCCTCTTCTCCGGCTCCGATGTGGAGAAGGCGCTCGACGACATCTCGGGCGGCGAGCAGCGCCGCCTCTCGCTGGCGATTCTGGTGGCGAGCGGCGCCAACGTGCTGATCCTCGACGAGCCGACCAACCATCTCGACGTCGAGAGTCGCGAGGCGCTCGAGGACGCTCTCTCGGCCTTCGAGGGCGCCGTCATCCTCGTCTCTCACGATCGCGCCCTGCTCGAGGCGGTCGGCAGTCGCACGATCGTCTGCGAGCACGGTGAGCTGCGCAGCCACTCGGAAGGCTGGGCCAGCTACCAGCGCCGGCGCGAGCAGAAAGCGGAAGCCGCCTCCGCGGCAGCTGCGGCCGCTAAACGGTCTGGCGGTAAAGGTGGCAAGCGCCAGCGCCCGGAGCTGGTCGCGCAGCGAGCGGCGCGAAAGGCGAGCCGCCTGGCCGAGAAGATCGAGGTCGCCGAGGCCGAGCTGCGCGCAATCGAGGACGAGCTCTCCGATCCTGCGACCTGGTCCACGCCGGCGAAGTCAGAGCAGGCGAACGAGCGCCACGAGGCGGCCAAGCGCAAGGTCAGCGAGCTCTACGCGCAGTGGGAGGAGGCCGAACGAACGGTCAGTGCAGCGGGCGATCCAGCCTGACCAGGGTGCCCTTGCCGGGCGCCAGGGTGATGTTGCGGACCCTGACCTTCTCGGCCTTCGGGTTGGGAGCGCTGAGCTCGGCGTGCTGGACGAACTCGCGCAGGATGACCCGCATCTCGTATTCGGCGAAGGCGGCGCCGATGCAGCGGCGCACGCCGCCGCCGAAGGGGATCCAGGCGTAGTTGTCGGCCTTGCTCTCGAGGAAGCGCTCGGGGCGGAACTCCTCCGGGTCGGGGAAGAGGTCCTCGCGGTAGTGCAGGGCGGCGATCGCGGCCATCACGAAGCTGCCCTTGGGTAGCTCGTAGCCGCCGATCCGGGCTGGCGCCTTGAGCTTGCGGGCGACGTCGACGATCACCGGCCGCGCCCGCAGCGTCTCCCTGACCGTGGCGTCGAGGTAGTCGTCCTCGCCGGCGGCGATCGAGTCGCGCAACTTGGCCAAGACGCGCGGCGAGCGCAGCAGCCGCTCCATCGCCCAGGCGAGCCCGGTCGCGGTCGTCTCGTGGCCGGCGCCGAGCACGGTGACGAGCTCGTCGCGCAGCTCTTCGTCGCTCATCGGGCTGCCGTCGTCGTGGCGTGCCTGCAGCAGCAGCGAGAGCACGTCGTCGTGGCCCTCCTCGCCGGCTTCGAGCTCCTTGCGGCGCAGGCCGATCTCCTCGTAGATGAACTCGTCGAGCTTCGCGCGCGAGCGCAGGAAACGCGGCCAGGGGCTGCCGGGCCCGAAGTTCTTGCGCAGCGCCGGGAAGGTGGTGATCAAGCCGACCCGCTTGCTGAAGTCGTCGATCAACACCTCGAAGCGGGCCAGGCGCTGCTCGTCGTGGACGCCGAAGACGGCCCGCATGATCACCGCCAGGGTGATGCGCTGGGTGTGGGGGCGCAGGGCGAAAGGCTCGCCGACTGGCCAGGTCTGCATCTGCTTCAGCGTCGTCTCGCGGATCAGCTCGCCGTAGCCGCGCACCCGCTCGCCGTGGAAGGGGGGGAGGAGCAGCTTGCGCTGCTGCATGTGGGGTGCGTCGTCGAGGGTGAGCACCGAGTTGGGCCCGAGCGCCGGTTCGAGCACGGTCGCATTGGCCTCGCCGGCGTGGAACTGCTCGGGCGAGCCGGTGAAGAGCTCCTTGACTAGACCCGGGTCGGCGACGTAATAGAGCCGGCCGAAGAAGGGGAAGGAGAGGGTGAAGATGTCGCCGTAGCGGCGCTGCAGCTGAACCAGGAAGCCGAGCGGGTCGCGGGCGTAGCGCAGCGCCTGCAGCAGCGAAGGGGCTTTGGAGCCGGGCGGCATCCTAGAAGACGATCGTGCGGGCGCCGTCGAGCAGGACGCGGTCATCGACGTGGGCCTTGACCGCCCGGGCGAGCACCAGCCGCTCGATGTCGCGGCCGATCCGCTGCAGGTCGGAGACCTCGTCGCGATGGCTGACCCTGGTCACGTCCTGGTCGATGATCGGCCCGGCGTCGAGCTCCTCGGTGACGTAGTGGGCGGTGGCGCCGATCAGCTTGACCCCGCGCTCGTGGGCGCGTCGGTAGGGGTCGGCGCCGACGAAGGCGGGCAGGAAGCTGTGGTGGATGTTGATCGCCGGGGTGCCGAGGCGCTCGAGGAACTCGGCCGAGAGGACCTGCATGTAGCGGGCGAGGACCAGCAGGTCGATCTCGCCGAGCAGCTCCAGCGTTCGCGCCTCGGCCTCCGCCTTGGCGCCGGCCTCGACCGGCACGTGGTGGAAGGGGAGGCCCAGCGAGGTGACCTGCTCGCGGTGCTCGTCGTGATTGGAGACGACGGCAACGACATCGGCGCCGAGCTCGCCGCTGCGCCAGCGCCAGAGCAGGTCGGAGAGACAGTGGTCCTCGCGCGAGACCATGATCGCCACCCGCTTGCGCTGGCTCGACTCGGCAAAGCGGTGGTCCATCTCGAAGCGGTTGGCGATCTCGCTCTCAAAGCGCCCGTAGATCTCCTCGCGCTCCCCGTCGGGGACGGCGTCGAAGGCCATGCGCATGAAGAAACGGCCCTCGTTGCTCGAGTGCTGATCGGCGTCGATGATGTTGAGCCCGGCCCCAGCGAGGAAGCCGCTGACGGCGGCGATCAGCCCCGGCTGATCCGGGCAAGCGAGCAGCAGGCGCGTTGTCGGTTGCTCGGCGATTCGCGCATCATCCCTTGCGAGTGCAGGAAACGTGAAGTGGCAGATCGCACATCGTGCCTGACTTCGTTTCAAAAGGCACGCACTATGTGAGGAGTGTGAGCGCGATCACCTTCCGGTGCCGCAAATACCGGCACGGTCCGCCGCTTGCTCACAAAACGCACATATTTCATTCCCGTCCTGATCCTTTGCATTGCCTTCCCCGCCGCGTCCCTCGCGGCCGGCAACGGCGGAGGGTCGTCCCCGCAAGCCGGTGTGGCCAGCGCCGTCCCCGCACAGCTCTCGGTCCTGCGTCGCTCGACGGTGAGCTTCCACCGGACCATCCGGATCACGGTCGCCCACCTCGAAGCCGTGCACCGCGCCAAGCTTCGTCGCCGGCGCCGTGAGCTCTTCGCCAGCCTTCCGGGCGGCGTCTCGCAGGAAACGCTCGACGCGATCGGCGCCTGTGAGTCCGGCGGTGACCCGACGGCGGTCTCCTCTGACGGCACTTATCGCGGCAAGTACCAGTTCGACTACGGCACCTGGGAATCCGTCGGCGGAACCGGTGATCCGGCCGCGGCTCCCGAGCAGGAGCAGGACTACCGGGCGGCGCTGCTCTACTCGCGCTCCGGGTCGTCCCCCTGGCCCGTCTGCGGTTGAACCTACGATCAAGAGTGTGAGCGAGGCGGTCCCGACACCAGACCCGAAGGGACCGCAGCGCAAGCCTCCGAAAGAAGCGATTGCCGAGGCCAAGGTCCGCGCCCCGACCAGGGGCAATCGCAAGCTCGAGTCATTCCTGAAGGCGGCCAACGGCGACGAGCAGGTACGGGCCTGGTGGTACATGACCCAGGTGCACGCCGAGCGGCTCGGCATGTCGGACCACTCATGGGTCCACATGCAGATCGTGCTCAACATCGCCCTGCGTCTGCTGCGCCTCCTGGTCAAGGCGGGGGTCGAGCCCGCCATGGTCGCCGACCACGGGATGTCGCCGCGCGACGCGGAGGTCGTGGTTGCCGGCGGGGCCCTGCTGCACGACGTCGGCATGTCGATCCACCGCCAGGACCACGAGGCCTACAGCCTCTTCCTGGCCAACGGGGCGCTCGAACGCCTGCTGGCCGACAGCTACAAACAGCCCGAGCGCACCGTCGTCGCTTCCGAGATCCTGCACGCGATCATCGGCCACCGGCGCCGCGGTGAGCCCTACACGCTCGAGGCCGGGGTGGTGCGGGTCGCCGATGCGCTCGACATGGCCCAGGGCCGCACGCGCATCCCGATCGAAGCCGGCCAGGAAGGGATCCACTCGATCTCCGCTGCCGCGGTCGATGAGGTGCGGATCGAGGCGGGGGAGACGCGGCCGGTGCGGATCGAGATCGAGCTCAACAACTCGGCCGGGATCTTCCAGGTCGACGACCTACTGGCGACGAAGATCCGCGGCACGCCGCTGGAGGGCAAGGTCGAGGTCGTCGCCGAGATCGAGGGCGAGACCGAGAAGCGGTTGCTCAGCGGCTTCCGACTGGACTAGTTCTTCGCCGCTGAGTCAATAGCCGATTGACGGCAGGGCCCAGCAGACCGGCGATGCCGGTCGCAAATTGCGAGAAGCTCCGCCCGGACCCGACGAAGGCCGATCGGCAGACTGATTAGGCGCCGTCGTGCGGCAGGTTCTTCTTTGCGCCGTAGGAATGGCCGGCGCGGGCGGGCGGCAAACTAGATTGCGCCCTCGCGGGGCATAGCTGTAACGCCGTCACCGCCCGCGCCGATGCCGAGTCCGAGCGTAGCGCTCCTCCTCGAAGGGCTGTTGGGTTTGAAGCATCCGGTGGCAGAGGCGGCAGGCATGGCGGGCGAGCGCGACCCTTGCCTCGATCGGCCGCATGCCGCGAGCGCGCAGTTCGCGGTTGCGCTCCTTGAATGGATCGCAGTGCTGGGAGAGCCCCCAGGCGATCCCCATCAGCGCGTCGCGGCGCTCGCCCGGGGCCTGGCGGGAGATCGCCCTCGCTTTGCGGATCGTCGACGATTCATAGCGAGCCGGCGCCAGGCCGGTGTAGGAGTAGAGGCGCTCGGCGGTAGGGAAGCGCTCGATCGGCAGGGCATGAGCCGCAAAGGCCGCGGCGCGGGTGGCGGCGGCCCCCGGCAGCGTGCTCAGGACCTGACCAGGCGTCTGGGCCAAGAGCCCGGCGATCTGCTCCTCGAGCGCGCCGATGTCGGCTTCCAGTGCCCGCCAGCGCTTGACGTCGCGACCCAGGCGCTCGGCCCGCAGCTCGGCGTCCGGCGGGGGCGCCCTGCCGGCGAAGTCGACCGCGCAGGCGAGCACCGCCTGGCCGGTGGGAGTCTCCAGGCCCAGCGCCTTGCCGTGTCCCGCCGGAGCGGAGAGGCCGGGGCAGAGCGTGTTCAGCTGGTGGTGCAGATGCTGGCGCGCGACGATGCGCCCGGCGATCAACCGGCGGCGATGGCGGACTGCGTCAAGGAGCGCGTCGAAGGTTCCGCCCTGCACCGGGCGGCCACGGCCCTGGCGAGCCGGTCGCCTCGATCGCGATCACGGTCTCGGGGGCGTCTGCCCGAGCGATCATCTCGCAGAGGCGCTCGATCCCCTCGCGCTGAGTCGGCAGCGAGACGGGCTCTTCGATCAGCCCCCGCTCGCCATCGGCCAACAGCACGCGATGCTTGGCCTTGCCGGGATCGATCGCAACTACGAGCGTCCTTGCAGGAAGCTCTGCGCGCACCAGGTCCATCGAACAACCTCCCTCTAGAAGAAGAAAGAAAAAGACCCTCCCCGACCGGCGGAGAGGGTCTCTCTCAAAGCGGTTGTCCGACGGCTATCAGCTGTAGCGCTCGAGGTCGAGCCGGCGCCGTTCTTTGCGCTTCTCGAGTTTGCCCTGGATGATCGAGAGCACGATCACCAGGATCGCGAAGAAGGCGATCACGCCGAAGCAGAAGAAGGTGACCGTCTTGTCCGTGGTCGGCCCGGCAAGCCCGGTGCCATTGTCGGCAAGCGCCAACGGCGCAGCCAGCAACAGTGAGAGCAGCGCGGCGCAGATTGCCGCGAGAACCGTGGCTGAGCGGGCGGGAATCCTCACGCCCGGAAATCTAGCGCAAGAGGCCGGCGCCCTCGTCTCTTGCGCTCCATAGGATGCGCCGCGATGAGCAACCTCGAAGCGATTGTTCTCGGCCTTGTTCAGGGCTTGACCGAGTTCCTGCCGATCTCCTCCAGTGGCCACCTGCGGATCGTGCCGGCGCTGCTCGGCTGGCCCGACCCCGGCGCCGGCTTCACCGCTGTGATCCAGCTCGGCACGATGGCCGCGGTGCTGATCTACTTCCGCGCCGACCTCTGGCGCATCGCCGCCGCCTGGCTCGGTGAACTGCGGGTGCCGATTCGCCAGGCCAGCCAGGAGGCGAGGCTGGGTTGGTTCATCGTCCTGGGGACGATCCCGATCTCGATCTTCGGCTTCATCTTCAAGGACCAGATCGAGTCGGGCGCGCGCAGCCTCTACCTGATCGGCTCGGCGCTGATCCTCTTCTCCATCGTGATGATCGCCGCCGAGCGGGTCGGCACCCGTCAGCGCTCGCTGGACGGCATGGACGGCCGCGACGGGCTCTTCATCGGCGTTGCCCAGTCGCTTGCCCTCGTGCCGGGCGTCTCGCGCTCGGGCGCGACGATCTCGGCCGGCCTCTTCCGCGGCTTCGACCGCGTGGCCGCGGCGCGCTACTCCTTCCTGCTCTCGGTGCCGGCAGTGGTCCTCAGCGGCCTCTTCGAGCTGCGCAAGGTCGGCGAAGCAGGCAGTCCCTCGGTGGCGGCGACGGTGATCGCCACCCTGGTCGCCTTCGTCACCGGCTACGCGGCGATTGCCTGGCTGCTGCGCTACCTCAGCTCGCACAGCCTCGAGATCTTCGTCGTCTACCGGATCGCGCTCGGCGTCCTGGTCCTGGTCCTCACCGCAAGCGGCGCGATCAGCTGACTGACCCCTTAAATGGCGAACGGCCCGGGGCAGTGGGCCGTTCGCGGTGACGAGAGAGGAGTCTCGTGGGCTGGAATTCTGGCGCCGGCTCGCCGGCCCTCCGTGAACATTCGGAGAATCCCTGGAGAAGGTCGGGTAACAAGTTGGGCTGAGTCGTTTCAGCGACTTTCCCGCAAATTAGGGCAATCCAGCTGTGAAAATCCTGTGAACGCAGGGGTTTTATTACAGCGCCCGTCTTTGCCACTGCATACAATCCCGATCGTCTTGACCTCGCAGCAGACCACTCGGCTTGCGGTCATCGATGACGACAGTGGTTTCGTCACCGTGCTCTCCAAGCGCACCGAGGCCGCCGGCTGGCAACAGCGGGTGCTGAGCAGCGCGATCCCGCCCGATGAGCTGGTGGCGATGAAGCTGAACGCGCTGCTGCTCGACATGGAGGTGCTCGGCGACGAAGCCTGGGAGTACCTGGGGCGGGTCTGCGAGGCGCTCCCCGATCTCGCCATCGTCGTCTGCACCGGTCGCTCGACCGTGGCCCAGCGAGTGCGGGCACTGCGGCTGGGGGTCGACGACTGGATCGGCAAGCCCTGTCACCCCGAGGAGGTGATGGCGCGGATCGAAGCTGTCTCCCGCCGCCGTCGCCGTCGCACCCGGGGGGCGGTGGCCGAGGCAGGGCCGGTCGTCGTCGGCGAGCTCGAGATCCGCGCCGACCAGTTCCAGGCCTTCGTCGGCGAAGGGAGCCTCGACCTCACCCGCCGCGAGTTCGAGCTGCTGCAGCTGCTCGCCGACACCAAGGGGCAGGTGCTCGAGCGGGAGGCGATCTACCAGCGTGTCTGGGGTTACGCGATGGCCCACGGCGATCGCTCGGTTGACGTCTTCATCCGCAAGCTGCGGCAGAAGCTGGAGAAGAGCTCGCCGGGGTGGCGCTACATCCACACGCACTTCGGCGTCGGCTATCGCTTCGATCCCGAGGCGGTTGGCGGGGTGGCACCGGAGCTGGCCGCGGAGGCCGTGGCCGGCATCGAGCCGCAGGCCGGGAATTCACAAGTAGTTCACAGCAGCTTTACGGCCGCGTAACCGATCGCCGGCCACTGGCGGCCATCCTCGCTGGCCATGTTGGAGATCAGGCCAGAGGAGCACGCGGCGCTCGTTGACGGCCGGCCGCTGAGCCTGACGGTGCGCGAGCTGCAGCTGCTGACCACACTGGCCGCGCACCCGCAGCGCATCCTCACCCGCGAGGAGCTCTACGCCGAGGTCTGGGGCCGCGAACCGCGCCACGACGACCGCTCGGTCGACGTCTACGTCAGCCGCCTGCGCTCGAAGCTGGGCGAGGCGCTGCCGGGCCGGCACCTGATCCACACCCACAGTGGCATCGGCTATCGCTTCTCCCCTGAGGGATGAACCCAAAATCGGCACTTGCGACGCCTTTTACATCTTTTTCACATTCCCGATACAGCCAGGTAACAAGCTGTCGGAGGCGCGCTGAGAGGGTGGCCGCGAGCCGGCCGATCTGGCCCGCTCTCGTGCCCTACGACGAAAAGGAGTTTGTGTGAGTCCCTCTAGATGGTTGGCCATTTTCGCCTCCCTGGCCGTCCTCGCGATCGGCGTTTCCGCCTGTGGCAGCAGCAGTAGCGACAGCAGCAGCTCGTCCGGTGGCAACCTTTCCGGTGAGGTCGCCGGCGCCGGCTCTACCGCCCAGGAGGCCGCGCAGGAAGCCTGGACCGCCGAATTCGAGAACGCAAACTCCGGCGCCACGATCACCTACGACGCCGTCGGCTCGGGTGGCGGGCGCGAACAGTTCATCGCCGGTGGCGTTGGCTTCGCCGGCAGCGACGCCGCCCTCTCAACAGAAGAAGGCGAACTGACAAAGGCGGCGGCACGTTGCAACCCCGGCAAACTTGTCGAGGTTCCGGCCTACGTCTCGCCGATCGCGATCATCTACAACCTCGAAGGTGTTGAAGGGCTGCAGCTCGACCCGGAAACGCTGGCGAAGATCTTCAACCAGGAAATCAGCACCTGGAACGATCCCGCTATCGCCAAAGACAACCCCGGCGTCGAACTGCCGGACACCCGGATCGTGCCGGTCAACCGCTCTGACGAGTCGGGCACGACCCAGAACTTCACCGAATACCTCTCCGAGGTCGTCCCCAGCATCTGGAAGTACGAAGTCAGCGGCGACTGGCCGGTCAAGGGCGGCGAGGCCGCGCAGGGCACCTCCGGTGTGGTCGAAGCAGTGACCGCCGGTGAAGGCGCGATCGGCTACGCCGACGCCAGCCAGGCCGGCGAACTCGGTGTCGCCACGATCAAGGTTGGCAGCGAATACGCCGAACCGACCCCCGAGGCCGCGGCCAAGATCCTCGAGGAGTCGCCGGAAGCCAAGAACGAGGCCAAGAGCCCCTACATGTTCCCCTTCGAACTCGATCGCAAGACCGAATCGCAGGGCACCTACCCGATCGTGTTGGTCTCGTACTTGATTGGCTGCACCAAGTACGGCTCGGCCGACGAAGCGGCCATCGTCAAGGGCTACTTCGAATACGCGATCAGCAGCGAAGGTCAGGAAATCGCCGCTGAAAACGCCGGTTCGGCACCGCTCTCGGCGGCGCTGACGAAGAAGATCCAGCCGGCCGTGGAAGCAATCGAAGGCAGCTCCTAGGCACTGAGTGGAGGGTCGCGTCGACACGACGACCAACGCCGGTCAACTCCTCGCTGCCGCCTCCGGAGGGAGGCGGCAGTGGGGTGACCGGATCTTCTCCAACTTCTCCGTCGCCGCGGCGGTAACGATCCTCGCCCTGCTGGCGGGGGTCGCGACCTTCCTGCTAATCCAGGCGGCGCCGGCGATCACCGCCAGCTCCTCGGAACTGCCGGGGAACAAGAGCCTTATCGACTACATCGCGCCGCTCGCCTTCGGCACCGTGCTGGCGGCGACGATCGCGGTGATCCTCGCCGTGCCCCTCGCGGTCGCGGTGGCGCTCTTCATCAGCCACATCGCGCCGAAGCGATTGCTGCTGCCGCTCGGCTACATGGTCGACCTGCTCGCCGCCATACCGAGCATCGTCTACGGACTCTGGGGCATCTTCGTGCTCGGCCCCGCCGCCGTGGGGCCGATGAAGTGGCTCGAACAGAAGCTCGGCTTCATCCCCTTCTTCGAGGGTCCGGCCTCGGTCACCGGCCGCACCATGCTCGTCGCCGGCCTGGTCCTGACCGTGATGATCCTGCCGATCGTCTCCGCCGTCGCCCGCGAGGTCTTCTCGCAGACGCCGCGCAAGTTGCAGGAAGGCGCCCTGGCGCTGGGCGCGACCCGCTGGGAGATGCTGCGCATGACCGTTCTGCCCTTCGGCAAGTCCTCGATCATCAGCGGCGCCATGCTCGGCCTCGGCCGCGCCCTTGGCGAGACGATGGCGGTGACGATCATCCTCTCGGTCTCCGGCGTCGTCACCTTCAATCTGATCAGCCAGGCGAACCCCTCGACGATCGCCGCCAACATCGCCCTCGACTTCCCGGAATCGACCGGCCTCGCGATCAACACCCTGATCGCCTCGGGCCTCGTCCTCTTCGCGATCACCCTGGTCACCAACCTCGCCGCGCGGGCGATCATCGCCCGGCAGAACATCCAGTGAGCGCCCCGATCGACACGGTGACTTCCGGGTGTTCGGGTCCGTGGCGATCGGGGCGCGAACACGGGACTGTCAAGTGAACCCGACGCTCGAAAGCGGGGTGCTGCCCGACTGGTCGCCCTACGGCGTGGTCGCCGGCTCGGCCGGGCTGGCGGCGGCTCTGCTGCTGGCTGCGGGCGCCTTCAGCGTCGCCCTGCTGCTCGTCTTCACCGTCCTGGTCGCGATGGTCGTCACTTACACCTGGTCGCGCCGGGTCGAGGGGCCGCGCCGGGCCAAGGACCGGCTGATCACGCTGGCCATCGTCGCCGCCTTCGGATTGGCCCTGATCCCGCTGCTCTCGCTGATCTTCGAGGTCGCCAAACGCGGCATCCCCGGCCTCAGCATCGAATTCCTCACCGAGTCGGCGCGCGGCCAGATCGGCGGCGGCGGCGCCGCCCACGCCCTGGTCGGCACCCTGGTGATCACCGGAGTCGCCGCCCTGATCTCGATCCCGGTCGGGCTGATGGCGGCGATCTACCTGACCGAGTACGGCGGTGGCCGCCTCGGCCGGGCGCTGACCTTCTTCGTCGACGTGATGACCGGCATTCCCTCGATCGTCGCCGGGCTCTTCGCCTACGCCCTCTTCGCCCTCTTTCTCGGCCCCGGCATCCGCCTCGGCGTGATGGGCTCGGTGGCTCTCTCGGTGCTGATGATCCCGATTGTGATCCGCACCTCCGAGGAGGTGCTGAAGATCGTCCCCAATCACTTGCGGGAAGCCTCCTACGCGCTGGGAACGCCGAAGTGGCGGACGATCACCAAGGTCGTCCTGCCGACCGCCTTCGCCGGCCTGATCACCGGCATGATGATCGCCGTCGCCCGGATCATCGGCGAGACGGCGCCGCTGCTGGTCACCACCGGCGTGGTCGACTCGATCAACAGCAACCCCTTTTCCGGCCGCATGCAGAACCTCGCGGTCTACGCCTACAGCGAGTACCGAACACCCGGCGTCTTCAAGCAGGCGTCCTACGACAGAGCCTGGGCAGCCGCGCTGACCCTGATCGTTATCGTCATGGTCCTCAACCTCGTAGCTCGCCTGATCTACCGCCGGTACCGAACCGAGATCCGCTAGTGGATGGAAGGAGAGCACGCCCTATGGGAGCCGCAGGTGCAACCAGGGCCGAGGCTGAGGCCGAGGTCGGCAAGACTGAGATGAAGGTGACGACGACAGGCACGCAGCCCGCCCCGGAGGCCGCCGCAGCGGCGGCCGGCAGGCCGGCGAAGACGCTCGAGGCGAGGGGGGTAAACCTCTTCTACGGGGACTTCCACGCGGTCGAAGACGTGACGCTGACGGTCGAGCCGAACAAGGTGACGGCCCTGATCGGCTCCTCGGGCTGTGGCAAGACGACCTTCCTGCGCTCGCTCAACCGCATGCACGAGCTGACCGCGAGTGCCCGGGTGGAGGGTGAGATCACCCTTGACGGGCAGGACATCTACGGGCGCGGGGTCGACCCGGTGCAGGTCCGCCGTCTCGTCGGCATGGTCTTCCAGTCGCCCAATCCCTTCCCGACGATGTCGATCTACGACAACGTCGCCGCCGGCCTCAACCTCAACGCCGGCCGCGTCAAGAAGACCGAGAAGGATGCGATCGTCGAGCGTTCGCTGCGCGGCGCCCACCTCTGGAACGAGGTCAAGGATCGCCTCGACAAGCCCGGCTCCGGGCTCTCGGGCGGCCAGCAGCAGCGGCTCTGCATCGCCCGCGCGATCGCGGTCGAGCCCGAGGTGCTGCTGATGGACGAGCCCTGCTCGGCCCTCGACCCGGTCGCGACCCTGGCGATCGAGGACCTGATCGGCGAGCTGAAGAGCAAGTTCACGATCGCGATCGTCACCCACAACATGCAGCAGGCCTCACGGGCCAGCGACATCACCGCCTTCTTCAACCTCGAGGAGACCGGCAAGCCCGGTCGCCTGGTCGAGATCGGGCCGACCGAGAAGATCTTCACCAGCCCCTCCCAGCAGGCGACTGAGGACTACGTCAGCGGGCGGTTCGGGTAGATATGCCAGGCGGCATCAGGGTCGAATACCAGGAGGAACTCGAACGACTCGAGGCGAGCGCGCTCGGCGGCATCGACCTGGCGAGCGCGGCGCTCACTCGCACCCTGGAGGCGATCGAGCACCAGGACGTCGAGCTGGCCCAGATCGTCGTCGCCGACGACGACCGCATCGACGGCCGCTACCTCGAGGTGCACCAGGCGCTGATCACGCTGCTCGCCACTCAGTCGCCGGTGGCGACCGACCTGCGGCTGATCTCGGCCCTCCTGCACGTCTTGAAGAACGTCGAGCGGATGGGCGATCAGTGCGTGAACATCTGCAAGATGATCCCGCTGACCGGCAACGAGCCACCCTCCGATCAGCAGATGGTGGGGCTGATCCTAGACATGGGCCGCCAGGCCAAGATGCTACTCAGCCAGGCCAAGCGGGCCTTCGCCGACCGCGACATCGAACTCGCCCAGGACCTAGTGCGCCAGGATGACGTCGTCGACAACCTCAACCGCGAGTGCTTCCGCCTCGCGCTGGAGATCGGCGACGACGCCGACCGCCGCGAGTGGGCGATGACGATGCTGTTGGGGGCGAGGGCGATCGAGCGGATTGGCGACAACGCCGTCGACATCGGTGAGCAGGTCGCCTTCGTCGTCACTGGGTTGTTTCGGGAGTTCGAGGATGCTTCGCATCCGAGTGTCTGAGGGCGAGGTGGCCATGCGTCGCCGGACACCCGGCCTGCGGCCGGGTTGAGCGTCCGGCGACGCATGGCCACCTCGCCAACCGGCGCTTGAGATCCGATGATTCTGGGAACATGCGAGACAAGCCCGTGACGCTCTGTGCCGCCATAGATATTGGGTCTAACACGACTCGTGTGCTCGTTGCTGAGCCCGTTGAAGGGCAGTTGAAGAAGGTGATGGAGCAGCGGGCGTATACGCGGATCAATAAGGCGCTCGACGCCGATGGCGCGATCCTCGCTTCAAAGACCGATGAAGTCTGCGAGGTCGTCGCTACCCAGGTGCGCCTGGCTCAAGAGCTGGGCGCCGAAGAGATCCGCGCGGTGGCGACGGCGGCCGTTCGCGAGGCCTCCAACGGCGACGAGGTAGCCGCGACGATCGGCGATGCCGCCGGCGTCCGGGTTGAGGTGCTGAGCGACGAGGAGGAGGGGAGGCTCTCCTTCATCGGCGCGACCAAGACGCTCGGCCACCCGGTCGAGGGCAGGGTCGGCGTCGTCGACGTCGGCGGCGGCTCGACCGAGGTGATCCTCGGCACCGTGCCGGGCGGTGCCAGCGAGGTTCGTTCCTGGCGGGTCGGCTCGGGTGTGCTCGCCAACGAGCTGATCTCCTCCGATCCTCCTTCCGCGGCCGAGATTCGCAAGGTCCGCGATCGCATCGACGACATCTTCGAGGGGGTTGAGATTGAGCACCCGGCGCAAGCCGTCGCCGTCGGCGGCAGCGCCACCTCGCTGCGCCGCCTGGTCGGCGCGGTGCTCGAGTACGAGACGCTGGAGCGGGGGATCCGGGTTCTCTGTGGCGACCCCGCCGCCGATGTGGCGCGCCGCTTCGAGCTTGATCCCGAACGGGTCCGAATCCTCACCACCGGCGTGCTGCTGTTGGAGAAGGTCTCCGAGCTGCTCGGCCAGCCGCTGCAGATTGGCAAGGGCGGCCTGCGCGAGGGAGTAGTGCTCGACATGCTCAACGGCAGCACCAACGGCTCCTCGCTGCGCCTAGTTGCCTAGCGGGCGCTCGCGTCCTCTAGCCTCGTAGCGTGGCCGGCGCGCGCAAGGTCAAGCTCGACTGCGAGGGGTCGTTCTCGCAGGCGGCAGCAAGGGTTGTCAAGGTGCGATCCAAGGAGGTCTTCGCGCACTCGCAGGGCGTCCTCGACCTGGATGAGGTCGAGCGCGTGCACGACATGCGAGTGGCGACCCGTCGCCTGCGCGCGGCGCTGGAGGTCTTCGAGCCCTGGTTCCCGCGCAAGCGCCAGCGCAAGGCGCTGAAGAAGGTGAAGGCGCTGGCCGACGCGCTCGGCGAGCGCCGCGACGCCGACGTCGAAATCGCCCTGCTCGAGGGCCTCGCCGAGGAGGCGACGGAGGCGGACCGCAGTGCCCTTCGCGACCTGATCGGCGAGCTGCGGGTGCGCCAGTCCGAGGCCAACGAGGCCCTGGCGCCCTATGTCACCCCGAAGCGGTTGAAGAAGTTGCGGCGGCGACTGAAGAAGCTGGTCAAGAGGGCGGGTTCGCGATGACGGTCGTGGGCGGGGCGTGAAGGCGCGAGCGATCGAGGGGCTGGACCCAGGCGGGCCGCTTATGCCCAGCGTCGGGCGGATCGTCACGGTGCGGCTCGACGAGTTGCGCGGTTTGGCCGACGAGGCACTCGCGCCTGACGCGAGCAAAGCGCAGCACGACCTGCGGATCGCCGCCAAGCGCCTGCGCTACCTGCTCGAGATCTTCGGGCCCTGCCTTGGCGAGGAGGCGAAGGCGGCTCGCGATGCCGCCAAGCGCCTGCAGTCCGTGCTTGGCGACCTGCACGACTGCGACCTGATGCTGGCCAAGGTCGAGCAGATCGGCTCGATCGCGGCAATCCTGCGTCAACGCCGCCAGCGCCTCTTCCAAGAGTTCGTCGAGCTCTGGCAAGCCGAGACGAGCAAAGGCACCTGGGCGGGGCTTGGCGCCAGCCTCTGAGCACGCGCCCTCCCTTGACCACCTCTGAGGTAGTGAAGGGAGGGCGCGTCGGTTACCGCTTATTCACCTGCGGTTCCCCGCCCGTTTACATCTTTCGTCCGCCAATGCCGAACTCTGGAGGTGACAGAAACGACTAGAGCAGGGAGACGCCGATGACTTCCCGTGTAGATATGCACTGCCACTCCACCGCCTCGCAACTTTCGCGGCTTGGGGTTCAGCGTTCACTGGGCTTGCCCGAGTGCGCGACGCCGCCCGAGGAGGTCTACGAGCTGGCCAAGCGACGGGGGATGGACTTCGTCACGATCACCGACCACGACACGATCGACGGCTGTCTCGAGCTCGGCGATCGTCCTGACTGCTTCGTCTCCGAGGAGCTGACCGCACGCTTTGCCGGCGAGCCACAGGCGGTTCACGTCCTCTGTTACGGGATCACCCCCGGAGACCATGAGTGGCTGCAGGCACATGCCGGCGACGTAGAGGCCTGCGCCGCGTACCTTGCAGAGAACGAGATCGCCAGTGCCCTGGCGCATCCGTTCTACAACGTCGACGCGCCGCTGACGCCGCGACACCGGCGCCGGCTCGCCGAGCTCTTCCCAATCTGGGAGGTGCGCAACGGCTCTCGCGCCGCCGAGCTCAACATGCCGGCCGCGATCTACATCGAGACCCACGGCGGGACCGGTATCGGCGGTTCCGACGACCATGCCGGCGTGGATATCGGCCGCACCTTCACCGAGGTGCCCGCGGCCGCCACGCCGGAAGAGTTTCTCCACAAGATGCGGGCTGGTGACGCGCAGGGAGGCGGCCAGCAGGGCAGCGCGGCCAAGTGGGCTCACGCGGCGATGGCGTTGGCGACGCGCGCCCTCGGCGGGTCGGGTGCGGAGAGGGCACCCGACCCCGCCGCCGTGTTGAAGATCGCCCAGCGCACGATCAGCGAGGGAGCCGCCCGCGAGGGCAAGGTCGCGGCTGACATTGGGCCCGATGACGCGCGGGCGTTGCTGGAGGCCTGGCTGCGCTCGATCGAGCTCGACCTGCGCGGGCCGGAGCTGATCGCCTACCTGCAGGAGGAGGATTTCTCCCACGCGGATCTCTACCGACGTGCCCGCCGTACTCACGAGCGGCGGTTGCGTAGCGCGATCTCCGGCGGCGTCGAAGCCGCGCGCGAGGGCGATGTGGCCGCCGCCTTTGGCGGCCTCTTCGACGCGGTGATCCCGGCGGTGCCCTACGCGCCGGCGATCACCTTCCTCGGTGCCGAGAAGGCGAAGCTGTCCAGCCGCTCGGAGGAGCGGCCGCGGATCGCCCTGATCGCCGACGGGATCGGCGCCACACACGGCGTCACCGCGACGATCGAGAAGATCCGCGAGCTCGGCGTGCCCGGCTTCGAGATCGAGGTCGTCGGCACCGACGCCGGGGTCGACCGGCGCCTGCCGGCCGCGGCCGAGCTCGAGGTCCCTTTCTACGCCGGCATGAGCCTCGGGGTCCCCGGCCTGCCCGGCCTGGCGGAGACGCTGGCCGAGGGTCGCTACGACGCCGTCCACGTCACCGCTCCCGGTCCGGCCGGCATCGCGGCGACCCTGCTCAACCGGATCGCCGGCACGCCGCTGGTCGCCAGCTACCACACCGAGCTGGCCAGCTACGCCGGCCTGCGCAGCGGCGACGGCGGAGTCGAGGCCCTGGCCAAAGGTGCGATGGGCGCCTTCTACGGCGCTCCCTCCCTCGTCCTCTCGCCAAGCCCCGCCGCGGATCGCTCCCTGATCGAGCTCGGCGTCGACCAGGCTCGGCTCGGCCGCTGGGAGCGCGGCGTCGACGTCACCCGCTTCGACCCCGGCAAGGCCGCGCGCGAGGACTTCCCCGGCGAGGTCAAGGTCCTCTACGCCGGCCGCCTCACCAGCGAGAAGGGCGTCGATCTGCTCGCCGAGAGCTTCCTGCGCGCCCACCGTGCCGACCCGAGGCTGCACCTGCTGCTGGCCGGTGGCGGTCCCGAGGAAGGCGAGCTACGCGCTCGGCTGGGCGATTGCGCCACCTTCCTCGGCTGGCTCGAGGGGGAGGATCTGGCAAAGGCATACGCCAGTGCAGACATCTTTCTCTTCTGCTCGACTACCGACACTTACGGACAGGTCGTGCTCGAGGCCGGCGCCAGCGGCGTGCCCGTGGTCGCCGTCGCCGAAGGCGGGCCCGCCTCGCTGGTCGAGAACCGCCATACCGGCATGCTCTGCCAGGCCGATGCCGACCACATCGCCGGCACCGTGCTGCAACTGGCCGCCTCGCCCCTGCTGCGCCGCCACCTCGGCGCCTCCGCCGTCCGCGCCGCCGGAGCCCGCTCTTGGAAGCGGGCGATGGAGCAGCTCGCCGGTGGCTACCGTCGTGCGCTCAGCACTGATGCGGCGCTCGGGCAAGCGCCTGCCCGCGCTGCCTGAGTCGGCCGGAATGGCCTTGCCCCGGCAGTACGATGGACGCATCGACGATCCCGCTCTCTACTTCAACCGCGAGCTCTCTTGGCTCGACTTCAACCAGCGGGTTCTGGAACTCGCCGAGGACCCGGCGGTGCCGCTGCTCGAGCAGATCCGCTTCTGCGCGATCTACGCCTCCAACCTCGACGAGTTCTACATGGTCAGGGTGGCCGGTCTTTTCGAGCAGCTCGACGCCGGGATCGATGCACGCGGGCCCGATGGACTGAGGCCCGGCGAGCAAATCGACGCGATCCAGGCGCGGGTGCTGGAAATGGACAAGCGACTGCACGCCTGCTTCGAAGGCAAGCTGCGCCCGGCGCTGGAGGAGGAGGGCGTCCGCATCGTCTCGCTCGACTCGGCCAGCGAGGAGGAGCGCAGCGAGATCGACGCCCGCTTCCACGAGCAGGTCTTCCCGGCGCTGACCCCGCTGGTGATCGGCATGGGCCGGCCCTTCCCCTATATCTCCAACCTCTCGCTCAGCCTCGGCGTGCTGCTGCGCGACCCCGAGAGCGGCAGCGAGATCATCGCCCGGGTCAAGGTGCCGAAGGAGCTGCTCGGCCGCTTCCTACCGGTGGGCGAAGGGGGACAGACCTTCGTCCCCCTGGAGGAGATCATTGCCGCCAACCTCGACGCCCTCTTCCCCGGCACCGAGGTGGTCGATCACGGCTACTTCCGCGTCACCCGCGACGCCGACTTCACCGTCTCCGACGAGGCCGACGACCTGCTGCAGGCGGTCCAGGACGAGATCCGCCGCCGCCGCTTTGGCGAGGTCGTGCGGCTCGAGATCGCCGCCGGGATGAACCCGAAGCTGCGCCAGCAGCTGATCGATGCGCTGCGGCTCGAGGACCGCGAGGTCTACGACGTCAAAGGGCTGATCGACCTCGCTGATCTGACCGCCGTGGCCGACGTGCCCGGTCATGCTGAGCTGCGTTACACGCCCTGGACGCCGGTGACCCAGCCGCGCCTGCTGGGCGAGGACGACGAGCCCTGCGACATGTTCGCGACGATCCGCCAGGAGGATCTGCTCGTCCACCATCCCTACGACTCGTTCGCCAGCTCGGTCGAGCGCTTCGTCGAGCAGGCGGTTGCCGACCCCGACGTGCTGGCGATCAAGCAGACGGTGTACCGGACCAGCGACGACTCGCCCCTGGTCCCCTCTCTGATTCGCGCCTCCGAACGCGGCAAGCAGGCGGTCTGCATGGTCGAGCTGAAGGCCCGTTTCGACGAGGAGGCCAATATCCACTGGGCCAAGTCGCTGGAGGAGTCCGGCGTCCACGTCGTCTACGGCATCCCCGGCCTGAAGACCCACGTGAAGGCGATCCTGGTCGCTCGCCGCGAGGGCGACAGGGTGCGCGAGTACGTCCACATCGGCACCGGCAACTACCACCCCAAGACGGCCCGCCTCTACACCGACTTCGGCCTCTTTACCGCCGACCCCGAGATCGGCGCTGACGTGGCCGAGATGTTCAACTTCCTCACCGGCTACGGCCGCCCGGCTGAGTACCGCAAGGTGCTGGTCTCACCAACGACCATGCGCGATCGCATCATCGAGGAGATCACCGCGACCGTGGCCGCGCACGAGGCCGGCGAAGAGGCGCGGATCACGCTGAAGATGAACTCGCTGGTCGACGCGGGCTGCATCCGGGCCCTGTACGAGGCCTCGCAGGCCGGCGTGCCGGTTGACCTCAACGTGCGCGGGATCTGCTGCCTGCGGCCCGGCGTGCCGGGGGTCTCCGAGAACATTCGCGTCGTCTCGATCGTCGGCCGCTTCCTCGAGCACTCGCGCGTCTACGCCTTCCGGCGCGGCGAGCAGACCCGGGTCCTGATGGGCTCTGCCGACCTGATGCCACGCAACCTCGACAGCCGGGTCGAGCTGGTCACGCCGGTCGAAGACGCGGCGCTACGAGCCGAGCTGCTCGACGTGCTCGAGCGCTGCTTCGCCGACAATGCCAACACCTGGGAGCTCGACTCCGAGGGTGAGTGGACGCGGCGCTCGCCGGCCAACGGCCAGCGCCGCAGCGTTCAGGAGGAGATGCGCGAGCGTCACGCCGCCCGTGCCGCCGAGCAATTGGCCGCAGTCTCCAGCTGAGCGTTTCGCCACTTCGATCACTGCCCGCTCCGATCAATAGGATTGACCCAGTGGCGCGCCTCTCCCTCCTGCCCCGCGATCGGACCTTCTTCGATCTCTTCATCGAGGCCGGTGAGAACACCCTCAAGGCGTCGCGGCTGCTCGACCAGATGATGGCCACCTGGCCCGACTCCGGCGACCTCTCCAAACAGGTCGTCGATGCTGAGCACGAGGGGGATCGCATCACCCACGCGATCGTCCAGCGGCTCAACTCGACCTTCGTCACGCCGATCGACCGCGAGGACATCTACGGCCTCGCGACCCAGATGGACGACATCGTCGACTACACCGAGGAGGCCGCCGACTTCCTCGGCCTCTACAAGATCGAGGCGCCGATGTCGCAAGCCCAGGAGCTGACGAAAGTGCTGGTCGCCGCCTGCGAGCAGCTCGCCGCCGGGCTCGAGCACCTGCGCGACTTCAAGGACCTCGACAAGTACTGGATCGAGATCCACCGGCTGGAGAACGATGGCGACAGGATCTCCCGGGATGCGGTCGCCTCGCTCTTCTCCAACGGGATCGATCCAATGGTGGTGATCCGCTGGAAGGACATGTTCGCCGTGCTCGAGAACGCGATCGACGCGACCGAGACGGCGGCGCAGATCCTCGAGGGCATCGTCATCAAGAACTCGTGAGCTCCGACCTCATCCTCGTCATCGTCGTCGGTACCGCACTTGCCTTCGACTTCACCAACGGCTTCCACGACACCGCCAACGTCGTCGCCACCTCGATCTCGACCGGCGCGGCCCGGCCCCAGGTTGCGATTGGGGTCGCCTCGCTACTCAACTTCGTCGGCGCCTTCATCTCGATCTCGGTCGCGGCGACCGTCGCCAACGACGTCGTCAACTCGGCCGTGGTGACCCCGACCGTGGTCTTCGCCGGCCTGATCGGGGCGATCGCCTGGAACCTGATCACCTGGTCCTTCGGCCTGCCCTCGAGCTCTTCGCACGCCCTGATCGGTGGGGTGGTCGGCTCGGCCGTCGCCGCGGCGGGTTTCGACGCTGTGCTTGCCGACGGCCTCGTCGGCAAGGTGCTGATCCCCGCCGTGATCGCGCCAATCCTGGCCTTTGTCGTCGCCGGCGCCGCGATCGGGCTCGTCTACCGGATCGTCGGCAAGCAGCGCCCCGGCACCGTCACCCGCGGCTTCCGCTACGGCCAGATCATCTCCAGCAGCATGTTGGCGCTCGCCCACGGCACCAACGACGCGCAGAAGACGATGGGCATCATCACTCTGGCGCTGGTCGCCAACGGCACACTCGGCGCCAACGCCGACCCACCGCTTTGGGTGATCGTCACCTCGGCGACGGCGATCGCGCTCGGCACCTACAGCGGCGGCTGGCGGATCATCCGCACGACCGGGACGAGGATCATCAAGATGGACGCCGCCCAGGGCTTCTCGGCGCAGGGCGCCGGCGCCGCGGTGATCCTCGCCTCAACCCACTTTGGCTTCCCGCTCTCGACCACCCACGTGATCAACGGCGGTGTGATGGGCGCGGGCGCCGGCAAGCGGGTCTCCGCGGTGCGCTGGGGAGTGGCCGGCAACATCGTCACCGCCTGGTTGCTGACTCTGCCGGCCGCCGCTGCGATCGGTGCGCTCGCCTACGGCCTCACCGCGATCTTCGGCAGCGGCGCGCTCGGCCCCGTCCTCGTCACCCTGATGTCGCTCTCGCTGATCGTCGCGGTCTTCGCCCGGCGCTCCCGCGAGGGCGCTCCGGTCCCGGCGAGCTGAGCGCATTGGCGGTCGTGGTCGAGACCAAGGAACTGCTGGAGACGGTCGTGGCGTCGATTGTCGCGGGGGTTGGCATAACGGTCATCTTCTCGGTCGCGATCTGGGGTGTTGCTCGCTTTGCCGATCTCAGCCGCAACGAGCGCCCCTTCGCCGCGGGAGCGGCGGCGACGCTGGCCGCTCTTGCCGGCCTGGCCACCCTGGCCGCCGTCGCCTTCGGCATCGTGATCATGTCGAGCAAGTAGTCCCTGCGGGCGGCTGTTTTGCCGGACTACACTTCTTACGTGCGCACCCTGCGAAATGCCGCGATCATCATGGTCCTGGCGCTGGCCGTGGCCTTCGCCCCTCACGGCGGCAACGTCGCCGACGCGATCCTGACTGCGATCACGATGGGCTTTCTTGCTGCCTTGGCCTGGATGGTCTTTGTCCTCGGTCGCCAGAACCAGCTCACCTTGGCGACGCTGACCGACAAGCGGCGGGCGATTCTCTATGCCGCGCTGGGTATGCTCACCCTGCTGATTGCCGGCAGCGACGAGCTTTTCTCCAGCGGCGGTGGGACGCTGGTCTGGATCATCCTGCTCGGTGCCTCGGTGGCGGCGATCTGGCGGATCTGGATCGACGCCAACACCTACTGAGATCTACTGAGATTCACCCGCGCCGCTTGCGGCACCGATTTGTGTGAGTGAGCGCGCCACGCGCGCGTTCGCCCCTGCGACCGTCATGGCGTGCCGCCACGGATCGCCAGCAGCGCAGGCCACAGGGAGGAAGGGACCGCCTCGGTCGAGTTGATCGCGGTGGTTCCCTTCCTGCTGCTGACGGTCCTGGTGGCGGCACAGCTGGCGCTCGCCGGGCAGGCGCTCTGGTCCGCCGGGGTGGCGGCTCGGGCGGGTGCCAGGGCGGCGCTGGTGGGCGGGAACGCGGCGACAGCAGCGCGCCGGGCGCTGCCACTGTCACTGCGCCCGGGCGCAAAGGTGAGCGAGGCCGGCGCGGTGAGCGTGCGGGTGGTGGTCCCGCGTCTGCTGCCGGCGCTTCCACGCCTGATGGTTGGTTCGGAGAGTGGTCTCGGCGATGGTTGAGGAACGGGGGCAGGCGACGGTCGAGCTATTGGCGGCGATCCCGCTGCTGCTGGTCGCCGGCGCGATCGCCCTGCAGCTGCTGCTCGCCGGTTACGCGCTGACTTTGGCTGATGGCGCGGCCGAGGCCGGTGCGCTGGCACTGGCCGCCGGGCGACCGGCGAAGAGTGCCGTGGAAGAGTCGCTGCCGTCGTGGGCGGAAGACAAGGCTGAGGTTTCCGTTCACGGGGGAGAGGTGACCGTTCGGCTGGCACCGCCATCTCTGCTCACGGCGGTTGCCGATCACCTGGTCGTGACCAGCAACGGCTTCGCGAGGCCGGCCGGGCGATGAACGGCCGAGCTGTTCTTGTTACCGCCGTTGGTGCGACAAGCGGATCGCGGGCAGCGGCAGCGGCGCTTGCCTGTGCGGGCTCGGAGCCGGATCGCCCCGGCCTCTTCGTCGACGTCGGCGGTCGCCCGCCGCGGCCGACCCTGGTGGCTTCCAGCGGGGCGCGCGATCTGGAGGAGCGACTGACGGTGCACCTGCCCGAGCTTCGGGTGGCCTCGCGAGGATGGACCTGTCATCTCACGGTGCCGGGCGATTCTGAAGCGCTCGAGCACCTACCCGCGGCGCTGCCGCTGGTGCGTGAGGCGATCGCCGTTCTGCACGTACCGCCCGGTCTCTTTCAGGACGCTCTGCGAGTGCCGGGCATCGCGACCGGCGGCGTCCTGCTCTGTGCGGATCTGAAGTCCGACCAGGCGCTCACCGCCCTCGTGGTGAGGGAGCTCCACAAGCGCGATCTGCTTGTCCGGGTGCTGAAGAAGCCGCTTGCCTGGGTGTCGGGCCGGCGCGCGCTCTTCGGCGTCCTGGCACCTGACGCTTCGGGCGGCTTGCCGACTCGTCTTCGCCAAACCCTTTTGGAAAGCGAAATTTCAGCGGCGCACACGTGCTACGCTGGCTCAGATGACGCGGAGACTGACCCAGCGGGAGCTGCGCAACAACAGTGGCGAGGTGATGAGGGCGCTGGATGGGGGCGAGGACTTCATCGTGACCCGGAACGGCAAGCCCGTCGGTGAGCTGCGGCCCTACAAGCGGCGTCAGTTCGTCCCCACGAAGCAGATCATCGCTGCCTTCAAAAACGTTCCCAGCATTGACTACGAGGAGCTTCGAGCGGACATCGATCGCCACGTCGACCAGGACCCTACGCCTCGCTACTGGGTTGACTGAAGATCGCGGCCTTCTTGATACCTCGGTCGCGGTAGACCTTGGATCGATCGATCCAGCTCGTTTCCCCACCGAGATTGCGATCTCGACCCTGACGCTGGCAGAGTTGACCGCTGGACCTCATGCCGCCGAGGATGAGCTCACGCGAGCTCGTCGCCAATCGCATCTTCAAAGTGTTGAGGCGAACTTCGAAACCATTGCGTTCGGGCCAGCCTGCGCTCGTGCTTACGGTCGCATCTACGCGGCGGTCGACAACGCTGGACGTAAACCGCGTGGTGGCCGGGCGGTCGATCTGATGATCGCGGCGACGGCCCTGGCTCACGACCTCCCCCTGTACACCCGCAACGCCAAGGATCTCCACGGCCTCGAGGGCCTGATCGAGATCGTCGACGTGAGCGCCTGACTGCACCGGTCCGCGCTTGCCGCCGCTCGCGCCGGCATTTCGCCAGAATCGCCGCATGCTGACCGTCGCAGTCACCGGCCCAACCGGGGAGATCGGCAGGGCCTTCATCTCCTCGCTCGAGCGGATGCCCGAGGTCGACCGGGTGATCGGCATGGCGCGGCGGCCGTTTGACCTCGCCGGGCACGGCTGGGAGAAGACCGAATACCGGCGCGGTGACGTGCTCGACCGTGACGCGGTCGACTCGCTGGTCGAGGACGCCGACGTAGTCGTCCACCTCGCCTTCGCGATCATCGCCGGGGGCAGCGAGAGCCGCGAGGTCAACCTGAACGGCTCGCGCAACGTCTTCGAGGCGGCGGCGGCGGCCGGTGCCAAGCGGCTCGTCTACACCTCCTCGGTGGCGGCCTACGGCTTCCACCGCGGCATGCCGGACCTGCTCGACGAGGAAGAGCCGGTGCGCGGCACCTCGCGCCACCCTTACTCGGCGCACAAGGCCGCGGTCGAGGCGGAGCTCGAGGAGGCGCTGCTCGACTCCCGCACGGAGGCCTTCGTCTTTCGTCCCTGCATCGTCGCCGGGCCGGAAGCGACGCTGCTGCTTGACCTGATCCCGATGCTGGCGATGGGGCAGAGGATTCCGGGGCCGCTGCGCTGGGCGCTGGGCAAGGTGCCCGAGCTGCGGCCGGTGCTTCCCGACCCCGGCGTGCCCTTCCAGCTGGTCCACCACGACGACGTCGCCGCTGCGCTCACCGCTGCGGTCCTCGGCCACGGCCCGCCCGGCGTCTACAACCTGGCCGGGCCCGGCCAGCTGACGATCAGCGACCTCGCGCATGCCCTCGGCTGGCACGCGGTGCCGGCACCGCACCTCGCCGTCGGCGTCGCCGCCGAGGCGGTCTCACTGATGCCGTTCCTGCCCGACGAGGCTGCCTGGATCGAGGCGGTTCGCCGTCCTGTGCTGATGGATACGACTCGCGCCCGTCGCAAGCTGCACTGGATGCCGCACCACGACGCCCGCGCGACCCTGAAGCAGACGATCGCGGCCGTCCGCCGGCGCTAGTAGCCGCTGCCGTAGGGGTAGGGGTTTTCAGGCTGCGGCTGCGGCTGGGGGGCCGGTTCGGCAGCTTTTCGTGGCGCGCTTGCCGCGTGCCAGGTGCCGACATCCTTGATCCCCTCGCCGTTTGCCTGCCCGGCTTTGCTGTCGCCACCGAAGCGGTAGAGCGGGCGCCCCCTGTACGTGACCTGAGTTCCGCCTTCCGGCCGCTCGACGGTGCCGAGCTTGACCGGACCGGTCGGGCGCACGCCGGCCGGGACCAGCAGCGGATGCCAGACCGAGAGGCATGAGCCGGTGCAGATGAACCTGCCGTTCTTCTCGACGCTGAGGCTGTAGAGGGTGCGGCCCTTGGTCGTGGTCAGAACGGTCTTGCCGAGCGTCGCGTTTTCCGCCTCGGCGGCGACGCGCCTGCTCGATTTGGCGGCGAGGGCCTGCGGCGCGCCAATCACGACCAGGAGGGAGAGCGCCAGCAGCATCCCGATGATGGGAAGTCGAAGTGGTGGACGGGGAAGCGTGCGTGGATGCGGCATCGGGTCTCCTCGGTCGTTTCCGGTTATCCCTGAATACGGTCGAGGGCGTCGGATGGTTCGGTCGTGAGATGGCTCGGATTCGTGCGCTTGAGCGCACCACGCACGCGTCGCGACTCGCCAGCGTGGCGGCATGGACGCGAAGGGACAAGACGGGCAGGCCCTGCCGCTCGCGCTTGGCGGTGCATTTGCGCTGATTGCCGCGGCCTTGGCGTTGGTCGCCATCGCCGGGGCGATCACCGGCAAGGGGCGGGTCCAGCGCGCGGCGGACTTGGCAGCGATCTCGGCGGCGCGCTCGATGCGCGACGACCTCCCGCGCCTGCTCTCTCCCTCGCGCCTGCCCGACGGCTCGCCCAGCCCTCGCCACATCGAGAAGACCATCTACCTCGCTCGGGCCCGGGAAGCCGCAACCGCGGCGGCGAAAGCCAACGGCGTGTCGGTTGCGAACCTGCGCGTCTCCTTTCCCGATGCCGACTCGTTCGCACCGGTACGGGCCGAGGCTGTGGTTACCGCTGGGATCGAGGTCGGCGGTAGGAATTCGCGCACTGAAGCATCGGCAGTGGCCGAAGCCGGCGCGCCATCGAACCCCGCCGACGAACCGGCCTCCAAGCTGGCTACCGGAGGCGGCTACAGCGGGCCGCTCGTCTATCGCCAGGGCCACGGAATGAGACCGGACGTTGGCGCTGCCTTCGATCGCATGGCGGTGGCCGCCAGTCAGGCCGGTTTCGCCCTGATCGTCAACTCGGCATTCCGCTCCGACGCCGAACAGGCGGCGCTGTTCGCTGCTCACCCTGATCCCACTTGGGTTGCGCCCCCGGGTCACTCGCTGCACCGTTGCGCGACCGAGCTCGACCTCGGCCCGGAAACCGCGTATGGCTGGCTGGCTACGAACGCCGTCCAATTTGGCTTCGTGCAGCGCTACAGCTGGGAGCCATGGCATTTTGGCTTCGACATCGCCCCGCCGCCCTGCTCGCCGGCAGGGGACGCGGTCGGCGTCGGCGGAGGCTCGGGTGCGGAGAGTGGGGGAGACGGCTCCTTCGCCAGCGGTGACGGTCTGCCCGCCTTCGTCCCGGCGCGCTTCCGCGCGCCGCTCCTCCGTGCCGCGACTCACTGGAACGTCTCAGCGGCGCTGCTTGCGGCGCAGCTGATGGCCGAGTCGAACTTCAACCCCTACGCGAGCTCGCCGGCAGGCGCACAGGGCATAGCCCAGTTCATTCCGAGCACGGCGGCCTCCTATGGCCTGCGAGATCCATTCGATCCGGAGGAAGCGATGGACGCGGAGGCTCACCTCATGTCGGACCTGATTCAGCAGTTCGGGTCGCCCCAACTCGCCCTTGCCGCTTACAACGCCGGCCCGGCACCGGTTGAAGCGTGTGGCTGTGTGCCGGCGATTCCCGAGACCACCGCCTACGTCAGCCGCATCCTCGCCCTGCTCGGTGGCGCCGGCGCTTTCGTAGCACCCGACTTTGAAGTCAGGTTGGTGTCGTGAGTACCGCAATCGCTCTCTCAGAGGGGAATTCTCCGCCTTCGCCCTTTTCAGTACACCCTAAGGTGTATAAAGGTGCAATGACGCGAACGAACATCGAGATCGATGACGTCCTCATCGATCGCGCGATGCGCCTCTACCGGCTGCGCAGCAAGCGCGAAGCTGTCGACCTGGCCCTGCGCCGGCTCGTTGGCGATCCGATGGGCCGTGAGGAGGCGCTGGCAACCGAGGGGACCGGCTGGGCCGGCGACCTTGCCGAGGTTCGCTCACCAGATGAGATCCACGAGCCGTGATCCTCGTCGACAGCTCTGCCTGGATTGAGTTTCTGCGTGCCACCGGCAGCCCTGCGCACCTGCGTGTGCGCTCGGCGCTGGCGCAGGGAAGCACGCTGGCGAGCACCGACGTGATCGTGATGGAGATCCTCGCCGGCGCTCGCGACGACGACGACCGCAACCGGCTGCGGAGACTCCTCTACAGCGTTGATTTTCTCGCAGTCGACGGCCCCGCCGATTACGAGCAGGCGGCCGAGCTCTACCGCGCCTGCCGGGCCGGAGGCGAGACGCCGCGCAAGCTGACCGATTGCCTGATCGCCGCGGTGGCGATACGAAACGGTGCGGCGCTGCTCTGCGAAGACGCGGATTTCGCCGCGATTGCGCGCCACTCGCCGCTGCGGCTCGCGGCCTAAGGCACCGTCTACGGAAGACGGACCCCTGCTGCGAGATGCGGCTCAGCGAGAGCGGACCCGGAAGCCGAATGTCGCCGGCGTGCGGTCGCGGTTGCCGGCGGCGTCGATCGCGAAGACGCGGAAGACGTGTCGCCCGGGGGGGACGAGGTAGGCGCGGGGTGAGCGGCAGACGCGCCAGGGCTGACTGTCGAGCTTGCAGTGGAAGCTGGCTCCAGGCTCGGAGGCGGCGAAGGCGAAGGAGACGCGGCGGCGTGGTTCCGAGGTGAAGAGCAGCCCCGCTGGGTGATGGCGCAGGCGGGTCGCAGGCGGAGTGCGGTCTGGTTTGGGGGGGTTCGGAGGCCGGGGGGGCCGCGGTGGAGGGGGAGGTTCTACGACCGGCGGTTCGGGTTCCGGGTCGGGAGGCGTATCCGGCGGGCGGAAGCTGTTCGGAGCGCGTTCTTCGACCGACTCGCAGTCGACCGGCGGGCCGTCGACGATTGGGGCGAAGTCGATCAGCGCCGTGTCGAAGCCTTCGCCGCAGTCGACGATCGGGTCGGCGTCGCCGGAGTTGACCAGCAGCAGGTCGTTGCCGGCGCCGGCGAAGAAGTTGTCCGGCCCGTCCCGGCCCAGCAGCTGGTTGGGCCCGCTGTCGCCGATCAGGTTGTCGGCGCCGTTGGTGGCCTCGATGTCCTCGATTGCCTGCAGGCTCGTCAATTCGTCGGCGCTGTTGCAGCGTGCTTCGCCCTGAGGGCCGATCAGGCCGGCGACGTGCTGGGCCATGTCGATCGTCACGCCGGATTTGAAGTTGGCCCAGTTGGCGTTGTCGCGATCGCCGCCGCCGTCGAGGAGATCGCCGTCGCAGACCGCGTTGGAGATGAAGAGATCCTCGCCCGCCCCAGCGTGGAGCTGATCGCCGCCGCCGTTGTTGGGCAGCGCGTCGTCGCGCCCGGCGGCGTTGACCGTGTCGTTACCCGCGCCGTCGACGAGCGCATCTTCGGTTTCGCCGCCGGTGAGCGTGTCGTCGCCTTCGTTCCCCAGGGCGACGACGGAGACGGCTTCGGGGAAGCCAGGGGCCGAGAGGACGTCGTCACCTCCCAGGCCCGCGAGCATGATCGAGTCTGGAGCTTCCGGCACTGGGCAGGAGACCGATCCCCCACTCGGGGTGGAGCAACCACCCGCCACCGCCTCGGCGGCGTCGAACTGCCCTTCGCTGCCCGCGGTCAGGGTGAGCGTCACCGCCCCTGGGGCGTAGCTCGCCGTCACTCGATCGCTTTTGTCGCTGCCGGTCAGGTAGACGGCGGGACCCCCGGGGCCGCCTGGAGCCATGACGCCGACCGCAATCGCACCGGGGTTGCGCAGTTTGATTTCTTCGCCGGAGAGCTCGCAGTCCTCGGTCGCGACATTGACGCAGCCGTCTTCATCGGCGCCGCCATGGGCGACGTCACCGCCTCCGCCGCCGTCGATTAGGTCTGCGCCGCCTCCGCCGTAGAAGGTCTCGGCGCCGCTGGTGCCGACGATGTAGTCGGGAAAGGGGGTGCCGATCACCGTCTCGAAGTCGCTGAAGTCGGTCGCCGGGCCCAGCGGTTCGTCGAAGCCGCCGCCGGAGGGCGCTTGCCCGTCGTTGGCGAAATCGTCGCCAAGGTCGACGTATACGCCGCGTCCCTCGGCGCCCGGCGGGAAGCCGGCGTCGGTGAAGAACGACCCTTCGTTGGGAAAGCCAGGTGTCACCCCGGTCGCGAAGCTGAGGGTGTCGCTGCCGCCGCCCGAGTCCCCGATCGAGTCGATTGTCGCGTCGCCTCGGTCGAAGTCGTTGCCACCTTCGCCGTCGAGGGAATCGGCGCCGAACCCACCGGAGAGCCGGTCGTCTCCGGGGCCGCCGCGGAGCCGATCGTCGCCGACCCCGCCGTAGAGCCGGTCGTTGCCTTCGCCGCCGAAGAGGCTGTCGTTGCCGCGCTGGCCGTAGAGCACGTCGTCGCCGCCTTCGCCGAGGACGGTGGTGACTTCTCGCGGCAGGCGGATGGTGTCGGCGCAGGGCGTTCCGATGATCGTCGTGCCGACGGTTTCCGGGCCTTCTGCGCAGCTCGGGGCTGCGGTACTGCAGGCGGGGAACATCAAGAAGACGCACGGCAGCGCAAGGAGGGCTAGGAGTCGATGTGGTTGCATCCTCATCTCATTCCCCCCTTTCAACAGGTTTCAGTCGCACTAGGAGCGTTTCACGCGAACGCGGCTCGAAATGAGCCAATCTTGGCCCGCTCGACGCGCGGCGATTAGACTGGCGCCGATGGCAAGCGTCGAGGTACAGGGTGTCGAGGGCATGCAGGCCCTGGTCGGTCAGGAGATCGGCCCGAGCGAGTGGCGCACGGTTACCCAGGAGGACATCAACGCCTTCGCAGACCTCTCAGGCGACGATCAGTGGATCCACGTCGACGTCGAGCGCGCCAAGGCCGAGAGCCCCTTCGGCACCACGATCGCCCACGGCAACCTGACGCTCTCCCTCGTCGACGGTTTCCGCAAGGAGCTGATCTCCTCCACCGGCTTCGCCCTCGGCGTCAACTACGGCTGGAACAAGATCCGCTTCCCCGCTCCGGTGCCAGTCGACGCCCGCGTCCGCGGCCGCGCCGAGGTCGTCTCGGTCGACGAGAAGGGCGGCGGCTGGTACGAGGTCGTCACCCGCTTCACCCTCGAGGTCGAGGGCAACGAGAAGCCCTGCTTCGTCGGTGACAGCGTCACCCGCGTGATGGCTCCCGCCACATAGTCGTCACGGTGTGCCGGCCATCGGGTGTCGAGAACTCGGTGCGCGGCTTGAACCCGAGGCGTTCGTAGCGGGCGTTGTTGGCGGGATTGCTCGACTCCAGGTAGGCGGGCATGCCTTCGGCATCGATTTGGGTCAAGTTCGTAGCCAGCAGGTTCATCCCGAGTCCGCGGCCGCGGTGGTCTGGGTGGGTGCCGAGGAGGCTCAGGTAGTAGAAGTCCTGGCCCTCGGGGCAGGCTGACTCGAATGACTCAAATACCTGCAGCACCGGCTCGGCGTGGGGGCCCAGTTCGGCGGCAAGGAAGGGCTCGACCCTTGCCTTCGCCTCGTCGCTGAGCTCGCTCTTGCCAGGCGGCGTCCATACGGCTACTGCTGTGGCTTGATCTGTGGTCCAGACCCAGCCGTTTGGGATCGCGCTCTCGACGAAGAGGCCGAAGAAGGTTTCGTATTGCGCCGGTCGCCTCTCGTCGTCTGGAAAGGCCCAGCTCCAGAGGGGGTCGCTGTCGAAGGCCCCACTCAATGTTGCGGTGATCGCTTTGGCATCGGCTGCGGTTGCGAGCCGGGAAGTCACGGTGCGATTGTTCATTGCGCCAGCTTGACCACCGCGCGCTGGGCGCTGGGGAGGGTGCGTGCCGCCGCTGGGCCCATGATCCGGCGCCAGAGGGGTGCCAGCGGCCCTTCGATGTAGATGGTGTTGGTGAGGCGACTGCCGCTCCCGGTTGGCTCGACCAGGTGGCGGTGGCCCATGCGGGCGCCGGGCAGGCGCGACTCGTCGGTGAAGAGTCGCCCGTCCTCGAACTCGACCACATGGAAGCGCAGGCGCAGGCCGGTGCCGAAGACGATCTTCGCCTGGGCGCCTTGGGCGAGCGGACCGTCGAGCTGGGCCCGCTTGATCTCGGCGTTCCACCCCGGCCAGGTCCCGGCGTCCGCGTAGGCCTTCTGCCAAACGGAGGCCGGGCTGACCCCGGCCTCCAGAGTGCTGGTTGTCTCCCAGCGGCTCACGCCGCGCCTACTTGACGGTCAGTGTGCCTTCCATGCCGGCTTCGCGGTGGCCGGGCACGGTGCAGAAGTAGGTGTAGGTGCCGGGTTTGAGGTCGACGGTCGTCGTATCGGAGCCGTCGGCGATCAGTTCGGTGGCGCCGACTTCTTCGCCGCTGGAGCTTTCAATCGCGACGTCGTGGGTGAGGGCCTGGGGGTTCTTGAATTCGACCGTCACTTTGCCGGCCTTGGCGGTCTCGCTGGTGGAGGTGTAGGCGAGTTCGCCGTTGGGATCCGCTTCGAACTTGAGGGTCGAGGCGGAGCCGCCACCCCCGTTGCCGCTTTCTTCCTGGGCCGCACCACCCTGCTCGGCCTGGCTTTCGCCCCCGCTGGTTTCCGCCGTGCTCGAGCTGCTGTCGCTGCTGCTACTGCCACAGGCGACCAGGGCTAGCGCCGCGATGGCCAGGACTAGAAATGCGCCGACCTTCTTCATGACTGGTGAGTCCTTTCCTGGGGGGCGAATGCTCGGGAAAACTCTAACTGCATACGCGGGGGATTCACACCTGGTTCAGCGGCCGTGGAACTCGGGCGTGCCGCCGCCGAAGAAGGCCTCGACGCCGTTGCGCAGGTCCTCGGTCGCCATGCTGTCGGCGATTCCGTGGCGCTCCAGCTGCAGGTGCTCGGTCAGGGTGTGCTCGATGCTGGTGTTGGCCAGCGTCTTCGCCATGCGCACGTAGTGCGGCGCCTTGGCGGCCAGCTTCTCGGCCTTCGCCCGTGCGGCGTCGATCAGCTCGTCGGGCGCGACGACCTCGGCCACGATCCGCTCTGCCAGTGCGTCCTCGGCCTTCATGTTGGGGTCCTCGAGCAGTAGTTCCAGCGCCCGGCTCGGCCCCACCACGCGGGGCAGGAAGTAAGTCATGCCGCCGTCGGGAGAGGCGCCGATGCGGCCGTAGGCGGGGGCGAAGAAGGCGGACTCGGAGGCGATGCGGATGTCGCAAGCGAGCGCCAGCGAGAAGCCGGCGCCGGCGGCCGGGCCGTTGACGGCGCAGATCACCGGATAGGGGATCCGCCGCAGGTCGACGATCGCCGCGTGCAGCGCCTCGGCGCCGCGCCTCACTTCCGAGGGCAGGTCGATCTCCTCGTCCTCGACGCCCTTCTGGAACCAGGTGACGTCGCCGCCGGCGCAGAAGGCCTTGCCCGAGCCGGTGATGATCAGCGCCCGGATCGGCGCCCGGTCGGCGAGCCAGGCAAAGGCTACGGTCATCTCGCCGATCATCTCCGGGCTCATCGCGTTGAAGGCGTCGGGGCGGTCGAGGGTGAGGGTGCCGATGTTGGCGTCGTCGATCTCGATCTTCAGCGTGTTTAGCTCGGGCGGGGCGCTGGTCAGGGCTGCGGGGGTCGTCATCTCGCTCTCCGTGTCGGGGAAGTCTTCACCGGCGGGTCACTTTGGCCGGGTGGCCAGGAGCCTACTCTTTGACCAGTGACCGACGGCGGGGACAACACCGAGCTCTCACGGGCGGAACGGATCGCGCAGCAACGTCGCCAGCTGCCCGATTCGCCCGGCGTCTACATCTTTCACAGCGCCGACGGCGAGACCCTCTACGTCGGCAAGGCGCGCTCGATCCGCAAGCGGGTCAACTCGCATTTCTCGGCCAAGGGCGAGGGCCGGATGACTTCGCGAGTCGATCGCATCGAGTGCCTGGTCACATCGACCGAGGTCGAGGCGCTGCTGGCCGAGCAGAACTTCATCAAGCGCCACCGGCCGCGCTTCAACATCCGCCTGCGCGACGACAAGTCCTATCCCTACATCTGCGTCAGTCTCGACGAGGACTACCCGCGGGTCTACTTCACCCGCGAGAAGCACCGCTCGGGCCGCGCATACTTCGGGCCCTTCTCCAGTGCCAAGCGGGTGCGCGGGACACTCGACCTGCTCGGCAAGCTCTTCCAGTTCCGCACCTGCGAGGGCAAGGAGCCGGGGCGGCGCTCCGGCAGTCCCTGTCTCGACTACTACATCAAGCGCTGCGGGGCGCCCTGCGTCGGCTACGTCAGTCAGGAGGAGTACCGCCACAACATCGAGGCGATCGTCGACTTCCTCTCCGGCCGCTATCGCCAGGTCGAGGCCGACGAGCAAGGAAAGATGGAGGCGGCGGCCGGGCGGCACGAGTTCGAGCGCGCCGCCCTGCATCGCGACCGCTTGCAGGCGATCCAGTCGCTGTTCGAGCGCCAGCGGGTCGCCGGCGGCACGGTCGGCACCGCCGACCTGATCGGCGTCGCCGCCGAGGGTCAGGACGCCAACGCCCAGGTCTTCCAGGTGCGCGACGGCATCCTCGCCGAGCGCCAGAGCTTCTACCTCGACAACCAGGCCGAACGCGACCTCGCCGAGGTCGCCGAGGAGTTCCTCGGCCAGTACTACTCGGCCTCGCCGGCGATGCCCCGCACCGTGATCGTTGGCCCCTACCTGAGCGAGCGGGCCGAGCTGCTGGAAGCGGCGCTGAGCGAGCGCCGCGGCAGCGCGGTCGAGGTGCGGGTCGCCGAGCGCGGCGACAAGCGCCGCCTGCGCGAGCTGGCCGAGCGCAACGCCAAGCTCGCCCTCGACCAGGACCGGCTGCGCCGCGAGCACCGCCGCCAGCGCCGGGTCGAGTCGCTCGCCAGCCTGCGCGACGCGCTCGGCATGGCCGACCTGCCGGTGCGGATCGAGGGCTTCGACATCTCCAACATCGGCGGCGAGCACACCGTTGCCTCGATGGTCGTGTTCGAGGGGGGTGCGACCAAGAAGTCCGACTACCGGCGTTTCCGCGTGCGCGGCGAGAGCGGCGAAGGGCGCGGCGACGGTCCCGACGACTTCGCCTCGATGGAAGAGATCCTGGGGCGGCGGATGAACCGCTACCTCGAGCAGGTCGACCTCTCGCCGCACGACAGCAAGCGCGACGCCAGCTTCTCCGCCTTGCCCGCGTTGATCATGATCGACGGCGGCAAGGGCCAGCTCGCGGCGGGGATGCGAGCGCTGAAGCCCTTCGTCGACCGCGGCGTCACCGTGATCAGCCTCGCCAAGCGCGAGGAGGAGGTCTACGCCCCCGGCCGCTCGGAGCCGATCGACCTCGCCGCCGACTCCGAGGCATCGAAGCTGCTGCAGCGGGTGCGCGACGAGGCCCACCGCTTCGCGATCGAGCACCACCGCGGCCGTCGCGACCGCGCGATGACCGGCTCGGTGCTCGACGAGCTGAAGGGCATCGGGCCGGTCCGCAAGCGCGCTCTGCTGCAGCATTTCGGCTCACCAGAGCGCTTCCTCGCCGCTACTCGCGAGGAACTGGAAATGGTGCCCGGCCTGCCTGGCAAGGTAGCCCGCGAGATCCACGAGCAACTCAACAGGACGGGCTGATGGCGAGCACGGATGAGGCAGCGGGGACGAAGGCCGGCCGCGAGGTCGAGCTGGTCGTGATCACCGGCCACTCGGGCGCCGGCAAGTCGGAAGCGATCGCGGCTTTCGAGGACGGCGGCTACTTCTGCGTCGACAACCTGCCGCCGCGGATGATCGGCAGCCTCGGCGAGCTCTTCCGCCATGAGGGCAGCGGCGTCGAGTGCGCCGCGGTCGTCTCCGACGTGCGCGGCGGCGACTACTTCGACGACCTGTTGCAGGTGCTCGACGACCTCGAGGCCGAGGGCCTCAAACCGACCGTGCTCTTCCTCGAGGCCGACGAGGAGACGCTGGTCGACCGCTATAAGGAGACGCGCCGTCGCCACCCGCTGGCGCCGGAAGGGCGGATCGTCGACGGCATCCGCGCCGAGCGCGAGCTGCTCGCTCCGCTGCGCGAGCGCGCCGACGTGGTGATGGACACCGGCAACCTGACCGGGGCGATGCTGCGGCGGCGGATCGCCGAGGACATGCTCGACCACCACGAGACCGGCAAGATGGCGCTGACCCTGCTCACCTTCGGCTTCAAGAACGGGCCGCCGCACGATGCCGACCTCACCCTCGACGTGCGCTTCCTGCCCAACCCGCACTACGTCGATGACCTGCGCCCGCTGACCGGGCTCGACAAGAGGGTGCGCGAGTACGTCGAGTCCGGCACCCAGGCCGGCGAGTTCTACGGGCGGTTGCTGCCGCTGCTCGACTTCCTCGTCCCCGCCTACGTCGCCGAGGGCAAGAGCCACCTGACGATCGCGATCGGCTGCACCGGCGGCCGCCACCGCTCGATCACCGTCGCCGACCGCATCCGCCGTGAGCTGGAGGGGCGCGAGGACGTGGTGGTGCATCTGAAGCATCGCGATACTGAGGTGGGGTAGCGGCTTCGCCTTGATGGGGCGGGCGTCGGTAGGGCCTCCTCACTCGCCTGACTGGCTGGATCGCCGGGTGCCGTCCGAGAATGCTTTGGGGCCAGCGGCGCAAAACGTTCGGAGGCCCTACCGACGCCCGCTCGACTCACCGCGACGCCGATTAACCCGAGCTCTCGCCACCTCCATAGAATCGCCCGGCTTTGGGCGATTCCGTCATATCGATACGCGGGCTGCGCAAGAGCTATGGGGAGTTCGAGGCGGTTCGGGGGATCGATCTCGAGGTCCAGGCCGGCGAGGTGTTTGCCTTTCTCGGGCCCAATGGGGCGGGGAAGACGACTACGGTCGAGATCCTCGAGGGGTACCGCAAGCGCAGCGGGGGGGAGATCGAGGTGCTGGGGGAGGACCCCGAGCACGGCGACCGCGCCTGGCGCGAGCGGATCGGCATCGTCCTGCAGAGCTGCCGGCTCGATCCCTACCTGACGGTGCGCGAGTCGCTCGGCCTCTATGCCGGCTACTACCGAGCGCCGCGCCCGGTCGACGAGGTGATCGAGCTGGTCGGCCTCGGCGGCAAGGCCGACGTGCGGGCGAGCAAGCTCTCCGGCGGCCAGCAGCGCCGCCTCGACGTCGGCATGGCCCTGGTCGGCGACCCCGAGCTGCTCTTCCTCGACGAGCCGACGACCGGCTTCGATCCCTCGGCGCGGCGCCAGGCCTGGGAGACGATCGCCGGCCTGCGCGACCTCGGCAAGACGGTCTTCCTCACCACCCACTACATGGACGAGGCGCAGCGGCTCGCCGACCGGGTGACGATCATCTCGCGCGGCCAGGTGGTGGCGAGCGGCACGCCGGATGACCTCGGCGACCGCGAGAGCCTGCCGACGACGATCAGCTACCGGCTCGGCGGCGAGGAGGTCTCGGTCGAGACGACGAGCCCGGTCGCCGACCTGCACCAGCTGACCGAGCGGGCGATCGCGCAGGGGCTCGAGCTGGAGGGCCTGGAAGTGACCCGGCCCAACCTCGAGGACGTCTACCTCTCGCTGACCGCGGAGGGAGAGAGCGAATGAGCGGCCTGGCTCTCTTCGCCCACCAGTTCCGCTACGACCAGAAGGCCTTCTGGCGCAACCCAGCCTCGGTCTTCTTCACCGTGATGTTCCCGGTGATCCTGCTGCTGATCTTCGCCACCGTCTTCGGCGGGCAGACGGTGAACGTGCGCGGCGGGATCAAGACCACCGCCTACTACGTGCCGGCGATCATCACCCTGGCGGTGATCTCGGCGACGATGCAGTCGCTGGCGATGTCGCTGGTGATCGCCCGCGAGGACGGGCGCCTCAAGCGCGGCCGCGGCACGCCGATGCCGGCCTGGGTCTTCATCGCCGGGCGGATCGGCAACTCGGCCGTGGTGGCGCTGCTGATGCTGGCGCTGATGGCGATAATCGGCCGCCTGCTCTACGGCGTGGCGATCCCTTGGAGCCAGCTGCCACAGATCGTCGTCACGCTGCTGATCGGGGCCGCCTCCTTCTGCTGCCTCGGCATCGCTCTGACCGCGGCGATCCCCTCGCAGGACGCGGCCGCGCCGATCGTCAACGCCCTGCTGCTGCCGCTCTACTTCCTCTCCGGCATCTTCATCCCCGACGACCAGCTGCCCAGCGGCGTGATCCATTTCGCTGACCTCTTCCCGATCCGCCACTTCTTCGAGGCCTTCTTCGGCGTCTATGACCCGGGCAGCGGCGGCGGCCTGCAGTGGGGCAACCTGGCGATCGTCGCGATCTGGGGCGTGGCCGGCCTGCTGCTGGCAATCCGCTTTTTCCGCTGGACACCGCGCGGCGGCTGATCCGCCCGCCCGTATAGCCTCCGGGCACGATGCTTCACCACGTCCTACTGGAGGTTTCCGACCTCGAGCGGAGCGGCTCGTTCTACGACGGCCTGCTCGCCCCACTTGGCTGGCGGCGCCACTTCGAGGAGGACAAAACGATCGGCTGGGGCATCGCCAAACCCGTCTTCTTCATCGCTTCCCATCATGAGCCGAAGGCGGGCTTCGGCCTGCTCAGCTTCTCCGCGCTCGGAATCGTCGCCGTCAAGGCGGCCTGGGAAGGCGGCATGAGCGGCGGTGGCACCGTGGTCTCCGAGCCCGGCGAGCGACGCTCCTACGGCTCCGGCTCCTACTCGGCATTTCTCAAGGACCCGGACGGGTACGAGATCGAGATCACGATCGGGTCGGACTGAAGCTTTGTCAGTGGGCCGGCCGGCGCCGGTCCATAACATCGAGACATCTCCCACAACGAGTCCAGGAGGAACTGAGGAATGGCTGTGAAGGTCGGCATCAACGGCTTTGGCCGGATTGGGCGCAACGTGTTCCGAGCGGCGCATGCCGCCGGGGCCGATCTGGAGTTCGTCGCCGTCAACGACCTCACCGATCCGGAGACCCTTGCCCACCTGCTCAAGTACGACTCGAGCGTCGGCCGCTTCCCGGGTGAGGTCAGCGTCGAAGGGGACACGATCTCGGTCGATGGCGCGCCGCTCAAGGTGCTCTCCGAGCGCGACCCGGGCGCGCTGCCCTGGGGCGATCTCGGCGTAGACGTGGTGATCGAGTCGACCGGCTTCTTCACCGCCCGCGACGATGCCGCCAAGCACCTCTCGGCCGGTGCCAAGAAGGTGATCATCTCCGCCCCCGCCAAGGAGCCGGACGTGACCGTCGCCCTCGGCGTCAACTTCGATTGCGACTACGACCGCGACAACCACCACGTCATCTCCAACGCCTCCTGCACCACCAACTGCCTGGCCCCGTTCGCGAAGGTGCTGAACGACTCCTTCGGCATCGAGCACGGCCTGATGACGACGATCCACGCCTACACCTCCGATCAGCGCCTGCAGGACATGCCGCACAAGGACCTGCGCCGGGCGCGTGCTGCCGCCGTCAACCTGATCCCGACGACGACCGGCGCGGCGAAGGCGGTCGGGCCTCGTCCTACCGGAGCTGAACGGCAAGCTCAACGGCCTCGCCGTCCGTGCCCCTGTGATCACCGGCTCGGTCGTCGACCTCGTCTTCAGGCCCTCGCAGCCGACCGACCCGGCCGCGGTCAACGCCGCGATCAAGGAGGCCGCCGAGGGCCCGCTGAAGGGCATCCTCAGCTACACCGAGGACGAGATCGTCTCCACCGACATCGTCGGCGACTCGCACTCCTCGATCTTCGACGCCGGCCAGACGATGGCAATCGGCGACGGCAAGATGATCAAGGCGGTCTCCTGGTACGACAACGAGTGGGGCTACTCCAACCGCTGCGTCGAGCTGGCCGGCAAGGTCCTCTGAGCACAGCGGCGGGGGAGCGATCGTGAGCTTCGCCAAGGCCAGCGTGCGCGACGCCGAGGTGGCGGGCAAGCGGGTGTTGGTCCGGGTCGACTTCAACGTGCCGCTCGACGGCGGTAGGGTCGCCGACGACACCCGCATCCGCGCGGCGCTGCCGACGATCGAATCGCTGCGCGAGCGTGGTGCCTCGCTGGTCCTGGTCTCCCACCTGGGGCGGCCGAAGGGCAAGGTCGTGCCGGGCGCTCTCGATGAAGCCGGTCGGCGAGCACCTGAGCGAGCTGCTGGGAGAGCCTGTGCAACAGGCGCCTGCCGTGGTCGGCGACGAGGTCAAGGCGCTGGCGGAAGGGCTGGGCTCCCGCGACGTCCTGTTGCTCGAGAACGTGCGCTACGAGCCGGGGGAGACCGAGAACGATCCCGGACTGGCCGCACAGCTCGCCGAACTCGCAGACCTCTACGTCAACGACGCTTTCGGCACTGCCCACCGCGCCCACGCCAGCACCGCCGGTGTCGCCGCGCTGCTGCCGGGTTTCGCCGGCCTCCTGCTCGAGCAGGAGCTGACCGAACTGGGTCGCGTGGTCGAGTCGCCGGCGCGGCCGCTGGTCGTCGTCCTCGGCGGCGCCAAGGTGACCGACAAGGTTGGCGTGATCGACCGTTTCCTCGAGATTGCTGACGAGATCCTGATCGGCGGCGCGATGTGCTTCAGCTTCTTCCGCGCCCAGGGCATCGCCACCGGCAACTCACTGGTCGAGGAGGAGGGGGTGGAGCTGGCGGGCAAGGCGCTGACTCAGGCCGAGGGCGCCGACTGCGAGCTGCGCCTGCCGATCGACCTGGTCCTGGGCGAGGCGTTCGACGCCGAGACCGAGGTGCGCCCGAGCGACGGCGTCGAGGTGCCGGACGGCTGGATGGGCCTCGACATCGGCCCGCGCAGCGCTGCCGCCTACGCCGAGCGGATCGCCGCAGCGGGAACGGTGCTCTGGAACGGCCCGATGGGCGCTTTCGAGCTGGCGCCGTTCGCCGCCGGCACGCGCTCCGTCGCCGAGGCGGTTGCGGCGGCGCCCGGAACGACCGTGATCGGCGGTGGCGACTCGGTTGCCGCCCTGCAGCAGTTCGGCCTTGCCGACAGAGTCGATTGGCTCTCGACCGGAGGAGGAGCATCCTTGGAGCTCTTGGAGGGAAAGAAGCTGCCCGGAGTGGAGGCCCTGCGCGATGCCTAGGACCCCCTACATCGCCGCCAACTGGAAGATGCACAAGACCGTCGCCGAGGCGGGCGAGTTCGTCGACGCGCTGCTGCCGCAGATCGCGGCGACGCAGTCGGACGTGGTGATCTGCCCACCGTTCACCGCCCTGACCGCGGTGGTCGAGCGCCGCTACGGCACCGCGGTCAAGGTCGCCGCCCAGAACATGCACGAGGAGGACTCGGGTGCCTTCACCGGCGAGGTCTCGGCCCCGATGCTGGTCGAGCTCGACGTCGCGGCGGTTGTGCTCGGTCACTCCGAGCGCCGCCAGTTCTTCGGCGAGACCGACGAGGCCCTCGCCCGCAAGGTGCCGGCCGCGCTCGCCGCTGGCCTCGAGCCGATCCTCTGCGTCGGTGAGAGCGAGGAGGCGCGCGACGCCGAACAGACCGAGGCGGTGCTGGAGCGCCAACTGCAGGCTGACCTCGCCGAGGTGGTCGGGACCAAGCTGAGTGAGATCGTGATCGCCTACGAGCCGATCTGGGCGATCGGCACCGGCCGCACGGCGACCCCTGAGCAGGCGCAGGAAGCGTGTGCCTTCATCCGCGACGTGGTGCGCGAGCGCGGCGGGCCCGCCGACGAGGTGCGGATCCTCTACGGCGGCTCGGTCAAGCCCGGCAACGCCGCCGAGCTGCTCGGCCAGCCCGACATCGACGGCGCCCTGGTCGGCGGCGCCGCCCTCGACCCAGCCGATTTCGCCGCGATCGTCAAGGCTTCGTGAGCGTCCCAATCGACACGGTGGCAGCCGGGTATTCGAATCCGTGTCGATTGGGACGCGAACCCAGGGGTGTCTGTTGACCCAGCTCCCGGTCCCCTCGCTCGCCCTGGTCATCCTCGACGGCTGGGGACTCGCCGAGCCTGGGCCCGGAAACGCGATCTCGCTTGCCGAGACGCCGGTCTTCGACCGGCTCTGGGGTAGCTACCCCCACACCCAGCTCTCCGCCCAAGGCCGCGACGTCGGCCTGCCGGAGGGCCAGATGGGGAACTCCGAGGTCGGCCACCTCAACCTCGGCGCCGGCGCGATCGTCAAGCAGGACCTGGCCCGGATCGACGACTCGATCGCCGACGGGGGCTTCTTCGACAACGAGGCCCTGCTCGGCGCCTGCGAGCGGGCCCGCAACAGCCCGCGCGGACGCCTGCACTTGCTCGGCCTCGTCTCCGACGGCGGCGTGCACTCGGGCTGGGAGCACATCGAGGCGACGATCGAGCTCGCCTCCCAGGAGGGCGTCCCCGACGTCGTCTTCCACGCTTTCACCGACGGCCGCGACACCCTGCCCCACGGTGGCAAGGGCTACCTCGGGCGAGCTCGACCGCTGGCTGCGCCAGGCCGGCCGGGTCGCCACGGTCAGCGGTCGCTACTACGCAATGGATCGCGACACGCGCTGGGAGCGGATCAAGCTCGCCTACGACGCGATCGTCCACGCCGAGGGGCTGCGCGCCTCCAGCTCCGAGGAGGCGATCGCCGCTTCTTACGAGCGCGAGGAGACCGACGAGTTCATCAAGCCGACCGTGATCGGCGATTACGACGGCGTTGCCGAGGGGGACATCGGCATCTTCATCAACTTCCGGCCCGACCGAGCGCGGGAGATGACCCGGGCTCTTGCCGAGCCCGACTTCGACGAGTTCCCCCGTGCCGGCGGGCCGCTGCTCGACCTGACCACGATGACCTCCTATCGCAAGGGCTGGCCCTACCCGGTCGCCTTCCCCGAGGCACGGCCACAGACGACCCTGGCCGAGACGATCTCCGAGGCCGGCGGGCGGCAGCTGCACGTCGCCGAGACCGAGAAGTACGCCCACGTCACCTACTTCTTCAACGGCGGTCGCGAGCAGGAGTGGGAGGGGGAGGAGCGCCGGCTGGTCGAGTCGCCGCGCGATGTGCCGACCTATGACCACAAGCCCGAGATGAGCGCCCGCGCCGCCGCCGACACCTTCGTCAGCCACTGGGCCGCTGACGACTACCGCTTCGGCATCATCAACTTCGCCAACCCCGACATGGTCGGCCACACCGGCGTGATCCCGGCGGCGGTCGCGGCGGTCGAGGAGGTCGACGGCTGCCTCGGCGACGTGATCGAGGCGGTCAGCGCCAAGGGCGGCGCCTGCATCGTCACCGCCGACCACGGCAACTGCGACCACATGCTGGAGCCCGATGGCTCGCCCAACACCGCTCACTCGCTCAACCCAGTGCCGCTGATCGTCACCGCAGACGGCGTGACGCTGCGCGAGCACGGCATCCTCGCCGACGTAGCCCCGACCGCGCTCGAGCTGCTCGGCATCCCCCAGCCGGCGCCGATGACCGGCCGCTCGCTGATCGCCGAGTGATGGATTGACCCACCCATAGGGTGGTCAATCCATCAAGCGTTATGCGGAACGAGCCGGACAGACTGAGATTCGAGATCGGAGCGCGGGACGGCGCCGCGCGGACCGGCGTCCTGCAGACGCCGCACGGGCCGGTGAAGACGCCCGCCTTCATCCCGCTGGCGACGAAGGGCACCGTGCGCGGGCTGGAATCGCACGAGGTCGCCGAGCTCGGCTACGAGATGGTGCTCGGCAACACCTACCACCTGTTCGTCTCGCCGGGCCCGGAGCGGATCGCCGCTGCTGGCGGCCTGCACGGCTTCATGGGCTGGGAGCGGGCGCTGATCACCGACTCCGGCGGCTTCCAGGTCTTCTCGCTCGCTCATGGCGGGGTCGCCAACGAGGTCAAGGGCAGCGGCCGCCAGGGCGGCGAGAAGGGCTCGGTGGTCTCGATCGAGGAGGAGGGGGCCCACTTCCGCTCATACCGCGACGGCACCGAGCTCTTCATCTCGCCCGAGGTCTCGATGCAGGTGCAGGCGGCGCTCGGTTCCGACATCGCCCTGGTCTTCGACGAGTGCACGCCCTTCCACGCCGACCGCGACTACACCGCCCGCTCGACCGAGCGCACCCACCGCTGGCTCGACCGCTGCCTCGAGTGGCACGAGCGCGAGGGGCCGGCGCGTCAGGCGGTCTTCGGCATCGTCCAGGGCGGTGTCTACGAGGACCTGCGCCGCGAGTCGGCCGACGCCGTCTCCTCCGCCGGCGTCGACGGGCTGGCGATCGGCGGCACCCTCGGCCGCGACAAGGCCGAGATGCGCGAGGTGCTCGGCATGACCGCGCCGCTGCTGCCCGAGGCGGCGCCCAAGCACCTGCTCGGCATCGGCGAGGTCGACGACCTGCTCGCCGGCATTGCGCTCGGCCTCGACGTCTTCGACTGCGCCGTGCCGACCCGCCTCGCCCGCCACGGTGTTGCCCTCGTCCCCGACCCCGACAACCGCTTCCGCCTCGATCTGCGCAAGTCCGGCCACACGGGCGATCGCAACCCGATCGCCGCGGGCTGTCCCTGCCCCGCCTGTCAGAACCACGACCGCGACTACCTCAGCTATCTCTCCCGCGCCGAGGAGCTGACCGCAGTCCGCCTGCTCTGCATTCACAACCTCACCTACCTGCAGGAGCTAATGACCCACGCCCGCGTCGCGATCGAGGCGGGCACCTTCGCCGGCTACGCGGCTGCGGTCATGGCCGGCGCCGCGCCCTGGACGGCGAGAGACTGAGCGGCAAAATTCACACTCCCGGTGCATTCTGCGCGCCACGAGTTGGATTGCCGTTCCTACCGTGGGTCGGTGCTGTCGATTGCCTCGCTCCCAAGTCCATCTGAACCGTCAGTGATCGCCTTCGGCGCGGCAATCGGCGCCTTTGCGGAAACTCGCTCGCACGCTGGAGCGGCGCCGATCGCGATGGGCAGACTCACGCCGCGATTAGCGGGAGCTACAATGGAACAGCGATGGCACTTTTTGTCTACATCGCGGCCAATAGCCTGGCACTGGTGGTGTCATGAGCCGGTTTGTGCGTCGTCCATTCCTTGTCGCCCTTGGAGTCCTGCTTGTTCTCTTCGTGCCCGTGTATGAGATTGGGCTGATCCTTGACTGGAGCCCCACTGTTGCTGGCTGGTGGTCGCTCTTCGTGATCGGACTTTCGACGATCGTTTGGACCAGGCTCGCCGAACGAGAAGAAAAGGCCGGCAATGACCAGCGTCACCGGCGCTCACACCGGCACCTCGGTTGAAAGCCGCTGGCGCGGGCTACTCCGCTATTCCTGGTTCTTCTTGACCAGTTCCTTGAATTCTTCGACGACCTTGTCAACCGTGTTGCCGGCGACTTCGGTCGCCTTGATCCCGGTCGCCTTGTCCGTGGTGTAGATCACGGCCGCGGCGACCGCGGCGGCGATCAGGACCAGGGCGACGAGCGCCATGACGAAGCGGGCGAAGCGCGAGAAGGCGCTGCGCTTGCGCGGGGCCTGGGCGGCGGGGCGAACCGGTGGCGGTGGTGCCTGCTGTTGTGGCGCGCGGGCCACAGGCCGCCGGGTCGGCGAGGGCTGGGCCGGCCGGTACTCGGTCTGGGCGGTCTGATCGAGGCGGCGGGTCGCGGTCTCGGCGCCGAGCACGTTGGTCGCCGCGGTTCCCTCTTCCAGTGGCAGGGTCACGTCCTCGCCCTGCATGCCGAGCGCCAGGCCGCCGGCGAACTCGCTGGCGCTGGCGTAGCGGCGGCTGGGATCGCCCTCCAGCGCTCGCAGCACCGCCGCGCCGAGCGTCTCCGGCACCTCGTCGTTGTAGGTGCTGGGGGGCAGCGGCCTCTCGTTTTGCTGGCGCACCGCCAGCTCGGCCAGGGTCGAGCCCTCGTACGGCAGGCGGCCGGTGAGGAACTGGTAGAGAACGACGCCGAGCGCGTAGACGTCGGTGGCGGGCGTCGCCTCCTCGCCGCGCACCTGCTCGGGCGAGAGGTAGGCGGCGGTGCCGACGACCGAGCCGACCTGCGTGATGCGGGTCTGTTCGATCGCGCGGGCGATGCCGAAGTCGGCCAGCTTCATCGTCATCTCGCCGCCGCCGACCGGCCCGCCGACGATCATCAGGTTGCCGGGCTTGACGTCGCGGTGGATGATCCCGCGCCGGTGGGCGTAGTCGAGGCCGGCGCAGGCCTGAGCACCGATCTCGGCCGTGGTCTCGCCGTCGAGCGGGCCATGGCGCTGCAGGATCTGCGCCCCGGAGCGCCCCTGCACGTACTCCATGACGATGTAGTGGCGGCCCTCGTCGATGCCGGTGTCGTAGACCTGGACGATGTTGGGGTGGATCAATTTTGCCACCGCCAGGGCCTCGCGGCGGAAGCGTTCGACGAAGCGCTCGTCGTCGGAGAGGTGCTCGGCGAGGATCTTGACCGCGACCGTGCGCTCGAGGATCAGGTCGGTCGCCTGGTGCACGCTCGACATGCCACCCGAGCCGAGCCGCTCGCCGATCTCGTAGCGGCCGGAGAGGATTCCCGACGCCACTATTCGCTCCCCTGTTCAGGTTCGGCCGGAGTGCCCGGGCTGACGCCTCCGGGCGCATCGGTGCCGCCACCTTCCGATGGCGACGGGGCGGGCGTGGTCGTCGCTTCTTCGGGCGTGGTTTTTTCAGCTGGCGGTTCTTTGTGCTTTTCCGCTTTTTCTTCTTCCTTTTCGAACGCCTTTTCTTCCTTTTCCCGTTCCTTTTCTTCCTTCTTTTCGAGGCCCGGCGGCGTCTTTTCGGTTTCTTCAGTGGTCGTCGCTTCGCTCTCGGGGGCCACCGCTTCGGTGTCTTCTTCTTCGCAGCCGGCGACGACTTCGCTCAGCCGCGTGGCGCCCCGTTCCAGCGCTTCGACCAGCTTGGGATCGACCCCAGTCAGCCCTTCGACCTGAGTGTTGACTTCGGCGACCGCGTCTTCGGCGCCGATGCATTCGCCTTCTTCGGCGTACTGCTTGACGCGGTCGAGGTTTTCGGTGATTTCCGCCGCGGTGTTGCCGGGCAGCAGCTTGGCGTCTTCGCCGCCGCCGCAGGAGACGAGCCCCAGCGCCGCCGCGGCACCCAGCGCAAGGGCGATCATGGATATGGCCGTCCGGCGCACCGTTGCGAGTCTAGAGAACGACTTCCGGGACATGTTTTCCCTGCATTTGAGCGTCACTGGCCGGTGTAGAGGCGGTCGGCGAGGCGGCTCGGCAGGCCAGCGGCCGCGATTGGCGCCGCGGCGCGCTCGATCTCGTAAGGCACGCGGTGGAAGCGCCCGGTCGCCGCCTCGGTGTCCAGCTCCAGCCAGGCCGCCCGCGGGTCGCCGTCGCGCGGCTGGCCGACGCTGCCGGGGTTGATCAGCCAGGCGCCCGAGCTGATCTCGAGCAGCGCCCCGTCGCTTGCCTGGGCGCCGCGAGTGTCGTCCTTGGAGCCGCCGTCGGGCCGGCCGAAGAAGAGCGCCACGTGCGAGTGGCCGATCAGGCCGATGCGCCGCGGGTTGGCGTTGATGCCGGCATCTGCCTGCTCACTGGAGAGCACGTACTCCCAGACCGGGTCGCGCGGCGAGGCGTGGAAGAGGCCGATCCCCTCGCGCTCGCCATCCGGCTCGAGCTCGCGCAGGAACTCCAGCGTGTCCTCGCCGACGTTTGCCCGCGTCCACTCGACCGCCAGCGCAGCCGCCTCGGAGAAAGAGTCGATGTCGAGCGCTCCCAGCACCGCGAGGTCGTGGTTGCCGACCAGCGAGATCGCGCAGCGCTCGCGCACGAGAGTGGCGCAGGCGTCGGGCTCGACCCCGTAGCCGAGCACGTCGCCGAGGCACCAGATCTCCTCGGCGCCGGCCTCCTCGATCGCCTCGAGCACGGCTTCGAGCGCCGGCAGGTTGGCGTGGATGTCGGTAATTGCGGCGATCCGCACGCCGGCCAGCCTAAAGGGCGGCCTTTGCGCGCCGCCGACTTGGGCCGTATGGTGCGAACACCGGTTAAGAATGCCCCGTAATGCGGGTCTCGTCCTGGAGGTTGAATTTGAAAGCGCGTCGGAGCACGAAGCTGAAGCTGGCCGTTGCCGCCATTTTCTCGTCGGCGATCGCCCTGGTGGTCTCCATCCCGGGGAGTGCTGCGACGGTCGCCGTTCCCTGCGACGGCAACGCGCTGGTCAGTGCGATCACGGGCGCCAACGGAACGCCCGAGGCCGACGAACTGCAGCTCACGGCCGGTTGCACCTACACGTTGGCGGCGCGCAACAACAGCTTCTATGGGTACAACGGCCTGCCGACTGTGTCGACCTCGATCGCGATCTTCGGCAACGGCGCGACGATCCAGCGCGATCCAGCCGCTCCTTCGTTTCGCCTGGTCAGTGTCGATGTCGGCGGCGCCCTCACCCTGCGCGATCTCACCCTGCGCAACGGCTTCGCACAAGGCGGCAGCGGCGGCAGCGACCGTGGCAATGACGACGACGGTGGCGGTGGCGGTGGCGGTGCTGGTCTCGGCGGGGCTATCTACAACCGCGGCACGCTTTCGATCGTTCGCAGCACCCTGACGGCTAACACCGCTCGCGGCGGTGACGGTGGCGCAGGGGCTGACAACACGGGATCCGACGGCGGTGGCGGCGCCGGCGGTGGCGGCCTCGGCGGCAATGGCGGACTCTCTGGCCAGGCTGAAGGTGGCGACGGTGGCGCTGGGGGCGGTGGCTTCGGCGGCAACGGTGGTGCGGTCGGGCTCAACTCCGGCGCGGGCTCTGGCGGCGGCGGGACGACCGACAACGGCGGCAACAGCACTGCGACTCCCGCTACAGCCCCGGGGCTGGGAGGAGTCGCGAACGGCGGCAACGGCGGCGCTGTGGAAGCGGATGGCAGCGCCGGCGGCCTCGGCGGCGGCGGCGGAGGAGCAGGTGACGAAGGCAACGGCGGCGCCGGCGGCATCGGCGGCGGCGGTGGTGGCGGCGGCGAGAACGACGACGCAGTCGCCAACAATGCCGGTCCTGGCGGCTTCGGCGGCGGCGGTGGTGGTGGCGGCGAGGACGGCAACGGCGGCAACGGCGGCTTCGGCGGCGGCGGCGGCGGCGAGGGCGAGAACGGCGGAAACGAGCAGGTGCCCGGCAACGGCGGCTTCGGCGGCGGAAACGGGGGCTCCGCGACGGAGTCCGGCGGCGGTGGCGGCGGGGCTGGAATCGGCGGCGCCGTGTTCAACGACGGCGGTGTTTTGACCCTGGTCAACGCGACCATCACGGCCAACACCGTTCTAGGCGGTCAGGGGGGCATCGGGACGACGACCGCGGATGCTGGAGCTCCCGGCCAGGGGGTCGAGCCGGCGGTCTTCAACCTCAACGGCACCGTCACGAGCCTCGTGGGTACCTGCAAGGGCCAGGCGGCGACGAGCATTGGCACTGCTGGCGCCGACACGCTGACTGGTACTCCAGGCGCCGACGTGATTCTCGGCCTGCAAGGCAAGGATCGGATCGTGGCCGGTGGCGGCAATGACCTCATCTGTGCCGGCGCCGGAAAGGACGTCGTTCTCGGTCAGGACGGCAAGGACAGCATCTTTGGCGAAGCTGGTGCCGACAAGCTCAACGGCGGCAAGGGCAAGGACAAGCTCTTGGGCCAGAAGGGCAAGGACAAGCTCATTGGTGGTCCTGGCAAAGGCGATGTATGCAACGGCGGCAAGAGCAAAGACACCGCCGCTGGCAGCTGTGAGGTAGAGAAGGCGATCGGCTAGCTCTACGTGCGGCAGATGCCGGCCGCGTCACGGCCGGCATCTGCATACGATCCGGGCGATGACGCTCGATCCGATCGCAGCCCTGCGCAGTGCAGTCGACGCCGCCTGTCGCGCTTTGCGCGAGGGCGAGCCGAGCGGGCCCGAGCCGAGCCTGGAGCGGCCGCCGAAAGCTGAGCTGGGCGACTACAGCTCCAACGCGGCGATGCTCTTGGCCGCCCCCCTGGGCGAAAACCCGCGCGACGTTGCCGCCCGCCTGGCCGACCAGCTGCGCTCCGAGCTGGGGGAGGAGACGGTCGAGCGGATCGAGGTAGCGGGCCCGGGCTTCCTCAACTTCTTCCTCGCCGACGACTGGTACCGGCGGGCGATGCTCAGCCTCGCCGGCGCCGGCGAGCAGCTCGGGCCGGCGCCGACCGACTCGCCCGAGCGCATCCTGGTCGAGTTCGTCTCCGCCAACCCGACCGGGCCGCTGCACGTCGGCGGCGGCCGCCACGCGGCCTACGGCGACTCCCTCGTGCGCCTCCTGGAGGCGGCGGGGCATGAGGTCCAGCGCGAGTTCTACGTCAACGACGCCGGCGGCCAGATCGAACGCTTCGCCACCTCGATCGCGGCGCGGATGAAGGGCGAGGAGCCGCCCGAGGACGGCTACAGCGGCGCTTACGTCGGCGAGCTCGGCGAGCAGATCGCCGCCGAGGGAATTGCGGCGGACGACCTCGAGGCGATCGGCAGCCGCGGCGTCGAGCTGATCCTGGAGACCGTGCGCGGCACGCTCGACCGCTTCGGCGTCCGCTTCGACAACTGGTTCTCCGAGCGCGATCTCTACAGCCGCGGCGAGGTCGATGCGGCCCTGGCGCAGCTCGACGAAGCGGGACACACCTACCGCCACGAAGAGGCGCTCTGGCTGCGCACGACGACTTTCGGCGACGACAAGGACCGGGTGCTGATCCGTGCCAACGGCGAACCGACCTACCTCGCCGCCGACGTCGCCTACCACTGGGACAAGCTGGAGCGGGGCTTCGGTCGCCTGATCAACATCCTCGGCGCCGACCACCACGGCTACGTCCCTCGGGTGCGCGCCGCGATCGAGGCCCTTGGCGCCGACCCGGAGCGTTTCGAGGCGCTGATCATGCGGCTCGTCCACATCGTCGAAAGCGGCGAGCGGGCGCAGATGTCGAAGCGCAGTGGCGACTTCGTCGCCCTCGACGAACTGCTCGACGACATCGGCGTCGACGCGACGCGCTGGTTCATGCTCTGGCGCAGTCACGACACCACCGTCGACCTCGACCTCGAGCTCGCCCGCCGCCAGTCCAATGACAACCCGGTCTACTACGTCCAGTACGCGCACGCGCGGATTGCCAGCATCCTGCGCAAGGCAGGGCAGCAGCCCGAGGCGGCCGCCGGCGGCGCCGGTGTGGCGACGCCCGGCACGGCGCTCGAGCCGGCCGAGCGCGAGCTGATCAAGCGCCTGCTCGAGTTCCCCGGCGAGGTCCGCGAGGCCGCCGGGCGCCGGGCGCCGCACCGGATCTGCACCTACGCCACCGCAGTCGCCGCCGATTTCCACGGCTTCTACCGAGACTGCCAGGTCGTCGGTGCCGAGGGAGAGGGGGTCGAGCGCTCGCGCCTGGCACTCTCCCTGCTCACGATGCGCACTATCGCCGGCTCACTTGGTCTACTAGGCATCTCCGCCCCGGAGCGGATGTGATGCTGGGTCGCCGCAACAAGCAACCTGTTCTGGCCGAGGTGGAGCGCTCGGACAGGGCCTCGACCCGGCCGGGCGCGCTCGGGCGCGCCGAGCTGCAGGCCTACACGGAGCTGGCGACGAAGCTGGCCAAAACCGGTTCCGCCTTCGTGACTGGGCCGGCGAAGGGGCAGGTGGCGCTGGGCCTGGCCGCCGCCGCGACGGCGGAAGGCCGGCGGGTGGCGCTGCTCGAGTGCGATCTTGCCGGGCCGGCCCTGGCTGAGCGGCTCGGCCTCGCCAGCGGCCCGGGATTGCACGATTACCTGCTCGAGGAGGCGGACGCCGGCGAGATCCTGCAGCCGCTGGTCCTCGCCGGGCCTGCCGCCGGCCGAGCCACCGAGCCGCTGACCTGCATCGTCGCCGGCGAGCCCGAGCCAAAGCCCGTGGCGCTGCTCGACTCCGAGCGCTGCGACCACGCGATCGAGCGGCTCAAGCGTGCTTACGATCTGCTGCTGATCGACGGGCCACCGCTGAGCGAAGACGTGGACGCGCTGCGCGCCCTCACCGAACACACCGCCGTGACGATCGCCTGCGGCGAGCACGGGCAGCTGCCGAAGCGGATGCCGGTGCCGGTCACCGGCCTGGTCCTCTTCACCTGACTCGCTAGAGGTCGTAGCGCGAGAGGTCGGCCTCCAGCCGCTCGGCGTCCTCGCCCTGTGGGGCGCCGGCCGCAGCATCTTTCGCTGAGGGCTCGCTTGCCCGCCCGCTGCGGCGCCAGCGCAGGACGCTGAATGCGAGCACCACGACAGCGACCACGAGCGCCAGGATCGGCACCAGGTAGGCGGAGAGGTCGAAGCCCGAGGCCTTGGGCAGGGCGAGGACCGAGGGGCCGTACTGGCCGACCAGGGCGTCCTTGACTTCGGCCTTGCTCTTGCCTGCGGCGACGAGCTTGGCGACGAAGACCTTCTCCCGTTTTGCCTGCGGCGATTCGGCGAGCTCGAGCAGGGTGCCGCAGATCGGGCACATCACTTCGGCTTCGATCGCGTTGACCGTCGTCTGCGGGGCGGGTGCCGCGGCCGCGGTTGCCGGCAGGGCGACGAGGCAGAGGGCGATGAGCAGGGCGCGCTTCACGGTCAGCCCTCGATCAGCGGTGTGACGCGTTCGCGCAGGAACTGGTCGTCGACCGGCCCGCGCCAGATCAGCGCCAGGTCGCCGTCGGGTTCGACCAGGAAGTTCTCCGGCACGCCGGTGGAGCCGAAGGCGGCGCTGCGTTCGTCGCCGACCGAGCGCAGCTGCGGGTAGGCGGTCGGGTGTTCGCGCAGGAAAGCGCGGGCGTCGTCCTCGTTGTCCTGCACGTTGATCCCGAGCACGGTGGTGTCGTTGTGGCGGTTGCGTTCGTAGAAGCGCTGCAGTACCGGCGCCTCCTCGCGACAGGGGATGCACCACGAGGCCCAGAGGTTGACCAGCACCCACTTGCCGCGATAGTCGGCGATCGCGCCGTGACCGGGCCCCGGCAGCGCCGGCAGCACCTTGTCGGGCACCGCTTCGCCGACCGCGATCTTGGTCGCCCCCTTGTTGAGCAAGCCAAAGGCAAGCAGGCCGACGACGGCCAGCACGGCGAGGAAGGCGAGGAGGGAGCGCAGGCTCACGAACGGCGAACTCTAGATCGCGTTCGCCCCCGGCAACCTCGCGGTCGCCCCCTAGAATCAGCCGCACGCGGACGTAGCTCAGTTGGTAGAGCGCGAGCTTCCCAAGCTCGAGGTCGCCGGTTCGAGACCGGTCGTCCGCTTCACTCCGACTCCAGTGCCCCCGCCAGCTCGGTCCGCCGTCCGACGTCGAGCTTCTGGAAGACGTGGCGCATGTGGGTCTCGATCGTCTTCTCGGTGACGGTCAGGGTCTGGGCAATCTCGCGGTTGGTCCTGCCCTCTGCCGCCATGCCGGCGACGCGGAGCTCACTCGGCGTCAGCGACTCGACGCCTGTGTAGACGGCTTTGCGGGGGCGGGCCCCGGTCGCTCTCAGCTCGGCGCGCGCTTGTTCCTCCAGGGGCTTGGCGCCGCAGCGGTGGGCTAGGTCCAGGCCTTGGCGTAGGGGCTCGCGGGCGTCCTTGCGCCGGTTGGCTCGGCGCAGTGCCGCTCCCAGCTCGACCAAAGCCTGGGCGTGCTGAAGCCGGGCCTGGGTGCCGGCGAGGACGTCGATCGCCTTGCGCAGCAGCTCGATCCCATCCGGGCCGGCGGTAACGGTGCCCTGGACGCGGAGGGCGATGCCGATTCCGCGCTTGCCGCCAGCCAGCTGGGCGATCTCCAGCGCCTCGGCTGCAAGCTGCCGCCCCTTCTCCTCGTTCCCCAGGGCCGCTTCGCAAAGGGCGAGGCCGATGCGCCAGGGAAAGACCTCCTGGTTGGCCAGCGGCAGCCAGGCCAGCCTTTCGGAGGCAGCGAGGTAGTCGTTGCGCGCCTCGGCGTGGCGTCCCGTCTCTCGCCGCAGCTCACCGCGGGCGCAGAGGAGGATTGCCGCGGGCAGGCCGATGACTCGCGCCCGGTCGCTCTCCAGGTCCACCAGCATGCCCTCGGCGCTCGCCATCTCGCCACGGGCGGTTGCGAGGCGGACCGAGGCCGCCAGCCAGACAGCCAGGGCGGAGGGGACCTGGAGGTGCTCGACGACGCCGACGGCGATCTCGGCGTCTCCCGCCGCCCCCCGCAGATCGCCGTCCAGCAGGCTGAGAAAGGCACGCATTCCGTGTGCCCCGGCGACGGCGATCGACGCCCCGCGGCGCTTCGAAGCCTCCAGCGACACCTCGATCGAGTGCGAGATCCTCGCGGTCTGGTCGGCGAGGATGAACGCCGAGAAAGTTCCCTGATGGGGGATCCCTGCCAGCGCATCTTCGATCATCGTCTCGTCGCTGGGAATCGACTTCTCGGCCAGCTTCAGCCCGCGCTCCGCCGTGTCCAGGCCAATGGAGCTGAGGGTGGCGGCCTGGGCGAGCAACGCCCGGCCCGCGATCGTGTCATTCGCGATCTCCTCGCCTGGGCTCGGGAGGGCGCCCTCGGGCAGGCGCTCCAGGCCCCAGATCACCTCCAGCAGCAACCACGCCCGCAGCATCAACCCGATCTCTCCGTCTGGATCGGGTTGGCGCGCGAGTGACTCTTCCAGCAGCACCGCTGCCTCCGCAGCGCCGCCCCGCAACCCAAGCGAGCCCGCGAGTTCGGTGCTGAGCTGAGCGTGTGCCGCCGGATCCTCGGTCGCCGCCCGCACCGTGCGCAGCACCTCGATTCCCTCCGGATCGTTGGCCCGAAGCAGGGCGATGCCGAGCTCCCGGCTCAGGTCCAGCCGCTCCTCCTGGGCCGGCGGCTCTTGCAGCGCCCGGCGCAGGTAACGGACCGCCGCCTCGGGGGCGCCGCGCCCGAGCGCACCGGCGGCGGCCCTTCGCAGGGCTTCGACGACCCATGCCTCGCCACCCAGCTCCGCTAGCAGCAAGTGGGCCGCAACCGCGTCGGGGTCGGTGCCATCCCGGTCGAGGAGCTGGGCGGCGCGCGCATGGTCAGCCGCCCGGCGCGGGGTCGCCACCTCGCCCAGCACCACCTCGCGGACCAGTGGGTGGGCGAAGGCCACGGGCCGCGAGTCCGACAGCAGTCGCGCGCGGATCAGCAGCTCGAAGGACTCGGTGACGACGTTCTCCGTCAGGCCCGCGAGCTCGCCGACGAGGCGAGTCTCGGCGTTCGGCTCCAGGACCGCGACTGCCCGCGCGACCGCGACCGAGTGTTCGCCGAGCTTGCCCAGTCGCGAAAGGATCGATCGCGAGATGCCGGCGGTCGCTTTTTCGACCAGCTCTTCCGTGCGATCGGCGGCCGAGTCGGGCTGGGCGCCGTCCAGCGAGCGGAGCAGCTGGACGAGCAGGAAGGGATTGCCGGCGGTGGCGTCGCGACAGGCGCTGGCGAACTGCTCGCTGGGCCGGGCTCCGACCTCAGCGGCGGTCAGGTCGCAGGTTGCCTGCACTGAAAGCGGGGCCGGCTCGATCGACGAGGCCGTGGGTTGGCCGCGCAGCTGGTCGAGCAGCTCCTCGTGCCCACCCGGCTCACCGGTTCTCACCGTAAAGGCGACCAGTATCGGCAGTCCCTCGAGGCGCCGGCCGGCGTAGACGAACGCCCGCAGCGAGGCCAGGTCGGCCCACTGGGCGTCGTCGACCAGCAGGACGGTGGGTGTGGAGGCCGCCAGGTCAGCGGTCAGCCAGTAGAGGCCATGCTGGATGGCAAGGGGATCGGTGTCCTCGCGCCGGGCAGCCTGCAGATCGAAGACCGGAGCCGCGAGGGCGGCACTGCCGGCCAGCAGCTCCGCCCGCCGATCCTCGTCGAACAGCAGCATCGGTTCGAACAGCTGCCGCACGACGCCGTAGGGGAAGTCGCGCTCGTACTCGCCGCCGCGCGCTCGCAAGACTCGCATGTCGCGCGCGGCTGCAAGGCGGCCGGCAACCTCGAGCAGAGAGGTCTTGCCGGCTCCGGCCTCACCCTCGATCGTCAGGAGCTGACCCGAGCCGTTGCCGGCGGCGGCGAGCAGTGACTCGATCGTCTCGAGCCTCGGCACCCCTCTCCAGCAGCGTGGTCGTCAGCATCGCCTCACCGGCGATCGTAAACCGCGAAGGGATGTTCAACCGGTGAGCGCGGCGCTCTCGACGGCCGGCGTGACCAGCAGGGTCAGAGCCATCGCGACCGCCCACGGGGCGCTGCCGCTGCTTGCCTCCTCGATCAGCTCGGCGATCAGTGGCTCGCTGCCGGCCGGGATCGCCGATCCCTCGATGCCGATCGCGGCGCGGGCGAGCTCGAACAGTCGGCCGGGATCGCCGCCACCGAGCATGCAGCCACCGGCCGCCGCGAGCAGGGTGGCGAGCCGGGATTCGGCGGGGGAGGGGGCGGTCGTCGGCGGTCCTGGCGCCGGTCCGACGTCGAGCGCCGGTTCGCCGCCGAGCAGGCGCTCGAGCTGGCCTCCCGCGACCAGCTCGATCGCCTCCGCCGGCAGGCCGGCGAAGCGGGCGCAGCGCAGCGTGATCGCCAGCACCGTGCCGAAGTCCATGTAGGGCTCGTCGCTGCCGAAGAGGATCCGGCCGGGCGGGACGAGGGCGAAGAGGGCGATCAGGTCGCTCGGGTTCCACCAGGAGGTATCGAAGAAGAGGTTGGGGTGGCTCGGGACCTCGCGCCAGAGCCAGGCGAGGTCGGAGACGCCGGCGTGGGCGAGGATCAGCGGGCACTCGCGATGGCTTGCGGCAAGATCGGTGACCGTCTCGCCGAAGGAGCCGACTCCGGCGCCGGCGTGGATCAGGACCGGGGCCCGTGCCTCGGCGGCCACGGAGCAGATTGCCTCGACGCCAGGATGATCGAGCTTGAAGTCCTCGGCGCGCGGATGCAGCTTGAAGCCGCGAGCGCCGGCCGTGAGAGCTTCGGTGGCGTCTCGCAGTGAGGTGACGCGCGGATCCATGCGGGCGAAGGGGACGAGCAGCTCCGGGTGGCGATCGCACTCCTCGATCACCCGCTGGTTCTCTGGCCGATAGCCGCCCTCGACGCAGAGGGGAAAGATGACCGAGCGCCCGTCGACCGCTTCGAGTGCGGCGACGTGCTGCTCGCAGCTGCGAGCGCTGCCGTCGATGTCCTTGCCGGTGTGAGAGTGCGTGTCGAAGGGCCGCAGGTCACCGAGCCCGGCGAGCTCGGCCTCGATCGCGGCGTGGAGGCTCACCGCGGCCGGCTCGTTCCCTGTGCTTCGCGCTCGGCGAGAGCCGAATCGCAGGCCAGCTCGCGCCGTACCAGTTCATCGAAGCCAGGCGGGCAGAGCAGGGCCATCTGTGAGGCGACGGAGAGTGCCCCGGCCAACTCCATGCCGGCGTTGCCGAGACGGGGGCGCCGCGTTGTCTTGCGAAGGAATTTCATCGTGCCGATAGTCGGTCACCCCGGCACCCCTTCGCATCAGGGAGCGTCCCTGATCTTTAGCTCAAACCGCCGCGGCCTTCTTCCTTTTCGCGGGGCGACCGTTAGCTGAGCGTCCATTGGCGGAGCGACCGTTGCCATTGCCGTTGGAGCTGATCTTCGCCTCGCGGTAGAAGTGCTCGGTGGCGCCGCGCACGGGGCGTTCGCCGGCCAGCTCGACCAGGCCCGTTCGGCGCAGCTCGGTGACGTGGTAGTTGACGTTGCTGAGCGGTGTGCGCAGCTCGTAGCTGAGGTCACTGGGGGAGAGGGTGCGGCCTCCGTCCATCCCCAGCACTTCCAAGATTGAGATCCGCAGGGGGTGGGTATTCGCGCGGGCCAGGAGCTGCCAGTTCATGAATTCCTCCGATTGATCAACTGCTTTACCAACTTGTAGGGCTATTGATACCAAAAAATGATGATCTAAATCATTAAAATCGGGTAGCGTAGGCAGTGGGAATGCTTTCGACGAGGAGGAGAAAAATGCGGGAGGGTGCACGTATCTGGCTTGGGGCTGCGGTTTTCATGGCGGTCGCGGTGCTGATCGCCGGTGTCTCACCGGCCTTCGCCGAAACTATCGACCAATCGTCGATCATCGCCCCCCAGCACCGGCCGCCGCAGGTCGATGACGGCTGGCAGGCCGGCACCTGCTTCTCGGACTCGCCGGTGGCCGAATGCTCGGTCGACACGCCCAGCCTCTTCTTCGAACAGGCCGCCGGACATCCCCAGGTCGGCTTCACCCAGTTCATCGTCAAGCACACGACGACCGAAATCGTGCCGCCCGTGAAACTCGAAGAACCGGTGGGCGACATCAAGACGGTTCGGGTCGACCTTCCGGTCGGGCTCAGCGTCAACCCACAGGCGACCCCGCGGTGTCCGCAGACCACCTTCGAAGCCTCGCCATCGACCTGCCCGGCCGGCTCCAATGTAGGGACGAGCTACGCGGTGGCGGCCTTGGCGGGAGTCGTATCGCCGCAGCTGCCGGCGACCGTCTACAACATCGAACCGCCGCCAGGGGAGCCGGCGCGCTTCGGCTTCAACCTGCTCGGCAACAACGTCTACCTGCGGGCGGGGGTCGCCTGGGAGGGTGACTACCACGAGTACTTCACGATCGACGCGCCCACCTCGCCGATCGGCCACGTGCTCAAGAACCGCCTCGTCTTCGAAGGTCGCGCCGGCAACGGAACCTTCATCACCACGCCGACCACCTGCTTCGACTGGACTCAGCCCGCCTTCAAACACGTCTACTCCACCTATCTGCGTGCCGATGGTCTCGGCCCGGGCCTCGAAGACCCGAACTTCCCCAACGGATCGCCCTTCATCGAGTCCGAACTGCCGCCGAACACGAGCCCGAAGGAATGCGGCTCGATTCCCTTCGCGCCGACGACCGCGGTCGCGCCGGGGACGACCCAGACCGACTCGCCCGCCGCAACCGAAGTCCAGGTCGCGGTGCCGTTCGAAGTTCCCTCGGCCGGCGAAAAAGCGCTGCCGCTGACCAAACAGGCAAGCTCCCAGCTGCGTACGGCGAATCTGACGCTTCCGCAGGGGATGGGCATCAACCCCTCGGCGGCCAACGGCCTCGCCACGTGCACGAACGCCCAGCTCGGCAAGGGCACGAGAAGCCTCGCCAACACCTGCCCCCCGGCGTCGAAGATCGGCACCGTCGCGGTCGACACGCCGCCGCTGCCCGACGGCTCGCTGACCGGTGACGTATACGTGGGCCAGCAGCTCAGCCGCGACCCCGCGTCCGGAAACGAGTATCGGATCTTCGTCGAAGCGAAGTCCGAAAAATACGGAATCATCGCCCGGCTGATCGGCAACGTCAGCGCCAATCCGCAAACCGGCCAGCTGACGACGACCTTTGCCGAAAACCCCCAGGTGCCGTTCAGCTCCTTCCGCCTCCACTTCAACGGAGGCCCACACTCGCCGCTGACCAGTCCTCCCACCTGTGGCCCGAACCAGGCCGGCTCGCAGATGATCCCCTGGTCGGGCAACGCGCCGGCCTCGCCCAGCGCCAAATTCAGCCTCAGCACCGCCCCCGGCGGCGGCCCGTGCGCGAAAACCCTCGCCGCTCGGCCGTTCGCGCCGGGCTTCGACACCAACAACAGCAACCCCAAGGGTGGTGCCTTCACTCAGTTCGCGATCAGCTCGACTCGCAATGACGGCAACCAGGAGCTGAAGGGCGTCGACGTGACGCTGCCCCCGGGCCTGAGCGCCAAGCTGGCGGGCGTCCGCTACTGCCCGGGCTCCGCGCTCGCCTCTGCGGCCTCGGCGGCGAGGAGCGGCGCGGCCGAGGCCGCAAACTCCAGCTGTCCTGACTCCAGCCTGATTGGCAGCGCTGCGGTCAGCGCCGGCAGCGGCCCCAACCCGTACCGCGCCACCGGCAAGGTCTTCCTCACAGGGCCCTACCGTGGGGCCCCCCTGTCCCTGGCAGTGATCACCCCCGCCACGGCCGGGCCTTTCGATCTCGGCTCGGTAGTGGTGAGGGTGGCGCTGTTCGTCGACCCGGAAACGGCCAGGGTGCACGCGGTCTCGGACCCGATCCCGCACGTGTTCGGCGGCGCCCTGCTCGACATCCGCTCGATCAACGTCAAGCTCGATCGGCCGAAGTTCTCCCTCAACCCGACCAACTGCTCGGCCTTCGTGACCAGCGGAGCACTGCGCGGCGGCGGCTCCAACCCACTCGACCCGGCGGCCTTCAGCTCGTTCGCGGTCTCCTCGCCGTTCAAGGTCAACGGCTGCGAGAACCTCGAATTCAAGCCGAAGCTGTTCATGCGGATCTTCGGCGGCACGCGCCGGGCGAAGAGCCCGAAGCTGCGGGCCGTCCTCGTCGCCCGCGACGGAGACGCCAACATCGGCCGCGCCTCGGTCAAGCTGCCGAAGCCGCTGATCCTCGAACAGGCGAGCCTGGCCAACGTCTGCACGCGGGTGCAGTTCGCCGCCCACGACTGCCCCAAGGACTCGATCTACGGCTTTGCGGAAGCGACGACGCCGCTGCTCGACGGCCCGCTCAAAGGGCCGGTCTACCTGCGCTCCTCGAGCCACGAACTCCCCGACATGGTCGCCGCTCTGAACGGCCAGGTCGACGTCGTCCTCGACGGTCGCATCGACAGCGTCAAGGGCCGCCTGCGCACCACCTTCGACACCGTGCCCGACGTGCCGGTCTCCAAGTTCGTGGTCACGATCAAAGGCGGCAAGAAGCGCGGCCTGCTGGTCAACTCGAGCAACCTCTGCGCGAAGAAGTACAAGGTCATCGCCCGCTTTACCGGCCAGAACGGCAAGAAGGCGAACATGAAGCCGAAGCTGCGGACGCCCTGCAAGAAGGGCAAGAAGAAGCACCACAAGCACAAGCGGTAGTGGCCAGTCCCGGTAGGGGTTTCGCTTAACTTTTTCGGTGGAGACGCATTTGCTGGCGCCGCGATGAATTGCCGAAAAAGTGCAAGACGCTCCACCCCTACCGGGACTGGCCGTTAGCCCGGTTGGCTCGTCGGCCTGATCAAGATCTCGTTGACGTCTACGCCCGGGCGCTGGTCTAGCGCGTAAAGGACGGCCTTGGCGATGTCGTCGTCCTGGAGGGCGCGGTCGCCGGGACGGTTGTCGAAGAATGGGGTGTCGACCATGCCGGGCTCGATCAGGGTGACGCGGATGTCGTGGTTGTCGTGCATCTGGCGTAGCTCGGCCCGCAGCGACTCGCCGATCGCCGTCGCCGCCCACTTGGTCGCCGAGTAGAGCGAGCCGGGCAGCGCATGGCGCCCGGCCACCGAGCTGGTGACGATGAAGTGCCCGTCACCGCGCTCGAGCAGGTGGGGGAGGGTGGCCCGAATCGTCAGCGCCACCCCGTAGACGTTGGTCAACACCATCGACCGCCAGTGCTCCGGCGACTCCTCGAGGAATCCCCGCGTCGCGCCAAAGCCAGCGTTCGCGAAGACGACGTCAATGCGGCCGAAGCCCTCCAGCGCGGCCGTGGCCATCGCCTCGACCTGATCCCACTCGGTGACGTCGCACCTCACCGCAAGCGCCCGCTCAGCCCCACCGAGCTCCTCGACCAACTCCTCCAGCGCCTCAAGTTTGCGAGCCGCCAGAACGAGCCGGTATCTCTGGGCTGCTGCGCGTGCCGTTGCCGCTCCAATGCCGCTCGAAGCTCCGGTGATCAGCAGCACACGCTCGCTTCCGCTGGCACCCATGGGGTGATTCTCGCATCTCGCTTGAAGTCGGGCGGGTGGTCCGGGGTCGGCGGACACTCAGCGCGAAGCGCGTCCGCCGACCCCGGACCACCCGCCCCACCTCGCGCCTTGCGATAATCCCCACCCGATGGATCCCCAGCGCAAGCGGAAGGTCCGACTCGTTGTCGCCCTGAGTGTTGCCGTCCTCCTGGCGGTGGCTCTCGTCTACACGTCGTTCAGCGCCGCCTCGGAAGCCAAGGAGCCCTCGCAACTGGTCGGCCTCGCTACCAGCTCGAGCATCGACATGACCGGCAAGGTCGTTCCCGGCTCGATCCGCCACCACGGCGAGCAACTGGACTTCCGCGTCGTCGACCGCGAAGGCGGCGGCCCAGCGCTCCCGGTCACCTATCGCGGCACGGTCCCGGATCCCTTCCGCGGCGGGCGCGAGATCGTCCTCACTGGAGAGGTCAACAACGGCACCTTTGTCGGTGAACCCGACACCTTGGTGACCAAGTGCCCGTCGAAGTTCACGACGAATGCAAGCTAGCTTCGGCAGCGCCGCCTTGGCGCTGGCTTTTCTCACCCTGGTCTTTGCTGTCGTCGCTGCCCTGATCGGCCGCAAGGGTGACGAGCGCTGGGTGCTGATCTCGCGCCGGGCCGTCTACGGCGCCTGCGCGCTTTTGACGCTCTGCGTCGTCCTGATCGAGCTCGCCTTCGCCCGCGATGACTTCTCCTTCAAAATCGTCGCCCAGCATTCCTCGCTCGAGACGCCGACCTTCTACAAGATGGCGGCGATGTGGTCGAGCCAGGAAGGCTCGCTGCTGCTCTGGGCCTGGGTGCTCTCGATCGCCTCCTCGCTCGCTCTTTACGCGACCCGCAGCAAGCTGCGCGAGATCGTCCCTTACGCAACTGCAGTGATGGCTGGGATCGCGAGCTTCTTCACCGGCCTGATGCTCTTCGCCGGCGGCGTCAATCCCTTCGCCAAGCTGAGCCCGGTGCCGCTCGACGGGATCGGCCTCAATCCGCTGCTGCAGCACCCGAGCATGATGATTCACCCGCCGATGCTCTACTCGGGGTACGTCGCCTTCACGATCCCTTTTGCCTTCGCCGTTGGCGCCCTGATCACGCGCAAGCTCGACGCCTCCTGGATCCGCGCCACCCGCCGCTTTGCCCTGATCGCCTGGGCCTTCCTCGGCTTCGGTCTGCTGCTCGGCGCCCGCTGGTCCTACACCGAGCTCGGCTGGGGCGGCTACTGGGCCTGGGACCCGGTCGAGAATGCGGCGCTGATGCCGTGGCTGATCGGCACCGCCTTCCTGCACTCGGTGATGGTGCAGGAGAAGCGCGGCATGCTCAAGGTCTGGAATGCCTGCCTGATCGTCGCCACCTTCTCGCTGGCTCTGCTCGGCACCTTCCTCGTCCGCTCCGGCGTGCTGCAGTCGATCCACGCCTTCGGCGACAGCACCGTCGGGCCCTACATCCTCGGCCTGATCGGGGTGGTGCTGATCGGCTCGACGGCGCTGATCATCTCCCGCCTCGACGACCTGCGTTCTGAGAAGCGAATCGACTCGCTGGTCTCGCGCGAGTCCGTCTTCATCGTCAACAACCTGCTGTTGGTGGCCCTCACGGCGGCGATCTTCTGGGGCACCTTCTTCCCGCTGATCTCCGAATTCTTCACCGGCACCAAGTCCTCGCTGGCGGCTCCGTGGTTCGATCGGTACACGACTCCGCTGGCGATCCTGCTCGTCCTCTTCACCGGCATCGGTCCGCTGTTGGCCTGGCGCCGGGTCAGCTGGGCGACGGCCAAACGGGTCTTCCTCGTGCCCACCGTGGTGGCGGCAATCGCCGGTGTCGTGCTCGCCCTCTTCAGCGACGCCGGCTCGAAGCCCTGGGCGCTGGCGCTCTTTACCTTTGCCACCTTTGCCCTGGTCGGCCTCAGCCAGGAGTTCTGGCGTGGCGCCGCGGCGCGGCGTTCGCTCAAGGGCGGCTCGATGGCCTCGGCGCTGGTCGGCGTCGTCAGCCGCAACCGCCGTCGTTACGGTGGCTACATCGTCCACATCGGCATCGCCGTGCTGTTGATCGGAATTGCCGCCTCCTCCAGCTTCCAGACCAAGCGCGACGTCAACCTGAGGCCGGGCCAGAGCGCCGTCGTCGATGGGCGCAAGATCACCTACGTCAGGCCGACGGCGAAGGTGGACAAACTCGCCCTCTCGGTTGGAGCGATTCTGCGCATCACCAAGGGCGACGAATCTTTCACCCTGCACCCGACCCGTCGCTTCTACCGACCGACCGGGATCGAAGGGGGCGGGATCAGCAATTACTTCGCCGGCGAATCCGACAGCGAAATCGGCCTGTGGGCAGCTCTTTTCGGCAGCGACTTCTGGACCGCCAACCAGCCGAGCATCACCGGCCTGCAGCGCCACGCCCGGGCTGCGGACGAAGGGTTCGGAAAGTGCGTCAGGGGCGGGCCTGGCGTACCGTCGTCGTGCCGCGCGATCGGCGCGCTGATGCAGGCCGCCCAGGCCAATCCCCGGCTGGCTCCCCAAGTATCGGCAAGGATCGAACAGCTTCAGCTCGAGACGGCCAAGCAGATCGCCGCGGGCTACCTCACTGAAGGTGCCCCCTCGACCTTCCGCGTGATCGTCAACCCGCTGGTCACCTGGATGTGGATCGGCGGCCTGATCGCCCTGGCGGGCGCGATCATCGGTCTATGGCCGAGCCGCCGCGGTCGTCGCGGGCTCGTAGCCGACACCGAGCTGGAGGCGCTGAAGGAGGCCAAGTACCGCGAGATCCGCGACGCCGAGCTCGACCACGCGGCGGGCAAGCTCTCCGACGAGGACTTTGCCCTGCTCGACGCCGAGCTGCGCAAAGAGGCGATCGAGATCCTCGACTCGGCCAACGGCGCCAATGGCAACGGCAGCCACAAGGCCGGCGAGCCCGTCTAGAAGATCGGCTAGATCTTCAGCAGTACGAGGGTGTTGAGGACGAACAGCACGGCGAAGAAGATCGTCGCCCGATCGAGGTTGCGCTCGACCATCGAGCCGCCGCCGAAGGAGCTGCCGCCACCGCCGATGCCGAAGGCGCCGGAGAGGCCGGTGTCTTTGCCGGAGTGCAGCAGGATCAGGAAGATCAGCACTCCGCTGATGATCACTTGGAGAAAGCCGAGAAGTGTGTACATCGCGGGAGATGGTAGCGAGCCGGGAGATCTGAGGTCTCGCGTACAGAAAACGCGCTTCTGTTGCGCTGGTTTACAAATATAGCTATCTTGTAAACCAAGAGGACGTACTCTGGGAATTTGACAAGGAGGATGGGCGATGGAGGCAGCGGCGCACAGTCACGATCACGGGCCGGAGATCGAGCTCAACCCCGCTACCTGGCGCGACGCCAAGCGCTACGCCTGGCTGCTCGGCCTGATCATCCCCTTCGCACCGTTCATCGCCTGGGCCAGCGTCGAAGTCACCGGCTTCGAGTTCTTCTGGTTCTTCGGGCCGCTGCTCGTCTTCGGCGTCTTTCCGCTGCTTGACATCGCGATCGGGGTCGACCCGAGCAACCCGCCCGACAGCGTGCTCAAGTGGCTCGAGCAGGACCGCTATTACCGCTGGTGCACCTACATCTTCATCCCGGTCCAGTACGCGGGGCTGGTCTTCGCCTGCTGGCTCTGGTCCAGCGGCGACCTCTCGGTGCTGGAGAGCATCGGCCTGGCGCTGACGATGGGGGTGGTCGGCGGGATCGCGATCAACACCGCCCACGAGCTCGGCCACAAGCGCGACAGCATGGAGAAGTGGCTGAGCCGCATCGCCCTCGCCCAGACCGGCTACGGCCATTTCTTCATCGAGCACAACCGCGGCCACCACGTCCGCGTCGCCACTCCCGAGGACCCGGCCAGCTCGCGGCTGGGGGAGAGCTTCTGGGCCTTCCTGCCGCGCACGGTCTCCGGCAGCCTGCGCTCGGCCTGGGGGATCGAGGCCGCCCGCCTCGACCGCTTGGGCAAATCCCACTGGGCGCTGCAGAACGACATCGTCGGCGCCTGGGCGATGACCGTCGTCCTCTTCGCCGTCTTGACTATCGGCTTCGGCCCGGTCGTGCTGCCCTACCTGGTGCTGCAGGCGATCCTCGGCTTCTCCCTGCTCGAGGTCGTCAACTACCTCGAGCACTACGGCCTGATGCGGCAGCGCAAAGAGGACGGCCGCTACGAGCGCTGTCGTCCTGAGCACAGCTGGAACAGCAACAACGTTGCCTCCAACGTCCTGCTCTACCACCTGCAACGTCACTCCGACCACCACGCCAACCCGACCCGTCGCTACCAGGCGCTGCGCCACGTCGACCAAGCGCCGCAGCTGCCCACCGGCTACGCCGGGATGATCGTGCTCGCCTGGTTCCCGCCGCTGTGGCGGCGGGTGATGGACCCGATCCTGGTCGAGCACTACGGCGGCGACCTCAGCCAAGCCAACATCCAGCCGCGGGCGCGCAAGCGCATCCTCGCCCGCTACGGCAGCGGGGCGTCCGCGTGAGCCGCTGGCGCTGCCCCGGTTGCGGCTACGTCTACGACGAGGAGCAGGGCCACCCGCGCGAGGGTTTCCCCGCCGGCACGCCGTGGAGCGAGGTGCCCGACGACTGGGCCTGCCCTGACTGCGGGGTGCGCGACAAGGTCGACTTCGAGCCCGACGACGGTGGCGAGTGACCGCTGCTGCTGGCACGATCCCGGCGGTGGCCGCCCGCACGCCCTATCCCGAGGCCGCGCGGCAGCTGCTGCGCGAGACCCTCTTCGGCGCCGCCCGCGACCAACTGCAGAGCAAAGCCTGGTCCGAGATCACGATGTCGAACATCGCCGAGTTCGCCGGCGTCAGCCGCCAGACCCTCTACAAGGAGTTCGGTAGTCGCGCCGAGTTCGGCCAGGCCTTCGTCATCCACGAGGGCGAACGTTTCCTCGACGGAGTCGAAGCGGCAGTGCGCCAGCACCTCGACGATCCCCGCGCCGCGGTCGGCGCCGCGCTCGAACTGTTCCTCAGCTCCGCCGGCGAGGACCCGCTCGTCCGCATCCTGCTCAGCGACGACGGCACCGGCGGCATGCTGCCCTTCGTCACCACCCAGGGCATGCCTGTCGTGCAGTGGGCGACCGCCCGCCTGACGGCGGCGATCGAAGCTGGCTGGCCGCAGGCCCCGCCGTCCAAGGTGAAGCTGCTCGCCGAGTCCCTCGTCCGCCTCGCGATCAGCTACATCACCGCCCCCGGCGATGACCCAGAGACGACCGCCACCAAGGCGGGCGAGCTGCTCGGGCCCTTCATCGACGATGCGCTGGGCTCGGTCTCCTGAGCACGACCTCTTCTGGCACCCGCTTGAGAGTTTCGTCAGGGTTTGCGCGCAACGGGTGAGACAAAGTCGGCAAGGGTGGGGGCTCCACTACGAAGGAGCTTCGAATGAGTCAATTGCCGGCCACGAGTATCGTTTTCGGAGTGCCCAAGTTTGATTTGACCATCCTTTACGAGCAGGGCGACGATGGCTGGACGGTCGCGTCGATTCCTGCTGTGCCGGGGGCCCTCAGCCAGGGGCGCACGCGTGCAGAGGCTCGGGACAACGTTCTCGATGCCCTTGCGCTGATGCTGTCGCCTGAGCCGATCGAGCCCGGCGATGTGCGTCAGCGTGAGCTGCTTCATCTGATTACCGCGTGAAGCGCCGCAAACTTGAGCAGCATCTGCGCCAGCATGGCTGCCGTCAGCTGGATCAGGGCGGAAATCACACCCGATGGATTGGTCCCAGCGGCGTCCGTTCTGCACTACCACGGCACCGCGAGATTGACTATCGCCTTGCGCGGGAGATCTGTCGCCAGTTGGAGGTGCCAATGCCCGCCGGCGCCCGTTAGTTAGTCGTCCAAGGAACGTAGCTCGAGCCGGAAGACGAGGCGGCCGAAGCCGGTCTCGTCGGTGCAGTCGCGCTCGGGTTGGCGCTGGTAGCCGAGCGACTCGTAGAGGCGGTGGCCGGCTCGCTGGTAGGGGCGGCTCCAGAGGGAGATCGCCGGCCAGCCCTCGCTCCGCGCCAGCTCGGCGCAGCTATTGGCCAGGGCACGGCCGATTCCCTCGCGGCGCGCGGTGGAGCTGACCACGAGGCGAGCGAGTTCAGCCTCCTTCTCGAGCGCGACGGCGCGGCTGGGCTCGCCGGGGCCGAGCAGCGCGACGACGCCGACCACGGCGCCGTCCATCTCGGCAACGAGGAGGTGCGCCGTGGCAGCCTCCGTCTCTTCGAAGTCGGACCGGGCGTATGGGGTGTCGCGGCCGCCCTCTCCTTCGTCGAAGTAGGCCTCGGTCCAGAGCGCGGCGATCGCCTCCGCGTCCTCGCTGGTTGCGGCCCGAATCACAGCTCCGCACGGACCAGTCGCAGGCCGACGTCGAGCTCAGGAAGGGAGCGGAGGTGGCCGTGCTTCTCGTCCCAACGGCCACTCTCGAGGTCGGCGCGCAGGCGCTTTTGGCCGCGCTCGATGACCTCCGGGTCGAGCCGGTGCCAGAGCGAGCTGGCGCGCAGGGTGGCGGGCTCGAGGAACAGCTCGGGCCGGTCCCAGAGGGCGCTGGTGAATTCGTCGCGGCAGCGGCTGGGTATGGGGACGGGCTCGATCGTCGCCCCCGGAAGGTGGGATTCGAGTGAGGCGATCGAGGGCATCGCCTCTTCCTCCAGCGCCATTGCCTCTGGGAAGTACTCGGTCAGGGTCCAGGCTCGGGCGTTCACCTCCGCGTCGATCGTCGCCAGCACGATTCGCTTGCGGGCGACGCGGCGCATCTCGGTCAGGCCGGCGTTGAGGTCATCCCAGTGGTGGATGGTGAACACGCCCATCGCTGCGTCGACGCTCCTGTCTTCGAGCGGCAGCGCCTCGGCGACGCCCTGCAGCGCGGGTGCTGCGCCCTTGGGGCGCTGGGCGATCATCACCGGCGAGGGCTCGACCGCGATCACCTCACGATCGAGGGGCTCGTAGGAGCCGGTACCGGCTCCTACGTTGACGACGCTGCGCGCGTCGCTAAGCGCCGCCCAGATCCTCGCCTCGATGCGCGGCTCCGCCCGCCGGAAGTCCGAATAGTTGACGCCAAGCTCGTCGTAGGCGGCGCCGCTCATCGGGCGGCTCGCTCGCGCAGCATCGAGACCAGCAGCTCGACGAAGTCGCCATAGAGATCGTCGCGCACGGCGTCGGGACTGACCAGGGCTTCGATCGCGAGGCCAATCCCCAGGGCGCGCAGGATCAGTGCCAGCTCGGATGGGGGGAGAGGGGCCTCGGCCCCCTCCTCTTCCTGCTGGTGGGCGATGAAGGCGGCGATCGTCTCGCGCAGCGCGGCGGAGCGACTGCCGAAGCGCTTTGCCAGCTCGGGCTCGCGCCGGCTGGCGGCGAGGAACTCGAGGTGGAGGAGGAAGGACTCGCGGTCGGAGGCGAAGCGCTCCATCCACTGGTCGGCGAGGGCGCGGGCGCGCGTCTCGAGCGGCGCGTCGTCGTCGATCCCCACCTGTGTCGCCGCCAGCTCTCGCGCCCGCTCCGCCATGTACTCCTCGAAGACGGCGAGGAAGAGGTCGGACTTGCCGGCGAAGTTGGAGTAGACGGCGCCGTGCGAGTAGCCGGCCTGCTCGGCGATCTCCTCCACCGAGGCACCCTCGTAGCCGCGCCGGGCGAAGACGGTTGCGGCGGTGGCGATCAGCTCGGCGCGGGTGCGCACCTGCTTCTCGGCCCGGGTCTCGCGCTTTGGCTTATCTTGAATATCAGATTGCATTTGTAATTCAAATTATGCTACCAATTTGATATGCCAATTATCGCCAACCCTGGACGCGCCCTCCTTTCACTACCCCAGGAGTGGTCAAAGGGGGTCTGGTCGTGGTGATGCTCGAGCCGCTGGCGTTGCTCGATCGCTGGCTGTCCGACGCACGCGCGGCCGGCGCTCCGACGCCGGCCGCGATGAGCCTGGCGACCGCCAGCGCGAACGGTCAGCCATCCGCGCGGGTGGTCTCGCTCAAGCGCCTCGACGATGAGGGTCTTGTCTTCACCACGGCGCTTTGGACCCGCAAGGCGGCTGAGCTGCGGGCCAACTCTCTTGTCGCCGCCGTTTTTCATTGGCCAACCCTGGGGCGGCAGGTCCGGATCGAGGGCCGTGGGACGATCGCCGAGCGGGCGCTGGCGGAGGAGCTCTTCGCCGAGCGACCGCGCGGCCACCAGCTGCAGGCGCACGTCTCACGACAGGGGGAGGAGATCGAGAGCCTGGATCAGCTGCGTGATCGGCTCGAAGCACTTCAGGTCGAGCTGGGGGAGGGCCCGGTGCCGTGCCCCGAGGACTGGGGCGCGGTGCGGCTCAGGCCCGACCGCATCGAGTTCTGGCAGGAGGGGGAGGACCGCCTGCACAGCCGTCGGCTCTACGAGGCGAGCGCCGGCGGCTGGCGTCAATCCCTGCTCGCTCCCTGACTCAGACCTCCAGGATCAGCGTTACCGGGCCGTCGTTGACCAGGGACACGGCCATGTGGGCGCCGAAGACGCCCTTGGCGGCATCGAGGCGTTCGCAGAAGCGGTCGTAGAGCGGCTCGGCCTCGGGCCCAGGCGCGGCGTCCATGTAGCTGGGACGGTTGCCCTTGCGGGTGTCGCCGTAGAGGGTGAACTGGCTGACGCAGAGCAGCTCGCGCTCGCCCAGCGGCTCGTTCATCCGCCCCTCGGCGTCGGCGAAGATCCGCAGCGCTCGCACCTTGTCGGCGAGCCGGTCGGCTTGCTCGGCGGTGTCGCCACGCCGCATCCCGAGCAGGACCAGCATCCCCGGCCCGATCTGGGCGACGCACTCGCCCTCGACATCGACCGCGGCCTGGCTGACGCGCTGGACCAGTGCTCTCACCTCTGTCTCCTTATGAAAATGAGTCTCATTTCTGATTTACTCCCGTCTCGTGCTCGAGCCCTTTCAGCTGCCCTTCGTCCAGCGTGGGCTGTTCGAGATCCTGATCCTCTCGGTGCCCGCCGGGCTGCTCGGCACCTGGATTGTCCTGCGTGGGCTCTCCTTCTTCTCGCACGCTGTCGGCACCGCCGCCTTCCCCGGCCTGGTCCTTGCCGACGGGCTGGGGTTCGCGGCGCCGCTGGGCGCCTTCGGCGCCGCGGTCGTCTTCAGCGCCGGCAGCGCCCTGCTCGGTCGCCGCGAGGAGGAGGCCACCGACAGCGCCGTGGCGATCGTCCTCGTCGGCTGCCTCGCCGCCGGCATGATCCTCGCCAGCGACGTCTTCGGCTCCGGCGCCAACGTCGAGACGCTGCTCTTCGGCAGCCTGCTGCTGATCGACGGCAGCGACCTCGATCCTGGCCGGGGTAGCCGCGGGGCTGACCTTGGTCGTCTCGCTGCTGCTCGGCCAGCGCTGGCTCGCGCTCGGCTTCGACCCGACCGCCGCGGCGCCGGGGGCGGGCGGCTGGCTCGACCTGGCGCTGCTTCGGCCTGATCGCGCTGGCGATCACGGCGGCGCTCTCGGTCGTCGGTGCCCTGCTGGTGACTGCGCTCTTCGTCGTGCCGGCGCTGACCGCGCGGCTCTTCGCCGAGCGGATGCTGAGCTGGCAGCTGGCCAGCGTCGCCCTGGTCGCCGCTCGAGGGCACGGTCGGCCTCTGGCTCTCGGTCAAGACGGACGCGCCGCCCGGGGCGACGATCGCCGTCGTCGCCGGGGCCGTCTTCGCGATCGCGGCCGGCGCCCGTGCCGTGGCCCGCTCTCGCCGTCGGGCGCCCGCCCTCGCCGTCGCCGCCCTGATCGTGGTTGGCGCTCTGCTCGCCGGTTGCGGGAGTTCCGGCTCGGGCGGCGGTCAGTTCAAGGTGGTTGCGACCACGACCCAGATCGGCGACTTCGTGCGCGAGGTCGGCGGCAACGCGGTCGCGGTCGACCAGATCCTCCAGCCCAACACCGACCCGCACGAGTACGAGCCGCGGCCGAGCGACGTCGCCGGCGCGGCGGAAGCGAAGCTCGTCTTCGCCAACGGCGACGAGCTCGACTCCTGGATCGACCAAGTCGTCTCCGACAGCGGCAGCGACGCCGAAGTCGTCGACCTCGGCGCGATCGTGCCCGAGCGCCGGCCCGGCGAGTCGAGCGGCGCCGAGGCCTCGACGCTACGACCCGCACTGGTGGCACGATCCGCGCAACGCCGAGGCTGCGGTGCAGCGCGATCGAGCGCCACCTCGCCAGCGCCGATCCGGCGTCACCGCCGCCAGTTCCAGCGCAACGCCGCGTGCCTACCTGGCGAAGCTGCGCGGGCTCGACACCGGGATTGCCCGCTGCATGAACGCGGTTCCAGCCTGCTCGCCGCAAGCTGGTCACCGACCACGACGCCTTCGGCTACTTCGCCGGCCGCTACGGGATCGAAGTCGTCGGTGCCGTCATTCCCTCGCAGACCACGCAGGCCCAGCCCTCGGCCAAGGACCTCAGCGCGCTCGCCATGCTGATCGAGCGCGAGCAGGTCGAGGCGATCTTCCCGGAGAGTTCGCTCAGCCCGAAGGTCGCGGAAGCGATCGCCAGCCAGACCGGCGCCTCGTCTGACTACACGCTCTACGGCGACACGCTTCGGCCCGAAGGCTCCAGCGGCGCCACCTACCTGATGATGGAGGCGGCGAACGCGAACGCGATGGTGCGCGGCTTCACCGGCGGGAGGCGGGGATGCAAGCCGCTGCGCTGATCGAGGCCGAGGGGCTGGCTGCTGGCTATGACGGGGCGGTGGCGATCTCCGGCGTCGAGTTCTCGCTGCGCGGCGGGGCAGACGCTGGCCCTGCTCGGTCCCAACGGTGGTGGCAAGACGACGCTGCTGCGGGCTCTGCTCGGCGAATTGCCAGCACTGGCGGGGACGCTCCAGGTCGCAGCGACCTGCGGGACCGTGCCCCAGACCGAGCGCTCGCGGCTCGACTACCCGGTCTCGGCGCTCGACGTGGCGACGATGGGGACGCTGCCGCGGCTGTCCTGGTGGCGCCGCCCGGGCCGGCGCGAGCGCGAGGCGGCAGCGCAGGCACTCGATCGCGTTGGCTTGCGGGCGCTTGCCGAGCAGACCTTCGGCCGCCTCTCCGGCGGCCAGCGCCAGCGGGTGCTGATCGCCCGGGCGCTGGTCCAGGACGCCGGCGTGCTGCTGCTCGACGAGCCCTTCTCCGGCCTCGACCGGCCCAGCGCCGAGAGCCTGGAAAAGCTGATCGCGGAGCTGGCGGGGGAGGGTCGCGCCGTCGTCATCGCCACCCACGACCTCGAGCAGGCGCGGGCCTGCGACCTCGTCCTCTGCATCAATAAGAGCCAGGTCGCCTGCGGGCCGCCGGACCGGGTGCTCGATGACCTCGGCGTGCTGGAAGCGACTTACGGCGGCGCCATCGTCGAGATCCCCGGCGGCGGTGGCCGCGCGATCCTGCCCCCACACCATCACCACCACTGACCGTGCTCGAGCCACTGCAAGAACCGTTCATGCAGCGCGCCCTCGCCGAGGTCGTCCTGCTCGGGATCGCCGGCGGGGCCCTCGGTTGCTGGGTCGTCTTCTACGGCCTCTCCTACGCAGCCGAGTCGCTCTCGCACTCGCTCTTCCCGGGCCTGGTCCTGGCGGCGATCGCGGGTGCCCCGCTGCTGCTTGGCGCCATGCCCGCGATCGTCCTCGCCGCCGTCGCGATCGCGCTGGCGGCGCGGGTCGCAGGGGTCAGCCGCGACGCCGCGGTCGCCGTCGTCGTCACCACGATGTTCGGCCTCGGTGCCCTGCTGGCGCTGGCACCGGCCTCGCCACCGGGGATCGAGTCGCTGCTCTTCGGCGACGTCTTCGGCGTCACCGATGGCGACCTCGCCACCGCGGCGATCCTGGTCACCGGGGTCGGCGTGGCACTGCGCCTGCTGCACGGCCGCCTGCTCGTCGCCGGCTTCGATCGCGGCACCGCCCGCTCGCTCGGCGTCTCGCCGGCGCTCGTCGACGCCGCCCTGCTCGTGCTGCTCGGTGCCGGCATCGTCGTCGCGGTGCAGGGCCTCGGCAACCTGCTCGTCGTCGCCGTCTTCGTCGGCCCAGCGGCGGCGGCGCGGCGGCTCAGCGACCGCATGCTGCCGATGATGCTGCTCGCCGCCGGTCTCGCCGCGTTCGCCGGCATCGCCGGTCTCTACCTCTCCTATTACGCGGGCACCGCCGGCGGTGCCTCGGTCGCCCTGGCGATCGTCGCGATCTACCTGCTCTCGCTGCCCGCGGGTCGCCTTCGAGCCGTCCGCCGTCCCGAACCGCTTCCGGCCGAGGCTACGATCGGTTGATGGCGACGAAGACCGACAAGGGCTGGGCCGAGCACGCCCTCGCCGCCCTGCAGGAGGCGGGCTTCAAGCGCGGCGGCGCCCGCACCGCCGTGGTCGAAGCGCTGGCAGGGCACAGCTGCGCGGTCACCGCGCTCGACCTCGATGAGGAGCTGCGCCGCCGCAAGCCCGCCGTCGGCCGGGCCAGCGTCTACCGGGCGCTCGAGCAGCTCGAGCAGCTCGGTCTCGTGCAGCGGCTCGAGGTGAGCCGCGGCACCGCCGGCTACGAGCGGGTCGAGCCCGACGGCGAGCACCATCACCACGCGATCTGCCGCCACTGTGGGCGCATGGTTCCCTTCGAGGATTCCTCGCTGGAGCGGGCGATCGCCAAGCTCTCGAACGAGATGAGCTTCGAGGTAACCGACCACGATGTGGTCCTGCGCGGCCTATGCGAACGCTGCGCGAGCTGATTTAGGTAGAGAATGCTCGCGGGGTGGGCGATCTCGGCCAGATTTTCTTTCTCTCGCTGTTGGCGATGTTCAACCCGACCCTGCTCGCGGCGGTCACCCTGATGCTGCTGACCGAGCACCCGAAGCGGTTGATGCTCGGCTACCTGCTCGGCGCCTACACGACCAGCATCACAATCGGACTGGCGATCGTCTTCGCCCTGCACGACTCCGACGCGGTCAGCACCAGCAAGCGCACGATCGGCCCCGGCGAGGACATCGTGATCGGCTGCCTGCTGCTGGTGATCGCCTACGTCCTCGGCAGCGACCGCGACGCGCGCTTGCGCGAGCGCCGGGCGCGGCGCAAAGAGGCCAAGCTGGCAAAGAACGGGGGGGAGAAAAAAGAACCGCTGCCGATGCGCCTGCTCGGCCGCGGCTCGCCGCGGATCGCCTTCGTCGTCGGCATGCTGCTCAGCTTCCCGGGAGTCTCCTATCTGACCGGGCTCAGCCACATCGACAAACTCGGCGCCGCGGCGGTGCCGACGGCGCTGCTGGTGGTCGCCTTCTGCCTGGTCCAGCAGCTGCTGCTCGAGGTGCCCCTGGTCGGCTACGTCCTCAGGCCGGAGGGGACCCAGCAGGCCGTCGACGGCTTCCGCGCCTGGCTCGGTCGCAACGGCCGCCGTGCCGGCGTCTGGGTCGCCGTCGTGCTCGGCGTTCTTCTGGTCATCCGCGGAATCGCCGGGTTGGTGAGCTGAGATGAAGAAGTGGGGGGTCCTCGTCGTCCTCGGCGCCGCCCAGTTCCTGATGGTCCTCGACCAGGCGGTGATGAACGTCGCGATCTCCCAGCTGGTCGAAGACTTCGACACGACCGTGACGACGATTCAGATGGTGATCGCCTTCTACGCCCTGGTGATGGCGGGGCTGATGTTGACCGGCGGCAAGCTCGGCGACATCTGGGGGCGCCGTCGAGCCTTCACGATCGGCATCTGCATCTACGCGGTCGGGTCCGGCCTCACCGCCGCATCGTGGAACGTGCCCTCGCTGATGCTCGGCTGGTCGGTGCTCGAGGGGATCGGTGCGGCGCTTGTGATCCCGGCCCTGATCGCCCTCGTCGCCGGCAACTACAAGGGCGCCGAGCGGGCGATCGCCTACGGCGTGCTCGGCGGCGTCGCCGGCGCCGGCATCGCGGTCGGCCCGATCCTCGGCGGCTGGGCTACAACGGAGCTGAGCTGGCGGGTCGTCTTCGTCGGCGAGGTGGTCGTCGCGATCGGGATCCTGGTGGGCACGCGGTTGATCCGCGAGCCGGAGCGGGAGGGACCTCCACCGGTGCTCGACTGGGTCGGCGGCGTGCTCTCCGCCGCGGGCCTGGCCCTGGTCGTCTTCGGCGTCCTGCAGGCGAGCAACTGGGGCTGGCTGGCCCCGCGCAGCTCGCCGATCGCGCCCTTCGGCTTCTCCTTGACCCCGTTTGTGATCGCCGCGGGCGCGCTTGTGTTGGCCGGATTCGTCGCCTGGGAGCGCCGCCGCGAACGGCTCGGCCACGACCCGCTGGTGCACCTGCCGCTGCTGCGAATCCCCTCGCTGCGCGGCGGCGTCGCCATGTTCCTCGCCCAGAACCTGATCCTGATGGGCGTCTTCTTCACGATCCCGCTCTTCCTGCAGGTCGTCCAGGGTCTCGACGCGCTTGAAACCGGCGTGCGCATGCTGCCCGCCTCGGCTGGGCTCTTCTTCGCCGCGATCGCGGGCTCGGCGCTGGCCAAGCGCTTTGCCCCGAGACCGCTGGTGCGGGTCGGGTTGGTGATCGTCTTCGTCGCGATCCTGTTGCTGTTGACGACGATCGAGCCCGAGCTCGACAACGCCCCCTTCCTGATCGCGATGGGAATGCTCGGCATCGGCATGGGGCTGATCGTCTCCCAGCTCGGCAACGTGGTGCAGTCGGCGGTCGGCGACGACGATCGCAGCGAGGCCGGTGGTTTGCAAAGCACGGCGCAGCAGCTTGGCTCCTCGCTGGGGACGGCGCTGCTGGGCGCGATCGTGATCACCGGTCTGATTGGCGCCTTCACCGCCAATGTCGCCGGCGACGCCCGTATCTCCGCCGACGTGAGCAAGCAGCTCGAGGTGCAGTTGAGCGCGGGCGGCAGTTTCGTCGCCGCCGACGAGGTGCGCGCCGGTGCCGAAGCGGCCGGGCTCGATGGACCGACGACGAGCGCCCTGATCGAGAACTACGAAGACGCCCAGCTGAAAGCGCTGAAGACCGCCTTCCTCTTCGCCGCCTTCCTCACCCTGGCGTCCTTCTGGAGCACCCGCCGCCTGCCCGATCAGCGTTTCGACCAGATGCAGGCCGGGCCCGATCCGCCCCAGCTCGACCCTGAGCCAGCTACGGTCTAAGCATGCTCGATCCCAAGCACGGCCATCGCAGCTTGGAGGAGCGTGCTGCTGCGGGCAAGGCCGCGCGCGGCGAGGCGCCGCGCTCGGGCTACGCAGATTGGGCGCCGGCAGCCGACCGGATCGACCCGGTCGAGTTGCTCGAGGGCCAGGCCACCTCGCGGGTCGGCCAGCTCGTGCCGCTGCGCTATGCGCGCATGCTGGTCTCGCCCTTCACCTTCTACCGCGGCGCGGCGGCGGTGATGGCCGCTGACCTCGCCGCGACCCCGCGCAGCGGCTTCGACGTGCAGCTCTGCGGCGACGCCCACCTCTCCAACTTCGGCGCCTACGCCTCGCCCGACCGCGAGCTCGTCTTCGACGTCAACGACTTCGACGAGACCTTGCCGGGCCCGTGGGAGTGGGACGTGATGCGGCTCGCCGCGAGCTTCTCCGTTGCCGGTCGCGATCGCGGCTTCAAGCGCCGCGAGCGGCTCGCGATCGTCGCCGCGATGTCGGCCCAGTACCGCGGGGCGATGCGGCGGATGGCCGCGCTCGGCAACCTCGAGGTCTGGTACACGAAGATCGACGTGGAAGCGATCGCCAGGGGCTGGGAATCGGCTGCGGGTGAGAAGGAGGCGGCCACCTTCCGCCGCAACCTCGAGAAGACCCGCGCCAAGGACCGGATGCGCGCCCTCTCGAAGCTGACCCGCGAAGTCGACGGCGAGCTGCGCATCGTCAGCGAACCGCCGCTGATCGTGCCGGTCAACGAGCTTGTAGACGAGAGCGCTGACGTCGAAGCCGCCATCCAGAAGATCATCGGCGACTACCGCGACACGCTTCCCGAGGACCGCCGCGTCCTGCTCGACGGCTACCGCTTCGTCGACGCGGCGCTCAAGGTGGTCGGCGTCGGCAGCGTCGGCACCCGCGCCTTCGTCGTGCTGATGCTGGGGCGCGACAGCGGCGACCCACTTTTCCTCCAGGCCAAGGAAGCACAGCGCTCCGTGCTCGAGCCCTATACCGAGCCGAGCGCCTTCGAGAACCAGGGCGAGCGCGTCGTCCAGGGCCAGCGCCTGACCCAGGCGGCCAGCGACATCCTGCTCGGCTGGGTCAAAGCGACGGGGATCGACGGCAAGCAGCGCGACTTCTACGTGCGCCAGCTCTGGGACCAGAAGGGCTCGGCCAAGGTCGAGAACATGAACCCCCGCGCCCTCACCACCTACGCCGAGATCTGCGGCACGACCCTCGCCCACGCCCACGCCCGCAGCGGCGATCGCATCGCGATCGCCTCATACCTCGGCAAGAGCGACACCTTCGACAAGGCGATCGCCGGCTTCGCCGAGACCTATGCCGACCAGAACGAACGGGACTACGAGGCGCTGAAAGCAGCCGCGGACGAGGGCCGCATCGAGGTTGCGCAGCTGCCCACTGACTAAGCTCGCGGCGGGCTCAGCTCTCGCTCCTCGCCTCGGCCGGGATGCTGATCGCGCGCTGGCGATCCCCGCCTTCACGATGCACACCGTGGCCGACGACCATCCCCGTGGTGAGGACCTATGATCGTGTCACCGCAGCCTTCCCGGGCGAAGCGGCGAGCGCGACCGTGGTGGTCTAGGTCGACGACGTCACCTCCGGCCCGGTGGCCGGGGCCTACGGCCCCGCGGGCGGTTTCGCCAGCGGCTCTAAACCCGCCAAAGGTTCGCTATAGGAATTCCTTAGTATCTCGTCCTCGTGTCGGCCAAGCTGGATAACTAGGAATTATCGGTGGCGAAGTGGGCGAATGCCACCGGCCAGGCGCTGAGCTCAGCGACGTGGCTTGAAGTGCACCATCGGGCAAAGCTGTCCGAGCGAACACGCTTTGCCCGCAGCCTGGTGTCCTATCAACCGCGCAAACTGGTTGACCTGGGTTGCGGAACGGGGCTTTGGCTGGACACGATCGACAAGATTCTGCCGCGTGAGTGCAAATTCATCGGCATCGATAGCGATCCAGGGTCGCTGGCCTTAGCGCAAGCTCGAGCCTCTTCGTGGGGTAGAGAGGTGGAATTCATCCACTGCGATCTAGTCAGGGACTTTCATCGCGTGCCCTCCGCTGATCTGATGCTGGCATTCAACCTTCTTCCATACATCCCTAATGCACTCGCAATCCTCAAGCACTTTCGAGAAAAAAGAAAGGTCGGACGCCTCGTCATCCGGCAATACGACGGCGGCACGATGCGCATCGGGCCGCTGCCATCCAATGACCGACAAGCAATCGAGACTTCGCTACACACGACTATCAGAGAACGGAGTGAGCCTAGTCACTACGACATTGACCGCGCATACCAACTCGCCCATGCTTCCGGACTGCAGATCGAGAAGCTCAACTTCGAACTGACCCAGCGACATGCTCCCTTCTCTCCGGAGTTCGCCGATTACCTTGCCGGAACGGTCGAGTGGTTAAAGGAACGGCTAGCCGACGACGCGCGGATGCTCTTCGAGCAAGATCTGCCTCCCGGAGCTGGACCCGCACCTCTCTATTTCCTGCAAGCCGACTTGATTGCGGTGCTCTCAAGCACCACTTAGCTACATCTCGTGGTCTAATTCCGCGCGCATCCATAGACGCTCGAATTGGACCGTGAACATGTTGACGACGTCATTGTCGCGAGAGGCCAAAACGACAGGGTCATGGCTGAGGCTTCTGAAGTCCCAGTTGAAGAGAACCTCGGAGGTTCCGTCTTGATAACCGAGGACGACGAAGTTCAGTTGGGGCTCCTGCTCTCTCAGGAGCTTGTAGTGATAGGAAGACTCTTTGCCTGTCGCAAGCGACGTCACTTTGATCTGGCGCAGGCGATCAACAGCAAACTCGTCGCCAACGTCTTTCCAGCGCACGCCCTTCGCTGACCACTCGGCAACCGCATTACTGAGTTCTCGGTAAAGCTCGGTGTCATAGAACATGTCATTGGCTCGATCCTTGTAGTCGCTGATGTTGAAAGACGTGTTACGCGCCTCGCGTAGGATCGGCAGCCGCGACTTCACATAGCGCATCCCCTGTTCAGGAGAACCAATCTTCGTTACCTGGAGGCTGTTCCTGACTGCATTTTGAATTTCCTCCGATCTAGTCGAGGCTCGCTCCAGCTCTCTGTATGCGGCGACGTTCTGTCCAATCATCAGGATCACTATCGCCAGCAGAAAGGCTGGAATGGCCGCCAGGGAATCACGGTCGCTGAAGTTGAGCGGATCGATGAAGTAGGCGGCGACGAACGACGTAATCGCCGCAACCGGGCCGGCAATGAGCGCGATCCACGGATAGGTCGGGCGTGCCACCGATAATTCCTAGTTATCGCGCCTCCGAGAGCCTTCCGAGGATGTCGGCATGCGAGACCACGCGTTTGAGCGATTGGTCGGAGACATGGGTGTAAATCTCGGTTGTGCTGAGGCTCGCGTGGCCTAGTAACCGCTGGATGTAGCGAATGTCGACGCCGGCCTCTATGAGCTGGGTCGCTGCGGTATGTCGAAGCATGTGAGGCGTGACGCGGGTGGTGAGGCCCGCGGCCAGCGCCGCTTTCGTGAGCCTGGATCGCAATGCTGCTGGGGTGAGGGGGTCGCGGTGCAGGTTGAAGAGAAGGTAGGGATGGGACAAGTCGAGGATGTCCCGCGCCCGGATGTAGGTCTCGGTGAGGTCGGCGAGCCAATCGTTGGTCAGGAAGACCTGGCGCTCACGCCGGCCCTTGCCGAGCAGGCGCATTGTCCGACTGGGGATATCGATGTCGTGACACCTGACGGTTGCGACCTCGTGGACTCGGACGCCGGTTGCCACAATCAAGGCGACCGCAAGGAGGGTGGTCGACTCATGGGGACGCCTCTGCACGGCCTTCTGGTCCATCGGGCCTCGTGTGCCGACCCCGGCGGCGGCTCGCAAGAAGCGTAAGAGCCAGTCGAGCTCATGTGCCGGTAAGGCGCGGGGGAGCCTCCGAGCGCGGCCGAGGGCGACACTCGTGCCAGCCCAGGGATCGACCTCGATCCGTTCTTGGGCGACCATCCAGCGACAGAATCCGCGAAGAGCCGAAGCTCGACGCTTGAGCGACGCGGGTGAAAGGCCTGAGTCTCTTTGTACCTCGAGGAACTCGACCAGGTCGTCGCGGTCGATCTCGCCGATGTCAAAACGGCGTCCTAGGTGGCGCCTAAAGCTTGAGAGGTCGTTTTCGTAAGCTCGAATCGTGTGGGGCGACAGGTCCCTGACCACATGGAGCCAGCGGAAATACTGTGCTTGTGTTTCGCCAATCTCCAACCCGGCCTCCCCGGTAATAGCGAACCCTTTCGTTTAAGGAGTCGGCCAAGAAGCTGTCTCGCTGCATTCGCGGGATAACTCCTGCATAACCCCGCCTTGGGAAGCGGAGTTTCAGTAGCCGGATCGAAGAAGGCGGAGGTTTGCACTACGGCAACAGAGATCTCGGGATAACGACGATCCATGCCCAGGCGGGGAAGTACGCATATGGCCTGGGGCTCGGCGTGATGCTGGTTGACGAGGTCTACCCCGGCTTTCCGGGCGATGTGCGCAACGCCAGCGCTTACCCATTCCCGATCCAGTACGACGTCGTTGAGGGCGTGGACATCGTCAAGCTGGTTCACGGCGATGATAGGAGCGGCTGCCTTCCGCCGATCCTCGACGCGGCCAGGCGGTTGGAGCGGATGGGCTGCCGGGCAATAGCCGCGGAGTGCGGCTACTTCTCTTACTACCAGGAGGCGGTGGCTCGCCATGTGGGCGTCCCCGTCTTTATGTCGAGCCTGCTGCAAGTGCCGTTGATGCAGCGACTGGTGGGACTCGAAAGCGAGGTTGGCATTATCTGCGCCGTCCGCTCTCGCCTCAGCGACGAGCATCTGAGCAACGTCGGAATTGATCCCACCGGAAATCTCACCATCGTGGGAGTGGCGGATGACTACGAAACACCGCATTTCGACAGTCTCTGGGTGGAGAGCAAGCGGCCTTCCCTCCCGACGTCCGATTTCGACGCCGCTGCGGCGGATTTCCTCGCGATCTGTAAGGACTTCATCGCTAAAAACCCCGATGTCAGGGCGGTCCTACTTGAGTGCACGGGGTTCCAGCCTTTCGCGCGGATAGTGCAGCGTGAGATCGGGCTGCCGATCTTCAGTTGGAGCACTTTGCTCGACTATGCGTTCTCAGTCGTCAATCACCGAGAGCACTACGGCCACGTCTAAAGAGGGCGTTCTTGCTCGGGCTGCACGATCAGCATCGTGTGGAATGGCCGGCTTGGCGGAAGAGGGTGAGGGGCTGTCGTGCCCGGCGGCTTTGTCCGTGTTGCCGCCGCAGTCGGCGAAGCCGATCACGGCGGCAGCAAAAAGCAGCAAAGCCGTCAGGCGGACCAGCATGGTCGTCGAAATTTGACCCATGGCGCTTGCAGTCACCATCTCACCCGAAGCGCGCCCAATCCAGCGCAGGGCAAGGAGGAGCACCGCCGGGACGATCACCACGCCGTTGAGGATCAGGAACCACGGCTCGATCGCGTCGCTGCCCGCGCCGATGGTGTGGACGATCGCCAGAACCCAGAAAACGGCGGTGAGCCGGTGCAGCCGCTTCCACCGCGAAGCGCCGATTCGGTCGCGCAGGTAGTAGCTGAGGCCGAGCACGGCCAGCCCGTAGCCGGCGAGGATGCCGAGCCCGGTCCACAGTGGTCGGTATGCGCCGGCGAACGGGATGGTTATGCCGGCGATGCCGGGGTTGAGATAGGCGTCGCCGAGCAGCGAGATGCCGTGCAGGCCGACCATCGCCAAGGTGGTCAGGGAGAGCGCCTCGTGGAGGGTGCGCAGGTCGCGCCGGTTCGGGTTGCGGCGGCTCGAGCTCATCATCAGGCCGAGGAGCACCGAGACGCTCGACAGCAGCATCGCGGCGCCCCCGGCGGCCCGGCTCGTGATCCAGAAGAGGTGGTGGGCGGCGCTCACGCCGCGGTCTCGATCGGGATGCGCGGCGCGACGGCTTCGACGCCGCCGTCGGCGAGGACGAGGACGCCGCCGTGGGGGAGGCGCGAAGGGGCCAGCTCGGGCCCGGAGAGGAGGGCCCACTTGGCGTAGACGTCGGCGAGGAAGGCGGTGGGGGCGAGCGCGGTTGCCTGGATCACGCCGGTGAAGGCAGGTGCGCCGGTCGCTGGATCGAGCAGATGGTGCGCGCGTACGCCACCTTCGCCCTCCCAACTGCGACGGGTTATGCCGCTGGTCGCGACGCCACCGTCGGCGACCTGCAGCGAGTGGATCGGCTCGCCGCTGAAGGGGTCCTCGACCTGGATCGGGCGCGGCCGTACCGCCGTCCCGCCTATGCGGGCATCCCCGCAGCAGTCGACCGCATAGGCGGGGAACTCCGCCAGGCTTGCCGCAACATCGTCCGCGAGCATGCCCTTCGCCACCCCGCCGCTGTCGATTTCGACTCCGGGGGGTCGCTCGATCGCGCCCGCTTGCCAATCGACTGAGATCTCAGCCCAAGACCGCTCCGGGCCGGGGCCAGCCGGAGCCCTTGTCGCGGGTTCGGCCGGCGGGTTGCCGCCGGGACGCCGGCTCATCGAGTGGCGGTATCCCGCCGCCTCGATCTCCCGCAGGAGCGTCGCGTCCACCAGCCCGCCACTCAGCTCGCCGGCTTCGTGGGCGGCGCTCGCGAGCCTGAGCAACAGCGGGTTGGCGGGGACGCTTGCGCGCGGGTCGCGATTGAGGCGATTGAGGTCGCTGTCGAGCAGGAAGCGCGAGAGCTGCTGGTGGGCGGTGAGGAGTCGCGCTTCGGCGGAGACCACTGCCTCCTCAGGTTGCATCGACGCGGGTCCGAGGACGGATACGGCGACCAGGCCACCGAAGCACTCGAACATGCGCCGCGCCTCGCTCACGACTGTCCCGTGGTGACCGCTTCGAGTTCTTCCAGTTCCCGGACTTCGGCTTCCCGCTGTTCGATTTCGATCTGTTCGGCTTCGACTCTTTCGGCTTCGAGGCCGGCGGCTTCGCTTGCTTCCGGTTCCACGATCGCCGGGCTTTCTTCGACCTCTTCTTCACTCGGTGGTGGCGCCTTGGCCTGAAGCTTGCGCCGTTCGAGCTCCGAGGCACGTTTCTTCTCAGCCGCCGGGCGCGCTGCCCCGCTGGTCCCGAGCACGGGGTCGTTGCCCGTCGCCATCTGCACGAAGACCACCGTCCACAGCAGCACGAAGCCGACGATCGCGGTCGCTATGACCCGGCGGCGCAGAAGCCCCGTGCGCCGCTTCATCGCGTCGAGCTTGCGTTGGCCGCGCCGCCGCGCCGCCTCGTGCTCGAGCGGTCCCATCAGCCCCACGACCCCGCGACGGAGAAGGTGAGCAGCATCAGGCCGACGCCTATCGCCAGCGCCGCCGCGATGACGGCGAGCCGCAGGCCGGCCCCGGTGAGGCGCGGCCCACGACGGCGCCAATCGGCGAATGCCGGACCGGGCAGCTCGAGGATGTGGCCGAGGACGTGGATCGTCATCAGCGCGAACCAGGCGATGAAGCTGACCTTGTGCAGGAAGGAGGAGCTCGCCGTTGGGGCCGGTGATCAGCAGGGCGACCCCGGTGCCGAAGAGGGCGACGGTGGTGAAGACGACCCCGGGGGCGAGCAGCCGCAGGGCGATTTGCGGCGGTCCCTTCTGCACATAGGTGGGGGCGCCGAGGTAGTAGCGGGCGAAGCGGTAGCCGGTGCTGGCGAGCTTCGCCGCCACCGGGCCGAGCAGCAGCATGCCGATCAGGATGTGCTCCTCGCGCAGTTGCCCGATGAAGGGAATCGTCGCCCCCTCGACCGCGAGCAGGACCAGGAGCAGCGCGCCGAGCGCGGCGGTAAGGCGACCGTTGCCGGCCACGCCGTCCTGGCGCACATCGATGAGGGCGCTTTCCTGGGGCTTGAACACGCCGCGATCTTCGGCGCGGCCGCTACGTGCCCCTTAAGCGTCGCGTGAGAGTTTTCTCATGACTCGAGCGTGAACCTGGCAACTCGAAGGCGACGCGGGCGCCGCCGAGGGCGGAGTCCTCGACCCAGATCCGGCCACCGTGGGCCTCGACGATCTCGCGTGAGATCGCCAGGCCCAGTCCGCTCCCGCCCGAGTTGCGGCCTCGCGCCGAATCGACCCGGTGGAAGCGCTCGAAGATGCGCTCCCGCTCAGCGGCCGGAACGCCCGGGCCGTCGTCGTCGACGCAGATCGTGACCCGTCTGTCCGCGGCCGTCGCGCTCAGAACCACCCGCCCTGACTCACCCGCGTGGCGACGGGCGTTGGCGAGCAGGTTGCGGATGACGCGGGCGAGCAGCTCGGGGCTGCCCGCGACGCGTCTCTCCGCCAGCTCTCCCAGCTCGAGGCCCGAGGCGTCTGCCGCGGCCAGCTCGCGCAGGAGGGCGGCGACATCGACCTGGCTCACCTCCATTTGGGAGCGCTCGTCGAGCTGGGCGAGTGCGAGGAGCTCCTCGACCAGCCGCTCCATCCGCTCCACCTCGGCAAGCGTCACCGTCTTCACCCGCCGCACCTCATCGACTCCCGCGTCGGAGTTTGCGGCAAGCACTTCGAGCTGGCCACGGATCGCGGTCAGCGGGGTGCGCAGCTCATGCGAGGCATCGGAGACGAAGCGGCGCTGCCGCGAGAAGGCGAGGTCGAGTCGCTCGAGCATCCTGTTGAAGCCGGCGATCAGGGCTCGCAGCTCGGGGGCCGCCGCCGGCTCTTCGCGCAGCCGCGGCGTCAGGTCGCCGGAGCGAACCTCCTCGGCGGTCGCGGCCATCCGTCGCAAGGGCGAGGCGGTGCGCGCGGCGATCAGGTAGCCGCCGAGCAGCGCCGCCACGAGCGCGATGCCGCCGACGATGAGGAAGGTTCGCTCGACCTCTTCCTGGGCGTCGGAGATCGGCGAGATCCTCTGGCTCTCGTCCGCATCCGCTCCACTGACCGGCGCGCGATGCTCGCGCGCCTCCTCATGGTTTATGACGTGCGACTCGTCGCCCATCTCCCCGCGGACGAAGACGAAGACGACGCCGAAGGCGATCAGCACCAGAGCACCGATCGAGAGGGCGAGCCTCGCCCGCAGGCCAAGCCCTGTCCACACCGATCGCACTAGCGCTCGCTCAGCTTGTAGCCGACCGAGCGCACGGTCTCGATCGGGGCGGGGGAGTCGGGGCGGCCGAGCTTGCGGCGCAGGTAGCCGATGTAGACCTGGACGATGTTGGTGCCCGGGTCGTGGTCGTACTCCCAGACCGCGGCAAGGATCTCCTCGTGGGTGCAGACACGACCGGCGTGTCGCATCATGTAGGCGAGCAGCTCGGCCTCACGCTTGGGGAGCTCGACGGAGAGATCGCCGCGCTCGGCCCGGCGATCGACCAAGTCGAGGCGGATGCCGCCTGCCTCGAGGGTCGTCGCCGCCTCGCTGTCGGCCTGGCGCAGGTGGGCTCGCACCCGGGCCGCCAGCTCCTCGAAGGAGAAGGGCTTGGTCACGTAGTCGGTGGCGCCCTGATCGAGTCCCTCGACGCGGTCGGCGACCTCGGTCCTGGCGGTCAGCATGATCACCGGCAGTGAGGGCTTGCTGCGGCGGATCGCCGCCAGCACCTCGAGCCCGTCGCGCCCCGGCAGCATCCGGTCGAGCACGATCAGGTCGAAGGCGTGGTCGAGTGCCAGCCGCTCGCCCTCGGCACCGTCGCCGACGGCCTGAACCGCGAAGCCCTCCCTGGTCAAGCCGCGCTCGAGGAAGTCGGCGATCGCTGACTCATCCTCGACGATCAGGATCTCCACGGCGCCGATGCTAGAGGTACCGTCGCACGCAACGGGCTGGTGAGGCGCCGAAAGCGCCGCTAGCTTCCTGCCATGCCCCAGGTGGTCGTCCTCATGTTCGCCGCTTGCGGCACTGCCTTGGCCACGGGATTGGGCGCGATCCCCGTCTTCCTGCTCGGTAGTCGCGCCGCCGCGCTGACCCCGTTTCTGCTCGGGTTGGCTGCCGGCGTAATGGGGGTGGCGGCGATCGCCGGGCTGCTCATTCCCGCCTTTCAGGAAGGATCGGCAGCAGTCGTGGTCGCCGGCCTCGCGGCTGGGCTTGGCTTTCTCCTCCTGGTTCGCCGTCAATTCAGCCTCGACGCCAGCTTCATGGGCCGCAGCGGGCCGGGAGCACGTGCCTCCGGCCTGGTCTTTCTAGTCCTCTTCGTCCACAGCCTGCCCGAGGGCTTTGCCGTCGGAACTGCGTTTGCCTCAGACCGTGCGGGACTGAGCCTGTTCGTGATCCTCGCGATCGCGATCCAGAACATCCCCGAGGGCACGAGCGTCGCGATTCCGATGGAGGAAGCCGGCTTCAGCCGGACCCGGCAGTTCTGGACGGCGGTCGGGACCAGCGCGCCCCAACCGGTCGGCGCCCTGATCGCGTTTGTCGCGGTCGAGCAGGTCAGCAGCCTGCTGCCGCTCTCCTTCGCCTTTGCGGCCGGCGCGATGCTGGCCCTGATCGCGGTCCAGATGCTGCCGCAGGCGTTCTCGGGAGAGGATCGTCGGTTGCCCGGCGTCGGCCTGGCCTGCGGCGCCGCGCTGATGCTGGGCTTGAGCGTCCTTCTCGGCGTCTAATCCGCTTAGAAGACGGTCAGCACCCCGAGCGCCAGCACGGAGACCGCGATCACGGCCAGGGCGATCCCGGTTACGAGCCTGTCGCCCCGTCCCATCGCGTGGGCTCCCATCAGCTCTCGGTCGCCTGCCGAGCGAGCGCATAAAGGGCAGCAAGACCAGAAGCAGGACGGCGTTGAGGGCCTGGGAGAGGAAGAGGATCGGGATCAGCGGGGCGCCGGGGATGAGCACGAAGACGGCGGCAACGATGACGACAACGCCGTAGCTGACGTAGAAGGACCTGCGCCTCCGCGAAGCTGTCGTTGACGTCGGCTTTCCTGCCGAGGGTCTCCGAGACCGAGTAGGCGGTGGAGAGGGGGACGATCGCCGCCGCCAGCAGGGCGGCACCGAGGAAGCCGAGGCCGAAGAGGGTCGCCGCCGTGCTCCCCGCCAGTGGTTCGAGGGCGCGGGCGGCGTCGCTGGCGTCGTTGATGTCGATGCCCTGGACGTGCAGGGTCGCCGCGCAGGCGACGACGACGAAGAAGCCGATCACGCCGGTCAGCACCGCGCCGACGATCACGTCGATTCGCTCGTAGCGGAGGTCCTTGACCTGCAGCTTCTTGTCGACGGCGTAGGACTGGATGAAGGCCAGCCCCCATGGCGCCAGGGTCGTGCCGATCGTCGCCACGGCGACCAGCACCGCCTCGCGGTTGAGCGGCAAATTCGGCACCACCAGGCCCTTGGCGGCGGCGCCCCAGTCGGGATGGGCGAGTACGCCGGAGATCACGTAGGCGACGAAGACCGAGCTGAGGGCGAGGAGCACGTGCTCGACGTGGCGGAAGTTCGCCCGCAGGACGAGTGCCGAGACGCCGATCGCAGCCAGCGGCACGCTGAGATAGCGACTCATCCCGCCGAGCAGTTCCATGCCCGCCGCCACCCCGGCGAACTCCGCGCAGAGCGTCCCGGTGTTGGCGATGACCAGGGCCGAGAGCACGAGCGCCGCGGCCCGTCCGCCGTAGCGCTCGCGGACCAGGGTCAGGAGTCCCTTGCCGGTGACGATCCCCAGCCGCACGCCGAGCTCGTGGAAGACGATCAGCGCCGCGGTCGAGAGGGTGAGGACCCAGAGCAGCTCGTAGCCGTACTTGGCGCCGAGGATCGAGTAGGTCGTGATCCCGGCCGGGTCGTCGTCGGAGAGACCGGCCAGCACGCCCGGGCCGACCACGGCGAGCAGGGCCGCGATCCCGCCGGCCCGCAGCAGGACCGGGCGGCGCCGGGTCAGGTGCCAGTGCAAGTGGCGACCGGGCGTCCGGTGGGCGCGGGGCTCCGACATGTCCATACCTTGACCGCCGACCCCGATGCCAGCGGCGACTCGCGATTCGATTGGCGAGCCTGCGAGCATGACGCCGTGCCAGTGGTCGAGACCGAGCGGCTGACGAAGTCCTACGGGAACGCGCGGGGCATCGAGGAGGTGACGTTCGCGGTTGAGGCCGGGGAGGTCTTCGGGTTTCTCGGCCCCAACGGAGCCGGCAAGACGACGACGATCCGCACTCTGCTCGACCTCCTCCATCCGAGCGCCGGCAGCGCTCGCATCTTCGGACTCGACAGTCGCCGCGAGAGCGGCAACCGCCAGAAGGTCGGCCTCATCCTCGCGACCTTCCACGAACCCGAGCTGCTGATCCTCGACGAGCCGACCAGCGGGCTCGGGTCTGCTGGGGCACGCTCGCGCGGCCGAGCGGGTTAGACCCTGCCGCGATCTCGGCGCCGTCACCGTAGCCATATCCATCGGTATCGAACTTGTACGGATTCGTTCGGGTGACGTGTGACTCGGTCCAGTTGCTGAGACCGTCCCGGTCGGAATCGATCCGGCTTGAATAGGTACTCGAGCGCTGTGTGAGCGCATGGCCTGTCTTCAGCTTGTGGCGATGCTTGCCGCCACTCTTCGCTGATGCAACCAACGAGGCTGCCAGCAGCAAGATGGCGAAGAGCACGACGACTAGCCGGGTGAACAGGGACGGGGGAGTGTGCGCGATGGGTTTGGCATGCCCGGCCATCGACCGCGAGTTCGTACTCCGAATCCGACCACGACCATCCAGTGGACGAAGGTCCGATCGCATCCGCCCCCGGTCCGGATAAACCACGGACGCGATCGGGTGTAAATCACTGCCTCTCGTTACGGCAAACCCCGGCTCGCTCCAACCTGCACGCTGCTCCCAGGATCGATGCCTTGTCTGACTGGCGCACCGACTGGCGCGCGAGCCGCCCCGGCGATCCTTGGCCTGAGAGCCCTACAAAGCGAAAACCCCCGATTTACGGGGGCTTTCGAGTGCGGCTGAATGGAGTCGAACCATCACGTCCCGTTAGGGACACAAGGCCCTCAACTGTGCGCAGCGTGGGGGAGTTGGTCGCTGCTTGGCTCTACAGCGCCGATCTAGTTGGCGGTGGTTGCCGTTGGTTGGGGGTCATTCGCCTCAGAATGAGGCAACGAATGAGACAACGAGGCAAAGGCGTTTTCGACCATCGCAACCTCAGCCTGATCCTCAGCGAACGCGGCGTAGATTTCGGTGGTGCTGATCCGGGCGTGGCCCATCCATTGCTGAAGCGTCCGCATCGGAACGCCGCCCCTCGCGCATTGCGTCCCGAACGTGTGGCGCAGGCCGTGGAAGCTGATCGAGCGGATGCCCGCCGCCTTCGCGGCCGCCTTCAAGCGTTCGTCCATCGCCTTGGGGGAAATCGGCTCGCCCGTCTCGGGGTTGCCGAAGATCAGGGCGTCGTCGGCTTGAAACTTCGATGCCTCTAGCAGGCGGTCCAGCACGACGGCGAGCGGGTCCGGTAGCGGCACGTCCCGGCGGCTCGCCCTGCTCTTGGGGGTCCGCTCGCCGTGTTTGCGCGTCTGGTTTTTGCGGACGCCGATCTTCGACTCCAACCACTTCAGGTCACGGCGCCGGAGCGCGATCAGCTCGCCTTGGCGAAGCCCGGCCATCGTCGCCGTCAGCCAAAGGGCGTAGTCCAGTAGCGCCCAATCGGATGCGTCCGGGTCGATGGCCGCCAGCAGCTTGGAGACTTCACCCTGCGTCAGGTGGGCCACGTCCTCGCCCTGCTCGACCTTCGGGAGTTCGACGCCTTCGGCCGGGTTGGTCGCGCACCACTGCGGCGAGCGGCCGCGTCCGTAGTTGTGGATGCGAGAGGCGAGGCGGGTCACATTCTGGATCGTCTTCGGGGAGTAGCCGTTCGGCTTGCGCCCGTAGCCCTTGACCATCGCCGCCACGATGGCCTCATAGTCCTCACGGACGATCTTCGTCAGGGGTTTCGAGCCGAGCTGTTCGCGTAGGTGGTTCTCGAAATCGCGGCGGTAGGTGTCCACCGTCTGCGGTTCGAGTGCGACCATCGCCGTGAACATCGTCTCGGCCGCCCAAGTGAGGGTCCGGCCCGCGTCGGCGGAGTCAACGGGCGCCGTCTCCGCCATCAGCTCGGCCATGCGTTTCTCAGCCTGCCGCTTGGTCAGCCCGTCCGTTGATCCGGGTCGCCGCTTCGGGCCGACCACGCGCCGGACCTGCTTCGGTTTGCCGGTCGCCAAGTCTTCGACGTACCAGCGGCCGTACCACGATTCCGAGCCGTCCCCGTTGGTGTGAGGTTTGAGGGAGCCGGTCCCATATGACCGCCGGGCGCTCATGCTTCCAGCTCCGTGATGGCGGCCGCCGTGCGGGCGGGGTGGTAGCGGTAGGTCCGGCCGCCGAGCCGGACGGCGGGCAACTTGCCCTCGCGGGTCAACTGCCAGACGCGCTCCGTCGTGACGCCCAAGGCGTCAGCGACCTCATCGGCAGTCAGCAGCCGGACCAGCGGTGTATCAGCGGTCGCGGTGGTCATCCTCAGCCGCGTCCTTGCCGAGCAGATGGTCAACGGCTGCGCGTGGCGCGGCCGTCTCTGCCTCATTCGTTTGGTGCATCCGTTCCCCCTTTCGGTCGATTCGGGGGAGGGATGAACCCTCTCCCTATTCAACGTATAGGCGGCGTCAAGCGGCGCCATCATGCGCTCACCATCGACCGGCCGCGCTGGCTGGCGCCCATCCCCGGCGGCGCCAGCCGCGCGAGGTAGATCGAGGTCGTGGCGAGGTTCCGGTGTCCAAGGGCTTGTTGGATGTGCTCGACCGGCAGCCCTTCGTCTGACCATCCCCGCGCTCGGGTGTGCCGGAGCAGATGCGGTGACACGCCCTTGCTCAGCTTCGCCTTGGCGGCGAGCTTAGGGAGCAGGCGCCGCAGATAGGACGTGTCGAGGGGGTCGCCGCCCTTGGCCGCGCTGTTGTCTCCGCTGGCCCGCCCCGGCCGCGTGTAGAACGTGCCGAACAGGACCGCCGAGCGGCCGTCCCATCCGAGCGTTCCGCGCAGCGCCAGCCAAGCCGCCACGGCCTCACACGTCGCCGGGTCCAGACAGTCGCGAATCAGTCGGGAGCGGCCGCCCTTGCCCTTGCGGACGTTGACGCTCCCGGTCGCCAGGTCTACGTCGGCCGGGCGCAGCTTCACGACCTCAGCGGAGCGCAGGGCGGCGTCGTGTGCGACCCGCAGCAGCGCCTGCGTCCTAAGCGCCGTCTTGGATCGGCCGGTGACGACGGCCAGCAGCGCGTCCAGCTCGGTCGCCGTCAGCACGTCGGGTATCGGTGCTTCGCTCATACGTTCCTTTCGTCGGGCTTGGCTCATCAGCGCGGCGCTCGCCAAGCGCCACGGACCCGGCCGCCAACTGCCAGCCGGGTTTCGCCGTTAGCGGTCTAGGGCGCCGACGCCCGCGCTGTAGCGCACGGTGCCGTCGCGGTCGCTAACCGCGTAGGTGAATGAGCCGTCCTCCATAACGCGCCGGATACGAACGCAGGGCGCATACCTGTCTGGCGCCGGTCCCCACTTCCCGGCGGGGAAGCAGACGCGGGGTGAGGCACGCGCAATTGTCCTTGGCCTTGCTTATATTTCCCCGAACGCAAAGCCTTAACAAGCTTTGCGCGGTTCGCTGTCTGTTCGTCGTTACTGTAATCGCTCATGGTTTCCTTTCGTATCGGATTAGCTGCCCTTCGGAGATCTCGCAGTTGGGATAGCGACGCTGGGCCTCCGCGAGCGCCAGCGAACGAGACGTGCCGCGGGCGAAGACGTAGAACCGCCGCGGGCTGCGGTCGTTACCTTCTCGGCGCTCTACAAGGAACTGGTACTGGTGACCGGCGCGGTGTCCGGCCGCAGACGCAGTAGCAGCAGGGCCGCTGTAGCATCGGCGTCTCATGAGTTGGCCTCCTCGCAGGCGCACCGCTTATCGCGCAACTGGTCAAATGCCCACCCGCCGACGCGGTTTCCGTTGCAGTCTCGGATTAGACCACTATCGCCGCCGGGAGCGTCAAGCGTGTCGGCTACCTCGCGAAGCGCGGCGGCGACATCCTCAACCTGCGACATGCCGTCATTGCCAATGTCGATATCCAGGCTGAAGCTCTCCGGCCCGCTCCAGCTCGTAGATGCCGACGAGGTCCGGGTTCGCCTCCAACTGCGGGACGATAGCGTCGCAGATGCGGCGCTGGAGTTCCACGTCGTGTGCGGCGTAGACCTCCATGTCAGCGTCGGGCACGTCGGAGTAGTTGGCGATGACGAACTTCTCGCCTGGGCGAGGATCAGGTGGACAACTGCAACTCGGAATCTCATACATCCCTTTCGTTGGTGCGGCCGGATAACCGCATACAGAAACGTGACAGATTGGCACAGAGAAGTCAAGTAGGAATGAAGGATCGCTGGGTTGTGGGGACGTGCCTCGCCGTCGATGCCTTCACTTCTTCAAGGTGGAAGCCCACAACCCCACACACCTACGAACGCCTGTTCCTATGCGGGATTCGGCGCCAGCACGCGGGATCGTGGGGACGCGGCAGGGTGGAAGCCAGCTCGACCCGACGACCGGCGGCCGCTCCCGGCGCCCCCTACAACGTGTCACGCTTACATCAACGTGTCACGCAAATGCTCAAAAGCGTGACAAATTGAGGGAGAATCAGGCAGGAAAGGTCAGACTCAGCCGTCAAATACGTGACAGTTCGGCCGATGCGATCCGTACATAAACGTGACAGAAGTCCCGAAATGTGGGGCGCTGGCGAGGTAGGGGCGGGGCGCCTACACGATCAAGTTCTAGGTGTCAAGGGTAAACCCCCAAAATGTGGTAGCGCTGGGATGTAGGGGCGGGGCGGCCGAATGCGCAGCTTCCAGCCAGAACTCCGAAAATGTGGGGCGGTCGGGATGTAGGGGCGGGGCGGCCTAATCGCCAAGTTCCAGCGGCGAAGGCGGAGCGGCGGCCGAGGCCGTCAGGTGGGCAGCTCGACCCCCTAAGGGGGTGGACCTGAATCGCCACTCCCCTACGTCCCCCGCTTTGGGGGTCGAGCTGGGGTTTTACGGCTCTACAACTACGATTCAGCTCGACCCCCAGGGGGGTGGACCTGACGGCCTTTGACCCTGCTCAGACGACCCCGGCCGCCAGCTCGACCCCCTAGAGGGGGACACGGGCTAGAGGGGGTCGAGCTGCCCGAGCGCCGCCGGTCGGTACTGGCGGCCGCCGTACCCCACGCCCACACTTAGAGGGCCAAAGCCTTACTAGTAACGGATGGGGAGGAACGTTTACTAACTCTTTGGCTTGTCGCTCCGCTGGTCAAGAATGGGTGCTTTTTAGCTCTATAACTGGCTTATGACGCCCACACTGTAACGTTTCTTTACGCCCTGCAATTTGATAATGAGTTGGTATAATTTCATGTCATGAGTGAGTCCCAACTTGACCTGAAATCGAAGCTCCGTGCAGCGGGCATGAGTCAGTTCGACCTTGCCCGCGCGAGCGGGGTACACCCTTCGCAAATCTCGCGTGCCTGCTCCGGTATGCAGCTCTCGGCCGACGCCGAGCGCCGCGTACTGGAAGTGATCGACCCGCCGACCTCCAAGGTGACGACCGGGATCGCGACGGTGACGGTATGACCGCCCTCGCCGCCCGGCTCGATGAGCTGGGGATCACCCCCGCCGAGCTGGCCGCCCTAGTCGGCCGCGAGGTCGAGGAAGTAGAGCAGTGGGTGAGCGCGAAGACGCTCGGCGGTGAAGCCGCCGTACTCGTGCGCTTCCTAGCCGACCCGGACGATGCCGCCCGCCGCGTTAACCACCTTCGCGGCGCCTACCAGGGCGACCTGCGGGGCGCGGGCGTCAACTACGCGGGCATCGGGAACGTCCCCTACGGAGGCGGTCATCGGGGCGCGACTGGCGGGCGGCCACAGTGAGCGCCCCCAGGGACGGCCAGCCGACTGGCGCGAAAGGTCACATCAAGGCTGAGGACATTGCGGCCGCGCTTGCTGCGCAGGACGGCGGCCTGCGCCCCGGTGCCACTGCCCTGACCCCCGCGCAGGCGCGGCGGCAGGCCGAAGATAGGTGGGCCGGTGAGGAGTTGCCGCCGGGGTATGAACGGGGGACCGCCGTCGTCACTGATGGCCGCCCGGTAACCCACCGCGACGAAAGCCAACCACTAGACGTTTGGGACCGGCTCGACGGCACGAAGCAGGACAGCGAGCCGCCCTCGCGGCAGGCCACCCCGGCGCCGTCTGAGGCCGCCGCCCGCGCGCTGATCCAGGACTGGAAAGCCCACGCCGCCAAAGTCGCGGCCGACGCCGAAGCGGCGCGCGGGACGGGCCGGGAGCGCGAAAACGCCGCCGCTGAGCAGGTGCGTAAGACGCGCGAAGTGGGGCAGCGGATTATCAAAAAGCTGAGCGGATCGTGACCGTGACCCTACCTCTCGACCTTCAGCGTGGTCTCGAACTACACATGGAGAAAGCGAGGCGCAACGGTTGTTCCCCCGAAAACGTGGAGCGGGCGGGGATTCTGTGGCTCTCGCTTGAGGTTAGGAAGCTGGAAAATAAACTCGCCCTGAAGCAGGCGCGCGAACTGGCGGCGGCTCTGCCGCGTCTGGCGGGCAAGGCGACGAACGCCAAGGATTTGGCGGACGTGTGTGACGCTCAGCGCGAGTTGGAAAAGATCATTGCTGAGGAGTACGAGCAAGTCGAGTTGAGCGCTAACCGGCCGGGCGCCTTGAACGGCAAGGCTTTCGCAGGACTGGTTCGCGAAAAGCGGCGTTCGTTGCGGCGGTTCATCGAGGATATTGGCGGCTTCGCCCCGGACGGCGGCTACGCGGCCGACCTGCTCGATTTCGACGGCGAACACGTGGAACGGGCGATGGAACTGCTCCGTGGCGAAGCTGAGCCGGAGACTGACGATGAGCGCGACGCGCTGGCGCGTTGGCGGGAGAAACACGGAGACGATTCACCGTGAAGAAATGCGAAGGGCGCCCGCCCGGACGCCCTCACACTTCCCTAACTGACGCCCTGAAGTATACCGGACGCCGCGCATGAGTACCGCAACTATCGACCGGACGGCCGCGCTCGATACGGCCCGCGAGACGTACAAGAGTACGCGGGGCGATGAGCTAACTAAACGCTTGGCGGTTGAGGCGAAGGTGAAGGCCACCTATCCCGATTTGGCCGCTGAGGCGGTTGAGGGGATCATGGTCGAGGCAGTCGAGTCGATGGGCCGCCGGATCGTGGTCACTTGGGCCAACGAATACGAGCTGCGTAATGTCCGCTGGCTGTGGGATAAGCGCGTCCCGCTCGGGATGCTTTCCGGCCTGTACGGCGTCGAGGGTATGGGTAAGTCAATGGAGACGGCGCGTATCGCCGCTGGGGTCACTCGCGGGGAGCTGCCGGGAGACCTAGAGGGCCAGCCGCGCCGCGTCCTGATCGCGACCACTGAGGACGGCTGGCAGGAAACTGTCGCCCCACGTCTCAAGGCGGCCGGCGCTGATATGGAAATGGTCGGCCACGTTCGCATCGGGGACGGTAACGGCGACGAAGGTCTAGAGCTGCCGCGCGATGCCGAGCTGCTGGGGGAGTATGCCCAGACTTCCGACGTGGCGCTAGTGGTACTTGACCCCGTCGTCTCCCACTTGGACAACGCCGCCGAGTCCCACAAAACGAAGGATGTTCGCAAGGCGCTAGAGCCGCTACACCGCGCGGCCGAAACCGCCGGATTCGCGGTGCTGGGGATCATGCACTTCAACAAGGAAAAGGGTTCGGACACGCGGCAGCGCTCGCAGATGTCGAGCGCCTTCCGTGAGGTCTTCCGGTCCACCCTCGTATTCGGTCCTGACCCCGACGCGCGGGAGGACAAAAGCCGTCGCGTCGTCGCGCTCGATAAGAACAACCTCGTCACGCCGCAGCCCTCCTACCGTATGAAAATCGAGAGTGTCACCTTGAAGGATGCGGACCCCGAATCGGGCGAGCCGATCCAGACGGCCCGCATCGTTATGGGCGAGGCGTGTTCGTACACCGCCGAAGAACTGTTGGAGGCGGCCGCCGGAGCGAAGCCCAAAGCGCTCAGCGATGAGGCCGACACGGCGCGCCGGTTCCTACTGGAACGCATTGAGGCCGGAGGCGGAGCGACCCCCGTCAAAGCGACGCAGACGGCGGCCAAAGCACACACGCCGGAGATTAAGCCCAAAGCGCTCGATAAGGCCCGCACCACCTTGAAGCTCGGGACGCGGCGGGTCGATGGCGGCACCGCATACGAGTGGTACGACCGGGCGGCGGCCGGTGAGGAGTTGGAGTTCTGATGTCTGAATTCGTCCCCTACGATGCTGACGCCCCGGCCGCCGATCCCTGTCCACCGAACTTCGACCCGCTCAAAGTCTTCGAGCTGATGGCTGAAACTGCCATCGCGGCCGGTGCCGAGCGTCCCGCGTTGCGTAGCCTGCTTGAGCGCATCCGGGCGGTGACTGATGTCTGAGTTCGTCCCCCACGACCTCCCAGACCTGGACGCCGACCTGGACGCCGACACCCCCACACGTCCGGGGGTCGAATATGTCGGCTTTGTCGGGTGCGCGAAGGTCGGGCTACTCGCGGTTCGCGTGCACTCGCGCGCAAAGCACGTTATGCGCGTCGCCTGCACTTGCGGCGAGGTTCATATTGCCAAAGACCCCATGATTCGTGAGCGTCAGCCGAGCGACGTGGTCGCGCTGATCGAGGAGGGAACTCCGATGCAGATAGGCGACGACCCCGCCCCGGCCGCCGCCGTAGAGCGCGCCGCGCCGAAGTCTGACCCCGATGTGCTGGCTGCCATCCCCGACGACTGGACGGCGGTTACGGACGTGGCGGAAGCGCTGGGCTATGGCAACCGTGGGAGCTTTGTTAACCGGCTACGTGAAATGCGCGAGCGCGGCGCAGCCATCGAAACCCGCAAGAAAAACCGGACCGCCCCGATGTTCGTTCGGCGTACGGAGGCATCATGACCGTCTGTGTAGATGACCTTTGGTCCGAGCTTGCGGGTGAGGATTGGGACGAATCCGAGGACGGCGACGGCGGCGAAATCATCGGTGACGCCGAGGTAAAATCACACCATGAGTGAAAGCATCCTTGACCGTCTAGACCGTGAACACGGTGACGCCCGCCAGTACGTCGCAACCCTGTTCGTCGTCGGCGGCGCTACCCGCGAGCAGGTCGCTGAAGCGTTGGCGCGCAAGTACGACATTCCGGCGCCAACCGGCCGCAGCGTGAGTAAGTGGAAAAACGGCGACCCTGAGCTGCGCGACCTCATCCGGCAGATGGAGGCCGCCAAGCGCGACCTCACCCCGGACGATGACCCCACCGCCCTACTGCGCCCGGAAGTCAACACGGCGCAGGCGGCCGCCGACCTGTTCGGCGTGGCCCTTCAGTCGCCCTCTTTCGCCGCGCTCTTGAAGCGCGAAGCGGAGCGCCGGGGAGGCGCCTACGCTGCCGGGTTGTACTTCGATGAGTTCGCGCCTGATCCTGACGGCGACGACGACCAGGAGGCCGATGACGTTCTCGCCGTGCTGCGCGCTGGGCACGACACGGCCGCCGAGTTCGAGGCCGACTGTCTCGCCCGCTTGGCCGCCGATCCCCTCCCGACGCCCTAGCTAGTGGCGGGGATGTCTACCAAGGGCGCAGCGGCCGCCCTGCGCGTCCTACGGGGCGAAGGGCGCCTCCTACCCTCAGACGATGAAGCGGCGCCGCAGGCGCGCGCTCAGCGCATCGCTGCGCTTGCCGATGAGGCGTTGGAGCGGCTGAGGCCGGGCGTGAGTCTCTACCCCTTCAATGAGCGGCGCGTGAAGCGCCGATATGAGGCCCACTTCAGTCATTCTCATAGCGGCTGTCGCGTTGACGCTCTACGTCTTCGCGGCCTCAGCCGCTGCCCCCACACCAACCCCGCCGCGCTGCACGGCGGCCGCCTTCCGCCCCTTCGCCGCGAAGGTCTGGGGTGCGCCTTGGCAGCGCGGCGCACCCAAGGCTGCGACGATCCGCGCCAAGCGTCGCCGCGTCGCGTGTGGGCCGCCCGGCCACCGCGCCGCGATGCTCCGCATTTGGAAACGCGAGCGCGGCCGCTACTACGCCCGCCGCGCACATTGCCTGTCCGGGCCGGTATTCGCGGGGCGCGTCTCAGAATTCAGCGGCGGCGCTACCGCCGATGGTGTCCACGTCGCCACCGAACCGGGGATTGCGCTCCGCAGCTCGGCGACGCTCGGCGAGACGTTCCGGCTCACCACGGAGGCGGGCACCGATTACGTCACGCAGACGGATTGGGGACCGGCGACGTGGACCGGCCGGACCATCGACATTACGAGCGCGCAAATGGCGAAGATGGGTTGGGTGCCGACTGACAGTTGGGGCGAAGCGAAGCTAATCCCCGGCGACTGCCTATAGGCGTGGCGCGTACTGCCGCGTGTGTGTCCTGACGACCCCTCGCAGGCCGCGAGTCGGCCGCTCTGCGCGTCTCCCGGCCAGATTGAAGCGACTCCCGGCCGCCGCTATACGCGGTTGACGCCCTGGGTCTATGTTGAAGGTGCCGAACAGAGAGGAGGTAGAGCATGGAGGAGCTGAAGCTGAAGGATGCGATGGCCGCCGCCGCGCGGCGGTTGGAGGCGGTCGAGCCGGGGTCTGAGGCGGCGAAGGATGCGCATGTCTTTTATGAGGCGGGGGTCCGGCTCGCGGTTGCAGGCAGGATCGACTACCCGCTGCCTGTCCCCGACTACATCGCCAAAGCCTGAGAATGTGAAGCCCCCGGCGCCGTACTGGCCGCCGGGGGCGCGGGTGGGGGGGGGTCGGACGCGATTAGTAGAGCTTCGCTTTGACCTGCACTTCCTTTTCAGCGCAGCTTAGGTCCGTTTTGCTGACGCTCGGTTTGAACTGGAGCCAGACGTGCGCCGCGTCATTTGTGCCGGGGATCATGAGAAACGGATTGACTTTCGCCCCCGCCGGGACCGCTTCGAGCTTCGCCGTGTTCGTTCCCGCGATCCGTTCGTTACCGGGGACCGATTCCGTGCCGTCTGCTTTTTCGGCGTAGAGTTCGAGCTGCGCTGCGCAGGTTGACCCCGGAGTCACGATTTCCATTTTCGGGCCGGACCATTCGACCGGCGCGCCGGTCGTGTTCGTGGCTTCAACCGTGACCTCAACCCGGCCGCCTTGCGGCGAAACCCCGTTGGGGAATGACACGGTGAGCGGCTGCGATTTGTTTTCGGTCGTAGACGAGCCGGTCAGGCCGCTATGTGAGCCTTCCGAGACGTACGTCACGAGCACGAATGCCGCGAGCGCTACCGCGACACTTGCGAGCGCTCCGCCGAGCACCGCGCGCTTGAGGAACCATTTCGGACTGCGCTTCATTCTTGATTTCCTTTCGTTGCTGTATCGGAGTGCCCCGGCGGTCGGCTCTAACCCGGCCGCCGGGGTGTAGGTGCCAGCGAGCCGCTAGGCCGCCGGTCGGGTGGAAGTTCGGGTGAAGGCGGCCGCCATATCGGCCGCGCGCTCGGCGGGCGATTGCACTACCGGCGCGGACGCCGCGCGAGCCTCCGCCAACTCATGCCGGATGCACTCGGCGCCGGTTTCGATAATGCGAAGCTCGGGATAGGCGAGGACCACCAAGCCAAGCCCGCCGCGTTCTAGCCGAGCTTCAAGCGAGCGCACATCGTGAATCTGATTGACGGCCAGCGCCTCAATCTCGGTGAGCGCAAGATCGCGGCGACGGGAGATAGATTGGCGACTAGCCGGAGGGAAGCTCATACCTTGCCTTTCGGTTAGGGCCGTCGTCGTGCGGATACACGGCGGCGGCCCGCTTTGTTGCCGTGAGTGTACCTGACTATTTGGCACACGCCCCGCCCGGCGGGAGAGGACCGGGGCGGGGCGGCGCGATGGCGTGGAGGAAGTCAGGCGAGCCGGTAGCGGCCGCCGACGCAGGCGACTAGCTCGGCGCTCAGGAGAACTAACAGGTGATAGACGACCAAAGGCTTTGGCCGTCCAACGTCACGGGCAAGCTCGCGTGGGCCGCGTTCCTCGCCGCCGAGCGCGTCTCGCAGCGCCCGCCGGATCGGATGGGCCAGCGCCCGCGTGCGTTCCTTTTCAAGCCCTGCGGCGTCCATGTGAGCGCTTGGGACTGTAGCGAGAATCTGACAAAGTGGCACGTTCGCGGCGGCGTCGCAGGGCGAATCTGCTTCGGTGCCCGCCCGCTCCAACAAGCCCGCCGCCGTCTTCGCCGCCAACGTGAAGCGGCTACGCGAAAAGCGCGGCCTGACGATGGAGGCGGCGGCGTGGTCAGTCGGGATGCATCACACCGCGTGGGGACGCATTGAGTCCGGCGAGCGACGGCCGACGCTGGCGACGATATTCAAACTGGCCGCCGCGCTGGAGGTTCCGCCAGCCGAGCTGTTCGACGGCATTGGCTGAGCCGCGCCGTAAGGAAACGAGACAAAATCAAGACAACGGCGGCCGGGCGCTGATCGGGTTTCCTTACGGGTCCACAACGCAGAAACCCCGCCGTAGCGGGGTTTCCGAGAGTGCGGCTGAATGGAGTCGAACCATCACGTCCCGTTAGGGACACAAGGCCCTCAACCTTGCGCGTCTACCAGTTCCGCCACAGCCGCTCGAGGGGCGACGATTCTAGATGTTTGGGGATTCCGGGGCTTTTGGTTGCGAGCATCCGGGCGGGCAGGTACAGTTGCGAACAAGTGTTCGAGCGATTCGATACCCGGCAAGTTGAGGAGGGGAGTTAGGCGTGGAGCTGGATCTGACCAAACGGCAGAAAGAGATCTTCGACTTCATCCGTCGCTACGCGGCAAAGACGGGCTACCCCCCGACCGTGCGGGAGATCGGCAAAGCTGTCGGCCTGCACTCGTCCTCGACCGTGCACGCGCATCTCGCCAACCTGGAGAAAATCGGCTTGCTCAAACGCGACCCCTCGAAGCCGCGGGCGATCGAGCTGCTCTTCGACAAGGCGAAGCGGACGATTCGGCCGGGCAATGGGCTTCCGCTTGTCGGCCAGGTTGCTGCCGGCGAGCCGATCGTTGCCGAAGAGAACGTCGAGGAGTACATCGAAGTGCCCGACATCATCGGTGGCGAGGACGGCGACTACATCCTCAACGTGCGCGGCGAGTCGATGGTTGAAGCCGGCATCTTCGAGGGCGATTACGTCGTCGTGCGGCCAGCGGACGATGCGGTGAACGGCGAGATCGTCGTTGCCTTGATCGGCGAGGAGGCGACGGTCAAGCGCTTCTTCCGCGAAGACGACCACATCCGCCTGCAGCCCGAGAACGAGACGATGGAGCCGATCCGCACCACAGAGGCCACGGTCCTCGGCAAGGTCGTAGGAGTCTTCCGCAAGGTCTAGCCGTCCGGGACGCCGTTAGAGCGGCGTCTACTTAGGCCATTTGCCGGCCTGGATCAGCTTCTTGTAACGGCGCTGCTTGCGCCTGGCGTCGCGCATCACCCAGGGCAGCAAGCGCAGGGCGAGGCGGGGGGAGAGGTCGAAGAGGCGCAGCAGGGGGCCGCGCCAGCGGGGCAGGACGAGGATCGGGCGCGGGCGTTCGGTCAGCTTGCCGACCTCCCGCGCGACCTGCTCCGGGGTCAGCAGGTGGCCTGAGAAGGAGCCGGCGGCGTCGGGGTCGTCGAGCTTGTCCTCGAGCATCGGCGTCCAGATGCCGTCGGGGCAGACGGCGGAGAGCTCGATTCCCTTGATCCCGGCGCGGCGCAGGTCGAAGAGCGTGCCGAGGGTGAAAGCCATGGCCGCGTGCTTGCTGGCCGAGTAATTGACCTCTCCCGGCGCGGCGACGATCCCGGCTAGCGAGACGACGTTGATCACGTGACCGCGGCCGGCGGCGATCATCGGCTCCAGAGCGGCGACGGTGCCGTTCATCGTCCCCAGTGCGTTGATCTCGAGCATCGCCCGCCGGGTCGCCTCGTCCTGCTCCCAGGAAAGGCCGGTGGCGAGCACGCCGGCGTTGTTGACCCAGACGTCTAGCGTGCTCCCGCGCACCGCGGCTTCGGCGGCAAGCGCCCGGCAGGCCCCCTCGTCGCGGACGTCGAGCGCGGCCGAGCGCGCACCGGTGCCGATCTTCGCGGCGGTGCGAGCGGCGGCGTCGGGATCGATGTCGGTGACGTGAACGAGGAAGCCGCGGCCGCCGAGCTCAAGGGCGATTGCGCGGCCCAGGCCGCCGCCTGCTCCGGTGACGACGGCAACGGGCATCGACGGTCAGGTTATTCGATGCATTTGTCTCAAGCCCGCTTTCTCCGCGCTACCATCGCGGAGCGGGCCGAGCGACTGCGGGGGGAGAGAAAACCCCTCGAGGAAAGTCCGGACACCAGAGGGCAAGGCGGTGGGTAACGCCCACCCGGGGAAACCCGCGGGACAGTGCCACAGAAATACACGGCCGATGGCGCGACCACACGTGAGTCGCGAACAGGCAAAGGTGAAATGGTGCGGTAAGAGCGCACCGGCGTCGCGGTGACGCGGCGGCCAGGCAAACCCCGCCCGGTGCAAGGCCAAGCAGGACCGTCGACCCTGCCCGGCGAGGTCCAGGTAGGCCGCAGGCCGCTTCGGCGGCCCCCGGGACTCCGGTCCCGGTGAGACAGATAGCCGCTCAAGACAGGATCCGGCTTATAGGCCCGCTAACGAAAAGGCCCTCGAAAGAGGGCCTTTTCCATGCCTGGCAAGGTTTCCGTCTTAGCGTTTGCTAATCTGCCGCCAACTTCCGCTGAATCTTCGCCTACATATTCGCGAAGAGCGGGGGACCCAATTGTTGGGGCGAATCGTCGGCATCTGCCACGTAGCGCAGCTCTTTCAGCGCGAGCCCGTCAGCTAACCCCGTAAGCGTCGTAAAGAGCTAATGAAGACAGGCAGGAACCGCCATGGGCGGAAAGATCATTCACGGCAAGGGCACGCTGCGCGCGCGCACTTCGGCCGACGGCTGCGCCGGAGCTTCCTGGCGGTGTCGTTGCTCTCCCTGGCTCTGATGCCGCTCGCGGCGGAGGCGCAGACCGGCGGCGCCGGCGCGCCCACGGGAGAAGCGACCACCCCCGCTGGCGGCGCTGGCCTCGTCTTCAGCGCTCCGATGCGCTCGGCCGGCGCCACTTGGTACGGGCCGGGCCTCTACGGCAACGGCACCGCCTGCGGCCAGACCCTGCGGCCGGGCACGATCGGCGTCGCCCACCGCACCTTGCCCTGTGGAACAACGGTCAAGATCAACTACCACGGCCACTCGTTGGTCACCACGGTGATCGACCGCGGCCCCTATACGCCGGGCAACGATTTCGATCTCACCAACGGCGCCCGTCTCGCGCTTGGCTTCGAAGGCGTGGGACAGGTTCGTTACGCCGTTGCCGTCGGCTCCTCTGGCTAGCGCGACTAAGCAGGATTTCTCGGTTTGATGGTAAATCTGCCCCGGAACGGGCAGGTTTCCAACGAGAGGAGCTTTTGTATGTCGAGGTCTTTGCAGGCAGCTATCTACGCCGGGCTGCTGATGCTCCTCGTCGTTTTCGCCGGTAGCGCCGGTGCCGCCACGGGTGAAAGCGAAACCGCCCAGACCACGGTCGTGCTCGGCGAAACGGCGACCATGCCCGATCCCTCCTGCCCGGAGTCACCTTGCCAGGCGATCGGCAGCGTCACCGGCTTCCAGGTCAGCACCAGCCAGGGCGAACTACCCTTCCGCGTGCGCAAGGACGGCCGGATCAAGTCCTGGACGCTGACGCTCTCGCAGCCGACCAGCAGCCAGCGCTCCTTCTTCAACGGCTTCTTCGGCACGCCCCCCGAGGCGCGCCTGGCGATCCTGCGCCGCGTCGCCGGCACCAACCCGCCCCGCTACGCCCTGCGCGCCCAGGGCTCAGTCCACGTCCTCAGCCCCTACCTCGGCCAGACGGTCAAATTCGGCGCCTCTCTTCGTGTCAAGGCAGGCGACATCATCGGCGTCACCGTCCCCACCTGGGCCCCCGCCTTCGCCCAAGGCCAGCCCTCCAACAACGCCTGGCGCGCTAGCCGTGAAGCCGGCAAATGCGTCGACTCCAACGACGTCCGCCAGGGCGAAGCCCAGGAAAAGGTCGGCACCCGTGCCGAATACGGCTGCCGCTACGCCACCGCCCGCCTGCTCTACACCGTCACGGTCGCCGAGGACTAGCCACGCTGAGCGGGGGGAAGGGTCGGGTGCCCCTCCCCAAACGCTCGGCAGGAGCCTCGCTTGAGTGTTTGGGGAGGGGCACCCGACCCTTCCTCTCGTTCCGCGGAGTTGTCGTCTCTGGAAAGGGACGTCGGTGCCCGGCGGCCCTATGCGACTGAAGGCAACACCCGAGGACCGCTCTGGTCTTTCGGGAGCTCAGCTGCGCCGGCAATGAGACTCTGGAACTCGTTGAGCACCAGGTGCGCGACCGCCTCGAGCAGCTCCTCGTCCGTCCAGCCGATCTCACGCGCCTCCTCGTGGAGGTGGAGCGGGGGGTGGCCGTTGGCCTCGAGGGCGCCGTGCAGGTACTCGAGCAGCGCGGCCTCTTTGGGGTCGCCGGAATTGAAGCTACGTGCTCGGGAGACCTCGTCCAGGCCCAGCCCGGCGCTTCTTGCCGACTTGGCGTGCTGGGCAATGCTGTAGGTGTCGTCGCGGTACTCGGCGACCGCGAGGGCGATCCGCTCGCGCGTCGCGCGCGGCAGGACCCCGCCGCGAAGCTCCGAGCGCATCCGCGTGTAGGCACGCAGGACGGCCGGCGCCCCTGCGAGGACGCCGACGAACTTCGTAACCGCGCCACCCGTGGCCTGGATCGTTTTGATCAGGGGAGCGCTCTCATCAGGTGCCGTCAACTCGTCGTGGATCTGGAACCTGCTGACATCTGTTTTAACTGTCACTTGGCATCCGCCTCCGGCTCTGCTTGGGGGAATTCCGCTTTACAGAGCCTTTAATTGGCCTTTACTTTACTTTCAGCCGTCTACTTACGTCTCGTAAGTTATACCTGGTTTTATGTCGCCCTGCAAGCCGCCTGAAAGCAACCGCTCTTTACCCGAATACGTGCACTCCTACCCACCCGGTTCACTGCCCGGCGACGCGAGCCGGTTTGTGACGGAGCTTTGGCCTATCGTTGCGCGCTCGAAGCGGACAAGCGCGAGCCCAGGAGGACCCCGAACATGGCAGATCAACCGAAGAGTGCCGCTGACGTCATCGAGCTGGTCAAGGAGGCCGACGTCCGCTTCGTCCGACTCTGGTTCACCGATGTGCTGGGCCAGCTGAAGAGCTTCTCGATCAACGCCTCCGAGCTCGAGGACGCCTTCGAGGGCGGCATGGGCTTCGACGGCTCCTCGATCACCGGCTTCAACCCGATCGAGGAGTCCGACATGATCGCCATGCCCGATCCCTCGACCTTCGCCCTGATCCCTTGGCGGCCGGAGGATGAGAACGCGGTGGCGAGGATGTTCTGCGATGTCCAGGTGCCCGGCGGCGAACCGTACGAGGGCGACCCGCGCTGGATCATGAAGCGGGCGCTCAAACGCGCCGAAGACATGGGCTTCGACGCCTTCAACATCGGCCCCGAGCTCGAGTTCTTCTACTTCCGCTCGGCCAAACCCGAGGGCGGTGTGCCCGAAGTCCTCGACGAGGGCGGCTACTTCGACCTGACCACGCTCGACGCCGGCTCCGACGTGCGCCGCGACACCGTGCTCGCGCTGGAGAAGATGGGCATCCACGTCGAGTACACCCATCACGAGGTCGGCCCCTCCCAGCACGAGGTCGACATGCGCTACAAGAACGCGCTGGCGATGGCCGACGACTGCATGACCTACCGCATCGTGGTCAAGGAGTACGCGATGAAGTACGGCTGGCACGCGACCTTCATGCCCAAGCCGCTCTTCGGCGAGAACGGCTCCGGCATGCACGTCCACCAGTCGCTGACCAAAGACGGCAAGAACGCCTTCTTCGATCCCGACGACCAGTTCTTCCTCTCGGCCACGGCGAAGGCCTTCATCGCCGGCCAGCTCAAGCACGCGCGCGAGATCTCACCGCTCTTCGCCCAGTGGGTCAACTCCTACAAGCGGCTCGTCCCCGGCTACGAGGCGCCGGTCTACCTCGCCTGGTCGCGCCGCAACCGCTCGGCGCTGATCCGGGTGCCGCTCTACCACCCGGGCAAGGAGAGCGCGACCCGGGTCGAGCTGCGCTGCCCCGACCCCGCCTGCAACCCCTACCTCTGCTTCGCCGGCATGCTGCAGGCGGGCCTGGAAGGGATCGAGAAGGGCTACGAGCTGCCCGAGCCGATGGAGCAGAACCTCTACCACCTCTCGCCCGGAGGAGCTGTCCCATCAGGGAATCGAGCAGCTGCCGGCGACACTGGGCGAGGCGATCGAGGTCGCCGCCGACTCGGAGCTGGTCCTGCGCACACTGGGCGAGCACACTTTCCGCCGCTTCGTCGAGATCAAGCGGCAGGAGTGGGACGAGTACCGGGTGCAGGTGACGCCGTTCGAGATCGAACAGTTCCTGCCGGTTCTCTGAGGTTCGGGTTTAGAGAACCTCGTCGAGAAGCTTTGGGTCGGTGATCGGGGTGCGGCAGGTGAAGTGTTCGCAGACGTAGGCGGCCGGGCTGCCGTCTACTTCTCCACGGTCCTTCAGTAGCGGCGGCGTATCGCTGCCCTCGGGGCCACCTGCCAGCACGAGGTGGGGCCGGAACTCGCTGCGGACCACCGCGGCGAGCTCGTTCGGGTCCTCGCCGACCAGGGCCACCTCCTTGGTCGGGGAGAGCTGGAAGTCGATTGCCCTGAGCAGGTGGGCGAAGGCCTCGGGGTGCTTGCCGGCCGAGTCGGAGAAGAGGCGGAAGACTCCCTCGGCGGCTTGCTCGTATGCACGCTCGCCGGTCAGGGCGCCGAGGCGCAGCAGGCCGAAGGCGGCAGCGGAGTTGCCCGAGGGAATTGGGTGGTCGCCGATCTCCTTGCGCCGGGCGATCAGCGATTCGTGGTCGTCGGCAGGTCGAGAAGAAGCCGCCGCGCTCGTTGTCGGCGAAGCGGGCGAGCAGGGTGTCGGCGAGCTCGCGGGCGCGCTCGAACCAGACGGCCTCGAAGCCTGCTTCGTAGAGGGTGAGCAGCGCCTCGAGCAGGAAGGCGTGGTCCTCGAGGTAGGCCTTGAGGTGAGCGCGGCCGTCCTTGTAGGTGCGCAGCAGGGCTCCCTCGTCGTCGCGCAACTGGCCCCAGACGAAGGCGGCGCATTCACCCGCCGCCTTGAGGTAGTCCTCGCGCCCGAGCACCGCGCCGGCCTCTGCCAGGGCGGCGATCATCAGCGCGTTCCAGGCGGTGAGGCGCTTGTCGTCGAGCCCCGGCCAGACGCGCTCCGCGCGGGCCTCGTAGAGCGCCCGCCGCATCTCGTCCAGTCCCATCGGGGGCGTGGCGTCGGCACCGGCGGCAAGGTGCAGGATGTTGCGGCCCTCGAAGTTTCCGGCCTCGCTGACGCCGTAAAAATTCATCAAGCCCTCTGCCTGCTGGGCCGAGAAGCTGTCCTCCGGGGGGGCTGGATCGCACAGCACGGCACGGATCTCCTCCGGAGTCCAGACGTAGAAGCGGCCCTCCTCACCCTCGGAGTCGGCGTCGAGCGCCGAGTAGAAGCCGCCCTCGGGGCCGCGCATCTCGCGCAGCGCCCAGTCGAGCGTCTCCTCGCAGGCCCGCCGGTAGCGCTCGTGGCCCAACTGCTGCCAGCCGTGCAGGTAGGCCCGCGCCAGCAGGGCGTTGTCGTAGAGCATCTTCTCGAAGTGGGGGACCAGCCAGGCCGCGTCGACCGAGTAGCGGGCGAAGCCGCCGCCGATCTGGTCGTAGATGCCGCCGGCCAGCATCGCGTCGAGGGTCAGCTCGGCGTATCTCCGCCTCGCCGCGGGCGAGCAGGAGCTCCATCGCCGAGGCGGGCGGGAACTTTGGCGCGCCGCCGAAGCCGCCGCGCGCCCGGTCGGCGGCAGCGTGCAGGCGCTCGATCGCCTCGTCCAGCATCGCCGCCTGCGGCGAGTCGGCGGGCTCGACCTGGCCGATCGCAGCGAGCCGGGCGCGCATCTGCGGCGCTCGCTCTTTGATTTCGTCCCGCTTGCTCTCGAAGGCGTCGACCACGGCCTCCATCACCATGCGGAAGCTCGGCATGCCGCGGCTGTCGTCCGGCGGGAAGTAGGTGCCGCCGTAGAAGGGCACTCCCTCGGGGTCGAGGAAGACGGTCATCGGCCAGCCGCCCTGGCCGCTGATCGCCTGCACCGCCTCCATGTAGAGGGCGTCGACGTCGGGCCGCTCCTCGCGATCGACCTTGACGTTGACGAAGTGCTCGTTCATGTAGGCGGCGGTCTCTGGATCCTCGAAGGACTCGTGCTCCATCACATGGCACCAGTGGCAGGCCGAGTAGCCGACCGAGAGCAGGATCGGGCGGTCCTCGCCGCGGGCCAGCGCGAGGGCCTCCTCGCCCCACGGGTACCAGTCGACCGGGTTCTCGCGGTGCTGCAGCAGGTAGGGACTGGTCTCCTGCGCCAGGCGGTTGGCCATTCGCTCACACTACCCGGCACGCCCGCGAGGCCATCGTGGACGTTTGACTGCCGACGATTGGCAATACCGAGTAGATGAAATTCGTACGCATTCTTGGTGCTTGTGCGTGAGCCCCGATCCGAACCGCCGCGGAAAGTTCTAACTTCAGTGAGTTGAACCGCGAAGAGCCTCCAATCCAAAGCGATCCGGCGATCGAGTCGGTGCTCGCCAAGCTTGATCCCGAGGACCGCAAGGTCATCGAGGAGGCTCTTGCGCAGGCCGAGAAAACCGAGGCTGAGCTGCGCTATATCGCCGATCACGACTCGCTGACCGGCCTGCTCGATCGCCGCCGTTTCCGCGCTGAGCTGGACCAGTACGTCTCCTTCACCGGCCGCTACGGCGGCCAGGGCGCGGTGATGATCATCGACATCGACGGCCTCAAGACGGTCAACGACCAGCTTGGGCCATCACGCCGGCGACAACCTGATCCGCCACGTCGCCGCGATCATGCGTGAGCGGGTGCGTGCCACCGACATCGTCGCCCGTCTCTCCGGCGACGAGTTCGCGGTGCTGATGCCGCAGACCGATACCGCCGGTGCCCTGCAGCTGGGCGAGGACCTGCGCGCCCAGGTTGCCGAGAACGCCGCCGCCGGCCTCGACGTCGAGCAGGCGACGATCAGCGTCGGCATCACGATGTTCGGTGGCGAGCGCGGGATCGGCGCCGAGGCGGTCCTGGTCGCCGCCGACCAGGCGATGTACCGGGCCAAGGAGGAGGGCCGCAACCAGATCGCCCTTTTCCAGGACCCGACCGAGCCGCAGCGCCAGCAACTGCGCCGCCAGACGACCAGCGCGCGGATCCGCGACGCGCTCACCCAGGACCGGCTCAGCCTCGCACACCCAGCCGATCCGCTCGCCTCGCCTCGGGCGGGATCGAACGCTACGAGCTGCTGCTGCGGATGACCGGCGAGAACGGCGAGCTGCTGCCGGCCGCCTCCTTCATCGAGGCGGCTGAGCGCTCCGGCATGGTCCAGGAGCTCGACCGCTGGGTCGTCGCCCAGGCGCTCGAGCTGCTCGCCCAGCGCGAGCAGGACGGCGACCCGGTCTCGCTGCACGTCAACCTCTCCGGCGCCTCGGTTGCCGACCTCTCGGTGCTCGAATACATCGAGCGGCAACTCGACGAGGGCGAGGCCGATCCAGCCCGCTGCACCTTCGAGATCACCGAGACCGCGCCCGTCCACGACTACGAAGCGGCCGCCGGCTTTGCCGACCGCCTCACCGAGTTCGGCTGCCAGGTCGCGATCGACGACTACGGCGCCGGCTTCGGGCCCTTCCACTACCTGAAGAGCATCCCCTTCGACCTGATCAAGATCGACGGCTCCTTCGTCCGCGACATGCCCAACAGCGACGCCGACCAGCTCACGGTCCAGGCGATCGTGCAGATCGCCCGTGGCCTCGGCAAGACGACGATCGCCGAGTACGTCGCAGGACGACATCACGGCGCAGATGCTGCGCGAGTACGGCGTCGACATGGCCCAGGGCTACCACCTGGGGCGCCCGGTCGCCGTCGCCGAGGCGCTCTAGCCGGGTCTAGCGGCGCCTGAGCAGACCGGCGAGGCGCGTCTTCAGGTTGAGCGCAGCGGTCATCGCTCGTTCGGCGGCGGAGCCGGCGGGGGAAGGGCACCCAGCTGGCGAGCCAGTTCGGTGCCGTTTAGGTAGGCGTCATTTCGCTGGATTCGGCCCCCGCGGACGGTCAGCACGTCGCAGCCGCGGATAGTGACGCTGGCGCCGTTGGGATCGAGGCCTTCGAAGCGCGCCGTGCCGTTGAAGGTGGCTGTGGCGCGCCAGCGCACCACAGCCTTATCTCCGCTGGCGATGAGCTCGACGATCTCCAGCTTGAAGTCCGGGAAGGCGCTGAAGACGTTGCCGAACCACGCTCGGTAGGTGTCCGGCACCCGCAGCTCGACCAGGCCGTAGATCTCACCCGTGCCGCCGGGCTCGTAGAAGGCCGTCATCGCATCGAGGTCCCGGCGGCCGACCGCCTCGAAATATGCGCGGCCGACGGTCGCAGCGTCGGCTGGTGCTTCGGTAGTCGCCACCCGCCCAGGCTACTCCCCGCGCAGCTGCGCTCGCTTGATCTTGCCGCTGCTCGTCTTCGGCAGCTCGGCGGCGAACTCGACGATGCGGGGGAACTTGTAGGGCGCGGTCTCGCGCTTGCAGTGCTCCTGCAGCTCGCGGGCCAGCTCCTCGCTCGGCTCGCGCTCGCGGGGCACGACGATCGCCCGCACGACGGCGCCGCGCTCGGGGTCCGGTGCGGCGACCGCGGCGGCCTCGGCGACGGCCGGGTGCGAGAGCAGGGCGGACTCGACCTCGAAGGGCCCGATCCGGTAGCCGGAGGAGAGGATGATGTCGTCGTCGCGGCCCTCGAAGAAGAGGTAGCCGTCCTCGTCTTCGCGGACCAGGTCGCCGGTCGGCCACCACTCGCCCTCGAAGCGCTCGCCGTCGAGGTAGCGGGAGAAGAAGGTGGGGGAGGAGGAGGCGCGGAGCTGGAGTTCGCCAGCGGCCGAGTCGTCGCCGGCGGAGTCCTCGGGCCTGACCAAGCGGACCTCCAGGCCCGGCAGCGGCTTGCCCATCGAGCCCTCCCGGACCGGCACGCCGAGCGAGGTTGCCGCTGATGTGACCGGTCTCGGTCTGACCGTAGCCGTCAGCGGCCTCGAGCCCGGTCGCGGTGCGCCAGGCGGCGATCGTCTCGGCCTCCAGCGGCTCGCCGGCGGAGACCATGCGGCGCAGGGCGGGGAGGGGGCGCAGGGCGGTGCGCTTGGCGATCATCCGGTACTCGGTCGGCGCCTGGCAGAGCACGTTGACGCCGAGCGCCTCGACGAAGTCGAGCCGCTCGACCGGATCGAAGCGCCCGTCGTGGATCACCGCCGCGGCGCCGGTCAGCCAGGGCGCCAGGAAGACGTTACGTGCCGACTTCGACCACCCGGTCGCCGTAGTGCACCAGGCCAGCTCGCCCTTGCGCGCGCCAAACCAGTGCTCGGCCTGCCCCTGCTGCCCGAGCAGATAGCGGTACCCATGCACCACCCCCCGCGGCTCGCCCGTAGTACCCGAGGTAAAGACGATCAACGCCGGGTCCTCGGCATCCATCGCTTCGACCGGCGCTGGTGTCTCCTGCGGCAGATCCTCATCGAGCGCCGCGCCGACCTCATCCATGGTCATCGCCGCCACCCCATCCGGCAGTTCAGCCAACAACGAGTCCTCACCCACGCAGAGCCTCGGATCAGCGGCAGCCACCCGCAACGCCAGGTCCTGCCGCCGCAACATCGTGCTGCAGGGCAACGCCACCGCCCCCATCCGCCAGCAGGCCAGCAAGGAGAGAACCCACTCAATCCGGTTCCCAACGAGAGTCATCACCACATCTCCCCGCTTCACCCCCCGAGCAGCAAACGCCCCCGAGAGCCCCGCCGATTGAGCAATCAATTCCCCGAAGTACCAGTCCCGCCGATTCCCTTCCGAATCAACGGCCACGATCCCAAGCCGCGAAGCCGGCGACGCCTCCATGAACTCAACGAAATTCATCGTCGGCAGTCTGCCTTACCGAGTCGCCTCCTGGACCGGGGAAGCTGAAAGGGGTGGGTGCCCCTCCCCAAAACACTCAAGCGCGGCTCCTGCCGCGCGTTTTGGGGAGGGGCACCCGCCCCTGATCACCTACCGCAGTTCGCAAGAGCTCTTGCCAAGCAGCTGCCGGGCGACGATGAGCAGCTGAATCTGCTGCGTCCCCTCGAAGATGTCCAGAATCTTCGCGTCCCTCGCCCACTTCTCGAGCAACTCATTCTCGCCATAGCCGACCGACCCGCACAGCTCGACGCAGCCGAGCGCGACGTCGACGCAGGTGCGCCCCGCCTTCGCCTTGGCCATCGAGGCCTGCAGCGAGTTTGGCTTGCCGTTGTCGGCCATCCAGGCCGCCTGCAGGGTTAGCAGCAGCGACGCCTCGTAGTCGGACTCCATTTCGAGATAGCGAGCCGCGGCTGCTGACTGCGAGAGCGCCGGCGTGTCGTAGTCGATCTCGACCCCGGCCTCGGCGAGCTGCTTGCGCGTCTCCTCCAGCGAGGCGCGAGCGACGCCAACCGCCATCGCGGCGACCAGCGGCCGCGTGTTGTCGAACGTCTGCATCGCCCCGCCGAAGCCCTGCTTGGGATCGGACTTGACCTCCGGATCGCCCAGCAGCGCCTCCTTCGGCACCCGGCAGTCCTGCAGGGTGAAGTTGGCCGTGTCGGAGGCGCGGATGCCGAGCTTGTGCTCGAGCCGGTCGAGCTTCAGGCCCGGGTTGTCGCGCTCGACGATGAACGACCTGATCGCCGCCCGCCCGACTTTGCGGTCGAGCGTCGCCCAGACCACGATCAGGTCGGCGCGATCGCCCGAGGTGACGAAGATCTTCTCGCCGTTGAGCACGTACTCGTCGCCGTCGAGATCGGCCGTGGTGCGGATCGCGGCCGAGTCGGAGCCCGCCTCGGGCTCGGTGATCGCCATCGCCGCCCACTTGCCGCCATAGCGCTCGAGCTGCTCGTCGCTCGCCACCGAGGCGATCGCCGAGTTGCCGAGGCCCTGGCGGGGCATCGAGAGCAGCAGGCCGACGTCACCCCAGCAGAGCTCGATGATGCCGAGCACGGTGGAGAGGTTGGAGCCGTTGCGGTTGCCCGCTTCGGCGTCGCCGTTGGACTCGCGACGCACGCCGGCCGCACCGGCGCCGCCGATGTCGGAGCCCTCGTTCATGCCGTCGATCAGCGAGGCGAGCATGTCGAGCTCCTTGGGATAGGAGTGCTCGGCCTCGTCGTACTTGCGCGAGATCGGTCGGAAGACCTCGGTCGCGACTTGGTTCGCCTGGCTGGCGAGGGGCTTGAACTTCTTGGGTATCTCGAGATTGATCATGGGTTCCTTTCAGCTCTCAGCGCTTGGCGCTAGACGAGCAGGGCGCCCTCCATCACGCCCGCTGCACGGAGGTCGCGGTACCAGCGCTCGACCGGGTGCTCCTTGACGAAGCCGTGGCCGCCGAGCAACTGCACCCCTTCGGAGCCGATCTGCATCCCCTTCTGGGCGCAGAGCCGGCGGGCCATCGCCGTCTCGCGGGCGAAGTCCTGGCCCTGGTCGGCGCGGCTGGCGGCGCGGTAGGTGGCGAGCCGCATGCCTTCGGACTCGATGCCGATGTCGGAGACGCCAAAGGCGACCCCCTGGCGGTTGGAGATCGGTTCGCCGAAGGCGACGCGCTCGTTGACGTACTGCTTGACGTAGTCGAGCGTCGCCTGCGCCGCGCCGACCGCGAGTGCGCACCAGGCCAAGCGGGCGCGCTGCACGCACTCGACGTAGTCCTCGCGCTTGCCCTCGCCGAGCAGGGCGTCGGCGGGCAGCTTCACGTCCTCGAGCAGCAGGCGGCCGGTGGTGGCGGGGCGCAGCCCCATCGCCGGCTCCTCCTCGACCGTGAGGCCGGAGGTGCCGGACTCGATCACGAAGAGCGCCGGGCCGATGCCCTCGGCCTCGGCGGCGACGAGGAACAGCTCGCACTCGGTGGGCCGGGCGAGCAGCGACTTGGTGCCGCTCAGCACCCAGTCGCCATCCTTTTTGGTCGCCGTCGTCTCCAGCTTCAGCGGATCGAACAGCGGCCGCGGCTCGAGGATCGCCAGCGCCGCCGCCGGTGTGTCCTCGCCGGTGAAGGCGGGCAGGTAGGTCGCCTCCTGCTCGGGCGTGCCCCAGTGGCCGATCGCGGTGGCGACGGCGCCGGGGGCGAGTGCGGCGTAGGCGACGCCCATGTCGCCGTGGGCGAGCGCCTCGCCGATCAGGACGCTGGTCACCGCGGCCTGCTCGTGCATGACGCCGCCGAGCTCCTCGGGGACGCCGAGCATGTTGACGCCGAGCTCGTTGGCCTGGTCGAGCAGCTCGCTTGGCGTCGTTTTGTCGAAGTCGGCCTGCTTGGCGACGGGCCGCACCTTTGCCTCGGCGAAGTCGCGCACGCCTTCCTGCAGCATCTGCTGCTCGTCATCGGGGCTGATGTCGAAGAGCGCCCGCGGCTTGCTCGGCTTCTGCCGGGCCGGCCCGGTCAGGTTCTGGGCGGCCTTGAAGGTGCGCCCGGCGGCGGTCGCCGAGCGGAAGCCGTTCTTGGTGCCGGTGAAGAGCGCGCGCTCGACCTGCTTGCGGATGCGGATGCGGTCGAGCAGGTCCGAGCCGGCCAGCTTGTTGAGCCAGCGCAGGCCCAGGCCCATGCTGCGCTCGGCCACGCCCTTGTCGTCGGTGGCGGTGGGCATTTCTACTTCCTCCCGTCTGTGGATTTGGCCTCTACCGGCACAACGCGGCCGTCGAGGTGCGGTGTGCCGCGCTTTGCGTCGCGCACCGCGAATGCGATCTCTTCGTCCTGCGAGCTGCTGGCGAACTCGACCCGGCCCGGGAGCAGGATCGGCTTGCGAAAGCGAACGTCAACTTGGAAGGCATCGGAAAGGCGGGACTCGAGCGCCGCCAGGCAGCGCGCCTTGGTCCACATCCCATGGGCGATCGCCCGCGGGAAGCCGAGCGGCTTCGCCGTCCAGGCGTGCATGTGGATCGGATTGCGGTCCCCCGAGACAGCCGCATAGCGCCGCCCCAGGTCGCCGCCGAGCTTCCACTCCGCGCTAGCCGCCGCCTCATCCCCCGGTCGACGGGACTCAGAGCGGTCTATATGTTCGCTTTGAGTCCCGTCGGCGGGCTGTTTCGTGGCACCGCGGCGCAGCATCGTGCTGGTCGACTCCCAGACGATCCGGTTGCCGGCCTTGACCTTGGTCTGCAGGCTGAAGGTGCGGCCCTTGGAGTGGGGCGCCAGCTTCGTCGGCCTGACCTTGATCGTCAGCTCCTCGTCGAGGCCGATGCGCCGGTGTTGGACGATCTGGTTCTCGACGTGGACGAGGCCGACGGCGCCAAAAGGGAAGCTGCCTTCGGCCATCACCGCCATGTGCAGCGGGAAGGCCAGCACGTGCGGGTAGGTGGGGGGCAGGTGGTCGCGCAGGGTGAAGCCGCAGACGCGGGCGTAGGCGGCGACCTGCTCGGCGCCGGCCTGGACGCGCGGCAGGGTCAGCTCGATCTCGGGGATCTCCTTGCCGCCGCCCGGGATGAAGGGCAGCAGCGAGGCGCCCGGCACCATCGGCGCCGCGGCGCGGGCGTAGAGCGGCAGGATGCTGGGCGAGCTCTCGAGCGTGCGGGCGCTCATCAGGCCCCCAGCAGGCTCTGGCCGCAGACGCGAACCGTGTTGCCGTTGACGCCGGTCGAGGCCGGGCTGGCGAACCAGGCGATCGTCTCGGCGACGTCAACCGGCAGGCCGCCTTGCGACATGCTGTTCATCCGCCGGCCTGCTTCGCGGATCGCGATCGGCATTTTCGCCGTCATCTGGGTCTCGATGAAGCCGGGCGCGACCGCGTTGATCGTTGCCTTGCGCTTGGCCAGCTCGGGCGCCAGCGCTTCGACCATGCCGATCACGCCGGCCTTCGAGGTGGCGTAGTTGGTTTGGCCGGAGTTGCCGGCGACGCCGCTCATCGAAGAGACGCAGACGATGCGGCCGTTGGGTCGCAGCAGCTTGCGCTCGAGCAGCTCGTCGTTGATCCGCTCCTCACTGGAGAGGTTGATCTCCATCAGCGAGCTCCAGCGGTCCTCCGGCATCTTGGCGATCGTGCGGTCGCGGGTGACGCCGGCGTTGTGGACGATCACGTCGACGCCGTCGGGGATCGCCGCGGCGATCTGCAGCGGCGCGTTGGGATCGGTGATGTCGAGCTCGATCGTCTTGGCGCCGAGCCGCTCGGCGACCGCCGTGAGGTCGGCGGAGAGCGCCGGCACGTCGAGCAGGACGAGCTCGGCGCCGTCGCGGTGCAGGGTGGTGGCGATCGCCTCACCGATGCCGCGCGAGGCGCCGGTGACCAGCGCCACCTTGCCCTCGAGCGGCCGCTGCCAGTCGAGCTCGGGCGTCTTGGTCACCGCCTTGCCGATCTCGATCACCTGGCCGGAGACGTAGGCGGAGCGGGGGGAGAGCAGGAAGCGCAGGGTGGAGTCGATCTCGTCGGTGGCGCCCTCGGCGACGTAGACCAGCTGCACGGCGATGCCGCGGCCGATCTCCTTGCCGAGCGAGCGGGTGAAGCCCTCCAGGGCCCGCTGCGCGGTTGCCGCCCGCGGCGGCAGGCCGGCGGGGGGCGTGCCGAGCACGACCACGCGGCCGGAACGCTGCACCCGCTTCACGTTGGGGTGGAAGAAGCGCTGCAGCTCGACCAGCTCGGTCGAGTCGGTGATGCCGGTGGCGTCGAAGACCAGCGCCTTGACCGGGGAGCTGGATGTCTCGGGCTTGGCGGCTCCGGCGTCGCCCAGCACCTGCTCGACCCGCTTGCCGAGGCGGCCGCGCGGGGCGCCGCCGCTGAGCACGGCGCCGGAGACGACTGGCGCACCGGGCTCGTGGCGCTCCAACTGGGTCGGCTGGGGCAGCCCGACCCGGCCGGCGATCATCCGGCCCGGGGGCGAGTTGACTACCTGTGTGTAGAGGTCGCTCATCAGTCCTTTCCTCCTGGGCTTTCCATTGCGGCGACGACGCCCTGGCCGCCGGCCGCGCAGATGCTGATCAGGCCGCGGCCCGAGCCCTGCTCGTGCAGGGCTTTGGCGAGGGCGGCGACGATGCGCCCGCCGGTCGCGGCGAAGGGGTGGCCCGCGGCCAGCGAGCCGCCGTTGACGTTGAGCCGCTCGCGGTCGATCGAGCCGAGCGGCTCCTCACGACCGAGGCGGTCGCGGCAGAAGGCCGGGTCCTCCCAGGCCTTCAGCGTGCAGAGCACCTGGGCGGCGAAGGCCTCGTGGATCTCGTAGAAGTCGAAATCGCCGAGGCCGGCGCCCATGCGGTCGAGCATGCGCGGCATCGCGTAAGCCGGCGCCATCAGCAGTCCCTCGCGCTTGTGCACGTGGTCAACCGCGGCGGTCTGGCCCTCGACGAAGTAGGCCAGGACCGGCAAGTCGCGCTCCTTCGCCCACTCCTCGCTGGCCAGCAGCACCGCCGAGGCGCCGTCGCTGAGCGGGGTCGAGTTGGCGGCGGTCATCGTCCCCTCGGGGCCACCGAAGACGGGGCCGAGCTTGGCCAGCTTCTCGGTCGAGGAGTCGGGACGTAGGTTCTGGTCGCGCTCGAGGCCGAGGTAGGGGTTGACCAGGTCGTCCATGAAGCCGCGCTCGTAGGCGGCGGCGAGATGGTGATGGCTGTTGACCGCGAGCTCGTCCTGCTCCTCGCGGCCGACTTCCCACTCCGCCGCCATGATCGCGCAGTGCTCGCCCATCGAGAGGCCGGTGCGCGGCTCCTCGTTGCGGGGAATTGCCGGCACGACGTGGCTGGGACGCACTCGGGTCAGCTGCTTGACCCGGCCGAAGGTCGACTTCTCGCGGTTGGCGTCGAGCAGGACTTCGCGCAGGTCCTCGTTGAGCCCGATCGGCGCGTCGGAGGTGGTGTCGGCACCGCAGGCGATGCCGGCGTCGATCTGGCCGAGGGCGATCTTGTTGGCGACCAGGATCGTCGTCTCCAGCCCGGTGCCGCAGGCCTGCTGCACGTCGTAGGCGGGCGTCTCGGCGGCGAGGCGGGTGCCGAGCACGCTCTCGCGGGTGAGGTCACGGTCGCGCGAGTGCTTGAGCACGGCGCCGCCGGCAACCTCGCCGAGCGCCTCGCCCTCGAGCGAGTAGCGCGAGACGAGGCCGTCGAGGGCGGCGGTGAGCATGTCCTGGTTCGACGCTCGCGAGTAGACGGAGTTGGAGCGCGCAAAGGGGATCCGGTTGCCGCCGATCACGGCGACGCGGCGTGGCTTGTCGGTCAACTGCTTTCACCTTTCGGTTTCGGTCTTGAGGACTTGGCAGATGGGGTGGAGCGCAGGCGCAGGCCAGGCTCGAGAGTTGCGATCAAGAGCTCGGCCGCCTCGGCCGCCGTAGTCGCTTCGCTGCGCAGCCACCAGCGCGCCAGTGCCTCGGCGGCGCCGAGCAGGGCGGTGGAGAGCGCCTCGACTTCGATCCGCGCGGCGGCGCGCTGCTTGTCCGGCAGCTGCGCCAGCAGCGATTCGGAGACCAGTGCGATCAGGCGGCCGCGGTACTCGGCGACCCGGTCGGCGAGCTCGCCGACGTGAGGCAGGGTCTCGTCGAAGAGCACCGCCCAGGCGGCGCGGTCGGCGTCGAGGAAGGCGAAGAAGGCGCGCAGGCCGTCGTTGAGCGCCTCGCTGGGGCTGCTGGCGTCGCCGACGGTCTCGAGGATCATCGAGACGAGAGCGTCGCCGGAGCGCTTCATGCAGGCGATGTAGAGCTGCTCCTTGTTGCCGAAGTAGTTGTAGAGCAGCGGCTTGGTGACGCCGACTTCGGCGGCGACCTCGTCCATCGTCACCGCGGCGAAGCCGCGCTCGGCGAAGAGCGTGTGGGCGGCGAGCAGCGCCTGCTCCATGCGATCGGCCTTGGAGAGGCGCGAGCGTGTCGGGGTGGAGGCCATCCGAAGACACGTTACCCGGATATAAATTTATATATGCGTAACGTGACCGACCTCACAAGCCACCTCGCAACCTCCCGCCGACGGGACTCAAAGCGGTCTATATCTTCGCTTTGAGTCCCGTCGGCGGGTCAGGCCTCGGAGATGCCGAGGCGCAGGTAGATCCGGCGCAGCGGTTTCGGCGCCCACCAGTTCCACTCGCCGAGCAGGCGCATCAGCGAGGGGACGAGCAAGGCGCGGACGATGGTGGCGTCGAGCATCACGCCGACGGCCATGCCGAGGGCGATCTGCTTCATGAAGAAGACCGAGCTGACGCCGAAGGCGAGGAAGACGACGGCGATCATGACCGCGGCGGCGGTGATCACGCGGCCGGTGCGGGCGATACCGATCGCGACCGCCTCCTCGTTGACTCTGCCGAGGTCGTGCTGCTCCTTGATCCGAGCCATGACCAGCACCGCGTAGTCGGTGGCGAGGCCGAAGATCACGGCGAAGAGGAAGACGAGGCTGGTCACCTCGATCGCGGTCGGCCCGCGATAGGCGAAGAGCCAGTCGAGCCAGCCGTCCTGGAAGGCGAGGACGAGGATGCCCAGCGTGGCGCCCAGGGTCATCGCGTTCATCAGCAGGGTCTTCAGCGGCAGGATGACCGAGCCGGTGAGCAGGAAGAGCAGGATCAGCGTCGTGGCGAAGATCAGCGTGACCAGCAGGGGCAGGTGTTCGATCAGGCTCTGCTTCTGGTCGATGAAGCGAGCGGTGTTGCCGGAGAGCAGGACCGCCGCCCCGGTTGGGGGGCTGAGGGCGCGGATCGCCTTGACCGTGTCCTGCGAGCTCTCCGAGAGCGCCGGGCCCGCGAGGCCGAAGTTGGCGTAGGCGATCCGATCGGAAGCGGGGACGAAGGGGGCGCCGTGGGTCACGCCCCCGACCGCTTCGATCCGCCCTCGGTAGTGCGGCGAGCGCCGCCTTGCTGGCGCCGCCGTCGACGGTGACCGTGACCGCCTCGATCAGCTCGCGCGGGTAGTGGGCTTCGACGTAGCTGTTGGTCTCGTACGACGGCTTGTTCTGGGGGACGGCTTCGGCGCTGGGGCCGGTGAGGGTTGTCCAGAGCAGCGGCGCGGCGGCGGCGAGCAGCAGCGGCGGAGCTGGCCAGGGCGACGCCGACGGGGTGGCGCATGACGCCGCGGGCCAGCCGGTACCAGCCGCCGGATTCGTCCGAGACGGCGGGCCCACGGCGGATCGAGAGCGCGTCGATCCGCGTCCCCAGCAGGCTCAGCAGCGAGGGGACGACGAGGATCGCCAGTATCGCCGAGAGCACCCCGACCGAGGCGCCGGCGACGGCGATCGAGTAGAGGAAGCGCTGCGGCAGGATCACCAGCGCCGCCATCGCGGCGCCGACGGTAAAGCCGGAGAAGAGCGCGGTGCGGCCGGCGGTGAGCACGGTTTTGCGGTGTGCCTCACGGTTGGCGCCGCCGTCGGCGATCTCCTCGCGATATCGCGAGACCATCAAGAGGGCGTAGTCGACCGCGAGCCCGAGACTGAGCCCGGTGGCGATGTTGAGCGCGAAGACCGAGGTGTCGACGAAGCTCGGACATGATCCGCAGCACGAAGAGCGTGCCGACGATCGAGACGACGCCGATCAGCAGTGGGATCGCGGCCGCGACGACACCTCGGAACACCACCAACAGGAGTAGCGCGAGAAGGGGGAAGGCGATCAGCTCGGCCTTGGTCAGGTCGGTCTTGGTCTGGTCGTTGACCTCGTTGAAGCTGGGCGCGAAGCCGCCCATCGAGACGTTGAGCTTGCTCGCCGAGATCAGCGGTTCGACCCCTTCGGCGGCGATCCCGCCGTCGTTCTCCTCGTCGCCGTTGGCGAGGTCGCCGAGGATCACCAGCGAGCGGCCGTCACGGGCGATCAGCTTGCGCCCCGGCTCGAGGGCCCTGCAGGGGATTGACGACGCGACCGATGTATTCGACCCTCGCCACCTTGTTGCTGAGCTGGTCGACTTCCCGCCTCAGCGTCGGTTCCTTCAGGTTCAGCGGCCCGCCGCCGGGGGCGCGGACGACGAGGACGACGCCCGGGTTTGGGTCGTAGCCGAGCGCCTTGCTGAGCAGGCCGCTGCCCTGCTCGCTCTCCGAGGAGGGATCGGTGAAGCCGGCCGCCTTGAGGTGGTGCTCGACGTCGTGGCCGAAGGCGACGGCGATCAGGAAGAAGACGCCGACGGCGGCGAGGACGAGCTTGGGCCGGCTCCAGGTGAGGTCCGCGATCCGGTTCACGGCGGAGGACTGTACCAGAATTCAAAGTGCTCGCTTTGAATTTCAAATTACGCTGTTATTCTTGTTATATGACCCCGCGCGAATACGGCCAGGCCTGCAGCTTGGCCTGTGCCCTCGACCGCATCGGTGAGCGCTGGACGATGCTGATCGTGCGCGAGCTATCGCTCGGGCCACTGCGCTTCTCGGCCCTTGCCCGCTCGGTCGGTGGCGCCCCCACCGACGTCCTCACCAAGCGCCTGCGCGACCTCGAGCAGCACGGCATCGTCGAGCGCCGCGAGCTCGATCCGACCAGCCCGGCGACGGTCTACGAGCTGACCGAGCTCGGCCATGGGCTCGAAGGGCCGATGATCGAGCTGAGCCGCTGGGGGATGGGGCTGCAGAAACTCGAAGACGTAGTCGACCTGGCGCCGTCCTCGCTGCCCAACGCGATCCGGGTGATCCTGCGCCCGCCCGCCGACCTGCGCGCGACGCTGACCCTGCGCAGTGGCGGCCAGACTTACGAGCTGCGCATTGCCGACGGCTGGATCGAGGCAACGCGCGGCGCCCCCGTCAAAGCGGACCTCAGCCTGACCGGCACGCCGATTGCCGTCATCGCCGCCTTGGTCGCCGGCGAGGACGGCGAGGAGGGCGTCGAGATCGACGGCGACCGCGAGCTGCTCGACGAGCTGCGCTCGCGGGTGGTCATCCCCGAGCACCTGCGTGAGGAAGCGCTGGCAGCGGTGGGCGGCGGCGGCTTGGTCGCTACTGCTCGTACAGCTTGATGACGCGCACCGTGCCCTCGGGCGCGGCGTCGACGCAGAGGTTGCAGAGGACGCACTCGTCGAGGTTCTCCTCGGCGATTTCGACCCCGCCCTCGGTCGCCTTGAAGATGTCGACCGGGCAGACTTCCTCCAGCTTGCGCGCCAGCTCGGCGTCGCCGGCGATCGAGGCGTCGACCTCGACGTCGATGAAGACCTTGCTCAGCGTCTCGCTCATGCCGTCACCCCCAGCTTCTGCTTGACCGCATCGGGGATCTCGTCGATCCGCTCGACGACGCGGATTCCGGCGGCTTCGAGGCGGGCGATCTTCTCGGTCGCCGTGTCCTCCTTGCCCTCGACGATCGTGCCGGCGTGGCCGAAGCTCATCCCCTTCATCTCCTCGTCGTCCATGAACTTGCCGGCCATGAAGGCGATAATCGGCAGGCGCGAGTTGTTCTCGGCGACCCACTCGGAGAGCTGCGCCTCCATGCGTCCGCCGGGCTCGGTGTAGATCACGATCGCCTGGGTCTGCTCGTCGGCCTCGAAGTAGGGCATCAGCTCGGCGTAGGTGGAGCCGATGATCGCGTCGCCGCCGATCGAGACGGCGGTGGAGACGCCGAGACCCGCCTGGGTCAGCGAGGAGGAGATCTCCGTGGTCATGCCGCCGGAGCGGCTCATCACGCCGACCGGGCCGGGCGCGTAGGCCTTGGCCGCGTCCTTGGCCGGGCCGCCGATGCCGCCCATCTTGCAGACCTCGGGGACGATCAGGCCGAGGCAGTTGGGGCCGATGATGCGGGCACCCTCGATGTTGGCCAGCTCGACCATCTGGGCGACGTCGCGGCGCGGGATGCGCTCGGTGACGATCACGATCAGCTTGATCCCGTTGAGGATCGCCTCGAGGACTGCGTCCTTGGTGAAGGCGGGGGGGACGGTGACGACCGAGCCGTCGATCGGGCCGCCGTGGTTCTCGACCGCCTGGGCGACGGTGTCGAAGACCGGCACGCCATGCACCTCGCGGCCCTTGCGGCCGGGGGTGACGCCGCCGACGACCTTGGAGCCGTAGTCGAGGCACTCGCGGGTCAGGTTGACCGCCTCGCGGCCGGTGATCCCCTGGACGATGAAGGTGGTGTCCTTGCCCAGCAGGATGCTCATGCGGAGGCCCCTTGAATCTTGGCGACGGCGCGGCCGGCGGCCTCCCAGAGGGAGACCGAGCGGTCACAGGACTCGACCCCGTAGCGCTCGAGGATCTTGAAGCCCTCCTCCTCCCAGGCGCCGGGGATGCGGAAGATCGCGATCGTCTCGCCGGGGTCCTTGCCGAGCTCGAGGCAGGCCTTGATCACGCCGCGGGCGACGATGTCGACGCGGGTGTTGGAGACGATCGACATCATCACCGCGATCTTCTCGACGCCGTCCTTTTCGAGCACCTCCTTGGCCAGGCCGCAGGCCTTGGCGACCGAGGGGTTGCCGCCGATCTCGGAGTAGTTGGCCGGCTTGCCGCCCTGGCTGCGCACGGCGTCCGTCAAAGTCAGCGAGCCGCCGCCGGCGCCGATCACGAGGCCGAGGTTGCCCTCGAAGCCGTGGTCCTTGCCCTGGATCACGCCGCGGTGGTCGGCGGCGTCGATCGCGGCGACGTGGCGCTCGAAGTCGGAGGGCTCGTAGGTCTCGCGGGTGTCCTCCTCGGCGATCTCGAGCTGCTTGCGCAGCAGGCCCTTTTGGCGACCGACCGCCTCGTTCTCCATCTCCATGTGGGCGTCGAGGGCGACGAAGCTGCCGTCGGTGAGCTCGGCCAGGGGGTTGATCTCGGCCAGGGTCATGTCGTTGTCGCGGAAGAGGCGGGCGAGGCGGGCGAGGACCGGCGTCGCGCGGTTGAGCTGCGAGCCGGTGACCCCGGTGGCGGCGATTACCTGCTTGGCCTCGAAGTCGGGGATCGGGAAGAGGTTGGAGACGTGACCGCGGCCGACGTGGTCGGGGTGGGTCTCGGCGACCTCCTCGATGTCGATGCCGCCCATGTCGCTGAACAGCATCAGCGGTTTCTTCGCGGTGCCGTCCCAGACGACCCCGGCGTAGTACTCCTGCTTGATCTCGGCTTTCGGGTCGACCAGCACGCCGCGCGGCATGTGGCCGTTGATCTCGAGTTTGAGGATGTCCTCGGCGTGGGCGGCGGCCTCGTCCGGCGTGTCGGCGAACTTGACCCCGCCGGCCTTCATCCGGCCGCCGCTCAGCACCTGCGACTTGATCACGACCGGCCCGCCGATTTCCTCGGCGACCTTGCGGGCCTCATCGGCAGTGGTGCAGAACCCGTACTTCGTGACCGGGATCCCTGCCAGCTCGACGATCTTGCGTGCCTCGTACTCGAAGAATCTCATCAGCGGCGCGGAACCCTATCCAAACGGCGGCTTGGATGGGTGGGGTGGTCCTATCTCCACCCCCAATCCATCTTGCTCTATATTTGAGAGCAGATTTGCTCTATGAATGAGAGCAAGAACCCATTCCGCTTCGGCGAGCCGGTCCCCACCGACGAGTTGCTCGACCGCGATGAGGAGGCAAGGATCCTTCTGGAGCGGGCTCGAAGCGGCAATAACAGTCGCCTTGTCGCTCCTCGCCGATATGGCAAGACATCCCTGCTGGCGCGCTTGGTCGAGGACGCTCGCCGAGCCGGGTGGGCCGCGGTGTACGTCGATTTTTTCGGCGTGCTGACGCTCGATGACGTCGCTCGCCGGATCGAGCGCTCGTACGCAGCGGAACTCCAGGGCCGGTCGGCAACCTGGTTTGCCGGCGTGAGGCGGATGCTGCGCCCGACCTTGCGCGTTGGCGGCGGACCGATTCCCGCCGGCCTGGAGGTCGCGGTGGACCCCCAGGCCGAGCCCCCGTTGCTCGAGCGGCTCGCCCTTCCCGCTCAGTTGTATGAGCGCCACGGCACTCGCACACTCGTCGTCTTTGACGAGTTTCAGGACATTCTCGCCACCAAGGATCGCGCTGACGCCGTGATCCGCTCGGAGATCCAGCACCACGGCGATGCCGCGAGCTACGTCTTTGCCGGCTCCCACGTGGGGATGATGCGCGACCTGTTCTCCGATCGTCGCCGTGCCTTTTACGGCCAGGCCGGCCCGGTTGACTTGCCGCCGCTGCGGCCGGATGACGTCGCTGAATATGTCTCGTTTCGATTCGAGTCGACGGGAAAGCAGGTGGGCTCGGCGCTCGGACCCCTGCTGGAGACGTCTCAGGGACACCCCCAACGCACGATGTTGCTCGCGCACATTCTCTGGGAGTTGACCCCTGCAGGTACTGGGGCAACCGAGGAAATTTGGCTCTCTGCATATGACGAGGTGATGCACCACATACGCGACGAGCTGCGGGCGGCGTGGTCGGCGTTGCCGACCTCCCAGCGGCGAGTTCTGACCGCGGTCGCCGAGAACCGCGAAGGGCTCTACGCGGCGGGACGTCGCCAGGGTGGCTCGCGGGGCGGAGCTGTCCTGGGTGCGGCGGAGGCGCTGCGCGATCGTGGCGACATCGTCGAGAGCCCCGGCACGGCCAGCGGCTGGCGTCTTGTCGATCCCCTGCTGGGCGACTGGGTCAACGAGGGGAGGCCGGGGTCCTAGGAGCCTGGGATACTGCATGCAGGTGAACCGGCCAGATGGGAGAGGGATGAGCTTGCTCAGGTGCTCGGGCGTCCTGCTCGGGCTACTCGTGGTTACGGCCTTTGCAGTTGGCTGCGGCGAAACAGTGATCGACGCGACGAAGACCGAGGAACAGCTGGAAGCCAATCTCTCGAACTCGCTGAAAGAGAAGGTCTCCTCCGTTGATTGTCCGTCCGATCAGAAGGTCGAAAAAGGTGCGACCTTCAATTGCAGCGTAAAGCTGCAAAAGGGCGAAGAACAGACGGTAACGCTGAAGATCCGCAACAGCGACGCGGACATAAGTGTGATCAATATCAGCGGGTCCAATGAATAAAGTGCCGCGAATGAGCCAAACCATCGCGGCCGAAGCGCCGACCACGCACGCACAGCTCCTCGACTGGGTCGGGGAGATCGCCGAACTGACTCAGCCCGACTCCGTCTACTGGTGCGACGGCTCGGCTGAGGAGTACGACCGCCTCGCCCAGACCCTGATCGACGCCGGCACCTTCGAGCGCCTCTCCGACGCCAAGCGTCCCAACTCCTACCTGGCGCTCTCCGACCCCGCCGACGTGGCCCGGGTCGAGGACCGGACCTTCATCTGCTCCGAGGCCGAGGCCGACGCCGGCCCGACCAACAACTGGCGCGATCCCGCCGCGATGCGCGAGACCCTCAACGACCTCTTCCAGGGCTGCATGGTCGGCCGCACGATGTACGTCGTTCCCTTCTCGATGGGCCCGCTGGGCTCGCCGATCGCCCACATCGGCGTGCAGCTGACCGACTCGCCCTACGTCGCCACCTCGATGCGGATCATGACCCGCATGGGCGCCGCGGCGCTCGAGGTGCTCGGCACCGACGGCGAGTTCGTCCCCTGCGTGCACTCGGTCGGGATGCCGCTGGTCGAAGGCATCGAAGACGTCTCCTGGCCCTGCAACGAGGACAACAAGTACATCGTCCACTATCCCGAGACGCGCGAGATCTGGTCCTTCGGCTCCGGCTACGGCGGCAACGCCCTGCTCGGCAAGAAGTGCTTCGCGCTGCGGATCGCCTCGGCGATGGCCCGCGACGAGGGCTGGCTGGCCGAGCACATGCTGATCCTCAAGCTGACCTCGCCCGAGGGCAGCGTCAAGTTCGTCACCGGCGCCTTCCCCTCGGCCTGCGGCAAGACCAACCTGGCGATGCTGATCCCGACCCTGCCCGGCTGGAAGGTCGAGACGGTCGGCGACGACATCGCCTGGATGAAGTTCGGCGAGGACGGCCGCCTCTACGCGGTAAACCCCGAGGCCGGCTTCTTTGGCGTCGCGCCGGGCACCAGCGAGAGCACCAATCTCAATGCGATGCGGACGATCGAGAGCAACTCGATCTTCACCAATTGCGCCAAAACCGACGACGGCGACGTCTGGTGGGAGGGGATGACCTCTGAGGCCCCCGAGCACCTGATCGACTGGCACGGCAACGACTGGACGCCGGACTCCGAGACCCCGTCGGCCCATCCCAACGCGCGCTTTGCGACACCGGCGTCGCAGTGTCCGACGATCGCCCCCGAGTGGGAGGATCCGGCCGGCGTGCCGATCGACGCCTTCCTCTTCGGCGGCCGCCGCGCCACCACGGTGCCGCTGGTCCACGAGGCCTTCGACTGGGAGCACGGCGTCTTCCTCGGGGCGACGATGTCCTCGGAGAAGACAGCCGCCGCCGCCGGCAACGTCGGCGAACTGCGCTTCGACCCGATGGCGATGCTGCCCTTCTGCGGATACAACATGGCCGACTACCTCGCCCACTGGATCAAGGCGGGCGAACGCGAGGGCGCGCAACTGCCGCGGATCTTCTACGTCAACTGGTTCCGCAAGGACGCCGACGGCAAGTTCCTCTGGCCCGGCTTCGGCGAGAACAGCCGCGTGCTCGAGTGGGTCTTCCGTCGCTGCGACGGCAGCGCCGAGGCGGTCGAGACCGCGATCGGGCTGCTCCCAGCAGAGGGTGCGATCAACACCGAGGGCCTCGAGATCGACGCTGAGGCGATGCGCGAGCTGCTCTCGGTCGACGAGGATCTCGTGCGCGAGCAGCTGCCGCAGGTCAAGGAGCACTTTGCGCAGTTCGGCGACAAGCTGCCGGACGCGCTGGCGCAGCAGTTGGAAGATCTGGAGAGGCGCCTGGCGTAGGGCCGGGCGGTCCCCCCGGACCGGAGTAAGAGTTTCCCTGGAGCCACCGCCGCGCCTAGCTATCTTCTGTCGCTTGGCCTCTCGCCGCTTTGAACTGCCCCTGCTCGCAACCGCGCTTGTCGCGGCCGTGCTCGCGCTCGACCTCCTCTGGAGCCTGATTGAGGGATCGACCGGGACGATCGCCTATGCGTTGATCGACGAGCCGGCGCACCTGATGACCTGCGCCGTGGTCCTGCTGGCAGCTCTGGCGCTGACCGACGCCAAACCGCTCTGGCGCTTCGTCGTCGCAGCGCTCGTCGCCAGCATGGCGATCGACCTCGACCATCTGCCGGGCTACCTCGGCTCTGACGTGTTGACCGGCTCGATGCCCAGGCCCTACACCCACAGCCTGCTGATGGTCGGGATATTGGTGGCGCTTGGCGCCGCGGCAAAACGCCGCCATCTCAAGCAGGTCCTGTTTGGGGTCGCTTTTGGGGTTGGCGCCCACCTGCTGCGCGACCTCGCCACCGGGCCAGGCATTGCATTTCTCTGGCCGGTCGTGGTCGCGCCGATCAAGATTCCCTATGTCCTCTACGCGGCAACCCTGGTGGCGGCGATGATCACCCTGCTGCCACGGCGCTCCCTCGCGGCCGCGAGGGGCATCGCCGTCCTCTTGCTCGCGCTCACGGCCATTGCGGCACTGACTCCTTCCCCTGCCTCGGCCCACCGGATCGCGCTCGGCACCTACATCCGCGGAATAGAAGACAGTCCGGGCCTGCTCGACAGCTACGCCGAAGAGGTCGGCCGCCGGCCGGCGATCGTCGGCGCGTACAAGCGTTGGGACGTGGCTCCCTTCTATCCACCGGAACTGGCCGAGATCGCCAGCCGCGGCGCGGTCCCGATGGTCGGCTGGGAGCCCTGGGACGAAGCCGACCACGGCTACCGCCTCGCTGCCATCGCCAAGGGCCATTACGACGCCTACATCCAGCGCTCGGCCCGCGAAGCCAGGGAATGGGAAGGGCCGATCCTGGTCCGCTTCGGCCAGGAGATGAATGGCAGCTGGGCTCCGTGGCAGCGCGGCGTCAACGGCACCACCGGCCCTCGCTTCGTCGCCGCTTGGCGCCACATCGTGAAGATCTTCCGCCGCGTGGGGGCGACCAACGTGAGCTGGGTCTGGTGCCCGTACGTCAACAACGGCCAACTGCCTTTCACGAACTTCTATCCCGGCGACCACTGGGTCGATTGGTTGGCGCTCGACGGCTTCAATTGGGGAGAGCCGATCTCCTGGCAGACCTTTCCGAAGATCTTCGACGCTTCCTATCGCGAGCTGGCACGGATTGCCCACAAGCCGATCATGATCGCCGAGATCGGCTCCGATGAATCCGGGGGCGACAAGGCGAGTTGGTTGCGCCGGGCCTTGGGCCGCCAGCTGCCCCGCCTGAAGCGAGTCAAAGCGGTGGTCTGGTTCGACGCCACCGACGGTTCCGACTTTCGCATCGACAGCTCGCCGTCGGCCCTGGACGCGTTTCGAGCCGGGATCAGCTCGCCGCTCTACTCGGGCGACAGCGGCTTCGTCCGCCAGATCTCCCTGCGGGCAGCGGCCCTGGCACGAGCGGCTCCGTGAAACACCCACTCGTCGCGGCAGCGGTGACCCTGGTCGCGCTCGGGTGCCTCCTTGCCCCGGCGGGGGCTGCCGCCCGAGCGCCGATCGCGCTCGGGGTCTACCTGCCGGATCAGTGGAAGGACCCGAGCCTGATCGATGCCTACGCCAAGCAGGTCGGCCGCAGCCCGGCGATCATCCTGTCCTACAAGCGCTGGGATGTGAAGCCGTTCTACAAGCCCGAGCTCGACCAGATCGCCAAGCGGGGGGCTCTGCCGATGGTCAGCTGGGAGCCGTGGAGCTCATCGGGCAAGCCGGCGAAGCTCTGGGCGATCGCCCGGGGGCGCTACGACGGCTACGTTCGTCGCTCGGCGGAGATGGCCAAGGCGTGGGGAAAGCCGATCATGTTGCGCTTCGCCCAGGAGATGAACGGCAGCTGGGCGCCCTGGGAGCGCAATCATGTCGGCAGCACGCCGCGCTCGTTCATTCTCGCCTGGCGTCACCTGGTCAGCGTTTTCCGCCAGGTCGGGGCGGACAACGTCACTTGGGTCTGGTGCCCGAACATCAACACAGGGCACCTTCCCTTCATGCAGTACTACCCAGGTGACAGCTGGGTCGATTGGGTCGGCCTCGACGGCTTCAACTGGGGCGGCTCGATCGGCTGGCGACCGTTCAGCGAGATCTTCGGCGGCTCCTATGAAGAGCTTGCCCGCAGAACCTCGAAGCCGATCGTGATCGCCGAGACCGGCTCGGGACAGACCGGCGGCGACAAGGCCGCCTGGGTGACGAGTGCGCTCTCGCGGGAGCTGCCCTACTTCGGACGCGTCCGCGCCGTGGTCTGGTACAACGCCTTCGACCGCTCCGATTTCCGCATCGATAGCTCTCCCTCGGCATTGCGCGCCTTCCGCCGCGGCATCGCCCGGCCACTGTACGCCGGCACCCGCAGGCAGTTGATTGCCACGCCACTGCATCTGGGCGGGGTCGTCAAGCCGATCCCAGTACCCGAAGCCGGCTTCGGGCAGCCGCCCCTGCTGGAGCGGCTTTGGCGCAAGCTGCACGATCGGCTGGGCGGGGCTGTCTGGTTGTTGTTCGCCGGGTTCGCGCTTGTCGTCATCGCCGCGGGTGTCTTCGTCGTCAAGCGGTGGCGCCCGAGGTCGGCCCAGCGCGGCTACTAGGCAGCCGGGGACGGTGATTTGCTTCCACCATGAGCGACCTGCTTATCCTCTGCTACCACGCGGTCAGCGAGACCTGGCCAACCGAGTTCGCGGTCTCACCGCAGAGCCTCGATGCCCAGCTGCGTTTTTTCCTCCGCCGCGGCTACCGGCCCGCGACGCTCTCGGCGGCGCTGAACGGGGCGCCGGGACCGAAGACCCTCGTTGTCACCTTTGACGACGCCTTTGCCTCGGTTTTCGCGCGGGCGCTGCCAGTCACTTCGGCTCTCGGCGTTCCGGCCACGATGTTTGTGCCCACCTCCTACGTCGCCGATGAGGGCGCGCTGGCGTGGGCTTCGCTGGAGCAGTGGGCCGGTACGGAGCACGAGGACGAGGTGCGCTGCATGAGCTGGGACGACCTGCGGCGGCTCGCCGCGGCAGGTTGGGAGATCGGCTCGCACACCAGCACCCACCCGAAGCTGACCTCGCTCGCCGATGCCGAGCTGGATGCGGAGCTGGCGTCCTCGAAGGCGCGTTGCGAGGAGGAGATCCAGCAGCCCTGCGAGGCGCTCGCGTACCCGTTCAGCGACCACGATCGCCGCGTCATGGACCGCACCCGCGCGGTCGGCTATCGGGCGGCGGTCATCCTCGATAACGATCTCGCGATTCCCCCGGGCAGCCTGGTTCGCCCCGGGCGGCCCAGGGAGATGTTCGGCTTGCTCCGCGAGGGTGTCTACCGCCGCGACGGTTGGCCCAGGCTGGCGGCGAAGACATCGCTGCTGGCGAGGCGCGCCCGCGCCTCGCGCCTTGCGCGCGTAGCGCTTCGTGCCGCTTGACGCAAGGGATTTTTCGCCTCTCTCATACATACGTCCAGAGATTGGACGGACCCCCGTAGAGGTGCCGGACTGGCGTCGATACGGGGGGCGTGAAGACATCCCACCGACATAACCTCCTCGCCCGACTGGCCGTCCTGGCTGTGCTCTCCCTGACGCTCGTTGGACTCGGTGCCGCCTCGGCTCCCGCCGCTTCGGCCTCGATCCAGCTCGGCGTCTACAACCGCGAAGCGCCGGGAAGCACCCAGAAGCTCGACGAATACACCAACCTCGTCGGCCACGCTCCCTCGATCGTCATGTGGTACCGGGGCCTCGACCAGCCGCTGATGTACTCCAGTGAGATGTCCAACCTCGCCGCCCGCGGCGCGACCCCGATGGTCAGCCTCGAGCCGGTCGACATAAACGGCACCGACATCCCCCTTTCCCAGATTGCTGCCGGCAACTACGACAGCTACCTTCACAAGGCTGCCGCCGTCGCCAAGGGCTGGGGCAGCCGTCTGGTCATTCGCTTCGCCTACGAGATGAACCTCTCGCCGGAAGCCGGAATCCCCTGGGGTGGCGGCCGCGGCGCCTTCTCGGGCAACTCCGCCGCCGACTACATCGCCGCCTGGCGTCACGTCGTCTCGATCTTCCGCGCCGACGGGGCCTCCAACGCCGAGTTCGTCTGGGCGCCGAACATCGACGACGGCGGCATCCCCTTCAGCCAGTACTTCCCCGGCGAAGAATGGGTCGACGACGTCGGTCTCGACGGCTACAACTGGGGCTCGGCCTTCGCCTCGACCGGCCACAGCTGGCTCAGCCTCGGCGACACCTTCGCTTCCTCTTACGCGACGCTGACCCAGCTCAGCGCCAAGCCGGTCATGCTCACCGAGACGGCCTCGGCCGAGATCGGCGGCGACAAGGCGGCCTGGATCAGGAAAGGCTTCCTCAACGAAATCCCGCAGCGCTTCCCTCGTGTCAGCGCCGCGATCTGGTTCAACGTCCAAAAGGAGTCCGACTGGCGCGTCAACTCCTCGCAGTCCTCGCTGGAAGCCTTCCGCGAAGTTGCCGCCTCCTCGCTCTACGGCGGCCCGGTCCCGTACAAACCGGTTGTCGAAGAACCCACACCGGTAATCGAAGAAATCCAGGTGACCAAGCGGATTCACGGCAAGCCCAAGCGGCGGGCCAGGCACTCGGCGCGGGCCACCCGCCGCGGGACGATTTCCTACCGCATCTCGCAGCCTGCGAAGGTCGAGATCCGGATCCAGCAGCGCGGCAAGTCCAGCCATCGCGTCACCCTTCGTCGCCATGGGTCCGCCGGCCGCAACACGGTCCACTTCTCGACCAAGATAGCCGGGCGACGGCTGACCCCAGGCGGCTACCGCGTCTCGGTCATGGCCCTTGCCAACGGCAAGCAGTCGCCGGAACGGCGGGCCGCCTTCAGAGTCCTGAAGCGCTAGGCGCGGCACCCGCGTTGTCGCCCCCGGTGGCTGGGGGTTCGACTCCCGTCGCGCTCGCCGACCGCTCCGCACCCGTAACCATCCGCCAGACGTCGCGGCTCATCACCGAGGACTCGATGCAGATCGCTGCCAGCCAGCCGATCGCGACGCCGGTGAGGCTGTTGGAGATCAGGGCGCCGGCGGTTCCACCGGCCACCTCGAGCACGGCACCGCCCCAGACCAGCGGCAGGGCGCTGCCGATGCGCCGGGTGAGGCGGCGGACGGCGACGAAGTGGGTGCGGATCGCCTCGGGGAAGACGCCGAGGGCGAGGATCTGCACCGCCACCGTCGCCTGGCTGGCATAGCTCGCGCCGAAGAGGTTGAGCAGCGGCTCGCCGGCGGGCAGCAGGATCAACACGGCCGCGACTCCGCACGCCGCCGAGACGCCGAGCGTGAAGCGAAAGCGGCGCTCCAGTTCCTTTGGGTCACCCGAGCCCACCGCGTAGAGGACCGTGCTCAGCGACTGGGGAATGCCGAAGAGCAGGCTGACGATCATCCAGGCGATGTAGAAGCTGGCGCTGAGGTTTGGCGAGAGGACGATCAGGACCATCACCGGCAGCAAGAGGTCTGGGGCACGCAGGGCGAGATTGAAGGCATGGTGGCTGGCAGCGTCGAGGCGCAGCGAGTGCAGGTCGCGGAAGTGCGAGGTCAGCGGGTTGCTCTGACGGCGGTAGAAGGGGATCAGGACGACGAGCGAGAGCAGCGCGCCCAGCGCCCAGGCGGTGTAGATGCCCATGCCGCCGTAGGTAGCCGCGAGGGCCGCTACGCCGAGCAGCAGGACGAGCTTGACCACCGAGAAGACGATGTTGCGGGTCAGCTGCAGGCCGCCGCGCAGGAGGCCGATCAGGGCCTGGTCGAGGACCAGGGTGAGCGCGGTCAGCGCGACCCCGGCGGCGAAGATCAGCACCGAGAGCGGACTCTGGCGCAGCGGGTCAAAGCCGGAGGAGACCAGCGGTGCAACCAGGGCGAAGCCGATGCCGAGGCCGCCGCCGACCAAGGCGGCGGTGGCGAGCGCCGCGTTGAGCAGCCCGTGAGCGCGGCTCTCGCGCTGGGGCAGCTCGCCCATCAGCACGGTGCCGAGGCCGATCGTCGCCGCGAAGCCGAGCAGGGTCATCGCCGAGACGGCGGCGCCCGAGACGCCGACCGAGTGCTGGCTGAACTGGCGGGCTGCCAGCCACCAGAAGGCGGCGCCGAGGAAGGAGGTCGACCCCAATGCCACCACCATCGAGGTGGCGTTGCTGAGGATCGTCTTGTGGCCGGTCGCCGTGCTGCGCAACCGCCCGTAGAGGCCGCCGATCGGCCCGCCCCGGCCGCTCACCGCCCGATCCCGGTTGTGTCGTAGATCACGATCGGGCCGTTGTCATAGATCCTGCTGATGCCCGGGACCCGGTTGAACTTGGCCAGCGCCGCGGCCGAGATCGGCTGCTCGCGTTCGTTGGCAAGCGGTTCGTCGCGATCGTAGTAGTAGCCATCGACGGGGAGGGAGTGAGCGAGGCGTCGATCGACGACGATGTAGTCGATCGCGTCGTGGACGATCACGGTGCGATCGTTGAAGCCGAATTCCTTGCTGAAGAAGACGATTGGAACCGAAATCCCGCGGATGCTGCCGATCACCGGTTCCAGGTGGCCGTAGGAGCCGAGCAGCAGGCCGTTGGGCCCGTCGACGAGCACGCGGCTGTTGTGCGGCAGGTGTTCGGCCGCGAACCGTGCCGCCGCTGCACCCTGGGGACTGATCGACCTCGACTCGGCGCCGACCTCGAAACGACCCGGTTGGCGCGTGACCGGCGACTCGCCGAGGATCACGCCGCCGACGAAGACGAGCCCTGCCAGGCCGGTCGCGATCAACGCGTAGAGCCGCGCGCGGCTGTTGCCGACCGACTTGGTCAGGTGCAGGAAGAAGACGGCAGCGGCAAAGCCGATGCCGGCGAAGACGAACTCAGAGGCGCGCTGTGAGATCTCCGAGCCCGCCTGGGTCAAGCGCGGTATCAACGTGAAGGGGTAGAGCAGGGCTACGGCCCCAAGTGAAAGGGCGAGCGGCTTGGTCCGGTAGGACTTCCAGATCCGCCAGATCCCAAGTGGGATGACCAGGGCGAGCACACCGACAGAGGCGAGACCGAGCACGCGTACGATCAGCGGGTCGACCTGCCCAGTGCCCGCCTTGAAGAGGGTCTTGGTCCCCGAACCGCCGAAGACGAGGTGAAAGAGCGCGCTGATTGCTTCGGTGAAGACGCTGCCGAGCTCGTCCTGGGTGGCGCCGCCGGCGACGAAGACGAACCAGAGGAGGCCGGCACCGCTCACCATCAGGCAGCCGAGGGCGGGACCGACGCGGAGGCGTGCGAGCTGCGTGGAGAAGCGTCGCGGGGCACTGCGGCTTGCCGGCACAAGCATCTGCCGCAGTGGTGAGCGGTGCTTGGTCAAGGCAATCATCAGGCTCCAGAGCCCGAGGAAGGCGATCATCGCGTACGTGGTGAGGTGGTGGGTAATGACCAGGCCGGCGGTGAGGATCGCCATCGCGGCCAGCAGTCCCACCTCTCGCGGGCGCCGCTGTCGAGGATCGAGTCCGGCGCCGCGCATGACCACGAGCAGCAGCCCGCCGGCGATCGCCAGGGCCAGCGACTCGTAGCCGAACTGGGAGTCGAAGTAGAGGATGCTCGGGTTGCAGGCGTAGACGACGATCGCAATGCCGGCGACGCGGGCGGAGTCTGAGGCGCGCTGGAGGATCAGGAAGAGCGAGGCCATCAGCACTGCCCGCGCGAGCCCGATCAGGATCAGGGCGGAGACGAAGACCGAGAGGCCGCTGGCCCGGGTCAGCGCGCCGGTGACCGCGGTCATTCCAGGGAAGACGCTGTAGCCGCCGACCAGGGGGTTGTCGGCGAAGAGGTGGCCGCTTTCGAGTAGATCCTGGACCCCGCGCCAAGAGGCGAGCTCGTCGTGCAGGGTGAAGCCGGCGGGACTGTGGATCACCTTGACCAGGTAGAGCGCCATGCCGAGCGTGAGCACGAGGGCCAACCTCTCCTGCGGCTTGGCGCTGCGACCGAAGAGGCGCAGGGCGATCGGCAGGTAGATCAGCAGCAGCCCCAGCCAGAAAGCGGATTCGCTGCCCGCGTGTTCGAGCCGGGCGCCGTTGTTGGCCGTCGCGATCAGGCTCAGGCCGATCGCCGCGACGAGGGCGAGCACCGGTGCGGCGCCGAGCGAGTACGGCCAGGCGGCACCGCGCCTGGTGCGGACGGCGCGCCGTGGCCTTGGACCGGCGACCGTCTCGGTCGTGGCCGGCGTGGCCCGTGTGGAGAGCGGCCGCCTCATCGCGGCAGGACCAGGTTGAGTCGACGGTAGGGCTTGCCTTCCCGGGTCAGAATGGCGATGACCGGGACGCCGCGTGGCGCCGTGGCTACCGTGAGGGAGCGTTGCCACGTCTCACCGGCGCGAAGCGTCAGGCTGCGGCTGAAGAGGTTCTGTTCCTCGTGCGAGAGCCGCAGGCGGAACCGGGTCGGTTGTCCCTCGTGGCTGCGCAGGCCGACTTCCAGCTCCTCTTCGCCGGAGGCATGAGCGCCGGTTCCTGCGGGCACCAGCCAGAAGTCGGTGAAGCGGATCTTTGCCTGCGCCTCACGTAGTCCGCGTCCCGCGGAGGCGATTGCCAGGGCCGCGATCAAGGCGGCGATGGCGAAGCTGAGGATCGCGACCGGCAGCGCCGGAGAGATGCCCGCTGGGAAGGCGAACGGCTGGACCGGGTGCATGCGGTGGGCTCGCAGCGTGGCACCGAGCGTGACCGCGACCAGGAAGACGACCCAGAGGTCGCGGCCGAGATCGAACACCAGCTGAATCAGCAGGCCGCCGACGGCGACGACCGCGATGCTGAGGGCGACGGCGTAGATGCCGCGCTCGATCCGCCCGACGGTTCGCGGCGCAAAGAAGCCGGCAGCGAGTGCGTATCCAGGTAGGAACAGGACCAGCGGCAGCAGCAGGGCGGCGCTCAGCCAGGTGACTGTTCCCACCAGGGCAACGACGAGTGCCGCGAGTGCGAGCGCTGAGACCAGCGCCAGGTCACGTCTCATGCAGTCATGTTCGCGCTTGCGGGGGCTGTTCCCGCTCGCACTCCCGCCGTCTCCTCATATAGGCGCGCCAGCTCCGGCAACACCGCCTCCTCGGTGAAAGCCCGCGAGCGCTCCCTGGCCCGCTCCCCGAGGCTCTCGCGCAGCTCCGCATCGACGATCAAGCGCGCCATCGCCTCACGCAGCTGGCCGACATCCCCGGCATCGACCAGGAGCCCGTTGCGCCCCTCCTCGATCATGTCCTCGTGGCCGCCAGGCCGGGTCCCGATCACCGCTCGTCCCTTGCTCATCGCCTCGTAGACCACGTTGCCCAGCGGCTCCGGCCACTTGGAGGGAAAGACGCCAAACAAAGCTCGATCCCAGGCCGCCATCACGGTCGGGTGGGGGACGCTGGTCAGCACGGTGACGCCGGCGGGGAACTCGGTCGGGGTGTCGGGTGCGAGTGGCCCGGCCAAGACCAGCGGCGGCGGACTCTCCAACCCCTCATATGCCTCACAGAGCTCGACGATCCCCTTGACGCTGCGCAGGGCGCCGACGAAGAAGATGAACGGCTCTGCGGGGAGCTGGGCGAGGACCTCCTCGTCGACCGGGGCCCCGGCGAGGTCCTCGCCGAAGTTGGGGACGATCTCGATCGGCGCTGGTGGGCGCAGGTCGCGCTCGATCACCGTTGCCACATAGCGGCTGATGCTGTGGATCCGGGTCACCTTGCGGCGCAGCAGAGGGTGCGAGCCAAAGATGCCGGCCACCGCAACCGCGCCCTTGGCGGCGCCGTAGTTTGAGCCGGCGCACTCCAGGCACTTGGCCGGCGCGGCGCCGTCGCAGATCTCGCCGTGGCGAAAGAGCGTGCGCAGGGCGCAGATGTTGCCGTAATCCTGGGTAGAGACCAGCAGCGGCACGTCGCTGCCCAGCAGGGCGGCGGCGACCGAGTGAGTCAGCCAACCGTAGGAGTGGACGAGGTCGGGCTTGGTCCGCTTGATCAGGCGGCGCAGGCGCAGAACGGCCTCGGGGTCGGGGAAGGGAGGGGGGTTGTGGCGGTAGGGGTCGGCCGAGATTCCCGGCACGCGGCTGGTCAGGTCGCGCAGGCGGTGCACGGCCACCGCCCCGTCCATCTCGAAGGCGGGGGTATCGGGTTGCCAGGTTGTCGCCAGGGTCACGGTGTGGCCGCGCGCGCTCATCTCGCGGGCGACCTGCTGGGACCAGAAGGTGGCACCGCCGACCAGTGGCGGGTAGGAGTCGGTCACGAGCAGTACCCGCAGACCCCGTTTCTCCGCCGTCGCTGCCGTCTTGCGGCCGCGCCTCGCCCGCTTGGCCTCGCGGCGTCCGCGTGCGTAGGCCCACGGCCCGCGGACCATCCCGCGCAGCTCCAACCGGGTCAGCTCGGCCGGAAAGTCCTCTTTCTTGTCGGCGTTCTTGGCCGAGCCGGGGGAGAGGGCGAAGGCGAGGCCGCGGGGCAGCTTGCGGATCAGCTCCGGAATCAACTTCGGGTTGTGCAGCAGCGACTTGGTCAGGACCGCGGTCAGGCCGAGCCCGTAGCCGTAGACGCGGCGCTCGAGCTGGTGATACTCGCGCTGGTGGGCGTGCTGGACGATCGCGCCGGGGTCGTGGACGATGGTCCAGCCGTTCAGCATGACCCGCAGCAGGGCCTCGACGTCGGTGCCGTTGGGCAGTGCCTTGGTGTTGAAGGCGGGGTCGAGCGCACCGGCGGCGCGCAGCGCCTCGACCCGGAAAGCCATGTTGGCGCCGGTGCCGAGCACGCCGATGTCGAAGGGGAAGAGCGGATCGTCCTTGGGCCGGTTGGGCCCGAGGTCGTAGGCGCGGCGGTGAAAACGGCCCGAGAAGCGCGCGTAGCCCTCAAACCAGACCTGCGCCTGGGTCTCCATTTCAAGCGGCGCGACCAGGCCGGAGACTGCGCCGACTCCCGGCACCCCGTCGAAGCCCTTGGCGATCGTGATCAGCCAGTCGCGGTCGGCGATCACGTCGTCGTCGGTGAAGGCGACGATCTCGTGCGCAGCGTGGGCCAGGCCGGTGTTGCGAGCGTTGGCGCCACCGGGGACCGGCTCGTGGAGGATGCGTACTCGCTCGTCGGCCAGGGTTCCGACGACGGCGCCGGCGGTGTCATCGGCAGCGTCGGGGCGGTTGTCGACCAGGATCACCTCGAAACGGTCGGCGGGGTAGTCGCAGGCGAGAACAGAAGCAATCGCCTCGGCGGCGCGCTGCGGGCGATCCCGGGTCGGAATCACGACCGAGATCCGCGGTGCCCGGGCGAGGAACTCTCGGCGGGCCCGCAGGCAGGGCGGCAGCTCGGGCCCGTCGAAGCCGGCGGCGCCGAGCAACCGGCGCTCCAGGCCATCGGCGCGGACATGGGCGTCGATTGCGCTCGCCAGCTCCGCCTCGATCCGCTCGGCAAGTACCGTGGGGTCCAGGCCGGCGGGGGGGAGATCGACCTCGATCATTCCCAGCGGCTCGCCGTGCAAGCGGATCAGACAGAGCGCAGAGCCATACTTGCGGCCGCCCTCGCCGCTGCCGGGCTCTAGTCGTGGCAGCGTCTCGCTTATCTCGATCTCGAGGATCTCAACCGGCGCGAAGTCAGCCGCCACCTCCCCGTTGGCCGCCGTTTCGCTCACTTGCCGCGCCCACTCAGCAGGCCTGCCAGCGAGGCACCGGCGTAACCGATCGCGGCGGCGCCGATGCCGAGCACGATCGCCGTCATGCGGCCGAGACCCGACGGTTTGCCCCGCAGCAGGTCACGAAAGCCAGCCAGCACGCCACGCGGGATCGTCACCAGCAGGTGGCGACGCTCGGACTCGAGGCCGTCCTGCGAGCCGACGGTCTTGGCCAGCTCCGCCTTGCTGGCGCCCTCCTCGTAGCTGCGACGCAGCAGGTAGCCGAGTGTCGCCTGCTCTTCGTTGACCCGGTGGTGCACGGTCGCGTCGGGTTGGTAGAGCCACTTCATCTGTGGCCACTGGCGACCGATGCGGATGCCGAGCTCGGTGTCCTCGAGTGCGTGGCCGCCGGCGACGACGGCGCCGCGATGGCGTATCTGTCGCGGTTGCACTCCCTGGCGGAAGCCGCCGATCTCCTCCAGCGCCCAGCGCCGCACCGCCATGTTGGCCGCAATCGGGTTGCGGACCGGTGCCACCTCGGTCGGCAGGCCGGCGTAGCTGCAGCCGAAGACCCAGTAGAACTCGTGCGGGAACCAGGTCGGTTCGGTGCCGCTCCAGCTGGGAAGGAGCTCGCCGGTGACCCCGATGACGTCCGGGTCGGCGAAACAGGCCTCGAGGCCCTCGAGCCAACCCGGCTCAGACTCGGTGTCGTCGTCGGTAAGGACGACGATCTCACTCTGGGCAAGCTCGACGCCGGTGTTGCGGGCGCCAACGACGCCCTGCTCATGGGCGTTGTCGACCGCGATCACCCCAGGAAAGGTCTCGCGGACCCAGGCGAGCAGCTCGGGGTTGTGGTCGATCACCGCGATCACCTCTGTCGGCGGCAGGGTCTGGCGCTCGATCGCCTTCAGGCACGCCGCCAGTTCGTCGCGGCGTTTCGAGTTCCAGGCGGGGACCAGGACCGAGATGGTGTTGTGCTCTGCGCTGGTCGCCATCTGCTGAGGATGTTCGGCGCCGCTTTGCCGATTCCCGTGCCTGTTTCGATTGCTCAGGGTCAGCCAGCCGAGGCCGTCTCGGCCCGCTGGACCTCTTGCGAGGGACCGGCGATGTAGTTCCCACGTTGGAACGAGCGTCGCCGGCGGGACTCGCCGATGATCGTGCCGAGTACCCGGAAGCCGTCGCGGAAGGTCTTCAGGTTGCTCTGGCCCGAGATCCGGTCCTCCTCGTAGCTCGGCACCTCGGTGATCTTCATCCCGGCACCGGCGATGCGCAGGTTGATCAGCGTCTCGACCTCGAAGCCCGGGCACGTCGAGCGCGATGAAGGGCAGGCAGCGGGCCCAGAAGGCGTTGTAGCCGTAGCAGAGGTCGGTGAAGTGGGTTCCGTGCAGGAGGTTGGCGGTGCCGCTGAGCACGGTGTTGCCGAGACTGCGCAGGCCGGTGATGTCGGCGCTGCCGCCGCCGGGGAGGAAGCGCGAGCCCTTGGCGAAGTCGGCGCCTGCCTCGAGCGCCTCGACGAAGCGTGGGATCTCGGCCGGGTCGGCGGAGCCGTCGGCGTCGAGCATGACGACGAGGTTGCCGGTAACGGCGGCGAAGCCGGTGCGGAAGGCGTCGCCCTTGCCGCGGCCGCTCTGGATCAGGACGCGGATCTCGGGGTAGGCCGAGCGGGCCGCCTCGATCGTGTCGTCCTCGGAGTTGCCGTCGACGAGGATCACCTCGTGCAGGCCCTCGGGCAGCTCGCTCGAGCACGTGGCCGATGTTCTTCGCCTCGTTCATCGCCGGGACGACGACGCTGACTTTGGTCTTGCGGGTGCTGCGCCGATCCGGGCCGGCGTAGGGGACGAGCGTCGCGGGCGGCCAGCGCCTCGACGTCGATCAGCGGCACGCCACCGACCTGATTCGGCATCGCAGCCGGCGCCTCGAGCAGGTCGAGCGGACGGGGCAGCATGCTGACCGGTACACCGATCGACTTGAAGGCGCGGACCAGGTCGAGCAGGCTCTCGTCGTCGGCATGCTGGGTGCCGATCACGACGCGGTCGGCCTGATAGCGGTCGACGATCTCGAGCGCGGCGACGCGATCGGCGGGATTGCGAGCGATCCTCGACGGGCGCGACGGTGCAGACGACGCTGGCGTAGTCGCGCAGCGGCTCGTAGGCTTTCGAAGCGCGTCGCCGTCGCCTCGTCGCCGACCAGGACCCAACGCTCGACTCGGTCGAGGCGGCCGCGCAGTGGCGCGGTCAGTACCCGGCCGAGCGGTGTCGAGGACGACGAAGCCGACCCAGAGGGCGAGCTGCGAGCCGCCGTCGAGCGGAGTGATCAGCGAGGTGGCCCAGGCGAAGAGGGCGGCCAGCGAGCAAGCGGATCACCGGCCAAGCCATGCCGTCTTCTCCACCGAACGCGCTCTTCGGGGCGTTGGCGCCGTAGACGCCGAGCATGCCATTCAGACGACGACGAGCAGCAGGGGCGCGATCGGGAAGGCTGGAAATACGGCGACGCCGGCGATCAGGGCGATGGCTGCAAGCGCGACCGAGGAGGAGACGAGGTCGACGACCGGGAGGAGCCACCAGCCAAGGCCGCGGCGGGCGCGGGGCAGGCTGCCGAGGGTGGGCCGGTCCTGGACCAGGGCGCCACGACGCGATTCAGCAGCCGCGGGGAAGGTGCTGTCGAGGGAGATGTCGGTCGAGCTTTGCATGGAAAGGGAGGGTTACCTTTTTTTAGGGAGATTTATTCGTGTTTTTTGGCGTCGGAGCGGGGATTTCCCGGTTCCTCCCCTCTATCGGCAGGGCCGCTCGTTCACGTTAGCGCGGAACGAAAAATGCAGGACAGAACAAGAACTACAAAAGCACTACGTTTAAAACGGATGAGCCGGTTCGACCCGTCAGGGCGGAGCCTTCCCAAAAATCAGGAAAACCGGGCTACAGAAGCCGTAGGCTTCGGCCAGCTCCGGGTCCTTGGCCGCCAGCATCTCGGCCAGCTCGACCATCACCTTGCACTGCTTCCAGGTGGCGTCGTCCTGCATCTTGCCGTCGATCATGTGGACGCCGCGCGCCGTCCGGGATCGCCTCGAGCACCTTCTTGGCGAACTTGACCTCCTCCGGCGGCGGGCTGAAGACCTTCTTGGCGATGTCGATCTGCACCGGGTGCAGCGACCAGGCGCCGACGCAGCCCATCAGGAAGGCGGCGCGGAACTGGGTCTCGCAGCCGGCCGTGTCCTTGATGTCGCCGAAGGGGCCGTAGAAGGGCAGGATCCCGGTCGCGGCGCAGGCGTCGACCATGCGGGCGATCGAGTAGTGCCAGAGGTCCTGCTGGGCGCTGACCCGGTCGGCCTCGGGGTTCTCGGGGTCGGTCGGGTCCTCCATCACCCGGTAGCCGGGGTGGCCGCCGCCGACGCGGGTGGTCTTCATCCGCCGCGAGGCGGCGAGGTCGGCGGGGCCGAAGCTCATCCCCTGCATGCGCGGGCTGGCGGCGGCGATCTCCTCGAGGTTGACGACGCCCTGGGCGGTCTCGAGGATCGCGTGGATCAGGATCGGCCGGTCGAGCTCGGCCTTGGCCTCGAGCTGGGCGAGCAGGCGGTCGACGTAGTGGATGTCCCAGGCGCCCTCGACCTTGGGCACCATCACGACCTCGAGCTTGTCGCCGATCTCGGTGACCAGGGTGGTGAGGTCGTCGAGCACCCAGGGGCTCTCCAGCGAGTTGACCCGGGTCCAGAGCGCGGTCTGGCCGAAGTCGGACTCCTTGGCGGCCTTGATCAGGCCCTGGCGCGCGGCCTCCTTGCGGTCGACCGGGATCGCGTCCTCGAGGTTGCCGAGCAGGATGTCGGTCTTGCTCGGCGATGCCGGCCGCCTTTTCGACCATCTTCTCGTTCGAGAAGTCGAGGAAGTGGATCATCCGCGAGGGCTTGACGGGGATCTCGCGCAGCGGCTCGGGGGCGCCGATCGCCTGCGGCTGGAAGAAGTCTCTGGGGTTTCTCACGCTGCTCCTCGTCGCTCGTTCGTTGTCTGGCGGAAATCTAAGGCAAAAGACAAACGCGTGTTCGGGTGGCCGGCGGAGGAGTTTCGCCGCACTCGCCGTACCTTGAGTGGATGACAGCAGCGACCGGCGACAGCACCGAGGATTGGCTGCTCCCCGAGCACTCGCGGCCGCCCCTGATCGGCGAGCTGGAGCGGCGGGTGGAGCTGGCGCTGACGATGGCACGGTCCTCTGAGGCGGCCGTAGTGACGGTCGGTGCCGCCGCGATCGGTGCCGCCGAGCAGGCCGAGCGCGCCGCCGGCCTGGCCGAGAAAGCCAGTGCCACCGCGCTGGAAGTGCAGGACCGCGTTGCCGCGATGGCGCTTGCGCCCACGCCCGTACCGCCTTCGGAGCCCGGCGCCCCCGGCGGGGACGAGGAGGACGACAGCCTCAGTGACTTCAGCGCCCGGGCGGATCGCCTGGTCGCCCGGCTGCGACAGCTGCAGCGGGTTCCCCTGCCGGCACCATCCAGCGGCGCCGCAGGCCGGCCGCAAGCCGCTCACTGATCTCACCTGGCGGCGCCAGCTCGGCGCCGTCGAGGGAGCGCGCGGGCTCGACCCCGCGGACCGAGCCGGTGAGGAAGACCTCGCGGGTCATCAGGTCGGCAAGGGTCAGTCGCTCTTCGCTGCTCTCGATTCCCTCCGCGGCCGCCACTTCGATTGCTTGCCGGCGAGCGATCGAGGGCAGGATGCGCCCGTCGGTGGGAGGAGTCACGAGCTTTCCCTCGCGGATGACGAAGATGCTGGCCCGCGATGCCTCGAGCACCGTGCCGTCCGCGTCGAGCAGAAGCGGTAGCTCGCCGGCGGAGGCGGCCGCGATTCGCTCGAGCAGGTCGCGGTCGGCCCACTTGTGCTCGCCGAGGCCACCGGTGACGACGTGGCTGCGCAGTGAGGCGCCGCGGTCGGCGGCGGGGAAGACGCTGCCGGGATCGATCTCGCTCGCGCTCACATCCAGCCGCAGCGCGCCGCGAACCGGCACCACCGTGAGGCGCAATTTTCCGCAGTCGATCTCCCCGGCGCGATCGACCAGCAGCCCCCGGGCGTTGCCGGGAAGGGGCCTGCCGTAGAGGGACTCGACGCTCGTCATGAGCCGCCCGATATGGGCGTCGAGCTCGACCGCTCGCCCAGTGATGACGAGCATGGTCTCGAAGACGCCCCTGCCGGGATCGGCATGGGGGAGTGCTGACATTGCTGGATATCTTGCACCGGATGCCGGCCGATAGCCAGCTCTGGGCCTCGTCGTTGGCTGTTCGCCGACTCGACTGGTTGCCCGATCCCGAGCGCGCCTTCGCCCACATATATGGGGCAAGCCCGAACGCCTTCTGGCTCGACAGCAGCGCTCCGGGCGAGCGCGGGCGCTTTTCGTTCATGGGGGACAGCGAGGGTCCACTCGCTGCAGTGGTCACCTATGACGTTGAGTTGGGAGAGCTTCGGGTTGAGCAACGCGGCCGAGTTGAAGCGAGGCCCGAATCGATCTTCGACTACCTCGATCGTGAGCTGGCCCGGCTGCACCCATCCAGTGCTGACCTCCCCTTCGATTTCGACTGCGGCTTCGCCGGCTACCTCGGCTACGAGCTCAAGGCCGAGTGCGACGGCTCCGCTGCCCATCGCGCCAGCACCCCCGACGCTGCCTTCATCCTCGCCGACCGCCTGATCGCCTTCGACCACCGGGAGCGCCGCACCTACCTGCTCGGCCTCGGCCAAGCCGGCCCGTGGATCGAGGAGACCGAGCGGCAGCTTGCCTGCCTGTCGCCACTCGACGAGCCACGGGCCATCGCTTCGCCGCCACTCGTCCCGCGCCGCTCGCGCCAGCGCTACCGCGAGGATGTTGAGGCCTGCAAGCGCTACTTAACCGCTGGGCACAGCTACGAGATCTGCCTTACCGACACCCTCGAGACCGATACCGAAGCCGATCCGCTCGAGCTCTACCGGGCGCTGCGCCGTGCCAACCCGGCGCCCTTTGCGTCCTACTTGCGCTTCGGCGACCTCGCGGTGCTCAGCTCCTCCCCGGAGCGCTTTCTCTCGGTCGACCGCGACGGCAGCGCCGAAACGCGGCCGATCAAGGGCACCAGCCGCCGCGGGGCTACCCCTGCCGAGGACACCCGGCTCGCCACCGAGCTGCGCGGCGGCACCAAGTCCCGGGCAGAGAACGTGACGATTGTCGATCTGATGCGCAACGACCTCGGTCGCGTCTGTGAGATCGGCAGCGTCGAGGTTCCCGAGCTGATGGCGGTCGAGAGCTACGAGACCGTGCACCAGCTCGTCTCCAGCGTACGCGGGTGCTTACGGCCCGAGCTGTCCCCGCTCGACGCCGTGCGCGCCTGCTTTCCGCCCGGCTCGATGACCGGGGCACCAAAGCGGCGCACGATGGAGATCATCGACGAGCTCGAGGGCGCGGCGCGCGGTGTCTACTCGGGCGCGATTGGTTGGTTTGGGGTGGGCGGAGCCTGCGATCTCAGCGTCGCAATCCGGACGATCGTCCTCGGGGAAGAACGGGCATCGGTCGGCGCGGGAGGGGCGATCGTCGTTGATTCCGACCCAACGGAGGAGCTCGAGGAGATGCTGCTCAAGGCGCGCGCTCCGAGCGCCGCCTTCAAGCGCGGAAGCTCACTTTTGGGTCGAACTTGAGCCTCGATTTAAAGGTTGGACAAATGTCTGGTCTCAAAACTAGACCTTTGATGCGTTCTTTCCGGTGACGCGGCCCTGACTCGCCCTCTGTAAGGGCACCCCCAGGGGCCCTACCAGTAAGGAGATTCACCGGAATGACTGCTCGATCGATTTCCCCACTTCGCCTGCGCGGCGCGGTGTTCTGCCTCGCGGCATGCCTGCTCGCAGGCCTGTTGCTGGCATCGGCATCTGCCCAGGCGGCATCCACTAACGCAATCAACCTCTGCATCGAACGGGCCGGGACGCACAAGGGCACGGTTCGCCTGATCTCGGCGAAAGCTCACTGCAAGAGCAGCGAGCGCAGCGCCACGTTCCTGACCGCCTCGGGCAGCCAGGGCGTTCTCGGTGCCGAAGCCGAAAGCGGTGCCACCGGCGCGACTGGGGCAACCGGCGCCCAGGGCGAAAAAGGCCCGCGCGGAGACCAAGGTCTCCAGGGCGAGCAGGGTCCTGTCGGCGACAAGGGCCCGACCGGGGACAAGGGTCCTCAGGGCGATCCCGGTGACAAAGGCCCCGTTGGCGAGAAAGGCCCTGCCGGTGAGCAGGGTCCCGCTGGTGACAAAGGCCCCCAGGGCGAGAAAGGCCCGGTCGGCGAGAAAGGCCCCCAGGGCGATCCTGGCGACAAGGGTCTCATCGGCGAGCAGGGTCCGATCGGCGACAAGGGCCCACAGGGCGAGCCCGGAAACAAGGGTCCCGACGGCGACAAGGGTCCGCAGGGCGAGCCCGGAAACAAGGGTCCGACCGGCGATAAAGGTCCCGATGGCGACAAGGGTCCCGTCGGCGAGCAGGGTCCGGTGGGCGACAAAGGTCCTCAGGGCGATCCCGGTGACAAAGGCCCCGTTGGCGAGAAAGGCCCCGCTGGTGAGCAGGGTCCCGCTGGTGACAAAGGCCCCCAGGGCGAGAAAGGCCCGGTCGGCGAGAAAGGCCCCCAGGGCGATCCCGGCGACAAGGGTCTCATCGGCGAGCAGGGTCCGATCGGTGACAAGGGTCCGCAGGGCGATCCCGGTGACAAAGGCCCCGTTGGCGAGAAAGGCCCCGCTGGTGAGCAGGGTCCCGCTGGTGACAAAGGCCCCCAGGGCGAGAAAGGCCCGGTCGGCGAGAAAGGCCCCCAGGGCGATCCTGGCGACAAGGGTCTCATCGGCGAGCAGGGTCCGATCGGCGACAAGGGCCCACAGGGCGAGCCCGGAAACAAGGGTCCCGACGGCGACAAGGGTCCGCAGGGCGAGCCCGGAAACAAGGGTCCGACCGGCGATAAAGGTCCCGATGGCGACAAGGGTCCCGTCGGCGAGCAGGGTCCGGTGGGCGACAAAGGTCCTCAGGGCGATCCCGGTGACAAAGGCCCCGTTGGCGAGAAAGGCCCCGCTGGTGAGCAGGGTCCCGCTGGTGACAAAGGCCCCCAGGGCGAGAAAGGCTCGGTCGGCGAGAAAGGCCCCCAGGGCGATCCCGGCGACAAGGGTCTCATCGGCGAGCAGGGTCCGATCGGTGACAAGGGTCCGCAGGGCGATCCCGGTGACAAAGGCCCCGTTGGCGAGAAAGGCCCCGCTGGTGAGCAGGGTCCCGCTGGTGACAAAGGCCCCCAGGGCGAGAAAGGCCCGGTCGGCGAGAAAGGCCCCCAGGGCGATCCTGGCGACAAGGGTCTCATCGGCGAGCAGGGTCCGATCGGCGACAAGGGTCCCGACGGTGACAAGGGTCCGCAGGGCGAGCCCGGAAACAAAGGTCCCGATGGCGACAAGGGTCCCCAGGGTGAGCCCGGCGATAAAGGCCCGCAAGGTGAAGCCGGCGACAAAGGTCCTCAGGGTGAGGCTGGTCCTGCCGGTCTCGAAGGTCCGATTGGGCCGAAGGGTCCTGAAGGCGACAAGGGCCCGACCGGCGACAAGGGTCCCCAGGGCGATCCCGGCGACAAGGGTCTGACCGGCGACAAGGGCCCGACCGGAGACAAGGGTCCGACGGGCGACAAGGGTCTGACCGGGGACAAGGGTCTGACCGGGGACAAGGGTCCCGAAGGCAACAAGGGTCCCGAAGGCGACAAAGGTCCCGCCGGTTCGGCCGCTGCTCATGAAATTCGGGGCGGTGGCACGGGAGCCACGGTTTCCAACGCCATGGGCGAACGGTTCTTCGGTCCCGCCGTCGACATGGGCTTCGGCACCGAGGCCGCGATCCAGGAAGTGCTGCCGGCCGGAAAAGTGAGCAACCTCCGGATCTACCTGGGTGCCTCCCCGGGTGGCGCCGACAGCTACACGTTCACTGTGCGCAAGGACCCGGCAGGTGCCGCGGCTCCGGTCAACACAGGCATCACCTGCACGATCAAAGGCAACTCGACGAGTTGCGAAGACAAAGCCAACCTGTCGACGCTCGCCGCCGGCGACGCGATCTCGATCCTGGCAACCGAGAACTCGAGCCCGAGCACGGCCTCGATGTTCTTCCGCCTCGACTACCAGCCGTAGCCGAGCCGGACATTTCCGCTGTGCCGCCGCCCGTCCGCAAGGATGGGCGGCGGTGTTTTGCGGTTATTCGATCGCGACGATCTGGCCCGATTCGACCAGTTCCAGCGCGCGTTTGAAGCTCGGGTCGAAGACCTCGACCTCGACCGGGGCGCCGGGATAGGCGAGGTAGACGCTTGCGGAGTTCGCTTGGTCGTAGTAGACGGTGGCGTTGCCTGGCGCCCGGGCGATCGTGCCCCCGGACCGCTTGCTCTGACGGCGCAGGGAGGCAACCGCGTTCGGCTGCGCGTAGGTGCCGACGGTGAGGAAGTCGGCCCGCTTGTCGCCCGCTTCGGCACCGCCGGTGAGGTAGCGCACGTAGGTGCGGCCCGTGTCGGGTCGGCTCAGCTCCAATTTCGTTTCGTCTTGTTCTCCCGCCCAGTAGATCGGCGTCTTCTCTTCCGACGCTGTTTCGCGCAGGGAATCCGGGCTGACGATCTCGGCGGCACCATCGTTCGCTTGCCTGCTCGATTCCGAATCCGATCCGCCGCAGCCCACCATCAGCGCCAGTGTCAGTACCGACGCCACGATCGTCGCGACGCGGTTCACGAGGTGCCCGCTCCGCAGTGCGAGCCGAAGTGCGCCGTCCAGACCACGGTGTCGGCCTGCCCTTCGAGCTTCGCCCACCTGCCGACTCAGGCCGAGGGCTTCGTAGTCGCCGAGGATGTTGTGGCGGTGCTCCGGCGATCGCATCCAGGCCCGGAAGATCGAGCGCACCGTGCCATAGGTGCCGACTCCCCAGGCAAGGTTCTCGCCCACGTGCCAGCAGGCTTCGGACAGGTAACCCGCCTGCTGCATCCAGTAGGTGAATTCGCGGCCGCAGGCGGTGTGGCTGAAGCTGTCACAGCGCAGCACGTCGGCTCCCTTGCCTTCGGAGGAGAGGTCGAGCTGCGGAGCGTCGGTGAGCGCGCCCAGGCCAACCCGGGAACGAGCGAAGTCGGTCATGCAGCGCATCGCCTGCTCCTGGGCCGCGGGGGAGGCTGCACCGATCTGGTCCGGGCAGGCCGACGCGGGGGCGATGAGAGACGCGCTCGCGCTCGGCACCGCAATCAGGAAGAGGACGATCGCGATCGCGGCCCCCGGATAGGCGAGCTTGGGTCTCACCGTCTCCTTGTCGTCAGATCGACCCCGATGCATGAGGGGTAGCCGGATCTGCGACGCCGATATCCTTGCGCTCCAACCGCACCCGACCCGAGCTAGGAGCCATGGCCGTAGACACCGCCGCCTTCCGTGAGCAGACCGACGAGCAGCAGGCGATCACCGAAATGGTGCGCCAGTTCGCCGACGAGAAGATCATCCCCAACGCCGAGCACTACGACCACGAGGACTCCTTCCCGGAGCCGATCGTCGAGGAAATGAAGGAGCTCGGCCTCTTCGGGGTGACGATTCCCGAGGAGTACGGCGGCATGGGCCTCGATCTGACCACCTACGCGATGATCGTCGAAGAGCTCTCGCGCGGCTGGATCTCGATCTCCGGCGTCGTCAACACCCACTTCATCGGCTCCTACCTGCTGATGAAGTTCGGCACCGATGAGCAGAAGGAGTACTTCCTGCCGAAGATGGCGACCGGCGAGATCCGCGCCGCCTTCTCGCTCTCCGAGCCCGAGGTCGGCTCCGACGTACAGGGCATCAAGTCGACCGCCAAGAAGGGCGACGACGGCAACTGGGAGCTCAACGGTCAGAAGATGTGGGTCACCAACGGCCTCGGCTCCACGCGTCGTCTTCGTCCTGATGAAGACCGACCCCAAGGCCGAACCGGCCTACAAGGGCATGACCTGCTTCATCACCGAGAAGGAGCCCTGGGAGGAAATCGACGAGGGCGACTTCAAGGGGCTCAACGTGCCGCCCAAGATCAAGAAGATGGGCTACAAGGGCGTCGAGTCGACCGAGCTCGTCTACGACGGCTACAGCTGCCCGCCCGAGCGCGTGCTCGGCGGCGAGGAGGGGGTCGGCGAGGGCTTCGTGCAGATGATGGACGCGCTCGAGGTCGGCCGCGTCAACGTCGCCGCCCGCGGCGTCGGCATCGCCCAGCGCGCCCTCGAGCTCGCCCTGCGCTACAGCCAGGAGCGCAAGACCTTCGGCAAGCCGATCGCCCAGCACCAGGCGATCCAGTTCAAGCTCGCCGACATGGCGACCAAGATCGAGGCTGCCCGCCTCGTCACCCGCAAGGCGGCGCGGATGAAGGACGCCGGCGCCCGCTCCGACCTCGAGGCCGGGATGGCCAAGCTGCTCGCCTCGGAGACCGGCAAGGAGTGCGTCGAGGAGTGCTTCCGCATCCACGGCGGCTACGGCTACTCGAAGGAGTACGAGATCGAGCGCCTCTACCGCGACGCGCCGCTGCTGCTGATCGGCGAGGGCACCTCGGAGATCCAGCGCATGGTTATCGGCAAGAAGCTGCTGCAGAGGCACAAGATCTAGATGGAGAGCCGCTAGTCACATGGCATCGACCCCGGACCTGATCAAGACTCGCGGTCGAGCGCTTCCAGGCCGAGGTGCCGGCGCTGCAGAAGCTGAAACTGGTCTTCGGCCTCGAACTGAAGGCCAAACACGACATCCAGCTCTACCGGGTCGAGGTCCCCGGCCCGGTGATCAAGAAGGACCTCTCCCAGGACGAGCGGGTGCTGGTCCAGATCGACCGGCCCCAGTTCAACGAGCTGGCCGAGAACGGCACCGTGCAGCAGCTACCGCAAGGCGTATGAGACCGGCCACATCAAGGCCACCGGCGACTCCAACGTGAAGAAGCTGATCGCCCAGGTAGTAGAACGCCACGAGGAACGCGCCCGGCTCAAAAAGGCCCACTGAGGCCGGGGGTCGCGCTAAAGCCGGATCAGATTCTCAGCGTCGATCCCGCGGGTGACGCCGCGGAAGTCGACCAGCACGGGCACGGCGGTGGCCAGGGCCTCGTAGTCGATGCCAGGATGGGCGGTGACGATCGCCGCCACGTCCGCGGCGGCGGCCGTGTCCAGGTCGACCGATTGGAGGCCGAACTTGGGCAGCTCCGGAACATGTGGGTCGTGGTAGGAGACGTCGCCGCCCAGCTCGCGCAGGAGTTCGGCGATCTTCAGCGCCGGAGACTCGCGCATGTCGCCGACTCCGGCCTTGTAGCTGACGCCGAGGATGAGGATCTTCGAGCCTTTGACCGGCTTCCCCATGTCATTCAGGGCCCGCTCGATGCGCTCCACGCAGTAGGCAGGCTGGGCCTGGTTCATCTTGCCGGCCAGCTCGATGAACTCGGGGTAGAAGTCGTGCTCGCGGGCCTTGAAGGCGAGGTAGAAGGGATCGATCGGCAGGCAGTGGCCGCCCATGCCGGGCCCGGGCTCAAAGCGCATGAAGCCGAACGGCTTGGTCGAGGCAGCGTCGATCACCTCCCAGACGTCGATCTCGAGGCGGTCGCAGAGCTGGGCCAGCTCGTTGACGAAGGCGATGTTGACGGAGCGAAAGATGTTCTCCAGGAGCTTCGACAGCTCTGCCGTCTCAGGGGAGGAGAGGACTACGACCTCGTCGCAGATCAGGGCATAGAGCGACGCGAGCGCGCTCGGTGCAGGCGTCGGTCATGCCGCCGACCAGCTTCGGCGTGGTGCGAACCGTGTAGTCGGTGCGGCCGGGATCGATCCGCTCGGGCGAGAAGGCGAGGTGGAAGTCGCGTGCCGGCGCGCGAGGCCGGACTCCTCGAGGATCGGTGCCAGGCGCTCGCGGGTCGTGCCCGGGTAGGTGGTCGACTCGAGCACGACGAGCTGGCCCGCGCTGGAGGACCTGGGAGAGCGCCTTGCCGGCGTCGAGCAGGTAGCTGAGGTCGGGCTCGCGCGAGCCCGTAAGCGGCGTCGGCACGCAGATGATCACGGCGTCGCAGGAGGCGAGGTCGGCGTGGCGGGTGGTCGGACGCAGGCGCTCGCCGAGCGGCGCCAGGGACGGCTCGGGATGTCCTCGATGTAGCTCTCGGCTCGCTCGAGCGCTCTCGATCTTGCGCGGTGTCGCGTCGAGGGCGACGACATCATGGCCGCTCTCGGCGAAGGCGACGGCGAGGGGGAGGCCGACGTAGCCGAGCCCGATGATTCCGATCTTCATGGCGCGGGAGTCTAGACCTCGGCTAAGGCGGCTGCATCGACGCGGCCCGGTAGCATGCCGCGCCGCCAACCCGACAGGAGAAGAGACCGAGAATGAGCGAGCAGACTTACGAGTTGACCACCGACCAGGCCGAGCGCGAGGCGTCCGGCGCGCACGCCTACGGCCGCTACCTCGAGGAGTTCGAGGTCGGCGCCGTCTACAAGCACTGGCCGGCCAAGACGGTGACCGAGTCCGACGACCACCTCTTCTGCCTGATCACGATGAACCACCACCCGCTGCACCTCAACGACGTCTACGCGAGCAGCTCCCAGCAGGGCCGCAACGTCGTCGTCGGCCCGCTCGTCTACTCGCTGGCGCTGGGCATGTCGGTCTCCGACGTCTCCGGCAAGGCGATCGCCAACCTGGCGACCGAAGAACTCAGCCACCCGAACCCGGTCTTCCACGGCGACACCCTCTTCTGCGAGACCGAGGTGCTCGAGGTCAAGCCCTCGAAATCGAAGCCCGACCGCGGCGTCGTCAAGGTCCACACCCGCGTCCTCAACCAGGACGGCGTCCTGGTGGCCGAGTTCAAGCGGCTGGTCCTCGTCCCCCGCAAGAACCCCGCCAAGGCCGCCTGGCCGGCGCATACCGCCGTCCTCGGTCGCTTGCGTGCAGAGCACGCGGCGCTCCCTGCGTCCTTGGTCTGCTTGACCAGTCGGCCTTAGTGAGCCTCGTCACTCGCGTGGGCGGGGGGGCGTGACTCCTCGGCTAGGGAGGTGATCTCGAGCAGGCCCTGGGCGGCGTCCTCGAGCACGTCGGTCGCCTCTTCGGCGGAGCGGGCGTAGAGCTCGACCAGGACGTGGACGACGATCTGGTCGTCGTCGTGCTTGTGGAAGCGGACGTGGGTGAAGAACTCGCGCACGCCGGCGTCGCCGAAGGCGCCGTAGGTGAGGAACTCGGCGGCTTCGGGGCCGGAGCAGCTCTCGACCCGGTCCTGGTCGACGCGCACGGTGCAGGAGGCGACCCAGGGGGTGCCGGCGACCATCCGTTCCCAGCGATCCTCGATCGGCACCACCTGGTCGTCCTGGAAGGTCAGGTGCGGCTGGTCGTGCATGCAGTCGAGGCACTGGACCAGCGCCTCCTGGACCTCGTCGACGCCCTCGGCGAGGATCGCCGCTGTCGGGGTCGACGCGGCGGATCGCGTCGTAGTGGATCTGGATCTCGAGGTTCTGGGACCAGCAGCGGTAACAGCGCAGCCAGGCCGAACGGTCCCCGTTGAGCTCGCTCATCGCCCTATTGTCGCGCGTCACCCGCGCCGACGCTCAAACGGCGTCGAGCGTCGCCAGTTCGTCGGCAATCAGGCGGGCGAGCGCCAGTGACGAGGTCGCCGCCGGGGAGGGCGCGTTGCGGACGTGGATCGCCCGCTCGGTGCGGTGGACGACGAAGTCGTCGACAAGTGAGCCGTCGCGAGCCAGGGCCTGAGCGCGGACGCCGGCGGGCGCGGCCCTGGTACGGGCGCCGCGCAGGGCCGGGACCAGGCGCGCCGCCTCGGCCAGGAACGCCTTGCCGCTGGCCGCGTGGTGCAGCTCTCGGAGGCCGCTGCGCCAGTGCCTTGTAGCGAGGCGCCAGGTGCCGGGCCAGGCCAGCGTCTCGCCGAGGTCGCGGGCGCGAACCGTGCGTAGCGAGTAGGCGTCGCGGGCCGGCGCCAGCAGCGCGCTCGGGCCGACCAGTAGGCGGCCGTCGAGGGTGCGGGTCAGGTGGGCGCCGAGGAACGGCAGCTCGGGATCGGGCACCGGGTAGACGTTCGCTCGCACCGCCTTCGCCTCGCTCCCGACGACCTCGAGATAGCCACCGCGGAAGGGGACGATGCGGGGGTCAGCCGGGGCTCCGCAGGCCACCGCGAGGCGGTCGGCCCAGAGCCCGGCGCAGAAGACTGCCGCCGAGGCGCGGGTGCTTCCACGCGAGTGCCGCAGCTCAATCGTCCCAGGGCGGTGGGCGACCCCGGCGATCTCAGCGCCGAGGTGGACCGTGCCGCCGCCGGCGATCACATCGGCCGCATAGGAGTTGGCAACCCTCCCGAAGTCGACGATGCCGGTCTGCGGCGAGTGCAGTCCCGCCAGCCCGCTAGCCGCCGGCTCGATCTCACCGACCTCATCGCCAGCCAGCCTGCGCAGTTCCGGTACGCCGTTTGCTCGCCCGCGCCGCTCGAGCTCATCGAGGCCGGCAAGCTCGCGCTCCGCTGTCGCCACGATCAGCTTGCCGGCCTTGCGGTAAGGCAGGCCGCGTTCGTCGCAATACGCATAGAGCGCTCGCGAGCCCTCGACGCAGAGCCGAGCCTTCAGCGAGCCCGGTTTGTAGTAGATGCCGGCGTGGACGACGCCGCTTGAGTGACCGGTCTGGTGGCGGCCGATCGCCGGCTCGGACTCAAGCACGCACAGTCGCGCGCCCGGATGCCGATCGAGCAGCTCTCGCGCTACCGCGAGGCCGACGATCCCACCGCCGACCACGGCGAAATCGCACTCCGCTGGCGGCGCCGTGTTCACCGAGGTCGGCCGATTCGAACCCAGATCCTCTGCATGGCAAGCAGACGCTCTAGCCAGCCACGGGCGGCCCGCTCAGGCTGCGGCAGGCGAGCCGGCGCGTTTTGCGACGAGATCGACGATCTCGCCCATGATCTTGTTGATGTCGAAGTCCTTGGGCGTGTAGACGCCGTCAACCCCGGCCTCGCGCAGGCGCTTGGCGTCGGCCGGGGGAATGATCCCGCCGGCGACGACCGGTGCGTCGACCTGCTCGTCGCGCAATCGCCGCACCACCTCGGGCACCAGCTCGAGGTGGGAGCCGGAGAGGATCGAGAGGCCGATCACGTCGACGTCCTCCTGCAGGGCGGACTCGGCGATCTCCTCGGGGGTGAGGCGGATGCCCTGGTAGATGACCTCCATGCCGGCGTCGCGGGCGCGCAGGGCGATCTGCTCGGAGCCGTTGGAGTGGCCGTCGAGGCCGGGCTTGCCGACCAGGATCTTGATCCGGTGGCCGATCTGCTCGGAGACCTCGTCGACCCGGGCGCGGATCGCCTCCAGCTGCTCGCGATCGGCGGCCGGCGCGGCACCGCTGACCCCGGTCGGGCCGCGGTAGGCGCCGAATGCCTCGCGCAGGACTTCGGACCACTCGCCGGTCGTCGCGCCGGCCTTGGCGGCGGCGATCGTCGCCGGCATGATGTTCTGCCCGTCGTCGGCGGCGACGCTGCCGAGCTCCTTCAGCGCAGTCTGCACGGCGTCCTCGTCGCGCTCGGCCTTCCAGGCCTCCAGCGCCTCGACCCGCTCGCGCTCGACCTCGGGGTCCGGGGTGAGGATGCCGCCGTCGGCGCCGGCGGTCAGCGGTGAGTCCTCGCTCTCGGTGAAGCTGTTTTGGCCGACCACCTTCTGCTCGCCGGCCTCGATCCGCGCCACCCGCTCGCGGTGGGACTCGACCAGGCGGGCCTTCATGTAAGGGACGGCGGCGACGGCGCCACCGTGCTCCTCGACCACGGCCATCTCGGCGCGGGCGCCCTCGACCAGCTCGTCGACCAGGCCGTCCATCACCACCGAGCCCTCGAAGATGTCGGGGTACTCGAGCAGGTCGGTCTCGTTGGCCAGCACCTGCTGGATGCGCAGGCTCCACTGCTGATCCCAGGGGCGGGGGAGGCCCATCGCCTCGTTCCAGGCCGGCAGCTGCAGCGCCCGGGCGCGGGCGTCGCGGCTCAGCGTCACTGCCAGCGCCTCGAGCACGATGCGCTGGATGTTGTTCTCCGGCTGGGCCTCGGTCAGGCCGAGGCTGTTGACCTGGACGCCGTAGCGGAAGCGCAGCATCTTCTCGTCGGTGACGCCGTAGCGCTCGCGGCCGATCTCGTTCCAGAGCCGGCCCATCGCCCGCAGCTTGCCGATCTCCTCGATCAGTCTGATGCCGGCGTTGACGAAGAAGGAGATGCGGCCGAAGACCTTGGGGAAGTCGGCGTCGGCGACCTGGCCGCGCGCCTTGACCTCGTCGAGCACGGCGATCCCGGTCGAGAGCGCGTAGGCGATCTCCTGCACCGGCGTCGCCCCGGCCTCCTGCAGGTGGTAGCTGCAGATGTTGGTCGGGTTCCAGCTCGGCACCTCGTTGACGGTGAAGGCGACCATGTCGGCGATCAGCCGCATCGAGGGCTCGGGCGGGAAGGCGTAGGTGCCGCGCGAGAGGTACTCCTTGATGATGTCGTTCTGGGTCGTGCCCTTCAGCGCCGAGCGCTCGACCCCGTTCTCCTCGGCGACCGTGATGTAGAGGCCGAGCAGCCAGGCCGCCGTCGCGTTGATCGTCATCGAGGTGTTCATCTCGTCGAGCGGGATGCCGTCGAAGAGCTGGTGCATGTCGCCCTTGTGGGCGACCGAGACGCCGACCTTGCCGACCTCGCCGCGGGCGAGGACGTGGTCGGGGTCATAGCCGGTCTGGGTCGGCAGGTCGAAGGCGACCGAGAGCCCGGTCTGGCCCTTGGCGAGGTTGCCCCGGTAGAGCTCGTTGGAGCGCTTTGCATCGGAGTGACCGGCGTAGGTGCGCATCACCCAGGGGCGGTCGGGCTGGGGAAGTCGGTGATCGCTCACGCGCCCAATGATATTTGGCTCGGGCCGAAATACGCCGTTCACCGGCTCCCGGGCCGCATCGTTCCGCTCAGGCTGTGTTTAGGCTGCGAACCGTGAGAGTGCTGCGCACAGCCATCTTTGCCCTGCTGATTGCCGGAATGCTGGCCTTCGCCTCGGGCGCGGGGGCGGCCCTGATCGGCGTTTATCGCAACAGCATGGAAAACAAGGGCCAGCTGGCCCAGATCTTCAAGCTCTCCGGCGAGCGCTGCGCTCGCGGCGGCAGCGAAGGCGCCTTCACGATCACGATTGGCAAAGCGACCAAGGAGTGCTCCTACCGCACCCCGGTGCTCGGTCGCGACCTCGAGATCGGCGCGACGATGCGCCTGCTCAGCAAGCCCCAGGTGCCGAAATCGGTTCAGCGCTCGGCCTACCTTGCGCTCGACCTGCGCGCGGGCGGCGGCGCCCGCTACCAGCTTGCCGTCTACCCACTGCAGGACAAGGCGCAGATTCGCAAGGTGCTCGCCGACGGCTCGATCGAATACCTCGACATCGAGAAGGAAGTGGCGGGTGTCGGCGGCGCCGAAAAACCGAACCAGCTGCGCCTGCGCGCCTTCAACGTCACCTCCGGTGAAGAAAAGGGAACCTGCCAGCTGCTCGCCTACGTTGGTGGGCAGCAGATTGCCGAAGCCAGCGATCCCACCGCCGGCGAACTGAGCGGGCGGGCATCCGGCTTCTCGCTCGGCTCGGCCAAGGTCGCCAAGGGGGCGGGGGCCACCGTCGACGACGTGGTCGTTCGCGTCCCCAGCCCGTACTAGCCCTCCTAGGTCTTCAGCACCCAGTCGGCGGCGCGGTAGACGTGCTCGACGGCGCCGCGCCGGGGCAGCGTCTCGACCAGCTCGATGCAGCCGAGTTTCCTCAGCACGCGCACGTGGTAGGCGACGCTGCGCAGGTCGAGCTCCAGCTCGGCCGCGATCAGCTTCGGGCTTTTCGTCCCTTCGGCAAGCAGCTCGAGGGCACGTGCCCGCACATCGTTGGAAAGCGCTTTCGCTAAGCGCGGGTCAAGCGAGTGAAGATTCGATGCCATCGCGATCCAGCCTCCCGATTGGTTTGCGATGCTCTCTCTTCAGCATAACTATTTTGAGTAGTTAAGTAAACTTATTGGAGGACGTTCGTACGAAATGGGGCCCGCGAGCCGTTAATGGTCAGTGAGGCGAACTCCCGCATAATGCGTGGCGATGTCGACCACGACGGTGGAGAGGCCGCGCAGCGGCGGGCCGGGCTCGGACCTGGGCGGCGAGTGGCGCGTGATCGTCCGCAACGACAACCACAACACCTTCGATCACGTCGCCCAGACCCTGGCGCGGGTGTTGCCGGGGGTCTCGCTGGAGCGAGGCCACCAGCTCGCCGACGGCATCCACAACAGCGGCCAGGCGATCGTCTGGTCGGGACCGCGCGAGCTCGCCGAGCACTACTGGGAGCAGCTCGAGGGGGCGGGGCTGACGATGGCGCCGTTGGAGCGGGCTTGAAAAGGTGGATGACTCGAGCGATGGCGGGCTTGGCCGCCGCTGTGGCGTTGCTGTCGCTGCCCGCCGTTGCGTTCGCCGAACCGGCTCTGCCTCCGGGGTTCCAGGACGAAGTGGTGTTCGAAAACATCGAACAGCCGACCAACTTCCGCTTCGCTCCCGACGGTCGCGTCTTCGTGGCCACCAAGCCGGGGGAGATCCTCGTCTACGAAAACATCAACGACCCGACGCCGACCGTCTTCGCCGACCTGCGCGGGGACGTCTACGAAAACGGCGATCGCGGGCTGCTCGGGATCGAACTCGACCCGAAGTTCGACGAAGGCCGCCCCTACGTCTACGCCCTCTATACCTGGGACCACGTGCTTGGGAAACCGTGGAGTCCTGCCGAACCCGAATACGGCACTCCCGGCGAAACCGGCGACCCCTACTGCCCGGGACAGAACAGCAGTAACTCGTGCCTGGTCAGCGGTCGCCTCGTGCGCCTGGAAGAAAACCCGCTGTCTCCCAACCACGCGGTCGAAGAAGACGAGTTCCCGAAAGAGCTGGAACTACTGGGGGGCTGGTGCCAGCAGTTTTCCTCCCACTCGATCGGCGAGCTTCACTTCGGTCCCGAAGGGGCGCTCTACGTCAGCGGCGGCGACGGCGCCTCCTTCGAATCGATCCCGGATTACGGGCAGTTGGGGACGCCGCCCAATCCCTGCGGCGATCCGCCGACGGCGAAAGGGGTCTCACCCGAAGAAGAAGGGCACGCGAATCCCGAAGCGCAGGGCGGGGCGCTGCGAGCCCAAAACCTGGAACTGCTCAACGGGGCAATCCTGCGGGTCGATCCGAACACCGGCGCCGCCTACCCCGGCAACCCGCTTGCGAGCAGCGGCAACGAAAACACCCGGCGGACGATCGCCAAGGGCTTCCGCAACCCGTTCCGCTTCACCTTCGACCCCGGGACGAGCGAAATCTACACCGGCAACGTCGGCTCCTCCGAAATCGAGGAGATCGACCGTTTCCCGGCGCCGCCGACCTCCGTCTACAACTCCGGCTGGCCTTGCTACGAGGGGTTGGTGCACAAGCCGCAGTTCGCGGAACTGGGGCTCGACGCCTGCAACGCGCTCTATGCCGGGGAGCCGACCTCGACCGCGCAGCCGTTCTTCAGCTACAGCCACGAACAGAACGTGGCGCCCGGAGACGAATGTCCGATCGAAGTCGGCTCAGCGATCTCCGGGCTCGGGTTCTACGAGGGCGAACAGTTCCCGGCCGAATACGAGGGGGCACTTTTCTTCGCCGACTCGGTGCGCGGCTGCATGTGGGTGATGTTCCCGGGCCCGGACGGGAAGCCCGACCCCTCGACGACCGAGCGGTTCATGCGGGAGGGCCGGATCTACCCGGGGGTGAAGATCACCGAAGGCCCGGGCGGCTACCTCTACTACGCCGACCTCCTTGGTGACGAAGGCCTCGGCGAAGGCTCGATCCACCGCATCGCCTACCGGCCGAACTCGCCCACCGCCCGGCTCGAAGCCAAGCCCTCCTACGGCCTCTACGACTCCGGCGGCAACTTCGAAACGACGCTCGACGCGGCGAAATCGAGCGATCCGCAGTCCGGGCCGCTGACATACGAATGGGACCTCAACGAAAGCGGGACCTTCGTTCCGGGGTCGAGCGAAGAAGCCGTCACCTACACCGAAGCTGAACAGGAAGCGCGCGAAGCCGGCGAAGAAAGCCCGAACCGGGTGGTCGCGGTCCGGGTCGAAGACGAAGAAGGCAACACCAGCGTCGCCCGCATCACCGTCTACCCGGGCGACAAACCGCCGGTGCCGGAAATCATCGAACCGAGCCCGAGTATGCTGTGGAAGGTCGGCGACAAGATCCTCCTCAACGGAGAAGCGAAGGATGCCGAAGGCAACCCGATCTACTCCCCGCTGCCCTACTACTGGACGATCCGCATGGCGCACTGCCCCGATCTGGCCAACCCGGGCGACTGCCACGAACACCCCTTGCAGACCTTCGCCGGGATCAAGCACCCGGAATTCATCGCCCCCCAGCACGAGTACCCTTCCTACCTCAAGATCGTCCTCCGCGTCTCCGACGAACGCGGCCTCTCGGGGGTCGCCACGCTCGACCTGCAGCCGCGGACGGTCGAAGTCTCGCTCGATTCGCAGCCTCCGGGGGTCGAACTGCTGGCCGGCTCCTACGAAGAGCCGGCCCCGTTTGACGCCCTGGCGATCGACGGCTCGGAAATCCAGATCACGGCCCCACCGAGCTTCGAACGCGAAGGCAGGAAATACGCATTCCAGGAATGGTCGGACGGTGGCGCGATCACTCACACGGTCCTCGCCGAAGGCGCGCCCGCCTACAAGGTGTTCTACAGCGAAGTTCCGGCTGAAGAAGGGTCGTCGGGCGGTGGCTCCGGGGGCGGAGCGACCTCGCCGCCACCATCAGAAAAGGAAGTCGCGAGAGCACCCCGGACCCTGCTCGCCAAGCGCCCGCCGAAGAAGACGCGCAGCACCCAGGCGAGGTTCGTCTTCCGGGCGAACCCCCGGACGACGGCATTTCTCTGCCAGCTTGACCACCAGCGGAAGCGGCGCTGCCACTCCCCGAAGGTCTACAAGCACCTCAAGGTCGGATGGCACGTCTTCACGGTGCAGGCCGTCGGCGGTGACGGCGCCATCGCAAAGCCCGCGGCCTTCCACTGGAATGTCATTCCCGCCACACGCGCCACCGGGCCCACGCGCGGGTCCGCTGAGGGCGCGGCGCGGTAGAGCTGCCCGTCTCCCCGACGAGCGACCATCGACTCTCGCCGCGCTACTCGGCGGCGAGCAGGGTGTGCCAGCTGGGCAGCAGCGGGATGTCGTAGAGGTCGATGCAGGAGGCGCGCGCCTTCTCGATTTCCTCCGAGAACCAGTAGCGCTCGAAGTCCGAGCGGCTCTCCCAGAGCGAAGACTGGCGGAAGGAGAGTGGGTCGTCGACCGCTCGGGTCAGCGACCAGCTCTTGGCGCCGTAGGCGGGCATCCGCGCCGCGGCCGGTTCCCAGAGGTCGAGCCAGCGATCGGCCCGAAAGGGGGCGATGTGCCAGTCCAGTACGCAAATCTCGCTCATATGGCTCCCACCTCCGCCCGGATCGCGCCCGGGCCGTCCTCGTTCTTGCCATCGTCTTCGGACTCGGCCCCGACCAGGATCGAGATCTTGCCCAGGTGCTTGTTTTCGTGCAGCAGCTGGTGCGCCTCAGGCACGCCAGCAAAGCCCATCGTCTGCCATAACACCGGCCTGACCTTGCCTTTGGCCATCAGCTGATTGGCCTTCGAGCACTGATAGGCGTTGGCGAAGTGCGAGCCGATGATCTGCTTCTGGCGCATCCACAGGTAGCGCACGTCGAAGTCGAGCTGGAAGCCCGAGGTGGCGCCGCAGATGACGACTTTGCCGAACGGCTTGCAGACGAAGACCGAGGTCGGGAAGGTCGCCTGGCCGACGTGCTCGAAGACGATGTCGGGAGCGTCGCCGAGGATCTCCTTGACCCGCTTGGCGAAGCCGCGAGAGGCCTTGAAACGCTCCTTGTCGGCGGCCTTGTCGGTGAGGTTCTCCGGCGTCCGCATCATCTCGCCGAACTCCTTGCGGTTGATGTAGTCGATGGCGCCGAGCTTCTTGATCAGCTCGCCCTTCTCATCGGAGGAGACAACGCCGACCGCGTTGGCTCCGGCCAACTTGCAGAGCTGCACGGCGAAGACGCCGAGCCCTCCGGCGGCGCCCCAGATCAGCACGTTGTGGCCGGGCTGCAGCTTGCACTGGTCGATCAGCATCCGGTAGGCGGCGAAATAACCCACCCCGTAGGAAGCGGTCTCTGCCCAGGAAAGGTTCTGCGGGCGCTCCAGCAGCTGCTGGGCCTGCACCTTGGCGAACTGCGCCAGCCCACCCCAGGTGGTCTCATAGCCCCAGGCCTTCTGGCTGGGCGCGGCCATTGGGTCGAGCCCGTGCACCTCGACGTCCTCGTAGGAGGCGTAGTTGCCGTGGACGACCACCTCGTCGCCCGGCTTCCAGCGGGTGACGCCCTCACCGACCTTCCAGACGATCCCCGAGGCGTCGGAGCCGCCGATGTGGTGGCCGTATTTGGGGTGGTCGCCGTAGCCGAAGACCGAGACCGGCTTGCCCAGCGCCGCCCAGACGTTGTTGAAGTTCACTCCCGCGGCCATCACCCGCACGATCACCTCGAAGGCACCCGGCTCGGGAACCTCGATCTGCTCGAGCTGGAAGGCGTCGGTCGGCTCGCCCTCGCGCTCCTGGCGGATCACCCAGGCGGCCATCGTCTCGGGCAGGGTGCCGGGCTCGACGTCCAGCTTCGCGACCGTGCCCGTGTCAACGGCGACCATCAGGCTCCGACCTCGGCCCGGATCGCGCCCGGGCCGTCCTCGTTCTTGCCGTCGTCCTCGGACTCGGCCCCGACCAGGATCGCGATCTTGCCGAGGTGCTTGTTTTCGTGCAGCAGCTGGTGCGCCTCGGCGACTCCGTCGAAGCCCATCGTCTGCCAGATCACCGGGCGGACCTTGCCCTCGGCCATCAGCTGGTTGGCCCTCATGCACTCATACGCGTTGGCGAAGTGCGAGCCGATGATCTGCTTCTGGCGCATCCACAGGTAGCGCACGTCGAAGTCGAGCTGGAAGCCCGAGGTGGCGCCGCAGATGACGACTTTGCCGAACGGCTTGACAGACGAAGACCGAGGTCGGGAAGGTCGCCTGGCCGACGTGCTCGAAGACGATGTCGGGAGCGTCGCCGAGGATCTCCTTGACCCGCTTGGCGAAGCCGCGCGAGGCCTTGAAGCGCTCCTTGTCGGCCGCCTTGTCGGCGAGGTTCTCCGGCGTCCGCATCATCTCGCCGAACTCGCTTGCGGTTGATGTAGTCGACGGCGCCGAGCTGCTTGATCAGCTCGCCCTTCTCGTCGGAGGAGACGACGCCGACCGCGTTGGCGCCGGCGGCCTTGCAGAGCTGCACGGCGAAGACGCCGAGGCCTCCGGCGGCGCCCCAGATCAGCACGTTGTGGCCGGGCTGCAGCTTGCACTGGTCGATCAGCATCCGGTAGGCGGTGAAGTAGGTGAGGCCGTAGGAGGAGGAGTCGGCCCAGGAGAGGTTCTGGGGGCGGGGGAGGAGCTGCTGGGCCTGCACCTTGGTGAACTGGGCGAAGGAGCCCCAGGTCGTCTCGTAGCCCCAGATCTGCTGGCTCGGCGCGGCGAGCGGGTCGAGCCCGTGCACCTCGACGTCCTCGTAGGAGGCCTGGTTGCAGTGGACGACGACCTCGTCGCCGGGCTTCCAGCGGGTGACGCCCTCGCCGACCTTCCAGACGATCCCCGAGGCGTCGGAGCCGCCGATGTGGTGGCCGTACTCGGGGTGGTCGCCGTAGGGGAAGACCGAGACCGGCTTGCCCAGCGCCGCCCAGACGTTGTTGAAGTTGACTCCGGCCGCCATCACGCGGACGATCACCTCGAAGGCGCCGGGCTCGGGAACCTCGATCTGCTCGAGCTGGAAGGCGTCGTTCGGCTCGCCCTCGCGCTCCTGGCGGATCACCCAGGCGGCCATCGTCTCCGGCAGGGTGCCGGGCTCAACGTCCAGCTTCGCGACTGTGCTGCGTGTCAACGGCCAACTGTGATCCTCCGCGGGTGTCGGGAACGGGCGGCGAATCCTAGATCGAGCGCGGTCGAGGCGGCCTGCGACTCGTCGCCATCGTCGGAGCCCCTTCGACTCGGCGAGTGATCGCGCGCACGGCGCGGCTCGACCGGTTCGGCGGCTCGATCTCCTTGCCGGGGGCGACGCCCAGCTCCTCGACCTTGCGCAGCTGCGGCAGCAGCCGGCTCTCCATCGAGCCGACCGCGGCGTCGTAGGACTTGGTCGCGGAGTTGAGCCGCCGCCGACCTTGTCGAAGTCGGTCGAGGAACGGCGCCGAAGCGGGCGTGCAGGGTGCCGCGCGGCGTCGGCGATCTCGGCCGCCTCGGCGACCATCCGCTCCTGGCGCCAGCCGAGCTCCATCGTCCGCAGCAGGCCGATCAGCGAGGTCGGGCTGACCAGCAGGACGTTGCTGCTCGAGCGCGTAGTCGAAGAGCTCGGGGTCGGCGCTCGAAGGCGGCGTGCAGGGCGGGCTCGTTGGGGATGAAGCAGATCACCAGGTCGGGCATCTCACCGGCCTTGAACTGGCCTTGGTAGTCCTTCGAGCGAGGCTGCGGACGTGCTCGCGGGCCTGGCGCGCGTGGCGCTCGAGGTGGACCCGGCGCTCGCATTCGACCTCGGCCTCCTGGGCACGTCGAGGAAGGCGTCGAGCGGCACCTTGGAGTCGGCGACGAAGCTGCGCCCCTCCGGCAGCAGGAAGCGGGCGTCGGGCCGCAGGCTGCCGTCGTCGGTTCGCAGCGTCTCCTGCAGCTCGAAGTCGACGTGCTCGGTCATGCCGGCGATCTCGACGCAGCGGCGCAGCTGCAGCTCGCCCCACTGGCCGCGGGTCTGCGGCTGGCGCAGCGCCTTCTCCAGGGTCCGGCGGTCTCGGGTGCTGAGGTCGCCGACGGTCTGATCCCATCTGCTCGAGCAGGGCGGGTCTGCAGGCCGCGCTCGTCGGCGCTGCGGCGGCCTCGGCCTCGATCTTCTCCGGCCTCTTTGTCGATCCGCTCGGCAGGCTCTTGCCGATCGCGCTCGGTCAGCTCGCCGATCTCCGCCTGGCGCTTGTCGAGCGCCGCCTCGGCGTCTGCGCGTCGAGCTTGCGCGACTCCTCGTTGACCCGCAGCAGGTCGGCAGATCGCCCTGCGAGGTTGCCTCTGGATCGCGGGACCGAGGTCGAGGCGGCCGCCTGCTCCTCGGGCCGCGAGGCGAGCGACGTAGACGAGCGCCGCGACGAGCGCGAGCACGGCGATTGCGAGAACGATGGTCACCGCCACCGATGTTGACGAGTGCGGGCAGACGCAGCGGCGGCGCCGGAAGACCGCTACTTACGGCAGCAGCACGTCGTTCTGCGGAGGAGGCGCGGTACGGGCCGACGGTGAAGCGGCCGGTTTGGCGCCGGGGATGTCGGCGGCGCTGACCGCGTAGGCGCCGGTCGGCAGCTCGGCCTGGCAGGTGCCGTTGCCGTTGGCGACGAGCGGCGCCCGAGTTGACGTTCTTGGGCCCGCGGATTTCGAGCTTGGAGTCGGTCGGTCAGGTTGGCGGTGACGAAGACGACGTCGAGCGGCGCCTTGGTGTGGATCGTGCGGCTGGGCGTGATCCTGGTTCTGCGGGATCTGCTGGCTGCGGTTCGGGCCGATGCGCGATCCTCGGCGGCGTCACGGTGATCGCCTTCGGCGTGATCGTGACGCTGACCCGGGTCGGCGGCTGCGGCCGCGGTTCGTTGGGATGCTCTCGGCGCCGCAGCCGGCCGCGAGCAAGCCCAGCGCGACGACGCACGCAGCCCGCCGCGAGGCTCTGCCTCTCCCACGTCCCATCGGGGCGGAATCTAGCCGAAGGGCAAGTCGACTACCCGAGCCGTAACGCCATCTTCACCTACGGCGAGCTCGGCGCCGGGCTCGGCCTCGCGGCGCACGATCGCCAGCGCGATCGGCCCGTGGGCGGGGGAGACGCAGCGCCGCCCAGCCGTGCCGACCTCCTTCTCGCCGAGCCGCAGCGCCGCACCGGGCGCGGCCGGGCGCGCTCGAGCCGCAGGCCGCGCAGGTGGCGATTGGGCCTGCCCCTGTAGTGGAGGCGGGCGACCGTCTCCTGGCCGATGTAGCAGCCCTTGGTGAAGCTGACCGCGGCGCTCGACGATGCCGGCCTCGGCGGGCATCGTCGCGCGTGCCCATCTCGGCGCCGAAGCGGGGCGTGCCGCTCTCGATGCGGAGGATCTCGGCCGCGGCGGGGTCGACCTCGACGCGCGCCGGCGTCGAGCCAGGGCGGCGACGCAGGCGCTCGCGGCCTCGGCGGCGCGGCGATCAGGTCGATGCCCGTCGTCGGTGCCGACCGCGAGGCACTCGATCCCGCCGACCGCGGTCGTCTTCGCTGGCGTGCTCGGGCAGCGGAGGGGCGCCGGCGACGATCGGCGCTGCGCGGGCCGATCAGCGAGAGGATCGCCGCGCTCGGCGCCGACGTCGTCGACCTCGACCTCGCGGCCGATCTTGTACATCTCGAGATGGCGGCGAGCCGCCGCCGAGCGCCTCCGGCTCGGTGTCGACCCAGATCTCCTCGCCGTCCGAGCCGCAGCACCCGCATGTCGGCCTGCATGTGCCCCTTGCGGTCGAGCAGCGCCGCGTAGCAGCCCTCGCCCGGCTCAAGGGCCTCGATGTCGTTGGTCAGCTGCCCCTGCAGGTACTCGGCGGCTTCCGGCCCCGTGACGAGCAGCTTGCCTCGGCCGGAGCGATCGAGCAGGCCGCACTCCTCGCGCAGCTGGCGGTACTGGGCATCGAGCTCGACTGTCACGGCTTCGGGCATCATCGGCAATTCTAGGAAGCGGCGGAATGGGCCACGGGGATGCCCTCGACCGAGCCTCCCCGCTGTTGCTCGGGCGAGGGCATCCCCGTGGGCCCTACCAGTCTCTTTTAGATATGTCTAAACTCTTTAGACGTGTCTAAAACATCGGAGGCCATCGAGGACTACGCGAAGGCGATCTACGCGCTCTCCCAGCAGCGCGCGCGGCCCGGTGCTCAACGGCGAGGTCGCCGCAGCGGCTCGGGGTGACGCCGGCGACCGCGACCTCGATGCTGAAGCGGCTCGACGAGCTCGGCCTCGTCGAGTACCTGCCCTACAAGGGGGTCGACGCTGACCCCGGCCGGGGAGAAGGTCGCGCTCGAGGTGATCCGCCACCACCGCCTGATCGAGGCCTACCTCTCCGAGGCGCTGGGGATGCCCGAGCGACCGCGTCCACGAGGAGGCCGAGGTGCTCGAGCACTACATCTCCGAGGAGCTCGAGCTGCTGATCGCGGCCAAGCTCGGCGAGCCGAGCCACGACCCGCACGGCACGCCGATCCCCGGCCCCGACCTGCGGCCGCCGTCGGCGAGAGCGAGCGCCGGTGAAGCCGCCGCCGCCGCCGCCGCCGCGAGCCGAGGCGACCGTCGAGGACGTCCTCCCCGGCGAGGCCGCGGTCGCCGCGCGCCGCGCGCCGCTCGCTCGACGGCCACGCCCGCGGCTTCGCGCCGCATCTGGCCCTTCCTCGGCCCCGCCTTCGTCGCCGCCGTCGCCTACATCGACCCCGGCAACTTCGCCACCAACATCGCCGGCGGCGCCAAGTTCGGCTACCTGCTGCTCTGGGTCGTCCTCGCGCGCCAACCTGATCGCGATGGTCGTCCAGACGCAGTCGGCGAAGCTCGGGATCGCGACCGGCAAGAACCTCGCCGAGCTCTGCCGCGAGCGCTTCTCGCGGCGCACCTCGATCGGCCTCTGGCTGCAGGCCGAGATGGTCGCGATGGCGTGCGACATCGCCGAGGTCGTCGGCGCCGCGCTCGGCCTCAACCTGCTCTTCGGCATCCCGCTCTTCCCGGCCGGGCTGATCGCCGGCGCCGGCGCCTTCGCGATCCTCGCCCTGCAGCAGATGGGCTTCCGCCGGCTCGAGGCCGGCGATCACGGTCCTGGTCGGCGTCGTCGTCGCCTCCTTCGTCTTCGAGCTCTTCGACGCCAGCCCCGACGGCGGCGAAGTCGCCAGCCACCTCGTTCGTCCCCGGCTTCGCCGGCACCGAGAGCATCCTGCTCGCCACCGGGATCATCGGCGCGACGGTGATGCCGCACGTCGATCTACCTGCACTCGGCGCTGACCCAGCGGCGGATCGTCGGCCGCGACGACGGCCGAGCGCAAGCGCGATCCTCGGCTTCGAGAAGATCGACGTCGTGATCGCGCTCTCGCTCGCCGGCGTCGTCAACCTCTCGATGATGATCGTCGCCGCCGCCCTCTTCCACGAGCAGCGGCCTGACCGGGATCGACTCGATCGACGGCGCCTTCGACGGGCTCAAGACCGCTCGGTCTCCGGCCAGCGCCGCGACGGTCTTCGGCATCGCCCTGCTCGCCTCCGGCTTCGCCTCCTCCTCGGTCGGGACGATGGCCGGCCAGGTCGTGATGCAGGGCTTCATCCAGCCGCCGCATCCCGATCTTCGTGCGCCGCGCGGTCACCCTGGCGCCGGCCCTGCTCGTCCTCGCGATCGGCATCAACCCGACCGACGCCCTGGTCGGCAGCCAGGTCGTGCTCTCCTTCGGCATCCCCTTCGCGCTGGTGCCGCTGCTGATGCATCGCCTCGCAAGCGGGAGGTGATGGGGGCGCTGGTCAACCCGCGCTGGCTGACCGCGCTCGCCGGCGTGCTCGCGGCGATGATCATCGCCCTCAACGTCTTCCTGCTCCAGCAGGTCTTCTTCGGCTGATCGGCGGCAGCGGTACGGCTTCGGGACGATGGCCCTGCGCCGAGGACTTCCAGCAGGTCCTCGACGCGCATGCCGCCGGACTGGACCGACCTCGAGGTCGACCTGCGGATCGACGACGAGCGCCGCTACGTCGACTCCGCGGTCGCGCTCGAGCCAGGTCAACGCCGCAGGTCTACTCGCGAGCCGAGTGGCACTGGCGGCTGCTGGTCGCCCACAGCTTCGGCCACGCGCGCCGCGGCGGAGACCGTCGAGGGGGTGCTGGCCAAGCTCGACGCGCGACGGCGTCGCCGGCGAGCTGCAGCGTCGCGCGAGGTGCGCGAGGGCCGGTCCGAGGTCGTCGCAGATGTGGGGCCGCCCGGAGAGCGTGCGCGAGGAGTTCCGCCAGCGCCGCTCTCGTGGCCGGCCCCGCATCTGCACGACCTCCGAGTCGCGCCCTCGCGCACCTCGCGCAGCTGCATCGTCGCCGCCGATGCCGTCGGCGTCGAGCTTCGCTAGCACGCCCTCGACCGTCGCTCGGCGGCGCCGCTCGGCGGGCCGAAGCTGATCGTCGCCGACCTCGACGTCGCAGATCCCAGCGGCCCTGGTCGGGCTCGGCGTTGCCGGTGCTCGGCTGCTACTCGCACGTCGACGTCGCGACTCTCGTGCGCCGATGCCGCAGGTCGAGCTCGAGCGTCGGTCCAGTCGGTCGCGGCATCGCGCTCGAGCACCTGCTGGAAGTCGCGCTGCCAGGCTCGAGCGGCTTGTCAGGCCTAGCCGTCGAAGGCCGCGCTCGACGTCGAGCGGGTCGTTCGAGCAGGCCGTGTTCGAGGTCCCAGGCGCGCCCATTCCTGCGAGCACCGCCGGGTCGAACGGCTGCGGGTGCAGGTCGGGGAGCAGGGCGCTGCAGCTGCGCCTGCCTGTTCGCCGCGGTCGAGGCTGGGCACGGCGGCGAGCAGGTCGTCGAGGCGCCTCGGCGGGTTGCGCGATCGGCGAAGTCGTAGCCGCGGCGTCGTCGCCGCGACGCATCGCTTCGACCAGGTCCGGGTCGTGCGTCGATCGTCTTGCGCGAGGCGGTCGAGGATCAGCTCCGGGTAGGGCGGGGCGCCGTATCCGTCGACTTTGAAGATCCGGATCGGGACGCCCTGGCGGCGCAGGGCGACCCCCTCGGCGTTCCAGAAGCCGGTCGCGGCGTCGACCTTGCCGGCGGCGAGCGCGGAGACCGCGTTGAAGCCGATCGTCACCCGCGTCGACCTTGGCCGGGTCGCCGCCGTCGGCGCTCACCTCGGAGTCGACCACGGCTTCGTCGGAGGGCAGGCCGGTGACGCCGACCGTGTGGCCTTCGAGGTCGCGCGGCCGGCGCACCGGGCCGTCGCCGCGGGCGATCACCGCGGCCAGCGGCCGCTGCACGATCGGCATCACGCCGACCAGGTCGAGCCCGCGCTCGCGGGCGATGCCGAGGTCGTGGATGTCGAGGATCGCGAAGTCGGTGCGGCCGGCGGCGAGCAGCTTCGGCGCGTCGGTCGATTCGCCCGGCTGGCGGATCGTCGAGGTCGACGCCGGCGTCGCGGTAGAAGCCCTGCGGCCTGCGCCGCGTAGATGCCCGGAGTGGACCGCGTTCGGCGTGAAATCGAGCACCAGCGTCGCGCCTTCGGCGCGCCCGGTTCAGCGCCGCCCCCGCCGCAGCCGGCGACGCCGGCGAGCAGCAGGGCGGCCGCCAGCAGCGCGACAACTCGTCTCATCTGAGCCGGGAACCCTAATTCATTCGAGCGAATATGGGTAGACTGCCGCCGCTCAGTCGAGTCCACGGGATCTGAGGAGGAGAGAGAGTGCAGGAACGAGGACTTTCGGCATATCTTGCTGAGTTGATCGGCACCTTCTTGCTGGTGTTCTTCATCACCAGCGTCGTCGTGCTGTTCGTGGCTCGACCGGGAGACCAGGCCCAGTTCGGCTCGGACTTCGCGGTCGTCGGTCTCGTCCACGCCTTCCTGCTGTTCGGCCTGATCGTCATGTTCGGCGTGGTCAGCGGTGGGCACTTCAACCCGGCGGTGACGCTGGCGGCGGCGGCGATCAAGCGGATCTCGCCGATCGACGCGGTCGATCTACATGCTCGCCCAGCTCTCGGGCGGCGTGCTCGGCGCGCTGCTCACCAAGGGCCTGCTGCTCGACGAGGGTCGCGCCACCCACTACGGCGCGGCCGAAGTCAGCAGCCTGCTCGGCGGCAACTTCCCGGGCTCGATCGTCGAGGCGATCGGCACCTTCTGCCTCGTGCTCGTGATCCTCGCCGCGGTCTACTCGCAAGAAGAGCTTCAAGGAGTGGGCGCCGCTGGCGATCGGCACCACGCTCGGCTTCATCGTCATGGTCGGCGGCCCGCTGACCGGCGGTTCCTTCAACCCGGCCCGCTGGTTCGGCCCGGCGCTGGTCGGCAACGACTGGGGCGGCGTCTGGCCCTACCTGGTCGGCCCGATCGTCGGCTCGCTGCTCGCGGCCGCGGTCTTCCGGTTCGTGCTCGAGCCGGGCGGCCTGCCGCCGACCGAGCCGCCCGAGCCGGTGAAAGCGGCGCGAAGCCCGGCCGCCGAAGAAGCCCGAGCCGCCGACGCCCAGAGCCGGAGCCGGCTTCGCTGACTCCGATCCGACTGACTGTGAGCCGCGGGCCCGCAGGCCGGCCCCGGTGCTTTCTCGCAGTAGCTTGCGCGGCGTGCGACGGGTCACCTTCTCGCGCAACTACACGCTCTCGCTCTCGCGCACCTGCCAGTGCTACTGCAAGTACTGCGCCTTCGCGACGCACCAGGCGCACATCCACGCGCCCGAGGAGGTCGAGCGCGCTGCTCGACGAGGCGCTGAAGCGCAACGCCAAGGAGCTGCTGGTCCTCACCGGCGAGCGGCCCGAGGTCAACCCCGAGGTCGCCGCGCGGCTGGCCGAGTGGGGCCACGAGGACTTCACCTCCTACGTCGTCTGGGCCTGCGAGCGGGCGCTCGAGCGCGGCATGCTGCCGCACACGAACCTCGGCGTCCTCGACCAGCGAGGACCTGGCCCGGCTGCGCGAGGTGACCGCCTCGCAGGGGCTGATGCTGGAGTCGATCTCCGAGCGCCTGATGGAGACCGTCCACGCCGGCTCGCCGACCAAGCACCCGGCGAAGCGGCTGGCGACGATCGAGGCCGCCGGCGAGCTGAGGATCCCGTTCACGAGCGGGATCCTGGTCGGCATCGGCGAGACGGAGGAGGAGCGGGTCGAATCGCTGGAAGCGCTGGCCGCGGTCGCACGAGCGCTACGGGCACCTCCAGGAGGTGATCCTGCAGAACTTCGTCCCGCACCCGAAGTACTACGGCGCGCGAGGTGGCGGACATCGCCGATCGAGGCTTCGCGCGAGCAGGTGGGCGGAGGACGGGGACCCCTCCGCGGAGCAACAGCCGTGGAGGCTCCGGCGGAGGGGTCCCCGTCCTCCGCCACGAGCCGCCCGACGGAGAGCTGCTCGAGCCGCCGAGCTGGGCGAGCCCGGTCGGCGATCGAGGACATCAAGCGGCTGATCTCGGAGTGCAAGCGGCTGATGCCGGACGTCGGGGTGCAGGTGCCGCCGAACCTCTCGCGACTGGTGGCCGGAGCTGGTCGAGGCCGGGGCGACCGATCTCGGCGGGCTGTCGGCCAACGGCGACCACATCTCTCCCGAGCACGCCGTTCCCGAGCCCGCACCAGGTGCGCAAGGAGCTGGCGCCGCAGGGGCTACGCGCTGACCGAGCGGCTCTGCGTCTACCCGCAGTACATGGACCCGGAGTGGATGGAGCAGGGGGTCCTCGACGTGATCAAGCTGAAGTACTGGAGCTTCATCCCGCGGCGCGGGTCGGGGCGGCGGCGCGAGGAGACGCTCGACGCCGGGCTGGCGCCGAGCGGGCGATCGCCAAGGGGCGCGAGGGCGAGGAGCTGACGCGAGGACGAGCTGACGGCGCTCTTCGCCGAGACGCGGCCGGAGGTGATCGAGGAGATGCGGGTCGCCGCCGACGAGCTGCGCGCGGAGCTGGCCGGGGACCGGGTCACCTTCGTCGTCAACCGCAACATCAACTTCACCAACATCTGCGTCGTCGGCTGCGCCTTCTGCGGGTTCGGCCAGGGCAAGCGCTCGCCGGACGCCTACGAGGTCGTCCGAGGAGGACTTCGCCGACGCGGATCCGCGAAGCGGTCGAGTTCGGCGCGACCGAGCTCTGCATGCAGGGCGGGATCCATCCCGACCTGACGCTCGAGGAGTACGGCAAGTGGCTGCGGCTGGCCAAGGACGTGGCGCCGCAGCTGCACCTGCACGCCTACTCGCCGATGGAGGTCCACTACATGTGCGAGCGCTCGGGCAAGGAGCCCGGACGAGGTCTTCGAGTACCTGATCGAGTGCGGGCTCGGCTCGACGCCGGGGACCGCGGCCGAGGTGCTCGACGACGGCGTGCGCCAGCGGATCTCGCCGAACAAGCTGCCGGTCGACGCGCTGGGTCGAGATCATCGAGGCCTCCCACCGCGCCGGCCTGCGCTCGACCTCGACGGTGATGTTCGGCCACATCGAGGAGCCGCGCGAGCTGGCCCGCCACATGCAGCGTCGTGCGCGCCCTGCAGGAGCGCACCGGCGGCATCACCGAGTTCGTCCCGCTCAGCTTCATCCCCTTCAACACGATGCTCGGCCGCACCCACGGGATCGAGGAGATCTCCGACGAGGAGAACCTCAAGCACACCGCCGCCTTCCGCCTGGCGCTCGGGCAAGACGATCCCCAACCTGCAGGCGAGCTGGGTGAAGATGGGCCTCGACGCCGCGACCGAGGCGCTGCGCTGGGGCGTCAACGACCTCGGCGGCACGCTGATGGAGGAGAACATCTCGCGCATGGCCGGCTCCCAGCACGGCGTGCGGCTCGAGCCCGAGCAGCTGATCGGGCCGCCCGCGCCGGCCGGCCGCGAGCCCGCCCAGCGCACGACGCTCTACGAGATCGTCGAGACCTATTAGCTAAAGGCCTATCTTGGGCCTATCGCTTCGTGGTTCTCATTGGGGGGACGGTTCCCGGCGCTGGCAGTCTTCGGCCTGCCCGCTTTGACCGTGGCGCTTGCCTTGGTGGTGCTGTGGGGCCTGAGGCCGTGGGAAGACAGCGCGGACCCTCACGAGGCTCCGTTGGGCATCGAAATGGCGGTCACCGGCGGTAAGGCACTTCCGGCCGCGTCCACGGCTCATGTGGCGGAGGGTGTTGCTGTGCCGGTGGGGCCGACGGTTGAGGCGGCGCAGCGGGTGAGTAGTGGCGCCGGCTTGAACCCGAGTCCGGCCCCGTCGCAGAGCGCTCCTGCTGTAGCGCCTGGTCAGGCCATTGCTGTTGCCAAGGTGCCGTCAGCGCCCGCAAGTCCTGCGCCTGAATCGGGGACAGGCGAAGAGGTCCCCTCTGTCGGAACAACAGCCGGGGAGGTTCCGGCAGAGGGGACCTCTTCGCCTGTCGCGGCTCCGATCCGGGTAGCTGAGTCTCGACAGAGATAAGCCACCGGAAGGATCGAGATGAGTGACGACGTGAAGAACGCCGATGACGCCAAGGGCCGGCTCAAGGAGGCCGCGGGCGACCTCACGGGCGACAAGGACTTGAAGCGAGAGGGCAAGGTCGACCAGGCGGGAGGCGAAGTCAAGGACGGCGTCGAGAAGGTGACCGACAAGGTCGGACGCCTGCCGCACCGACCTGCACATCGTCGACGGCGAGCTGACCAAGCCGAAGCTGCCGCTGGTGCCTCGGGCATCAGATCGTCGGCACCGGTGGCTCGCGGCCGGCGAGGGGGCGGAGCGCTTCGCGCTGGGCGAGCGGGTCGGCGTCCCCTGGCTGGGCTGGACCGACGGCGAGTGCCGCTACTGCCTCAGCGGGCGCGAGAACCTCTGCGACCGCGCTCGCTTCACCGGCTACGACATCGACGGCGGCTACGCGGAGCTGGCGGTCGCCGACGAGCGCTTCTGCTTCGCCGACTCCCCGCCGACTATTCCGACGAGCAGGCCGCGCCGCTGCTCTGCGCCGGCCTGATCGGCTACCGGGCGCTGCGGCTGGTCGGCGAGGCGCGAGCGGATCGGCTTCTACGGCTTCGGCGCCTCCGCGCACATCCTCTGCCAGGTCGCGGTGCACCAGGGGCGGCGGGTCTTCGCCTTCACCCGGGAGGGCGACGCCGAGGGGCAGGCGTTCGCGCGCGAGACTGGGCGCGGAGTGGGCGGGGTCCTCCGACGAGCCGCCGCCGAGGAGCTCGACGGCGCGATCGTCTTCGCCCCGATCGGCTCGCTGATGACGACCGCGCTGCGCGCCAGCGCCAAGGGCGCGCGGATGATCAGCGCCGGCATCCACATGAGCGACATCCCGAGCTTCTCCTACGAGCTGCTCTGGGACGAGCGGGTGCTGGGCTCGGTCGCCAACCTGACTCGTGACGACGGCGAGGAGTTCCTCGCGATCGCGCCCGAAGTCCCGGTCCGCACCGAGGTCGAGCTGCACCCGCTGGAGAACGCCAACGAGGCCCTCGACTCGATCCGCACCGGCAGCCTCCGCGGCGCCGCGGTGCTGAAGATCTAGCGGAAGAGGTCCTCGTCGCGAGGACGGCGCAGGGCCGCCGCGCCGGGCCCGTCCTCGTCGCGTGACGTAGCGGTCGAGGCCGCGGACGATCGCCGCCGGGACGCCGCTGTCCTTGTCGCGGACCAGGTCGGCGGCGGCGGCGGCCTCGTCGGCGATCGCGATCAGGGTCGCCTCCAGCTCGCGCCCGCCGGCGTCGGCGCGCCCGCGCCAGTCGTCCAGCGGCGGCGAGCCCGGCGCAGCCGATCGCCACCTCGGCCTGCCCGAGCCGCCAGGCCCGCCCGAAGCTGTCGGCGATGACGACGCCGACCCTCGCCCCGATGGCCGCGGCGATCTCGGCGCGGATCCGGCGGGCCGAGGCGTCGGGGTCCTCGGGCAGCAGGCAGACCGTGTCGGGCTCCGGCAGGTTGGAGCTGTCGATGCCGGCGTTGGCGCAGACGAAGCCGTGGCGGGTCTCGACGATCAGGACGCCGCGCTCGGCCCGCAGCACCTCGCTGCTCTCCTCGAGGATCAGCTCGACCAGGGCCGGCTCCTTGCCGAGCACCGCGGCGAGCTTGCGCGCTTCGGCGCCCGGGAGCGACCGAGGAGAGGCGGCGCACCCGGCCCTCCGCCTTGGAGACGATCTTCTGGGAGATGACGACGACGTCGCCCTCCTCGAGCTCGGCGCGCGCGGCGATCAGCTCGCCGAGCGTCGTCCCCTCGCTCGATCTCGGGCAGGCCCGCGACCGGCGATCGACCCGCGAGCTCGGCCTCGCGCTCATATGCCCAGGGCCCTCGCGGTGCGCTTGGCCGCGCCCGCGGTCGCGCCTCGAGCTCGCCGGGTCAGGGCGACGACGTCGGCCGGGGTGTCGAGGTCGAGCGCCAGCGAGGGCAGCTCCTCGACGTCGAAGGGGACGCCGGCCTCGCGGGCGGCGGCGACGTGGCGGGCGCAGCTGCCCTCGCCGAAGGCGGGGCGGATCGCGTCCGGCGGGCGCGAGCGCCAGGGCGTTGGTGCCGGTCGCCGTGGCGGTCGGGGACGATCGCGACGTAGCGCTCGGGCACGCCGGTCAGCAGCCGGTCGAGCTCGCGCGGGTCGAGCAGCGGGCAGTCGCCGGGGAGCAGGACGACGCAGCCGGCGCCGCTCGGCTTCGGCGCGGGCGATCCCGGCCAGCGCCGCCTCGACGTGGCCGTCGTCGTCCGGGTCGGGGACGACCTCGGCGCCGGCCGCGGCGGCGATCTCCTGGCGCGCGCCGGGTCGCCGCTGACGACGATCGTGCGCTCGATCGTCCGCGCCGCGCCGATCGCCTCGAGCACGTCCTCGAGCATCGCCGCCACCAGCGTCCGGCGCGGCGCTCGTCGTCGATGCCCGGCGGCCAGCCGCTGCTTGGCCGCGGCGAAGCGCTTGACCGGGAGGATCGCGGTCGCTTTCAAGCCTGGCGGCGAGCAGCGATCAGGCTAGCGGCGTAGTCGAGGACGATGCGCGCCAGCCGCGCCCGGCCGGCGGCGCCCTCCATCAGCGTCGCCGCGGCCAGGGTCGGGATCTCGGCCGGCGGCGGGTCGGGGTCGTCCTCGTCGACGACCATCGCGTCGATCAGCCCGGCGTAGAGCGAGGCGACGCCGGCCGCGGTCGAGGGGCGCCCGAGCGCCTGCCATGAAGCGGTCGGTCGGGCCCTTGACGACCTTGCCGGCGACGTAGGGGCTGACCGCGACGACCGGGGCGCCGGAGGCGGCGATCGCCTCGCGCATGCCGGGCACGGCGAGGATCGGGCCGATGCTGATCACCGGGTTGGAGGGGCCGATCACGATCGCCTCGGCGCGAGCGCAGCGCCTCGAGCACCTCGGGCGTCGGCTCGGCCTCGGCGATCCCCTCGAGCTCGACGCCCGAGCACCTCGGGCTCGCCGCGGTCGACGATCAGGTACTCCTGCAGCCCGCGCGCGCCCGGCCGCGGTCCGCACCTTGGTCCGCACCGGCGTCGTCGCACATCGGCAGCACCCGCGCCTCGACCCCGAGGCGCGCGGGCGATCTGCGCCTGGGCGTCGGTGAGGCGGCCGCCCTCGTCGAGGAACTGGCGCCGGTAGAGGCAGGCGGCGAGGTCGCGGTCGGAGAGGCCGAACCAGCTCGGCGCGCCGAGCTTGGTCAGGCGCTCGAAGACGGTGAAGCTGTCGTCGCGGATGCCCCAGCCGCGCTCCTCGTCGATTTCGCCGCTGAGCCAGTAGGTGACGAGGTCGGGGTCGGGGGAGACGTGGACGCCGAGCATCTCGATGTCGTCGCCGGTGTTGGCGATCACGGTGAGGTCGGCGCCGATCTCCTCCTGCATCCCGGCGCGCGAGCTTGGCGCCGCCGGTACCGCCGGCGAGGAGCGCGACCCTCATCGCCCGCCTAGGCCCAGTGGTCGCCGTCGGGCAGGCCGGTGAGCTTGATCCCGGCGTGCGCCTTGTAGCGGATGTTGACCGAGATCAGCATCGGCGTCAGCTGCTCGACGATGCGGGCCATCTCGAGCGGCGCCGGCGTTGACCGCGCGCAGGCCGGGGATCAGCTCGATCAGCCGCGCGACCCGCGCCTTGTCGGCCTTGCGGTCGCCGCAGACGAGGACGTCCTCGTCGAGCTCGGCACTCGGCGTCGGCAGAGGGTCGGGGCGCCGACCGTGTGCAGGGCGGCGATCGACGGTGACGCCCTCGGGCACCATCTCCTGCGCCTGCTGGGCGGCCGAGCCCTGCCAGACGCCGAGCGAGCGGGTCGCCTTGCCGCTGACCGCGGCGGCGAGCGGGACCGTGCAGTCGACCAGGATCTGGCCGGGCCGCAGCGCCTCGCGCAGGTTGTTGAGGTTCTCCGACTGGGCGCGGAAGGGGACGGTGAGGAAGACGATCTCGGCCCTGCTTGGCGGCGTCCTCGTTGAGCAGCCCCTCGACCTCGGCGCCCGGCGACCGTCTCGCGCAGCTTGGCCGCCGCCTCCTCGGCCCGCTCGGCCGAGCGCGAGCCGAGCACGATCGGCGCGCCCGGCCGTGGCCCAGCGCAGGGCCAGGCCGGCGCCGAGGGCGCCGGTGCCGCCGATGATCGGGATCGGTTCGGAGCTCGGCCACGGGCGCGCCAGTCTATGCTGCTCGGCGCATGAGGCTGGAGGGAAGAAAGGCTCTGGTCACCGGCGGCGCCAGCGGCATCGGCGCCGCGATCGCCGCGCGGCTTGCCGCCGAGGGCGCCGAGGTCTGGGTCGGCGACATCGACACCGAGGGCGCCGAGAAGGTCGCCGGCGAGGTCAACGGCCACGCGATCGAGCTCGACGTCACCGACCTCGAGTCGGCCAGGGCCGCGGTCGAGGCGATCGGCACGCTCGACATCCTCGTCAACAACGCCGGCACCGACGAGTTCGGCTTCTTCACCTACACGACGCCCGAGCAGTGGCAGAAGGTGCTCGCGATCAACCTCGGCGGCGTGCTCAACTGCACCCACGCGGCGCTGCCCGGCGATGCAGCAGGCCGAGCTACGGCCGCATCGTCAACATCTCCTCGGAGGCGGGCCGGGTCGGCTCCAAGGGCTCGGCCGTCTACTCGGCGGCCAAGGCCGGCATGATCGGCTTCACGAAGGCGATCGCCCGCGAGAACGCCCGCTACGGGATCATCGCCAACGCGATCGCCCCCGGCCCGATCGAGACGCCGCTGCTGATGGGCGCCAAGGAGTTCGGCGAGATCGGCGAGAAGAGTGATCGAGACGATGAAGTCCTCGACCCAGATGGGGCGGCTCGGCCAGCCCGAGGAGGTCGCCGCCGCCGCGCCTTCCTCGTCTCCGACGACGCCACCTACGTCACCGGCGAGACGCTCGGCGTCAGCGGCGGCCTCGGCATGGTCTGATGGCCGGCCGGAGGCTGGCCCGGGATCGAGCGCAGCGATGAGTTCACGTCGCGCGGCCGCTGCTCACCGACGTCGGCGGCACGATCGGCACTAGCGTGCTCTCGACGCCGGGCATGATCGGGATGATGGAGGCAGCTGCTCACGGTGCTCGCCTACGAGCAGCCTGCCCGAGGGCAGGCGACGGTTGGCTTCGAGGTCTGCGTCAAGCACGTCGCCGCAGCGGCGGAGGGGGCGACCTGTCGTACACGTGCCGACCTTGCGTGAGGTCGTCGAAGGGCGCAAGCTGCGCTTCGACGTCGAGGTGAGCGAAGGCGAGCGCACGATCGGCGTCGGCACCCACGAGCGGCGCGTGGTCGGCCAGGCCGGTCCGCCGACCGCGTAGCCTCGGGTCTCGATGAGCCGCGCTGCCGAGCAAGGTCCGCATCCGCGAGGTCGGGCCTCGCGACGGCTTCCAGAACGAGCCGGAGACGATCCCGACGGCGGAGAAGATGCGCCTGATCGACCTGCTCTCGGCGACCGGGCTGAAGCGGATCGAGGTGACCTCGTTCGTGCGGCCCGACGTGATCCCGCAGCTCGCCGACGCCGAGCAGGTGCTGGCCGCGGTGCAGCGCCGCGAGGGCGTCGCCTTCTCGGTGCTGATCCCCAACGAGCGCGGGCTCGAGCGGGCGCTGGCGCTGCGCGATCGCTTCGACGAGATCAACGTCTTCCTCTCCGCCTCGGAGACCCACAACCGCAAGAACGTCAACCGCTCGGTCGAGGAGTCGCTGGCCGGGCTCGGAGCGGACGCTGGCGACGGCCGCGCGAGGCCGGGCTGCGCTGCGAGGGCGTGATCTCGACCTCCTTCGGCTGTCCCTACGAGGGCGAGGTGCCGCCCGAGCGCGTCTTCGAGATCGCCGAGCGGCTCGCCGCGGCGGGTTGCGAGCGAGATCGGCTTCGGCGACACGACCGGGATGGCCAACCCGCGCCAGGTCGGCGAGTTCTTCGCCGCCGCGCGCGAGCGGCTCGGCGGCGTCGAGCTGACCGCCCACTTCCACAACACCCGCGGCCAGGGGCTCGCCAACGTACTCGCGGCGCTGGAGGAGGGCGTCGACTCCTTCGAGTCGAGCTTCGGCGAGCTCGGCGGCTGCCCGGTGCCGCCCGGGCTCGACCGGCAACATCGCCAGCGAGGACGTCGTCTCGATGCTGCACGAGATGGGGATCGAGACCGGGATCGACCTGCCCGCGCCTGGTCGCGGCCTCGCGCGCCGCGCAGGAGGTCGCTCGGCCGGCCGCTCGGCTCCCACGTGCTCACGCGCCGGTCCCGTGGACTGGCACCGCGGTCCGAATAGGCTCCGCGCGATGACTGAGTTCGCCGAAGCGCTCGAGGCCGCCCTCGCCGGCGGCCCGCAGCGCCACCACGAGAAGACCGCGGAACAGGGCAAGCTGCCGGTGCGCGAGCGGGTCGAGCGGCTCGTCGACGCCGGCTCCTTCGCCGAGGAGGCCGCGCTGGCCAACTGGGACAAGGAGGGGCTCGGCGCCGACGGCGTCGTCACCGGCCTGGCCACGATCGACGGCCGCCGCGTCGCCCTGATGGCCAACGACCCGACCGTCAAGGCCGGCTCCTGGGGGCCGAAGACGGTCGAGAAGATCCTCCGCATCCAGGAACGAGCGCTGAGCCTGCAGGTGCCGATGGTCTACCTGGTCGACTCGGCCGGGGCGCGGATCACCGACCAGGTGCAGATGTTCCCCGGCCGCCGCGGCGCCGGGCGGATCTTCCACAACGAGGTGCGGCTCTCCGGCCAGGTGCCGCAGGTCTGCCTGCTCTTCGGCCCGAGCGCCGCCGGCGGCGCCTACATCCCGGCCTTCTGCGACGTCGTGATCATGCGCGACGGCAACGCCTCGATGTACCTGGGCTCGCCGCGGATGGCGGAGATGGTGATCGGCGAGACGGTGACGCTCGAGGAGATGGGCGGGGCGAAGATGCACACCGGCGTCTCCGGCTGCGGCCACTTCCTGGTCAAGAGCGACGAGGAGGCGATCGACCTCGCCAAGCGCTACCTCTCCTTCATGCCGGGCAACTGGCGCGAGCAGCCGCCGTGCGACCGCCGGCCGCGCCCGCCTCGCAGACGCCGATCGCCGAGATCGTCCCGGCCGACGAGAACCGGCCCTTCGACATGCACGCTGCTGCTCGACTCGCTGCTCGACGCCGACAGCTTCCTGCGCGGTCCACAAGCGCTGGGCGAAGGAGCTGATCGTCGGCTACGGCCGGCTCGACGGCCGCGTCGATCGGCGTCGTCGCCAACCAGCCCAAGCACACCGGCGGCGTCCTCTTCGTCGACTCAGCCGACAAGGCGGCCCGCTTCATCCAGACCTGCAACGCCTTCAACGTGCCGCTGCTCTTCCTCGCCGACGTACCGGGCTTCATGATCGGCACCGCGGTCGAGCGCCAGGGGATCATCCGCCACGGGGCGAAGATGATCAGCGCCGTCTCCGAAGCGACGGTGCCGAAGATCTCGGTCGTCGTTCGCAAGGCCTACGGCGCCGGCCTCTACGCGATGGCGGGGCCGGCCTTCGAGCCCGACTGCTGTATCGCCCTGCCCAGCGCCTCGATCGCCGTGATGGGGCCGCAGGCGGCGGTCAACGCCGTCTTCTACAACCAGATCCAGGCGATCGACGACGAGGCCGAGCGCGAGGCCTTCGTCGCCGAAGCGCGAGGAGTACGCCGAGGACATCGACCTCCTCCACCTCGCCTCCGAGCTGGTCGTCGACGCGGTGATCGACCCGACCGAGCTGCGCGACGACCTGATCAGGCGCTTCGGGATGACCGCCGGCAAGGATCGCTCCTTCGCCACCCGGCGCAACCCGGTCACGCCTGCCTGAGCCATCGCTACCGTTTCGGGCTTGGGACGCGACGTCAGAGCCCCGCTCGCCGGCTGCCTCGTCTGCGCCGTCGGCTTCGCGATTCTCGCCGTCCTGCTCGCACAAGTCCGGCTCGGTTCAGCATCTCGATGCCGTCCTGCTCGGCCATTTCGCCGAACGAGGCTCCCGCACGGGCTCGGTCGCGGCCGGCATCGTCGTGCTCGGCGATCTCGCCGCCCTGCTGCCGCTGCTGACGATCGCCTGCGGGATCGCTCTGGCGCGTCAGCCGTCCCCGGGCCGCCCTCGCTGCCCTCTTCGTCGTCGCCGGCGCCAACCTGACCACGCAGATCTTCAAGGCCGCTGCTTGCCCACCCTCGCTTTCAGGCGCTCCTCGGTGCCGAACAGATCGGCGCCAACTCCTTCCCCAGCGGCCACACGACCGCGGTCGCCTCGCTCGCGATCGCCTTCGCCTTCGTCGTCCCGCGCGAGTGGCGGCCGGCGGTCGCTGCTGATCGGGACCGGCCTCGGTCGCCGCGGTCGGCTGCTCGGTGATGGCGCTCGCCTGGCACTACCCCAGCGACGTGCTCGGCGGCATCCTCGTTGCCGCTGGATGGGGCTTCGCGGCGCTGGCGGGACTGCGGGCGACCCGGGGCGGGTCGCGCCGGCGCTCGCTTCAGCTCGGCAGCCGCGCCGCCATCTCGGTGAAGTAGTCGAGCGCCGCCGGGTTGGCGAGCGAGTCGCGGCTCGCCGCCTGCTCGGCGGGCGTGCCCATCAGGATCCGCTTGACCGGCACCTCGAGCACCTTGCCGCTGAGCGTGCGCGGCACCTCGTCGATCTCGAAGACCTCGTCGGGGACGTGGCGCGGCGAGCACTGGTCGCGCACCCGCTGGGCGATCTCCCCGCGCAGCTCGTCGTCGAGCTCGGCGCCCTCGCGGAGGACGACGAAGAGCGGCATCCAGCCCTCGGTGCCGGGCGCGGGGAATGTCGACGACGAGCGCGTCGACGATCTCGTCGAGGCCGAGCACGGCGCGGTAGATCTCGCTGGTGCCCATGCGGATGCCGGAGCGGTTGATCGTCGAGTCCGAGCGGCCGTAGATGATCGCCGTGCCGCGCGAGGTGATTTCGATCCAGTCGCCGTGGCGCCAGACGCCGGGGTACATGCTCGAAGTAGCTCTCGCGGTAGCGGCTGCCGTCCTCGTCGCCCCAGAAGTAGACCGGCATCGAGGGCATCGGCTCGGTGACGACCAGCTCGCCGACCTCGTCGATCACCGGCGTTGCCGTCCTCGTCCCAGGCCTCGACCGCGGCGCCCAGCGCGCGGCCCTGCAGCTCGCCGCGGTAGACCGGCAGCAGCGGCGACGCCGCCGACGAAGGCGGTGCAGAGGTCGGTGCCGCCGCTGGTCGAGAAGAGCCAGGTGTCGGCGCCGACGTGCTCGTAGATCCAGTCGAAGCCCTCGGGCGAGAGCGGCGAGCCGGTCGAGCCGACCGCCTTGAGGCGGCTCAGGTCGCGGCCCGCGCCGGGCTCGACGCCGGCCTTCATGCAGGCGGCGATGTAGGAGGCGCTGGTGCCGAACATCGTCACCCCGGCGCGCTCGGCGAGGTCCCAGAGCACGCCCATGTCGGGGTGGCCGGGGTTGCCGTCGTAGAGGACGATCGCGGCCCGGGTCAGCAGGCCCGAGACGAGGAAGTTCCACATCATCCAGCCGGTCGTGGTGAACCAGAAGAGGCGGTCGCCCGGGTGGGCGTCGACGTGGAGGTGGAGCTTCTTCAGGTGCTCGAGCAGGATGCCGCCCTGGCCCTGGACGATCGCCTTCGGCAGGCCGGTCGTGCCGGAGGAGTAGAGGACCCAGAGCGGGTGGTCGAAGGGGACCCGCTCGAAGCTCAGCTCGCTGCCCTCGCCGCGTGGCGAGCAGCTCGTCCCAGCGGATCGCGTCGCGCAGCGGCGCCGAGGTCGGGCTCGGGGTCGAGGTAGGGGAGGACGACGGTGCGCTCGCAGGCTCGGCATCGCGGCCTGCAGCTCGGCGAGCGGTCTCGCGGCGGTCGAAGTCCTTGCCGCCGTAGCGGTAGCCGTCGACCGCGAAGAGCACCTTGGGCTCGATCTGGGCGAAGCGGTCGATCACGCTGGCCGGGCCGAAGTCGGGCGAGCAGCTCGACCAGATCGCGCCGATCGCTGGCGCTGGCGAGGAAGGCGACGATCGCCTCGGGGATGTTCGGCAGGTAGGCGACGACGCGGTCGCCGCGCTCGACGCCGAGCGCGCGCAGGCCCGCGGCGGCGGCGGCGACCTGGGCGCGCAGCTCGCCCCAGCTCAGCTCGTCGAGCTCGCGCAGCTCGGAGGCGTGCAGGATCGCCATCTCGGCGTCGTCCTTGCCGGCGAAGACGTGCTCGGCGTAGTTGAGGCTGGTGCCGGCGAACCACTCGGCGCCGGGCATCTCGCGCGCTGCGCGAGGACCCGCTCGACGCTCGCCGTCGGCCTGCACCTCGAAGAAGTCCCAGATCGACCGCCCAGAAGCCCTCGAGGTCGTCGACCGACCAGCGCCAGAGCTCCTCGTAGGTGGCGAAGCCGAGCCCGCGCTCGGCCTGCAGCCAGCGCATGAACTCGGTCAGGCGCGAGCGCTCGACCAGCTCGGCCGAGGGCTCCCAGAGCTTCTCGGGTGCCGCGCCGCTCACACCGTGGCCGCGGCGCCGGCGGCCCTCGCCTGCTCGCGTCGAGCTCGTGCGGGTCGTGCGAGCAGAGCAGCCGCACCTCTTCGCCGTGGCGGGCGACCAGCTCGCGCAGCCGCTCCTGGTTGGCCAGGCGCTGGCGCCGGTCGGCGTTGTTGAGGTTCTGGAAGAAGCGCAGGCCCGGCGGGCAGGAGGGAGGAGTGGCGAGCTCGTCGTGGTGGAAGTAGGCGTCGCCGCAGTGCAGCAGCCAGCCCTCGCGGCGTCTTGATCGCGACGCCGGTGTGGCCGCGCGTGTGCCCGACCAGCGGGATCAGCAGCACCTCGCGCCGAGGCCGGGCAGGATGCGCACGCCGCTCGAAGCCGAACCACTCGTCGCCTTCGCCGTCGTGGCGGACCCAGTTCGGGCCGTGCTTCCAGTGGGCACGGGCGAGGTAGCGGGGCCGGTCGCGCAGGCTGCGGTTCGCAGCGCCGCGTCGAGCTCGCGGCGCGAAGACGTGGACCTCGGCGTCCGGGAAGTCGGGCAGCCCGCCGGAGTGGTCGGGGTCCAGGTGGGTGGTGACGATGTGGCGTGACGTCGCTCGGCCGCGAAGCCGAGGCTCTCGACCTGCTTCAGCGCCGTCTCGTCGAGCCTCGGCCCGCGGCCGCATCATCGCGAAGACGGGCCCGAGCTGGCCGGGGTTGCGCGCGTCCTCGGTGCCGAAGCCGGTGTCGACGCAGGACGAGCCCGTCGTCGGTCTCGATCAGCAGGCAGTGGCAGACGACGCGCCGCTGCTCGAGCAAGCCGCCCTCGCCGTTGATCAACCGTGCCCCGTGGGGCAGAGCGTCCCGCAGTTGAGGTGGTGGATCCTCATCCCGGCGCGGCAGTCTATCTCTGCTTAGCGCTTTGGCCCGATGTGGCGGTCGAGGATCGCGACCGCGTCCCGGCGGGCGACCGAGATGTTCCATGGCCCATCCTGCCGCCAGGAGACTCCGAGCCGGTCGCAGGCTTCGCAGAAGATCCCCTGGATGTCGAGCGAGCGGTTGCTGAAGAAGTAGCGCGGATACGCGTAGGTCTTATTCGGGTGGCGAATAACGTTCATGACCCGGCAACCGTCGGAGTGGATCAGCCCGCGCAACAGGCGGCCGGGGTAGCGACTGGCGATTCGCTGCTGCCAAGGCTCGAGCGCGATCTTGCGTTCGTGCTTGCGTCCCGGGCCGTGCTGAGGGAAGAGGTGGGGCCAGTGAGTCGAGTAGGAGACGAGGTTGAGCATGTTCCATCGCGGATGGAGGCGGCAAGTCGCCTGACTCGCAGGCATCACGAGGCTCATGGACGCCTCGCACTCGGCCGCGATCACCGGGTACGCGGAGTCCAGGAACACATGGAGCCTGTAGACATCACGAGGGTGTTTCAGCAGAAAGACCGAGTAGATAGGCGTACTCGTAGACGGCAGCATTGGCAAACGGATGTCTGAGACCTCCGCAGCGCAAGCAGCTGCCGCCGCGTGTCCGATCGCTAACGAACCTTGGTGGGCTTTCGCTGGTCCAGCTCCGCACAGTGGTCCGTGACACCCCGGTGCGTCGAGCAATCGCAGAAATGGAGAGGTCCTGCTTCGCCAGGTGAAGGACTCGTTCAACCTCGGCAGGCGATCTCATGTGCGCCCGCTGGTAGATGCGGCGGACGGGATTCGAACCCGCATGCCCCGAAGGACAGCGCCTTTTGAGGGCGCCCTGTCAACCAGTTGCAGCACCGCCGCTTGCTCAACCATTCTACGGCCAAAGCTAGATCCAGCATCGGGCGCGAATGCGTGAAACGTGCGCTTTGGGAGAGTCGTTACAGAGTCGACGCAGACCCTTAACGGGCCGCCGCTACGCCGGCAGCGGGGTGCCGTCGTCGGGCGAGGCGCCGGCTCCGTAGTCCTCGCCGTAACCGATCGGGCGCTCCTCCTCGACGTGCCAGTTCTGGTTGAAGCCGTAGAGGGCGACGGCGATCAGGATCAGCTGCAGCAGGGCGAGGATGACGACCAGCGTCCCGATCACGGGGGAGGGGAGCAAGCCTTCGTCGAAGCCGGCCTTGTCGCGGGCGAACCAGCTGTTAGCGCCGACCGCGCAGAGGATCGCCAGGATCATCGAGAGCGCGGCGGCGACCGGCAGGATGCCGCGGCTCCAGCGGAAGACGAGGAAGGCAAAGAAGGCGTATAGAGCGGCGTAGATCAAGCACATGACGCTCATGCCGCTGCCGCCGGTCATCAGCGAGAAGCCGGTGATCGCGATTAGGGCTGAGAGCGCGGCAGTAGCCGCAAGCAGAAAGACCAGCACAAACTTGGTCGTGACCGACCCAGCTTTTTCCCGATTCGGCCGCCACAGTTCGTAGCCTGGCCTGACCTCTCCTACCGCCACGCGAACGATCATAGAATCTAAGAGCGACGCAGCATTGGTCGCGCGTTAAGCCCGGACTTCCGGGCGGTCAAGCGGGCGTGATGAAATTGGTAAACATGCTGGCTTTAGGTGCCAGTGCTCGAAAGAGCTTGGGGGTTCAAGTCCCTCCGCCCGCACTCATCTCTTCGGCCCCACGAAATCGTCCAGGAGCGCAACGCTCCTGCGGTCCGCGACGGAGATGTTCTTGTAGCTCGATTGCGTGCAACGAATCCCAAGCTGTTTGCAGCCTTCACAGAACAAGCCTCGAATGTCGTCGGAGAGATTCGTGAAGAAGTAGCGGGGATAGACGTATTCGCGTTGCCGCGAGTCAAGTCGGACCTTGAATCGGTTGAGGACACGGGAGCCGTCTGAGCGGACGAGACCACGGAGGAGCTGCTCGGGGAAGCGATCGACGATGGCTTGCTGCCAGCTGACAAGTCGGATCGTCCGCTGATGCTTTCTCCCGGGTCCATGCTGGGGAAAGAGCGCCGGCCACCAGGGGCTTGCCGCGGCGAGGCGGATTCCTTCACCCATCTGCGTGCGCTGTCGAGAAGTCCGAGCCATGACGCCCGCAACCCGCCAGACAGCTACTGAGCACTCGTCGACGATCCCCGGATACTTGGGATCGAGAGAGAGATTTCGAGCACCGTAGATCGAGGGGAGGGGCGAGCCAGGTAGCCATCGCCCAGGTATATGCCCAGCAGGTAGCAGTAGCTCCTTGGATCGAAGGGCATCCATGCTCCTGGGTTGCTGCGATCACGTCGAGGCACCCCGCGCGTGCGCCAGCGCTGGACCGAACTTCGGCTCACGCCAGTTTGGCGCCCAATCTCACGGTCGCTGAGGCCGGTGCCGAGAAGCTTCGAGACTGCTTCGACGTCGGCACCGGTTCGTTCGAAAGATACGAACGTATGTTCGCAGTACTCTCAGACGGCAGAGTCGTAGACTTCGCCGCCCTTGGGGGAGTGAGTTAACGGCTATGCGCACGGTCTCCAAAACCGTGAATCCGGGTTCGAATCCCGGCTCCCCCGCTCACTCAGGACTACGCGGCTTTGCAACGGCGCTGACGTAGAAGAAGCCAAATAGGAAGCGCTTGGTCTCGACTGGGCCGTATTGGGCGAGGTCGCTCCACGGGTTGGAGTAGGCGTCTCCGGGGGCGTACTTGACCAGGAGCCGGGCGATTGGAGCGAGGAGGCGATAGGGGCCGCCCTGGGTCAGACCCATGTCCAAGACGACGACCCGGGAAGAGGGACGTAGGTGTTCCCATGCCCGTGCCAGGGCGGGCCGCGGTTCGGGCATCGCCGAGTAGCTGAGGCTGAACAGCACCCCGTCTACGTCACGGTCGACCTCGAGCTGGGTGGCGTCCTGCTGAAGCAGCTGGACATTCGACCAGCCATTCCGCTCGATCAGCTTGCGTGCCTCGGCCAGCATTCCAGGCGAGGCATCGACGCCGATGACGGTCCCGGTCGGGCCGACTGCCTCGACCAGGTAGGGGAAGTTCCGCCCGGTGCCGGCGCCGATCTCCAAAACGGTGTTGCCGGGCTTCAATCCGAGTGCGGCCACGGCCCTGCGCCGGGCCGGTGGGAAGATGAGGTACAGCGGCTCGAGCACGCTGTAGGTGCGCGCTATTCGGTCATAGCGCCTGGTGTTGACGCTCTGGGATCTACGGGTTGGGTGGTCTTCGGGAGTGTTCATGGGGGCGACCTTATACTACGTTTCTGTAGTAGATTGCGAACCAAGATGGATGGCGAGAAGCTCAGCCGCAAGGAATTCGGCCCACTCGAGAGTGAGGTCATGGAAGTGGTGTGGCGAGCCGGTCGCCCGGTGGCGGTGCGAGAGGTCGTTGACAATCTGAACGAGTCCCGCTCCGAGCCCCTTGCCTACACGACCGTGATGACGGTGATGAGCCGCTTGGCCAAGAAGGATGCGCTCAGTCGTCGCAAGGCCGGACGCGGCTACGTCTATGAGGCCAACGCCCCGGATGCGGCAGGCATCGCGGTCAAAGACGTGCTGCGCGCCTATGGCGATGTGGCGGTGGCGCACTTTGTCGACGAGGCCCGCGCAGACCCAACTCTCCGCCGCCGCCTGCAGCGAATGCTTGATGAGACCGATGGATAGCCCCACCCGCAACTTCCTTGGCCTGGTGGGCATTTCCGCGACGCTGGCCGCCTACCCGGTCTGCGGATTCATCGCCTACGTGTTGGTTCCGCTCCTAGGATTCTCACCCGGAGCGCTAGCGCACATCAGTCCAATCTGTCTTTTGCCGGCAGTCGTTCTCATCGCGTTGGTCGGCACCTCCATCGGCCTCGCGGTGAGGATGCTCGGGCGCCAGGCATCGGCCTCCCGGCGCCTTTCGCGTCGAGTTCGAGCTCTCGCGCTTCCGCCGCCGCCCGAGCTGTCGGTCGCGGCGAAAGCGAGCGGGCTGGACGGCCGAGTGACGGTGCTGGATTCTCCCGAGCAGTTCTCCTTTGTCTACGGCATCCTCACTCCCCGCGTCGCCATCGGTCGGGGATTTCTCGACAGCCTCACGGCCGCAGAGCTTCGAGCCGCGCTCGAGCACGAGCGCTACCACGTGCGGCACTTGGACCCCCTCCGTGCCTTGCTCGGCAAGGCACTGACCGAGGCGTTTTTTCTTCTGCCTTCACTCGAGGTGTTGCGGCTCCGCTACGAAGCCGGTCGCGAGCTGGCAGCTGATCGCCGCGCCGAGCGCGTCGGCGGCCGGCGCGCGCTTCTCGGAGCCCTGCTGAAGGCGCTCGACGAGCCGGACCGCGAGCCGGTGGTAAGCGTCTCGCTGGCGGACCCGGCGTTGCTGGACGCGCGTATCTCTCGTCTCGAAACCGGGAAAGAGCCTGCGCTGGCGTCGGTCGGCATCCAGGGCCTTCTAACTTCAGCACTCGGCGCCTTTTCCTTCCTCTTCTTGTTCATTGCGGCGGTGGTCGGTCTCGGTGGCACCTCGGCCCTCGTCGGCATGGCGGCCGACGAACTCAGCGCAAGCGGCACCCTTCTGGGCGCCCTGTGTGCCGCGCCCATCATCGTTGTGGTCGGCTTGGTCTATTGGCGTCTGTCGAAGCGGGCAGGCGAACCTCTGCCTCCGGGGGATCGCGTATGAGCAGGAGTGTGGCGCCGGCGCTGCCGCCCGGCCCACGCGCTCCGGCCGCGGTCAATATGGCCCGGCTCGTCCAGCGTCCGCTCGAGTCCCTGATCTGCTGGCGCAAGCGCTATGGCGATGCCTACACCGTCCGGCTCCCCGTCTTCGGCACCGGTGTCTACGTCTCCGATCCCGAAGCGATCCGCGAGATGCTGACCGGAGACCAGTCCGACCTCCACGCCGGCGAGGCAAACGCGCCACTCTCGCCAGTCCTCGGCGAGCGGTCAGTGCTGATCCTCGACGGGCGCGAGCACCTGCGCCAGCGCAAGCTGCTGCTGCCGCCCTTCCAGGGATCGGCGATCCAGAGCTTCCGCGAGGTAATCCGCGAGGTCGCCGAGGCTGAGGTCGACGGCTGGAGGGAAGGCGAGCGCTTCGTCATGCGCGAGCGGATGCGGGCGCTGACCTTCGAGGTAATTGCCCGCGCCGTCTTCGGCGTCACCGAGCGCGAGCGGATCGAGCGGCTCCGCACTGCCCTGGTCTCCATGATCGACACGCAGATGATCTTCGTGATGCCGAATGCCCTGCGCCGCGATCTCGGGCGCTTCAGCCCGTGGGGTCAGTTCCAGCGACGATTGAAGGCGGCCGACGCGCTGATCTACGAGGAGATCGGCCGCCGCCGGGGGGAGAGCGACCTCGAGGATCGCGCCGACGTTCTCTCGCTCCTGCTGCGCGCCCGCGACGAGGACGGTGGGGCGATGACCGACGTCGAGCTGCGCGACGAGCTGATGACGATGCTGCTCGCCGGTCACGAGACGACCGCCACGGGCCTCGCCTTTGCCTTCGACCTGCTGATGCGCGAGCCCCGCGCGCTCTCACGGCTCCGCGACGAGCTCGGCGGGGAGGACGACACTTACCTGGACGCCGTTGTCACCGAGTCGCTGCGGCTGCGGCCGGTGATCGATGCCAACGAGCGCACCTTGACCAAGCCGCGCACGATATGTGGCTGGGACTTGCCCGCCGGCATCCGTGTCTACCCGGCGATCGTGGTCGTCCAGCTTCGCGAGGACCTCTACCCGCGCCCGCACGAGTTCCGCCCCGAGCGCTTCATCGAGGAAGAGGCGACCTCCTACTCGTGGCTGCCATTCGGAGGCGGCATCCGCCGCTGCATCGGCGCAGCGCTGGCCCAGGCCGAGATGGCTGAGGTCATCCGTACCGTCGTCCCGCGCGTCGACCTCGAACCCGTGCGGCCCGGCCGCGAACCGGTGGTCATGCGCGGCATCACCCTGGTCCCTCGCCACGGCACCCCGGTCCAAATCCGACGTCGGGCTGGGTGAGTTTCTCTCCTCGTCACATTTCCTTCCTACGGTGGCCACTCCTGGTACTTCGAAGAAGGAGCGGCGAATGCGTTTGAAGCAGGCAGTGGCGATTCCGGCGGTGGCGGCGATCGCGCTCAGCGGAGCGGTGGCGTTCGGTGGCTGCGGGAGCGATTCCAACGCGGCGACCTCGAGCAATGGGACCACGACCGATGCGATGCACCACGACGCGATGAAGCACGAAGGCGACTCGATGAAGCACGAAGGCGACTCGATGAAGCACGAAGAAGCGATGACGCACGAAAGCGATTCGATGAAGCATCACGGCGACTCGATGAAGCACGAAGGCTCCTCGAGCGACCACATGGAAGGCTGAGCCGCGGCCGTCCTCTCTTCGTAGTCCGGTGAGCGAAAGGCTTATGAGATGGCACTGCTGATCATCTTCGGGTTCATCGCCGGCGCGGCCACGGCGCTGTCGCCCTGTGTGCTGCCGGTGCTGCCGATCGCGCTCTCGGCGGGGGCGACCGGCGGGCGGCGGCGGCCGCTCGGGATCGTCGCCGGGCTGGCGGTCTCCTTCACCTTCGCCACCGTGGCGCTGGTCTACGTCATCTCCGCCCTCGGCTTGCCCAACGACTTTCTGCGCAAGCTGGCGATCGCCGTCCTGCTCGGCTTTGGGATCGTGCTGATGATCCCGCCGCTGGCCGCCCGGCTGGAGGCCTGGATGAGCCAGTTCGCCAGTCGGGCTGGCGTTGCCAAAGGCAAGGGCGACGGTTTCTGGTCGGGGACCGCGGTCGGTGCCAGTCTCGGCCTCGTCTACGCACCCTGCGCCGGGCCGATCCTGGCTGGGGTGATCACCGTCTCCGCCTCGCAGTCCTTCAGCACCGGCCGGCTGGCGGTGGCGCTGAGCTACGGGATCGGCTCGGCCGTCGTCCTCTACTTCCTCATGCTCGGCGGCCGCAAGGTGGTGCGGCCGCTGGCCCAGCGCGGCGCCGGCTTGCAGATCGCGATGGGCGCGGTGATGGTGGTCGTCGCCCTGGCGATGCTCGGCAACTACGACATCCGCTTCCAGAACCACATTGCCAGCAGCCTGCCCAGCTTCCTCGTCAACCCGACCAAGAGCCTCGAGGACACCGCCTCGGCCAAGACCGCGCTCGCCGACATCCGCGGCGACGGTGGCCACGGTGTCGGCAGCGAAGCCAGCGGCGCGGCCCCGGAAACCGGCGCCGACGGCAAGCTGAAGAAACTGCCGGTGCTCGGCGTGGCGCCGGAATTCGTCGGCACCGAGCAGTGGTTCAACACGCCTGGCGACAAGCCCCTCACCCTGCGCAGCTTGCGTGGGCGCGTGGTCCTCGTCGACTTCTGGACCTACAGCTGCATCAACTGCATCCGCACCCTGCCCTACCTGAAGGCCTGGGACGCGAAGTACCGCAAGGACGGCCTGACGATCGTCGGCGTGCACACGCCCGAGTTCCCCTTCGAGCGCGAAGCGAGCAACGTGCAAACGGCAATCGACGAAAACGGGATTCGCTACCCGGTGGTCCAGGACAACGAACAGGCGACCTGGAACGCCTACGGCAACCAATACTGGCCGGCCGAGTACTTCATCGACGCCCAGGGCAGGGTCCGCTACGTGCACTTCGGCGAGGGCGAATACGGCGAGAAAGAGAAGGTGATTCGCGACCTCCTGGCCGAAGCGGGCAGGACGGTCAAAGGCAAGGAGACGCAGGTCCACGCGGTCGCTCCCTCGGCGACCGTGACCACCCCCGAGACCTATCTCGGCGCCGCCCGCGCCGAACGCTTCACCAACCCGATGCTTTCGCCCGGCTCGCACGACTTCACGGCGCCGAAGTCCCTGCCCGCCAACGAATTCGCCTACCACGGCAAGTGGCGCATCACGCTCGAGTCGGCGATCGCCGAGGAGGGGGCGTCGCTCGATCTCAACTTCGGCGCCCGGCGCGTCTACCTCGTGCTCGGCTCGCCCGGCCAGGACCGCAAGGTCAGGGTGCTGCTCGACGGGCAGCCGATCTCCGCCGCCGATGCCGGCTCCGATGTCCACGACGGCGCCGTGACCGTCACCGGCCAGCGCCTCTACAACCTCGTCGACCTGCCCAAGGTCGGCCACCACGTCCTCACTCTGGAACCGGAAGCGGGGGTGGAGGGCTATGCCTTCACCTTCGGTTAGTCGCGAGTCCGCCCGGCCAGGCGCGACAATCGCGGCGATGGCCGACTCCTCTCAGGGCACCGTGCTGGTCGTCGACGACGAGCCGACGATCCTCGACGTCGTCGGCCGCTACATGGAGCGGGCCGGCTACGAGACCCATCGCGCCGCCGACGGCCTCGAGGCGCTGCGCCTCGCCGCGCCTGCACCGTCCGGACCTGGTCGTGCTCGACCTGATGCTGCCGGGGATCGACGGGATCGAGGTGATGCGCCAGTTGCACGAGGAGCCGGGGCCACGGATCGCGGTGATCATGCTGACCGCTCGCGGCGAGGAGTCCGACCGCCTCGTCGGCCTGCGCCAGGGCGCCGACGACTACGTCGTCAAGCCCTTCTCGCCGGCTGAGCTGGTCGCCCGGGTGGACGCGGTCCTGCGCCGGGTCTCGCCTCCCGACGAGGAGGCGCCGCCGATCGAGCACGGGCCGCTGCGCATCGAGCCGGCGACCCGCAGCGTCTTCCTCGACGGCGAGGAGCTCTCGCTGACGATGCGCGAGTTCGACCTGCTCGCCTACCTCGCCGCGCACCCCGGCCGGGTCTACTCGCGCGACCAGCTGATGGAAGCGGTCTGGGGCGAGCCCTTCTTCGAGGACACCAGCACCGTCACCGTCCACGTCCGCCGCCTCCGCGCCAAGCTCGGCGACGACCCGGCCGAGCCGCGTTTCATCGAGACGGTCTGGGGAATCGGCTACCGGTTGCGACCGTGAAGCGTGCCGTCGTCATCGCCGTCGCCGCCTTCCTGGCCGGCGCCGCCGCGGTCGCCGTCCCCAGCCACATGGGCGCCGACCAGATCCTGCTGGTCCTGCTCGCCGCCGCCGGCGCGGCGCTGGCGGCGGCGCTCGCGGTCCGCCTGGCGATGGAGGAGCGCTCGCGGCGCGAGATCGAGGACGGCGCGCCGCCAGCTGGTCGCCGCCGCCTCGCACGACCTGCGCACGCCGCTGGCCTCGCTGCGGCTGCTGGTCGAGTCGATCGACGACGGCGTCGCGACCGGCGAGACCCGCGAGCGCTACCTGAAGGAGATCCGCACCCACGTCGGCGTGCTCAGCGATCTGATCGACGACCTCTTCGAGCTCTCGCGGATCGAGGCCGGCGACATCTCCTGGACGATGCGCCAGGTCGAGCTGCGCGAGCTGATCGGCGACACCGTGGCGGCGATGCGCGCACCGGCCGCCGAGCGCGGCGTCAGCCTCGCCGCCGAGCTGCCGGCGGGCGAGCTCGTCGCCAGCGCCAACGCCGAGAAGGTCCAGCGCGTCCTCTTCAACCTGATCCAGAACGCGATCCGCCACACCCCGGCCGACGGCAGCGTCACCGTACGCGCGCAGTCCGCCGGCCGGCGGGGTCGAGGTCGAGGTCGCCGACAACGGCGAGGGGATCCCGGCGGGCGACGGCGAGCGTGTCTTCGAGGCCTTCTACCGCGGCGACGCTGCCCGCGGCGAGGACGGCGCCGGTCTCGGCCTGGCGATCTCGCGGGCGATCGTCGAAGCCCACGGCGGCAGGATCTGGTTCGAAGACGGCGCGCCCGGGACCCGGGTCCACTTCACGCTTAAGTCCGCCTAGCGGCGATACAACCAACGACCAGTCAACCGAACGGGAGAAGAAGTGACCGAGCTGACCGACAAGCAGGCCGAGTTGTGCGAGAGCAGCGAGACCGACTACTCGGACCTGAAGGCGTTCTTCATCAACTGCACGCTGAAGCGCAGTCCCGAGGTGTCGAACACGCAGGGGCTGATGGACATCTCGATCGAGATCATGCGCCGCAACGGGGTGGCGGTCGATGGCATCCGCGCCGTCGACCACGAGATCGCTACCGGGGTCTGGCCCGACATGACCGAACACGGCTGGGACGTCGACGAGTGGCCGGCGATCTTCGAGCGGGTGATGGCCGCCGACATCCTCGTGCTCGGCATGTCGATCTGGCTGGGGGAGAAGTCCTCGGTCGCGACCCAGATCGTCGAGCGGCTCTACGGCAACTCGCACCTGCTCAACGACGCCGGCCAGTACGCCTACTACGGCCGCGTCGGCGGCTGCCTGGTGACCGGCAACGAGGACGGGGTCAAGCACTGCGCGATGAACACGCTCTACTCGCTGCAGCACCTCGGCTACACGATCCCGCCCCAGGCCGACTCGGGCTGGATCGGCGAGGCCGGGCCGGGGCCGTCATACCTGGACGAGGGCTCGGGCGGTCCCGAGAACGACTTCACCAACCGCAACACGACCTTCGCCGCCTGGAACATGCTGCACCTGGCGCGGATGCTGAAGGACGCCGGTGGCATCCCCACCCACGGCAACCAGCGGCCCGATTGGGACGCTGGCTGCCGCTTCGACTTCCCCAATCCCGACTACCGCTGAGCTAGACCGCGACCGGCACTCGCTCTTGCTCTACCGCGGGCGCAGGCGCAGGGAGCTCGGCGCCCTGGCCGCGCTTGCGGTCGGGGAGGGCGAGCCGACAGATCTTCTTGACCACGCTGCCGAACTGCTTGCCCAGCGGGCCGACGTTGTAGGGGATGCCGTAGCGCTCGCAGATCTCGCGCACCTCGGTTGAGATTTCCGCGTAGCGATTGGCCGGCAGGTCCGGGAAGAGGTGGTGCTCGATCTGGAAGCTGAGGTTGCCGGAGAGGATGTGGAAGGGCTTGCTGCCGCTGAGGTTCGCCGAGCCGAGCAGCTGGCGGTAGTACCACTCGCCGCGGCTCTCGTTCTCGGTCTCCTCCTCGGTGAACTCGTGGGTGCCTTCCGGGAAGTGCCCGCAGAAGATGATCGTGAACGACCAGACGTTGCGGACCAGGTTGGCGGTCGCGTTGCCGGCCAGCGGGAAGAGGAAGAACGGGCCCGAGAGCGCCGGGAAGATCACGTAGTCCTTCAGGGTCTGGCGGCGGACCTTCTTCCAGATTCCGTTGATCAGCTTGCGCTTGTCGGCGAGCTTCGCCTCACCCGTGGTCAGGCGCTCGACTTCGAGGTCGTGCAGGGCCACTCCGTACTGGAAGAACAGCGCTAGCAGGGTCGCGTAGATGGGGTTGCCCAGGTAGTAGGGACGCCAGCTCTGGTCCTCCGACATGCGCAGCACGCCGTAGCCGATGTCGCGGTCCTTGCCGACGATGTTGGTGTGGGTGTGGTGCATGTAGTTGTGGGAGTGACGCCACTGGTCGGCCGGGCAGGCGTTGTCCCACTCGAACTGCTTGCCGGAGAGCGCCGGGTCGTTCATCCAGTCGTACTGACCGTGCATCACGTTGTGGCCGATCTCCATGTTGTCGAGGATCTTGGAGAGCGAGAGGGCGGTCGTGCCGGCGATCCAGGCGGGCGGAAAGACGCCCGCCCAGAGCAGGCCGCGGCCGGCGACCTCGAGCCCGCGCTGGGCGCGGATCACCTTGCGGATGTAGTTGGCGTCGCGTTCGCCGCGATCGGCGAGGACGCGCTGGCGGATCGCGTCGAGCTCCTCGCCGAAGCTCTCGATCTGCTCTGGGGTGAGGGGAATCTGGCTCTCGGTTGTGCTGCTCATTTGGTTGCCTTTCGTTGCAAGTCGGTTCAAAGGTCGATGACGAGGTCGCTGAGCGGGGCCGAGATGCAGAGCTGGATCTCCTCGTCGGGCGCGGCGGAGACCTCGTCGGTGAGCAGGTTCTTGACGGTGCCGCTCAGCTTGCGGCAGGTGCAGGTGTGGCAGATCCCCATGCGACAGCCCGACTGGGCCGGGACGCCGGCCTGCTCGGCCTGCTCGAGGATCGAGGCGCCGCTGTTCTCGACCTCGAGGTTCGAGCCGGCGAAGTGGATCGAGCCCGTCCCGGGCTCGCCGACCGGGAACAGGCTGGGGGGGACGAAGCTCTCGACGTGCAGCCGCTGCTCGAGGCCGTTGGCCCAGGTGCCGCGCACCGCGTCGAGCAGGGCAGGGGGCCCGCAGGCAAAGGTCTCCGCGGCGGTGAAGCAGGGGTCGGCGAGGGGGAGGTGGGCCGGGCTGAAGTGGCCGTCGAGCTCGCCGGCGCCGGGCGCCCGCGTGTAGGAGCGGCTCAGGGTGAAGTTCGGGTTCTCGGCTGCCAGGCGGTCGAGCTCCTGGCGGTAGATCGTGCGCTCGGGGTCCGGGGCGTACTGGATCAGCGCGACCTGTCCCGGGTGCCGCTCGGCGATGAGGGTGCGGAGGATCGCCATCAAGGGGGTGATGCCGCTGCCTCCGCCGATCAGGAGGATCGAGTCGGGGCGGGCGTCGGGAAGGTGGAAGTCGCCGTCGGCCTGCGAGAGGCCGAGCACCATGCCGGGCTGCGCCTGGTCGGCGAGGAAGTTCGAGACCAAGCCCTCGGGATGGCGCTTGACCGTGATCTCCAACTCGCGGCCGCGGCCCTCTGACGAAGCCGGCGAGTAGCAGCGGTTGTGGCGCACACCGTCGATCTCGACCGAGACCTGCACGAACTGGCCGGCGCGGAGACCCTGCCAGGCGCGGTTGGGGCGCAGGGTCAGGGTGACGCTGTCTTCCGTGCCGCGCTCGACCGCCACGACCTCGGCCCGGCACTCGCCGATGACGAAGGTCGGGTTGATCTGCTCGAGGTAGCGATCGAGCCCGTGCGGTCCGGCGATCAGGTCGAGCAGCGGGCGGGGGGGGCGGGCTTGTTGTGGTGGGGCTCATCGGTCTCCTCTTCGCTGGGTGTTTGGCAGCGATACCCGTGACGGAGGACAACGTAACATCAAATGCCGTCACGTCAACTAGTGCGCCGTCTTTCAGTGATAGGTTTCACACAGATGGCGGCCGCGACCAAGCCCGAGAACGACCTGACGATCGAACAGCTCGCCGCGGAGACGGGGATGACCGTCCGCAACATTCGCTCGCACCGGGCGCGGGGATTGCTGCCGGCCCCCGAGGTGCGCGACCGGGTCGGCTACTACGGACCCGAGCACCTCGATCGGCTGCGGATGATCCAGGAGCTGCAGACCGACGGCTTCAACCTCAAGGGGATCGAGCGGCTGCTGAGCCAGAACCTCGGGCCGGCCGAGCAGTTCCTCTCCTTCAAGCGGGCGATCGACGAGTTCGACCGCGAGCAGCCGCGAGACCTTCACCCGCCAGGAGCTGGCGCGATCGCTTCGGCACCGAGATCGACGACGCGCTGAAGCGGGCGATCGACGCCGGCGCCCTGGTCGCGATCGACGACGACCGCTTCGAGGCGCCGTTTCCCTCGCTGCTGGACGCGGCCGAGGGCGTCGTCGCCACCGGCGTGCCGCTCGACCACGCCCTGGCCGTGATCGCCAAGGTGCAGAGCCGCTGCCGATCCGTCTCCCACGAGTTCGTCAAGCTCTTCCTCGACGACATCTGGAAGCCCTTCGAAGAAGAGGGCTACCCGGAGGAGCGCTGGCCCGAGGTCCGCGCCGCGCTCGATCAGCTGCGCCCGCTCTCGCTGCAGGCGCTGGTCGCCGTCTACCGGATGACGATGTCCGACGAAGTCGAGAGGGCCTTCGGCAAGCAGCTCGAGCGCATGGCCAAACGGAAGAGCTGAGCCGGTAACGGCTCGTAGGCGCCCCGGCTGGTGGGGTGCGCATGTTTCGACCTCGCTCGATCTGGGCAGGTTTCTGCTCAAGGGTCTTCGAGCAGAGGAGAAATGACCATGCGACGTCGTCCAGCCCGCATCAGCCGTTTGCTTGTCTCCGTCCTGAGCGCAATGTTCCTGATCGCGCTGGCCGCTCCGGCGGCGCAGGCGCTCGGTTCACCCCTTCGCTACGTGGCGCTCGGCGATTCCTACAGCGCCGCCTCCGGCGTCCTGCCCCCCGATCTCTTCGCGCCGCCCGAGTGCCTGCGCTCGATCCGCAATTACCCTCACGTGATCGCCGCTGACACCGGTGCGCAGCTGAAGGACGTCACCTGCGGGGCGGCGGAAACGAGCCACTTCTTCGAATCCCAGTACCCCGGCGTGGCGCCGCAGCTGAACGCGCTGAAACAGGACACGCAGCTGGTGACGATGACGATCGGCGGCAACGACAGCGGCGTCTTCATCGACACGATCCTCGCCTGCGGCACGGCGGGCCTCTCGACCCTGGGCCAGGGCAGCCCCTGCAGGGACCGTTACGGCTCGTCCTTCGAAGACACGATCAACTCCGTGACCTACCCCTCGCTGGTCAAAACGCTCACCGCGGTGAAGGCGAAGGCGCCGGCGGCGAAGGTGGCGATTCTCGGCTACCCCTGGATCATGCCGGCCAGCGGTGGCTGCTTCACCAAGATGCCGATCGCCCAGGGCGACGTTCCCTACGTGCGCGGCATCCAGACGACGCTGAATGACGCCGTCCGCCGCGCCGCCGCGGCAACCGGCTCGACCTACGTCGACTTCAGCACTGCCTCCAACGGCCACGATGCCTGTCAGTCGCTGGGCGTGCGCTGGATCGAGCCGGTCCTGCAGGGACCAACCCCGTGATCGTGCACCCCAACGCCCTCGGCGAGTCGGAAATGGCGGCGCGGACGATGACCGTGCTCGGCCTGGACTGACGGGCGGGCTACGGTGCCGAGCGCAACTCGTCGAGCGAGGTGACCTCGAGGTCGAAGGCCTCGTCGGCCGAGCGCCGCCGCCTGTAGGGGGAGACGATCACGCGGTGGGTCTCGCCACAGGGGCAGGGGACTTCGATCGGGCTGGTGTCGCTGGCCGGGTCGGTGGTGACCTTGAGGCGCATCAGCTTGCCGGCTGTTTTACAGCCGAAGGAGATCACCCAGCCGTGGTCTTCGGGCTCGCTGCGTTTTTTGGCGCGGTGGGGGTTGGGCATCCATCCATCCTTGCTGGTTACGAGCTGCGCTGTCGTCGCGAGCAGGTTCGGGCCTCGGGTTGGTCTAGCTTTCAAGCCAATGGAGAGCCGCGAGAGGTCAGCTCGGACGGGTTCGGAGCCGCTGGAAGCCGTCGATGCCACCCGGCGCACGCTGCTGGCCAGCGAACGCACCGAGCTCGCCTGGTGGCGAACAGGCCTCACCGGCCTGGCGGTCGCTCTGGCGGTTGGCCGGATCGTCCCCGGCCTGGACGGCAGCTCCCAGCGCTGGCCCTATGTGATCGCCGGAGTCTGCTTTGCCCTGTACGGCATCGCGGTAATCGCCTACGGCAGTGCCCGCCGCCGCACGGTGGAGACGGCTCTCGCCGAGGGTCGCTTCCCCTCCGCACCGCGACTCGCCCACGCGGCTCTGGCGGTGGGGGGCGTGATCCTCGGCCTCTTCACCGTGGTCCTGGTCCTGCTCGACTAGTCGTCCGTCGGCTCCTCGAAGACGGTGCCGATTCGCTGCAGGACGCCGCTGGCGATTCGCAGTTCTTCCGCATCGATTCCCTCCAGCGCCTCCTCCCAGCGCTCGCGCCAGAGCGCCTTTGTCGCCTCGACCCGACGCCGGCCGAGGGTGGTCAGCTCGATCAGGACGACCCGCCGGTCGGTCTCGGAGCGAACTCGTTTGACGTGGCCATCCGTGGCCAGGTGGTCGAGCATCTGCGAGACGGTCGCGGCGCTGAGGCCGGCAACGTGGGCCAGCTCGCCGGCGGGGAGGGGGCCGCGCTCGCGCAGCTCGGCGAGCAGCTCGAACTGGGCGTGGCTGATCTCGCCACCCAGCAGGTGGGTGTCGCGGCCGCGCAACCGGCGCAGGCTGCGGTAGGCGCGGCGAAAGGCCTGGCCGAGCTCGGTCAAGCGCTCCTCACGCACCGAGCGGCTCCAGCTCCGCCTCGGCGAGCTCCTCCGCCTCGGTCGGCGTGTGGGGGGGGATCTGCCGCTCGGCACGCAGCAGCACGACGCAGGGGATGAAGGCGAGCATGGCGATTCCAAAGGCCCACCAGTAGGCGGTGCCAAAGGCGCCGGCGAGCTCGGCGGGCGAGCTGGTGCCGGCGCTCGCCCGCTGCAGCACCACCGCCAGCACCGCGGTGCCGATCGCGCCGCCGACTCGCTGCAGGACGTTCATCTGCGGCGTCGCGTCGGAGAGCTGGTCGGTGCGCAGCGAGGCGAAGGCGACGGTGGTGGTGGGGATGAAGGAGAGGCCGATGCCGACGCCGCGCAGCAGCAGTAGCAGCGAGATCCCGAGGATCGAGGTGTCGGCACCGATGAAGGCGAAGGGCAGCGAGGTGAGGCAGAGGATCGAGACGCCGACGAGGGCGACGCGGCCGCCGCCGAAGCGCTGGGTGAGGCGGGCGGTGAAGGGGGCGACGAAGAGCATGCCGAGGCCCTGCGGGCCGACCAGAAGCCCGGTCACGATCACGCTCTCGCCGCGCACTTGCTGGTAGTAGAGCGGAACCAGGATCATCGCTCCGAAGAGCGCCGCGCCGAGGCCGAAGGTTGTGAGCGAGGCGGCGGCGAAGATGCGGTTGGCGTAGAGGCGAACGTCGAGCAGCGGCCGCTCGGTTCTGAGCGCGTGCCGGCCGAAGGCGAGCAGCATCGCGATCCCGGCCACGATCGGCCAGATCACGGTCGGCGCGGTGAAGCTTCCCCTGGTGCCGATCTCCGAGAGGCCGTAGACGATCAGCGGCATCCCGGTCACCAGCAGGACCAGCCCGGTGAGGTCGAGCTTGCCGGCCTCGCCGAGCTTCGAGTCGGGCAGCATCCGCATGCCGAGGATCGCGGCGATGATCCCGATCGGCACGTTGACGAAGAAGATCCAGGACCAGTGCAGGTTTTCCAGGATCAGGCCGCCGACGACGGGGCCGAGGATCGGCGCCAGCATCGCCGGCATCACGACGACGCCCATCACGCGGCCCATCCGCTTCGGGCCGGCAACCTCGGCCATGATCATCTGCGCGACCGGCATGATCATGCCGCCGCCGACTCCCTGCAGGACGCGGAAGAGGATCAGCGAGGTGCTCGTTTCGGCCAGCCCGCAGAGCGCCGAGCCGATCGTGAAGAGGACGATCGAGCAGAGGTAGACACGCTTGGCGCCGAAGCGGCGCGCCGCCCAGCCGGTCAGCGGGATCACCGCCGCCAGCGCCAGCAGGTAGCCGGTCGCCACCCACTGGATCTGGGCGATCGTGCTGTGCAGGTCGCGGCCGAGGGTGTCAAGGGCGACGTTGACGATCGTCGTATCGAGGATCGACATCATCATGCCGAGGATCACGACGCCGGCGATCTTCCAGACGTAGGGCTCGATCCGATCGGTGCTCTGCTTCGCGTCAGACATTCGGTACCAAAAGGTTAAGTACCTAACGTTTCCATGTCAAGCTTATGTGAACCTTGTACGCAAGCCCCTCGTATCTCCGGTCTCACGCGGCCCCGGGGCGCAAGCCACGACCGAAAACTCGTCCTCGAGGAGGCAGCGATGTTGAAGCGAATGTCAGCGGCACTTGCGATTGCAGGCGTTATGGCGATTGGGGGTAGTGGCGTGGCGGTTGCCAGCCACGGCGCCGATGACCCGGCCGGTCACGAGCAGCACCATCACCACCAGGGCAAGCACCACCACCACAACGGTCGCCACCACAACGGCAACGACGGCCCGAATCACCAGTAGCGGGAGCACGGCTTAGGCTTGGGGGCGTGGCGCACAGCGACGACTCGCCCCAGGTCCTGAGCAAGAAGCAGTACGAGAAGGAGCTGGCTCGCCTGCAGGAGGAGTTGGTGCGGCTGCAGGAATGGATCGTTCACGCGGGCCTGCGGGTCGCGGTGCTCTTCGAGGGGCGTGACACCGCCGGCAAGGGCGGGGTGATCAAGCGGATCACCGAGCGGACCAGCTCGCGGGTGGTGCGGACGGTCGCGCTTGGCGTGCCGACCGAGCGCGAGCGCAGCGAGTGGTACTTCCAGCGCTACGTCGCCCACCTGCCCGCCGGGGGAGAGATGGTTCTCTTCGATCGCAGCTGGTACAACCGCGCCGGCGTCGAGCGGGTGATGGGCTTCTGCAGCGAGGAGGAGTACCAGGAGTTCATGCGCTCGACCCCGAGCTTCGAGCGGATCCTGATGCGCTCGGGCCTGATCCTGATCAAGTACTGGCTCTCGATCTCCGACGAGGAGCAGGAGCGCCGCTTCATCGCCCGCATCGAGGACCCGGTCAAGCAGTGGAAGCTGAGCCCGATCGACCTCGAGGCTCGGGCGCGCTGGGTCGACTACGCCGAGGCCAAGGACGAGATGTTCGCCTACACCGATACGAAGGACTCGCCCTGGTTCGTGGTCGAGGCCGACGACAAGCGCACCGCCCGCCTCAACCTGATCAGCCACTTGCTCGAACAGATTCCCTACGAGTCGGTGCTGGCGGAGAAGGTCGAGCTGCCGCCGCGCCAGGAGCGCGCCTACGTGCGACCACCGGTCGATTCGCAGACCTTCGTGCCGACTCGCTTTCTGGTCGAGTAGGGGCACGCCGGGTATAAGTCCATCCGGTGGCGCGCTTGATCTACTCGGCAATCGCCTCGCTCGACGGCTACGTCGCCGACGAGGATGGCAACTTCGGCTGGGCGGCTCCCGACGAGGAAGTGCACGCCTTCGTCAACGATCTCGAGCGGCCGGTCGGGACCTACCTCTACGGGCGTCGGATGCACGAGACGATGGTCTTCTGGGAGACGGTCGATACCGGGCCCGAGCAGGTGCAGGTCATGCGCGACTTCGCCGAGATCTGGCGCGCGGCCGACAAGGTGGTCTACTCGCGCACGCTGGACGAGCCGTCGAGCGCTAAGACCAGGATCGAGCGGGAGTTCGATCCCGACGCGGTGCGCGAGATGGTCGCGTCGGCGAGCCGCGACGTCGGCGTCGGCGGGGCCGAGCTCGCGGCCGAGGCGTTCAGGGCGGGCTTGGTCGACGAGTGCCAGCTGTTCTTCGCCCCAGTGTTGGTCGGCGCCGGCAAGCGGGCGCTTCCGGACGGCGTCTTCGCACGGCTCGAGCTGCTGGACCAGCGCCGCTTCGAGAGCGGCTTCGTCTATCTCCGCTACGACGTAAAGAGCTAGAGGCCGCTTGGGTGACGGGCCGCGAAGTTGAGCGGTTCCACCTTGGCGCGGTGCCAGCGCGGGCCGTTGACGCCCGGCGGGTCGTCACGGGTGTCGAAGCGCAGGCCGGCGATGACCATGAAGACGTGCTCGTTGTTGGCGTAGACGGTGATCCAGCGGCCGAGGCCGCTTTCGCCCCAGTAGGCCAGCTGACCGGAGACCATCGTCTGGTCGAGCAGGCCGGCGGCGTGCAGCACGTAGCTGACCGCGCCCGAGCAGTCGTAGCCGCGCGAGAGGAAGCTGACGTGCCCGCCGCCCCAGACGTAGGGCCTGCCGTCGATCTGGTTGGCGGCCGCGATCGCTTGCTTGACCGCGCTCGGGGCCCCGGCGGGGGCGATGGCGTGCCCGTTGGAGAAGCTCGGCACCGCAGTTGGCGCTGCTGCGGACGGCGCCGGCGGGGGTCGGCGTGCAGCCCGCGCCCCAGGGCGCCGGTTCGGCGGCGGCCAGCGGTGCAGCCGAGGCGCAGGCGCCGAGTGTTGCGAGACAGGTAAGGGCGAGCGAGGATCGCCTGGCGAACATCGCGCGAGGGTACAGTTCTGAGCGATGGCTGGGCTGCAAACCGGGACTGCGCTGCGACCGATAGTCGCGATGGTGCTTGCGGCCTGTCTGTGGTCCGCGGCCCCAGCAAGTGCGGCTACTGGCGGCAAAGACGGGGAAGACGCTGGCCCGCTCGGCCAAACGCTGATGACCGCGGCGAAGGCGAGCGGCGTGCTCGACGCGATCGAAGGCAGTCTCGTCTACCTGGGCGCCAAGTACGAAGGTGCTTCCACCGCCAAGAAGGTGGCCGCGGAGGCCACTGCTCCAGGATCGGTGTACTCGGGGGAGGGAAGCACTTACAAACCGGGAGACCCACTTCCGCCCGCCTCGGCCGGCACCAACGGCACGCCGATTCCGCCGCCGCCCGGCGGTCGCAGCGAACCTTTCGTCGCCCGCATCCCGGCGACACCCAACAAGTACGGCGACCCGACCGCGACCTACGTCAGCGGCATCGCCCTGGCGCCGGCCGGTGCGCCCGAACGCGTCGCCGGCACGATCAACGCCGCCAACACGATCGTCGGCCGCCCCTACATCTGGGGTGGCGGTCACGGCTCCTGGTACGCCCCCGGCTACGACTGCTCGGGTGCGGTCAGCTACGCGCTCGCCGGCGGCGGCTTCCTCTCCCAGCCGCTCGCCTCGGGCCCGCTCGAGAGCTGGGGCGCGCCCGGCCCCGGCCGCTGGATCACCGTCTACGCCAGCGCCACCCACGCCTACGCGGTGATCGCCGGCCTGCGCTGGGACACCGTCGGCGACGCCCGCGGCAGCGGCCCCCGCTGGCACGTAGCCGGCACACCCCCGGCCGGCTTCGTCGCCCGCCACCCGCCCGGCTACTAAGCGCGAGACTGCGTTCAGGTGCCTATATGGCGCCAAAACGCGGTCTCGCAGATCGCGTCACGGCCGCGTCGGCCGCAGGCCGATCAGCTCGTAGTAGCCGATCAGGTAGAGGCGGCGGCCGTCGGAGACCATCGGCGTGTAGCCGGCCTGCTTCAGCTCGAAGGTCTTGCGGTCGGTGCGAGCATCGATGCCGATCGTCTTGCGGGTCTTGAAGCTCGAGGCGTAGACGGTGTGGCCGATCACGGTCGCGGTGCCGGGTACCGGTCCGCCGACGTCGTAGCGCCAGCGCTGCCTGCCGCTGCGCGGCGTCGAGCGCGTAGAGGTGCTCGTCGTAGGAGCCGATGTAGACACTCGGCGGCGTGCCGGGGACCGGGCGACGGCCGGCGAGCCGTAGACGAAGTTGTTGGTCGGGAAGGACCAGTCGACCTTGCCGGTCGCCTCGTCGAAGGCAAAGACGGTGCCGTCGTCGCGGGCGGCGTAGACGCGGCCGAAGGCGATCGCCGGCGAGGAGAAGAAGCCGCCCTGGCCGAAGGGCGGTGCCTTGCGTGGTGTTGGTGCGCCAGATCAGCTTGCCGTCCTTGGCGTCGAGGCAGAACATCGACGCTCTCGTAGTCGGCGACGTAGAGGCGGCCGTCATGGAAGCTGGGGCTGGCTTTGATCGCCGCCGGCGAGTTGAACTGCCAGAGCACCTTGCCGTCGGAGGCCCGCACCGCGACGACGTTGGTCTTGTCGGTGCCGAGGTAGAGCGTGCCGCCAACGGCCATCGGCGAGGATTCGAGGTGGCCGACGCAGCTTGCGCTTCCAGACCGTTCTACGCCGCTCTGGGCGTCGACCGCGACCAGATCGCCGTCGACGTAGGCGAAGAAGACCTGCCTTCGTGGTAGACCGGCGCGGTCACGTCGGTCGGTTTGCCCTTGTCCTGCGGATCGGTGTTCCGTTCCCAGAGGACCTTGCGATCGCCGCAGCCGCACCGCCTTGGCGTTGCCGTACTTGTTGACCACATAGGCGACCCCATTGGCGATCGCCGGCGGAAACTCGATCAGCGCGTGCGTATTGATCGACCACGCTTCCTTCAGCGGCGGATCGAGAAAGCGCTCCTTGGCCGGCAGGTAATGCGTCCGCTCGGGCACGCGGCCAAAGAGTGGCCAGGGAACGAGGGCGGCTTGAGATGGGGAGGAGGCTGAGTTATCGCCGTCGCTTGAGCTGCCACAGCCGACGATCGCGCCCAGGCAGGCAAGGACCGCGAGCAGCGAGGCGATAGGTCTTTCCAGCGGCAGTTGCATCCCGCTTTGCATCGACAGCTCGGCATGAGCCTTGAGTGCCTGCTGGCCGGGGATACGGAGGAAGCGGCGGACGAGAATCGAACTCGCGTCATCAGCTTGGAAGGCTGAGGCTCTACCGTTGAGCTACCGCCGCGGATGAATCCGTAAGAATGTAATTCAGCCACGGGGAGTGGCGCAGTCTGGTAGCGCACTCGGCTGGGGGCCGAGCGGTCGCAGGTTCAAATCCTGTCTCCCCGATATCAAGGTGTTCCCCGCAAGGCTTCGCATAGCCACGCACCACGCCAAATCGATCTGGCCGCGCGAGGCTATGCGAGGGAATGCCTGACGATCCGTGATACGAGAGTGATACGAGCCTCGGCGCGGGAGTGATATGAGCGGGCTCGAACGACCGGCGCTTTGTTAAGAAAGATCGTCGAGGACAGCCTTAACCACGTCATCCACGACAAAACGTCCCAGCAGACGACTGTTCGCGACCTCCAAACCCCACTGGCTGCCGAACCCGCGGACCCCTCCGTCGACGCGATGCTCGATGTCTACAACCAGCTTGCCGCCGCGCGGACTTTCGCTATCGGGTCGGAACGGTAGCGATGAGTAAGGCGAGCTCGGAGGCACGAGGCCAGGCGGGGAGCACCTTCTTTAGTCGTTAGGTCGGGCCGATCCCGGCCTCATGCAGACGACCGGGACCGGCTCGTAGTCACCTAGCGCTGCTTGTAAATCTGCAACACCGGAATGACCGGACTTACCGGTTTGATCGTCATGCAGAGTCACCTCCCTCCCCGTGTCGTCACCCCGGCTCTGCCACCGGGACGGGTAGGGAGAGGGTAGGAAGAAAACCGTGAGCACTCAGGTTTTCATTTCAATGCCTGGATATGCTCGGGCGCTGTCGATGCAATCCAGCGGACCTGATCGAAGGGGGCGGCGGTGACTCAGCGCGGGGCAGATGTCGGTCCCACTGGGCAACCGCCGATGGCGAAGGGATCGACTTGGTCAAGGTGAACGCCGCGGGGCATCTCGACCGCTCCTTTGCCGCTCGCGGGTACAGGCCGGTTCGCGTCGGGACCTCGATCGGTCTTTTCGTCCGCCGGGGGCGTCTCGTCGTGGTCGGCCAGCGAGGCTATTTCTCGGGCCCGTCGCAGGTGCGGGGGTTCCGTCTCGATGGGACGATCGACCGCTCCTTCAGGAGCGACGCGGCCGTGGTCGCCGGTGGACACCAGGGCGTGGCTCGACTCTCGGCTGCGCTGCAGCCCGACGGGCGACTCGTGCTCGCCGGCGAACGACGGGCGAAGAAGGAAATCGAAGGCTCCCGCCTTGAGCTGCTCGGCTTGCGTTGAGGGCACACGGCGAGGAACGCGATTGATCGAACTCAGCCGCTCAGCGGGTCCGGACGTTCTGGAGGATCCCCAAGCTGGGATCGCCCGAGTCGGAGCCGTAGACGACTACGTCGAGCTTGACCCGTTTCCCCCGTTGCCGATCTTCGGCGGTGCAGTCGAAGTTGAATTCTCCGCTGCCGTCGAGACTTTTGGCGGGCAGGCATTCGGGGGAGGCGTAGCTGTCTCCGTGCTTGCTTGCGATCAGGTCCTCGGCTTCGTCGGTCATCTCGGGGGATGGCTGCCCCCAGGACCATTCCGATGGGTTCTTGGGTGGGCCGTCGCCGACCGTAAAGCCGGGCTGCACCGAGCCTCCGCATGCAGCCAATGCAAGGGCAACCAGAGCCGCGGAAGCTGAGGCGATCAGATGGGGGCGGTGCATCGGCACGATGAGCAGTTTTGAGATCACAAATTGTGTTTTCAAACGAGTGCGAGGCCGCCGTGCTCAAAGCCCGGCGGTCGGGACCCGGCAGGAGACGCCGGTGCCCGCTAGCGCACAGTGAATGGCGTTTGGATTCTTGCGCAGGTACTGCTGGTCGTCGTCTTCGGCGTAGTAGAAGGGGGTGGCGGGCGCGATCTCAGTCGTGATCGGATCGTGGCCGGCTGCGCGCAGCGCCTCGTCGTATGCCTTCAGTGTCGCTTCGGCAGTCACCTGCTGTTCCTCACCGGCGAAGTAGATGCCCGATCGGTTCCAGGTCCCAACTTCGCTGCCCTGGCGCATGCCCTGGGTGGGGTCGTGCTCCTCGAAGAAGATCTTGAGCAGGTCAGCGTAGGAGACCTTGGTCGGGTCAAAGGCCACGAGCACCGTCTCGGCGTGCCCGGTCCTGCCCGATTCGACCTCCTCACCGGTGGGATTGGGGGTGGTGCCGTTGATGAAGCCGGCGGCGGTTGTGTAGACGCCGTCGATCGTCCAGAAGAGCTGCTCGGCGGCCCAGTAGCAGCCGAGCGCGAAGTAGGCGACCTCGATCCCCTCTGGAAAGGGCGGCTTCAGTGGCGTGCCGAAGACCGCGTGGCGGTTCTCGACCTCGTAGGCGGGCTCGCTGCGGCCGGGGAGCGCCTCCTCGAGGGTGGGCATCCGCGTCTCCGCTGGATTCGACATCGCCAATCCAGCGTACTGATCCTTGACTTTCATCCGAGCAGGGAAGAAGGTCAGACGATGGGCAGCCCAGAGACACACGGTGACGCCGCAGCGGGCACCCCGCCGGTGAGCGCCGGCGAGATGAAGCTCGAGGTTGTGGTCGTGCCGGTCTCGGATGTCGACCGGGCAAAGCGCTTCTACGAGGGGCTGGGCTGGCGCCTCGACGCCGACCTGGCGGTCGACGATGGCTACAGGGTCGTGCAGCTGACGCCTCCGGGGTCAGCCTGCTCGATCATCTTCGGCGAGGGAGTCACGACCGCGCCGCCGGGCTCGTCCGAGGGGCTGCAGCTCTCGGTCTACGACATCGACGCCGCCCGGGCTGACCTCGTCGCGCGCGGCGTTGACGTCAGCGAGACCTTCCACGACGCGACCGGGATCTTCCACCACGCCGGTACCGACGGGCGCGTCAGCGGACCGGCGCCGGAGCACGCCGACTACGGCTCGTTCGTCGCCTTTAGCGATCCGGACGGCAACGGTTGGCTGCTGCAGGAGATCAAGGCCCGGCTTCCGGGCCGGTGAGGAGCGAGGATGGCGACGAAATATGAGTCGGTGGAAGACCTGGCGGCAGCGCTGAGGCGGGCGGCCGAGGCACACGGCAAACACGAGGAGCGAACCGGCGAAGAGGACCCGAACTGGCCCGACTGGTACGCGCTCTACATGGTGCGCGAGCGCGGCGGCGAAGAGCTGCCGAGCTGAGGTTCCTGCTCGCGACTCTTCCCTAATTTCGTGTCATGTACACTGACACGAAATGGCCACACGCAACTACAGCCAGACCAAGCGCGCCGAGGCCACGGAGCGCAGCCGGCGGGTGATTTTGATCGCCGCGCAAGAGCTCTTCCGCGACGAGGGGCGGTTCGACCTCCCGCTCGACGAGGTGGCGAAGCGAGCGGGGTGCAGCGAACGTACCGTGATCCGGCATTTCGGCTCGAAAGAGGGCCTGCTGGTGGCGGCGATGGCGGATGCCGAGCAGGGAGTGGTGGATTCGCGCGGGGCGCGGCGGGGGGACGTGGCGGGATCAATCCAGGGGCTGGTGGGTCACTACGAGGAGGATGGGGACCTGGTCCTGCGCTGGCTCTCGCTGGCGGATCGCTACCCCCTCGTTCGTCAGGTGACCGAGTCCGGCCAACGGTTGCACGAGGACTGGGTGGAGGCGGTGTTCGCTCCGGACCTTGAAGCGCTGAGCAGGGGGGAGCGGCGGCTTCGCAAGGCCGTCTTGGCTTCTCTCACCGACGTCCACATCTGGGCTCTGCTGCGCAGGCGCCAGGGCCTTGGCCGGCAGGCGACGGAGGCGGCGATCCTGGATCTGGTCGAACACGTCAGGAGGGGTCAATGAGGATCCTCGCCTACACCTCACCGGCTCGCGGGCACCTGAACCCGATGATGGGGCCGCTACTCGAGCTCGCGGCGAGAGGGGCCGAGGTGCACGTGCGGACGCTGGCCTCCGAGGTGCCGGCGGTGCGACATGCCGGCTTGAAGTGCGAGCCGATCGCCCCCCGAATCGAGGCGATCGAGATGGACGACCACGCCGCCAAGTCACAGGTCGCGGCCGGGGAAAGGGCCTTTGAGGTCTGGGCGAGGCGCGCGGCGATCGAGGTAAACGACTTCGAGGCGGCGATCGCCGCCGTCTCACCCGATCTCGCCCTGATCGACACGACTACATACGGGGCCAAGGGGGTCGCCGAGCGCGAGGGGTTGCCGTGGGCGGAGTCGCGGCCCTTTCTCCTGGAAGAGCCGGCCCCAGGGGTGCCCCCGTTCGGGTTCGGGCTGCGGCCGATGTCTGGCCCGCTGGGAAGCATTCGCGACGCCGCGCTGGCCCGGTTGAGCGCTCGCTTCGACGCCAAGGCCCGCCTGCCTACCGCCAACGCCGGCCGCATCGCCGCGGGGCTTGCGCCGTGCGCGACCATCGCCGAGGCACGGCACCGGGCCGAGCTGACCCTCTACTTCACCGCCGAGCCGTTTGAGTACGGGCGGGAGATGCCGGCTGGTGTGCTCATGGTTGGCGCCGGGACCTGGGATCCGCCGTCGGCTCTACCGGTGGAGGTACCCGACGACGAGCGACCACTGGCGCTGGTCACCTGCTCGTCGGAGTTCCAGGACGACGGCGAGATCGCCGCCGCCGCTCTCAATGGGCTGAGCGGCAAGTGGCGGCTCGTCGTGACCACGGCCGGCGTCGATCCCGCGGCGTTGCCGGCGGCCGGCGACGCGATCGTCGAGCGCTTCTTGCCGCACCGGCCCTTGCTCGAGCGCGCCTCCGCGGTCGTCTGCCACGGCGGCATGGGGATTACTCAGAAGGCACTCTCCTGCGGGGTCCCGGTGTGCGTGGTGCCCTGGGCCCGAGACCAGCTCGACGTCGCGGCCCACGTGCTCGAGGCCGGCGCCGGTACCAAGCTGCCTCGCCGCAAGCTCTCCCCAGCGCGTTTGGCGGCGGCCGTCGAAGTCGCGCGCGATTGCGCCCCTGGGGCAGCCCGCGTCAAGGCCGGCTACGAAGCAACCGGGACGACCACGACGGCCGCGACCGCCATCGAGCGCTTGCTTCCCTAGCGCTCGTCGGGCTCGCGGCACCGGCTTACTACCATTGAGCGCCGATGCTCTTTGGTCAAGAACACGTCGAGCGCTACCGGGCAACCGACGGCGCCGAGGGACATGAGTGGCAGGGAACGCAGACGCTCTTGCTGACCACCACCGGGCGCAAGTCTGGTGAGCCGCGGACGTCGCCGCTGATCTACGCGCCCGAGGGCGACTCGTTCGCGATCGTCGCCTCCAAGGGCGGCTCCGACGAGCCGCCCGCCTGGTACCTCAACCTCTCCGAGAACCCCGAGGTCGAGGTTCAGGTCAAGGCCGACCGCTTCAAGGCCCGGGCTCGGACGGCCAGCGCCGAGGAGAAGCCCGCGCTCTGGGAGAAGATGGCTGGCGAGTGGCCCGCCTACGACGAGTACCAGCGCAAGACCGATCGCGAGATCCCGGTCGTCGTGCTGGAACGCGCCACGGCGGACTGACGCTCAGTACGGGGCGCCCACCGCTTTCGCCCAGTCCTCGTCGACGTGGAGCTGGCCCTTGGCGTCAGTGTCGACGATCACCACGGTCGCGGGCTGGCGATTGCCGTTGTGAGGATCGATCGTGACCGAGCCGGTCCAGCCCTTCCAGCCGCTGACGCCGTTGAGCGCGTTGGTCAGCTTCTTGGCGGAAGTGCCACCCGCCTTTTCGATGCCGTCGGCGAGGAAGTTCAGCGAGTCGTAGGTGTAGGGGCTCCAGGTGCCGGGGTCTTCGCCGAATTCGTCGTGGTAGTCGGCCACCTTCGAGGCCGAGCCGGCGAAGTCTTCTGGCGCCGGAACGCCGACCACCGGACAGGCCCGGGCGGCCGCGATGCCGGCCGTTTCGACGAAGCCGGTGTCGTAGGAGGCGTAGTCGGCGATGCACTGCGATTCGACTTTCGCTTCCCGCATCTCCTTGGCGATCAGGCCGCCCTCGGGGAAGTAGACGGCGGCGTAGATGACGTCCGGTTTGGTCGCCGCGAGCTTTTCGACCACGTCGGTGTAGTCCTTCTTGCCGGGCTGCACCTTTTCGTAAGCGGTCACCGTGACGCCCGCCTTTTCCAGCGAGCCCTTCAGCGCTTTCGAGACCGAGACGGTGTAGTTCTGGGTCGGGTCGTAGGCGATCGCGACCGTCTTGGCGTGCTGCCAGCCGGTCAGTGCCTTCGAGGCGACCGGGGCGATCTGGTAGGTCATCGGCTGCAGGGTGAAGCCGAGGCCGTTGGTCGAGTTGTCGGAGGTCAGCCTGATCGGCACCAGACCCGCCTTCTCGTAGAGCGGCAGGGTTTCGATGCCGACGCCCGAGTTGTAGGGGCCGACGATGCCGTCGAGGCCGGCGGCGATCGCCGACTTCGCCGCCTTCACTCCGGTGGCCGGATCGGCGGCGTCGTCGATCGGGACGACCTCGACCTGCTTACCCTCGATCCCGCTCTTTTCGTTGAGCTGGCTCGCCGCAAGTTCGGCTCCCTTCAGCATTCCCTTGCCGAGGGTCGACTGTTCGCCGGAGAGTGGCGCCTCGAGGCCGACGCGGAAGCTGTCGGAGCCATTGTCATCGGAGCTCGAGCTGCCGCAGCCTGCCGCGACGACGGCGAGACCGGCGAGGACGATGGCCATGGCGAGCCGGATCTTGTTCTGCACGACTGGCAGCTCCTTTCGAGAGCGGAATGACGCTTGGTCGAATACGTTCCAGCCAGGAGGTCTGACGATGTCCAGCCGGCTCAAGTACGTCGACCCTAACCAGCCGCGCGGCTGGTTCAGCCGCGCCTACGCGGCTTTCTCGAACACCCGGCTGGGCCGGTTCCTCTCGATCCACGTCGTCTGGAAGCTCGATCCGCCGCTGATGAGGATGACCGGAGGTCGTCTCGGCTTCGACCTGATGATCCCGACGGCGCTGCTCGAGACCCGCGGCGCCAGGAGTGGGAAGAGGCGACGCAACGTCGTCATCTACTTCCACGACGGTGAGCGGGTCACCATTGTTGCCTCGAAGCTCGGCCTGCCCGAGCATCCCGCCTGGTTCCACAACCTCGTCGCCAATCCCGACGTCACCTTCGGTGGCATCCCGATGCGGGCGATGGTGGTGGCTGACGAAGCCGAGCGCCAGAGGCTCTGGGCGCTTGCCGACCAGGTCTTCGGCCCTTACGCGGCCTACCGTCGAGAAGCGGCGCAGGCGAATCGGATGATTCCCATTGTCCAGCTCACCGCCATGGCGTAGGTTCCTACGAGAGATGCAGAGCTGGGACCTGAAGAGCGTCGAGGCGGAGCCGCACGCACCGCAGATCCTCGCCTCGGCTGAGGACGCGCGCACGATCGTGCTCGACCTTCCCGCCGGCGAGGAGTTCCAGGAGCACGAGGTTCACGAGCGAGCACGAATCGTCGTCGTCGCCGGAGAGGTCGACGTTGCGACGGCCGGCGGGGAGACCGTGTCGGCCGGGGCCGGCCATCTCTTCGAGTTCGACCCCGGCGAGCGGCGCACGATTGCCGCGCGGGCAGATGCCCGCCTGCTGCTGATGCTCACTCCGTGGCCCGGCGATGGCCATCCCGGTGCGATGACACTGGCTGAGAAGTCCGACGTGCGCCAACGCGCCGCCGATCACCCGCAGGCCTAGCTGTCTCCGCCGTCGTCCTTGCTCCGGCGGGTCGGATCCGCAGCGTGGGCTAGCCGTTCCGCCCCTTCGCGGACTTCGATCCCAGCCTCGCGGGTCGCGGCGGCTGCCTCGTCACCGACCGCCGCCAGGCCCTCGCTCGGCTTGCCGCCGACGATGTCGCGGAAGGCTTCCTTGAAGCGCTCGGTGCGGCGATCGGGTTGGAAGCGCTCCTCGGCCTTGGCCTGCTTCTTCGGCCGGCGCTCGCCGTAGCGTCGCCGCCCCCAGGCCGAGCTCGGCTTGCCGATTCGGCAGGCGCCGTAGATCGCGATCGGGAAGATGAAGAAGCCAATCACGCCGTGCAGGATCCGGCCCTTGAGGAAGCAGATCGCGACCATCAGGAAGACGAAGAGGGTGGCGAGGATGCTGGTGATCACCACGGCGGGGGAGCCGGAATCGATCGTCAGCGGGTTGGCGCCGAGAACGATCAGCAGCATCACGGCGGCTGCGATCACGGTCGCGTCGATCGAGCTGCGCCCCTCTTTCGCCCAGTAGACGTCCTCCAGGTGCACCCAGAGCGCGAACTCGTCGATCGTCAGGCCGACCCCGATGCCGAAGCCGAGCGCGCAGATCTCGGTGTAGGGGGTGCGGCCGTCGGCGACGAAGGCGAGGGTGCCGGCGACCATCATCGTGACGATCCCGAAGACGAGGTGGTGGACGTGAACGCCGCTTTCGCTTTCGACGTTTCCCGGCCACCAGGAGACGCTTTCGCTGCGGATGATCCGCGTGCTCATGCGGATGAAGGCGAAGGAGCCAAGGAAGCCAACGAGGACGAGAAAGACCGCCTGCTCGTGGTTCTCTTCGAGGTTGCCCCAGAAGTTGGAGAGGATCGACGCCGTGGTCATGGGGTGGCCGAGTTTAGGCTGCCGCTGTCCGAATACGTGCACAGCTGGAGGAGGAGGCAAAGTGGCATCGATTCGCAAGGAACGGACGATTGAGGTGAGTCCGGAGCAGGCCTGGGCGGCGCTGGGCGACTGGGCCGCGCCACACGAGCGGCTCGTGCCGGGCTTCCTGACGGCGACCGAGATCGACGGTGAGGACCGCATCGTCACCTTCTTCAACGGCGCGGTCGCCCGCGAGCGGCTGGTCGAGCGCGACGAGGAGGAGCGCCGGCTGGTCTGGTCGATCGTCGACGGGCCCTACACGCACCACAACGGCGCCGCGCAGGTGATCGACAACGAAGATGGCACGACACAGTTCGTCTGGATTGCCGACCTGCTGCCGAATGAGATCGCCGAGATGACCGGCGAAATGATGGAGCGGGGGGTCGAGAACGTGAAGCAGGCGCTGGAGGCGAGCGCCAAGGCGCAGTAGGCGGTTACGATCAACGCCATGGGGAGCCTCGGGCCGACTTCGTCAGCAGTTGAGCTGGCCACCGCGCTTCGTGCGCGCGAGCTCACCGCGGTCGAGCTGCTCGAGGACTGCCTCACGGCAGTCGACGCGCGCAACCCCGAGCTGAACGCGGTCGTCTGGCGCGATGACGAGGCCGCTCGCGCGGCTGCCCGCGACGCCGACTCTCGGATCGCGGCCGGGGAGGAGGCGCCGTTCCTCGGCGTGCCGATCCCGATCAAGGACCTGACCGCGGTCGCGGGCTGGCCGCTCACCTACGGCTCCAACGGCGCCGGCGACGGCCTCAGCGAGGAGAGCGAGCTCGTGGTCGAGGCGCTGCAGCGGGCTGGGTTTGTCCTCTGCGGACGCACCAACACTCCTGAGTTCGGTCCGCTAACGGTGGCCGAGAACTCGCGCTACGGCAACACCGTCAATCCCTGGGACACGGGCCGCGCTTCCGGTGGCTCTTCCGGTGGCGCTTCGGCGGCGGTCGCCGGCGGGATGTTCCCGATCGCCCACGCCAACGACGGCGGCGGCTCGATCCGCATCCCCGCCGCCTACACCGGGCTGGTCGGCCTGAAGACCAGCCGCGGCCGCATCCCGCGCCGTGCTCAGACCTGGATGGGCGCCGTGGTCGAGGGCGCGATCACGCGCACGATGGCCGATGCCGCTGCCTCACTCGACGCGATGGCCGGCCCCGACCCCCTCGCCTGGTTCAACGCACCGGCCCCGCAGCGGCCCTTCGTCGAGGAGGTGGGCGCGACGGTCGAGAAGCTGCGGGTCGGCCTGATGGCCGAGGCGCCGCTCGGCCTGCCGACCGATCCCGATTGCGTCCAGGCGGCTCGCGAGACCGCGGCGCTGCTCGAGGAGCTCGGCCACGAGGTGATCGAGGTCGAGGTGCGGACGATCTCCGAGGAGCTGACGCCGGACTTCGTGACGATGACGATCGGCGGCATCGCCGATTACGACGGCGTCGACTGGTCCAAGGTCGAGCCGCACAACCGTTACGCCTACGAGGCCGCGACCGATCGAGTCAGCGCCTACGAGTACGTCGTCGCCGTGCAGAAACTGGAGCGGCTCTCACGCCGCGAAGTCGCCCGCTGGGGTGGCGATTTCGACCTGCTGCTGACCCCGACCTCGGGCATCCTGCCGCCGCCGAGCGGGCAGGTTCTGGCGGCACAGCACGCCGCGCCCGACCAGCCGGTCTTCGAGACGATCAGCTCGGTTTGCTTCACCGCCTTCGGCAACATCACCGGCCTGCCGGCGATCTCGCTGCCGCTGCACTGGAACGACGATGGGATCCCGGTCGGCGCGATGCTCACCGGCGGTCCCTTCGAAGAGGCGCGGCTGATCCGGCTCGGCGCCCAGCTCGAAGCGGCCCGCCCCTGGGCCAGGCTCCTCGCACCCGCGGCCTCGGCTGCCTAGCGCTCGACTTCGGCGAGGGCCGCGGCGAGCAGGCGCACGCTCTGCTCGATCGCCGGCTCCGGCATGCCGGCGAAGCCGAGCACTAGGCCCGGCTGTCCTCCGGGCCTGAAGCGGTGCAGCGCCAGGCCCTCGACGCCGACGCCGCGGCTGGCGGCGGCACTGACAAGGGCCGCCTCGTCGACTTCCTCGGGCAGCTTGGCCAGCTCGTAGAGGCCGGCGGCGCCCTGCTCGACGTTTGCCTGGGGCAGGTGGAGGGCGAGCGAGTCCATCAGCGCCTCGCGGCGGCGCTGGTAGCGCAGCCGCATCCGCCGCAGGTGGCGGTCGAGCTCGCCGCGCTCGATGAAGTCGTGCAGGGCGAGCTGGCCGATCGCCTCCGAGCCGCGGTCCTCGATCGCCTTGACCGAGATCAGCGGCCAGCCCAGCCAGGAGGGCGTCAGCATCCAGCCGAGCCGCATTCCCGGCACCAGCCGCTTGCTCGCCGAGCCGACGTAGGCAACGCGCTCTGGGGCCAGCCCCTGCAGGGCGCCGACCCCGGCGCGGTCGTAGCGCAGCTCGGCGTCGAAGTCGTCCTCGACGATCAGCCGCTCGCCTCGCTCGGCCCACTCGACCAGCGCGGCTCGGCGTCGGCTGCTCAGCACCGCGCCGGTCGGGAACTGGTGGGCAGGGGTGACGATCACCGCCGCCGCATCGCTGCGCTCGAGCAGGTCGACTCGCAGGCCCTCGGCGTCGACCGGGATCGGCTCGACCGCCAGGCCGGCCTGCTCGAGCGATCAGCCGGTGGTTGTGCCAGCCCGGGTCCTCGAGCGCGACGCTGACGACCCCGCGACTGGCTAGCCAGCGCGCAATCAGCGAGAGGCCCTGGCTGAAGCCGGTGCAGACGAGCAGCTGCTCGGGGTCGGCGGCGGCGCCGCGCACGCGCCCGAGGTAATCGGCAAGCGTCTCTCGGAGGGCGGGGACGCCGCGCGGGTCGGGGTAGTCGACGGCGTCGATCGGCGCCTGCCGCCAGGCGGCGCGCAATGAGCGCAACCAGCGGTCGCGCGGGAAGCCGGCGAGATCGGGGAGGCCGGGGTCGAGCCGGTGGGTGAAGCTGGGCCGTAGCGAGGGGGAGGGTGCGCGCTGCGCCGCGGCCCGCACGGTCGGTGCCACTTGCACCGGGGCGCCCTGGCGGGCGAGCAGGTAGCCCTCGGCGGCGAGCTGGCCGTAGGCCTCGCTGACGACGCCGCGCGAGATCCCCAGCTCGGCGGCGAGGCTGCGGCTGGAGGGGAGCTGTGATTCGGCGCCGAGCCGACCGCTGCGGACGCCCTCGCGAATCGAGCGCTCGATCTGTTCGTGCAGCGGCGCGTCCGCCTCGCGGTCCAGCTCGACCAGAAGGCTCGGAGTAACTGGTCCTGTAGCGCGTGCCACTACTGGCACTGTATAGCGAACCAGTCTCCTCGTACCATCGCTTCCATACGATGCCCAGCGGGAGGAGGAGACGCGATGAGTGGGATCACGATCGTTGGAGGTGGGATTGCTGGGCTGAGCGCGGCGATCACTGCGGCTGAAGGTGGTGCGGCGGTGCAGCTGCTGGAGGCGCACGATTCGCTCGGTGGCCGCGCCCGCAGCATGGCCGGCCCCTACAAGGCGAACTTCGGGCCCCACGTCATCTACAAGGACGGCCCGTTCTGGGCCTGGCTGGCCGAGCGCGAACTGCTGCCCCACTACTCCGGGCCGCCGTTGGCCGGCATTCGCTTCCGCTGGCAGGGTGAGATCCGCCGCACGCCGCCGCTGGGGACGATTCCCGCTGTCCTGCGCCTGCGCGGTCGCGAAGCGCCGGTGGACCAGGACTTCCGCAGCTGGGTCGCCAGCCACTCCGACGAGCGCACTGCGGCGATGCTCTCCGCCGCCGCCGGCGTCTACACCTTCCACCATGACCCCGGCGAGCTCTCCGCCGCCTTCGTCTGGAAGCACTCGGTCCGTGTCCTGCTCAGCCCACCGCCGACTGCTCGTTACCTGCACGGCGGTTGGAGCTCGCTGATCGAGGCGCTGGAGCTGCGAGCGCGTCGTCTCGGGGTCGAGATCGAGACCGGCCACGCGGTCGAAGCGCTGCCCGAGTCGCCGTTGATAGTCGCCACCGAGCTGGGCCGGGCGGGCGAGCTGCTCGGCGACGACTCGCTGAGCTGGCCCGGCGGCCACACGGTCTGCATCGACCTCGGCCTCGAGCACCGCCGCGGCGACCCCTTCGTCGTCTCCGACCTCGACGAGGCGGGCTGGGTCGAGCGCTTCAGCGCCGCCGACCCCTCGCTGGCCCCGGCCGGCGAGGAGCTGGTGCAGGCGCAGATGCCGGTGCGGCCCGGCGAGGGCACCGAGGCAGCGGCGCTGCGTCTCGAGCGCTTGCTCGAGGCCGCCTTCCCAGGGCTTGGGGAGCGCGAGAACTGGCGCCGGCGCCAGGTGATGGACGGCCGCAGCGGCCCGCTCGATCACCCCGGCAAGACCTGGCGCGACCGCCCCGCCGTCGATCGCGGCGAGGGCGTCTTCCTTGCCGGTGACATGGTCGCCGCTCCCGGTCTGCTCTCTGAGGTCTCCTGGGCCAGCGGCACTCGAGGCGGGACGCCTCGCCCTCGCCGCGGCTGGCAGCCAGCGCGGTGAGCTGAGGCGAGTCGCCTAGTCGAATACCGTTTGCGGCGGTGGCAAAGACCAGCGCCGGCATCCTGCTCTACCGCGGCGAGGGGGATTCCCTGGAGGTCCTGCTCGTGCATCCGGGCGGTCCCTTCTGGAGCAAGAAGGACGAGGGGGCCTGGTCGATTCCCAAGGGAGAACTGGAGGATGGGGAGGAGCCGCGGTCCTGCGCCCTGCGCGAGCTGGAGGAGGAGATCGGCACCTCGCTCGGCCTGGTCCCCGAGCGGCTGATCGAGCTGGGCGAGGTGCGGCTGAAGAGCGGCAAGCGCGTCCTGGGCTGGGCCGCCGGGGGTGACTTCGACCCGGAGACCCTGCGCAGCAACACCTTCACGATGGAGTGGCCGCCGCGGTCGGGCAACGAGCGCGAGTTCCCGGAGGTGGATCGGGCCGATTGGTTCGCTCCCGAGCAGGCGCGACTGAAGATCAACCCCGCCCAGGCGGCTTTCCTCGATAGGTTGCTCGCGCAATGAACGAGACCCCCGAGCCGGAGCGACTGAACCAGGAGGGCTTCGCGGCGTTTGCGGCCCGGGCCGGCGAGGACTCGTCCATCGTCATGCTCAACCTGCTGCGCTTCAAGCCCGACGGCGGCCGCGAGCGCTACGCCGAGTACGGCGCCGCGGTCACGCCGCTGCTGGAGAAGGCCGGCGGTCGCGCCGTCTTTCTCGGCGAGCCGGCGCTGCCGCTGCTTGGCGACGGTCGCTGGGACTCGGTCCTGCTGGTCGAATACCCGACCCGCCAGGCGTTCCTCGACATGATCGCTTCGGCCGAGTACCAGGCGATCGGCCACCTGCGCACCGAGGCGCTGGAGCAGGGCGAGCTGCACCCGATGAGCGCCGCAGACCAGCTTCCCTAGCCACCTGCGCTCGGCAAGTGCCGCCCTATACTCGCCGGGCGATGGCAGACGGCCCGAACGCGAACTCCGCGCCCAACGGCGAAGGCCCCTCGGGCAAGCCGCTGCCGCTCTCGGTGCGCCTGATCGCCGCCGGTGTGCGCGGCGCCCGCGACGTCGGCAAGGCGACCGGGATCGACCGGCGATCGAGGCCGCCGCCGAGGAGGCGATGGTCGCCGCGGTCGAGAGCGAGGCGGTCGAACGGGCGATCGCGCGGGTGCTGAAGGGCCCGGTTGTCGAGGAGGCGATGAACAGCGCGCTCGAGAGCGATGCGGTCAAGAACGCCCTGGTCGAGGCGCTCGACAGCGAGCTGGTCGACGAGGTCTGGCGCCGCCTGTTGGCCAGCGACGAGGCCCAGCGCCTGGTCGAGCGGATCGCCGAGGCCCCGGAGATCCGCGCCGCGATCAGCGCCCAGAGCGTCGGCATGATCGAGGACGTCGGCCACACGATCGGCAACGGCACGCGCCGGCTCGACAGCGCGGTCGAGCGGATCGCGCGCAGGATCGTCTTCCGCAAGCGGCGCGGTCGAGCCGACCGATCGCGCCGGCGCGGTGACGCGCGGCGCTCGCCTTCGGCCTCGACGTGCTGATCGTCAACCTCGGCTTCTCCGGGCTGGCCGCGGTCGCGGCGCTGATCGCCTCGGCCTTCACCGGCAACGGCAACGGCGTTTCCAATGTCGCCCTGGCGGTCGGCACGGTCGCCTGGTTCGGCGTTCGGCAGTCCTTCTACCTGGTCGGCTTCTGGTCTCTTGCCGGGCAGACGCCGGGCATGCGCTTCCTCGGCATCAGACTCGACCTCGAGGCCAGCGGCTTGCCCTCGCGTCGCTCGCATCAAGCGCCTGATCGGGATGACCCTGGCGGCGATCGCCTTCGGCCTCGGCTTCCTCGGCATCCTCTTCGACGAGCGCCGCCGCGCCTGGGATGACCGGCTCAGCGGCGTCGACGTCGTCTACGAGGGCAACGAGCGCACGCCGGCACCCTGGTCGACGCCTCGCGATCGCCGAGCCGCCCCTCGTCATCGACCCGCTACGACGAAGGCCCCGGATCCCCGGGGCCTTCGTCACAGCGCGTCGTCGGCTCCTCGTCTAGTTGACGGAGCCTTCGGGCCCCTCGGCCAGCTTGTAGATGATGATGATCGCAGAGGGCGAAGATCGCCAGCGACCAGAACGGGTAGGCGGGGATCGAGAGCAGCGCGCCCGATCGCGTTCAGCGAGGCGATGAAGATGCCGAACCAGCGCCCGAATTCTCCTCCGGAGAAGAGCGAGAAGGCGGCGACGAGCTCGAGCACCCCGATGATCAGCATGACCCAGCCCCAGGTGTGCAGGCCGCTGATGATGTAGGTGGCGTTTTCGGTGAAGAACTTCGAATCGCCGATCGCCGCGATGCCGTAGATGATGTTGAGGACGCCCGCGACCAAAAGCAGTACGCCCGCGAACACCCACCAACCGCTGAGTGTGGTGCTCTCCTCGTTCATACCCAACCTTTCGTTAACGAATAGGCACTGTGAACTTGCGCGAGGGTATTCGAGGGGTCGCTGGTTTTTCCTGCTCTGGAGCGAGATTTGCCAGGGTGTCCAATAGTCTCTCGGGGCATGGACATGGTGCGCACACCGGAGGAGAGGCTCGAGGGTCTGCCCGACTTTCCCTTCGAGTCGAACTACACGGAGATCGACGGCCTGCGGCTGGCCTATCTCGATGAGGGGGAGGGCAGGCCCGTCGTCTTCTTTCACGGTGAGCCGACCTGGTCGTTTCTCTGGCGCAAGGTGATCCCGCCGGTGCGCGACGCCGGCTTCCGTTGCATCGCCCCCGACTACGCCGGCTTCGGCCGCTCGGACAAGCCCACCGACCTCGATTGGTACAGCTACGACCGCCACGTCGAGCTGATCTCGAAGCTGCTGGAGGAGCTCGACGTTCGCGACGCGACCGCCGTCGTTCACGACTGGGGAGGGCCGATCGGCCTGCGCCTCGCGGTCGAGCACCCCGATCGCTTCTCGCGCATAGTGATCATGGAGACCGGTCCCTTCACCGGGCACCAGCGGATGAGCGAGGCCTGGCTGATGTTCCGCGAGTTCGTCCGCGACAACGCTGACGTGCCGGTCGGCATGCTGGTCCGCGGCGGCTGCAAGGAGGACCCCGGCGACGAGGTGATCGCCGCCTACGAAGCGCCCTTTCCGACTCCCGAGTCGAAGGCGGGGGCGCGAGCCTTCCCGCTGATCCTGCCAACCGAGCCCGATGCGCCCGGAGCGGCGGAGGGCAAGGCGGTTGCCGACGCGCTCCGTGAAGACGAGCGGCCGACGCTGGTGCTCTGGGCCGACTCGGACATGGTCCTGCCCTTCTCTGTTGGCGAGCGGGTCTCCGAGCAGCTCAACTACCCGCCGCCGCGCCCGGTCGAGAACGCCGGGCACTTCCTGCAGGAGGACGCCGGGCCTGAGATCGGCCGGATCATCGCCGAGTGGCTCTGAGCCGCTCGGCCGTGCGCTGAACGGCGCCGCGCAGCTCGTCGCGGGGCCGCTCGATCAGCAGGCGTTCGCGCTGCGGCGGGCCATCATCATCGAGCCAGGTGACTGTTCCCGGCCAGTAGGGCCCGGGTGGCCTGCCCGGGTGGTGGAAGACGTCGGCGTAGACCCAGCTGCCGGTGTTGTGGAGCTGACCGCCGTCCGTCAGCGGCCACTGAGCATCGCTCTCTTCCGGCCCGGCCCGGTGGGTGTGGCCGGTGATCACGTGGGCGGCGTCGATCCGCAGGCGCCGCATCAGCTCCGTCGCGGCGGCGATGCCGTCGCGCGTTATTGCCGCCGCGGAGACGTCGGGCGCGAAGTCGGCGCGCAGCAGGCGGTTGAGCGCCCAGATGCCGGCCGGGACGCCGGCGCCGATCGCGGCTTTGCGGGCAGTCTTGGCGATCGCGCCGGCGTTGCGGTTCGAGACCAAGCGCCAGGCGCGCTCGGAGGGCCGGTTCGCCTTGCTCGCCAAGCCGCCATCGGCAAGTCCGAAGGCGAAGCCGTAGAGCGGGCGCAGGACGCGCTCGTAGTCGCCGGGCGCGGCGGCTTCGGGCGGGCGACGACCGCTGCGCATGACCGCGGCCGCGGCGACGCACTCCAGCCGCGGCAGCGTCATGTGGCAGTCCATGTAATGGCCATGGGTGGCGTAGACGTCGTCGCGCAGCCAGACGCCGGGGTAGGCGACGCTGAGCTCGGCGGCGCCGAGCCAGGAGCCGACCCGGGCCAGCGCCTCGCCGGCGGGCAGGGCACGGTGCTCGAGCCCGAGCGAGCCGCCGCCCAGGGCGAGCTCTTCCAGCAACGGCTCGGCCAGGCGGTGGTCGTGGTTGCCGGGGACGAGGACGATGCGCCGTCCCGCCATCGCTTCACCGAGGCTCGGTGAAAAACGGCTGGGTCAGCTCGAGCACCTGCGCCAGCGGGAAGTCGCGCAGCTCGAGCACGTCGCCGAGCAGGACCAGGCGATCGGCCGAGGCGATCCGCTCGAGCAGGGCGGCGCGGATCGCCGGGTCGCTGACCAGGTCCTCACCGGTGCCGGCGCCCAGGTGCAGGTCGGAGACGATCGCGGTGCGCATTCGGCCAAACCTAGAGCAGCGCGCCTGGCTAGGCAGCCAGTCTGGCTAGACTTCGGCGCGATGGCTGAGTTGAGCGAGGAGCGCCTGGCGCCCAGCAACGGAATCGAGATCGCCTACCAGGAGGTGGGTGACCCCGACGGGGAGCCGCTGATCCTGGTGATGGGTCTGGCGACGCAGATGATCGCCTGGGACGAGGATTTCTGCTCGATGCTGGCCGATCGGGGTTTCCGCGTCGTCCGCTTTGACAACCGCGACATCGGCCACTCGACCAAGCTCGATGGAGCGCACGTGCCGGATCGCCTCGACCTGCTTCTGCGCCGGCGCGAGACCGCCGCCTACCGGCTCTCCGACATGGCCGCTGACACCGTCGGCCTGATGGACCACCTCGGCATCGAGTCGGCGCACGTGGCCGGCATCTCGATGGGGGGGATGATCGGTCAGACGATCGCGATCGAGCATCCGGACCGGATCCGCTCGCTGGTCTCGATGTGCTCGACGACCGGCAACCGCTGGGTCGGCCAGCCGACATTCAAAGTCTTCGCGCACATGCTGGCCGACGCGCCGCGCGACCGCGATGCCTTCATCAAGCGCATCCAGCGGACCTACGAGCTGATCGGCTCGCCTGCCTACCCGACCGACGAGGAGCGCCTGCTGCGGGTGGCCGAAGGCTCCTGGGACCGCGGCCACAATCCGCGCGGCGTGCTGCGCCAGCTGCACGCGATCGTCGCCTCTGGCGACCGCACCGCGGCGCTGCGCAAGCTCGACCTGCCGGTGACCGTGATCCACGGCACCCGCGACCCCCTGATCCGCCAGAGCGGCGGCCGTGCCACGGCGCGCGCCATCCCCGGCGCTCGCCTGCACATCATCGAGGGCATGGGCCACGACCTGCCCAGCAAGCTCTGGCCGATCTTCACCGACGACTTCGCCGGCACCGCTGCCCGAGCGGGCTGGCAAGCCCCGGCCAAGCAGCCCGCCTGAGTGCGGCTGAGAGGAGTCGAACCTCCACGAGCTTTCGCCCACACGGACCTGAACCGTGCGCGTCTACCAGTTCCGCCACAGCCGCGCGGAAGGGCAATCTATCGATTCCCAGCGCCCAAGCCCCAGCGCCCCGGCTCGACGGCGCCCCCGCCCCTCTCGCTAGAATGCCCCTTCCTCGCCGCTATCGTCTAGGGGACTAGGACGCCGGATTCTCAGTCCGGAAACCGGGGTTCGAATCCCCGTAGCGGTATGGCTCTAGCAAGCCGAACTCATCCGTGAAAAGGGCCATTTTCTTGTCTGGCGGTAACGCTCACGGCAACAAGGTGTCAGGCACGGGGCGAGGTCGGTAGCGCTCGGGCGGCTCAAGAAGACGCCGTTGCTGTTACCGCCATGTTGCCGTGGCGCTATGAGTTCCGTTATCGCAGTTGCCGCCATTGGGGTCATCGTAGCTTCTGGGAGCCGTAGAACCTTGAGGGTCGAGCGATCCAATCACGGCGGCAGCCGGAGGGCGACCTCGTGCCGCGGGCGCACGACGCTGAGCGGCGGCGGTCGAGCGTCGCCGCTCGCCGGCGACGCCATCGGTGGCGACCGTCACGACATCCACTCAGAGATAGACGCGGAGACCTGGCGGTCGTCCTTGCCGGCCGGCGAGAATCTCGACGACCCCGACTCGTCGGCATGATCGCAGCGCCGTCCGCTACCTCCAACGTCGTGGCGCCCCAGCCAGGTATTCCGTGTAGCCACGCAGGGCCGCCGGCGAGACCAGTGCCCGATAGCCGAACAGGTAGCCGAAGAAACCCAAGACGTCGTGCCGGGGATGGAATCCGAGGCGGCGAAAGACGTGGCGCTCCTGCCACCTTCGCAGCAGCCCGTAGATGACGAGGGTGATCGGCAGCACCAGCATCGACCACCACGAGAACAACAGTGGATAGCCGGCAATGAAGAGGACGACGCCCGGTATCCAAAAGAAGACATAGCCGAAGTCGAGGAACGGCACGAGGTAGTCGAGCCCGCAGACGAACTTGGCCAAGACCCTCGGCTGCTCGGTCGGCGGGTGGCGCCGAAGGCCCTCCAGCATCCCCTGCCCCCAGCGCGATCGTTGACGCAGGAGTTGGCGAACCCGCTCTGGCGCCGCGGTGACGCCGAGCGCGCACGGCTCGTACTCGACGAGCCCACGGGATCCCATCATCGACCAGGTGAGGACGATGTCCTCGCCGATCGCGTCGGGCCAGCCCCCGACGGCGCGAACGTCGTCCGTCCGGTACGCGGAGAATGCGCCCTGGGCGACGAGGGTGCTCTGGTAGGCCGACTGCATCCGCTTGACCCCGTTGATCCCGAGCCGGTAGTCCCAGCTCTGCATCCTGGTCAGCAGGTTGCGCGTCGGGCTCTGAACCACAAGGGCGCCCGCGCAGGCACATACATGTCTCTCTCCGGGCTCGCCCATCAGCCTGCTGACCAGATACCTCAGGGCGTCGGGGTGCAGGAGGGTGTCGGCGTCGACGGTGACCACGATCGAGGTCTCGACGCTCTCCAGCGCTCTGTTGAGCGCCCGCCACTTTCCCGCTTCCGGCTCAAAGGTGCGTCGCAGCTTCAGCCCGCGACGCCGCGCCGTCTCCTCGGCGACCTCGGCGGTGCGGTCGGTCGAGTTGTTGTCGGCGAGGATCGCCGTCAGCGGCCCGCCGTAGGAGAGGTCGGCGATCCGCTCCAGGGTGGGTCCGATGGCCGACTCCTCATCCCGAGCGGCGGTCACGACGGTCACGGGAGGCCACTCGCCCTGTGGCCATGGGCCAATGGGTGGATCCAGCGATGTAACGCGGTAGCGCAGTGTGATCAGCGTGAAGACCATGAAGCCGATCAGTACGGCCGGGACGTAGGCGAGGAAGGTCGGGATTACCCACGCCATCACCGGGCCGATCGCATCGCGCAGCTCTGCCCGCCATGGGGATGAGGCCCAGACGGCAAAGGCCACGTAGGCAGCGGTCAATCCGAATGCCACTGTGAACCTGAACGTCGTGGAGGCTCCCTCGTGCGACCAAGCGCGCGCCTTGTGGCGGCCCGGGGCCCGTTTGGCGGACACGACTTGCGACATGCGGTCAGCGTTCCACAAGGGATGAACGATTCGGACCGCTCTCGGATGAACGTCTAAACGCCACCTCGCCAGGGGCAGCGATTTAGTGGTTTTGGACAAGAAACCTTTGCTCATCCCAAGGCGCGGTTAGAGTGACCTTTGGCGAGCAGCTGCCGAGCTGCCGGCCCGGAATGAGAACGGAGCCGCACCGCCTTGAGAAAGGAGATTCAAATGGAGGCTGGTCAGAGCTCAAGGCCACCCGCCGGAGGCGAGCGTTCCACCTGGATCGCATTCGCGGGAGTGATGATGGTGATCCTCGGTTCCCTCGACGCGCTCTGGGGGCTGGCGGCGATCCTCAATAACGAAGTGGTTGTAGTCGGCGGTCACGGCGCTCTGATCTTCGACCTCACGACTTGGGGCTGGGTTCAGCTGTTCCTCGGTGCTCTCGTTGGGCTTACCGGCATCGGCCTGATCACCGGCAATGCGGTGGCTCGCGTCCTGGGGATTTCCCTCCTGGCGATCAACGCGATCCTGCAGATCGTCTGGTTCTCGGCCGCACCGCTTTGGGCGTTCCTGATGATCATCCTCGACGTTGTGATCATCTACCAGCTCATGGTCAACTGGACTGAGGAGGCGTGACGATGCTGCTCGCAGACATCAGCTTCGGCCAAGGGCTGCTCTTCATCTTCGAGTTCTTCCTGCTCTTCGCCTGGATCTGGATTCTGATCTCGATCATCGGCGACCTCTTTCGCGACCACGAGCTGTCGGGGGTGGCGAAGGCCGTCTGGGTGTTCTTCTTGGTCTTCTTGCCCTTCCTGGGCGTGCTGCTCTACCTGATCGTTCGCGGCAACGGGATGCGCGACCGCACGATCAAGGCCCAGGTCGACGCCAAGAAGCAATTCGACAGCTACGTGCAGGAGCAGGCTCATGCCGGCTCTCCCGCAGACGAACTCCACAAGCTCGCCGAGCTGAAAGACAAAGGAGCGCTCAGCGCCGAGGAGTACGACCGGGCGAAGTCAAAGTTGCTTGCCTGAGTGTCTCTGACCCCAGAGCCCGTTCCCGCCAGTTCGGAGGGAACGGGCAGCCCGCGGTTGGCGTTCGTTCTCGCGATGGCGATGTTTGTGCTCGTCGTCGACACCTCGCTGATGAACGTCTCGATCTCCGCCGTGGTCGGCGATCTCCATACGACCGTTAGCGGTGTCCAGTCGGCGATTGCGCTGGAGGCCTTGGTCTCCGCGGCGTTCATCTTGATCAGCAGCAAGGTTGGCGATCTGATCGGGCGAAAGCGCGCGTTTGTGCTGGGCCTGCTGGGCTATGCGACCGGTGCCCTGGCGATGACGCTGGCTCAGGGCATCGGCGTGGTCATCGTCTTCTGGGCGATCGTCGGTGGCCTCGGCGCTTCCTTGTTGCTGCCCGCAATGCAGTCGCTGATCCGCGGCAACTTCGAGGGCAAGGCACAGAAGAAGGCGTACGCCTTGGTTGGCGCCTCGGCCGCCGTCGCGGCGGCGGTTGGCCCGCTCCTTGGCGGCTTCGTGACGACCTTCCTTTCCTGGCGGGTCGGCTTCGGCCTCGAGTTGGTCGTGATCGCGGTCGTCCTGCTCAACATCAAGCTCGTCCGCGACGTCCCCTATGCCGGCCCCCGCCAGATCGACATAAGGGGCTCGATCCTCTCGGTGGTCGGCATGGGCGGCGTCGTCCTGGGGATTCTGATCTGGCAGGAGGGGGGCGAGTTCGTCGGGCTGACGATCGCGATCGGTGCGATCGCGCTCTGGGCACTGGCCCGACGGCTGGTCCGCCGCCACCGCGAAGGCAAGCCGACCCTGCTCGACCCGGACCTTTTCCGCCACCCCCACTTCAGGGTCGGGATCTCCCAGCAGGCGCTCCAGAACATCACCCTGGGCGGCGCGATGATCGCGCTGCCGATCTTCCTCCAGATCTCGCTCGAATACAACGCGCTACAGACCGGCTTGACCCTCGCTCCGCTGTCGCTGACCATGTTCGCGGCAGCGATTCTTGCCGGGCGGAACAAGAGGGGCCGCCGCCCGGCTTCGATCATCCGCTTGGGCTTCGCGCTCAGCACCATCGGCATGGCCCTGATCGTCCCGATCGTGCCCAAGGCGGACTCCGGCTGGTATCTCGCCGTCCCGCTGGTGATCGCCGGAGCCGGGCTCGGCCTACTGGTCTCTCAGCTCAACAACTACACGCTCGCCCCAATCGACGAGGAGCGGATCAGCGAGGCGGCCGGGGTGAACTCGGCGGCGGGTTCCTTCGGGCTCTCATTCGGACTGGCGATGGCCGGGGGCGTGCTGTTGGCGGTCCTCTCGCTTAGCTTCACCAACATGACCGAGGGAAGCACGGTGATCCCCGCGAACCAGCAGCAGCAGATCGCGGAAAAGCTCGATGAGGACGCGGAAGTGACGAGCAATGCGAAGCTCGAACGGCTCCTCGCCGAAGAGCCAGAAGCTGTTCAGGATGAAGTCGTCCGAATAAACACGGATGCGACGAACCGCTCCCTGCAGGTGGCGCTGCTGGTTCCGATCATCGCCAGCCTGCTCGGGCTCTTCAATTCCTCTCGAATGATGCGGCTGCGGGAAATCGAGCCGCGAGCCTCGATTGAGGGGGCGACACTAGGCTGAGTGAGAGGCTCCGACAGTTCGACCTACTAGGGCGCATAGATAGGAACCACTTTTCCTGAGTGCTTGTGTGGCTCGGCGTAGAGCTGGATGCTCGCGTGTGCCGGGCGGGGGGTCGAGCAAGTGAGAGCGGGGGCTGGGGTCTGAAGGGATGCAGGCACCGGCCCCCGACAGCAACTCGAACAAGGAATCGAAACCGCCGGCTAGTCTCGTCCGTCGCCGCCCTCCGCTCGAAACGCGGCGATGGCCGACTCCAGGGAGGGGTAGAAGTGGTCTTTGTCGAGCGTGTCCATCAGCCCATAGCGCAGCGTCAGCTGCTTGAGGCGGTCACGTAGCTCAACGAAGGCGAGGTGAATTCCCACCGCGTTCAACTCGCGATCGAGCAGCTCGAGCATCTCCGCCGCGGTCACGTCGACGTCGGTGATCGCCTCGCACTGCAGGACGATCCACTCGGGCTCGCGCTGGCTCGCGAGTCGCCTGATCTCGTCCCGGAACCTGCCCGAGTTGGCGAAGAACAGAGGCGCCTCCCAGCGGTAGACGACAACGCCCGCCACCTCTTCGGCGTCGGGGTAGGCGCTGAGGTCGTGCCATCCCTCCAATCCCTGCGGGCGTCCCAGAACGGCGCCGTGCGGCCACCAGTTGCGGCGGAAGAAGAGGATGATCGCCAGCAGGACCGCGACCACGATTCCCTGCAGGACACCGAGCAGCACGACGCCGGCGCTAGCGACCAGAGACACGCCGAGCGCGCTTCTGCGCATCTCGTAGTAGCGGCGCAGCGCCCCCAGATTCATCAGCGATAGCGCGGCGGCGATCACCACTGCCGCAAGCGCGGCTTGCGGCAGGTCGGCGAGCAGTGAGTTGAGGAAGAGAAGGAGGGCCGCGACGAGCGCGGCGCCGACCAGGCCGGCGAGCTGGGTCTTTGCCCCCGACTGCTCGGCGACCGCGGTCCTCGAGCCGCTGGTCGAGACCGCGAACCCCTGAAAGAAGCCTGCCGCCACGTTCGCCGCCCCGACGCCGATCATCTCCTGATCGGGCTTGACCTCTTCTCCGCGACGGGCCGCGAAGCTGGTCGCGGTAGCGATCGTGTCGGTCAGTGAGACCAGGGTGATGCCGAGTGCCGCCAGCAGCAGCGCAGGCACGTCACCGGCGCTCGTCCAGGGAAGTCCAGGAGTCGGCACTCCCTGGGGCAGGGAGCCAACCGTCGCGACCCCGTGGTCGGCCAGGCCGAAGGCAGCCGAGGCGACCGTCGCCGCGACAACTCCCACGAGGATCGCCGGCAGGCGCTTGGTGAGGAGCGGAAGAACGAGCAGGATGGCGAGGACGGCGAGGCCGAGCACGAGCGTGGCGGTGTGGGTCTGGCCGAGACCTTCGGCGAACGCCTTCAGCTCGGAGAGGAACGAGTCGGCGTCGGTCGAGAACCCGAACAGCTTCGGCAGCTGCCCGACGATGATCGTGATCCCGAGGCCGTTCATGTAGCCGACCTGCACCTCCTTGGAGAGCAGGTCGGCGACGAATCCGAGCTTGCCGAGGCCAAGGCCGATCTCGATCAGGCCGACGAAGATCGCGAGCATTCCCGCCAGGGCGATCGCCGACCCCGGGTCTCCGACGACCAGCAGCGGCGTGATCGAGGCGAGGATCAGGGGTGAGATCGAGGAGTCGGGGCCGAGCACCAGGACCCGCGAAGGCCCGAAGAGCGCGTAGCCGACCAGGCAGGCGATCGTCGTGTAGAGGCCGGTGACCGCCGGCAAACCGGCGAGCTCCGCATAGGCCATGCCCTGAGGCACGAGGATCGCGGCCAGCACGACCCCGGCCACCAGGTCGGGGCGAACGGACGGGCCCGGGTACTCGCGGATGAGCTTGATCCCGGGCACCCAGCGGTTTAGTCGGCCGGAGCTGTGAGGTTGCCTTTCTGAATCTACGGACCTGCTCCTCTGCATGGCTGTTCCAGTTTGTTCGAGTTCCCAGGGAAAGGGGCGACCACGCAGCATCCTCTGTCCTGCGGGAGGAAGTGACAAGCGGGAGCTGTTTCAACGACGGTGTGGCCGACGTCGACGGTAACGCTCACGGCAACAGGTGTCAGGCACGGGGCGGGACGGCAATGCTCGCGTGGCTCAAGGAGATGCGGTTACTGTGGCCGCGGCGTTGCCGTGGCACAGTGAATTCTGTTGCCGCCATTTGGTCAGAGAGCATGGTGGCTTCTGCCGAGAGCGGAACCGTGGACGGAGCGCCCACCCTGTTAGCGGTAGGCCCGATACTTGATGAATCCAGAGAGCCTGCGAGAGAGGAGATTGCCGATGACGGGAAGTGCCGACTTCACCCCTGAGGAGTGGGAGGTGGTGCGGGAGGATTCGCGAGGCGGTTGCGCTGCTCGAACAGAAGGCGACCCCGCAGGAGGTCGACGACTACCGACGCTTTGTCATCTCGCTCGCGAAGCGCGTCGCAGGCGCCAAGACCGAGGGCGACGACAAGCCCATCAGCGAGGCTGAGACCGCGGCGATCGCCGCGGTCAGCGAGGCTCTCGGCACATAGCGGTCCAGAGTAGGAAAACGGCCACGGGCAGGCCGATTACCGCTCACGGCCGTGTAAACAGGTCCCAGTCCCTGGTCTTACCATCCCGCGGCCGAGACATGTATCTGCCCGCAGGCATGTGACCGTTCATTTCCTCCAACGATGCGAAGGCGGCATCGCGTGTGAGCCCCTTGCGGTGCCCGCTGGACTTCCACTTGCCCTCAACGTTCTTGTGCCTGAAGTCGAAGACCATGGGTCGACCGTAGCCGATGCTTGCCGATGACCCCCTGACGGCCCCTCCCGGTTCCTAGCCAGAGACCTTTGAGAACTCGTCGATGGCCTCGGTCAGCTCGAGGCCGATCTGCTGCCAGGCATAGCGGTCGACCACCTCTCCGCGGGCTCGCCGGCCGCGGAGGCGCCGGTCGTCCCCGGCGTTGACGGCCTCGACCATCGCCTCCGCGAGGCCGTCGACATCGTCGGGCGCAACCAGCCAGCCGGTATCGGGGTCGCTGACGATCTCCGACGGGCCACCGCGGTCGACCGCGATTACCGGCAGCTCGCAGGCCATCGCCTCGACCAATACCTGGCCGAACTGCTCGTGGACCGAGGCGTGAACGAGAAGGTCGCCGGCGCGCAGGAAGTCCGGCAGATCGTCGTGAGAGTGCCAGCCGGCGAGGAAGACGTCCGGGCAGCCGAGGCGCGCGATCGCATCAAGCGGATGCTCGCCCTCCCACTCGCCGGCGTGGCCACCGACCAGGACCAGTGCGGCGGGTTCGCCAAAGCGGGGGCGGGCCCGCGCGAAGGCCTCGATCAGCAGCGGCAGGCGCTTGACCTCGGTGAAGCGGCCCACGTAGAGCAATACGGTTCCCTCCAGCGCCTCCAAGTCGGACTCCTCGTAGCCGACGCTGCCTGGCGGAGATCCAGGCCTCCATCCCTGCGGGCTCTCGACCAGGTGGCGGCGCCAGTGGGCACGGCGGTCAATTTCGCGAGGGACGAAGTTCGGGTCGAAACCGTTGGGAGCGCAGACGAAGCGCTCGGGATCGAGGTCGAGAGCCGCCGCGGCGCGCTTTAGGCCCTGCTGGTTGCTGACGACGATCCGCTCGCAGGCCGTCGCCCAGTCGCAGATCCGCTCGGCCCAGATCTCCGCGTGGCTCCATCCTGACGGTGCACCCGCCGCGATCCGTTCGAGCATCAGGAGGCTCGGTCCCGTGGATGTGGCCGAAGACCGGGATCTCGGGGAAGGCGCGAGCGGCAGCCTCGTTGAGCGGCGTCAGGTGGTGGAGGTAAAGCAGGTCGGCCTCCGCGGCGCCGGCGGAGTGCAGCTCCCGTATCCAGGTGTCGACCTGGAGCTCGTAAGCGTCGTCATCGAGGCTGGCCAGGATCGGATCCTCTGCGCCTGGGCGATCCTCATAGGAGCCGTGCATCGGCGCCGTTTCCGCCGGTCCCGTGAAGCGCAGGGCGTTCGGGCTGCGCAGCGCCGACGTGAAGTCGACCGTCCGCAGGTCGAGCCCGGAGTAGAAGCTGCCTGCCAGCGCGTGCTCACCGAGGTCGGAGCGAGAGCCGGAGAGGACGGTCACCTCGAAGTCGTTTCGCTCGAACTCCCGTGCGGTCGCTCTGCAGACATGCGCCGAGCCGCCGCGGGGGTAAAAGTAGATGCCCATCAAGATCTTGTTCGAAGTAGGCATCGCACCGAGGCTATCGGGGCGATGCAAAATGCCCGCTCACGAGTTAGCGGGCGGCGAAATGCAGGGCGGTGGCGACCTCGCGGCCACCGACCAGCTCCCTGCCATGCTCCTCGCGGGGGGTGTTGACGAGGGCGCCGTCAATCACGAGCGAAGCAGAGCCGCCGCCGTCGAGGTTGATCGCATCGGCGGCCCCCAGATCGACCATTGCCGTCGCCAGCTCGGCCATCGTCAGGCCCGCCTCGTCGTCGGCTCGGCCTTCGCTGGCGATTGCGATCAGCTCCCGATCGGAGAGGCCGAGAGCGGCCCGGGGATAGCGGCCGGCGGTGATGTCGGAGTCGAATTGGCCCGAACCCGCCGAGAAGCCCTCGGCGTCCTCCCCGCTGTGGATCAACGAGCGTCCGCCGGCGACGAGCATCGGCCCCGCCTGGAGCAGGTCCCCCGCGGGTTCGAGGGGCAGTTCGTGCCGTGGAGCCAGTAGAACCTGGCCGTCGTCCGCATGGATGCAGGCCCGGCGCTCTCCCCAGGGCGGGTCGAAGGGCTGGGTTGGGTGGACGCTGCCACCGATCCGCAGATCCCCAAGTGGTGGGCCGCCGGGTCGCAGATAGAAGCCCCCGACGATCGCGTGTTCGGCGCCGTTCTCGATACACCAGCGCAGCACTCTGGAACAGGGCTCAATCGCGACAACTCGGATCTCGAAGTGGGCTCGCTCAAAGCGCGCCACCTGAACGGTTGTCGCGGCGCCGTCGGAGAGGGTGAGCCTGACGCTCTCGAGCGCAGGTCGAGGAACGAGGACTGAAGGCCGGCTGGGGTGGGAGGGTTCACGCATGGCGCGATGACTCGTGCGAGACATGCAACAACACTTCCGGGACGTATTTGTTTCCAGTCCGAAAAGTCTCGGCTCGCTCAGGGACCCAGGTCCGCGACAGGCGCTCGGTAGGGGCCCGGCTTCGGCCGCGGCACTCCGCCGGGAAAGGCCAGTCGCAGGATCGTCCGCTGAACCATGCCGAACTGCTGCCAGAACGGCCCGCTGTTGTAGGGGAGCCCATAGCGCTCGCAGACATCCTTGACCTGCGGGGCGATCTCCGCATAGCGACTGCTCGGCAGGTCGGGGAAGAGGTGATGCTCGACCTGATAGCTGAGGTTTCCGCTGGCGACATGGAAGAGGGGACCGCCGTCGATGTTGGCGGCGCCGACCATCTGCCGCACGTACCAGCCGCCCCTGTTCTCGTCGACGACCTCCTCGGCGCTGAAGGTGTAGGTCTGGTCGGGAAAGTGGCCGCAGAAGATGATCGCGTAGGACCAGACGTTGCGGACGATGTTGGCCGTCGCGTTGGCGGCGGCAGCCCTGCGATAGGTCTTCGCGCCGCCGCGCAGGGCGCGGATCAGCTTGGGTGCGAGGCCCTCGCGACGACGGGGCCGGCCGTTCTCGCGCGATGCGGCGAGGAACTCGAGGCCGAGATCTGCCGCGGCCGCGGCCAGGCCGCTGATCAGCGGCCACGCGACATAGTCCTTGACTACCTGGCTCTTTGCCTTCGCGCGAATGCCCTCCAGCTCCCGCTGGATCTGTGCTTTGGACTTGGTGCCCTTGCGGATCGCCTCGAAGTCGAGGTCGTGGAGGGCGACGCCCCACTCGAAGAAGGCGGCGAGGATGAGGTTGTAGATCGGCTGCAGCAGGTAGACCGGATTCCAGCGCTGCTGCGGATCGATCCGCATGATCTCGTAGCCGAGGTCCTTGTCTTTGCCGCGGATGTTGGTGTAGGTGTGGTGGACGTAGTTGTGAGAGTGCTTCCAGGCCTCGGCGGTGGACGCGGTGTCCCAGTCCCAGGTGGTGGAGTTGATGTCGGGGTCGTTCATCCAGTCCCACTGGCCGTGCAGGACGTTGTGCCCGATCTCCATGTTCTCGAGGATCTTCGCTGCCGAGAGCGAGGTCGTGCCGGCGACCCGAGCCGGCCCGTTGCGGGCCGCGAGCAGCAGCACGCGGCCGATCACGGCAAGGCGCCGCTGCATCTCGATCATGCTCTCGATGTATCGCCGGTCGCGGTCGCCGAGGTCCGCGAACGTACGGTCGCGGATCCCGTCGAGCTCATCGGCAAGGGTCTCGAGCTGCTCCTCCGAGAGGTGCTCGAGGGGGCTCTCCGGCTTATCGGTAGGGGAAGTCGACGCGGTTGGGGTCATGGCGGGCCTTTCACGGGTCAGAGTGCGATCTCGATCGGCCCTTCGGGGGCGTTGACGCAGGTGCGGATCATCTCACCAGGGCTACCGTGGACGTCTCCCGTGCGGAGGTCGCGGACCTCGCCCGAACAGAGCCGCCCGACGCATGTGTGGCAGATGCCCATCCGGCAGCCGAAGGGAAGCGAGGCGCCGGCCTCCTCGCCGGCTGCCAGGATCGGCAGACCGCCGTCGCACTCGGTCTGGATGTCGGTCTTCAGGAAGCGGATAGTGCCGCCCGCGCCCTCGCCGGGGACGCCGCCGATGATGGGTTGGAAGCGCTCCATGTGGAGCAGCTGCAGGTCCCCCTCGCGCTCCCAGTGCTCGCAGATCGCGTCGAGCATCGCCCCCGGGCCGGAGACGTAGGCTTGGCGCTCGCGCCAGTCGGAGCAGAGGGTGTCGAGCTGGGTCGGGGCGATTCGGCCTCGCTCGCCGGACATGTGCAGCTGAAGGTCGAACCCCTCGTGCGCTTCGTCGATCTTCCGCAGCCGTTCGGCGAAGATCACGTCATCCGCCGTCCTCGCCGAGTGGATGTGGACGACGTCGCTGATTGCGTCGCGGCGGTGCAGATCGCGGACCATGCTCATGATCGGCGTGATGCCGCTGCCGGCGCTGATGAAGAGCAGCTTCTCCGGCGGCTCGTCGGGGAGCACGAAGGTCCCTTCCACGCCGCCCAAGCGCACGAGGTCCCCGGGCCTGGCCAGGCGGGTCAGGTACGGCGAAACGACGCCGGAGTCGACCAGCTTCGGGGTGATGCTGATGCAGCCGTCGGGCCGGCCCGGCTCAGAGGTCAGCGAGTAGGCGCGCCAGTGGTGCACACCATCGACCACCACTCCGATCCGCAGGTACTGCCCCGGCCGGTGCCCGGGCCACTCGTACCCGGGCCTGATCAGCACCGTCACCGCGTTGTGGGTCTCTTCCTCGATCCGCTCGATCCGCCCCCGCAGCTCCTTGGTCGACCAGAGCGGGTTGATCAGCTCTAGATAGTCGTCGGGCAGCAGCGGCGTAAACAAGGACCGCACCGCATCTAGCGCCTTGCGCCGCACCTTCGGGACCTGCGGCGTCGCCCCCCTCTCAGCCAAGGCGACCGTTTCTGCGATCTGGGTGTTGAGCGCCCGTCAAGGTCATCTGAGACTAGTTCCCGCGAGGAACGAGAAACTAACTCTGACAGGCGCTTACGGGAGTCCGACCTCGGCGCGGCCGGCGGCGAGGGAAGCACTCTCTCGCGAAGTCGGGCGATCTGCTCTGCTGGCCTGCACCCCGGGCAGAGTAGCCACAGGGGTCCGGGGCGATGTATTGAAAACGTTACGAGGAAACTCTTGGCGGTCATGGAAGTGGGTGGCGAAGCGCAGGATCGCGCCGACCGCGATCAGGAAGATGCTTCCGGCAAAGGTCATGTCTCGTCGCCCCTAAAAGACGCGGCGGAAGAGATAGATGGCGAGCAGGATCAGGATGATGACGATGAGAATTCCGACGATGGTCAAGACGAGCTCCTTGGTTGGGTTTTAGCTTCTTGGGTGGTGAAGATAGGCGGGACCGGGGCCTATAGCGGCGACTTAGAGCGCGCCTTCTTGCCGGCGGAATGGCTCTTGTCGGCGGCGCGCTGAGAGGTTCCGAAAGATTTCGAGAGCAGGCGGCCGATTGGTCCCGGGGCCTTCGAGCCCGCTCTGGCGCCGGTCGAGAAGCCCTTGTCGGCGCCTCGCCGAGCGTGGTTGGAGAGCCGCGGCACCAGGAAGCCGAGGATCGCGAGCAGGATGCAGAGGGCGACTACGCCGGCGATCAGCATCGGTCGGCCTTTTGGCTGAGGTGGTGGCTCATAGGTTCTCCTCGATCTCGTCTGCTTTCTGGCCGTGGCGGCGGGCGCGCTCGCGCTCGCGCTCACTGCGCGCGGCGACCCCCTCCGACTCCTCGGCCAAATGGTCGGCGCGGTCGCGGTGCTCCTCGGCGATGCGCTCGGCCGCATCGGCCACCTCGGCCGCCTTGGCGGCCTCGGCCCGCTTGGCCTGCTCCTCCTCGGAGAGGCTGGTCGCCTTGGCGGCCCGGGTCTGCGCCTCGTCGCGGTGGGACTCGGCCTGTTCGGCCAACCGCTCCCGTTCGATTCGGCGCCGCTCTTTCGCGCGCCGGGCGATCGCGACCGCGGCAGCGGCCAAAACCAGGACGACGACAACGATTAGAACGATTAGAACGGTGGACATCTACGTCTCCTCTCATTGGGGCATACCCGGCAACCGCAACCGGCCTGCGTAGCCCTTGAGCTCAAAGAAAGAGCCGTGCAACGCAACCGTCAACCTCTCAACCCGATTGCCTTTCCTACCCATTTGGCGAGGGCCAAACCACCTGCACCCCCACCACTGTGGAAATTCTTGGATTGAGTACAGAGCCAGGGTTCGGTGTCGGCAACCGTTCGGCAACAGGGGTGTGCGGAATAGACATGTTTGGGAGGCGACAGGCAACAGGCGCGTCGTGTGTTGCCTAACGTCGCCGCGAGTGGCGGCGAGGGAGGACCGTGATCGCGAAGGTGGCGGAGGCGTCGTGGATCAGGTCTACGGGGACGGTCGTCGTCTTGGCGGCGCTCCGAGGCGGCTTGTCCGAGCCGAAGAGAGCGATGGAGACCAGCTGTCCGCGCGGGTCGTGGCGGGCCTTGTAGCGGATGCCGTCATAGCCGGCCTCTTGGAGAGCGAGTGCCCAGCCCTGGGTCAGGTTGTAGTCGGAGATTGAGTGGATCTCGGCGGTGAGGCCAATGAGCCCGAGAACGGTTGGGTCCGTCAGGTCAACGACGTTTGCTTTGGGTGGGCGCAGCCTGGATAGCCGTTGTGCGTCGACCAGCGGCTCCGGGATTACCCCGCCTGGTCGCAGCAGGCGCCCAAACTTCTCGACGAAGGCTCCAATCGGCTCCTCGGCGAGATAGCAAGTGCCTGACTCAGCGAGGTTGAATCTGCCATCGGGACCGACATCGAAGAACCAGGGTGCGACATCGGCGGCATGGATTCGCCACAGAGGTTTCGTCCCGAGCTTCGCGCTGGGAAGCTCGGGCAGGTCATCCGGAGGAGCGGGCAGGCCGCGCGGACTCAACGCTTCAGGTCAGCCACGGTGCGGTGAGCCGAGAGAAGCAAGGGCTCGATGTCCGCGTCGGTGAAGGCGTCAACCGGCGTTCGGTTGCCCAGCTCCGGCTGGGGGGTGGTGGCAAACGAGGCGAGTGTCCACGAGTCAAGCCCCGCATCGCCGAAGACCTCGTTGAGCTCCTTGATCGCCCTAAAAGGAGCGCTGTTACCAGCATCGAACTGCCAACGTGGGTAGCGGATCAGGTCGGCATCGTCGCGCAGGGCGAGCACCGAGCCACTGAGAACCCGCTTGCGCAGCGCCTCTCGGCTGATCCCGCCGAGCAGAATGCGCGCTTCCGCGCTGGTCAGCAGCTCTCCAAGAGCGCGTTCCCAAGCGCCGCCGGCAAGCACGACCATCGCCGCGCGACGGCCGAGCACCTCGGCATCGTCAGCCGAACTCGGCTGCCCGCCGATCTCGGTGAGGGTGCGCCGAAACTCTTCGACGGTGCGGTCTAGAAGGGCTGGTTTCGCTGCCATTGACCAAAAAGAGTAGCGTCAACCCTGTCAACGGTCAAGATGTTGGGTGCCTCTTCTGTCTGGCCGCTCGAGATGGGTTGTAAGGAAATCAACTCCCCTCTGAGCCGGACCGGGTTTGATGGAGACCGGACGAGGACGCATTGGGCTGGGGCGTACTCGTCTTTGCGGTTGGATGCACCTCTACGCCCTTGCTCCCGCTGTTAGAGACTGCTTTTTAGAGACAGGAAATAGGGCATGAAGTAGAAAGCCGTTGAATGCCCGACAACTGTTGACCGTTCCGTCCGCTGGGTGAGGCAGAATTTTCTGAGCGTGAGGCAACCGCCTTGCTGCACCGCAGTCCATCGAGCAAAGACAGGAGATAGGAGCAAGCCTGGGCGATCGGTCTCCGCCCGACGACTTAGCTGCTCCCTGCGCGAAAGCGAGGCAGGGACGGAGCGGTTTCTTACCGGGACGGGTATGCAACCGCCACGGGTGCGGCTACACCCGTGGTTGTCCAGCATCGGAGAGAGCCCTGAGCGGCTGGACAACCCCGTCCCTAGCGGGGTTTATAGACGTTCGGGCGGCGGAATCGGTACGAGGAAATGTTCTTTTACTAGCAAGTTGGTGCAATGACAGTTTTTTGTGCGGTATTTGCAGGTGTTTTCGGATGGCGGAAGGGCCAAAAAGTCAGTTTCTTTTGTCCGGCTAGTAGACAGTTTGAGGGTGATCAACTCCGGTGATCGGCTTGATCTCTCGCTGTTTTACCGAGCGAGAGGAGGTGGCCTCGAATCTCGGCCTGCGGCGGCGGCCTCCTTCCGACAGGCAGTTTTTGATTGAGCGAGGGTTGACCGGCCGGTCAAGCGAGTGTTCGACGGCACGGCCCGTCTTTGGAAAGTGCACCGATTAGCGGTATTGACGCGACGGTCGATAGAGGCCGGCTTGAAGCTACGTAGCCCTCTGTGCGACCACGTTGTACTCCGGGACATCGGTCTGGTCGCGGCCGCCGGCTTCGGGCTTGACCGTATAGAGCCATGTGTCCAAAGGGGGTATGCCCAAGGCGCCAGGGACCATTCCCCGCTTGACGGCCGTGATCTCCCCCGGAAGTCCTTCATCGACCAGGACGGCCTGGCCGATCTCGAAGTGTGGAGATTCAGCGCTGCTCACCAGATTGATCTCTCCTTCATCCGAAATGTATTGTCTGACTGAGACTATCGTTGTCAGAGAGCCACGACTGTTAGGCCTGGGACCCGCTGGAACTCGGTTGCGTTGGCGGTCGCAACCTCCATGCCATGGCTAACTGCGGTCGCCGCGATCCACATGTCGTGAGCACCGATCGTTTCACCCTCTCGCTCTAGTCCAGCCCAGATTTCGGCGTGTGATCTGGCAACTGAGGTTGTGATCGGCAGTGGCTCGATCGAAGAGATCAGGTGCTCGAGGAAGGCAGACCCGCCGCTCAACGTTGACCAACACGGAGGTGTCGATCAGGACGGCCAAGCGGCACTCGGCGGGCGATGGTGTCGCGCCCCGCTTCCACATCGCTTGCGAAGTCTCCATCGACCGCCGGCGCGCTGTCCATCAACTCGCGCCAGCGTGCCGCAGAGACGAGCTGGCGACCCTTGGCGGGGCGCATTTGCACGATTGGGATGCCGTTGCGAACGACCTCCACTTCCTCACCGGCATCGACCCTGCTGACGACCTGTGAAAAGTTCCTGGAGACCTCGGTTGCGGTCAGACGAGTCATGCCGGAGAGCGCCAGTCGACCTCAAAGTGCCCGATTGGCTCGTCGAAGCCCTTCGCGGTGAGGGGCCCCGCGTCGGAGAACCGGATTCCCTTTCCACGGCAGAGGTCGTGCACCCCGGATGAGACGACGATGCAATCTGGCTCAGCGCATGCACACAGTCGTGCGGCCTGCTGCACAGTTGCTCCGAAGAGATCGTCTTGCTCAGTTACCGGCTCTCCCGCGGCCACCCCGATGCGCACCCGCAGTCCCGACTGCCCACCGGCATTGAGCTTCTCCAAGTGCCCGCTGGATTTGCACCCCCGCGCCGACCGCTCGGGAGGCCGCGTCGAACACCGCCATAATCCCATCTCCAGTGTGCTTGACTTCGCTGCCGCCGAACTGCGCCAAGCCAGAGCGCACTATCGAGTCGTGTTGGTGAACTAGCTGCATGGCCTTGCGATCGCCCAATTGTTGGGTGAGACGAGTGGAGTCGACCATGTCGGTGAAGAGGATCGCTCGAAAGGCGCTCTCTACGTAGGGCTCGCCCGGGGGGTGCGTATTGAGCCGTCCAAAGAAGCCTCGAATGCTCGCCTCGTCGACCTCGACCACGTTCAGCGGAAGCATCCCGTGCGAGGCGCTGTGGGCTGCCTCGACGGACTCCTTGTCGGGACCCTCGACGAGGCAAAATGCGCTGCCGGCCTCCTCTTCGAACCAGTAGGTAACGAAGCGCACGCCGAACCTATCTTGCACCTCGAGATCGCGCAGGTGTGCGGTTGCGATATCGGCAGCCGTCGCATCCGGAAGGTCGTGACGATCCATGAAAAGCGGCATCGGAATCGACTGTACTCCGTACTCAGCCGGCCAACCCGAGCCGTACCTGGGTGGCCCGGGTGATCATCCGCCGGGTGCCGGCGATACCGCCAATCGAGCGGGTGCCGAAGTCCTCGACCCGCCCGGCCAGCTCGGCATCGCGCGCCGCGGTCGAGTAGACGAGCTTGTCGAGTGGCGAGAAGCGTCGCCCACTCGAGTAGTCGGAGATGAGCCAATGATGGGCACGGAGCTCGCGGCGGTGGCGCCGCGCGTAGGCTCCCAGGGCTCGATTTAGCTCCCGATCCGATCCATGTAGAGCCGGGCCGACTTCCTCGGCCAGCCAATCTGCCGACTGGAACGCCCAGCCGCAGCCGACGCCGAAAATCGGATCGGACGCTTGGGCGGCATCGCCGACAAACGCCATCCCCCGCGCCGCGGCAGGGCGGATGGTGCTCGGCATCTCGAGCTTTCCGAACCATTTCGCGATCGGCCGCGCGCTGTCCAGGCTTGGAGCATCCGCCAGGCCCCGGAAGTGCGCGCGAACCGCCGGCTCGGGGTCGCCGCGGAACTCGTCCAGCCGTCGCTTGGCCGGCACTACACCGACCATCGAGATGCCCTTCTCATTTTGGTGGACGTACGCCATGTCGGGGTCGCCGAACCAGACCATCCCCCGGTTGGGATCGGGCAGCGGGACATCCTTGAAGTAGGAGAAGTAGCAGAAGCGCCCGTGGGGTCGGACGCGCCCCGCGACTCCCGCCATCCGCGCCACCTGCGAATCGCGCCCGTCGGCGGCAACCACAAGCCTCGCCGTCAGCGTTCTCTCTTTCTCCTCACGCCCCGAAACGCGGACGCCTTCGACCCGCTCAGCGCCCTCGAGTCCCACTGCCGTGAGGCCGGGCAGGTAGTCCACGCCCGGGGTCTCGATCGCCTGCCGGCGCACGATCGGGTCGAGGACCGAGCGCCGCAGGTTCACGCCGCGCAGCCCCCCATCCGGCGGGCGTATCCACCCATAGCGCGTCCAGATGTCGGTCTGGGCGCGAACGGCGCCGGCCTCGCGGATCGCCGGCCCGATCCCGAGGCGCTCGATCGCCGGCATCGCACCAGCCTGGATGTTGTGGGTGCAGACGACCTTGTAGGCGTCGAGGCTCGGGGCGCTTCTCGACCACGGCGACGCGGGCGCCCCGCAGTGCGAGCAGGCGAGCCGCGGCGCACCCGGCCAGGCTCCCGCCGACGACTACAACGTCGTATTCGCGCTCAGGCATTGGGCTGGATGTTCTGGTTGACCCGGAAGAGGTTGTCGGGGTCGTATTTGGCCTTGATCTGGGTGAGGCGGTCGTAGTTGTCGCCGTAGCTCGCCCGCACTCGCTCCTGGCCCTCGTCCATCATCATGTTCACGTAGGCGCCGCCGGCCGAGTAGGGGTGCAGGGCCTCGAAGTAATCGACGCACCAGCTGCGGATGCTGTCCGCGTTGGCGGGGTCGGGGTCGACGCCGGCGAAGACGGAGCCCCAGTTGGCGTCGCGGTAGGCCCAGGGGGTATCGGTGGGTCCGACGTCGTGGGCGGCCCCGTCGATCGGGTACAGGTGCATGGTCGACTTCCAGGTCGGCATCTCGGCTCCGAACTTGGCATGGACCGCGATTGCCTCGTCGGGGAGCTCCTTGACGAAGTCGGCACGCCAGTACCACTGATCCCCGGCCGGGTAGACCGGGTCGAAGGCGCTCTGCAGTGCCGGCAGCGGCATCTCCTGTGGCCCGTGTAGCAACGGCTCCGGGGTCGCCTCCAGCAGCGGGGCCATCGCCTCGGCGGCGTCTGCCGGGTCGCCCGAGTAGCACCAGACGACGCCGCTGACCTTGCGCAGATGCAGCTCGTCGGGGAACGGCGGCGCCGGGGGAACGGAGGCGAAGGCGAAGAACCCGTTCAGCTCCCTGGGCGCGTTCGGGATGAAGTCCCGGTAGGCCGTCAATACCTCGGCGCCGTCCTCGACCGCCCAGAAGGTCGGACCGCCGACGATCGTGTCGACCTCGTGCAGCCGGAAGACGAAGGAGGTGACGACGCCGAAGTTGCCGCCGCCGCCGCGGATCGCCCAGAAGAGGTCAGGATTCTCGTCTTCGGAGGCCCGCACCCGCTCGCCGCTGGCGAGGACGACGTCGGCCTCGAGCAGGTTGTCGATGCTGAGGCCGCATTTGCGGGTCAGGTGGCCGATGCCGCCGCCCAGCGTGAGGCCGCCGACGCCGGTGGTCGAGATGATCCCGCTCGGCGTCGCCAGTCCGTGCTCGTTGGTCGCCGCATCGACTTCGCCCCACAGGCAGCCGCCGCCGACCCGGACCGTGCGGGCCTCGGGGTCGACCTCGATGTCCTTCAGCCCCGAGAGGTCGAGGACGACGCCGTCGTCGACGGTCCCCAGCCCGGCGCCGTTGTGGGCGCCGCCGCGGACCGCCAGCGGCAAGTCACTGGTGCTGGCGAAAGCGATGACCTTCGCCACGTCATCGGCATCGGTGCAGGTGGCGACCAGGGCGGGACGCCGGTCGATCATCGCGTTGTAGACGCTGCGGGTGTCCTCGTAGCCGGGGTCCTCGGGGCGGGTCAGTCTTCCCTCGAAGCCGGTTATCTCACTGGGCGCGGCGCTGCTCATCGGTGCCTCCTTGCGGGTTGTCTCAATCTCTTCCCGGCGAGCGTAGGGCGGCGGAATCCGCCTGTCATGACCTGATCTGACCTACTTTCGAGCAGCCCGAATGCGGCCGTTTTGGGCGGAATAGTCAAGTCTGACTATCTTTTTCGCATGGACGCGGAAATCCCGGAGCTGCCGGGCTCGCTCCGGCAAACCTCGATCTCCCCCTTCGTCGGGCGCGCGGCCGAGCTGGAGAAGTTGCGGACGCTGATGCCGCGTGCCGAGGGCGAGGGGCGCCGCGTGGCGCTGCTCGCGGGCGAGCCCGGTGCCGGCAAGAGCCGGCTGACGCGCGAGTTCGCCGCCGAGGCCGCGGCCGAAGGCGTGCTGGTTCTCTGCGGGGCCAGCGACGCGGCGGTTCGGACTCCCTACCGACCCTTCGTCGAGGCCCTCGATCAGCTCGTGCGAGCGCTCGACTCCGCCGAGCTGGGCGCCGCTCTCGGGACCGGGGGCGGCGAGCTGACGCGCCTGCTGCCCGATCTGCCCTCCCGCGTCGGCGAGCTGCCCGAGCCGGTCGAGGCCGACCCCGACACCGAGCGTCACCGCCTCCACACCGCGGTCGCGGACCTGCTCGAGAACGTGAGCCGGAGCCGGCCGGTGCTGGTGGTGCTCGAGGACGGGCACTGGGCCGACGCGCCGACCCTGTTGATGCTGCGGCACCTGGCGCGCTCCGCCGGCAGCGGCCGCTTGCTGCTGCTCGCGACCTTTCGTGACACCGAGGCCGACGTGCCCGCGGAACTGGCGGAGACGCTCGCCGACCTGCGCCGAGCCGAGGATGTCGTGCGGATGCGGCTCCCGGGCCTCTCCGGGGCGGAGGTCTCCGACCTGGTCAGCCGCGCCGCCGGCAGCGATCCCGGCGCCGAGCTGGGCGAGCTCGCGGACACGATCCACGACCTCACCGACGGCAACGCCTTCCTTGTCTGCGAGCTCTGGCGTGCCCTGGTCGAGACCGGGATCGTCGAGGTCAGTGGGGGAGAGGTGAGGGTGACCCGGCCATTGAGCGAGCTCGGGACGCCCGAAAGCGTCCACGAGGTGGTTGGCCAGCGACTCTCGCGGCTCGCCCCGAAGACCACGGATCTACTCGAGCTGGCCGCCGTCGCCGGGCCCGAGTTCGAGCTCGAGCCGATCGGTCGAGCCGCCGGCCTCAGCGAGGCCGATCTGCTCGTTGCCCTCGAGGAGGCGGTGGGAAGCGGCATGATCGAGGAGCTGCGCTCGCAGCGGCTCGTCTGTCGCTTCACCCACGAGATCGTGCGGAGGGCGCTCTACGATCGGCTTTCGCGGCTGCGGCGAGCAGAGCTGCACCTCCGCGTCGGGGAGGAGCTCGAGCGCGCCGGCGGCGCCTCCGACCGCGCGCTCGCGGACCTCGCCCATCACTTCGGCGCGGCGGCGCCGTTCGGGGGGGCCGAGCGGGCCGTCGACTACAACCTTCGCGCCGCGAGCGCGGCCAGCGCCGGGCTCGCCTTCGACGACGCCGGGATGCGGTTGCGGACCGCGATCGAGATCGGGATCGAGGACGAGGCCGAGCGGGCCGGTGTCCTGCTCGAGGCTCGGCTCGGCCAGTCATCGGGCGGGCAAGGCGACTGATGCACAAGAGGCCTTTGTGGCGGCGGCGGAGATCGCCCGCCGGCTCGACAGCGCCAAACTGCTGGCTCGGGCGGCGATCGGCTACGAGGAGGCTTGCTGGCGGCCCGGAATCGCGAGCCAAGTCTCGTACGAACTGCTCGAGGAGGCGTTGACCGCGGTCGGCGAGGGGAATGACGAGTTGCGGATCGGCCTGCTTTCGGGGCTCGCCCGCGGGCTCAGCTTCGTGGGCGAGCCGGAACGGGGCGCGCTTGTGCGCAGCAACGCGGTCGCGCTGGCAAGGGAGCATGGCGACCGCAGGGCGCTGGCGTGGGTGCTGGTTCGCTCCTACTGGGCACGGGGAACCACCCCGCTCGAGGAGATCCTGGCGATGCTGACCGAGGCGCGGGACCTCGCCGAGGAGATGGGAGACGCCGAGACCCAGACCGAGGCGATGGCCTGGCGGGTGCCGACATTCGTCGCCCTCTGCGACCTCGATTCCGCCTGGGACGAGGTCGCCGCGCAGCGAGAGATGGCCGAGCGGACGGCGCAGCCGTTCATGAACCACGTGGCCGAGCACTACGGCTCGGCGATCGCCCTCTGCCGGGGGAACCTCGAGGAAAGCGAAGCGATGGCGGAGCGCTCGCGCGAATGGGGCCAGCTGCTGATCGGACGCGAGGCATCCGGCACCCACGGAATTCAGATGTTCGGTCTTCGCCGCGAGCAGGGGCGACTGGCCGAGCTGGCGCCGGCGATGAGGATCCTCGCCGGGACCGTCGATCGTGAGGGGCCGTGGCGCCCCGGGCTCGTCGCCGTCCTCGCCGAGCTGGGAATGGAGCGCGAGGCAAGGCGAGAGTTGGCGGCGATCGCCGCCCAGGGCATCGACGGCTTCCGCACCTCGCTGTGGACGGCGGCGCTCGTCTACCTGGCCGACGCCTGCGCGGCGCTCGACGACGAGGCGATGGCGGCGATCGTCTACCCGGAGCTGGAGCCGCTGGCCGGCGCCAACGTGATGATCGGCCACCTGGTGGCTTGCTACGGGGCGGCTGATCGCTACCTGGGCATGCTCGCCGCCACGCTGAAGGAGCCGGCCCGCGCGGAGAAGCACTTCGAGCGGGCGATGGAGCTGAACCGGCGGATGGGCGCGTCGACCTGGCTGGCGCACACCGCGTATGAGTACGGCCGCTTTCTGCTCGGCCGCGGGGCCGCAAGCCGCGAGCGGGCCGAGGCGCTGCTCGCCGAGGCCACCTCCTTGGCTGGGCAGATCGGGATGGAGGGACTGCTCGGGAAAATCCGCGGGCTAGGAGTCAGCGCCCCCGCGGTTGACCTGCCCGGCAGCCTCTCGCCGCGGGAGGTGCAGATCCTGGTGCTCGTCGCGGAGGGCATGAGCAACCGCGAGATCGGCGGCAGGCTCTCGATCAGCGAACACACGGCGGCCAATCACATCCGCAGCATCCTGCGCAAGACCGAGTCGGCGAATCGCACCGAGGCCGCGTCCTACGCGCATCGGCACGGGCTCGCCTCCCGGTAGGTCAAAATCCCCGCTACGATCAGTCGATGGCCCTCTACGTGATCGAGCGTAACTTCGCCGATCAGCTGGATCTCAGCGACGAGGATGTGGAGTTGATCGAGGAGATCAACGGCGGCGAGGGAGTTCGCTGGCTGTTCTCCTTCCTCAGCGCCGACCGGCGCCGCACCTACTGCCTCTACGAGGCACCCTCGCCCGACGCGATCATGGCCGCCGCCCAAAAGGCGAACGTCCCCGCCGACGCGATCGTCGAGGTCGACGCGGCGACCCCTCAGTTCGCCGGCCGCCTCAGCGAGTGGGCTGACGCGGTCGGTTGATTCCGTAGCAGTCGCCAGAGTGCCTGGTCGCGCCCGGGTGCGCTCCAGATCTCTTCGGCGTTGCCCCCGGTTCGCTCGCGGTCGTATTCGTCGCCGGAGAAAACGATGTTCGTCGGGGGGTCTTCGCGGCTTCCGTGGAAGAGGACGAAGGACTCGTTCGGCAGGAACCATTGGAAGGCGTAGAGCCCAGTGGTGTCGTAGTGGTCCAAGTCGTAGGAGACCGTGCCGCCACCGGCTGCTTCGGCGGGCCCCTGCGGGCTCGTCCAGGCGCTCGGGTAGACCGACTGCTGCTCGCTGCGCACCGGATTCCACGCACCGTAAGCGGTGACCGCAAGCAGCAGGGGATCGCCACTGCGCCGAGCGTCCTCCTCCCGGAAGCTCGACGCTCGCAGGAGCAGCCAAGCCCCGGCGACGGCGACGGCGACCAGGGCAGCGGCGATCAGCACCGCCGGCCCGAGCTCGAAGGTCAGGAAGGGCAGCGAGGAGATGTTCCAGCGGTTCACCGGGCCGGGATCGGAGGCGGTGGCGCGAATCAAGACGACCGCGCCGGTAAGCGTCGCGAAACCGATCAGCGGCAAAGCGAACCGCCGGGTCAGCCGGACTCCTGCCAGCGCCGCAGGGCCACTGCCCAGATCGGCCCGCGCTCGCGGTCGGCGCTCAGCAGGCCGCCGAAAGCCAGTAGCCAAAGACAGACGAGCGGGAAGAGGGCGTTCTCCGACAGCGCCGCCTGCGAGAGCACGGTCAGGGCGGGATAGACCGCGCCGGCGAATGCCGCCCAGATTCGCGACCTGCCGAGAAACGGCGCCGAAACGCGTGAGCAGCAGGTACAGCAGTGGAAACACGCAGGCGACCAGCAGCGCGTTGAGGACCAGCACCAGGTGGTAAGTGAAGGTGGGACTGCCTCCGGCCGCGACCAGCGGTGCGATCAACAGCGAGTAGCCCGCTCGGTAGAAAGGTGCCAGTTCCATCTGCGCGCCGATGTGGCCGACGATCGCGCGGGCGTTTCCCAGGTAGCCCATCTCATCGGCGACGACGATCGGACCGGTGCGTAGTAGGGACAGAACGACGCGGGCCGCAAAGAGGACGAGCGTTCCCAGCAGCAGCACCTTCCACATCCCCTGTCGCGGGGTGACCCCCCGGTCATCCCCCTGGCCTCTGCCCTCCATTGGGAAGGAAACGGGGTAGCAGTGCTTTTGTCTGCCCTATGTTGAGGGTTGCCGCTTTGCTCTGATGCGTATTTTGCACCCGCGTATCTGACCATCTCGTATATGGTCGAGCAATGAAGCGGGGGAGGAGGCTGGTCGGCCTGTCGGTGCTAATCGCGCTGGCGGCGATTTTCGGTACGGGGTCGGCTCAGGCCAGCACGCTGCTTCCGGTTCAGAGCTTGCTCTCGTCGTCGAATGTCATCGAGGCAAACCCTCTGACCCCGTTGGCGGCTCCTGGTGCGTTCAAACTCGAGGGGAGCAACGGGTATTCGGTATTTGTCGTCGGGGTCCCGGCTCACAAGGGGCGGCCTGCAAACGTTGCGATTTTTGTTTCGGGCAAGCGCGATGGCGCCTTCTATGACGCTCCGGCCACCCTGACCAAAACGTCGATGCAGGCCAGTTTCGGCGCACTAGGTGAAATCGCCGTTACGTTTCACCCCTCCGGCCGGGCGAAAAGGGTGCGGCCGAGCTGCGGCGGAAGGTCGCTCGCTTTTGACTCCGGCGCTTATGAAGGCACGATCCGCTTCAACGGCGAGGAAGGATTCACCTCGGTTGAGGCAACCAGCGCGAACGGCGATCTCGGCTTCCTACTCGACCTCCTTTGCCCGGGTATCTCGGGTGGGAGCGGCGGGCCTTTTCTGTCGGGGGCAGAGCTCAACGCCTACTCTGGGCCTTCACCTCAGAGCGCGAACGTAAAAGTGGTCAAGAACCGTCCATCTGCCCGGGCGCACTACGAAGCCGAAGTCTTCGAAGTCCACGAAGGCATTTCGATCAGCCGCTTTGCCGACGTGGTTGAGGCCGCCAGCACCTTCGTATTCGACTCGAAGGTACAAACCGCAACGGTGCATCCCTCGGCGCCGTTCTCGGGCACCGGGCGGTTCAAGCGGGCGGCGAAGCCGGCGAATCAGTGGTCGGGCAACCTGACCGTCGATCTGCCTGGACGGGCCGGAGTCGAGCTGACTGGCAGTGACGATCGAGCCAAGCTTGCTCACGCCCACTGGGATTTCCACCCGAATTCGTCGAGCAATTCCCGCTGAGCCGCTGAGTGGTGGCGTCAGCCAGAGGTTCCAATTTCGACGCCAGAGGTGCGCGCGTGCCACCTAATCTCCTTCACCGTGCACCTGGCGCCAGAGATGCTCGCGCCCACGCGTGACAGCGTGCCGGAAGCTTGGTCACTGTCGAGCCGGCCGCTCACGAGGGCTGAGCCCCCACTGTCGAGACGTGCCCCCAGGGAGAAACGTCCGTGCCGAACCCGTGCTCTTCCTCTGAGAATGACTGTATTCATGTGTGTCTTTCCGTCGCCACACCTCCCGCGCCAGCGGAAGGCGACCGATCGGACCTCCGTTCGGCTCACGGCGAGGGAGATTGGTAGGTCCTGGCTTGTATCGCCGGTGTACTTGCCGGACCTGAAGGCGGGAGGCCTCGGAGCCACGATTCTTCCTGCCTGTTGTGCCCTGGCCGTTCTCCCGTTGACCTTGATCTCCGCCGAGACCCTGACCTTCAGCGCTCCGGCATCGCGCAGGACCTTCGTCCCCCGCTTCGACAGTTGCATCCGCACGCTCCTGTCCTCGCCCGCGGGGATCGCGAACCTGACTGCGCCCAAACGCTCCCCCCGCGCCTCGACACGGCCACTCACCGCGCAGGCTGATGTCCCGATCGGGCAGCTCACGGTCAGGCCGGTATCGACCACCGTCGAGCCCCTCGACCTGCTCACCTTCGGCTTGGCCGTCACCGACGCCTCGGCTCGCCCCGGGGCCGGTGTCGGTGCCGGGCACAGAGTCAGGTCGTCGGCGATCTGGCTCACTTCATTCGCGGTCAGGGTGCCGTCGTAGACCAGGACGCAGGACACAGCTCCACTCGACTCCTCGCCCGGGAACGCTCCTTGCGTGTTGTCGCGGAAGAACCGCAACTGCCCGGAGCCGAGGTCGAATCCCGTGGGGGCCTGTCCGGCGGCCACCTCGGTTCCGTTCAAGTAAGCGGTGACCTGCTCCGAGCCATCGGCGACCGCGGCATTCGTGAGGGCGATCTCGGTGTAAGAGTTGTTCAACACGACGTCTTTGCTGGAGCTGTGGGCGCCGTAGATCACCACGCGTCCGTCGAGGTTGTAGAGCCCGGCATCCGAGACTCCGCCGGCGAAATCGAGGATCCGCCGATAGCCCTGCGTGCTGGCCAGCCGAAAGACCACCACGACTGAGTTGCTGGTGGGATTGACGAGGCCCGGGGTCGCCAAGGACAAGCCGTTGCCTTCCGGAAATCTCAATACCTGGCGGAGCCCGATGCCGTTGATCCGCTCGGAGCCAAAACGATTGCCCGAGCCGATGTTGGTGAGGTCGGGCGCTCCCCCGATTTCGGAGGCAAGATTGCCCTGAAACCGATACTCCGCCCTCAGTGTGGCTGCTCCGGCGTCATCGGCCCCGCCGACCAAGATCAGCGCTGCCAGCAGTGCCCCAACCATCATCCCCCGCACGCGCTGAGTGTATAGCGACGTATCTAGCTCGGTACTCGACGAGACTTATCGCAAACACAATCGCGCGTCCGGGCCTGCGAGCTCAGCGCAGGAGTTCGAGCACTGCCTGTTCGCTCGTGCTGGTCAGTGACGGATCCGCCCAGTTGGTGTCCTTCGACGCCCCACTGAGGATGGTCCAGGCACCGGCGGCCGCGGTCGGCCAGACGTGGTACTCGTTGTACGGGTTGTTGGTGATGGTGCGGTCGGCGCCGAGCGGGGCGAGGCCCTGCTTGCGGGTTATGTCCCACCAGGAGTTCATGCTGGCGTCGAGTTCTTCGGTTGGCTGGCCGAGGAAGCTCGAGGCGAAGCGCATCTCCGCGGTCCCCTCGAACCAGAGCACGTCCGGCGCCCGCTTGCCGATGTAAGGGCGGTAGCCGCTGAACGGTCCTTCGGCTTCGTAGGTCATGTTGTAGCTGGCTTTTTTGTTCGACAGCGCGATCGAGCGCCCCTTGATCGCGAAGTTCTGCTGGGCGTACTCGTAAACCTGCTTGGCGAGGTCGTCGTCGCCGACGAAGCGGGCGAAGATGACGCCGAGCGCCTGGGTGTCGAGCGGCACGACTTCATCGCCCACGCCCTCGCGGAAGTGCGCCAGCCCGCCGTCGCGGACGATCAGCTGCGAGTAGATGCCCTTGACGATCGCGGCGGCGGCTTCGCGGTAGGTGGCCGCGCCTTCATCGCCCTGTTCTTCCAGTTGTTGGGAGAGGGTCATCAGGGCGATCAGGGTGAGGATGTTGTGCTGGGTCGAGACCCACTTGACGTCCGGTCCGCCGCGCACGAGGCCTTCTTCGTTGCGCAGCGACAGCAGGTAATCGACCGCGCGGCGGGCGTCGTCGAGGTAGAGGGTGCTGCCGAAGGTGGAGTCGTAGTCGCTGAAGGCGATCGCGTCGAAGGCGACCGAGCCGGCGCGGACGGTGCCGCTGCTTTCGCCGGTCTGCACGTCGAAGGCGAATTCGATCGAGCCGTCCTCGCGCTGCAGCGCCGCCAGCTGGTCGAGCAGGCGGCCAGCCTGTTCCTGGAGGCCGACCGAGGCGAACGCGGTCGCCGCGACCGCGGAGTCATAGGTCCAGGACCAGTTGAGCAGGCGTTCGTAGGACGGGTCATCGGTGGGGATGTCGAAGGAGCGGATCAGCTGCAGGGACGAGATCCGCTTGCCGGTCGAGAGGCGGAGCGCGACCTTTTCGCTTTGCGAGGACTTCGTTCCGGGCCGGGCTGCGGTGGCGCGCAGCGCGGTCGGCGTCACCGAGGAGGCGGATGCGCGCCCCTTGCGCCCCTTGCGGGGGGACGTGGCGCAGCGGCTGCGGACCTTCGCGTGCTTCGGGCAGGCGACCGGCTTGCTTGGGCCGACCTGGCGGGCGAGCCAGCGGGCGATCGCGGTCTTGGGGCGATGCGACTTCTTGGCCGGCCAGGCGCGCCGCACGTGACCACCGTGGCGTGGAGCACTGCCACCGCTCGCGAGTGCTGAGGCTGCTGATGGCGAGCTCGCGGCAGCGCTAGCCGGGGCTGCGGCAATCACCGCGAAGGCAACCGAGAGAATCAAGGGCACGAGCAGACGGCGAGCGTGAAGCGGCATTGAGGGTCCTTGCGTAGGGAACGAGCCTGGCCCTTCATCGACCATCCGCCCGCGGACTTGAGGCGTGGGTGGCCCTGCTGACGTGCTTTAGGTAGACGCGGGGAGCGTCGATAGCGAAAGACGATGACTTCTTTGACTGGTCTCATCGTGCTGGTGGGATCGAGCCTGCTGTTGTGGCTGGCGCTCGTCGGTCTCGCCGTCACACGCAAGCTCCGCCGCGATCGGAGAGAGCTGCGGTCGGTCGAGCGACGGTCCCGTTATGAGGCCGTGCTCCAGGATGGAGACGCTGCCGCGATTGCGGCGATATGCGATGAAGTTCACAGCACTGGAGCGCAGGTCGATCTCGCGGTCTCGATCGATGCCGTGTACCCCGCCCTCTCCGGCGCTCGGGTCGAGGTCCTCCGCGCCACCCTCGAGGCCTCCTCGCTGTTCGAGAGCCTGAGCGCGAAACTCACCTCCCGCCGCCCGACCACACGCGCCCGGGCGGCCCTGCTTCTCACCCGACCCGGCATCCCCGCGGTCGTCGAGCAGATCGTGCCGCTCTTGGCCGACCCCGACCCCGATGTGCGCCTCGTCGCCTGCTCGGGCCTTGCTCGGGCCGCTACCCCGCGCGCCGCCGAGGTCTTGATCTGGGCCCTGATGGCCCACCTGCTGCCGCCGGAGCGGATCATCGAGCGGCTCGGCGCGCCGTGGGCCGTGGAGACGATCATCGCCACGCTGGAGCAGGGACCGTCCGCGGTCGCTGACGTCCTTGCTGACATCCCGCCGTGCGGCGACGAGGTGGAGCTCGACGCCAGCCTGGCGCGGGCGCTGGGCCTCGCCCGCGATCCCCGCGCCGCGGCCATGCTCGCGGCGCTGCTGGAGATGGAGTCGACCGAGGTGAGGATCTCCGCCGCGCGCGCCCTCGGACGGGTCGGCGGACCTGACTGCGTGCCGGCGCTGATCGCGGCGCTCTCATCGACAGACTGGCCGGTCCGCGCTCAGGCGGCCAAGTCGCTTGGCGCGCTTGGTGCGGCTGATGCGCTCAAGCCGCTCGAGGACTGCCTCTCCGACCGCGCCTGGTGGGTGCGCGCCAACGCGGCTCGCGCCCTGCGCGAGCTCGGCGAGCCTGGAATCGAGGCGCTGCGCCGCACGCTCGAGCACGACGATCGCTACGCGGCTGACCGCGCCCGCGAGCAGCTCGCCCTGCACGCGGTTATCGAGGAGCACGCGGCGGTATGACGAGCTTGCTCGAACAGGTCCTGCACGGCTTCAACATCTTCACCCTCGGCTACTTCGTCGTGCTGCAGCTGACCTTCACCGTGCTCGCGGTCGTCGGCTGGCGGGCGATCGAGGACTACGTCGAGCGCCGGCCGATGCGCGACTACCGGGCGGTGGCCGAGTCGGAGATGAGCATGCCGGTGTCGATCCTGGTGCCGGCCTACAACGAGGCGCCCTCGATCGTCGCTTCGCTGCGCTCGCTGCTCACCTCGCAGTTCGTCGAGTTCGAGGTCGTCGTGGTCAACGACGGCTCGACCGACGAGACGATGGCGGCCCTGACCGAGGCCTTCGGCCTAGTCAAGGTCGGCCGCGTGCCGCGCTCCAACATCTCGACCCAGCTGGTCCGCGGCGTCTATACGAGCCCGCTCGAGCCCCGCATCGTCGTCATCGACAAGCTCAACGGCGGCAAGGCCGACGCGCTCAACGCCGGCATCAACCACGCGGTCTACCCGCTCTTCTGCGCGATCGACGCCGACACGATGCTCGACGCCGACGCGCTCTCACGCCTCGTCTGGGAGTTCCAAGCCGCGCCGGAGACGGTCGCCGTCGGTGGCATCGTGCGCATCGTCAACGGGTCGGAGTTCGAGGACGGGCGCCTGGCCAGGGTGCGCACGCCGCGCAACCTGCTCGCCAACCTGCAGATCATCGAGTACCTGCGCGCCTTCCTCGGCGGCCGCATCGGCTGGTCGAAGAGCGGCATGCTGCTGATCATCTCCGGCGCCTTCGGGCTCTTCCGGCGCGACGTCTGTGTCGAGGTCGGCGGCTATGACCCGACCACCGTCGGCGAGGACGCGGAGCTGGTGCTGCGGCTGCACCGCCACCAGCGCGAGCACCAGAGGCCCTGCCGGATCACCTTCTTCCCCGACCCGATCTGCTGGACCGAGTGCCCGGAGGATCTCGGCACGCTGGTGCGCCAGCGCGACCGCTGGCAGCGCGGCCTGATCGAGATGATCGCCCGTCACCGCAAGATGCTGTTGCGGCCGCGCTACGGGCGAATCGGCTGTGTCGCGATGCCCTACTTCATCTTCTTCGAGCTGCTCGGCCCGACGATCGAGTGCTTCGGCTACACCCTGTTCGTGCTCTCGCTGGTCCTCGGGATCGTCTCGCTCCCGTTCGCCCTGGCCTTCTTCGCCGTCTCGCTGACCTACAGCCTCGTCCTCAGCTTCCTCGTGATCCTGATGGAGGAGCGGGCCTTCCGTCGCTATCCCGGCTGGAGTGACCTGATTCGCCTAACCCTGTGCGCCGTGGTCGAGAACGTCGGTTACCGCCAGCTGCTCGCGGTGGTTCGAATGCGCTCCTGGTACACGCTGGCGCGCCGCAAGCAGCACTGGGGCGAGATGACGCGCAAGGGCTTTGGCCCACTGCTGCCCGGCGGCGTCGGGATCGGCACCGTCCCGCGCCTCGACCCCGCAGTCGATCCCGTTCTCGCGGGCGATACCCCGACGGAGCGGTAGTTCGGCGCTTACGACGCGAGCGCGATGCGCTCTGCCACCGCGTCGCGTCGGAAGTCGAAGATCCGTTCGAGGTCTTTTCGCACGAAGAGCCGGTGGGCAAGCGTGCCGAGTGGGCCGAAGGGGATCGCGTAGCGGACGTGGTCGCGGATGATCGTCGCGCTCTCGCCGTCGGCCTCGAAGGTGTGGGTGTGCTCCCAGAGTGAGTAAGGGCCCTTCTCCTGGAAGTCGGTGAATCTGGATGGTGGCTCCCAGGCGTCGATTCTGGTCTGCCAGTGGATCGGCACGCCGTGCAGCTTGAGCCGGTACTCGAGCAGGGTGCCGGCAGTCATCGAGATCGGGCGCGGGGTCGTCACTTCGAAATGGAGCCAGGGCGGGGTCAGCGTCTCGAGGTTGCGCTCGTCGCCGTAGAAGGCGAAAGCCCGGTCGATCGGCACCTCAACCCGTTGCCTCCGCTCTAGAACATGGATGCGCACCTGCTTAGCTTCGCAGCCCGGCCGGGTACCTTGGATGGATCGCGCGTCGCGTTCTCATCGCTGGAGCAACCGGATTCGTTGGCGGCAGGTTGGCGATGGCGCTTGCCGATTCGGACGCCGCGGTCCGTTGCCTCGTCCGCGACCGCGTCAAAGGGCGGCACCTGGAGGCGGCCGGGATGGAGCTGCACGAGGGCGACATCACCGACGCGGAGAGTCTGAACGGGGCGGGCGCGGACGTCGAGGTCGCCTATTACCTCGTCCACGCGATGGGCGGGGGAGGGGGCTACGCCGAGCGCGAGCGCGTCGGTGCCACCAACTTCGGTCAGATGGCGAAGCGCGAAGGCATCGAGCGGGTGGTCTACCTGGGCGGGCTCGGCGGCGACGATGCCTCCGAGCACCTGCAGAGCCGCCACCAGACTGCGCGCGCCCTCATTGTCGAGGGGCCGCCGCTGACCTACTTCCGCGCCGCGATGGTGGTCGGCGCCGGCAGCGAGTCCTACAAGACGTTGCGCTACCTGGTCGGTCGCCTGCCGGTGATGATCACTCCCAACTGGCTGCGCACCGATACCCAGCCGATCGGGATCGACGCGACGGTCGAGTACCTGCGGCGCGCCCCCGAGGTCCCCGAGTCCGCCGGCCGCGAGGTCCAGATCGGCGGTCCCGACATCCTCAGTTACGCCGACATGCTCGACCGCATGGCGATCGCGATGGGCAAGGAGCCACGGCGCCAGATCCCGGTTCCCCTGATCACGCCCTGGCTCTCCTCGCTCTGGCTTGGCCTGGTGACGCCGGTCGACACCAACGTGGCCCGTCCCTTGATCGAGGGTCTGACCAGCGCGACGGTGGTCACCGACCCCAGCGGCGCCGAGCCGTTCGGGATCTCGCCCGAGTCCTTCGACGAGGCCCTGCGTCGGGCATTCGTCGAAGAAGGTGGCTGAGCCCGTCCCGGAGAGCATCTTCCCGCGCCGGAAAGTGTTCTAAGTGTGGGATGAGAGACAGCGAGCGTCGGACCGATATCGCCCTGGCACTGCTTGCCACCGCGTCGATCGCCGGAATCATGCTGATCGGTCGCAACGGCTGAGTCAGGGAGCAGATGTCAGGAGCGCGATCGAGGCTGGTCGTCGTCGTGCCGGTGGCGCACCGCCCAGATCTCGAAGGCGACCAGCCCAACCAGCAGCGCGCCAAAGGCGATGGTGGGCGGCAGCCACCCCTGGCGGCGGGAGATGAGCAGGGCGGCAACAACGAAGGCATCGGCGGCGAGCAGGAAGCCGGCGAGGACCGGCCGGATTGCCGACCAGCCGGTCAGCTGCGCTCCGCCCGCCGCTTGGTCGCGATGAGCAAACGGCGGGTGACGAGGACGTGCATCCGCGTGCCGATCACGAGGGCTCGGTAGACGCTTCCCTTCAGGCCGGGGAAGGCGGCGCGCGTTTCGGCGACGAGCCGCGTGCCCCCATCGCCGGCGTCCTCGAGGCGGAAGCTCAACAGGTAGGTGGAGAAGCGGTGGCGCCCGGCGAGCCTGAGCTCGCCCAGCGGTTCGGCCGCCTCGACGTGGAAGCCTGGGAATGCGGAGCCTTTGGCCAGCGGGCGCGGTCCCGAGAGCTCTGTGTTTTCGCAGCCGAGCAGTCGCGCCGGACCACGGCCGCGGGCGGATGCGAACGAGCCCTCGACCACCCGCAGCAGCGCCGCCCAGGTCTTCTCTCGGTTGGCGCCGATCTCGACCGGTAGCTCGTCGACGTAAGGAAGGCTCGCTTGGGTAGTCATTACTTGAACATCCTATTGAGAGGCACTTTTGCTGCGTTTTGGCTTTTTTAAGCCAAAAGATGCCCAGGGCTACACCGATCCATGTAGTTGAAACCGCTCTGCGGGTTTTCCCCCTTGAAGCCGACGGGTAGAGGTAGCTACCGTAGAGGCGCGAGGAGATTTAGCGCCATACGCAGGGACGTAATGGGAATCGTCAATGCGACCAGAGGAGAGACGAATGGTAAGGCGCTTGATCGCTTGCGCGGTGACGGCCCTGTGGCTTGTAGCTGCGGTGCCGGTCGCTCAGGCCGACACCGGCAACATCATCGAAAAACAGAACCCGCTGCCAACGGCCAGAGATGGCTGGCAGGCGGGCACCTGTACATCGGACACCGTGCCGGGCAAATGCTCGCCGGAGACTGCTGGGCAGTTCTTCACAACCGCGAGCGGGCATCCGCCGATTGGGTTTACCCAGTACATCGTTCGCCACTCCGTCGTGGTGGAAGGGGCGGTTGAACCCATCGAAGAACCGCTTGAAGGACGAGCGATCAAAACGCTTCGTGTCGACCTTCCGCCGGGACTGACGGTCAATCCACAGGCGACCAATCACGAACAGTGCTCTCTAGCCGAATTCCTTCATCAACCCGCAGCAGGCACTTTTGTGCCCGAATGCAAAGCTTCGACTGAAGTAGGCGAAGAGCAGGCCAACCTCGTCACCGGCGAAGCCAACGTAGAATTTCCACCGGGCTCCAGCAACATCATCCCCAATAAGGGATCTCGACTGCCCCTGATTCCGGGTGTCTTCCAAATCCCGGTCTACAACCTCACGCCCGATCAAGGCGAAGCGGGCAAAAAACCGGGTGAACCGGCGCTGTTCGGCTTTGTGGTCGCAGCCGCCGAGCCTGTGCTCCTGCGGACGGAAGTCGCCTGGGACAGCGACTACCACGAGAGCTTCACGATTTCGCTGCCCCCGGCATCGTCATCGGATCTGCAGACGATCATTAGCCGTCTGGTCAATTTCGGTGCGACAGCCGGTAATGGGACCTACATCACCAATCCGACTACCTGCTTCGATCCCGAAGACCCAGCCTACGAACATCTCTACTCGACTTGGTTCCGGGCTGAGTCCCATGAAGAACCCAACCCGACCTTCCCCAACGGATCAACCCCGTTCGAGGCGGGTCTACCCGAAGGCGTCCAACAGACGGGCTGCGACAAAGTCCCATTCGACCCCAAAGTTGACGTGAAACCCGGTACTGCTCAGGTCGACTCTCCGGCGCCGGCGACGGTGGCGACAGAAGTTCCCTTCGAAGTGCCGTCGGGAATCGAAAAAACACTCGGCCAGTCGCATCTGCGGAGCGCCAAGGTCACTCTGCCGGCCGGGATGGGTCTCAATCCTTCTGGCTCCAACGGGCTTGTCGCCTGCCCTGACCCGCAGTTCAAGAAGAACGTGCGGACCTACAACAACGAATGCCCCGCCGCTTCCAAGATCGGCACAGCTGAAATCGTCTCGCCGCCGCTGGCGAAACCGCTAAGGGGTGACATCTACGTTGGGACGCAGAACAGCTCAGATCCCGAATCGGGCGAAGAGTTCCGCGTTCTTGTCGAAGCCAAGGACGAAAGCGAGGGCATCGACGTTCGCGTGGTGGGCCATACCAAAGCCAACAAAGCAACTGGTCAGCTGACCACGACGTTCGACGAAAAAGAAGTCAAAAGCGCGTTGGCTGGAGTGGAGCCGGGCGGTCTGCCGCAGGCCCCGTTCGAATCGGTCACGCTCCGTTTCGACGGTCCGCACCTGGTCCTGACCAGCCCGCCAACCTGTTCGGCGGCTGATTCCAGCGGTCAGATGGAACCGTGGGCGCGGCCGGGTGAACAGAAACCGGTCAACAGCTCATTCACCCTCTCCAGCGTGCCCGGCGGCGGAACCTGCCCGACGACGTTGGCGGCGCGGAAATTCGCTCCGGCCTACACCGCCAAGAGCGACAGCACCAAGGCGGGCAAGTACAGCCCGTTCCGGGTCAACATCGCCCGTACTGACGGCCAGCAGGAGCTGAAGGCGGTCAACGTGACGCTGCCGAAAGGGCTGACCGGGAATCTCTCCGGGATCCCATATTGCTCAGAGGACGCTCTTGCTGCCGCGGCGGCAAGCACCGGTGCGGCGCAGAAGACGAGTCCGAGTTGCTCGGACGCGAGCAAGATCGCCTCTGCCTCGACGGTTGCCGGAACCGGCGGCAAGGCAGTGACGCTTGCCGGCAGCGCCTACCTCGCTGGTCCCTACAAGGGCGCACCGCTCTCGATGGCGGTGATCACGCCGGCGATCAACGGTCCGTTCGACCTCGGCACGACGGTCGTCCGGGTGGCGCTCAACGTCGACCCGAAAACAGCACAGGTGAACGCAGTGTCCGACGCCATCCCCGATGTGTTCGGCGGCGTCAAGCTGGACATTCGCTCGATCGACGTCAACGTCGACCGGACCAAGTTCATGCTCAACCCGACCAACTGCGCCGCGCAGGCGACCAGCGGGTCGATCAACGGCGGTGGGGCCGACCCCGCCAACGCAGCGGCGTGGAGCAGCTACGCCGTCTCGGCGCCGTTCCAGGCGAGTGCATGCAACAAGCTCGGCTTCAAGCCGAAGCTCCACACCCGCCTGTTCGCCAAGGGCAACACCTCTCGGGCCAAGCACCCGAAGCTGCGGGCGATTCTCGAAACCCGTAACGGTGACGCCAACGTGCTGCGCAACGCTCTCTCGTTGCCGCACGCGCTGTTCCTCGACCAGGGGAACATCAAGACCGTCTGCACGAGGCCGCAGCTGGCTTCCCAGACGTGCCCGAAGGCGTCTGTATACGGACACGCGGAAGCGAAGAGCCCGCTGCTCGACAAGAAGTTGAAGGGGCCGGTGTACCTGGTCTCCTCCAGTCACGAATTGCCCGATCTGGTCGCCAACCTGCGCGGCCAGGTGAACATCCAGCTCTACGGCGTGATCAGCTCCAAGCACGGAGGGATCAAGACCGTGTTCAACAACACGCCGGATGTCCCGGTGAGCAAGTTCATCCTCCGCATGGAAGGCGGCAAGAAGCACGGGCTCCTGGTCAACTCCAGGAACCTCTGCCAAGGCAAGCTCTCCTCGGTGCTGAACATCAAGGGGCAGAACGGCAAGAAGGTCAAGAACAACCGCTTGCCGTTGAAGGTGAACGGCTGCTAAACGGGCGGCGGTAGAGGACGCCTCGAGTACGGCGCGGCGGGCTTTCGGGCCCGTCGCGCCGTTTGTCTTGGTCGCTCAGGCGGCCGCGGGAAGCGGCGCCGCGACGGCCCGCCGGGCGGGGATCAGCAGGGCCGAGGCACAGACCATGACGAAGGCGCTCGCCTGTAGGGCCAGGCCCAGCGGGCTGGCGGCAAGCGGGTCGCCGAAGACGAGCACGCCGGCGGCGATCTGGGCGGCGTTGGCGATCAGCCCGATCAGGCCGATCGTCTCGATCGCGCCGCCGCGCTGAAGCGCCGCCGCGGCGGCGTACTGGGCGCCGATCCCGGCGACCATCGTCAGCGCGACCCAGGGAGCCAGCACGGCAAGCGAGACACCGCTGGCCCCGGTCAATCCCTTGATCGCGACGCCGGCGAGGGCGAAGAGTATGCCGGCGACTGCGGCGAGCATGATCTCGCTGCGCTTGGAGAAGCGCTCGGAGCGGTGGCCGAGGGCCAGCCCGACCGCAAGCAGGGCGAGGCCGCCCTCGAAGCCGAGCATGCCGCCGACCTCAAAGCCGGAGTGATCGCCGCTGAAGTGGGGGACGGTAATGACGAGCAGCGCCAGGCCGGCGCCGCCGAGCAGCAGGGCCAGCCACTGGCGCGGCTCGACCGCGTCGCCGAAGACCCGCTGCGCCATCACCGCGAGGGTGACGGCGCCGCCGGCGAGCACCGCCTGGACGATCGAGATCGGCGCCATCGAGAGGGCGGCGACGTGGACGAACCAGGCCACCGCCGCGATCCCCCAACCGGCGGCGAACCAGGGAGAGGAGGCAAGGTTGCGGGCGCTGCGCAGCGGTTCCTGCAGGCGCACCGGCGCGGCGCGGTGGCAGCCCCGGTGCTTGAACAGCGAGGCGAGATTGGTCAGCAGCGCCGCGGCAACCGCGAGGCCGATCCCTATCTGCATGCGCGCGCCGCCACGAGCTTCTTATCGGCGGCTGATCGCCCGACGCTTAGCCCGCGACTCCTCGGAGGTGGGCGGCGGGTCGGGAAGCTCGAGCCGGCGACGGGCGCGGGTGACCGCGGAGACCGAGGTGCGGCAGGCGCGGGCGATGATCCCGTCGGTTTGGTCCGGCGTGCGGCTGACCTCGAACTCGATCAGCGCGGCGCGCCGCATCTTTGCCCGCTCGGCGATCGGGCTGCCGCTGGGGACCGCGTCGAGCGCCGCCTCGGCAGCCCTTTCGCGTCGGCAGACCAGGCAGAAGGTGCCCTCGGCCGTCTTGGCCCAGACGCTCGGCATCGGTACAGGCTTGCCGTCGATGCTGCCAGCGCTGACGCCGCAGCCCTCACAGGTCCACTTCTTCGCTGCGGCGGTCGCGGTGCTCATGCGGACACCTTGGGCCGGCGGTTGCGCCGCCGCCGCGAGCGCTGGCCCGATCCCGATCCCGACCTGGGCTTGTGGCCCGAGCCTGAATTTCCGTTCGATGAGCGCTCCGACTTGGCGACGTGCCCGAGATTCCGCTCGAACTCCTCACTCAGCCCGAGGTCGCGGGCGATGCGCCGCATCTCGGCGGCCTGATCGGTGAGCACAAAGCTCGTGCCGGCGCCACGGGCGCCCGCGCGGCCGGTGCGGCCGACCCGGTGCACGTAGGAGTCGCGGTCGCCGGGGGCGTCGAAGTTGATCACGTGGGCGATGTCGGCGACGTCTATCCCGCGGGCGGCCACGTCGGTGGCGACCAGCACTTCGACGTCGCCTCGCTCGAAGCGGGAAAGGGCGCGTTCGCGCTGTCCCTGGCTCTTGTCGCCGTGCATGGCGACGGCCTCGAGTTCGCGGCTGCGCAGGCGTTTGACCAGGCGGTCGGCACCGCGCTTGGTGCGGACGAAGACCAGGGTGCGGCCGCCGTCGGGCCCGCGCAGCTCACCCGCCAGGTGGTCGAGCTTGGCTGCCTGGGAATCGACGTGGACGAAGCGGTGTTCGATATCGGCCTCGTGGTCATCCGGTGCGGCGTGGGTGTGATGGCGCGGATCGCGGGTGTAGGCGGCGGCGAGCTTGCCGGTCGCTCCCTCCAGCGTGGCCGAGAAGAAGAGCGTCTGGCGGTCCGCCGGGATCTGGCCGACGATGCGGCTGACGGCCGGCTTGAAGCCCATGTCGAGCATGCGGTCGGCCTCGTCGAGGACGAGTACCTGGACGTTGCGCAGGCTGATCGCGCCACGGGCGATCAGGTCCTCGAGCCGGCCCGGGGTGGCGACGATGATGTTGGCGCGCTGGGCTGCCTTGACCTGGGGGCCGAAGCCGACGCCGCCGTAGACGGCGGCGATGTGCAGGTTGCGGGCCCGGGCGACACCGTCGAGCTCGTCGACGATCTGGCTGGCGAGCTCGCGGGTCGGCGCCAGGACCAGGGCGGAGGGGCGCTTGGCGCCGGACTCGACCAGGTCGACCAGCGGGATGCCGAAGGCGAGCGTCTTGCCCGATCCGGTCGGCGACTGGACCAGCAGGTCGTGACCGGCGAGCGCGTCGCGGATCACCAGCTGCTGGACGGGGAACGGTTGCGAGATGCCACGCTCGTCGAGCGCGCGCACCACGGCTTTGGAGATGCCGAGGTCGGCAAATGACACGATGTAATGACTCCTTATTTTGCGATTCAGGGAGATCCAGCGACCCCTAAATGCAAAGCAGAGCACGGAGGGAACGGAACCTCTCGGGTGGCGGTTTGGCCAAACCCGACCTCTTCACCGTAGCAGCCGGTTAAGAAATCACCCGCAATCGGCCACTTCGGGCGTACACTCGCCAGACCTGAAACGCGTAGCCCGCCCATCAGGGGGACAACGCGTTGCAGTACCCAATGGGAAGGAGCGGTGCATGTACGACTACGTGATCGTCGGTGCCGGATCGGCTGGTTGCGTGCTGGCGGCGCGGCTCTCCGAGGACCCGGACACCAGCGTCTTGCTGCTCGAGGCCGGGCCGCCGGATTCCAACCAGAACATCCACGTGCCGCTCGGCTACCTGCAGCTCGCCCGCACCGAGGTCGACTGGGACTACGCCTCGGCGCCCGAGCCGAACTGCAACGGCCGCCGCGTCTCGCTGCCACGCGGCCGCGTGCTCGGCGGCTCCTCCTCGGTCAACGCGATGGTCTACATCCGCGGCAACCGCCGCGACTACGACGATTGGGGCGTGCCCGGCTGGGCCTGGGACGACCTCTTCCCCTACTTCCTCAAGGCCGAGGACAACGAGCGCGGCGCCTCCGATTGGCACGCGGTCGGCGGGCCGCTGTCGGTCTCCGACCAGCGCTCCGGCAACAAGATCACCCCCGCCTTCGTCGAGGCCGGGGCCGAAGCGGGCCTGGCCCGCAACGATGACTTCAACGGCGCCGAGCAGGACGGCGTCGGCATGTACCAGGTGACCCAGCGCGGCGGCATGCGCGCCAGCGCCGCGGTCTCCTACCTGCACCCGGCGAGGCGAGCGCCCCAACCTGACCGTGATGCCTTACACGCAGGTGAGCCGCGTCCTCTTCGAGGGCAAGCGAGCGGTCGGCGTCGAGGCGAGCCGGCTGGGCGAGGTGCAGGAGCTGCGCGCCGAGCGCGAGGTGATCCTCTGCGGCGGCGCCTACAACTCGCCGCAGCTGCTGATGCTCTCCGGCGTCGGGCCCGGCCGAACACCTGGCGATGCGCGAAATCGAGCCACTGCTCGACCAGCCCGCGGTGGGCGAGAACCTCGGCGACCACCCCGCCACCTACACCGTCTTCACCACGCCGGAGCCGGAGAGCCTGCTGGCGGCGCTGGAGCCGGCGGCGATGGCCGAGTTCGAGGCCTCGCAGACCGGGCCCTTCGCCTCCAACCTGGCCGAGTCCGGCGGCTTCGCCCGGGTCGGCGAGGGCGCCGAGGCGCCCGACGTGCAGTTCCACGTCGCCCCGGTGCAGATCGTCGACGAGGGGATGGCGGACCCGAGCGCGCACGGCGTCTGGGTTTCCCCCTGCCTGTTGACCGCCGAGGGCCGCGGCTCGGTGCGCCTCGCCTCGGACGACCCGACCGCCAAGCCGATCATCCGCAACAACTTCTACGAGGCCGAGTCAGACATGGTGCGGATGATGTCGGCCGTGCGCCTGGCAGCGGAGATCTGTGCCCAGCCGTCATTCAAGCCCTACGCCGCCGAGCAGTTCACCGGGCCGAGCGACGACTCCGACGACGCCCTGCGCGCCCACATCGCCGCGACCACGTACGAGGTCTACCACCCGGTCGGCACCTGCGCGATCGGCTCGGTCGTCGATGCCGAGCTGCGGGTCGAGGGACTGAGGCGCTGCGCGTCGTCGACGCCTCGGTGATGCCGACCGTGCCGCGCGGCAACACCAACGCCCCGACGATCGCCGTCGCCGAGCGCGCCGCCGACCTGATTCGTTACGGAAAAGCTGTCGCGGCCGACGAGATGGCCACACAGGCCGGTTAGCCCGGGTCGGCGACCGGGACCGGGACGGCGCCGCCGTCCTCGGGGAAGACGAGGATCGCGCCCTCGCCGGTGGCGTAGGCCTCCTCGCCGTGCTGGACGACGTCCATGCCGAGCGCCTCCTCGTGCTTCGATGGCGCGCAGCGGCATCACCGCGCCGATCAGCTTGAGCAGGACGAAGGTGGCGACGAAGGCGTAGGTGGGGCCGGCGAGGGCGGCGAGGGCCTGGTCGCCGAGCTGGGCCGCGTTGCCGTAGAAGAGGCCGTTGGAGACGCCGTTCCAGGAGAGCTCGGCGAAGAAGCCGATGAAGAGGATGCCGAAGAAGCCGGCCGTGCCGTGGGCGGCGAGCACGTCGAGCGTCTCGTCGACCCGGGTGCGGGTGCGCCAGACGATGATCGCGTAGCTGGGCAGGGCGGCGAGGCCGCCGAGCAGCATCGCCCAGCCAGGGCTGATGAAGCCACCGGCTGGGGTGATCGCGACGCAGCCGACGACGATCGCGGTCGCGGCGCCGATCGCGGTCACCTTGCGGCCGCGCAGCAGGTCGAGGCCGAACCAGACGACCAGGGTGCAGGCCGGCGTCAGCAGGGTGTTGGTGAAGGCGAGCACGCTGGGGTTGCCGGTCGAGAAGCCGCTGCCGCCGTTGAAGCCGAACCAGCCGAACCAGAGCAGGCCGGCGCCGAGCAGGACGTAGACCGCGTTGTGGGGGAGCAGGGCCTGGCGGCCGTAGTCCTTGCGGGCGCCGACGACCAGCGCCGCCGCCAGGGCCGAGAAGCCGGAGCCCATCTCGACCGGCACGCCGCCGGCGAAGTCGAGCGTCCCGTTCGCCTGCAGCCAGCCGCCGCCGAAGGCCCAGTGGGCGAGCACGGCGTAGACGCAGCACCGACCAGAGCGCGGCGAAGACGAGGAAGGCGCCGAATCGCATCCGCTCGACCACCGCGCCCGAGACCAGGGCGACGGTGATGATGCAGAAGGTCGCCTGGAAGGCCATGAAGAGCAGGTGGGGGATCGCCGTCCCTTCGCGCGGGGCGAAGTCGACGCCGTGCAGGCCGACGTAGCCGAGGCCGCCGATCAGCGAGCCGGTGCCGTCGAAGGCGAGCGAGTAGCCGACCAGCGCCCAGGTGACCATCGCGACCGCGATCGCGCCGACGCACATCATGAAGGTGTTGAGCGTGTTCTTCGAGCGCACCAGGCCGGCGTAGAAGAGCCCGAGCGCCGGGGTCATCATCAGCACCAGCGCCGTCGCGATCAGCATCCAGGCGGTGTCGCCGGTGTCGATTCCGGACACGGCGGCGAGGGGGGCGACCGCGGCTCACTTGTCCACCGGCGTCACCGCGCCGTTGTCGGTCTCGCCGGTGCGGATGCGCACCGCTTGCTCGAGCGGCAGGACGAAGATCTTGCCGTCGCCGACCTCGCCGGTGCGCGCCCCTTCGCAGAGCGCCTCGACGGTGGGCTGGACGAACTCGTCGGAGACCGCGATCTCGAAGCGGACCTTCTCCGCCAGGCCGATCTTCACGGTCGTGCCGCGGTAGGTCTCGACCCGCTCCAGCTCGCCGCCGTGTCCCTGCACGCGGCTCATCGAGACGCCGCTCACCTCGTGCTCGGTAGAGCGCCTCGAGCACGTCGTTGGCCTTCTCCGGCCGCACGATGCCGATCTACGAGTTTCACCGCTCGCCCATTCCCATCCCAGTCGTGACCCTAGGAACGAGCCCGGACGGTTTGGGCCGAGCCGGTGCGCCTCCTACACTTGACCGATGTCCGCTGAGTCACAGGCCGACTCCACTTTCATCCTCTACCGTCGCGGCATCGAGTTGCTCGAGGAGGAGGACTTCGCCGAGGCGGCGGCTCCGCTCGAGGAGGCGGCGCGCCGCGCCCCGGAGAAGTCCTCGGTGCGCGAGGCGCTCGGTCGCGCCTACTTCCGCTCCGGCCGCTTCGCCGCCGCCGCGATCGAGTTCAAGGCGGTGGTCGAGCGCCACCAGGTCAACGACTACGCCCACTTCTGCCTCGGCCGGGCGCTGGCCAAGACGGGGGAGACCGAGCGAGCCCGTCACCACCTGGCGCTCGCCTGCAACCTGCGCCCCGACCGCAGCGATTACAGCTTCTACCGGGCCATGCTCGGTGCGTAGGGGCTGGGACCGGCGCATTTCGGCGTCCTCGGTCGCTCGCGTGCTGAAGCACGCCACACTCCCTGCGTCCTTGAACTGCTTGGTCCCAGCCCCTACGCAGCTTTTGAATTGCGATAGGCGGTTGGGATAACGGCGACGATGGTCGTGCCCTCGCCGGGGGCGCTGAGCAGCTCCAACGTGCCACCGGCGAGGCTCGGCTCGTTCGCGCATTCCGATCAGGCCGAAGCCGTCGGTTGCGGCGCCCGGGTCGAAGCCCTGCCCGTCGTCGCGGACTCGCACCCGCAGGGCGCCGCCCTCCTCGCTGACGTCCACCTCGACGCGTTGGGCATCGCCGTGGTGGACGGTGTTGCTGAGCGCCTCCTGGACCAGGCGGTAGACGGTGTCCTCGACCTCGCCGAGCAGGCGGCTTGGGTTGCGCCCGGCCTCGAAGTCGAGGTCGATTTTGATCTCGACTTCGATCGCGGCGCCGCTGCCGGTGCGTTCCCCCAGTGCCTCGAGCGCGGCGCCGAGGCCGAGCTGGTCGAGCGTGCTGGGACGCAGGTCGGCGATCAGCCGTCGCATCTCGGCGATCGCGGTGTCGATCTGCTCGATGCCCTGGCTCAGTAGCCCGTCGAGCTCCCCTCGCTCGGCGCGCCGCGCGGCGGAGAGGAGCACCCGCAGCCCGGCGAGGCTCTGCAACGACTCATCGTGCAGCTCGCGGGCCCAGCGGCCGCGCTCGCGCTCGGTCGCGGCGATGGTTTCGCGGGTGCGGTCTTCGGCGACCGACTGAGCGGTGGCGACCGCGGTGGCGGCGCTGGCCGCAAAGGAGAGCAGCACGCTCTCGTCTTCGTCGCTGAAGCCGGCGTCGCGACCGAGCGGATCGAGCGCGACGAGCACGCCGAGGGCGCGGCCGCGATAGAGCAGCGGCGCCAGCAGTGCGGTGACGCCGGCGTCCTGATCCCCCGGACGAGCCATCAGGCTGGGGTGGAGGTCGTGGACGCGGCGCGGCGCGCGCTCTTTCAGCACCCGCCCGGGGAGCGAGCCGGAGATCGGGATGCGGACTTTCGCCGTGCCCCGTTCGCGCTCGCCGGCGACCGCGGCGGTGAGGAGCTCGTCGCCGACGGAGAGCAGGATCAGCAGCGAGCGCGCCTCGACCAGGGCGCGGCCGCGCTTGACCACGATCTCGAGGATGCGGTCGAGGTCGGTCTCGCCGCCGACCGCACGGGCGATCTCGGTCGTCGCTTCGAGCCGGTGCACGGCCCGCTCCATCTCGTCGCCGCGGCTTTGCACGCTGCGATAGAGGCGGGCGTTCTCGACCGCGACCGCCGCCCACTCGGCGAGGATCATCGCCGACTGCTCGTCGGCCTCGTCGAAGTCGCCGCCATCCTTCTCGGTCAGGTAGAGGTTGCCCCAGGCATGGCCCCGGACCATCACCGGCACGCCGAGGAAGTTCGCCATCGGTGGGTGGCCCGGCGGGAAGCCGTAGGAGCGGGGGTGGCGCCCGACGTCGGTCAGCCGCAGTGGGCGCGGCTGCTCGATCAGCAGGCCGAGCACCCCGCGCCCGCGCGGCAGGTTGCCGATCGCGCGCCGCGTCGCCGCGTCGATGCCGTGGGTAATGAAGCGCTCCAGTTCGTGGCGGTTCTCGTCGAGCACGCCGAGGGCGGCGTAGCGGGCCCCGGTCAGGTCGCAGGCGACCTCGAGCACCTGTCGGAAGATCACCTCGGGGTCGAGCTCGGCGACGAGGCTGCGGCCGACGTCGATCAGCTCCCGCAGCCGGGGCTCGTCCAGGGCGCCGCTGTCAGACCCCTGTGTCATCTCAGCGCTGTTCCATCCCTCCAACCCACGGACCTGGTGAATCTCCATCCTATCTGGACAACGATCAAATATTCAAAGTACGCTGAGTACCAATGCCTGCGGGTGAACCCGATGGGAGGGGTGAGGTTGAGTGACCACGATCGTCCTTGCCGATGACCACACGGTTGTCCGCAACGCACTGCGGCTGCTGCTCGACGCCGAGCCGGGCTTCGAGGTGGTCGCCGAGGCGGGCGACGTCGATACCGCCGTGCGCTACGTGCGCGGCCACAAACCCACCGTGCTGATCCTCGATCTCAACATGCCGGGGCGCTCCAGCCTCGACGCCGTGCCCGACATCCGCGCGGCCTCGCCGCAGACCGAGATCGTGGTGCTGACGATGCAGAACGAGCCGGCGTTTGCCCGGCGAGCGCTGCAGGCGGGCGTGCGCGGCTACGTGGTCAAGGAGGCGGCCGATGCCGAGCTGGTGCAGGCGGTGCGCAGCGCCGCCGCCGGCGACACCTACTTGCAGCCGGCGCTCGGCGCTCGGCTTGCCGCCGGCGAAAACGGCGACAACGAGGATGAGCTGAGCGAGCGCGAGCGCGACGTCCTGCGCCTGATCGCCCTCGGCCACACCAACGCCGAGGTCGCCGAGCAGCTCTACATCAGCATCCGCACGGTGGAGAGCCACCGGGCTCACATCCAGCAGAAGCTGAGTCTTTCGAGTCGGGCTGAGTTGGTTCGGTACGCGCTCGAGCGCGGGCTGATCGAAACCTGATCCCGAGCGCTCCCGGGGCAGGGGTTTCGCTAGCGAAGCAGGGGGATCACGCAGCGGTATTTACGTGCGTTGCCGTGTGAGGTGAAGTCGACGTTGCCACCGGCAGAAACCGTGACAACTGCGTAGATATCTTCGCTGGTCATATTTGTGACATCACTTGTCCACTCATCTCCACCATCCAACACCACACCCGGTTGTTGCGAGAACGCCGCCAGCTGGAGTGCCTCCGGCAGGGCACCGCCCTGAACTGCGCAGGCATTGGCCGCGGCTGGCGCGCTCACCGCGGTTTCACTGCTGAAGCTCTGCCAGCAGGCACCGGCGAACTGCTGGGTCCCCGCTAGGCAGCCGGCTCCGTGGCCGTTGACGTTCTGCGCGTTGATTGCATTGACCGCATTGACCGCGGTTTGCGCGTCGACGGCGCTCTGGGCTGTGTCGGCGCTGATCGCGTGCGCTGCCTCTGGCACCTGGCCGAGGGTCAGCTCGTCGATTTCCGCACCCGTGATCGGGCCTGATTGTGCCCCCAGCGCACCCTTGAGCACACCCGGCTTGAGCCGGTTGGCCGCGATCGAGCGCAGCTTCAAGCGATTGCCCGGCAGCGACTTCACCTTCACTGTCCTGCCGTCGACCCGCGCCTTCTTGGCCGCGTAGACGGTCCCACCCAACGCCACGAACAACGCTAAACCCGCAACGACCAATGCCGGTGATGGCAGCCGCATCCCCCGTCTCATATCTCCCCTTCCGTGGTCCGAGAAACGATGCGGTCGCGACCCTAGCCAGCCGCCGGCGCGAGGACCAAGACTGCTGGACGAAAGTTCAGCGGATAGACTCGCCGGCGTAATCGGTCGGTGGTCAAGGGAAGTCCGGTGCGAAACCGGCGCGGTCCCGCCACTGTGACCGGGTCAAGAACGTCGCGGGCGCTTCGAGCGCCAGCCACTGGGGAGGACACTGAGTCCCCGGGAAGGCGCGGCGAAGGAACCCCGGAAGCCAGGAGACCTGTCCCCGGCCAGCCATGACAACCCTCGAGGAAAGGGTGGCTTAAATGCCAAGACTCGTTCCGTTCCGGCTGGTCGCTGCGTGCGCACTGGCCCTTCTGCTGTTGCTCTCGACCGCGGCGCTCGCCGCGGGGAAGGGAACCAAGGTAAGCGTGCGCGTGGTGGGCAGCGGCGGCAAGGCGCTGGGCGAAGAGTTCGTCAACGCCAAGACGACCTCGATCAAGACCAGCCCGAAAGCGACCTGCCTCGGTGGTGGCACCGGCGGCAGCGGCAAGTCGGTGCAGGTGAAAGGGCCGACCGCGCTCGGCGCGCTCAGTCAGGCATCGAAGATAACGCCGGCCCTGCGCCCACTCTCGATCACCGACCACTTCCTTTCCGAATTCGGCCTCGGGCTGTGCGGGATCGGCAAGTCGCAGACGACCAAGAAGCTCTCCTGGTACCTCAAGGTCAATCACAAGAACCCCAACAAGGGCGGCGAAAAAGTGAAGCTGCACACTGGGGACGAAGTGCTCTGGGCCCTGGAGCCCTACCCGTACCCCGATGAGCTCTCGCTGGTTGCGCCGCACGAAGCGGAACTGAACAAGGCGTTCACGGTCAGCGTCTTCTCCTACGACGACAAGGGCAAGAAGTCGCCTGCCGCTGGTGTCACCGTGACTGGGGCCAGCGCGCCTACGGGCGCCGACGGCACGACGCAGGTGACGCTCTCGGCGCCGGGTGTGCTGACCGCCACCGACGGCAAGGACATCCCGTCCAACCAGGTCGCGGTCTGCCTCAACGGGGCCTGCTCCGGAGGCTGATCCGATGAGGGGCCCCGGCACGGCGGTCGCGGTTGCGCTGCTCTTCGCGGCGCTCGCGACCGCCGGCTGCGGCCTCGGCCCCGGCAGCGGGGTGAAAGACGGCGAGCTGACGGTGACGCGGGACTACGGGACCGTGCCCGTGCTGCACCGCCAGCTTGGCGATCTGACCGAATCCGACACGGTGATGCGGGCGCTCGAACGCAACGCCGATATCACCACTCGCTACGGCGGCGGCTTCGTGCAGTCGATCGAGGGGCTGGAAGCGGAAGAGAGCGCCGGCGGCTCGCTCGACTGGTTCTTCTACGTCAACGGGGTGGAGTCGACGACCGGCGCCGCGGATTACTCACTGCACGGCGGCGAGTCGATCTGGTGGGACTACCGCGACTGGGACGCGGCGATGCGGGTGCCGGCCGTGGTTGGCTCCTGGCCACAGCCCTTCCTCGGCGGCTACGACGGCAAGCAGCGGCCGGTGGCGGTCGAATGCCTCGGCGGGAGCAGTGCCTGTGACGAGGTCGGCGAACGGTTGGAAGGAGCGGGCGTGGACGTGTCCCCGCGGCCGCCCAGCGGGGCGATCCGCGTCCTGGTCGGTCCCTGGTCGCGGGTGCGGAGTGACCCTGCCGCCGCTCAGGTCGAACACGGCCCCCAGGCGAGCGGGGTTTTTGCCGATTTTCAGCGCGAGGGAAGCGGCTACCGCCTCGGCGGGCTCGACGAAGCTGGCGACGCCGCCGTCGATTTCGGCCCCGACAGCGGCCTGGTCGCCGCCACCCGTCGATACGAAGAACCGCCCGTGTGGCTGGTCACCGGGGCGAGTGGCGCGGGAGTGCGCGCCGCCGCCGGCCTTCTCGATGCCAATGACCTGCGCGACCATTACGCGGTGGCCGTCGACGGGGGCAAGGAGACCCCGCTGCCGCTGCGATGAGATCGCCGTTCGCCTACATCCCGCGGCCGCGGCCGCTGCAGTCGGCTTCTCCGGGGGCAGCCGTCGCCTACCTCGGCTCACTCGTCGTCGTCGCCTTCCTCTACTCGAACCCGATCGTGCTGCTCGCGGTCGGACTCGCCGTCGTCATCGCCGGCCGCCTCGCCGGAGCCCACGCCGCGGTCCGCGCGGCGCTTTGGATGGGGCTCACCCTGGCCGTGCTGATCGTCGTCGTCAACGCCCTGGTCGTCAGCCGCGGCGAGACGGTCCTCGCCCGCTTGGGCGAGTGGCCCCTCTTCGGTCAGGTCGACGTGACGCTCGAGGCGATCGTCGCCGGCCTCGTCCTCGGCTTGCGCGCCGCGGTGGTGATGGTCGGCTTCGCCGTCTACTCGGCCTGCGTCGACCCCGACCGGGTACTGCGGGCGCTCCGTCCCCTCGCCGGCCGCTCGGCGCTGACCGCGACGCTGGTCTCGCGCCTGGTCCCGGTGGCGGCGGCCGACGCCGCCCGCCTGCGCGACGCCGCCCGCCTGCGCGGCCCCGGCGCCGCCCCCGTCGGCCGCGCGCCCCTCGCCCGGCGCCTCCTAGCCGGCTCGCTCGACCGCGCCGTCGACGTCGCCGCGACCCTCGAGCTGCGTGGCTACTCGCTCGACGCGCCACGGGCCAAGAACCGCCGCTCCCGCTCGCGCTATGACCGCCGCTTCTACGCGACCGGCCTGGCTGTCCTTCTCGTCGCGATCGCCGGCAAGGCCCTCGGCGCCGACTCCTTCAGCGAATACCCAGCCACTGAGATCGGCACCGGCGCCGCAACCCTCGCCGTCGCGGCCACCGTCGCCCTCAGCGGCCTCGCGCCGCTGCGTCGCAGGCCGCGCAGCTCACAACGCGCGCCCCGTTCCGTGCGCAATGCGCATACAACGGGGCTTGGATCAGGGGCTTCGGGTGTCTGAGCTGGCGACTGAACAGCGCGCTGTCCCTGCCCTGGCGCTCACGGGGGTTACTTACGCCTATCCGACCGCAGGCGCTCCGGGCCTGCGCGACGTCTCGCTCGACTTGCCCCCCGGTGAGTTCGCTCTCCTCGCCGGCCGCTCCGCCTCCGGCAAGTCGACGCTCCTTCGCGCCGCCTGCGGCCTCGTCCCGCACTTCCACGGTGGCGAAATCGAGGGCCGGATCGAGGTAGCCGGCATCGACGCGATCTCTGCCGGCCCCGGCGAGTTGGCGGCCGTGGTCGGCTACGTAGCTCAAGATCCTGAGACGCAAGTTGTCTCGACCACGGTCTCGGCCGAGATCGAGCTTCCCCTCGAGATGCGAGGCGACCCACCGGCCTCCCGTGCTCGAGCGGTTGAGGAGGTCGCCCTTGCCCTTGCCATTCCGCACCTGCTCGACCGTGCGGTCGACACCCTCTCCGGCGGAGAGCTCCAGCGGGTGGCTCTGGCTGCAGCCTTGGTTACGCGCCCCCGTCTCGTGCTCCTCGATGAGCCCACGTCGCAACTCGACCCCGTGGCCGGCGACGAGCTGATCTGGCTCCTCCGCCGCCTGAACGAGGAGTGGGGGGTAACCGTCCTTCTGGCCGAGCACCGCCTGGAGCGCTGCTTGGCCGCAGCCGATCGGGTCATCGCGATGAGCGCTGGTGCGATCGCCTTCGACGGCTCCCCCGGCAGCTTTCTGGCCTGGGCGCAGGAGGCTGACCCAGCCCTGGAGACGCCCGCTGCCAGGCTGTTCTCCCTCGCCGGCATCGACCCTCTCCCCGTCGGAGTACGCGCGGCGCGCCGGACCCTCGCGTCGACCGCCGCTGTCGATGGAAGGGAGGCGGACCCCCTCCGAACGATCTTTCCTTTTTCGGCGTCCACCTCGCGGCGACAGCAGCCCCACGCCCCACCGAAAAAGGCCAGAGAGGAGGGGGTCCGCCTCCCTTCAACCACAGCCGTTCGCGCCAAGGACCTCTGGGTGGAGCTGATCCAAGGAGAAGCCCCCCGCGATGTCCTCCGCGGCATCGACCTAACCGTCAACGGCGGCGAACGCGTAGCCCTTATGGGCCGCAACGGCGCCGGCAAGAGCACCCTGCTGCGGTCCGCCGCCTCTCTGGAGGCCTCTGTCCGCGGCAAGATCGAGACCCCCGGCGACATCGCCTTGCTGACCCAGAATCCAAGCGACTATCTGGTCCGCGAGCGCGTCGGCGACGAGCTGCCAGGAGAGGCTGGCCTGGCCGCCCTGGAGATCGTCGGCATGGCGCACGCCGTGGATGCGGACCCGCGCGACCTCTCCGGCGGCGAGCGCCAGCGCCTCGCCCTGGCGATCGCCCTGGCGGGCCGCATGGACGGTGACGCGCTGCCGGGCCTGGTCGCCCTCGATGAGCCCACCCGCGGCATGGACCGTGCCCGCAAGGAGGACCTCGTCGGCCTGATCGGCGATCTCGCTGAGCGCGGCGCCGGCCTGCTCGTCGCCACCCACGACGTCGAGTTCGCCGCTGCTTTCGCCGAGCGGGTCGTCCTGCTCGGCGATGGCGTCGTGATCGCCGATGGCCCCGCCCGCGAGGTCCTCTCCGGCGGCTGGTACTTCGCCACCGAGGTCGCCCGCGTGCTCGACCTTCCCGGCGTGATCACCCCGGAGCAGGGTGCTGAGGTGTTGCGAGCGGTGAAGGAGGACAGCTGATGTCCTGGCAGTTGACCAGCTTCGTCATCCTCGCCGTCGTCCTGCTCGGCGGCTTTGCCTGGTACGAGCGCTCGCGCCCGCCCTCGCAGGTGGTCGCCCTGGTCGCCGCCCTCGCTGCCCTGGCGATCGCCGGCAGGATCGCCTTCGCCGCCTTCCCCAATGTCAAGCCCACTACCGACATCGTCGTCTTCGCCGGCTACGCGCTCGGCCCCGCGCCCGGCTTTGCGGTTGGTGCCCTGGCGGGGCTCGTCTCCAACTTCTGGTTCGGCCAGGGGCCCTGGACCCCCTGGCAGATGGCGGGCTGGGGGATGTGCGGGGTGATGGGCGCGGCCCTGGCGCTGGGCACCCGCAACGCCGGTCGACTTAGCCTTGCCGCGGTTTGCGGGCTGGCCGGCATCGCCTACGGTGTGTTGCTGAACTTCTCGCTCATGGCGACCTACGGCGGAGATCTCTCACTCGAGCGCTTCCTCACCCTGGAGGCGCGCGCGATCCCCTTCGACGTCGCCCACGTCGTCGGCAACATCGCTTTCGCCCTGCTCGCCGGCCCGGCGATGGTGCGGATGCTGGTCCGCTTCCGCCAGCGCTTCCAGTGGCGCACGCCCGCCCTCGCTACGGCAATCCTGGCGGTCCTGCTGCTTCCCAGCCTGCTGCCGGGAACGGCCCGGGCCGCCAGCACCGACGAGGCGGCGAACTGGCTCGAAGCGGCTCAGAACTCCGACGGGGGCTTTGGCTCCGCACCCTCCTCGGACTCGAGCGCCGCGCTCACGGGCTGGGCGATGTTGGGTCTCGAGGCGGCCGGGCGCAACCCCTACGACGTGACCAGCCCTGACGGCAAGAGCCCGCTCGACTTCCTCGGCGCTCACCTCGACGAAGTGAGCAGCCCGGGCGATCTCGCCCGCACGATCATCGCGCTCGAGGGCGCCGGTGCCGACCCGCGCTCGTTCGCCGGCCGCGATCTGGTCAGTGCCCTGCTCAAGCGGCGCGCCGAAAACGGCTCTTACGTCGGCTGGCCGGGAACCACGTCCTTCAGCGTGATCGCCCTGCGCGCGGCCGAAGCCACCGACGGCCTCGACGGCACCCTCTCGTGGCTGAACAAGGTGCAGAACGACGACGGCGGCTGGGGCGATGTGCCGGGCCAGCCCAGCAACGCCGACGTCACCGGCTCGGTGATGCAGTCGCTGCCCAGCACGAAAGCCGCCCAGGCCGGGCTCTCCTACCTGCGCAAGCACCAGCGGTCGAATGGCGGATTTGCCCTCGGGGCCGGCGGCGGCGTCAACGCCCAGTCGACCGCCTGGGCGGTGCAAGGGATGATCGCCGTCGGTGCCGACCCGGCCAAGGTCAGCGACGGTGGCAGCAGCGCCCTCGATTACCTCGCCGCCAGGCAGGCCGGCGACGGGCACTACCGCTACTCGGAATCCAGCGACCAGACGCCGGTCTGGGTGACCGGCCAGGTGCTGGTCGCGGTTGCCGGCGACTCGTTGCCGGTCGAACCGCCACCGCGTCAGTCGACGCCGACGACCGTGTCGCCGTCGAAGGCCGCGCCACCCCCGGCCCCCGGTGGCACCAGCCCGCCTGAGGAATTCGAATCGGTGCCGCCGACATCGGGCGTTCCCAGCACCGGCGGCAACGGCGCGCCAACCGCGCCGCCCTCAGCGGCGGGCGCCATTCCGACCTCACCGTTGGGCCCAGTTGGGACGCCGGAAGAAGGACAAGCCGAAGCAGAAGCCACGCAGCCCCCGCCGGCTACCGCGTCTCAGCCCGTCAGCGCCTCCGGCGCGAGCCCCTCTCCCTGGGCTCCAATCGGCGTCGGCCTCGCCGCCACCGCTCTCGCCATCGGCCTGCCCTGGTGGCTGGGCCGTCGCTTCGCCTGGTAGCGGCACGCGCCCTCCATCGACCACCTCTGAGGTAGTAAAAGGAGGGTGCGTGGCCCTCGGCGGCTATGTTGCAAGCGTGGACGTAGAGACCGCGATCCGGACCCGCCGCACGCACAAGGCCTTCGGCCCAGAGCCGCTCGGGCGTGACGAGATCCTCGGGTTGCTCGATCTCGCTCGCTGGGCGCCGAACCACCACCTGACCGCGCCCTGGCGCTTCCGCGTCGTCGGCCCCGAGACGCTGGCGCGGCTGAAGCAGGCGGCCGGGTCCGAGGGAGCGGCAAAGCTCGATCGCGCCCCGACCCTGATCCTCGCCTCCTCCGTGCTCGGCGCCGACCCGGTTCAAAACGAAGAGGACCTGCACACGACCGCCGTCGCCTCCTACATCGTCCTGCTCGGCGCCCATGCCCGTGGCTACGCCGGTTACTGGCGCACCCCGGGCCTGTTGCGTTCCCCAGAGGGCCTGCAGGCGGTCGGGATGCCCGACGGCGAGCGCTTCGTCGGTCTCCTGCACCTCGGCCACCCGCGCCAGGAGAAGGAGCCGCCCGAGCGGCCGCCGATCGAGCAGTCGACCGAGTTCCTCGCCTGATGCTCTCCCGCGCCACAGCCATCGAGGCGATCGCCGGCGAACACTTCGAGGTCGTCGTGATCGGCGGCGGCATCACCGGGGCCGGCGTCGCCCTCGACGCCGCCTCGCGCGGCTACTCGGTGGCCCTGCTGGAGCGCGGTGACTACGCCGAAGGCACCTCCAGCCGCTCCTCGAAGATGATCCACGGTGGCCTGCGCTACTTGCAGAACCTCGACCTGGGGCTGGTCCGCGAGGCGCTGCTCGAGCGCCAGCTGATGGTCCAGCTGGCGCCGCACCTGGTCTACCCGACGCCGTTCCTCGTCCCCTCCTTCCCCGACGAGCGCCGCCAGCGCGGCCTCGGGATCGGGCTCAACATGTACGACGTGATGGCGACGACGCGGGTCGGTCGCAGCCGCCGCGAGATGCGCTCCTCCAAGGAAGCCGACGAGGACTACTACTGGTCGCCGGACCGCCATCGCACGATCGACCGCGACGAGGTCCTGCAACTGGTCCCCTCGCTGGAGCCGCGCGATCCCAAGAACGCCTACCTCTTCTACGACTGCCAGACCGACGACGTCCGCCTCACCCTGACCGTGCTCGGCGAGGCCGAGCGCTTCGGCACGGTGATGCTGAACGGCGCCGAGGTGGTCGAGGTGCTCGAGCGCGAGGGTCGCGCCGCCGGGGTCGCCTTCGTCGAGGCCGGCTCGGGGGAGCGGCTCGAGGTCACCGCCGACAACGTGATCAACGCCACCGGCGTCTTCGCCGATCGGATCCGGCCCGAGGAGACGATCGAGGAGGAGGACGTGCCGCGGATCTCGCCCAGTCGCGGCACCCACGTGCTGGTCGACCGCGAGAAGCTCTCGACCGGCTCCGCCGCCTGCATCGTCCCGGCCGGCGAAGGCCGGGCGATCTTCGCCCTGCCCTGGTACGGGCGCACCCTGATCGGCACCACCGACAACGACTTCGAGGGCGACATCGACCACCCGCGGCCCGGGGGTGAGGACGTCGCCTACCTGCTCGATGCGGTCAACGAGTTCTTCGGCGTCTCGCTCGGCGCCGGCGACCTGGTCGGCGCCTACGCCGGGGTGCGGCCGCTGATCGCCACCGGCGACCCGAAGAAGTCGGTCGACATCTCGCGCAAGGCGGAGCTTTACGAGACCTCCTCGGGGATGCTGACGATCACCGGTGGCAAGCTGACCACCTGGCGGCGCATGGCCAAGCAGACGGTCGACCGCCTGGTCGAGCGCGAGGGCCGCGAGGCACCCTGCCACACGGCGGAGATCCCGCTCGGCATGGAGGCGCGGGCGGACGATCTCGAAGCGCCGGACGGGGTGGGGGAGGAGGCACTAGAGCAGCTCGCCTTCCGCTACGGCCACGCCGCCCGCAAAGTCCTTGCCCTGGCGCGCGAGGACCCGAAGCTGGCCGAGCCGATTGTGGCCGGCCGCCCCGACCTGCTCGCCGAGGCCGTGATCGCCGCCCGTCACGAGCAGGCCCGCACGGTCGCTGACGTCTTGCTGCGGCGCACCCGCCTCGGCCTGCTCGCCGCGCCGCAGTTGCGCGACGCCGCCCCGGCCCGTGCCGTGGCCGCGGCCTTGGGTGGCGAGCTCGGTTGGTCGCGCCGCGAGGTCAAGCGGGCCGCGGAGGCCTGGCCGGCCGCGGCGGCGGAGGCCGGCATCGACCCCGCCGGCTCACCCGTCGAGTCGCTGCAATAACCTGCCGCCGGTGAACACACGGAGATCCCATGAATAAGACAGAACTTGAGTCAAAGCACCTCGCCGAGCTGCACTCGCTGGCCGCCGATGCCGACGTGCCGCGCTACCGCATGCTGCGCCGCGAGGAGCTGATCGAGAAGCTGAGCGATGGCGACGGCACGCTCGCGAAGAGCGAGAAACCACGTGGAGACCGCCCGCCGCGCCGCGAGCGCCAAGAGCGAGCACCACGCCAGCGCCGCGAGCGCTCCTCTGGGGGCCGCGAGCGTTCCGAGGGGCGCGAGGCTGCCGGTCGTGAGCGTCCCGCCCGCAAAGAGCGTGCGGGGGAGTCGCCCGCGAAGGAGCCAGTCGCTGCGCCCGAGGCGCCCGCCGCGCCACCGAAGCCGCCCGCGCCGGCCAGGGAGCCCGCTGCCGCGGCAGCGGGAGGCTCGGGCCGCCCCAAACGCAAACGTCGCCGTCGCTTCGGCCGCAAGAGCAAGGGCCTGCGCGCCCAGGACCTATTGCTGCCGCCGCCCGGCCGCCAGGCGCTGGTCTACGGTGAGAGTCGCGCCGTCTGCACCTCGCTGCTGCGCGAGATTGCCGGCGAGCTGGGCGGTGCCTCCGAGGGTCCCGACCCGATCGCCCTGCTGATCGATCCCAGCCCCGAGGAGCTGGCCGACTGGAAGCGCGAGGCGCCCGACGCCGAGCTGGTCGTCGCCGCGCAGGCGCGCCACGCCGGCGACGCGCTCGCCCAGGCCGTCCGCCGCGCCGAGGGGGGCGAAGACGTGATCCTCTTGGTCGACTCGCTGACCCGGCTGGACGACGCCGACGCCGCCAAGGAGATCTTCGACGGCGGCCTAGGGCTTTCTAGCTCCGGCTCACTAACCGTCGTAGCGGCTCTAGAGCGCCAGCAGTAGTCAGAGGGACCGCTAGCGCCGGTAGGCGATGCGGCGCCAGCTCGGCTCTTTGGAGAGGCTCGATCAGCTCGGAGCTGCGGTCCGGCTGCACGTAGCCGAAGGTCTGGTTGCGCTCGTCGAAGACGACGTCGAGCTCACCCTCCTTGACCCGCTGGTCGAGCCAGGCGCCGCGGAAGACGAGGCGGCGCAGCCAGTGCACGAGGCTGCGGTTGGCGGGGCCGACGAGGTCGTCCCAGTTCTCGTTGATGTGCTCGCCGAGGCGTGAGCTGGGCTCGGCGATCTCGCCGCTGACGGCCAGATCGAGCAGGTCGTCGAGCTCCTCTTGGCTCAGTCCCTGGTCGACGAAGCCGAGTTTTACCGCGGCTTGCTCGACCCGCTGGCCGAAGTCCCCCTCGTTGAAGGCGAAGCGGAGCTCCCCGTACTCGAGCACGTAATCGGAGCCAGACTCGTAGTTCCCTCGGCGGGTCGTTTTCTTATCCATGAGTTGAAGCCAACTGCTCGCGCCAGCCCAGCGGGAGCAGGTGCTGGATCATGCCGATCATCGTAGTCTCGTGCCCGCGTGGGCCTGTGCCTGAAACGCTGTTTGCACCGATGATCGATCTGCACTGCCACATCCTCCCCGGCGTCGATGACGGCTCGCTCGACCTCGCCGACAGCCTGGCGATGGCGCGCCAGGCGGTGAACGACGGCATCGAGCGGGTCTGCGCGACGCCGCACATCCGCCACGACCACGACGTGCGAATCGAGCAGCTCGCCGGGCGGATCGAGGAGCTCAACCGGGCGCTGCGCGACGAGGGGCTGCCGGTGGAGGTCCTGCAGGGTGGCGAGGTGGCGGAGACCGCGGTCGAGGGCCTGGGCGAGGAGGAGCTGGGGCTTGTCGCACTTGGCGCCGGTCGCTGGATCCTGCTCGAGCCGGCGCCCGGGCCGCTCAGCGACACCCTGATCGCCCGTGTCGGCAACCTCGCCGAGCGCGGCCATCGGGCGCTGATCGCCCACCCCGAGCGCCACCTTTCCGCCGACATGTATGAGCGGATCGCCGCCCTGATCGCCGAGGGCGCACTGGTCCAGGCGACCGCTGACTTCTTCCTGCGCGAGCGCTTCGCCGACGGCATGCGGATGCTGGCCGAACAGGGCCTGGTCCACGTCCTGAGCAGCGACGCCCACTCCTCACACGGTGGCCGGCCGCTGCACCTGCGCAAGGCCTTTGGCGTACTCGCCGAGATAGAGGTGACCGCACCCCACCTGGAATGGATGCGCGACGTGGCGCCGCGGGCGATTGTCGACGGAGCGGAGCTGGAGCTTCCCTTCGGACCGACTATCTAGAGCCGCCGCAGCTCTACTTTTCGCGCCAGGTCCTCGATCACGGCACGAGAGCCGCTGCCGAGACCGGCGCGGAGGAAGTTGGCGGCACCGGCGGCGGCGCTGGTGCGCAGCGTCTCCTCCCACTCGAGGCCTGCTGCCATGCAGGCGGCGAGGCCGCCCATCATCGAGTCGCCGCAGCCCTCGCGCGAGCCGCGCTCGAAGCGGGGTGGGACCAGCTCCCAGGCCTCGTCGCCGCGCACGACCATCGCCGGCTCCTCGGCTCGGGTGATGATCACGGCGCCCGCACCGGCGTCGATCAGCTTCTGCACCGCGGCCCGCATCCGCTCCTCGGTGTCGACCGGCCCCTCGATGTAGCCGGCCAGCTCCCAGTCGTTGATCTTGACCAGGTCGGGCCCGCCCTCGAGGGCGCTGTCGAGCCGCGGTCGCGAGAGGTCGACGACGACCGGGGTGCCGTTGGCCTTGACGTCGGCGACGAGGTTGCCGTAGATCTCCAGCGGCAGCGCCTCGCCGGGGTAGGGACCGCAGAGAGCCAGGACACCGGAGTCGAGCGCGGCGGCAACCGTGGTCGAGAAGAGCTCGTCGATCTCGTGTCGGGAGGGCGGCATCGAGGCACTCTGGGCGACCGGCACGCGCTCGCCGCTGCGGCGGTCGTGCACGTAGGCGCCACTTGCCTCGGCGGTCTCGACCAGGCGCATCTCGACCTCCATCTGCTCCAGCAGTGGCCGCAGCACCGCGCCGCTCTCGCCACCGATGAAGCCGCAGAGGATCGGTTTGGCCCCGAGCTCCGCGGCCATCCGCGCCACCCAGACGCCCTGCCCGGCAGCGTGCAGGTGGATGTCGTCGCCGCCCTCGCTGGTCAGCGCCTCGACCGTGATCGCCAGCATCGGGTGCGGTCCGAAGACGGTGACTTTGCCGTTGCCTGGCATTGACAGAGGCTAGATGCCGGAAGTGCTCCTTGCCCAACGCCTTCGCCGCCTGCCCATTGCGACCGTGCTCGGCCGCGAGGTTCGCGTCGCCAGGGGACCGCGCGCACGGTTCCTGGGCTTGGCTCATCTCGATCGCGAGCGGGCCGGCCCGGGCCTGCTGATCCCGCGCTGCTCGAGTGTCCATACCTTCGGCATGCGCTTCCCGCTCGACCTCTACTTCCTCGATGAGCACGGGGAGGTGGTCGCCGTTCGCCGGGGAGTGCCGGCCCGGCGCCTCGCAAGGTGCAGGCAGGCCAGGTCGGTGCTCGAGCTGCCGGCGCAGGAGGGGGGAGAAATTCCCGCCGTCATCTCTTAGACCGGCCAATGCTTCCCCAGCGCCGTGAGATCGCCAACCTGGTCGTCTGCGAGGACGACGCCCAAACGCTCGAGCTGCTTTGCGACAACCTGGTCGCCGATCGCTTTGGAGTGTTGCCGGCGCCAAACGCTTCCGACGCCCTGCGGCTCTGCCGCTACAACCACCCCGATCTGCTCCTGCTTGATCTCTCCTTGCCCGACGCGTCCGGGCTCGACGTATTGCGCGAGATTCGTGAGGCGGATGGCGTCACCTCGCGCTTCGATCCCGGCCTGCCGGTGATCGTCCTCACCGGCCACGGCTCCGACGAGGACCGGGTGCGGGGGCTGGAGACGGGCGCGGACGATTTCCTCGTCAAGCCGCTCTTCTACCCGGAGCTGCGCGCCCGCATCGGCGCCGTCCTGCGACGCGGGTCGAGCGGGCGCCAGGGCCCGCTTCGGGTTGGCGACATCGTCGTCGATCCGGCGCGGCGCAAGGCCTGGGTCGGCGAGCGGGAGGTGACCCTCTCGAACAAGGAGTTCGGCCTGCTGCGGGTGCTCGCCGGCGAGCCCTCGCGGGTCTTCACCAAGCGCGAGCTGCTCGAGGCGGTCTGGGGGTACCGGAGCCCGGCGCGGACGAGGACGCTCGATTCCCACGCCAGTCGGCTGCGGCGCAAACTCGACCCGGAGAGCGGCCGCTACGTGATCAACTGCTGGGGCTACGGCTACCGCTTGATCGACGGATGACCGGGCTGGTTCAAACCGTGGCTGGCTGGCCCGCCGTTCTCTCGATGGCGGCTGCCGTGGCGGCGCAGGGCTTGCGCGCAGGCCGGCGGCGCAGCGCCCTCAACGAGGCGCTGCACGAGCTGCGCCGGCCGTTGCAGGCAGTGGCCCTCGCGGCTGGTCCGCAACTCGGCGGCCCGGCGGGCGCGGGGGAGCCGATCGAGCTTGCCGCCGCGGCACTCGAACGCCTCGATCGCGAGATCAACGGCGGTCCGCTGGTGCCCACGCTGGGCTCAGTCGATGCTGCCGCGCTCGCGCGCTCGGCCGTTGCGCGCTGGCAGGCGCGCGTGCAGATCGCGGAGGGCTCGCTAGAGCTGCGCTGGAGTGCCGGCGAGGCGCTGGTCAGCGGCGATCGCAGCGCGCTCGCCCAGGCGCTCGACAACCTGATCGTCAACGCGATCGAGCACGGTGGCCCGACGATCGTCGTCGCCGGCAGGTTGCTCGAGGGGCGCTTGCGAATTGCCGTCGTCGACTCTGGGCGCGCGGCGCGGTCGCGATCGCGCCGCAACGGTCCGGCCCAGGTAATCGCCCGGCTCTCGGGCCGCCACCACCGCGGACACGGCCTCGGCGTGGTCCGGCGGGTGGCGGCTGATCACGACGGTCGGTTTTCTCTCCGCCGCTCGGAGCGGGGATCGCTTGCCGTGCTCGAGCTGCCGCTGGCCGAGGCGGAGGGCGGGCAGGCGGCGTGAGCCGGCGCATCCGGGCGATCGCTTTCCTTGGGCTCGCCCTGGTTACCGCCGCCCTGGCAGCCGGCATTGCCGACAGCTACGGCTCGCGGGTGGCGAACGGCTACGGGCCCTTGCGCCAGGTCGTGGTCGCGACCAAGAGCCTTGGAGCGGGGAGCGTTCTGGGTCCAACCGACATCTCCCGCGGGCTCGATCTGCGCCGAGTGCCGGTGCGGTTTGCACCGGCGGGAGCTTTGCGCGACCCGCGGGAAGCGCTCGGTTTGGAACCGACGGTCGGGCTCGAGCCGGGCTCCTATCTGGTTGCGAGCCAATTGCGGGCACGACAGCCGAGGGGTAAGTCGATCGGCGCGCTCGGGTCGAGCCGGCGGCCGGTCGAAATCGCGGTCAGCGGCGCCGAAGCTCTGCTGGCGACGGGGGCGGCGGGGCCCGGGGCAAAGGTCGACGTCGTCGTCACCACCGAGCCGAGCGGCAGCGGTCAGGGTCGCACCTACGTGGCGGTGGCGGCGGTGCCGCTGCTGGCGCTCGGGCCGGGAGCCGATGGGCCAGGTCCCGGCGGCACTGCGGCCGCGACTCTGGCGCTGACCAAGCGGCAGGCCCTGCGCCTGATCGCCGCCGAAAGCTTTGCTCGCAAGCTGACGCTGCTGCCGGAAGGCTGAGCGATGGCGACGCGGGAGCACCACCTGGCAGGCCTTGCAGATGAGCTCCGCTTTCGGCTGATCGAGCGACGCCGGGTCGCGGCTGCCGGGGGAGACCCCGCCGGGCTCGATCTTTCCGATGAGGTGCGCGCTCTGGTCGAAGAGGAGGCAGTTCTGCTGAGACAGGCCACGCGGGAAGAGCTGGCGACCAGGATCGTCCGCGACACCGTCGGCCTCGGCCCGCTCGAGGACCTGCTCGCCGATCCCTCGGTCGAGGAGGTGATGGTCAACGGGCCCGCCGAGGTCTACGTCGAGCGGGCGGGCCGGATCGAGGCGGTCGACGTCCGCTTTCCGGACGAGGAGGAGCTGCGCAACGCGATCGAGCGCATCCTCGCGCCGTTGGGCCGGCGGATCGACGAGCTCAGCCCGATGGTGGACGCTCGTCTCGCCGACGGCTCGCGGGTCAACGTCGTCATCCCGCCGCTCGCGGTCGACGGCCCGGCGCTCTCGATCAGGCGCTTTGGCGCCGCCCGACCGGGACCGCGCGAGCTGGTCGAGCGGGGAAGTCTCAGCGCCGCCCAGTGTGACCTGCTCGAGCGGGCGGTCGGGGACAGGCGCAGCATCCTGGTCAGCGGCGGCACCGGCGCTGGCAAGACGACTTTGCTCAACGCGCTCTCGGGCTTCATCGACTCTGGCGAGCGCATCGTCACGATCGAGGACGCGGCTGAGCTGCGCTTGCAGCAGCGCCACGTGGTGCGGCTGGAGAGCCGGCCGGCGAGCGTCGAGGGCAAGGGGGAGGTGACCGTCCGCGACCTGCTGCGCAACGCCCTGCGGATGCGCCCCGATCGGATCGTGATCGGCGAGGTACGCGGCCCCGAGGCGCTTGACCTGCTCACCGCGCTCAACACCGGGCACGAGGGCGCGCTCTCGACCCTGCACGCCAACTCGGCCGCCGATGCGCTCAGCCGCCTCGAGACGTTGGCGCTGATGGCGGGAGTGGGACTGCCGCACGAGGCGATCGCCGAGCAGGTGCAACGCGGCGTCGATCTCGTCGTTCACGTCGAGCGCCGCACCGACGGCTCGCGCCGGGTCGCCGAGATCGCCGAGGTGGTTCGGGTCGCGGGTGCCACGGCGGTTAGGGCTCTCGCCTCCGAGGTCAAGCGGTGAGCGGCGGCTTCGGGCTTTGGGTTCCGCTGGCCGGTGCGGTGGCGGGCGGGCTGCTTGCCGTCTCGGCTCGCGAGGCGGTGCTCGCGAGCCCTGCTCTGGTCCGCTGGGTGCGGCGGGCGCTGGAGCCGCTGCAGCGGGCCGGTCGCGAGGGCTACACGCCCTCGAACCCCGAGCGCCGACGCCTCGCCGTGCTCGGCAGCGTCGCGGCGGTGGTTGGAGGCTGGTTTGTCGGCGGCGTGCCGCTGGCGCTGCCGCTCGCGGTCGCCGGCCCGGCTCTGGCCGCCTGGGCCCTGGCGGGCCGGCGCCGACGTTACCGGCGCGCGGTCGAACGGGCGCTGCCCGATGTCGCCCTCGCGGTCGCCGACTCGCTGACCGCGGGACGCTCGCTGCGCGCCTCGCTGCCGGCGGCGGCTACCTCGCTGGATGGGCCGGCGTCGGTCGAGCTGGTGCGGCTCGGCGCGGAGCTCGATCTCGGCGTCGCGACCGGCGACGTCATTGCCGCTTGGCGCCTGCGGATGCGCTCGGCAAGGGTCGATGCGCTCGCTGCCGCGCTGCTCAGCCAGCAGCTTGCCGGAGGAGATTTGGCCGGCCTCCTGCGTCGCTTCGCCGAGGGGGCGGCGGAGCGGGATCGGGTTGCCGAAGACGCCAAGGCGGCGACCTCGCAGGCTCGTTTCACCGGCTTGCTCGTGGTCGCGATGCCGACCGGAGGCGCCCTTTTCGCCGAGCTGTTGCAACCGGGATTCCTCGCCAAGGTGCTGGGTTCGCCCGCTTCGGCCCTGCTGCTTGCGTTCGCCGCCCTGCTCCAGTTTGCGGGCTTCGTCGCGATTCGGCGGCTTTCCCAGGTGGTCGAGTGAGCCGAGCTCGGAGCCCCGGGTGAGCACGGCTGCCGTCCTGGTCGCCGTTGCGGTCCTGCTTGTTTGGGCGGGACTGCGTGAGCTGGGTGCGGGTGCTTCGGTTCTCGGCTCGAGACTTGCCCGTGGCGGTGGACGGCTGGCGAGTGCTGCGCTTCGTCTCGGCCTCCCCGCGCGCATCGCCAGGTCGGGTCTCGAGTCGCGACTGCCGCTGGCGGCGGTCCTGCTGGGCAAGTTCGCTGGCGCCGCCACGGGCGGCCTCGTCGCGCTGGCAGCGGCTCCCGCGGCGCCCGGGCACCTCTCGCTACTTGTCACGGCTGGGCTGCCCACGGCTGGCTTCTTTGTCCCCGATGCTTTGCTCGAGCGTCGGGCGCGGCTGCGCAAGCGCCGCTTGGTCGGTGCCCTGCCCGACGCTTGCGACCTACTCGCGGTTGCCGCTGCGGCGGGCCGCGGCCCGGCTTCCGGCTTTGCCGAGCTCGCGCATGGCAGCGACGGGCCACTCGCCGACGAGCTGCGGATGACCGTCGCCGAGCTTTCCTGCGGCCGCCCGCTGCCGGCGGCGCTGCGATCGCTGCGCGGGCGCGTTCCCGGCAGCGAGATCGCCACCCTCTGCGCCGCGATCGAGCGCTCGCGCCGCTACGGCTCGCCGCTGGCAGAGCAGCTGCGCCGGCAGTCGAGCGCCCTGCGCAACGACCAACGCCGCGCGCTCGAGGAGCGCGCCGCCAGGGCGGCGCCGAAGATCCAGCTCGTCGTCGCCCTCGTCCTAGTTCCCTCGGTCCTGCTGATGATCACCGCCGCGCTGATCGCCAACGCCGACGTGCTGCTCTCGGGATTTAGCTAGGAGGAGGAGCGGCGCTTGTTTCCTGTGCCTCCTCGCGCAACCTCCGCGCGACGGTGGCTGAGGCGGCGCGGATCATGTCGAGCTCGGCGGCCGACCCTCTGTGGCCGTTGACGAAACAGCAGAGCGTGCCGCCGACCAGCTCGAAGGCGAACTTCTGCGGCGCTTCCTCGCCGAGCCAGACGACGAAGGTGGGGGAGAAGAGCCGGCGTAGCCAGACCGGGTCCTGGTCCTTGCCGGAGAAGATCTCGTAGCGCTCGTCGAGTGCCTCGCTCTCCAGCTTGACCCGCTCGGTCGAGCGGAAGGCGTCCTCGAGCTTCTCCAGTGAGCGCAGGCCCGACTTGCGCCGGCAGTAGAGCTCGAGGCACGTGCGCGGCGCACTCGGGCACCGAGACCAGGCCGACCGTGTAGTGGTAGTAGTTGGTCTGCCGGTCCCCGTCGGCGTCGGTGCTCTCCTCCTCGTAGGTGTAGAGGGCGAGGATGCCCTCGACGTCGTCGGTAAAGGGGCCGGAGAGAGTGCGCTCGGCGTAGCGGTTGTTGCCCTTGCACAGCAGCGGGGTTGCTTCGGGCAGCGGGTTGCGGCCTCCCAGTTCCAGGCCGTTCTGGGCGGCGTAGGTTTCGAAGAAGCCCTGCTCGGCACGCGAGTCGGCGATCGCGAAGACGGCCAGTAGGCCGAGTAGGAGGGCGGCGACGGCGGCCGCTCCGCCGATCGCCGGCCCGACGTAGACGGCGAGGACGACGCCGATCACGACCACCTCGATCCCGATCAGGATCCAGGTGAGCGGCTTGCCGAGCAGGCGCTTGAAGTGGAAACCGCGCAGGTCATTTGCGTCATCGGGTGCGGCCCCGGCCGGATCGCTCACGCCCGAAACCTAGCGCCAGGCCCCGCTGACGCGGGTTGCAAATGGGCTTGCATTGTGGGGTCGTGTTGCAAAGTGGGGGAAAGTGGGTTACTGTGCCGCTCGAGTTGAAGCCCAGGACCGGGGTGGTGAGGCTCCTCCCACCTCATCACCTCGGTCCTAACTCTTTTCCTGGTCCACGCGCAGCGCTCGCACAGAAAGGAACCGGCGGTGGCATTTCGGGGCCTCTACGAGCACAGTCTCGATTCAAAGGATCGCCTCACCGTTCCCTCCCGGTTCAGGGCCGCCCTCTCCGACGGCATTGTTCTGTCCAAGGGCTTCGACCCCTGCGTCTGGATGCACACGACCGCCGAGTTCGAGCAGCTCTCAGACCGCTTCCTCTCGCCGCACAGCCCCTTCGGCCGCGACGCGCGCCAGCTTCGCCGCCGCTTCCACGGCGGCTCCTTCGACGAGAAGCTCGACTCCGCCGGCCGCATCCGCGTGCCCAAGCCGCTGATCGAGCACGCCCGCCTCAGCGGACCCTGCGTCGTCGTCGGCACGGGGGAGTACCTGGAGATCTGGAACGCCGAGGACTGGGCCAAGCAGGAGGCCGAGCTCGACGCCTCGGCGCCGGATATCGCCGAGGGCCTGGCCGCGAACGGAGCGCCTGAGTGAGATGGCGACCCGTGCCTACTCAACCCCGACCTTTCAAAGCCGAGACTTAACTCGCGCAACCCTTGTCTATATGCCGATCGAGCACCAACCAGTCCTTGCCGCCGAGCTAGTCGACCTGCTGGCGCCGCAGCCCGGCCAGACCGCGATCGACTGCACCTTCGGTGGCGGCGGCCACGCCCGCCTCGTCGCCGAGGTCCTGGGGCCCGACGGGACGCTGATCTGCGTCGATCGCGATCCCGGCGCGCTGGCTCGCTACGAAGCCTTCGCCGCCGAGGTTCCCTGCTCAACCCGCTTCATTTCCAGCGACTTTGCGGCAGGTCTTCGTGCCATGTACGGCGAAGGCATGCGTCCAGAGATGGTCTACATGGACCTCGGAATGTCCTCGATGCAGGTCGACGCCTGGGAGCGGGGCTTCTCTTATTCCTACGACGCACCCCTCGACATGCGCATGGACACCCGCCAGCAGCTGAGCGCCGCCGACATCGTCAACGAGTGGCCGGAGTCACGCCTGGCGCAAGCCCTGCGCCGTTTCGGCGAGGAGCGCTACGCCGGCGGGATTGCTCGTGAGATCAGCCGCCGCAGGCCGCTCTCGACTACCTCCGAGCTGGTCGACGCGATCAAAGCCGGCATGCCGGCCTCGGCCCGCTTCGGCGGCGGCCACCCGGCCAAGCGCAGCTTTCAGGCGATTCGGATCGCCGTAAACGGCGAGCTCGACTCGCTCGAGGACGCGCTGCCGACGGCCTGGGGCATGCTCCCGATCGGCGGTCGCCTCGCGGCGATCTCCTTCCACTCGCTCGAGGACCGGCGCGTCAAGCAGTTTCTCGCCGAGCGCGCCAAGGGCTGCGTCTGCCCGCCCGAGCTGCCGGTCTGCGTCTGCGGTCGCGAGCCCGAAGCCGAGCCGCTGACCCGCCGCGCCGTCGCGCCCGGCCCCGAGGAGGTCGCGACCAATCCGCGCTCCCGCTCCGCCCACCTGCGCGTCTCGATGAAGATCGCCGAGCCGGCCGAGGCCGGAGCCTGATGGCCGCCGCCGCGACCGCGCGCAGGGCGGCAGCCCCAGCGCAAGCCCCGGCGCGCAAAGCCCCGGCTCGCAAAGCTCCCGCCCGCCGTCCCGGCGGCCAGCTGATCCCGATCGCGGCCGGCGCCGCGACGGCGGTCCGCCAACTTCCCGACTCTGGCCTGATGGTGCGGATGACCCGTGGCCGCGCCTGGATCGGCGTGCTCGGCGTGCTGCTGGTTGGGATCGTCGCGATCAACGTGCTCACCCTCAGCTTCTCCGCCGCCGCCGGCCACATCGATCGCAACATCACCGCGCTGGAAGAGGAGAACTCGCTGCTGAGCGGCCGCGACGCGCGCCTCTACGGCTCCGCCCGCATACGGCACGAAGCGGCCGGCTCCGGCCTCATTGCTGCCTCCTCGGACGGGACCAGCTACCTGCAGGCGTCCAAGCAGGACGTGGCGATCGCCGCCCAGCGACTCTCCGCCGCGGCTTCGGGCTACTAGGGGCGCTGCCGTGAAGGTGATCGAGCGAAGGATCGGCCTCCTCTTCGCCGGTTTCCTCTTCTGCTTCGTCGTCATCGGTGCCCGCGCTTTCTGGTTGCAGGGGGTGCAGGGTTCGAAGCTCGCCTCCGAGGCGGTCAACCAGCAGACCGAAGCGATCCGCCTGCCCAGCCTGCGCGGCAGCGTGCTCGACCGCCGCGGCAACGCTCTGGCTGCCTCCGAAGACACGGCGACGGTCTTCGCCGTGCCGCCCGAAGTGAACAAGCCGGCCCTGGCGGCGGAAAAGCTGGCGCCGATCCTCGGCCTCAGCGAGAGCAAGGTGCTCGGCGCGGTGACCGCTGAAACGACCTACTCGGTGCTGGCCAAACAAGTCGAGCTGCCGACCGCGAAGCGGATCGAGAGGCTCGATCTTCAGGGCATCGGACAGGACCCCGACAGTCGTCGCATCTACCCGCAGGGCGAGTTGGCCGCTCAGGTGATCGGCGCGGTCGGCACCGAAAACGAAGGTCTCACGGGGCTCGAACGGGGCGAGGAAGACGTGCTGCGCGGCACCGACGGCGAACGGCGCATCGTCACTGACGCGACCGGCGAACCGATCCGGCTGGAAACCGCGCAGGAAGCCGAAGACGGCGAAAACATCCAGCTCACGCTCGATCCGGCGATCGAGCAGAAGACCGAGGAAGTGCTTGCCGAAGTCGGTGAAACCTACGCGCCAAAAGGCGCCACCGCGATCGTGATGAACCCGCGCAACTCGCAGGTCCTGGCGATGGCCAACTGGCCACCGGTCGACCTCAGCGACCTCTCCAGCGCCAGTCCCGAAGACCTGCTGAACCGCGCCACCGGCTTCACCTACGAGCCGGGCTCGACCTTCAAGGCGTTCACCGTCGCCGCGGCGCTGGAGGAAAAAGAAGTGACGCCGGAAACGTCCTTCTACCTGCCCTCGCAGCTGCACGTGGCGGATCGGATAATCGAAGACGCCGAGGCGCGGCCGGCGGTGTCGCTAACCGTGGCGCAGATCCTCGCCCAGTCCTCCAACGTCGGTGCCGTCACGATCGGCCTCAAGCTGGGGGCGACGCGCTTCAGCAAGTGGATCGACCGCTTTGGCTTCGGCCGGCCGACCGGGGTCCAGTTTCCCGACGAGGAACAGGGGCTGGTGCCGAAGCTCGACGAGTATTCCGGTTCGACGATGGGCAACCTGCCGATGGGCCAGGGCCTCGGGGTGACGCCGATGCAGATGATGGCCGGCTACCAGGCGATCGCCAACGGCGGCATCCTGCGCCGGCCGCAGCTGATCGAGAAGGTCGGCGACGAAACCGTGCACGAGCCGAAGGGCCACCGCGTGATCGACTCGGGGGTGGCGGCGCAGGTGCGGGAAATGCTCGAGGGGGTGCTGGAAGCCGGCGGTACCGCCTCGGCGGTGAGCGTGCCGGGCTACAAGCTGGCGGGGAAGACCGGGACCGCGCAGGTGGCCGAAAACGGGACTTACTCGGAGACCAAGTACATCGCTTCGTTCATCGGCTTCGCGCCGGCACAGGATCCGCAGCTGCTGGTTTCGGTGATTGTGGATGAGCCGCAGGGGGAAATCTATGGCGGGTCGGTGGCGGCTCCGGCGTTTGGCAAGATCGCGGCGTTTGCTCTTCCCTATCTCGGGGTGCCGGCGGAATAGAGGTGGGGGGCATCGGGTGACCCTCCCCAAAACGCTCGGCGGGAGCCTCGCTTGAGTGTTTTGGGGAGGGTCACCCGATGCCCTACCTAGAATCCGGCGGGTGAGATTGGACGCGCTCGCAGCGGTAGTTTCGGGGGCCCGGATTGCCGGGGACTCCACCGTTGAGGTGGCGTCTCTCGCTTACGACAGCCGAAAAGTTGGGCCCGGGACGCTGTTTTTCTGCGTGCCGGGGGAGAAGGTCGATGGGCATGAGTTTGCTGCGGGGGCGGTGGAGGCTGGCGCCGTGGCGTTGGTGGTGGAGCGGGAGTTGGAGTTGGATGTGGCGCAGGTGGTGGTTTCGGATGCGCGGGCCGCGATGGCGCCCTTGGCGGCTCGGTTTTGGGGGGATCCGACGGGGGAGCTGCGGGTCGTCGGGGTTACCGGGACGAATGGGAAGACGACGACGGCGTTTTTGCTGCGGGAGATCCTCGAGGCGGCCGGGATCCAGTGCGGGTTGTTGGGGACTGTGCGGCAGGTCGTTGGCGGAGCGGAGGAGGAGGTTGAGCGGACTACGCCGGAGGCGATCGAGCTGCAGGCGACCTTTCGACGGATGCTGGAGGCGGGGGACAAGGCCTGTGTGATGGAGGTGTCGTCGCACGCGCTGGCGTTGCACCGGGCTGATGCGATTCATTTTGAGCTGGCGTTGTTCACGAACTTGACGCAGGACCACCTCGACTTCCATGCCGATATGGAGGACTACTTCCGGGCCAAGCGGGTGCTCTTCGAGATGGGGCCGGGGGCGGCGGTCGTCAATGTCGATGACGAGTACGGGCGGCGGTTGGCCGGAGGAATTCGATTGCGTGACCTTCTCGGCCGAGGGGATCAACGCGGACTTCGTGGCGACGATGTCTCCTTCGATGTCGGCGGGGCCGAGTTCTCGGTTGGCGGGACGGCTGTGCGGACGCGGCTGCCTGGTCACTTCAACGTTTCCAACGCGCTCGGGGCCTTCGCGGCGGCTCGGGCGCTCGGTGTCTCGGCCGAGGACGCGGCGGCGGGGCTGGCGCGGGCGGAGCGGGTGCCGGGGCGGTTCGAGCCGATCGACGAGGGGCAGGCATTTGCCGTTCTGGTCGACTACGCGCACACGCCGGATTCGCTGGAGAACGTGCTGCGGGCGGCGCGGCGGTTGAGCGCGGGGCGGGTGCTGGCTGTCTTCGGCGCCGGCGGCGATCGCGATCGCGACAAGCGGCCGAAGATGGGGCGGGCCGGGCGCCGCGCTCTCCGACCTGGCGATCGTCACCTCCGACAACCCGCGCTCTGAGGACCCCGAGGCGATCGTCGCCGAGGTCCTCGGCGGGGTCGAGAACGGCGCCAACGTCGAGGTCGAGCCCGACCGGCGCGCAGCGATCGCGCTGGCGCTCGGGCAGCGCCAGGCCCGGCGACACGGTCGTGATCGCCGGCAAGGGGCACGAGCAGGGCCAGGAGTTCGAGGACGGCCGCAAGCTGCCCTTCGACGACCGCGATGTCGCCCGCGCGGAGCTGCGCCGGCTTTGAGGCTCGGCGCCGAGCAGATTGCCGAGGCGTGCGGGGCGGAGATCGTCGCGCGCGGCGAGGCGGGTGCGCCGGTCCGAGCGACGATCGGCTCCGGGCGAGACCGGCCCCGGTGATCTCTTCTTCGGCCTGCCCGGTGAGCGCGTCGACGGCGGCGAGTTCGCCGCCGCCGCGATCGAGGCGGGTGCCTGGGGCGTCGTCGTCAGCCGACCGCTGACTTCGCGTTTTGTTGCCTATAGCGCGACAAAAGGCGAAGTCAGCAAGCGAGAGGAGGGAGCGTGGGTCTTTGCGGTCGACGATCCGCTCGCTGCCGCTGCAGGCGCTTGCTCATACCTGGCGACGTGCGCTCGGCGCCCGCGTCGTCGGCGTTACCGGCTCGGTCGGCAAGACCTCGGTCAAGGACATCGCCCGGGCGCTGCTGCCGGGGCGCGTGCACGCCAACCGCGAGAACCTCAACACCGAGATCGGGCTGCCGCTGACCGTGCTCGAAGCACCCGATGACACCGAAGTCTTGGTCCTGGAGATGGCGATGCGCGGCGCCGGCCAGATCGCCGAGCTGGCGGAGATCGCCGAGCCCGAAGTGGCGGTGATCACCAACGTCGGCCCGGTCCACGTCGAGCTGCTCGGCTCGGTCGAGGCGATCGCTGCGGCCAAGGCCGAGGTGCTGGCGGCGCTGCCGACCGACGGGACGGCGGTCGTGCCGGTGACGCCGGCGAGCTGGAGCCGCACCTGGCGCACGGCGCCACGGCTGCTGCGCTTCGGTCCTGGCGGCGACGTCTTCGCGGTCGAGAGCCGGGTCGCGGAAGGCGTCACCGAGGCGCTGATCGAGACGCCCGGCCGGGCGCCAGGCCTTCCAGTTCCCCTTCGCCGAGGCCCACAACCTCGAGAACGCGCTGGCGGCCATCGCGGTCGGTGTGGCGCTGGGCGCGCCGCTCGCCGAGATGGCCGATCGCGCTGCGAACATAGGCTTCTCACGCTTCCGGGGCGAGCGCCTCGAGATGGGCGACGGAATCGTCCTTGTGAACGACTGCTACAACGCCAACCCGGTCTCGATGCGCGCCGCGCTCGAGCCACCTCGCTTCGCTCGAGGGCGAACGACGGATCGCGGTGCTCGGCGAGATGGCCGAGCTCGGCCCCGGCGCCGCCGGCTACCACCGTGAGGTCGGCGAGGGCGCCCGTGCCGAGCGGCATCGACCTGCTGGTCGGCGTCGGTGAGCCGGCTCGCGGACTATGGCCCGGACGAGCTGCTCGGCACGCCCGAGGAGGCGGCTGAGCTGGCTCGCCGCGCAGGCCGAACCCGGCGACACGATCCTGGTCAAGGGCTCGCGCTCCGCCGGCCTCGAGACCGTGGCCGAGACGCTGAGGGAGCTGCTGGAGTCCCCGGGGGGCGACGAGGACGCGCCCGCTCATGGGTGAAGTGCTGATCGCCGGCATGGCGGCGATGCTGATCTGCATCTTCCTCGGCCCCAAGTTCATCGAGTACCTGCGGGTCAAGGAGTTCGGCCAGCACATCCGCGAGGACGGGCCGCAGGAGCACCACGCCAAGGCGGGGACGCCGACGATGGGTGGCCTGATCATCTTCGCCTCGATCTGCGTGCCCTACCTCGTCCTCTCCGACCGCGACGCGCAGAGCATGGCCGTCTTCGGCGTCGCGATGGGCTGCGCGGCGATCGGCTTCGCCGACGACTTCATCAAGATCGTCAAGCGCCGCTCGCTCGGCCTCTCGGCCCGCTGGAAGATCCTCTTCCAGCTCTTCCTCGCGCTTCGGCCTCTGGTGGGTCGCCCGCCACGAGGTCGGCCTCGAACCGATCCTCTACTTCCGCATCGGCGACGCCAGCGGTCGACCTCGGCCCGGTCCTCTACTTCGTCCTCGTCTTCCTCGTCATCGCCGGCACCTCCAACGGGGTCAACCTCACCGACGGCCTCGACGGCCTCGCCGCCGGCTCCTGCGCGATCGTCCTGCTCGCCTACACGGCGATCGCCTTCGTCACCAACGAGCAGCAGAACCTCGCCCTGCTCTCGGCCTGCCTGGTCGGCGCCTGCATCGGATTCCTCTGGTACAACGCCTTCCCGGCCTCGATCTTCATGGGGGACACCGGCTCGCTCGGACTCGGCGGGCGCGATCGGCGCCCTCGCGGTGATGACCCAGACCGAGGTGCTGCTGCTGATTATCGGCGGCATCTTCGTGATCGAGGCGCTCTCGGTCGCGATCCAGGTCTTCTCCTTCAAAACCTTCCGCCGCCGCGTCCTGCTGATGGCGCCGCTGCACCATCACTTCGAGATGATGGCCTGGTCGGAGACCAAGATCATGCTGCGCTTCTGGATCGTCGCGGCGGTCTGTTCCGGGATCGGGTTCACGCTTTACCAGCAGAGCATTGGGCGGTAGTCGGGCGGATCGGGTGCCCTCTCCCAGAAGCTCGGCGGGAGCCTCGCTTGAGTGTTTTGGGAGAGGACACCCGACCGCCTCGGCCAGCGCTCGATACGCCTCGGTTGAAGCTGAGGGGGTGGCGGGAGTCCGATCGGGAGCCGTTTGCGGCGATCAACGCTGATCCGGTTGTGATGGAGCACTTTCCGGAGTTGTTGAGCCGGCGGCAGAGCGATGAGTTGGTTGAGCGGATTGAAGTCGGCTTTGCGGAAAACGGATTTTGGCTCTGGGCCGTCGAAGTGCGGGATTCTGGGGAGTTCGTTGGCTTCACCGGCCTGGCCGCGCCTGGGTTCGAGGCGCATTTCACGCCGGCCGTGGAGATCGGCTGGCGGCTGGCGCGTTCGGCTTGGGGTCATGGCTACGCGACGGAGGCGGCGCGGGCGGCGCTCGCCTTTGGCTTCGAGGAGGTGGGGCTGGACGAGATCGTCTCGCTCACGACCGTGGCGAACCGCCGCTCGCGGGCAGTGATGGAGCGGCTCGGGATGAGCCGCGACGCGGCCGACGACTTCGAACATCCCAGCCTGTCTCCAGGCCATCCCCAGCGCCCCCACGTCCTCTACAGGCTCAAATCCCCGGGCTGACGTTGTGATTTGGTGCCCATAGGGCCCAAAAGGGCGAAGTCAGCGATTACAGGGTCGGCGTCGGGAGGATCGAAGAAGGTCCGAATGGTTCTTCCGCCACCCAAGGAGGCTCCGACCGCCGCTTCCCGCGGGGCCGTTTCTGGTTGTCGGCCTGGCCCGTTCGGGCCAGGCCGCGGCGCGCTTGCTGGCGGGTCGAGGCGAGGGCGTGGTCGCGGTCGATTCGGGATTTCCCGATGGGGCGGCAGGACTTCGGGAGGTTGGCGTCGAAGTCATCCTGGATGCAGATGGAATTGCGCTCCTCGAGGGGGTGCGGACTGTGGTCAAGAGCCCGGGTGTGCCGCGGGAGGCGCCGGTGATCGCGGCCGCTCTGGAGCGGGGGATCGACGTCGTGGGAGAGCTGGAGCTGGCCTGGCGGGCGATTCCCAATCGCTTCCTCGCGGTGACCGGGACCAATGGCAAGACGACCACGGTCGAGCTGCTCGGGCACATCTACCGCACGCGCCGGTGAGTCGGTCGCCGTGGCCGGCAACGTCGGCACACCGCTCTCCTCGCTGGTCGGGCGAGGTCGAGCCGGACGCGACGGTGATCTGCGAGGCCTCGAGCTTCCAGCTCGAGGACAGCGTCGCCTTCGCGCCCGAGTGCGCGGTCTTCCTCAACCTGGCGCCCGATCACCTCGATCGCCACGGCGATCTCGAGGCCTACCTGGCGGCGAAGCTGCGGATCTTCGCCAACCAGGGCAACGACGACGTCGCCGTCTACAACGCCGACGACCCCGAGCTGGCCGGTGTCGACCTCGGCGGTTGCGCGCGGCGCATCGCCTTCTGTCACGGCGCCGCGCCCGACTGCGAGGTCGCCGTCGCCGAGGGGACGATCTTCTACGACGGCGAGCCGTTGCTCGCGGTCGCCGAGCTCGGCCTCTTCGGCGAGCACAACGTCGAGAACGCGATGGCCGCGGCCGCCGCGGCGCTCTCGATGGGGCTCGACCGCGAGGCGGTGCGCGAGGGCCTGCGCAGCTTTGCCGGCGTGCCGCACCGGCTCGAGCCGGTGGCCGAGATCGACGGCGTGCGCTTCGTCAACGACTCCAAGGCGACCAACGTCGCCTCCGCCACCGTCGGCCTGCGCGCCTTCGAGGGCGGCGTGCACGCGATCCTCGGCGGCAGCGAGAAGGGCGAGTCCTACGCGCCGCTGCTCGACCCGGTCCGCGAGCGCTGCGTCGCCTGCTACCTGACCGGCGCCTCGGCCGGGCGCCTCGCCGAGGCCCTGGCTCCGGCGATCGCGGCCGGCGTCGAGCTGCACCTCTGCGAGGACCTCGAAGAAGCGACGCGCCTCGCCGCCGCCGCCGCCCAGCCCGGCGAGACGTTCTGCTCTCGCCTGCCTGCGCCAGCTTCGACGCCTTCGAGAACTTCGAGCAGCGCGGCGATCGCTTCCGCGAGATCGTCGCGGAGCTGGCGTGAGCGCTCGCGCCCTCTCGCTCGGCGGCTTCGTCGCCGGCAAGAAGACCGAAGAAGGCCAAGGGCAAGAAGAAGCGCTCCCGCGCCGCGGCGCCCTCGACCGAGTACAACCTGCTGCTGACCGCGACCCTCTGCCTGCTCGCGCTCGGCGCGGTGATGGTCTTCTCGGCCAGCTCGACCACCCAGATCCTCAGCAACGGCGACCTCGCCGACAGCGCCTTCTACCTGAAGCGCACGCTGATCTTCGGCGCCGTCGGCCTGCTGGTCATGCACCTCAGCCGCCCGCCACGGCCTGACCGCGATCCGCCGCCTCACGCCGGGCTTGCTAGTCGCCTCGCTCTTCCTCCTGCTCGTCGTCCTCGTCGCCGGCTCCAGCGCCAACGGCGCCAGCCGCTGGATCGGTCCAGGCTCGCTGCAGTTCCAGCCCTCCGAGCTGGCCAAGGTGGCGCTGATCCTCTACGGCGCCGACCTGCTCGCCCGCGAACCGAAGCGGGTGCGCTCGCTGCAGGGCCTGATGCCCTTTCTGCTCGTCGTCGGCACCGCCTGCCTGCTGGTCATGGCCGAGCCCGACATGGGCACGACGATGGTGATCGCCTTCTCTGTCGCCGCCACCCTGATCGCCGCCGGCGCCCGCCCGGTCGACCTCGGCAAGATCGCCCTCGTGCCTCGGCGGACTCGCCCTGCTGCTGACCGTGGTCGAGCCCTACCGCATGGCCCGTCTCACCGGCTTCCTCCATCCCGGCGCCGACGCCGCCGGCACCGGCTTTCAGGCGGCGCAGGCGAAGATCGCCCTCGGCTCGGGCGGCCTTTTCGGCGTCGGCATCGGCAACGGCGTGGCCAAGGCCGGCTTCCTGCCCGAGGCCCACACCGACATGATCTCGGCCGTGATCGGCGAGGAGCTCGGCATGGTCGGCATCCTCGGCGTCGTCGGCCTCTTCGGCCTCTTCGGCTACGCCGGCCTGCGGGTGGCACAGAAAGCCAGGGACCGCTACAGCAAGCTGCTCGTCTCCGGCCTCACCTCGCTGATCCTGGTGCAGGCGACGATCAACCTCTTTGCCGTGATGGGCTTGGCGCCGCTGACCGGCGTGCCGCTGCCCTTCGTCTCTTACGGCAACAGCAGCCTGCTGGCGACCCTCTTCGCGGTGGGCCTGATTCTCAACGTCGCCCGCGGTGGAAGGGCAACTGCCGCGGCGCGGCCGGGTCGCGCCTCTGGCGCTGGCAAACTGCGCGTCGTCGAGGGCGGGCGCACGCCTGCCCGTAAAAGGAGCAAAACGAGCCGTGGAAAAAGCGCCCAGAGTCGTAGTGGCAGCGGGGGGAACCGCAGGCCACGTCGTGCCAGCGATGGCCGTCGCCGACGAGCTTCGGGCTAGCGGCGCCGTCGTCTCCTTCCTCGGCACCAAAGAGCGGATTGAGGCCGAGCTCGTGCCAGCCGCCGGCTATGAGATCGACTTCCTCAAGGTGCGGGGGATCGACCGGCGCAACCCGCTGCGGGCCGCCGTCGCCGTGGGCGAGGCGGCCGGCGCGGTGGCAGCGGCACGTCGTGCCCTGCGCGGTCGCAACGCCGACGTGGTCGTCGGTGGCGGCGGATACGTCGCCGGGCCCGCCGGCCTCGCCGCCGTGTTCACCAGGACTCCGCTGGTTCTGACCGAGGCCGACAGCCACCTCGGCCTCGCCAACCGCCTGCTGGCGGGACGGGCCCGCCGTGTCTGCCTCGCCTTCCCGATCGAGGGCCGCGAGGGGGATCCGTATCTCGTCACCGGGCGACCGGTGCCGGCAGCGATCCTGCGCGCCGATCGGGCCGAGGCGCGGCGGCGCTTCGGGATCCCGCCGCAGGCACGCTGCCTGCTGGTGATGGGCGGCAGCCAGGGGGCCCGCTCGATCAACCAGGCCGCGATCGAGGCTTTCGCCGAGGCGGGATCCGGTGGGCTCGACGCCGAGTTCCGCCGCGACTTCCACGTCATCCACCTCAGCGGGCGCCGCGACCACGAGGAGCTGGAGCGGCGGCTGGCGGCGGCAGCGCACGCCGACGACTACACGCTGCTTCCCTACGAGCCCGACCTCGGCGACGTGCTTGCCGCCTGTGACCTGGTCCTGGCCCGCTCCGGTGGCTCGATCTTCGAGGTGGTCGCCGCCGGCCGCCCGGCGATCCTCGTCCCCTACCCATATGCCACGGCCGACCATCAGGCGGCGAACGCGGCCTGGATGAGCGGGGCCGGTGCGGCGGAGACGGTCGCCGACGAGGCGCTGAGCGCCTCGCTCCTCGCTGGCCACGTCTCTTCCCTGCTCGAGAACGAGAGACGGCTGACCGAGATGTCCACCGCTTCGGCCGCGCTGGCAAAGCCCGACGCAGCCCGCACGATTGCCGACGAGGTCCTGGCGGCAGCGGGGTGAGCGACTGGGCTTCCAGGCGGCTGCACTTCATCGGCATCGGTGGTGCCGGCATGAGCGGGCTGGCGCTGGTCTGCGCCGAGCCTCGGCGCGAGCGTGACCGGCAGCGACCGCAGTGACTCCTCTTATATGGAGCGACTGCGCAGGGCCGGCCTCGATCCGATCGTCGGACACGACGCCGCGAACCTGCCCGAGGGAGCCGAGGTGGTCGTCTCGACCGCGATCGGCGACGACAACCCGGAGCTGGCGCTGGCCCGCGAGCGCGGTGTCGAGCCGATCCACCGCGGCGTCCTCCTTGCCGAGCTCTGCGCCGAGAAGCGCTTGATCGCCGTTGCCGGCACCCACGGCAAGACGACGACGACCGCGATGCTGGTCTGGGCACTGCGCGAGCTCGGTGCCAAGCCGGCTTTCTTCGTCGGCGGCGAGGTGCCGGGCCTGGGCGCCGATGCGGCGGCTGCCAACGCTGGCTGGGGCAGCGGCGAGTGGGTTATCGCCGAGGCCGACGAGAGCGACGGCAGCTTTCTCGACCTGAAGCCTGAGATCGCCGTCGTCACCAACATCGAGATGGACCACCACAGCCGCTGGGGCTCGGTCGCAGAGCTGCGCTCCGCCTTCGATCAGTTCACGGCGACGGCAAGGGCGGTGGTGCGGCCGGAGGACTCAGATCTCGAGATCGAGCTCGCCGTGCCCGGGCATCACAACCTGCTCAACGCCCGCGCCGCCGTCCTTGCCGCGACGGCCGCCGGGTTCGAGCCCGCGGCAGTCGCTGCAGCGCTTGCCGGCTTCCCGGGGGTGAGGCGCCGCCTCGAGCTGAAGGGCACCCGCGCCGGCGCCCGCATATATGACGACTACGCCCATCACCCGACCGAGGTCCGGGTCGCCCTCTCGGCCCTGCGCGAACAGCGACTCGGTCGCCTGATCGCCGTCTTCCAACCCCATCTCTACTCGCGCACCAAGGCTTTTGGCGAGGAGTTCGGTGCCGCCCTGGCCCTGGCCGATGAAGTAATCGTGCTCGACGTCTACCCGGCCCGCGAGCAGCCCGTCGGCGAGCTCGCCGGGGTCAGCGGCCTGCAGGTGGCGCAGGCAGCGGCCGAGCGGATGGGAGGGCGGAGGGTGCGCTGGCTGCCCGATGCAGCGGGTGCGGACCGCGCCCTGGCCGATCTCCTCGACCACAACCAGGCGGTCGGCATCGGCGACCAGGTCCTGGTCACGATCGGCGCCGGCGACGTTTTCAAGCTGGGCGAGGCGCTGATCGAAGACGTTGGCTCTAGCGAGAAGGTGTCGAGGTGAGCTCGCAGCCGGCAGCAGTGCAAAGCAATTTCCCCCTGGCCCGGCTGACCACGGTGCGCACGGGCGGCGATGCCGACTTCTTCGCCCGGCCCGGGAACGAGGGGGAGCTGCTCGCAGTGTTGGCCTGGGCCGCGGACGAGGGTCTCTCCCTTGGAGTGATCGGCTCGGGCTCGAACCTGCTCGTCGCCGACTCGGGCTTTCGCGGGCTCGCGCTCAAGCTAGACCGCGAGCTGGCCACGATCGAGCGCGAAGGAGAAGGGATGGTTTGCGGCGGCGGCGCTCGCTTTCCCTCGGCGGCGGCAAAGGCCGCCGGCTGGGGCCTCGCCGGGATCGAATTCGGCGTCAACATCCCCGGCACCGCGGGCGGCGCGGTGCGGATGAACGCCAACGCTTACGGCGGGCAGCTCGCCGAGGTGCTCGAGTGGGTCGACGTCTTCACCGCCAAGGGCCGCGAACGCCGCAAGCCGGAGGCGCTGGGCTTTGCCTACCGCAGCTCCAACCTGAGCGGGGGGGAGGTGGTCTCGCGCGTCGCCTTCAAGCTGCGTCAGGACGATCCGGCGGCAATCCGCGCCCGCCTCAACGAGATGCGAGGCAAGCGCCGCGAGGCGCAGCCCTCCGGCATCAAGACCTTCGGCTCGACCTTCAAGAACCCCGACGACCCGCGGGCGGAAGGGCGCAGCGCGGGTCAGCTGCTGGAGGCGGCCGGTTGTCGCGGACTGGCTCATGGGGAAGCGCGTTTCGCCGAGAAGCACGCCAACTTCGTCGAGAACACGGGACGCGCAACGACGAGGGATGTACTGGCGCTGATGGGGGAGGGGCGTCGCCGGGTTTACGAGCTGACCGGCATCGTGCTCGAGCCTGAGGTGCAGGTGCTGGGCGAGGTCGAGTGGCCCGGGGGCTGGCAGCTGTGAGGTGGCTGTACCGAGGAGTGATCGTGATCCTCGCGGTGATCCTCGTCGCCTTCGTCTACCAGAAGCTCTTTGGCGGCAAGACGGTGGAGCCTCGCCTCGTCTCCTCCGAGCCGGTGGCGGTGATCGGCAGCGGCGACGAAGCCGTGGCGGTGGCCGGTGACGGCACTGTCCTCACCTGGCTGCAGCTTCCGGAAGACAGCAAGCTGCCGCAGCTGCCGCTCGGCTCAGCCCCGAAAGGACCGCGGGTCGAGGGCTCGGTGCTCGAACAGGTCCGCGTCCTCGCCGCCGCGCCGCCGGCCCTCCGACCCTACGTCGCCGGCAGCCATTTGGGCGAAAGCGGCGTGGACGTCGAACTCAGCTCGGGGATCGAATTGCTCTTTGGCAGCGCGGGCGATGCTGCGCGCAAGTGGCGGGCGGCGGCGGCTGTGCTCGCCGACCCCTCGATCACCGCGCTCGATTATGTAAACCTGCTCGCTCCGGGGCGCCCCACGGTAGGTGGCTCTGGGCATACGCTTCCGCCCATCGAATAAACCCTCAACCACAGGGTTAGGTAAGCACAACCCTCAAGTAAGACTTGAGATATTGACCTTGCAGGATGTCGCCCGGCTGTTTGACAGACCCCGCCCGATACCCTACGTTGAGCGCAATTTCCGCGGTTACGGCGTACCCTTGAACTCTCAAGCATTGCTGTAGCGTCGGACAGAACGAAGGCTCAACTCAACACCCAGTCCTATGGACCGGGACATATCCAGCCCCCACCGGGGCCGGGCTTGGAGAAATCGGGAGATGGAATCCACATACCTAGCGGTGATCAAGGTGGTCGGCGCCGGCGGCGGCGGTACGAATGCCGTCAGTCGCATGGTCGACGCCGGCATTCGCGGCGTCGAGTTCGTCGCCGTCAATACGGATGCTCAAGCGCTGCAGGCGTGTGACGCGGACATCAAGCTCTCGATCGGCCAGGAGCTGACCCGCGGTCTCGGCGCCGGCGGCAATCCCGAGGTGGGTGCCGGCGCGGCGGCGGAGAGTCGCGACGAGATCAAGGAGGCGCTGAAGGGCGCCGACATGGTCTTCGTCACCGCCGGCGAGGGCGGCGGCACAGGCACCGGCTCGGCGCCTGTGATCGCCGAGATCGCCAAGGAAGAGATCGGCGCGCTCACCGTTGGGGCGGTGACCAAGCCCTTCGAGTTCGAGGGCAAACGACGCATGCAGCAGGCGCTCGAGGGAATCGAGAAGCTGCGCAACAACGTCGACACCCTGATCATCGTCCCCAACGAGAAGCTGCTGCAGGCGGTCGAGCGGCGCACCAGCGTGCTCGAGGCCTTCCGCCAGGCCGACGACATCCTGCGCCAGGGCGTGCAGGGCATCACCGACCTGATCACGATCCCCGGCCTGATCAACCTCGACTTCGCCGACGTGCGCACGATCATGCGCGACGCCGGCTCCGCCCTGATGGGCGTCGGCTCCGCCTCCGGCGAGGCCCGCGCCCTCGACGCCGCCAAGGCGGCAATCACCTCGCCGCTGATCGAGGAGTCGATCAAGGGCGCGACCGGGATGCTGCTCAACATCACCGGGCCCGAGGACCTCGGCCTCTTCGAGGTCAACGAGGCGGCCCAGCTGGTCCAGTCCGAGGCCGACGACAACGCCAACATCATCTTCGGCTCGGTCGTCGACCAGTCGATGAAAGACGAGGTGCGAGTGACGGTCATCGCGACTGGGTTCGAGGGGTTCGAGCTTTTGGCTCGGTCGCCGCAGAGGGTGCGGCGGCGTTACGAGAGCCGGCCGCGGATCTCGGCTGAGGACACTGATATCCGCAAACTGCGGGTCTCGGACGACGACATCGACGTCCCCGGATTTCTCAAAGAATGAGATGGAGGTGGGGGCCGCCGTCAGGCCTTCCCGCCGCCGCTTCGCGGGAGTTCGTCGGGAAGGCCTGACGGCGGCCCTCGACGGCACCAGGTCACTCATCGAGGCGAGCGCGTCTTGGCGTCGCCTCACCCCTGAGCTTTAGAGGTCGATCTCGTAATAGAGCATTCGGGGGCCGTCGGGGGCGCCTTCGCGATTCGTTAGCCCACGGCTCTCGTAGAGCGCCCTTGCTTCCTTGTCTGTCTCACCCGTCGTCAGCTCGAAGTGGTTGGCGCCGGCCTCGCGGGCGGCGTTGATCGACGCCTCCAGCAGGGCTCGGCCGATGCCCTTTCGACGCTGGGCCGGGACGACGTAGAGCTCTTCGAGGTAGGCGTCGCCGGCTTTGGCCCAGAGTGACGGCCGAACTCGAAGTAGGGCGAAACCGAGTGCTGGGTCGCCGGCCAGGAGCACGACGATCTCGTTTGTGGCGAGCAGTTCGCCGAGGCGCTCGGTGAGTGCCGGGACGCCCGGGGTGTAGTCCTCGTATTCGCTGTTGAAGTCGTGCAGGAGCTGGGCGATGGCGGCGGCGTCGGCCTCGCCGGCCCGGCGGATCTCGCTGTGGGGCTGGGCGCTCATCTGCGTGGACGAGCTTGCCACAGCTCTCCAATACGCTGCCGCGCGTGGCTGACCAAGCGCTGAGACGCACGCCCCTCTACGAGCGACACGCCGAGCTCGGGGCCAAGCTCGTTCCCTTCGCCGGCTGGGAGATGCCGGTGACCTATGAGGGCATCCGCGAGGAGCACTCGGCGGTGCGCAGGCACGCCGGCATGTTCGACGTCTCGCACATGGGCGAGGTCGAGGTCGAGGGGCCGGGAGCGCTCGCCTTCCTCCAGCGCGTGCTCTCCAACGATGTCGCCAAGATCGAGATCGGCGGCGCCCAGTACTCCTGCCTCTGCAACGAGGAGGGAGGCGTGCTCGATGACCTCTTCACTTACCGGCTCGGCGGCGATCGCTACCTGATCGTCACCAACTCGGCCAACCACGACGCCGACCTCGCCTGGCTCGGCCGCTGGAGCCGCAGCTTCGACGTCGCCGTGCGCGACGTCGCCGACCGCTACGCGATGCTCGCCGTGCAGGGCCCGCACGCGCGGGCGATCCTCACCGGCGCCCTCGGCATCGCGCTGCCGGCCCGGATGCGGGTCGCGACGGTGCGGATCGGCAACAGACCGGCGCTCGTCTGCGGCACTGGCTACACCGGCGAGGACGGGGTCGAGCTGTTGATCGATCCCGAGATCGCGCCGGCGATCTGGGCCGAGCTGCTCGACGCCGGTGTCGTCCCCTGCGGGCTCGGCGCCCGCGACACGCTGCGGCTCGAGGTCTGCTTCCACCTGCACGGCAACGACCTGAGCCCCGAGCGCAACCCGATCGAGGCCGGGCTCGGCTGGTGCTGCGCCGAGGAGACCGGGTTCATCGGCGCCGACGCCGTGGCTCGCGCGCGCCGCGAGGGCACGGCAGAGAAGCTGGCCCCGTTCAAGATCGAGGGCGCCGGCATCCCGCGCGAAGACAACCCCGTGCTCGCCGCCGGCGAGCGGGTCGGCATCGTCACCTCGGGCACCTTCTCGCCCTCGCTCGAGCTGGGCATCGGCATGGCCTACTGCGCGCCGACCTCGACGAGCCCGGGACCGAGGTCGAGATCGACGTGCGCGGCAAGCATCGGCCAGCCCGGATAGCTTCCAAGCCCCTCTACAAGCGGAAAGGATGACCTTGTCCGACGCGCACTATCCCGACGACTTGCTCTACCACGACCAGCACGACTGGGCGCGGCTCGACGGCGACGAGCACGCCGTCTTCGGGATCACCTGGTACGCCCAGGACAGCCTCGGCGAGGTCGTCTTCTACGACGCGCCGGAGGTCGGCGCGACGATCTCCAAAGACGCCTCCTACGCCGAGGTCGAGTCGGTCAAGGCGGTCTCCGACGTGATCGCGCCGATGTCCGGCGAGATCGTCGAGGTCAACGACTCGCTGGAAGACACGCCGGAGAAAATCAACGAGGATCCCTACGGCGAGGGCTGGCTGGTCAAGGTCAGGCTGACCCAGCCGGAGGAGCGCGGCGCCCTGCTCGGGGCCGACGAATACCGCAAGATGCTGGAAAAGGGCTAGGAAGCCCCGCCACTCGCTTCCGTAGCCTTAGCCGCGTGACCCGCTACACCTCAGCCACCGACCGCCGACCGGGCGGAGATGCTCGCGGCGATCGGGGTCGACTCGGTCGACGACCTCTTCGAGCAGATCCCCGAGCCGCTGCGGCTCGGCCGCCCGCTGGCGCTGCCGGACGGGATGAGCGAGGCCGAGGTCTACGAGCGGCTGGCGGCGCTGGCGGCGCGCAACGCCGACGCCGAAAGCCAGGTCTGCTTCGTCGGCGCCGGGATGTACGACCACTACGTGCCGGCGATCGTCGACGCGATCACCCAGCGCTCCGAGTTCCTCACGCCCTACACGCCCTACCAACCGGAGATCTCCCAGGGCGGGCTGCAGGTGATGTTCGAGTTCCAGACCGCGATGTCGGAGCTGACCGGCCTGCCGGTCTCCAACGCCGGCCTCTACGAGGGGCCCTCCTCGGTGGCCTCGGCCGGCTACCTGGCGATGGCGGCGACCAAGCGCAAGCGCTTCGTCGTCTCGCGCGGCGTTGCACCCGCACAGCCGCGAGACGCTGGCGACCTACGCGGTCGGTTACGGCGCCGAGCTGGTCGAGGTCGAGCTGCGCGACGGCGAGACCGATGCCGCAGGCGCTGGCCGCCGCCGTCGACGGCGAGACCGCCGCCGTCTTCCTGCAGAGCCCTAACTTCCTCGGCGCGGTCGAGCAGGTCGAGGCGCTCGGCGCCACGGCGAAGGAGCACGGTGCGCTGCTGGTCGTCGCCACCGACCCGATGACGCTCGGCGTGCTCAAGCCGCCCGGCGAGTGCGGCGCCGACATCGCCCTCGGCGAGGGCCAGCCGCTCGGCAACCGGCTCGACTTCGGCGGCCCCTCCTTCGGCTTCTTCTGCGCGACCGAGGAGCAGATCCGCCGCATGCCGGGCCGGATCGCCGGTGAAACCGACGACGTCGACGGGCGCCGCGGCTTCGTCCTCGCCCTGCAGACGCGCGAGCAGCACATCCGCCGCGAGAAGGCGACCCACAACATCTGCACCGCGCAGGCGCTCAACGCGCTAGGCGCGATGGTCCACCTCGCCTGGCTCGGCCGCGAGGGCTTCCGCGAGCTGGGCGAGCTGCTGGTCCGCCGCACCGCCTACGCCCGCGAGCGGCTCGCCGCGGTCGAGGGGGTCGAGCTGCTGCACGACCGCGCCGGTCGCACGCGAGTTCGCCGTCCGCCTCGACGCCCCGGTCGAGCCGCGTGCTCGAGCGCTGTGCCGAGCGCGGCATCGCCGCCGGCTACCCACTCGGCCACGAGTACCCCGAGTACGAGGACGGCCTGCTGGTCGCGATCACCGAGCGCCGCACCAAGGCCCAGATCGACGACCTCGCCGAGGCGCTCGGCGCCGCGATCCAGGCCGAGAATGGCGCCTCGGTCGCAGATAGTGCGACCAAGGCGCCAGAAGGGGTCAGCTGATGGCCCTGACCGAGACCCCGATGCAGGCGCGAACGGGCGCGGACGATCTACGAGAAGTCGAAGCTGGGACGGCGCGCCGCGGTGCTGCCCGAGGCCGAAGTGCCCGAGCCGCCGCTCGCGGAGCTGATCCCGGCCGATCTCCTGCGCGCCGAGCCGCCGCGCCTGCCCGAGATCGCCGAGCCGGAGATCGTCCGCCACTACAACAAGCTCTCGCGCCGCAACTTCGACCTCGACAGCGGCTTCTACCCGCTCGGCTCCTGCACGATGAAGCACAACCCGCGGCTCAACGAGCGGGTGGCGGCGCTGCCCGGCCATGCCCGCCTGCACCCGGCCCAGGACCCCAAGCGCGCCCAGGGTGCGCTGGAGCTGATGTGGCTGCTGCAGGAGCGCCTCAGCGAGATCTGCGGCCTGCCCCACGTCAGCCTGCAGCCCTCGGCCGGTTCGCACGGCGAGCTCGCCGGCCTGCTGCTCACCCGCGCCTTCCACGCCGACCGCGGCGAAGAGCGGACCAAGGTGCTGGCGCCGGACACCTCGCACGGCACCAACCCGGCCTCGGTGACGATGGCCGGCTACGAGGTGGTCAAGGTCGCGACCAACGAGCGCGGCGGGGTCGAGATGGACGACCTGCGGGCGAAGATCGACGAGGACCCCGATCAGGTCGCCTGCCTGATGCTGACCAACCCCAACACGCTCGGGCTCTTCGACGAGAACATCGCCGAGATCGCCGCGCTGATCCACGAGGCGGGGGGGACGCTCTACTACGACGGCGCCAACCTCAACGCGGTGATGGGCCACTCGCGACCCGGCGACATGGGCTTCGACATCGTCCACGTCAACCTGCACAAGTCCTTCAGCCAGCCCCACGGCGGCGGCGGCCCCGGTGCCGGCCCGATCGCTGTCTCCGAGCGGATCGAGCCCTTTCTGCCGCGGCCGCAGGTGGTGCGGCGCGAGAGCGACAACGGCGGCGGGCCCAGCTTCGACCTCGACCTCGAGCGACCCAAGTCGATCGGCCGCCTGCGCGGCTTCCAGGGCAACTTCGGCGTCTTCGTCCGCTCCTACGCCTACATCCTCAGCCTCGGCGGCGACGGCCTCGCCGAGGCCTCGGAGACCGCGGTCCTGAACGCCAACTACCTCAAGGCCCGCCTCGCCGAGGGCCGCGCCGGCGCGCGCCTGCCGGTCGCCTTCGAGCGCCACTGCATGCACGAGTTCGTCCTCTCCGGCAAGCCGATGAAGCGGGAGCTGGGCCTGGCGACGCTCGACCTCGCCAAGCGCCTGCTCGACTTCGGCTTCCACCCGCCGACCGTCTACTTCCCGCTGCTGGTCGAGGAGGCGCTGATGATCGAGCCGACCGAGACCGAGACCAAGGAGAGCCTCGACGCCTTCGCCGAGGCGATCGAGCAGATCCTCGCCGAGGCCGAGGGCGACCCCGAGACGCGCAAAGCAGGCTCCTTACACGACCCCGGTCCGCCGCCTCGACGAGGTCAAGGCGACGCGGCACCCGGTCGTTCGCCAGTCAATGCCTCCAGTCGAGGGCGACGAGAGCCGGTCCCCGGACGCGCTTCGCGCTGAGTGTCCGGGGGACCGGCTCTCGTCGCCTTTGGCTCGGGCTTCCTCCGGCTAAAGCTCGGGCAGCGTCTGCTGTAGCTCCAGGACCGGCGCGAAGAGGTCGCCGTGCTGCTCGATCCGCGCCAATACGTCGCCGGCCTCGAAGACGAGCGAGCCGGCGTCTTCCTGCTCGACCGCTCGTTCGACCTCTTCCCAGGTGATGGGGGTCGAGACGGTGGGCTGTTCGCGGGCGCGCAGGGAGTAGACGGCGATCGTCGTCTTGCGGCGGTGGTTCTGCGACCAGTCGACGAAGACCTTGCCTTTGCGTTCGACCTTCTTCATTTTCGAGACGACCAGGTCCGGGGTCTGCTTCTCGAGTAGCTGGGCGATCGCGCGGGCGAGCGGTTTGGTCCCGCCGCCGTTGTCGTCTCCCTCGTAGGTGACCTCGTCGTTGTTGAGCGGTGCGTAGACCTGCAGGCCCTTCGAGCCCGAGGTCTTGGGGAAGCACTCGAGGCCGAAGTGGGCGAAGAGCTCGCGCAGGCGCAGGGCCACGCGGCAACAGGAGAGGACTTCGGCCGGCGGGCCGGGGTCGAGGTCGAAGGCGAGCACCGTCGGGCGGTCGTGCTCGGGCGCCAGCGAGAGCGAGGGATGCAGCTCGATCGCCGCCAGCTGCGCCATCCAGACCAGCGTCGCGCGGTCTTCGCAGACGCAGAAGTCGATCTTGCCGGTGCTGTGCCGGCCGACCGGCGTGGTCTTCACCCACTCGGGCCGGTGCTTGGGGCAGCGCTTCTCGAAGAAGGCGGAGTCGGTGTCGTCGACCCCTTCCGGGAAGCGGCGCAGGGTCACTGCCCGCCCGCTCAGGTGGGGAACCATCGCCGGCGCCACCTTGGCGTAGTAGTCGACGACCTCGCCCTTGCTGAAGCCGGCCTTCGGGATAGAGGACCTTGTCGAGGTTGGTGAGCTTCAGCTCACGCCCGTCGACCTCGACCTGGCGGCTGGTGGCCACTGGCCTATTTGGCGGACTTGGCCTTGGCGCGCGAGCCGGAGTTTTTCTTCTTGGCGGCGGTCTTCGCCACGGGTTTCTTCGCTTTCGCCGCGCTGCGTTTCTTCGCCGGCTTGCCCTTGCCCTCGCGCTTGCTCTGGACGGCGGCGATGCTCTGCTCCAGCGCCGCCATCAGGTCGGGCGCCTTGGTCGGCTCGCGATCCTCCTGCGGCGCCGCGACGACCTCCTCGCCGGCGGCCTTGCGTTCGATCATCGCCAGCAGCTCCTCGCGGTACTCGTCGCGGTAGGCGTCGGGTCGAAGTCGCGGGTCAGCGAGTCGATCAGCTGCTCGGCCATCTCGATCTCGCGCTTGCCGACTCTTCGGCTGCTCGGAGGGCAGCACGTCATCGAGCTCGTCCGGCGGCACGACCTCGTCGGCGAAGCGCATCGTGGTCAGGGTCAGCACGCCGTCGCCGGGCCGGATCGCCGCCAGGTGCTCCTTGTTGCGGAAGACGAAGCGGGCGATTGCCACCTTGCCCGACCTCTCCAGTGCTTGTGCGAGGAGCGAGTAGGCCTTCTCGGCGCCGTCGGCGGGGCCGAGGTAGTAGGGGCTGTCGAAGTAGATCGGGTCGATCTCGTCGATGTCGACGAAGTCCTGGACCTCGATCGCGCGCGTCTTCTTCGGATCGAGCGAGGCGAGCTCGTCCTTGCTCAGCGGCACGTAGCGGTCTGTGGTGATCTCGAAGGCCTTGATGATCTTGTCGTAGGGGACCTCTTCGTCGGTCCCCTCGGCGACGCGGCGGTGTTTGATCCGGGCGCTGTCGGACTCGCGGATCTCGCGCAGCGCGATGCCGCGGCGGGCCACCGCGCTGTACAGCTTCACGGGCACGTTGAGGAGCCCGAAACTGATCGAGCCGCTCCAGATCGCTCTAGCCATGGGCATTCACCTACCCGATTGTTCCAGCCGTTCACTGGCGCCGGCAAACCCGACCCACGGGCGAGAGCCATCTTGCGCCGCGCTTGCCAAGGGCCAGATTCAGACAGGATCAATTGACAACAGTTGAATGATCGAAAGAATCGCTCGATAACCACCGAAAGGAGCGCAGGATGGCGGACGAGGACAAGACCGGCGAGCTACTCAACTGGACGCGGTTAGAGCTGGTGATGGATTTCGAGCCACCGAACCCCAGCCTGATCGTCCAGGGCGAGCTGCCGTGCCCGATGAAAGTCGTACTCGAGCCCTTCCCGGAGCTGCTGATCGAGCCCGAGTACTGGCCGACGAAAGTCCTCGGTTACTCCGAGGGGGACGTGGCCCAGGTCATCACCCCTTACTCCGTGCAGGTGCCGCTCAGCGAGTTGAGCACCGGGACCAAGGGGATCGAGCTGATCGGCAAAGACCAGAGCGAGAACATCGACGTGCCCGGCAGCAGCTGAGGGCTCCCCGCCTCGATATGGAGGATCCGGGGATCATGTGCCGGTGCTGTTCGAGCTGCGCGATGTCAGCCTGAGCCGGGGAGGTCGCCGGATCCTCGAGTCCCTCGGGGCCGAGATTCCCGCGGGTGCGACCGCGATCGTCGGGCCCTCGGGGGCCGGCAAGTCGACTCTGCTGCGCCTGCTCAACCGGCTCGCCGACCCGGACGCCGGGACGATTGCCTACCGGGGCAAGCCGCTCGGCGAGCTACGAACCGCTGGCCCTGCGTCGCGAGGTCTCTCTGGTGCCGCAGCTGCCGGCCCTGCTGGAGGGGACAGTCGAGTCGAACCTGGCCTACGCGGCGGGCCTCGCGGGCGAGGAGCTGGACGCCGGGCGCTGCCTGCGCCTCGCCGGGCTCGACCTGGACTTCGCCGAGCGTGACGTCACCAAGCTCTCGGTCGGCGAGCAGCAGCGGGCGATGTTGGCGCGCGCGCTGGCTCAAGAACCGGCCGTCCTGCTGCTCGACGAGCCGACCTCGGCCCTCGACCAGGCAGCCCGCGACGCGATCGAGGCCACCCTTGCCGAGTTGCGCCGCGAGCTCGATATCTCGATCGTCCTGGTCAGCCACGACCCCGAGCAGGCACGCCGCTTGGGCGACTGGGTGGTGCGGCTCGAGCAGGGCCGGGCGATCGCGGCCGGCCCGATCGAGGAGATGATGGCGTGAGCACCTCGATCCACCTCAGTCCCGGCCAGGTCGCAGCCTCGCTCGCCCTGGTCGCGCTTGCCGCCGGGATCTCCTATTGGCAGAAAGCCGACCTCGAGCGTGACATCGGCATCGCCACCGTGCGCTCCTTCGTCCAGCTGACCGCGATCGGCTACGCGATCAAGCTGATCTTCGAAGCCGACACGCTCTGGCTCGTCTTCGGTCTTCTGGCGGTGATGGTCGTCTTCGGCGCACTCACCGCGCGCAGCCGGGCGAAGAAGGTGCCGGGTGCCTTCTGGCCGTTGCTGATCGCGCTGGCGCTCGCTGGTGGCACCACGCTCGGCCTGGTCGTCGCCCTCGGCGTCTTCGAACCGACGGCGCGCTATCTCGTCCCGGTTGGCGGCATGGTGATCGGCAACGCGATGACCGCCTCGGCGGTGGCGCTGAACCGGCTCGGCGACGAGATGGCCGATTCGCGTCCAAAAATCGAGGCGACCCTGGCGCTAGGAGCAACCGCTCAGGAGGCCGCCGCCCCGTTCGTCCGCCGTGCCCTGCGCTCGGGAATGATCACCCTGGTCGACTCGACCAAGACCACCGGCCTGATCTTCTTCCCCGGCACGATGGTCGGCATGCTGCTCGCCGGCGCCAGCCCGACCGACGCCGTCCGCCTGCAGCTGATCCTGCTCTACGCCCTGCTCGGCAGCGTCGCCATCGCCGGCCTCGTTGCCACCGCCCTCGCCTACCGCAACTTCTTTACCTCGGCGCAGCAGCTACGCGAGCTCGACGGCCCCTAACAGCAGTCACCTCTCTAGCGCCGATGAGGCGTCGGGCAAGTTACGAGACCTCATAGTTAAGAAACATCGAGGTTTGAAAACATGCCGAGAGTCTGGTACCAAGGTAGTGAGCTTACGGGTACGCCGCAAGTTTCTATCGAGAGGAAACCCGTGCCAGAGAAGCTGAGTCCCGGCCCAGGGATGGACGCCTCCGATGTGGCCGCCCATCAGTCGGCCCGGATTCACCGGGCGATGATCGAAATCGTCGCCGACTATGGCTATGGGGCAGTAAAGGTCCGCGAGCTCGTTCATCTCGCCGGCGTCTCCTCGGCCGCCTTCTACAAACATTTCGAGAGCAAAGAGGACTGCTTCCTACGGACCCACGATCTCGTCGTGCGGCGCGCAACCCGTCGGATCATCGCCTCGCAGGCGGGACAGGAGGATTGGCAGAAGCGTCCCCGGCTAATCTTCGATGCCTTCCAGGGTGAGCTCGAAGACGATCCAGCTGCTGCGCGCTTCGCTCTGGTCGAGGCGTATGCCTCCGGCCCCGTTGCCCTCGAGCGAGCACGGAAGGCCGAGGCCACGTTCGGGATGATGATGGCCCAGAGTTTCGCCCGCGCGCCGGGTGGAATGCCGGTGCCGCAGCTGGTGGTCGAGGGAATGACATCCGGCGTTGCCCGCGTTGCACGCACGCGCCTGCTTGCGGGCAGGGAGTTCGAATTGCCAAAGCTGAACGAGGAGATGGGGGACTGGCTGCTCTGCTATCCAGGCCTCTCCGCTGACGAGCTTGGCGATCTCGATCTCCAGTCCGTCTGGAGAGACACGAGACTCCTTCCTTTGGTCGAACCCTCAGGCTCAGGCCAAGGTGAGGGTTGGGCGAAAACAGGCGACCGCGCGCTGATCCTTGCCTCCGTCGCCGAGCTGGTCGCCGCCAACGGCTACAGCAGCATGACCCCGTCGGCCATTCGCCGCGGCGCGGGGACCTCTCGAGCCGTCTTCAAGTCCCATTTCGACGGAGTTGAAGACGCTTTCATCGCCGCGATGGAGCTACGCGCCGGAGAAGCCCTTGCCGAGGCGGCCCGCGCCCAGACAGCCGGTCGCGCCTGGCCCGGCGGCCTCTACAGGGCGATCAGTGCCCTCTGTGACCAGATCGCTGGCGACCCCCTGCTGGCGTGCGTGTGCCTGATCGACAACTTCACCCCAGGCACCAGTGGCGCTCGTATCCGCAGTCAGCTACTGGCCATGGTGGCCGAGCAACTCGCTGACAGCGCCCCCCTCGCCGAGCAACCCACCGCCCTCATTGCCGAAGCCTCATCCGGAGCCGTCTGGTCCCTCTTCCACCATCACGTGGTCAGAGCGATCAGCCACTCGGCGCCCCAGGTGGCGGCGACCCTAGCCTTCATGGCCCTCGCGCCCGTAGTCGGCGCCCCAGCTGCGGTCGCGGCGATCGCCGCCGAGCAGGCCGAATAGGCCCGCTGAGCGCAGTTCAATGACTCGAAACCTCCGAAGTACCCATTTAGAGCGATCCGAATTTCTCAACATTCGTACCTCGGTAACCGATCAGTTTTCGCCTGTGGAGCCACTTTTACCTCAGTCAGTTCGAGTTAAGAGACCTGACCACTCCACTTGCTTGACGTGAGGCCAAAGCGTGGGACGTTCCTATGCGGCGGGGGCCGGACTCCTGCCCTATGCAAAAGCATTGTGAAATCCGTAATTCAATGTGAGAGGAATTTTCACGATATGAGGCAAGGAAGAAATGGCATCAAGGTTCTCGGTCTGATGCTGATCGCTGCGTTGGCCGTCATGGCCTTTACGGCAGCGGCTGCTCAGGCAGGGGAATACAAGATCAACGGAAGCACCCTGACGACACTTGGACTCGCAAGTGAAAGTGTTGAAGGAACCGTTGCGGAAGGCGAGCTCTTAGTCCCAGGTCTCAGCCTCAACATCAACTGTAAGAAAGGCACCTTCACCGGCACGATCAAAAAAGGTGGCGGAGCCTCAGCCAAAATTTTATATTCCGAATGCGAAGTGTTAGGCAATAAATTCTGCAAAACCTACGAGACCAAAGCCAACATGGAAAGCGAAGTCAATGCTGGCAATCTCGTAGCGGAAGGTTCTGGCGAAATCATATTAATGGGTGAAAAACATTACCTGTTAGTGTCGTCGGGTGCGACTCCGTTCACCACGGTCTACTTCACCAAGAGCACAAAAGGCTGCACGCTGCCGTTAGAAGAAACGGTGTCCGGTAGCACGGTGTTCCTTCTGCCGACCGCGTTAACTTCGCTGGTCACTCAGACGGTGGAAACCATTCCGCAGGCAACGCTCGAAACGTTATTTGCAACTGACATCCTGAAATACGGTAACCAGACAGCGTGGCTGGATGGCGGTAAAACGTCAGTCGTGCTTTCGGGCGCGAACAAAGGTAAACCGTGGAGCGGCGAATAGCCGAATAGCGGTTCAGCAGTAACTGCGTCACGGCGGTTAGTTGAGCAGCATCCCGATCCGGGGTTGCGCCTGCGGGTGCGACCCCGGAGAGGTCAAACAGAGAAGCAATTGTGAAATGGGGGAATCAATGGGGCGGGGAATAGCGAACGTGTATGCAACAACGAGCACCGAAAGCGGTGAGCAAAGTGGCTTTTCAGGGACGGGCCACTACCTGATCATTCTCTGCCTGACGGTGCTAGCCGCCCTTCTCGGCCCGGGCTCAGCTTTCGGTGCGGCCCCAATCCCCCGCTCCGCCATCCCCTCTCTAGACCAAAGCGGCCTCACCGACCCCTGCGGAGCAGTCACTGACTCCCGCGGCAACCTCTACGTTGCCGACTACGCTGCTAACAAGATCAAGGTCTTCGGCCCCGCTGGTGCCCTGATCACCGAATTCACCGCTTCGGCCAACGCCGAAAAGCCCTGCAGCCTCGCCGTGGACTCCGCCGGCAACATCTACGCCGACGGCTGGGGCACTGATGTCGTCAAGTACAAGCCCGAAGGCGCGGGATTCCCGCCGACTTCTGGCACTACATATGGGCCCGATACCTCGATCGGCGCGGGCAGCGGCACCCTGGTGCCGAACACGGGAGAAGCCACTTCGGTCGCGGTGAATCCCGCTAACGACCACGTCTTTGTCGCCGAAGGAGGCACCCACGTTTCCGAGTACACCGCGAGCGGCTCGGTGGTCTCCTCGACGATCGGCGAAACCGTCGCCCCGGGCCACTCCTACTACGGCGTCGACGTCTACGGCAAAACCGGAAACGTCTATGTGACCGATCTCGAAAACAGCAGGGCCTACGTCCTCAACCCTGCCGGCAGCTCGATCCTCGCCGAAATCGACGGCACCACGAGCCCTGATGGGGAATTCGAATTCGCCCCATTCCTCAGCCTTGCCTTCCTCGCCGTGGACCAATCCAACGGTGACGTCCTGGTCTCCGACATCCACGCCCACGGCGTCGTCGACGAGTTCGAAGAAGGCGGTGGATACGTGACGACGATCTCCGGCACACCCGCCTTCACCGACGCCGAACCCTCGGACGTCGCCGTCGACAACGGCGCACAGAGCCCCAACAAAGGCAACGTCTTCGTCACCTCGGGCAACGGCACGGTCCATGCGTTTGGGCCTTTGCCGCCGTATCACCCGCCCATCCCCTCTCTAGACCAAAGCGGCCTCACCGACCCCTGCGGAGCAGTCACTGACTCCCGCGGCAACCTCTACGTTGCCGACTACGCTGCTAACAAGATCAAGGTCTTCGGCCCCGCTGGTGCCCTGATCACCGAATTCACCGCTTCGGCCAACGCCGAAAAGCCCTGCAGCCTCGCCGTGGACTCCGCCGGCAACATCTACGCCGACGGCTGGGGCACTGATGTCGTCAAGTACAAGCCCGAAGGCGCGGGATTCCCGCCGACTTCTGGCACTACATATGGGCCCGATACCTCGATCGGCGCGGGCAGCGGCACCCTGGTGCCGAACACGGGAGAAGCCACTTCGGTCGCGGTGAATCCCGCTAACGACCACGTCTTTGTCGCCGAAGGAGGCACCCACGTTTCCGAGTACACCGCGAGCGGCTCGGTGGTCTCCTCGACGATCGGCGAAACCGTCGCCCCGGGCCACTCCTACTACGGCGTCGACGTCTACGGCAAAACCGGAAACGTCTATGTGACCGATCTCGAAAACAGCAGGGCCTACGTCCTCAACCCTGCCGGCAGCTCGATCCTCGCCGAAATCGACGGCACCACGAGCCCTGATGGGGAATTCGAATTCGCCCCATTCCTCAGCCTTGCCTTCCTCGCCGTGGACCAATCCAACGGTGACGTCCTGGTCTCCGACATCCACGCCCACGGCGTCGTCGACGAGTTCGAAGAAGGCGGTGGATACGTGACGACGATCTCCGGCACACCCGCCTTCACCGACGCCGAACCCTCGGACGTCGCCGTCGACAACGGCGCACAGAGCCCCAACAAAGGCAACGTCTTCGTCACCTCGGGCAACGGCACGGTCCATGCGTTTGGGCCTTTGCCGCAGACCGGCGTCCCGCTCGTGGTCAAAAGGGAAGGCGTAGGCACTGGCGCGGTGACGAGCTCGCCCGACGGCATCGACTGCGGCTCGACCTGCGAAGCGCAGTTCGAAGAAGGCGCCGAAATCACATTGACACCGAGTGCCGATCCCGGCTCTCGCTTCAAGCAGTGGAGCGGCTGCACCAGCGTGCCAAGCGACTTGTGCAAAGTCGTTCTAGGTGCCGAAGGTGCCGAAGTGAGCGCGATTTTCGTTCCCGCCGCTCCCACGATCGCGAACCTAACGACATCCCAGGTCACCGCCAGCTCGGCGAAGCTCGAAGGGGTCATCAACCCCGATGGGGATGCCACTTCCTATCAATTCGAATACCTGACCATGGCCGCATACGAAGCAAACGGGGAAAGCTTCAGTGGCACCCAAACGGCGACAAAGATCCCGGTCTCGTCGGCATCGATCGGCTCTGGCTTCGCAGGCGTCGCGGTCGCCCAAGCCGTTGGTGGGCTCAATGCCTCGACCGCCTACCGCTTCCGCCTCGTTGCCAGCAGTCTCTCGGGCACTACCCCAAGCACCACTGGCGCTTTCACCACCCAGCTTTCCCAGGCCGCCGGCCTTCCGGATGGCCGCGCATACGAGCAGGCGAGCCCGACCAACAAGCACGGAGGCAGCATCCAAGCCTTCGTCTCCACCACCAAGGCCTCAGTCAACGGCGACGCGGTCACCTTCGAAAGCGCGGCGGGCATACCGGGCGGGGAAGGCGCCCAGGAATTCGCCACCTACCTGGCCAGCCGCAAGGTGAACACAGAAACCCAGGAAGCCGAATGGACGACACAGGGCATCCTGCCGCCTGCGACGGCAGGGCAGGCAGCGACCGTGCTCGGCTGGACCCCTGACTTTGCCGGGGTTTTCGACGGTGCGACCAAATTCGGCAGCGGTAGCGACTTCCTAGGGCGGGCGAGCGCTGGTGCTTCGCTGGAGACGATCGCCCACAGCGATAGCTCGACGACCAGCTACTCCTTCGCCGGCACCTCGGCGAACAAGGACAAGGTGATCTTCGCCGCCAGCGAGCCGCTGCCGCTGCCGTCGGGCAGCCCGGCGCCCGCGGCGGGCAAGCTGAACGTCTACGCCTGGGATCGTGTCGCCAGTCAGGTACGCCTCGCCGGCATCCTGCCTGACGGCTCGGCACCCCCCAACGGCTCCCTGGTTGGCCTCTTCGGCAACTCCGGCTATACCCAACAGCAGCCGGCGGTCATGGGCGACGGCTCGGTCTACTTCACCGCCGCCAGCCAGCTCTACCTGCGCGAAAACCCCACCGCACCGGAAACAACTGATCGCGACGGTGGAGGCAATTGCATACCCACCTCGGGACTGGCGTGCACGATCCAGATCTCCGCCTCAGAGAAGAACAATGGTGGTGGCCCTGACGGCACCGATGCCGCCGGCGTGCAGCCGGCTCAGTTCATGGTCGCCAGCACGAGCACGTCCAAGGCCTTCTTCACCAGCTCCGAGAAGCTGACCAACGATGCCACGACTGGCCCCGAACCAACGCTGGCAGCCGTGGCCAGGGCAAAACTCGGAGCCTCGGGCGCCGAAGACGTCGAAGAAGACTTCCTACCGGCACGCGCCTCGGGAATTGCCAACGACGGTTCCCACGTCTACTGGGCAGACCCCGCCACCGGAAACATCGGTCGAGCCACGCTCAATGGTGACGGCGCTGCCGGCGAAGTCGAACCTGAATTCCTCACGATCGGTGGCTCGCCGCGCTGGGTAGTGTTGGACTCCACCTACGCCTACTGGACGGATTCAGGAAAAAACGAAGCCGACGGCGAAGGCACCATCGGCCGCGTCAAGCTGGACGGTAGCGAAGCACCCGAGCCGGAATTCATCACCGGCGCCTCCCAGCCCCAGGGCATCGCCGTCAACGGCACGAACATCTACTGGGCCAACGATGGAACCAGATCCATCGCGCGCGCCACCATCGGAGGAGGCAGCGTTGAAACATCCTGGCATTTCCTCAACGGCAACGAAGCGCCCCAGGGTGTCGCAGTTGATCCTGCGCATGTCTACTGGACCACCAACAATGCGTCGAGCTCCTTCCTAGCCAGCTCCAAACTGGATGGCTCGGAAGAAGAAGTCGCGTTTCTCGGTAGCTCGACAGTGGAACTCCGAGGCATTGCCGTCGACGCCGGCCATGTCTACTGGGTAGCCCGGGGCGAAAACAAGATCGGCCGCGCGAACCTCGATCTCACCGGGGTAGAGCCAAGCTTCATCAGCGGTACCGAAAAATCCAAAGGCCTCACCGCCGACGCTTCGCACCTCTACTGGTCGGCCAACGGGGAAAGCCTGCCCAACCCCGGCAAAGACCTCTATCGCTATGACGCCGAAGCACCCGCGGGTGAACGGCTGACCGACGTCTCTGTTGATCACAGCGCGACGGACACCTGCACAGGTGGGGTCTTGTGCGGAGCGCAAGTGCAGGGCGTCATCGGGGCCTCGGCCGATGGCTCTTACGTGTACTACGTGGCCAACGGCGTTCCCGACGGTGCGATCCAAAACAGCCCCAACGCCAATGGCGAAAGCGCCGAGGCGGGCAGCTGTCAAGGGCCGGTCGCCTCGATGACGGGCGAATGCAACCTCTACCTGTGGCATGAAGAAGGCGCTGCGGAAAGCACCACATTCATCGCCAGGCTGGATCCAAGCGGCAGCGCGAACGGCGACGTTGCGGACTGGGTGCAGACCCTTGCGGGTTTCGGTGGCCTTGAACGCACCGGCCAAAAGACAGCCCGCGTCTCGCCCGATGGGCAGACGCTGCTCTTCCGCTCTCAGCGAGCGCTGACCGAGTACGACAGCGGAGGGACCTCCGAGCTCTATCGCTTCAGCCCCGGAGGCACAACGCTCCTCTGCGTCTCCTGTAGCCCGACGGGCGTGGCACCGGTGGGCCCGGCGACGCTGGGCACGATCCGTCCGCCCGTCGGTGGCGCGCCGAGCCCAGCATCGCTGCTCTCGCGCAATCTGGCCGCGGCCGGCAAGCGAGTCTTCTTCGAGACCGACGACAAGCTGGTATCCGCCGACACCAACGGTGACGTGAGCTGCGCGCCCTGGGGGAGCTCAAACCAAAAAGAAGTAGTCCGTACGTGCCAGGACGTCTATGAGTGGGAGGCCCAGGGCCAAGGCTCCTGTAGCTCAGATGCCCAAAACGGTGGCTGCCTCTACCTGCTCTCCACCGGCAAAGGCAAAGAACCAGCCTTCTTCTCCGATGCTTCTGAAAGTGGCGATGACGTCTTTGTCTTCACCGCCGATCAACTCGTCGGCCAGGACAAAGACGAACTGATCGACGTCTACGACGTAAAGGTGGGTGGTGGGATTCCCGCCCAAAACCAACCCGAATCGCAGCCCTGTCAAGAGGAAGCCTGTAAGGGGTTGCCACCGGCGCCACCGGCGGCCCAGGTCCCCGGTAGCGGGAGCTTCTCGGGCCCTGCCAACCCCAAGCCAACTCGCCACCACAAGAAGAAGCACCACAAGAAGAAGCATAAGAAAAAGCACCACAAGCACAAGCAAGCAGCCAAGACGACCGGGAGGGCAAGCCGATGAGCGCCGCCAAGAAGATCGCCGTCGCTCTATTCGCCCTCGCAGGGCTGCTCATTCCCGCCTCTCAGGCCACGGCTGCCGGTGCTCCCGCCTGGCAGATGAGCCTGATCCCCCTTCCCACCAACATGCAAGCGGGGAGTTCGGGCACGACGTCCGAAGCACCCATGTACCGGTTGATCGCCACCAACATCGGGGCCAAAGAAACCAGCGGCGCAGTTACCTTGATCACCGCCTTCCCGGCTGGCATTACGCCGTTGGCAGAACCCAACGGCGACGATGGCGACCAGAAATCGCCGGATCCGATCTGTTCGACAACGGGCCAGGAAGTCACCTGCACCACCTCTGGGCCCGTTTACCCGAGCCGCTGGCTGGGAGCGAAAATCCCCGTAGAAGTCTCACCCAGCGCTTCGGGCGCCCTCGATGCCAAAGCGACGATCAGCGGCGGTGGCGCTCAGCCCGTCTCGACCGTCTCGCCGACCGAGATCAGCCCCGAAGCTCCTGATTTCGGCTTCCTGCCGGGGCCTGCCGGCCTGGCGAGCCTCTTGACCGATGAAGACGGCTCTGCCTCCACACGCGCAGGCTCACGTCCCAACCAGCTGACGATCAACCTCGGCTTTCCCACCGAACATGCGGAAGAAGGCCCGACGCGAAGCGCCGGCCACGTTCGCAACGTGATTACGAATCTGCCCCAGGGTCTGATTGCCAACCCCAACGTCACCCCGGTGCGCTGCACCGAGCTGCAGTTCCTAAGCAACAACGACAAAGCCGAATCCAACTGCCCGCCGGCATCCGAGATCGGCATCGTCACCGCGATGACGGAATTGGCGGGACCCTCCTTCGTCATCTCCCACCTCTACAACATGGTGCCGCCGCCAGGGGCACCGGCCGAGGTCGCCTTCAACGCTCTCGAAGTCGGCATCTTCATCCACCTGGCGGGTCATGTGCGAAGCGAAGGTGACTACGGGATCACGGCAGTCAGCGAAGACATCGTCGCTCGCACCAACAACCCCATCCTCGACGTGCAGGCCCAGATCTGGGGGGATCCCTCGGCGAAAAGCCACAACGAGATCCGTGGTGAATGCCTGGCCGTGCCCAGCGCCACCTGCTCCGCGCCGGCGCAGAGCGAGCCTCTTTTGAGCATGCCTAGCGCCTGCTCGGAATCGCTCGCCCTTGCCGCGCGAACGAGCAGTTGGGAGCAGCCCGGGGTCTTCGACGAACGCGAAGTTCCCTTCACCGATCCCACCGGCAATCCAGTCGGGGTCAACGAATGCTCGCTGCTCGAATTCGAACCGAAGCTGACCGTGCAGCCAGAAGCCCACGCGGCTGAAACCCCGACTGGGGTCCGAGTCGACCTCGAAGTTCCCCAAAACAAGGGCAAGGGCGAACCTGCCACCTCCAACCTGAAAGACACCACGGTCACCTTCCCCGAAGGCTTGGCCCTGAACCCGGCCGCGGCGACCGGCCTGAGCGCTTGTACGCCTGCCCAGATCGGCCTGAAGACCGCGATCGGCGCGGCGCCGATCCACTTCACGGAAGACCACCCGCAATGTCCCCCGAGGCTCGAAGATCGGCTCGGTTGAGGTCGAGACCCCATTGCTCGATCACCCGGTGCCTGGGGCGGTCTACGTCGCTCAGCCCTACCAGAACCCTTTCAACGAACTGCTCGGCGTTTACGTCGTCATCGACGATCCGGCCGATGGGATAGTCGCCAAGCTCGCCGGCCGGACCAAGATCATCAACAAAGACACAGGTCAGCTACAGACGACCTTCACCAAAAGCCCAGAGCTTCCCTTCGAACACTTCAAAGTCAGTCTCTCCGGCGGCCCACGGGCGGCGCTACGGACTCCTGCCACCTGCGGCACCTTCACCACCACCAGCCTCGAGACACCGTGGTCTGGAACTGCGCCGGTCCCCACCGCCGACTCCTTCGCGATTAGCCAGGGCGCAAACGGCCGCCCCTGCGCCACTAGCGAATCCCAGCTGCCCAACAGCCCGGGCTTTGAAGCCGGCACGGCGACCCCGATAGCCGGCGCCTTCAGTCCCTTCCTCGGCCGTCTGCAGCGCGCCGATGGCACCCAGCAGCTGAAGGGCCTCAACCTGACCCTGCCGCCTGGCCTCTCGGGCAAGCTTGCCGGTATTCCCTCGTGCTCGGCTGCGTCGATCGACGCAGCCGCCGCCAAGACTGGCGTCCAAGAGCAGCAGAGCCCATCCTGCCGGGCCGCCTCCCAGGTGGGCGAAGTGCTGGTCGGCGCTGGCGCCGGCCCCCAGCCCTACTACACCAGCGGCAAGATCTACCTCGCCGGCCCCTACAACGGCGGCCCTGTGTCGGCGGCAATCGTCACCCCCGCGGTGGCGGGGCCCTTTGACCTCGGCACCGTAGTCACCCGCGCTGCCCTCTACGTCAACCCCGTAACCGCGCAGATCACGGTCAAGAGCGACCCGATTCCTCGCCAGCTGCAAGGGATCCCGCTCGACGTACGCGACGTCCAGGTGAAGATGTCAAGGCCCAACTTCACGCTGAACCCGACCAGCTGCGATCCGATGGGGATCTCAGGCGAAGCAATCTCGGTATTCGACCAGATCGCGCCGCTGTTCCAGCGTTTCCAAGTTGGCGGCTGCAAGGGACTCGACTACGGGCCGAAGCTCGCTCTCAGCCTCAAAGGCGCCACCAAGCGGGGGGGCCACCCCAAGCTGAGGGCGGTCCTCACCGCCAAGTTCGGCGAAGCCAACACCGCCCGAGCGTCGGTGGCGCTGCCAAAATCGGAGTTCCTCGAGAACGCCCACATTCAGACCGTCTGCACCCGGGTGCAGTTCGCGGCCGAAAACTGCCCGGCCAAGTCGATCTACGGTCACGCCACGGCGACAACGCCGCTGCTCGACGAACCGCTCGAAGGACCGGTCTACCTGCGCTCCTCCAGTCACAAGCTGCCTGACATGGTGGCGGCGCTGAAAGGCCCAGCAAGCCGCCCGATCAAAGTCGAATTGGACGGCCGCATCGACTCGGTCAACGGCGGCATTCGCAGCACCTTCGATTTGGTGCCCGACCAGCCGGTGACGAAGTTCGTCCTCTCGATGCAGGGAGGCAAGAAGGGGCTGCTTGTCAACAGTCGCAACCTCTGCGCCGGCACCAACCGCGCCGCCGCCAAGTTCAACGGTCAAAACGGCAAGGTCCACGACTTCAACCCCGTGCTGAAGAACGACTGCAAAAAAGGCACACATCCCAGTCCATCGAGCAAATGAATAGGAGCAATACCTCATGCGAAAGCAACGCAAGGCCACGAGGGTGGTGCTTATGGCGATGTTCGTCATCGCGGTCGCCTCGCTCGGGCTCGCCGGCAGCGCTCAGGCGAAACTCGTAGAACCGTTCACCAAGTTCCAGTACTGCCCGTGGCACAACGCCGAAGTGGCGAAATGCCTCTACGCAACGACGAACAGCGGTGAAGTGAAACTCGGCAACAAGACCGTGCCGATCGAAAAACCGGTCGTGGTGCAGGGTGGCTACACAGAACCAAACCCGACAACCAAACTCTCAAAATTCATCGCGGCTACCAATGGCGTGACGCTCTCCAAAGCCGCACAGAGCGTGCCTGGCGGCCTGGCAGGCATCGTGCCCGAAGCCTCATCGCCGGCCCTGGTCAAAGCGCTGATCAAATTCTTCTTTGAAAACAAACTCACCGGCTTGACCTCGACGCTTGAACTGGCAAAGCCGGCAAGCGAAATCACAATCAGCGAAGGCAACCTCTCCCGCCGCGAAGGCGTGGCGCTGAAAATGCCGGTCAAGGTGCACCTGGAAAATCCCTTCCTCGGTAAATCCTGCTACGTCGGCTCCTCCAGCACACCGATCTGGTGGGAACTGACGACCTACAAAACGTCCCCCCCGGCACCCAACACGTCAATCGAAGGTGCCTCCGGGAAAATTGCCTTCCTCGAAGAAGGCCTGATCCTGCAGCTCAACGGCACCAAATTGGTCGACAACTCATGGTCGGCTCCCGGTGCCTCGGGTTGCGGCGGCATTCTTGGCTTCCTCGTCAATCCGATCATCAACTCCCAGCTCGGCACCACCACCGCTGGGCACAACACCGCAATTCTCAACAACACGATCGAAATCACCACACCGTTCGCGTTGGAATACATCGAAGAAGAAAACCCCTAAGAGAAATTGCGACAAGGAGAAGATGAGACGATGAAACGCAAAGCAACACGCACCTTCCTGTGGGGGCTCCTCGCGGCGCTGATGCTCAGTGCCGTATTCGCCGGCGCGGCCAGCGCGGCTCCTGCCTGGAGGTTCAACGGAACGGAATTGACCGGTTCGGAAACGATCGTCGGTGCCGCAGAAAAAAGCGGCATGACCATCCCGGGAATGACTACAACGTGTGAAAACTTTCTTTACACGATCGTGGTCTCGAACAAAAGCGGTACGGGTGAAGGCAGCATTACCGAACTACCGCTCTACAACTGCACCACCAACACTAAATGCACCGTTCAAGCGATCGCGGCGGAAAAACTGCCCTGGGTAGCCAACCTCTCGACGATCAGCACAAAAAATTACATCGTCATCAAAGGCATCAAAGTGAGCATCCTTTACGGAGGCAAACTTTGTGCAATCAATGGCGTAACCGCAGAAGTCACAGGCTCGGCCGGTGGTTGGCTTGACAACACCACCGAAAGCGCCACTTTCAGCCCGACGACGTTCTCGACCACCAAAACGGAACTGAGGATGCTCGAAAACACGGTTGAATGGAACGGCTTCTTCCCAACTGAAGCATTCGAATGGCACAGAGAACAGGCCCTGAGCGTTTCCTAGGGTCCTTGCTCAAGGCCGCGGGCGCCGGGTTGATCCCGGTGCTCGTGGCTGCGGTGCTGCTCGGGCTTGCCGGTTGCGGTGGTGGCTCCGATGCTCAGACGACGGCCAACGCCGAGGGCAAGACGACCGCCCAGAGCCCTTCCGTGAGCAACAAGGGCAAGCAGGGCCACTCGACGTCCGAAGCAGAACAGGCCGGCGCCGCGTCCAGGGTCGAAGCAGCCGGTGCGGCGCGAGGCTCAGGCAAGCATGGCCCGGCCGTTGCCGCTCCCAAAGGCGAAGAGGAGCCTGAAATCACGCCCCAACAGCGTGAAGAAGCGACGGTCGCGAACATCTCCTTCTCCAGTCCGAGCCTGCCGAAAACCAAGTCCGTCGCGGTCTTGCCCGCCGACTACACCTGCGATGGCGCCAACAAATGGCCCGCTTTCAGCTGGTCGGGAATCCCCGCCGGCACCAAGGAAGTCGCGCTGCTGATGATGAACACCCAGCCTGTCGACGAAAAGCTCTTCTTCGACTGGGCGATCGCCGGCATCGACCCGAAGCTCAGACGGCATCGAAGCCGGCGAGCTTCCCACCGGAGCGGTGGTCGGCAAGAACAGCTTCGGAAGGAACGGCTACTCGATTTGTCCTCCGAAGGGCAAAGCCGAAACCTTCATGTTGCTGCTTTATGCCCTGCCCAAGCCGTTGAGCTCGAAGCAGGGCTTCGACCCTCTTGCGCTGCGCGAAGAAGCCGAAGCCCAAGCCGGGAACGCCGGCCTGATGGCCGTCTCTTACGCGCGCTAGGCCACACGACTTTCCACCAAAGAGCAAACAAACAGTGAGGGAGACATGCACAAGCAACGCAGAAGAATAGGAGTGCTCAGCACGGCGATACTCGTCGTCGCGATCGCTTCGCTCAGTATTGCGGGTGTCGCTCAGGCGAAACTCGTAGAACCGTTCACCAAGTTCCAGTACTGCCCGTGGCATAACGCCGAAGTGGCCAAATGCCTTTACTCGAAAACCAACAGTGGCGAAGTCGTCCTTGGGTCAAAGAAAGTGCCCATCGTTAACCCGGTAGTGCTGCAGGGCGGTTTCGCAGAACCAAACCCGACGACCAAAATCTCAAAATTCTTTGCCGCGACCAACGGCGTGACGCTCTCGAAAGCCTCCCAGCCAGTACCGGGCGGTCTGGCGGGAATCATCAACTGCAAAGAAATTAAAGATTTCTTCCTACGGGTTAGCTGCGAAGTCACCTTCGAAAATGGGGTGACCGGCCTCAACTCTACGCTTGAACTGGCACGTCCCGCAAGTGAAATTCAGCTCAGCGAAGGCAACCTCTCCCGCCGCGAAGGCGTGGCGCTGAAACTGCCAGTCAGGGTGCATTTGGAAAACCCCTTCCTGGGTAGCGGCTGTTACGTCGGCTCTTCCAGCACGCCGATCTGGTGGGAACTAACGACCTACAAAACGGCTCCCCCGGCGCCAAACACCTCAATCGAAGGCGCCTCGGGAAAAATCTCGTTCCTCGAAGAAGGCCTGATCCTGCAGCTCAACGGCAACAAACTGGTCGACAACGCCTGGGCGGCCCCCGGAGCCACTGGCTGCGGAGGATTCCTGGCGGAACTCATCCTCGATCCAATCATCAACCTAGCGGCCGGCCTTCCTTCGGCAGCTGGGAAGAACACCGCAATTCTCAATAACACGATTGAAATCACGACCCCGTTCGCACTCGAATACATCGAAGAAGAAAACCCATAGAAAGGGTTTGATAGAGCTAACGAGCGCCGGGGGATATTCCCCGGCGCTCGTCTTGCCGGTGGGCGCGGTTTCGTGTGGCGGGTGGCCGCTAGCTGCGCGAGCGCGGCTAGCAGCACCAGCCCTCGATCTGGGGGAATAGGGCGCGTCCATGGTTGCCGGGTGAAAAGTCCGAGGCGATGTGGCCGATCGCCTGCAGGTGGTTCGATCTCGCTAGTCCGACCGGGAGGAAGAGCCACTGGTCTGCGGCGGGCCAGGCGAGCAATAGGCGACTGCCGTCGGGTGACCAGGCGAACTGGTTGAGGTGCCCCGATACGGCGAAGAGCCGCCGTGGTGGACTACCGCTGGCATCGATCAAGAGCGCTTCGCTGTGCGGAGCGGCTGATCGGCTGTTCCGTTCGATCAGTGCCGCGATCCTGTCTCCTTCTGGCGCGAAGGCCGCCGCGCTCACGATGGCATCCGCGGGCAGTGGGACGCGCCGAGAGGCGCCGAGCCGGACCCGGTCGGCGAGCTTGTCGAGGCGCAGGCGGCGCAGCCAGAGTCCGTTGGGGGTGAGCTCGAGCAGGGCACGTCCGTCCGCGCTCCAATCGAGTGCGGTGACGCCCGGCGAGGCCGAAGCCGTTGCCAGCGTCCGCGCTCTGTCGGCTTCGACGACGCGCAACCGCTTGGCCGCGTCGACATAGGCGAGAAGGTGCGCGCCCAGAGGGAACCACGCCGGCGCCACGGGCGCGGCTGGCCCGAGAAGTCGATCGCGGGTGCCGTCTGCCCTGATCACTCGCAGCGAGTGCCCCGCCCGGTAGGCGATGCGGAACCCTGATGGGGACCAGCGCGGATCGCTCACCGGCGCGGTCGCCGAGACCGCCCAGTGGGGCGTGCCGTCGGGCTCGATTGCACTCAGCGTGTGGCCGGAAGTGGCGACGACGAAGAGGCCGTGTGGGGACCAGCTCGCCTCCTCGTAGTGCCCGAGCAGTCGCCGCGAGCCGTCAGGCTGGACAACCCAGGGGCCGCGTGGTGATTGGACCAGCAAGCGGCCACCCCCGGGCACGTCGGTCAGCGCCGGCTGCGCGTTGCGCACCCCGGCGGTGAAGACGTCGCCGATCCAGTGCCGCACGGTGGCGCCGGCGGGCGAGAGCAGCAGCGCTGCGAGCAGGGCGGCCGCCGCGAGTGCGAGGGCGAGCCGGGGCAGGACCGGCCGGCCGGCCGGACGTCGCTCGGCATAGGCGCGTTCGACCAGGGCGAGCCCGCGGCGCTCGGCCTCGCCCCCGCCGGGGATCGGCTCCTCACGCAGCAGGGCGCGCAGACGGTTCTCGCTCATCCCTCCACCTCGATCAGGTCGCGCAGGCGGTCGAGGCCCCGGCGCAGGCGCGAGTTGACGGTGCCACGTGGCAGCTCGAGCATGCGCCCGATCTCTCCGGGCGTGTACTCGAGCAGGTAGCGGAGCACGACCACGGCGCGCTGCTCGGGTGGCAGTTGTGCCAATGCCGGCATCAGCTCTCCGACCGATTCGTCGGCCTGGCTCGGGCCGGCGCGCTCTTCGGGCTCGCCGGCACTGGAGCGCAGCGCCTCGCGACGCCCCCAGTCGATCGCGCGGTTGACCACGATCCGATGCAGCCAGGGCGCGAACGGCCGCCGCCGGTCGAAGCGGTCGAGCCTGTCGACCGCGGCGAGGAAGGCCTCCTGGGCGATGTCCTCGGCCGCCGCGGCATCGTGGACGACGAGGTAGGCGGCGCGCTGGGCGCGTTGCCAGTGCCCGGCGTAGAGCGCGGCGAGCGCCTCCCCCGAGCCTCGCTGGGCCTCCCGGATGAGCTTTCGCTCGCTGACCTCAGCGCCCAAGCGTCACCTCTCCGGCGCAGCATCTCAATCTTTGCCCACCTGCGCCTCCCAGCGCCCGACCCGATCGAGCGCATCGTTGAGCCGCCCGGCGAGGCCCGGAGATAGTCGCCCCCGCGGCAGCTCGACCACGTAGGCGGCGCTGCCCGGAAAGCGGTGGTTCTGCCAGTTCGGGCCGGTGCCAGCGGGCCAGCGCATGAGGCGGAAGGGGAGCTTCGCCAGGTGGGCGAAGAGCCGGCCTGCCGGCGCGCTCTGCCCCCAGGCGCGGACGAAGGGGCCACCGTTGCTTATCTGGTGGAACCAGATCGTTACCCGCGGTCGCAGCTTGCCGACGATGCGGGCGGCGAGGCGGGTTTCGGGCTCCGAGAAAGGCCGCGGCCCGGAATACTCGGGCGTTCCGGGCTGTCCGTGAGGCCGCCACTGGGAAGGGAAGTTGCGGTTCAGGTCGACCCCGCGACCGTTCAGCCTGCTCGCCGCGGCGCTGCCGTCCGGGTTGAGGCTCGAGACGACGAAGACGTTCGCGTTGGGCTCTGGGCAGCCGCCCCGCAAAGGCGCGACGCTCCGCCCCGCGCACTCGTCGCCATGGATGCAGGCGAAGACGAGCACGCGGCCGTGAATCCGCGGGTCGCCGTACTGGCGCAGCCGGATCGGGCGCCCTTCCAGCGACCGGCCGATCACCCCGCTTCGCTCGACCAGGTTGCCCGGGAGGCGCGGCGTCGTGGTGAAGGCGAGGAAGTCCGACGCTGTCGCGGTCGCCGGTTTGCGCCAGCGCATCAGCCTGCCGACGTCCACCGAGAGCAGCGGCTCTGTGTGCGGCGTGACGCGGCCCGATCCCGGCGAGCGGGGATAGACGGCGAGGTGGCGACCCGCCGAGTCGAGGCGCAGCTTCAGCAGGTAGGGGTTGCGCAGCCGCTCCAGCCCCGGCAGGTCCACTCGAAGGACGCGTCCCGTGACGGTGTCGAGCGCGAGCAGGAAGGGCAGATGCATGTCACCGTCGTAGAGGGCGTAGGCCCAGCGCCCGTCCGGACTTGTCGTGCCGCTGATCGGCAGCCCGGCAAGCTGGCGCCCGCTGTTGCTTGCGGTCAGTGCTCCTGGCGCGAGCCCCCCGTTGTTGGTGTCGAGGACCCACAGATCGAAGTCATCCGAACGGCGGTCATACGCCGAGCCACGGTCGTGCGTCCGGTAGTGCCTCAGGTAGAGCTTCGAGCCGTTCGGCGAGATCGCCTGGAAGGCGAAGTGGCCGTGCAGGCTCAGGTAGTGGATCGCGTGCTGGGGCCGGTGCTGCCCGGGCTGGCGCGGGTGGCGCAAATAGACGGCGGTGTCGAGGATCGCCAGCTTCGTGAGCGGCGGCGGGTACCTGCGGCTGAAGTTGACCAGCGCCAGCGTCCTGCCGTTGGCGGAGAGCCCACCGGCGCTGCCGTCATAAGCGACCGCGGGGATCACGTAGCTGCCTCGCAGGTACCACCAGCGGTCGATCGCGCCGTCGCTCATGCCGATGCGCTCGACGATCGTCAGGGCTGGCTTGGTTTGTGGGTTGACGGTGACGTAGCGGTAGGAGGCGCCGTCCTGCTCGGTGACGACTCCCTGCGCGCCCCCGGTCGCGCCCATTTCCTTGGCGGTTGAGGTCGCCGTCAACGCGAAGCCTGCCGCCAGGAAAAAGGTTAGGAAGCAGAGGAGTCCCCCGGCTGTCTGTCTTTGTCGGCTCACACAGGGAATACGCGCAAGCGAGGCCCAGAGGTCCCTGCGCGAGTCCTCTTGCCCCCTTTTCCGTCCCTGAGACGGAAAAGGGGCCGCGTCCTACACTCGACGGGTGTCCCGTGCCCAGCGCCTGACCCTGGTCGCGACGATCCTCGGCTCGACGGTCGTCTTCCTCGACTCGACCGTGGTCAACGTCGCCCTGCCGGCGATCGCCGACGGGCTCGACGCCGGGCTGGCCGGGCAGCAGTGGGTCGTCGAGGCCTACATGCTCACGCTGGTCTCGCTGCTCCTGGTCGGCGGCTCGCTCGGCGACCAGTTCGGCCGCCGGCGGATGTTCGTCATGGGCCTGATCGCCTTCGGCGCCACCTCGGCGCTCTGCGCGATCGCACCGACGGTCGAGTTCCTGATCGCCGCCCGCGCCCTACAGGGGATCGCCGGGGCGCTGCTGGTGCCGGGTTCGCTGGCGATCGTCGCCGCCACCTTCGAAGGGGCCGAGCGCGGCAAGGCGGTGGGGACCTGGACCGCCTGGACCGGGATCGCGACCGTAATCGGGCCGGCCGGAGGGGGCGCCCTGATTGGGCTCACCTCCTGGCGGGCGATCTTCTGGGTCAACCTGCCGCTGATTGCAGGGACGGTGGCGCTGACCCTGCACTCGGTCGAGGAGAGTCGCGATCCCGATGCCTTCCGCGGCATCGATTGGACCGGCATCGGGCTCTCGGCCGCCGGCCTCGGCGGGCCGGTCTTCGCCCTGATCGAGCAGCCGACCCGCGGCTGGGGCGACCCGATGGTCTGGATCCCCTTCATCGCCGGCATCGCCTGCTTCGTCCTCTTCGTCCTGCACGAGATGCGCGCCCGCCACCCGATGCTCGACCTCGGCCTGTTCAAGATCCGCAACTTCGCCGTCGCCAACCTGACCACGCTCTCCACCTACGCCGGCCTGATCGGCGGGCTCTTCTTCGTCGGCCTCTTCCTCCAGCAGGTCGCCGGCTACTCGCCGCTGGAGGCGGGCCTGGCGACGACCCCGATCTCGCTGATCCTCTTCTTCCTCTCGCCGCGCTGGGGCAGGATGGCGTCCGGCACCGGCCCCCGGTTGCCGATGACGATCGGCCCGATCGTCGGCGGCCTCGGCCTGCTGCTGATGCTGCGGATCGGCGCCAACGCCGATTACGTCACCGACGTGCTGCCGGCGATCCTCATCTTCGGCCTCGGCCTCTCCGCCACCGTCGCGCCGCTGACCGCGACCGTGCTCGACTCGGTCGAGGAACGCCACGTCGGCATCGCCTCGGGTGTCAACAACGGCATCTCGCGCGTCGCCGGACTGCTGGCGATCGCCGTGCTCGGCGCGGTGATCTCGGCCTACTTCGGCTCGACCCTCGACAACAACCTCGGCGACCGCCCGCTCGGCCCCCGCGCCGAGCACACCGTCTCCGACGCCAAGGCCCAACCGCTGGCCGTGCCCAAAACCGGCAAGCTGCCGCCAGTGCAAGCGGCTCGCGTCAGCACCGCCTCCGCCGACGCCTCCACCTCGGCCTTCCACCTGGGCATCGGCATCGCCGGCGTCCTGATGATCATCGGCGGCGCCGTCTCCGGCGTCGGCATCGAGAACCCCAAGCGCAAAGTCGAAGCGATCGCCTCCCGCGGATCTGCGCAAGCCGGCGAGTGTGGCCACGGAGCTGACGCCGACTGCGCTGAACCCCAGCTCGACCCGGAAGCCCATGCCACCGAACCCGCTTGAGGGCCAGGGATGGGGTGCCTCTCGAACGGGCGGATACTCAAAATGCCGGCCTAATTAGGCTGGCATTTGTCCGGGCGAGAGGCACCCCATCCCTGGCGCCCAAATAGGCTTCGGCCATGAGCGCCCCGATCGTCTTCTCAGGCATCCAGCCCACCGGCCGCAAGCACCTCGGCAACTACATCGGGGCGATCCGCCAGTACGTCGAGGGCCAGGACCGCGGCGACCCGGCGATCTTCTGCGTCGTCGACCTGCACGCGATCTCGGTCGCCTACGACCCGGCCGAGCTGCGCGAGCGGCTCTACGACACGGCCGCGATCCTGCTCGCCGCCGGCCTCGACCCGGAGCGCTGCATCTTCTTCCGCCAGTCCGACGTGCGTGAGCACAGCGAGCTGACCTGGCTTCTCTCGGCGGTCACCTCGCACGGCGATCTCAACCGCATGACCCAGTTCAAGGACAAGTCGGCGAAGCAGGAGCTCGTCTCCGCGGCGCTCTTCTTCTATCCGGTGCTGATGGCCGCCGACGTGCTCGCCTACCGGGCGACCGAGGTGCCGGTCGGCGACGACCAGCGCCAGCACGTCGAGCTGATGCGCGAGATCGCCCGCCGCTTCAACGAGCGCTTCGGCGAGACCCTGGTTGTGCCGGAGATGCTCATTCCCGAGGTCGGGGCGCGGATCATGGACCTGCAGGAGCCCGAGCGGAAGATGTCGACCACCGGCGGCACCGAGAGCGGCACCGTGCTCGTGCTCGAAGAGCCGGCGGCGATCCGCAAGAAGTTCGGCAGCGCCGTCACCGACTCCGGTCGCGAGGTGCGCCGCGCCCCCGACAAGGCGGGGATCACCAATTTGATCGACGTCTACGCGGTCGCCCGCGGCGTCGAGCCGGCCGCGGTCGAGAGCGAGTTCGAGGGCTCCGGCTACGGAGATTTCAAGAAGGCCGTCGCGGAGGCCGTCGTCGAGTACCTGGCCCCGGTCCGCGAGCGCTACGCCGAGCTGCGCCCGGACGAGGCGGCGCTGGAGGCGATCCTCGCCGCCGGCGCCGAGAAGGCCCGCGCGATCGCCGCGCCGGTCGTGGCCGACGTTCGCGAGCGCATGGGTTTCGGCCCCGCCTAGCTCGCCGTCGCTTCCGCGCGTTACGGTGCCGGGGTGACCGTCGCCGAGCTGGACCTCGACCTCGACGTCTTTGCCGGTCCGTTTGACCTGCTGATGGCGGTCGTCCTGCGCGAGGAGGTCAGCCTGCTCGAGGTCGAGTTGGCCGAGGTCGTCGTCGCCTACGTCGAGCACCTCGAGCGCACCGAGGAGCTGGAGCTCGATGTCGCGACCGAGTTCCTCGTCCTGATCGCCTCGCTGCTGGAGCTGAAGTCGCGGCTGCTGCTGCCGGGCGAAGAGGAGGAACTGGAGGACCGCACCCCCGAGGAGGCGGTCGAGGAGCTGGTCGCCCGCCTGCTCGAGTACCGCCGCTACCGCGACGCCGCCGCGGTCCTGGAGCAGCGCTTCGAGGCGGCGCGCGGCTACCTCTACCGCTCGGCGCCGCTGCCACCCGAGCTGCGCAAGGTCGCGCTCGACGCGGCGACCGCGGTCTATGACCCCGAACGGCTCGGCGCCGCCCTCGGCGACCTGCTGGCGATCCCGCCGGAACTGAACCTCGATCACATCCGCCCGACCGTCTCGCTGGAAAAGCGGCTGCGCGCCCTGCGCGAGGCGCTGCGCGGCAGCACCAGCATCGACTTCGACGAGCAGTTCGGCGAGGAGGATCGCCTCACCCAGGCGGTCACGCTCTTCGCCCTGCTCGAGATGTACCGCAAAGGAGAGGCGACCTGGGAGCAGTCCAAACCCTTCGGCCCGATCCAGATCCACAAGCAGGAGGTCCAGGAGTGAGTGACCTGACCCGGACGATCGAGGCGCTGCTTTTCCTCTCGCCGCAGCCGGTCAACGCGCGCGACCTGGCCGAGGCGACCGAGGCGACCGAGGGCCAGATCGACGAGGCGATCGCGCTGCTGCGCGAGGACCTGGCCGAGGGCAAGCGCGGCGTCGTCCTGCGCGAGGTCGCCGGCGGCTTCGCCCTGGCCAGCGATCCTGCCAGCGAGGCTGCCGCGCGCCGCCTGCTGGCCAAGCCGCGCACGCCGCCGTTGACCCAGGCCCAGGCGGAGACGCTGGCGATCGTCGCCTACCTGCAGCCGGTCACCCGCCCCGAGGTGGCGCGCATCCGCGGCGTCACCTCCGAGTCGGCGGTGCAGACGCTGGCCGAGCGCGGCCTGATCGAGGAGTCGGGGCGCTCGCAGTTCGGCGCGGCGATCTTCAAGACGACCGAGCTCTTCGAGCGGCTCTTCGGGCTCGCCGGGTTGGACGCGCTGCCCGATCCGTCCAAGTTCGATCCCACGCCGGAGGATGAGCGGGAGTTGCGCGAGCGACTCCTGAAGGCTGGGGAGCAACGATCGGAGCCATGAGGGTGGGCGGGACCGGGGGAGGTCCCGCCGGAACAACAGCGGGGAGGTTCCGTCGGGACCTCCCCCGGTCCCGCGAACGCCCATGAGGCTCGCCAAGTTTCTTGCGCATGGGGGGGTCGCTTCGCGGCGTAAAGCTGAGCTGATCATCGGGAAGGGGCGGGTCAGGGTGAACGGGGCGGTGGTCACCGACCCGGCGCGCGATGTCACAGATGCTGATGAGGTCCGTGTGGATGGGAGCTTGGTTGGGACTGAGGCACGGGAGGTCTGGGCGGTCAATAAGCCGGCTGGAGTCGTCTCGACGGCTAGAGAACCTGGAGGGAGGCCCGCCGTGGTCGAACTCGTAGACACGACGGCCCGGCTCTATCCGGTCGGCCGTCTCGACGCCGAGTCGACAGGGCTGATCTTGCTCACCAACGATGGGGAGTTGGCTAATCGGTTGACGCATCCGCGATATGGGGTGCGCAAGGCGTATCGGGCGGAGCTGCGGCGGCCGCCTTCTGACGCCGACCTGGGGCGGCTCCAGCGGGGGGTGGAGCTCGACGACGGGATGACCGCACCGGCTGAGATTCAGCGGATCGGTGAGCGGGAGATCGAGATCATCCTGCGCGAGGGGCGCAACCGGCAGGTGCGGCGGATGGCGGAGGCGATCGGCAATCGGGTGGTGAAGCTGCGGCGGGTGCGCTTCGGCCCGATCGAGCTCGGCCGGCTCGCCAATGGGCAGGCGCGAAGGCTCGGGGAGAAGGACATCGCCCGGCTCTGGGAAGATGCAAAACGATGAGCGAGGAGCGACTCTTCGCGGTCCGCGGGGCCGTGCAGGCCAGCGCCAACGAAGCGGACGCGATCGTCGGTGCGACCGAGGACCTGATGCGCGAGCTGCTCGAGCGCAACGAGCTCGGCGCCGAGGCGATGGTCAGCTGTCTCTTCACCACGACCGAGGACCTCGACGCCGAGTTTCCCGCCGTTGCCGCACGGCGCCTCGGGCTCGACACGGTGCCGCTGATCTGCGCCCGCGAGATCGACGTGCCGGGGGCGATGCCGCGGGTGATCAGGACGATGGTCCACTACTACGCCCCCGTCGGCCACAAACCGGATCACGTGTACTTAGGAGCGACGCAAGAGCTGCGCGCTGACCTTCACGCCGCCCAGTAACGCGGCTCATCGGCACAATGGTGCGATGAGCGTCACCTTTGCCGAGAAGCTTGCCCGCATGCCGGGCTACCAGGCTGGCGTGCCGACCGGGCAGGCACCCGAGGCGATCGCTGCCGGCAGCATCGCCCAGCTCGCTTCGAACGAGTCGCCGTCGCCGCCGCACCCGAAGGTGATCGAGGCGATCGCCGCCGCGGCCGGGGCGATGAACCGTTACCCGGACCCCGATGCGACGCTGCTGCGGCGCCGCATTGCCGAGCGCTACGACACCGACCCCGCCCGGGTCGCGGTCGGCAACGGCTCCTGCGAGATCCTGCTCGCCGCCGCCGAGGCACTCTGCGAGCCCGGTGCCGAGATCCTCTACGCCTGGCCCGCCTTCTCGATGTACCCGTACCTGCCGGCGCTGACCGGTGCCCGCGAGGTCCGCGTGCCGCTCGGCGAGGGTGACGTCCACGACCTCAGCGCGATGGCGGCCGAGGTGACCGCGGCGACCCAGCTCGTCCTCGTCTGCAACCCGAACAACCCGACCGGCACCCACGTCCCCGCCGCCGAGGTCGCCGAGTTCTGCGCCGGCCTGCCGGCGCACGTCACCGTGATCCTCGACGAGGCCTATGTCGAGTTCCAGACCCACGACGACGTCGACGCCAGCGTCGACCTGCTGGCCGATCTGCCCAACCTGGTCGTCCTGCGCACCTTCAGCAAGTGCTACGGCCTCGCCGGCCTGCGGGTCGGCTACGCGCTGGGCTCAGCCAAGTTCCGCGCCGCGATCGACGCCGTGCGCCAACCCTTCAGCGTCAACGCTCTCGCCCAGGCTGCGGGAGCCGAGGCGATCCTGCACCAGGACGACGTCAGCAAGCGGGTCGAGAGCACGATCGCCGAGCGCCTGCGGGTCGAGGAGGGCCTGCGCGAGCTTGGCCTCGCCACCGCCGAGACCCACGCCAACTTCTCCTGGATCGACCTCGGCGACGCCGAGGAGGGCGATGTCGTCGCCGGTCTCGCCGAGCGCCAGATCGCCGTTCGCCCCGGCACCCCGCTCGGCGACCCCGGCCACATCCGCGTCTCCTACGGCACCGCCGCGGAGAACGAGCGCTTCCTCGCCGCGCTCGGCGAATTGCTCGACTAGTGACCGCCTGAACGGGTGGACTCCCCGTGCCTCACCTGCTACAAAGTCAGGGAAGGTGAAGCAATCAGCCGACACGACGAGCGTCATCAGCGCCTCCGGCGCCGCGCTCGCCCACGCGCGCTTCTCCTATTTCTGGCGATTTAGCTAGGCGTCCGGCCTCGCGGCTCTGCCGCACCACAAGCAGCAACCGGCCCGGGCGCCTCACAGGACTCGTTCCACCGCACGCGTGCGGTAGGGAAGCCGGAAGTAGGCTTGTGAACGTGGAGGAAGGTGAAGGCAAAATGATGATCGGGATGAAGGGGGAGACGCGAGACCGGGTCCGCGACCAGCGGATCGAGCGAATCGAGGAGCTGGTCTCGCCCGACGCGCTACTCACGGAGTTGCCGTTGGGAGACGATCGCGAAAGCGCCGTGGTGCGCGGTCGCGGCGAAGTCGGCAACGTGCTCGACGGCAGCGACGATCGCGTGCTGGTCGTGGTCGGCCCGTGCAGCGTGCACGACCCGGCGGCGGCGCTGGACTACGCCGGTCGCCTCGCCGAGCAGGCGCGCGAGCTGAGCAGCGACCTGCTGATCGCGATGCGGGTCTACTTCGAGAAGCCGCGGACGACGACGGGCTGGAAGGGGCTGATCAACGACCCCCACCTCGACGGTTCGCTCGACGTCAACACCGGCCTGCGGGTGGCCCGCCAGTTGCTGCTCGAGGTGCTCGGCTACGGCCTGCCGGTCGGCACCGAGTTCCTCGACCCGATCACGCCCCAGTACATCGCTGATGCGGTCTCATGGGGCGCGATCGGTGCCCGCACGACCGAGAGCCAGACCCATCGCCAGCTTGCTTCCGGCCTCTCGATGCCGATCGGCTTCAAGAACCGCACCGACGGCGACGTCCAGGTCGCGGTTGACGCAGTGCGCGCCGCGGCGGCGCCGCACGCCTTCGCCGGCATCGACGACGCCGGCGCGCCGGCGATCCTCTACACCGGCGGCAATCCCGACGGTCACGTGATCCTGCGTGGCGGTCGCGGCGCGCCCAACCACCGGGCCGAGGGCGTCGGCGAGGCCCTGGAGCTGCTGCGGGGCGCCGGGCTGGCCGAGCGCCTGGTAATCGACGCCTCGCACGACAACAGCGGCAAGGACCCCGCCCGGCAGCTGATCGCCGCAGGCGAGATCGCCGACCAGGTGGCCGACGGCAATGCCGCGATCGCCGGCGTCATGCTCGAGTCCTTCCTGGTCGAGGGACGCCAGGACCTCGGCGAGGGCGAGCTCACCTACGGCCAGTCGATCACCGATCCCTGCCTCGACTGGGAGGCGACCGTCTCGGTTCTCGATCAGCTCGCATCGGCGGCAAGGGCGCGGCGCGGCGGATGAGGATCGCCATCCTCGGCGTCGGCCTGATCGGCGGTTCGATCGGGTTGGCCGCTCGACAGCGGCTCGAGGCCGAGGTGGTGGGGTTCGACCCCGATCCGGCGACCCTGCGAGGGCCGGAGAGGACGGCGTGATCGATCGCGGCGCGGCCACCGTGGCCGAGGCCTGCGATGGCGCCGAGGTCGTCTTCTGCGCGGCGCCGGTGGCGGGCCTGGCCGAGCTGGCCGCGGCGGCGCTGGCGGCCTGTGGTCCCGAGACGGTCGTCACCGACGTCGGCTCGACCAAGCGCGACATCGTCGCCGCGCTTGGCGGCGACGAGCGCTTCATCGGCGGCCACCCGCTTGCCGGTGCCGAGACCTCGGGCGTCGAGAACGCCCGCGCCGATCTCTTCGAGGGCGCCCGCTGGTACCTGACGCCGAAATCGGCGCGCTCCAGCGGCCTGCTCTACGACCGCCTGCAGCGCACGGTCACCGGCCTCGGCGCCCGCGTGCAGGCGATCGACGCCGAGGCGCACGACCGCCTGATGGCGACGATCAGCCATCTGCCGCACGTCGTCGCCAACGTCCTCGTCGGCCAGGCGGTAGCGGAGCTGACCCGGGACTCGGAGCGGATGCCCGAGGTCGGGCCGAGCTTTCGCGACACGACCAGGGTCGCCGGCGCCAACCCGGCGATCTGGGGCGACATCTTCGCCAGCAACCGCGACGCCGTCGCCGAGGCGGTCGAGGCGGTTGCGCACGCGCCTGGCAAGAGGCGGCAGCGCTGATCCGCGAGGGCGAGCGCGACGCCGTCGCCGCCTGGCACGCCGAGGCCGGCAGGACCGCCGCCGCCTGCTCGAGACCGAACTCGCCGGCGGCCCGCTGCGCGAGCTGCGGTCGTCGTCACCAACCGGCCGGGCACGATCGCCGAGCTGGCGCTGGCGCTCGGCGAGGCCGGGGTCAACATCGAGGACATGGCGCTCTACCCGGCGCCCGACATGACCTCCGGCGCGGTCTCGCTCTGGGTCGTCGGGCGACGAGCAGGCCGAGCGCGCCGCGACCCTGGTCCGCGAGCTCGGCCACAGCGTCAGCGCCGTCGGCAACGGCGCCTAGATCAGATGGCGACGCGCTTCGATCCGACTGGGCCCCTGCGCGGCAGCCTGCGCCCGCCGGCCGACAAGTCGATCTCCCACCGCGCTGCCCTGATCGCCGCGATGGGGGAAGGCGAGACCGAAGATCGAGGGCTATCTCGACTCCGCCGACACCCGTTCGACCCTCGGGGCGGTGCGGGCACTCGGCGCCGAAGTCGAGGGCGTCGATGCCGAGCGGCATCGAGCCCGTGATTCGCATCCAGGGCGTCGGCCTGCGCAGGCCCGCAGCACCGGCGCGATCGACGTCGGCAACGCCGGCACCCTGCTGCGCCTGTTGCCCGGCTGGCTCGCCGGGCAGCCGAGCGGCAAGTGGACGCTCGACGGCGACGACTCGATCCGGCGCCGCCCGGTCGACCGCGTCGCCACGCCACTGCGCAAGATGGGCGCCCAACTGAGCTGCCGCGAGGAGCGCTTGCCGCCACTCGAGGTCGAGGCGGCGCCGCTGCGGGGAATCGATTACGAGCTGCCGATCGCCAGCGCCCAGGTCAAGTCGTGCCTGCTCTTCGCCGCTCTGCTCGCCGAGGGGGAGACCTGGCTGCGCGAGCCGCTGCGCGCACCCGCGACCACACCGAGCGCATGCTCGCCGCCGCCGGCGCCGACGTTGCCTGGCTGCGCGGCGGCATCGCCGTGCGCCCGGCCAAACGCCTCGAACCGAGCGAGCTTGCCGTGCCCGCCGACTTCTCCTCGGCCGCCTTCTTCCTGGTCGCCGCCCTGCTCGTCGCCGGGCAGCGAGGTGACGCTGGAGGGAGTCGGCACCAACCCGACCCGGACCGGGCTGCTGGCGATCCTCGAGCGGATGGGCGCCGAGATCGAGCTCGAGCCGGTGGGGAGGCGCGGCGGCGAGCCGATCGGCGACCTTTCGTGCCCGCGCCTCGGCGCTGCAGGGCACCGAGGTCGGCGGCGACGAGATCCCGCTGGCGATCGACGAGCTGCCGCTGGTCGCCCTCGCCGCCTGCTTCGCCGAGGGCACGACGACGATCCGCGATGCGGCCGAGCTGCGCCGCAAGGAGTCCGATCGGATGGCGACCACCTGCGCGGCGCTGACGGCGCTCGGCGCCACGGTCGAGGCGCGCGAGGACGGCATGCGGATCGAGGGCAGCGGTGGCCTGCGCGGCGGCACGATCGACTCGCACGGCGACCACCGGATCGCGATGCTCGGCGCCGTCGCCGGCCTCGCTTCGCGCGAGGGCGTCGAGGTCGAGGGCATGGACGCCGCCGCGGTCAGCTACCCCGGCTTCGAGGCCGACCTCGCCTCGCTCGCACGGCGGGGCAGCTGAGCGCGCAACGCCGCGAGCGGCCGCCGTCTCTACGCTGCCGCCCATGGTCATCGCGATCGACGGACCCGCCGGGGCCGGCAAGTCCACCGTGGCGCGCGCCGTCGCCGCCGAGCTCGGCTTCACCTACCTCGACTCCGGGGCGATGTACCGCTGCGTGGCGCTGGCGGCGCTGCGAGCGCGGCGCCGACCTCGACGACGCCGGTGCGATCGGCGGGCTGGCCGGCTCGCTCGCGATCGCGCTCGACGGGCGAGCGGGTCGCGACTCGACGGCGCGCGACGTCAGCGCCGCGATCCGCGAGCCCGAGGTGACCGAGGCCTCCTCGCGCGTCTCCGTTCATCCGGCGCGTGCGCGAGGCGATGGTGGCGCGCCAGCGCGAGCTGATCGCCGCCGGCCGCTACGTCGCCGAGGGCCGCGACATCGGCACCGTGGTCAGCCCCGACTCGCCGCTGAAGGTCTTCCTCACCGCCTCGCGCCGAGGAGCGCGCCCGGCGCCGCGCCGCCGCAGACCGGCGAGGACCTCGACGCGGTCCTCGCCGCCCAGCGCCGAGCGCGACCGCCGCGACGAGACCCGCGAGCACGGCGCCCTGCGCGCCGCCGCCGACGCGGTCGAGATCGACACCACCGGGCTCGGCCCGGACGAGGTCGTGGCCCGCATCGCCGCGCTCGCCCGCCGAGCGGGGACTGGTCACGAGCATGACGCCTGCCCACCGTCGCCGTCGTCGGCTTTCCCAACGTCGGCAAGAGCACCCTGGTCAACCGGCTGGCCGGCGGCCGCGAGGCGGTCACCGACGCTCGAGCCCGGGGTGACCCGCGACCGCAAGCGGGTCGCGCTGCGAGTGGAACGGGCTCGCCTTCGAGCTGCTCGACACCGGCGGCATCGACCTCGAGGACGAGTCCGAGCTGGCCCGCGACGTCCAGCGCCAGGCGCGGCTCGGGATCGCCGAGGCCGACGTGGTGCTGCTGGTCGTCGACGCCCGCGCGGGCGTCCGCGCCGGCGACGCCGAGCTGGCCAAGACGCTGCGCGGCGCCGAGGTCCCGGTCGATCGTCGTCGTCAACAAAGTCGACCGGCCCGAGGACGAGCACCTGACCGCCGAGCTCAACCAGCTCGGCCTCGGCGAGCCGCTGCCGGTCTCGGCCAGCCACGGCCTCGGCAGCGGCGACCTGCTCGACCGCGTCGGTCGAGCTGCTCGGCGAGCACGCCCAGCCGGCGGAGGAACGACGACGCCGTCCGGGTCGCGGTGATCGGCCGCCCCAACGTCGGCAAGTCCTCGCTGGTCAACGCCTTCCTCGGCTCCGAGCGGGTGATCGTCTCCGCCCGCGCCGGCACCACCCGCGACTCGATCGACACCGAGGTCGAGGTCGACGGCCGCCGCGTCGTCCTCGTCGACACCGCCGGCCTGCGGCGCCGCTCGAAGGTCGCGGGCACGGTCGACTACTACGCTCAGCTGCGCTCCGAACACGCGGTCGAGCGCGCCGACGTCGCCCTCGTCGTCTGCGACGCCGCCGACGGGATCACGGCCGAGGACCTGCGCGTCGCCGAGATGGCGATGAAGGCCGGCTGCGCGACCCTGCTGGCGCTCAACAAGTGGGATGAAACCCGCACCGACATCGACGACGCCCGCGCCCGCGTCACCCAGAAGCTGCGCCTGCGACCCGCGGTGATCACCTGCTCGGCGACCCGCGGCCGCAACGTCGCCAACCTGCTGCCGAAGGCGCTGGCCGCTGGCCGACCGCGCCGCCGAGCGGATACCCACACCCGGAGCTCAACCGCTTCGTCACCGACGTCGTCGCCAAGACGCCGCCGCCCTCGCGCCGCGGCCGCCGCCTGCGCCTGTACTACGCCGCCCAGGTCGGCGAGCGGCCGCCGCGGATCGCGATCCAGGTCAACGACCGCAAGTTGATCAACCGCGACTGGGCCTACCACCTGGAGAACCGCCTGCGCGAGACCTACAGCCTCGAGGGCGTGCCGCTGGTGATCGACTTCGTGCCCCATTCCGGCACTCGCCGCGGGCGCGCCTGACCATCTAGGCTTCCGGGATGAGCGATATCCAGCCACTCGCCGAGGGCGAGTACCTCTTCACGTCCGAGTCAGTCACCGAGGGTCACCCCGACAAGGTCGCCGACGCGATCTCCGACGCCGTGCTCGACGCGGTGATGGCGGGCGATCCGGAGGGCCGCGTCGCCTGCGAGACGCTGGTCAACACCGGCATGGCGGTGGTCTCGGGCGAGATCTCGACCAGCGTCCACCTCGACGTGCCCGAGCTGGTCCGCGAGACGATTCGCGAGATCGGCTACGACCACGGCGACTACGGCTACCACTGCGACCACATCTCGGTCCTGGTCTCGCTCGACAAGCAGTCGCCCGACATCGCTCAGGGCGTCGACGAGGCGTACGAGACGCGGACCGAATCGGCCGACGACGAGCTGCTGGTCGCCGGTGCCGGTGACCAGGGAATGATGTTCGGCTACGCCACCGACGAGACCGAGGCGCTGATGCCGATGCCGATCCACCTCGCGCACCGGCTCGCCGAACGCCTCGCCGCGGTGCGCAAGGACCGCACGCTCGAGTACCTCGGCCCCGACGGCAAGACCCAGGTCACGGTCCGCTACGCCGACGGCCGCCCGGTCAAGGTCGAGAAGCTCTTGATCTCGACCCAGCACGCCGAGGGCGTCGAGTCGGAGTCGAAGATCAAGCCCGACCTCTGGGAGAGCGTGGTGCTGCCGGTGCTAGACGCCGAGGCTCCTGGTCTTTTCGATGAGAACGAGCTGCACCAGCACTTCCTCGTCAACCCGACCGGCAAGTTCGTGATCGGCGGCCCGGTCGGCGACGCCGGCCTCACCGGCCGCAAGATCATCGTCGACACCTACGGCGGCATGGCCCGCCACGGCGGCGGCGCCTTCTCCGGCAAGGACCCGTCCAAGGTCGACCGCTCCGCCGCCTACGCATCGCGCCACGTCGCCAAGAACGTCGTCGCCGCCGGGCTTGCCGAGCGCTGCGAGGTCCAGGTCGCCTACGCGATCGGCGTCGCCCGCCCGATCTCACTGATGGTCGAGACCTTCGGCACCGGCACTCTTCCCGACTCCCAGATCTCCCGCCTTGTCGAAGGCGAGTTCGACCTGCGGCCCGGGGCCTTCCGTCAGTACCTCGACTTGCACCGGCCCGATCTTCAGCCAGACCTCGGCTTACGGGCACTTCGGTCGCGAAGGGGACGCTTTCACCTGGGAGCGGACGGATCGGGCTGAGGCACTTAAGGCGGCGGCGGGATCTGCTGCTGCGCCTGCGTAGACAGCGGCCGGGTAGGGGTTCCGCTTAACTTTTTCGGTGGAGACGCGCCTGCTGGCGCCGCTAGCTCACGACGAAAAAGTGCAAGACGCTCCACCCCTACCCGGCCGCTGTCGACGGAGCCGTCCCGGCGATAACGCTCCGACTGCAAGCGGCTGATCAGGTTCGTCGGCTCGGGATAAGTCACCGCTGCTCAGCTCCACAAGCGTCCGAGGTGAGGAAGCTCAGGAGAGACACGGAGGGCGCGGACTCGAGCTCACGAGGGTCCACTCAAGCTTGATGGAACACGCCCGGCCCGTGTCGGTCGTGAGCTTGTGGCGACTCGGCGTGGCTGGGACTTTTCAGCGCGTTTGTTGCTTGTCTGACCTTGGGGTCGCCCACCGCAAGGATCAACCAGCAGCAGGCGGCTGGGGTTCTCCCAGGCCATGCGAGCCCGCGACATCTGCTCCCGTCGCTTGGTCCACGCTGTGTACAACTTGCTGCGGGTCAGCCACTCCGTAAAACACGAAGTTGTAGTCGTCCCCTGCCGCCGTGTCGAAGTCGACGTCGCCAATCTGCATCGCCCGCTGGTAGACGGACTGCTTGTAGTTGACGTTCTGGACCCGCTCCAGGCGCGTCTCCTGAACCTCACGGGAAATGATTCCCCGTTTGATGTTGAGGCGGCGGTCGGTGATCGTGTAGGTGGTGGCGACGCGCTTGATGAAGCCGACCAGGACGGTCGCGGCGACGATCACGAGGACGACGAGGAAGACGGTCGCGCTGCTCGAGCCGAAGAGCTTGAAGAGGACGCCGGCGATCGCGGCGACGAGGATGCCCTTCAGGTAGAAGCCGAGGATCGCTCGCCAGGACGGGTGGCCCTGGAAGATCACCTGCTCCCCGGGGCTGAGGTTGAGCGCCATCGCCGCGCAGCATACCCGCGCCGTCCGCGTCCCTCCATACCGTGAGCAAGTGTCCATCGCCAAGGTCGAGCCGCTCACCACCGCCCGTGCGCTGCGCGGTCCCTTCGACTACCGCCTGCCCGAGGCGATGGCCGATCTCGAGGTCGGCAGCGTGGTCAAGGTTCCCTTCGGCAGGCGACGCATTCTCGGCGTCGTCGTCGGCCTTGCCGACGTTTCGGCGCTGCCGGCTGAGCGGCTTGCCGAGCCGATCGAAGCGCTCGAGGCCGGCACGCCGCCCGAGCTGGTCAGGCTGGGTCTCTGGATCGCCGAGGAGTACTGCTCGACCCCCTCGCGCGGGTTGCAGCTGGTACTGCCGCCGGGGACCGGGGCGGCCGGCCAGCGGGTGCGCTCGCGGCAGGAGTTGCGAGCCGAGATAACCGTCGTGGGGGAGGAGGCGCTGAGCGGGGGAGAGCGGCTTGGGGTCAAGCAGCGGGCCGTGCTCGAGGCATTGCGGGGAGGGGAGATGTCGGCGCCGGAGCTGAGCGAGGCGGTCGGTTGCGATCGCGGCGTGCTGCGCCGGCTCGAGCAGCGTGGGCTGATAGCGACCCGCAGCTCGCTGGTGCGGCGACACGCCAGCCACCCGGAGGTTGGCGCCAGCGGTGGCCGGCCGGAGCTGCTGCCCGAGCAACAGGCCGCGGTCGAGGCGATCGTCGCCGCGCTCGACGGCGAAGCGGGGGCGCCGCGCGAGCAGCTGCTGCACGGCGTCACCGGCTCCGGTAAGACCGAGGTCTACCTCGCTGCGGTCGAGGCAGCCCTGGCGCGGGGCAAGGGGGCGATCGTCCTGGTCCCCGAGATCGGCCTGGCGCCGCAGGCGGTGGCGCGCTTCCGGGCTCGGCTCGGCGATCGCTTCGCGGTCCTGCACTCGGCCCTCTCCGACGGCGAGCGCTACGACGAGTGGCAGCGCCTGCGCAGCGGCGAGGCGAGCGTCTGCGTCGGGCCGCGCTCGGCGGTCTTCGCGCCGCTGCACGACCTCGGCCTGATCGTCATCGACGAGGAGCACGACGCTTCCTACAAGCAGGAGGGTGACCCCTGTTACGACGCCCGCGCGGTCGCCCGCCGGCGCGCCGCCGAGAACGGTGCGGTGCTCGTCGCCGGCACGGCGACGCCGCGACCCGAGTCCTGGCTCGAGCTGCCGCGGCTGGAGCTGCCGCGCCGGGTCGACGGCCAGGCGATGCCGCCGGTGCGGGTCCTCGACATGCGCGAGGCCGATCCCCGCTCCGGCGCTCTGCACGCCGAGACCTGGGCCGCCCTGGAGGGCGTCCGCGCCGCGGGCAACAAGGCGATCGTGATGGTCAACCGGCGCGGCTTCGCCCCCTGGCTCACCTGCCGCTCCTGCGGCCAGCACTGGAACTGCCCCAACTGCGACGTCTCGCTGATCGTCCACCGCCACAGCGGCCGCCTCGTCTGCCATCACTGCGCCCACCGCGAACCGCTGCCGAGCGCCTGCGGCGTCTGCGACTCGACCACGCTCTCGCGCGCCGGGGTCGGCACCGAGCAGGTCGAGGCGCTGCTGGCCGAGCGGCTGGCGCCGATGCCGGTCTTCAGGCTCGATGCAGACACCGCCGCCGGGCGCGGCGCTCACGCTCGCATCCTCGCTGCCTTCGGTGAGGCCGAGAGCGCCGTCCTCGTCGGCACCCAGATGGTCGCCAAGGGCCACGACTTTCCCGAGGTGACGCTGAGCGCGATCCTCGACGCCGACGCCACCCTGCGCTTCCCGGACTTCCGCGCCGGCGAGCGGACCTTCGCGATGGTCGCTCAGCTCGCCGGCCGCAGCGGCCGCGGCGCCGCCGGCGGCGAGGTGATCGTGCAGACCCTCGCCCCGACCGCTCCCAGCATCCTCCACGCGGCCGAGCACGACGCGACCTCGTTCCTCGTCGAGGAGGTCGGACGGCGCGAGGCACTGCGCTACCCGCCCTTCTCCCACCTGACCCGGATCGTGCTCAAGGCCGAGTCAGAGCGCCACCTCGACCGCGCCGCGGCCCTGCTCGCCGAGGGCCTTGCCGCTGCACTGCCGGAGGACACCGACCTGCTCGGCCCAGCGCCGATGTTCCGCGTTCGCAACCGCCACCGCCGCCGGCTGCTGCTGAAGGCGAGTGAGCGCGAGGCCACCGTCGCCGCGGTTCGGGCCACGGTTGAGCGCCTCGCCGCCGATCGCACCCTGCGGGACGTGGCGATCTCGGTCGACGTCGATCCGCAGTAGTCAGCTCCCGATCCTTAGACTCAGATTCGATGAGTGAACCTGCCGAGACGGAGACCGACGAGCGCGGCGAGAACGAGCTCGAGGCCGAGCTGCTGGAGCGCCGCGAAGCGGCGCTGGCGCACGTGGTCAAGTTCGGCGATCCGGTCTTGAAGAGCAAGGCTTCGCCGGTGCGGGAGTTCGGCCCCGAGCTGCGCGCCGAGGTCGAGCGGATGGTCTCGATCATGCGCGACGGCATGGGGGTCGGCCTCGCCGCCACCCAGCTCGGCGTGCTGCGCCGCCTGCTCGTCTTCCAGGCCGGTGCCGACAGCGAGCCGACGGCGCTGATCAATCCCGAGGTCGAGTGGCTCTCCGACGAGGTCGTCGTCGCCGAGGAGGGTTGCCTCAGCCTGCCGCGGGTCTCGATGGACGTCGAGCGCCCCCTGCACGCGCGCTTCAGCGGGCTCGACGTCGACGGCGAGCCGATCAGGATCGAGGCATCGGGCCTGGAGGCGCGGGTGCTCCAGCACGAGCTCGACCACCTCGACGGGGTCCTGATCCTCGACCGGGCACCGCGCGCACAGCGCAAGGGCGCCCTGCGCGCCCTGCGCGAGGGCGAGAGCTACAGCCCGCCGCTGGCCGAGCAGGACGCCGTCGACGAGGGCGAGCATCGCGAGCCACGCACAGATGCGTGAGCACTAGCGCGTGAGGACCGTCTACCTCGGCACGTCGGAGTTCGCCGGCGACGTGCTGCGGAAACTGACCGCCTCGACCCACCGGCCGCTGCTGGTCGTCACCCCACCCGACCGGCCCAAGGGCCGCGGCCGCCGTATGCAGTCGCCGCCGGCGGCCGAGATCGCGGCCGAGCTCGAGGTCGAGACCCTGCAGACGTCCGCCGTCAACGACGAGGAGCCGCTGGATCGGATCCGGGCCCTGAAGCCCGAGGCGGTCATCGTCTGCGCCTTCGGTCAGCTAATCCGCGAGCCGCTGCTCTCCGAGTGGCCGCTGCTCAACATTCACCCCTCGCTCTTGCCGCACTGGCGCGGTGCGGCGCCGATCGAGCGGGCGATCATGGCCGGCGAGCAGCGCACCGGCGTCTGCGTGATGCGACTGGTCGAGGCGCTCGACGCCGGACCGGTCGCCCTGCGCGAGGAGGTCGCAATCGGCTCCGAGGACGACTTCGGGGCGCTCTCCGCGAAGCTGGCGCGCCTCGGCGGCGACCTCCTGGTGCAGGCCCTGGACTTGCTCGCCGAGTCCCGGCTCGAGTTCGTCGAGCAGGACGAGGAGGAGGCGACCTACGCCGAGAAGATCTCCACCGAGGAGCGGCGCCTCGACCCGGCTCGGCCGGCGGCCGAGCTTGCCCGCACCGTGCGCGCCCTGACCCCGCACGTCGGCGCCTACCTGGAGACGGCCGATGGCGAGCGCCTCGGGGTGAGGCGCGCCCGTGCGGTCGACGTCAGCGTTAAAACGGGCGCGGTGAAGGCCGAGTGGGGCGCGCTGCTGCTCGGCTGTTGCCGCGGCGCGCTGCGACTCGAGCTGGTGCAGCCCCCGGGGGGCAAGCCGATGGCCGCCGACGCCTACCTGCGCGGCCACTCGTTGCCGAAGCTGTGAGCGTTCAAATCGACACGGTGACTTCCGGGTGTTCAGATCCGTGGCGATTTGAACGCGATCCATTGTCATGATCGCTCCCGCGCGCCAGCTCGCCTTCGAGACGATTCGAGCCACCTTTGAGGGCGAAGCCCACACCGAGCTGGCCTTCCGCCAGGCGGCGGACGCCGCCAAGCTCGACGGTCGCGAGCGCGCCCAGGCGCAGCGGCTCAGCTTCGGTGCCGTGCAGCGCCGCGGCACGATCGACGCAGCGCTCGAGCGGCTCGTCGACCGGCCGCTGCGCGAGATCGACCCGCCCGTACTGGCGGGGCTGCGCCTTGGCGTCTACGAGCTCCTCTTCTCCGATGGCACTCCAGATCACGCCGCGGTCGACCAGGCGGTCGAGCTGGTCAAGCGGGCCGGGGCGTCGCACGCCTCCGGCTTCGTCAACGCGGTGCTGCGCCGGGTGGGCCGCGAGCGCGAGGCGCTGGTCGAGGCGCTGCTCAGGGACGATTCGACGCCAGAGGCGGCCGCGGTCAAGCACTCGGCGCCGCTCTGGCTGGCGCAGATGTGGTGGCGCGAGCTCGGCCCCGAGGACGCCCGCTCCCTGCTCGCCGCCTGCAACGAACCCCAGGAGGCCGCCTTCCGCGTCAACACCCTGCGCACTGACGCCGAGTCTGTCCTCGCACGCCTGCGCGACGCCGGCGTCACCGCTTCCGGTGCGCCTTTCCCCCCTATGGAGGGGAAAAAGCGCACCGCAAGCGAGTGGCCGCTGGACGTCGCCGAGATGATCGTGGTCGAGGGGCAGACCGGTGGGTTGGTGCCGGAGTTGATTGCGGCGGGGGAGCTGACGCCGCAGAGTCGCGGCTCGGCCGCCGTGGTCGAGGTGCTCGATCCTCAGCCCGGCGAGCACATCCTCGACCTCTGCGCCGGCCCCGGCATCAAGACCGGCCAGATCGCCGCGCGGATGGGCGATCGCGGCGAGGTGATCTCGGTCGAGAGCGACCCGGAGCGGGCGGCGGAGGTCGCGGCCCAGGCGACGCGCCTGGGCCTGCGCAGCGTCACCGTGATCGAGGCCGACGCCACCGAGGCCGGCATGGCTCCGGGCTTCGACCGGGTCCTGCTCGACGCGCCCTGTTCCGATCTCGGCGCCCTCGCCTCGCGTCCCGACGCGCGCTGGCGCAAGTCGCCGGCGATGATCGAGCGCTTGGTCGAGGTGCAATCGAAGCTGCTGCAAAGGGGCCTGGAGGCGTTGCGTCCGGGCGGCACGCTGGTCTACTCGACCTGCACGATCTCCAAGCGCGAGAACGAGGATGCCCTCGACGCCGAGTACAGCATCCAGCTGCGTCCCGACCGCGATCTCACCACGGGTTTCTTCATCGGCCGCACGAAGCGCGATGATGGTGGGGATGACTGAGCCCAGCAAAGGGGAGAGCATCATGCGCCGCGCGGCCTGTCCGGGCTGCGGCGAGCCCTGGCTGCGCCCGACGCAGCTCCCTGGCCGCTTCCGCTGCGTGTACTGTCTGCGCCGCTTCGAGCTCGTTTCCCAGTGCCCCAACTGCGGTGAACACCAGACGATTGCCCGTATGAGCACGACCGAGGACATGACCTGTCAGATGTGCGGTGATTCGATGCTGAGGCCGGTATGAGCGAGAGAATGTTGGAGCTGATCGCCTCGCCGCGGGTTGCGCCCTCGATCCTCTCGGCCGACTTCGCCAAGCTCGGCTCCCAGGCCGGCGAGGTACTCGAGGCCGGTGCGCGGGTGATCCACGTCGACGTCATGGACGGCCATTTCGTGCCGCCGATCACGATCGGGCCGCTGGTCGCGGGCTCGATCGCCGACCAGGTTCACGCCGCCGGCGGCGTGATCGACGTCCACCTGATGATCGAGCGGCCCGAGCGCCAGATCGAGGCCTTCGCCGAGGCCGGCGCCGACTCGATCACCTTCCACGCCGAGGCGACGGCGCACGCCAACCGCACCCTCGCCGCGATCCGCGAGCTCGGCTGCCTCGCCGGTGTCGCGCTCAACCCCGGCACCCCGGTCGAGGCGGTCGCCGAGTTGCGCGACCTCGCCGACATCGTCCTCTGCATGACGGTCAACCCGGGTTGGGGTGGGCAGGCCTTCATCCCCGGTTCTCCCGACAAGGTCTCGCGCCTGGTGCCGCTGGTCGGCAAGGCCAAGATCGAGGTCGATGGCGGCATCGACACCGCGACCGCTGGCTCGGTCGCTGCGGCGGGCGCCTCGCTCTTCGTCGCCGGCTCGGCCGTGTTCGGCGCCGATGATCCGGCTGCCGCCTACACCGCGATCGCCAAAGCCGCCGGCGCGACTTAACCGCGCGCGATCAACGCGCCGATCGTCTCCTGCCACCAGGCTTGCTCTGCCGGTTCATCGGGGCCGACGCGCAATGCCCGACGCTCGCACCAGTTCGCCAGGGCGCGGCGATCGCCGACTGCCACGGCAGCTTCAGTGACGAGCCCATAGCGACCGTCGGCAAGCGCGACCAGGGCGCTGGAGCGGTCGCGGCGGCTGCGCAGCACCGAGACCACGGCGATGCCGTTGACCTCCTTCGGCGCCGAGGGGTCCTCGACCCCGCCGCCGGGGCCGACCGAGAAGATCTGCGGAGCGCCGCGAGGGGGCAGGCGGGGAGGGGTGGGCGCCCCTACCGGTCCGTCCTGCCAGCGCTTGGTCAGCTCCTCGACCTCCTCGCGCAGCTCGCCGCGGACGAGGATGTGGATCTCATCGCCCTCGCGCACCTCGGTCGAGCCGCGCGGTGGGATCGCGTGACCATCGCGGACGATCACGTTGACCAGTGCCTCGCGCGGTAGCCCTAGTTCGCGCACCAGGTGCCCGGCTGCGGCGGCGCCGGGCTTGAGCCGATAGGAGATGACGTCGCCGCCGAGGCGGCGGATGCGGCCTGACTCGAGCAGCCGCCGCGGCAGCGCCGGCTCGTCGGTGGTCAGGCCGAGCCGGCTCGCCAGCGGCTCGAAGGTTGCCCCCTGGACCAGGGTCGAGCTGACGACGACGAAGAAGACGATTGCGAAGAGCTGCTGGCCGTCCCCGACCCCGGCGACGACCGGGAAGGTGGCGAGCCAGATCGGCGTCGCCCCGCGCAGCCCGGCCCAGCCGAGCATTGTGCGCTCGCGCAGGTCGAGCGGCGAGAAGGCGGTGGCGACGAAGGCGGCGAACGGGCGGGCGACCAGGATCAGGATCGCCGAGAGGGCGAGGCTCTCCCAGGCGACGTCGCCGAGCGAGCTGGGGAAGACGAGCAGGCCGAGCAGGATGAAGAGGCCGATCTGGGCGACCCAGCCGACCCCCTCGTGGAAGGCGACGATCGTGCGCCGGGCCGGGATGCGGGCGGAGCCGAGGGCGAGCGCGGCGAGGTAGACGGCGAGGAAGCCGGAGCCGTGGGCGATCTCGGCCAGGCCGAAGGCGAGCGCGACGATCGCGATCGTCGCCACCGGGTAGATCCCGTCGGTCGGCAGCTGCGCCCGGTCGAGCGCGATCGTCGCCAGTCGGCCCAGGGCAAGGCCGATCACGACGCCGATCGCCAGTTTGAGCGCGAGCAGGCCGACCATGTCGGCGAGCCCGAAGCCGGGCTGCTGGATCCATTCGATGAAGCCGATCACCAGCAGCAGGGCAACCGGGTCGTTCATCCCCGACTCGCCCTCGAGCGCGCGCGCCAGGCGCTTTTTCAGGGTCGAGCGGCGCAGCACGGCGAAGATCGCCGCCGAGTCGGTGGCGGCGATAGCGGCGCCGACGATCATCCCTTCGAGCACGCTGAGGCCGAAGATCCAGTGGGCGGCGAGCCCCGCCGCGCAGGCGGTGATCGCGGTGCCGATCGTCGCCATCGAGGCGGCGGTGCCGAGTACCGGGCGGATCTCGCCCCAGCCGGCGGTCAGCCCACCCTCGAAGAGGATCAGGACGAGGGCGATAGTGCCCAGGGTGCGGGCCAGCTCGACGTTGTCGAACTCGATCCCGCCGATCCCCTCCGAGCCGGCCAGCATGCCGAGGCCGAGGAAGAGCAGCAGGCCGGGGATGCGAATGCGGTCGGCGAGCAGGGCGCCGAGGATGCCGGCCGCGAGCAGGGCGCCGGCAACGAGAATCAGCTCGGCGTCGTGGCCACCCATCGACGGACCCTAATGAACTGCCCTAGACGTTCTCGTCGATCATCGCCAGCTCCGCCTCCAGCTCCTCCGGCGAGCCCGGCATCGGCACGTCCTCGGCCCGTTCGTGCGGGCGGCGGTAGACGTAGTAGAGGAGCGAGAAGAGGACGCCGGCGGCAAGCAGGAAGCCGATCTCGACCCGGCGGAACTCGTTGCTGACCAGGGGCACGAAGTTCCAGCCGATGAAGAGGGCGGCGCAGGTGATCCAGCGGGCGGCGGCGCGGCGCACCTGGCCCTGGGCGATGCAGGCCTGGTTGACCGTGACCGAGCCCAGGTAGAGACCCATGCCGAGCGTGACCAGGAGCAGGCCCTCGCGGTCGTAGGTGAACTTGTTGCTGAAGGCGATCTGCATCGCCTTCGGGCCGACCGCGGCCATGAAGAGGAGGGCGAGGGCGGTGAAGGCGACCAGGCCAAGCAGCACCATCCGCACCGAGCGGTGGAACTCGTCCTCGCTGCCAGGCTCCTCGCTGGTATGGAGGCTGGTCAGGTGGGGGAGGATGCTGGTCGAGACCGCCTGGAAGAGCTGCAGCGGCGCTCGCGCGATCATCAGCACGTTGAAGATGAAGCCGGCGGCAGCGGCGCCCTGCAGGCCGCGGATGACCAGCGGCCCGGCGTTGAGGAAGGCCTGTTCGCTGAACATGATCACCAGCACCGCCGCGGCGAAGCCACCGCCCTTGGCCATCGATACGGATGAGTCCTCGTCGCTGGTTGGTTGTGTCGGAGCCGCGGCCCCCTCGCGCTTGGCGCGGCGGGCAAAGGCGAAGGGGACGACCATCAACGAGAGCGCCGGGGCGGCGACGATCCCGATCGCGACCGCCGACTGGCCGCTGAGGATGCTGACCGCGACCAGCACGGCGAAGATCGTGCGGAAGCACGATTCGGAGAGGATCAGCGCGACGAAGAGGCCGAAGCGCTTGCTGCCGGCGAGGAAGCCGCGGGCGAAGTAGCTGGCGGCGTAGAAGAGGACCGCCGAGAAGAAGACCCAGTAGAGCGTTTCGTTGCCCTCGAGCACGCCGTTCTGGATCGGGCCGCGCAGCGCCAGCGCGACGACGGCGAAGCTGAGCGAGAGGCCGAGCTGGATCGTCGAGGCGACCCGCATCGTGCCGCTGATCGGCTCGCCCTTGACCGTGTGCTGGGCGATGTTGCGCGAGAGCAGCTGTTCGATCGGCCGGTAGAGGGTCGAGATCGTGATGAAGACGGCCGACCAGAGCACGGTGATCTGCCCGTAGTCGGGCTTGGAGAGCACGTGCGAGGCGATGAAGAAGTAGACGTAGGTGATCACCCCGGTGAGGCCGACGCCGATCGCGAGGAAGCTCGCCGTCTTGCCGTAGTCGGCCGTGCTCTCGGTGCCCCGGCCCGCGCTCGACGGGCTGCCGTTTGGCGACGCCGTGCTCATCGCTCGGAGCCAGGCTCGTAGTGCGAGGGCGGCACCTCGAGCGCCAGCTCGACCCGGCGCACGCGCTCGTAGACGCGCTGGGTCATCACCCGCTGCCCGGCCAGCAGGTCGCCGATCACGCCGAGTGCGAGCAGCTGGATCGCGGCGATGAAGAGGACGGCGCCGAGGATCAGCGACTGCACGTGGCCGGTGCTGTCGCCGTTGAAGATCCAGTCGATCAGGAAGGGCAGCCAGGCGGCGAGCGCCAGGATCGCCACCACCAGCGCCGGCGCTGGCGAAGACCCGCAGCGGCTCGTAGCGGGCGTAGATGCGCAGGATCGAGAGCGTGTTGCGCCGCACGTAGCCACCGGTCGAGTCGAAGAGCCGCGACTCGCGCGTCTGCGGGTTGGTGGCGACCTCGACCTGGTCGACCGCGACCAGCATCTTGCCCGCCTGGATCAGGCTCTCCAGCGTGTAGGTGAAGTTGTCGACGACGAGCAGGCCCAGTGCCGCCTCGCGGTTGTAGGCGCGGAAGCCCGAGGTGGTGTCGGCGATCTCGGTGCCGGCGAGGCGGCTGACCACCCAGCTGCCCAGCCGCTGTAGCCCCTTCTTCGAGCCGGAGAAGTGGTCGATCTGGGCGACCTGGCGATCGCCGACGACCATGTCGGCGGTGCCGGCGAGGATCGGCGCCAGCAGCTTGGGGATGTCGGCGCCGCTGTACTGGTTGTCGGCGTCGGTGTTGACGATCACGTCGGCGCCGAGCTTCAGGCAGGCGTCCAGCCCGGCCTGGAAGCCGGCGGCGAGCCCCTTGTTGTTGGTCAGCCGCACGACGTGCTCGACGCCCTGCTCGCGGGCGACCTCGACCGTGCGATCGGTCGAGCCGTCATCGATGACCAGCAGCTCGATCGAGTCGATCCCGGGAATCTCCCGAGGGATGTCGGCGATCGTGGCCGGGAGGGTGGATTCCTCGTTGAGGCAGGGGATTTGGACAATGAGCTTCATTGGCGAGCGGTCAGGGTATCCGTGCGCCCGGAGCGAGGAAGCTCACAGACAGCCTGATCTTGCCCGCTAAGCTTGGTTGATTGACCAGTCAATCGGTCCGATGAATACGCAGCTGACAGGGACGGACAAGGCCCACCTACGGCGGGCGCTGGAGCTTGCGGAGCGCGGCCGGGGGCGAGTCAGTCCGAATCCTCTCGTCGGAGCTGTGATCGTCCGCGACGGCAAGGTGATCGGCGAGGGGTTCCACGCCGAGCTAGGGGATCTGCACGCCGAGCGGGCGGCGCTGACCGACTGTCGCTGAGCGGCGCGAGCGATCCGACCGGGGCGACGATGTACGTGACGCTGGAGCCCTGTGCGCACCAGGGCCGGCAGCCGCCGTGCGTCGAGGCGATCCTGGAGGCCGGGATCGCGCGGGTCGTAATCGCCTCCGACGACCCCAGCGAGAAGGCCGCGGGTCGCGGGCCCGGGATCTTGCGCGATGGGGGCGTCGAGGTCGAGTTCGCCGCCGGCGAGGAGGCGACGCGCGGCGCGGCTGCTCAACCAGCCCTTCCGCAAGCACGCCCGCACCGGCTTGCCGCTGGTGACGCTGAAGCTGGCGATGTCACTCGACGGGCAGACCGCGACGCGCGCCGGGCGATTCGCCCTGGATCTCCGGCGAGCAGAGCCGCGAGCTGGTCCACCGCTGGCGCGCCGAATCCGACGCGATCGCCGTCGGCATCGGCACCGTCCTCGCCGACGACCCGCTGCTCACCGCCCGCGCGTCCCGAACGCCCGCCAGCCGCTCCGCGTCGTCTTCGACTCGCCGGGCCCGCCTCCCCCTCGATTCGCAGCTGCTCGAGACCCTCGACGAGTCGCCGGTGGTCGTGGTCGTCGCTCCGGAAGCGGATCACACGCGCGCTCTGCGCGCTGCCGGCGCCGAGGTCGCTCGCCGCGCGACGGCATCGAGGCACGCGCTCGCCGAGCTCGGCCGCCGCGGCATCACCAGCCTCTTCCTCGAGGGCGGCAGGACCCTCGCCGCGGCCTTTGCCGACGCCGGGCAGATCGACGAGGCGCGAGTATTCGTCGCACCGGTCCTGCTGGCCGGCGGCGCGAAGCGCGACCGAGGCGGTCGAGCCGGGGCGGCGACTGACACGCTGATCGAGACCCGATTCAAGGAGTGGTGATGTTCACCGGACTGATCGAGGACATCGGCAGGGTCGAGTCGCTCGACAGGCGGCGACGACGGCGCCCGGCTGCGGATCGCCACTCGCCTCGGCCGCCGAGATCGCCGATCGGCGACTCGGTCGCCGTCAACGGCGTCTGCCTGACCGCGACGGCAGTCGACGCCGCCGGCTTCGAGACCGAGGCGATGAACCAGACCTTGACCGTGACCGCGCTCGGCGGCCTCGCAGGCCGGCGACCGCGTCAACCTCGAGCTGGCGATGAAGGCATCGGACCGGCTCGGCGGCCACATCGTCCAGGGCCACGCCGACGGCGTCGGCACGGTCGCCGTCGATCGAGGACGACGGCTTCGCCCGCCGCCTCCGCGTCGGCCTCGGCCCAGAGCTGATCCGCTACGTCGTCGAGAAGGGCTCGATCGCGCTCGACGGCGTCAGCCTCACGGTCGCGGCGCTGGGCGAGGACTGGGTCGAGGTATCGCTGATCCCCGAGACGCTGGAGCGGACGAACCTGGGCGCAGTCCGACGCCGGGCGACAAGCTGAACGTCGAGTGTGACGTGGTTGCGAAGTACGTCGAGCGTATGGTGGCGACCATTCGCCGGAAAGGAGCAGGCGTGAGCCAGATGACCGAGACGCAGAAGACAGACGGGGTGGTTGACGAGACGGGGGAGAGCCCGTTCTCGACGATCGAGGAAGGCGATCGAGGAGATCCGCCGCGGCCGCATGGTCGTCGTCTGCGACGGCGAGGACCGCGAGAACGAGGGCGACCTGGTGATGGCGGCGCAGTTCGCCACCCCGGAGGCGGTCAACTTCATGGCCAAGGAGGCGCGCGGGCTGATCTGCCTGGCGCTGACCGCGGAGCGCTGCGAGAAGCTCGGCCTGAAGCTGATGGCGGCGAAGAACGAGGCGCCGCTGCAGACCGCCTTCACGGTCACGATCGAGGCCGCCGGCGGGGTCAGCACCGGCATCTCCGCCCACGACCGCGCCCACACGATCCAGGTCGCGATCGACCCCAACTCCGGTCCCAGCGACATCGTCGTCCCCGGCCATATGTTCCCGCTGCGCGCCAAGGAGGGCGGCGTGCTCGAGCGCACCGGCCACACCGAGGCCAGCGTCGACCTCGCCCGCCTCGCCGGCCTCACGCCCGCCGGCGTCATCTGCGAGGTGATGAACGACGACGGCACGATGGCGCGCGTCCCCGACCTGATCCCCTACTGCGAGCGCCACGGCCTGAAGATGATCACCGTCGCCGACCTGATCGCCTACCGGCGCCGCACCGAGGAGAAGCTGGTCGAGCGCGTCGTCGCGACCGCCCTGCCGACCGAGTTCGGCGACTTCACCGCGGTCGGCTACCGCTCGCTGGTCGACGACAAGCACCACGTGGCGATGGTCAAGGGCGAGGTCGACGGGGCCGAGGACGTGCTCGTCCGCGTCCACAGCGAGTGCCTCACCGGCGACGTCTTCCACAGCATGCGCTGCGACTGCGGCGAGCAGCTGGTCGCGGCGCTGACGCAGATCGAGCAGGAGGGCCGCGGCGTGCTCCTCTACCTCTCGCAGGAGGGGCGCGGGATCGGCCTGCTCAACAAGCTGCGGGCCTACAAGCTGCAGGAGGAGGGCGCCGACACGGTCGAGGCCAACCTCAAGCTGGGACTGCCCGCCGACCTGCGCGACTACGGGATCGGCGCCCAGATCCTCGGCGACCTCGGCCTGACCAGCATCCGCATCCTCACCAACAACCCGAAGAAGATCGTCGGCCTCGAGGGCTACGGCCTCTCGGTAACCGAGCAGGTGCCGATCGAGTCCTCACCCAACGTCCACAACGAGGCCTACCTGCGCGCCAAGCGCGACAAGATGGGCCACTCGCTGCACCACCAGGGCCTCGCCTTCGACGAGGAGATGATCCGCGACGAGGACGAGCGCGACGCCGCCGCCGAGGACGGCAAGGCGCATGGCTGAGTCGACCGCCTTTCTCGAGGACTTCAGCGACGAGGAGCGCGAGCAGCTCGCCGGCCGCGAGTTCGCGGTCTGCGTCGGCCGCTTCTACGAGGACCTGGCCGAACGGCTGCTGAGCGGCGCCCGCGAAGGCTTCGAGCTGGCCGGCGTACCTGCCTCCTCGGTCAGCGAGGTGTCGGTGCCGGGCGCCTACGAGTTGCCTTTCGCCGCCAAGCTGCACGCCACCACGGGCCGTTTCTCCGGCGTCGCCTGCCTCGGCGTCGTCATCCGCGGCGAGACCGACCACTACGACTTCGTCTGCGCCGAGGCGGCGCGCGGGATCCAGGACGTGCAGCTGGAGACCGGCGTGCCCTGCGCCTTCGGCGTGATCACCTGCGACACGATGGAGCAGGCGCTCGCCCGGGCCGGCGGCGGCAAGCGCGACCAGGGCCGCAACGCCGCTCTGACCGTCGCCCGCATGACCCTGGCCAAACAGGCGATCAACCCCTACAACTGGGCGGTCCGCGCCGGGTAGTCCCGATTAGGGACCAGAACTGCCACCAGTGCCTGAGATCGGTACCATCCTCGACCCGATGGCCAAGGTATGCCACAGCTGCGGCAAGGGACCGGCGTTCGGCCAGTCCCGAAGCCACTCGATGGTCGCGACCAAGCGACGCTTCGACCCGAACCTGCAGAAGGTGCGGATCACCGAGGGCGGGCGCAAGTTGCGCACCTACGTCTGCACTAGGTGCCTAAAGGCCAACAAGGTCACCAAGGCCGCCTGAGGCCGCAGGACACACTGGTCCTACGACCTCAGGGCCATTGGAAGCTGTGGCTCTTCAGGCGCCTCCGTGCCACACAAGCTTCCCTCGCTTTGTGTCGACTGACTGAGCATCCGAGGACGCTCATAATGGAGGTGCCGGTGGCCCTCATCCGGAATGTTGCCGAAGGCAGCCGCTGCACTCGTGTTTCGAAGCGCGGCGTAGCCGCGCTCTCAAATTGTCGCTAAGCGCGAAGCGCGTGCGATATCAATTCCGGATGAGGGCCACCGGCACCTCTATCCGAGTGCCCCGAAGTACTCAGTCAGCCGACGCGACCACGGGGTGCTCGCCCGTTGGCGACGGATCGCCCTCTGCGGGCTCCACGTGCAGCCTGGGCAGGATGCGGTCTAGCCAGTTGGGGATCCACCAGGCGCTCCTGCCGAAGAGCTGCATGATCGCGGGGACGAGGACCGAGCGGATCACCACCGCATCGATCAGGACCGCGGAGGCCAGCCCGAGGCCAAAGAGCTTGATGATCCGTTCTTCGCCCAGCATGAAGGAGGCGAAGACCATGACCATGATCGCGGCCGCGGCTGTGATCACGCGGCCGGTCAGGGCGAGGCCGCGGGTGACGGCCAGCGTCGCGTCGCCTTTGCTCTCCCACTCCTCGTGGATGCGCGACATCAGGAAGACCTCGTAGTCCATCGAGAGGCCGAAGATGATCGCGAAGAGAAAGACGGGGAAGAAGGAGATGATCGGCCCGGTGCCGTCGACGCCGATGATGCTGGCGCCCCAGCCCCACTGGAAGACGGCGACGATTATCCCGAACGCCGCGCCGATGCTGAGCAGGTTCATCACCATCGCCTTCAACGGCACCAGTACGGAGCGGAAGACGATCATCAGCAACAGCGCCGAGAGCAGCACGACGACGCCGATGAAGAGCGGCAGCTTTTCGGAGATCGCGTCACCGAAGTCCTCGAAGATCGCGGTGATACCGCCGACGTGGACCCTGGCTCCGGTCTGGCGCTCGATCGGTGGAATCATGTCGTCACGTATGTGGTTGAGCAGCGCGGTGGTCTCGACGCTCTGTGGCGAGGTCGATGGGTAGACCTGGAATACCCCTGTGTTCTTGGCTGGGTTGAGCGCCACCGGCGTCGTTTCGGCAACGTCTTCCTCGCCTTCCAACTGCTTGCTGAGCTTGACCAGCGCGGCATCGTCGCCCTTGTGGGGCAGCGCCGCGACGATCTGGAAGGGGCCGTTGAAGCCGGCCCCGAAGCCTTCGGCGAGCAGGTCATACGCTTCCCTCGTCGTCGTGCCCGCCGAGTCGGTGCCGGCGTCGTTGGAGCCGAGTCGCAGCGACAGCGTCGGTACGCAGAGGAGCAGCAGCAACCCGCCGGAGAGCAGCGCCGAGAGCACCGGGCGCCGCTGGATCTCGCGACTCCAGCGAAACCAGCGGCTGTCTTCGGCAACGCTGTTGGAGCGACTGCCAAGGCCGGGGATGCGAAGTCGATCGACGCGGCGACCGATGATCGTCAACAGCGCCGGCAGCAGGGTCAGCGCCGCGATCATCGTGAAGAGGACGGCGAGGGCGGCGGCTATCGCAACTCCTACCAGGAAGCTGATGCCGAGCAGCAGCATCCCCATCAGCGAGATGATCACGGTGATGCCGGCGAAGAGGACGGCTCGGCCTGCCGTGTCGACGGCGGCGATCGCCGCGTCCCGCGGCTCCAGGCCTTCGTCGAGCCCGTTGCGGAAGCGGGTGAGGATGAAGAGCGCGTAGTCGATGCCGACCCCGAGCCCGATCATCGCCGCCAGTATCGGGGCGAAGTTGGCCATGTCGAAGACGTGGGTGCCCAGGGTGACGAGGCCGATGCCGACCCCGAGCGCAAACAGGGCGGTGAGGATCGGCAGGCCCATCGCCACGACCGAACCAAAGGTGAGGAGCAGGACGATGATCGCCGCCGCCAATCCGATCGCGAAGGAAGAGTCCCCGCCTTCTTCCTGGGTCGCTTCCTGGATCAGCTGACCGCCGAGCTCGACTTGCAGGCCGTTGCCCGCGGCTGCCTGGGCGGTGGCGATGATTTCTTTCGTCTTGGCTTTGTCGAGCTTGTCGTTGGTGACGTCGAACTGCACCGTCGCGTAAGCGATCTCGCCGTTCTTGCTGATCGCACCCGACCCTTCGGCGTAGGGGCTCTTCACTTCGCTGACGTGCGGGAACTTCGCGACCTTGGCGAAGACGGCTTCCATCTTTGGCTGGACTGTTTCGGAGGAAACCCCTGCCGGTGCCTTGAAGACGATCGTCGCGCTCTCTCCGGCTTGCTGGGGGAAGCGGTCTTCGAGCAGGTGGAGCGCTTCCACCGAGTCGGAGGAGGGCAGGTTGAATTCTTCGGTGAATTCGGAACCCGCCGAGCTGGAGAGGATCCCGACTCCGATCAGGGCCACGATCCAGCCGATGATCACCGTCTTGCGGTGTCCGGTGGTCCAGGTGGCGAAGCGTCGCATCGAGCGTCGCACCGTAGCGAACTCGGCGGCTCGACCCCGCCAGTTCGCGTCCTCCAGCCCGACAGCTAGATTTCGGCTGATGCCCGATCCCTCGATCGTGCGCTTCCGGCGCGTTGTCAGCTCCGCCTACGCCAACCTGGAGGCCCGCCGCCAGGAGGTCAACGACCTCAACGTCTTCCCTGTTGCCGACGGCGATACCGGCGACAACATGGCGATGACGATGCGCGCCGTGATGGAGGAGCTCGACCGCCTCGACGGCATGGAGGTCGACGAGATCGGCCGCACGCAACTGGTGCAGGCCCTGGCCCGGGCGGCGTTGATGGGCGCTCGCGGTAACTCGGGCGTGATCCTCAGCCAGATCGTTCGCGGCGCCGCCGAGGAGCTGGCCAGCCGGCCCGGCGAGCTGATCGACCCGGTCCTGGTCGCCTCCGCCTTCGCCAGCGCCGCCGACGCCGCCTATGACTCCGTGCGCGACCCGGCCGAGGGGACGATGCTGACCGTCTTCCGCGAGATGGCGCACTCGATCGCCCGCCAGCTCGCCCACCTCGACGCCGAGAAGCAGCGGCTCGAACAGGGCGTCTCCGACGAGCTGCAGGACGCGGTCCTCGCCGAGGTGCTGGAGCGGGCGATAGAAGACGGACAGCGGGCGGTGGAGCGCACCCCTGAGCAGCTCGACGTCCTGCGCGAATCGGGGGTCGTCGACGCCGGCGGCTACGGCCTCGTGTTGATCTTGGCCGGCGTCGTCGCCGGCCTGCGCGGCGACGAGGATGCGGTGCCTGAGGTCAACCACCACGAGGCACCGCGGCTGAGCCAGCCCCACCACGAGGACAGCCGCTTTCGCTACTGCACCAACTTCATCGTCTCCGGCAGTGGCCTGAGCAGCCGCGACTTCCTGCCGCGGCTGGAGGGCCTGGGCGACTCGGTACTCGTCGTCGGCGACGAGGTGACGCTCAAGGTCCACGTCCACACCGACAAGCCCGAGGCGGCGGTCGCTCTCTTCGAGGACGCCGGCGAGGTGACCAACCTCGACGTCGCCGACATGCGCGAGCAGATCGCCGAGCGCCAGGCGCGGCTCGGCGAGGGCGGCGGGCGTAGCGGCGCCCTCGCCGTGGCTGCCGGCGAGGGCCTCGAGCGGCTCTTCGCCGAGCTCGGCGCCCACGTCGTTCCCGGCGGCGAGACGCTCAACCCCTCTACCTACGAGCTGCTTGCCGGCATCCACCAGGTGCCGGCCGAGGAAGTCCTCGTCTTCCCCAGCTCCTCGAATGTGATCATGGCCGCCGAGCGCGCCTGCGAGCTCTCCGAGAAGCCGGCCCGCGTGGTCTCGGCGACCTCGCAGCAGGCCAGCCTGCTGGCCCTGGTCGAGCTCGATCCCGAGGCGACGCTGGCGGAGAACGCCGAGCGGCTCGAGGCGGCGCTGGCGACGGTTGCCGCCGGCGGGGTCGCCCCGGCTGCCCGCGACGACGCCCAGGGGCGCTTCCGCAAGGGCGACGCGGTCGGCTTCGTCGGCGAGGAGATCGTCGCCTGGGGCGGGGCGGGCACGACCCTGGCGACGACGATCGAGAGACTCGCCGAGGGGGCCGAGATCGTCACCGTGATCGGTGGCCAAGACGCCCCGATCGCGCTTGATGAGATCGACCCGCACGTGCCCGACGGGGTCGAGTTCGAGACCCAGGACGGCGGTCAGCCGAGCTGGTGGTGGCTGCTCGCCGCCCAGTAGTGCGCGCCTTCGCCAGCACCTCCGAGCTGACTCAGGCGCAGTTGCGCGACGCCTCGCTTCACTGGCCGCGGGTGAGCGCGCTCGACGTCTCGCTGGAGGCGCTTGACGGGGTCGGGCCGAAGCTGGCCGAGCTGGCCGCCGACGCCGGGCTGACGACGATCGGCGACCTGCTCACCCGCTTCCCGCACCGCCACCGCGATCGCCAGATCGTGCCGGTGGCGAGCCTCGAACCGAAACAGCAGGCGAGCATCGCGGTCGAGGTGCTCGGCACCGCGGGCCGCCCCTTCCGCCGCCGCGGCCTCTCGATCCTCAGCGTCAAAGTCGGCGATGAAAGCGGCACCACGCGGGCGACCTGGTTCAACCAGCCCTGGCTGGCCTCGAAGCTGACCGAAGGCACGCAGCTGTTGCTCACCGGCTCGGCCGACAAACGCGGCTTTCGGGTCTCCGAATACGAGTTCAGCGGCGACGCCAGCGAAGGCCTGGTCCCGGTTCATCCCGGCACCGAGCAGCTCAAAGCCCAGCGCCTGCGGCAGTGGATGGAGCAGGCGATCGGCTCGGTCGGCAACGTGCTCGAGCCGCTGCCGGCGGAGCTGCGCACCCGCCGTGGCCTGGCCGCGGCGGCGGACGCGATCCGCGCCGTGCACTTCCCGGAGAGCAGCGAGGAAGTCGAGATCGCCCGTGAGCGGCTGCGCTTCGAGGAGCTCTTCCTCTACCAGGCGATCCTGGCGACGCGTAAGCGCTCGCATCGCACCGCCCGGCCAGCGCCGCGACTGGGCAAGCCGGGGGAGAGCGTCGGGCGCTGGATCGAGTCGCTGCCCTTCGAGCCGACCCGTGACCAGCTCAAGGCCTTTGACGAGATCGATGCCGACCTCGACTCCGGCGAGCCGATGCAGCGGCTGCTGATGGGCGAGGTCGGCTCGGGTAAGACCGTGGTCGCTCTCTACTCGATGCTGCGGGCGCTCGAAGCCGGTTTCCAGGCGGTGTTGATGGCACCGACCGAGACGCTCGCCGAGCAGCACGCCGTCACCCTCGGCAAGCTGCTGGCCGAAGAGGCGACGCCATTCGCGCTGCTCACCGGCGCGACGCCGGCGGCGCGGCGCCGAGAAGCACTGGAGCGCCTTGCCAGCGGCGAGCTGGGCCTGATCGTCGGCACCCACGCGCTGATCGAGCCGACCGTCCAGTTCGCCCGCCTCGGTCTCTGCGTGGTCGACGAGCAGCACCGTTTCGGCGTCGCGCAGCGCAAGGCGCTCGACTCCAAGGGGGTCGAAGGCTTGGCGCCGCACATCCTCCACATGACCGCGACGCCGATCCCGCGCACGCTCTCGCTCACCGCCTACGGCGACCTCGACACCACCGCCCTGCACGAGCTGCCCTCCGGGCGCAAGCCGGTGCAGACGCGCGTGGTCGAGGAGAAAGAGCGCGGGGGTGCTTATGAGTTCATTCGTGATCAGCTGCGCGAGGGCCGGCAGGCCTTCGTCGTCTGCCCGCTGGTCGAGGAGTCGGAGAAAATGCAGGGCCGGGCCGCCGAGGTCGAGGCCGAGCGGCTGGCGGCGGGCGAGCTGCACGACTTCCGCATCGGCGTGATCCACGGCCAGATGCGCTCGCCCGAGAAGGCGGCGGCGATGGAGGCCTTTGCCGCGGGCGCAACCGACGTGCTCGTCGCGACGACGGTGATCGAGGTCGGCATCGACGTGCCCAACGCGACCGTGATGGTGATCGAGGGGGCAGAGCGCTACGGCATCTCGCAACTGCACCAGCTGCGCGGCCGGGTCGGCCGCGGCGAGCACGCCTCCTGCTGCTTGCTCTTCCCCGAAGACGCCGGGGGGCTGGCGCGCCGGCGGCTGAAGGCGGTGGAGAGGGAGAGCGATGGCTTCAAGCTCGCCGAGGTCGACCTCGTCCTGCGCGGCGAGGGCGAGGTGCTGGGCACGCGCCAGCACGGCCTGCCCCGGTTCGCCGTTGCCGAGCTGCCCGAGGACGCACCTGCCCTGGAAGCCGCACGAGAAGAGGTGCTCAAACTGCTGAGCGAGCACGGCTCGCTTGACGCGCCCGAGCTCGGCCCCCTGTTGGAGGCCGCCCGCCGCCGCTTTGGCGCCGGCGCCGCCGACCCGATACCACTCTGACGATGCGCGTAATTGCGGGAGAGCTCGGCGGCCAGCAGCTGGTCGCGCCACGCGGCTGGAAGGTGCGGCCGACCTCCGACCGCGCCCGCGAGGCGATCTTCTCCGTGCTCGGCGCCCGCGTCGACGGCGCCCGCGTGCTCGACCTCTATTGCGGCACCGGTGCCCTGGCAATCGAGGCGCTCTCGCGCGGCGCCGCCCGCGCGACGCTGGTGGATCGCGACACCCGCGCCGCCATTGGCAACGTCGAGCGGCTGGGCCTCGCCGAGCGGGTCGAGTTGGTCCGCGCCGACGTCTCGGGCTGGTTGGGGAATCGCGAGAGCGGGGAGGAGAAGCCCGTGTTCGATCTCGTCTTCGTCGACGCCCCTTATAGACTCGCCGACCGCGTGGGGCAGGAAATCGATAGCCAGCTGCCGGGCCTCCTCAGCGAGGGAGGACGGGCGATAGTCGAGAGCGGCGCGCGCCGCCCGCTCCGCATCGACTCGCTGTCGCGCCTGCGCCAGCGCCGCTACGGCGCCGCTGACGTCTCGATCTACGGGAGCGCCGAGTGATGGCCGAGCAGCGCGACGGCACGGTTGTCTGTCCCGGCAGCTACGACCCCGTCACCAACGGGCACATCGACATCATCACCCGCGCCTCCGCGGTCTTCGAGCGCGTCGTCGTCGGCATCGTCAACAACCCGATGCGCAAGGACAAGACGCTCTTCACCGCCGAGGAGCGCAAGGGGCTGATCGAAGAAGCGACCGCGAGCCTCGGCAACGTCGAGGCGAAGATCTTCTCCAACCTCCTGGTCGAGTTCGCCCGCGAATCGGGGGCGAGGGCGATCGTCAAGGGCCTGCGGGCGATCTCCGACTTCGAGTACGAGTTCGAGATGGCCCAGCTCAACCGCAAGCTCGACCCCGGGATCGAGAGCATCTACATGATCGCTTCTCCGCAGTACAGCTTCCTTTCCTCGACGGGGGTGAAGGAAATGGCGACCTTCGGCGGCGACGTTTCCGACCTGGTTCCGGGCCCCGTCTCAGCCGCGATGACGCAACGCCTGGGCGACAGGTAGGCTTTTCTGAGACGGCGCAGAGTGGGCGAGAGCTTGCAAAAAGCCGAGGAAATAACCGCTTCTTCACCGAAGATGCCTCTGACACGTAGGCTTACGACCTCCTGATGGACGTTCTCGTTCTAATAGACAAGCTCGACGATGTGGTGCACAACGCCCGGCCGGTGCCGCTCACCGACCAGGTTCGTGTCGACCGCGAGGAGATCTACGACCTGCTCGATCAGATGCGGGCGACGATCCCCGAGGAGATCAAGCAGGCGCGCTGGATCGTCAAGGAGCGCCAGGAGATGCTGGCCGAGGCTAAGCGCGAGGCCGAGCGGATCGTGCGCGAGGCGCGCGAGCAGCAGGCCCGCCTGATCTCCGACGAGGAGGTCACCAAGCAGGCCGAGCGTGCCGCCGATGAGATCGTCGAGGACGCGCGGGCACGCGAGCGTGAGATTCGTCTTGGCGCTGAGGACTACGCCGACGAGATCCTCAACACGCTTGAGGTCAATCTTCAGAAGTTCCTCGCTGCTGTGCAGCGGGGGCGCGATCGTCTTGCGGGGCGGGACGAAGAGCAGCAGCCCGTGCCTGATCTAGACGAGCAAGAGCAGCAGTAGCGCGGAGGGAGGGCAAGCCCCTCCCAAAACGCTCGGCAGGAGCCTCGCTTGAGTGTTTTGGGAGGGGCTTGCCCTCCCTCTCACCCAGAGCTTCTCGTCGGGATCAGTAGGTGGCTGCCAGCACGGCAAGGTCGTCGGCTTGCCAGGTGATCTGGCCGCCGGTCCACTCGATGAGCTTCTTGAGCTGCTCTGGGTCGAAGGCGTCGGCGATGACGAAGGCTCGGGACTGCTCGCGGACTCGCCGACAGAGGGCTCCTAGTTGGTCGTCGTTTAGTTCGGCCGTGGCCAGGACTGAGATGACTAGGTCCCAGGGGCCGTCGGGGAGGGGGTCCTCCATGCGGGCTAGTTGGACGTCGTCGTAGGACTGGCGGGCGCGGAAGACCATGTCGGGGCTCGAGTCGAGGCCGACTACCCAGGCGTCGGGGTGGGCCTCGATCAGGCGGCGGGTGGTCTCGCCGGTGCCCATGCCGAGCTCGAGCACGCGCTCGGGCGGGAAGGGGATCGCGGCGATCGCCTGCTCCTGCAGCTCGTCATAGCGGGGGATCTGCGTGCGGATCCGCTCCAGGTAGACCTCGGGTGTCCAGTCCAATTGACCCATTCCGTAATCTCGTCGGGAGGTCATCGTACGGCCGTCCGAAGCGGAGGGAGCATTCAATGGCGCAAGCATCGACGATCATCGATCTCGCACGGCTGTCGCTGTCGCACGGTGAGGGGCGCCGGCTCGACCTGGCGGTCGACCTCGAGCCGCTCGAGCTGGCGGGCCAGGCCTACGTCTCGCCCGACTCGGTCCCGGTTCGCCTCGACGTCTCCCGCCCCAGCGGCGGCTACGCCTTTCGCCTGCGCTTCCCGGTCCGGATCGAGGGTCCCTGCATGCGCTGCCTCGGCGACGCCGTGCTCGAGGCCGAGGTCGACGCCCGTGAGGTGGCCCAGGAAAACACCGAAGACGAGGAGCTGCTCAGCCCCTACGTGGTCGACGACGAGCTCGATCTCGGCCGCTGGGCTCACGACGCTGCCGTGCTGGCGATTCCGACCCAGTTCTTCTGCCGCCCCGATTGCGCCGGCCTCTGTCCGGTCTGCGGCGAGTCGCTCAACGACGCCGATGCCGTGGACCACGAACACGAGAGCGAGCCGGATCCTCGGTGGGCGAAGCTGAAGAAGCTGAAGCTGGAGTAGGTGGTGGGTGGGACGAGGGCCGGGGTGCCCCTCCCAAAACGCTCGGCGGGAGCCTCGCTTGAGTGTTTTGGGAGGGGCACCCCGGCCCTCCCTCGACCCGCTACCATCCCGCGACCTATGGCTGTCCCGAAGAAGAGAACTTCCAGTGCTCGGCGCGATAAGCGGCGGGCCAATCACAAAGCTGGGAAGGCGCGGCTCAATCGTTGTCCGCGTTGTCACAGTCCGCGTCTGCCGCATCGGGTGTGTCCCACTTGTGGGATCTACGCCGGGCGCGAGGTGATCAAACAGCCGATCGCCGAACCGACGGCGCCTTCGCCTGACGCTGCTGAGTAGTAATGCCTGAGGGCATTACGGTCGCTCTCGACGGGTTTGGGGCGGAGCAGGGGTTTGAGGTGCTTGCGCAGGGGGCGCGTGCCGCTGCGGCTGATGGGATTCGATTGCGGGTCTTCGGGCCGCCGGATCAGCTTGGCCTCTCTGATGTCGGGGGGATCGAGGTCGTGCCGACGAGCGAGTCGATCGGCAACGACGAGGACGCTGTCAGTGCAGTGCGGGCGAAGAAGGAGGCCTCGGTCGTGCTTGCCGCCGCCGACGTCGCCGCGGGTCGCTCGGCGGCGCTGGTCAGCTCGGGGTCGACCGGGGCAACTATGGCGGCCGCGACCTTCGGACTGCGCAGGCTCAAGGGTGTGCAACGGCCCGCTCTGGCGGTGCAGCTGCCGGTGCCGGGCAAGTCGGTCCTCTTCCTCGACGTCGGGGCCAACGTCGAGGTGCGCGCTCAGCACTTGATCCAGTTCGCCTTCCTCGGCGCCGCCTTCAGCGAGGCGGTGCTCGGCGTCGAGCGGCCACGGGTCGGGCTGCTCTCGGTCGGCGAGGAGGCGGGCAAGGGGCGCGAGGAGGTGGTGGCGGCCAACGATGCGCTCTCCGCTGCCAAGGGAATCGATTTCGTCGGCAACGTCGAGGGGCGCGACCTGCCCGCCGATGCGGCCGACGTGGTCGTCACCGATGGCTTCACCGGCAATGTCTCGCTAAAGCTGATGGAGGGGACGGCGAAGGCGGTGACCGGCGCGATTCGCGACGCCGCTCGCTCCAACCCGCTTGCCTCGATCGGTGGCCTGCTGATGCGCCCGGCGCTCGGCGGCCTGCGCCGCGAGCTGCACCCCGACAGCACCGGCGGCGCGATCCTGCTCGGGCTGCGCGGGATCACCGTCGTCGGCCACGGCAGCGCCGGGGCGGAGGGGATCGCCAACGCGATTCGCCTCGCCGCCCGCTGCGTCGAGGTCGACGCCGTCGGGCGCACCGGGGCGCTGCTGCGCGAGGCGGGCGCCGGCCGCGGCGAGCTGCGCCAACCGTGACGAGGCGGACGGGGCGTGATAGGAACCCCGCGATGAGCCGCGAGGAAGTCCTCACCCTGGTCCGCAACCACCTCGCCGAGGAGCTCGAGATCGACGCGGCCAAGATCGGCGAGGCGAGCCGCTTCAAGGAGGACCTCGACGCCGACTCGCTCGACCTCTACGAGCTGGTGATGGAGCTGGAGGACACCTACGGCATCTCCGTCTCCGAGGAGCAGGCAGCCAAGATCGCGACCGTCGGCGACGCTGTCGACTTCGTGCTCGAGCACGCGCCGGCGTGAGCGGCGAGACCCTCGCCGAGCTGATCGCCGAGCTGCCGGACGACCTGCGCCGCCAGGCGTTGACCCACTCGTCCTGGAGCGAGGTCCGCACTGACTCCTACGAGCGCTTCGCCTACCTCGGCGACAGCGTCCTCGCCCTGGCCGTTGCCCGCGGCCTGGTCGAGCAGTTTCCCGGCGTCGACGCCGGCGGCCTGACCAAGATCCACAACCAGGCGGTCAGCGGCGTCTCCTGCGCTGAGGTCGGTCGCGAGCTGGGTGTGCCGGAGATGCTGCGTGCCAACGAGCCCGACGACATGCCGGTCGGGATCCCCGCCGAGGTCCTGCTCAGTGGCGAGCGACCGCTGCCGGAGGCAACCGAGGCGCTGATCGGCGCCTGCTTCCTCGCCTTTGGCTTCGATCGAGTTGCCGCTGCCGTGGCCCTCGCCTTCGAGCCCCGGGTCGAGCATGCCGCCGAGACGCGGATCGACTTCAAGTCGGCGCTGCAGGAGCTACTGGCGCGGCGCCGCTCGGTCGTAAGCTACGAGGTCGACCGCGGAATCCGGGCCGCCGCACCGGCGTAACTTCGAGGTGGCGGCGATCGTCGACTCCGAGAGAGTCGGCGAAGGGCAGGGCCGGAGCAAGAAGGCGGCCGAGCAAGCCGCCGCTGAGCAGGCGCTGAAACGGCTTGGGGACTGAGTTTGATCATCGCGTCCGACGCGCTCGCGAGGCTTGGCAGCCGAGGGTCGAGGGACCGCCTCCGGAGAGATAACGCATGTATCTGAGATCAATCGAGATGAAGGGGTTCAAGTCGTTCCCCGAGCGGGCGAGGCTGGAGTTCTCGCCCGGCGTCAGCGTGATCGTCGGCCCAAACGGCTCAGGCAAGTCGAACATCACCGACGCGGTGCTCTGGGCGCTGGGTGAGCAGAGCCCGGGGGCGATCCGCGGCGCCTCGATGCAGGACGTGATCTCGGCCGGCGGCAAGGGCGTCGGCCAGCGCCGCCTCGCCGAAGTCGAGGTGACGATCGACAACTCCGAGGGCCGCGCCGCCACCGAGCTCTCCGAGATCGCGGTCAAGCGCACGCTCGATCGTGCCGGCGAGGGCAGCTACCGCCTCAACGGCGCCCGCTGCCGCCTCGTCGACGTCACCGAGGTGCTCTCCGACACCAACCTCGGCCGCGAGATGCACTCGGTGATCAGTCAGGGTCGGGTCGAGTCGATCATCCACTCCAAACCGCGCGAACGGCGCCTCTTGATCGAGGAGGCGGCCGGCCTCGGCAAGCACCGCAAGCGCCGTCGCCGCGCCGAGCTGAAGCTGCGCGCCGCCCGCGACAACCTCGATCGCGCCCTCGACCTCGAGCGCGAGGCGCGGGCACGGCTGCGACCGCTGAAGCGACAGGCCCAGGCCGCCGAGCTTGGCGCTCGGATCGAGCGCGAGGAGCTTGGCCTGCGCGGCCAGCTGGTCGCCGAGGAACTGCGCTTCGGCGCCGACCGCGCCGCGGCGGCGGAGAAGGCGGCGGCCGAGGCGCGGGCCCAGCGCTCCGTGCTGGAGAAGAACCTCGCCGAGGTGAGCGCCAAGCGCCGCGCCGCCGAGGAGCGCTTTGCCGCTCGCGATCGCGAGCGCACACAGGCCTGGGGACTGCTGACCAAACTGCGCGGCGAGCAGCAGCGGATCGCGATTCGCGCCACCGGCCTGGCTGACCGCGAGGGCGATATCTCCGCCCGCCTCGACTCGCTGCGCAGCCGAGCTCGGCCCGCTGACGCTTGACATCGGCGCGACCGCGGCGCCCGGCGAAAGGGCGCGCAAACTCGAGGAGGAGCTGAACGAGATCGACGCTGGTCTGTCCAGCGCCGCAGACGGCCTTGCTCGCGCCCGCCTTGCCGATGCCAGCGAGTCAGCCCGCGAGACCGCGCTCGGCGCGGTGCAAAGCGGCGCCGAGCGCGCCTCACGCCACGCCCGCCGGGCCGAGGGCCTGCTCGGCGAGCGCGCCCGCGAGGTATTACGCAAGCGCCTCGCGGGGGGTGAGGAACTGCTCGACGACGTTCGCGCCGCTGCTGCCGCCGCGACCGTGGCCGAGGCGGCGATCCGGGCCCGAGTCGAGCGGATCGAGGGCCGCGTCGTCGGTGGCGAGGGCGACGGCGACGAGATCGCCGAGGAGATGCGCGCCTGCTCACAACGCGAGTACGAGCTGCAGGCCGAGATGACGAAGGCGTCCGACCGGCTCACCGAAGTCGAGGTCGAGGCCGCCCACCTCGGCGACCGCCGCGCCGAGGCGGCCAAGGAGCTGGCGACGATCGCCGAGCGCCTTGGTGAGGAGGTCGAGCCGGCGAGCGAGGCCCTCAGCGACGAGGATCGGGCCGAGATCGACCGCCGGCTCGAGCGGCTCGAGCGCCGCCGCGCCCAGATCGGCCCGGTCAACCCGCTGGCCGAGCAGGAGTACGAGGAGGCCCGCGAGCATGTCGAGTCGCTGCAGGCCCAGCGCGAGGACACCGAGCGGGGGATGCGCGAGCTGGAGGCGCTGATCCGCGACATCGATCGCGAGATCGAGCGCGCCTTCGAGCAGACCTTCGAGGCGACGGCAAAGAACTTCGAGGAGATGGTCGAGCACCTCTTCCCCGGTGGCCGCGGCCGCCTGCGCCGGGTCACCCTGCGCGCCGTTCCCGACGCCGAGGCGGAGGGAGAGGCGGCGGCGAAAGACGCGGCCGGGGACGATGAGGAGGCCGAGGAGCAGCGCGAGGAGTTCGGGGTCGAGATCGAGGTAACCCCGGCCGGCAAGTCGACCCGTAAGCTCTCACTGCTCTCCGGCGGCGAGAAGTCGCTGGTCGCGATCGCCTTCGTCTTCGCCGTCTTCCTCGCCCGGCCCTGCCCCTTCTACATCCTCGACGAGGTCGAGGCCGCCCTCGACGACGCCAACATCGATCGCTTCTTGCAGTTGGTCCGGCGCTTCTCCGACCGCGCCCAGTTCGTCATCGTCACCCACCAGAAACGCACCATGGACGCCGCTGACGTGCTCTACGGGGTCAGCATGGGCGGCGACGGCGTCACCAAGGTCGTCTCCCGCCGCCTGCCGCGCGAAGTGGCCGAAGACGGGGGCGATGTCGAGGCGGAGGAAGAGGCCGAGACCGAGGCCGCGCCGCCACCGCCTTTCGCCGGCATGGCCGAGCAAGAGGCCGAGGGTGAGGCGGGCGGGGACGATGCTGATGAACCCGCCTCGCCGGGCCTGATCGGCGAGCAGCCCGCCGCCGCGCCGCCGACCCCGCGCGGGTCGGTCGAAGCCGCCTAGTAGCGGCGTCCCCTCGCTTAAAGGAAACAGAACGTTCTCGGATCGGGGACCACGCTACGCTGTCCGCGGGGAAGGAAAGGAGGGACCGTGGCGCAGCGACACATGGACAGGCTGACGTCGTTCGACACGTCGTTTCTGGCCAACGAGAAGTCAAACGGGCACATGGCGATTGGCGCCGTGCTGGTCTGCGAGGGCGAGCCGCCCAGCCACGAGGAGTTCCTCGCCAGCATCCGCAGCCGCCTGCACCTGCTGCCGCGACTGCGCCAGCGCCTCTCCTACCCGCCGCTGGGCCTCGGTCGCCCCTTCTGGGTCGACCACGCCGAGTTCGACGTCCACGAGCACGTCAGCCGCAAGGTGCTCGACGCCCCCGGCAGCGACGAGCAGTTCCGCACCGCCGTCGCCCAGACCTTCGCCCCGCCGCTCGATCGCTCGCGGCCGCTCTGGGAGCTCTGCCTGGTCGAGGGCATGGAGAACGACCGCTTCGCAATCGTCTACAAGACCCACCACGCGATGGCCGACGGAATCTCCGCCGTCGACATCGGGGTGCTGCTCTTCGACGTCGAGCCAACAACCGAGCCGGTACCCGAGCCGGCGCCCTGGGAGCCCAAGCAGTCGCCCTCGCGCCTCGCCCTAGTTGGCCACGCCGTGCGCGGCTTCGGGCAGATGTTCTCTCGACTGGGCCGCTGGTTGGCCGCTGCGTTCCGCAAGCCGCGCCGCGCCGCCAAACGCGCCTCCGACGGCATCGCCGGTCTCTGGGAGGTCACCTGGAACCTCGCCAAGCCGGCGCCCAAGGTGCCGCTCAACGTCGACATCTCTCCCGGCCGCCTCTTCTACGGCGCGCGCTGTGACCTCGACGAGTTCAAAGAGCTGAAGAACGTCCTCGGCGCCACCGTCAACGACGTCACCCTGGCGATCACCGCCGGTGCCCTGCGCCGCTGGATGCTCGACCGCGATTTGGAGACCGAGGGGGTCGAGCTGCAGGCGCTGGTGCCGGTCTCGATTCGCACCGAAGACCAGCACGGCGAGCTCGGCAACAAGCTGACGGCGATGCGCGGCCCGCTGCCGATCGGCATTGCCGATCCGGTCGAGCGGGTGCGCTTCGTCTCGAAGGCGATGGACGACCTCAAGGCCTCCAAGCAGCCGCTCGGCGCGGAGGCGATCTGGGGCCTCAACGACTGGTTTCGCGACTTCGCCCCGCCGCTGCTGCTCGGCCCGACCGCGGCGATCAATTTCTCGACCCGGCTCTTCAACCTGCTTGTCACCAACTTCCCCGGCCCGCAGATCCCCTTCTACGTGCGCGGTCGCGAGCTGGTCGAGGTCTACCCGGTCGGCTTCCTTGCCCGTCGCCACGCATTGGCGATCGCGATCATCAGCTACAACGGCGCGATCGGCTTCGGCCTGCTCGGCGACCGCGACTCGATGCCCGACATCGACCGCATCGGCACCTACATCGAGCAGGGCGTGGAGGAGCTCCGCCTCGCCGCCGGGATAGCCTCCCCGGACGATGGCGACGAGTTGGCAGGAGATCCTCGACCTGGGGCAGCGAGCGGCCCCAACGGGTTCGTCCGAGGCTGAGAGCGAGGGCGAGCGCCGCGGCGTCTTCCGCCGCCTGCGCCAGAGCCTCTCCAAGAGCCGCAAAGCGCTGGCCGAGGAGCTCTCGTCGAGCTTCTTCGAGCGCATCGACGAGGAGACCTGGGAGCGGCTCGAGGAGGCGCTGATCCTGGCTGACACCGGAGCGCCGACCACGGCCAAGGTGGTCGAGCGGCTCGAGCACGAGGTCGAGGCCGGCACCGTGCCCGCCGACGGCGAGGCGGTGCAGGCGCGGCTGATCGAGATCCTCGCCGAGGTCGCCGCCACGGCGCGGGCGCCGATCGACCTCAGCGGCGAGCCGGCAGTGCTGCTGATGGTCGGGGTCAACGGCACCGGCAAGACGACCACGATCGGCAAGATCGCCTGGCACCTCTCGAAGGAGTTCGGCCTCTCCGTCGTCCTCGCCGCCGGCGACACCTACCGCGCCGCGGCGGCTGAGCAGCTGGCCGAGTGGGCCGACCGCGCCGGCGCCGAACTGGTTCGCGCCGAGGAGGGTTCCGACCCCGGCGCGGTTGCCTTCGACGCGGTCGAGGCCGCCCGTGCCCGCGGCGCCGACGTGGTCATCGTCGACACCGCCGGGCGCCTGCACACGCAGACCGACTTGATGGAGGAGCTGGCCAAGGTGCGGCGGGTGATCAGCAAGCAGATGCCCGGTGCCCCGCACGAGACGCTGCTCTCGATCGACGCGACGACCGGTCAGAACGGCCTGCGCCAGGCCAAGATCTTCGCCGAGGCGGCCGAGGTCGACGGCGTCGTCCTGACCAAGCTCGACGGCACCGCCAAGGGCGGCATCGTGCTCGCGATCGCCGACGAGCTCGGCATCCCGGTGAAGCTGATCGGCACTGGAGAGACCCTGGAGGACCTGCGCCCCTTCGACCCCACCGACTTCGCCAACGCCCTCCTGAGCCCGCTAAGCTCAGCGCAGTGTTCGACCAGCTTTCAGACCGGCTGCAGGCGACGCTCTCCGATGTCCGCTCGCGCGGCAAGCTGAGCGAGTCCGACGTCGATGCGGCGATGCGCGAGATCCGCCTCGCCCTGCTCGAGGCCGACGTCAACTTCAAGGTCGTCAAAACCTTCACCGCGACGCTGAAGGAGCGCTGCCTCGGCGCCGACGTGCTCGGCAGCCTCGATCCGGGCCAGCAGGTGATCAAGATCGTCAACGAGGAGTTGACCGGGCTGATGGGCGGTACCGGCTGCGAGCTCGCCTTCGCCTCCAGCGGCCCGACCGTGATCCTGATGGCCGGCCTGCAGGGCTCGGGCAAGACGACCGCCTGCGCCAAGCTCGCCCGCTTCCTGCGCGAGAACGGCAAGAAGGACGTCGCCCTCGCTGCCTGCGACGTCTACCGCCCCGCCGCGGTCGATCAGCTGGTCACCGTCGGCGGGCGCGTCGGCGCCCACGTCTACGAGAAAGGCACCGACGCCGACCCGGTCGAGATCGCCGCCTGGGCGCTGGAGCAGGCCAGGACCGAGCGCCGCGACGTGCTGATCGTCGACACCGCTGGTCGCCTCCACGTCGACCAGGAGCTGATGGAGGAGCTGTCGCAGATCCGCAAGCGGGTCAAGCCCCACGACGTGCTGCTCGTAGTCGACGCGATGACCGGCCAGGACGCCGTCGGTGTCGCCGAGTCCTTCGCCGAGGCGGCCGAGTTCGACGGCGTGGTGATGTCGAAGCTCGACGGCGACGCCCGTGGCGGCGCCGCGCTCTCGGTCAAGGCGGTGACCGGCAAGCCGATCCTCTTCGCCTCGACCGGCGAGAAACTCGAGGCCTTCGACCGTTTCCACCCCGACCGCATGGCCTCGCGCATCCTCGGCATGGGCGACGTGCTCAGCCTGATCGAGAAAGCCGAGCAGCAGATCGACGAGGACCAGGCGGCCGACCTCGAGCGAAAACTGCGGAAGAACCAGTTCACGCTCGAGGACATGCTCCAGCAGATGCGCCAGGTGCGCAAAATGGGCCCGCTCAGCGGCATCCTCGGCATGCTGCCCGGCATGGGGGCGATGAAACAACTGAAGAACGCCGACATCGACGAGGGCCAGCTCGACCGGGTCGAGGCGATCATCCTCTCGATGACGCCGCAAGAGCGGGCCAACCCCGGGCTGATCAAGGGCTCGCGCCGCAAACGCATCGCCAACGGCTCGGGGACGAGGCCGCAGCAGGTCAACCAGCTGATCAAGCAGTTCGACCAGATGCGCAAGATGATGCGCCACATGACCTCGGGCAAGATGCCCGACGCGCAACAGATCGCCGCGATGACCGGGGGAGCACCGCGTCCCGAAGGTAAGAAGGCGCTAACCTTCCGCGGCCGATGGCAGTACGAATCAGACTCAGACGAGTCGGGTCCAAGAAGAACCCGATCTGGCGGATCGTCGTCGCCGACAAGCGCTCGCCGCGTGATGGGCGCACGATCGAGACGATCGGGCAGTACAACCCGCAGACCGAGCCTTCGACGATCGAGCTCGACGAGACCCGTGCCCGCCACTGGCTGGAGCACGGCGCCCAGCCGTCGGAGACCGTCGCCACGCTGCTGCGCACCAAGGGCATTCCCGCCTCCGGTAGCTGAGCCTGAAGTGACCGAGCTGCTGGAGTTCCTGGTCCGCTCGCTGGTCGAGGACCCAAGCGCCGTCGTCGTCGAGGAGCTCGAAGAGGAAGGCGACCTCGTCTATGAGATCAGCGTCGCCGAGGACGATCTGGGACGCGTGATCGGCAAGGGCGGCCGGGTCGCCAATGCGATCCGGACGATCGCGAAGGCGGCGGCAGTGCGTCTGGATCGACGGGTCATCGTCGACATTCTTGATTGAGCGGGTTCAGCCCGCCATGAGGCTCGACATCTTCACGTTGTTCCCCGAGGCGTTCGACTGGTTCCAGTCACAGCGCTCTGTGCAGAACGCGCTCGGAGCGGGCAATGAGCTGAGGCTGTTCAACTACCGCGATACGACTCCCTTGAGCGCAGGTCAGGTCGACGATGCGCCTTACGGGGGCGGGGCGGGGATGGTGCTGCGGGTCGATGTGGTCGATGCGGCGCTGCAGGCCGCCTACCCACATGGGGACAAGCCGCGCACCGTTCTGCTCTCGCCGACAGGGCGACTGCTCGACGACGAGCTCGCCGATGAGCTGACGCAGGAGCCGCACGTGGCGCTGCTCTGCGGTCGTTACGAGGGCTTCGATGACCGCGTGCACCAGCACTTCGCCGATGACGAGGTCTCGATCGGTCGCTACGTGCTGGCCGGCGGTGAGCTGCCGGCGATGGTGCTCGCCGATGTGGTGATGCGCAAGCTGCCCGGGGCGCTGGGCCATGCCCACAGTGCCGTCGAGGAGTCGTTCAGTCAGGTGCTCGAGGGGATGCCCGAGTACCCGCATTTCACGCGCCCGGCCAATTACCGGGGCTGGGATGTGCCCGAGGTGCTTCTATCCGGCGACCACGAGCGGGTGCGGCTCTGGCGCCTGGAGCAGAGCAGGGCCCGGGCCGAGCAGTCCGAAAAAAACTCGGAGTAGCTACCATTCCGCCACCGCGCGGCGCCCGGTCCGGGCCCGGCGGTCTTTTTTCGCATGAGCAGCGTCATCGACGACATCGAGAGAGGGCAACTGAGGAAGGGTCTCCCTTCCTTCGATCCAGGCGATCGCGTACGCGTCCACTTCCAGGTCGTCGAGGGCCAGCGCCGCCGCACACAGGTCTTCGAGGGAATCGTCCTGCGGCGTCAGGGCTCGGGGGTGCGCGAGACCTTCACCGTTCGCAAGCAGTCCTTCGGTGTCGGCGTCGAGCGAACCTTTCCGCTGCACTCGCCGAAGATCGAGAAACTCGAGATCGCCGCTCGCGGCGACGTGCGCCGGGCCAAGCTCTACTACCTGCGCGGTCGCATCGGCAAGGCGGCTCGCGTCGCCGAGCGCCGCTGGGGCATCGACGAGGAGCTGATCTCGGCGCCTACGGCGGCGGCTGAGCCCGAAGCGGTGGATGCCGAGGGCGTCAGCCAGGGCGAGGAAGACGCCCAGGTAGAGGCGGATGCTCCAGAGGCCGAGGCGACTGAGGCGGCGGCAGGGACTGAGGCCGAGCCGGAGGCGAGCGAGGAGCCGCCTGCGGAGCCGGAGGCTGAGGCAAGCGAGGAGCCAGTAGCTGAGACTTCAAGTGAGACAGCGGCAGAGACAGACGCTGAGGCGCCTGAGGCGGGGGAGACTGAGGACAACGCCGCGGCTGAGGATGCCGAGGACGAGTCGCCGGATGAGAAGTCCGACGACTCCGGCGGGGACTCGGCCTGAAACTCGCGATCCCGAAGCCGAAAAGTCGAGGCGGCGGGTTTGTAGAGCTGGTCGTCATCGTCGCGCTGGCCCTTGGGCTTGCGCTGGCAATCCAGGCTTGGCTGATCAAGCCCTACCAGATCCCCTCGCAGTCGATGGAACCGACCCTGGACGTCGGCCAGCGGGTCCTCGTCAACCGCTTCCTCTACCACTTCACCGACCCCAAGCCCGGCGACATCGTCGTCTTCCATCCCCCTACGGGAGCCGACACGGGCACCGAATGCGGCGTCACGGTCAAAGGCCAGGAGCCGGTCGAAGTCGGCATGCCGTGTCCGAAGCCGACCGCGGAAGAGTCGAGCCAGAACTTCATCAAGCGGATCGTCGCCGGGCCCGGCGACACGCTCAGCGTTCGCAACGGCCATCCCGTCGTCAACGGCGTCGAGAAGACCGAAGAGTCCTACATCAGGCCCTGCGGCTCAGCGCCTTCCTGCACTTTGCCCAAACCGATCAAGATTCCACCCGGCTACTACTTCATGATGGGCGACAACCGTGGCGAAAGCGATGACAGCCGCTTCTGGGGTCCCGTCCCAAAGGGATGGATCATCGGCAAGGCCTTTGCCACCTACTGGCCCCCAGACCGCATCGGCATCCTCTAAGCCGGCGGCAAAGGGCAAGCTCCACCAACGTCGCCTGGCGCGTACGCGTCGCCTCTTTGCCTTCGATCGCGGCCTCGACAGCCGCTGGGTCGCCGGCGCCGACGAGGCCGGCCGCGGTTGTCTCGCCGGTCCGCTGGTTGCGGCGGCGGTGCTGATCGATTACGAGGCGCTCTCCCACGCCGACCGCCGCGCCCTTGCCGGCCTGCACGACTCGAAGCAGATGCACGCCGAGAAGCGCGCCGAGCTGTTCCCCTGTGTCCTGCGTGCTGCCGAGCGGGTCAGCGTCGTGGTGCGCTGCGCTCGCGGGATCGACGAGCGCGGCCTGCATGTGACCAACATCGAAGCGCTCTCCAATGCGCTCGAACGGTTGCAGCCGGACGCCGCCGCCACCTGCCTCGTCGACGGCTTCTCGCTGCGCGAGTGCAGCGTGCCGCACCGGGCCGTGATCGAAGGCGACGGCACCAGCGCCGCGATCGCCGCCGCCTCGGTGATCGCCAAGGTCACCCGCGACCGCTACATGCAGTGTGCCGCCGCCCAGCACCCCGGCTGGGGCTTCGAGGAGCACGTCGGCTACTCGACCCCCGAGCACCGCGAGGCGATCGAGCGCATCGGCATCTCGCCCCTTCATCGTCGCTCGTTTCAGTCGGTCGCCTACTCGCAGCTAGAGCTGGCCGGCTAGAACGCGCCCTCGATGTGCTCGATTTCGGTCGCACGCGCGGCGCGGTTGAAGCTGACGCCGACGGCGTCGAAGCGGATCTCGGCGTAGTAGGGCAGGTCGCGGCGTTCGCCCAGCCAGGCGGTGGCGAGGCGGCGGACGCGCTGCTGCTTGCGGCGGTCGACGGCGAAGACAGGGCGCTCCGGGCCGTAGGTGGAGTTGGCTCTGCCTGCCTTGACCTCGATGAAGACGAGGGTGCGCCCGTCCATCGCGACGATGTCGAGCTCGCCGTAGCGAGTGCGGGCGTTGCGCTCGAGGATCTCCCAGTGGGCGGCGACTAGACGGGCGGCGACGAGGTCCTCCGCGGTGCGGCCGAGACGCTGTCGCTGCGCGGTCATCGTGGGCGACGATAGGGCCCGTGAGGCCCGATCGGAGCGGGTGCGCGAGTGACGCGCGGATGAATTTTCAGAGCCGTCACGCAGCCCGCACCACGCGTCGGATTCGCCTCCATAGCGTCGTTGCCATGCTCGCCACGGCGCAGACATTCACCCTCGACGGCATCTCGGCTCGGCCCGTGCGGGTCGAGGTCGACGTCCATCGCGGCCTGCCCGCCTTCTCGGTCGTCGGCCTGCCCGACGCTGCCGTGCGCGAGGCGCGCGAGCGAGTGCGGGCGGCGCTGGTCAACTGCGGCTTCGAGTTCCCGCTGCGGCGCATCGTCGCCAACCTCGCGCCCGCAAGCCTGCGCAAGGCGGGGCCCGGTCTCGACCTGGCGATCTCGGTCGCCCTACTAACCGCGTCGGGGCAGCTCGAGCCTCGGCGGCTCGATCGCGATGGTCGGCGAGCTTGCCCTCGATGGGTCAGTGCGGCCGGTACCCGGCGTGCTGGCGATCGCCGAGGCGGCGCGCGAGCGCGGCTGCGAGGCGATCGTCGTACCTGCGGACAACGGCGCCGAGGCGGCGCTGGTCGAGGACCTCGGAGGTGATCTGCCTCGAGAACCTCGGCTCAGGTCGCGCCACTTGCCGCCGGCGAGTGGCGCCCGCCGCGACCGCAGCCGATGTCGCTCGATCGCCGCGGGGGAAAGGCGGTTCCGGATCTCGCTGACCTGCGCGGCCAGCGCCACCTCCGCTACGCGCTCGAGGTCGCTGCCGCGGGCGGGCACAGCCTGCTGATGATCGGGCCGCCTGGGGCCGGCAAGTCACTGGCGGCAAGTCGCCTGCCCTCGATCCTGCCGCCGCTGGCGGCGGCAGAGGCGCTCGAGGTGGCGCGGATCGCCAGCGTCTGCGGCAGGCTCGGTGCAGGCGCGGGCGGCAGGCCGTTTCGCTCTCCTCATCACACGATCAGCCCGGCAGGCCTGATCGGCGGAGGCAACCCGCCGGGCCCCGGCGAGGCGACGCTGGCCCACCGCGGCGTCCTCTTCCTCGACGAGCTCTGCGAGTTTCGCCGCGACACCCTGGAGGCGCTGCGAGCCCCGCTGGAGAGCGGTTGGGTCGCGGTGGCGCGAGCGGGCGCCTGGCGGCAGCTGCCCTGTCGCTTCATGCTCGTCGCCGCCTCGAATCCTTGTCCCTGCGGGCGCGGCGAGAGCGACCCCGAGTGCAGCTGCGCGCCGCTTGCGGTGCGCCGCTACCAGGCGAGGTTCAGCGGTGCGCTTGCGGATCGCATCGACGTCCTTGCCGCGATCCGCCAGCCCAGCGCCGAGGAGATCGGCGGACCGGCCGGGGAGCCCTCCGAGGCGGTTCGCGAGCGGGTGGTTGCCGCGCGCGAACTTCAGGAACGACAGGCTCGGGGCCGGCCGCAGCAACGCCGAGATGACAGCCGCGGAGGTGCGCGAGTGCACGCTCGAGCAGAGCGCCGCCACGCTGCTGGCCGAGTCCTACTCGCGTCGCCGCCTCAGTGGCCGCGCCCACGACCGCGTTCTGCGTCTGGCTCGAACCGTCGCCGACCTCACCGGCAACGAGGCGATCGGCCACGAGCAGGTCGCCCAGGCCCTGCAGCTGCGACGCAGGGACAGCGAGTGAGCGAGCCGAACGCATGCCCGGACTGCCTGCGCCGAGCGCGGCTGCTCGCCCACCTGGCGCCCTACATCGAAAAGATCTCCAGCGCCGCTCCCGGCTCGCGCTCGCCGGAACTCCTGCGGCTCTCCAACGAGGACCTGGCTGCGGCCACGGCGCCGAAGATCGCAGCCCAGGTGCTTGCCGAGGTCGATGCCGTGCCGGAGCAGCGACTCCGCGCCGACCTGCTGGCTGCCCGCTGCTGGGCCTGCTGTCGCCACGACCCTGCCTTCCCCCCGGGGCTTGTCGATGCCGCCGACGCACCATGGGCGCTGATCGGACGGGGGGACTCCGACTTGCTCGGGCGGCTCGAGCCGCAGGGGACGGTGACGATCGTCGGCGCGCGGCGTGCCAGCACCTATGGCCGCGAGATGGCACGTGAGCTCGGGCGCGAACTCGCCGCCGCCGGCCTGCTGGTGATCAGTGGCCTCGCCTTTGGCATCGACGCCTGCGCGCATCGTGGCGCGCTTGAAGCCGACACGACCGTCGCCGTGCTCGGCTGTGGCGCCGACCTTGCCTACCCGGCCTCGCACCGATCGCTCTGGCGGCGGATTTGCGAGCGCGGCCTCGTCCTCTCGGAGCTGCCGCCGGGCACCGGGGCCTGGCGTTGGACCTTCCCGGCCCGCAACCGGATCATGGCCGCCTTGGCCGGGATGACGGTGGTCGTCGAGGCGGCGCAGCGCTCCGGCTCGCTGATCACTGCCGACCTCGCCGCCGATCTGGGTCGTGATCTCGGCGCCGTGCCCGGGCCTGTCAACTCACGCGCCTCGGCGGGCACCAATGACCTGCTTGCCGGCGGCGCCTGCCTGATTCGCGACGGGCAGGACGTGCTCGACGCGATGCTTGGCCCGGGCGTCCGCAAGGCGGAGCGAGTCGGCGCCGACCTGGACACGCGACTCCGCGACGTGCTGGCGGTCTTGGAGCGCGGGGCGGAGACCAGTGACGCGATCGCCGCCGCGCTCGACCTCGACGGCGGCGCTGCCGCCTCGGCCCTGGCGACGCTCGAGGCGCTCGGCTACGTCTCCTGTTCCCTCGTCGGCGTCTACTCACGAACGCTGTTGCAACCCCGGCGGTGACGGGTGTGGCCTGCGCATATCGGCGTCCTCAGTCGCTCGCGTGCAGAGCACGCCACGCTCCCTGCGTCCTTGATCTGCTTGACCACACCCGTCCCCCCGCGAGCACCTTCTAGTCTGGCTGGCGTGATTCCAGCGGTGCTCTCAATTGCGGGATCGGACTCCGGCGGTGGCGCGGGGATCCAGGCTGACCTGAAGGCGTTTGCGCGCTGCGGCGTGCACGGCATGACCGCGATCACGGCGATCACGGCGCAGAACACGGTCGGGGTCGAGGCGATCGAAACGGTCTCGCCGGAGATGATCGTCGCCCAGGTCGGCGCCGTCGCCGAAGACATCGGCGTCGCGGCGGTGAAGATCGGCATGCTCGGCACGGCCGAGACGGTCGACGCGGTGGTCGAGGCGCTGCGCTTCGTCGGCGATGCGCCAGTCGTGATCGATCCGGTGATGGTCGCCGAGAGTGGTGCAGTGCTGCTTGACGAGGAGGCGCGCTCGGCACTGGTTGAGCGCCTGCTGCCACTGGCGACTGTGGTGACGCCCAATATTCCCGAGGCGCGCGTGCTCAGTGGCGGTAGCGAGCAGGACTCCCAGGAGGACCTGGCTCGTGAGGTGCGGGCGCTCGGCCCCCACGCGGTGGTAGTTACGGGTGGTCACAGCGAGCGGGTCGTCGACCTCTTCTTCGACGGTCGCGAATCGGCCGAGATCCCCGGCGAGCGGCACGCCGACGGTGCCGCGCACGGGTCCGGTTGCACCCATTCCTCGGCGCTGGCTGCCCACCTGGCGCTTGGCGCCTCGCCACTGGAAGCGGCGCGCAGGGCACGCGAGGTCGCCGCCGCCGCGGTGGCCTCCGGCCTGCGCGAGATCGGTGAGGGGCCCGGGCCGGTCGACGTCTTCGGACTGACCTCTGAGCTGCCTCAGTAGATTTTGGCGATGAGCTCAAACGGCGCAACCACGACCAAGCTTCCCCGTCCTCGCTCGAGTGCCCTTTTCGACGGTCCCGACCGGGCCCACTCGCGCGCCTACATGAAGGGCGTCGGCTACGACGACGAGGCGCTGAGCCGGCCGACGATCGGGATCGCCAACACCTGGGCCGAGGCTAACTCGTGCAACTTCCACCTGCGCGGGCTCGCCGAGCACGTCAAGGAGGGTGTTCGCGCCGCGGGTGGCACGCCGCTGGAGTTCAATACGGTCGCGATCTCGGACGGGATCACGATGGGAACCCAGGGGATGAAGGCCTCGCTGGTCAGCCGCGAGGTGATCGCCGACTCGATCGAGTTGATGGCTCGCGGCTACCAGTTCGACGCGATCGTCGCCCTCTGCGCCTGCGACAAGACGATCCCGGGCTGCGCGATGGCGCTCGCCCGTCTCGACGTCCCCTCCGTCGTCCTCTACGGCGGCTCGATCGCCCCCGGCCACTGGCACGGTCGCGACGTGACGATCCTCGACATCTTCGAGGCGATGGGCGCTCACAACGCCGGCGACATGAGCGACGAGGAATTGAACGAGCTGGAGGGCGTCGCGAGTCCTGGCGCCGGCGCCTGCGGCGGTCAGTTCACGGCCAACACGATGGCCTGCGCCTTCGAGGCCCTCGGGGTCAGCGCCGGCGGCTCGGCGATGGTCCCGGCCGAAGACGACGAGAAGGGCACGGTGGCAGAGCGGATCGGCGAGCTCGTCCTCAACGTCCTGGTTGAGGACATCAGGCCAAGCAAGGTGATCACCCGCGACTCGCTGGAGAACGCGGCGGCCTGTGTCTGCGCTTCGGGCGGGTCGACCAACGCGGTCCTGCACCTGATCGCGCTGGCCAAGGAGGCTCGATATCGAGCTGACGATGGCCGACTTCGAGCGTATCTCCCGCGCCACGCCGCTCTTCGCAGATCTCAAGCCGGGCGGCCGCTTCGTCGCCACCGACCTTTACGCCGCCGGTGGCGTGCCAGTGATCCTCAAGCGCCTGGCCGAAGCCGGCAGCCTCCACGAGGACGCACTTACCGTCACCGGCAAAACGATCGGTGAGGTCGCGGCGGAGGCGAGCGAGGCGCCCGGCCAGGAAGTCGTTCGCCCGCTCAGCGACCCGAAGAGCCCGGAGGGCGGCCTGGCGATCCTCGGCGGCAACCTCGCCCCCGAGGGCGCGGTGGTCAAGCTCGCCGGCACCGAGCGCACCCAACAGACGGGGCCAGCCCGCGTCTTCGACTCGGAAGAGGATTGCTACCGCGCGGTCAAGGACCAGCAGATCAACCCCGGCGACGTAGTCGTGATCCGCAACGAGGGGCCCGTCGGCGGGCCCGGCATGCGCGAGATGCTCCAGGTAACCGCCGCGATCGTCGGCGAGGGCCTGGGGGAGAGCGTCGCGATGGTCACCGACGGCCGCTTCTCCGGCGCCACCCGCGGCCTGATGATCGGCCACGTCGCCCCCGAGGCGGCCAAGGGCGGCCCGATCGCGGCGATCCGCGAGGGCGATGAGATCACCGTCGACATCGACAACCGCCGTCTTGACGTAGCTCTTTCTGACGAGGAGATCGCCAGGCGTGTTGCCGACTACAAATCTCCGCCATCTCCTTTCGGACATGGCGTAATGGCCAAGTACGCCGCCACCGTCTCTTCAGCATCTGAAGGCGCGGTCACGTTCTAACGGGCGGGGCCAGGGGTGGAGCGTCTTGCACTTTTTGGCAACTAGGTAGGCAGAGCACGTACTGCGGGAAACCTCACGCGTTTCTAAATAGATACAGTGCGCCGCGTGGAGGCTTCGAATCCGGCGGCGCGGCGCTTTCTTCTGCTCTGGCTTGCAAATGACGGCAATATCAACAGGGGATCGATAGCTCCGATACGCCGGGCAATTGAGGATCAAGTTACGGCCCCTGTCGAGAATGTCGAGATCGACATCTGGCTTGACTCTCCTGGCGGCGATGCCCATTCCGCTTACAAGTTGGCGTTGATGCTGCGAGCAGCAGCATCACGAGTCCGGGTTGTCGTGCCCGACTTCGCCAAGAGCGCTGCGACCTTGCTCGCGATAGCGGCTGATGAGATCTTCTTGGCGCCAGGCGCTGACCTAGGGCCACTAGACGGGCAAATGGTCGACGAGGGCAGCATCTCCGGCTCAATCTCAGCCCTTAGCATCGCTCGTGCCGCTGATGAGGTGGCGCGCGATGCCGTACAGATGGCTATCGATGGCGGAGCTGATCTGCTCGCCATCACCGGGCTAAGCCGTGCGCAAACAATTGAAGCGATGCTGACCTTCTCTGCTCGTTTCTCAGAGCCTCTTGTCTGTCAACTCGATCCGAAGGTCGTGCATAGCGCCAAGCAGACGCTCAAGGTCACTGCGAAGTACGCGGAACATCTTCTTCGAGAGGTTGGGAACGACGATCCCGAGGGTACTGCCAAGGCATTGGTGGAGACCTTTCCAACGCATGGCTACGTGATCTCACCCAAAGAGGCGAAGTCCCTCGGATTGCCCATTCGCCCTATCTCTGAGTACGAGTTCGCAGATGCCGTGCGCATCGCGGTCCGGCAAGAGGAGGCCGGCAGTCGGCTGATTCATTTTGGGCCTATGCAGGGAGATTCGCAATCGGGGCCGAAACCCGCTAAAAAAGTGGTCCGTACCCGGAAACGGAAAGCAAATTGAACGCACTTGAGAACCTCATGACCGAGATCGGCCAGCTGCCGGACGAATCAGCGCCGGAGCCGATATGTGACTCGACCAAAGACCGCACCGATCGTAATCCCGACCAGGGTTCCCGCGAGACCGGTTTTTTCATCTCGCCGCTGCGTCAGCCTCGTTCCCGTGCCGAGCTTGAGCGGGTCTGGAAGGACACCGAATAGATCGCATGACTCCATCTCGCAAGCGTCCTGAGAAACAAGCTCCCGAGCTACCGCAGAAGGACGTGAGACGCGAGCAGGATCAAGCTCACAGAGAGTCGGACTTCCTTCGAGACCTAGAGAAGGCGACCTCGAATCGGGCTAGGAAGAAGCTCGGCCTTCGCGATTCACGCGGTTGAGCATCGCCCAGAACATTGGCTGATCTGAGTTCCGTCGGTTGTAACGGAAGGCGTACTCGTCCACATAGTTCTGAAGGTACTCGGCCGAGATCGCGTGGTAGACGCCACGAACGCCGTTCTTGAACAGGCCGAAAAAGCCCTCAATCGTGTTCGTGTAGTTGTCGCCTTCGACATAGATTTTCGAGCGGTGCCGGATGCGGCTATGGGCTTTGTATTCGCGCCCGATGGCCTTGTAAGCGTGCCACTCGTCGGTGAAGATCATCGACTCCGGCAGCACGAACTCTTTGACGACTTGCGAGAGGGTCGAATGCGTAGCGTCCCCAACGACGCGCGCCCGGATCTCGCCACCGCGTTCTACAGCGCCGACGACGCTTGGCCGGTACTTGCGGCGCAGGTGGCCGCGTTTATTCCGTTTCTCGGCCGCGCGCGGTTTGCCGCCGTAGAAGGTCTCGTCAATCTCGACTTTGCCGCTCAGCGGCCCCTCCTGGTCGTCTGAGAGCAAAGTGCGGATCAGCTTGAACATCCGGTGAGCCGTCTTGTAGGTCACGCCGATTTCGCGCTCAAGCTGCTTCGCGCTGATCCCGCACCTCGTGCTGCTCATCAAATAAACGGCATAAAACCAAAGCTGCAAGCTGACGCTGCTCTTGTGGAAGATCGTTCCTGCGGTCGGGTAGACGTGGTGCCCGCAGAACTGACAGGAGTAGGCCGAGCGCCCTGTGATCCGGTGGAACTTGCTCGCCTTGCCGCATTTCGGGCACTCCGTCCCGTCCTCGAAGAACCGGCCTTTCAGGTACTCAAGACAGGCGTCATTGTCGGGGAATAGCTCCATGAATCGCGAGTAGGTCATCTGCGATTCGCTCGACGGAGCGGGCGCTACCGAGTTGCGGTCCCTAGCTGCCATCTGTCAAATAATACCAGTTACACGTACATCGGGTGGCGGCAGATAGAGCGGCCCCCAGGGGTCGAAAGGACCGAATGTCTCAGGAGTGCCAGCCCCATGAGGGCTTTCGCGTCAACTTTCCAGGGCCGTTCAACCACCACGATGTCATCGTGGATGGCTGGCGTGTCCCATTCCTTGAGGCTCATCCGAAGGAGGAAGATCGGATCACCTTGACCCTGGATCGACGGCTTGGCGTGGACTTGACGACTGACGAGGCCGAGCGGTTGCTGCCGTTCATCGCCGACGCGATAGCCGTGGGCCTCGGATACGGCGCTCACCCTCGGGGCGACATGCCCCTGCCAGAGCGCAGGCCGTATCCGAGGCCACGACGCTGCCACGAGATTGTGGCCGTGCGCGACTAGTGACCTGAGTCGTTAGTCCGCAGGCATAGCGTCCGGCCCGTCGAAGTCGTCGCCATCGCAAGCGACGATGGGAGGCCTTATGCCCCAACGAGTCGATGTTTCGATCAGCGAGGAGGAGCGAGAGGTGCTGGAGCGCTGGGCTCGGCGCCCGACCAGCGCCCAGGCCCTGGCGCTGCGCTGCCGAATCGTGTTGGCGGCTGGCGATGGAGAGTCCAGCAAGGAGATCGCAGCTCGGTTGGGATGCACCGGCTCGACGGTCGGCAAGTGGCGGGGCCGCTTTGCCGAGAAGGGCATCGACGGCCTGCACGACGAGCCGCGCCCGGGCAAGCCGCGGCAGATCGGCGACGAGGATGTCGAGCGGGTGATCGTGAAGACGCTGGAGGAGAAGCCCGCCGACGCCACGCACTGGTCGACGCGCTCGATGGCGGCTGCGACGGGGATGAGCCAGACCGCGATCAGCCGGATCTGGCGCGCTTTCGGGCTAAAGCCACATCAGGCCGAGCACTTCAAGCTCTCGCCCGACCCACAGTTCGTCGACAAGGTGCGAGACATCGTCGGGCTCTACCTCAATCCGCCCGAGGCGGCAGTGGTGCTCTGCGTCGATGAGAAGTCCCAGATCCAGGCGCTTGACCGCTCCTCACCGGTGCTGCCGCTGATGCCCGGAGTGCCCGAGCGCCACACCCACGACTACGTTCGCAACGGCACCACGAACCTCTACGCCGCCCTCGACGTCGCCTCCGGCCAGGTGATCGCCGAGATGACGCCCCGCCACCGCGCCGAGGAGTTCCGCCGCTTCCTCAACCTGATCGAGGGCTCGGTGCCGGCCCACCTCGAGATCCACGTCGTGCTGGACAACTCCTCGACCCACAAGACACCTGCGATCCAGCGCTGGCTGGTGCGCCATCCACGCTTCACCCTGCACTTCACGCCCACCTACAGCTCCTGGCTGAACCTGGTCGAGCGCTGGTTCGCCGAGCTGACCACAAAGTGGATCAAGCGCAGCGCCCACCGCTCAGTCCGCGACCTGGTCGCCTCGATCCGCACCTGGATCGCCAACTGGAACGACGAACCCAAGCCCTACGTCTGGCACAAGAGCGCCGACGAGATCCTCGACAGCCTCGCCGCCTACTGCCAGCGGATCAACGACTCAGGTCACTAGAACATCGGCAGGCTCAGGAGATTGTCGGCAGTCGTACTGTCAGCCGTGGTCTTGATGTAGTCGCTGAAGGTGCAGTTGGGGCATCCCACGACGATCACGTCTGCTTTCGAGCCATCGACTTCGGTGTAGTAGGAATCGGTTCCTTCGCGGATGTCTTTGACGACGGTTGCGCGACTCCATGTACTGCCGCCTCTCGTCTTTACCTCGGAGATGTGCTCGTGTGATCCGTCGCTCGACGACTCGGTGCGAACCGCGACAATCTGAAAAGAGGCCATTCGGCCCTCCTTCTGTTGCTCTTGCGCCCCAGCCGCGCCACGCCAATGGACGGCTTTGGAGCCTTGTGGAGTGCAATTTAGGAACTGGCCCGGACGAGTTTTCGCGCCGCCGACCGCGATATACGTAGCCCTGCGTTCTGTTGCTCACTAGGGCCGCTTCCCGCCACGCCAAGACCTTCTAGGGGAGCGGCCCACTTACATCCGTTTGGGCCTTGAACTGCCCGCGCCGCACGTCCCCCGGCTGCCACGCAATCCCCTCGAACAGCGCCCCCGGCTCCACTTCGAGCGCCCCGGCCAGCTTCGCGAGCGTGTCGATCTTGGGAATCCGCCCACCCCGCTCAAGCAATCCGATCTCGGTTCGGTGGAGCGAAGCTCGAAAGGCAAGCTCCTCTTGGGTGACGCCGGTGCGCTCGCGCAGACGGCTGAGGTTGGCTCCGAACTGCTCAGCGACGCTCATTCGTCTTCGAGCCGGTCGGCGTGAAGGGCTGCGCGGGTCGGCAGCACAGAGGCTCCCTCGCAGCGCAGAAGCCCTGCCCCAACGAGATCACGGATCGCCCGCTCGGCGTCGTCGCCTTCCCCGCTGAACTCGCGAGCGATCTCGCAGATCGTCAGCGTGGCCGGGTGCTGGTCTAGAACGAGGGCCAGTACAGCCCGCTGAGCCTGGGTGTCCTCGCCCGCCGTGGACGGCGGATTGCAGCCTGAATCTGGCTGCGGAATAGCCTTGGAGTGCATCGAGAGGTCCTGCCTTTCGGTGCCACGGCCCCCGGCTGTTCCACCAGCGCGGGGGCCATTGATTTGAATGACGCCGAAAGGCTAGGCCGGAGGAGGCCAAAATCTGTACGTGTCGTCCCTACCTACTTGCCCACTTTTTCGGCAATTCCTCGCGGCGTCAGCCACGGCGTCTCCACCGAAAAAGTTAAGCGGAACCCCTGGCCCCGCCCGTTAGTTCAGGAACTCGTCGAGCACAGCGTTGAAGCGCGCTGGCCGCTCGAGCTGCGGCACGTGGCCGGTGTGCTCGAAGATCTCCAGGCGGGAGTGGGGGATGCGGCGGTTGTAGCTGAGCGCGGCCGCGGAGGGGATGACCCAGTCGTCGGTTCCCCAGACGATCATCGTCGGGATTTTGATTTCTTCGAGGTGGTCGCGGGCGTCGTATTCGATCACCGCGTCGAGGGCGTCGGCGAAGCCCGGGCAAGGGACGCCGGAAGCCATTTGCTCCCAGAGGAGCTCCTTCGACAGGCGGCCCGGGTAGCGGATCGCGAAACGGAACATCAGGTAGCGGGCGCGGCGGTGGGTGACGAAGAAACGGGCGGCAGCGCCGAAGGGGCGGCCGAAGGTGTTCCACGCCTGCGAGGTCGCCCGGCCGCGCTCGTGCGGGAGCCAGGTGTTGATGAAGCCGGCCGCCGAGACCAGGACCAGGCGACTGAAGCGGCTTGGCTCCGCGAGCGCCGCCTCGGCGGCGACCAGGCCGCCCATCGAGTTGCCGACCAGCGTGGCATCGCGGCCGATCTCCAGCTTCTCGCAGAAGTCATGCAGCATGCGCCCGTAGGCGGGCATGTCGATCGTCCAGGAGGGCATCGGGCTGGCGCCGAAGCCTGGGAGGTCGAGGGCGATCACACGATGCGAGCGGCTGAAGTGGGGCATGTTTTCGAGCCAGGCCTGCCAGGAGCTGGTCAGGCCGTGAACGAAGACGATCGGCTCGCCCTCGCCAATCTCTGCGTAGTTGACCGTCGCCCCCGGCAGCTCGAGCCGGTGCACGTGCGGCCGCCAGTCGAGCTTCAGCCAGTCCGGATCTAAGTTGCCGTAGTCGTCACGCATAACCCATACGTTCGAGTATGGGTATTTCGCGGATCTGGGGCGGCTGCAGGTGGTCCCAGAGGATTCCGCGCGGGCGCTCGTACTGGCGCTCGACCTCGATCACGGCGCGCGGCGTGGCGATCACGTCGACGGGAAGGTCGTGCGCGGTCATCATCAGGTGGCGGCGCAGGACCTGGGTCGGGTGCACCGTGGTTGCCACCGTCGTGTGGCTGTCGATCTTGCCGGCGTCGATCAGCACCCCGTACTCGAGGTCGGAGTAGCCGCCTCCCTTGCCGACCCGAGCGCCGCTGAGGTTGACTGCGACAGAGCCACAGAGGACGAAGTCGATCTCGGGCAGCTCGTCGAGGGCGACGACGCGGCCGTGTTTGAGCGCCCCCTTGATCGTCGCCGCCTCTTTGACCGCCCGTTTCGAGAGCTTCTTCGGGTCAAGGACGCGAAAGGGGTGTGGGTCGCGCAGCCGCGGCACGGCCATGATCACGATCTTGCCCTCCTCGAGGGCGATGCGGCGCGCGTAGGTCTGCGGCGAGTCGGGGTTCGCCTTGATCACCCGGGCCCGCCGCCAGAGGCGCTGCCCGGCGAGCTTTTCCGCCGCCATTTTCGCTCCGGCGAAATTCGGGATCCGGCCCTCGGCGCCGGGGAAGCGAGAAACGCCCTCGCGGTCCATCGCCTTCCAAACTTCCTTGCGAACGGTGTCCTTGCTGGCTTTCGGCGGCACGACCTGAAAGATATCCGCAGCGACCGTCACCCTGTCGAATGCGGATTTGCAGGTGATCTCAGCATTTGGGCCGAATGATCCGTCTGCCTACACTCTTGCGTAGGTCAGGTTCGGCCGGATATTTGCCGATCGTTGGGGAAAGGTGATGGGGCGAAAGACTCAAATCGCGATTCTCGCCCTCGTGGCGCTGCTGCTTCTCGGCGTTGCTGTCGGCTACGCCTACGACAGCTCGGAGAAGGACAAGATCGCCGACGGCGTCACCGTCGGCGGTGTCGATGTCGGCGGCATGGATGAAGCCGAAGCCAAGCAGGCGGTCAGTCATCAGCTTCTCGGGCCGCTGAAACACTCACTGCGCGTCGGCTACGACGGCAAGAGCTGGACGCTGGCAGGCAAGAGCCTCAAAGTCCACGCCGACGTCGATGCGGCGATCGAAGAAGCGGTCGCCGAAAGTCGCGAGGGGGGCTTTCCCGGTCGACTGGTTCGCTACGTCACCGGGGGTGACCTCGACAAGCAGATAGGTGCCGACGTCAACTACTCGCGGCCCGCGATCAACCGTTTCGTCCGCGAGGTCGCCGGCAAGGTCGAACGCGAAGCGCAGGATGCCACGGTCGAACCGAGCTCCGACTCACTTGAAGTGGTGGCGGCGAAGAACGGGCGCAAGCTGCGCGACAACCTGCTCACCCACCAGCTCGAGGCAGCGGTGCTCAACGCCGACGCCGATCACACGATCGCTGCGCGTACCCACGCGACGAAGCCGGAAGTGACGACGAAGGAAGTCGCCTCCGCCTACCCCTCCTACCTCACCCTCGACCGCTCGACCTTCACCCTGCGGCTCTGGAAGCACCTGAAGCTGGCAAAGACGTACACGGTGGCGGTGGGCCAGGAAGGCCTTGAAACGCCGGCCGGGCTCTACCACATCCAGGAAAAGCAGGAAAACCCTTCCTGGCACGTTCCCGACTCCGCCTGGGCCGGTGACCTAGCCGGCCAGGTGATACCTCCGGGCCCGGAGGATCCGATCAAGGCGCGCTGGATGGCGATCTTCGAAGGCGCCGGTATCCACGGCACCGAAGAGACCGAATCGCTCGGCTCCGCCGCCTCCCATGGCTGCGTGCGCATGTCGATCCCCGACGTGATCGAACTGTATCCGCAAGTAGAAGTAGGAACTCCGATTTACATCGGCTAAAAGGCTCGCGCGGGCTGACGGCGAAACTCTCCCCATGGACTGGGGGGAAGCTCTGACCGCCTATGACCGTGACCTGCGAGGTCGCGGGGCGGCCGAGCGCACGCGCAAGGCCTACGGCGTCGACCTCGGCCAGTTCGTCGAGTGGGCTGGCGAGCGGGAACCTGGTGACATTCGCCATCGCGACGTGCGGCGGTTCGCCGCGGGACTCTCCAGCGATGGCGCGGCACCGGCCACCGTGGCGCGCAAGCTGGCGGCGGTGCGCGGTCTCTTCGACTTCCTCGTCCGCACCGAGCGGGTTGGGCAGAACCCGGCCGACCTCGTCTCCAGCCCCAAGCGCGAGGAAAAGCTGCCGCGGGTGCTCACGGTCGAACAGGTGCGGGAACTGCTCGAGCGGATCCCCGCCCGCACGCCGTTGGAGCTGCGCGACCGGGCGATGCTCGAGCTCGCCTACTCCTGCGGCCTGCGCTGCGAGGAGATCGTCACCCTCGACGTCGGCGCGCTCGACTTCGAGACGGAGCAGCTGCGGGTGCTGGGCAAGGGGTCCAAGGAACGGCTGTTGCCGGTCGGTGAGCCGGCGCAGCAAGCCCTGCGCCGCTACGACGAGCGCGGTCGCCACGCCCTCACCGCGGACCCGCGCGAGCGTGCCCTTTTCCTCTCCAAGAGCGGCCGGCGGCTCTCCAACTCCGACGTTACCCGGCGGCTCGGGCTCTGGGTGCGGGAAGCAGCGCTCGCTGCCGGCGTGTCGCCGCACTCGCTGCGCCACAGCTTCGCCACTCACCTGCTCGAGGGCGGCGCCGACCTGCGCACGATCCAGGAGCTGCTCGGCCACGCTTCGATATCGACCACACAGGTTTACACTCGGGTCGACGCGGCTCGCCTCCGCGACGCGTATGCGGCCACCCATCCGCGCGCATGAGCGGCAAAATTTGTCAGCGACCTTAGGATGCAGGGGAATTAGATGGAAACCGGCGTAAAAGAGGTGGAGCTGCGCGATCTTTGGCGCCGCTACAAGGAGGAAGGCGACGCCAGCGCTCGCGAGCGCCTGGTCGTGGCCTACTCGCCGATGGTCAAGTTCGTCGCCGGCCGTCTCGGTGCGGGCCTGCCCTCGCACGTCGATGACGCCGACCTGATCTCCTACGGCCTGATGGGGCTGATCGGCGCGATCGAGCGCTTCGAGCCCGAGCGCGGGATCAAGTTCGAGACCTTCGCGATGACCCGGATCCGCGGCGCGATCATCGACGAGCTGCGCTCACTCGACTGGGTGCCGCGCTCGGTCCGCTCGCGCGCCCGTGAAATCGAGGCGGCGCAGGCCAAGCTCGAGCACGAGCTGCAACGAGCCCCCAGCGAGGCCGAGCTCGCCGCCCGGCTCGACATCAGCGAGGAAGAACTGCAGACCTCGCTGCTGGAGATCGCCAACTCCTCGGTCTACGCGCTGGACGAGCTCTGGACCGTCTCGGACTCCTCCGGCGACCAGGTCTCGCTGCTCGACACGATCTCCGACCCTCGCGCCGACGACCCGCAGGAGTCCCTTGCCAGCAGCGAGGTCAAGGACCGCCTCACCGAGGCGATCTCCTCGCTGCCCGAGCGCGAGCAGCTCGTCGTCGCGCTCTACTACTACGAGAACCTCACCCTGCGCGAGATCGGCGAGGTGCTGGGCGTCACCGAGTCGCGCGTCTCCCAGCTTCACACCAAGGCCGTGATGCGGCTGAAGTCCGCGGCTCCAAGCAGCCTGACCCGTACTTATCCCGGTTGAGTTCTGCCGCCCGGCGGGTACCTTCAGATGCGTGGCTCACAAGGCCGCAGACCGGATTCGCAATGTGGCCCTGGTCGGGCACCGGGGTTGCGGTAAGACGAGCCTGCACGAGGCGATGCTGTTCGAGGCCGGCGCGGTCAAGCGGCTGGGCACGGTGGCCGACGGCACCACGGTCTCCGACCATGAGCCCGACGAGCAGGAGCGCTCGCTCTCGATCAACGCCTCGCTGGCCTGCTTCGAGCACAGCGGTCGCGAGATCAACCTGATCGATACGCCGGGCGAGCCGAGCTTCGTCGCCGACGCGATCGCCGCCCTGCGCGTCGCCGACGCGGCGGTAGCCGTGGTCAACGGCGTGACCGGGGTCGAGGTGCACACCGAGCGCCTCTGGCGGCGCGCCGACGCCGAGGGCCTGGCGCGGCTGGTCTTCGTCAACATGCTCGACCGCGAGCGGGCCGACTTCTACCGCGCGCTCGACTCGCTCAAGGCCGCCTTCGGCGCCCACGTCGTCGCCACCGAGATCCCGATCGGCTCTGAGCACGAGGTGCGCGGCGTGATCGACCTGATCGATCAGAAGGCGTTCCTCTACGAGGGAATCGGGCCGGGCGCGGCGCAGGAGGTCGCGATCCCCGAGGAGCTGCGCGAACGCGCCGCGGAGTACCGCGAGCGGCTGATGGACGAGGTGGCGGAGAACTCCGACGAGTTGATGGAGCGCTACCTCGACGGCGAGGAGATCGACCACGACGAGATCGTGCGCGGTGCTCAAGCAGGGCGTTACCGCGGGGCAGATATTCCCCGTCACCTGCGGGGTGGCCAGCGCCAACCTCGGCACCGGCCGCCTGCTCGAGGCGCTGGTCGAGGACCTGCCTTCGCCGGCGATGCGCGGTGCGCTGGCGGCGAGTGGGCCCGACGGCGAGGCGATCGAGATCGAGCCCGACGAGGAGGGGCCGCTGGTCGCCTACGTCTTCAAGACCCTCGCCGATCCCTACACCGGCCGCGTCAACCTCTTCCGCGTCTACCGCGGCACGCTGGCCTCGGACTCGCAGGCGTTCAACGTCAGCCGCGACCAGAAAGAGCGGATCGGCCAGCTCGGCCAGCCGCTGGGCAAGGAGCTGAGGCCGTGCCCGGAGCTTGGCGCCGGGGACATCGGCGCCGTCGCCAAGCTGAAGGAGACCCGCGCCGGCGACGTGCTTTGCGCCGGGCCGGAGGGGATCGGCTTCGAGCCGCTTGACCTGCCCAATCCGGTGATGGCCTTCGCCTATCGAGCCGAAGTCGAAGGGCGACGAGGAGAAGGCCGCCGCTGCCGTGCGGCGCCTCACCGAGGAAGACCCGACCCTCGACGTGCACCGCGACGCGCAGACCGGTGAGCAGATCATCGCCGGCCTCACCCAGGTCCACGTCGAGGTGATCGTGGCGCGGATGAAGCGCCGCTTCGGGGTCGAGATCGAGCTGCACCCGCCGCGCGTGCCCTACCAGGAGTCGATCCGCCAGCCCGCGAGTGCTCACGCCCGCTACAAGAAGCAGTCGGGCGGTCGCGGCCAGTTCGCCGACTGCCAGATCGAGATCGAGCCGAGCGAGAACGGCGCCGGCCTGGAGTTCGTCAACAAGATCAAGGGCGCGGCGATTCCCGGCAGCTTCATCCCCGCGGTCGAGAAGGGGGTCGAAGAAGCGATGGCGCACGGCACCATCGCCGGCTACCCGGTCAAGGGCGTGCTGGTGCGCTTGGTCGACGGCAAGCACCACGACGTCGACTCCTCCGAGATGGCCTTCAAGATCGCCGGTGCGATGGCCTTCAAGGAGGCGATGGAGGCGGCGGACCCGGTGCTGCTCGAGCCGATCGTACGGCTCGTAGTGAGCTGCCCCGAGGATGTCGTCGGAGACGTGATCGGCGACCTCAACTCACGCCGCGGTCATCCTCTCGGGATGGAGCCGAAGGGCTCGGTCACCGAGGTGCGGGCCGAGGTGCCGATGGCGGAGGTGCTCGACTACGCGCCCGACCTGCGCTCGATCAGCGGCGGCCGAGCCGATTTCGAGGTCGACTTCGACCGCTACCAGGAGGTCCCGGCGCACCTCGCCGAAAAAGTCGTCTCAGCCGTTGCCTGAATCGGGTCGCTGGGGGCGAGGTGAACTAGCTTTGGGGCGTGAGCATCTACCAGCGCGATCCAGCCGCCCCCGGAGCGAACATCAGGCGGCGGCAGATCGATTCGTCGAGTGTGCGCCTCGAGCGCGCCGTCGAGCTTTTCAACGCGAGCCGGGCGGGACGCACCGCGGCGGGCCTGACCCGCAGCCTTGGCGCACCGCGAGCTTCTGTCGGCGCCGCAGCCGGCTCCCCGACTCTGGTGCGGATCACGGTCGCCTGGGAGCTCTGCTGGTACCAGTGGGCGGTCGACCAGGCGGGGCGTGTGGTCGAGACCGCCAAGGGCGAGGACGTCGAGCAGTTGGACCGCTCCGCCCGCCACTGGAACGCCGGCGTGGGCAAGCGCGGACAGCTGATCTTCGGTGCGGCCGGCCGCCAGCCGGCCCGCCGCGCTTTCTGGCTGAGGCGCCGGTGAAGGTCGTCGTCAACGTCGATGGCGGGGCCCGCGGCAATCCCGGGCCGGCGGCGATCGCCGCGGTGGTTCAGGACCCCGACGGCGCGGTGCTGGAGGGGCGGGGAGAGCGAATCGGGCGGGCGACCAACAACGTCGCCGAGTACAAAGCGCTGCTGCTGGGGATCGAGCGGGCGGCCGCCCTGGGAGCCAACGAGCTGGAGCTGGTCGGCGACTCCGAGCTGGTCGTCAAGCAGGTCAAAGGGGAATACAAGGTCAAGGACGCGACGATGCGCGAACTGCACGCCGAGGTGAAGAAGGCGTTGCGGGAGTTCGACGAGTGGTCGATCCGCCACGTGCGCCGCGAGCACAACGCCGAGGCCGACCGCCTCGTCAACGAGGCGCTGGATGGCAATGGCTGAGCCGATCGATCCCGGCGTCGACATCGGCCACGTTCACCTCAAGGTCGCCGACATCGATCGCGCGCTGGCCTTCTACTGCGACGTGCTCGGCTTCGAGCTGCAGCAGCGCTTCGGCGAGGAAGCCGCCTTCGTCTCGGCCGGCAGCTACCACCACCACATCGGCCTCAACACCTGGCAGTCGAAGGGCGGCAGCCCGCCCGCGCCCGGCAGCACCGGCCTTTTTCACGTTGCGATCCGCTACCCGAGCCGCCGCGCCCTGGCCGACGCCCTGCAGCGACTGATCGACAACGGGATCGCTCTCGGTGGCGCCTCCGACCATGGCGTCAGCGAGGCGCTCTACCTCAGCGATCCTGACCAGAACGGGATCGAGCTCTACTGGGACCGACCCAAGGATGAGTGGCCAGAGCCGGCGCCGGGGGAGAAGGTGGCGATGCACACGCGGCCGCTCGACCTGCACGACCTGCTCGCCGAGCTCAAGGAGTAAAGGCGCCCAAGCCCGCGGCGGGGGAGGGAGAAACCGCCGCGGACCCAAGGCGTCACGAACAGCACCAGCATACCAAGTATTAGGTATCTATTGATAGGACCCAGCCGCGAGCCTCTCGCTGTGCGCAGCTATACTCGCCCGCTTATGCGGCTGTAGCTCAGCTGGCTAGAGCGTCTGCTTGCCATGCAGAAGGTCGTGGGTTCGAATCCCATCAGCCGCTTTTCGCGAATGTCCTGCACCTACTAGGCGGGTTGGGTTCGGCGCGGGCGGTCGCGAACGATTCAGGTGAGCGTTCGCTCGAGTTTCACCTCGCACATGTCAACCGATGCGCGCGTGCCGGGCGTCTCCGAGGGATCCATCGCGCTGAACACCTGAGCTCCCGCCTCCATGTCCTCCGCACTCTCGAAGTACTGAAGGACCATCGCCGTTCCCTGCGAGTCATCGAACAAGATCTTGAGACCCTTAGCAGGCACTCCGGGGGGTGGCCCGTCCGATTCCTCGATGCGGGCAAGAAGCTCCTGTATCCGCTCGGCAGAAACGTCGGTGAACCTGACGGCGCGTACATACATGACGACATCCTCCTCGGTTTGTCTTGGGATATCGACCATAGTCGGTTTCCTCTGACCTGCGGGCCGATCGAACCATCCTCTCTTGGACCAGAGGGCGGGCATAATTGCCATGCAGAAGGTCGAGAGTTCGAATCCAACGATGGCTCTCTCATTGGGCCCTCTAAGAGTTGGCTGAAACTGTCGAGGGGAGGCGATCGATCTCATCGGCAGCCGTTGCTCGAAGCCTGGGCGAGGCTGGCTGTGTCAGACTCGGGGCAACGCAGTACGACGCGGAGTGCAGTGGTGCCAGCCGCCACCCACCGATTGGAAAGCGTCTGAGTCGGCTGAACCGCTACAGGGATGGGAGCTCGTCTTGCTAATCGTCGGACTAGGCATCTTGTATTTCGTTCTCTTGGTTGTTCTTGGCGTCAGGACGTTCCAGAACAAGCACTACTTCCTCTTCGCCTTCGGTTTTGTCATCCCGGTCATCTGGATCGTTGGGGCAATGTTGCCGCCGAAAGGCATGTCCCATGTGGATGAGCTGTATGCCCGCCGCGGCGAGACGGACTAGGCGCTAGTCAGTCCACCAGTCGCGCAGGCCCTCGACGTCTTCGCGCGGAGACTCGCCGAGATTGGGCGCGCCGATGACGAGGATCTCAAGGCCCTCCGGCCCGGCCTCGTAGCCTCGCCACGTGCCGGGCGGGACGCGCACCGCGTCCCATTCCTCGAGCGCGACGATCTCGTCGTCGAGCTTCATCCGGCCGCTCCCGCGCAGAACCACGTACACCTCCTCCTGCTTCTTGTGCGTGTGGCCGTACGGAAAGCGATAGCCGGGCGGGATGCGCTGATAGCTCAGGCCGGATTTCTCGAGCTCGAGCGCTCGGGTCGCCATCCGGAACTCCAGGTCTGGCGCGCCGTCGAAGTTGGACCCGACGTCCTCCAGATCCTCCTTGAGGTTTCTAAGAGTGAACGGCACGGCGCGATCCTATGGCGTGATGTGGATGGGGTGCTTCAGTCTCAGCGACCTCACCGCGACAGCTCGCGGCGCAGCATCGCGTTGCCGCGCTCGAGTTGCTCGATGGTGGCGCTGGCGACCGAGCGCGCCCGGGTGGCGCGATTGATGCGGGCCTGGACCTCCCGGTGCGACTTGCCGGTGCGGCGGGCGACGTTGGCGACCAGGCGGCTGCGCTCGCCGCGCAGTCGCTCTCGGGTCGCGTAGGCCGACTCCCGCTCGGGCTCGAGCTCCTCCGATGCGGCTTCGGGCTTGGCGAGGACGGCTGCTTTCTTCGTCTTCGGCTCAGGGTCATCGGTCGGGAAGAGCTGAAGCGCGGTCTCGCTCATGATCGCCTCGTCCAGCTCGGCGTCGCCCGAGCTCAGGGCGGCAAAGCCGCCACCCGGCTCGGGCCGCTCCGGATCAAAATCGTCCATCTCGATCTCTTCCTCTTCGGCGTCCGGCGAGAGGTCGAGCGCGTGACGGCGCTCCAGCTCGATCTCGTGGGCGAGTGCCTTCAGCCGCGGGTCGGCCGGCATCAGGAGGTAGCTCATCTGGCGGCGTGGCCTCGGGGTGGTCCGGATGAAGCGACCGACCACCTGGCGGAAGAAGAGCTCGGTCCGGGCCGCCGTCGCATAGACGCCGACCCGCAGGCGGGGGATGTCGACGCCCTCGGAGACCATCAGGACCGAGACCAGCCAGCGTCGATCGGAGGAGGCGAACTCGGCGATTCGCTGGCTGGCACCGGGCTCGTCGCTCATCACCAGCTCGGGTTGCTCCCCCGAGACCGACCCGAGCCGCGCCGCGATCGCCCGCGCGTGATCCTGGTCGGAGGCGATGACCAGGCCGCCCGCGTCCGGGTGTCCGCCGGCGCGTACCTCGCTCAGCCTGGCGTCGCCGTCGCGCAGCACCTCGCCCATCCACTCGCCCTCCGGGCTGAGCGCCGTCCGCAGGCGCCGGGCCGACTCCGCCGCCGGCAAGACGAGGTCGAAGTCGGCGCTGCGCAGCCGACCGTCCGAGATCCACTCCATCTCGCCGTCGTAGGGCAGGAAGGTGATCGGACGGCACACCCGGTCGACCAACGCCTGCGGATAGCCGTAGGCGTAGTCGGCCCGGCTGAGGCCGTTCTCGTCGTAGGTGACCCAGGGAATAGCCGAGTTGTCGGAGCGGAAGGGCGTGCCCGAGAGAAGCAGCCGGAAGCGGGCGTCGTCGAAGGCCTTGCGAGTTTGCAGGCCCCAGGCGGCCTGATCGCCCATGTGGTGCGGCTCGTCGGCGATCAGCAGGGTCGGCCGGCGGCCGGCGACCTGCCGGTGAATATCCGGCCCGGCCGCGATCGTCTGGTAGGTGACGGCGACGCCGTGGAAGTCGGCCGACTCCGGCCCGTCTGAGTTCGGCCTGTTCGGCTCGAGGTCGATGCCGTAGCGGCCCGCGTCGGCGGCCCACTGGCGGCAGATGTGGGTGGTCGGGCCGGCCACGACGACGCGCGAGACGAACTTGGCGCTCAGCATCCGGTGGGCGATGTGCAGGCCGAAGGTGGTCTTGCCGGCCGCCGGTGTAGCCGAGGCCAGGAAGCTGGTGGCGGAGTGCGCCCGCACGGCCTCGGTCGCCTCCTCCTGCCACGAGCGGAGGGGTCGGGCATCGGGCCAATCCGGAAGCGATCGGGCGCGCGCCCCGCCGCCGATCTGGTGCTGAGAGGCGTCGTACAAGGGCGCGCCACAATAGGGTCGCCCGCGGTCGGAGGACGCCGACCTCGACGCGTTGTCGCTCCCGGCTACGTCCATCTAGAACGGGCACAACCTCGCTCCGCCCGCCCTGGCCTGTAGAAATCTGGGGACAGCAGGCCTGACCAGGCCTGTGCCCGCTACTTCAAGGAGACGAGATGTCGATTACGACCAAGGATGAGTTGGCAAGGCAGGTAGCCGAGCGGACCGGGCTCGAGACAGGCCAGGCGAAGCGCGCGGTGGAGGCGACGATCGAAGAGATAACCGCCCAGCTCGCTGCCGGCAACGAGGTCAAATTCACCGGCTTCGGCAAATTCTCGACGGTTGCCCGTCCCGCGCGCGAAGGCCGCAACCCCCAGACCGGAGAGTCGATGCAGATTGCCGCGAAAACGGCGGCGAAGTTCAGCCCGGGGGCGGAGCTGAAGAAGGCAGTTAACGGCTGAACCGCTCCAAGGGAGCGATTCGATAGCGAGGTAAAGCGGAGGCCCTAGCGGCTCAGCTCTTCGACCTGATTGCCTTGATCTCGCCATCGGCGATCTCGAGCGCCGTCACCCCGATCAGTCGCCGGCGGTCGTCGAAGACGAGCATTCCAGGGCCGCCGTTGACCTCGGTCGGGCGCAGGCGAATGCCGGGCCGGCGAGTCTCCGGGCTCAGCCAGCCCATGAGGGAGGCGCCGCTAGGCTTTGCTGGGTGAAGTCGGTTGCGATCGCACTGGTGCTTGCCGCTCTGCTCGTGGTGCTCGCGAGCGCGGGGACCGCCCTTGGGGCGACGGAAACCGTGTCGCTTGGGTTCAACGAAGACACCGGACCCGCGCCGGGTCCCTTCCTCGAACCCCCCGCGGTTGAAAACCCGCTGTCCTTCAAGATCACCTACACGGCGACGCCGGTGCAGCCACTGGAAATCCTGCAGAGCCTCTACTGCAACCGCGGTTCCGAACTTACGGGCGTCCCGGAAAAAAAAACCGTGACGCCCCCCATAGCGACCACGCTGACCGCGCCGACGGGATCCGATTCCTGCACGCTCGAAGTTTCGGCCGAAACGCCGGTTGCGACCACGGTCTTCGGCACGGTGCGGATCGAAGCCGAAGCGATCCGTACCACTAGGCCCCAGTCGACGCCGCCGGCGCCAAAGAAGAAGTGCAAGAAAGGCAAGAGGCTCAAGCACGGTAAGTGCGTCAAGAAGGGTCGCAAGAAGCATCCGCACAAGCGGAACCCCTAACCGCAGGTTCGGTCTACGACGCCGGACGTCTGAGTCATTTAGGTAGATCGCCACGGTCAGCTTTTGCCTATCTGGCGTAGCAGCTTTGGCGCACTCCCTGTTTTGGTACTGACAAGTTGTCAGCAAGGAACGGATCTACGTCATCGCGAGGCGCGCGAACGCGGAGCGCTCGCTATCCGCCGCTGAAGCCGGGGCCGGGACTTTCGGCGAAAGAGGTCGCAGCGCACCAGCGCGGGCGGCTGCATGAGGCGCTGATCGAGCTCGTTGCCGAGCACGGGTACAACGCCGTCTCCGTAGAGAAGTTGGCTAAACGCGCCCGGATCTCGAAGCGAGATTTCTACAAGCTCTTTGCTGGTAAGGAGGAGTGCTTCCTCGCCGCCTACGACATCATCGTCAGCCGCTCGGTGCGCGGGATCATCACTGCCGCGGAGGGTGGGGAGGAGTGGCGCGAGCGGCTTCGGCTCGGGTTTCTCGCCTTCGCTGATCAGATCACCAGCAGCCCGGAGATGGCGCGGTTGGCCTTGGTCGAGGTCTTCAACGCCGGCGCCGTTGCGGTCGAGCGGATGCAGCGTACGAACCGGCTCTTCGAGGCGCTGGTGGCAAATAACCTCGCCCTCGATGACGGGAGCCCCCGGCTGTCGCCGCTGGTTGTGAAGGGCGTCGTCGCCGGTGGCAGCCGATTGGCCCGGGCGCGGCTGCTGTCCGGGCAGCCGCTGGAGCTGGCGCTCGATGGTGACGAACTGCTGAAGTGGGTCCTCTCTTTCTGTGACGAGGATGTCGTCCGCCTGCGGGGTCTCGGGGCAGTGGCGGCACTGCCGTTACCGAAGGCCGCTACCGTCATGCGGCTGGACGGCGAGCGCGCGCTGATCCTCGCGGCCACGGCGAGGCTGGCGGGCAAGGAGGGGTACGCGACGCTGACGGTGCCACGAGTGCGCGCCGCCGCCGGTGTCTCCAGGCGCAGCTTCGACTCCCACTTCAAGGACGTGGCGGACTGCTTCCTGGCCACGCTCGAGACGCTCAGTGATCGTACCCTCGCATCGGCAGCATCCCTCTACCTCGCCGCCGATGACTGGGCGAGCGGCGTCCACCAGATGATCGCCGGCCTCTGCTGGCGCCTTGCGCGCGACCCCACCTTCGCCGGCCTCGCTTTCCTCGAGGCCTTCTCGCCTGGCCCCGAGGCGATCCAGTGGCGCAGCGAGATGATCGCCAAGCTGGCGGCAAAGCTCCGGCGGGGAGCCCCGCCGGAGCAGCGGCCGAGCAAGTTCGCGGCAGAAGCATCGATCGGGGCGATGTGGGGCGTGATCCACCACTTCGTCGCTGCCGGACGCGGCGCGCAGTTGCCGATCGCGGCGCCGGTGCTTTCCTACCTCGCGCTTGCCCCGGCCCTCGGAGGGGCGGCGGCGGTTGACGTGATTGTCGCCAAGTCAGTAGATAGGAACCACTTTTCCTGAGTGCTTGTGGAGCTCCGCGTGGAGTTGGATGCTCGTATGCGCCGGCAGGGGATCGAGCAAGGGAGAGCGGGGGCCGGGGCCTGAAGGGATGCAGGCACCGGCCCCCGACAACACGTCGAATAAGGAGATCCAGACCTCGGATGTAGCCCCAGGTACGACAGAATGGCGCCGTGGCCTCCGAGCGGCAATATGACCTGGCGCTTTTCGGCGCGACTGGATTCACCGGCGGGCTGACGGCCCGCTACCTCGCCGCGAACGGTCCCGCGGGGCTGCGTTGGGCTCTGGTCGGGCGCAACCGCGGCAAGCTCGAGGCGGTCGGCTCTTCACTGGCGCCCCTGCTCGGGCCGGGCGTTCCGGCGCCGGAGGCTCTGGTCGCCGACGCCGCCGACGCCGTTGCGCTGGCGAAAGTCGCCGAGGCGGCAAAGGTGGTCGTCACCACGGTCGGTCCCTACGCGCTCTACGGCGAGCCGCTGGTTGCCGCCTGCGCCGCGGCCGGCACCGACTACGTCGACCTCACCGGCGAGCCCGAGTTCGTCGACCGGATGTGGCTTGGCTACCACCAAAGGGCCTGCGAGAGCGGTGCGCGACTGGTGCACTGCTGTGGCTTCGACTCGATCCCGCACGACCTCGGTGCCTACTTCACCGTCAAGCAACTGCCCGAAGGCGTGCCGCTGACTGTCAACGGCTACGTGCGGACCGGGGCCAAGTTCTCGGGCGGGACGTTTTCCTCCGCGATCAACGGCTTCGGCCGGGCGCGGCAGACGCTGAGCGTCGCACGACGGCGGCGTCAGGTCGAGCAGCGGCCCGCCGGCAGGAAGATCCACTCAGCGTCACCCCGCGTGCGCCACGACGATGGTCTCGGTGGCTGGGTGGCGCCGCTGCCGACAATCGATGGAGACGTCGTGCGGCGCTCCGCGGCCGCGCTGGAGCGCTATGGGCCCGACTTCAGCTACGGCCACAATGCCGTTGCCAGGCATCTCTCCTCGATTGCGGTGACCGCCGGCGGGGTGGGGGCGGCGCTGGTGCTGGCGCAACTGTCACCGACCCGCAAGCTCCTGCTCAAGGCCTTTCCCTCTCCGGGCGAGGGCCCTAGCGAGGAGGTCCGGGCCAAGAGCTGGTTCAAGATCGTCTTCGTTGGCGAGGGGGGCGGCGAGCGCGTCGTCACCGAGCTCAGCGGTGGCGACCCCGGCTATAGCGAGACCTCGAAGATGTTGGCCGAGTCGGGCCTTTGCCTCGCCTTCGACGAGCTGCCCGAGAGCGCCGGACAGGTGACGACCGCGGTGGCAATGGGCGACGCGCTGCAGTCTCGCCTGCAAAGCGCAGGCATCAGCTTTAATCTGCTGGAGAGTTCCTCGGGGCTGTAGCTCAGCTGGAAGAGCGTCGCGCTGGCAGCGCGAAGGTCAGGGGTTCGAGCCCCCTCAGCTCCACTGCTCAATTCATCGCTCCCTACTGCCGATGCAGCAGCGATGAACACCGCCAACTCGCACGTCTTCTCGCACGGGATGGAGGACACCCGTACGGCGCTGCAGGGCTGGAGCGAGCGTCGCTGGGTCGTGCTGCGAGCCTGGGTGGCGCTCAGCCTGGCGATCGCGCTGGCGCTGCTGGCGGCGGTCTGGGTCGTCGCCGGGCTGCTCACGCCCGACATCACGCCGATCCACCTACCCGGCCTGACCGAACCCTCGGAACCCGGCGACCTGCTGCCGATCCTCTGGCGCAACTCGTTGGTTCTCGCCCTGCACGCGACCGCCTGCATCGCCGGCTTCATCGCCGGCTCCTCGATGCCGATCGCCGCCGCCCAGCGCAGTGGCGTCTCGCGCTGGATCCACGTCAAGGCCGGCGAGCTGGCGATCCTCTTTGTCTGCGCCGTCACCCTCTTCTCGCTCTCGACCCAGGCCCTCTATCTCGGCTTCCAGGGCTCGACGATCGCCTACCAACTGCACATCTCGATCGCGACCCTGCTGCTCAGCGTCCTCCCGCACGCGCTGCTCGAGCTGACCGCGCTCTTCCTGCCCCTGGCGGCCTGGCTGATCGCCAGCCGCCGCGGCGAGTGGAACCAGCTGCTCGCCGCCACCCTGGTCACGGTGCTGATCGCGATCCCCGCCCTCCTCGCTGCAGCGACAATCGAGGTCTACGTCTGGCCTCACATCCTCGAAGCCCTCTCGCCGGTGGCCTAAACCACCGCCTCCTCCGCTTCGCGTCCGGGGGCGGTGGCAGTCGCCATATCGGCGCCGCTCGCAAAGAATCAGATGGCGATGCTCGCTGAATGGTTCTCCATAGGATGGCCGCATGAGCGGCTCCTACGATCCCAAGGCAATAGAGCGCAAGTGGCAGCAGGTCTGGGCTGAGGAGAAGACCTGGGAGGTCGCCAATCCCGGCCAGCCCGGCTTTGACGACTCGAAGCCGAAGTCCTACGTGCTGGAGATGCTGCCCTACCCGTCGGGTGAACCCCATGTCGGCCACCTCAAGTGTTACGCGGTCGGCGACGCGATCGCCCACTTCCGCCGCCGCAGTGGCTTCGAGGTGATCCACCCGATGGGCTACGACTCCTTCGGCCTGCCGGCGGAGAACAACGCGATCAAAACCGGCGAGCCGCCGCGGGTTGCGACCGAGCGCTCGATCGCCTCCTTCCAGCGTCAGTTCCGCGAGTGGGGGATCTCGATCGACTGGTCGCGCGAACTGGCGACCCACACCCCCGAGTATTACCGCTGGACCCAGTGGATCTTCCTGCGCCTGCTCGAGCACGGCCTTGCCTACCGGACAGAAGCGCCGGTGCAGTGGTGCCCCAAGGACGCCACCGTGCTCGCCAACGAGCAGGTCGTCGACGGCCGCTGCGAGCGCTGCGGCACCGAGGTCGTGCAGCGCAAGCTCGAGCAGTGGTTCTTCAAGATCACCGACTACGCCGAGCGCCTGCTGGCCGACTTCGAGCGGCTCGAGTCCTGGCCCGAGCACGTGATCACGATGCAGCGCAACTGGATCGGCCGTTCCGAGGGAGCTGAAGTGACCTTCCGCTGCGAGGAGCTCGGCATCGACTTCCCCGTCTTCACCACCCGCCCCGACACGCTCTTCGGCGCCACCTTCTTCGTCCTCGCCCCCGAGCACCCGGAGCTGGAGCGGCTCGTCGCCGGCACCCCGGCCGAGGAGGCGGTGCGCGAGTACGTCGACCAGGCCGCGCGCGAGTCGAGCGAGGACCGCGGCGCCGAGGACCGCGAGAAGACCGGCGTTCCGCTCGGTCGCAGCGTCGTCAACCCGGTCAACGGCGAGGAGATCCCGATGTTCGTCGCCGACTACGTGCTGATGGAGTACGGCACCGGCGCGATCATGGCGGTGCCCGGTCACGACGAGCGCGACTACGCCTTCGCCAAGGCCTTCGAGCTGCCGATCCGCCGCGTGATCGAGGGCAGCGACGACGAGAGCGGTCGCGACGAGCAGGGCCTGCCCTACCCCGGCGACGGCCCGATGACCGGCTCCGGCCGCTTCGACGGCAAGGGCAACCGCGACGCCTACGCCGAGATCGTCGCCTGGCTCGCGGAGGAGGGCCGCGGCGAGACCGCGGTCAACTACCGCCTGCGCGACTGGCTGGTCTCGCGCCAGCGCTACTGGGGCGCGCCGATCCCGATCGTCTACTGCGAGCAGTGCGGGATGGTGCCGGTGCCCGACGAGCAGCTGCCGGTCGAGCTGCCGGAGATCGACGACTACGCGCCGCAGGGCAAGAGCCCGCTGGCGGCGGCCGAGGACTGGGTCGCGACCGAGTGTCCGAAATGCGGGGCGGCAGCCCGCCGCGAGACCGACACGATGGACACCTTCGTCGACTCCTCCTGGTACTTCATTCGCTACCTCGATCCGCGCAACGCCGAGGCCGCCTGGGACCGCGCTGCCGCTGAGCACTGGCTGCTCGGTCGATCAGTACATCGGCGGCGTCGAGCACGCGATCCTGCACCTGATGTACGCGCGCTTCTTCACCAAGGCGCTTGCCGACGTCGGTGTGCTCGACGTGCAGGAGCCCTTCGCCAACCTCTTCGCCCAGGGGATGATCACCCGCGACGGGGCGAAGATGTCGAAGTCACGCGGCAACACGGTCAGCCCGGCCGAGTACGTCGAGCGCTACGGCGCCGACACCGCCCGCACCTACATCTGCTTTATGGGCCCGCCCGAGCGCGACGCCGACTGGGCGGATGAGGGCGTCGAGGGCGTCAACCGCTTCCTCTCCCGGCTCTGGCGCCTCTGCGAGGAGGTCGAAGACAGGGGGGCCGGGGTGGACGTGAGCGCGCTCGATCTCGACGGCGACGCGCGGGCGCTGCTGGCAAAGGCTCACTGGGCGATCGACAAGGTGACCCGCGACTTCCAGCGTGGCTTCCAGTTCAACACCGTGATCGCGGCCGTGATGGAGTTGGTCAACGACGCCTACCGCTTCAAGGACGACCTCTACGGTGATCCTGATGGGGCCGCGACGGTCCGTTTCGCGGCGGCGACCGCGGCCTCGCTGATCTTCCCCTTCGCGCCGCACCTGGGCGCCGAGATCTGGGAGCGACTGCAGGGTGGCCGGGTCTGGGAGCAGCCCTGGCCCGAGGCCGACCCGGCACTGCTCAGCAGCGAGACCGTGACGCTGGTCATCCAGGTCAACGGCAAGCTGCGCGACCGCATCGAGGCCGCGACCGACGCTCCCCAGGAGGAGCTGCTGCGTCTCGCTCACGCCAGCGAGAAGGTTGCCGCGTTCCTCGACGGCAAAGAGGTCGTCAAGGAGATCGTCGTTCCGGGCAAGCTGGTCAACCTGGTGGTTCGCTGAGCGGTCACGGTTCCGCTCTACTTATCTGGTACAAAGCGCCCGTGCTCGTCAGAAGACACTCCGAGGCCTCGGTCGAGGAATGGCACCGTTTGCGCACCCGCGTGCTGATGGACGCGGGCGAACTCGGCTCGCGCAATCTCTCGGTGACCTGGATCGAGCTTCCGGCGGGCGTCGAGCAGACATTGCGCTCGGACGAGCAGGCCGAGCAGGCCTACGTGGTCGTGCGCGGGGCCGGCACGATGTCGGTTGCGGGGGACACCCAGCAGGTCGCTGAGGGTGACCTGATCCTGGTCCCGCCGGCGACCGAGCACGCGATCGCCAACAACGGCGACGCCGAGTTCGCCTGCATCTCGGTGCAGTCGCCTCCGGTTGCCGCAGCCGAGCTCTACAGCGACCAACTAGCCGAGGTCGCCGGCTACGACGACGAAGATCTGTAGCTCACTCGTGTGAGTGTGCGCGCCACGGGCGCGCCCAGGTCGTGAACGGTTCGGGTTGTGCCCGAGCTGAGCAGATCCCAGATTGCCGTCTACGGGGCGATTGCGGTTGCGCTGTTGCTGCTTGGTGCTCGCGCGATTCGCGCCGAGGGGGATAGCGGCGAAGTCGGCTCGTCGTTCTCCTCGGACGGTGACAAGGAATTCAAGGTCAGCAGCAGTGGGTCGGGCGGCGATCTCGTCGTTGACGTAACTGGCGCGGTGGCGCGGCCCGGCGTCTACCGGCTGCCGGCGGGGGCGCGCGTGACCGACGCGGTCGAGCGGGCCGGTGGAGCGAGCGGCGGTGCCCTGCTGGAAGCGATCAACCTCGCTGCCCGCCTCGCCGACGGTCAGCAGGTGGTGGTGCCGAAGCGCGGACCGGCGGGGGCGCCGCTCGCGGCGAGCGCCGGCGCCAGTGAAGAAGGGCCGATCAGCCTCGGCACGGCGACGGTCGAGCAGCTCGACACGATCGACGGCATCGGGCCGGTGACCGCGCAGGACATCATCGAGTTCCGCGACGAACACGGTGGTCTCTCCTCGATCGACCAGCTCGACCAGGTGAGCGGGATCGGGCCGGCGACGATGGAGTCGCTGCGCGCTCGCCTGCAGCCTTAGCGGCGATGCGGGGCGGGCGACCGAGCGCGGTGGTCGTGCTCGGCATGCTCCTCGTGGTCGCCCTCGCCCTCGGCCATCGCGACCAGATCCGCGCTCGCGCTGAGCGGGCCCTGGGCAGTGGCATGCCGGCCCGCGAGGCGGCGCTGGCGCGCGGCTTCGTCCTCGGCGAGGACGAGCGCATCGATGCGGCCACGGTCGAAGACTTCCGCCGCGCCGGCCTCAGTCACCTGCTCGCGGTCTCAGGGCAGAACGTGGCGCTGCTCGCCCTGCTGGCGATGCCGCTGCTCGCGCTCCTCGGCATGCCCCTGCGCACCCGCCTACTCTGGATCGTCGCCGCGATCGCGGTTTACGTTCCGCTCGCCGGCGGCGGTCCCTCGATCGTGCGGGCGGGCGTGATGGGCGCGCTGACCTTGCTGGCGACGTTTGCCGGGCGTCGCGCCTCGCGCCTCTACGCGCTGGCAATTGCCGCGATCGTCACCTTGGCGATCGAGCCGCGGATCGGCGCCGACATCGGCTGGCAGCTCAGCTTCGCCGCCGTGCTCGGCATTCTCGTGATCGCCCAGCCGTTGCGGAGGGCGATCGCGAGCCGGCTCGGATCGGGACCCCTGCGTGGGGCGCTGGCCGAGGGAGTGGCGGTGACGATTGCTGCGACGCTCGCCACCGCGCCGCTGATCGTCTTTCACTTCGGCGAACTCTCGACCGTGAGCCTCTTCGCCAACCTGCTGGCGCTGCCCGCAGTCGCCCCGGCGATGTGGCTCGGCATGCTCAGCTCGATCGGGGCGCAGGTGCCCGGTTTCCCGGCGGCGATTCCAAACGCTATCGCCGCGCCCCTGCTCGCCTACATCGCCGCCGTGGCGAGCTGGTGCGGGCAGCCGGGCTGGGCTTGCCTGGATGTGGACTTGGGTGTCTGCGGCCTGGTCGCGTCCTATGTTGCCCTGGCCGCGACGGTGATCGCCGTCCCGGCATTGCTGCGCCGGCACCGCATCGCGGCACTTCGCCGCAAGCGAAGTCCCGGCAGTCCGAGGTGCAACGTTTTCCACTCCTCCCAGGGCCATAAAGCGTTGCACCGGTACCGCGGCACGTTTATAGCCGGGGTCGTCCTCCTGGTTGCGGTCGCGCTGGTGTACCTGGGCGCTGCCGCTGGCGAGTCATCGCTACCGCCGGCTGCCGGGCTGCGCATCGACGTCCTTGACGTCGGCCAGGGCGACGCGATCCTGCTGCGGTCGGCGGCGGGGCCACCGGTCCTGGTCGACGGCGGACCGCCCGGTGACGACCTCGTCGCCGCGCTCAATGATGCCGGTGTCGACTCCCTCGGTGTCGCCGTCCTCACTCACGAACAGTCCGATCACGCCGGCGGCATCGAAGAACTATTCGAGCGACATTTCCCGATTGGCCGGCTCCTGTACGCGCGACTCGGTCGTCGATTGCGGGCTGTGGCTGCGGCTACCGGCGCCGGTCCCGAACGGCTCGCGGCGGGCGACTCGCTCCGGGTCGGTCGCCTGCGGCTCAGCGTCCTTTGGCCTCCGCCCGAGCTGCTCGAGCAGCCGCTGGCGGGCGCCGACCCAAACGCCCAAGCCGTCGTCCTGCTTGCTCGCTGGCGGTGGTTCTCAATGCTGCTCACCGCCGATGCCGAGGCGGGGGAAGTTCCGATTGACCCCGGGCCGGTCGACGTCCTCAAGGTCGCGCACCACGGCAGCGAAGACACTGGCCTCGGCGCCCTGCTCGATCGCACTACGCCGCGCCTCGCGCTGATCTCGGTCGGCGCTGACAACCCCTACGGCCATCCCGCCGCGAGCACGTTGGCCGAGCTCGCCCGGCAGGGGGTGCAAACGCTGCGAACGGACAGACGTGGCACCATAGAGCTGGATGTGGATCAGAATTCTTTCGTGGTCCGGGCAGGCGGCGGCTGAGGCGCCTCAACGGATGGCCGAGGCAAAACTGGGGTTTCGTCACCGTCGCTCTCTTGCCCACGGCGACCGGGGTCGATGGACGTAACGATGGCTTCCAAGGTCGGACATGCGTTGACGCGTTCGCTGGGCGGCCTCAGCCTGGCTGAGGGCAGCATGCTGCTGCGCCTGCGGCGCGCCTCGATCGCGCTGCTCGGCCTGGTCGGCGCCGTCGGCCTCGGCCTGGTCTTCTTCATCTCGCAGATCGGCTGGCCGGGCGTTCTCAGCGGGCCGTTGCCCGGAACTCCAACCCGCATCGGCACCGTCCACGACGCGATCGCCCTGACGCATCCAGGGCCGGCGATTGCGACCGCGAGGCCGGCAGCCGAAGGCGCGGGCCAAGGTGCAGGCAATGCAGCACATCGTGGTGTCGGCCCTTCGCACGGTTCTCAGCTTGGGCACTCCAAGCAGCTGGGGGGCAGCGCCGGAGTGCATCCGGGCCATGGCACCGATCAGCCCAACTCCTCCCAGCCGGCCCCCGAACCGGAACCGGTGACGCCCGCACCTGCCCCTTCCTCGACCCCCACGGTTGCAAGCTCGCCGCCGCCAAGTACGACCGAACCGGTCAAGACGAGCTCCAGCACCAAAACGAGCGAAGCCGCGGTGGCAAAGGCGGTCAGCGACAGCAGCAAGTCGGCGGCGGCGAAGTCGCAGGACCAGAAGTCGACCAAGGACCAGGGCTCTTCATCTGGCTCGACGAAGTCGAGCGAAGCCTCGAGCGCCAAGGCCAAACGCGACGAAAGCGTCGCCAAGACCAAAGCGAAAGCGCCGCCGCCGGTGACCGCGCCCGAAAAGAGCGCCCCGCCAGCAAGCCCCGCGACGGCGAAGGAAGCCGCCGACGCGGCGAAAGCTAACCAGGCCGCTCACTAGACTCGGCCGCGATGGCCGCGGCTCTGGCATCCCTGTACCTGATCGCCGGCACCGATCAGGCGAAGATCGACGCGACGCGCGCGCGCCTGCGCAGCCGTGCCGAAGGCGACGGCGGTGCCGGCGCGCTCGAGGTGTTCGAGGCTAGCGAGGGCAAGGGCTCGCCCGACCACGAGGCGCTGCTGGCGGCGATTCCGGCGATGTCGCTGACCGAGACGCGGCGCTTCTTGCTCGCCGACGGGGTCGATCGCTGGCGCGACCGCCAGCTGACCGCGGTGGTCGAGGCGATAGGCGCCTTGCCGCCCGACCTGACCGTGGTGCTGATCGCTCGCGCCAAGGCGCCGGCGAAGCTGGCAAAGGCGGTCAAGGCGGCGGCTGGGGAGATCCACGAATTCGAAGCGCCGAAGCCGCGCGAGATGCCCCGCATCCTGGTCGGCGACGCGAAGCGCCTCGGCTTCTCGCTCGATCCCGCGGCGGCCCGCATTCTCGTCGATCGCATGGGCGCCAACCCGGTCCGGCTCGGCAATGAGCTGGAGCGCCTGGCGCTCTGGGCTGGGGAGGGGGGGACGGTCTCGGCCGCCGACCTCGAAGCGATGGTTTCCGACACCTCCGAGGCGGCGGTCTGGGCGCTCTCGGACGCCATGCTCGAATGCAACCCGGTGAAGGCGGCCTCGCTGGCCGAGCGATTGATCTCCCAGGGCGAGAGCGTCACCGGCCTGATCTACGGCCTCGCCTCGCGGCTGCGCAAGGCCTGCGCCGCGGCTGCCCAGCTAGAGCAGGGCATACCGGCGAAGCAGGTGGAATCGGGCCTTGGCATGCACCCCTACGCGGCCAAGCAGTTGGTTGCGCGGCTTGGCAGGACCAACCTCGGGCAATTGCAGAGAGCGACGGCGACGCTCGCCGACCTCGAGGTCTGGTGCCGCGGTGGGGCCGACTACGGCGACGAGCTGGCGCTGACCCTTGCGGTCAGGAAAGCCGCGGGAGCACCGGCGTAGCTACTTGGCGGCGGGGCTGGCGACGATGCGGGTCGCCCTGGACTTCTTGCGGGCGCCAGTGTTCTTGTGCATGGCGCCCTTCTGCACGGCCTTGTCGATCTTCGAGACGAGGACCTTGTGCTCGGCCTCGATCTTGCCTGTATCGCCCGCCTCCACGGCAGCCTCGAGCCGGCGAAAGTAGGTCTTCACCGTGCTTGTGAGCAGGCGGTTCTCCGTCCGCTCGCGCTCGCTGCGTAGGATCCGCTTCTTCTGTGAGGCTATGTTGGCCATGAGTCATGTGCCTGAGTGGGCTCCGAGCCCCCTCCTGGCGGCCGCCGACTATAGCGACTGAGAACAAGCTTGGAGACGCCCAAGGCACCCGACAGTCCCAACCGCGAGGACGACGCAGCTCGCTCGCGATACCGCCGTGCGCGAGGCGGAGGCCTTCGCGCCGGGCGAGGAACCGGGCGCAAACCCCGCTCCGGGCCGCCAGGCGGGGCGCATCGCGCGCTCCACCGCGTTCTTCTCCGCAGCCACCGCAGCCTCACGTGTCGCAGGCCTTGGCCGCGAAGTCGTCGCTGCTTCCTACTACGGCGTCTACGGGCCGATGTCGGCCTTCACGATCGCCTTCCAGGTCCCCAACCTGGTCCGCAGTCTCTTCGCCGACGCGGCGCTGCAGCCGGCCTTCGTGCCGATCTTCACCGAGCAACTGGAGCGCAAGAACTACCGCGAGGCATTCCGCCTCGCTTCGACTCTGCTGCTGTTGATCACCCTCGTCCTTGGCGCGATCACGGCCCTCTTCGTGCTGCTTGCCCCGGTGATCATGCCGGTCTTCGCTCCCGGCTTCGAAGGCGAGCTGCTCCACCTCACCGTCACCCTTTCCCAGGTTCTCTTCCCGATCCTGATCCTGCTCGGGATCAGCGGCGTCGTCGTCGGCGTCCTCAACAGCTATGACCGCTTCGGGGCCTTCGCGATCTCGCCGCTGTTCTGGAACCTGACGATCATCGTCGTCACCGTCTTGCTGGCGCCGTCCTTCCATGGCCAGAACCGCATCTACGCCTACGCCATCGGCATCCTCGTCGGCACGCTGGTGCAGCTGCTGATCCCGGCCTGGGACCTGCGCAACACCCCGTTCAAATTCGAATGGAGCTTCGAATGGCGCAATCCGGACGTGCGTCGCGTGCTCCTGCTGATGCTGCCCGTGACGCTAAGCCTCGGCCTGATCAACTTCAACATGCTGATCAACAGCATCTTCGGCAGCCTGGTCAGCGACCAGTCGCCGGCGGCGATCGACAAGGCGTTCCGTCTCTACCAGCTGCCTCAGGGGATTTTCTCGGTCGCGATCGCGACGGTGCTCTTTCCGACCCTCGCCCGGTTCGCCTCGCGCGGGGAGATGGAGAACCTGCGGGCGACGATGGCCAACGGCATGCGCCAGATCCTCTTCGTGCTGGTGCCGGCGGCGGCGGCGATCCTCGTCCTCTCGGTGCCAATGATCCGCCTCGTCTACCAGCGCGGCGAATTCACCCCCGAGCAGACGACGCTGGTGGCGACGGCCCTCTTTTGGTTCGCCTTCGCGCTGCCGACCAACGGCGTCTACCTGTTGCAGACGCGCACCTTCTTCAGCCTGCAGCGGCCCTGGATGGCAACCGGTCTGGCCGGTCTCGACTTGGTGGTCTCGGCCCTCGGCGCCCTGCTGCTCTACAAGCCGTTCGGCACCGGTGGCATCGTCGCCGGCACCGGAATCGGCACGATCGCCGCGGTGATCGCCCAGGCGATCGTCTTGCGCCATGAGTTCGGCGGGCTCGAGCTGCGTCGCCTCACCCAGACGACGATCAAGATCACGATCGCGGCAGGGGCGCTGGCGGCGGTCTCCTTCGGCGTTTGGGACGTTCTCGACAACGCGCTCGGGCGCGGCCTCTTCGGGCAGATCGTCTCGCTCGGCGCCGGGCTGGGGCTGGGCGGGCTTACCTATCTGGCGGCGGCAAAGCTGATGAAGATCGCCGAGCTCGAGCAGATCATGCGGCTGCTGCGGCGGCGCTAGATGCTCGGCGTCGGGCGCTACCTGTTGGGGGTGGCCGAGCTGGGAGCGCTCGTCGGGTTTGCCTGGTTGGGAGCGGCGAGCGTGCGCAGGCGGCTTGTGCCGCGGCTCGATGGGCCCGTGGCACAACTGGCTGCGGCACTGCTGGCGATTGCCGGGCTGCTGTGGGCTGCCGAGGTGCTAGGGGCCTTTGGCTGGTTCAAGGTTGGGCCGTATCTGGCTGCCGTGGTGGTCGTGGGGGCTGGACTCCGGCTGTTGGTGGAGGGGCCGTGGGGGCGTCCCTCCGTCTTGCTGGGTTTTTCGCCTGGAGAGCCAGAGGCTGTCCGCGGGCGGGAGTGGGGCGAAAAAGAGGACGCCGCTGCGCCGGAGGGACGCCCCCACGGCCCTTCGCCAGCGGCCGTGGTCGCCCTGGCGATAGCCGCGGTGGCGATTGTCCATTTCGCTGCCGGGGTGAAGCTGCGGTTGTCGACGGGGATGACCGGGTTCGACTCGACCTGGTACCACGGGCCGTTCGCGGCGGGGTTCTTTCAGAGCGGCGACACTTGGAGTCTGCACTTCATTGCGCCGCAGTTCCTGGCTTGGTTCTACCCGGCGAATTCGGAAGTGCTGCACGCAGTAGGCATGGTCGCGTTCGGCCGGGACATCCTTTCGCCGTTGCTCAACCTTGGCTGGTTCGTTGGGTGCCTGGTAGCTGCGTGGTGCGTTGGGCGGCCGTACCGCGTGGCGCCTTGGTCGTTGGTGCTGGTGGCGATTGCGTTGAGTGTCCCCGCCCTCCATGACCAAGCGGGCGAGGCGCGGAACGACATCGTTGGGATCTTCCTCCTACTTGCCGCTGTGGCGATTGCCCTGGCCCAACGCGAACGCGGTTCTACTCAGCGGGTAGGAACCGCGTTCGCGCTGGGCCCGGTGGTGGTTGTCGGTCTTGCGGCAGGAATGGCGGCGGGGACGAAGCTCAACTTTCTCCTGCCCGCGGCGGTTCTCGTGGTGGGAATCGCCCTCGTTGCTTCGCGGGGACGTCGCTGGCGGACCCTCGCCGCGGGTGGGCTCGCCGCTTTGGCGGGTGGCGGTTACTGGTACCTGCGCAACCTTGTCCAAACCGGCAACCCGTTGCCCTGGGTCAAGCATCTGGGCCCGATCACGCTGCCGGCGCCGGAGCAAGCGCTCGGTGGGCGCGAAGCCCACAGCGTGCTTGGCTACCTCACCGACGGCTCGGTCTGGTCGGACTGGTTCCTGCCCGGCCTCCACCACGGCCTGACGATCTTCTGGCCATTGCTGGTCATCGCCCCAATCGTCGGCCTCGTGCTCTGCCTTGGCCGTCGCTCTGATCGGACCCTTCAGGTCGTCGCGGCCGTAGGACTCGCCGCGGGTCTGTCCTGGCTTATCGCGCCCACTTCAGCTTCGGGCCCCGCTGGTGTTGCCCGCGGCTTCGAATCCGGCCTCCGCTACCTAGCTCCGGCTTTGGTGCTCGGCTTCGCTTTGCTCCCGGTCGCACTGCGTCGGCAGCTGCGAGGAGTCGGCGCGGGGAGCCCCTCGAACGGGCGGATACTCAAAGCGCCGAGCCAACTGGCTCGGCGCTTGTCCGGGCGAGGGGCTCCCCGCGCCGGCCTGGTCGCTGGGGTCCTCGTAGTGGTGATCGCGCTCGGGTACCCAATCCAGCGCCACTACCTGCAGCGCCGATACGCGGACCCCAGCTTCACCACCCCGGGCCTCAACGCCGCCTTCGCCTGGGCCCAGGGCGTCACCGACGCCCGCATCGCCACCACCAGCACCCGCCAGTACCCCCTCTACGGCCGCGACCTCAGCAACGAAGTCACCTACATCGGCACCGAACAACCCCACGGAGGCTTCACCGCCCCAACCACCTGCCCCGAATGGCGCCGCCTCCTAAACGCCGGCCACTACACCTACGTAATAACCACCCGCGACCGCATAGAACCGGGCAAGCCTCCATACCCACCCACGTCCCGCTGGACCAAAGCTCCTGGAGCCAGCGTGGTCCTGAGCAAGCCGCCGACGGTTATCTACAAGCTGAGGATCCCTCTGGATCCATCGGCGTGTCGGTAGTGCCGAGCGCTTTGCCCGGGGATTTATCGAACGGCGTCTGCCGCGGGTGGCGCCGTAGGGGCGGACCGCCCCCGAGGACGCTTTAGCGACCGGAGGGGGTGGTGGGTCCCCTGCGGCGACAGGACCCGCGGCCCACGGCGATTCGCTGGATCCGTCGACCAATCGCCATACTGGCGACCCGCCCATGGACCACATCCGCAACTTCTCGATCATCGCCCACATCGACCACGGCAAGTCGACCTTGGCCGACCGCATCCTCGAGATCACCGGGGCGGTCGACCCGAAAAAAATGAAGGCGCAGATGCTCGACTCGATGGACCTCGAGCGCGAGCGCGGGATCACGATCAAGGCGCAGGCGGTGCGGGTCGAGTACAAGGCCGCCGACGGCGAGACCTACCACCTGCACCTGATCGACACGCCCGGCCACGTCGACTTCTCCTACGAGGTCTCGCGCAGCCTCGCCGCCTGCGAGGGCGCCCTGCTCGTCGTCGATGCCGCCCAGGGGGTCGAGGCCCAGACCGTCGCCAACACCTATCTGGCGATCGAGAACGGGCTGGAGCTGATCCCGGTGATGAACAAGGTCGACCTGCCGGGTGCCGAGCCCGAGCGCGTCGCCGCCGAAATCGCCGACCTGCTCGGCGGCGACGCGGGGGATGCGATCCCGATCTCGGCCAAGACGGGGGAGGGGGTGGTCGATGTGCTGGAGGCGATCGTCGCCCGCGTGCCGCCGCCAAAGGGTGACCTCGCGGCGCCACCGCGAGCGCTGATCTTCGACTCCGAGTTCGACCAGTACCGCGGCGTGATCGCGTACGTGCGGATGGTCGACGGGGCTTTCCGCAAGCACGGCCGCATCCTGGCGATGCAGAACGGCACCGAGGCCGACATCGACGACATCGGCTTCTTCCGGCCGACGATGACCGGCGCGCAGGGGATGGAGGCGGGCGACGTCGGCTACCTGATCACCGGCATCAAGGACGTCGCCAAGCTGCGGGTCGGCGATACCGTGACCGCTCTCGATCGCCCCGCCGCGGAGGCGCTGGAGGGCTACCGCGAGGTGCGGCCGATGGTCTTCTGCGGGCTCTTCCCGATCGACACCGATCGTTTCGAAGATCTGCGCGACGCGCTCGAGAAGCTGGCCCTCAACGACGCCGCGCTCTCCTGGGAGCCGGAGACTTCCGAGGCGCTCGGCTTCGGCTTTCGCTGCGGCTTCCTCGGTCTGCTCCACATGGAGATCGTGCGCGAGCGGCTGGAACGCGAGTCCGGGCTCGACTTGCTGGCGACGACGCCGAATGTGCGCTACCAGGTGCTGCTCACCAACGGCGAGGAAATCGAGGTCCACAGCCCCACCGACCTGCCCGATCCGGGCACGATCGAGGCGATCGAGGAGCCCTTCATCCGCGCCACGATCATCTGTCCCGCCGACCAGGTCGGGGCCGTGATGGAGCTCTGCCAGGGGCGCCGAGGCACTCACGTCGATATGCACTACTTGAGCCCGCAGCGGGTGCAGATCCGCTACGACATGCCGCTGGCGGAGATCGTGCTCGACTTCTTCGACCTGCTCAAGTCCTCAACCAAGGGCTACGCCTCGCTCGACTACGAGCCGATCGGCAGCCAGGTCTCCGACCTGGTCAAGGTCGACATCCTGCTCGCCGGCGACAGGGTTGACGCGCTCTCGATCATCGTCCACCGCGACTTCTCCTACGAGCAGGGCAAGAAACTGGTCGCGCGGCTGCGCAAAACGATCCCCCGTCAACTCTTCGACGTTCCGGTGCAGGCCGCGATCGGCTCCAACATCCTCGCCCGCGAGACGGTCAAGGCGCTGCGCAAGGACGTCACCGCAAAGCTCTACGGCGGCGACGTCACCCGCAAGCAGAAGCTGCTGAAGAAGCAGAAGGCGGGCAAGAAGCGGATGAAGTCGGTGGGACGAGTCGAAGTGCCGCAGGAGGCGTTCTTGGCGGTACTCGAGATAGACGAGTAGGGAGTCGGGCGCCCCTGCCAAAACGCTCGGCAGGAGCCTCGCTTGAGTGTTTTGGCAGGGGCGCCCGACTCCCTGTTCCTCCACCCCTAGCGAGCGCCCAGACTGGCCAGACGACCAGGACTCGAAGGCGTCTCTAGACTGCCGCGACCATGAGCGTAAAGACAGAGGCAATAGGCAAGGAATGGCCCGCGACGAAGTACGAGGTGGGCAAGGAGAAGATCGGCGAGTACGCGCGCGTGCTCGGGATCGAGAACCCGGTGCACTTCGACCGCGAGGCGGCCAAGGCAGCCGGCTTCCGTGACGTCGTCGCGCCGCCGATGTTCGCCGTCGTCTACAGCTCGCCCGCTGTCGGCCCGGCGATGTTCGACTCCGAGGTGGGGATGAACTTTGCCGCGATGGTGCATGGCGGCCAGGAGTTCGAGTGGGGCGAGCCGGCTTGTTCTGGGGACGAGATCACCACCACTGCGAAGTGCATCGACATCTCCGAAAAAGACGGCAAGGGCTTCTACATCTTCGAGACGAACGCGGTCAACCAGAACGGGGATCAGGTCGTCAAGGGCACCTGGACCCTCATCGTGAGAGGGGTCTGAGATGGCGGACTTGAATCCAGGCGACGCGATCCCGGAGCTGAAGGTCACTCCGGATAAGTACCTGCCGCACCGCTATGCCGGGGCTTCAGGCGACTTCAACCCGATTCACATCGACCCCGAGTTCGCCAAGGCAGTGGGTCTGCCCAATTCGATACTGCACGGGCTCTACATGATGGGCTTGGTTGCGAAGGCCAACGCTGCGCTTGCCGACGGCGACCCGAGTGCGCTCAAGCGGCTTTCGGTTCAATTCCGCGGCATGGGCGCCCCCGAGACGGAGATCACTGTCAGCGGCACCGTTAAGTCGGTTGATGGCGACACGGTGGTCGTAGACACAGTTGCTGCGCAGGGCGACAACCAGACAATCCGCAACGCGGAAGCCGAAATTCAGCTTTAAGCCGTGGGAGGGGCGGGTGACCCCTGTCAAAACGCTCGGCGGGAGCCTCGCTTGAGTGTTTTGACAGGGGTCACCCGCCCCTCTGCCTAGACTCCAAGCATGCTTTCGCCTCGCCAGGAGCTGATCCTCAAGCTGGTCGTCGACGCGTATCTCGCGTCCGGCAAGCCGGTGCCGTCGAAAGAGATTGCCGAGCAGCGGCAGTTCGAGTGGGGTCCCTCCACCGTCCGGGCTGAGCTGGCGGCGCTCGAGGCGGCGGGGTACCTCACCCATCCGCACACGTCTGCGGGCAGAGTGCCAACTGAGTTGGGGTATCGCCGCCACGTCGACGCGATGATGGCCACCGGCGGGCCGCCTGCTGAAAACTCCGTTGAGCTCGAGCTGCGGCGGGAGATCGATGCGGCGATGCGGGAGACGACCGCGGCGCTGGCGCAGGTGACGGACTTGATGGCCCTGGTGACGGCGCCGCCGGAGACGGTGGCGGCGACGATCCACCGGGTTGAGGTCTTGCGCCTGCAGCCGACCCGGGTGATGGTGGTGGCGATCGCCTCCAATGGCGCGGTGGCCAAGCGCGTCTTCGACTTTCCCGGCCCGGTCGATCCCGGCCTGGTCGAGTGGGCATCGAGCTACCTCAACGAGCAGCTCGCCGGCCTCGGTCTCGGTGCCCGCATGATCGCCAGTCGCCTTGCCGATCCGGAGCTGGCCCCGGTCGAGGCCGAGTTCATCGCCACGCTTGGCTCCGCCTTCACCGAGCTCGAGCAGGAGGAGTCCGCCGACACCCTCTACACCGATGGGGCCTCGCGGCTGCTTTCCGAAGCCCATTCCGCCGACCTGCCCCGGGCCGACATGCTGATGACGGCCTTGGAGGAGCGGGCGACGCTGCTCGCCATGCTGCGCTCAACCCTTGACCAGCGCTCCGTCTTCCTCTGGATCGGCGGTGAGAACCCGCGGCCAGAGCTGCGCTCGGTCAGCGTCGTCGGCGCCAACTACGGCCTCGCGCACCGCAACCTCGGCGCGGTTGGTGTGGTCGGACCGCTGCGCATGGACTACGCCACCGCGATCGCCTCCGTCCGCGGCGCCGCCCGGCAGCTCTCGCGCTACTGCGAGACGGTCTACGACGGCTAGCGATGGCAGGCGACTACTACGAGCTGCTCGGGGTCGAGCGCGGCGCCTCCGACGCTGAAGTCAAGCGAGCCTTCCGCAAGGTTGCCCGCGAGCTGCATCCCGACGTCAACGCTCACGACCCTCAGGCCGAGGAGAAGTTCAAGGCCGCGGCCGAGGCCTACGAGGTGCTCTCCGATCCGGAGCGGCGTCAGGTCTACGATCGCTACGGCCAGGACGGCTTGCGCCAGGGGGGCTTCCCGCCTGGCGGGGGCGCCGGCTTCAGTTCGATCGAGGACCTGCTGGGCGCGGTCTTCGGCGGCGCTTTCGGGTTCGAGGTGCGACGCGGGCCGATGCGCGGTCAGGACCTGATGCACGCGGTCGAGATCTCGGCGGTGCAGGCGATGCTTGGGGCGAGCGTGAAGATCCCCAGCCATGACGGCGAGCGCGAGATCGAGCTGCCCTCCGGCATCCAGCACGGCACCCAGTTCGCCCTGCGCGGCCACGGGTTGCCGGGTGCCAACGGCGGCCCGCCTGGGGACCTTCGCATCATCATTCACGTGATCGTCCCCAGCGATCTCTCTGACGAGCAGCGCGAGCTCGCCGAGAAGCTCGAGCAGTCGCTGGAGCCGCGCAATCTGCGCTCCGATCAGGACGACGAGGGCTTCCTCTCTCGCATGCGCAGAGCCTTCGGTTGATCCGCCTCGCCGTCCGCTGCTCGCCCGAGCAGGCTGAGATCGTCCTCGCCGAGTTGACCGTGCTGGCGCCCAATGGGGTCGAGGAGGAGCAGGGCCCCGGCTACGTCGAGTACGCGATCTACGGCGGCGAGGGGGAGCTGCCCGAGCTGGGGGAAATCGAGGTCGCAGCCGGCGACGGCCTGGTCGAGGTGGTCGCGACCGAGGTCCCCGACGACTGGGCCGACCGCTGGCAGGACTTCCACAAACCGCTCCTGGTCGGCGAGCGGCTCTGGCTGCGCCCTTCCTGGGAGGAGCCGCGCGAGGGGGCGATCGACCTCGTCGTCGATCCCGGCCAGGCCTTCGGCACCGGGGCCCACCCGACGACGAGGCTCTGTCTCGAACTGCTGCTCGAGTTGGAGCAGGCGGGGGAGGCGAAAGGGCCGCTCACGGATCTGGGCACCGGTTCCGGAGTGCTTGCCATTGCCGCCGCGAAGCTTGGCTGGGATCCAGTGAGCGGCTACGACCACGAGGAGCCTTCGATTGAGGCTGCTGCAGCCAACGCAACGGCCAACGGCGTGTGCCTCGAACTGGAGCGTCGCAACCTTCGCGAGAGCCTTCCCGAGTTGGCACCAACGGTGGTGGCCAACATGACCGCGCCGGTCCTGAGGGTGGTCGCAGAGCTGCTGGACGATGGGGGGAGTCCGGGGAGGATCTCCCGGAGCCTCCCCGCTGTTGCTCCGGGAGACCCTCCCCGGACTCCCACAACGCTGATCCTCTCCGGCCTCCTCCACAGCGAGCTCGACGAGACGGCGGCTGTCTTTGCTCCGCTCGGCTTCGCGGAGGCGGATCGACGGTTGCAGGGGGACTGGGCGGCACTCTTGCTCCGGGGCTAGCGATATGTTGCCGCCGATGGATCTCGCCACGATCATCAGTCCCGGCTACAAGATCGCGCTCTTCTTGCACATCTTGGCCGTGGTGCTGGCCTTCGGCCCGACCTTCGGCTACGGGTTCTTCTTCTCGGTCGCGCCGCAGTTCCCCCGCGCCACGCCGGCGATCATCGCCGGCGTGCAGAAGGTCGATCGCTATCTCGTCACTCCCGGGATGATCGTTCTGCTGGTGGCAGGGATATATCTGCAGACCGATGGCGACTGGGACGCAAGCACGGCATTCATCAGCGTCGGCTACCTGGCGATCATCTCTCTATTCGCCCTTCAAGGCGCATTCTTCAAGCCCCAGACGCGTAAGGCGGGGGAACTGGCCGAACGCGACCTGAAGGCCGGCGATACGCTCAGCGACGAGTTCAACGCAGTCAGCGACCGGCTCAGCAAGGTGGGGGGGCTCGCCGGCCTAATCGTCGTAGTGACGATCTTCTTCATGGCCTACAAGCCCTTCCTGTAGAGCCCTGTCGGACCGGCCCGCAAGCGGAGGCGCGCTCGAGGCATCGCTGCCGATCGCGATGTTCGATTCGGGAGTCGGTGGTCTCACGGTTTTGCACGAGTGCCTGGTCTCGCTGCCGGAGGAGGACTTCGTCTACCTCGGCGACACCGCCTGGTTCCCCTACGGGACCAAGGACCCGGCGGCACTGCGGGCGCGGATCAAGGCGATCGCGGAGACGCTGCTCGGCGGTCGCGCCAAGCTGCTGGTGATCGCTTGCAACACGGCGACGGCGATCGGCGCGGACGTGGCGAAAGAGGTTGCCGGCGCACACCGGGTGGAGGTCGTCCCGGTCGTCGAGCCACAGGCCGAGATCGCCGCCGCGATCACCGACAGCGGCAAGGTCGGGGTGCTGGCGACGCCGAACACGGTCGCGAGCGGCTCCTACCGACGCGCGCTCGAAGGGCAAGGGCGGGCGCTCGAGGTGACCGAAGTGGAGGCCCCGGATCTGGCGCCGTTCATCCAGGACGGCTCGCCCTTCGACGAAGGCGTGCTCGAGATGGCGCGCGGCTACTGCACGCCGCTGAAGCGCGCCGAGGTCGACACGCTGATTCTCGGCTGCACCCACTATCCCCTGGTCGCCCCGATGCTGCAGCGGATCCTCGGCCGCGATGTGCGCCTGGTCAGCGGCGGGCACGCGGTTGCGGCGGCCGTCCAGCGCACCCTGGTCAGACAAGATTTGGCGCGCGAGCCCGACGGCGAGGGCACCTACCGCTTCCTCTGCACCGGTGACATCGCTTCCTTCCGCGATCTTGGCACGCGCTTTCTGCAAATGCCACTTGGCGAGGTCGAGCGGGTGGACATTCCCGGCGATCACTAGTTCCGCGCGCTCGATTTCTCACTCCTGACACATGCTTGGCCCACGCGTGTCTTTCGGCCTGCGAGGGTCCATCAAGTGACGACAAAAATCCCTGGCAATACCGTATATACTCATCCGGTGGCAAAGGTCATGATCTCCATCCCCGACAACTTGCTTGAACGCCTTGATGCCCGGGCTCGCGCCAATCGCGAGACGCGAAGCGGCTTCTTGCAGCGCCTGGTTGAGCGAGATTTGGAAGCCGGCCTGGCTCGGCGGCGCGAGGAAGTCGAAGAAGCTCTTGAACAAGGCCACCGTGCGTGGAGGTATGGGCGGGGACGCGGCCCGGTTGATCCGCGAAGACCGTGAATCGCACTGAGGTCCACCTGGTCGATGCCGGAGTTTGGGTCGCAATCGCCGATCCAGATGACAGATATCACGCCATCGCCCACGCGATCGTGTCCGATATCGAGGGACCGCTCGCGGCGCTCGATCTGACCTTTTACGAGGTAGCCAACGTCATGGGTCCCAAGAAGGGCCGACCACGAGAGGGGCGGGTCCTGTCGAGGCTGATTGCGAAGCGGTGCGGAGAGAACGTGGTCGCGGTTGACTCCGATCTGGTCGACTCTGCGCTCGAAATTGCGGCCGAGCACCGGCTCACGGCCTATGACGCCGCATATGTCGCCGCAGCGCGCCGTCACGGCTGGACCCTGGTCAGCACCGACATCGCCGATTTGGTCTCCAAGGGCCTCGCAGTGGCGCCCGACGCGGCCGACTACCCTTAGATCGGATGAGCGTTCTCGAGCAGGTACAGGCCGATGTGCGGACCGCGATGAAGGCGGGTGACCGCGAGCGCGCCGGCGCTCTGCGGATGATCGTCGACTCATTGCAAAAGGACGCCAAGCTCGGCGACGGCGACGAGGTCGCGGTGCTCCAGCGCGAGCGCAAGAAGCGGGCCGAGGCGGCCGATGCCTACGCCGAGGCGGGGCGGGATGAGCAGGCGAGCGCCGAGCGGTTCGAGGCAGAGCTGATCGAGGTCTATTTGCCGCAGCAGCTCTCCGACGAGGAGCTGAACGAGCTGGTCGACGCCGCGGTCAGCGAGACGGGTGCGAGCGAGCAGAAGCAGATGGGCCAGGTAATGGGGGCCCTGATGCCGAAGCTGGGCGGCCGCGCCGACGGCAAGCGGGTCAGTGCAGCGGTGCGTGAGCGGCTTGGCGCGTAGGCAGCTAACCCTCGACAACACGGTCGCCGCCGAGCTGGCGGGCTCCGAGGACGCGGTCCTGCGCGAGCTGCGCGGCCACCTCGACTGCAATTTTCACCTGCGCGGCAACGTGCTCACCCTCGACGGCGAACCGGATGACGTGCAGATGGCCGCGACCGTCGTCGACGAGCTGGTCGAGCTGATCGAGCAGGGCCATGAAGTGGCTCCGGGAACGATCGAAGCGGTGACCGGCGCGCTCGACGCCGAGGAGAGCCCGGCGGAGATCCTCGATGACGTGGTCTGGCGCCACCGCAACACCAAGGTGGCGCCGAAGACGCTCAACCAGAAGCGCTACGTCGACGCGATCCGCGACCAGACGATCACCTTCGGCGTCGGCCCCGCCGGCACCGGCAAGACCTTTCTCGCTGTGGCGATGGCTGCCGCCGCGCTGGCCGAACGGCAGGTGCAGCGGATCATCCTCACTCGGCCCGCGGTTGAGGCCGGCGAGCGGCTCGGCTTCCTGCCCGGCGACATCCAGGCCAAGGTCGACCCCTATCTGCGGCCGCTCTTCGACGCGCTCTTCGACATGCTCGACCCCGACCGGGTCAACGGCTATTTCGAGCGCGGCGTGATCGAGGTCGCACCGCTGGCCTTCATGCGCGGCCGCACCCTCAACGACTCCTTCGTGATCCTTGACGAGGCGCAGAACACCAGCCCCGAGCAGATGAAGATGTTCCTCACCAGGCTCGGCTTCAACTCGCGCATGGTCGTCACCGGCGACGTCACCCAGATCGACCTGCCGACCGACCAGCGCTCCGGCCTGGTCGTCGTCCGCGACATCCTCGATGACGTCAAGGACATCGGCTTCGTCAACTTCGGTGGCGAGGACGTGGTTCGCCACAAGCTGGTCCAGCGCATCGTCGCCGCCTACGACGAGCACGGCAGTCGCGAGCGGGCGGCGCGGGCCGAACACGGGCCGACGCCGCGCTCTTGAGCCTCGACCTCGCCGACGTGCCGGTTGACCTGCGGGGGCCGGTTGCCGCCGCCCTGGCCGCCGCGGGCGTCGAGGACGGCCACCTCGCGGTCGAGCTGGTCGATGCCGCGCGCATCCAGGAGCTCAACCGCGAGCACCGGGGAAAGGACGCCCCCACCGACGTGCTCGCCTTTCCGATCGACGAAACGGGCCCGACCGCCGGCCCGCGCGAGCTCGGCGACGTCGCGATCTGCCCGCCGCACTGCTCCGACGTGACCGAGGCCGCGGTGCACGGCGTCCTCCACCTCTGCGGTTATGACCACGAGACCGACACCGGCGAGATGCTCGCCCTGCAGGCGAGCGTGCTGGCGGAGATCGCGTGAGCCGCTCCGGTTTTATCGGCCTCGCGGGGCGCCCCAACGTCGGCAAGTCGACCCTGGTCAACGCGATCGTCGGCAGCCGCGTCGCGATCGTCTCGATGCGGCCGCAGACGACGCGGCGGGCGATTCGCGGTATCCACACCGACACGGCAGCCGAGCGCCAGCTCGTCCTGGTCGACCTGCCGGGCGTGCAACGCCCGCGTGACATCCTCACCGAGCGCATGCAGAAACGGGTCGAGCGCGAGCTCGCCGACTCCGATCTGGCCCTGATCGTGATCAACGGCGAGGAGGGGGTCGGCCCCGGCGATCGCTTCATCGCCCGCGCCCTGATCGGCACCGGCACCAAGCTGCCGACGATCTGTGCGGTCAACAAGGTCGATCAGCTCGGGCCCAACGAGCTGGTGCCGGTGCTGGCTGCGGCGGCGGAGCTGGACGGCGTCGACGAGGTCTTCCCGATCAGCGCCCGCAGCGGCGAGGGGCTGGAGGTATTGATCGAGCGGCTCTGCGAGTTGATGCCCGAGGGTCCCTACTTGTACCCACCGGAGGACCACAGCGACCAGTCGAGCGAGCTGCTGCTCGCCGAGCTGATCCGCGAGCAGGTGCTCAACCGCACCCGCGACGAGATCCCGCACTCGGTCGAGGTCAAGGTCAAAGAGGTCAGCGAGCGCGAGGATGGCTTGGTCATGGTCAACGCCGAGGTCTGGGCCGAGACCGAGTCCCAGAAGCGCATCCTGATCGGCAAAGGCGGTGCCAAGGTCGGCGAGATCGGCACCGGTGCCCGCCGCTCGCTCGAAGCCGAGCTGGGGGGCAAGGTTCATCTGGACCTCAAGATCCGGGTGCGTAGCCACTGGCGTCGCGACGAGGATCTGTTGGATCGGCTCGGAATCGAGTGAGGGAGATGGGGATGCCCTCGCCCGTCCAAGTGCCGAGCTAATTAGCTCGGCACTTTGAGTATCCGCCCGTTCGAGGGCATCCCCATCTCTCGCATACGATTGGAGTCGATGTTCAGTGAGCTGACATTTGACGAGCGGGGGTTGATTCCCGTTGTGGCGCAGGATTCCGGGACCGGCGAGGTCCTGACGCTTGCTTACGCCAACGAGGGGTCGCTGCGGCTGACGGTGGAGACCGGGGAGCTGCACTTCTACAGTCGCTCGCGGGAGGAGATCTGGCGCAAGGGGGAAACCTCGGGAAACGTGCTGAAGCTAAAAGAGCTGCGTTACGACTGCGACGGAGACGCGGTCGTCGCCCTGGTTGAGCCGACCGGGCCGGCCTGTCACACCGGAGAGCGCAGCTGCTTCTACCGTGCCCTAAGCGGGGACGGAGAGCCACGGCCGGTCGTGCACGAGGCGCTGGCGACGCTGGAGCGGACCCTGCGCAGTCGCGCTGCCGAGCGGCCTGAGGGCAGCTACACGGTTGAGCTGCTCGACAACCCCAAGCTGATCGGCGAAAAGGTCGAGGAGGAGGCCGAGGAGGTTGTCCGCGCCGCCCGCGAGGAGAGCGACGAGCGGGTCGCCGAAGAGGCCGCCGACCTGCTCTACCACCTTGCCGTGCTGATGGCCTCGCGCAAAGTCCCGCAGTCAGCCGCGATGGAAGTGCTCAATGGCCGTCGCCGCTGATTCCGAGCTGCGGCTCGAGCCGAGCCTCGAGCAGGCGCGCGAGCTCGTCGAGCAGGGCAACGTGGTGCCGGTCTGCGCCCGCTTCCTCGACGACTGCGAGACGCCCGTCTCGGCCTTTCTCAAGCTGCGCGCGGGGGAGCCCGAGGGCGCGCCCTGCTTCCTGCTCGAGTCGGCCGAGCAAGGTCAGGTCGGCCGCTACTCCTTCGTCGGCTTGCGCCCCCGCTCGGTCCTGCGTTGGAGCGACGGCGTGCTTTCCGAGGGCGATGAGGAGGAGCGCGAGGTCGCCGATCCCTACGCCGCGGTCGCCGAGCACCTGGCCCGCTTCCGGCCGGCGCCGGTCGAGGGCCTGCCGCCCTTCAGCGGCGGCGCGGTCGGCTTCTTCGGCTATGACCTCGTGCGCACGGTCGAGCCGCTCGGCCCGCCCAACCCGGACCCGCTCGGCCTGCCCGACATGGCCCTGATGGTCACCGACCTGTTGCTCGTCTTCGACCACCTGCGCCACGAGCTGACGATCATGGCCTGCGCCTTCGCCGACGACGAGGGTGGCATCGATGCCGCTTACGAGCGAGCCGCCGCCGAGATCGCCGAGGCGAAGCGCCGCCTGCGCGGCGCGGTGCCGGCGCCCGAGAGCCCGGTGGTTTCCGAGGCCCCCGAGTTCACCTCCAACATGGAGCGCGAGGAGTTCGAAGCGGCGGTGGCACGGATCGTCGAGTACGTGCACGCCGGCGATGCCTTCCAGGTCGTTCCCTCGCAGCGCTTCTCGGCGCCCGCCCCGGTCGAGGCCTTCTCGATCTATCGCGGCCTGCGCGCGGTCAACCCCTCTCCCTACATGTACTTCCTCGAGTTCGGCGACTTCCAGATCGCCGGCGCTTCGCCGGAGCCATTGGTCAAGGTCACCGGCCGGACCGTCGAGACGAGGCCGATCGCCGGCACCTATCCGCGCGGAGCCGACGAGGAGGAGGACCGGCGTCTCGCCGAGAAGCTGAAAAAGGACCCCAAGGAGCTGGCCGAGCACGTGATGCTGGTCGACCTCGGCCGCAACGACCTCGGCCGGGTCTGCGAGTACGGCTCGGTCTCGGTCGACGAGCTGATGGTGGTCGAGACCTACTCGCACGTGCTGCACATCGTCAGCCAGGTATCCGGGACGCTGCGCGAGGACGTCGACGCGATGGACGTGCTGCGCTCGGCCCTGCCCGCCGGCACGCTCTCGGGGGCGCCCAAGGTGCGGGCGATGCAGATCATCGATGAGCTGGAGAAGGTCAAGCGCTGCTCCTACGGCGGCGCGATCGGCTACCTCTCCTGGAACGGCGACCTCGACACCGCGATCCACATCCGCACCGTCGTCGTCAAGGACGGCCAGATCCACGTGCAGGCTGGCGGCGGCACCGTCGCCGACGCCAAGCCCGCCTACGAGTACAACGAGTCGGTCAACAAGGCGAGGGCGGTCTTCCGCGCCGTCGAGCTCGCCTGCGAACAACCGGATTGGGCCTGAGCATGCGCGTGCTGGTCATCGACAACTACGACTCCTTCACCTACAACCTGGTCCAGTACCTGGGCGAGCTCGGTGCCGAGCTCGAGGTCGTGCGCAACGACAAGGCCACGGTCGACGAGCTGCTCGAACGCGATGCGGAGCGATTGGTCGTCTCTCCTGGCCCCTGCACGCCGGCCGAGGCGGGGATCTCCAAAGAGGCCATTCGTCGCTTCGCCGAAGCCGGCACCCCGGTCCTCGGCGTCTGTCTCGGTCACCAATCGCTGGTCGAGGCCTTCGGCGGGCGCACCGTGCAGGGCGAGCCGATCCACGGCAAGGACGCCGAGATCGAGCACGACGGCCGCACGATCTTCGCCGGCCTGCCCAGCCCGTTGCTTGCCGGTCGTTACCACTCGCTGGTCGCCGATCCCGACCTGCCCGACGTGCTCGAGACGAGCGCCCGCCTCGGCGACGTCGTGATGGGCGCCCGTCACCGCGAGCTGCCGGCGGAGGGCGTCCAGTTCCATCCCGAGTCCGTCCTGACCCCGCAGGGCAAACACCTGCTTGCCAACTTCCTCGGCAACGGCAGATGACCAACGAGATCGTTACCCGAGCGATCGATGCCGTCTGCGCGGGCGATCACCTGACCGCCGATCACGCCGCCACGGTGCTGGCCGAGATCATGGAGGGGCGCAGCAGCGAGGTGCAGACCGCGGCCTTCCTGATCGCGCTGCGGGCCAAGGGCGAGACGGTGCCCGAGCTGGTCGGCCTGGCTCGCACGATGCGCGCCCTCGCGACCCCGGTCGCCACCGCCCGCACCGATCTCGTCGACACCGCCGGGACGGGAGGCGGCCCCACCACCTTCAACGTCTCGACCACCGCTGCCCTGGTCGCGGCGGCGGCGGGGTGCGCGGTCGCCAAGCACGGCAACCGCTCCGCAACGAGCCAGTGCGGCTCCGCCGACCTGCTGGAGGCGCTTGGGGTCAACATCGAGCTCGAGCCCGAGCAGGTCGCCCGCTGCATCGACGAGGTCGGCTTCGGCTTCATGTTCGCGCCGCGCCACCACAAGGCGACCGCGCACGTGGTGCCGGTGCGTAAGCAGCTCGGCGTGCGGACGATCTTCAACTTCCTCGGACCGCTGACCAACCCTGCTGGGGCACAGCACCAGCTTCTCGGCGTCTCCGACCGCCACTACCAGGAGACGATCGCCGAGGCGCTGGTCGGCCTCGGCAGCAAGCGGGCGATGGTCGTGAGCGCCGAGGACGGCCTCGACGAGCTCTCGATCTCCGCCCGCACCCGGGTGATCGAGGTCCGCGACGGAGGCACCGAGGAGCACTACGTGGAGGCAGGCGACTTTGGCCTTGCAACTGCCGAGTTGAGGGACGTCGCCGGTGGCACCCCGGAGCAGAACGCCGCCGCCTCTCGCGGCGTGCTCACGGGCGAGCTGGGCCCCCGTCGAGACCTCGTCCTACTCAACGCCGGGGCCGCGATCTACGTCGGCGCCGGTGCCGAGACCCTCGCTGCCGGAGTGGAAAAGGCCGCAGACGCCATCGACTCCGGCGCGGCAGCGGAGTTGCTGGGGCGGCTGATCGAGGCGACCAGCTCCGCCGCCGTCTAGGCTTCGCCAGTCAAGTGGCAATGATCGAGCAGCTGATTTCGGTAGCACGGGAAGGGGTCCAGAATCGCCGCGGGCAGGTTCCGCAGGCGGACCTCGAGTCGCGCCTTTCCGCGCGCGGCGAGGATCGCCCCTTCAGCGAGGCGCTGGTGCGCCCGGGGCTATCGCTGATCGCCGAGTTCAAGCGGCGCTCGCCCAGCGTCGGCGACATCGCCGCTGACGCCGACGTGACCGCGCAGGTCCAGGCCTACGAGCGCGGCGGCGCGGCGGCGCTCTCCGTGCTCACCGACGAGCGTCACTTCGGCGGCTCGCTCGACGATCTGCGGGCGGCAATGGCCGCCTGTGACCTGCCGATCCTGCGCAAGGACTTCATCGTCGACCCCTACCAGCTCTACGAGGCCGCGGTCAACGGTGCCGACGCGGTGCTGCTGATCGTTCGCGCGCTCTCCGACGGTGAGCTGGGTGAGATGTACGAGATGGCGCGCGGGCTCGACCTCGACTGCCTGGTCGAGGTCCACGATGCCGAGGAGCTGCAGCGGGCGCTCGAGCTCGATGCCGACGTGATCGGGATCAACAATCGCGATCTCGACACCGGCACGGTTGACGTCTCGACCACCTATGAGCTGATCACCGACGTGCCGGCGGGCAAGACCGTCGTCGCCGAGAGTGGAATCTCCTCGCGCGAGGAGATCGAGGAGCTCGATCGAGTCGGCGTCGACGCGGTGCTGATCGGTGGCGCCCTGATGACCTCACCCGATCCCGAGGCCAAAGCGCGTGAGCTGACCGGCGCCGACGACGCAACCCGCGAGCACCGCCTGCCCTGAGCGCCGCGGAATTTAGGCCCGGTTTGCGGCTTGTTTAGGAATCGCTGAGGGAGGCCTCCTACAGTGCCTCCCGTGAGTCGCTTCTTTCGCACATCGTTTGGTTCGGCACTGCTAGGTGGCGCCGTGGTTGCGGTCCTTGGTGGGATCGCCGTTGCGGCCGGTTTGCTCGATACCGGTCACAACACCACGACGACGATCACGGCGCCGCTCAGCAGTGCTCCCGTCGCCAACACCGAAAGCAGTGACGCCTCCAACACGGTTAACCAGATCTACCGCCACGACGGGCCGGGGGTCGCCTTCATCGAATCGACCGAGCCGGCCGAAGAATCATCCGCGCCGCTCAGCCCGTTCGGCGGAGAAGAAGAATCTCGCGGCGGCGGGATCGCCACTGGCTCGGGCTTCCTGATCGACAACGAAGGCCACATCGTCACCAACAACCACGTGGTCGAAGGCGCGACCAAGGTCGAGGTCAGGCTCGGCTCCTCGGACACCGAGCACGAAGCGGAAGTGGTCGGTGCCGATCCGGCGACCGACGTCGCCCTGCTCAAGATCGACGTGCCCGCCGACCAGCAGCACCCACTTGAACTGGGCAACTCGGCCAAGGTGCAGGTCGGCGACCCGGTCGTCGCGATCGGCAATCCCTTCGGGCTTGACCGCACGGTCACCGCCGGCATCGTCTCCGCCCTGCAGCGCCAGATCCAGGCGCCCAACGGCTTCTCGATCTCGCACGTGATCCAGACCGACGCGGCGATCAACCCCGGCAACTCGGGCGGTCCACTGATCGACGCCGAAGGCAAGGTGATCGGGATCAACTCCCAGATCCAAACCGGCGGCAGCGGCGACGGCAACGTTGGCATCGGCTTCGCGGTGCCGATCAACACCGCTCGCGAAGTGGTCGAACAGCTTGAAAAGAACGGCAAGGTCGAACACGCCTTCATCGGCATCAGCGGTGGGAGCATCACCCCCGCCCTTGCCAAGGCGCTGAAACTGCCGGTCGAAGAGGGCGTCCTCGTCAACGAAGTGACCAAGGGCAGTCCGGCGGACAAGGCGGGGATCGAAGGTGGCGACACCGAAGCGACGATCGAAGGCGCCAAAGTCACTCTCGGCGGCGACATCATCACCGAAGTCAACGGCAAGCCGATCAGCTCGATGGAAGACGTGATCAACGCCGTCAACAGCGCGCACCCAGGGGAAAAGATGGAACTGGCCTTGCTCCGGGGCGATAACGAAACCAAGCACGTCACGGTTACGCTCGGGCTTCGGCCGAAGTCTGCGGAATAGGTCGCGGGACGGCAGAGCGCCCCGCGCGAGATGTCGCTGAGGCTGCTCCCGTACTCTGAGCGTATGCGCGTGAAGATCTGCGGGATCACGAACCTGGATGACGCGGCCGAGGCCGTGCTGCTCGGTGCCTGGGCGATTGGCTTGATCCATTACGACAAGAGCCCGCGGGCCTGTCCGGCGGATGAAGCGGCGGCGATTTGTGCTGCGTATCGGCGCAAGTGCGAGGTTGTCGGGGTCTTTGTGAATCCTGAGTTGGAGGAAGTGGCTAAGGCCGTCGAGGGAGCCGGGTTGACGATGGTGCAGTTGAACGGGGCCGAGGGGCCTCAGTTCTGCGCCGAGGTGGCGCGGCGGACCGGGGTCAAGGTGATCAAGGCGATACACGTGGCCAGCGGGGCGGAGGTGCACGGGGCGGAGGCCTACAGGACCGATTTCCACCTCTTCGACCGGCGCGGCAAAGGGCTCTGGGGCGGGACCGGCGAAAGCTTCGACTGGGGACTGCTGCGCGAGCGCCGTTCCGAGATTCCGGCGATCGTCGCCGGTGGGCTGCGGCCCGACAACGTTGCCGAAGCGATCGCGGTCACGCACCCGTTCGCGGTCGACGTCGCGAGCGGGGTGGAGGCGGAGCCCGGTCGCAAGGACCACGCGGCGATGGCTGCCTTCTTCGAGGCGGCCGGTGTAGCTAGCGTCCCCTCGGCATGAGCACCGTCGAGCAGAGATTCGGCCCCTACGGGGGCCGCTACGTGCCCGAGACTCTGATCGCGGCGCTCGATGAGCTGAGCGCCGCCTGGGCCGAGGCGCGCGAGGACCCGGCCTTCAACCAGCGCCTCCAGCATTTGCACCGCGACTTCATCGGCCGGCCGACGCCGCTTTACCTCGCCGATCGCCTCTCGGCGCGGGCGGGCCGGCGCGTCTACCTCAAGCGCGAGGACCTCGCCCACACCGGCGCCCACAAGATCAACAACGCGATCGGCCAGGCGCTGCTCGCCGAGCGGATGGGTAAGCCGCGGGTGATCGCCGAGACCGGCGCCGGCCAGCACGGCGTCGCCACCGCCACCGCCTGCGCCCTGCTCGGGCTCGAGTGCATTGTCTATATGGGCTCGGAGGACATCCGCCGCCAGCGCCCCAACGTCGAGCGGATGGGGCTGCTCGGCGCCGAGGTGGTGCCGGTCGAGGCGGGAGCGCGGACGCTGAAGGAGGCGGTCAGCGCCGCGATTCGCGACTGGGTCGCCAACGTCGAGACCACTCACTACGTAATCGGCTCTGCGGTTGGCCCGGCGCCCTACCCGGCCCTGGTACGCGATCTCCAGTGCGTGATCGGAGAGGAGGCGCGGGAGCAGGCTCTGGCCGCAGAGGGCACGCTGCCGGCTCGTGTGATCGCCTGCGTCGGCGGCGGCTCCAACTCGATCGGGATCTTCACACCGTTCGTCAATGACGCCGAGGTCGCCCTGATCGGGGTCGAGGCGGCGGGGGAGGGCCTGGACACCGATCGTCACGGCGCCTCGCTTGGCAAGGGCAGCACCGGCGTCCTGCACGGCTCGCTCTCCTCGGTGATCGCCGATCCCGAGGGCCAGATCCTCGAGGCGCACTCGATCTCGGCCGGACTCGACTACCCCGGCGTCGGTCCCGAGCACGCGTACCTGCGCGATACCGGCCGGGCCAGCTACTTCGCGGTGACCGACGCGCAGGCACTGGCGGCCTTTGCCGAGCTCTGCAAACTCGAGGGGATCATCCCGGCGCTGGAGTCCTCGCACGCGATCGCGTGGTTCCTCGAGAACGGCGCGAGCGACGACGGGTACGACGTGCTTTGCCTGAGTGGAAGAGGCGATAAGGACCTGGCCGAGGTGATGGAGCGGACAGAGGCGGAGGAAGTCAGGGGGTGACTCGTCAGAGCAACAGCGGGGAGGCTCTGTCGAGTCACCCCCTGACTTCCAGCGCGACCGGTTCCTCCGGAGCTGAGCGAATTGCTGCGGCGTTCCAGGTGGCTAAAGCCGAAGGCCGGGCGGCGCTGATGCCGTACATGATGGCCGGGTATCCCGACCGGGAGACGTCGGTCGCCGTTGCTCATGCTTATGCGGAATCGGCTGATCTGGTTGAGCTTGGCGTCCCCTTCTCCGATCCGCTGGCCGATGGCCCAACGATTCACGCTGCCGGGACGAAGGCACTTGAAGGGGGAGCGACCCTCGAGACTGCTCTGGAGATCTGCGGGGAGATCTCGGAGCGGGTGCCAGTGGTCTTCATGGTCTACGCCAACATGGTGCTGGCACACGGTGGCGCCGAGGCGTTTGCTGAGCAGGCGCTTGCGGTCGGGGCCGCGGGGGCGATCGTGCCTGACCTGCCGCTGGAGGAAGCGGAGCCAGTGCGCGAGGCGTTTGCGGCGGTGGGCCTGGCGCTGGTGCCGCTGGTGGCACCGACTACGCCGGCCGAGCGGCGGGCGCGGATCTGCGCCGCTGCGCAGGGGTTCGTCTACGTCGTCTCGACCGTGGGCACCACCGGCGAGCGCGATGAGCTCCCGCCGGAGCTGAGCGATCTGGTCGTCGCGACAAAGGCCGATGCAGAGGTCCCGGTGGCCGTTGGCTTCGGAATCGGCACGCCGGATCAGGCGGCGCAGGTCGGCGAGGTCGCCGACGGCGTGATCATCGGCAGCCGCCTTGTCCGCGCGGCGGGCGAGGCGGGTGGGCCGGAAGCCGCTGCGGAGGCGGTCGGTGTCTTCCTGCGCGATTCCCGCGCGGCGCTGGCTGACTGAGACCGCAACCGCCCAAATGGATAGGATGCGCGCCGCATGGGAATGGTGATCACACTTTTTCTCGCCCTCGCGACGACGACCGTCTTCTACAGCGTGCTCGGTCAGGGCGGCGGCGTTGCCGGCCTGGTTTTCTTCGGCATCCTGATCATCGGCGCCTCAATCCGCGTCCTGCGGCCGAGCTAACCGGCGCATATCGGCGTCTCGGTCGCTCGCGTGCGGAGCAGGCCACGCTCCCTGTGTCCACCGATCTGCCTGGTTAGCGCGACCGCACCGCGGTTACCTGCAGATATTCCGGTTCGAGTACGAAGGCGTGATCGCCGGCTGTGTTGCACTTGCCGAGCTGCTCGCGCAGATCTGCCTCCAGGGCGGCTTCGCCGTCCGGGCCGACCTTCTCGAAGGCGAGCTTGATCGGGCCGAAGTAGTTGCGGAAGATCTCCAGGTAGTGATCCATCGAGCGGAACGGCTGTCGTGAGACCTTGCGTTCGAAGCGCAGCTCGCTGACGCCGTCGCCGAAGAGCTCGCGCACGTGGTCTTCGGTCCCCCAAAGCACTGGCGGCGTGAAGCCCGGTGGCGGCGGGACGTGTTTGGCGACGATGCCGAATAGCTGGCTGACCGGGCCGTCTGGCACCCAGTTGGCCATACCGATGCGCCCGCCCGGCTTGCAGATCCGCAGCAGCTCATTTGCGGCCTGCTGCTGATCGGGCGCGAACATCGCGCCGAAGACGGAGCTGACGACGTCGAACTCACTCTCACGGAAGGGAAGCTCGGCGGCGTCGCCCTCGATGAACTCGATGTCGAGGCGCTCGGCCGCCGCACGTTCGCGGGCGCGCTCGAGCAGGGCGGGGACGAAGTCGGCACCGACCACGTTGCCCCAGGTGCGCCGTGCCGCGGCGATTGCCGCGTTGCCGCTGCCGCAGGCGACGTCCAGCACGCGCTCGCCCGGCACGACCGCTAGCGCTTCGACCAGTTCCTCGGAGACCATCATCACGACCGCCGCGACGATCGCGAAGTCGCCCTCCGACCAGGTCTTCTGTCCCGCCTCGCGCAGCGCTTGCATGTCCACGGCGTCGCTCATCGTCCTTCCCTCCGGTCTCGCTCGGTTGACTTAACGGAACCTAACGGGTGATCGCCGGGCGGTCACGGTTAATCTGAGGTCGATGCGGATCGGCGTGCTCACCGGCGGTGGCGATTGTCCGGGTCTCAACGCGGTGATCCGGGCGATCGTGCGCAAGGGCGTCGAACAAGGCAGCCACGAGTTCGTCGGTTATCGCGACGGCTGGCGCGGGCCGCTGGAGCGCGACAGCCGCCCGCTCGGGGTGCCCGAGGTGCGCGGGATCCTGCCCCGCGGCGGCACGATTCTCGGCGCCTCGCGGACCAATCCGTTCAAGGAGGACGGCGGGCCCGAGCGGCTGGCCGAGAACCTCAAGGCGGACGGGGTCGACGGCCTGATCGCGATCGGCGGCGAGGACACGCTCGGCGCCGCTTCGCGGTTGTACTCCGAGCACGGGGTCCCGATAGTCGGCGTGCCGAAGACGATCGACAACGACCTCGGCGCCACCGATTACACCTTCGGCTTCGACACGGCGGTCAACATCGCGATGGAGGCGATCGATCGCCTGCACACGACGGCCGACAGCCACCACCGCGTGCTGATCGTCGAGGTGATGGGCCGCCACGCGGGCTGGATCGCCTTCCATGCCGGCCTCGCCGGCGGCGCCAACGTGATCCTGATTCCCGAGCTGCCCTTTGACCTCGACCGGGTTTGCGAGTTCGTCGGCCGTCGCTTCGAGCACCACTACGCGCCGATCCTCGTCGTCGCCGAGGGCGCCCAGCCTGTCGGCGGCATGCCCGAGACCAAAAACGAGAAGCTCGACCAGTTCGGCCACGTCGCCCTCGGCGGCATCGCCCACTGGCTAGAGGGTGAGATCGAGCAGCGCACCGGCAAGGAGGCGCGGGCGACGGTGCTCGGCCACGTGCAGCGGGGTGGCACGCCGACGGCCTTCGACCGGGTGCTGGCCACGAGGTTCGGGCTGCACGCGATCGATGCCGCGGATGCTGGCGACTGGGGCAAGATGACGGCGCTGCGGGGCACGGACATCGAGCTGGTCGATTTGAGCGAGGCCACTGCGGAGTTGAAGACGGTTCCGGCTTCGCTCTACAGCGAGGCTGAGGTCTTCTTTGGCTAGCGACAAGACGGGGAGGGGTCGGTGACCCCTCCCCAAACGAGCAGCCAGAGGCTGCTCTTGAGTGTTTGGGGAGGGGTCACCGACCCCTCCCGGATCTCGCGTAAGACCAGCGAAGAAGCTGCCGGCGTCAATCACAGGCTTTTCAGTGGCTTGCGCGGCGCCACCCTCGCGGTGAGCTGCGTGCTGCTCATAGGAGTAGCCGGCTGCGGAGGGGGCGGGGGAGTCTCGAGCGACGCGGTCGTCACTGCTTACGTTGAAGCACCGCTGTGTGCCGCCGCTAAGCAAGAGCTTGCGAGAAACGAAGGTCGCGCCGGAGATCTACGAGTCCAAGCTGTCTGCCTGTCGAGTCCCCACGAAGCAAAGAAGCTCAGCCTCGCAACGCTAGGCGCCAACGCCCGCCGAGCCACTGAGGACTCGACTAGCGTGGCTTACCTGGAAGCCCCCGACCCCGAGGTCTCCCGCTTCGTCCACCCGATCCTGGAAACCGCCGAGGTCCCCTGGATCTCCGCCAGCTCGGGCAAAGCTGCCATGTCCCGCTTGCTGACTCTGATCCCGGATGCCAACTCCGGCTCTCTCCGTCAGTCGCTCCGCGAAGAACTGAACGAGACATAGGAAGGGTCAGGACGCCCCTCCCAAAACACTCAAGAGCGGCTTCCGCCGCTCGTTTTGGGAGGGGCGTCCTGACCCTTCCCGTGCCTAAAACAGGTCTGCCAGCGCCTCGTCTACGTCAGGGTGCCGAAACTCGTACCCGAGATCCAGCGCCCGCCTGGGCATCACCCGCTGCCCACCCCGCAGCACCTGGCCGAACTCTTTCCCGTACATGAGGTCGACCGTGAGTCCCGGAACCGGAATCACGGCCGGCCTCCCCAGCGCTTTGCCCAGCGCCTTCGAGAACACCTTGTTCGTCACTGGATTGGGCGCCGTAGCGTTGACCACGCCGCTGACTTTCTCGTTGTCCAGGGCCCAGAGCAGGATGCCGACCTCGTCCTCGACGTGGATCCAGGAGACGTACTGGTTGCCGCCGGCGAGCGGGCCGCCGACTCCCAGTTTGAAGGGCGTCAGCTGCGCACCGAGGAAGCCGCCACGGGGGTCGAGCACGTGGCCGGTGCGGATGATCGCCAGGCGCACGCCGGTCGGTTCGACCTCGCGCGCCGCCTTCTCCCACTCGCGCACGACCTCGGCGTCGAAGCTGTCGCCGGGCTCGCTCGACTCGTCGACGAGACTTGCGCCGCGGTTGCCGTAGTAGCCGATCGCCGACTGGCTGACCAGCACCCGCGGCTTATGTTGCAGGGCCGAGATCGTGCCGACCAGGTTGTGGGTGCCGGTGCGCCGGCTCTCGATGATCCGCTCTTTGGCCTCATCGGTCCAGCGCTGGTTGATCTTCTCGCCGAGCAGGTGGATGACGCCGTCGACGCCCTCGAAGGCGGCCTCCGGCGGCCGTTCCAGGGTCGGCTCCCAGGGGTGCCAGGTGACGCTCGGGTTGGTGCTCCGCGCCCGGCTCGGGTCGCGGGTGAGGCCGACGACGGTGTCGCCCCGGATCAGCAGCGAGTCGCAGAGGGAGGACCCGATGAAACCGCTGGCTCCGGTGACGAGGACCTTCACAGGTTCAGGTGGCCTCCACCGTCGAGAAGGTGCCGGTCTCCTCGTTGAAGCGGGCGATCCCCTCGCGCTTGGCCTCCTCGACCACGGCTTCGGCCACCTTTGGCGCGACTTCGCGGTTGAAGACGCTGGGGATGATGTAGTCCTCGGAGAGGTCCTCCTCGTTGACGGCCATCGCGATGCCCTTGGCGGCGGCGAGCTTCATCTCCTCGGTGATGCTGGGCGAGCCGGCATCGAGGGCGCCGCGGAAGATGCCGGGGAAGGCGAGCACGTTGTTGATCTGGTTCGGATAGTCCGAGCGCCCGGTGGCCATGATCCGCACGTAGGGGGCGGCGTCCTCGGGCATCACCTCGGGGGTCGGGTTGGCCATCGCGAAGACAATCGCGTCATCATTCATCTTGGCCAGCGACTCGGCTTGAACCAGGCCGGGGCCGGAGAGACCGATGAAGAGGTCCGTGCCCTCGATCACCTCGTTGGGGCCGCCGCTGAGCTGTTCGGGGTTCGAGTTCTCCGCGTACCAGCGCTTGATCCCGCTCATCTCGCCCGACTCGTAGTCGGCGCGACTGGTCGAGAGGGCGCCCTGGCGGTCGCAGCCGACGATGTGGGTGACGCCTGAGGCGAGCATCATCTTGGTCACCGCTACCCCGGCGGCGCCAAGGCCTACCATCAGCACCCGCAGCTCCTCGATCGGCTTGCCGACGATCTTCAGCGCGTTGAAGAGCGCCGCCATGGTGACGATCGCGGTGCCGTGCTGGTCGTCGTGGAAGACCGGGATGTCGAGCGTTTCCTTCAGTCGATCCTCGATCTCGAAGCAGCGCGGGGCGGAGATGTCCTCGAGGTTGATGCCGCCGAAGGTCGGCGCGATCAGTTCGACCGCCTTGATGATCTCCGCGGCGTCCTGGGTGTCGAGGCAGATCGGGAAGGCGTCGACCTGGGCGAACTCCTTGAACAGCATCGCCTTGCCCTCCATCACTGGCATCGCCGCCTCGGGGCCGATGTTGCCGAGCCCGAGCACGGCGCTGCCGTCGGAGACGACGGCGACCGTGTTCTTCTTGATCGTGTACTCGAAGGCCTTGCTGCGGTCGTCGTGGATGTCCTGGCAGACGCGGGCGACGCCCGGCGTGTAGGCCATCGAGAGGTCGTCGCGGGTCTTCAGCGGGTACTTGTTCTCGACCGAGATCTTGCCGCCGCGGTGCATCTGCATCGTGCGGTCGACGTAGTCGAGCACGCGGGCGCCGCGGGTGCCGCCGATCGCCCGCAGGATCCGCTCCCAATGCTCGCGGTCCTGGGCGTCGATCGTGAACTCGCGCACTCGTTTGCCCTCGCCGCCGGCGCCCGGCACCAGGTCCACGCCCTGCAGTTGCCCACCCGCCTCGGCGATCGACGCGGTCAGCTTGCCCAGCGGCTCCTGGCGCGCGTCGAGCTCGACGCGGATCGTGACGCTGTACTGGGCGCTGACTGCCATGGCAGCTATCGAATCAGATTCGCGCCGCCTGCCTAGGCACGACTCCCGCCGGGGATCCAGGGGAGACTGATCCTGGCCGGTAGAAATGGCTCTCGCTAGCGTTCTACTTACATGGGGACGATTCGATCGATCTGTTTGGGCTTGGCTTTTTGCGCAGCCTTCGCCTATGCAGCCTCGCCGGCCGCAGCCGAACCCGAACCGGGCGAAGCGGGTTGGCTCTATGACCCCAGCAAGATCGTGGCGATCGACCTGACGCTTTCGCCGGCTGCGGAAGCTGAACTGGAATCCGAACCCGATGAATACGTCGAAGGTGGCATCGCGATCTCGACCACGGACGGCGTGCCGGGCGGGGAAGAGCATCTGGTTGTCTCCCGGGATCTGGTTGGGATCCGGCTCAAGGGCAGCGCCAAAGGCTCTTTCCGGCCGCTGAGCGGCAAGGCCGCCTTCAAGGTCAAGTTCAATTTCGAAAACGCAAAAGGCGAAAAGGGGAAAAAGTATCTCGGGCTGAAGAAGCTGACGCTCAACAACATGGTCGAGGACTTCTCCCTGATCCACGAGACCCTCGCCTACACGGCATATCGCGGCGTTGGCCTTCCGGCCTCGCGAACCGGCTATGCCTTCGTGCGGGTCAACGGGGAACCGTTCGGGCTCTACCTCAACATCGAGGACATGGATGATGTTGCACTGGAACGCTGGTTCGGCAAGTTCGAAGAACCCCCTCAGCACCTCTACGAGGGTGAATCCGGCGCCGATGTAAAACCGGGCGTTGAGGCCCTATCGGCGGAAGAAGGTGGTTTCGAAGTGGACGAGGGCGACCCATCCAACTTGGATGACCTGAAAGCCCTCGTCGCCGCGGTCAACTCGACCGAAGGTGAGGGTTGGTCGGCGGCGGTCGCGTCCGTTGCGGACCTCACCGAGCTGACCCGAATCTGGGCGGTCGAAAAGTACATCGGTCACTGGGATGGCTATGCCGGGCAGGCAGGCAAATTCCAGCCGAACAACTACTTCCTCTACAGCGACCCCGGGGGCATCTTCCAGATGCTGCCCTGGGGGGCCGATGAAACCTTCGAACGCCGCCTCGCCTTCGACGGGCCCGCTGGGCTGATGTTCGACAAGTGCCTGGCCGACCCAGCCTGCGAGGCGCTGTACCGCGAAGAGCTGAAGAGCCTGCGCGGCATGATCAAGGGCCTTGACTTGCCAGCTCTTGCCGCCAGCACGGCGGCGTTCATCAAGCCTTGGTGGGAAGCCGACCCCCAACTCGAGCATCCGGATCAGGTGGAAGGAGCAACCGAAGAGGCAGAGGCCTTCCTCGCTGCGCGGGGGGCTGAAGTCGACGCATGGCTCGGCGAGGATGAAATGCCTGCGAGTGGGGGCACGCCTCCGACCGAGCCCTCGTCTCAACCGTCCATCTCGTCGCCCCCGAGCATCTCCGGTGAGACCCTCTCGTTTGCGGGCCAAGACCGCTCTGGCCGTTACCTCAACGTGCGTCTCCGCCTACCGCAGGCAGGCAAGGTCACCCTGCGAGCGTCGGCGAAGGGGCAAGGCGGCCAAAAGCTGGTTTGCGCCGGCAGCACTGAGGCAACCGAGGCGGGCGGGCTCGGGGTTCACTGTCGGCTCTCCCGGGCCGCATTGATCGACCTCGGCCGGCATGCGCTCCGACTCGAGCTGACGCTCGCGATGACTCCCGTCAGCGGCCCTGAAGAAACGGTCGTTCGCAGCATCCGCCTCGCGCGGGAACCGCGCTTTGCCGAAGAACCCCGTTAGCGCGAAGCGCGACATAGAGTTGGGCGCGATGGCCGCGACCAAGACTGACAGCGAGCACGAGCTCTTCCTGATCGATGGGAACTCGCTTGCCTACCGGGCGTTCTTTGCGCTGCCGGAGTCGATCGGGACCAGCGACGGGCGGCCGACCAACGCGATCTACGGGCTCGCCTCAATGTTGGTCAAGGTGATCGACGAGCACGGGCCGGCCGGCGTGGTCGTCGCCTGGGACGCCGGCATGTCGGGGCGCGAGGTCACCTATGACCTCTACAAGGCCCAGCGCAAACCCAGACCGGACCTGTTGCGCGAGCAGTGGCCGCACCTGATGCCGCTGGTCGAGGCCTTTGGCTACACCAACGTCAAGGTCGAGGGATACGAGGCCGACGACGTGATCGCCTCGCTCAGTCGCCAGGCGCGAGAAGAGGGAATCCCGGTGATGGTCGTCACCGGCGACCGCGACGCCTATCAGCTGGTCGGTGAGGGGATTCGTGTGATGAGTACCTCGCGCGGGATCACCGAGACCAAGATCTACGACAGCGACGCTGTCACCGAGCGCTACGGCGTCCCACCCGAGCTGATCACCGACCTGATGGGCCTGCGCGGCGACACCTCCGACAACATTCCCGGCGTCCCAGGGATCGGCGAGAAGACTGCGACCCAGCTGCTGCAGCAGTTCGGCACGTTGGAGAAGGTCTTGGAAAGCGTCGATGAGATCTCGGGCGCCAAGCGCAAGCAGAACCTGGTCGAGCATGCCGACGATGCCCGCATGTCGAAGCAGCTGGCGACGCTGCAGTACGACATCGAGACCGGCGTCGATCTGGGCGCGGCGATGTCGTCGCAGCCCGATCGCGGCGCCCTGCGCGACTTCATGCGCGAGTTCGAGCTGCGCGCGGTGCTCGAGCGACTCGAAGAAGCGCTGCCCGAGGGCGAGGCGGTGCCGGGTCGCAGCGTCGAGACCGAGCTGGCCGTGGAGGCCGAGGAGGGCAAGCCGGATGACCTGAAGGCGGGGGAGGGCCCGGTCGCCCTGGCGATCGATGGCGATCGCTGGGCCGCTGCCGAAGACCAGCGCACGCTCACCGGCTCCTCGACCCTGGACGAGCTCGCGGTGGCGCTGCCGGGTCGCGGCCTCGTCGCTCATGACGCCAAGTCGCTTGGCGGTGGTCGCCACGGCCTGCTCGCCGCGGCGGCGCGCGAGGGCGTCGAGCTGGCGCTCGACCACGACACGATGCTCGCGGCCTACCTGCTCGAGCCCCAGCGGCGCACCTACGAGCTGACCGAGCTCGCCGCCGACGCCGGGATCGGCCTCGCCGCTGAGGCGACGCCGGCCAAGGACGAGGATGACGGCCAGCTCTCGCTCGACGGCGATGGCGAGGCTGGCCTGGAACCGGCCGAGGAAGCCCGCCTGGTGGCGGCGCTGACCGATACGCAGCGTCCCCGCATCGAGGAGCTCGGCCTCGAGCAACTGCTGCGCGAGATCGAGCTGCCGCTGGTCCACGTGCTGGCGGCGATGGAACGCGAGGGGCTGAAGTTGGATGCGGAGCGCCTGGCCGAGGTCGGCGCTGGCTTCGGCGAGCGCATCGAGACGCTGCAAAAGGAAATCTTCGAGCTGGCCGAGGAAGAGTTCACGATCGGCTCCCCGCAGCAGGTTGGGCGGGTGCTGTTCGAAAAGCTCGGCCTGACCCGCAAGCGGCGCGGCAAAACCGGCTTCTCGACCGACGCCCGCGTCCTTGCCCAGATCCGCGACGAGCACCCGATCGTCGAGAAGATCGAGTCCTGGCGCGAGCTGACCAAGCTGAAGAACACCTATCTCGACTCGCTACCCGACCTGATCGACCCCGATACGGGTCGTGTCCACACCACCTTCAACCAGGCGGCGACGACCACCGGGCGCCTCTCCAGCACCAACCCCAACCTGCAGAACATCCCGATCCGCACCGAGATCGGTCGCCCGGTGCGGGCCTGCTTCGTTGCCGAAAAAGGCTCTCGTCTGCTCTCCGCCGACTACAGCCAGGTCGAGCTGCGGGTGCTCGCCCACGTCGCTGAGGAGGAGGTGCTGAAAGAGATCTTCCGCGCCGGCGACGACGTTCACGCGGCGACCGCGGCCGAGGTCTTCGACATCTCCCGCGACGACGTCGACGTCGGCCAGCGCTCGAAGGCGAAGATGGTCAACTTCGGCATCGTCTACGGCCTCACCGGCTTCGGCCTTGCCGACCGGCTCAACATCCCGCGCAAAGAGGGCGAGGAATTCGTCTCTCGTTACTTGGAGCGCTTCCCGGCCGTGCGCGCCTTCCGCGAGCAGGTGGTCGAGCGGGCGCAGGAGGAGGGCTACGTCACCACGCTGCTGGGTCGCCGTCGCTCGATCCCCGAGCTGCGCTCCGGCAACCCGAACACGCGCCGCCTCGGCGAGCGCCTCGCGGTCAACACCGTGATCCAGGGCACCGCGGCGGACATCATCAAGATCGCGATGGTGCGCTGCCAGAACGCCCTGCGCGAGGCGGAGCACGAAGACCCGCCTGGTCCTGCAGATCCACGACGAGCTGCTCTTCGAGGGCCCGCCGGAGGAGATGGACGGCGCGGTCGAGCTGGTGCGGCGCGAGATGTGCGCCGCCTACCAGCTCGACCCACCGCTAGAGGTGGACGTCGGCGTCGGCCGGGACTGGCTCGACGCCAAGTAGCCGGACCCTCAGCCGGCCAGCTCAACCTCGTCGAAGGTGGCGGTACCGTGCTCGAGCTCCAGCTCGGCCTCCTCGACCGTCGCTCCCACTACCAGGTCGGCGGCGGTGCAGTTGGCGCCTTCGCCATCCTCATCGCCGCGCCCAGGGCCGGAGTTTTCGGAGCCCGGTCCGGAGTTGTCCCCGCCTCGGCCGCCGTTGTCGTCACCGGGCTCTTCGCCCTGGCCGCCGTTGTCGTCACCCGGCTCTTCACCTTGACCACCGTGGTCATCCCCAGGCTCTTCCTCGCCCCGACTGGCCATCGCGGCTTCGGGCGAGCTCGTGTCCTCGCACTTGATCCGGGTGTTTTCGGTCACGGTGCCGCTGATCGAGTCACCGTTGAAGAGAGTGATCGTCAGCTTGCCGGTTGCGGCATCGAAGGAGGCTATTTTGCCGGCGTTCTCTTCGCCGTCGGGAATGCCGTCGCCGTCGCTGTCGGCGTTGCGGGGGTTGTCGCCGGCGAGGAACTCGGCGCGGTTGCGCAGGTGGTCCCGATCTTGGTCGCGAGCGGCCTGGTTGACCGCGGTCGAGAGGTGGTGATGCCTCTCCCAGCGATCGGGGATCCGGTCGTGATTGCCGTCCTTGGCCGCGGCTGCCCCCGGCAGGGCGAGCAGCGCGAGGGCGCCGAGCGCGGCGGCTGCGCAGGTCGTTAGTCGGCGGGCGAGTGTCATGGTTCCTCCTGGGTTTGGGGTTGCATCTGCACTGACAACCCCTCACCACCGTGAGAATCACCCGAACTTTCAGAATTCGACAAATCGTCGCCTCCTCCACCGCCTGAGCCGCCGTCTCCTCCGCCTGGCCCGCTGCTCGAGCCCGATCCACCGTCGGAGCCGGAGCTGAGCCCGTCGTCGGATGAAGTCGAGCCCGACCCGGACCCGGAGCTGTCGTCAGATCCGGGCCCCGAGCTGCCGCTGGATCCCCCCCCATCGTCGGAGGAGCCGCCGCCTGAAACTGAGGAACCGCCCGAGTCGCGGCCGGAGCGGCTACCACTGGCGCTGTCGTCACCTGTCCCGCCATGCCCCGAAGGACCGGGCCCACCACCGCCGTCGTCGCCGAGCTCGGAGTGGCGGCCTCCGCCGTGGCCGCTGGAGCCACTGCTCCCGTCGTCGCCACCTCGTTCACTGCCGCCGCCTGAGCCATCTCCACTGCCGCTGGTGCCGTGCTTAGCTTGCAACGTTCCGTTGTGCCCGTAGCCGCCGTGGTCATCCCCCGGCACGTTCCCATCGGTTCTTCCGGAGCCCTCGGATGAGTTATGCCCGCTCGTCCCGCTGGAGCCACTTCCCGCGCTCGCTGCGGCGGGCGCTATGGAATCGTCAGCGACGACGCTGCTGGTTGCGGCTTGCGTCGAGTGGTGTGGGTGGCGGTTGTGATCGATAGCCACCCCGGCGCCCACTGCGCCGGCGACCAAGACCGTCGCAGCTGCCGCCTTCAAGGCTACGCCGGCGCCGGCAGCTCCGCCGACTCCGGCGGCCCCAGCAGCGGCATCAATCGCGCTGCTGCTGGCAGCTCCCGCCAGCAGCGCTTTCAGCAGCGGCAGCGGCAGCAGCATCCCGGCGCCGTCGCGGAGCGAACGCCGTGCCCGGTAGATCGCCTGGCGGGCACCGCCGTCGCTGAGGCCCAAGGCGCCGGCGATCTCCTCGTGGCTGAGGCCTTCGAGCTCGCGCATCACGATCGCCGCCCGCTGTGCCTCGGGCAGCGATTGCAGTCGGCGCATCAGGTCGGCAAGCTCTTCGCGACGCTCGAGCTCCTCCGCGGGATTGGCGCCGCTGGCGATCACCTCGGCAAGGGCCTCGGCGGATGGCGGGCTGTCGCGCAGGTCGTTGAGGGCGGTGTTGCGGACGATGCGGAAAAGCCAGGGCCGCAGCTCGATCTCGGCCCCGTTGCGGCGCAGCGCCAGCAGCGCCTTGGAGAAGGCGTCCTGGGTCACGTCTTCGGCGCGGCCGCCGACGATTGCCGCCGCATAGCGGGTCAGCGGCTTGCCGTAGCGGCGGACGATCTCCTCGAAGGCGTTCTCGTAACCCTCGCGAACGAGGGTGACCAGGCGGCGGTCCGGCTGCGTGCGCAGGGCGGGGCCGACGACGAAGCGGGCGGCGAATCCCTCGGCTGGTGGCGGCATCTGTGGTTCGATGGTCCCTTCGGCTTACTGATATGACGGCAGGACGGTTCAAACCGGCCTTGCCCGTATCGATGCAACACCAGCCAATGACGAAGATCACGCCCGAGGGGGAGAGGACCAGTGGATAAGGGCCTGGCGGTCCTACTGACCGCGGTTGCCGGTGGGCTGATCGCCCTGCAGGCACCGATCAACGCGGGCCTGGGGCGCTCGACCGGCAGCCTGCCAGCCGCCCTCGTTTCCTTCGGCATCGGCACGATCGCCCTGGCCTCGATCGTCATCCTCAGCGGCAAGGCCGGAGGATTGAGCTCGAGCTTCGACGTCAGCTGGTACTACCTGCTCGGCGGCCTCCTCGGCGCGATCTACGTCACCAACGCGCTGATCGCGGTCTCGGTGGTCGGAGCCGGGGGCGTAGCGGCGGCGACGATTACGGGCCAGCTCACCGCCTCAGTCGCGATCGACCGGCTCGGCCTATTCGGCCTCGACCAGGTGGCGCTCACCCCGGAGCGCGTCGCCGGCGTCGTTCTGCTGCTTGCCGGGACCGTCCTGATCGTTCGCTGAGTCGCGGGCGAACTGCGGCGGCGCGATCTGCAGGTAGTGGTTGAAGGACCACTTGATGAAGCGCCTGTTGCCGAGCAGGCGGACCATTGGCCCGAGCAGACGCGGCGGGATCTTCGGCACCAGCTTCTGCACGCGCAGCATCCAGCGGAACTTCCACTCGTGCGAGTCGTTGAACTCGGCGTAGCGCGCCGCCGCCGCCTCGCGGTCCTGCCAGCCGTCGACGACGCCGCGCAGCTCGCGGCCCAGGGCGATGCCGAAGTAGAGCGCCGTGCGGATGCCCTCGGCGCTGAGCGGCAGGCAGTGGCCGGCCGAGTCACCGGCGAAGAAGATGCCTCCCTCGGTGCCCTTGCGCAGCTTGTGGGGAATCCAGTTGCCCTGGTAGCGGACCCGCTCGGCGTCGAGGTCCTCGGCCAGCAGCTCGGTCGTCTCGCGCACGTGGAAGCGCGGGTCGAAGGAGCCGACACCGATGCGCAGCTCGTCGCGGGCGGGGAAGCTCCAGCCGTAGCCGGCGGGCACGTAGCGGCGGTCGATCCAGATCTCCAGGTCCTCGCCTTTGCCCTCGGGGTGGACCTCGAGGCCACGCGAGAGCGGCGCGTCGGGCGGCTGGTAGCCGTCGCCGTTGGCCAGCATGCGGCGCCAGCCCAGGGCGTCGACGACGAGTGGGGCGGAGATCACGCCGCGGTCGGTCTCGATCGCGATCGCACCATCGCCGTTGGGCGACTGGGCCCGCCCGTTGACCTTGGCGGTCTCGAAGCGGGCGTCGCAGTCGCGCCAGAGCAGAGTGCAGAGCTCGCGGTAGTCGAAGGTGGAGAAGGTGAAGGGGAGGCGGTAGTGGGCGTCGCCGTGCGGCGTGTGCATCAGCAGCGAATCGAAGCGCTGGCGCTCGGCGTCCATCAGGTCCAGCGCTTCCATCCACAGGGTCGGGATGCCGCAGGCCGAGGTCTGGCGCTCGCCGATCTCGTAGCGATCGATGATCAGCACGTCGGCCCCCGAACCGGCCAGCTCGCGGGCGACCGCGAGGCCGGCAAAGCTCGCCCCGCAGATCAGCACGTCATGGCTGCCGTCGAGCGGAGTCCGCTCCTCGCCGCGTTTGGTCGCTCGGATTGGCACGCAGGCAGCGTATCTAGACCGGCTCCGAGCGGAAGATGCAGCCGGAATGATTTCTGCAATCATGCGCCGCTGTGTCCGTGACCGATACGACCTTGACCCCTGCTCCTGACGCTCCCACCGGCTCGCCGGTTGAGGGCTCGGGCGGTTTGCTGCTCGAAATCGACGGCAAGATCGTCCCCAACTACGCGGCGACGATGGTCTCCTTCGAGGAGGGCGACGTCGTCAAGGGCAAGGTCGTGCGGATCGACAAGGACGAGGTCCTGGTCGACATCGGCTACAAGTCGGAGGGGGTCATTCCCTCGCACGAGCTCTCGATCCGCAAGTCGGTCAACCCGGCTGACGAGGTCGAGCAGGGCGAGGAGGTCGACGCCCTCGTCCTGACCAAGGAAGATGCCGACGGTCGGCTCGTCCTCTCCAAGAAGCGCGCCCGCTTCGAGAAGGCCTGGCGCCGCATCGAGGCCGCCGCCGAGTCGGGCGAACCGGTCGAGGGCAACGTGATCGAGGTCGTCAAGGGCGGCCTCATCCTCGACCTCGGGGTGCGCGGCTTCCTGCCCGCCTCGCTGGTCGACATTCGCCGTGTTCACAACCTCGACGAGTTCATGGGCCAGACGCTCGAGTGCAAAGTGATCGAGCTCAACCGCAGCCGCAACAACGTGGTGCTCTCGCGGCGCGCCGTGCTCGAGGAAGAGCGCAAGGAGGTGCGCGAGCAGATCCTCGGCCGCCTCGAGCCCGGTCAGGTCGTCGAGGGCAAGATCTCCAACATCGTCGACTTCGGTGCCTTCGTCGACCTCGACGGCATCGACGGCCTGATCCATATATCCGAGCTTTCCTGGAGCCACGTCAACCACCCGTCCGAGGTGGTGGCGATCGGCGACACCGTGCGGATCAAGGTGCTCGACATCGACCGCGACCGCCAGCGCATCTCCCTGGGTCTGAAGCAGACCCAAGAGGACCCCTGGCAGCGCGTGATCAGCGCCCACCGTCCCGGCGATGTGCTCGGCGGCACGGTGACCAAGGTCGTCGCCTTCGGCGCTTTCGTCGAGATCCTGCCCGGCGTCGAGGGCCTGGTCCACATCTCCGAGCTTGCCGACCACCACGTCGAGAGCCCCAGTGAGGTAGTCGAGCCGGGCGCCACGCTCGACGTCAAGATCCTCGAGATCGACGAGGAGCGCAGGCGGCTCTCGCTCAGCATCAAGCAGGTCGAGGAGCAGAAGATGCCGATGGGCGATCTCGGCGCGCAGATTCAGGAAGCGTCGGAGGGGGCGACTGGCGAGGGCTCAGACGCCGAGGCCGCGGGTCCTGTCGCTGCAGGGGACCCACCACCCCCTGCGGTCGCTGAAGCGTCCTCGGGGGCGGTACCCCCTACAGCGCCACCCGCGGACGAGGCGGCTGAGATCGCCGAGGAGCCCGCTGCCGAAGAGGCTGAGCCTGCTGCGGCCGCGGAGTCCCCTGCGGCAGAGGTTGAGGTGGAGGAGGCTCCAGCGGATGAGGAGGCTCCCGAGGCTGAGGCTCCGGTCGAGGAGGCAGCTCCCGAGGCCGAGCCGGCTGCTGAGGAACCCTCCGAGTCTTAGCTCGTTGTGCCGCTCACCATTGGCTTGACCGGTGGGATTGCGGCTGGGAAGTCAGAGTCTCTCGCCGCGTTTGAGCGGCTGGGGGCGGCGACGATCTCCAGCGACGCGGTGGTTCACGAGCTGCTTGATTCCGAACCTCTCCTGGGGCGCTTGATCGAGCGCTGGGGGCCCGACGTGGCGCCGGAGGGGAGGGTGGACCGCAGCAAGATCGGCGAAGTCGTGTTTGCGGATCCGGAGCAGCTGAAATGGCTGGAGGCGCAGATCCACCCGCTGGTGGGCGAACGGATCGGCAGCTGGCTCGCCTCGCTGGACGAGGGCGTCGGTATCGCCGTCGTTGAGGTGCCATTGCTCTTCGAGTCCGAGATGGAGGCCGTCTTCGACACCACCGTTGCCGTCGTCACTCCCGACGAGGTTCGCCGTGCCCGTGCCGAGGCGCGCGGCCACGCGCTGGTTGGCGAGCGCGACGCGCGCCAGCTGGCCCAGGAGGACAAGGCGGCCCGCGCCGAGCACGTGATCGAGAACGACGGCACGCTCGAGCAGCTCGAGCAGCGCCTGTCCGCTCTCATCGCGAAGCTGGCTGGATGAGCCGAGCGCGAAATCGCCCCGTTACGAAACGGAGAAGGCGCCGCCTGGTGGTTGGCGCGGTGGTGGTTTGCGTCGGTATCGTCGCCGGCGTGTTGCTGGCGAGGGGGACGATCGATAGAGCTATCCAGGAGCTCGACCCTGCCCCTGCACCACGAGGACGTGATCCGCCAGCAGGCGCGCGAAAAGGACGTCGACGCCGCCCTGATCGCCGCCGTCATCTACTCCGAGTCGAAGTTCAGCGACCGCACCTCGAGCGCCGGCGCTCGCGGGCTGATGCAGATCACACCGGAAGCGGCAAACGAAATCGAGCGACACAGCGGCGGCACGACCTTCAAGCTCGAAGACCTCTGCGCGATCCCGAAATCAACATTCGCTACGGCACCTACCTGCTGCGCGAACTGCTCGATCGCTACGACGGCGACGTGGTCGCCGCGCTCGCCGCCTACAACGCGGGGCCGGCCAACGTCGACAAGTGGGGCGGCAGCGATTTGAGCGTGGAGGGGATCCCGTTCCCCGAAACCCGTGCTTACGTCGAAGAGGTACTCGACAAGCAGCGCGCTTACCGCGACAAGTATCCGCGGGAGCTGGGCTATTGAGCGCTGAGGCCCCCCGTCCCCGCGTCGCGGCGCTGGCGCTCGCCGTCGGGCTGGTCCTGGCCGACTCCTCGATCGTCGTCCTCGCCCTGCCGGATATTTACCGCGAGCTCGACACCAGTGTCGCCGGCGTCAGCTGGGTCCTCGTCTCCTTCAACCTGGTGATGGCGCTTGCCGCGGTGCCGGCGGCGCTCCTCGCGCGTCGTGTCGGCCCCGGCCGCGCCGCCGCGGTCGGGCTCGCGGTCTTCGCCGGCGCCGGTCTCGCCTGCGCCGTCTCGGACCAGCTCAGCACTCTGATCGCGGCTCGTTGCGTGCAGGCGTTCGGCGGCGCCCTGGCGGTGACCGCGGTGCTGGAGCTGCTGCCGGCCACGGTCGGCTCCGAGCGCCGAGCCGCGGCCCTCTGGGCGACCGCCGGGGCGACCGGGGCGGCGCTGGGACCAGCAGTCGGCGGCCTGCTCACCGAGCTGGTCTCCTGGCAGTCGATCTTCCTGATCCAGGTGCCGATCGCGATTGCCGCCGCGGTGCCGATCCTCGCGGTCGCCCGCCACGAGGCCGCCACGGGGGTGCTCTCCACCGAGCTGCGGCGGACCGGCAGGCCGCACTTCCTTGCCAACCTGGCCCTGGCGATGGTCTCGGCGGCGATCGCCGGCGCCCTCTTCCTGCTCGTGCTGCTGCTGATCGAAGGCTGGCGCCTGAGCCCGATCGGCGCCGCGATCGTGGTCAGCGTGATGCCGCTGGCGGCGCTGCTCGGCAGCCGCCTCGACGGGCTCGGTGCCGAGCCCCCGGGCGCGCGCTGCCGCCGGCGCGATCCTCGTCTCCGGCGGCCTCGGCGGCCTGGCGTTGCTGCCGAAGGCAGAGGTCGCGCTCACGGTGCCGCCGCAGGTGATGATCGGGATCGGTCTTGCCCTGGTGCTCTCGGCGCTGACCGAGACCGCGCTCAGCGGCCGGGCGCCACAGGCGATCCACGGTGGCTGGACGATCTCCGCCCGTCACGCCGGCGTCGTCATCGGGCTCCTGGCGGTGACGCCGATCTTCACCCACGACATCGCCCAGCAGCGCCATGACGCGATCGATGCCGGCACTGCGGTGGTCCTCGACTCGAGTGTGCCGCCGCTGCTCAAGCTCGACCTGGCGCAGAAAATCGAGAATCGCCTGGACGATGAGAAGGGGAAGGTGCCGACGATCGGCCCGGCCTTCGAACCGCTGCCCAGCGACCCCGAAGAACACGACCAAGTCGTTCAGTTGCGCGAAGAACTGCAGGATCAGCTCAACCGCGGCGCAACCCATGCCTTCAGCCCGTCCTTCGGCCTCGCTGCCCTGATTGGCCTGCTCTCGCTGATTCCGATCGGCCTGGCGCGGAAAGTGGAGCTGTGAACGCCGAGCGGCGATCACTGTTCCTTGTCGGCGGCGCGATCGTCGCGGCCGTTGCCCTGGTCGGCATCTACCTGGCCGCGGGTGGAGCCTCCTACACGCCGGAGAAGACCCAGGATCCGTGCAAGCACCGGGTCTGGCGCAACCCGGAAGGCCTGCAGCAGATCGCCGAGCAGTTCACCCTCTCTGCCCTGGACGGCGCGGCCTGCCAGCTCGGGGTCAGCCGCGAGACCTTGGCCCGGGCCCTGGCCACGCCGGAGTCACGCGAACGCTTTACGAAGCGCTACGACATCAGCGACGCCAAGCTGGCAAGGGCGGTCAGGGCCGGCCTGCTGCGCGCCGTCGACGATGCCGAAGAAGCCGGTGCGCTCAACCCGATCCTGGCCGCGCCGCTGCGCGAAACGCTGAGGAGCATCCCGCTCGACCAGGCGATTGAACTGATCAACAACGCCGAATCCCTGCTCAACAACGTCGAAGGCTTCCTCGGCCCCGCCCAGGAACTGCTCGAAGGATTCCTGCCCTGAGGTGCCCAGTTACTTCTTGATCTGAAATTTGCTCTTGCCGGGCAGCCAGGTGACGCCCTCGCAGAGCTGTTCCGGGGTGGTGTCGAGGGAGCCGGCCAGCTTGACGATCGTGCCCAGTCGTGGCTCTCGACCACCGCGCTCGAGCAGGGAGATCTCGGTTCGGTGCAGGTCGCAGCGGAAGCCAAGCTCCTCCTGCGAGACCCCCTTCGCCTTGCGCGCTTTACGCAGATTAATTGCGAAACGTTCGCGTGGTTTCATTCGGGCGATTCTCTGTCTGCGAAGACAGAAGGGCTACAGCCAAAAACATTCGCAGACAAAACCGCACGTTTATACACAGATCAGGCGCGCGTGGCGCGCCAGACCCAGAGCATCGCCAGCGGCTGCAGCGGCAGTCGCGCCCAGAGCGCCCAGCGGGGGACCCGGTTGAGGTCGAGGCCGCGCACCTGCTCCGGGTTGACCGCCATGTGCACGTTGGCGGGGAAGACGGCGACGAGCAGGGCCAGCAGCCACCAGCGGGCGAAGCGGCGGGTCGAGGGCTTCGCCACGGCGAGGCCGCCGACGATCTCGGCAATGCCGCTGACCACAACCGCCTCGTGGTGGCGAGGCAGCGAAGGCGGCATCATCGCCTCGTAGCTGCGCGGGATGACGAAGTGCATCGTCCCGGTAAAGGCGAAGAATCCGGCGAGGGCCTTCTGCGAACGCGTCATCGGCGGGGCAGTGTAGTGCGCTCGCTATGGTCAGCGCGTGCCCGAGTTCGAGCTCAACCCGGCCTACACGCCGACCGCCGACCAGCCGAAGGCGATCGCCGGCCTCGCCGAGGGCCTGGCGGAGGGGGACCGCTTCCAGACCCTGCTCGGCGCCACCGGCACCGGCAAGACCTTCACGATGGCGGCGACGATCGCCGCGGTGCAGCGGCCCTCGCTGGTGATCGCCCACAACAAGACGCTGGCGGCGCAGCTCTGCAACGAGTTCCGCGAGTTCTTCCCCGACAACGCGGTCGAGTACTTCGTCTCCTACTACGACTACTACCAGCCCGAGGCCTACGTCCCGGCGCAGGACCTCTACATCGAGAAGGACTCCTCGATCAACGACGAGATCGACCGCCTGCGCCATGCCGCCACGGCGGCCCTCTTCGCCCGCCGCGACGTGATCATCGTCGCCTCGGTCTCCTGCATCTACGGGATCGGCTCGCCTCAGGTCTACAACGAAAAAATGCAGCTCTTCAAAGTCGGCGACGAGATCGACCGCGACGAGGTGCTGCGCAAGCTGGTCAAGATGCAGTACCAGCGCAACGACTCGGTGCTCGGCCGCGGCGCCTTCCGCGTGCGCGGCGAGGTACTGGAGATCATGCCCTCCTACGCCGAGTCGGCTTACCGGATCGCCCTCTTCGGCGACGAGATCGAGGGGATCCAGCACTTCGATCCGCTGACCGGCGAGATCCTCGACACGATCGACCACGTCTCGGTCTGGCCGGCCTCGCACTACGTGACCCGCGACGAGACGCTCGAGCGGGCGGTCGAGGAAATCCGCGCCGAACTCGACTCGCGCACCGCCGAACTCGAGGCCGAGGGCAAGCAGCTGGAGGCGCACCGGCTGCGCCAGCGCACCGCCTACGACATCGAGATGCTGAAAGAGATCGGCTTCACCTCGGGGATCGAGAACTACTCGCGGATCCTCGACGGTCGCCCGGAGGGCAGCCCGCCGCACACGCTGATCGACTACTTCCCCGACGACTTCGTCGTCTTCGTCGACGAGTCCCACCAGACGATGCCGCAGATCGGCGGCATGTACGAGGGGGATCGCTCGCGCAAGCAGACCCTGATCGACTACGGCTTCCGCCTGCCCTCGGCGATCGACAACCGGCCGCTCAAGTTCGACGAGTTCCTCGAACGGGTGCCACAGCTGGTGATGGTCTCGGCGACGCCGGGGCCCTTCGAGCAAGCCGAATCGACCCGGATCGTCGAGCAGATCGTCCGCCCGACCGGGATCATCGACCCCGAGATCGAGGTGCGCGAGACGCGCAACCAGATCGACGACCTGATGAACGAGATCAAGGGGATCGCCGAGGCCGGCGACCGCGTCCTGGTCACCACGCTGACCAAGAAGATGGCCGAGGACCTGACCAACTACCTGCTCGAGTACGGGATCAAGGTCCGCTACCTGCACTCGGAGATCGACACCCTGGAACGGATCCAGATCATCCGCGACCTGCGTCTCGGCGAGTACGACGTGCTGGTCGGGGTCAACCTGCTGCGCGAGGGGCTCGACCTGCCCGAGGTCTCGCTGGTGGCGATCCTCGACGCCGACAAGGAGGGCTTCCTGCGCGGCGAGACCAGCCTCGTGCAGACGATCGGCCGCGCCGCCCGCAACGTCAACGGGCGGGTGCTGATGTACGCCGACAAGGAGACCGACGCGATGCGGGCGGCGATGAGCGAGACCGACCGCCGCCGGGCGATCCAGCTCGCCTACAACGAGGAGCACGGGATCACCCCGGCGACGGTGCGCAAGGGCATCTCCGAGATGAGCGAGTTCCTGGCGATGGAGGACCGGGCGCCGGCGCAAGCGCCGCGGCAAGCGCGCCGGCGAGTACGCCGATCCGGACGAGCTGGAGCGCACGATCGTCACGCTCGAGGAGGAGATGCTGGCCGCCGCCGACGACCTCCGCTTCGAGGAGGCCGGCCGCCTCCGCGACGAGCTCAGGGAGCTGCGCCGCGACCTCGACGGGATGCGCGCGGGGGCCTGACGACCCCCGCCGCTGGGCGCGTTCAGGCCAGGACCTTCGCCGCCTTGGCGCTGTCGGTGAAGAACTCGCCGCGCACGATCTTGCCGTCGGCGAACTTCATCAGGTGGGCGAACGGCGCCTCGAAGCTGCCGCCGTCGTTGCCCGCTCTCTGGGTTCCGCTCACCACCACCCACTCGCCGGCGTCGATGAACTCCTCCGGCTCGACGCTGAACGATGACCAGTAGTTGGGGATCTGGGTGAAGTTCGCCAATGATCGCGTCGCGGCCCTTGGTTTCACCTCCAAGCGGCAGCTCGTCGGAGGTGAGCCAGGTGCTGTCCTCCGACAACATCTCCTTCAGAGCTTCCAGGTCGCCGCGGCCAAAGGCTTCGTAGGCGGCCCGGGCGGCGTCGACGTTGGACATCTTTTCCTCCTCGTTCGCTGACCCCGCCTGCGTTCGACGCTAGCCCCGTCCGGTGCGATGCGCAAGGAGGCTTAACCAACTCAGGCGTGAGCCGGTGCTCGGGCCGGCATATCCTGCGCGCATGGCCATCGACGTCAGCGAGGCGACCTTCGACCGCGACGTGATCGAGCTTTCGCGGCAGATCCCGGTCGTGGTCGACTTCTGGGCCGAGTGGTGCGGGCCGTGCCGAACGCTGAGCCCGGCACTGGAAGCGGCGGAGGCGAGCCGCGGTGGCCGGGTGCTGCTGGCCAAGGTCGACGTCGACGCCAACCAGGCGCTCTCGGCCCGCTTCGGCGTCCAGGGCATCCCGGCGGTGAAGGCTTTCCGCGACGGCAAGGTCGTCGACGAGTTCGTCGGCGCGGTGCCGCAAGGCGAAGGTCGAGGAGCTCTTCGACTCGCTGCGTCCCCTCGCGCGCCGACGAGCTGCTGGAGGCAGGCGACGAGCTCTCGCTGCGCGAGGCGGCCGAACTGGAGCCGCGCCGTGCCGACATCGCCGTTGCGCCTGGCCGCGCAGCGGCTCGAGCGCGGGGCGGAGGACGAGGCTCTCGAGCGCGGTCGAGGCCCACGAGGGCGACTTCGCCGCCGCCGGTATCGCCGCTCGCATCGGCTTGACGCAAGGGCGGAATCGGCGCCGAGGCCTTCGAGGCGCTCGACCGTGGCGAGGCGCGCCACGGCGCTCGACGCGCTGCTGCGGCAGATGACCGGCGCCGACGAGGACACCCGCGAGCAGCTCCGCCGCGCCATCGTCGGCATCCTCGCCGACCTCGACCCCGGCGACCCAGCCGCGGCGAACTACCGCCGCCGCCTAGCCACCGCCCTCTACTGACCCGGGCTGACTTCGCGTTTTGTTGCCATAGGCGCAACAAAACGCGAAGTCAGCGAGATGGACGACGCGGGGCGCTGTTCATCTCCCGTCGCCGCTGGGCCAGGAGACGGTGGAGGCGAGCGACTACGGCCTCGGGTTCGCGGTCCATGCGAGCCCCGGTGACCCGAGTCATCTCAATGCCGGCCAGCTTCAGATCCTCTTGGCGTAGGCGGTCCGCCTCAAAGGCGACGGGGCTTCCGTGGTAGTCGTAGGTGTCGAGTTCGACCGCGAAGCGCTCGGCTTGCCAGTAGGCGTCCAACTCATAGCCTTCGATGAAGAGGTTGATGGACGGTTGTGGCAGGTCCGAATCCTTAATCAGTTCGAGGAACCGTCGCTCAAGGCGCGATCGCGTGAAGACGTTCGTTCGGTATGCCTCGAGAGCATTTCTAAGGCGAGCAACGCCCCGGAATCCACGACTTCGCGCGATCAAGGCGTCCAGGGCGATGAGGTCCAAAAGGCCGCGCTGGGAGCAGCGCTCAAGCGCTGCCTTGAGAAACTTGGGGTCCACTGCGGCGAAGTCGAGGAGCGTCCGAGGCACGGCTGTCGTGGGAATTCCGTCGACTGAGTCCCGGTCCTCCAGGGTCAACGCTTCGGCGCTGTGTACCCGTATGTTGAAACGCGCATGTCGAGGACTCGCGGCCGTGACTTCGATGCGGGGCTCCCATCGTGCGGTGATTCCCCAAAGCCAGGCCGCCGAGCGGTGGCTCAGCCAATGCGTCGTCGCCGCAGGCGAGCACTGCTGCGAGGCACTTGCCGTACCGCGACAGGGAAAGGTGGCCACCGCATATGCGTGGCGGTGAATTCGATGGAGGTGGCCAACCGTGACGCTGCGGGCGATCGTTGTCCGCGAATATCCAAGCTCGGCGAGCTGTTCGGCCGAGACGACGCCATGCTGGCGCTCTGCAAGCACAGCCAATGGCTGGTGACTTCGCCTTTTGTTGCCGCATAGCGAAACAAAAGGCGAAGTCAGCGGAGGTTCGCCCCCTGGATCGGCTCGGACGCTGGCGGAAATGCGGACGTTGCGGGGATCTGAGGGGAACATCTGTTCGTCTGCGTAGAATCGTCGGCAGTGGCCGCTTCTGATCGAATCGTCATCTCGGGAGCGCGGGAGCACAACCTCAAGGACATCGATGTTGAGCTGCCGCGCGACGCGCTGATCGTGATCACCGGGCTCTCCGGCTCCGGCAAGTCGAGCCTTGCCTTCGACACGATCTACGCCGAGGGGCAGCGGCGCTACGTCGAGTCGCTCTCGGCCTACGCGCGCCAGTTCCTCGGCCTGATGGAGAAGCCCGACGTCGACTCGATCGAGGGGCTCTCGCCGGCGATCTCGATCGACCAGAAGACGACCTCGCGCAACCCGCGCTCGACGGTCGGCACGGTGACCGAGATCCACGACTACCTGCGGCTGCTCTGGGCGCGGATCGGCGTTCCGCACTGTCCCGAGTGCGGGGCCGAGATCACCGGCCAGACCCAGGAGCAGATCGTCGACCGGCTGATGACCCTCGAGGAGGGGATCAAATTCATGGTGATGGCGCCGGTCGTGCGCGGGCGCAAAGGCGAGTACGGAAAGCTGCTCGAGCAGATGCGGCTCGAGGGCTACTCGCGGGTCAAGGTCGACGGCGAGCTGCACCGGCTCGACGAGGAGATCGTGCTCGACAAGAAATACAAACACGACGTCTCCGTCGTCGTCGACCGGCTGGTGATGAAGCCCGACCTGCGCCGGCGCCTCTCGGAGTCGGTCGAGGCCGCCGCCGGCCTCGCCGCCGGCCTGGTCGAAGTCGAGATCGTCGGACGGAAGACCGAGCCGCTGCTCTTCTCCGAGCAGTTCGCCTGCCTCAACTGCGGCACCTCGATCCCCGAGCTGGAGCCGCGGATCTTCTCCTTCAACTCGCCCCACGGCGCCTGCGAGCGCTGCCACGGGCTCGGCTTCCAGCGCGTGATCGACCCCGAGCTGGTCGTGCCCGACCCGACGCTCTCGCTCGGCCGAGGGCGCCCTGCAGCCCTGGAACCGCGGCATCACCGCCTACTGGAAGCGGCTGATCGCCGCGGTCGCCGAGGAGTACGACGATCGACGCTCGACAAGCCCTGGGCGAAGCTGAAGAAAGCCGAGAAAGAGATCTTCCTCTACGGCACCGGCGACGGAGCGCCACCAGGTCACCTACACCAACCGCTTCGGCCGCCGCCGCTCCTACAAGGTCCGCTTCGAGGGGATCGTCAACAACCTCGAGCGCCGCTACGAGGAGACCGACTCGGAGACCAACCGCGAGCGGATCGAGAGCTACATGGCCGAGCAGCCGTGCCCGCGACTGCAAAGGCGCCCGCCTGCGCCCGGAGAGCCTCGCGGTCAAGGTCGGCGGGATCAGCATCGCCGAGTACAGCGACAATGTCGGCGCGGGCGGCGGCCGAGTGGATCGACGACCTGGAGATGACCGAGACCGAGCGGGCGATCGCCCGCCTGATCGTGCGCGAGATCTCCGAACGGCTCGCCTTCCTCGAGAACGTCGGCATCGGCTACCTCTCGCTGGGCCGCTCGGCCCGCTCGCTCTCCGGCGGCGAGGCGCAGCGGATCCGCCTCGCGACCCAGATCGGCTCCAGCCTGGTCGGCGTGATGTACGTGCTCGACGAGCCCTCGATCGGGCTGCACCAGCGCGACAACGAGAAGCTGATCGCCACCCTCGACCGGCTGCGCGACCTCGGCAACACGGTGATCGTGGTCGAGCACGACGAGGGCACGATGATGGCCGCCGACCATCTCGTCGACCTCGGCCCCGGCGCCGGCGAACACGGCGGCCACGTGATCGCCGCCGGCACGCCGGCGAAGTCGCCAAGGACCCGGCCTCGCTGACCGGCCAGTACCTCTCCGGCAAGCGCAAGATCGAGCTGCCGGAGGAGCGGCGCCAGCCCAGCGGCGCGCTGCTGGTCCGCGGCGCCCGCGAACACAACCTCAAGGACATCGACGTCGCCGTCCCGCTCGGCGTCTTCTGCTGCGTCACCGGGGTCTCCGGCTCGGGCAAGTCGACCCTGGTCAACGAGACCCTGCACCACTCGGTCGCCAACCGCCTGCACCAGGCGAAGCTGCGCCCGGCGCCCACGACGGCGTCGACGGGCTCAGCCAGATCGACAAGATCATCAACATCGACCAGTCGCCGATCGGCCGCACGCCGCGCTCCAACCCGGCCACCTACACCGGCGTCTTCGACCACATCCGCCAGCTCTTCACCCAGACCCAGGAGTCGCGGGCGCGCGGCTACAAGCCGGGCCGCTTCAGCTTCAACGTCAAGGGCGGCCGCTGCGAGGTCTGCCGCGGCGACGGCCAGATCAAGATCGAGATGCACTTCCTGCCCGACGTCTACGTGCCCTGCGAGCAGTGCCACGGCAAGCGCTACAACCGCGAGACGCTCGAGGTCCGCTTCAAGGGCAAGAACATCGCCGACGTGCTGGAGATGTCGGTCGAGGAGGCGGTCGAGTTCTTCGAGAACGTGCCGAAGATCGCCCGCCGCCTGCGCACCCTGCACGACGTCGGCCTCGACTACATCCGCCTCGGCCAGGCGGCGACGACGCTCTCCGGCGGCGAGGCGCAGCGGATCAAGCTGGCGACCGAGCTCTCCAAGGTCGCCACCGGCAACACCCTCTACATCCTCGACGAGCCGACCACCGGCCTCCACTTCGCCGACGTGCAGCGCCTGCTCGAGGTGCTCGGCCGCCTCGTCGACGCCGGCAACACCGTCGTCGTGATCGAGCACAACCTCGACGTGATCAAGACCGCCGACTGGCTGATCGACCTCGGCCCCGAGGGCGGCGAAGAGGGGGACAGGTGGTCGCCACCGGCACCCCCGAGGAGGTCGCCGCGGTCGCGGGCTCCTACACCGGCCGTTTCCTCGCCGAGCTGGTCGAGCCGGCCAAGCCCAAGCGCGGGCGCAAGCGCCGCGAGCCTCGCGGCCTAATAGTTAGCTACGGCGTCCTGGGCCACGATGGCCACTGCCGTGGCGACGGTGTTGGCCCTAGTGCGGAAACCCCTGCATGAAATACGTGGCGATGGGGGGTATGGTCGAACTGGGCGCAGGGCCGGCAAAAGGAGGAGTTGATGTCCAGTTCAGCGCTGAAGCGAATCGTGATCGCCCGTGGGTGCGCTGCTCGCGATGGTCCTGGTCGTCGCGGGTTGTGGTGGCAGCAGTGGGGGCGGTGGCACGAAGATCGCTTTGCTGCTGCCGGAAAACGAGACGCCCCGCTACGAAACCAACGATCGGCCCGACTTCGAAAAAGCGGTCGAAGAACAGTGCGAAGACTGCGAAGTCCTCTACAGCAACGCCGGCGGCGACGCGCGAAAAGCAGCAGAGCCAGGCTGAAGCGGCGCTGACCCAGGGAGCCGAAGTCCTCGTCGTCGACCCGATGGACTCCAAGTCGGCGGCGGCGATCGCCGAAAAGGCGAAGGCCCAGGGCGTCCCGGTGGTCAGCTACGACCGCTTGATCGAAAACGGCGAAGTCGACGCCTACGTCTCCTTCGACAATGAAAGAGTCGGCGAACTTCAGGCCGAAACGCTGGCGAAGAAGCTGAAAGAAGACGGCAGCGCCAGCGGCCCGATCATCATGATCAACGGCGACCCGGCCGACCCCAACGCCGCCGGGTTCAAGGCCGGCGCCCACAAGGGGTTCGACGCCGCCGGGGTGAAGATCGCGAAGGAATACGACACGCCCGGCTGGAGCGCGGAAAACGCCCAGCGCGAGGCCCAGCAGGCGATCACCGCGCTCGGCAACAACGGGTTCGCCGCCATCTACGCCGCCAACGACGAAACCGGCGGCGGCGCGATCGCGGCGATGAAGGGCGCCGGGATCAAGCCGGAAGAAAAGCCCGTCACCGGACAGGACGCGACGGTGGCCGGACTGCAGCGCATCCTCGCCGGCGAACAGTTCATGACGGTCTACAAGGAAATCGAACCGGAGGCCACGATCGCCGCCGAATTCGCCATCGCCCTCGCCGAAGGCGAAGAACTGCCGCAGAGCAAAGTCACGGAAGAAATCAACAACGGCAAGGCCAAGGTTCCCTCGGCGATCCTCGAACCGGTCGCCGTGACCAAAGACAACGTCAAGACCACGGTGGTGGCCGACGGTTTCGTCAGCGCCCAGGAACTCTGCACGAGCGCGTTCCAGACGGCATGCAAAGAAGCTGGAATCTCGGGCTGAGATGAGCAACGGTGCTCCCCTCCTCGAGTTGGAGGGAGTCAGCAAGCGATTCGGCCCGGTCCAAGCTCTGGACCGGGTCGACTTCGCCGTCCACGCCGGCGAGGTGATCGGCCTGGTCGGCGACAACGGCGCCGGCAAGTCGACCTTGGTCAAGACGATCGCCGGCATCCACGCCGCCGACACCGGCACGATCCGCTTTGCCGGCGAGGAGGTCTCGATCACCAAGGCCCCAGGACGCGACCGAACTGGGGATCGCCACCGTCTACCAGGACCTCGCCCTCTGCGACAACCTCGACGTCGTTGCCAACCTCTTCCTCGGACGCGAGGAGGTCTCGCCCGGGCCGGGCACGATCTCGCGGCAGCTCGACGAGTCGCGGATGGAGCACCAGACCGGCGAGCTGCTCTCCAACCTCGCGGTGACGATCCCGAGCCTGCGCAGCGAGGTCGGAACCCTTTCCGGGGGACAGCGGCAGCAGGTGGCGGTCGCCCGTTCGCTGCTGGGCGAGCCCAAGGTGGTGCTTCTGGACGAGCCAACGGCGGCGCTCGGGGTCGCCCAGACCGCGCAGGTGCTGGGACCTGATCGGGCGCCTGCGCGAGCGCGATCTCGGCGTCGTCGTGATCAGCCACAACCTGGTCGACGTCTTCGAGGTCGCCGACCGGATCGTCGTGCTACGACTCGGTCGCGCCGCGGGTGACTTCCAGGCCGAGCAGACGACCGAGGAGCACGTGGTCGCCGCGATCACCGGTCTCGGCAACGGACGCGACGACGCGCCTGCTGGGAGACGGGGAGGACGAATGAGCGACGGAACAGGGAGCGCCGCGATTCCGGCCAAGGAGCGCACATCGCGCGTAAGTCGCGAGACCATGCGCCGCCTGGTCCAGGGCGACCTCGCTTCGCTGCGCGTGGTGATCGGCCTGGCGCTGATCTGGGCGATCTTCCAGTTCGAGAACGACCGCTTCCTCTCGGCCCAGAACCTGACCAACCTGATGCTGCAGATCACCGCCACCGGCCTGATCTCGATCGGCGTCGTCTACGTGCTGCTGCTGGGGGAGATCGACCTCTCGGTCGGCGCTGTCAGCGGTCTTGCCGCGGCGGTGATGGCTGTTCTCAACGTCCAGCATGGCTGGAGCCCCTACCTGGCAATCGCCGCCGCGGTCGCGGTCGGGATGGCGATCGGCGTGCTCCAGGGCTCCCTCTTCAGCCGCTTCGTCGTCCCCTCCTTCGTCGTCACCCTCGCCGGCCTGCTGGCTTGGCAGGGAGCGCTCCTGCAGGTGCTCGGCCAGACCGGCACGATCAACCTCACCGATCCGGTGATCACCGGCCTCGCCAACACCTTCTACTCCGAAACGGTGGGCTGGATCTTTGCCGCGATCGTGATCGGGCTCTATGGCGCCGTCCTCTTCCTCGGGCATCGACGGCGGGTCGCGGCCGGGCTCGACAGCGAGAACCTCGCCGCGCTCGGCCTCAGGTTCGGGCTGGTCGCCGTGATCACGATCGTCGCCACCGCGGTGCTCAACTCCGATCGCGGCGTGCCGCTGGCGGTGATGATCCTGCTCGCCTTCGTGGTCGGGATGGAGTACGTCGTCAAGCGGACCGGGTTCGGCCGCCACGTCTTCGCCGTCGGCGGCAACGCCGAGGCCGCTCGCCGCGCCGGCATTCCGCGTCAACCGCATCCGCGTCGCGGTCTTCGGGATCTCCGGCACGATGGCGGCGATCGGCGGCATTCTCGCCGCCTCGCGACTACTCGCCGTCAACCAGAACTCGGGTGGGAACGAACTGCTGCTGCTGGCGATCGCCGGGCCGGTGATCGCGGGGACCAGCCTCTTCGGCGGCCGGGGCTCGGTCTGGACGGCGCTCCTCGGCGCCCTGGTAATCGGCTCGATTTCCAACGGGATGGACCTGCTGGCGCTTTCCTCGGCGGTCAAGTTCATGGTCACCGGCGGCGTCCTGCTGCTGGCCGTGATCGTCGACGCCATCGCCCGCCAGCAACGGCAGGGTTCGGGCCGCGTCTAGCTCAGAGGCTTGTGCCGGCGCGCAGAGCGCTACTCGGCAAACAGCAGCGAGGCGCCGATTGCGCCGCCGAGGTCGCCGAGCGAGGCGACGCGGATCGCCGGCGGCCGTTCGTTGACGAAGAGGTGCTTGTCCATCTCCGCGGTCAGCGGGTCCATGTAGCGCTCGCCGAAGCGCACGCCGAGGCCGCCGCCGATGATCACCGCTTCGGGGTCGAGCAGGTTGACCGCCGAGGCGACCCCGGTGCCCAGCGCCTCGATCGCACGGTCGATCAGCTTCTCGGCGAGGTCGTCGCCATGGTCGAGGGCTCGCTCCCAGATGCCGCTGGTCAATCGCGGTTTCTCGTGCTTGTCGCATCAGCTTGAAGAGGTCGGTCTTGGTGCCCTCTTCGTGCTGGCGGCGCGCCTCGGCTTCCATCGCCGAGCGACCGGCGTAAGCCTCCATGCAGCCCTTGCGCCCGCAGGGGCACTTGGCGCCGCCGCGCTTGACGACCATGTGGCCGATCTCCCCGGCAGCGCCGCGGCCGAGCCAGGGCTTGCCGTCGAGGACGATGCCGCCGCCGACGCCGGTTCCCCAGAAGACGCCGATCAGGCTCTGGAACTGGCGGCCGGCGCCGAGATGGAACTCGGCTTCGGTCGCGACCTGCACGTCGTTGCCGATTCGCACCGGCGTGCCAAGCGCTTTCGAGAGGGTCTCGCCGAGCGGGAAGCTGCCCTCCCAGCCGGGCAGGTTGCGGGCGCCGCTGACGACGCCGGTCTTGCCGTCGGCGTCGCCCGGTGAGCCGACCCCGACTCCCTGCAGCTCGCTCGGCTCGACCTTGGCGGACGTGGCTGCCTCGCGCAGGGCGGCCTCCATCGCCTTGGCGACGTCTTGCGGGCCTCCCGACGTGGGGGTGGGGTGGCGCGCTTCGCCCAGCACCTCGCCGCCGGCGTAGACGATCGCCGTCTGGATCTTGGTGCCGCCGAGGTCGATGCCGCCGCGCATATCAGCCACGTGCGTCAGTCTATGTCCCGGTGCAGAGGGGATGGCGGATCTGGTGGGCGAAGCGGCGCTGGTATGAGCGCAACCGGCGGCTTGGCCGGCGCTGGCGCCTGGCACGCCACGCTGCTCGCGGTGGTTTCTTCATCCGCCAGCCGCTCGAGGGAGAGGCGCTCGAGGCGCTCGACGAGGGGCGCTTGCGCATCGGCGAAGGCACGCTGCTGGAGCCTGGCTGCTGGCTGACCCTGGCGCCCGCGGCCCGCATCGAGATCGGCGAAGACTGTTTTCTAAATCGCAACACGATGCTGGCGGCCTTGGAGTCGATCGAGATCGGCGACCACACGATGTTCGCCAACGGCTGCTTCGTCGGTGACTCGGCCCACCGTTTTGATGATCCCGATACGCCGGTCACCCAGCAGGGCTTCACCAGCAAGGGGCCGGTCAGAATCGGCTCCAACTGCTGGTTCGGGGTCAACTGCGTTGTAACCAGCGGGGTGAGCATCGGCGATCGCTGTGTGATCGGTGCGAACTCGGTGGTAACACGTGACCTTCCGGCCGGAACCATTGCGGCCGGCGTGCCGGCGAAGGTGATCGGCGAGGTGGGCCGCTCATAGTTCGTCTACGCATAACGGTGTGTTTACTAAGTAATACTTGACATATTCAAACTGTGTGGAATAGGTTCGGGGCGCTTTGGTGACTCCACTCCGATCCCCGATCCTGACGACGCCCCGGGTGCGTCACCGTAAGAGCGCCGAGAAGTTGCGCGCGGATCAGCTCAAAGCCCTGCGCGACGGCTTTGAGGAAATCAAGAAGCTGCACGACACCAACGGTTTCTGGTTTTGGGCCGAACTGCACGGTACGCCGAAGAACAAATGCGAGCACTCACCGCGCACCGGATACGACAATCTTTTCCTGCCCTGGCACCGTGCCTATCTCTACCGGCTCGAGCTCGCCCTGCAGACCAAAGTGCCGGCGGCGACATTGCCCTGGTGGGACTGGCCGACCTCCCGCACCAGTGGCGGCATACCGGCGGCTTTCGAGGACATCGCCGGCGCACTGAATCCGCTCTCCGGCGCCGACTTTCCCCCGCGGGTTGCCGAACTCATTGCGGCTGAAGGCTTGCCCGGCAGCACTTGGCGGGAGCCCGCCGAACCCAGTCGCCTGCCGACCAAGGAGAAGGTCGAGGCGATCCTCGAACTCGAGAACTTTGACGATTTCTCGCGCACCCTCGAGGTCCAGCTCCACAACCTCGTGCACGGCTGGGTCGGTGGCTCAATGGGCATCGTCGCAATTGCCGCCTATGACCCTCTTTTCTGGGCACACCACACCATGGTCGATCGGCTCTGGTACCTCTGGCAGGTCTTACATTCGGCTCGCGGTCCGCGCCCGGAGCTCTGGAACAAGATCCTGCGCGGCGGCCTCGACCTGACGGTTGGCGATGTTCTCGATACGCACGCGCTCGGCTACGACTACGCGGCGAGCACCGCAAACCGGGAGGTCGAATCCTGATGGAGCGCTACTCGACTCCGCCCGACAAGCCCTTTGCCGTGCCGGTCTGGAAGGGTCAGCCTGACTTTCAGCGCGCGGACCTGCAACTTCACGGCGTCGGCCATCGCGGTGATTCCTACGAGGGCCGGATCTTCTTCGACGCAGCCGATGCGACACCGGCCACGCCATTGGAGCTCGACGCCGGCTACGCCGGCTCCTTCTACGTCTTCGGGCACGGCCCCTGCTTTGGCGATGAGGGTCACTGCGAGGTGCCGGCGGGGCCGATTCACCCCTTCGACTACCGCGGTGTCCATCACCTCGCGCCGCAGTCGATGGCCGTCACCGTGACCGAGGCGGTCAAACGCGCGATCGCCGATGGCAAGTCCGAGTTCGGTGTCACCGTCGTGCCGACCAACGTGCGCGACGAGGAGGTCGGCGACATCCTCCACTTCGAGCGCCTCTCGCTCGTCACCTACGACTGAGGCGACGGGCGTGCCGGCAGCCCACATCGCCGGCATCCCGATCGAGGAGACGCTGCTCTCGTTCGGCGGTCCGGCGATGATCTACCTGGCGGCGATCGGTTTCGCCGCGGCGCTGCGCAGGACTCGCTCACGGCTCCGCTCGCTGGCGCGCCGCCACCCGGGGGTGGGTGGATGACCAAGCCGATCTCGATCGTCGCCCACGCCAACTGCGACGACACCTACGTCGTCTGGCGCTACCCGAAAGCGATTCCCGACTGCCGCGGCTTCGCCCTTTACCGCAAGCCGAAAGGTGGGGAGGAGGAGCCGGTCCACACCTTCATCCCTTTTGCCGGTGAAGAGCACAAACCCGGCGAGCACCGACCGAGCAGCGAGTGGCCGATCCAGAAATTTGCCTGGGCGGACGTGCTCGCCCGTTCGGGTGAAACCGTCAGCTACAGGGTGGTGCCGGTGGCGGGCAAAGCCGGTTCGCTCAAAGAGGTCACCGGCGAGGCCAGTCCCTGGAGCGATCCCGTTGCCGTCACAGCCGACTGCGGCGACGGCTTTTTCGCCTATTTCAATCGCGGAGTGCTGGCAACCCAGTCGGTTGCGAGGCGGCTCAAAGGGGACGAACCCTGGGGCAAAAAATTGAGAACGATGATCGCCACGCCGGGGAACATCACCCGCGAATACCTCTCCGGTGAATTGCGGCTGGCGCTGCGCCGAGTGCTCGCCGACGCAAAGTCGAGCCCGAAAGCGGAGATCTACGCGGCGCTGTTCGAGCTCGACGACCCGGAGCTGGTTGCAGACCTCTGTGCCCTCGGCTCGCGGGCACACGTGATCCTCGCCAACGGCGCCGACCACAAGAATGACGAGAACAAAGAGGCGCGTGCGACCCTCGGGGCCGCCAAAGTCGACGTGCACAAACGGATGACCGGCAGTCGCCTCGCCCACAACAAGTTCCTGGTCGTCTGCGAGCCGGCGGCCTCGCCGCGGCTGACCTGGACCGGGTCGACCAACTGGACGATGACCGGGCTCTGCACCCAGGTCAACAACGGCCTGCGGATCGAGAGCGCCGATATCGCCGGCTACTACAAAGCACAGTGGGACGCGCTGCTGGAATCGGGTGACGAGTTTCCACCCAAGCTGGTCGACGGCAACGGCTCGAAACGCTCTGCCCGGGTCGGCAAAGGGAGTATCGGCACCTGGTTCGTGCCGGTGCACAAAGAAGTCGATCTAGCCGAGGCGCGCGAGCTGATCGCGGCGGCCGAGCGCGGCATCCTCTTCGAGTTCTTCAACCCGGGCCGCAAAGGCACTCTCTTCAACGCGATCATGGATCGGGTCGGCGCCGACGAAGCCGACGGCGGCGACTCGCTCTACGTCCACGGAATTCTCAACCAGGATCCCGAGGCCGGCTCCAAAGATCCGGCCCTGGTCGACCTGATCCACCGCGGCCAGCTCGATGAAGCGGATCCCGACATCGTCCTGCCGAGCAAGGTCGACTCGCGCTTCGCCGCCTGGGAAAAAGAGATCGACCGGCTCAGCCTGGTGATGATCCACTCAAAGGTCGTCGTCCTCGACCCGTTCGGTCCAAAGCCGGTGGTGATGACGGGCTCCCACAACCTCGGCCCGCGGGCCAGCGGCAAGAACGACGACAACCTCAACCTGATCGCGGGCGTGCCGCAGCTCGCCGCCGCCTACGCGACCCACATCATCTCCGTCTACAACGCCTACCGCTGGCGTTACGTCCGCTCTCAGAAGGCGAAGGCGGACGGCAAAGACTGGCAGGGCCCCGAAGACGGGAAAGCCTGGCAGGAGGCCTATTACAGCGGCAAAGACGCGGCGGCAAAGCAACGCGAGCTGTCCTTCTGGCTGGGCGAGTAAGCGACCTCCGTCGCTGTTCGTTGAGCGAATCCTGCCTTCTGTGACCAAGGCGTCGTAAAGGCGCGCGCCTATCTCTATAATCGGGCGACGGCCGTGACCCGAAGGGCATGGACCAATGGATCTCCTCGAACTCGTTCCCGCACACGCACAAGGCGACGTGAAGCTCCTTCGCGGCAAGGATCAGCTCCGCTCTGCGCTGGAGCCGGCCCGTCGAGAGGGCAGCTCGATCGGCCTGGTGCCGACGATGGGCTACCTCCACGAGGGGCATCTCTCGCTCCTGCGCGCCGCCCGGGCCGAGTGCGACGTCGTCGTCATGAGCCTCTTCGTCAACCCGGCCCAGTTCGGGCCTGGCGAGGACCTCGACCGCTACCCGCGCGACGAGGAGCGTGACCTGAGGCTGGCGGCCGAGGCCGGCGCCGACTTCGTCTACGCGCCGCCGGTGGAAGCTGTCTATCCCGACGGCTTTGCCACCTACGTCGCGGTCGATGGCGGCCTGACCAGCGTGCTCGACGGCGATCCCTCGCGCCGCGGGCCCGAGCACTTCCGCGGCGTCACCACCGTCGTCGCCAAGCTCTTCAACTCGGTCGGGCCGCACGTCGCCTACTTCGGCCAGAAGGACGCGCAGCAGGCCGCCGTTATTCGTCGCATGGTCAGCGACCTGGATTTCCCGCTTCGCATCGAGGTGCTGCCGACGGTACGCGAGCCCGACGGCCTGGCGATGAGCTCGCGCAATGCCTATCTGGAGCCGAGCGAGCGTCAGCGCGCTACCGCGCTCTCGCGGGCGCTGGCAGCCGCCGAGGCGATCGCTCCGGCGGAGGGCCTCCCCGCCGCGCTCGAGGCGGCTGAGGCCGAGCTGAACGCCGCCGGAATCGAGCCCGAGTACCTCGAGGCGCGCGACGCCGAAGACCTTTCCCCCGTCACCGAGCTGGGCAACCGGCCGGTGCTGATCGCGATCGCCGCCCGGGTGGGCGGTGCTCGCCTGATCGACAACGTCCTTATCGAGCCTGACCTTTTGACCCCATGAGCTGACAGGAGAACTGATGCAGAGGCAGATGCTCAAGTCCAAGATCCACCGGGCGACGGTGACCGACTGTGACGTCGACTACGTCGGCAGCATCACGATCGACACCGAGCTGATGGCCGCCGCGGACATGATCACCAACGAGCAGGTCCACGTCTGGGACATCGACAACGGCGCTCGTTTCGTCACCTACGTAATCGACGGTGAGCCCGGCTCGAGCACGATGCAGGTCAACGGCGCCGCCGCGCACCTGACTCGCCCCGGCCACAAGATCATCGTCGGCACCTTCGGCGCCTACGACGAGAGCGACCTCGAGACCTACTCGCCGGTCGTCGTCCACGTCGCCGAGAGCAACGAGATCGTCGCCGTCGACAGCCACCCAGAGGTGCTGCTCGCCGAGCAGCCCGCGGTCGAAGCGGAGATTGCCTGATGAGCTCCGGTGCCCGTTCGCACACCGCGCCACCGCCGGCCGATCGCCCGCCGGTGAGCCTGCCGCGGCTGGCCGAGATGAAGGAGAAAGGCGAACCGATCGCGATGGTCACCGCCTACGACTTCCCCTCGGCCAAGGTGGCGGAGGAGGCCGGGGTGGACATCGTCCTGGTCGGTGACTCGGCGGCAAACGTCGTGCTCGGTCATTCCGGCACCGAGGCGGTGACGCTGGAGGAGATGCTCGTCCTCGGCAAGGCCGTGCGGCGCGGCCTGAGGACGCCGCTGATGGTCGGCGACATGCCGATGGGCAGCTATGAGTCGAGCAACGAGCTGGCAATCCAGAACGCCCAGCGCCTGGTCAAGGAGACCGGCTGTCAGACCGTCAAGCTCGAGGCGGGGGGGATCTCGATCGAGCGCGCCCGCGCGATCGTCCGCTCCGGCATTCCGGTGATGGGCCACGTCGGCCTCACCCCGCAGACCGCGACCGCCCTCGGCGGCTACAAGGCCCAGGGCAAGACCGCCCAGAGCGCTATCCAGCTCTGCGAGGACGCCCTCGCCCTGCAAGCGGTTGGCTGCTTCGCGATCGTCTTCGAGGCAGTCCCCGCCGCCGTCACCGAGGCGATCGTCGAGAAGCTGGAGATCCCGGTGATCGGCATCGGCGCCGGTCCCGCCACCGCCGGCCAGGTCCTCGTCTTCCACGACCTGCTTGGCATCACCACCGGTCGCATGGCCAAATTCGTCAAGCAGTACGCCGACATCCACAACCAGATGGTCGCCGGCATGAACCAGTACGTAGCCGAGGTCCGCAGCGCCCACTTCCCCGAGCCCGACCACGTCTACGGCATCGAGCCGGCGGAGCTATCGGAGTTCAGGCACTACCTCGACCAGGAGAGTCTCACCTCGGCCAAGGCCTGGGACTGGGAGCCGCTGCCCTAGGCAACGTAGCCCTTCCCCGCTTGCTAACGGCGACGGCCACGAAGTTGGCGCCGTGGCCATCGCCGGAGCCGTAGCAGGGACGATTGTCGAGACAGAGTTCGGCGGAGAACTTCGGGCCGGCAAGGTCGACCTGGCCAAGGCCTGGCAGGTCGACGCTGAGCGGTCCCAGCCACTCCGCGGTCGAGTTGGATTCGAGCTTGAAGTCAGCCGTGCCGGCGAATGGGGACGGAGGCGCGACGCTGGCCGCGGTGGGATGTCCGCTGGGACCGCTCAGGACAAATGACTCGTCGGCGGCGTCCTGCGAAAGCGTGCGGTAAACGCCCATGCGGCCCCTGAATTGGAAGAGCGAGGCGCCGTACGTGGTCTGGTCGGCCGCCGGTATCGAATCCGCTGAGAACTTCATGGCGAAAAACGAGAGCAGGCCCTTGCCCCGGGGCGCGGAGGCGCTCAAGAAGGTCGTGTGGAGGCCGGGGTCCCCGTGCCCTTCCTTTTCCCTGGTGCAGATTTCCTTGCCCGAGTCGTGGACCGTGCCGCGAGCACGGCTCGCGTGCGCCCTGGAAAAGCCCTTTTCGCCGTTGAAGACGATCGCCCCGCGAAAGACACCGTGTCGAGTGTCGCTGCCGTCGCCTTTGCAGTGGCCGGCGGGCGGCGCGTGTTTGGTCTTTCCGACCTGCTCGAAACGCACGGAGATCCTGCCCACGCCGGGAAACCTTGCCTCGATGCCGTCTTGCTCGGTCTTTCTTCCTTGCACCTCGTAAATCACCGAGGACCCTCCGTTCCTTGCCGTCAGGTAGATCTGCCTCCCACCGGTATCGGCGACCTGAAGCCGATAGCCGTTGCTGGCCTGCAGCGTGAATTCGGAGGAGTGCATGGCGGGCAAGGCGAAGTGGCCGGGCCCCGCCGTTGCCGCCGCTGGCAGGATGCCGACGAGGATGATTGCTGAGACCAGTGCGCGGCCCCCACGGCGAAGTCGCTTCATGCAATCAGGCTATTTGAAGTCGCGGCCCTCGGTCTTCGGAATTACGATGACGGGCGGATGCCTGTCTACGAGTTCGAGTGCGAAGAGTGCGGCGAGCGCTTTGAGGAGCTGACCTCGAGCGATACGCATAGTCTCGCCTGCCCACGGTGTGCGTCGACTCGCACACAGCGACTCTTCTCGCCAGTCTCGCCCGCCGGGCGGCAGCCACGTGGCGCCGGGGTCAGGTCCGACGAATCGCGGCGCGGCGAGCGGGAAGCGGCTCGCGGCGAGCGGCTCGCAGAGTCCAAGGGCAAGCGGGCGAAAGGAGGGGCTTAGTGGGGGCGACCGCAGGGGAACGGCGCGAGCAGCTCGTCGCGCTCTTCAACGAAGTCAAGGCCTGCACCAAGTGCCCGCTCTATGAGACGCGGACCAAGGCGGTCTTCGGTGCCGGTGACGCAAACGCCGACCTGATGTTCGTCGGCGAGGCCCCGGGAGCCGAAGAGGACCGACAGGGGCTGCCCTTCGTCGGCCGGGCGGGGCAGCTGCTCAACCAGATGCTGGAAGAGATCGGGCTCTCACGGGAGGAGGTCTTCATCGCCAACGTGCTGAAGAGCCGCCCGCCGGGCAACCGCGATCCGCAGCCGCTGGAGATCGAGGCCTGTCGGCCCTACCTCTTCGAGCAGGTTCGGCTGATCGAGCCGACCGTGATCTGCACCCTGGGCAACTTTGCCACAAAGCTGCTGAGCGGCAATCCAGCGGGGATCACCAGGGTGCGGGGGACGCCGCAGGTGCACGAGCTCGGCGGTCGCACGGTCTTCCTGCTGCCGCTCTTTCATCCCGCGGCGGCACTGCGTACGCCGGCGGTGAAGGAAACGCTGCGCGGAGACCTCGCCACGCTGCCCGACCTGCTCGCCATGGGCCCGCCCGTGCCCGCCGAAGAGCCGGTTGACGAGCCCGCGGAAGACGCTGCGCCACCGCCGCAGCCATCAGACGATCAACTCGACATCTTCGGGTGAGCATCACCGCCGGCGCCGCCGAGACCGAAGCGCTGGGCGCCGAGCTTGCGGCGATGATCGAGCCTGGGGACGTCGTCGTGGTCAGCGGCGAGGTGGGCGCCGGCAAGACGACCCTGATCCGCGGTGTCTGCCGCGCGCTCGGCATCGAGGGCCCCATCACCTCGCCGACCTTCACGATCGGCCAGCGCTACGAGGGCGGTCGCTTTCCGGTCGCGCACCTCGATCTCTATCGCCTCGAGAGCCTCGAGGCGGAGGATCCAGCGCTCCTCGACGACTATCTGGGGCCGGACGGCGTCGCCTTCATCGAGTGGCCCGCCGTCGCCGCACCCGCCCTCACCGGCCGTCGCGTTCTTGCGGTTCGGCTCGATCACGCCGGCGTCGATCGGCGACGGATCGAGATGCCCGCCGCATCTGCCCGCAAATAGCCGTGTTGAGAGGGGGCGGTGCATGTAGCATCGAAGAACGTCGAAACGCGAACGGAGGGACGCCGGATGAAGGGACTGAAGACGCTGGGCGCGATGCTGCTTTCGATCGCACTGCTCGCAGGTGCGACGACGGCGACAGCGGGTGCTGCCGCTTATAAGCACTACGTGGCCTGTGGCGTCTCCCAGAACGCGAAACCGGCGCACAAATGTCCGAAGCAAGCCAAAAAGGGCGCTTTCTTCAAGAGTCTCCAAGGCGACGTCAACTACAGCGTCTGCGTCAAGTTCCCGACCGGCAAAAACATCTGTGCGAAAGCCCAGCCGGCCACGCAAGGCACTCTCTACGTCAACAAGGTGACCTCGAACATCCCCGGCAAGCACCGCGTCACCTGGTTCGTCGAAGGCAAGAAAGTCGGCTCCTTCGTCTTCAAGGTCACTGGCTGAGCTGGGCGCCGAGGAGAAGGCGGTCGTCGGTTTCGACACGGCGACTGCCGACACTGCCGTCTGCGCGATGCGCGGCGGCGAGGTGCTGCACGAGGCAACGCTCGGCCTGACGGCCGACGGTAGCCCGCGGCACTCGACCGCCCTGCTCGCTGAGATAGAGCGCGCGGCGGAGGCGAGTGGCGGCTGGGGGCAGGTGGGGAGGATCGTCGTCGGACGCGGGCCGGGGTCTTTCGTCGGCATCCGGATTGGGCTGGCGACCGCCCGGGGCCTGGCGGCAAGCACGGGCGTGCCGGTTGTCGGCGTCTGCACCCTGGATGCGCTTGGTCGTGCTGTCTGCGAGCAAACAGCCAGCTCCGGTGCGCCTTTGCCCCCGATGGCGGGGGAAAGGCGCACCGGAAGTCTGGCCGTGCTTGACGCTCGCCGCGGTGAGGTCTTTGCGGCCCTCTACGAAGCCAGCGGCGAGCGCCTTTGGGAGCCGTTCGTCGCTGCTCCCGCGGATCTCGCCGAGAAGGTCACCGCGCTCTCTGCGCCTCCACGGGCGGTGGGTTCGGGGGCGATACGATTTCGTCAAGACTTGGCGGATCGGGACGTTGACATCCCCGACGACGCGGACCCTGTGCACCGGGTCTCTGCGCGGCACATCTGTGCCCTCGCAGGGGCCGACGGGTATGGGGGTGGCAATTCCCTCGATCCGATCTACCTCAGACCTCCCGATGCGCAGCGATGGCGTGAGCGAGACACTTCCCAGAGAGCCGAGTAGAACAGCCGGGGCGGGCAAGATCCGCCGGCTTGCTTACAGCGACCTGCCCGCTGTGATCTCGATCGAGCGGCGTTCCTTCCCGACCCCTTGGTCGCTGGCGATGTTCGTGCTGGAGCTCTCCAAAGCCATCCGGCATCTGCCTGGCGGCGACGGTCGACGACGAGCTGGTCGGCTACCTGGTCTGCTCGCGCTATGACCAGGTCTGGCACCTGATGAACGTCGCGGTTGCCCCTGAGCACCGCCGCAGCGGCGCCGCTCGTGGCCTGATCGGCAAGCTGGTCGAGGAGGGAGGAGGCAGCCTCCCCTTCACGCTCGAGGTGCGGGTCTCCAACCGACCGGCGATCACCATGTACGAACGGCTTGGCTTCCGCTCGGCGGGCGTGCGTCCTCGCTATTACCAGGACAACGGTGAGGACGCCCTGATCATGTGGCTCGACTGAGCGGCGCGAGCGATATGCGCATCCTTGCCCTCGAGACCTCTTGCGATGACACCTGCGCTTCGGTGCTGGACGGCGCCCGCATGCTCTCCAACGTGATCTCCTCGCAAGCCGCGGCCCACGCGCAGTTCGGCGGCGTCGTGCCCGAGGTTGCCTCGCGTCATCACCTCGAGCTCGCCGCACCGGTGGTCGAGGCAGCGCTGGCCGAGGCGGAGGTTCCCCTCGATGAGATCGAGGCGATCGCGGTCACCGCCGGACCTGGCCTGATCGGCGCCCTGCTGGTCGGCGTCAGCACGGCGAAGGCGATCGCCGCGCCGCGGCGGCTGCCGCTGATCCCGGTCGATCACCTGCAGGGCCACGTCGCCGCCAACTTCCTCGAGCCCGAGCCGCTGCAGCCGCCCTTCCTCTGCCTCCTCGCCAGCGGCGGCCACACCCTGCTCGCCGGCGTGCGCGAGCACAGCGGCTACGAGCTGCTTGGCCAGACGCTCGACGACGCGGCCGGCGAGGCCTTCGACAAGGTGGCGCGCATGCTCGGCCTTGGCTATCCCGGTGGCCCGGCGCTGGAAAAGCTGGCGCGCGAAGGCGATCCGGCGGGCTTCCAGATGCCCGTGGCGATGAGTCGCGACCCGGGCCTGAACTTCAGCTTCAGCGGCCTCAAGACGGCCCTGGTCTACCTCTGTCGCGACCTCGGCCCAGACGGGGTCGAACAGCACCGCGCCGATCTCGCCGCCAGCTTCCAGGCCGCTGCGGTCGGCCAGCTCACCGCCAAGATGGAGCGAGCCCTGAAGCGGGGGGAGTGGGAGGCGGTGGCGCTCGGCGGTGGGGTCGCCGCCAACGGCCCGCTGCGCGCGGCGGTGGCCGAGCTGTGCGAGCGTCGCGGCCTGCCACTGAAGCTGGTGCCGATCTCGCTTTGCACCGACAACGCGGCGATGATCGGCTCGGCGGCGCGTTTTGCCGAGCCGATTCCCTATCCCGACTACCTCTCCTACGACGCTTTCCCCACGCCCAAGCGGGCGGCGGCGTGAGCACGGTCGTCGTCTACTCGCGGCCGGGTTGTCACCTCTGTGAGGAGGCGATCGAGGCGCTCGCCGCCCTGCACGACGAGGGTTATCGCTTCGAGCTGCAGGAGGTGGATATCGAGAGCGAGGAGCTGCTCTTGCGGCGCCTGCTGGAGAAGATCCCGGTTGTCGAGATCGACGGCATCGTGGTTTCCGAGCTGATCCTCGACGAGGCAGCGGTGCGGGCGAGGCTCGATACTGTGGAGGCGTGAGCGCCTTGATCGAAGAGCAGGACGCGGCCAACGGGCTGATCGTCGACGGTGAGCGGCTCTCCCTCGGCGTCGCGGCGCGGCTTTCGCGTTACCTCCAGGTGCTGACCCAGGCTCGAAAGATGGGCCGCGAAACGATCTCCTCGCAGGAACTTTCCGAGTACACGCACATCAACCCGACCCAGATCCGCCGCGACCTCTCCGGCTTCGGCAAGTTCGGCAAGCGCGGCGTCGGCTACAACGTCGAGTCGCTGGTCGGCGAGATCCGCAAGATCCTGCGCACCTCGGGCCAGCACAACATCGCCCTCTTCGGCGCCGGCAACCTCGGCCAGGCGATCGCCAGCTCCGACATCTTCGCCGACCACGGTTTCCAGATCGTCGCCATGTTCGACGTCGACTCAGAGGTCGTCGGCAGTGAGGTCGGCAGCTTGCGGGTGCGCGATTTCGGCGAGCTACAGGAGATCGTCACCGAGCAGGAGATCGTCGTCGGTGTGCTGGCCGTGCCGGCCGCGGCCGCGCAGGCCGTTGCCGACCGCCTCGTCGAGGCCGGCGTCAAGATCATCTTCAACTACTCCGAGCAGCTGCTGCAGGTGCCGCCGGAGGTGACGGTCCACACCTCGAGCCCCGCCGTCGACCTGCTCTACGCGCTCTACTTCTACCTGACCTAAGAGCTGACCCTTGTCCCTGGACCTCGACCGCGCTCGGGAGACGTTCGAGTCCTCGACCGACTTCACGATCGGACTCGAGGAGGAGTTCGCGATCCTCGACCCGGCGACGCTGGAGCTCGAGCACCGCTTCGAGGACGTCTACGCCGCCTGCCAGGAGGACGAGGTGCTGGCCGAGTCCGCGGCCGGCGAGCTGATCGCCTCGGAGATCGAGATCCGCTCGGGACGGGCGGAGAGCTTCGCCGAGGCGGTCGCATTGCAGCGCCAGCGTCGCGGCCGCCTCTTTGGCCTGGTCGAGGGGATGGGCCTGGCGCTGGGGGCGACGGGGACCCACCCCTGGGCCAACTACCTGGACCAGCGGATCATCGACACGCCGCACTACAACCGCCTGCGCCACGAACTCGGCTGGGTCGCCCAGCGCAACAACACCTGGAGCATGCACGTGCACATGGGCGTGCGCGGGGCGGACCGGGCGATCGCCGTCTGCGACCGTCTGCGCGAGCTGCTGCCGCTGCTGCTCGCCGTCTCGGCCAACTCGCCCTTCCTCGACCGCCGCGACAGCGGCCTGCACACGGTCCGCACCGAGATCTTCACCCGCACCTTTCCCCGCTGCGGCGTGCCCAGTCCCTTCGTCGACTGGGACAGCTACGCCGAGTTCGTCGGCATGCTGCAGCGCACCGGCTCGGCGGTCGAGTCGACCCAGCTCTGGTGGAGCGTGCGCCCGCACCACTCCTTCGGCACCGTCGAGGTGCGGATCTGCGACGCCCAGACGCGCGGCGAGGAGTCCTTCGCCCTGGCCGGCCTGATCTCGGCCTGTATCGCCCAGGCCGCGCTCGCCTATGACGAGCACGGATACGACGGAGACGGCGCCCCGCTGCGCGATCGTGAGATCGAGGAGAACCTCTGGCGGGCGATCCGCCACGGCATGAGCGGCCGCCAGATCGACTTCCGCCGCGGCGAGGAGATCGAGGCGGCGGCAGCGCTGGAGCAGCTGCTTGCCTGGACCGAGCCGGCCCGTGCCCAGCTCGGCATCGAGATCGACCTTCCCGCCCGCAACGGTGCCCAGCGCGCCCGCGAGGCGCTCGACGCCGGGGTCTCGATCGAGGACGTCTACCGCGACGCCGTGGCCGAGACCAAGCGCACCTACACCGCCGCCCCGCAGGGCGCGGAACAAGCCTAGGTTCGCTCTGGGAGCGCGTTCGCCGCTCGCATATATAGACTCCCGCGCCGCTTAGAAACCAGCCGGAGGACCTAACTTGACCAGCTTTTTGACCGAATACGGAGTCGTCGTCGCGCTTGTCTGCGCCGGGGCGGCCGTTGTCTACGGACTGATCATCACCCAGCGCCTGCTGGCGAAGTCGCCAGGCAACGAGCGCATGCAGGAAATCTCAGGGGCGGTGCAGGAAGGGGCACAGGCCTACCTCAACCGTCAGTACACGATTATCGCCGCGGTCGCCATACCGATCGCGATCGTGCTCTGGCTCCTGCAGGACTACAAGACCGCGCTTGGCTTCGTCCTCGGCGGCATCCTCTCGGGAGCCGCCGGCTTCATCGGGATGAACGTCTCGGTGCGCTCCAACGCGCGCGTCGCCGAGGCGGCCCGCGGTGGCGTTCCACCCGCACTTGACGTCGCCTTCAAGGGCGGCTCGGTCACTGGCCTCCTCGTCGTCGGCTTGGCGCTGTTTGGCGTCGCCGGCTACTTCGGCTTGCTCGTGATCACCGGCAGCTCCGACAAGGAGGCCGTCGACGCGCTCGTCGGCCTCGGCTTCGGCGGTTCGCTGATCTCCGTCTTCGCCCGGCTGGGCGGCGGCATCTTCACCAAGGCCGCCGACGTCGGCGCCGACCTGGTCGGCAAGGTCGAGGCCGGCATCCCCGAGGACGATCCACGCAACCCGGCGGTGATCGCCGACAACGTCGGTGACAACGTCGGCGACTGCGCCGGCATGGCCGCTGACCTCTTCGAGACCTACGCGGTCACCTCGGTCGCCGTGATGCTGCTCGGCGTGCTCACCTTCTCCGGTGCGGGCGGCGAATTCTCCCGCGAGGTGGCGATCTACCCACTGGTGATCGGCGCCGTTGCGATCATCGCCTCGATCGTCGGAGCGCTGCTGGTGCGGACCAAAACCGACCGGGTCGAGGGTGCGCTCTACACCGGCGTGATCGCTGCCGGGATCCTCTCGATCGCGGCCTTCTACCCGATCACCGACTGGCTGATGAGCGACCCGGTGCGGCTCGGCCTCGATGCCGGCGCCAAGGCGATCACAACGACTGACCTTTGGCTCTGCGCGGTGATTGGGGTTGCTGTCACCGCTCTGCTCTTTGTGATTACTGAATATTATACGTCGACTCGTTTCCGCCCGGTCAAGACGATTGCCCAGGCATCGGAGACAGGCCACGCGACGAACATCATCCAGGGCCTCGCCCAGGGCTTCCAGTCGACTGCCGCTCCCGCCCTGGTGATTGCCTTGGCGATCCTCGGCGCCAATGAGCTCGCCGGCGTCTACGGCATCGGCATCGCCGTGATGGGGCAGCTCTCGCTCTGCGGCCTGATCGTCGCCCTCGACGCCTTCGGGCCGATCACCGACAACGCCGGCGGTATCGCCGAGATGGCCGAGCTGCCGGAGGACGTGCGCAACGTCACCGATCCGCTCGACGCGGTCGGCAACACGACCAAGGCCGTGACCAAGGGTTACGCGATCGGTTCCGCCGCACTCGCCGCGCTGGTGCTGTTCGCGGCGTTCAAGAGCGAATTGGCGGGTGAAGCGCCGGCCGGCTTCGATCTCAACGGGCTCTTCAATCTCTCGAGTCCGGATGTGCTTATCGGCCTGATCATCGGCGGCATGATGGTCTACCTCTTTGCCGCCTTCGCGATCGAGGCCGTCGGCCGCGCCGGCGGTCAGGTGGTCGAACAGGTGCGCGAGCAGTTCCGCGAACACCCGGGGATCATGGAGGGCACCGAAAAGCCCGACTACGCCAAAACGGTCAGCATCGTCACCCTGGCGGCGCAGAAGGAGATGATCCTGCCGGCGCTGATCCCGATCGTCGTACCGGTCATCGTCGGCCTGCTCAGCGTCGACGCGCTCGGCGGCCTGCTGATCGGCGTCATCGTCGTCGGCTTCTTCGCCGCGGTCTCGATGACCGCCGGCGGTGGTGCCTGGGACAACGCCAAGAAGCTGATCGAGGACGGTGCCCACGGCGGCAAGGGCACATTGGCCCACGAGGCCTCGATCACCGGCGACACCGTCGGCGATCCTTACAAGGACACCGCCGGTCCGGCGATCAACCCGATGATCAAGGTGGCCAACATCGTGGCGATTCTGATCATTCCGATCGTTCACTTCTAAGAAGCTCTGTGCAGTGGGAGGGGCCGGGCACCCCTCCTCAAAACGCTCGGCGGGAGCCTCGCTGGAGTGTTTTGAGGAGGGGCACCCGGCCCCTCGCGCGTACGGACGTTGCTTCGAAGGGGCCGCTTGACCAGCAGATTCGCCAGCGCTTAGAGGTCTAGCTCGTACTCGATCCAGGCGCTGCGCTCAGCTCCGGTTGCGTCGTAGAGGCGCTGGGCCGTTTTGTTGCTTGGCGCCGTGGCCCACTCGAGGTGGTGGGCGCCGCGGTTGCGGGCGACGTCGGCGCTGGCTTCGATTAGGGCTCGGCCGATTCCCTGGCCTCGCGCCTCGGCGACGACGAAGAGGTCGTTCATCAGGACTGTCTCGGCGGGCACCAGGGAGGTGAAGTGCCAGTAGAGGCAGGCGTAGCCGAGGAGGTCGTCGTTGCGCCAGGCGGCGAGCAGGAGGCCGTCTTCACTGGGGGCGATGAAGCGGGCGAAGAAGGTGCGGTTGCGCTCCCCGTCGACGTCCTCGACCTCGTAGAAGCGCTGGTAGGCGGCGATCAGGGGCAGCAGGTACTCGAATTGCGCTTGGCTCACCGGCTCGATTCGCAGCGAAGGCTCCATAACTCCACGATAGGCCAGCCGTGCTTGGTTGTTTGCGGTCACGGGGAGGGACGGGGGCCGTCACGCAGTAAACGACCGCACTGACAGGGCCGACTTGATCTCCCCTTTAAGCTTTGGGGCGCGGGTCGGGAGGCAAAATCACCGCCCCTAAGGAGGGGATTCCGCTGGCACGGCCGACAGACTCGAACGAGCAACTCCTTTGCAGCTTCTGCGGCAAGTCGCAGCGGCAGGTCAAGAAGCTGATCGCAGGACCCGGCGTCTACATCTGCGACGAGTGCATCGACCTCTGCAACGAGATCATCGATGAGGAGCTGACCCCGGCTGCGGCTGCGGTCGAGCTCGAGAATCTCCCCAAGCCGCGTGAGATCCACGATGTCCTGCAGGAGTACGTGGTCGGCCAGGACGCCGCCAAGCGCGCCCTCTCGGTCGCCGTCTACAACCACTACAAGCGCGTCCAGATCGCCCAGTCCGAGGAGGTTGAGGTCGAGCTGCAGAAGTCGAACATCATGCTGCTGGGCCCGACCGGTTGCGGCAAGACGCTGCTCGCCCAGACCCTGGCTCGCATCCTCAACGTCCCCTTCGCGATCGCCGACGCGACCGCGTTGACCGAGGCCGGCTACGTCGGCGAGGACGTCGAGAACATCCTCTTGAAGCTGATCCAGGCCTCCGACTACGACGTCAAAAAGGCCGAAACCGGGATCATCTACATCGACGAGATCGACAAGATCGCGCGCAAGGCCGACAACCCGTCGATCACCCGTGACGTCTCCGGCGAAGGCGTGCAGCAGGCGCTGCTGAAGATCCTCGAGGGAACCACCGCCTCGGTGCCGCCACAGGGCGGGCGCAAGCACCCCCACCAGGAGTTCCTCACGATCGACACCACCAACATCCTCTTCATCTGCGGAGGCTCCTTCGCCGAACTCGACAAGGTGATCGAGAACCGCGTCGGCGACCGCGGGATCGGCTTTGGGGCCGCGATTTCCTCGCGCGATGCCAAGGAGGACAAGGGCGAGTGGTTCGAGCAGGTGCTGCCCGAGGACTTGATGGAATACGGCCTGATCCCCGAGTTCATCGGCCGCCTGCCGGTCGTCGCCGCGATCCACCAGCTCAGCCGCGACGACCTGATCACGATCCTGACCGAGCCCAAGCACGCGCTGACCAAGCAGTTCCAGCGCTTCTTCGAGTTCGACGAGATCGAGCTCGTCTTCGCCGAGGACAGCCTCGAGGCGATCGCCAACAAGGCGCTCGAACGCGAGACCGGTGCCCGTGGGCTGCGCTCGATCCTCGAGGAGACGCTCTTGGATGTGCAATTCGAGCTGCCGTCGCGGCGCGACGTCACTAAGTGCGTGGTCACCAAGGAGACGATTGAGCAGGGGCGGAGGCCGACGCTGGTGACTGAGGCGGCGCCGCCGGACATTGGCGACATCAGTGAGGAACTGAGCGAAGAATCAGCGTAGGGGCCGTGTGCCCCTCCTCAAAACGATCGGCCGGGGGCCGATCTTGAGTGTTTTGAAGAGGGGCACACGGCCCCTTCCCGCGAGACCGCGCTAAGGCGCCTGGGTCCGTGGCTATCTAGACTCGCCGCGTGGAAGCTGAGAAGCGCGAGAAGCTTGAGGGCAAGACCCGTTACGACCCCACGGAGGTCGAGGGGCGGATCTTCGCCGAATGGATGGAGGCCGGGTACTTCCACCCTGACGCTGAGGGCACGCCGGAGGACAACTTCTCGGTTGCCATTCCGCCGCCCAATGTGACCGGGGCGCTGCATATGGGGCACGCGCTGAATGGGTCGATGCAGGACGCGCTGGTGCGGATGAATCGGATGCGGGGGCGGAACTCGCTCTGGATTCTGGGGACTGATCATGCGGGGATTGCTACGCAGTCGGTGGTCGAGAAAATGCTGCGGGCCGAAGGGGTTTCACGTCATGACCTCGGTCGTGAGGAGTTCGTCAAGCGGGTCTGGGAGTGGCGGGAGGAGTACGGCTCGCGGATCGTCGAGCAGTACAAGCGGCTCGGCGCCTCCTGCGACTACGAGCGGGAGCGGTTCACGCTGGACGACGGCTATGTGAAGGTCGTCTACCGGGTCTTCAAGCAGCTCTACGACAAGGGCTACATCTACCGCGACAACTACATGGTCAACTGGGATCCCGGCTCGCACTCCGCGATCTCCGACCTCGAGGTCGAGAACCGCGAGGTCGAGGACACGCTCTACTCGATCGATTACCCGGTCGAGGGCTCGGACCGCGTGCTGACCGTCGCCACGGTGCGGCCGGAGACGATGCTGGCCGACACCGCGGTTGCCGTCAATCCTGGCGACGAGCGCTACGGCGACCTCGTCGGCAAGTTCTGCGTCCTGCCCCTTGTCGGGCGTCGTCTGCCGATCATCGCCGACGAGCACGTCGATCCCGAGTTCGGCACCGGGGCGCTGAAGATCACCCCAGGACACGATCCCAACGACTTCGAGATCGGCCGCAAGCACGGGCTCGAGGAGATCGTCGCGATCGGACCCGACGGGCGCCTGACCGAGGAGGCGGGGGAGCGCTTTGCCGGTCTCACCGCCGCCGAGGCACAGGAGATGGTGGTCCTTGCATTGCGCGAGGAGGGCGTGCTCAGCGCCGAAGAGCCCTACACCCACTCCGTTCCCTTCTCGCACCGCTCCGGTGAGCGGATCGAGCCGCTGATCTCGCTGCAGTGGTTCTGCCGCATGGACGAGCTGGCGGCGCCGGCGATAACGGCGGTGGAGAACGAGCGGGTGCGGATCGCGCCCGGCCAGTGGAAGCGCGTCTACCTCGAATGGATGCGCGAGATCCGGCCCTGGTGCATCTCGCGCCAGCTCTGGTGGGGCCACCGGATCCCGGTTTGGTACTGCGACGCCTGCGAGGAGATCTACGTCGCCGAGGATCCAGCGGCGGCTCCCGAGCGCTGCGGCGCCTGCGGCGGCGAGCTGCGCCAGGAGGAGGACGTGCTCGACACCTGGTTCAGCTCGGCGATCTGGCCGTTCGCCACGCTGGGCTGGCCTGAGGACACCCCCGAGCTGCGCGCCTTCTACCCGACCAGCTTCCTCACCACGGCGCGCGAGATCCTCTTCCTCTGGGTGGCGCGGATGATCATGACCGGGCTCGAGTTCGCCGGTGACGTGCCCTTCAAGGACGTCTACGTGCACTCGGTGATCCAGGCCCGCGACGGGCGGCGGATGTCGAAGAGCCTCGGCACCGGGATCGACCCGCTGGAGGAGATCGACGTGCACGGCGCCGACGCCCTGCGTTTCGGCCTGCTGGCGATGTCCTCGACCCAGGACGTGCGCTACTCCGACGCCAAGGTCCAGCAGGGCCGCGACCTGGCCAACAAGCTCTGGAACGCCAGCCGCCTAATCCTGCTCAACGCCGCCGACGGATCAAAGCGAAGATATAGATCGCTTTGAGTCCCGTCGGCCGGCCCGTGCGGGTTGAGGACCGGTGGATTCTGTCTCGGCTGGAGCGGACGATTGCCTCGGTTACAGAGAAGCTCGACACTTACGACTTCGCCCACGCCGTGCAGGAGGCCTACGCCTTCTTCTGGTCGGAGCTCTGCGACTGGTACCTGGAGATCGCCAAGCCGCGTCTCTACGAGGGCGAGGCCGAGGTCTCGGCCAACCTGCTCTGGCTGCTGGAACGCACGCTCGCCTTGCTGCACCCGATCATGCCCTTCGTCAGCGAGGAGGTCTGGTCCTACCACCCGAGCCGGCAGGGACACCTCGCCGTTCATTCGTTCCCCCAGCCGGACGGCTCGCTTTTCGACGAGGCGGCCGAGACCGAGATCGGGCGAGGCGATCGACCTGACTCGCAACCTGCGCACCTGGCGGGATCTGGTTGAAGCCGCGCCAGTAAGTCGACCGTGCCGGTCGTACGGCCGATCCCCTACCGGAGTTCGTCGGTCGCGCTTGGCGCGAGTCGAGGTCGGCGGATGCAGGTCGGTCGATCCGATCGCGTCCGTGGGGGCGGTGCAGATCCTCGCTTCGCCGGAGATCGACGCGGAGGCCGTCGCTGCCCGCCTCGAGCGGCGACGCGAGGAGCTGCGCTCGGAGGTCGCCCGCGCCGAGGGCAAGCTCGCCAACGAGAAGTTCGTTGCCCGGGCGCCGGTCGAGCTCGTCGAGGAGGAGCGGGCCAAGCTGGAGCGCTACCGGACCGAGCTGGAGGAGCTCGCCGAATAGATCCGCAGGCTTACCTCGACTCGCTGGAGCCGGTCGGCTGGAAGCTCGGCTTGGAGCGGATGCACAAGCTCAGCACCGCGTTGGGGTTGCCCCAGCACCGCTTCGCCTCGATCCACGTCGTCGGCACCAACGGCAAGTCCTCGGTGACGCGGATGATCGCGGCGCTGCTGGAAGCGCACGGGATGCGGACCGGCGCCTGCGTCTCGCCCCACGCCACGCGCTGGGCCGAACGTGTGCTGATCGGCGGCGAGGAGATCGACGCGGCTGCGTTTGCCGTCGCGGTGGAGCGCACGGCGCAGGCCGCGGAGACGGTCAACCGCAGCCTCGAGCCCGGCGAGGCGGTGACCCAGTTCGAGGTCGCCACCGCGGCGGCCTTCGTCGCCTTCGCCGCTGCCCGGATCGAGACCGCGGTAGTCGAGGCCGGACTGGGAGGGAGGCTCGACGCGACCAACACGATCCCCTCGCAGGTGACGGTGCTGACCTCGATCGGCCTCGACCACACGGCCTGGCTGGGCGAGACCGAGCTCGAGATCGCCGCCGAGAAGCTCGCCGTCCTGCGCGATCACACGACCCTGGTCCTCGGCCGGGTCAGCGCCGAGGTGGCGAGCCTGGCCAAGCGCACCGCGGCGGAGCGGGGGGCAAGGCTGGTCGTCGCGCCCGAGGACCCCGGTGAGGTCGAGCTGCGCGCTCCGGGCCGCTTCCAGCGGCGAAACTTCGCCCTGGCCGTTGCGGCCGCCGCCGCGTTCCTCGGTGATCTGGACCCGGCCGCGGTTGCTTCGGTTGCGACCACCCTGACCGTGCCCGGCCGCCTGGAGCAAGTTGGCGATGACCCGCCGGCCTTCATCGACGTTGCCCACAACCCCGATGGAGCTATCGCGCTCGCTGAGGGTCTCGCCGAAATCGCCGCCGGGCGCCCCGTTGTCGCCTGCATCGCGGCGCTCGGCGACAAGGACGCTGGGGCGATGATCCGGGCGCTGGCGCCGGCCCTCTCTCACGTCGTCTGCACCGAGCTGCCGACGCGGCGGCGCTGGAGTCGCGGGGACTGCCGGGAATCGCTTCGCACAGCGCCGCCAAACTGGCCGAGGCCTGCCGTGAGGCGGGGCTCGACGCCGAGCAGGTATCTGAGTTCGCGGCAGCCGTGCGGCGGGGCCACCAGTTGGCCGCAGAGCGACAAGACGGCATCCTGCTGGTAACCGGGTCGCACTACGTGCTGGCGCCCGCCCGTGCCGTTCTGCGCCTGTGCGAGGATGCCAGCGATGGACTGAGGGGTCTAAAAGCGCCAGCTCCGAACTGCTCTCGATGATGGCCTTGGTCGCCGCCGTCGTGGCTGCGGTGATCCTCGTCTTCTTCGGCCTCGGCTACTTGTTCGGGAGTCTCTTCCTCTAGCGAGGGTTCAGACGTCCGGCGGCGAAGTAGACTGCCGCTCCCCTCTCCCGGCGGGATCTCAGCCATGGCACTAGCGATCTTCGGCATCTCAAACAGCGGCCTCAACCTGGCCGTCACCCTCTTCATCTTGATGATCGTCGTCGTCTGGCTTGCCTTGATCGTCTACACCTACCTCGACGCCCGGCGCCGCATCTCCGATCCGTTCCTCGTTGCCTGCGCAACGGTCGGCTCCTTCTTCCCCTACATCGGCACCGCCGTTTACGCGATCGTGCGGCCACCGGAGTTCCTCGAGGACGCCCATGAACGCGAGCTGGAGATTCGTGCCGCGGAGCTAAAGGTGCGCCAGCTGACCGAGGCCTCCTGTCCAAACTGCGAATACCCGGTTGAGAAGAGCTTCCTGCGCTGCCCGCAGTGTCAGAGCCGCCTCAAGGACCCCTGTCAGAGCTGCGGCAAGCCGGTCGACCCGCGCTGGGCCCTCTGTCCTTACTGCGAAACCGCGATCGCCGAGCGACCGCGGCGCCAGCGCGCCGCCAAAGAGGGGCGCCGTGAGCCCCGCGCGGAGCGTTCGGCGCCCCGCGGCGAGGAGCGCCCAAAGCGCGAGTCGCAGCCCAAGAAACGTCGCCCGGCGGCGGCAAAAGCCAAAGAGGCGCCCGCGTCCGAGCAGGACCCCGAGGCGACCCCACCCAAACGAACCCAAAGGAGCCCCGCCCGTGAGCCGGACGCTGATCCTCGTAAAGCCTGACGCTTTCCAGCGCGCCCTGACCGGCGAGGTGATTGCCCGTTTCGAGCGCAAGGGCCTGCGGATCGCGGCGCTGAAGACGATGCGCGCCGACGAGCCGATCGCCAACAAGCATTACGAAGAGCACACCGAGAAGCCGTTCTTCGGCGAGCTGGTCTCCTTCATTACCGGCGGCACCCTGGTCGCGATGGTGCTCGAGGGCCACGAAGCCGTCGCGGCGGCGCGCCAGCTGATCGGCGCCACCAACCCGGTCGAGGCCGCGCCCGGCTCGATTCGCGGCGACTTCGCGCTCGAGGTGACCTTCAACATGGTCCACGGCTCCGATTCCGACGAGTCGGCCGAGCGCGAGATCGAGATCTGGTTCCCCGAGCTTTCCTAGCGTCGAGGGCGCCCTCGATGACTACGAAGGTCACGCTGGCATCGGGGTCCCCACAGCGGAAGGAGATCCTGCGGAAGCTGGGGGTTGAGTTCGAGGTCGTCGTATCTGGGGTGGACGAGCTCGACTGGAGGGGACCCTGAGTTCGAGGTGCTGGAGAACGCGCGGATGAAGGCCCGTGCGGTCGAACGGGACGGCATTGTGATCGCGTGCGATACCGATGTGGTTCTGGATGACAAGGCGTTGGGCAAGCCTGTGGATGCCGCGGAGTCGCGTCGCTATCTCGACCGCATGTCCGGGCGGGACCACACGGTCCTCAGCGGCCTCGTCGTGCTCTCTGCCGGCGAGGAGCGCAGCGGACTTGAACGCACAGCCGTGACCTTCAAGCAGCTGAGCGAGACTGAGAAGGAGCGCTACGTCGCCTTTGGCGAGTGGGAGGGACGCTCCGGTGGCTACGCGATCCAAACTCTCGGCTCGACCCTGGTCGAGCGGATCGAGGGCAGTGTTTCCAACGTGGTCGGCTTGCCGGTGGGCCTGCTGTTCGAGCTGGCGCCGGAACTTTTCGTCCAAGACTGAGGCCGGTCCGACGGCGGGCTTGGCCCGTTTGGGATGATTCCGCCTGGAGTTCACTAAATCCTGGCATGGGCGTATTCGGATATCTCAGAGGTCTAGGCGGTCGCGATATGGCCGTCGATCTCGGTACGGCCAATACGCTGGTCTACGTGCGCGGCCGCGGCATCGTCCTCTCGGAGCCCTCGGTCGTGGCGATCGACACCCACACCGGTCAGGTGCACGCCGTCGGAGTCGAAGCGAAGCGGATGCTGGGCCGTACCCCGGGCAACATCACGGCGATCCGTCCGCTCAAGGACGGCGTGATCGCCGACTTCGACGTCACCGAGCAGATGCTGCGCCACTTCATCAAACAGGTGCACTCCAACCGCTTTGCCCACCCGCGCGTCGTCGTCTGCGTCCCCTCGGGCGTTACCGGGGTCGAGAAGCGGGCGGTCGAGGAGGCCTGCCTCTCGGCCGGCGCCCGCCAGGCCTACCTGATCGAGGAGCCGATGGCGGCCGCGATCGGGGCCGGACTGCCGGTCGCAGAGCCGACCGGCTCGATGGTCGTCGACGTCGGTGGCGGCACCACCGAGGTGGCGGTGATCTCGCTCGGCGGCATCGTCGTCTCGCAATCGATCCGGGTCGGCGGCGACGAGCTCGACGAGGCGATCGTCAGCCACTGCAAACACGAGTACAAGCTGGCGATCGGCACCCAGACCGCGGAGGAAGTGAAGCTGGAGGCGGGCTCGGCCTCGCCGCTGCCCGAGGAGGTGCGCTCGGAGATCCGCGGCCGCGACCTCGTCTCCGGCCTGCCGAAGACGATCACGCTCGGTTCGGAGGAGGTCCGCGAGGCGCTCAGCGAACCGGTCGGCCACATCGTCGAAGCGGTCAAGGACACACTCGATCGCACCCCGCCGGAGCTCGCCGGCGACATCATGGACCGTGGCATTACCCTTGCCGGAGGCGGCGCGCTGCTGCAAGGACTCGAACAGCGCCTGCGTGATGAGTGCCAGATGCCCTGTCAACTGGCAGAGTCACCGCTTACGTGCGTGGCGGTGGGCTCGGGACTCTCCCTCGAGGAGTTCGAGACCATGCATCGCGCCAGCAAGCAGAATTCCGGGACCAGGCGCTTTGCTTAGGCCCCCTTCATCGCAAGCCCCAAACTTAGGTCTTCACCGTGTATCGAAAGCAAGTACGCCGCCGTAGGGCGGTGCTCGCCCTGCTGATCGTCGGCTCCTTCGTGTTGCTGACGATCACCTATGGGCAGGGATCTAACGGCCTGCAGCGCGGCGTCAGCACGATCTTCAGCCCGGTCCAGGGAGTCGCTGATCGGGCCCTGAAGCCGGCGCGCGACCTGGTCGACTGGTTCGACAAGACCTTCGACGCCAGGGGCGAAAACAGCCGCCTCAAGGGCGAGCTGGCGAAGTCTCGCGAACAGGCCGTCGCCGGCCAGGAGGCGCTGCAGGAAAACGCGCAGCTGCGCAAGCTGGTCAAGCTCGATCACGACCCGGTGCTGGCGGCCTCGGCCTATCAGCTGGTCACCGGTCGCGTGATCGCACGCTCGCCGACGGTGTGGCGCTCGAGCGTCACGGTCGACGTCGGCAGCGGTGACGGCGTCCACGTCGACGATCCGGTGATCAGTGGCGACGGCCTGGTCGGCCGCATCGCCGCGGTCGAGCCGGGTTCTTCTCAGGTGATGCTGCTGACAGACCACGAAAGCGCGGTCTCGGCCAAGGTCGTCCCGGCCGGCGTGCAGGGCTTGGTCAAGCCTGAAGTTGGTGATCCAGAACACCTGATCCTCGACTTCATCAACTCGACCAAGCTGGTTCACGGCGGCCAGACCGTGGTCACCGCGGGCTGGTGCGCCCAGGCCCAGGATCTCTGCTCGCTCTTCCCGCCCGGCCTGCCGCTGGGTGAAGTGACCAAGGCCTCGATCATCGATCAGGAGGCAAAGGAACAGGCCGACGTGCGCCCCTTTGCCGACATCGCCAACCTCGATCTGGTCCAGGTTTTGACGGGGGGCTCACGCGGATGATCCTGACGCCGAAGATCGTCATCCGCATCACCCTGATCGGCCTACTCGGTGTCCTCCTGCAGCTCTCCTTCTTCTCTCAGGTGACGCTGTTCCACGTCAGCCCGGACATCCTGCCGGCCCTGGTCGTCTGCCTCGCCTTGCTCGGCGGCAGCCTCACCGGCGCCGTAGCCGGCTTCTCGATCGGCTTCTTCGTCGACTGCCTGTTGGTCGAGGCGCTGGGGATCTCCTCGCTGGTCCTGCTTGGCGTCGGCTACGCGGCCGGCCTCTTCCGCGAGCGCTTCGAGATCCACAGCTCACTGACGCCGGCCCTGCTTTGCATGGGCCTGACCCTAGCGGCCGAGCTAGGCTTCGCCGCAATTCAACTGCTACTTGGAATCGATGCCCCGGTCAGCCTCCTGGTCGTCCGCGACCTACTCTTGAAGAGCGTCTACGCATTCTTTCTCGGCTGGCCGATCTACCTGATCGTGCGGCGGGCGCTGCGGCCGGCCCTGGTCGAGGAGCCGAAGCAACACCGTCGCCAACCGCGCGTTATGGGGGCGTAGGCCATGTACCTGCGATCAGACGAGCGCGGTCCCGCGATGAACAAGCGCCTCGCTGTGCGCTTGGCGATCTTCGGCGGCGTTGCCGTCGCCCTCTTCGCGATCCTCTTCCTGCGCCTCTGGCTGCTGCAGGTGCTCGACGGCGAAACGTACCTAGCCGAAGCGAAGAACAACCGCACCCGCTCCTTCCTCACGAGCGCTCCGCGCGGCAAAATCCTCGACCGCAGCGGCAAGATCCTGGTCGCCAATCGGACCAGCCTCGCCCTGCAGGTGAACCCGCGCAAATTGCCCGCCGATCTCCGCCAGCGCCATGCCGAGTTGGCGAGGCTGGCCGAGCCTCACCCACAGCACCCTGCCCAGGGTGCGCCGCACCATGCGCAAGGAACTGAAGCTGGCCCCGGCGGCGCCGGTAACCCTGCGCCAGGACGTGGGCCACGACCTCGTCTATTACCTGCAGGAGAACCAGGACCGCTTCCCCGGGGTCGAGGTGCAGCGGGTGTTCGTTCGCGCCTACCCGGACGGAGCCTTTGCCGCCCACGTGCTCGGCTCGGTCGGTGAGATCGACGAAGAAGAGCTGAAGGAGCCGCGATACAGGGGCCTGCAGCCGGGCGACAAAATCGGCCAGGAAGGGGTGGAGGACACCTACGATCGATACCTGCGCGGGCGCCCCGGCCTGACCCGGATCCAGGTCGATGCGCTCGGCGAGCCGACTCCGAACGGGCGGCTTGTCTCAAAGCCGCCGGCCCCGGGCGACAACCTGAAGTTGACGATCGACCAGAGCGTGCAGGCGGCCGGCGAAGCGGCGATGGCTGAACGTGGGCTGCCGGGCGGCTTCATCACCATGGACGTGCACAGCGGGGAAATCCTCGCGCTCGGCTCCTTCCCGACCTTCGAACCGGCGCTCTTCACCCGGCCGCTGACCCAGGCGGAGGTCGACGACACCTACCGCAACCCGGCGGCCCCGCTGGCCGACCGGGCGATCGCGGGGCAGTACCCGACCGGCTCGACCTTCAAGCTCATAACCGCGATTGCGGCGCTCGAAAGCGGCAACCTGCAGCTGAACGAGGTGATCAACGACCCCGGCGTGTTCGAAATCGGTGGCGAAGAATTTAAAAACGCGGGCGAAGCGGTCAACGGCTCGGTCAGCCTCGTCAGCGCGCTGGAAGTCTCATCCGATGTCTTCTTCTACACCCTCGGATACCGCATGTGGGACAGCGGCCAGCTGCAGCACTGGGCGCACGCGCTCGGCATCGGCCGGCCAACTGGGATCGATCTGCCGCTGGTGAACGAAACGCTGCTGCCCAGTAAGCACTGGCGCAACCAGCTCTTCAAGGAAGGCGGCACCGATCGCCCCTGGTCCGCTGGCGACAGCATCCAGCTCGCCACCGGGCAGGGTGACCTGCAGACCAACCCGCTGCAGATGGCGATCGCCTACGCGACCCTTGCCAACGGCGGCACCGTTGTCACCCCGCACGTCGGCAAAGAAATCGACGACCCCGCCGGCCGGGTGTTGAAGGAAATCGACCCCAAGCCACAGCGGCACATCCACATCAACCCGGATTACAGGGCCGCGATCCTGGAAGGGCTCCACGACGCCGCGCAGAACGGCAGCGGGACCTCATTTGACACCTTCGGCAACTTTCCGATCCCCGTCGCCGGCAAGACCGGCACCGCCCAGCGCCCGCCGCACCTGGATCAGTCCTGGTATGGCGTCCTCGCTCCCTATCCCAATCCGCGTATCGTCACCTTCGTTACGATGGAGGAAGGCGGCTTCGGCGACGAATCGGCGGCGCCAGCAGCAAGGAAGATCCTGGAAGCGTATTTCGCCAAACAGCTCGCCCACGAAGCGAGCCCAGAAGAAGAAGAAAGCGAAGGCTAGCGGCGTCATGTACGCCACCCGCGCACGCCGCGCCCGGCCAGAGCCCTTCGCCTTCCATCCCGGCATCGCCGAGCGCCTTGGCCTGCCCTACATGGACGGGATGCTGGCGCTCTCTGCCACCGCCCTCGCCGCCTTCAGCGTCTTCACCCTGGCCCAGGCGACCAAGCACGACGTCCCGGGCAATCCCTATTACTACGTTGACCGGCAGGCGATCTACGGCGTGCTCGGGATCGTCGCCATGTACCTCTTGACCCGCATCGACTACTCACGCTTCCGCGAGCTGCGGGTCGGCATCTACACCTTCCTATGCGTCAGCGTCTCGCTCGTCTTCGTCTTCGGTTTCGCCGCGCGCGGCTCGCGGCGCTCGTTCGAACTTCCCTTCTTCAGCTTCCAGCCATCGGAGCTCGGCAAGGTCCTTCTCGTCTTGGCCCTTGCCGGGTTTGTCATCGATGGCGCCAGGAAAGGTTCGGAGTGGCAGCGCACGGTGCGCTACCTCTGCCTTGGCCTGGCACCGGCTGCGCTTGTCTTCCTGCAGCCGGACCTCGGCACCTCATTGGTGTACGGGGCAATCACCCTCGCCGTGATGTACGTGGGGGGCGTCCGTTGGACGCACTTCGCGGTGATCGGCGCGGCCTTCGTCGCTATGACAGTGGCGGTTCTCGTGCTGGCGCCCGCAGTTGGGACGCCGGTTCTGAAGGGCTACCAGGAGCAGAGGTTGACCTCTTTCCTGCACCCCAGCGCGGACCCCAGCGATGCGGGCTACCAGCAAAACCAGGCCAAGATCGCCATCGGTTCCGGGGAGAAGACCGGACGCGGCGATCGGGCCACCCAAACGCGGCTCAACTTTGTCCCTGAGCGGCACACCGATTTCATTTTCGCCGTAATCGGTGAGCGCTACGGATTCATGGGAGCCGCCTTGGTCCTATCCCTATACGCCCTGCTTATCTGGCGGGCGCTGCGGATTGTGACGCTCTCGAAGAACTCCTACGGGACCCTGGTCGCCGGCGGTATCGCCGGCATGCTCCTTTTCCAGGTCTTCGTAAACGTGGGGATGAACCTGGGGATCATGCCGATCACCGGGATCCCCCTACCGCTGATGAGCTACGGCGGGTCGTCTGTATTGGCGACCTTCGTGGCGGTTGGCGTCCTCCAGAGCATCCACATGCAAGCGCGGCTCAGCCAGAAAGGCAGGTTCGCCTGGTGATCCCTTGAAGGGACCAGGCGTGCGTACCTACTCTGAACTGAGCTAACTCAAATGAAAAAGACAATTCTGGTTTCTGCCGATCGTGGCGAGACCCGCGTCGCCGTCCTCGAGTCAAAAACAAAAGGCGGCAAACGCGACGTAGCGGAGCTCTACATAGAGCGTCGCGGCCGGCGTTCGATCGTCGGCAACATCTACAAGGGCAAGGTCGACAACGTCCTGCCCGGCATGGAGGCCGCCTTCGTCGACATCGGCCTCGAGCGCAACGGTTTCCTCCACGTCGACGAGATCGTTCTCCCCAACGGGGAACAGGCGCCGAAGCGCGGCCGCGGCACCGGCAAAGGCCGCCGCATCGACGAGCTGATCAAACCCGGTCAGGAGATCGTCGTGCAGGTGGTCAAGGACCCGCTCAAGACCAAGGGCGCGCGGCTATCGATGAACGTCTCGATCGCCGGCCGCTATCTGGTCTACGCGCCGCAGGGAAGCGGCGTCGGCGTCAGCCGGCGGCTGGCCGACTCGGAGCGCGACCGCCTGCGCAAGATGGTCGACCGCACCTACAAAGGTCCCGGCGGGCTGATCGTCCGTACCGCCGCCCATGGCGCCAAAAAGGCCGACTTCGTGCGGGAGATCGGTTACCTGCACAAGCTCAACGACGTGCTGGCGCGGCGCACCGAGCAGATCGTCGCCCCGGATCTCGTCTTCCAGGAGGCTGACCTGCCGGTGCGGGTCCTGCGCGACGTCTTCCTCAGCGACTTCGAAAAAGCGATCATCGACTCGCCCAAGCAGTTCGAACGGGTGACCAGCTTCTTCCAGCGCACCGCGCCGGAGCTGGTCGATGGCGTCGAGCTCTACAAAGAGCGCAAGCCGCTGTTCGAGAAGTGGGGCATCGACAAGGAGATCGAGTCGACCCTGGGCAAGCGTGTCGACCTCGCCTCCGGCGGCTACCTGATCATCGACTACGCCGAGGCGCTGACCGTGATGGACGTCAACAGCGGCAGCTTCACCGGCCGCGGCAAAGGAGGCCTCGAGGAGACGATCACCCGGGTCAACACCGAGGCGGCCGATGAGGCTGTGCGGCAGCTGCGCCTGCGCGACATCGGCGGCATCATCGTCATCGACTTCATCGACATGGCGCGGGCCCGCAATCGCGACAAAGTGCTGAAAACACTGCGCAAAGCGCTCGACGCCGACAAGTCGAAGAGCTACGTGGTCGAGGTCTCGCCGCTCGGCCTGGTCGAGATGACGCGCCAGAACGTCACCGACGGGGTGCGCGAGATCCTCACCGTGCCCTGCCCGACCTGCGAGGGCGAAGGCGTGGTGCTCTCGGGGGAGACGGTGGCGCTTGACGCGATGCGCCGCCTGCCGGACATCGCTGCCGGGGCCAAAGAGGCCGAGGCGCTGCTGCTGCGGGTCCATCCCAAGGTCGCGGCCGAGCTGATCGACCCCGAGAGCGGCCTCGCCGAGCTCGAGGCAGAGACCGGCAAGCAGTTCCACTTCGAGGGCGGCGACGCGCTGCCGATCGACACCTTCGAGGTGGTCGAAACCGGCAGCCGGACTGAGATCGAGGAGCGGGCTCTGCCCTTCAAGGTCGGCGAGGAGGTGCTGGTCAAAATCGACGAGCCGCACATGTACAACGCCGATGATGCCGTCGCCCGGGTTGACTCCTACATCGTCAGCGTCACCGGTGGCGGCCGCTTCGTCGGCCAGCGCAAACTGGTGCGGATCGAGCGGGTCGAGCGGGCTGCAGCGGTGGCCTCTCTACCCGAGGGGGAGGCGGCCAATGGCGCCGGCTCTGGCGCTGGCGGCGAGGAAAACGGCTCCCAGCTAGAATCCTCCGCCTCGCGCAGTAGCCGTCGCGGTCGCAGGGGTGGTCGCGGTCGGTCGCGCTCAACACAGAGCGGCAAGGACGAATGAACACGTACGCAGTCATAGAGACCGGTGGCAAGCAATACAAGGTCGAGAAGGGCACATCGCTGCTCGTCGATCGCCTCAGCGCCAAAGAGGGCGACAAAGTCACGCTGCGCCCAGTGATGTTCCGCGACAAAGAGGTCGTCGCGGGGGGCAAAGAGCTGGAGAAAGTCAAGGTCGAGGCGACCGTCTCCGAGCACCTGCGCGGCCCCAAGATCAAGGTCTTCAAATACAAGGCGAAGAAGGGCTACCGCCGCAAGGCGGGCCACCGTTCCGAGCTGACCAAGCTCGAGGTGACCGAGATCAGCCTGGGAAGCCGCAAAGCGGCCGCCCCGAAGAAAGAGGAGCCGGCCGAGAAGAAAGAGGCGGCTCCGAAAGCGGCGAAACCGGCTGAGAAAAAAGCAGCGGCGAAAAAACCGGCAGAGGCAAAAAAGCCCGTCGCGAAAAAAGAGGCCGCTAAAAAACCGGCTGCGAAAAAAGCTCCGGCCAAAAAAGCCGAGGCCAAAGCTTCATCAACAAAACCTGCCGCGAAAGCGAAAAAAGCCCCGGCGAAACCCGCATCATCAACAAAATCAGCTGCTAAAAAGGATTCTGACGATGGCTCATAAGAAGGGACTCGGCTCAAGCCGCAACGGACGCGAATCCAACCCCAAGATGCTCGGGGTCAAGGTCTTCGCGGGCCAGAAGGTCAGCGGCGGCGAGATCATCGTGCGCCAGCGAGGCACCCGCTTCTGGCCCGGTGACGGCACCGGCCTCGGCCGTGACCACACGATCTTCGCCGCCCGGCCCGGGACGGTCGAGTTCAAACCGTCGCGCAAGGGCCGGACCATCACCGTCCTGCAGGACGACTAGCGTTCTTGCTCCTCTGCGGCCACTAGGAAAGGAACACAACGTGGGTCTTGCCCTCGGGAGCATTGCTCCTCGACGTACGGCGGCTGTCTGTGCCGGTCTTCTCGCCATTGCCTTCACGGCTTTGCTCTGGATCGCTTCGAGCGCCAAGGCGTCTGAAGTCATCTACTGGGACAACTACGCCGCAAATCCCGATTCGGTGTCCTTCGCGAACATCGACGGCAGTGGCGGTGGTGCTCTGAACCTCACCGGGGCAACGGAATTCGAAAGCCCCGAAGGAATGGCATATGACTCGGTCACGAACCGTCTTTTCGTGGCGAACTCCGGTGGACCCCAAGGACAGATCACCTTCATCAATCTTGACGGCAGCGGTGCGGGGTCCTTCCATGCATCTGGGGCTCCGGTAGAAGGGCCTGAAGGCGTAACAATCGACCCCGCTACGAGAACGATCTATTGGATCAATGCTGAACCCACACCAGAAACGATCTCGTGGGCTCGTCTCGATGGCACCGCCGGTGGCACTCTGAGCACCACAGGCGCGACCCTGAACGGACCAATCCGACTGGCCATCGATCCCGTCGGAGGCAAGGTCTACTGGGGCAACAACGTTTTGGGTAGTGCCTCGGTTTCCTTTGCGAGTGTAAATAACAGTGGTGGAGGCAATCTAAACCTCGCCGGTGCGACGCCGCCTGAAGCGATAGAAGGGATTGCCGTCGATCCCGCCGGGGGCCGTGTTTACTGGCTGGATAACAATGCTGAAAAAGTCTCGTTTGCGAGCCTTGGCGGAGGCGGTGGCGGGGATGTGAATCTCACCGGGGCGATATTCAAAGAACCGTACGGCATGGCCCTGGATCCCTCGGTCGGAAAGCTTTACTGGGGGAACTACAACCAAGGTTCTGCGGAAGGAACCGGCGCCATCGGCTTTGCCGGCATCGGTGGCGGTGGGGCCGGTATCAACATCGCCACCGCTCCCGTCAAAGGCCCGCAGGATCCCGTCGTCCTCAAGAGCCCGAGCGGCACGGGAGCGCCCGCGGTGACGCGATCGGCGACATCGCGTTCCTCGCTGTCATGCTCGACGGGTGGCTGGGCTGCTGACTACCCGGGTTCGTTCGTGTACCAGGCACCGCGCTCTTTTGCGTACCAGTGGACGCGCAACGGCACGCCGATCACCGGGGCCACGGCGACAACGTTCAACGCGACGTCAGCTGGCGCCTATGTCTGCACCGTGACCGCAACGAACCAGACCGGCTCTACGGCTCAGGTCAGTGCGGCTGTCAAAGTCAAATCCGCCAAGGTCAAGCTGACCACGAAGAAGAAGGTCAACGTCAAGCCGGGCGGTGTCGCCAGGTTCAAGCTCAAAGGCGTCAACCAGGGCGACATCCAGTCCAAGAAGGCCCGGGTCTGCGTCAAGTTGCCGAAGAGCGCCAAGGGCGTGCTGAAGGCGCCGAAGTGCGCGACGCTGGGCAAGCTCAAAGGGCGCGGGAAGCATGGTGCGAGCCTGAAGATCAAGGTTGGCAAGTCGGCCGTCGGCACCTACAAGGTCTCGTTCTCGGTGCACGGTAGTCCGGGGACATCGGCCAAGGCGAAGATCGTGGTCGTCGCGCCGAAGAAGAAGTAGCGGCAGCAACGCTCTGGCGGGAGAGGGCCGGGTGCCCTCTCCCGAAACGAGCGGCAGGAGCCGCTCTCGAGTGTTTCGGCAGAGGGCACCCGGCCCTCTGCGACGGCGTGGCTACCCTCCCTCCAGATTCCTGTGTACGACAAGGCGAAGATCTGGGTTGAGGGCGGGGCCGGCGGGAACGGCTGCGTCAGCTTCAGGCGTGAGGCGCACGTCCCGCGAGGTGGGCCCGATGGTGGGGATGGCGGGCATGGGGGGGATGTGGTGCTCGTTTGCGATTCGTCCAAGCGGGACCTGGCTGCGCTGAAGGGGAGCAAGCACTTCAGGGGTGGGCGGGGGAAGCATGGGGAAGGCTCCAACCGCCACGGCGGCCGCGGGGACGACAAGGAGATCCTTGTGCCCGCCGGAACTCAGGCTGAAGCCGTTGATGGCAGTCGGGTCGACCTGATCGAGGCGGGGCAGCGGGCCGTGGTTGCTCACGCGGGGCGCGGGGGGCACGGGAACAAGCGCTTCACCAGCTCGACCCGGCAGGCGCCGCGGTTTGCCGAGAAGGGGACCAGCGGGGAGGAGGGGTGGATCGAGCTGCGGTTGAAGCTGCTTGCGGACGTCGGCTTGATCGGGCTGCCCAATGCGGGGAAGTCCTCGCTGCTGGGGCGGCTGACGCGGGCGGCGCCGAAAGTCGCGGACTACCCGTTCACGACGCTCTCGCCGGTGCTGGGGACGATCGAGAGCGATGACCGGCAGGCGATTGTTGCGGACATTCCGGGACTGATCGAAGGGGCGGCGGAGGGCGCCGGCCTGGGCCACGAATTCCTCGCCCACGTCGAGCGCTGTGCGATGCTGGTCCACCTGGTCGAGCTGACGCCGCTCGAAGGCGAGCCGGTCGCCAACTATGAGGCGGTACGGGCAGAGCTTTCGTCCTATGGCGGCGGCCTGGACCGGCTGCCGGAGCTCGTCGTGCTCTCGAAGCGGGACCTGCTGCCGCCCGAGCAGGTGGAGGAGGCACTGAGCGAGTGGCGTGCGCGGCTCGGTGACGCGGATCTCGCCGTCCTCGCCATCTCCTCAGCGACCGGCGAAGGTCTCGATGAGCTGCGTACCCAGATCCTCTCCGCCCTGCCCAAGCTGCCCACCGCTCGGCCGGAACGTGCCCCAGAGTCAGCTGGCGAATTCGAGGCTGAGCATCGCGTCTACCGGCCAGCCGGCGAGGGCGGCTACGCGGTCGAACGCGAGGACGATGGCGCCTACCGCGTCACTGGCCGCGGGGTTGAACTTCTCTTCGAGCGCCACGACGTCGCCAACGAAGAGGCACTGGCCTACCTCGAGCTACGGCTCAACGAGATTGGCGTCATCGCCGCCCTGCGCGCCGCCGGCTTCGAGCCCGGCAACGAGGTGCGCGTGGGTGAGCACGAGTTCGAGCTGTATCCGTGAGGGGGAGAGTTCTCGGTCGCAACCCCTTGATCGGGAATGCTGTTTCAAGATGTTGTGGTGGGCGCTGGTCTCGGCTCCGTGGTCGGGCGTCTGGTCGTGCAGCGCTCTGAGCGGCGCCGTGGCGAGGAATGGACCGCGATGCGGGTGCGCCAGGTCGAGGCGAAGTGGATCATTGGCGGCGTCGCTTTCGGTCTCATCGGTCGAGTACTATTCGGCCAATGATACGTTTTGTCCGCATCAGCGCCGGGTTTATCGCCTCCGCGGCTGTAGTCGGCTGGGCCCAGCGGGCGTTGGGCCTACAGGACTTCGCCGGCGTATTCGGCAACGCAGCATTCCTTGCGATTGGGTTGCTGCTGGCTAGCCTCTCGGACCGCGAGTTCTTCTGGAACGTATAGCCAGTTCCATCTGAACGGTTCGCGCTACTAGCCGTGCGTAGATGCCGGCGCCGCCTGGTGTCAGGTGGATGCCGTCCCAGAGCAGGTTTTCGTGGGCCGCTGCGACCGGGGCCCAGTCGATCAGGGTCGTGTGGGGCCAGGTCTTATCGGCTTCCTCGAGCGCGTGGTCTGACTCGTCCTGCCAGGAGACCGGTGCGTGGTCGGTGACGAGGAAGAGCTCGCCGACGTTTGAGGTCGCCTTTCGCAGCGCTTCCATTTCATCGCTGTAGAGGGGCCCGTTGTTGCCCATCTGGATGATCAGGGCGTCGATGTGGCCGCCGCGGTGCTTGAGTCGGCGCGCCAGCTTGACGAATTCGTCGGCCTGTCGTCCCACCTTGGCATTCATCGAGAAGCGCCGGCCAAGACGCGCCGCCAGCCTTTCCTTCGCCCCGACCATCACCGAGTCGCCGAAGGCGACAATCCGCGGCGGCTTGCCACCCGCGCCGGTGTGAAACGCGCTGTGGTGTCGGGGGAACTGTTGCGCGTTGCGGTGGGAGACAGGTTTGACGGTCACTCGGGCGATTTCAGCCGTCGAGGCGGCGGCGACGTTGGGTTCGCTGCCGGTCGCGAAGATCCCGCTCCAGCCGACTAGGGCGACGATCGCGATAACGGAGAAGGCGAGTGTTGGTCGACCCACGCGCAGCCAGCCGTCGGGCAAGGAGAAGAGCTTGCGCTTGCCGCGGAAGGGCAGCTCGACGAAGCGGTAGGAGAGGTCGGCGAGGGCGAGCACCGCCAGTAGCTGCAACGGGATCAGCACGCCACGCGGCAGCGAGACGTCGAGGCCGGGACGGGTCAGTGCCAGCACCGGCCAGTGCCAGAGGTAGAAGCTGTAGCTGCGCAGGCCGAGCCAGACAAGCGGCGGCTGTGCCAGCAGGCCGCCGAGTCGCGCCGAGGGGTGGGCGAAGACTGCGATCGCAGCGGCGCTCGCCAGAGCGATCCAGAGGTAACCGCCGTGGTAGAGCGCCAGGTCGTAATCGTGGACATGCAGGAAGCTGAGCGCAAGGTAGGCGAGCCCCACGACCCCGATCGCGTCGAGCGCCGGCCCGCACCAGCGTCCAGGCTTGGCGCGCCGCAGTTGCCAGGGGGCCCAGACGAGGGCGAGCGCTACGCCGATCAGCAGGCCGGCCGCGTGGGTGTCGGTGCCGTAATAGACGCGCGAGGCGTTGTTGGGGTCGAACAGAACCCACATCAGGACAAGAGAAGCCGCGGCACCCGCGAGCACGCCGAGGGCGAGGCGCTTGCGCCCGAACAGCGACATCCCGGCCGCGAAGGCGATGGGCCAGAAGAGGTAGAACTGCTCCTCGACGGAGAGCGACCAGAGGTGGCGGAACAGCGAGGGGCGCTGGAACTGGTCGAAGTAGGACTGGTGCCCGAAGATGAAGTGCCAGTTGGCGACGTAGGCGAGCGAGGAGATCGCGTCGCCGCGCAGCTCGGTCAGGCGGTCGGGCTCGACGATCGCGGCGACGATCATCGTCACCGCGATCAGCACCCCGACCGCCGGCAGCAGGCGCCGCGCCCGTCGCAACCAGAACTGCCCGAGCCGCACCCGGCCGGTGCGGCGCCGCTCGCTGAGCAGCAGCGAGGTGATCAGGTAGCCGCTGATCACGAAGAAGACGTCGACGCCGAGGAAGCCGCCGGGCATCCAGCCGACCCCGGCGTGGTAGAGGAAGACCGCCAGCACGGCGATCGCGCGCAGCGCGTCGATCCCGGGCAGGTAAGGCAGGCGACTGTCCTGCGGTCTGCTCATGACTAAGTCTTCGGCAGTGTTGCAGCGTGCTCTTGAGCGTGGGAGCCGGCCATCGTCGATGGGTGCGACGGCTCATACACTGGGCGGCGATGACCCTCGTAGTCAAGCTCGGTTCCTCGATCGTCGCCGCCGATGACGGCGCCCTGCGCACCGACGTGCTCGACTCGGTCTGCGAGCAGGTGGCCGCGCTGGAGCGTGGGGGCGAGCGGGTGGCGATGGTCACCTCGGGCGCGATCGCCCGCGGCATGCGGCTGATGGACCTGCCGGTGCGCCCGCGCGCGATGGATGAGCTGCAGGCCGCCTCCGCGGTCGGCCAGGGCGATCTGTTCCGAGCCTACGAGAGCCGCCTCGCCGAGCACGGCACCCGCGCCGCTCAGGTCCTGCTCACGGCGGCCGACGTCGCCGCCCGCACCAACTACCTGAACGCCCGCCAGACGCTGCGGCGACTGATCGATTGGGGTGTTGTCCCGGTGGTCAACGAGAACGACACCACCGCCACCGACGAGATCACCTTCGGCGACAACGACTTCCTCGCCGCCCAGGTCGCGATCCTGCTCGAGGCGCGGCTGCTGGTGCTGCTGACCAATACCGATGGCCTCTACACCGCCGACCCCTCGCTCGACAGTGGGGCCAAACGGATTGAGCAGGTCAGCGACTTCGCCGAGCTCGCCGAGCTCGAGATCGGTGACCGCACCTCCGCCTTCGGCTCCGGCGGCATGCGCAGCAAGGTCGCCGCAGCGGAGATGGCCAGCGAGGCCGGGATCCCGGCAACGATCTGCAATGGCACGAGCTCGGGCACGCTTGCTGCTGCGGCTGGCGAGGGCCCGGTGGGCACCCGTTTCGCCGCTCGGGGGACGAAGGCGTCGAGCTTCAAGCTCTGGCTCAAGTACGCCAAGCCCACCCGAGGGTGCCTCAGCGTCGATGCTGGCGCGGCTCGGGTTCTGCGCGAGAGCGGTTCCAGCTTGCTGCCGGTCGGCATCACCGAGGTCGAGGGTGACTTCGACGCTGGCGACGCCGTCGAGGTGACCGGCGGAGGAACGGTGATCGGCAAGGGCATCGTCGATTTCTCCGCTGTCGAGCTCTCCAAGGTGATCGGGCTGAAGAGCGTCGAGGTGCGCGAGCGGTTGCCGCATGCTGCCGATGAGGTGATTCACCGGGATCGGTTTGTGTTGGTCTCGTAGCTACCCTTAGCCGATCATGGCGATTACGACCAGAGGCGTCGAGGAAAGCTGCGTCGCGGCGAAGCAGGCTTCGCGCGAGCTGGCAGGGATTCCCACCGCGAGCAAGGATGCGGCGCTGGAGGCGACCGCCCGCCTTCTGGGCGAGCGGTCTGCGGACATCCTTGAGGCCAACGCGGCCGATCTGGCCGACGAGCGGGCAGCTGGGCTGACCCAGGCGCTGCGGGATCGGCTGACGCTGAGCGAGGACCGGATTGGCGCGATGGCCGAGGGCGTGCGGGCTGTGGCATCGCTGGACGACCCGATCGGCGAGGAGCTTGAAGCCAAAGCGCTCGAAAGCGGCCTAGCTCTGCGCAAGCTGCGGGTGCCGCTCGGCGTAGTCGCCGTCGTCTACGAGGCGCGGCCCAACGTGACGATCGACTGCGCGGCGCTGACGATCAAGAGTGGCAACGCGATCGTGTTGCGGGGCTCTAGCTATGCGGAACGTTCGAACGGTGCCCTTGCGTCCGTAGTGCGCGAGGCGTTGCTCAAGGCGGGTTTGCTCGAGGACGCGGTACTGCTTCTCACCAGCGGCGATCGGGAGGAGCTTGCCGAGCTGGCGACGCAGGAAGGCAACGTCGACCTGCTGATCCCGCGTGGGGGCGAAGGCCTGAAGAAGGCCCTCAAGGATGTCGCCACCGTGCCGGTGATCTACGCCGCTGCCGGCAACTGCCATGTCTACGTGCACGCCGAAGCCGACTTGGAGATGGCGCGGCGGATCGCTTACAACGCCAAGGTGCAGCGGCCGGGCGTCTGCAACGCCGCCGAGACACTCCTGGTCGACGCCGCCGTGGCGGCGGATTTCTTGCCCGGCGTGCTGAGCGATCTCCAGGCGGCGGGGGTGGTGCTGGTCGGTGACGAGCGCGTGCGTGAGCTGGCCGGAGGTGTTGAGGTAGGCCCGGCCAGCGAGGCGGACTGGAGTACCGAGTTCCTCGATCTGAAGATGGCAGTGGGCGTCGTCGACTCGCTCGAGCAGGCTGTCGATCACGTCAACCACCACGGCACCACCCACTCCGAGGCGATCGTCACGGCCTCCGAGGAGGCCTCGCGACAGTTCACCGCCGGGGTTGACGCGGCCGTCGTCTACACCAACGCTTCGACCCGCTTTACCGACGGCTTCGAGTTCGGCATGGGCGCCGAGATCGGCAACTCGACCCAGAAGCTGCACGCGCGCGGGCCGATCGGGTTGCGAGAGCTGACGACCTACAAGTACGTCGTCCACGGCGACGGCCAAGTGCGTGAGTAGCACCGCGCCGGCCGGCATCGGCGTCCTCGGCTCGGCCTTCAACCCGCCGCACCTCGGCCACCTCGCGCTCGCCCAGGAGGCGCTCTGGCAGCTTGGCCTCGAGGAAGTGATCCTGATGCCGACCGGCAGCGCACCGCACAAGCTGATCGCCGACGATCCCGGCCGCGAGCTGCGCCTGGCGATGACCCGGCTGGCCGCGGCCGACGACTCGCGTTTCTCGGTCTCGACCCTGGAGGTCGAGCGCGAGGGACCGTCCTACACGTATGAGACCTTGGAGCTACTTGCAAAGGACAGAGGCGATAGAGAGCTCGTCTTCGTGATGGGGGCCGATGCCGCGGTGGGGCTGGAGAGCTGGCGCGAGCCGCAGCGGGTCACCGAGTTGGCGCGTCTCGCCGTCGCCCGCCGTGCCGGGATCTCCGATGCAGACGTCGCCGCCGTGCTGCGCAGCCTCGGTGCCGACGGGCGGGCGACGATGCTGGAGATGCCGCAGTTCGGCGTCTCCTCCTCGGCGGTCCGCGAGCGCGCCGCTCAGGAGCGGCCGCTGCGCTATCTCGTGCCCGAGTCGGTGGCGCGCTTTATCGAAGAGAAGGGGATCTACCGATGAGTGAGAGCGACAAAACAGCCCGTAGCGAGGCGTTGGCGCGGCGCGTGGCCGAGCTTGCCGACTCGAAAGCGGCCAGCGAGATCGTCATCCTCAACATGCGCGAGCTCGTCTCCTACACCGACTTCCTGACGATCTGCACGGCGCGCAACGAGCGCCAGGCGCGGGCGATCGCCGACGAGGTAAAGCTGCGGCTCAAGCAGGAGCTGGGGCTGCTGCCGAGCGGCTCGGAGGCGGCCGAGGCAGCCGGTTGGATAGTGCTCGACTACCTCGACTGCGTGCTGCACGTGTTTACCGAGGAAGAGCGGCAGCGCTACGCGCTCGAGGATCTTTGGCGCGAGGCGCCACGGCTCGAGCTGCCAGCGTCGGAGGATGGCGTCCGAGGGCACCTCTACGGTGCCGCGCATGGGTAGCTTCAAGCGGGCGCTCTTCGGCTACCGCCCCTCCGATGTGGAGGCGGCGATCGCGGCGCGTGACGCCCGTAGCTGGGCACTGGAGCGTGACGCGGAGGAGGCGCTCAAACGCTGGCGCGAGGCCGCGGACGTTGCCGCCGGCGCCGAGGAGGAGCTCTCCGCGCTCTCGGCGATGGTGATCGAGCGCGAGCGCGAGATCCGTGGCCTGCACGAGCGCCTGATCGAGGCCAACGAACGCCACGATCGCAGCATCGCCTCGCTGGAGACGGTCTCCTCGAAGCTGGGGGAGATCCAGGCGCAGGCCCGCGGCCAGGCGACCCGGATCCGGATGAAGGCGCTGCGCGAGGCGGTCGAGGTCGGCCGCCGCGCCCAGGAGCTGAACGAGGCGGAGGCCGGCGCGAACGGCGCTTCGCCAACCACGAACGAGCCCGGCCCGATCGAGCAGGCCGCCCAAAACCTCTTCGAAGGCCTGGTCAAAGTCGAGATCGGCCCCCTCGATGACTTCTCGCAGCTGGTCGGCTTCGAGGACGCCGCCGGTCAAATCGATGCCACTTCGGACATCTCGGTCGAGCGCTTCTCCGAGGGTCGCGCGACCCTCTCGATGCGCCTCAACGAACCGGTTGAGCTCCTGCGCGAGCTCGAGGAGCGCTCGCCGCTCGAGTTCCGCGTCCGCCGCAGCGCCGACGACAACCTGATCCTCGACATCGACGACGATCCAGGTCCCGAGCGGCGCGCCGCCTAGCGCCTGTCCCGACCGCAACGCCGCTACCCTTCATCCGCTTCGGCGCCCTGGCGGAGTGGTTACGCAGCGGCCTGCAAAGCCGTTTACACCGGTTCGATTCCGGTGGGCGCCTTTCTTGCTACCCGGTCGTTTTGGCTGGAAATCGCTACTTCAGATTGCTCGCAAGTAGACTGACCGGAATGAACGCATGTGGCCGGGGGGCGCATTGCGCGCTGCAGGGGAAAGCTCGTCGCCGCTATCGCCGCTGCGCTGGTGCTTGGCGGGACGCTTTCGCAGTCCGCGGCTGCCAGTGAGGTGGCACCGACGCAGGCGCAGCAGGCGCTGCGCTTCTGGACACCGGCCCGGATGAAAGCCGCCAAGCCGCTCGACCTGCATTTGCCGGGCCCCGGGCAGGTCACGCTCAGCGAGCCGGCAAGCGCCAGCTCCGCCTTCGAAACCGTGCCGGACCCCACCCTGGTCGACTCCCGGGTCAACGGCGCGATCTTCATCGAGACGCCCTTCGGGCTGGGGCGCTGCTCTGGAACCTCGGTCAACGCTCCCAACTACAGCGTCGTCTTCACCGCCGGCCACTGCATCAATAGCGGTGGTCCGCATGGGCGCTGGATGGACTTCCGCTGGGTCTTCGTGCCCGGCTACCGCTACGGCCAGCGACCGTTCGGCGTCTTCCCCGCCAAGTGGATCGACACGACCCGCCAGTGGCGCACGACCGGCAGCGAGAACTTCGACGTCGGCGCCGCGGTCGTTGCCCGCAACCAGCGCGGTCAGCTGCTTGCCAAAGCGGTGGGCGGCACCGGGATCGCCTTTGGCCTCAAAGCCAGGCAGGTCTTCGATGTCCATGGCTACCCAGCTGAAGAACCGTTCGATGGCGAAACGCAGCAGCTCTGCGCGGGCACGCCCTTCCTCGGCCACGACGCGCGCTCGTTCTTGAGCCCCGGTCCACTGAACCTGGCGGTCGATTGCGACGTCACCGGCGGTGCCTCGGGTGGGGGCTGGACGATCTCCGGCGGCAAGATCCTCAACAGCGTCACCAACTACGGCTACGGTGACGACCCCGACACCGACTTCGGCGCCTATTTCGGCGTGGAAGTCGCTCGCCTCTTCCACCGCGCATCGCAGGTGAAGTGATGCGCCGCCTGTCCGCGTTTATCGCTCTTCTGGCCGTCTGCCTGTGCGCCCTGCCCTCGTTTGCGACCGCGGGCGCACTCGACATCCCCGCCGCAGCGCCACCGCAGTTTCGGGCACTTCTGCGGGCCAAGCTGCATATGCCACCGCCCCGCCACGGGTTCGAATCCAGCTTCGATCTGAAAGCGCAGCACGGATACACGGTCACGGTGGTGGGGGAGGGTGACATCGTCGCCGTCGAGGTCAGCCGGCCGTTGGGCGGCGCCAAAGGGGATGCGCTGGAAAAGCTGTTGGGCTCCAAGCAGTCCGTGACCGCATACGTGGCGCGCGGGACGGTTACCGAGCACCGGATCGCGGCCTCCTTCGGAGAATTCGGCAAGGTCGATGTTCGCTTCCGGCCCACGGGGCAGGTGGTGGAATCCGGGCGCCACCGTCGCTGCCGGGGCGCCGATCACTTCACCAGCCAGCTTGGCGTCTTCGTCGGCGATGTTCGCTTCAGCGGTGAGGGGCGCTATTTCGCGGTGCGATCGCATCGGGCGAAGGGAAGGATTCGCAGTCCCCTGCACCTTCGTTGCGGCTCGCGGTCCCTGCACCCGTTTTCGAGCGCGCTGGCGCGGCCGGTGCGTGAACAGCCGAGCTTCACCCCGACCTTTCTCACGGCGACCTGGCGCCACGCGGTCTCCTCGCTCGAGCTGATCACGCTGCAGGTTGGCAAGACGACGCTTTTCGCCGCTGTCAACGAAGAAAGCCTGGGCTCGATGGCGAGGATGCGCTTCGCGCTGACCACCGCTCCCTCTCAAAAGGACTTTGCCTTCAACGAAGCCCTGACCGGGGCCACGATCACGCCGCCGGAGCCGTTTCACGGCAAGGGCACCTACGGTGCGGCGAGCGACGGAACGACGACTTGGACCGGCCCGCTCTCGGTCTCGTTCCCCGGTGCTCCGCGCCTGCCGCTGACCGGTGCCGACTTCAAAGCAACGCTCACGGCCGGTTTCTGAGCCGCGGCGCCGAGCGGGCGCGCCGCTTCTGCAAGGCTGAAGCGATGGCAGTCGAAACGCTGGAGGCCCCGACGACGGCGGCATCGCCCGTTCCGGACGACCAGGTGATCGTGCTCTTCGGGGCGACCGGTGACCTTGCCCGCCGCAAGCTGCTGCCCGGGATCTTCCACCTCTTCGAGGCGGGTTTGATGCCGGAGCGGTTTGCCTTGATCGGGGCCGCGCGGAGCGATCTCTCCGACGAGGAGTTCGTCGAGCTCTGCCGTGAGGCGGTCTGCGGCTCGGGGCGGCGGCCGGTCGAGGGCGAGTCGTGGAACCGCTTTGCCGATTCGCTCGGGTTCGCCTCCACCGGCGACGGCTTCGAGCAGTTGGGGACTGCGATCGCGATTGCCCGGGAGGATCTTCACGATGCGCAGCTGCTGCATTACCTGGCTTTGCCGCCGGCCGCCGCGGCCGGGGTGATCGAGGACCTGGGCCGGGCTGGACTGGGGGAGCGGGCGCGGGTGATCATGGAGAAGCCCTTCGGTCGCGACCTCGCCTCGGCACGGGAGCTCGATGCGCTCGTCCACTCTGTTTTCGCCGAGGAGCAGGTCTTCCGGATCGACCACTACATCGGTCGCGAGGCGGTTCAGAACCTGCTGGCCCTGCGCTTCGCCAACGGCATGTTCGAGCCGGTCTGGAACCGCAACCACATCGACCACATCCAGATCGACGTGCCGGAGACGCTCTCGATCGAGATGCGCGGCGGCTTCTACGAGGAAACAGGGGCGTTTCGCGACATGATCGTCACCCACCTCTTCCAGGTGCTCAGCTTCGTCGCCATGGAGCCGCCGGTCTCGCTCAACGCCAAGTCGCTGATGACCGAGCGCGAGAAGGTCTTCGAAGCGATGAAGACACTGGAGCCCGGCGACGTCGTTCGCGGCCAGTACGCGGGTTACCGCCAGGAGGAGGGGGTTGCCGCCGGCTCCGACACCGAGACCTTCGTCGCCCTGCGCGCCTTCGTCGACAACTGGCGCTGGGAGGGGGTCCCTTTCTTCCTGCGCTCGGGGAAGCGGCTCGCCGATACCCACCACCTGCTAACCGTTGCCTTCTCGGAGCCACCGCGGCGGATGTTCCCGATCGATTGCACGCAGGTCGCCGAGGAGTACGGCCACGACCACCTCAGCTTCGAGCTCGGCGATCCCGGCTCGATCTCCGCTTCCTTCCTGGCCAAGGTGCCGGGGCCGAAGATGCAACTCGGCCAGGCCCACATGCGTTTCAGCTACGCCGACAGCTTCGGCGGTCCCGAGCGGGCGCTCGATGCCTACGAGCGGCTGATCTACGACGTCATGGTCGGCGACAGGACCCTCTTCACGACTTCGGCGGCGATAGAGCGCCTCTGGGAGGTCGCCGATCGGGTGGTTCGCGAACCACCCCCGGTCGAGATCTACGAGCCAGGCTCATGGGGGCCGGAGGAGACCGAGGCCCTGCTTGCTCCACACCGCTGGCACGTCCCCAGCGACCATCCCTGAGCGGGACGAACCGTGCTCAGTCGGTGGGGCTGGGGGCCTGCCAGGGGTTGTTCATCGGCAAGCGCCGTTTCTGCGAGCGCTTGAAGAGGTAGCAGCCGACGACGCCGTTGCGGATCTCGGAGTGGATGAACTTGCCGGTGACCAGCTTCCAGCCCTCGACCGTCACCGCGTTGAGGATGTCGACCGGATCGGTGGTCAGCCGAGCCGGCGCGCCGGCGGGGCCGGGGACGAGCGTCGGGCTGAGCTCATTGATCTCGAGTTCGTACTGAAAGAGGCGATGCCCTCGCTTGTAGGCGAGGCGAGCCCTGCCCGCCGGTGTCTTGAAGAAAGCCTCCTTGGCCGCCTCGACCGACTTCAGTTCCTTTTCGCGCTCCTTCAGCCCGGCGCGCTCGTCTCGCGAGACGGCGCCCGTCGCGGAACGACCGCGCAGCAGCGGCAGGCGGAAAACCCGTCGCTTGTCCGTGGTGCCGACCTCGTCCGTGATGCCGGCCTCGGCTGCGATATCGCGCTCTGACTCGGCTGGGCGGGCGGATCGGAAGCCGACGAGGGTCTGCCTGTGTTCGCTCACCGTGTCCACGGTAAGGAAACGAGTGAAGGGCCTGGCGCTTTGCGCGTCGTCCTGTCCAACATTCGGCTAGTACCTGTGACTGAACGGAAAAGGGCCCCTTTCGGGGCCCTTTGTTTCCGAAGGACGTGCCACCAGCGAGACTTTGTTTCCCTGGCTCGTCGGTCCTCAAGCCTTAATCGGTCGCTGCCAATAGAAACACCGAGTTAGCTGAAAAGTTGCACAGCTTGCATCGGCACTTGCAGCGATGGACTTGAACCTTCGGCGCGAGGCCTCATCGGCCTGCGCGCCGCTGCTAGATTCAGGCATCCCGGGCGCATAGCTCAGTTGGGAGAGCGCCGCCTCGACAAGGCGGAGGTCGCTGGTTCGAGCCCAGCTGTGCCCATCCGGTTGCGAGTCCTCAGACTCCGGCCGGCAGGCGAACCTCGGTGAGCCGGATGCTGTTCCCCGACGGATCGCGGAAGCCCGAGTCGACCCCGTAGGGACGCTCTTCGGGCGCTTCGCTGAACTCGACGCCGCGAGCGACCAGCTCCTCGTAGGAGGCGCGGCAGTCCTCAGTGGTGAGGAAGACGGTGCCGGCAAAGCCCTTGCCCATCAGCTCGCGCACCTGCGCGGCGGTCTCCTCGTCCATCACCGGCGCCCCGGGGATCGCCATCAGCACGATCGAGACGTCTTCCTGCCCGGGAGGTCCTACCGTGAGCCAGCGGAAGTCGTCGATCTCGGGCAGCGTCACGTCGGCGCGCACCTCCATGCCGACCTTCTCGGTGTAGAAGGCCAGTGCCTCCTCCTGGTCGTGCACCCAGAGCTGAGCGTTGGCGATTCTGATCATCGTCGTCTCCTTTGATTGGAACGGAAGGGGTGGCGGCGATGCTAGGCCGGGATCGGCGAGCTGTCTTCTCGAAACGTGCGGTGTTGCGGGCGGGCGTGGGCGCGGACCAGGCAGCCCGGGACCAGGGCGGCCTGGGAGGCCGGCGGGTGCTCGGCGCGGTAGGCGGTTGGCGAGCGCCCGTAGGTGCGGGTGAAGCTCGTCGTGAACGAGCCGATGCTCTGTAGGCCCACCGAGAGGCAGATGTCGGCGACCGAGTGATCGGTCGTGCGCAGTAGCGCCGCCGCCCGCTCGAGCCGGCGAGTCAGCAGGTAGGCGTGCGGCGACTCGCCGAAGGCGCGCTTGAACTCGCGGCTGAAATGCGCCCGCGAGAGCCCGGCCGCCGCGGCCAGCTGATCGACGCCAAGCGGCTCGAAGTAGCGAGCGTCGGCGAGGTCCCTCGCGCGCAGCAGATGACGGGCCGGCGGAACGAACGCCATGCCCGCAGTCTAGGCTCGCGGCCTCGTGGTCGCGACCTATGCAGCCGTGCTGGTCATCTGCGGCGCCTCGCTGGCGCTCGGGCAGGCGGCGATCGCGCTCTGCGGTGTCCGCCGTGGTCATGGCTGGCGCCGGCGGTCGGCCTGGCGCTGCTCTGCGCGGTCTGCTGGGGGACGGTGCGCCTACCCGGGGACGGGGTGATCTCCGCGGTTCTGGTCCTCGTCTTGGTCGTGGGGTCCGTCGCTCTTCTCTGGGGTCGGCTTGCCAGGAGGGGGAGGGGTGCTGCGAGTCGGCGCCCCGGTCGCCCTGCTGGCGCTAATCGCGACCGCGATTCCCTTCGTCGCCGAAGGCCACTTCGGCGTCCTCGGCACCAGCTTCAACCCCGACATGTCGCAGCACCTGCTGGCGGCCGCCCGGCTCGCCGAAGGCCAGTCCTCACAGCTGCTCCACCAGGGCTACCCGCTCGGCCCGCACTCGATCGTCGTCGCCCTCAACAACGGCCTCGGCATCGGTCTTGTCCAGGGCTTCAGCGGCCTGATGGTCGCCGTAGCCATCCTCGCTTCTCTGACGGCCCTGACCGCGTTTCGAGATCAACCCTGGCCCCTGCGGAGTCCCGGCTGCCCTCGTGGTCGGCCTCACCTACATGGTCGCCTCCTACTACGCCCAGGGTTCCTTCAAGGAGACGATGCAGGCCCTCTTCTTCCTCGCCTTCGTCCTAGCCCTGCGCGAGTCGTCCCGCAACCCCGAACTGGCGCGAGCTCCCTCTCCGCTTCGTCCCGGCCGCTCTGCTTGCGGTGGGCTCCGTCTACACCTACAGCTTCCCTGGTCTGATCTGGCTGGTGGAGCACTGGTCCTCTGGGTTGCGCTCGAACGTGGCATCTCGCTGCGGCCGGCGCTGCTGGGTCTGGGTGTCTTCGTCGTTCTGGTCGCTCCGGAGATCGGCCGAATGATCGACTTCCACAGCTTCGAGACCTTCGACCCCAATGGCCCGGGGCTCGGCAACCTCTTCGGCCAGATCTCGCCCTTCGAGGGCTTTGGCATTTGGCCCTCCGGGGATTTCCGCCTTACGCCGGGCGCACGGGGCTGTGCCGGCCTTCGGCTATTACGCAGGCGCGGCCTTCGCCACGATCCTGCTGCTCTACGGGCTGGTGCTCTGCTGGCGCCGCCGCGAGTCCGCGCTGGTCGCCGGCCTCGCCGCGGCGGCGCTCGCCTACGCCGCCGCCCGGCTCGGCGGCACGCCCTACACCGCCGCCAAGGCGATCGAGGTCGGCGCGCCGCTGGCGGCACTGGTCATCGTCTTGCCGCTGCTGCGCCGCCCGGTGGCCTGGCTGTACCTCTTGGCGGCGGCCGGCTGCTCGCTGCTTGCGCTTGCCAATGCACCGGTCGGTCCGAGCACCTACTCATCGGCGCTGACCGGCTTGCGCGATGACGTCGGCGAAGGCCCGACCCTGGTTCTCGCCTCGCGGCAGCTACTCGATGACGAACAGGGCACGCCCTACATCGCCTGGGAGCTTCGTGGTGGCCGGGTCTGCATTGCTGCTGCGGAAGAAGCAGGCGACTCGTCCGCCTCAGGGCGTCCGCTTCGTCGTCTCGGAATCGATCCACGTCGGACCACCGTTCGTCGGCCTGCGCCGTGCACGGGTTGCGCCGCCCTACGTGCTCTGGGAAGTGAAGGCGCCCGCCGCTGGTCACAGCCCCTGCCCGCTGATCGCCGTCCGCCAGGCGCGCCAGGGCGCACCACGCTGAACCCGGGCGCTGGTCGCGCCGTGGGTAGCATGGCCGGATCGAGGCGGCGACCCAGAAGATCATCGTGAAGCTCCCGGACGGCACGCCGCTGGAGCTCTCCGACGGCGCGTCGGGGCTGACGCCGCTGCGGCGATCGGGCCGGGCCTGGCCAAGGCGGCGCTGGCGATCCGGGTCGACGGTGAGCTGTGCGACCTCGCGGCGCGCGCTGCCGGACGGCGCCGAGATCGGCGATCCTCACCGACCGCGATCCCGAGGCGCTCGACCTGATCCGCCACGACGCCGCCCACGTGATGGCCGAGGCGGTGCAGGAGCTCTACCCCGGCACCAAGGTGACGATCGGCCCGGCGATCGAGAACGGCTTCTACTACGACTTCGACTTCCCCGATGAGGTCAAGGTGACCGACGCCGACCTGGAGAAGATCGAGGCGGCGATGCGCGCCCACATCGAGGCCGACGAGGCCTTCGAGCGCCGCGACGTGCCGGTCGCCGAGGCGACCGAGATCTTCGAGGGCCAGGGCGAGGGCTACAAGGTCGAGCTGATCCGCGACCTGATTGAGGACGAAGGGGTCGAGACAGTCTCGCTCTACCGCAACGGTCCCTTCGAGGATCTCTGTCGTGGTCCGCACGGTCCCTCGACCGGCCGGATCAAGGCGATCAAGCTCGAGCTCGCTCGCCGGCGCCTACTGGCGAGGTGACGAGAAGCGCCAGATGCTGACCAGGATCTACGGCACCGCCTTTTTCTCCAAGAAGGACCTCAACAAGCACCTGGAGCGAATCGAGGAGGCGAAGAAGCGCGACCACCGCCGCCTCGGCCCCCAGCTCGGCATCTTCATGCTGCGCGAGGAGGCGCCCGGGATGCCCTTCTGGCTGCCCAACGGGACGACCCTGCTGCGCCTGATCGAAGGCGAGGTCCAGGCCCAGCTGCGCAAGCGCGGCTACAAGGAGATCGCCACGCCGCAGGTGCTCGACGAGGAGCTCTGGCATCGCTCTGGCCACTGGGACAACTACCGCGACGACATGTACTTCATGCAGTCCGACGAGAAGCGGCTGGCGCTGCGGCCGATGAACTGCCCGGGTGCCTGCCTCGTCTTCGACGCCGAGCGCCACTCCTACCGCGAGCTGCCGCTGCGCCTGGCCGAGTTCGGCCGCGTCTCCCGCAATGAGCGGGAGGGCGTCCTGCACGGGCTGCTGCGGGTGCGCGCCTTCACCCAGGACGACGCCCACGTCTACTGCACCGAGGAGCAGATCGCCGACGAGGTCGCCGACATCTGCGAGGCGATCGACGAGCTCTACGCCCGCTTCGGCTTCGAGGATGTGCGGGTCGAGCTCTCGACCCGGCCGGAGAAGTCGATGGGCTCCGAGGAGCAGTGGGCGAAGGCAGAGGCGGCGCTGACCGAGGCGCTCGACCGCCAGGACCGCGAGTACGAGCTGAACCCGGGCGACGGCGCCTTCTACGGGCCGAAGATCGACTTCCACGTCACCGACGCGCTCGGCCGCTCCTGGCAGTGCGGTACCTGCCAGCTCGACTTCCAGATGCCCGAGCGCTTCGACCTCAGCTACGTCGGCGCCGATGACGCCGCTCACCGCCCGGTGATGATCCACCGCGCCCTGCTCGGCTCGATGGAGCGCTTCGCCGGGATCCTGATCGAGCACTACGCCGGTCGCTTCCCCGTCTGGCTGGCCCCGGTGCAGGCGATCGTCCTGCCCGTCTCCGATCGCCACAACGAGTACGCAGGCCGAGTGCTCGCCGAGCTGCGCAAGGCCGGTGTGCGGGTTGAGGCCGACGATCGCTCCGAGTCGGTCGGCAAGAAGATTCGCGACGCCGAGCTCGGCCGCTACCCCTACATGCTCGTCGTCGGCGACCGCGAGCAGGAGGCGGGCGCGGTTGCCGTGCGCTCCCACGAGGACGGTGAGCTGGGGGCGATGCCGGTGGCCGCCTTCGCCGAGCGCGTGCACTCTGTCTATACTCCGGGCACTTGATTGCAGGCACGCCAAACACCTCGCGCCGCTGAGCGTCCCGTGCCAGCTTCCCAACCTCTCGTCCGCTTGAAGCTCCACACCTCACTTAGATAGTGCCGGTCCCGCGTAGGTTCGATCGGCGCCCACCAGAGCGCGACACGACCAGGATCAACGAGCGGATCCGCGTGCCCAAAGTCCGCCTGATCGGGGCCGAGGGCGAGCAGCTCGGGATCGTCGACATCGATGATGCGCTCAAACGCGCCCAGGACGCCGACTTGGATCTGGTTGAGGTCGCTCCCGGCTCGAAACCGCCGGTAACCCGCCTGCTCGACTACTCGAAGTACAAGTACGAGCAGGAGCAGAAGCAAAAGCAGGCACGCAAGCACCAGCAGCAGGTCAACATCCGCGAGATCAAGCTGCGGCCGAAGATCGCCAACCATGACTACGAGACCAAGAAGGGCCACGTCGAGCGCTTCCTGCGCCACCAGGACAAGGTCAAGGTCACGATCATGTTCCGCGGTCGCGAGCAGGCCCACCCCGAGCGGGGCAGGGCGCTGCTGCAGACGCCTCTTCGAGGACCTTGGCGAGCTCGCCGTGATCGAGTCCCAGCCGCTGCAGGAAGGCCGCAACATGAGCATGTTGCTGGCACCGGGCAAAGAGGCAGCGAAAGCGGATGCGGAGACCGAGGCGCCGGCGGAGTCCGGAGAGGCTCCCGCCGAGACCGAGGCACCCGCGGTTGAGGAGAAGCCGGCTGCCACAGAGCAGGCACCCGCGGCCGAGGATGCTCCTGCGGCTAAAGAGACACCTGCCGCGGCGGATGAGCCCGCGGTAGAGGACGCTGACGAGAAAGTCGCCGAGGAGACCCCCGGCGACGACGCAGCTGCGGCTTAGTCCCCCGCGACCACCGCTGCGATCCGCTCAGCCGCGTGTCCGTCCCAGAGGGGCGGGGGTACGGGCGGCTTCGCGGGACCCTGCGCAAGGGCCAGCGGGATCTGTGTGATCGCGGCGGGATCCAGGCCAAGCAGGGTGTTGGTGCCGGCGCTGAGAGTAATCGGGCGCTCGGTGTTGGCTCGCAAGGTGAAGCAGGGGATGCCGAGGTAGGTCGTCTCCTCCTGGATGCCGCCCGAGTCGGTGAGCACGGCGCGGGCCTCGGCGAGCAGGGAGAGGAAGTCGAGATAGCCGAGCGGCTCGCAGAGCAGCAGGCCCGGGTGCTCGGAGTTGATCGCCTCCATCATCGCCCGCGTGCGCGGGTGAACCGGGAAGACAACCGGCAGCTCTCGCGCCAGCGCCGCCAAGCTGCCCGATCGTCTCCGTAAGCAGCGGCCCGTCGACGAGGGCCGGGCGGTGCAGGGTGACGAGGACGAAGCCGCCCGGCTGGACGCCGAGCTTGGCCGCGGTGCCGGCAGCGCGAAAACGCCCCTCTAGCGCGACCAGGGTGTCGATCATCGTGTTGCCGACCAGGTGGATTCGCTCGGCGGGGATCCCCTCTGCGTGCAGGTTGTCGTTGGCCTCAGGGCTGTGGATGAAGAGCTGGTCGGCGAGCTGGTCGGTGACGATCCGGTTGAGCTCCTCCGGCATCGTGCGATCGAAGCTGCGCAGGCCGGCCTCGATGTGAGCGATCGGGATCTGCATCTTGGCCGCAGTCAGTGCCGCCGCCACGGTCGAGTTGACGTCGCCGGGGACGACAAGCAGATCGGGGCGCTCCTCGGCCAGAACCGGCTCGAGGCGCTCCATCACCCGCGCCGTCTGCTGGGCATGGCTGCCCGAGCCGACCTCGAGCATGTGGTCCGGCGCCGGTACGCCAAGCTCCTCGAGAAAGACCTCCGACATCAAGCGGTCGTAATGCTGGCCGGTGTGGACGATCGCGTGGCGCCCCGCCGGAATACGCGCCCGCAGGGCGGCGATCACGGGGGCGGTCTTGACGAAGTTGGGCCGCGTTCCGACCACGTAGACGATGCGCATCGGGCGCCACAGTACCCGTGTCTGCTTCAATAGCGGACCCGATGCCCAAGATGAAAACGCATTCCGGCGCCAAGAAGCGCTTCCGCAAGACCGCGACGGGCAAGCTGCGCGGACGGCGGGCCTACTCGAGCCACATCCTCGAGAAGAAGTCGCCGAAGCGCAAGCGGCGGATGGCGCGGCCGGTCGAGATCGCCCCGTCTGACACGAAGACGGTGCGGCACCTGCTTGGGGGCGGCAAGTGAGCCGGGTCAAGCGCTCAGTCCACGCCCGCAAGAAGCGGCGCAAAGTTCTTAAAGAAGCGAAAGGCTATTTCGGCCGCAAGCACTCCTCTTACCGTTTCGCCAAAGAGCAGGTGCAGCGCTCGGGGATGTACGCCTACCGCGACCGGCGCAACCGCAAGCGCGAGTTCCGCCGGCTCTGGATCACCCGCATCAACGCTGCCGCGCGACTGGAGGGCATGAGCTACTCCGAACTGATCCACGGCCTCAACGGGGCCGGGGTCGAGGTCAACCGCAAGATGCTCGCTGACATCGCGGTCAACGACCGCGATGCCTTCCGCCGATTTGTGGAGCTAGCCCGGGAGGGTGCGGCCGCCTAGCCGCAGCCAGTCACTCCACTTTCCCGGGCGGGCCGTCTTTACGGCCCGCTTTTTTGTTCCAGGAGAAGAAACACACGACCAGAACAGAACCACCGACCACACACCATCCGATGATCGAAAGCCCCCACAACGAGAAGCTGAAGCTGGTCCGCAAGCTGCGCGAGCGCAAGCAGCGCGAGCGCGAGGGCGCGTTCGTCAGTGAGGGGGAGGACTTGGTCGAGGCCGGCCTCGCCGCTGGCGCCGAGCCGCGCTTCCTGCTCACCGCCGCGGGCAGCGGCCTCGCCGGCGAGGAGGTCGAGCCCGAGCTGCTCGCCGCTGTCTCGAGTCTCGGCTCGGGGACGCGGGCGATCGCGGTCTGGCCACAGCGGTGGGCCGAGCCCGGCGGCTCGCCCTGTCTCTATCTGCATGGTGTCGGCGATCCCGGCAACGTCGGCACGATCGTCCGCACCGCCCACGCCCTGCTCGACGGCACCGTCGTCCTTGGTCCCGGCTGCGCCGATCCTTTCTCGCCGAAGGCGGTGCGGGCGAGCATGGGCTCGATCTTTGCCCAGCCGGTGGCGCGGGGGACGGTTGCCGAGACGCCGGCGCCGCGGGTCGCTCTTGTCGCTCACGGCGGCGCCGGCCTTGCCTCCCTCGATGCTGCGGCGACACTCTGCCTCGGCGCCGAGCGCGAGGGGTTGCCGGATGAGGTGCTTGCTGTTTGCGACTCGCGGGTGACGATCCCGCTGCGCGCCGGCGGGGCCGAGTCACTCAACGTCGCCGCTGTTGCCGCAATTTGCGCCGAGCGGATATCGTCGCCCGCCATGCCGGAGGTCGCTGAAGATGCCTGAGGGAATCGATCGGATCGAGGCGATCTCCGCGGAGGCCGCGGCCGCGATCGAGGCGGTGCCCGGCACCGCAGAGCTGGAGGAGCTGCGGGTCCGCTACCTCGGCCGCAAGGCTGAGCTGACCGCGATCCTGCGCGGCATCGCCGACCTGCCCGCCGAGGAACGGGGTGCGGTTGGGTCGGGCGCCAACAAGGCGCGCAAGGAGCTGGAGGCGCTGATCGAGGCGCGCGGCGAGGCGCTCGGCGCCGGGGAGCTCGAATCACAGCTGGCCGAGGACCGGATCGACGTGACTCTGCCGGGCGCGCCGGCGCGGTCGGTCGGCCACACCCACCTGATCACCCGCACCACCCGCCAGATCGAGGACGTGATGGTCGGCCTCGGCTACCGGGTGATGGAGGGGCCCGAGGTCGAGCACGACTACTACAACTTCACCGCCCTCAACCATCCACCCGGGCACCCGGCACGGATGCTCCAGGACACTTTCTACGTGCAGTCGGACCCCGAGGTGCTGCTGCGTACTCACACCTCGCCGGTGCAGATCCGCAGCATGGAGGCTCAGTCGCCGCCGATCTTCATGATCGCCCCCGGCAAGGTTTACCGGCGCGACTCCGACGCCACCCACAGCCCGATGTTCCACCAGGTCGAGGGCCTGGCGATCGGCGAGGGGATCACGCTCGCCGACCTGCAGGGCACGCTGACCGAGATGCTCAGCTCGATCTTCGGCGGCAGCCGCGAGGCGCGTATGCGGCCGCACTTCTTCCCCTTCACCGAGCCCAGCGTCGAGTTCGACGTCTCCTGCTTCCAGTGCGAGGGCACCGGCGAGCTGGCGGGTGGCGAGCGCTGCAACCTCTGCAAGGGGATCGGCTGGATCGAGGTCGGCGGTGCCGGCATGGTCGACCCCAACGTGCTCGGCTTCGTCGAGGCAGGCGGCTACGACCCCGAGCGGGTGCAGGGCTTTGCCTTCGGCATGGGGGTCGAGCGGATCGCGATGCTGCGCCACGGCGTGCCCGACCTGCGCCGCTTCTTCGACAACGACGTGCGGGTACTGGGGCAGTTCTCGTGAAGGTGCCCTACTCCTGGCTGCGCGAGTACTGCGACCCCGGCGTCGAGCCGGGCCAGCTCGCCGAGCGGCTGGCGATGACCGGCACCGAGGTCGAGCGGGTCGCCACGGTCGGCCCGCCCTCGGCCGACGGCTTCGTCGTCGGCAAGGTGCTGAGCGCCGAGCCGCACCCCAACGCCGACCGGCTGCGGGTCTGCACGGTCGATACCGGCGACGGCGAGTGCACGATCGTCTGCGGTGCCCCCAACGTCGCCGCCGGCCAGACTGTGCCCGTGGCGCTGCCCGGAGCGACGCTTCCCGGCGGTCACAAGATCGGCAAGGCGAAGCTGCGCGGGGTCGAGTCGATGGGAATGATCTGCGCCTCTTCCGAGCTCGAGCTGGGAGAGGGCCCGCCGGGCATCATCGTGCTCGAGGACGATGGGCTCGCCGCGGGTACGCCGCTGAACGAGGTTCTGCCGATCGCCGAGCCCGTGCTGGAGCTGGAGGTGACGCCGAACCGGGTCGACTGCTTCGGCGTCTACGGCGTCGCCCGCGAGGTCCACGCGATCAGCGCCGCGCCACTTGCCGCCGAGCCGTGGGCCGATGACGTCGTGGCCGAGGGCGCCGGCGAGGTGTCCGACTACGCCTCGGTCGCGGTCGAGGTGCCCGACCTCTGCCCCCGCTTCACCGCCCGTGTCTTCACCGAGGTCACGATCGGTCCCTCGCCGGCCTGGCTGCAGGCCCGGTTGGCCGCGGCGGGCCAGCGGGCGATCAACAACGTCGTCGACATCACCAACTACGTGATGCTGCTGACCGCACAGCCATTGCACGCCTTCGACCTCGACAAGGTCCCCGATGGGGCGCTGACGGTTCGCACCGCGGTCGGAGGGCGAGAAGATGACTACGCTCGACGACGTCGAGCGCAGCCTCGACACCGAGACGGTGCTCGTCTGCGACCGCAACGGCCCTTCCGGGATCGCCGGGATCATGGGTGGTCAGGTCTCCGAGGTCTCGAACGAGACGACGCGGGTGCTGCTCGAGGTCGCGAACTGGAACGGCACCAACATCCTGCGCACGCTCGCGGATGCTTTCGCTGCGCTCCGAGGCCTCCTCGCGCTTCGAGAAGCAGCTCCATCCCGAGCTCTGCATGCGGGCGCAGCGGATCGCCTCGCGGCTGATGGTCGAGCTCTGCGGCGCCAAGCTGGTGCCGGGGACGATCGACGTCGTCGCTGAGATCCCCGAGCCGCGGCGGCTGACCCTGCGGGCGCAGCGGGTCGAGGGTCTGCTCGGCATGGCGATCGCGCAGGCCGAGCAGGTCGCCTATCTGGAGCGGCTCGGCTTCGGGGTCGAGGTCGAGCGGCGAGGACCTCGAGGTGACCGTGCCGCCCGACCGCCACGACGACGTCACTCGCGAGGTCGACCTGATCGAGGAGGTCGGCCGCGTCCACGGCCTCGACGAGCACCTGCCCAGCACTCTGCCCGCGGTGGCCGGCCGGGTCGGCGGGCTCAGCCGCGAGCAGCGCCTGCGCCGCCGGGCCGAGGACGCGATGCGGGACCTCGGCTTCGACGAGGTCGTCGGCTGGAGCTTCACCGACCCGGGGCAGCCGGGGCGCCTGCGGATCCCTGCCGATGACGAGCGGGCCAGCGGCGTCGTGCTCGCCAACCCGCTTTCCGAGGACCAGTCGGTGATGCGGACGACCGTGATCGGCTCGCTGCTCGACGTCGCCCAGCGCAACCTCGCCCGCAGTGCCGACGCCGTCGCTCTCTTCGAGTCCGGCCGGGTCTACTTGCCTGGCGAGCGCGGGCGAGGGCGGAGCGCTGGCCGGTGATTTCCCGGGTGAGCGGCCGGCTCCGGATCGCGAGCCGCATCGGATCGCTTGCCTGGCGGTCGGACCGCTGACGGCAAAGTCCTGGCGCGGCGGTGGCGAGGCGGCGGACTTCTTCGCCCTCAAGGGGGTCGCTCGAGGCTCTTGCCGGGCAGCTCGGTACGACGATTGCCTGCGCGTCCGGCAGAGGAGCCGTTCCTGCATCCGGGTCGCTCGGCGACCGTCAGCGTCGGCGGGACCGCGGCTGGCTGGATCGGCGAGTTGCACCCGCTGGTCTGCCGGGCTTGGGACATCGAGGCGGCGGTCGGCTTCGAAATCGACTTGGCCGCCCTGGTTGCTGCCGCGCCTGCCGGCGAGGAGACCTACGAGGACGTCACCACCTTCCCGGCCAGTCTACCAGGACCTGGCCGTCGTCGTGCCCGACCGAGTTGCCGGCAGCCGAGTTGCGCGCGGCGGTCCTGACGAGCGGCGGCGCGCTGCTGCACGCCGCCGACGTCTTCGATCTCTACGAAGGCGAGCAGGTCGGCGAGGGCCGCAAGAGCCTGGCGCTGAGGCTGGAGTTCCGCGCCCCCGACCGCACCCTCACCGACGACGAGGTCAGCGACCAGCGGGCCGCGATCGAGGCCGCGCTGGAGAAGATCGGAGGGTCGTTGCGTGCCTGATCCACTCACACAACCGCTTGACGGCGATCCCACCGCGCGGGTACTGGTCGCCGGCGCCTCCGGCTTCACCGGGGCCCTGGCGGCGCAGATCGTCTGGCGCCACCCGAAGCTGGAGCTGGTCGCGGTCACCTCGCGCAGCGACGCGGGCAAGCGGCTCGACAGCCTCTATCCGCGCTACCGGGTGCCGCTCGAGCTGACCGAGCTCGACCTCGACGAGATCGAGGAGATCGACGCCGCGATCGTCGCCTACCCACACGGCGCCTCGGCTCCGGCGGTGGCGGCGCTGCGCGGCCTCGGCGTCCTCGTCGTCGACCTCTCGGCCGACTTCCGGCTGCGCGACCTGCCCACCTACGAGCGCTGGTACGGACGAGCACGGCGCGCCGGAGCTGCTCGAGGGCGCGGTCTACGGCCTGACCGAGCTGTACCGCGAGCAGCTACGCGACGCCGAAGCTCGTCGCCACCCCGGGCTGCTACCCGACCGCCAGCGTGCTGGCGCTGGCGCCGCTGGCCGAGCAGGGCCTGCTCGCCGACGTCGTGATCGACGCCAAGCAGGGTGTCTCCGGCGCCGGGCGCGGCGGTGGCGACGCGATGCACTACGTCTCGATGGACGAGAACGCCTTCGCCTACAAGACCGAGGGTCATCGCCACCGGCCCGAGATCGAACAGGAGCTGGCGGCGCTGGGCGCCGGCGCCGGTCACCTTCGTGCCGCACCTGCTGCCGCTCGACCAGGGCGAGCTGACCAGCTGCTACGCCCAGACGAGCGAGCCGATCTCCAAGGACGCAGGTGCAGGCGCTCTACCGCGAGCGCTACGCCGGCGAGCCCTTCGTCCGCGTCGTCGACGGCCCGCCGGGCCTGCGCGACGTGCGCGACACCAACGAGTGCCACGTCTACGTCACGGTCGAGGAGCGGGGGAGGGTGCTGGCCTTCTCGGCGATCGACAACCTCTGGAAGGGCGCCTCCGGTCAGGGCGTGCAGAACCTCAACCTGATGCTCGGCCTCGACGAGACCATGGGGCTGTTGTGAGCGACGGGTTCTTCAAGTCGCGCTGGGTCGAGCCGCCGGCCGGGATCGAGGAGCTCGATCCCGCGCAGCTCGCCCCCGGCTTCCGCGCCGGCGGCGCCCACTGCGGGCTCAAGGGCGGCGGCAAGACCGACATCGGCCTGCTCGGTCTGCGACGCCGAGCAGGTCAGCTCGGCGATCCTGCTCACCCGCAACGCCTCAGCGGCGGCGCCGATCCGGGTCTGCCGCGAGCGCTGCGACCGTGGCCGGACTTCGCGCCGCCGTCGTCAACGCCGGCAACGCCAACGCCGAGACCGGCGAGCGAGGGCTACGCCGACGCGATCGCGATGTGCGACGTCGCCGCGGAGCACTTGGGTCTGCCGGCGCAGGCCGTCGCGGTCGCCGAGACCGGCAGTGATCGGCGTGCCGCTGCCGATCGAGGCCGTGCTCGGCGGGGATCGGCGATGCCGCGGGCAATCTCTCGCCCGACGGCGGCGCCGCCTTCTCCGACGCGATCCTCACCACCGACCGCTGGCCCAAGCGCTGCACTCTGCGGACGCCCGAGGGCGTGACGATCTCCGCCCAGGCGAAGGGCGGCGGCATGATCGAGCCGAACATGGCGACGATGCTCTGCTTCGTCCAGACCGACGCTGTTGTCGAGGACCCGGACGTCGCGCTGCGCGCTGCCTGCGATGCCTCCTTCGAGCGGATCACGGTCGACGGGCAGATGAGCACCAATGACACCCTGCTCCTGCAGGCGACAGGGGCCTCCGGCGCGCCGCTGCCCGAGGGACTGCTCGAGGCGGTGCTCTTGCAGCTGGCGCTCGAGGTCGTCGCCGACGGCGAGGGCGTCATCCCGGGTCGGTCGGATCCAGGTCGACGGCGCTGCCTCGCAGGACGAGGCCGAGCGGGTCGCCCGCGCGATCGCCAACTCGCCGCTGGTCAAGACGGCGCTCTTCGGCCGCGACCAGAACTGGGGCAGGATCGCCCAGGCAGCCGGTATGGCGCTGGCCGGCGAGGACCTGGAAGAGATCGGCGGTGACTCGATCGACAACAGCGAGCTTGCCGCCGACGTCGCCGAGGCCGAGATCGGCCTGCGCCTCGACCGCGGCGAGCACAGTGCCCACGTCTGGTTCTCCGACCTCGGCTACGAGTACGTGCGGATCAACGCGGAGTACACGACATGAGCGAAGGAGGAGGCGGATGACCGAGCAAGCACCTCAATCACGGGCGGCCCAGGTGAACGTCGAGACGCTGCTCGAGGCGCTGCCCTACATCAAGCAGTTCCACGGCCAGACGGTGGTGATCAAGTACGGCGGCGCGGCGATGCGGGAGGACTCGCTGCGCGAGGCCTTCGCCACCGATGTCGTCCTGCTCAAGTACGTGGGGATGAACCCCGTCGTCGTCCATGGCGGAGGCCCCGAAATCAGCCAGTACATGAACCGCCTCGGGCTCGAGGTGCGCTTTCACGAGGGCCTGCGTGTATCCGACGCGGAGACGGTCGAGGTGGCGCGCATGGTCCTGGTCGGCAAGCTCAACTCGGAAATCGTCCAGCGCCTCAACGCTCACGGACAGCCGGCGGTCGGGCTCTCGGGCGAGGACGGGGGCCTCTTCCGCGTCTCGCCGGTCGCCAACGCCGACGAGGTCGGTTTCGTCGGCTCGATCGAGCACGTCGACGTCGACGTGCTCAACCACATCGCCGTGGACTACATCCCGGTGATCGCCTCTTCGGCCTCCGATCGCGAGGGCCAGTCCTACAACGTCAACGCCGACGAGGCCGCCGGCAAGGTCGCAGCCAAGCTCGGCGCTCACAAGGCGATCTTCCTCACTGACGTCGAGGGCTGGCTGGCCGATCCCGCCGACGACCGACTCGCTGATCGCGCGAGCGACGGTGGATGAGGTCGAGGGCAAACTGGCGGAGATCGACGGCGGCATGCGGCCGAAGCTCGCCGCCTGCGTCGATGCGATCAGGGGTGGCGCCCAGGCGCCGCTCACATCATCGACGGCCGCCGCCCGCACTCGTTGCTGGTCGAGCTCTTCACCGACGCCGGAATCGGCACGATGGTGACCTCGTGAACTTGACCGATCTGCAGGCGCTCGAGGAGCGCTACCTGATGCGCACCTACAAGCGGGCTCCGGTCGAGTTCGTGCGCGGCGAGGGCGCCCTGCTCTGGGACGCCGCGGGCAAGGAGTACCTCGACTTCCTCGGCGGCATCTCGGTCTGCTCGGTCGGGCACTGCAACCCCGAGGTGGTCGAGGCGGTGCGCGAGCAGGCCGGGCGCCTGATGCACACCTCGAACCTCTTCTACACCGAGCCGATGGTGCGGCTTGCCGAGCGGCTCTCGGAGTCGAGCCTCGGCGGTCGCGTCTTCTTCTCCAACTCCGGCACCGAGGCGAACGAGTGCGCGATCAAGATCGCCCGCAAGCACGCCCACGGGCGCGGCATCTCCGCGCCGGAGATCATCAGCTTCGAGCGCGACTTCCACGGCCGCACCTACGGCTCACTCTCCGCCACGCCGGCGCTTGCCGCCAATCCCGAGCTGGCGCCGATGCTGCCCGGCTTCAGCGCGGTTCCATTCGACGACCCGGATGCGCTGCGGGCGGCGGTGGGGGAGAGGACGGCCGCGGTGCTGATCGAGCCGATCCAGGGCGAGGCCGGGATCTACCCGCTCAGCGAAGAGACCCTGCTCGCCGCCCGTCAGGCCTGCGACGAGAGCGGCGCCCTCTTGGTCTTCGACGAGATCCAGACCGGGATCGGCCGCACCGGCTCGCTCTGGGCTTACGAGCAGACGCCGGTCCGTCCCGACGTCTTGACCAGCGCGAAGGCGCTCGGCGGCGGCATGCCGATCGGGGCCTGCGTGACCAGCCCGGAGGCCAGCGAGGTGCTGGAGCCCGGCGATCACGGCTCGACCTTCGCCGGCGGCCTGCTCGCGAGCGTCGCTGCCCTCGCCGTGCTCGAGATCGTCGATGACGCCGCGCTGCTGCGCAGCGTGCGCGAGCGGGGCGCCCAGCTGCGCGATGCCCTGCTTGCCCTCGATGGCGTCGAGACCGTCCGCGGTCGCGGGCTGATGCTCGGTGTCGGACTTGGCGAGGGCATCGATGCGGCTGCGATCGGTGCCGACCTGCTCGAGCGTGGCCTGATCGTCAACGTGCCCGAGCCCGGGACCCTGCGCCTGCTGCCGCCGCTGACGGTCGATTCGGACCAGATCGAGCGGGCCGTCGCCACGATCGCGGCCGCACTCCTAAGCTACGCGCCTCAATGAGCAAGCGTCCCTCTGAGCCCCGCGCGCTGACCAGCGGTACGGCCGAGCGCCTGGCGGCGATCGTCGAGGCGGCCGAGCAGGCGGCCGCCAAAGTGATCGACGACGCCGAGGAGCAGGCGCGCCGCCAGCTCTCCGAGGCCGGCGCCCGCGCCGACCGCATCGTCGCCGAGCGCCTGCGGGCCCTCGCCGATGAGCTCGATCCCCCCACTTCGGGCCAGCGCGAGCCGCACCTGAGGCCGGTAGCCGCGGTGCCGCAGCCGGAGGCCCCGGCTGGCCCCCGCTCGGGCTCGGCCGGCGCTCGCCTGCTCGCCACCCAGATGGCGGTCTCGGGAAGCAGCCGTGAGGAGATCGCCGAGCGCCTGCGCAGTGGCTTCGACATCGCCGACACCGGCGAGATACTCGACGCGATACTCGGACCCGAGGAGTGAGGCAATGCACGAGGACCCGACACGGATGATGCGCCAGCCCGATGACGAGCACCGCCCGCACGGCAACACGCGGCTGTTGATCGCCGGCCTGATCGCGGTGATCGTCGGCCTGGTGATCGCGGTCGTCGTGATCGCCAGCAGCGGTGACAGTGGCGGCTCCACCTCTACCTTGACGACGACGCCAAGCGAAACGAGCTCGAGCACCGAGACGACGACCGGCTCGAGCACCGAGACCACGACTTCGACCCCGACCGAAACCACCACCACGTCGGAAACGACGACCGCGCCCGAAGAAACAACCACGACCACGACCCCGCCCGAAGAAGAAAACGGCAGCGGCGGCATCGGCGCTCCCTAGTGGCACCGGGCTCGCCCGCAGACGTACGCACGGCCTCCTATGAGGCCGATCCCGGCGAGGTGCGACGCGTCCTGCTGCTCTACTCGGGCGGCCTCGACACGAGCGTGATGCTGAAGTGGATCCAGGATTCCTACGACGCCGAGGTCGTCTGCCTCACCGTCAACCTCGGCCAGCCGGGCGAGGACTACGCCATGATCGAGGACAAGGCGAAGCGGCTCGGCGCGCTGGAGTGCCACGTCGTCGACGCTCGCGAGGAGTTCACCCGCGACTACGTCATCCCCGCGATCAAGGCCAACGCGCTCTACGGCGGCGGCTACCCGCTCTTCACCGCGCTCGGCCGGCCGCTGATCGCCAAGCTGGCGGTCGAGTACGCGCGGCGCAGCGGCTGCGACACGATCGCTCATGGCTGCACCGGCAAGGGCAATGACCAGGTGCGGATCGAGGCCACCGTGGCCACCCTGGCGCCGGAGCTGAAGACGATCGCGCCGGTGCGCTCCTGGCAGATGGGTCGCGAGGAGGAGATCGCCTACGCCCGCGAGCACGGCATCCCGGTCAAGGGCGGCACCGAGGTGGCGCCCTACTCGATCGACGACAACCTCTGGGGCCGCTCCTCGGAGGGTCGCTGGATCGAGGACCTCGACCACGCCCCCGAGGACGACGTCTTCCAGTTGGTCACCCGGCCCGAGCTGGCGCCGGACGAGGCCGAGATCGTCACCGTCGAGTTCGAGGCCGGCATCCCTGTTGCTTTCAACGGCGAGCGTTTGGCCCCGGTCGAGCTGCTTGAACGCGCCGCCGAGGCCGGCTGTCGCCATGGCGTTGGCATCGTCGACCACATCGAGGATCGCATCGTCGGCCTCAAGGTGCGCGACATCTACGAGGTGCCGGCGGCGGCGATCCTGCTGCCCGCACACCAGGAGCTGGAGAAGCTGGTCGGCACGATCCACCAGAACCAGTTCAAGCCCGAGCTCGACCACAAGTGGGCCTACCTGGTCTACGCCGGGCTCTGGTGGGAGCCGTTGCGCACCGACCTCGACGCCTACATGAACGCGGTCAACGCCCAGGTCACCGGCACGATCGGGCTCAAGCTCTTCAAGGGGAGTGTGCGGGTGGTCACCCGCAGCTCGCCCAATGCCGTCTACGACGCCGACCTCGCCTCCTTTGCCCAGTCGGGGGGTCTCTTCTCGCAGGCTGCCTCACCTGGCTTCATCGAGCTCTGGTCGCTGCAGTCGCGCATGGCTTACCGGATCCGCCAGCGCGGGGAGGAGGAGCAGCGATGACCTACGACAGGCTCGGCAAGGCCGCGATCCGCTTCGCCTTCAAGTACGCGCGGCGCCGCTATCGGCGCCAGATTCGCATCGGTGTCGGAGTTACGGCGGTTGCATTGGCGATTGCGGCCTACGCCGCGACGCGCAACGTGCCTGAGGGCTAGCGTAGCCTCGAAGGCTTAGTGGCGCGAACGCTGGCGACAAAGGCGGGAGGCCGCACGCTTCTCGTCGCCCTCCTCTGTGCACTGCTGGCGCCGTTCGCGCTCGCGGCTGCCCCTGCCTCGGCGGCCGATGTCTCGGCCCTGCAGCAGAAGGTCTCGGCGGGACGGGAAGAAGCCGGGTCGCTGGCCGGCCAGCTGCAGGCGGCGCAGGGAGAACTTGCCGCGGCGGAAGAGGAAGCCACCGCGGCCAGCGCCCGCGAGCAGAAGCTCACCACCTCGCTGGCGACGGGAGAAGAAAAAGCCGCGCGCCTGGCCGCCGAAGTGCAGCGGACCAAGCGCCGTCTGGTGGCCGAAAAAAGGCGCCTGCACCGAGCCCGCGCCGCCCTCGCCACTCGCCTCGTGGCGATCTACGAGAGCGGCTCGCCCAGCACCGCCAGCATCATCCTCGCCTCCGACAGCATCGACGAACTGGCGACCCGGACCGAATACCTGGAGCGAATCCAGCAATCCGACTCCGACCTGGCCGCCCGCGTGGCCGAGGTCCGCCGCACCGTCGCCGCGGCGCTTCAGCGCGTCGCCGCGCTCAAGGCTCGCGTCGACTCCTACAACGAACGCCTCGCCAGCGCCCGCTCGGAAGTCGTCGTCGTCCGCAAAAACGCCGAGGCGGCCGCCTCGCACCTGCACTCAGTCGCCGCCGCCCGCTCAGCAGCGCTTGCCACCCTCAAGGACAAGATCGGCCAATGGACGAGCGACATCCAGGCGGCCCGGGCAGCAGAAGCTGAACGCATCAGCTCCGAAGAAGCCGTAACCGAAGTCGAACGCTGGCTCGGCGGTCCGTACGCGATCCCCGCCTACATAGTCATGTGCGAGTCCGGCGGCAACTACGGCGCCCTGAACCCTTCAAGCGGCGCCGGCGGCGCCTACCAAATCCTTCCGTCCACTTGGGAACTCTACGGCGGCCAAGGCGAACCTCAGAACGCTCCGAAGGCTGAACAGGACCGAATAGCCGCGGAAATCTGGGCCGACTCTGGTCCCGGTGCCTGGGTCTGCGGCTAAGCGGCGATTCCGGGAGGGGTGAAGCGTCTTGCACTTTTTCGACAATCCCTTGCGGCGCCAGCACGAGACTCTCCACCGAAAAAGTTAAGCGAAACCCCTCCCGGAATCGCCGCTCTCCCGAATACCCACGGAAGTAGCGCGGAAGACGCCCAAAAGCGCCCCGCTCCATCTGGTCCGATTGGCATGATCGCTCGGCCTTTATGAGCAACCCCTCCGCCGTCCACCTGCACGCCCACAGCGAGTATTCGCTGCTCGACGGCGCCTGCAAGATCGACGCGATGGCGGCGCGCGCCGCGGAGATGGGTCAGCCCGCCCTGGGCCTGACCGACCACGGCGTGATGAACGGCGCCGTCGATCTCTACAAGGCATGCAAGAAGCACGGAATCAAGCCGATCGCCGGTTTTGAGGCCTACTTCGTCGATGACGTCAAGACGATCAAGGAGAAGCCGAAGTACGAGCGCAACCACCTGACGCTGCTGGCCGAGACCGACACCGGCCTGGCCAACCTGGTCAAGCTCACGTCGGCCGGGTTCCTCGAAGGCTTCTCGCGCGGCAAGGCAAACGTCGACATGGAGATGCTCGCCGCCCACGCCGAGGGCGTGATCGTGCTCACCGGTTGCCTGCAGTCGCGCTTCTGTCGTCGCCTGATCGAGGAGCGCCCGGACGACGCCCGCGCCCACCTCGACGATCTGATTCAGGCCTTCGGCCCTGAGCAGGTCTACTTCGAGGTGCAGAAGAACGGCATCCCCGAGCAGGACAAGGCCAACGAGGGGATCGTCCGCTACGCCCGCGAGCTGGGGCGGCCGCTGGTCGGCACCGCCGACGTCCACTACCTGCGGCGCGAGGACTTCGAAGACCACGCGGCGCTGCTCTGCGTGCAGACCAAGTCGACCCTGGAAGCGCCGAAGATGAGCTTCGACACCAACGAGTTCTACCTCAAGGATTCCGAGGAAATGGCGACTTCCTTCGCCGAGTGGCCGGAGGCGGTGCCGACCACGCTGGAGATCGCCGAGCGCTGCAACATCGACATCGAGCTCGGCAAGCTGCTGCTGCCGCGCTACCCGACGCCCGACGGCGAGGAGCCGGAGGCGATGCTGCGCCGCGTCGCCGAAGAGGGCATGCGGGCGCGCTACGGCGACCCGCTGCCGGCCGCGGCGGTCGAGCGGATGGAGTTCGAGCTCGGGGTGATCGAAGAGATGGGCTTTCCCTCCTACTTCCTGATCGTCTGGGATTTTGTGCGATACGCGAAGGACAACGGCATCGCCGTCGGTCCGGGCCGCGGCTCGGCGGCGGGTTCGATCGTCGCCTACGCGCTGACGATCACCGACATCGACCCGCTCGCCGAAGACCTGCTCTTCGAGCGCTTCCTCAACCCTGGGCGCAAGTCGATGCCCGATATCGACATCGACTTCTCGGTCCGCGGCCGCGAGCGGATGATCCGCTACGTCGCCGACAAGTACGGCCGCGAATCGGTCGCCCAGATCATCACCTTCGGCAAGATGGCGCCGCGCGCGGCGACCCGCGACGCCGCCCGTGTGCTCGGCTTCGACTACGGCACTGGCGACCGCCTGGCGAAGCAGATCCCGGAGCCGATCATGGGCCGCAGCCCCTCCTTCGAGGAGTGCCTCAAATCGGGCCAGGAGCTGAAGAAGACCTACGACACCGAGCCCGACGCGAAGAAGATCATCGACGTCGCCCAGGGTCTCGAGGGGATCATCCGAAACAACTCGATCCACGCCGCCGCGGTGGTGATCGCCGACCGCCCGCTGCAGGAAGTGGTGCCGCTGCAGCTGGCCGAGGACAAGACGGCCCCCGCGCCGGCCAACGGCACTGGCAAGGCCGAGCGCCAGTACAAGATCGTGACCCAGTACTCGATGGGGCCGATCGAGGAGATCGGGCTGCTGAAGATGGACTTCCTCGGCTTGCGCAACCTCGACGTGATCGAGGACGCGATCGACATCATCCGCCGCTCGCGCGGGGAGGAGGTCGAGATGGAATCGATCCCGATCGACGACGCCAAGACCTACGAGATGCTCGCCCGCGGCGACTCAACCGGCGTCTTCCAGTTCGAGTCGGAGGGGATGCGCGACGCGCTGCGCAAGGTCGGGCCAACCGAGTTCTCCGACCTGGTCGCGCTCGGCGCCCTCTACCGACCCGGCGCGATGGCCTACATCCCTGCCTACGCCAAGGGCAAGAAGGACCCCTCGACCGTGCGCTACCCGGACCCACGCCTGCGCGCGATCACCGAGGAGACCCACGGCTGCGTCGTCTACCAGGAGCAGCTGATGGCGATCGCCCGTGAGATGGCGGGCTTCTCCGGCGCCGAGGCGGACGACCTGCGCAAGGCGATCGGCAAGAAGAAGCGCGAGCTGATGGCGACGATGAAGGACAAATTCATGCAGGGGCTGGCCGAATCGAACACTGCTCCCAACGTCGCCAAGGACCTCTGGAAACTGAACGAAGCCGCCGCCGACTACTCCTTCAACAAGTCCCACGCCGCCTGCTACGGGCTGATCTCCTACCGCACCGCCTACCTCAAGGCCAACTACCCGGCCGAGTACATGGCTGCGGTGATCTCCTCGGTGATGAACACCAAGGACAAGGTCCCGTTCTTCGTCAACCGCTGCGAGGAGATGGGGATCGAGGTGCTGCCGCCCGACGTCAACTCCTCCGACCACAGCTTCGTCGTCTCCGAGAACGCGATCCGCTTCGGCCTCGACGCGGTCAAGAACGTCGGCCACGCCGCGGTCGAGGCGATCCTGCGCGCCCGCGAGGACGCCCCGATCGCCTCGATCTGGGACTTCTGCGAGCGGGTCGACTCGCGCGCGGTGAACAAACGCGCGATCGAATGCCTGATCAAATGCGGCGCCCTCGACTCGACCGAGGCAACCCGCAAGGGCATGCTCGAGGCGCTGCCGGCGGCGCAGTCGGCCGGGCAGAAGGCCCAGGAGGATGCCCAGATGGGCCAGGGCTCGATCTTCGACTTCGGCGAGGAGACCGGCGCCGGCGGCGCACGCGACCCAGGCGCACCACCGGCCGCCGGTCTCCGCCGCCGAGTTCGAGCGCGCCGAGCTGCTGGCGATGGAGAAGGAGACCCTGGGGACCTATCTCTCCGAGCACCCGCTGACCGAGGTCCGCGGTGCCCTGCGCGCCCGGGTCGATTGCGGCATCGCCGCCCTGGCCAACAAGCAGGACGGCTCCTGGGTGACGGTCGGAGGCATCGTTACCGAGTGCAAGAAGATCCGCACCAAGAGCGGCAGCCAGATGATGTTCGCCACGCTCGACGACGTCGAGGGCCAGGTCGAGATGCTGGTCTTCAAGGCCGACGAGTCCGAGAACGCCGCTGTGATCGAGCCCGACGCGATCGTGATCGTTCGCGGCCGGCTCGACCACAAGGACCGCGGCGAGACCAAGCTCGTCGTCCAGGAGGCCGAGCGCTTCGAACCCGACGCGGCCGAGATCGCCGCCGCACCGGCGGTGGCGAGCGGGCCCTCTGGCCCCTTCAAGGTCGAGATCGAGGCGGCCACGCTCACCGTCGCCCTGGTCGATGAGCTGAAGGCCGTGCTCGAGCACCACAAGGGTGAGGCCGAGGTCCACCTCGCGATCCGCAGCGGCACCGCCGAGCCGAGGCGCTTCCTGCTCGGCGAGGGATACCGAGTGCGACCATCGGGTCGCCTGCAGAGCGAGCTGGACCATCTGCTCGGCACTGCGGCCCTGGCTGCATAGCCAGGCCAGGCCTTGGTTTTCAGGGCCGCACGTCCGTAGACTTCACTCATGCCAGCAACTCGCGAGAAGACGGGTGAGTGCCGCCAGTGCCGCTCGTTCTGCGACAAGATGGTCGAGCCGCGCGGCTGCGTTGAAATGCGCTGCCGCTACCTCTACTCCTTCGTCGACATGCTGACCGGCAGCCAGTACGTCGGCTGCATGCAAGACGTCTTCGCCGCCAAGGTCGATCTCGAGGCCGTTCTGCAGCCTGGTGGCTTCGGTGGCGTCAAGATGACGGGTGACGCGCTGCCTCACTGCCAGTTCTCGGTCGAGCAGGCGTACGAGGGGGAGGGCGAGTCCTACGACTGCGTCAACCGCCGCTTCTTCGACTGCTCCGACGCCGGTCCCGAGGGCATCAAGGCCTTCGACCTGCGCGACGTCTGAGCGCGACCTGATCGACGCCGATCCCTGTACGATCCCGCGCCATGACTGATACAGCGGCAGTTGCAGAGGCGGCAAAGGAGAGCATCGTGGATGAGGTCGCAGGCGGTGAGGGGACCCCGGACGGGCCTGTCTTCACGCTTGAGCTGAACCAGGATCAGAAGGACATCCGCGAGTGGGTGCACGGCTTTGCCGAGGGCGTCGTCCGTCCCGCGGCGGCGGAATGGGATGAGCGCGAGGAGACTCCCTGGCCAGTAATCCAGGAGGCGGCCAAGATCGGCCTCTACAGCTTCGAAGCGCTGGGTCAGTTCTTCGCCGACCCGACCGGCCTGACCCTGCCGATCGCCAACGAGGAGCTCTTCTGGGGCGACGCCGGCATCGGCATGGCGATCATGGGCACCTCATTGGCCGTTGCCGCGATCTTCGGCCAGGGGACCGGTGAGCAGATCGGTGAGTGGATCCCGCAGTGCTTCGGCAGTCCCGACGACCCCAAGGTCGCCGCCTTCTGCGCCTCCGAGCCGGACGCGGGCTCGGACGTCTCCGCGATCCGCACCACCGCCAAGTACGACGAGGCGACCGACGAATGGGTGATCAACGGCCAGAAGGCCTGGGCCACCAACGGCGGCATCGCCGACATCCACGTCGTCATCGCCTCGGTCGACCGCGAGCTCGGCTCGCGCGGCCACGCCGCCTTCGTGATCCCGCCCGGGACCAAGGGCTGCGAGCAGGGCGCCAAGGTCAAGAAGCACGGCCTGCGCGCCTCGCACACCGCCGACGTCCACCTCGACGACTGTCGCGTGCCGGGCGCCTGCCTGCTGGGCGGCAAGGAGAAGCTCGACGAGCGCCTCGCCCGCGTGCGCGAGGGCAAAAAGGCCAAGTCGCAGGCGGCGATGCAGACCTTCGAGGCCAGCCGGCCCACGGTCGGCTCCCAGGCCGTCGGCATCGCCCGCGCGGCATATGAGTACGCGCTCGAGTACGCCAAAGAGCGCTCCCAGTTCGGCCGGCCGATCATCGAGAACCAGGCGATCGCCTTCACCCTCGCCGACATGAAGCTGGAGATCGACGCCGCCCGGCTGCTGGTCTGGCGTGCCGCCTGGATGGGCCGCACGGGTCAGAAATTCGAAAACGCCGAGGGCTCGATGTCGAAGCTGAAGGCTGGCGAGGTCGCAGTCTGGGCAACCGAGCGGGCGATCCAGATCCTCGGCGGCAACGGCTACACGCGCGAGTTCCCGGTCGAGCGGATGCACCGCGACGCCAAGATCTACACGATCTTCGAGGGCACTTCGGAGATCCAGCGGCTGGTCATCAGCCGCTCGATCTCGGGCGTCCACGTCAAATAGCCCTGGCTCAAGCGTCTGAGGTGAGGCAGGGGCCTGGCAACCCGCGCTCAAGCCGAGAGCATCTCGAGAAAGCTCGAAAGCGAGGCGCTGGCTCCTCGTCGAGCTTGGGTGAATCGGACGTAGGTAGTGCGTTGCTATCCCTTGCGCCGCGTGAGTCCAGCTTTTCGGAGTCGCTTGGCCGCCAGCACTTCTTTGCGATCCGGGCCTTTCTTGTTGGGCCCGGGGGTCTCCAGGGTGGCCGGGAGGCCCTCGAAGCGGGGCTCGGAGAGGAAGGCGGCGAGGCCCTGTTTGCCCATCTCGCCTTTGCTGAGGTTGGCGTGGCGGTCGCGACAGGAGCCGAGCGGGGCGGCGGCGTCGTTGACGTGGAGGCACTGGAGGCGCTCGATGCCGACCTTGGCGTCGGCTTCGTCTACGACCTTGGTCAGGTGCTCCTCGTCGGTGATGTCGTAGCCCTGCACGAAGAGATGGCAGGAGTCGAGGCAGAGGCCGAGGCGCTTGCCGCTGCCGGCGAGCTCGATCAGCTCCGCGGTCTGGTCGAAGTCGCGGCCGAGCAGGCCCTTGTGGCCGGCCGTCTGCTCGAGCAGGAGCGGGCATCGCTCGCTGTCCTTGAGCGCGGCGGCAATGGTTTTGCCCGCTCGTTTCATCGACGGTCCCAGCGGCTCTTTCACCTGCGCGCCCGGGTGCAGGACGACGCCGGCGGCGCCGATCTCGTCACCGATCCGCAAGGCGTGAGTGAGCGAGGCTTGCGACTTCTTGCGCAGCTCCTTGTCCTTGCTGGCGCAGTTGATCAGGTAGACGGCGTGGATCACCACAGCTTCCACCGGCGAGTCCGCCATCGCCTCTTTGAAGGCGGCGAAATCCTCGGGCCCGTACTTGGTCGGCCGCCACATCCGCGGGCTCTGGTTGAAGATCTGGATCGATTCGCAGCCGCGCTCAGCGCCTCGCTCGATCGCCTTGTCCAGTCCTCCCGAGGTCGAAACATGCGCGCCGATCAGCATTGACTCGCATCCTATGGCTGCACCGGCCTTGGTCGTGGGCCTGGTTCATCTAGATTGCCCGCGTGCCTAAAGACACCCCGATCCGCGTTCGATTTGCGCCATCTCCCACCGGCGCCCTGCATATCGGTGGCGCCCGCACTGCTCTCTACAACTGGCTGGCGGCCCGCCACGGTGGCGGCGAGCTGGTGCTGCGGATCGAGGACACCGACCGCGAGCGCTCGACCGAGGAGAACGTCGCCCAGATCCTCGACGCGATGGAGTGGCTCGAGCTCGACTGGGACGTGGGGCCGGTCTCGCAGGCGGCGCGCGCCGATCGCCATGCCGAGGCACTGCAGCAGTTGCTTGATTCCGGCGCCGCCTATCGCGACTCGGCCACCGCCAAGGACGTCGAGGCCTGGAAGGCCGAGCACGGCGCCGATCGCGGTTACCGCGGCGAGCCGGCCTCCGGCGACGGTGCTGCGGTGCGCCTGCGCGTGCCCGACGACGGCGAGACCGTCGTCCACGATCTGATCCGAGGCCCGGTCAGCTTTCCCAACCGCAGCTACGACGACTTCGTCATCGCCCGCGCCGATGGCTCGGTCCTCTACAACTTCGCCGTCGCCGTCGACGATGCCGAGATGGAGATCAGCGAGGTGGTGCGGGGCGACGACCACCTCTCCAACACCCCCAAGCAACTCCTCGTCCTTACCGCACTCGGCCACCAGCCGCCCCGCTACGCGCACCTGCCGCTGCTGCACGGCCCCGATGGCAAGAAGCTCTCCAAGCGCCACGGCGCCGCGTCGGTGCAGGAGCTGCGCGAGGCCGGCTACCTGCCGGCGGCGGTCCGCAACTACCTCGCCCTGCTTGGCTGGGGAACTGATGACGACACGACGGTGATGGCAACCGATGAGCTGGTCCGCCGCTTCCGGGTCGAGGACGTCGGTCGCTCCGCCGCGATCTTCGACGAGAAGAAGCTGCGCTGGCTCAACGGCCGCTTCATGCGCGAGCTCTCCACTCGACGAGTACACGGCTGCCGTGGCCCGGCACCTCGGGCGGGAGCCAGACGAGCGCCTGCGCGCCGCCTGCGCGATCGCCCAGGAGAAAGCGCAGACGCTGGCCGAGGTCTGGGGCCTGATCCACTTCCTCTTCGAGCCGCCGGTGAACGATGAGAAGGCCTGGGCCAAGGTGATGAAAGACGGCGCGCTGGAGGCGCTGGAGGCATCGCGCGGCGCCCTGGCTGCTGCGTCGGGCTTTGACACCGAGGCGGTCGAGGCTGCGCTTAACCCAATTCCCGAGCAGCTCGGCGCCAAGCCCGGCAAGGTTTACCAGCCGATTCGGGTCGCGATCACCGGTACCTCGATCTCGCCGGGCATCTTCGAGTCGCTGGCGGTACTCGGTCGCGAGGAATCGCTGGCACGCATCGACGCTGCGCTCGCCCGCCTGCGGTCCTAACGGGACAAGCAAAACCGCTGGAATCCACCCAAATGGACAGATGGCGCTTTTCTGCACCTTAATTTTGTGGATGGTCGGGCTAAACCGTGCGTCCTTCGCTGCCGATGAGGCAGTCGAGGACATTTATCGCAATGGAGACCACCAAGCCCCAAACCAACGGCAAGACCAAGCCGGGTGCCGCCGGCAAAGACGCCAGCGGCAGGCCCGCGCCTGGCGCCCGCCTCGCCGCCGCCTTCGAGGCGGTGGAGAAGTTCCCGGTGCTACTCGAGTCGCGAGCCCGGGTCATGCAGGCCGCCACGGCGGAGACAAGTCGCATTGGCGACCTCGTTGAGGCGGTTGAGGCTGACGTCGGCCTGGCGATCGCCGTACTGCGCTTTGCCAACCGCTCCAGCTCGCCCGTGGCCAGCATCGGCTCGGTTCCGGCGGCGATCGACATCCTCAAGCCTTCGGGCGTGCTCGCCATCGCTGGCACCGCGCCGGTCTTCGACTTCTTCGAGACCAACGGCGGCCGCGAGATGCGCCCAGAGCGCTTTCGCGTCCACGCCCTTGCCACCCAGCAGGCCGCCGATGAGATCGGCCGTGCGGTCGGCTGGGAGGATCGCGACGAACTCGCCGTCGCCTCGCTCCTTCACGACGTTGGCCGCTTGGTGATCGCCAACCTCCATCCCGGTGACCGCGGTCACTTCGACGTCCTCTCCCGGACTCCCGAGCAGCGACTGCGCGAGGAACGCGACCGGCTTGGCATCGATCACGCCCTGGTCGGCGGCGTGCTGGCGCGACGCTGGAGCTTGCCGCAGCGGATCGCGGTCTCGATCGAGCGCCACCACGCCGATGACGCCGACGGCCTGGCGGCCCTGGTCGGGACCGCCGACATGGTCGCTCACTACAGCCAGGGAGAGGCGGTCTCGCCGGAGCGCCTGCACGCTTCGGCGAAGCGCTGTGGCCTCAGTCCCGACGCCCTGCGTGACCTGCTCTACCAGCTTCCCTACGCCCGCAATGACGTCTCGCGCGTCTCCGAGCCCTGCCCGCTATCGGCCCGCGAGCTCGACGTCCTGCGCCACCTCTCCGAGGGCATGGTCTACAAGCAGATCGCCGGCGAGATGCAGCTCTCCGTCTCGACGATTCGGACCCACCTGCACAACGTCTACGGCAAGATCGGCGCCGTCGATCGCGCCCAGGCGGTCCTCACCGCGCGCGACCGCGGCTGGATCTAACGGCCTAGCCCCTACTCGATCAAGGACTCGCGCAGGGCGATAGCTACCGCGTGGGTGCGGTTACGGGCGCCGAGCCGGGCGAAGGCGTTCTTGGTGTGGGTCTTAATCGTTTCCTCGCTGAGGTCGAGCTCGCGGGCTGCGACCGTGGTCGATTCGCCGTTGGCGAGCAGCTGGAGGATTTCGCGCTGGCGCTTGGTCAGCTTGCCGCGGCTGCCACGAGGCGGTACGGCCGGGTCGATGAAGCGTTCCTGGGCGAGGGCGGCCTGGGCGGCGTGGAGGAGCAGCTCGGTGCTGGCCGTGCGCGAGATGTAGGCGCTGGCGCCTGCCTGTATCGCGGCGCTGGCCAGGTGGCGCTCGGCCCGCTCACCGTGGGCGACGATGCCCAGCCCAGGTTCGGACTTGAGCATGATCCGGATCGTCTCGGTGGCACCGAGCGGGCTCGGGCTGGTGCGATCGGGGTGGCGACGCATGTCGATGATTGCGACGTCGATGCTGCCGACGTCGCGAACCAGGTCGACCGCCTCCTCGCGGCTGGCCGCCTCCTGGCACTCGAAGCGGTCCTGCAGCGCTCGGCGCACGCCAATCCGGACGATCGGGTGACCATCGACGACAAGGCACTGTGGACGCTCGCTCAGGACCGGTTCCGATATCTAGGTGTTCGGCGATGGCTCCATCGTCAGCCCTGGAGCCCTGCGGCCGATCCTAACCCAGTCCGGGCAGTGCGGTAGAAAGCCCTTGTGATCTCGATCACCTCGAAGTCGCGCTATGCGGTGGTTGCGATGGCCGAGCTGGCACGTTCGGGCGAGCGCCCGGTGCCGATCAAGGAGCTGGCCGAGCGCCGCGACATCCCCGAGCAGTTCCTCGAGCAGCTCTTCTCGACCCTGCGCCGCGCCGGCCTGCTGACCAGCCACCGCGGCATGCGCGGCGGCTACACGCTCTCGCGTCCGGCCGAGGAGATCTCGGTGCTCGAGGTGGTGCAGGCGCTCGACGGCAAGGTTGGTCAGGAGGCCGACGAGGCCGGCGGCATCTGGGCCGAGGGCGTCACCGCCCTGCGCAAGGTCTTCGGCCAGACCACGATCGCCGAAATCGCCCGCCGCGAGGCCGAGGCCGCCGGCAGCGGCATGTACTTCATTTAGCGCACCGCACTACGCTTCAGGCCTGATGCCGGTTGGGGACAGCGCAGCGGCGGTTGTCGGCGATACGCCGATGGTCGCTCTCTCGCGGCTGGGCGAGGGCCTTCCCGGCGAGGTCTGCGTCAAGCTCGAGCAGCTCAACCCGGGGGGGTCGGTCAAGGATCGGATCGGGGTGGCGATGATCGACGCGGCCGAGGCGGAGGGGCTGATCGAGCCGGGCAAGTCGGTGATCGTCGAGCCGACCAGCGGCAACACTGGCATCGCCCTGGCGATGGTCTGCGCGGCGCGCGGCTACGAGCTGATCCTCACCCTGCCCGAGGGGATGAGCCGCGAGCGCAGCAAGCTGCTGCGTGCCTACGGGGCTGAAGTCCGCGAGACACCCTCGCTCGGCGGCATGACCGAGGCGGTCGAGTTGGCCGAGGAAATCTGCAAGCAGCGCAAAGGGTTCATGCCGCAGCAGTTCTCCAACCCCGCCAACCCGGAGGCGCACCGGCGCACGACCGCCGAGGAGATCTGGCGCGACACGGAGGGCGAGATCGGCGCCTTCGTCGCCGGCGTCGGCACGGGGGGGACGATCACCGGCGTCGGCCAGGTCCTGCGCGAGCGCAGCCCCGAGACGCTGATCGTCGCGGTCGAGCCGGCGACATCGCCGGTCCTCTCCGGCGGCGTGCCGGGGCCACACAAGATCCAAGGCATCGGCGCCGGCTTCGTGCCCTCGGTGCTGGATCGCAGCGTGATCGACGAGATCGTTTCGGTCGGCGATGAGGACGCGCTGGAGACGGCGCGCCTGGTCGCCCAGCGGGAGGGGGTGCTGGCGGGCATCTCGGCCGGTGCCAACGTCAAGGCGGCGCTGGAGGTGGCCGCGCGGCCGGCAATGGAGGGCAAGCGGGTGGTGACGATCGTCTGCGACTCGGGCGAGCGCTACGTGTCCCTACCCTTCTTCTCACCATGAACCGCTGGAAGAGGCTGGTGATCGAGGTGCGCGCCGACGTCGCCGCGGCCCGCGATCGCGATCCCGCCGCGCAGGAAGTCTCCAGTGTGGAGATCCTGCTCAGCTGGGGCGGGGTGCAGGCGCTGCTCGCCCATCGCCTCGCCCACGCGCTGCTCGAGGCCGGCGTGCCGATCGTGCCACGGGTGCTCTCCTACCTGACCCGGTCGGTCACAGGGGTCGAGATCCACCCGGCGGCGAGCATCGGCCGCGAGTTCTTCATCGACCACGGCTCCGGCGTCGTGGTTGGCGAGACGGCCGAGATCGGCGAGCGGGTGACGCTCTACCAAGGGGTAACGCTGGGCGGCACCGGCTTCCAACGCGGCAAGCGCCACCCGACCCTGGGTGACAACGTCACCGTTGGCTCGGGCGCCAAGCTGCTCGGCCCGATCGCGGTCGGCGACGGCGCCAAGATCGGCGCCAACACGGTCGTGATCGAGGACGTGCCGCCCGGCGCCACTGTGGTCGGCAACCCGGGCCACCCGGTCAAGGTCGACGGCAAACGGGTCGAGGGCCCAGACGCCGACTGGATCCACCTTCCCGACCCGATCGCCGAGGCGATCAAGTCGCTCTCGCAGCGGATCGCTGAGCTGGAGCGGCGGCTGGGCGAACTCGACGGCGCCGAGGCCGCTGGCGACGGCGAAGCGGCGAGCGAGCTGCGCGAGCGCACTGGCCGTTCGACGGCCGGTGGCTGAAGTAGCCTGCGCCAAAATTCGTCCTCGCCCGTCCCCTTCGAAAGGATTTCCTTGCTCAAGCGCGGTCTCGTCCTTCTCTGTCTGCTGATCGTCTCGGCCCTTGCCCTTGCCGCCTGCGGCAGCAGCAATGGCGATGAAAGCCAGATCGAAGAAGCAATCGAAACTTCGGCAACGAGCACCGATCCGGCCGACTGCACGAAGTTCGACACGAAGCGATTCGTCGAACAGACCACGCAGGCCGAAGGCGCCGAAGCGATCAAGACGTGCGAAAAGGAAGCCTCCGAAAAAAGCGGTGCGAAATCCGCGACTTCCTCGAACATCAAAGTCGACGGCTCGAAGGCGACCGCCGACGTGGCACTCAGCGGTGGCGGCCTCGGTGGCCAGGAAGTGGAAGTCGCCCTGGTCAAGGAAGGCGACCAGTGGAAGCTCGATGAACTCACCGGCTTCGTCAAGTTTGACCAGACGAAGGTGGTCGAAACCCTTGAAGAACAGTTCGCCAAGTCGAGTGAAGTGAGCAAGAGCCTTGCCACCTGCATCACCAGCGCCTTCAAAGAAGCGCCGCAGGCCAAGTTCGAAGAAGCCCTGCTCAGCCCCTCGACCGCCGGCTTCGAAGAACTGGCTGGGGACTGCTTCCAAAGCTGATCGGACCGTCACCCGCCGAGCCCCGGCTATGCTCGGCGGGTGACCCTCCAGCGCCTCCTGCTTCTTCCCTGTCTTCTCGTTCTCGCGGCCCTCGCGTTTGTCGCCTGCGGCAGCGGTAGCAGCGAAGAGAGCAAGGTCGAAGAAGCGATCGAAGTCGCCGCGGCGAGCAACGATCCCGCCGACTGCAAGAAGCTGCAGACGCAGAAGTTCACGGAACAGGCCTCGCATGAAAGCGGCGGCGGCGCCGTGGCGCGGTGCGAAGAAGAAGCCGAAGAAGGAGAAGGGGTCGAAGCGGCTGCGGTGTCGAACGTCAAGGTCAACGGCGCCAAGGCGACGGCCCAAGCCGCGCTCCGGGGCGGCACCCTGAACGGCCAGACGCTCGAGGTGGCGCTGGTCAAATCAGGCGATCAGTGGAAGTTGGACGAAATCGTCGAATTCACCAAGTTCGACGAGCCAAAGCTGATCGAAAGCCTCGAAAGGGAATTCGAAAGGAACTCGCGCGAGGTCTCGGCCAAATTCGCCACCTGCTTCGTCGAGGCGTTCAACGAAGGAGGGAAGCAGGAGGTCGAAGAACTCCTGCTCGCCCCGGCTGCCGAAGAGGTGGAAGGAGTGGCCAAGCGCTGCGCTTGATTGGCGGGGCGGCGCCACCCGAGCCCCTGGCTATGCTCGGTTGGTGACGCTTCAGAGTGAGTTCGAGACTCCTGCGCAGGGCGCGGAAGAGGCCGGCGGGGCCCCGATCGAAGCCGGTGCCGACCGCGCCGAGCGCTTGCTCGCCGGGCTCAACGAGCCCCAGCGGCAGGCCGTAGTTCACGGCGAGGGGCCACTGCTGGTCCTTGCCGGCGCCGGCTCTGGCAAGACCCGGGTGCTCACCCACCGCATCGCCTACCTGCTGGCGACCGGCGCGGCCCGCCCAGGCGAGATCCTCGCGATTACATTCACCAACAAGGCTGCCAGCGAGATGCGCGAGCGGGTCGGCGCCCTGATCGGCCGCTCGGTGCGGGCGATGTGGGTGACCACCTTCCACTCCGCCTGCGCGCGGATGCTGCGTGCCGATGCCGAGAAGCTCGGTTACGCCCGCACCTTCACGATCTACGACGAGTCGGACTCGCTGCGGATGCTCAAACGCTGCATGACCGAGCTCGGGGTCGATCCGAAACGCTACCCGCCGCGGGCGCTGCGCTCGCAGATCTCCGGCGCCAAGAACAAGCTGGTCGATGCGGATGCCTATGACGCTGTCGAAGGCAACCCATTTGAGGAAACCGTCGCCGACCTCTATCCGCTTTATGAGAAACGCATGCTCGAGGCCAACGCGATGGACTTCGACGACCTGCTGGTCCGCACCGTCAACGTGCTGGAAGTTTCCGACGAGGCGCGCGAACGCTGGCGCCGCACCTTCCGCCACGTCCTCGTCGACGAGTACCAGGACACCAACCACGCCCAGTACCGCTTGCTGCAGTTGCTCACCGAAGAGCACGGCAACCTGATGGTGGTCGGCGACGAGGATCAGTGTCTTGTCGAGGGGACGATGGTGACGATGGGGGATGGATCGCAGAGGCCGATAGAGCAGCTGAAAGAGGGCGACGCAGTGATGTCATGTCATGGCAGCGCTGACTTCCGTCCCTCCCGAGTGACCGGCGTCTTCAGGGCGTGGGAGAAGAGCGGGGTAGAGATAACGACCAGGAGTGGTCGCAGGGTCGTCAGCACCCCAGAGCACATGCACTTCGCTGGGTATCGACTGGGCACGACCCCTCAGTTGCACCTGACCTACTTGATGTGGAAGCGGGGAGTTGGATTCCGAGTCGGGGTGACGGGCGTTTATACCCAGCGGGGTCGATCTGCTGTGGGGATCCGACAGAGATGCCTACGTGAGCACGCCGACGCTGTATGGGTCATCTCAACTCACGACTCCGACGCCGAGGCGCGGGCGGCAGAGATCTCGCTCTCTTTGCGCTATGGACTGCCGATGCTGCCTTTCTATCGGAGGAGGTCAGCTTCTGGAAAGACCTTGATCGGCAACCAGGAGCTGATTGACCAGGTTTTTTCTACGGTCGACAGTGAATCCGGGGGATTTCGCCTGCTCGAGGACGAGGGACTCAGCCTCCAGCACCCCCATCACATAGCTGCGACCTCGGAGGGTCGCCGCCAGGTGTTGAGGGTGACTCTCTGCGGGGAGAAGCGAGGGAGGACCGCAATGCATCGGGTTGCCCTGGCCGGGAGAGACCCGAGGGATCGTCAAGCGCTCGAAAAGGTTGGTCTCAAGACCCGCGAGGCGAAGAGCGGCTCGGTGTCTTGGCGATACGAGACAGTTTTCAAAGATCTAGGCGAAGCCGTTCGGATAGCTGGCGACATCAGCCGCGTTCTAGATGTGGACGTCTGCTTTCTGGGTCGTTTTGGTGAGACGCAGAGTGGCCGCGTGGTGGGGAACTCTCTCCCGAGTATCCCTGCGAGCTCGGTTCGTCCCGGTATGACGATGTTCACCGAGACCGGTGCGTACGACGCAGTCGAGGCGGTCAAGCGCGTCTCGCTCGACCGCCCGGTCTACGACATCAATGTCGAGGGCACGCATAACTTCATCGCCAACGGGCTGGTCACGCACAACTCGATCTACGGCTTCCGCCACGCCGACATCCGCAACATCCTCGACTTCGAGCGCGACTTTCCCGAGGCCGAGGTGGTCAAGCTCGAGCAGAACTACCGCTCCACGCAGACGATCCTCTCCGCCGCAAACGCCGTGGTCGAGCGCAACCGCGAGCGGCGGCCGAAGCAGCTCTGGACCGAGATCAGCGGCGGTGAGCCGGTGCGGCTCTCCGAGCCTCTCCGACGAGCACGAGGAGGCGCGCTGGGTGGCGGGGGAGATCGAGCGCCTCGCGGAGGAGGACGGGGTCAAGCGCGAGGACGTCGCCGTCTTCTACCGGACCAACGCGATGAGCCGGGTACTGGAGGACACGCTCAACCGCTTCGACGTCGCCTACCAGGTGATCGGCGGCACCAAGTTCTACGAACGGGCCGAGATCAAGGACGCGGTGGCCTACCTCAGCCTGCTCGCCAATCCCGCCGACCAGGTCTCCTTCGCCCGCATCGTCAACTCGCCCCGGCGCGGGATCGGCAACACGACGCAGGGCCGGATTGCCTCCCACGCCAACACCACTGGCAAGACGATCTGGGAGGTGATCGAGGCGGTCGAGGAAGTGCCTGGCCTGAACGGCGGCGCGATCAAGGCGGTCGGCCGCTTCTACGAGACGATGGCCGGGCTGCGCGAACGGGCCGAGGAGAAAGGGCCGGTCGCGGGCCTGCTCGAGGCGGTGCTGAACGAGAGCGGTTACCTGGAAGCGCTAGCGGCGGAGCGCACGATCGAGGCCGAGGGCCGGGCCGAGAACCTCGAGGCGCTGATCGCCGGTGCCGCCGAGTTCGACATCGAGCGCGAGCAGGAGGGCGAGAACGAGATCCCGCCCTTGGAGGAGTACCTGCAGCAGATCTCTCTTTACACCCAGCAGGACGATCTGCTCGACGGCGAGCAGGAGTCGCTGGTGACGCTGATGACCCTGCACAACGCCAAGGGCCTGGAGTACGACACGGTCTTCATCGTCGGCTGCGAGGACGGCGCTTTCCCCCACATGCGGGCGCTGGAAGAGGGCGGAGAGGAGGAGGAGCGGCGGCTCTGTTACGTCGGCATCACCCGTGCTCGCCGGCGCCTCTACATGACCTGGGCCCGCGAACGCAGCCTCTTCGGCCGTTCCGAGCGCAATCTGCCCTCGCGCTTCATCGATGAGCTGCCCGCCGATCTGACCGAGCGCCACTCGAGCGCGCCCGGCGCGGCCGCCGGCATCGGCTGGGACTCGGGCGAGGATGCGGCGGCCGCGATCGATCCCGGCCCAACCCTGGAGCTGCAGACCGGCGACGACGTCGTCCACGCCAGCTTCGGCGACGGGGTGGTGACAGCGGTTGAGCCGGGGGGCGTCGTCGTCGTGCGCTTCTCTGTCGACGGCAGCGAGCGCAAGCTGATGGCCGATTACGCACCGATCCGGAGGAGATAGGCACGATGTCAGCGCGAATCATCGATGGGAAAGCGGTTGCCGCCGAGGTACGCGAGCGGGTGAGCGCCGAGGTCGTGGCCTTTGAGGCCGAGCGTGGCCGCATACCGGTGCTGGTCACGGTGATCGTCGGCGACGATCCAGCCTCCGAGGTTTACGTCGCTGGCAAGCACAGGGCCTGCGAGCAGGTCGGCATTCGCTCTTCCCATCACGGCTTGCCCGCCGAGACCACCGAGCAGGAGCTGCTGGCCTTGGTCGAAGAGCTGAACGCGGACCGGGACGTCGACGGGATCCTGGTTCAGCTTCCGGTGCCCGAGCAGATCGATCCCGATCGAATCGTCGCCGCGATCGATCCCGGCAAGGACGTTGACGGATTGACTCCGGTCAACGCAGGCCGCCTCGCCCAGGGCATGCCGGGCCTGGTCTCCTGCACCCCGGCCGGCGTGATGGAGCTGCTTCGCCACGAGGGGGTCGAGCTCGAGGGCGCCGAAGTTGTGGTCGTTGGGCGCTCAAAGCTTGTCGGCGTCCCGGTCTCCCGCCTACTCCTGGCGGCCAACGCGACGGTGACGATGTGCCACTCGCGCACGCGCGATCTGGCCGACGTCTGCCGCCGCGCCGAGGTGCTCGTGGCTGCCGTCGGCGTGCCCCGCCTGCTCGGCGGCGATGCGATCAAGCCCGGCGCGGTGGTGATCGACGTCGGGATCAACCGGACCGACGACGGACTGGTCGGCGACGTCGACTTCGAAGCCGCCGCTGACGCCGCCGCCGCGATCACTCCGGTGCCCGGCGGGGTTGGTCCGATGACAGTCGCAATGCTGCTCGTAAATACGTTGGCCGCTGCACGAGCTCGGGTGTAATGTCGCCCCGACCCCTAGCTCGACCGGAGGATTGATGGACCATCTAGAAAAGCTCGGCCCGGGAGAGAAGATCGCGGGCGGCTCGGCGATCCTGCTCTTCATCTTCATGTTCTTCGACTGGTTCGGCGTCGAAGTCTCCGGTGTCGGCGGGTTCTCGGGCAGCGTGCCGGGTGGCGGCGGCAACGCCTGGGATGCACTCGACTTCATCCCGATCATCCTCGTGATCACGATCATCGCCGCGCTCGTGATGGTCGGCCTGCGCCTCGCTGATTCGCCTTACGAGCCGTCGGTCCCGATGAGCACCATCGCCACCGTGCTCGGCGTGATCTCGGTCCTGCTGATCCTCTTCCGCATCATCGATCCGCCGAGCTTTGCCAGTTTCGGCGGGGTCTCGGTTGACGCGACTCTCAGCGTTGGGATCTTCCTTGGGCTGATCGCTGCCGGTGGGGTCGCCTACGGGGGGTACAGCACGATGAAGGAAGAAGGGATCACCTTCGGGGATGCGGCGGATCGGCTGTCCGGTGGAGGGTCGGCGCCGCAGCAGCATCACCCCGTGTCGACGCCTCCTCCGCCACCGCCTCCGTCGTCAACGCCGCCACCTCCGCCACCTCCGGCATCCTCGAGTCCGCCCCCGCCGCCTCCTCCGCCACCGCCGGCTGGCAGCTGAACGGGCGTGGGGAGTGCCGGGTAGCGCCTGTCAAAACGCTCGGCAGGAGCCTCGCTTGAGTGTTTTGACAGGCGCTACCCGGCACTCTTCGCGAGTTCAGCGGCAATGCGGGCGGCGAAGGCGATGACCGTCATCATGGGATTCACTCCGACCGAGGTGGGGAGGAGGGAAGCGTCCGCGATGTAAAGGTCCTTAGCGTCGTGGACCGAGCCGTCAGGGGCGCAGACGCCCTCTCCCTCGCCAGCTATTCGAGCAGTTCCCATCGGGTGGAATGCCTCCAAGCGCAGCTCCGAGGGCTTGAAGCGGGTCGACTCGAAGGCGGCGAGCTTGTCTGGAGTTAGCTTGCCAACCCTCGCGATGTTGGGGTAGACCTCAATTGCGCCGGCGGCGAAGTGGACTTCCGCCGCGCGGGAGATGCCGAAGACCAGGCGGTCGGCGTCGGCTTGGGTGAGCTTGTAGCGGGCCCTTAGGGCACCGGTGTTGGTGAGTTCCACCTGGCCGCTGGATTGGTCTGAGAGGTGGACGCCGATCGAACCTACGTGGCCAAATTCGAGCATCGAGCGTTGGTGGGCGCGGCCGACGCCGGGGAGCCAGGCGCCGCCGAAGGCGAGGGGGGTGAAGGTGGCCTCGAGCAGGAGGCGCTGGGGCTCCCACTGGTCGATGTAAAAGCTCTGCATCACGCCGTCCCAGCCGCGCACCTCCTCCTCATAGCGGGCACCGACCCAGCAGGCGGGGTGGATGTGGAGGTTGCGGCCGACGTGGTGGCCGCCGAGGCCTGAGCGCAGCAGCAGCTCGGGCGTGCCCAGCGCGCCGCCGGCGACCACGGTCGCCAGCCGCGCCAGGACTACATAGGGCCGACGGGACTCAAAGCGGTCTATACGACCGCTTTGAGTCCCGTCGGCGGTCGTGTGGCAGCTCACGCCGACAGCGCGACCGTCCTCGATCAGAATCCGCTGCGCCTCGACCCCGGTGCGCAGCCGCGCGCCTGCTGCCACTGCGCGTGGCAGGTAGCTGACGTGCATGCCGCGCTTGGCGTCGATCTCGCAGCCGAAGGGGCAGGAGCTGCACTGCACGCAGCTGCCGGCGTTACGGGCAATCGGTCCGCCGCTGGCACCGATTGCGGCCGCTCCCTCCATCGCCAGCTGGCCGTTGCGGCCCATCCGCTCGGGGTCGACCGCGGTCACCCGCAAGAATTGCTCAGCGGACGCGAACTCCTCGTTCAGGCCTGGGGCCCAGTCGATGCCGAATCGCCGGCTCCACTCCGCCAGCACCGGGTCGGGAGCGCGGAAGCAGGTGCCGGAGTTGACCACCGTTGTGCCCCCTACCGTGCGCGCGACCGGCACCGGGATCGGCGGTCGCCCTTCAGCGATCGTCAGGCCACCGTCGCGATAGAGGCTGGCGATCGCGTCCAGCGGTTCCTGCGGGTAGCTCTCGCGGTTGAAGCTCTCGCCGGCCTCGAGCACGATCACGTCGAGCCCGGCCTCGGCAAGGGTCGCCGCGGCGACGGCGCCGCCGGCCCCGGAGCCGACGATGACCACGTCGCATTCCTCTCCGTCTCCCACGGGCTCGGTCTCACCCAGCGGGCCGGCGGGCTCCGGTCGCGATCCGTCGGCGAGCCGGCAGCTGGCGCTGAAGCCGATCCGCTGCTCGACCTCCGGCGCCACGGCGCTGCCCAGCGTGGCGAAGACCTTGGCCATCAGCGAGAGCTCGTGGTAAAGGCCGAAGCGCGACGTCTCCATGCCGCGCAGGAAGCCCTCGCGGGCGGTCGCGTCGAGGCGACTGAAGCGCCAGGGAAAGGGCAGCCACTCGAAGGCGCGCAGGCCGAGCCGGATCCGCGCCAGCGCCCTGGGAGAGACCGAGCGCAGGAACTCGGCGACGGGGCCGGAGACGTCGATCTCGCGCTCCGCCGCGGGCAGGCCATCGAGGCCCGGCGCCATCGCCGCGCAGATCGCGCTCAGGGTGCGCTGCTCGGCGGCGGAGAGCCCCGGCGGGCGCTGTCAGTCAGGCGCCGCGGGCCGGCCGATGCGGCCTGCAAGCGAGAAGAGCCAGAGCGAGAGCAGGGCGAGGAAGCCGTCGACGAGGAAGTTGAGCAGGTAGATGAAGACGTGTTCGTCGATCAGGAAGAAGGCGAGCGACCCGAGCGAGGACGCCGTCTTGCCCGCCGCCAGCACGAGCAGCAGCGGGCGGTAGCGAACCACGTCCATCTGGGCGACGAGGCAGATGCCGGTGATCACGACCATGTAGGCGAAGGAGAGCGCCAGCCAGAGGTCCTCCTGCGTGTGCGGGGCCCTGGTGTCGTTGCCAAACCATTCGCCGACGTCTGAGATCACGTCGAGGACGCCGCTGGGGACGGCGATGAAGAGGATGCCGACGACGGCAAAGCTGACCGCCAGCAGTCGCAGGTTCAACACCACGAACTTCTCAGCGCGCTCGCCTCTCATCCCGGCGCTGACTCTAACTGGCGGGCCGCCTAGAATCGGCCGCCGTGATCGAGCGAGAGCAGGTACTGCATGTGGCAAAGCTGGCCCGCCTCGGCCTCTCCGAGGACGAGGTCGAGCGGATGGCCGGCGAGCTTCTCGGGGATCCTCGAGCACGTCGACCGGATCGCCGAGCTGGATCTCGATGACGTCGAGCCGACCTCGCACGTGGTCGAGCTGGAGAACGTTCTGCGCGCCGATGTTCCCCATGAGAGCCTGCCGCCCGAGGTGGCGCTTGCCTCGGCGCCCGACCCCGCCGAGGGCGCTTTCCGCGTCCCCTCGCCGCAGGCCGAGGAATAGATGGCCGAGCTGCTGGCGCTGACGGCCCTCGAGGCCCATCGAGCAATGGTCGCGGGCGAGCTCGACGCGGGTGAGTACGCCGACGCCTGGCGGCGGGCTGCCGCCGGCGACGAGCTCAACGCCTATCTCTGGCGCGATGAGGACGGCAGCGCCGGTGCAATTGCGGTCGAGCGACCGAGCATCGCCCCGATCGCGGTCAAGGACATCTTCTGTACCGAGGGCGTGCCGACCACGGCCGGCTCGCGCATCCTCGAGGGCTACCGGCCTCCCTACACGGCGACTGCCGTGCGCAAGCTGATCGAGGCCGGGGCGCCGATCCTCGGCAAGACCAACATGGACGAGTTCGCGATGGGCTCCTCCAACGAGAACTCGGCCTACGGAGCGGTGCTAAATCCCTGGGATCGCGGGCGAGTGCCGGGCGGCTCCTCCGGCGGCTCGGCTGCGGCGGTCGCCGGCGGCCTCGCGCCCTGGGCGATCGGCACCGACACCGGCGGCTCGATCCGCCAGCCGGCGGCGCTCTGCGGGATCGTCGGGCTCAAGCCCACCTACGGCGCGATCTCCCGCTACGGGATGATCGCCTTCGCCTCCTCGCTGGACCAGTGCGGGCCGTTCACCCGCGACGTCAGCGACGCCGCCTTGCTGCTGGCGATCCTGCAGGGTCAGGATCCCTGCGACTCGACCTCGGTCGGACTGCCCAAATCGCCCGGCCTGCCCGACCGCGAGGACCTCACAGGGCTGCGCTTTGGGGTTCCGGGCGATCTCACGAGCCAGGTCTTCGATTCCGGTGTTCGCGCGGTCTTCGAAGCCACGCTGGAGAAGATCGAGAGCCTCGGTGGCAAGGTCGACACCGTGTCCTTGCCGCACGCCGAGCACGGCATCTCCGCCTACTACGTGATCGCTCCGGCCGAGGCCTCGTCGAACCTCGCTCGCTATGACGGGGTCCGCTACGGGACGCGGGCCCCCTCCAGCGGTGACGTGATCGAGATGTACGAGCAGACCCGGGCGCAGGGGTTCGGCGCCGAGGTCAAGCGGCGGATCATGCTCGGCACCTACGCGCTCTCCTCCGGCTACTACGACGCCTATTACGGGCAGGCGCAGAAGGTGCGGACCAAGATCGCCGGTGACTTCAAGGGCGCCTTCGACCAGGTTGATTTCGTCGTCACCCCGACCTCGCCCTCGGTCGCCTTTGAGCCTCGGCGAGAAGACCGCCGACCCGCTGTCGATGTACCTCAACGACTTCTTCACAGTGCCGATGAGCTTGGCCGGGATCCCGGCTATCTCGATTCCGGCGGGTCTCGCGCAGCCCAGCGGGGGTGGCCCTGAGCTGCCGGTCGGCTTCCAGATCGCCGCGCCCGCCTTTGGGGAGCGGAAGCTGCTCGATGCTGCCTATGCCCTCGAGCAGGGCATCGGCTTCGACGCCCGGCCGGAGGGGGTGCCGAGTGGCTGAGCTGGAGGCCGTGATCGGGCTGGAGATCCACGTCCAGCTGGCGACCAAGACGAAGATGTTCTGCGGCTGTGAGCTTTCCTTTGGCGATGAGCCCAACGTGCACACCTGCCCGGTCTGCCTCGCCCACCCGGGGGTGTTGCCGGTGGTCAACGAGCAGGCGGTCCTCTTCGCCCTGCAGATCGCCGCGGCGCTGGAGTGCGAGGTGGCGCCGCGCTCGATCTTCCACCGCAAGAACTACTTCTATCCGGACAGTCCGAAGGCTTACCAAATCAGCCAGTACGACATTCCGATCGCCGGCGCCGGACGCTTGGGCGACGTCCGCATCCACCGCGCCCACCTCGAGGAGGACGCGGCGAAGATGATCCACGTCGGCGAGTCGGGGCGGATCCACGGCTCCGGCGCCTCGCTGGTCGACTTCAACCGCGGCGGCACGCCGCTGGTCGAGATCGTCACCGAGCCCGACCTGCGCAGCGCCGCCGAGGCGGCGTCCTGGGCGCGCCTGCTGCGCGAGACGGTGCGCCAGCTCGGCGTCTCCGACGTCAACATGGAGGAGGGCAGCCTGCGCGTCGACGGCAACATCTCGGTGCGCCCGGCCGGCAGCGATGAGCTGGGGACGAAGACCGAGCTGAAGAACATGAACAGTTTTCGCTTCCTCGAGCGCGGGATCGAAGCCGAGCTTGCCCGCCAGCGCGGATTGATCGAAGCGGGGGGGAGGGTCGAGCAGGAGACGCTCCACTTCCACCCCGAGGACGGCAGCCTGCACCCGCTGCGCTCGAAGGAGGAAGCGCACGACTATCGCTACTTCCCCGAGCCCGATCTGGTGCCGATCGCCCCAACCGAGGCGATGCTGCGCGAGGCGCGCGAGTCACTGCCGGAGCTGCCGGCGGCGCGGGCCGAGCGCTACCGCGAGCAGCTCGGGCTGCCGGAGGACGTGGCGGCCCTGTTGGCGGCCGACCCGGAGACCGCCGGCTACTTTGAGGCGACTTCGAAGCAAGCGGAGGGGATCGAGCCGCGTGTCGTCGCCAACTGGGTCACCGGCGAGCTGGCTGCGGCGCTGCGCCAGGAGGGTGATGCCACCGCCGCCGAGTCCAAGGTCGAGCCTGCCGCGTTGGCCGCCCTGGTCGCCATGGTCCAGGAGAAGAAGATCTCCCACGGCAGCGGCAAGACCGTGCTTGCCGCCCTCGTTACTGAGGGTGGCGATCCAGCCGCGATCGTCGAGCGCGAGGGCCTCGCCCAGATCTCCGACAGCGGTGAGCTGGAGTCGATTGTCGCCGCCGCCGTGGATGCCAACCCTGAGGCCGCGGAGCAGATCCGCGCCGGCAACGGCAAGGCGATCGGCGCCATCGTTGGCGCGGTGATGAAGGAGACCAAGGGCCGCGCCGACGGCGGCGAGGTCAACCGCTTGATCAAGGAGCAATTGGGCGGTTAGGGGAAGTCTCCTCGGAGCAACAGCGGGGAGGCTCCGAAGAGACTTCCCCTAACCGCGACAATCGTGCAGTTCAGCACTTTGTAACACGTTGTTACAAGCTGCTAAGTTCGAGTTATGGCCTGGAACGTCGTAATCGCCGGGGGTGGATTTGGCGGCGCGATGGCTGCGCGGGAGCTGGAGCGGATCATGCCCCGGCAGTCGACCCGGCTGGTGCTGGTCAACGACGCAAACTTCATGCTCTACACGCCGTTCCTGCCCGAGGCAGCGGCGGGGACGCTGGAGCCGCGGCACGTGGTCACGCCGCTGCGCGAGATTCTCAAGCGCACCTACCTACGCCTGGGCGCGATTGCCGCTCACGATCCGGTCGCCAAGACGGTCGAGCTGCGCACGCGCGAGGGCGAGGCCGAGCAGCTTCCCTACGACCAGCTGCTGCTCGCGCTCGGCTCGGTTTCGCGGGTGCTGCCGGTGCCGGGGCTCTCCGAGCACGCGGTCGGCTTCAAGAGCCTGGCCGACGCGATCTACTTGCGCAACCACGTGATCGAGACGCTGGAGGCGGCGAACGCGACTGAAGACGCCGCTCGCCGTGACGAGCTGCTCACCTACGTCTTCGTCGGCGGCGGTTACGCCGGTCTCGAGGCTCTCGCCGAGCTGCAGGACTTCGCCGCCGACGCGATCGAGAGCTACCCGCGGGCGCGGCTGCACGGCATGCGCTGGGTCCTGGTCGAGGCCAGCGACAGAGTGCTGCCCGAGATCGACGCCGAGCTCGCCGACTACGCCCTGCGCGAGCTGCGCGGCCGCGGCATCGACGTCCGCCTCGGCACGACGCTGGAGGAGGTGCGAGCGGATTCCGCTCGGATCGCCACCGGTGAGACGCTGCCGACCCGCACCGTCGTCTGGACCGCCGGCGTCGCCCCGCACCCGAGCCTGCGCCAGCTCTCGCTGCCGCTCGACGAGCGCGGCCGGGTGCCGGTCGACGATCACCTCCGCGTCAAGGGGCTCGACTCGGTCTGGGCGATCGGGGATTGCGCTGCGGCGCCCGATCCCCGCGGTGGCCTCTGCCCGCCGACCGCGCAACACGCCGTCCGCCAGGGCCCGGTCGCGGCCCGCAACATCGCCGCCGAGCTCGGCATCGGCAGCGCCAGCCCGTTCACCTACAAGGGCAACGCGGCCTTCGTCAACCTCGGCCGCTACAAGGCCGTGGGCAAGGTCGGCGGTCGAACCTTCCGTGGCTTCCCGGCTTGGTGGATGGCCCGGACCTACCACATGAGCCAGATTCCGGGTGCGGCCCGCAAGGCCCGTGCCGTGATCGACTGGACCGCCAGCCTGCCCTTCCGGCGCGATATCTCCGAGGTCGGCTCGATCGGGCACCCGAAGGCGCTGGAGGCGACAATAGGACCATGGGATTCGAGTACCTCTTCATCGCCTTCTTCTTCGGACTAGCCACGGCGATCATCGGCAAGGGCAAGGGCAGCTCCTTCTGGCTCTGGCTGGTGATCGGAGCCGTGCTGCCGATGCTGGGCCTGATCGCGGTGATTCTCTACCGGAGAGAGAAGGACGAACCCGAACGCCAGTGCCCCAACTGCCACAAGGCACTCAAGCTCTACGTCCAGGTCTGTCCGGGCTGCGGGACCGATCTCTACCTGCCCGACCCGGCCGCCGTCCGGCACCCCGGGGTTCGTTAGGCGCGTCGGCTGGGTAGAGAGTGAGCGCCCCCGACGGAGGTCCGCTTGACCCGCTTTGCCCTACTCGTGATTGCAGGTGTTTTCGTTTTTGGCTGCGCGTCGGCCGAGGCGGCTTCGTTGCGTCCGATTGGCGATTTCGACCAGCCGGTCTACGTCACCTCGAGCCCGACCAACCCGGAACGGCTGCTGGTCGTCGAGCGCGAAGGCCGGATCGTCGAAGCCGGTCCCACGGGAACCCAGCAGCTCTTCGACCTGACCGACCTGGTCAGCTGCTGTGACGTCGAGCGGGGGATGCTCTCGATTGCGCCGGCAGCGGACTTCGAAAGCAGCGGTCGCATCTACGCCACCTATACCGGCACGCCTCAGGCGGGCGGCGCCGGAGGCGACGTCCACCTCGACTCCTTTCGCCCCAACCCCGGCGGTGGCGCGCCGATCCGCGAACAGATCCTCAGCGTCAGCCACTCTCTGGAATCCAACCACAACGGCGGTCAGCTCCAGTTCGGGCCCGACGGGCACCTCTACATGTCGCTCGGCGACGGCGGCGGCACCGGCGATCCCCTCGAAAACGGCCAGGACACGGAAGAACTGCTGGGCAAGATCCTCCGCATCGACCCGCATCCGGGTCAGGTCCCGGCCTACTCGATCCCCGCCGGCAACCCCTTCGCCGGGACGGCGGGCCGCGACGAGATCTGGGCCTATGGGCTGCGCAATCCCTGGCGCTTCTCCTTCGACCGGGCGACCGGGGACATGGTGATCGGCGACGTCGGGCAGGGCGCCCGCGAGGAGATCGACATCGCGACGAGCCCGGCCGCCGGGGTGGTCGGTGGCGCCGGCGCCAACTACGGCTGGAACTGCCGCGAGGGTTTCATCGCCTACACGAACCCCGCCGCAGTGTGCGCAACCGCAAGCGGCTTCACCGACCCGGTTTTTGACTACCCGCACTCCGATCCCGGTGGCGGCGCCGCCTTCGGTTGCTCGATCATCGGTGGCTACGTCGTCCGCGACCCCAGCCTCGGCGACCTCTACGGCCGCTACCTCTACACCGACTTCTGCTCGGAAGAGATTCGCTCGCTTGTCCTGCCCCGCGACGGTGGCATTGCCAGCGGTGATCGCTCTGAGGGCCTCACGGTAGAAGCGCCGACCTCATTCGGTGAGGACTCCTGTGGGCGAGTCTATGTTGCTTCCAAGGAAGGGCCCGTCTACCGCTTCGAAGGCCCGACTCCGGCGATCTGCCCATCGCCATCGGCAGCGTCAAGCGCATCGACGTCGTCGCGGGCAGCCGCTTCGCGGGGAGGCTCAGTGAAATCGAAGCACGGTCGCCCACTGCTCTCGGCCAAGCGCCTTCGACCGGGCGGCTCGCGCTTCAAGGTCAAGGTCCGGCTCGACCCCTGCCGGGGCGACGGCGGCCTGCCAGTGCAGCTCAGCCGCAACAACAAGAGCTTCGCCAGCAAACGACTCAATCGTCACTGCCGTGCGCGGTTCTGGCTCACCGTTGCCAAACCGACGCCGATTCGTGCCTTCGTCCGCCTCGGCGACGAAGGCGAGCGCGTCGGCTCACGGCAGCTGACGCTGCTCCCGCCGAAGCAGCCCTAGCGCAGCCAGGTGCGGACGATCGCGTTGGCGAAGCCCATCCCGTAGCGGAACACTGCGGGCTTCTTCGAGTGGCCGTGCAGGCGCTGCTCGACCGTGACCGGCACCTCGCGGGCCGGGATTTCGCGCTTGATCGCCTCGATCATGAACTCCGAGGTGTGGAACTGCTCCTGGCGCAGGACTAGCTGGGGCAGGACCGTGGTGCGCACGGCGCGGTAGCCGTTGGAGCAGTCGGTTACGTGAGTGCGGGTGATCGCCGAGACGAGGCGATTGAAGAAGACGATGCCGAGCTCGCGGGCGAAGTGGTTGCGGTCGGCATGGCCGAGCACGCGCGAGCCGTGGGCGACGTCGACTTCGCCGTCTAGCACCGGTTTGACCAGTCGCTCCATCTCCGACGGCAGGTGCTGGCCGTCGGCGTCGAGGGTGACGACGATCTCGGCTCCCGATTCGACCATCAGCCGGTAGCCGGTGCGCAGGGCCGCGCCGCCGCCGCGGTTGGTCACGTGGCGAGCGACGGCGGCGCCGTGCTCAGCCGCGACGTCGCCGGTGCCGTCGCGCGAGCCGTCGTCGACGACGAGCACCGCGGTCGCCACGCCGCAGACCTCGCTCGGCATCAAGTCGAGGACGTAGCCGATGTTCTCGGCCTCGTTGTAGGCGGGGACGAGGATCGCGATCTTGTCGCGGAAGCGTTCCGGCAGCTTCGCCTGGCGAAACTCCTCCCAGGCGAGGCCCTCGAGCGCCGCCGAGAGCTGGCGCGCGTTGCGCGCGCCCTGGGAGAGGGCGCGCAGGATCAGCAGGAAGAGGATGAAGATGGCGAAGACGGCAAGGCCGAGAATGCGGCCGCCGTTGCCCTTTTCGAAGGAGAAGGCGGAGAGAAGCTTGTCGGTGATTTCGGTGCCCGAGACGAGCACCAGGCCGAGGCCGGCGGCGAGCAGGATCAAGACGTCGACGTTGCGCAGCGAGCGCCGCCGCGCCACGGCGTAGACGAGGAGGGCGATCCCGCCGATCAGGCCGACGCTGCGCAGGGCCGTCAGTTCGGCCGGAAAGATGCCTGCATAGGGAGCCATTACCGCTTGGACAATAGGGCGGCCGTCCCCCGTGAGAGTGCCGCCGCGGCGAGCGGAAAGATCAGCGTCATCAGCACCTCGTTGCGACGCGGGGCGGCGAGCGAGATGGCGCCGACGGCGGTGACGAGTGCGATCGGCGTCGCCATCGCGACCAGCTCCCACCACCAGCGCCGCCAGGCGAGCACGATCAGGCCGGCGAGTGCGAGCACGACGATCAGCGTCTGGATGACGCGCCCGGCCGCGCTTTCCATCGCTTCGCCGATCCCGGCGCTCCACATCCGCCAGGTCTTGCGCACGGTCATCGCCAGGTACTCGATCGGGTCGTCGCCGAAGTAGTGGGAGAAGTTCTGCTTGCCGATCTTGCCCAGCGCCGAGTCGCGCGGCAGGTCCCGGTAGCGGTTGGCGACGCGGTTGAAGAGCGGCGTCGGGTCGACTTCTTCCAGCGCCTGGGAGTGCGGGTCGTATTCGCGGTGCAGGTAGCGCTTGGCGAGGATCGCCTTGACCCGCTGGTATTCGCCGTCGGCGGGCAAGAAGGTGCCGACGTAGAGGGCCTTGCCGCCGCCGGTCGAGATCGGCACCGTGCGGTGGAGGACGACCTGATTGCGGATCGCCCAGGGGACGATTGGCAGCAGCAGCGCTGCCGCCAGCAGCGCGGCGGCGGCCAGTCCCGGCTTCCAACCGCGGGCGCGGCCGATCCTGATTAGAGCGAGCACCGCGAACGCGACCCCGACGAGCAGGTACTCGGGCCTGAACATGGCTGTCAGGCCGAACAAGGCGCCGGGGAGCAGCCACCTGGCGGGTGAGGAGCGAGTGTCCAACTGGTCCCCCGCCCAGAGGAAGGCGAGGACCGCGGCGGGGAGCGTGAACATCGCTGGCGGCTCGCTGTAGAGGGCGCCGACGGAGTGGATGAACGGGGGGTAGACGGCGACCGCGAAGGCCGCGAGCAGGCCGGCGGGACGGCAGGCGATGCGGCGGCCGAGGAGGTAGGCGACGACGATCGTCGCCAGGCCGAGCAGGAGCTCGACGATGCGGGCCGTTCCTTCGCGGGCCCCCGCCGTCGCGTAGAAGCTCGCGGCGTAGAGCAAGGGCGCGCCCGGGGACCAGTCGCTTGGGTCCTTGAAGGTCGGCCCACCGAAGCTGCCTTCGGTGTAGAGCGACTTCGAGAGCGCGTAGTAGGCATGGGCGTCATCGCCTGGAGTCGGCAACGGCTCGACCACGCGGTAGGCGCGCAGGCCGAAGCCGAGCAGGAGAATCGCCGCCAGCAGGATCAGCGTCTTGCGCCCGTGGCGCTCGGGCAGCCCGCGCAGCCACTTCTTCAGGGAGCCCATCGCGGCAGGCTATCCCGGGCCACGCATCCGACATTGACCCCGCTCCAGTGTGGTCAATGTCGGATGCGCGCTCTCAACAGGTCGCACGTGGTCATTGCTCCGACGCCGGCCAAGGCGGCGACGAGTGGCATCAACACCAGAACCCGCCGGGGCGAGGCCACCAGGAGGGCGCTGATCGCGGTGATCGCAAGGAAGATCACCGCGATCAGCAGCGCCTCCCAGCGCCGCCGGGCGGCGAGCACGATCAGGCCGGCCAGCCCGAAGGCGAGGAGCGCCCAGTGCAATAGCTCCCAGCCCGGCTCGCGCATCACGTCGCGCGGGCCGTGCAGCCAGATCCGGGCGATCTTCTTGGCGACGAAGCCGGCGTATTCGAGCGGCTCTTCGCCGATGTCGTCCCAGAGTTGTTCCTTGCCCATCCTCGAGAGCGCCTTGTCGGTTTCCACCCCCGGATGCCGCTGTGCGGCAAGCCGCGCCAGGATCTGCTCGAGGCGCAGTTGCTGCGTCGCATGTGGGCCGAACAGCCTCGGGTGGCGTTCGACCACTCCAGCGCCGACCTTTTCCGGATCGCCGTTAGATGGCAGGTACGTCCCCGCGAACAGAACCTGACCGCCGCCGGTAGAGACCGGCACGAAGCGGTCGAGCGCGATTGCATTGCGAACGGTCCACGGCGCAACGACCACGGCGACCCCAAGCAGCAGAACCAGCGCTTGGAGCCACGTCCTTCTCCAGTCTCGCCACCCCCGCCTCACGAGCAACACCAAGCTCACGAGCAGCGCGACCCCGATGTACTCGGGCCGAACCAGCGCCAACGCTCCGAGCAGGGCGCCTGGCAGTACCCATCTGACGAGCGGATGGCGTGGGGCAGGGGGGTCGAGGACAGCCCGTGGACTGCCCGCAGGCCCCCCTGCCCCACGACAGGACCCGCCCGCCGGATTCGTCTGTCTCGCGCCGTCTGCCCAGAGCATTGACAGGACTGCTCCGGACAGCAGCGTCGCCGCGAGCGGCTCTCCCATGAGCATGCCCTGGTACTCGAGCAGCGCCGGATAGATGGCGATTGCGCCCGCGCCGATCAGCCCGGCTGCCGGCCCGGAGAGGCGACGGCCGATCAGGTAGGTGAAGAGAACCGCGAGGGTCCCGAGCAGCGCGAGGATGACCCGCGCCAGGCGTTCGTGCACCCCGCCGCTGAGCTTGTAGACGCCGGCAGCGAAGAGCGGCAGGCCGGGGGAGTAGTTGCTTGCGGGCTGCGTCGCGCCCGCGCCGAGCGTGAATCCCTCATCGTGCTCCAGGCTGGCGGCGATCGTGGCGTAGGCGGCGGCGTCGAAGACGGGCGCGCGGCCGTCCCAAGCCTCGCCCAGGCGCAGGCCGAGCCCGAAGGTGAGGACCAGGGCCAGCACGGCCACGCCCGCACGGCCTCCATTGCGCTCTGCCAAGCCGCTCATCGGCGTGATGCTATGGCGCTTTGCGGGCGTCTCCGCTGGCGCTGCGTCACCCTCGTTCGCTACGCTGCCGCGACTTATGCGCGTTCTCATTCTTGGGGGCGACGGCTACCTGGGCTGGCCGACGGCTATGAGGTTCTCGGCCCGCGGTCACGAGGTCTCAGTCGTCGACGACTTTTCTCGCCGCCGCTGGCACGAAGAGGCCGGCACCGGCTCGCTGACGCCGATCGCCGACCTCGAGCCGCGCATCGCCGCCTGGAAGGAGCTCTCCGGCGAGGCCAAGATAGGCAGCTTCGTCGGCTCGGTCCAGGACGGCGACTTCCTCGACGGCGTAGTCGCCGAGGTTCGCCCCGAGGCGGTCGTCCACTACGGCCAGCAGGCCTCGGCGCCTTACTCGATGGCCTCGCGCGAGAAGGCGGTCGAGACCCAGTACGCGAACGTGATCGGCAACCTCAACCTGCTCTTCGCGATCCGCGACCACGTGCCCGACTGCCACCTGGTCAAGCTCGGCACGATGGGCGAGTACGGCCAGCCCGATATCGACATCGAGGAGGGCTACATCGAGATCGAGCACAAGGGGCGCAAGGACACCTTGCCTTTCCCCAAGCTGCCGGCCTCGCTATACCACTGCTCCAAGGTCCACGACTCGACCAACATCCACTTCGCCTGCCGCACCTGGGGCCTGCGCGCCACCGACCTCAACCAGGGCGTCGTCTACGGGATCGAGACCGAGGAGAGCGGCCGCGACGATCGCCTCCTCACCCGCTTCGACTACGACGAGATCTTCGGCACCGTGCTCAACCGCTTCTGCCTGCAGGCCGTGATTGGCCACCCGCTCACCGTTTACGGCGCCGGCACCCAGACCCGCGGCTTCCTCAACATCCGCGACACCCTCGCCTGCGTCGAACTGGCGGCGCTGAATCCGGCCGAGGCCGGCGAGTTCCGCGTCTTCAACCAGTTCACCGAGCAGTTCTCAGTGCTCGAGCTGGCCGGGCTGGTCAAGCACGCCGGCGAGCACCTCGGCTACTCGGTCGAGATCCAGCACTGCGAGAACCCCAGGGTGGAGAAGGAAGAGCACTATTACAACGCGGTCCACACCAAGCTGCTCGATCTTGGCCTCGAGCCGACCCTGCTCGGCGAGGAGCTGGTCGAGTCGATGATCCACACGATCGAGCGCTACAAGGACCGCGTGATCGAGTCATCGATCGATCCCCGCACGCGCTGGAACCCAGGCGAGCCCGTTCAGCTCTAAATCACCTGCATTGCAGCCAGCGGGCCGCTGGTAGCATCGCCTTCCAGATGAGAGCAGCAGACGCACTGATGCAGAGCCTCAAGGCCGAGGGGGTCGAACACGTCTTCGGCATTCCCGGCGGGGCCAACCTGCCCACTTACGACGCCCTGGTCGACGCCGAGTTCCGCCACATTCAGGTGCGCCACGAGCAAGGCGGCGGCCACGCGGCCGAGGGCTACGCCAAGGCCTCGGGCAAGGTCGGCGTTGCCTTCGCCACCTCCGGCCCCGGCGCGACCAATCTCGTCACCGCGATCGCCGACGCGATGCTGGACTCGGTGCCGACCGTCTTCATCACCGGCCAGGTGCGCACCGAGCTGATCGGCACCGACGGCTTCCAGGAGGCCGACATCCTTGGCGCCACGCTGCCCTTCGTCAAGCACTCCTTCGCGGTCACCGACCCGCGCCAGATCCCCGAGTACGTCCACGAGGCCTTCCACGTCGCCTCGACCGGTCGCCCGGGCCCGGTGTTGCTCGACATCCCGCAGGATCTCTCGCGCGCCGACATCGACTACGCGCCGCGCAGCGAGCCGGTCGAGCTGGCCGGTTACAAGCCACCGCACGGCGGCAACATCAAGCAGATCCGCATCGCCGCCAAGGCGATCGCCAACGCTCGCAAGCCGATCCTCTACACGGGCGGCGGCGTGGTCAACGCCAACGCCTCCGAGGAGCTGCGCGAGCTGGCCGCCGCCGACCGCTTCCCGATCACCTCGACCCTGATGGGCCTGGGCGCCTACCCCGCCTCCGGCGAGCAATGGCTCGGCATGCTCGGTATGCACGGCACCCGCGCCGCCAACTACGCGATGGACGAGGCCGACCTGATCGTCGCGATCGGCTCCCGCTTCGACGATCGGATCACCGGCAAGCTCGCCGAGTTCGCCCCGCACGCCAAGTTCATCCACATCGACATCGACCCGGCGGAGATCTCCAAGAACGTCCCCGCCCATATCCCGATCGTTGGCGACGCCAAGCTGGTACTGCCCGAGCTGACCCGTGAGTACAAGGCGCTGCAGACCGACCCCTCGCGGCTCGATCCCTGGTGGAATCAGATCAAGTCCTGGCAGGACAAATATCCGCTCGGCTACGAGGAGGGCAAGGACGGCGAGATCAAGCCGCAGTTCATGATCGAGGCGCTGCACCGGGCAACCGGCGGTGACGCGATCATCACCTCCGACGTCGGCCAGCACCAGATGTGGGCCGCCCAGTACTACGGTTTCGAGGAGCCGCGCCGCTGGATCAACTCCGGCGGCCTGGGCACGATGGGCTTCGGCTTGCCGGCTGCGGTCGGCGCCAAGATCGCCTGCCCCGATGACACTGTCGTCTGCCTCGCCGGCGACGGCAGCCTGATCATGAACTGCCAGGAGTTCGCCACCTGCGTTGCCGAAGACATCCCGGTCAAGGTCTTCCTGATGAACAACGGCTACATGGGCATGGTCCGCCAGTGGCAGGAGCTCTTCTGGGATCGCCGCTACAGCTCGGTCGAGATGGGCCCAAGCCCTGACTGGGTCAAGCTGGCGGAGGCGTTCGGCGCCACTGGTCTGCGCTGCGAGGACTCCGGCGAGCTCGAAGGCACGATGGCGAAGGCGCTGGAAACCGAGGGCCCGGTGCTGCTCGACGTGCGCGTCTCGCCCGAGGAGAACTGCTTCCCGATGATCCCCGCCGGCGCGGCTGCCAGGGACATGGTGGGCTGATGGAGGCCGGCACTCCACAACTGGTCAAGCTCGAGGAGCTGCGCGTTCCCGGGCAGCTGAGCGGCCGCAAACACATCCTCTCGATCCTGGTCGAGAACAAGCCAGGCGTGCTGGCGCGCGTCGCCGGGCTCTTCTCGCGCCGCGGCTTCAACATCGACACGCTCGCCGTCGGTCCCACCGACGACCCGAGTATCTCACGCATCACCCTCACCCTCGACGGCGCCGTGCACCCGATCGACCAGGTGACCAAGCAGCTGCACAAGCTGGTCAACGTGCTGAAGATCCGCGACATGGAGCCGGAGGAGACGGTCGCCCGCGAGATGGCGATGTTCAAAGTCTCCGCCGCGGTCGAGAACCGCGCCGAGATCATCCAGTTCGCCGAGATCTTCCGCGCCAAGATCGTCGACGTCGCCCGTCGCACGATGACGATCGAGGTCACCGGCTCCGCCGACAAGATCGAGGCCTTCGAGCGGATGATCCGCCCCCACGGCCTGATCGAGATGGTCCGGACGGGCGAGATCGCCATTGCTCGCGGCGGCGACTGAGAGCCTTCTCGGCGGCCTGAGCGAAGCCCTCGAGCGGGCCGCTGGGCGCGGCCGTCGTACTCGGGTCAGCGTTACCCGGCGGATTGAGGGAGTCGATCCCTGCGCCGTGGTCTTTGCCTCCCGGCTCGCCTCGGACCGCTGGTTCTGCTGGGAGGAGACCGACCGCGAGTTTGCCCTCGCCGCGCTTGGCGTGGCCCACGAGGCGACCTCGCGCGGACCGCGGCGCTTCCGCGATGTCGCCGCCGAGTGCCTGGGCGGAGAGACGATCGCCGATGAGCCCCGCGGTCTGCCGGCTGGCGCCGGCGGTGTTTGGGTGGGCGGCTTCGCTTTCGATCCCGAGGGCGGCGGCTCCTCGGCTTGGTCCTCGCTCTCGCCCGCCTCGCTCGTCTTACCGGAGCTCTCGCTCTGTCGCAGCGGCGCTGAAACCTTCCTCACCGTCAACGCGATCGTTCACCCCGGCGATGCCCCGAGCAAGAGGTCAGCGGCGCTTGCCGCGCGCCTGGGCGGCCTGCGGACCGACCCGCTGCCACTGCTCGATCCCCACCCGACCTCGCGGATCGAGATCAGCAGCGCCCGTCCGCCCGGCGAGTTCGAGCGGATGATCGCCGGCGCGACCGAGCGGATCGGGGCGGGGGAGATGTCGAAGATCGTGCTCGCCCGCGAGGTGCTGGTCGCGGCCGGTGCCGCCCACGACCCCGCCGCCGTCTTCGGCGCGATGCGCGAGCAGTTCCCCTCCTGCTTCTGCTTTTGCTGCGGCACGCCCGAGGCGGCCTTCATCGGCGCCAGCCCCGAGCTGCTGCTGCGCCGCTCGGGCGCCAGCGTCTCGACCGTTGCCCTGGCCGGCTCGACCCGCCGCAGCTCGGACCCCGCGGTCGACGACCATCTTGGCGAGCAGTTGCTGCGCAGCGACAAGGACCGCCGCGAGCACGCGATCGTCGCCGAGCGGATCGCCCGCTCGCTGCGCCAGCACGCGGTCTGGGTCGAGGCCGGGGAGGAGCCGGAGATTGTCAAGGTGGCGAACATCCAGCACTTGGCGACACCGATCGTCGCCCAGCTGGCAGAGCCCCGCTCTGCGGTCGAGTTGGCCGGCATGCTGCACCCAACGCCCGCCGTCGGCGGCGAGCCCGCCGCCGCGGCGCTGGGCGCGATCGCCGAGCTCGAGCAGATGGATCGCGGCTGGTACGCCGGCCCCGTCGGCTGGATGGACGCCACTGAGGACGGGGAGTTCTGCGTCGCCCTGCGCAGCGCCCTGCTGCGCGACCGCGAGGCCCACCTCTACGCCGGTGTCGGCGTGGTCGCGGGTTCCGATCCGGCCGCCGAGCTGGCCGAGACCGAGATCAAGCTCGGGGCGTTGCTGCCGCTGCTGGCGGAGTGAGGGGTACCTGGGACGGGTAGGTTTCGTCCCCATGCGCAGGGCCTTTCCAATGTTGCTCCTTGCCGCGCTGGTAGCGATGGCGGGGGGCGGAGCCGTCGCCCGCGCCGCTGTCCCACCGGGCCCTCGCCTCGCCTTCATCGTCTTCCACCCATATCCGCACCTCGGCAGCGAAGTGGCGACCGTCGACGCCGACGGTGGGACGCCCCTGAGGCTGAGTGGAAGGCCCGGCCCCAAGGTGGTCACGCCGATCAACGGCGCGCGCCCGAGCTGGTCCGCCGATGGCGGCGCGCTGGCCTTCGTCGGCGTCGCCGGAGCGGCCTCGGCCGCCATCTACGTAGTCGACGCCGAAGGCACTCACCCGCGTCTGGTCCGCGCCTCGCGCGGGATCATCTTCGAAGGAAATCCCGTGCTGGCGCCCGACGGCCGTTCCGTGGCCGTAATGCGACTCGACGTGATCAGCGGCCACTTCGAGCGTCCAGTGCCCGGTGCGGTGCGCTCCGAGCAGGACGGTGGGGTGAAGGTGCGCACGGCGATCTGGTCGCTCGACGTCGACGGGAGGGGGATGCATCCGCTTACGGGCTGGCGGCGAGACCGCGTGCTCGTCCCCAGCTCCTACTCACCCGATGGCTCCGCGCTGGCGGCGACGCGCATTGTCTTCCGCGGCGCTGCCAGGACTGAGGCGGTCTCGGTGGACCTGCACGGCGGTCGCGCCGCGTTGCTAGCCAAGAACGCCAGTGATCCCGTCTATGCCCCGGACGGCAGGGTGGTCGCCGTCCGCGATCACATCGTCAAGGAAAAAGGCCCCCTGGAAGCGATCAGGGTCAGCAGCTCCGATCTGTTGGTCGGCTCTCCGGGCTCGCCGCTGGCCAAGGTGCTCAGCGTCAGCGGCGGCCTCAACTGGCCCAGCTGGGATCCGTCTGGCCAGCGGATCGCCTTCACCAAGCTGAACGACCTGAATGGATCTCCGCTTGGCCTTGTCAAGGCCAACTCGGTTGAGGAGGTCAATGCCGACGGCACCTGCCCGATGCCGGTGCCCTCGCTGAAACGAGGCTTCTTCTCCGGCGCTGCTTGGCAGCCGGGGCCCGGCCGTGGCGCCGGTCGCATCGCCTGCTGAGGATTCTCGCTCACCCCAGCGCGGCGGCGACCGTTGCGCTCAGTTCCCGATGCAGGTCGGCGTTGGCGTCGCGGGATGTCGCGACCTCGATCAGGCCGGTCCCGGCCATGAGGGCGTCGTCCAGCTCGGCGAGGGAGCCGAGCCGGCGGTGGGGGAGCCTGAAGAGAGCCGCTGCCTTGGCGACGTCAACGCCGCGCGGAGTGCCGAGCAGGGCCTCGAACTCCTCGCCCCCGAGTGCCTCTGCCTGCGGCAGGAAGCCGAAGATGCCGCCACCGTCGTTGTCGATGACGACGATGCGGACCGGAGCGGAGACGTCTTGCAGCGCCGCAAGGCCGCCGATGTCGTGGAGGAGGCCGAGATCGCCGGTGACGATCGTGGTCGGCTTGCCGCTGGCGTGGGCGGCGCCTATGCCGGAGGAAATGAGGCCGTCGATTCCGTTGGTGCCACGGTTGCAGAGGAAGCTGACGTCCGCGTCGCCTGATCCGAGGAACGCCTCCTGATCGCGGATCGGCATGCTCGAGGCGGTGTAAACGAGGTCGCCGTCGTGGTGCGCCTGGCCGAGGGCGTGGTGGAGCGCGGGCTCTGAGATCGCGTTGTCGGCGAAGGCGGACCCGATCGCTGCGCGCGCCGACCGCTCCGCATCGAGCCAGCGCTGGGGGGCCGGGCGCGCTTCCTTCTCCAACCGCGTCGCCCAGCCCGCGGCGAGCTCGGTCGGGTCCGCACGCAAGATCGCCGCAGCGCGGTTGGTCGGCTCGTTCCAGCCGCCGTAGGGGTCGATCACGATCTGGTCCGCACCGCTTGCCGAAAGCCAGGAGCGCAGCGGCTTGCTGGTCGGCATCTCGCCGAAGCGCAGGACCAGGTCGGGCACGACCGAGCGGGCGAAGTGCTCGTCGCGCAGCATCAGGTCGTAAGTCGAGACGACGTAGGAGCGGTTGTGGGGGCCGCAGCGGAGCTGCGAGGTGGGCTCGGCGAGGATCGGGAAGCCCGAGGCTCGGGCGAGGTGGGAAAGCGGCTCGCGCAGCTCGGGATCGAGCTGGCGACCGGCGATGATCACTCCCGAGATCGCGTCGCCGATGTGGCCGGCCACCTCGTCGAGCAGGAAGGCCGACGGCTCCAGGTCGATTGAGGTGACCGCGGTCAGGGGCCGGCCGTCGCGTCCCTCCAATGCGAGTGGATCAGTCGCGGTTACCGCGCCCTCGACCGCCAGCGGCGCCAGCGGCTCGCGCCAGGGCAGGTTGAGGTGGACGGGCCCAGGACGGGTTTCGCCGCGGGCGGCGGCCAGCGCCCGGCAGCCAACCGAGCGGTAGTGCAGCAGCCCGTCGTCGTCGGCCTCATGGGTGCCGACTTCGCAGAACCAACGCACCGATTCCCCGTAGAGCTTGATCTGGTCGATCGTCTGTCCGGCGCCGACCCCCCGCAGCTCAGGTGGCCGATCGGCGGTGAGCACCACCAGGGGCAGTCCGGATTCATCCGCCTCGCAGATTGCCGGGTGGTAGTTGGCGGCCGCGGTTCCCGATGTACAGAGCAGGGCGACCGGTGCCCGCGTTGCCTGCGCGGCACCGAGAGCGAAGAACGCCGCCGAGCGCTCGTCGACGATCACGCTCACCTCGATCTCGGGTTGGCGCCAGAGCGCCACGGCGAGCGGAGTCGAGCGCGAGCCGGGGGAGACCACTGCATGGCGCAGGCCGCCGCGCGCAAGCTCCTCTACGAAGGCCGAGGCAAGGGCGGTATTGGCGTTGGTCGGATCCATCGACGGGAAGCCTATGGCGAGTTACCCCCCTCTACGGGGCAGGTAAGTCGCCAGGGTCGGCTAGAGACGATGCGAATTCAGGGCCTGCTCGTTGATCTCGACCCCGAGGCCAGGGCCCTCGGGCGGGTGCAGCATCCCGTCTCGCAGCTCGCACTCGACCGAGGCGATGGTCGAGGCAAAAAGCCGCTGGGTAGCGAGGCCGTGGGCAAAGCGGGGAATGCCGAGCGCCGCTTGATCCAGCGTCTGAGCTACCTGGGCCGCGGCGGCAATCCCGACTGGACCATCGAGCGCGCTGGAGACGAATGAGGGCAGCACCTCCGCGATCGCGATTGCTTCCTCCGGGCCTCCGACCTTGGACAGCTTCAGGCCGGCCAGCTTGCAGGCCCCCAGCTTCACCGCTCGCACGGCATCGCCGCGGTCCTCGATGCTCTCGTCGCCGGCAAGCGGGATCGAGGTCGAGCCTGCCACCTGCGCTGCTTCCTCCAGCGTGGCGACGGGCTGCTCGGCAAGCTCCACGTCAAACGGCTCGATCTCCTCCAGCCTGCGCCGCGCGGTCTCGACATCCCAAGCGGCGTTTGCGTCGACTCGAATCTTTGCCTCGGGCCCCAGCGCCTCGCGCGCGGCCCGCACCTGACCGACGTCGTCGCCGACTCCAAGCTTCAGCTTGAAGGTCGAGAAGCCCTCGCTCGCCCAGCGTTCGGCGTCTGCCGCCACCGCGGCGGGCTTGCCGGCGACCAGGGTCGCGTTGCACTCGACCGGCTCCGGTGTCGCTTCGGCGATCGTGGATTCGCCTGCAGCCCTCCGCCCACGCAGGTCCAATAGTGCTGTGAGTGCGGCGCAGCGTGCGGGTGCCGAGAGCGCCAGGGCACCGCTCCCAAGGGTTTCCTCATCCACCTCGTCGCGCCTTGCCAGCCCCTCGAGCTCGGCGACGACCTGAGCGATCGTCGTCCCGCCCCGCAGCGAGAGCGGCACGGCTTCTCCCAGGCCAACCAGCCCGTCATCCGACCGCAGTCGCAACAGCACCATCTCGCGCTGCTCCAGCCGGCCGCGCGCGGTCACGTAGGGCTGCTTGAAGGGCAGCGCGTAGGGGATGACCTCGACCGAGGCGAGGCGCATCAGCTCGCCAACAGCAGGCCGATCGAGACCAACAGGCTGAAGACCCCGAGGAGCGCTCCAGTCCCCGCCAAGGCGCCGTTCAAGGCCGGGCCGTCGGTGCGGTTGGTCATCGCCCGCATCGGTTTCACCGCCATCGGCAGCGCCAGCAGCCCGATCAACGGCAGCCAGCTGCCGCCGCCGGCGAGCAGCGAGAGCGGCAGCACGACGAAGGCGCCGAGCACGAGCCCGCGGTAGAGGACGACGGCGTTGTGGCGCCCCATCCGCACCGCCAAGGTCATCTTGCCGGCCCGGCGGTCGGTCTCGAGGTCGCGCACGTTGTTGACGACGAGGATCGCGGTGGCGATGAAGCCGACCGCGATCGAGAGGCCCAGCGGCAGCGCGTTGAGCTGCTCGAGCTGCACGTAATAGGAGCCGTTGACCGCGACCAGGCCGAAGAAGAGGAAGACGAAGACCTCGCCGAGGCCGGCGTAGCCATAGGGCCGCGGACCGCCGGTGTAGAGCACGCCGGCGGCGATCGAGAGGGCACCGATCAGCAGGATCACGATCCCCGCCACGGCTGCCAGGTAGATGCCGCAGGCGATCGCCACGCCGAAGGCGATCCAGGTCGCGTTGAGTACGCGGCGCGGCGTCACCAGCCCGGCCGAGGTAACTCGCACCGGACCGAGCCGGTCGGCGGTGTCGGCGCCCCGCCTGGCATCGGAGTAGTCGTTGGCGAGGTTGGTGCCGATCTGGATGAAGATCGAGCCGATCAGGGCGGCGAGGAAAGCGCCGACCCTGGGCAGCTTGCCCGCCCATTCGACCGCCGCCGCGGTGCCGACCAGCACCGGCGCGATCGCCGCCGGCAGCGTCCGCGGCCTGGCCGCCATGACCCAGATCCTCATGGCCGCCTCGCGAACTTCGAGAAGTCCGGCGCTCGCTTCTCCTTGAACGCCTCGCGACCCTCGCGCGCCTCCTCGTTGCCGTAGAAGAGCAGGTTGGTGTCGTGGGCGAGCTGCTGGATCCCGGCGTAGCCGTCCTCGTGGGCGTTGAAGCTGGCCTTGACCAGGCGCAGGGCGAAGGGCGAGAGCGCCAGCATGTCGCGGCACCAGGCGATCGTCTCGGCTTCGAGGCGATCGAGCGGCACGACCGTGTTGACCAGGCCCATCTCGCGTGCCTCCTCGGCGTCGTACTGGCGGCAGAGCAGCCAGAGCTCCTTCGCCTTCTTGGTGCCGACGAGGTCGCGCAGCAGCGAGGCGCCGAAGCCGCCATCCCAGGAGCCGACCCGCGGGCCGGTCTGGCCGAAGACCGCGTTGTCGGCGGCGACGGTGAGGTCGCAGCAGATGTGGAGGATGTGGCCGCCGCCGATCGCGTAGCCGGCGACCATCGCCACCACCGGCTTGGGTAGCCGCCGCATCTGCACCTGTAGGTCGGTGACGTGGAAGCGGCCGAGCGCGGCGCCCTCGGCGACGTAGCCGGTATCGCCGCGAACCTGCTGGTCTCCGCCCGAGCAAAAGGCCTTCTCGCCGGCGCCGGTGAGGATCACAACGCCGACCTCGGTGTCCTCGCGGGCCAGCTCGAAGGCGGCGGAGACCTCGACCAGGGTCTGGGGCCGGAAGGCGTTGAGAACCTCGGGCCGGTCGATCGTGATCTTGGCGATCCCGTCCGCCGTCTCGTAGCGGATGTCGCCGAACTCTCCGGCGCTCTGCCACTCGATCGGGGCGTAGAGGGTCTCCTCGGGCGGGGCTTCCTTGTGGCGTTTGGGCATGATGGGCACGATATCCCGCCGATGAAACTCGACGACTGGCTGGCCCAGAGATCGCAGAGCTGTCCCGAGCGCACCGCGCTCGTCGCTGACGGCACCGAGGTCACCTACGCCGAGCTCGAGGCCGAGGCGACCTGGGTGGCGCGCCGCCTGATCGCCCACGGCGTGCGCCGCGGCTCGACCGTGGCGATGACGATGCACCCGCGCCGCGAGCAGGTGGTGATGGTCCACGCCCTGATGAAGGTCGGGGCGGTTCTGCTTCCCCTCGGCCCCCGCCTCTCCGCCGAGGAGCGGGCAGCTGTGATCCTCAACGAGGAACCGGCGGTCGACCTCGACGACGCCGGCGAGCTGACCCAGACCGAGGCCGACCTGCCGCTGCTCGGCGAGCACGACATGGACGACGTCGCCAGCCACGTGATGACCAGCGGCAGCACCGGCGCCCCCGAACCGATCGGCCTCACCTACGGCAACTTCCTCTGGAGCGCTGTCGCCTCCGCCTTCAACATCGGCGTCGAGCCCGAGGACCGTTGGCTCTGCTGCCTGCCGCTGAGCCACATCTCCGGTCTCGGCATCGTCATGCGCTCGGTCATCTACGGCACCGCCGCCGTCGTCCACGACGGCTTCGACGTCGACCGGGTCGCCGAGTCGCTCGAGCGCGACCAGATAACCGTGGTCTCGCTGGTGGCGACGATGCTGACCCGCCTGCTCGACGCCGGCGCCGACCTCTCCGGGCCGCGGGCCCTGCTGATCGGTGGGGGACCGGTGCCTGAGGACCCGCTCGAGGAGGCCCTCGGACGGGGCGCCACGGTCGTGCAGACCTACGGCCTCACCGAGACCTGCTCGCAGGTGACGACGCTGGCGCCGGCCGATGCCCGCCGCAAGCTCGGCTCCGCCGGGCGCCCGCTGCTGACGACCCACTTGCGGATCCAGGACGGTGAGATCCTCGTCCAGGGGCCGACCGTGGCGCCGGGCCGCGCCGATGCCGACGGCTGGCTCCACACCGGCGACCTCGGCCGCATCGACGAGGAAGGCTTTCTCTACGTCGAGGACCGCATGGACGACCTGATCGTCACCGGCGGCGAGAACGTCGTGCCGGCCGAAGTCGAGAAAGTGCTGCTGCGCCACCCCGAGGTGGCGGATGCCGCAGTCGTCGGTCGCGAGGACCCGGAGTGGCAGCAGGCCGTGACCGCGATCGTCGTCCTTCGGGACGGCTCGGAGGTGAGTCCCGACGAGCTGCGGCGCCACTGCGCCGAGTCGCTGGCTGGCTTCAAGGTGCCGAAGCGGGTCGAGCTGGCGGCGGCGCTGCCGCGCACGCCCTCGGGCAAGCTGATGAGGCGCGCCCTTCGCTAGCCTGCCGCTCATGCCCAATGACAAACCTCAGGACATTTTCTACGACTCAGACGCTGACCTCTCGCTGCTCCAGGGAAAGACCGTCGCCATCCTCGGCTACGGCTCCCAGGGGCACGCGCACGCCCTCAGCCTGAAGGACTCGGGAGTCGACGTCGTCGTCGGCCTGCGCCCGGATTCCTCCAGCCGCGCGAAAGCCGAAGGGGCTGGCCTCGAGGTGCTCGACATCGCCGAAGCCGCCAGCCGCGGCGACGCGGTGATGATCCTGCTGCCCGACGAGAAGCAGGCCGAGGTCTGGGAGTCGGATATCGCCGACGGCATCGCGCCCGGCAACCTGCTGCTCTTCGCCCACGGCTTCGCCATCCACTTCGAGCAGATCGTGCCGCCCGCCGGCGTCGACGTCGGCATGGTCGCGCCCAAGGGCCCGGGCCACCTGGTTCGTCGCCAATACGAGGAAGGCCGCGGCGTCCCCTGCCTGATGGCGGTCCACCAGGATGCCACCGGCAAGGCCCACGACTTGGTCCTCGCCTACGCCTCGGGCATCGGCGGCGGCCGCGCCGCGATCATCGAGACCACCTTCAAGGACGAGTGCGAGACCGACCTCTTCGGCGAGCAGGCCGTGCTCTGCGGCGGTGCCTCGGAGCTGGTTCGCGCCGGCTTCGAGACCCTGGTCGAGGCTGGCTATGACCCGCGGCTTGCCTACTTCGAGTGCCTGCACGAGCTCAAGCTGATCGCCGACCTCATGTACGAGAAGGGGATCCAGGGCATGCGCTACTCGATCTCCAACACGGCCGAGTACGGCGACATGACCCGTGGCAAGCGCGTCATCGGCGAGGAGTCGCGGGCGGCGATGAAGGAGATCCTCGGCGAGATCCAGTCCGGCGAGTTCGCCCGCGAGTGGATCGCCGAGAACCGGGCCGGCGGAGAGAACCTCTCGCGGATGCGCGAGGAAGGCGCCAAGCACGAAGTCGAGAAGGTCGGCAAGGACCTTCGCGACACGATGCCCTGGATCGATCAGGAGTTCTAGGACCGGCGCATTTCGGCGTCCTCGGTCGCTCGCGTGCGGAGCACGCCACGCTCCCTGCGTCCTTGAACTGCTTGGTCCTAGAACTCTTGATGGGGATTAGCGGTGCGTCTCGCCCTCGGCGAGTTTGCCGTCGCGACCTACGTAGCCGTCCTTGCCGCCGACGACTACGTAGACGGCGTCCTCGGTATCGCTCAAGTTTTTGAGCCTGCGCTCGGTCGAGGCGTCGACCCAGGCCAGGCCTCCCGGCTCTAGCTCGTGGCTGCCGCCGTCGCCGAACTCGATCGCGACGTGGCCGCTGTGGAGGAAGTAGAGCTCCTCCTGCTCGTCGTGGTAATGGCTGCCGGTGGCGTAGGACGGGGGCAGCACGATCGCGTTGACGCCGAAGGCTGTGACGCCCAGCGGCTTGCGGATCTTGCGGAATCCCGGTCCCTCGCCGAGGTCGCTGAGGTTGGTGACGGCGTAACCGTCACCCTTGCTGATGGCCTGCTCGTTGGTCTCGCTCATGGCAGGCAGCTTATGCCGTTCCGGTGGGCCTTATGCGCCCGTGGAGAGCAAAAGGCGCACCGGAACGCGAGGGTTGAGGCTGGCCGGGGTCCACCCGTCGCGGTCACTAACCTGTCGCCTCCGCCGTGACGATCGAGACCGCCGCCCAAATCCCGACAGACCTCAAGCCCGCCGACGGTCGCTTCGGTTGCGGGCCTTCGAAGGTCCGCCCTGAGGCGCTCGAGAAGCTCGTCGGGCAGTCGAAGCTGATGGGGACCTCGCACCGTCAGGCCCCGGTCCGCGACCTCGTTGGACGGGCCCGCGGCGGCCTCACTGAGCTTTTCTCGTTGCCTGACGGATACGAGATCGCCCTCGGCAATGGCGGCACCACCGCCTTCTGGGACGCGGCCTGCGCCTGGCTCGTGCGTGAGCGCGCTCTGCACCTCACCTACGGCGAGTTCTCGCAGAAGTTCGCCAAGGCGACCAAGGGCGCGCCGTTTCTGCAAGACCCGATCGTGGTCGAGGCCGAGCCTGGCGACGCGCCCGCGCCCGTCGCCGATCCCGCGGCCGACGTGATCGCCTGGGCCCACAACGAGACCTCGACCGGGGTGATGGTCCCGGTGCAGCGGCCCGGTGGCTCGGGCGACGCTCTCGTCCTGATCGACGCCACCTCGGGCGCCGGTGGCCTGCCGCTCGATGCGAGCCAGGCCGACGTCTACTACTTCGCTCCTCAGAAGGCGTTCGGCGCCGACGGCGGCCTCTGGCTGGCGGCGCTCAGCCCGGCCGCGATCACGCGCATCGGCGAGCTCAACGGCGCCGACGGCCGCTGGCAACCCGGTTTCCTCTCGCTGCAGACGGCGCTGGAGAACTCGCGCAAGGAGCAGACCTACAACACGCCCGCGCTTGCCACCCTGTTGCTGCTCGCCGACCAGGTCGAGTGGATGCTCTCGCTGGGCGGGCTCGACGGTTGCGTCGAGCGCACCTCCGCTTCCTCCGGCCATCTCTACGGCTGGGCCGATGCCAGCGAGTTCGCAACCCCCTTCGTCGCCGCAGAGGCCAAGCGCTCCCTGGTCGTCGGCACGATCGACTTCGACGATTCCGTCGACGCTGCCGTCATCGCCGCGACGCTGCGCGCCAACGGCATCGTCGACACCGAGCCGTACCGCAAGCTGGGCCGCAACCAGCTGCGGATCGGCATGTTCCCGGCGGTCGAGCCGGCTGACGTAGAAGCCCTGACCGCCTGCATCGATTGGGTGGTCGAGAACGTGGGGGAGGCCCGCTCGTGAAGGTCCTGGTCAAGGAGAAGATCGCCGACTCCGGCGTCGAACTGCTGCGGCAGAACTTCGACGTCGACCTCGGTCTCGAGATGTCGGACGAGGAGCTGGCCGAGAAGATCGGCGGCTACGACGCGATCCTGATCCGCTCGGCGACGAAGCTGACGCCGGAGCTGATCGAGCGGGCGGACAACCTCAAGGTGATCGGCCGCGCCGGCACCGGCGTCGATAACGTCGACATCCCCGCCGCCACGCGCCGCGGCATCGTCGTCGCCAACGCGCCCGAATCGAACTCCGTCGCCGCCGCCGAGCACACCCTCGCGCTCGCCCTCTCGCTCTTCCGCAACGTTCCGCAGGCCCACGGCGCCCTCGTCGACGGTCGCTGGGACCGGGCCAAGTTCAAGGGCGCCGAGCTCTACGGCAAGACTATCGGCATCGTCGGCTTCGGCCGCATCGGCCAGCTCGTCGCCAAACGCGCCCAGGCCTTCGAGATGGACGTGATCGCCTTCGACAAGTTCGTCTCGGCCGAGCGCTTCCGCGAGCTCGGGGTTGAGGGCGCGGAGAGCCTCGAGGACCTCTTCGGCCGCGCCGACGTCGTCACCGTGCACGTGCCCAAGACCCCCGAGACGATCAACCTGATCGATGCCGAGGCGATCGCCCAGATGAAGCAGGGGGTGCGGATCGTCAACTGCGCTCGCGGGGAGCTGGTCGACCTCGACGCGCTCCTCGCCGGCCTGGAGTCGGGCAAGGTCGGTGGTGCCGCGCTCGACGTCTTCCCCTCCGAGCCCTTCACCGAGCACCCGATCTTCGCCCGCGGCGATGTCGTCGTCACCCCGCACCTCGGCGCCTCTACCGCCGAGGCTCAGGACCGCGCCGGGGTCGTCACCGCCGAACAGGTGACCGCGGCACTGACCGGTGCCGTCGTCACCAACGCGGTCAACATCGCCGCTGTGCGGCCGGAGGAGATGGAGGCGCTCTCACCCTTCGTGCCGCTCTGCGAAAAGCTCGGCCGCCTGGCCGAGGGTCTCGGCCAAGGCCCTGTCGACCGCGTCACGGTCGAGTTCCGCGGCAAACTCTCGCAATACGACACCCGATTGCTCGGCATCGCCGTCCTAGTTGGGATCCTCTCCGGCCACACCGAGGAGCCGGTCAACCTCGTCAACGCGCCGCAGATGGCCGAGGAACGCGGCGTCGAGCTGGTCGAGACCAAGGAGTCGGGCTCGGAGGACTTCACCGAGCTGGTCACCGTGCGGCTGCGCTCCGGCGAGGAAGAAGTCGAGGTCGCCGGCACCGGCGTCGGCCCCCGCAACGAGCCCTACCTGGTCTCGGTCTGGGGCGAGAGCTTCTACCTCCCCTTCGCCGAGCACATCGCCGTCTTCCGCTACGCCGACCGTCCCGGCATGATCGGCCGGGTCGGCACGATGTTCGGCGAGGAGGGCGTCAACATCGTCTCCGCCGCCGTCGGTGCCGAGGAGGACGGCCAGCGCGCGGTGATGGCACTGACCACCGATGCTGCAGTGAACGAAGCGACAATCGCCAAGATCCTCGAGCGCGACGGCTTCTCGGTCGGCCGCTCGGTCGATCTGTAGCCCACCACCGGTCAAGTAGGCTGACCCGGTGAAGGCGCTGGTGCAGACGGGGAACGGTGGGCCCGAGGTGCTGCAGGTACAAGAGCGCCCCGACCCGCCAGTCGGTCCCGGCGAGGTCCGGATCGCGGTCAAGGCCGCTGGCATCAACTTTGCCGACACGATGGCTCGCGTCGGTCTTTACCCGGACGCGCCCAAACCTCCCTGCGTGATGGGCTACGAGGTAGCCGGAGAGGTCGAGGGCCTCGGCGAGGGAGTGAGCGACTTTGCGGTTGGCGACAGGGTCATGGCTGGCACTCTTTTCGGCGGCCAGGCTGAGCTGGTCACGGTTCCCGCCAACCAGGTTCTGCCCCTGCCCGATCGGCTCAGCTTCGAGCAGGGCGCCGCCTTCCCGGTCAACTACGGCACCGCCTACGCGGCGCTGATCATCATGGGCAGCCTGCGCGAGGGCGACCGCGTCCTGATCCACGCCGCGGCCGGCGGGGTCGGCATCGCCGCCACCCAGATCGCCCGCAACGTCGGCGCCGAGATCTTCGGGACCGCGTCGCCCTCCAAGCACGATGCGATCCGCGCCCAGGGCGTTGCCCACGCGATCGACTACCGCAGTCAAGATTTCGAGGCGGAGGCGATGCGGATCACGGGCGGTGAGGGCGTAGACCTAGTCATCGACGCCCTCGGCCCAACCTCTTTTCGCAAGGACTATCGCCTGTTGCGCTCCGGCGGCCGCCTGGTCATGTACGGCCTCTCCGAGGTGACCAATGAAGGCGGTCGCGATATTCCGGCGGCCCTCAAGAGCCTCGCCAAGATGCCGTTGGCGACGATCCCCTGGTGGAAGAGCCTGGCGCTGATGAACGAGAACAAGGGGGTCTTCGGCCTCAACATGCTCAAGTGGTGGGAGCGAGAGGGCAGCCTCGACCGGGTCACCGAGCCGCTGATGGCGGACCTCGAGGCGGGACGCCTGGAGCCGGTCGTCGCCGAGGCCTTTCCCTTTGAGCGAGCCGGCGAGGCGCATCAATTCATCGCCCAGCGCCGCAACGTCGGCAAGGTTGTGTTGTTCCCTAACTAGGACCCGGCTCGGCGGGGGCTTTTCCTTATGAAGAAGGCGATTCTTATCTTGCTCGCGATTCTGGCGGCGCAAACCGCGTCGATCGCCCATGCCGAAACGACCTACACGGTGGTTTTGGCTGGGGGCGCGACGCAGAACTCGATCCGCATCTGGCCGACGCCCGATGGTCACAACTACGTAATCGATTCGGCGGTGCCGCTGGAAGTCGGTGGCAACGTCTGCGAAAACACGCCGGGTGTGCCGAGCGAGTTGACCTGCAAAGCACCCCTCGTCGCCGGCTTCGAAATCAACGGCGGCGACGGCGATGACACGTTCTCGGTCTCGAGCGCGATCGAATTGCCGGTGACGATGCGCGGTGGTCCCGGCAACGACACGCTGGTGGGTGGTAGCGGCCCCGACAAACTGATTGGCGGCGAAGGCAACGACAGGGTCGCCGGCCGCGGTGGGAGCGACGTGCTCTACGGCGGCCCCGGCAACGATGAACTGCTCGGCGGCTCCGGCAACGACGTGCTGCGCGGCGGAAGCACCGACATCATGAATGGCGGCAGCGGCCACAACACGCTGATCCGCGACGGCGTCGTCAAGCCCTCTCCCTGAGGCCGTCGCGAACTCAGGCCGAGGCGCTCTCGACGGAGCGCCGGCCGAGCAGCCGGCCGCCGACGAAGAAGAGCGCGACGAGGAAGCCGACCAGCGAGAGCGCGGCGTCCAGCCGAAAAGCGGCCTCGATGCCGTCGACGAAGGACGCTTGCGAGGAGAAGACGGTCGTCGTCAGTCCCAGGCCGATCGAGCCGCCGGCGATCTGGAACATGTAGACGATGCCGCCGGCGAGGCTGGTCTGCGATTCATCGACCGAGGTAACCCCCGCGGTGGTGGCGGTCGGGTAGAAGCTGCCGATCCCGATCCCGAGCACGACCATGCCGGGAATCAGCGAGGCGTAGCTCGAGCGCGAGGCGACGAGCGAGAAGATGAAGGGGGAGATGGTGATGCAGGCCGCACCGACCGTCGCCAGCAGCTTTGCCCCCAGTCGCTCGTAAAGCGGGCCGGCGACGAAGGAGACGCCGGCAAAGGTGGCGAGGAAGGGCAGTAGCCCGACGCCGGCTTCCAGCGGCGAGTCGCCGAGTTGGTGCTGCATGAACTGGGGCAGGTATAGAAGGGCGGCGAAGAAGGTCGCCGACATCAGCAGGATCGCCAGGCAGGAGGCGCGGAAGCTCTCGTTTGCCATCACCGCCCGCGGCACCAGGGCGTGCTCGCCGGCGCGACGCTCAATCGGCACGAAGGCGATCAGCAGAACCGCGGCCAGCGCGAACAGGCCGAGCACCCGTGGGTCGCCGAAGCCCCAGTCGTCGATCTGGTCGAGGGCGACGAGCAGCGAGACCAGGCCGACCGAGATCGCGGTGATCCCTGGGTAGTCGATCTGCTGGCGGCCCTCGTCTGGCTCGGCGACTTTGACCAGGCGGTAGGTGACGAGCACGGCGAAGATCGAGATCGGCACGTTGAGGAAGAAGATCCAGCGCCAGCTCAGCGCGTCGGTGAGCACGCCGCCGATCAACGGCCCGACCGCGTTGCCGAGCCCGGCGGCGCCGATGATGATCCCGCCCGCCAGTCCCGCCTTGTCTTCAGGCAGCAGCGCGTAGGTCATGCCGAGGATCGCCGGCCACATCAGCGCCCCGCCGATTCCCATCAGGGTCCGCGTCGCGATCAGCCAGGTCTCCGTCTGCGCCGCACCGCCAAGTGCCGACATCGAGGCGAAGATCGCGGTGCCGAGGAAGAAGGCGTTGCGTCGGCCGAACATGTCGGCAAGGCGGCCGCCGGTGACGATCATCACGCCGAAGGTCAGCGCGTAGGCGTTGACGACCCACTGGATCGTGTTGACGTTGGTGTCGAAGTCCTTCTCCATCGTCGGCAGGGCGACGTTGATCGCGGAGAAGTCGTTGGCGATCACCACCACGGCGACCCCCATCGCGAAGAGGGCGAACCAGGTCGAGCGGGGGATCTTGCTTGAGGAAACCTCGCTTGCGATGCGCGCAGCCTACGCTAAGCTGAGGCGACCGAATGACGCACCGGCTCGACAGCCTCGCGCTTCTCCTTCTCCTCCCCCTCCGGGGGGAATAGCGCTGGGCGGCGCGATAGCCGCGAGAGAAAAGGTCATTCGAAAGCAGCAGAGAAGGAGGAGGACCCAGTGGCATCAGCAGACGACGCAAACCGCGTCCACATCTTCGATACGACCCTGCGAGACGGCGAGCAGTCGCCCGGCATCTCGCTGAACACGGCGCGAGAAGGTCGAGATCGCCCAGCAGCTCGCCCGCCTGGGCGTCGACGTGATCGAGGCCGGCTTCCCGATCACCTCGCCTGGCGACTTCGAGGCGGTCGAGGCGATCGCCCGCGGCGTCGAGGGCCCGGTGATCTGCGGCCTGGCCCGCACCCACAAGGCCGACATCGACGCCGCCTGGGGGGCGATCAAGGACGCCGTCGCGGCCGCGCATCCACACCTTCATCTCGACCTCCGACATCCACATCGAGCACCAGCTGCAGACCGACCGCGAGGACGTCAAGGGCCAGGCCCGGGCGGCCGTCACCCTGGCCAAGTCCTACTGCGAGGACGTCGAGTTCTCGCCGATGGACGCGACCCGGGCCGACATCGAGTTCACCGCCGAGGTCTGCGCGATCGCGGTCGAGGAGGGCGCCACCGTGATCAACATCCCCGACACGGTCGGCTACACGACGCCGGAGGAGTACGCCGACTACTTCCGGCGCCTGTACGAGCTGGTGCCGGGGCTGCGCGAGGTCGAGGTCTCGGTCCACTGCCACGACGACCTGGGCCTGGCCGTCGCCAACTCCTACGCCGGCGTGCTGGCCGGGGCGCGGCAGGTCGAGTGCGCCGTCAACGGCATCGGCGAGCGCGCCGGCAACTGCTCGCTGGAGGAGATCGCGATGCTGGTCAAGGTTCGCGAGGACGTCCATGGCCTGAGCACCGGGATCAACACCCGCGAGCTGGCCCGCACCAGCCGCATGGTCTCGCGCCTGACCGGTTACGCGATCCAGCCCAACAAGGCGATCGTCGGCCGCAACGCCTTCGCCCACGAGTCCGGCATCCACCAGGACGGCGTGCTGAAGGAGCGCACCACCTACGAGATCATGGACGCGACCGAGGTCGGCCTGGAGTCGAACTCGATCGTGCTGGGCAAGCACTCCGGCCGCCACGCCCTGCGCGACGCCCTGGACCAGCTGGGCTTCAAGGTCGAGGGCAATGCCCTGAACGCCGCCTTCAAGCGCTTCAAGGAGGTCGCCGACCGCAAGAAGCAGGTGACCGCGCTGGACCTGGAGGCGATCGTCTCCGACGAGATGCGCGAGAAGGACGACTCCCACGAGCTGGCCTGGTTCGAGGTCGAGGCGGGTTCGCGACGCGAGCCGCTGGCCCGCGTCGCGGTCAAGATGCCCTCGGGCGAGGAGGCCGTCGGCGAGTCCAGCGGCGACGGCCCGGTCGACGCGATCTTCCGCGCGATCCAGAAGGCTGCCGACACCGAGTGCGAGCTGCGCCAGTACACGGTCGAGGCCGTGACCGGGGGAGAGGACGCCCTCGGCCAGGTGACCGTGATGCTGCGCGCCGCCGGCCGCCTGGCCACCGGTCAGGGCGTCGCCACCGACATCCTGGAGGCATCGGCCCGCGCCTACGTCCGCGCCCTGTCGAACGCCCTGGAGGGCGCCGCCATCCGCGAGGCCGAGGCCGTCACCTCTGAGGCAGCGGTAGAGCGCACGCCGGGCCCGTAGTCCGCACGCGCCGAAACGCAAACGTCACACATCCTTGTGATCCCGCGCGCCACCTGTGAGGTGACAAGTGGCACCATCGTCCCGTGCCCCGCGAGACCGCACAGAGCCGCGATATTGGCGGTTCGGTGCGGTTTCGTCTGCAGGCGGAGGAGGACGAGAGGCCAGATCGGGCGATTGCCCGGGTGGCGGAGGCGCAGCACGGCGTCGTTGCACGGCGGCAGTTGACGGGGCTGGGGCTGGGGGACGACGCGATCGACTATCGACTCGCGGTCGGCCGTCTGTGGATCGTGATGCCGAGGGTCTATGCAGTCGGGCAGCGGCGCCTTCCGCCTCTCAGCAGATCGATGGCAGCGGTGTTGTCGTCTGGCATCGGTGCGGCGCTCAGCCACCGATCGGCCGCGGCGCTCTGGGGTATTCGAGCTTTGGGGGGCAACCCGATTCACGTGACGGCTCCGAGCAAGAGCAGATCCACAAAGCTCGTCCGACGCCATTGCGTGGTCCTTCCGAGCGACGAGGTCACGATTCACGAAGGAATTCCGGTGACGACGATGCCGCGGACGGTTCTCGATCTCGCCTCGACCTCGTCGGTCGATGAAGTCGAGGTTGCGATCAGGCAGATCGAATTCCTGCGCCTTTACGACCGGCTGTCCTTGCCGGACCTGATCGAGCGCTACCCGGGCCGACGCGGAACCGCGCGGGTGCGGGTCGCCCTCGTTCGCATCGAAGCCCTGCCCAGCGGTCGTGTCAGGAGTCCGCTCGAGATGAAATTCCTCCCGTTCCTCCACCGTCATCGGCTGCCGCGTCCGCGCCTCAACGATTGGATCATGGTGGGAGGGAAGCGGTTTCAGGTCGATTGCCACTGGGCGGGCACAGGGCAGGTCGTCGAGCTCGACAGCTGGCAGGCGCACGGAACGCGGGCCGCGCACCGCGAAGACCGGGCTCGGGATCGCCTCCTCCGCGTCGCCGGTTACGAGGTCACGCGGATCACCTGGGCGCAGCTCGACGATGAACCGGAGGCCATCGCAGCTGACCTGCGGCGGCTGCTCGACTTCAATCGGTCACGGTTTCGAGCCAAAGGGACGACGCCGGCCCGCCATTGATTACAAACGTATGTGATAGCGTACGCGCATCGCCATCGCGACCAACAAGACCTCCGTGCAGGCCTCCCATGGCAAAGCGCCGGTCGCTGCCCCAGAGGCACCTGTCATTGGCGACCGTGTTCGCGCTCTGCGCGAGGCGATGGGCTTCTCGCTGCGCGACCTGGGCGAGCGCTCCGGAGTTAGCGCGCCGATGCTCTCGCAGGTCGAGCGCGGCGAGACGAGCCCGACGGTGGCGGTGGCGGCGAAGATCGCCGCCGGGCTGGAGCTGACGCTGTCGCAGCTGCTGCGCCTCGACGAGGGTGAGCACGTCGCGGTTAGCCGCGCCGGCGACCGGCGCACGCTGGAGCGCGGCGGCCATCGCTTCGAGGAGCTGACGCCGCCGCTGCCCGGACAGCGTGCCGACGTCTCGCTGCACACGCTCGAGGCCGGCGCGACGACTGGCGGCCGCAACGACCCGCCGATGCACGAGCCCGGCAGTCGCGAGACGGCGGTCGTCCTGGCCGGCACGCTGGTGCTGGTCGTCGACGGCACCCGTCACGAGCTGAGCGAGGGCGACAGCGTCACCTTCGATGCCGATCTTCCCCATCATTTCGAGAACGAAGGCGAGGGGCCGACCCGCTTCTTCGCCGTGATCGCCGCGGGCCTGAGGAGGGGCTAGCAATGCCACAAACCATGTTCGACAAGCTCTGGGAGGCCCACGAGGTCTCCGACGGCCTGATCTACATCGACCTGCACCTGGTCCACGAGGTCACCTCGCCGCAGGCCTTCGACGGCCTGCGCCTGGCCGGCCGCCCGGTGCGCCGCACCGACAAGACCCTGGCCACCGCCGACCACAACACCCCGACCGACGGCACGATGGCAGCGCGCCTGATCGCCGACGAGCTCTCGCGGGTCCAGGTCGAAACGCTGGAGCGCAATTGCGAGGAGTTCGGCATCCCCGTCTACTCGCTGGGCTCCGACCGGCAGGGCATCGTGCACGTGATCGGGCCGGAGCTGGGCGTGACCCAGCCGGGCATGACGATCGTCTGCGGTGACAGTCACACCTCCACGCACGGAGCCTTCGGCTCGCTGGCCTTCGGCATCGGCACTTCCGAGGTCGAGCACGTGCTGGCGACCCAGTGCCTGGTGCAGAAGCGGCCGAAGACGATGCGGATCTCCTACTCGGGCGCGCTCGGCGCCGGCGTCACGCCCAAGGACCTGATCCTGGCGACGATCGGCCGCCTCGGCACCGGTGGCATGACCGGCTACGCGGTCGAGTACGCCGGGCCGGCGATCGAGGCCCTGGAGATGCCGGGCCGGATGACGATCTGCAACATGACGATCGAGGGCGGCGGCCGCGCCGGCATGATCGCCCCCGACGAGAAAACGATCGAGTGGGTCCGCGGCCGCCCGGGCGCCCCGACGGACTTCGACGCTGCGGCTGAGCGCTGGCGCAAGCTCCCGAGCGACGCCGGCGCCAGTTTCGACACCGAGGTAGATGTCGATGCCGGCGCGATCTCGCCGATGGTGACCTGGGGCACCAACCCCGGCATGGTCTGCGAGGTCACCGACAGCGTCCCCGACCCGGCGGCGATGGACTCGCCCGCCGATCGCGAGTCGGCCGAACGCGCCCTCACCTACATGGGTCTGAGCGCCGGCACGCCGATGACCGAGGTGGCCCCGGAACGCGTCTTCATCGGCTCCTGCACCAACTCTCGGATCGAGGACCTGCGCGAGGCCGCCGAGATCGTCGACGGCCGCAAGGTCGCCGGCTCGGTGCGGGCGATGGTCGTGCCGGGCTCCCAGCAGGTCAAGGCGAACGCCGAAGCCGAGGGGCTGCACGACGTCTTCCGCTCCGCCGGCTTCGAATGGCGCGAGGCGGGCTGCTCGATGTGCCTGGGCATGAACCCCGACACCCTGATCGAGGGCGAGCGCTGCGCCTCGACCTCGAACCGCAATTTCGAGGGGCGCCAGGGCAAGGGCGGCCGCACCCACCTGGTCAGCCCGAAGATGGCCGCGGCGGCGGCAATCGAGGGACATTTCGTCGACATCAGGGATTGGAGCTGAAGATGAGACCGATAGACGTGATCGAGGGCAAGGTCTCGGTGCTGGACCGCGCCGACGTCGATACCGACCAGATCATCCCCAAGCAGTTCCTCAAGCGGGTCGAGCGGACCGGCTTCGGCGAGTTCCTCTTCTACGACTGGATCCGCGACGGCGAGATCGAGCTGGAGCCAAACCCGATCCTGGTCACCGGGGCCAACTTCGGCTGCGGCTCCTCGCGCGAGCACGCTCCCTGGGCGCTGGAGGACTTCGGCTTCCAGGCGATCGTCGCGCCGTCCTTCGCCGACATCTTCTACTCCAACTGCACCAAGGTCGGGCTGCTGCCGGCGATCCTCGACGAGGAGCACTGCCGCGCCGTCGCCGAGGCCGGCGAGGCCCGGATCGACGTCGACGACGAGACGGTCACCTGCGCCGCCGGCGTCTTCAAGTTCGAGGTCGAGCCCGACGTCAAGCACCGCCTGCTCAACGGGCTCGACGACATCGGCATCACGCTGGAGAACGCCGGCGCGATCGACAGCTTCGAGCAGGCCGGCGGCGCCGAGCGCGGACCGGTCACGACGGCGCTCTGATGGCCTCGGCGACGCGAGACTGGGACGCGGGGACGCTATCACCGCGTCTCGGTCTCCGCACGAAGAGTGGGCCCGCTCGGTGCTCGACCGGCTGCCCCTGCGGGGCGATGAGACCGTGCTCGACGCCGGCTGCGGCAGCGGTCGCGTCACCGGGCTGCTGATCGAGCGGCTGCCCGAGGGGCGCGTCGTCGCAGTCGATGGCTCGCCCTCGATGGTCGAGAAGGTGCGGGAGACCCTGCGCCCTGGCGACGAGGCGCTGGTCTCCGACCTGGCCGAGCTCGAGCTGGAGCGAGCAGGTCGACGCCGTCTTCTCCAGCGCCGTCTTCCACTGGGTGCTCGATCACGACCTGCTCTTCGCGGCACCTGCGGGCCGCGCTGCACCCCGGTGGCCGCGATCGCCGCGCAGTGCGGCGGCGCCGGCAACATCGACCGCCTGCGCACGATCTGCGCCGAGGTCGCCGCGCAGCGAGTCCTTCGCCGCTCACTTCGAGGACTTCGACGAACCGTGGAACTACGCCGGCGCGGAGGAGACCGAGGCACGGCTCGAGGCCGCCGGCTTCGTCGATGTCCGCTGCTGGCTGCAGCCGTGGACGATCGAGCCGCCCGAGCCGGCAGAGTTCCTGCACACGGTCTGCCTCGGCCCGCACATCGACCGATCTGCCGGAGGAGCTGCAAGCGCCCTTCGTCGAGAAGGTGCTGGAGCGCGAGCCCGACCCCTTGCAGATGGACTACGTGCGCCTCAACATCGAGGCCCACGCCGCCGCCTGAGCACTATCCGTAGAGTGCCGCCCCGATGAGCGACTCACCGCGCATAGTCCTGCTGCCCGGCGACGGCATCGGGCCCGAGATCGTCGCCGCTGCGCGGCGCCTGCTCGAGGCGCTCGGCGAGTTCGAGTTCGAGGAGCGGCTGATGGGAGGCTGCTCGATCGACGCTCACGGCACCGCCCTCACCGACGAGGTGCTCGCCGCCTGCCGCGCAGCCGACGCGGTTCTGCTCGGCGCCGTCGGCGGTCCCAAATGGGACACGACCGACCCCAACGCGCCGCGCCCCGAGCAGGGACTGCTCGGCCTGCGCAAGGGCATGGGCCTCTACGCCAACCTGCGGCCGGTGCGCCCGAGCCCGGCGCTGGTCGGCGCCAGCCCGCTGCGCGAGGACCGCATCGCCGGCACCGACCTGCTCGTCGTCCGCGAGCTGACCGGCGGCATCTACTTCGGGGACTCCGGTCGTGACGGCGACTCGGCCCACGACACCTGCGAGTACTCGGCGTCTGAAATCGAGCGGATCGCCCGGGTCGGCTTCGAGGCCGCCCAGCGCCGCGCCGCAGGATCCGAGCGCACACCCCGCGTCACCTCGGTCGACAAGGCCAACGTGCTCGAGACCTCACGCCTCTGGCGCGAGGTGGTCGGCCGCGTCGCGCCGGACTATCCGGACGTCACCCTCGACCACCTGCTGGTCGACAACGCGGCGATGCAGCTCGTCTCGCGCCCGGCCGACTTCGACGTGATCGTCACCGAGAACCTCTTCGGCGACATCCTCAGCGACGAGTCGGCGATGCTCACCGGCTCGCTGGGGATGCTGCCCTCGGCCAGCCTCGGCGCCGACGGCGAGCCCGGGCTCTTCGAGCCGGTCCACGGCTCCGCCCCCGATATCGCTGGCCAGGGAGTCGCCAACCCGCTCGCCACCTTCCTCTCGGCGGCGATGATGCTGCGCCACGGCCTCGACCGGCCTGACGATGCCGCTCGGATCGAGGCCGCGGTCGACGCGGTGCTCGACCGCGGCCTCCGCACCCCGGACCTGGCGGGCGAGGGGGAGACCGCGGTCGGCACCGACGAGGTGACCGAGGCCGTGCTGGCCGAGCTAAGGGCCTAAGGCGCGGTTACCGCCCACTGGCCGTAGGCGAAGTCACCCACGCCTCCGGCCGTTTCGAGACCGAAGCCGAGCCGAGTGTTGTTCTCGAACGCCAGGGCGGGTGTGCCGGCTTCTTCGGTCGTGTAGATGCAGAGGTTTCCGCCCGTCGCCTGCGGGGTCTGTCCGCCACCGAGGCCGGAGCAAGCCGGGCTCGTTTCGCCTTTCTTCAAGACCGTGACGGCGGGCGCGTTCAGCAGGGGGAACTGGTAGCTGATGGCGGTGCGCGCTTCTGCTGCCGAGATCGAAGACGCCGCGCAGAGTCTGGCCAGGCTTCAGCGTGCTGAGCAGTGGGCCGATTTCGTCACTCAGCTTGGCCGCGGTAACCGAGCCTTTGCCGAGCTTCGCGGTCGAGACCGATTCGTTGGCCAGCTTCGGTGTCGTCACCGCTTCGTTGTTGAGCTTGTTGGTCGTGATCACGCTGTTCTTGATCGTCGAGGCGATCACCGAGCTGGCGGCGAGCTTTGCTGTGGTCACGGCGCCGTTGCCGATGTTGCCGGGGCCGACCGAGTTTGCGGCGAGCTTGCCGCCGATCACCGACTTCGGCGCCAGCTTGCCGCTGGTTACGGCCTGCTTGCGGATCTTGGCTGCGGTCACTGCGTTGCGCTTGAGCTGGTTGGCGCCGACGCTGTTGCGCGGCAGGCCGGCGGCGACGGCGACGCCGCCGAGGGCGAGGAAGAGCGCCATCGTGGCGATCACGTTCGAATAAGTCAGTCTTTGGCGAACTGCGGTGATCATGAAGGGGTCTCCTTTGCGGTTGTCGCGATCCTTTTCTCGGCTCGGCTCGAATGACCTTGCGCGATCGGGCATACTTCCCCGAACATGGATCAGGCTGATTTGATTTGGCATAACGGCGAGTTCGTGCCCTGGGAGGACGCCAAAGTTCACGTCCTCAGCCACGCGCTGCACTACGGCACCGGCGTCTTCGAGGGCGTGCGCTGCTACGAGACCGAGCGCGGCCCGGCGATCTTCCGCCACGCCGACCACCTCAATCGCCTCGCCAAGTCGGCCGAGCTCTACTACCTCGGCCTGCCCTACTCGCCCGAGCAGATCGGCGAGGCGACGCGCGAGCTGATCCGCCGCAACGGCCTCGGCTCTTGCTACATCCGCCCACTCGCCTTCCGCGGCTACGGCAGCCTTGGCCTCTACGCCACCGACGCGCCGGTCGACGTCATCGTCGCCGCCTTCCCCTGGGGTGCCTACCTCGGCGAGGAGGGCCAGAAGCACGGCATCCGCGCCAAGGTCTCGAGCTGGCGCCGGATCGGTCCCGGCGGCTTGATCCCGCACGCCAAGGCCTCCGGCCAGTACCTCAACTCGATCCTCGCCAAGACCGAGTCGACCAACGCCGGCTACGAGGAGGCGATCCTGCTCGACGAGCGCGGCTTCGTCTGCGAGGGCTCCGGCGAGAACATCTTCGTCGTCCGCGACGGCCAGATCGTCACCCCGCCGCACGTCGCCTCGATCCTCGACGGGATCAACCGCAAGTCGGTGATCCAGATCGCCCGCGACCTCGGCTACACCGTGGTCGAGCGCGACGTCGCCCGCGCCGAGCTCTACCTGGCCGAGGAGATCTTCCTCACCGGGACCGCCGCCGAGCTGGTGCCGGTGCGCGAGATCGACGACCACCCGATCGGCGAGCCGGGCGAGATCACCCGCCACGTGCAGGCAAAGTTCGTCGACGCCCTCTACGGCCGCGCCGAGGAGTACCTGGAGTGGCTCGACTTCGTCGAGGTTCCGGCCGGGGCGGACGAACCGAGTAAGGTCAGTTCCTGATGCAGCACCGTTTCGAGGCAATCGGGCGAATTACCGCAGCCGCCTAGCGGCTGGCGCGGCGTCACACCACCCGCGCGAGCGCGCCTCCTTTGGCGCCCCTGATCTTTCGACTCGAAAGGCATCAGATGGAACAGGTAAAGCTCTACGACACCACCCTGCGGGACGGCATGGGCGGTCAGGGAATGTCACTCTCGGTGGGCGAGAAGCTGAAGGTCGTGCAGGCTCTCGACGACGCTCGGCGTCCACTTCATCGAGGCCGGCTTTCCCAGCTCCAACCCCAAGGAGGCGGAGCTCTTCGAGTTGCTCGCCGAGCTCGAGCTGAAGCAGGCGACGATTGCTGCCTTCGGCATGACCCGGCGCCGCGACGTCGCCGCCGAGGATGATCCCGGCCCTGGGCGTTCTGGCCGCGAGCTTCGCGCCGGTCGTCTGCCTGGTCGGCAAGAGCTGGCGACTGCACGTCGACAAGGTGATCAAGGTCTCGGCCGAGGAGAACCTGGCGATGATCGCTGACTCGATTGCCTTCCTGCCGCGCCGAGGGCAAGCGGCCGGTGTTCGACGCCGAGCACTTCTTCGACGGCTACCGCGACGATGCCGCCTACGCGCTCGAGTGCGTGCGGGCCGCCGCCGAGGCGGGGGCGGAGAACGTCACCCTCTGCGACACCAACGGCGGCAGCCTGCCAGCCTTCGTCGCCGAGGCGACGGCGGCCGTGGCCGCCGACCTGGGCGGCAAGGTCGAGCTCGGCATCCACACCCACAACGACGCCGAGTGCGCGGTTGCCAACTCGCTCGCGGCGGTCGAGGCCGGCGCCCGCCTCGTGCAGGGCTGCGTCAACGGCTACGGCGAGCGCTGCGGCAACGCCAACCTCGCCTCGATCCTGCCGGCGCTGCAGCTGAAGATGGGCTTCGACGTGGTCACCCCCGAGCAGTTGGCGAGCCTGACCCCGACCTCGCACTACCTCGACGAGCTCTGCAACATGACGCCGAACCCGGATCGGGCCTACGTCGGGCGCAACGCTTTCGCCCACAAGGCGGGCATGCACGCGGCCGGGGTTGCCGCCGACGCCCGCACCTTCGAGCACCTCGAGCCGGGCCAGGTCGGCAACGAGCGCGAGATTCTCGCCTCCGAGCTCTCCGGCAAGGCGACGATCCGCAGCGCCGCCGAGCGGGCCGGCCTCGAGCTCGACGACGGCGCGGCTGGCGGGGCGGTCGAGCGGCTCAAGCAGCGCGAGCACCGCGGCTACCACTACGAGGCGGCGCAGGCCTCCTTCGAGCTGCTGCTGCGGCGCGAGGCCGGGGTATACGAGCCGCTCTTCGAGCTGGAGAGCTTCCGCGTCACCACCGAGAAGCGCGAGGGCAGCCGGGTCGAAACCGAGGCGACGATCAAGGTCGTCGTCGACGGCGAGCGCTACGTCGAGGTGGCCGAGGGCAACGGTCCGGTCAACGCCCTGGACAAGGCCCTGCGCGCCGCGATCGGCGCCCGCCACCCGCAGCTCGCCGACGTCGAGCTGACCAACTACAAGGTGCGCATCCTCGACGAAGAACCACGGCACCGGGGCCGTCACCCGCGTCCTGCTCGACTCGACCGACGGCCAGCGCGAGTGGGGCACGATCGGCGTCTCGGAGAACATCATCGAGGCCTCCTGGGAGGCCCTGGTCGACTCGCTCGCCTACGCGTTCCAGGGGCAATGAGCGAGCCGACTCCGCTCGCAAAGCCCGAGATCGGCGCCCGCGAGGAGGAGCTGCGTGCTCGAGGTGCTGCGCTCGGGCCGGCTCTCGCTGGGGCCGATGGGCGAGCGCTTCGAGCGCGCTTTTGCCGAGTGGCTCGGGGTCGAGGACGCGGTCGCGGTCTCCAGCGGCACGACCGGCGCTGCACCTCGGCGTGCGAGCGCTCGGCTGGGATCCCGGCGACGAGGTCCTGACCAGCCCCTTCAGCTTCGTCGCCTCGGCCAACTGCCTGCTGTACGAGGGAGTGCGGCCGGTCTTCTGCGACGTCGACCCGGTGACGCTCAACCTCGACCCGGAGGCCGCGGCCGCCGCGGTCGGCGAGCGCACCGCCGGGATCCTGCCGGTCCACATCTTCGGCTACCCGGCGGCGCTGCCGGAGCTGGAGGCGCTGGCGGCGAAGCACGACCTTGGCCTGCTCGAGGATGCCTGTGAGGCGCTCGGCGCGATCGACTCCGAGGGCAGGAACGTCGGCGCCCGCGGACAACCTCGCCACCTTCGCCTTCTACGCCAACAAGCAGATGACCACGGGGGAGGGGGGCATGGTCGTTCCTGGCGATGAGGCCACGGCGGCTCGCCTGCGCAGCGAGCGCAACCAGGGTCGCGCCGCCGACATGGGCTGGCTCGATCACGGTGGCCTCGGCTTCAACTACCGGCTCTCCGACGTCGCCGCCGCGCTTGGGGTCGCCCAGGTCGAGCGGCTCGACGCGATGCTGGCGCGAGCGCTCCCGCGTGGCGGCGCTCTACACCGATGGCCTCGCTGCTCTGGAGGGCGTCGAGACGCCGATCGCCGGTCGCAGCGCCGAGCGTCGCAGCTGGTTCGTCTACACGGTGCGACTCGACGGCTGAGATCGACCGCGACGCGGGCGATCGCCAGCTCGCCGAGCGCGAGATCGCCAGCAAGGCCTACCTGCCCTGCATCCACCTCTTCCCGCACCTGCGCGAGCTCGGTTACGGCGAGGGCCAGTTCCCGGTCGCCGAAGCCGCCTCCGCCAGCTCGCTGGCATTGCCCTTCTTCCCGGCGATGAGCGAGTCCCAGGTCGCAAGGGTGTGCGAGGCTCTCGCCGAATCCATCCGCTGATGTCTCGCTTCCGCAAAGACCCAGACCCCCGCTTCTGGCGGATCAACCGCTCGATCGAGTTCGACTGGCGGCTGGCCCCCTACGACATCGACCAGTCGCAGGCGCACGCCCGCGGCCTGCGTCGAGATCGGCGTCCTCGATGGCGACGAGCTGGAGCAGATCGACGCCGGCCTGGAGCGGGTCCGCGCCCGCATGGGCGAGCACGGCTTCGCAGTTCGAGGACGCCGACGAGGACATCCACATGGCGGTCGAGCGCCTGCTCGGCGATGAGATCGGGGCGCTGGCCGGCAAGCTCCATACCGGCCGCTCGCGCAACGACCAGGTCGCCACCGACGTGGCGATGGTCGTGCAGGCTCACTGCGCTGCGCGCGATCGAGCTCTGCCGGCGAGGCGATGGAGCGGCTCCTGGAGCTGGCGAAGAGCCACCGCGACTGGCCGATGCCCGGCTACACCCACCTGCAGCGAGCCCAGCCGGTCTACCTCGGCCACCACCTGCTCGCTTACTTCTGGATGCTGGCCCGCGACGTGCTGCGCTTCCAGTTCGCCCTCGACAGCGCCTCGGTGATGCCGCTCGGCTCCGGCGCCCTGGCCGGGGTCAACTGGGAGATCGACCGCAACGCCGTCGCCGGCGACCTCGGCTTCGAGCACGTCAGCCACAACTCGATCGACGGCGCCTCCAACCGCGACTTCGTCCTCGACTACCTGGCGGCCGCCTCGACCTGCGCGATGCACCTCTCCCGGCTCGGCTCGGAGATCGTGATCTGGTCGAGCACCGAGTTCGGTTTCTGCGAGCTCGACGAGTCCTTCTCCTCGGGCTCTTCGATCATGCCGCAGAAGAAGAACCCCGACTCGGCCGAGCTGCTGCGCGCCAAGAGCCCCCGGGTCGCCGCCAGCTACGCCACCTTGCTGGGCACGATGCACGCCCTGCCGCTGACCTACGGCAAGGACATGCAGGAGGACAAGGAGCCGCTCTTCGACGCGATCGACACGATCGAGTCCTGCCTCGACGCGACCGAGGGCATGCTGGCCGGGATCGAGTTCGACCGCGAGCGCCTCGAGGCCGCCTCGGGCGACGAGATGTTGGCAGCGACCGAGGTTGCCGACCTGTTGGTGCGGCGGGGAGTGCCCTTCCGCGAGGCCCACGGCATCGTCGGCGGCTTGGTCCGCGATGCGGTCGAGCAGGGCAAGTCGCTCTCCGAGCTCAGCGAAACCGAGTTGAAGCAGCGCTCGGAGCACCTCGACGACTCCTTCTACGAGGTCCTGCGGCGCAGCAGCTGGCTCGAGTCGAAGCGGATCGAGGGCGGCACCTCCTCGACGGCGCTCGAAGTGCAGATCCGGCAGGCCGGCGAGGCCCTTGCCGCGGTCAAGGCGAGGGCGCTCGAAGAGCGGTCGTGAGCGTGGCTGTGGCCGCCAGCGGCGAGCGCCTCGGAGTGGAGTTCTTCGACCGCTCGGTTCACCTCGTCGCCCGCGAGCTGATCGGCTGCCGGCTCTTCTTCGCCGGCTGCGGCGGTACCATCGTCGAGACCGAGAGCTACGAGCGCGATGACCCTGCCTGCCACGCCTACGTCGGCCTCACCGACCGCACCGAGGTCCTCTTCGGCCCGCCGGGACGGGCCTACGTCTACCTCTCCTACGGCATCCACAGCCTGCTCAACTTCGTCGCCGAACCGGAGGGCGAGGCGGCGGCCGTGCTGATCCGAGCGCTGGAGCCGACGGCCGACATCGAGCGGATGCGGGCCCGCCGCGGCGAGCGCCCCGATCGCGAGCTCTGTTCGGGGCCCGGCAAGCTGACCGAGGCGCTTGGCATCGGCCTCGAGCAGAACGATGCCGACCTCGGCCGTGATCCGTTCCTGATTTTGCCGCCCGAGCCAGGGCGCCGGCCGGAGGTCCTCACCGGGCCCCGGATCGGCATCACCAAAGCGGTCGAGCGCCCCTGGCGCTTCTGCGCCGCCGGCAGTCCCTACGTCTCGAAGCCGGCTATCCGGCGGTGACGCCGCCGCCGCTCGAGGGAGCGGCAGGTTCGGCGGGTGCCGGTTCCGCGGGTTCGGCCGGTTCCGCTTCCGGTGCTTCTTCTTCGGGCGCCGGTTCGCTCGGTTCGCTGGCTTCCGGTTCCGGCGCCACTTCGGTTTCTTCTGAGGATTCCGGCGCCACTTCGGTCGAGCCTTCGGACGAGGAGGACGAGCCCGATTCGCCCTTGCTCGCCTTCTTTTCCTTGGCTTCGGCGGCGCGTTCGGCCTTGATTTCCTCCCAGGCCGAGATCACGCTGGCCCAGATCAGGGCCGGGAAGGTGCCGCCCATCACCGGGCCGCCGTTGTAGAGCGTCGTCATCGGCGTCGTCGTGTCGGCGTAACCGACCCAGACGCAGGCGGTCACTTCGTCTTCGACCCCGCCACAGAACCAGGCGTCGCCGTTGTTCTCGGTCGTGCCGGTCTTGCCCCACTGGCCCGAGTGGCCGATCTGGGCGTTGGTGCCGGTGCCGCTGCTGACCACCGTTTCGAGGATGCTCTTGGCTTCCTCGGCGACGCCTTCGGGGATCACCGGGGTGTGGATCGAGTCGTTGTCGCCGTCCTTGATCGTGTGGCCGTCGCGGTCGGTGACCTGGGTGTAGGCGACGGGGCTGTCGCCGGGCCGCGGCGCAAGCGTGCCGCTGACCCGGTCGCCGTTGTTGCCGATCGTCGAGTAGGCGTAGGTCCAGCCCAGCGGCGTCACCCCGTCTTCGAGCCCGCCGAGCACCATCGAGGGGTTGGTCGAGATCGGGTCAGAGTAGCCGGCCTTGTGGATCGTTCCCGCGATCGAGTGGGTGCGGTCCTGGATCGTCTTGCCTTTCAGCGCTTCGAGGCCGAGCTGGGCGTAGATCGAGTTGTCCGAGTAGGTCGTCGCGCAGACGATGTCGCAGGAGCCCAGGTAGGAGTCCTCGTCGTTGTTCACTTCGAAGACTTCCTGGCCGTGCTTGCCGTAGTGGATGTACTGGGGCGCCGATTCGAAGGTCGTGTAGGGGGAGATGCCCTCCTCGAGCGCCGTGATCAGGGTGAAGGGCTTGATCGAGGAGCCGGGCTGGCGGTGGCCCTGGGTGGCGAGGTTGAAGGGCTTGGTTTCGAAGTTGGGCCCGCCGACCATCGCCTTGACCCCGGCGTTGTGGTTGTCGAGCACGACCACCGAGGCGGTGGCGGGCGAGTAGCCGAGGTATGAGTTGACCGCTTCTTCGGCCGCTCCCTGGAGGCGCAGGTCGAGCGTCGACTTCACTTTTAGGCCACCGAAGAAGGTCTTCGAGGCGCCGTAGCGTTCGACCAGCTGCTGGCGTAGCCAGGCGGTGAAGTAAGGGGCCTTGGATTCGAGCTTTGGGGGCGAGATGTCGTCGGGCGACGGCAGCGCCTGCTGGCGGCCTTCGTCGTACTGCTCCTGGGTTATGTAGCCCTGTTCGTACATTTTTTCCAGCACCAGGTTGCGGCGGCCGAGGGCGTTTTCGGGGTAGACCTTGGGGTCGAAGGCCGAGGGCGAGGCAATGATCGCCGCCAGGGTCGCCGCCTCCCAGGGCTCGAGCACCGCGGCGCAGGGCTCGGTCGGCGTGCCGCAGCCGGGGTGGGCGCTGCCGAAGTAGGTGCGGGCCGCCGCCTCGATCCCGTAGGCACCCTCGCCGAAGTAGATCGTGTTGAGGTACTCGGTGAGGATTTTGTCCTTGGTCCAGTGGCGCTCGAGCCGGTAGGCCAGCGCCGCCTCGCGGAACTTCTCCAGGACCGTGCGGCTGCCTTCGGCTTCGAGCGCGTTCTTGACGAACTGCTCGGTGATCGTCGAGGCGCCCTGCTGGGCGCTCTGACTGAGCACGTCCTTGACCAGGGCGCGGGCGATGCCCTGGAAGTCGACCCCGCTGTGTTCGTAGAAGCGCGAGTCCTCGATCGAGACCACCGCGCTCTTGATGTTGGGCGAAATCTGGCCGGAGGTGAGCAGGATCTTGTTCTGATCGCTGGTCAGGGTGCCGATCGGTTCGCCCGAGGCGTCGAAGACCTCGCTGTTCTTCGATGCCTTGTACTGGGCGAAGTTGTAGATCGCCGGCAGGTCCTGCGAGACAGCGGCCATCATCCCGAAGATCATCGAGACCAGAGCGAGGACGGAGAGGCCGAGCAGGACGAAGAGAATGCGCAGCTTCTTCAAGCGCGGCTTGCGCTTGCTCTCGGGGGGGGCCGGAGGCGCTGGCGGCGGAACTTCGCCACCCCGCCGGCGGGGCTTTAGTCCAAGGACTGCCATCTAAAGGCTCACGACTCAGCAGACGGCTCGGCCCGCCGAGCGGAGGCGGCAGTCTAGCATTGGGCCCTTGAGCGCCGACCGAGCAAGCGTGCATCTCTGGTTCTTCGCGCCGCGAGGTCGGCGCGATCCGTAATGGCTACGGACCTGACGCGCAACGCGGTCGATGTGCTGCCGGCGGGGATGCTGCAGGAGCAGCTGGACGCCGGGGCGCCGCTGCGCGTGAAGCTGGGGATCGACCCGACCACGCCCGACATCCACCTCGGCCACACGGTCGTGCTGGAGAAGCTGCGCGAGTTCCAGCAGGCGGGCCACCAGGTGGTGCTGATCGTCGGCGACTTCACCGCCCGGGTCGGCGATCCCAGCGGGCGCTCAGCGCAGCGGCCAATGCCTTCGCCGGAGGAGATCGAGGCCAATGCCACCACCTACCAGGAGCAGGCCTTCAAGGTGCTCGACCGCGAGCGCACCGAGGTGCGCTTCAACAGCGAGTGGCTGCGAATGGCGCCGGAGGAGCTGCTCGGCCTGCTCGCCCAGACCACCGTCGCGCGCCTGATCGAGCGCGACGACTTCCAGAAGCGGCTCGCGGCCGGGGCGCCGATCGCCGCGCTCGAGCTGCTCTACCCGCTGCTACAGGGCTACGACTCGGTCGCGGTCGAGGCCGACGTCGAGCTGGGGGGGACCGACCAGAAGTTCAACCTGCTCTTCGGCCGCGACATCCAGACCGCGTACGGACAGAAGCCGCAGTCGATCCTGACCATGCCGATCCTGGTCGGCACCGACGGCGTGCGCAAGATGAGCAAGTCGCTCGGCAACTACGTCGGCGTCACCGAGGCGCCCGAGGAGATGTTCGGCAAGACGATGCGGGTGCCCGACGCGGCGATGCCCGAGTACTTCCGGCTCGTGCTTGGCAGCCGAGGCCCCCGCAGGCCTGCCGCCCAACGAGGCCAAGCGCGCGCTTGCCCGCGGCATCGTCGAGCGCTTCCACGACGCGGAGGCGGCGGAAGCCGCCGAGCAGCACTTCAACCGGCTCTTCGTCGAGCGCGGCGCGCCCGACGAAGTCGAGGAGCTCGACCTGGGCCCATTCGCCGGCGATGGTGGCGGCGAGGTCCATCTACCCGCCCTGATGGCCGCCGCCTTCGGCATCAGCTCGAGCGAGGCGCAGGCGGCTGATCAAGCAGGGAGGCGCGAAGCTCGACGGTGAGACGATCCCCTCCGATACGCTGGATCTGGCTCAGAGCGTGCTTGACGGGCGGGTTTTGCAGGTCGGCAAGCGCCGCTTCCGCCGCCTTCAGGCCACCGGCTAGGCAAACCGCCGCCGCAGCGCTATACTCCCCGGTCCTTCTGGGGCAGGCCCTGGCCTGGCCCGTGCGTAAGGAGCGGCGAGTCCCGCCGTGAATGGCGCAGCGGTCTTTGAAAACTGAGCAGCGTGCACCCCGCGGACATTCGTGTTCGTGGGGATGTTTGAGCCCGATCCACTCGGTGCGCCAGCGCGCCGAGTGGTCTGATTTACCCGTCATGCCGGTCGCCGAGTATGTGTACCCGGCGATTTGCAATTTGCCAGGCATGACAGCTCTCTGTAAGAAGTACCTTTCACGGAGAGTTTGATCCTGGCTCAGGACGAACGCTGGCGGCGTGCTTAACACATGCAAGTGGTGCGACGAACCAGGGCTTGCCCTGGGGCAAAGCCGCGAACGGGTGAGTAACACGTGAGTAACCTGCCCCGATGACCGGGACAACCCGAGGAAACTCGGGCTAATACCGGATGTGGTACACGGACTTAAGCCTGTGTACTAAAGGAAGCTTCGGCCTCCGCATTGGGAGGGGCTCGCGGCCCATTAGCTTGTTGGTGGGGTAACGGCCTACCAAGGCAACGATGGGTAGCTGGTCTGAGAGGACGATCAGCCACACTGGGACTGAGACACGGCCCAGACTCCTACGGGAGGCAGCAGTGGGGAATCTTGCGCAATGCGCGAAAGCGTGACGCAGCAACGCCGCGTGGGGGAAGACGGCCTTCGGGTTGTAAACCCCTTTCAGGAGGGACGAAGGTTCACCGGTGAATAGCCGTGTGGATTGACGGTACCTCCAGAAGAAGCTCCGGCTAACTACGTGCCAGCAGCCGCGGTAATACGTAGGGAGCAAGCGTTGTCCGGAATCATTGGGCGTAAAGCGCGCGTAGGCGGCCCTGTAAGTCCGTTGTGAAAGTCAAAGGCTCAACCTTTGAAAGCCGATGGATACTGTAGGGCTAGAGTCCGGAAGAGGCGAGTGGAATTCCTGGTGTAGCGGTGGAATGCGCAGATATCAGGAGGAACACCAATAGCGAAGGCAGCTCGCTGGGACGGTACTGACGCTAAGGCGCGAAAGCGTGGGGAGCGAACAGGATTAGATACCCTGGTAGTCCACGCCGTAAACGATGGGCACTAGGTGTGGGAGGTGTCGACTCCTCCCGTGCCGTCGCTAACGCACTAAGTGCCCCGCCTGGGGAGTACGGCCGCAAGGCTAAAACTCAAAGGAATTGACGGGGGCCCGCACAAGCAGCGGAGCATGTGGTTTAATTCGACGCAACGCGAAGAACCTTACCTGGGCTTGACATGTTGGTGACCACCGTGGAAACACGGTTTTCCTTCGGGACACCATCACAGGTGGTGCATGGCTGTCGTCAGCTCGTGTCGTGAGATGTTGGGTTAAGTCCCGCAACGAGCGCAACCCCTGTCCTATGTTGCCATCATTAAGTTGGGGACTCATAGGAGACTGCCGGTGACAAACCGGAGGAAGGTGGGGATGACGTCAAGTCATCATGCCCCTTATGTCCAGGGCTACACACGTGCTACATTGGCGCATACAAAGGGCAGCAATACCGCGAGGTGGAGCGAATCCCATAAAGTGCGTCTCGGTTCGGATTGGAGGCTGAAATTCGCCTCCATGAAGGTGGAGTTGCTAGTAATCGCGGATCAGCAATGCCGCGGTGAATACGTTCCCGGGCCTTGTACACACCGCCCGTCACACCACGAAAGCAGGTAACACCCGAAGCCGGTGGCCTAACCTTTTGGAGGGAGCCGTCGAAGGTGGGACTTGTGATTGGGGTGAAGTCGTAACAAGGTAGCCGTAGCGGAAGCTGCGGCTGGATCACCTCCTTTCTAGGGAGATTTCTCTAGAACGTCGACCGGGCTCCCCAGTGTCTCTATGGCACTGGGTACGCTGCTCAGTTTTGAGAGACCGCCGGCGGCAGTCCGTCGTCGTGCGCGCCTCGGTGGACCTTGAAAACTGCACAAGGCCAATAACAAGGATCTGCACTCGTGTAGATCCTTGGGGTAATTTAATTATGACCCGCACACTTAGGTGTGTGGGTTGCTCACCGTCAAGATAGTAAGAGCTTACGGTGGATGCCTTGGCACCAGGAGTCGATGAAGGACGTGGACGGCTGCGATAAGCCGCGGTGAGGCGCTGAACAGCCTTTGACCCGCGGATCTCCGAATGGGAAAACCCGGCACCGGTAATGCGGCGTCATCCGCGGTGAATACATAGTCGCGAGAAGGGAACCGGGGGAACTGAAACATCTAAGTACCCCGAGGAAAAGAAATCAACCGAGACTCCCTTAGTAGTGGCGAGCGAAAAGGGATCAGCCCAAACCTGACAGATGTAAGCGGGCACGCGTTGTCTGTCGGGGGTTGTAGGACGTTATGCCCGAGCCGTGCCTGGCTTGGCAGCAGTTACAAAATCAGGTGTTAGCCGAAGCGAGTGGAACCTCGCACCATAGAGGGCAATCGTCCCGTAGGTGAAAACACACTGATCTGCTGATTGACGTTCCTGAGTAAGACCACACCCGTGAAACGTGGTCTGAACCTGGGGGGACCACCCTCCAAGGCTAAGTACTACCTGGTGACCGATAGTGAACTAGTACCGTGAGGGAAAGGTGAAAAGCACCCCTGAAGGGGAGTGAAATAGTACCTGAAACCGTAAGCTTACAAGTGGTCGGAGCACCTTCGGGTGTGACGGCGTGCTTTTTGCATCACGAGCCGGCGAGTTACTCGTCTGTGGCAAGGTTAAGCGATGAGCGGAGCCGTAGCGAAAGCGAGTCTGAATAGGGCGACACAGTCATGGGCGGTAGACCCGAAACTGAGCGAGCTATCCATGGGCAGGCTGAAGCGGGGGTAAGACCTCGTGGAGGGCCGAACCGACCTAGGTTGAAAACTGGGCGGATGACCTGTGGATCGGAGTGAAAGGCTAATCAAGCTCAGAGATATCTGGTTCTCTCCGAAATATATTTAGGTATAGCGTCGAGTATTTGCGTTTCGGCCGTAGAGCACTGTTTGGACTAGGGGCCCTACCAGGTTACCGACTTCAGGCAAACTCCGAAGACCGTTACGGTTAACTCGGCAGTCAGTGTGCGGGGGATAAACTTCGTACGCAAAAGGGAAACAACCCAGACCATCAGCTAAGGACCCCAAGTACTAGCTAAGTGGTGAACGATGTCCGAGTGCATAGACAACCAAGAGGTTGGCTTAGAAGCAGCCATCCTTGAAAGAGTGCGTAACAGCTCACTGGTCAAGTGTTCGGGCGCGGAGAATTCAACGGGGCTCAAGCTAGTCTCCGAAGCTATGGGTGTGCAGGCCTGCGGGTTCTGCACGCGGTAGGAGAGCGTTCCAGTTGCGAGAAGCGGATGCGTAAGCCTCCGTGGAGCGGCTGGAAGTGAGAATGCCGGCATGAGTAACGAAAGAGGGGTGAGACTCCCCTCCACCGATTGTCCAAGGTTTCCTGAGTAAAGTTCGTCTGCTCAGGGTTAGTCGGGACCTAAGGCGAGGCCGAAAGGCGTAGCCGATGGCCAACAGGTTGATATTCCTGTACCACGTCGATTCCGTTATGACCGATGGGGGGACGGGGAAGGGTAAGGGAACCCAGGCGATGGTCGTCCTGGGGCAAGCACGTAGCTAGTCGCTGTAGGAAAATCCGCAGCGGCGTTTTGACGCGAGGTGCGATGCCAGCTGGCTTGACCGCCGGCGAGTCCCCGATCCCATGCCTCCGAGAAAATCCTCTAGGCAGGATTCGCGTGCCCGTACCGATAACCGACACAGGTGGACAAGTAGAACATACTGAGGTGAGCGAGCTAACTCTCGTTAAGGAACTCGGCAAAATCGTCCCGTAACTTCGGGAGAAGGGACGCCCCGTTAGGGTGAACTCCATACGGAGGGAGCCCGAGGGGGCCGCAGTGAATTGGTCCAACCGACTGTTTACCAAAAACACAGGCCTCTGCTAAGTCGCAAGACGACGTATAGGGGCTGACGCCTGCCCGGTGCCGGAAGGTTACGCGGACTTGTTAGCACTTCGGTGCGAAGCAGTGAAGCTAAGCCCCGGTAAACGGCGGCCGTAACTATAACGGTCCTAAGGTAGCGAAATTCCTTGTCGGGTAAGTTCCGACCTGCACGAATGGCGTAACGAGTTGGACGCTGTCTCAACGAGAGGCTCGGTGAAATTAAAGTCTCGGTGAAGATGCCGAGTACCCGCAGCTAGACGGAAAGACCCCGTGAACCTTTACTGCAACTTGATATTGGAGTCTGGGGTATCTCGCTCAGGATAGGTGGGAGACTGTGAACCAGCGGCTTTGGCTGCTGGGGAGTCACCCTTGAGATACCACCCTTGGTGCTCTGGGCTTCTAACACCATGCCGTGATCCGGGTGGTGAACAGTGTCAGGTGGGCAGTTTGACTGGGGCGGTCGCCTCCTAAAATGTAACGGAGGCGCCCAAAGGTTCCCTCAGCACGGTTGGAAATCGTGCGTAGAGTGTAAAGGCAATAAGGGAGCTTGACTGCGAGACCGACGGGTCGAGCAGGAACGAAAGTTGGGCTTAGTGATCCGGCGGTAGCAAGTGGAAGCGCCGTCGCTCAACGGATAAAAGGTACTCCGGGGATAACAGGCTTATCGTTTCCAAGAGTCCACATCGACGAAACGGTTTGGCACCTCGATGTCGGCTCGTCGCATCCTGGGGCTGGAGTAGGTCCCAAGGGTTGGGCTGTTCGCCCATTAAAGCGGTACGCGAGCTGGGTTCAGAACGTCGTGAGACAGTTCGGTCCCTATCTGCTGTGGGCGTTGGAGAGTTGAGAGGAGTCATCCCTAGTACGAGAGGACCGGGATGAACGTGCCGCTGGTGTATCTGTTGTCCTGCCAAGGGCATCGCAGGTTAGCTACGCACGGAACGGATAACCGCTGAAGGCATCTAAGCGGGAAGCCGTCCTCGAGATGAGCTCTCCCATCCCTTTGAGGGAGTAAGACCCCTGGTAGACCACCAGGTTGATAGGCCGGCGGTGCAAGCGCAGTGATGTGCTCAGCCGACCGGTACTAATGGGTCGAGGGCTTGACGGATATTTATTACTTACCTTGCGGTCTTGTGCGGTTTTCAAGCTCCACCGGGGCGGTTGTCTCGCAAATTTCCGGTGGTGCATAGCGAAAGGGAAACACCTCTTCCCATTCCGAACAGAGCAGTTAAGCCTTTCAGCGCCGATGGTACTTGGGGGGCAACCCCCTGGGAGAGTAGGTCGCCGCCGGTTTTTCCTTATTCGAGCCCGATCGAGACGATCGGGCTCGAATTGTTTCTGGGTCTAATTTGTGCCGCGAAGGTTGGCGCTTTGCAGGAGAAAATGGCGCAGGCGCCGATCGTAGAGGCGCGGGTTGAGGTTCCAGCTTTCCGTGTGTCCGACGATGGGAACGCGGTGGTAGGTGACCCAGTGCGGCAGATCGGCGGCGAACTTATCGCTGGTGGAGATCGGCACGAGTTCGTCCTCGGTGCTGTGGAAGAGCAATATCGGCAGGTGAAAGTCTTCGGTGTGCTCGAGGGCGTCGAGGCTGTCCCAGTCGGGGTTGGCCCTGGCGTCGATCATCCACTCGACCGGCATCCCCAGGAAGCCGGGTAGGCCGATCTGTTCGGCGTTGAATTCGATCAGCGAGCGCCAGTCGAGGACCGGGGCGTCGAGCACCAGGGCGGCGACACGACCCGACAGAGGCGATCGCTGCATGAACTGGGTGACCAGGGCGCCGCCCATCGAGTAGCCGACGAGGACGACACGACGGGCGCCGTGCGCGAGCGCGTAGCGAACCGCGGCCTGGAGGTCGACCCACTCCGATTCCCCCAGGTGGTAAAGGCCGTCGGGGCTCTCCGGTGCGCCAAGGTCGTTGCGGTAGGAGATCAGCAGTGAGGTGAGGCCGGCCCGCCGCAGAGCGGGGGCGATTCTGAGGTCGTTCTGGCGGTTGTCGTTGTGCCCGTGTACGACGATCGCCCAGGTCCCTCGAGTTGCGGTCGGAGCAGCGGGCGCGCTTGGGATCAGCCAGGCCGGCATCGGACCGAGCTGGTCCGGGAACGCCGACGGAGCGGAAGGGGAGCCCGAGGGACTGACGCGGGTCGCCGGCGTAGACATGGCTGTCGAGGCCGACGTGGATGCCGCGCACGAGGTAGCCGCGCACGTCGCTGAGGCGCCGGGTGACGGTGCCATCGCCTTCGGATACCACCGGCCCGACGATCGCGTGGCCAGTCTGCCAGTCGAGCCCGTAGACGCCCGGCTGGGTGCTCTGGTGGTCGCTCGAGAGCACGACGCGCCCGGGCTTGACTCCTTCCACCTCGACGTTGAGCGGCCAGTCCTGGTGGTCGGGCACGAGCACGACCGAAGAGAAATGCCAGGTGGCGGCAAGTGCGAGCGCCAGCACCACGACCGCCGCGAGGCCGCGCCGACGATCCACCAGCGACGCCGCCGGTGCTGTTGCGGCGCCCCTGTGTTTGTTTCCCTCTCTGCTGCCGGCCCCGCGATAGCGCTCTCCATCGGCGCAAGGGTATTGCGCTGATGGATGTTTAGCTACGAGCGGGCGAGGAGATCGCCGGCCGTTCCGCTCCTCGTCCCAGCCTGGGAGGGGTGCGGGCGGTGGCGTGACTCGCAGGCGGGAGCAGGCCTTCCGGCGGGCTCGAGCCCGTACTCGCCGAGGGTCGCGAAGTCGATCAGGAGGTCGACTGCGCTGGCGAGGCGCTGACTGTGAGATTTGTCTTCGTATCGAACATAGGTTCGACTCTAGGGGTGCTTCCGGACAGCAGGTTGTTCCTGCACGGGCTTTTGCAATTTAGGACGGTGATTTGGCTTGGAGGCTGGTTTTGCGGCCGGAGCGAAGCCGAGGACGAGGGCCGCGGTCTCGGCCGGTTTCTCGACGTTTGGCGAGTGTCCGGCGCCGCTATGAGCTTGGTCTCGGTGCCGGGAACGGTCGCTCGGTATTCGGCCAGCCGCTTGGCCGGTTCGTCGATGATTTGCTCTTCGGCGCCCATGATCACCATCAGTGGCTTACCCGTTTCCGCCATGCGCTGATCAAGCGGCTCTTCCTTGGTGTAGTCGTCGAAGCCGCTGGCCGAGTCGTCATAGGCGCTGAAGGTCATCCGGTCGACGTCTTCGACGAATTCGTCCGGCACGTCGAAGCCAGGTGCAAAGGCGACCTCGAGGCCCTTGCGCACGGCGAAGTCGGGCTTGATCCGCCAGAACGCCTCGCCGATCACCGGAGCGAAGCCGAGCTTGGCGACGAGGCCGAGGTCACCCTCTTCGTGGGTCGGTGGGGTGTCGACGATGAAGACGCGGTTGACCAGCGCCGGCGACTGCTGTGCGAGCGCAACGGCGACGGCGCCGCCGAGCGAGTGGCCGACGACCTCGGCGTCGCTGCACGCCCAGCTTGGCGAGTGCCTGCGGCGATCAGACTCGGCCTGGTTGGACACGGAATAGCCCGACTTCGGCTTTTCCGAGCCGCCGTGGCCGAGCAGGTCGATCGCGATCACCCGATGCTGGCGAGCGAGCGCCGGCATCATCTCGTTCCAGTAGTTGATCGCGCAGGTGAAGCAGTGGATCAGGACGATCGGGCTGCCGTCGCGCGGCCCTTCTTCGACCACCTCGAGGTCGCCGCCCGAGAGGTCGACGATCTTGCCCCCGGGTTCGGTCACGCTCGGCGGCCTTGGTTTCGTGATCGACGCTGAGGGCGTTGAGGCCAAGCAGGACGATCAGCACCACCACGACGCCGATCAGGATCTTCCAGCCTCTCCGCATGGCGGTCGTTACCCTAGCCGGAACCAATGGAGAAATTCGTCATCCAGGGCGGCGTGCCGCTCTCCGGCGAGGTCACCGTCGCCGGCAACAAGAACGCGGCGCTGCCGATCCTCGCCGCCTGCCTGCTCACCGAGGAGGAGCTGCTGCTGCACCGGGTGCCGCGGATTCGCGACACCGAGGCACAGCTCGCCCTGCTCGAGCAGCTCGGCGTCGAGGTCGCCTGGGTCGCCGACAACAGCGTCCGGCTCTGCGCCAGCGGCGTCACCGATGTCGTCCGTCGACGAGGAGCTCTCCAAGCAGATCCGCGCCTCGTTCCTGCTCGCGGGGCCGCTGCTGGCCCGCTTCGGCGAGGCGAGGATGCCACCGCCGGGCGGTGACTTCATCGGCCGCCGCCGGCTCGACGCCCACCTCGACGCCTTCAAGGATCTCGGCGCCCGGGTCGACGGCGATCGCTGGATCGAGCTCAGCGCCCCCGCCGAGGGCCTCTGCGCCTGCGCAGATCTTCATGGACGAGCCCTCGGTGATGGGGACCGAGAACGCGCTGATGGCGGCCGCGCTGACCCCCGGCCCGACGACGATCTCCAACGCCGCCAGCGAGCCGCACGTGCAGGACCTGGCGCGCCTGCTCTGCGCGATGGGCGCCCAGGTCGACGGCGATCGGCTCCAACGTGATGACCGTGCACGGCCGCGACACGCCTCGCCGGCGCCGAGCACACGATCTCCGCCGACCACATCGAGGTCGGCAGCTTCATGGCGCTCGCCGCGGCGACCGGCGGCGAGCTGCGCATCCGCGACGTCGAGCCGATCGACCTGCTGATGGTCCGCCGCCAGTTCCGCCGCCTCGGCCTGCACTCGGAGATCGACGGGCAGCGACATGCTCGTTCCCCCCGGCCAGAAGCTGCGGATCCAGTCCGACCTCGGCGACGCGATCCCGAAGATCGAGGACGGGCCCTGGCCCGCCTTTCCCGGCCGACCTGACCTCGATCGCGCTGGCCCTCGCCACCCAGGCCGATGGCGAGATCCTGATCTTCGAGAAGATGTTCGAGAACCGCCTCTTCTTCGTCGACAAGCTGGTCGCGATGGGCGCTCGGATCACGCTGTGCGATCCCCACAGGGCGATCGTCAGCGGTCCGAGCCGGCTTCACGGCGAACGCGTCGAGAGCCCCGACATCCGCGCCGGGATGGCGATGCTCATCGCCGCCCTGGCGGCCGAGGGCAGCTCGGAGATCGGCAACATCCGCCAGATCGACCGCGGCTACGAGCAGATCGACGAGCGCCTGCGCGGCCTCGGCGCCCAGATTGAACGGCGTCTCGTCAGAGGTCCCGGCGTAGCAGGGCTTTCGCGCCCACTCTCGTAAGGTCCGGCGGATGATTCATCCGATTCCACCCGGCACGCGCGACGTGCTTCCCGACGAGATGCGGGAGCTGCGGCGGCTGCACCTGCCCTGATCGAGGTTTTCGAAGAGCCGCGGCTACGGCGAGGTGGCGACGCCGGCGATCGAGTACGACGAGGTGCTCGCCCGCGGCGACGGTCGCACCGCCGACACCGCCTACCGCTTCTTCGACGAGCAGTGGCGACCTGCTGGCGCTGCGCTCGGACATGACGGTGCCGATCGCGCGCCTGGTCGCCACCCGCTACGCCGAGCGCTGAGATGCCGCTGCGCCTCTGTTACCTGGCCAACGCTTACCGCGCGGTGCGGCCGCAGCGGGGGCAGATGCGCGAGTTCGCCCAGGCCGGGAGTCGAGCTGATCGGCGCGCCGGCGCCCGACGGCACGGCCGAGGTCGTCGAGGTGCTCGAGGCGGCGCTCGACGCCGCCGGCCTCGATCGGGCGGTGATCGGACTTGGCGATGCCGACCTCTACCGCCAGCTGCTTGACCGAGTTCGGCATCGAAGGCGAGGCGCGCGACTCGATCCTCGGTCGCCTCGCCGCCCACGACCTGGTCGGCCTCGAGGACGGAGCTTTCCGAGCTGCAGGGGATCGAGCGACGATCAGGTCGCCACCTGCGTCGCCCTCTCGCAGCTGCGCGGTGGCAAAGAGGTGCTCGACGAGGCGCGCGCGCTCGGCGGTGCCGCGGTCGAGCGGGCCACTGCCCGGCTGCGGCGAGACGCTGGAGGCGCTCGAGGCACGCGGAGCTCGCCGAGCGGGTCCAGATCGACCTCGGCCTCCTGCGCGACCTCGGCTATTACAGCGGCGCGATCCTCGAGGTCTACGACCCGGCGCTGGGTCACGTGCTCGGCGGCGGCGGCCGCTACGACGGCCTGCTCAAGCGCTTTGGCGTTGACCAGCCAGCGGCCGGCTTTGCCCTCTACATGGAGCGCGTCCACGTCGCCCAGATGGAGGAGGAGCCGCGCGGGGGTGAGGGTTCGTGAGTGCTCGAGGTGGCCGGGATGAGCCGGGCCAAGGCCGATGGGCCGCTGAAGGTCGCGGTGCCGCGCGGCGCCCTGCTCGGCGAGACGCTCGACGCGCTCGACGCGGCTGGCATCGACACGAGCGAGGTGCGCGGTGAGTCGCGCTCGCTGATCTTCCCGGGCCAGAGCATCTCCCTGGTCACGATGCGCCCGTCCGACGTGCCGACCTATGTCGAGGCCGGTGCCGCGGACGTCGGCATCACCGGCAAGGACGTGCTGCTCGAGCAATCACGATCGCGTCGTCTACGAGCTGCTCGACCTCGGTTTTGGCCGCTGCCGCATGGTGCTGGCCGGTCGCAAGGGCGATGAGCGGCTGGGCGAGTCCGAGCGGCGGCTCGGAATGATGCGGATCGCGACCAAGTACCCGCGCATCGCCGAGCGATACTTCGAGGGCACCGGCCGCCAGGTCGAAGTGATCGAGGTCAAGGGCTCGGTCGAGCTGGCGCCGCTGATCGGCCTCGCCGACGGCATCGTCGACCTGGTCGCCACCGGCCGCACCCTGGAAGAGAACGACCTCGAGGTGCGCGAGGAGATCCTCGAGTGCACCGCCCGCTTCGTCGCCAACCGCGTCGCCCACAAGCTGCGCGCTCGCGAGGTCGACGGTCTCGCTGCGAAACTGCGCCAGGGCCTGGCTCGATGAGGCGCCGCCAGTTTCACTGGGAGGGCGCTGAGGAGACCGCGACGGCGATCCGCTCGTGGACGGTCGCTTCCGCGCCCAAGGTCGACGTCAGCCCGATCGAGCGCGAGGTGCGCGAGGGCGGTGACGGCGCGGTGCTCTGCATGACCGCTCGTTTCGACGCGACCGAGCAGGCGCCCACCGCGCTGCGGGTGGAGCCCGAGGCCGGTGCCGAAGCGCTGGCGGCGCTGGACCCAGGCCTGCGCGAATCGCTGGAGCTCGCGGCGGCGAACGTGCGCACGGTGGCGGAAGCCCAGATTGCTTCGGAGTCGCAGATCGTCGAGCTTCCCCAAGGGCAGACCGTGACCGTGCGCGAAGTGCCGGTTGCCGCGGCGGGCCTCTACGCGCCGGGCGGCCGGGCGGCCTACCCGTCGAGCGTGTTGATGTGCGCGATCCCGGCCAAGGTCGCCGGGGTCGAGCGGATCGCGCTTGCCTCACCGCCAGGCCCCGACGGCAAGGTCAACCCGCTCGTCCTCGCCGCCGCCGAGCTCTGCGGGGTCGGGGAGATCTACGCGATGGGCGGAGCCCAGGCGATCTTCGCCCTCGCCCAGGGCACCGAGACGATCGCGCCGGTCGACATCATCGCCGGCCCCGGCAACGCCTGGGTGCGCGAGGCCAAGCGCGCCGTCTCGGGAACCGTCGGCATCGATTCCCTCGCCGGCCCCTCCGAGCTGATGCTGGTTGCCGGCGACGGCACCGATCCCGAGTGGGCGGCACTCGATCTCTGCGCCCAGGCTGAGCACGGTGCCGAGGGCCCGTTGATTGCCGTGGCGGTTGAGGAGGCGGTGCTCGAGGCCGTAGCTGCCGCAACTGAGAGGGCTGCGGCCGAGCGCGAGGGCATCGGCGAGGCGCCGCTGGCGCTGGTCCAAGTACCCGACCTCAGCGACGCGATCGATCTCGCCAACGCTTTTGCCCCCGAGCACCTCGAGCTCTTCGAGGAGGACGCTGCCCTGCTTGCCGACCGGGTGCGGACGGCCGGCTGTGTCTTCGTCGGGCGCTACGGCGCGACCGCCTTCGGCGACTACGCCGCCGGCTCCAACCACGTGCTGCCGACCGGCGGCGCCGGTCGCTTCTCCGGGCCGCTCGGCCCGGGCGTCTTCCGCCGTCGGATCGCCGCCGTGCAGGTGCCCGCCGCAGCGGCGGCGAAGCTTGCACCGCACGTCGATGCGATCGCGCGAGCGGAGGGCTTCCCGGTCCACGGCGAGTCAGCGATGATTAGACGATGAGTCGCACGGCAAAAAGAGAGCGCAGCACGGCCGAGACGCAGATCAGCCTCTCGCTCGACCTCGATGGGGGGGAGGCGAGCACCGGCACGGGGGTCGGCTTTCTCGACCACATGCTCGACCTGCTCGCCCGCCACGGGCGACTCGGCCTGCAGGTCGAGGCCAAGGGCGATCTGCAGACAGGCGCGCACCACACGGTCGAGGACGTCGGCATCGTGCTCGGCCAGGCGCTCGACGAGGCGCTGGGAGACCGCGCCGGGATCAGGCGCTACGGCTCGGCCGTGGTGCCGATGGACGAGTCGCTTGCCGAGTGCGCGATCGACATCTCGGGCCGGCCGCTCTGCGTCTTCGACGCCGACCTGCCGCCGACCACGATCGCCGGCTTCGACACCGAGCTGGCGGAGGAGTTCTTCCGCGCCGTCGCCAACAGCGCCAAGCTGACCCTGCACGTCTCGGTCCGCTACGGCAGCAACGCGCACCACATGATCGAGGGCTGCTTCAAGGCCTTTGCCCGCGCCCTGCGCGTTGCCGTCTCGATCGATCCCGAGGAGAGCGGCGTGCCCTCGACCAAGGGGACGTTGAGCGAATGAGCGCACGAATCTGCATCGTCGATTACGGCATGGGCAATCTGCGCTCGGTCGAGAAGGCGCTCGAGCACGTTGGCGCCACGGCGAAGATCGCCAACGACGCCGAGACGATTCGTGCCGCCGACGGGCTGATCCTGCCCGGGGTCGGTGCCTTCCCGAAGGCGATGGAGGGCATCCGCTCGCTCGGCCTCGACGAGCTGATCGAGGAGCGCCGGGCGGCCGGTGTGCCGATCCTCGGCATCTGCCTCGGCCTGCAACTGCTCTTTGACTCGACCACCGAGCTCGGCGGGGCGGAGGGTCTCGGCCTGCTCGCCGGCGCGGTCGGCGAGCTCGACGCGCCGGGGCTGAAGATTCCTCACATCGGTTGGTCGCCGGTGCGCTGGGAGCGCCAGTCGCGCCTCACCGAGGGAATCGAGTCCGAGACCCCCTTCTACCTGGTCCACTCCTTCGCCCCCAAGGCGGAGGCGGGCGAGCTGCTCGGCACCGCGGCCTACGGCGCCCGCTTCACCTGCGCGGCCGAGCGCGACAACGTCTTCGGCGTCCAGTTCCACCCGGAGAAGTCGAGCGCCGCCGGCCTGCGCCTGCTCTCCAACTTCGCCGGCATCTGCGCCTCCGTCCCGGCGTGATCCTCTATCCCGCGATCGACATCCGCGGCGGCAAGGCGGTGCGGCTGCTGCAGGGCGACTACGCCCGCGAGACGACCTACGACGCCGACCCGGTCGACGCCGCCAGGCGCTGGGCCGACGAAGGGGCGGAGTTCCTGCACGTGGTCGATCTCGACGGGGCCAAGGCGGGCGAGCCACAGAACCTCGAGTCCGTGCGGCGGATTGCGGCGACGGTCGAGTGCCCAATCCAAGTCGGCGGCGGGTTGCGCGACGCGGAGAGCGTCGTCGCGATCCTGGATGCAGGCGCCGAGCGCGTTGTGATCGGCACCGCTGCACTGCGCGATCCGGCATTTTTGGAGCGCGTTCTCGAAGCTCACGGCGATCGAGTTGTCGTCTCGGTCGATGCCCGTGACGGCAAGGTGGCGTTGGCGGGTTGGATTGAGGTCAGCGACGTCGATGTCGCCGCGGCTGTCGGCGAGCTGGGGGAGCGCGGCGCTTCCCGCTTCCTCTGCACGGCAATCGAGGTCGACGGCACGATGGAGGGACCCGCTTTGAGCGAGCTGACGCGCATCGCAGCTTCAACCCAGGCTCAGGTCATCGCTTCGGGAGGAGTGGGGGACCTGTCCCACCTCGAAGCCCTTACCCAGCTCGACGTCCCGAACCTCGAAGGCGCCATCGTCGGCCGTGCTCTCTACGAGAAGCGCTTCAGCGTGGCCGAGGGCATCGCTGCCCTACGCTGAGCCGATGGTTCTCAAGCGAGTTATCCCCTGCCTCGACGTCGACTCGGGGCGAGTCGTCAAGGGCACCAACTTCGTTGGCCTGCGCGACGCCGGCGACCCGGTCGAGCTGGCCGAGCGCTACGACGCAGAGGGGGCAGACGAGCTTGTCTTCCTCGACATCACCGCCTCGCACGAAAAGCGCGAGACGATCGTCGAGCTGGCGCGGCGCACCGCCGACAACGTCTTCATCCCCTTCACGATCGGCGGCGGCATCCGCTCGGTCGAGGATGCGCAGGCGGTGCTCGACGCCGGCGCAGACAAGGTCTCGGTCAACTCCTCGGCACTGGTCCGGCCCGAGCTGCTGACCAAGCTCGCGGATCACTTTGGCGCCCAGTGCGTGGTGATCGCGATCGACGCCAAACGCGAGGGTGATAGCTGGGGCGTCTACGTCAACGGCGGTCGCAAGCGGGTCGAGGGGCGCGACGCCGTCAGCTGGGCCCGCGAGGCAGTCGAGCGCGGTGCCGGCGAGGTGCTGCTTACCAGCATGGACCGCGACGGCACCAACGACGGCTACGACATCGAGCTGACCCGGGCCGTCGCCGACGCCGTCTCGGTTCCCGTCATCGCCTCGGGGGGAGCGGGGACACTCGAGCATCTCTCAGAGGCGATCACCGACGGCAACGCCGACGCCGTCCTCTGCGCTTCGATCTTCCATTACGGAACCTTCACGGTCCACGAAGCTAAGGAGCAGATGGCGGCCGCGGGCATTCCCGTAAGGCGTTGAGGCGCAGGCGCCGGTACTGCCTTCATCCCCCAAGATCTTCCGCCAGCCCACTGACGCCGCTGGAGCCGAGGATCTCGAAGCGGGCGAGTTCGTAGGGGGCTTCGCGGCTCGCTTCGCCGGGAATCTCGGTCGTCGCCGCGGTGTAGCCGGCGGCCCTGACCGCGGCGATCACCGTTTCGTCGAACTGGCCGGCGGGATAACAGAAGTCGGCCACGGGGACGCCGTATTCGCGGCGCAGGATGGCGCGTGAGCCGGCGACTTCTTCCTTCAGTTCGGCGGCCCCGAGGGTGGTCAGGTCCTGGTGGTTGATCGTGTGGGCGGCGAGCTCCCAGCCGGCGTCGATCATCGCGTCGACGTTGCTCGTGTAAAGGTCTGACCCTTCCGCCTTGAGGTTGAGCACGCCTGGCCAGCCGTGGCGCCGCAGCTCCGGCAGGGCGTAGGTGAACTGGGGTCGGTAACCGTCGTCGAAGGAGAGCACCACCGGCTTGGCCGGCAGCGTGCCGCCGTGATACCAAGCGCGCTCGACCATTTCCAGCGTCACTGCTTCGTAGCCGTGTTCTTCCAGCCAGTCCATCTGGTGGTGGAAGTCCGGTCGGGTCACGTAGAGCTCCGGGTAAGGCGCGTCGGAGGGTGCGGCGCCGAGCACGTGGTACTCGAGGATCGGCACCGGCCCGGTGTGCGGTTCCCAGTCGGGCTGTGGAGTCGCGTTGCGGACCAGCCCCGCCGAGTCGTCGCCACCGGCTTTCGCTGCCTTCCCCGCAGCCGCCGCCGGCTGCTTTGACGGTGAACCGGAGGAGCCGCTGAGGCTCGATCCGAGGACTATGCCCAGCGCCGCCGCGGTCGCCACCACGGCGATGACGGCCCCTGCTCGTCTCCAGCGCACGCGATCATGGTAGGCAACACACTCCATGCAGCCCTCCCACGACCACAGCGAGAGTATTGCCGAGGCCCTCGAGCACACGCATCCCGAGCTGGCGCTGGTGCGCGAGGCGGCCAAGGATCCGGCCTACCTGGTCGGTGGCGCCGTTCGCGAACTCCTGCTCGGGCGCGGTTGCGTCGATATCGATCTTGTCGTCGAGGGTGACGCCGCGGCGCTGGCCGAACGGCTGGGCGCCGAGGTGACCTCCCACGAGCGCTTTGGCACAGCCAAGGTGGAGCTCGACGGCCATGTAGTCGACATCGCAAGGGCTCGCTCCGAGAGCTACCCGCGGCCCGGCGCGCTGCCCGTAGTGGAACCCGCGGCGGATCTCGAGGCTGATTTGGCCCGGCGCGACTTCACGATCAACGCGATGGCGCTGCCGCTGGCGGGAGAGCCGCGGCTGATCGACCCTTTTGGCGGGGAGGCCGACCTCGCCGGCAAGCAGCTGCGCGTTCTTCACCAGAACTCCTTCGTCGACGACCCAACGCGGGCGATTCGCGCCGCGCGCTACGCAGCCCGCCTTGGCCTCGCCCTCGAGGCGGACACCGAGCGACTTCTCCGTCAGACCGAGCTTGGAACCGTCTCCGCGGATCGCCGGGAGGCGGAGCTTCTGCGCCTGGCCGGAGAAAGGACCGCCCCCGAGGCCTACCGCCTGCTAGCTGAGTGGGGCTTGGTTGAGCTGCGAGAGGGCGGCATCGATCTGGCCAGGCGAGTGGGCGAGCTGCTCGAACTGCCGCTCTGGCGGCTGCGCGCCGCTCGCAACCAGGTGGTCCACGCCGCCGCGACCGGGGAGCCCGGGGGCGAGGAGGCGCTTGCCGGTGTGCGGCCGGACCGTCCCTCCGAGGCGGTGGCGCTGATGACGGCCTATGGTGCGGTTGAGATGGTGCTCGCGCGGGCCCAGGGCGCGAAATGGCTGGATCAATACGTCGAGAAGTGGTCGCAGGTCGAGCTCGAGATCGACGGCAATGACCTGATCGCCGCCGGCATCGAGGAGGGAATGGCGGTGGGGCGTGGGCTGGCCGAGGCCAAGCGGCGCAAGCTCGACGGCGAGATCTCCGGCCGTGACGAGGAGCTGGCGGCAGCCCTGGCGGCGGCGAGGAGCAGCGATGGAGTGGCGTGAGGAGAGCGGCGTGCGCTGGCTCGAGGCGGAGATGCGGGATGCGACCGCCGCCTTCACAACCCGCCCTGGTGGCGTCAGCGGACCGCCCTTCGAGGCGCTCAACCTCGGCGCCTTCACCGACGACGAGCGTGACGCCGTGGTCGAGAACCGCCGTCGTCTCGCCACCGCGCTCGGGTTCCCGCTCGATCGGGTCGCGATCGCTCACCAGGTGCACGGGGCGGAGCTGATCGTCCACACCGGGCCTGCATCACCGGGTGATTCCTTTGCCTCCTATGGAGGAGGTGAGTCGAGGGGCGCGGCGCTCACCGATGCCGACGGGCACGTCGTCACCGCCGTTGGAACCGCAGCGCTCGTCTTCGTCGCCGACTGCGTGCCGGTTGCGCTCTCCGGCCCTGACGGGGTGGCGATGCTCCACTGTGGCTGGCGTGGCCTGGCGGCCGGGATCATCGCCAAGGGAGTCGCGGCGATCGGCGCCACCGAGGCCGCAATCGGCCCCTCGATCGGCCCCTGCTGTTACGAGGTCGGCCCCGAGGTCCTAGCTGCCCTCGAGCCGCCGACGGGACTGAAAGCGGCATATATGACCGCTTTCAGTCCCGTCGGCGGAGTGGTTGACCTGCCGGCGGTGGCGGAGGGGCGGTTGCGCGAGGCCGGGGTTGGGCGGGTCGAGACGAGCGGTCTCTGTACGAGCTGCGAGCCCGAGCTCTTCTTCTCGCACCGGCGCGACTGCGGCCGCACCGGCCGCCAGGCCGGTTTGGTCTGGCGCAGCCCGGGGGAGGGCTGATCGTGCCGGGGTTGATCCACGGGCTCGAGCCCGAGAAGATCGCCGCCAACCTGGCCGAGGCTCGTGAGCTCGCCGGGCCCGGGGTTGAGATCCTCGCCGCCAGCAAGTACGTGCCGGTGGAGGAGATGGGGGCACTGGCCGAGGCCGGCGTTCGCCTCGTCGGTGAGAACCGCCAGCAGGACCTGGTCGCCAAGCACGAGCGCTGGGGGGATGTCTTCGAGTGGGATTTCATCGGCAACCTGCAGAGCCGCAAGGTCAAGCAGCTGCTGCCAATCTGTCGCCTGATCCACTCGGTCGCCAGCGAGTCGGTGCTCGAGCAACTCGGCCGTCACGGCGAGCCGCAAACGGAAGTCCTGATCGAGGTCAACGTTGCGGGTGAGGAGGGCAAGGGGGGAGTGGCGCCAGCCGATCTCGGTTCGTTCCTCGAGCGCTGCCCGGTCCGGGCGGGAGGGCTGATGACGATGCCGCCCTTCAGTCAGGATCCGGAGGACTCGCGCCCCCACTTTGCCCGTCTCGCCGAACTTGCCGCGGAGCACGATTTGACCCGCCTCTCGATGGGAACCTCGCAGGACTGGCGGGTCGCGATCGAGGAGGGGGCGACGATCGTCCGGCTCGGCACCGCCCTCTATGTGTAAATCCGCACGCGCATAGTCATAATTCCGTAAAGGAGTCGGCCGTCAGAGGCCGAAACACGCGACTAACCATGGCCCTACGCGATACCTGGCATCGAGCGCTGGTCTACTTCGGTCTTGCCGAGGACCACGACTACGGTCCCGAATACGAGGAAGACTTCGAGCCCGAAACGAGCTCCGAAGAGGCCTACGAGGGCCGGCGCGAGTCGGCAACCGTGCGCCGCCTGCCGAGCGCCCGCCGCTCGCGCCGCGACGAGATCGACGACATCTTTGCCGACGACGAGCCGATCTCGGCCTCGCGCACGCGCACGCTGCGCCCAGTCGGCAACGGTGACTCCGACGTCCAGGTCCACCTCGTCATTCCCCGCAACTTCAACGACGCCCAGCAGGTCGCCGATCAGTTCAAGCGACAGGTTCCGGTCATCCTCAACCTGCAGACGACCGACCACGAGCTCTCGAAGCGGATGATCGACTTCTGCTCCGGCTTGACCTACTCGCTGGACGGCGGCATGCAGCGGATCGCCGAGAAGATCTTCCTGCTGACGCCGCGCAACGTCGAGGTATCCGCCGAGGAGAAGGCGCGGCTGCTCGACAAAGGCTTTTTCAACCAGTCTTAGGCCTGGTTGCGGCCGGGGTTAACGGCTCGGCCACAAAGTAGAAACAGAATCGTCACGGGCGCTCAACGTCTTCGCCACATCACAGTGTCCAGCCGCTCCTAGGTTCGCCGAGAGGGCTCTTCTCGAGCCGTAATCGATCCAAAGGAGATTCGTAGATGCTGAGAAGCACGAGGGCGATCTCGCTCCTGGTCGGCTGCACGCTGGCCATCGGCGCGCTTGCCGCGCCCGCCGGAGCGTCGCCTCCACCCAGTCCCTTCCTGACCGGCGTTCCTTCAGCCAACACGAGGTCGCCCGGCTACGCGCCGGCCAGCGTCCTCTCGCCGGAGTTGGAGCAGGTCGCCGTCGCTCGCGGCTCCAATCCGCTCGAGAACCCCTCGGCGCTGACTTCCTATTACGGATATGACAATGACGTCCTCAACCTCGCCGGCCAGCCACAGATGCTGCCGATACCGAGCAACCCGAAAGAGGCGCACAAGACCGAGCCGGACAAGAACACCTACCTGGTCTTCCCGGAAAGTCTCAGCGGGGCGGACCCCAACTACGACTACGGCACGCACTTCCTCTTCCAGGGTCACGAGGGAGGCGCAGGCGGCGCCAGCTACGTCACCCGCGTCAACCTCGACGCCGACGCGGCTCACCGGATCACGCTGCTGGCCAGCCAGGACGCCTTCGGCAACCCGCTGGCGACGATCGATGGCAGCACCTGGGACCCCTGGGCCAAGCGCCTGCTGCTGACGACCGAGAACCCCGGCGCGCCTACCTACTCGGCGACTCCGGGCTACCCCTCGCAGGTCCTCGACGTCTCCGGCGCGCTCGGCCGCGGCGGCTACGAGGGGATTGAGGACGATTCGGACGGCAACATCTGGATCTGCGAGGACATCGGCGGTTCGAACAAGCCTGGGACCAAGGCAAAGCAGCCGAACAGCTACATCTTCCGCTACGTGCCCAATCACCCGGGAGACCTGGCTCACGGCAAGTTGCAGGCGCTCCAGGTGCTGAACAAAGCGGGCGAACCGATCACCTTCGCCAGCCAGGAAGCGGTCAACAGCCCGGACCAGCTCGCCCTCCATACATACGGCAGCTCATTCAAAACCCGCTGGATCAAGGTCCACGACACGGCCACCGACGGCAACGCGCCGTTCGTAGCCGGCCCGCTGGCCAAGGCCGCGAAAGCGACCCCGTTCAAGCGGCCCGAGAACAGCGCCTTCCAGCCGGGGTCCGATTTCACGAAGTTCTTCTTCGACGAGACCGGGGACACCAGCAAGGAAAGCGTCGAGAACGCCAGCGCTGGCGGCTGGGGATCGATCTTCCGGCTTACGCAGAGCTCGCCGAGCGCCAACACCGGCAGTATCTCGGTGTTCTACAACGGCGACGAAGCGCACGCCGGGATCGACAACGTGACGTTCCTCTCGCGTAACTCGATCAGCTTCGTCGAGGACGCCGGGGACACCCTGCACGCGCAGCGCAACGCCCTCGACTCGGGCTTCGTCTGGCAGGTTGGGACGGACTACTCGAACCCGAAAAACCAGCCTGTGCGCTGGCTGGCCGAGGGCCGGGACGCGTCGGCCACGCTTGATGCCGACAACGGCGGCTTCGGCAGCAACGAGGGCGACAACGAGATCACCGGGCTCCTCGTCTCCGACGGAGACAGGAGCACCCACGGCTTGCTCGGGGCCAAGCTGCCGGATCTGAGCACTCGCAAGTGGCGCTGGTTCTACACCCAGCAGCATGGGGACAACCGGACATACGAAGTGCGGTTGGACAAGTAAGGCGCCACCCTGAGACCAGGTCGGGCGCCTTTGCCCGACCTGGTCTCGCGGGGCGCAGCTAGTCTGCGCCCATGATCGTTGGGTTCTGTGGGTCCGGAAATATGGCGGCGGCTATGGCGCGGGGGTTGCGCGGCCAAGTTGACGGGATGCTGTTCACTGACGGAGGTTCGGGGCGCGCTTCGGAGCTGGCGGCCGAACTGGAGGGTGAGGCGGTCGCCTCTAATCAAGAGTTGGCCGGGCGGGCTGACCTCGTAGTGCTTGCCGTGAAGCCGGCGAAGCTGAGTCACGCCGCGGCTGAGCTTGGCGGGGCGAAGCTGGTGGTCTCGTTGCTCGGGGCAACCACGCTGGAGACGCTTCGTGGGGTCTTTTCTGAGGCTGATGTCGTGCGGGTGATGCCGAACGTTGGGGTGGAGGTCCGTAAGGGCGTGCTCTGCGTTGCAGGCGACCTCGACTCCGGTGTACGAACACTGCTCGAGGGACTTGGGCACGTGGTGGATTTGCCGGACTCGCAGTTCGACGCGGCAACCGCGGTGATGGGGTGTGCACCGGCCTACTTGGCCCTGGCGGTTGAGGCGATCGCCGACGCGGGGGCCGCCGATGGGCTGGACGCGGAGCTCGCTCGGGAGCTGGTTGTAGAGACGGCGGTGGGGACGGCGGAGCTGTTGCGGGAGCATCGCCCGGCTGACCTGCGCAAGGCCGTTGCTTCGCCCGGTGGCAGCACCGAGGCGGGGCTGGAGGCGCTGGATCGTGAAGGTGCACGGCAGGCCTTTGAGGCGGCCGTGCGGGCCTCGCTTGAGAGGATGCGGAGATGACGCTGCTGCTGGCGATCACCCGCTTCGACGTCGCCGACTACGTCAGCGCCCTCTTCCTCGTCTACATCATCCTGATCTTCCTCAACGTGCTCAGCTCCTGGATCCCGCGCATGCCCTACAACCGGGCGCTGCGGGCGACGCTCGACTTCGTCAAAGAGACCACCGACCCCTACCTCAACTTCTTCCGGCGCTTCCTACCCCCGCTTGGCGGTGGCGGCTTTGCCCTTGACCTCAGCCCGATCCTCGGCGTGATCCTGCTCTTCATCGTTCGCGCCGTCGTCGTCGGCCTGATCGAAGGGTGAGCAGCGCCCGCGCCTGGCGCCTTGCCGGAGCACTCTGCGGCATCGTCGTCATCCTCGATCAGGCGGCGAAGGCTCTGATCGAGGCAAATCTGTTTCCGGGCGAGGACGTCGACGTGCTCGGCCCGATCGGTCTCACCCTCTCGCACAACAGCGGCGTCGCCTTCGGCCTCGCCAGTGGTGGTGGCACTCGCCTCATCCTGGTCACGGCGCTGGCCCTGGGCGTCGTCGGCTACCTCTTCTCGCGCGATCCGACCCGGCCCGGCATGTGGGTGGCGGCCGGCCTGCTGGCCGGCGGCGCGATCGGCAACCTCGCCGACCGGATCCGGGTCGACGCCGTCACCGACTACATCGCGATCGGCAACTGGCCCGCCTTCAATCTCGCCGACGTCGCGGTGACGGCCGGCGTCCTCTTGCTCGCCTATGCCTACGTGCGGGAGCCACCCGCATGAGCGCGGAGCTGCGCATCGTCCACCTCGACCACGATCTCGCCGTGGTCGACAAGCCGGCGGGCCTGGTCGTCCACCCGGCGCCCTCGCACACGGGCCCGACCCTGGTCAGCGAGCTCGGCGACATGCTCGGCGGGGGGACGAGTCCGAGCGCCCGGGCATCGTCCACCGCCTCGACAAGGACACCAGCGGCCTGCTCGTCGTCGCCCGCAACGACGAGACCCACGGCGCCCTGCAAGCGCAGGTCCAGCGCCGCGAGGTCGAGCGCATCTACCTCGCCCTGGCGCGGGGGCACCTCGCCTCGCGCACCGGCACGATCGACGCCCCGATCGGGCGCGCCTCGCGCCAGCGCCATCGCATGGCGGTCTCCGGCGCTGCCTCGCGCGAGGCCCGGACGCATTTCGAGGTGATCGAGCTGCTTCGTGCCGAGACCTATCTGGAGGCGCGGCTGGAGACGGGGCGCACCCACCAGATTCGCGCCCACTTCGCCGCGATCGGCCACCCTCTCCTCGGCGATTCCAGCTACGGCGGCGAGCGCAAGTACGGCCTCGAGCGGCAGTTCCTCCACGCCCACCGGCTTGCCTTCGACCACCCAGCCAGCGGTGAGCGGATGAGCTTCCGCTCCGAGCTGCCCACAGACCTGGTCGCGGCGCTGGAGGCGGCCCGCACCACTTAATTCCGCTCGACCCCTCTACAATCCGTCGGCTCGGAAACCAACCTCCGTCGGCACCCGACCCGGATCCTGACCGGCATTGCGCCGGATCCCGGCAAGGGCGGCGGGGAACACAGTCAAAAACAAGGAGCTTCACCCATGCCTGAGGCAGGCCTCAAAGAGCTGCTGGAGGCCGGAGTCCACTTCGGCCACCAGACCCGTCGCTGGAACCCGAACATGCGCCGCTACATCTTCGGCGAGCTAGACGGGATCCACATCATCGACCTCGTCCAGACCGAGGCGCTGCTGGAGAACGCGCGCCGCTTTGCCGGCGAGCTCGCCAGCGGCGGCGGCACGGTGCTCTTCGTCGGCACCAAGAAGCAGGCGCGCGGCCCGGTCGAAGAATGGGCCGACCGCTGCAAGATGCCCTACGTCAACCAGCGCTGGCTTGGTGGCCTGCTGACCAACTTCAACACGATGTCGGCGCGGATCGCCCGCCTGCACGAGCTGACCGGCTGGCGCGACGAGGGCAAGCTCGAGCTGCTGCCGACCAAGGAGCGGATGGGGATGCTGGCCGAACTGGCCAAGCTCGAGTTCAACCTCGGCGGTGTCCGCGACATGGACCGCCTGCCTGACGCGGTTTTCGTCACCGACCTCAAAACCGAGGAGATCGCCGTGCGCGAGGCGGCCCGCCTGCGCATCCCGATCATCGGCCTGGTCGACACCAACTGCGACCCGAAGCCGATCGACTACGTGATCCCCGGCAACGATGACGCGATCCGCTCCTGCCAGCTGGTGATCGGCACGATCGGCGGCGCGGTCGAGGAGGGCTCCGGCGCCTGGCGGGTCCAGGAGGAGAAGCGCATCGCCATCGAAATGGAACGGCGCAAGAAGGAGGAAGAAGAGCGCAAGAAGCGGGAGGAAGAAGAGAAAGAGCGGGTTGCGGCTGAGGAAGCGGCCAAGAAGGCTGCGGCTGAAGCGGAGGCTGCGAAGCAGGCTCAGGCGGCTCAGGCTCAGGCGAAGCAGGCAGCTCCCGCTCAGGGTCAGCAGGGTCAGGGTGCTCCGGCTCAGGCGGCACAGGGTGCTCCGGCTCAGGGTTCAGGCGGCCAGGGCGCGGGTCCTGTCGCCGCAGGGGACCCACCGCCCCCTCCGGTCGCTAAAGCGTCCTCAGGGGCGGTACCCCCTACGGCGCCACCCGCGACGGAGCCGCCTAAAGCTCCGGCCCCGGCCAAAGCGGCCGAGCCCGCGAAAGCGGCGGCTCCGGTTGCCGCCGAGAAACCGGCCGAGCCCGCACCGGCCGAGAAAGCCCCGGCTGCGCCGGCCGAGGAGAAAGCTCCTGCCGAGCCCGTAGCCGCTGAGAAAGCACCGGCTGAGGCGGCATCCGCTGAGAAAGACGAGGCTGCGAAAGAGGGAGGGGAGTCGTGAGCGTTACGGCTGCTGATGTGAAGGCGCTGCGGGATCAGACCGGGGCGGCGATGATGGATTGCAAGGCGGCGCTGACCGAGGCCGATGGCGACGTCGATCGTGCCGTCGAGATCCTGCGGGTCAAGGGCCAGGCCTCCGCTGCCAAGCGCGCGGGGCGGGGGACCAACGAGGGGGTCGTCGCCTCCTACATCCACGCCAACGACAGGGTCGGGGCGATGGTCGAAGTTCAGTGCGAGACCGACTTCGTCGCCCGCAACGAGGACTTCAAGGCGTTTGCCTACGAGGTCGCGCTGCACGTCGCCGCGACCTCGCCGCAGTACGTGACGACCGACGAAATCTCGGCCGAGGAGCGCGAGGCCGAAAAGCGGGTCTTCGAGGAGAAGGCGCGCGAAGAAGGCAAGCCCGACAACGTGGTCGAGAAGATCGTCGAAGGCCAGCTGGCCAAGTGGGGCCAGGAAGTCGCCCTGCTCGACCAGTCGCACGTCAACGCCGAGAAGCACGACTCGAAGTCGATCGAGGAGCTGCGCCAGGAGCTCGCCGCCAAGACCGGCGAGAACGTGCGGATCGCTCGCTTCGCCTACTTCCGCGTCGGCGACGAATAGGCTCGCGGGCCTAGATGGCCAACGACCCGCAGTTCAAACGCATCCTGCTCAAGCTCTCGGGCGAGGCGCTGATGGGCGACCTCTCCCACGGCACCGATGCGGGCGAGGTGGAGCGGATCGCCGGGCAGATCTCGGCAATCCGCGCCCGTGGGGTCGAGGTGGCGATCGTCGTCGGTGCCGGCAACATCTACCGCGGCCTCTCCGCCGCGGCCGAGGGCATGGACCGCGCCACCGGCGACTACATGGGGATGCTGGCGACGGTGCTCAACGCGCTGACCCTGCAGGACGCGCTGGAGAAGGCGGGGGAGCACACACGCGTGCTCTCGGCGATCGACGTCAAGGAGGTGGCCGAGCCCTACATCCGCCGCCGCGCCATGCGCCACCTCGAGAAGGGCCGCGTGGTGATCTTCGCCGCCGGCACCGGCAACCCGTTCTTCACCACCGACACCGCGGCGGCGCTGCGGGCGCTGGAGATCCACGCCGAAGCGATCCTGATGGCAAAGAACGGGGTCGAGGGCGTCTACGACTCCGATCCGGCGACCAATCCCGAAGCCAAGTTCATCGCCGCGATCGGTCACCGCGAGGCGATCGAGCGCGGTCTCAAGGTGATGGACTCGACCGCGCTCTCGCTCTGCATGGACAACGACCTTCCCATCTACGTCTTCAACATGGGAGACGCCAGCAACATAGATAGGATCGTCAGCGGCGAGAGGGTGGGAACGCTGGTCTCCAGCGCGCCCACCGAGTGACGAGAACGGGGGCCCAGTGGAGCTGATCGACGAACTGCTCAAGGACGCCGAAGGCCGGATGACGAAGTCGGTCGAATCCAGCCGTGGCGAGCTGGCCACGGTGCGCACCGGGCGCGCCTCGCCGCACCTGCTCGATCGCATCATGGTCGACTACTACGGCGCCCAGACCCCGCTCAAGCAGCTTGCCAACGTCGCCACCTCCGACGCCCGCCTGCTCACCGTGACGCCCTTCGACAAGGGCTCGATCGGCGCGATCGAGAAAGCGATCCAGGAGTCCGACGTCGGCTTGACGCCGAGCAACGACGGCAACGTCGTCCGCCTGCAGATCCCCGAGCTGACCGAGGAGCGCCGCCGCGAGATGGTCAAGGTGGTGCACGGCGTCGCCGAGGAGGGCCGGATCGCGATCCGCAATATCCGCCGTGACGTGATGCACGACCTGCGCGAGCTGAAAAAAGAGGGCGAAGCCGGCGAGGACGACGAGCGCCGCGCCGAGTCCTCCCTGCAGAAGCAGACCGATGACTCGATCGCCGAGATCGACTCTCTCCTCAAGGGGAAGGAAGAGGAGATCCTGGAGGTGTGAGTGCCTCCGCGCGGTACGTGGCGATCATCACCGACGGCAACGGGCGCTGGGCCCAGAACCAGGGCCTGCCGGTCGTAGAGGGGCACCGGGCGGGAGCCGACACGGTCAAGGCGCGGCTGCGCGACGCGGTCGAGCTGGGGATCGAGGAGCTGACCGTCTACTCGTTCTCGACCGAGAACTGGTCGCGGCCGGCGGCGGAGGTCGAGGGCTTGATGGCGATGTTCGGCGAGCGAATCTCCTCCGAGACGCCCGAGCTCAACGAGGAGGGCGTGCGGATGCGCTTCATCGGCCGCCGCGACGGCGTCTCCGAGGAGCTCGCCCGCCGCATGGACTGGGCCGAAGAGACGACCGAGGACAACGAGCGGATCACCCTCTTCGTCGCCTTCAACTACGGCGGCCGGGCGGAGATCATCGACGCCGCACGGCACTTCGACGGCGACTCCGAGGAGGAGTTCCAGCGCCTCCTCTACGCGCCCGAGATGCACGACCCCGACCTGCTGATCCGGACCAGCGGCGAGCAGCGCATATCCAACTACCTGCTCTGGCAGTGCGCCTACTCCGAGCTGGTCTTCCGCGACGAGCTCTGGCCGGATTTCGACCGCGCCGCGCTCGAGTCCTGCCTGCGCGAGTTCGAGGCGCGCCAGCGCCGCTTCGGGGCGAGGACCTGATGCAGGATCTCTTCGACGACGACCTGCTCGGCTCCGAGCCGCCGCCCAAACGGGCGCCGAGGCCGCCGCGCCGGCCGCGCCGCAAACGGGGCGCCAGCGGCGAGACGGCAAAACGCATTCTCTTCGCGATCCCGGCGATCGTCTTCGCGATCGCGATCACGGTCGCCGGTGGCCTGGTCTTCGCGATCGCGATGGTCGCGGTCGGCGTGCTCTGCCTGCGCGAGTACCTGGCGATGACGGCAGCGGCGCGGCCGATCCCACGCGCCGCCTACGTCGCGGTCACGGCGCTGATCCTCGCCGCCCACTTCGGCACCGCCTTCAACGTCCTGCTGATCCTCGCCGCCGCCTTCCCGGTGCTCTTCTTTTTCGGCGCCGACCACGAGCACCGCGACGGCATCACGGTCTCGATGGGGGTGACGCTGCTCGGCATCGTCTGGATCGGCATCCCGCTGGTGCACGCGGTGCTGCTGCGCGACCTACCCCACCACGGCGCGGCGCTGCTGATCGACATCCTCGTCGGCACCTTCGCCGCCGACACCGGCGCCTACGCCACCGGGCGCATGTTCGGCTCGCACAAGATCGCCCCCAGTCTCTCGCCCAACAAGACGCTGGAGGGCTTGATCGGCGGTTTCCTGATCGGCACGATGGCCTTCTGGTTCGCCGGCCTCTACCAGGACTGGCTCTCGGGAGCGGACGCCCTGATCATCGGTGCCGCGGTGGCCGCGGTGGCGCCGGTCGGCGACCTCTTCGAGTCGATGCTGAAGCGCGACCTCGGCACCAAGGACACCGGCACCCTCTTCGGCCCCCACGGCGGCATCCTCGATCGCCTCGACGCCGTTTTCTTCACCGTCGTCGTCGGCTACTACCTCGCCGTCCAGCTGGTCTACTGAGCTTCCTACACTGACTCAGATGAAAAAGCTGGCAATCCTCGGCAGCACCGGCTCGATCGGCACGCAGGCGCTTGAAATCGTCGCCGCCTCGGACGAGCTCGAAGTCGTTGCGCTGGCGGCCGGCTCGCGCTGGGAGCGGGTACTCGCGCAGGCGAGCGAGTACGGAGTGCGATCCGTCGCCTTCTCCGACGTCGAGTCCGCCCGCGCGGCCCGTGGCGCTTGGGACGGTCAGGTCCTCGCGGGCGAGGACGGTATTCGCGAGCTGATCCTTGCCTCTGAAGCCGACCTCGTCCTCAACGGCATCGTCGGTGCCGCAGGTCTGGCGCCGACGATCGTCGCCCTCGGCGAGGGGATCGACGTCGCCCTCGCCAACAAGGAGAGCCTGGTGATCGGTGGCGAGCTGACGATGGCCCTGGCCGAAGCGACCGGCGCCCGTCTCCTGCCGGTCGACTCCGAGCACTCGGCGCTCTTTCAGCTGATCGGCGCCGAGCGGCCGGGGACGATCGACCGCCTCGTCCTCACCGCCTCGGGCGGGCCCTTCCGTGGCCGCACCGAGCCTCGAGGGCGTCAGCGTCGAGGAGGCGCTCGCGCACCCGACCTGGGCGATGGGCGGGCGGATCACGATCGACTCGGCGACGCTGATGAACAAGGGCTTCGAGGCGATCGAGGCGCACCACCTCTTCGGCGTCCCCTTCGACCAGATCGAGGTCGTCGTCCACCCGCAGTCGATCGTCCACTCGCTGATCGACCTCAACGACGGCGCGACCCTGGCCCACCTCGGCCATCCGGACATGCGCGTGCCGATCTCCTACGCCCTGCACTACCCCGAGCGCGCCGACGTCGAGGTGCCGCGGCTCGACCTGGCGACGGTCGGGCAGCTCAGCTTCGAGCCACCGGATCTGGAGACCTTTGCCTGCCTGAGGCTGGCCCTGGACGCAGGCAGGGCGGGGGGGACGGCGCCGTGCGTACTCAACGCCGCTGACGAGGTCGCGGTCGCGGCCTTCCTGGCCGGCAAGATCGGCTTCACCGCGATCCCGGCGCTGATCGAGCGGGTTCTGCTCGCGATGCCGGCGGTTCAGCCCACCCATTTCGAGGATCTCTTCGCGGTCGACGCCGAGGCCCGGCGCCGCACCGAAGAGGAGGTCGGTGGGTTGGCACGGGTATGAGTTGGTTCCTGGTCTTCGGCGGGCTCTGCCTGCTCATCGTCCTGCACGAGGCGGGCCACTTCGTCGCGGCCAAGGCGACGGGCATGCGGGTTGAGAAGTTCTTCCTCTTCTTCGGTCCCAAACTCTTCTCGGTGAAACGGGGAGAGACCGAGTACGGCGTGGCGGCGATCCCGCTCGGCGGCTACGTGAAAATCACCGGCATGACCGCGGAGGAGGAGGTCCCTGCGGAGGCCCTCGACCGCGCCTACTATCGCCAGCCCGTCTGGAAGCGGATAGTCGTGATCGGCGCCGGGCCGGCGGTCAATATCGTGCTCGGCTTCGCGATCCTCTTCTTCGTCGCCCTGAACAGCGCCTCCGTGCCCACGCAGAGCGTCCACGAGGTCGTGCCGAAGACCCCGGCTGCGGGCGTGCTCAAGCCGGGCGACACGATCCTTGCCGTCGATGGCCATCGCTACCCCGGCCTGGACAGCGAAGCGCGAATCGAACGCTTTCGCGATCAGATCGGCACTCACCACTGTGCCGGCGAGCAGAAAGACGGCTGCTCCGCCGCAACACCCGTGACGCTGACGATCAAGCGTGCCGGCAAAGTCGAGAACGTCTCGGCCGACCCCGAATACAGCGCGGCTGCCAAGCAAACGCTGGTTGGATTCTCGTTCGACAGCCGGCCGGTTGCGATCGGCGTCGGCACGGCCGTCAGTCGTGCCGGCAACTTTGGTTGGCTGATCGTCAAAGAAAGCTCAAAGCGCATTGCCCGGATCTTCGATCCCAAGGAACGCAAAGAAATCTCCGGAATCGTCGGCATCAGCGACGTCGGTCATCAGACGGTTCAGCTCGGCCTCACGGCGTCGTTGACCTTCCTCGCCGTGATTAGCCTCTCCCTGGGCGTGATCAACCTCTTTCCCTTCCTGCCCCTCGATGGCGGCCACATCTTCTGGAGCCTGGTCGAGAAGATCCGGGGCAGGCCGGTATCGCTGCGGGTGATGGAGCTCGCCAGCGTGGTGGGCATCATCCTGGTGGCGATGCTCTTCGTCATCGGCCTCACCAACGACATCGGCCGCCTTACCGGCGAAGGCTTCCACGTCCGCTGAGCGGACCTATTTCTTCGCGATGACCTTGAAGCCGTAGGAGGCCGGGCTCGGGTCCAGCTTGCCCGAATCGTCGCGGGCGCGGACCTTGAAGGTGTGCGGGCCGAGTGCAAGCGGCTTGGTGGTGAACGGTGAGCGGCAGGACCGAAACGGCTTGCCGTCGAGCTTGCACTGGAAGGTCGAGCCGGCCTCGTTGGCGGCGAAGCGGAAGGTAGGCGTGCGGTCGTGGATCTTCTTGCCGGGCTTGCGCCGCAGAGTCGTCTGCGGGGCGCCCTTGTGACCTGTTCCGCCGGAGCCACCGCCGCCGCCGAAGAAACCGCCTTCGCCGCTGCCGGGGCAGCGGCGCTCGGTGGGGGTGACGGAGTTGGGGCGAGGCGCTGGGAAGACGGCGGCGAAGTCGGCGGCGCTGTTGTCGTGATCGTCGGTTGGCTCCAGCAGGGTGGCGCAGCCGGGAGTGATCGTTCGCCGCAGGGCCATGCCGGCAGGGATCGCCGCTGCTGGCGTGCCGGTCGGGCTGGGCGCTGCGCCGGCGAAACCGCTGAAGCTGCCCCAGGAGACGCAATCGAGGTTTTCCCAGCAGACCGCGCCCCCGGTCGGGTCGAGGCTTGCCGCGGCGAGGGCGGTGTTAGCCGTGACGCCGAATTCAGCTTCGGCGACCGGCGTGGCGAGGAGGATCGTGCTCTGGTTCGCTCCGTTGGGCACGTCACCGGCGAAGGTGCTGGTGCTGGTCACGCCGCCCGTCGCGTTGTACGTCTTCAGCGCGTGGCCACCGACGAGGTTCTGTCCCGCGGCCCACATCTGCAACTCGACGTATTGCGATTCAGGCGATCCCGCGTACACCTCGCGGATCGACATCTCGTGGAAGGTGGCCGGCGCCGAGGCGGGCCAGGCCAGGGCGAGCATCGACGCCATCGCCACGATCAGGATTCCGAGCTTGCGCATCGAGTCGACTCAACCTTTCACGATCTTGAAGGTGAACTTGGCGGGCGTGGGGTCCGTGGCCCCCTGCACCACCGCGCGCACCTGCAGGGTGTGCGACCCGAAGCTGAGCTTCTTGGTTGTCAGCGGGGAGCGGCAGCTACGGAAGGCGCCGCCGTCGAGCTTGCACTGGAAGCTCGCGCCGGACTTGCTGGCGCTGAAGCGAAAGGTGGGGGTGCGATCGTGAAGGCGGACTCCCTGTTTGGCGATGGTGGTGTTGGGCGCCGCACTTGGAGCTCGTCCGGCGGGGGCTGCCGCGGTGCCGGTGCTCACTGGTGCCGCCCCCGTGAGGGCGATCGTGAAGCTGTAGCCCGCCGGGGTTGGGTCGATGTTGTGGCTGGCGTCCACCGCCCGCACCTGAAAGCTGTGCGGTCCTTCCGCCAGTCCGCTGTAGGTGATGCCCCCGACCGGGCAGCCGCTGAAGCTGCCGCCGTCGAGCTTGCACTGGAAGGTCGAGCCGGGCTCATTGGAGCTGTAGGTGAAAGTCGCGACCGGGCTCGTGCTGGGGTCCGCCGGCCTGGAGAGGATCGACGTCTCCGGCGGCGTTTCATCGAGCAGCGAGTTGTCGACGGTCCAGGCAAACACGGTTGGCACCAGCTGGACGTTGCCCGCATTGTCGATCGAGCGCACTTCGAATTCGTAGTCGCCATCGGCGAGGCCCGAGTAGACCTTGGGTTGCGTGTCGCAGGGCTGGAACGAGCCTCCCGGGGGGCTCAGCCTGCATTCGAATTTCGAGCCGCCGTCTTTGGAGACGTACCTGAATGACGCCGAGTTGCCCGGGCTGGGGTCGAGCGGGTGGTTGCTGATGCTGGCGGTCGGCGGCGTGAGGTCGACCATCCAGCTGTAGCTCGTCGGCGTGCCGACTCCGTTGGCATTGGAGGCGCGGACGCGGAAGCTGTGGGTGCCCTCGGACAAGGGCCCCGGGTAGTCGATTTTTGCGCCCGCGGTGCAGTCTTTGTAGGAGCCCAGGTCGAGCCGGCATTCGAAGCCGGTTGCTGCGGAGCTGGGGTGAAAGCTGAATTTGGCTTCGGTCGAGTTGGTGAAGCTGGCAGGCTTGCTGTCGATTTCCACCGTCGGGGTCGGCGGCGGTGGGGTGCAGATCACTCCCGCCGGCACCGTCGCGTAGCTCTGCGGGGCGGGGGTGGCGTCGAAGAAGTCGCTGTCGCTGTCGTCGGTGTCATCGGCGGGCTCGAGGCGGTTGCTGCAGGTGCCGCCGGAGATGCGCCGCTCGATCGCCTTGCCATCGGGGATCCCGGCCGCGTCGACGGGGATCCCGCTGGACGGGGCGGTCTGGCCGTTGAAGTTGCCCCAGGAGACGCAGTCGAGCCCGTCCCAGCAGGCGGCGCCGCCGGTGGCCGGGATGTTGAAGCCGGCGTCGACGAGATCGGGGGTGACGCCGAAGGCTTCCCCGACGCCGCTGTCGCCGACCAGCATCGTCTGCTGGTCGACCCCCGTGCCAGGAAGGTCGTCGGGGAAGACGAAGGTACCGATCGCGGTGCCGCCCGCGTTGTAAACCGTGATCGAGTGGTTTTTGACGAAGTTCTGGCCCGGCGAGTACATCTGCAGCTCGAGGAAGCTCGATTGTGGCGCCGCGGCGGAGCCGGGGTAGAGCTGGCTGATCAGGACTTCGTGGAAGGTCGCCTGGGCCAACGGTGCAGGGACCATCAGGACGAGGTAGGAGAGCAGCATGCCGAGGACTAGACGAACCCGACTCGATGCTCGGGATTCTCTGATTCCTTTAGAAAACCAGTCCATCTTGCAATGTATACGCGAAGCGCCGGATTCATGCTTTTTCCTCGCCGCCGATCGGTCTCATCTCGTCACGACCTTGAAAGATGCGGTCGCCGGGGTCGCGTCGGTGGAGCCCGAAAGGACGGCGCGCACCTTGAAGGTGTGCCGGCCCGGGCCCAGCAGGGCGGTCGTAAAGGGCGAGCGGCACGACCGGTACCGATCGCGATCGAGCTGGCACTGAAAGCCGGCGCCGCGGGCCGTGGATCGGAAGCGAAAGGTCGGGGTGCGGTCGTGCGTCCTGGCGGCGGGCTTCCCGGTGAGCGCCGTCTCCGGGGCGAGCGGCTTGGCCTTGCCAGAGGGGACGGCTGGTGGCGATGGGGCCGGTGAGGACTGCGGTGGCAGCAGCGTTGGGGGAAGGGCGACCGCGAAGCTGTAGCCGGCCGGGGTCTGGTCGGTGTTGGCGCTGGGGTCGGTGGCCCGCACCTGGAAGGAGTGAGGGCCGTCGCCCAGGCCACTGTAGGAGATGCCACCGGGCGGGCAGCTGGCGAAGGGCGCGCCATCGAGCGAGCATTCGAAGCTGGAGCCCGGCTCATTCGAGGCGTAGGTAAAGCTGGCGCTCGAGCTTTCGCTTGGGTCGGGCGGCCCCGACTCGATCGTCGTCTGCGGCGGCGTCGTGTCGAGCAGCGAGTTGTCGACGGTCCAGGTGAATTCGGTCGGGGTCAGCTGCTCGTTGCCGGCGCCATCGGTGGCTTCGACGGTGAAGGCATGTTGACCATCGGCGAGGCCGTGGTAGGTCGTCCCGCTGGTTGGGCAGGTGGATGGGAGAGCGCCGTCGAGCGAGCACTTGAAGCTCGAGCCGGGCTCGTTTTGGGCGTGGTAGGTGAACTGAGCGGTGGCGCCAGGGCTCGGATCGAGCGGGTGGGTGTCGATCGTCGCGACCGGGGGAGTGGTGTCGACGGTCCAGGTGTAGCTGGCCGGGGTCGGGTCGGGGCCGGAAGCGTTGACGCCGCGCGCCTGAAAGGTGTGGCTGCCGTCGGCAAGCCCCGTGTATTCCTTCGGGCCGCCCGGTGGGCAGGCGCTGAAGACCGCCGCGTCGAGCCTGCACTCGTAGCTGGTCGCGGTGGGTGCTTCGTAGGTGAATTCGGCGCTGCCGCTGTTTGAGCGCAGGGGCGGCTTGTCGTCGATCGCGGTGTTGGGGGCGCCGGCACAGGTGTGCTCGCTGATCGGGCTGGCGTCGTTGCGCGGCGCGGGGGCGACCGCGGAGAAGTCGGCGGCGCTGTTGTCGCTGTCGTCGCTTTCCTCCAGCAGGGTCGGGCAGCCCGGTTCGATCGTGCGCCGGATCGCCTTGCCGGCGGTGATGCCGCCGGGCGAGACGGGTGATCCCACGGTGGTGCCCGTCGCGAGCTGCAGGGCGGCGCCGCCGCTGAAGTTGCCCCAGGCGACGCAGTCGGCGGGCAGCCCGCCGGCGTTCCAGCAGGCCGCGCCACCGCTTGCGCTGATCGCCAGCCCACTGTCGAGGAGGTCCGGGGTGACGCCAAAGGCTTCCTGCACACGCGTGTCGCCGACCAAGACCGTCTGCTGGTTTGACGAGTTGGGGACTGAGGAGGAGAAGGTCGAGCTGTGAACCAGCGAGCCGCTGGCGTTGTAGAGGGTCATCGAGTGGCCGCTGAGCAGGCTCTGGCCCGCCGCGAACATCTGCAGCTCGACGTAGCTGTCGTCGCTCGTGCCAGGGTGCACTTCGCGCACCTTGATCAGGTGGAAGGTCGCCTGCGCGGGCGCGGCAGTGAGCAGGAGGAAGGCGGCGGCGAGCAGGGGCAGGCCGAGGCTTGTTCGCCATCGGTTGCCAACCGCTCTCCCTTTGCCGCGGATCTGCGTCCCCATGCGTTTCTGCATACGCGCCGCCCACGACCGGGGTTCAATCCGCTCAGCAAAGCCCCATCGCTAGGCTCTGCATATGGCTTCCAAGCGGCAGATATTCGTTGGCGGCGTGCCGATCGGCGGCGGCGCGCCGGTCGCCGTGCAGACGATGACCAAGACCGAGACCGCCAACCTGGCGGCGACGATGGAGCAGATCCGCAAGGTCGCCGACGCCGGCGCCGACATCGTGCGCGTCGCGGTGCCGCGCGACGACGACGTCGAGGCGCTGAAGACGATCGTCAAGGAATCGCCGATCCCGGTGATCGCCGACATCCACTTCAACCACACGCTCGCGCTCAAGGCGATTGACGCCGGCGCCCACTGCATCCGCCTCAACCCCGGCAACATCGGCGGTCGCGACAAGGTCGCCGAGGTGGCGGAGCGGGCGAACGCCGCCGGCGTGCCGATGCGGATCGGGGTCAACTCCGGCTCGCTGCCCAAGCACCTGCACGCGCTCGAGCGCGAGAGCCCGGTCGAGGCGCTGGTCGCCGCCGCGGTCGAGTTCGTCGAGCTGATGGAGGGCCTCTCTTTCGAGAACTTCAAGGTCTCGATCAAGTCGACCAACGTGCCCAACACGATTGCCGCCAACCGCCTGCTCTCGGAGAAGATCCCCTACCCGCTGCACCTCGGCATCACCGAGGCCGGCACCAAGTGGTCGGGCTCGCTCAAGTCGGCGGTCGGGCTGGGCACACTGCTCGCCGATGGGGTCGGCGACACGATCCGGATCAGCCTCTCGACCTTCCACGCGGAGGAGGAGGTCAAGGTCGCCTGGGAGATCCTCAAGGCACTGCAGCTGCGCGAGCGCGGCCCGGTCCTGATCGCCTGCCCGACCTGCGGCCGCCTGCAGTTCGACATGGACTCGGTGGTGGCTGAAATCGAGCGGCGCCTGGAAAGCTACGAGGAGCCGATCGAGGTAGCCGTGCTGGGTTGCGCGGTGAACGGGATCGGCGAGGCCTCGCACGCGGACTTCGGCATCGCCGGGGCCAAGAACGAGGGCTTGATCTACGCCCACGGCAAGCCGCTGCGCAAGGTGCCCCAGGAGAATCTCGTCGACACGCTCTTCGAGGAGATCGACAAGTCGCTCGACCGCGGCACGGTCGAGTTCGACGAGAACGAGTCGCGCGAGGGCGCCGCCTGGCTGGCCAAGATCGAGGCCGAGAACGCCGGCGACCTGACACCGGAGAAGATCGCGCGGATGGAGCACGAAGCTGCCGAAAAGGGTGAGTCGGACAAGGTCCTGCTCGACGAGGAGGCCTCACCCACAGCCGGACGCCGCTTCACCCGCGCCTGAGAAATAGACTCGCCGGAATGGCCTCGAAAGGAATCTCGCCGACCCGCGAGGAGGATTTTCCCGCCTGGTTCCAGAGCGTCGTCCGCGAGGCCGAGGTAGCCGAACTCGCCCACGTCCGCGGCTCGATGGTGATCAGGCCCTGGGGCTACGCGATCTGGGAGTTGATGCAGGCCGAGCTCGACCGGGAAATCAAGGCGAGCGGCGCCCAGAACGCCTACTTCCCCCTCTTCATCCCGCTCAGCTACTTCGAGGCGGAGGCGAAACACGTTCAGGGCTTCGCCAAGGAGATGGCGGTGGTGACCCACCACAGGCTCGAAGAGGACCCCAGCGATCCCGAGAAGCTGCAGCCGGGAGGGGAGCTGGCCGAGCCCCTGATCGTGCGCCCGACCTCGGAGACGATCATCGGCAAGTCGTTCGCGAAATGGATCAACTCCTACCGCGACCTGCCGCTGATGGTCAACCAGTGGGCCAACGTGGTGCGCTGGGAGATGCGACCACGGGTCCTGCTTCGCACCACCGAGTTCCTCTGGCAGGAGGGTCACACGGCCCACGCCAGCGAGGAGGAGGCTCGGCGCGAGACCGAGGACATGCTCGAGGTCTACCGCCGCTTTGCCGAGTCGTTCCTGGCGATGCCGGTCCTGACCGGCGAGAAGCCCGAGGAAGAGCGCTTCCCGGGCGCCGTGATGAGCCTCTCGATCGAGGCGATGATGCAGGACGGCAAGGCGTTGCAGGCCGGCACCTCGCACTACCTGGGGCAGAGCTTCGCGGAAGCTGCCGAGATCGACTTCCTCGACAGCGACGGCGAGCGGCAGCTCGTCCATACCTCTTCCTGGGGCGTCTCCACCCGCCTGCTCGGCGCCTTGATCATGTCCCACGGCGACGACGTCGGCCTGCGCCTGCCGCCGACGGTGGCGCCACAGCAGGTCGTCGTCATCCCGGTGCTGAGGGGCAAAGACGACGACGCGGTTCGCGCCGAGGTGGAGGCGCTTGCGGAGGAGATCCGCGGGCAGTCCTTCCAAGGCGAGTCGGTGCGCGTACTCGCCGACTTCCGCGATCGGGAAGCCGTGGCAAAGCGCTGGGAGTGGACCAGGAAGGGCGTTCCGCTGATTCTCGAAATCGGCCCCCGTGACCTCGATCAGGGAGTCGTCGCGATGCGGCGCCGGGACGATGAGGATCTCGGCATGGAGACTCCGCCGCGGGGAGAGGTCGCCGCCGGCATCGGGTCGATCCTCGAGCAGATACAGGCCAGCTATTTCGAGTTGGCCGCGGAGCGCTTGGCGTCGAGGACGGCGCGGGAGATCAAGAGCCTTGACGAGTTCCGAGCCTGGTTCAAGGGCGACGATGAGGACGCCGCGGCGAGCGGTTTCGTCAGGGCCCCTTGGAGCGAAGCGGCGGAGTCGGTCTCGATCCTCGAAGAGCTTAGGGTCTCGGTTCGGTGCATTCCCTTCGATCAGCAACTCGCGCCCGGCAGTGCCTGCGTCCTCACCGGAAAGCCCGCGGTCATCGAGGCGGTGTTCGGCAAGGCGTACTAGCGGCGACGCTGGCGCCACCGGTATCCAATGAGTGACACGGCGCCCTTCGGCCGCGGTCGCGTCCGCCGCCTCTTCGGCCTCGACCGCAGCGGCCCGCCGCCGCGCCAGGTGCGCAAGGGGGAACCGCTCAACCCCTGGACCATCCCCAACGCGGTCGGCTACCTGCGGCTCGCCGCGCTGCCGCTCTTCCTCTGGCTCGCCTTCGAATCGGGCGACGGCCGCAGCGCCCCGGCGGCGATCGTCTTCTGGCTGATCGCCGCCGGCGACTACCTCGATGGCTTCCTCGCCCGGGTCACCGGCCAGTACAGCCGTCTCGGCTCGATTCTCGACCCGCTCGTCGACCGGCTGACGATCCTCTCCGGCGCCGTCGTCTGCTGGAACTTCGAGCTGCTGCCGCGCTGGGCCCTGGCCCTGCTCGCCGCCCGCGAGCTGGCGATGCTCTTCCTCGCCCAGTACGGCCTGCGCCACGGGGTCGAGATCCAGGTCAACTGGCCGGGCCGGATCTCGGTCTTCCCGATCATGGGCGGCATCTTCTTCGCCATGGTCTTCGCCGGCTGGGTGCCGTCGGCCCTGCTGATCGTCGGCCTCGGCTTCGCGATCGTCGCCACCGTGCTCTACGCCCAGACCGGCATCCGCGAAGTCCACGCCACCCGGGGCTGAATTCGCTTTTAGTTGCGCATAGGGCAACAAAACGCGAAGTCACCTTGCAAGGTGGCGGCCAGAACGGCGTAACCTTCAACCTTCAGTTGAACCTTGGGCGTGGCGACCTATAATCGTCCGACCGACCTCGAGCAGGGGTCAAGACCCGCAATGAAGGAGTGAGATGGAGGACACCTTTCCCGATCTTGGTTCACTCAGCGATGAGGAGCTGAAGGACCTGATCGACAAGCTCACCGAGGAGGAGAACGAGATCTCCTACAAGCGCCGCACTCTGCACGGCAAGATCGACATCCTGCGGGCGGAGCTGGTCAACCGGCTGCGGCAGAAGCGCGAGCAGGGCGAGTCGCTCTTCTCCGGTGATGACGTGGCGCAGCTGACCGAGATCCTCGCTGGTAAACAGCCGACCTCAGAGGATGATTCCGCCGCCTGAGCGGAACTCGAGATGGCCGTTCACTGTCCCGAATGCGGTTTCGTCAACCCCGAGGGGGCTAACTACTGCCAGAAGTGCGGTGCCTTCGTCGGCGGCCCGGCCGAGGGCGACGGTGGTGGCGGCGACGAACCGACGACGATGACCTACACCGTCGACGACACCGGCGAGATGCAGCCGGTCGACATCGACGAGACGGTCGAGCGCAGCGGCGCGGCGCTGGTGATCCGTGCCGGCGGCGGCCGCGCCGGCGAGAGCTTTCCGCTGGCCGAGGATCGGGTCAGCATCGGCCGCAGCCCCGACGCCGGGGTCTTCCTCGACGACGTCACGGTCTCGCGCAACCACGCGCTGCTGGTCCGCCGCCGCGACGGCCTTTACATCGACGACCTCGGCTCGCTCAACGGCACCTACGTCAACCGCCGCCGGATCGAGTCGCACCGCCTTGCCGACGGCGACGAGATCCAGGTCGGCAAGTACAAGCTCAGCTACCTGGAGAAGTAGGCGATGGCGGTCTCAGAGCAGCAGCAACAGGCCCGCCAGCGTGACTCGCGCCCGCGCAAGGCGCTGACGATCGGCGCCGTCTGCAAGATCCTGCAGAGCGAGTTCGACGACGTCTCGATCTCGAAGATCCGCTACCTCGAGGACCAAAAGCTGCTGACGCCACGGCGCACCGCCGGCGGCTACCGCCTCTACAGCCAGTCCGACGTGGAAAGGCTGCGCACGATCCTGCGCCTGCAGCGCGACGAGTTCCTGCCGCTGCGGGTGATTCGCCAGGAGCTGGCGGCCGGGGGGGACTTCGTGCCGGCCGGCGGCAGCACCGACAAGCGGCCCTCGAGCGGCGCCGTGCGGCGGGCGATCCTGGTCAACACCTCTCGCGCTTACCTGACACTCGAGGAGGTGATCGAGGAGACCGGGGCTCGTGAGGAGCTGATCTCCGAACTGGAGAACTTCGGCATCGTCCAGCCCGAGAAACGCGAGGGCAAGACGGTCTACGACGAGACCGACCGCGAAGTGGTGCGCTCGGCCAACGAGCTCTCGCGGGTCGGCGTCGCCGCCCGCAACCTGCGCGTCTTCCGCTCCTCGGCCGACCGCGAGGCGAACCTGCTGGAAGCGCTGCTCGGTCCCTCGCTGCGCTCGCGCAACCCCGACCGCCGTAAAGAGGCACTGGAGAGCCTGGAGAGCCTGGCGGCGACGGTGAGTCATCTCAAGCACCTGCTGCTTGTACGAGACCTCCGCAGACTCGCGGGCGACTAGGCCGATCCCGGTAGGGATTCCACTTAACTCTTCCGGTGCAACGGATGCGGCTGACGCCTCAAGGTAATCGACGAAAAAGTGCAAGACGTTCCATCCCTACCGGGATCGGCCTAGGAGCGCTGGGATGCCGCGGGTGACACGGCAGCGCAGAGTTGGAGCGCCGGTCGACGTGGTCTGGGAGCTGGTCTCCGATCCGTACAGCTTGGCGCGCTGGTGGCCGCGGACGATGCGAGTTGAGAGCGTTGAGGGGGAGGAAGCCGATCTGCAATGGACCAAGGTGCTGGGGACCGCGGAGGGGCGAGGTGTACGCGCTGACTTTCGCTGTATCGAGAGTGTCGACGGGGAACGCTTCGGCTGGGAACAGCTGATCCCGGGCACGCCGTTCGAGCGCCACCTGCGCCGCTACGAGGTCCAGGTCTCCTTGGGCGACGAAGGGGACAACACGGCGGTGACGCTGGCGGCGACCCAAACGCTGCGCGGGCTCTCGCGGCTGGGTTCGCCGATGATGCGTCGCGGGCAGGGTGCGCTGCTGGATGAAGCTCTTGACGGACTCGAACGAGCGCTGACGTGAACGCCCCGCGCCGGGACTCGAAGTGGTGGGGCTGGGGGGACCCGGCGATCACGCCCGAGCTCGACGGGCCGGCGCTAGAGACGCTGCGCGAGCGGATCGGCGAGCTGCGACTCGCATCGCCGCTCCCAGAGCCTCGCTGGTTTCGAGCTGCCGCCGGGCCAGACGCTCCCGCCCACGCTGATCGAGGCTGTGGGGGAGGAGAACGTCTTCGCCTCCGCCGAGGATCGCCTCCGTCACGCGACCGGCTGCGGCTACGTCGATCTCGCCCGCCTGCGCTCCGGCAAGCTCGATGCGGCACCGGACGCCGTGGTGCTCCCAGCCAACGCGGCGGAGGTCAGGCGCGTTCTAGAGCTCTGCGCGACGGAAGGCATCGCGGTTGTCCCCTTCGGCGGTGGCACCAGCGTGGTCGGCGGCGTCGAGCCGCTACGGGGAGGCCACGACCGCGTGATCAGCCTCGACCTGACGCGCCTGCGCACTGTCGAGGTCGACCGCCGCTCTCTGACCGCCTGCCTCGGTGCCGGCCTGCGCGGGCCCGAGGCCGAAGCCGAGCTGGGCAAGCACGGCCTCGTGCTCGGCCACTACCCGCAGTCCTTCGAGTACGCCACGATCGGCGGCTTTGCCGCCACCCGCTCGGCCGGACAGGCCTCGAGCGGCTACGGGCGCTTCGATTCGCTGGTCAGCTCGGTGCGCCTGATCGCCCCCGCCGGCGAACTGGAGACGCTGGCCACGCCGCACACGGCGGCGGGCCCGGCGCTGCGGGAGCTCGTGATCGGCTCCGAGGGTGTTTTCGGGGTGATCCCCGACGTCACCGTGCGGGTGCGGCCGGCGCCGAGGCAGCGCCGCCATGAGGCCTGGATGGCGGAGAGCTTCGAGGCGGGCGCGGAGATCGTGCGCAGGCTGGCGCAGGGGCCCGGCCTTCCCGACGTGATCCGGATCTCCGACGAGGAGGAGACCGAGGTTTCGCTGGCGCTCTCGGGCCCACGCGGTCTCGCCGGCAGCCTTTTTGGCGGCTACCTGGGGCTGCGCCGCCGTCGCGGCGGCTCCCTGGTCATCGTCGGTTTCGAGGGCGAGGAGGAGTCGATCGCCCGCCGGCGGGCGCTGAGCGTGCGCGAGCTTCACCGTGGTGGCGCCGTCTACCTGGGGCAGTCCGCGGGTCGCTCCTGGGAGCACGGGCGGTACCAGGGCCCCTACCTGCGAGACACCCTGATGGGCATGGGAGCGATGGTCGAGACGCTCGAGACCTCGCAGACCTGGACCGGGCTGGCCGGGCTACACGCGGCCGTCGGCGGCGCGATCCGCGACTCGCTGGCCGGACAGGGAACGCCGGGCCTGGTCTTCTGCCACCTCTCGCACGCCTACGCCGACGGCGCCTCGCTCTACTTCACCTTCATCTCGCGCTCGCGCGAGGGAGCGGAGGTCGAGCAGTGGCGCCAGGTCAAGCAGGCCGCCTGCGAGGCGATCGTGGCCAGCGGCGGCACGATCACGCACCACCACGCCGTCGGCCGTGATCACGCTCCCTACATGGAGGCCGAGGTGGGTCGCACGGGGCTGGACGTGCTGAGCGCGGTCAAGGAGCAGCTCGATCCGGCTGGGATCATGAATCCCGGCAAGCTGCTCATCTAATGGGCCGGGTCTATTTGCCGCTGGCACTGCCGCCGGCGCCGACCAGGGGCCCGGTGATCTTGCCGCTCAGCACCGGCGTGCCGGTGTAGGCGGATTCCTTTTTGGTTTTGCGCGCTTCGGCGATCGCGGCGCTGAGCTGGCTGTCGGAGGTGCGGGTCACTTCGATCTCGTCGAAGGCCCCGCGTGCCACCAGCACCAGCACCGTAGGCGGCACTTCGAAGCGGGCGGCCAGCTTGCCGGAGTCTTCGACCTTGACGGTGCCGACCGGGACCATCGCCTGGCCCGAGTGCGAGAGCCAGACCGCGTAGGACTCGCCGTCGCTCGACGGTTCGAGCCCTTCGCCCGTTACCTGCAGCAGCACCTTTTTCTTGAAGCGCCCGAAGATCGCCTGGCCGCTGGCATCGCTGCCGTCATCGGCGCTGAGGATCGCTTGGGTCAGGTTTTCGTTTTCGGCTGAGGCGCTGGCGTTTTCCGCCAGGTCCGCTTCGCCGGATGCGGTGCTCGACGAACCCGATCCGCCGCCGTCGCCACCGACGAGCAGGACAATCACGAGCGCGATGACCACCAGGGCGCCGGCGCCGAGCCCGATCAGGGCGCCACGGTCTTTGGGGACTTTGAAGCTGGGAATCTGGGCCGAGCGCTTTTTGGCGACCGCAGGCCCGGGGGCCGGCTCGGCAACCGGTTCAGAGGCGACGGGCGGCGTCGGCGCGGGCTTTTCGGTTGGAGTCGGTGGGGGCTCCACCGCAGCGGGCGGCTCCTCGACCTCGGCCAGCGCCTCTTTGACGCGCTCGCGCACTTCCTCGACGCTGATTCCCATCAGCGCCGCCATGTCGTCGTAGCCCTCCTCGCGCTGCGCGAGCAGGCGAAGCATTGCCTTCTGGTCGTCGGTCAACCCCACCGATCGGGAAGCCTACGCGAGCGGCTCCCGGCAAGGGCGTGCCTGAGGTTAAGCTGGCGGCGATGAGCGACGACCCGCGCGGCCTGCTTTCCCATTTTGACGCCCTACTGGGCACGGAATGGCTGGACGACGACCCCGACCACGCGCGCGTGCGGCTGCCGATGCGAGATGACCTGCGCCAGCCCGTCGGCCTCCTCCACGGCGGCGTGATGTCGAGCCTGGTCGAGAGCGTCTGCTCCCGCGCCACCGCCCTGGCGGTCATGGGCGACGGGATGATGGCGATGGGCCAGTCGATCAGCGTCAACTTCATCCGCCCGGTCACCGAGGGCCATGCCGAAGTGCAGGCTAAGGCCCGTCACCGCGGCAGGACGACTTGGATCTGGGAGGCCGAGGTCCGCGATGCCGAGGAGCGCCTCTGCGCCCTCGCACAAATGACGATCGCGGTTCGCCCGATTCCGCAGCGCGACTAGCCGCCGAAGCGGTTGGTAATCGGAAGACGCCGGTCGCGGCCGAAGGCCTTCGGTGTGATCCGGATGCCAGGCGCGGCTTGGCGCCGCTTGTACTCGGAGCGATCGACCATGCGCGTTACCTCGTCGACCACCTCGGCGGGCAGGCCGGCGGCGATCATCTCCTCGCGGCCTTGGTCGCGCTCGACGTAGGACTCGAGGATCTGGTCGAGCAGCTCGTAGGGGGGGAGGGAGTCGCTGTCGAGCTGGTCGGGCCGCAGCTCGGCCGAGGGCGCCCGGTTGAGGACCGAAGCCGGGATCAGCTCTCGCCCGGCGCTCTGGTTGCGGTGACGGACCAGGTCGTAGACGAGCGTCTTCGGCACGTCCTTGATCGCCGCGAAGCCACCGGCCATGTCGCCGTAGAGGGTGGCGTAGCCGACCGACATCTCGCTCTTGTTGCCGGTGGTGAGGATCAGCCAGCCGTGCTTGTTGGAGAGCGCCATCATCATGTTGCCGCGGATCCGCGCCTGGATGTTCTCGGCGGCGAGATCGGGCTCTGACGGCCTGGTCGGGTCGCGCGGCAGGGGCTCCTCGGCAACGCCACCGCCGTTTGTGCCGTCGAATGAGCCGGCGAGGGCGCTCTCGTACTCCGCCATCGCCGCCTCGATCGGGATCTCGAGCAGCTCGACGCCCAGGTTGGCGCCGATATTCCGCGCGTCCTGCTGTGTTTCAGGGCTCGAATGCGGCGAGGGCATGACCACGCAACTGACGTTTTCGGGTCCCAGCGCATCGACGGCGAGCAGGGCGGCCAGGGCGGAGTCGATCCCCCCGGAGAGCGCCACGCCGACGTGACGGAAGCCGTTCTTGCGCACGTAGTCGCGCAGGCCGAGCGTCAGCGCCGCGTAGACCTCGGCGATGTCGGAGAGCGGTGCCGCGAGGTCGGCGGGGGCAGGGGAGGGGACCTCGCAGACCAGCAGCTCCTCCTCGAACTGGGCGGCGCGGGCGAGCACCGTTCCCTCGGCGTCGACGATGAAGCTGTGGCCGTCGAAGACCAGCTCATCCTGGCCCCCAACCAGGTTGCAGAAGGCAAAGGCCGCACCGTAAGCGCGGGCGCGCTCGGCAAACATCGCTTCGCGCTCCCTGCCCTTGCCGCGGTGATACGGCGAGCCCGAGGGATTGGCGATCAGGGTGGCGCCTTCCGCAGCCTCGCTCTCCGCCGGTGGGCCGGGAGCCCAGACGTCCTCGCAGACGGTCAGGCCGACCCGGGTGCCGCCGAGCTCTATCGTCGCCGGCTCGCTGCCCGGGACGAAGTAGCGCTGCTCGTCGAAGACCGAGTAGTTGGGCAGCCGGTTCTTGCGGTAGATCGCCTGCACGGCGCCGTCGGCGAGCACGGCAAGCGAGTTGTGGGCGTGGCGGAAGTCGCCGCCGCCGGCAACCGGCTCGGCGAAGCCGACCAGCGCTGTCGTGCCACGGACGGCGCCGGCAAGCCCCTCGATCGCACGCTGGTTGGCGGCGACGAAGTGCCGCTTCAGGTAGAGGTCCTCGGCCGGATAGCCGGGGATGCAAAGCTCGGGGAAGACCGTCAGCTCGGCGCCCTCGGCTTCGGCGCGGCCGATCCACTCGGCGACCTTTGCCGCGTTGCCGTCGATGTCGCCGACGGTCGGGTCGATCTGGGCCAGGGCTACGCGCAAGCCGGCATCCTCGAGGAACTCACGGCTGAAGTATCGCCGCCGGACGCTGAGAGCGCCTGTAGATTGCCCGGCGTGCGGTCCCGCTGGCGGTTGATAGGAGCATCGCTGGCGTCCCTCGTCGTTCTCGCTGCCGTGCCGGCAAGCGCCAGCGCCGGCAGCCAGTGGTTCTTCCACGCCCCATCCGCACGGCCGACCGATCACCCCGATCCCAACCGCAACGCCTACACCGTGCCCGAGGCGCCGCGCTCACCCGCCTGCACGCGCAAGTTCTGCGTGCACTGGGTCGCCGAGGGCATCGACGCCCCCAGCCTCGCCGACAGCGATGGTGACGGCATCCCCGACTACGCCGAGCGGGTGCAAGTCGTCGCCGAACACGTCCACTCGATCGAGAACGGCAAGCTCGGCTGGCGCGAGCCCCGCTCCGACGGCCACAAGGGCGGCGGCAACGGCAAGACCGACATCTACCTCGACGAGATCGGCGGGGCTCTGTTCGGCTACGCGGCGCCGGACCGCGGCCAGGGCACGAAGGGGCACCGGCTGCCCCGCCACCTGCACGGCTACCTGGTGCTGGACAACGACTACGCCCGGAGCGAGTTTCCCGGCACCACGCCCGAGCACGACCTCGAGGTGACCCTCGCCCACGAGTACAACCACATCCTCCAGTTTGGCTACGACGCCTACCAAGACCCCTGGTTTGCCGAGTCGAGCGCGGTCTGGATGGAGGACGAGGTCTACAACGGAATCAACGACTACCTGCGCTATGTGCGGCGCTGGGTCAAGCGCTACGACACGCCGCTGACCGCCAACTCGATCAAGGAGTACGGCTCGGCGGTCTGGAACAAGTGGCTGGCCCACCGCTATGGGCGCGCGATCGTGCGCAACGCCTGGGCGCGCGCCGTGCACACCAGGCCGGGCGGCTTCTCGGTGGCCGCCTACAACTCGGCGATCGAGGCCGCCGGCAACTCGGACTTCAGCCGCGACTTCGCCCGCTTCGCCCGCGACCTGCCCGAGTGGCGGACCGACTCGATCTTCCCGGAGGGGGATTCCTACCCCGACGTCTCACGCCAGGGCAGCCTGCCGCTCAACGGCCGCGTCCTCACTCGCTCGCTCAACCACACGACCTTCCAGCTGCTCCACGTGCACGCCGGCGGTGGCCGGGCGATCGTCGTCAACGCCGTCGCCCCGCGGGGAATCGCGGCCGGCCTCGCTCTAGTTGGGCGAACCGGCAGCGAGCGCCACGGTCACGTCGTCAGCACCCTCCGCTTCAAGCAGAACGGCGGTCCGATGGCCGTGCACCTGGCTCACCCCGGCCGCTTCAAGCGCCTCACCGCGGTGCTGGTCAACGCCGACACGAGCGCCTCGGGCTTCAGCGCCCGGCGGCTCGACTGGGCCTACTTGACCGACAGCGCGCCGTTCCGCGTCTCGGCGCGGCTGCTGCCCTGAGAGCCGGTGGCGGCGGCTCCGGCGATCTCGGCGATCGCACCTTCGAGATCGAGGCCGAAGCTGTCGAGGTCGGCCATCGCGTCGTAGTCGCCGATCAGGCCGAAGTCGACCTGGCCGTTGTAGGACATGATCCCGACGCAGAGCGCCTGGCGGCGGGCCAGCGGCACCATCGGGAAGATCGATTCCATTTCGCGGCCCAGCACGAAGAGCGGGAACTGGGGGCCGGGCACGTTGGTGACGACGAGGTTGAAGAAGCGCTGCGCCGGCTGCAAGCGGGCTGCCTGAGAGGCGATCGTGGTCGGGGCGAAGTCGACGATGCGGGTGAGGATCTCGGCGCCGACCGCCTGGCCGGAGCCCTTGAGGTCGCCCATGATCTCGCTGACCAGGTGCAACCTTCGCACCGGGTCCTCGCACCAGATCGGCAGCGGCGCCATCATCGCCGAGATGCGGTTGCCGAGCGCACCGCGCTCCTCCTCGGCGCGGACGCTGACCGGCACCATCGCCCGCATCTCGAGATCCTCGGTGTCGTGGCCGCGGGCGCGCAGGTAGTTGCCGATCGCGCCGGCGACGACCGAGAGGATGACGTCGTTGACGGTGCCGCCGTGCTGGTCCTTGATCTGCTTCAGCGCGGCGAGGTCGCTGCGGACGAAGGCGACGCGGCGGTGCGGGCCGATCTCGACGTTGAACGGCGTCGAGGGGGCCGCCATGCCGGCGCTGACCATCTTGCTGGTGGCGCCGACTCCGCGCATCACCTGACGGGGTCCGCGCAATGCCGCCCGCACGCCGCGGACGATCTCCTGCGGGCTGGTGGTGCGCTCGCGCAATGCGTCGCTGAGCAGCTTGAAATCGGTCGGCTCAGGCCGCGGCGCCCACTTCGGCGGTAGCGCCGGCGGGTTGGCCGGTTCCTTCTCGACGTCGAAGAGCACGGTGGTGATGTCGACGCCCGAGACGCCGTCGACTAGCGCGTGGTGGCTCTTGCCGACGATCGCGAAGCGGTCGCCGTCGAGGCCCTCGACCAGCCAAAGCTCCCACAGCGGCTTGCTGCGGTCGAGCTGCTGGGAGAAGATCCGCGCGGCGAGGTTGCGCAGCTGCTCCTCGGAGCCCGGCGCCGGCAGCGCGGTCTGGCGCACGTGGTACTCCATGTTGAGGTGCGGGTCGTCGACCCAGACCGGCCGGCCCTGACCGAAGGGGATGAAGCGGAGCTTCTGGCGGAAGCGCGGCACCAGGTGCAGCCGCGAGGCGATGTGGTCGCGGAACTCGCCGATGCTCGGCGCCGGTCCCTCGAAGACGCTGGTCGAGGCGACGTGCATGTGGGCGCCGGCGCGCTCCATGTGCAGGAATGACGAGTCGAGTCCGGTTAGTCGATCAGCGCTCATCGGAGCAATCTTCGCACACGTTCCAAAGGCTCCTGCGAAGTCGGGGGCGAGCGATTCAGGCGATCAGGCCAAGCTGCAGTTGATCGCGTTCCTCCGTGGGCTCGGCGGCCTCCTCCGTTTCGCTCTCGAACGAGGCAACTCGCACGCCGAGCAAGCGCACCGGCCGGGGCGGATCGTAGGCACGCAGGAGGTCGAGGGCGATCGGCCCGACCACGGAGAGATCGTCGGTCGGCTCGGCGACGCTGTGCGAGCGGGTGACGTTGGTCCAGTCGTCCAGGCGCACCTTGATCCCGATCGAGCGCCCGCGCAGCTCGCGCTTGCGCAGCCGCCGGCAGAGCTCCTCGGAGAGCTGTCCGAGGTGGGCTTCCAGCTCGGCGCGGTCGCCGACGTCAACGTCGAAGGTGATCTCGGTCGACTGTGACTTGGTCTCCCTCACGACGGTCACCGGCGTCTCGTCTTCGAGGTGGGCGCGGCGGTGCAGCCAGCGCCCCTGGCGCGGACCGAAGGTCTGCTCGAGCATCTCGGGGTCCTGGGCACGCAGCTCCGCCAACATGCGGATGCCCATCCCGCCCAGCTTGGTCACCGTCTTTGGCCCGATACCGGGAATCAGGCCCGGGGAGTCGCCGGCAAAACGCTCGAGCGCTTCCTCGCGCGAGAGGACGACCAGGCCGGCGGGCTTGCCCAGCTCGCTGGTGATCTTGGCCAGCATGCGGCTCTCGGAGATGCCGACAGAGCAGGTAAGGCCCGTGTGCTCACGGATCTCGCTGGCGATCCGCCGCATTGTCGCCTTCGGCGAGAAGAGCCCGGTGAGGTCGATGTAGGCCTCGTCGAGCCCGACCACCTCAACCGTCTCGGCGTTGCTGCGCAGCACCTCCATCACCCGTACCGAGGCCTCGCGATAGGCGGTGAAGTCCGGCTGCAGGTAGACCGCGTCGGGCAGCCGCCGTCGCGCCACGGCGGCCGGCATCGCCGAGTGGATCCCGGCCAGCTTGCGCGCCTCATAGCTCGCCGTCGTAACCACCGCCCGCGGCCCCGAGCCGCAGACGATGACCGGTTTTCCCTTTAGCTCCGGTCGGCGCCGCAGCTCGACCGACGCGTAGAACGCGTCCATATCGAGGTGCGCGACGGTCCGCTCAAAGGCCACGATCCGATAGTAGGAGGGAGAGAAGACGGCGATTCAGACGCTGAGAGCCGGGTAGCGTGTCGGCATGGCCGATGTGACGCACAGCAAGATCGACGACCTGAACGCCATCGATGGCTACTTCGAGAGGGTCTCGATGGTCCAGGTCGCCGCAGGCCTCGGCATCAGCGCCTTCGGCATCTCGATCGTCGACCTCGATCCCGGTGCCGACGAATATCCGGAGCACGACCACTCCGAGGACGGCCTCGGCGGCGAGATGTTCGCCAAGCGCCCGCAGCAGCTTGGCCAGGAGGAGGTCTACGTCGCCCTGCGCGGCTCCGGCACGCTGGAAGCGGACGGGGAGCGGTACGAGCTCAGCCCCGACCACATCGTCCGCGTCGGCCCCTCGGTCAAGCGCAAGGTCACCCCGGGTCCCGACGGCCTGCGCCTGCTTGCCCTCGGCGCCACGCCTGGTGAGGCGTACGACACCGGCGGCACCCTCTAGCGGGGCGACCGTCTTAGACTTCCCCCCGATGGCTTCTCCTGAGGCGAAGAACCTCGAGGCGATCTCCAAGGCGATCGACCAGCACAACTCCAGCTGCCCATTCCCGGCGGCTGAGGTGCGGATGAACCCGTTCGAGGTCGAACGGTTGGGCTGGGATCACATCCGGGGGTTGCCGGTGGTGCCGGACGCGGAGATCGGCACGGGGCGGTTCCGCATCGTCTGCTCCCGCGACCTCGACGGCGAGGGACTCGAGGAGACCGAGGCGATCGGCCAGGAGATCGAGACCGTCGTGCCCGTCGTCAACACCTAGACGCTGTTCCAGAAGTCGAGGCCGAGGCCGGAGAGCCAGCGCTGGGCTTCGGAGTTGAGCTGGGTCAGCTCGTTGGTCCAGATCAACACGCCCATCGCGATCAGGATCACGCCACCGGTGGCGACGATCGCTTGGTAGTGGCGCTTGACCACGGTGAAGGCGGTGGTCATGCGCGAGAAGGCGATCGCGGTGAGCAGGAAGGGGATCGCCAGGCCGGCCGAGTAGACGACGAGGAGCAGGGCGCCGTGGGCGGCCGAGCCCGAGAGCGAGGCGGCGGTGAGGATGGCGCCGAGGGTCGGCCCGATGCAGGGGGTCCAGGCGATCGCGAAGGCGGCGCCGGCGACGATCGGCCCGCCCCTGCCGGCCCGCTCGAGCAGGGCGTCGACGTGCCACTCGCGGTTGAGGCGGGTGACGAAGAGTGAGGCGACGAAGAGCACGCCCATGGCGATGATCAGCGCCGCCGCGATCTTGCTCAGCAGCTCTTCGTGGTCCTGGAAGGCGGAGCCGAGCGCGGTCGCGGTCAACCCCTCGGCGACGAAGATCGCGGAGAAGCTGGCGACGAAGAGCAGGCTGGGGGCGAGGATGCGCCGCCAGCCTGCCGTCTCCAGCTCGGCGGCGGAGACGCCGCTCACGGCCGAGAGGTAACCGGGGACCAACGGCAGCACGCAAGGGGAGAGGAAGGAGACGACCCCCGCGGCGAGGGCGGCGAAGATGCCGACTCCGGCGGCCGGATCGGTGCTCAAGGCGGCGAAAGGCACGGCCCACCAGGGTACTTGGGGCGCCTTACCGCATGCTCCTGCTCCTAAGATCGCTCCGGTCCCTGTCCAGGAACGAAAGGAGTTTCAATCGTGCACTTAACCCTGCGTAAGCCGCTTCTCACCTGTCTCGCCGCCCTGGCGGTCGCCTCGGCGCTGCTCTTGCCGGCGACGGCCTCGGCCGCCGACAAGGACTGCGCCAACTTCAGGAGCCAGCGAGCCGCCCAGTTCTTCTTCCTCAAGCACGGCGGCCCGCAGGAAGACCCCGATCGCCTCGACGGCGACGACGACGGTGTCGCCTGCGAGGACAACCCCTGCCCCTGTTACCGGCGGAAGCACCTTCCGTACGCGCTGACCTTCGCCCTCGCCGCCGCCGGCAACGAGAGACTTGCGGCGTGGAGCTCTTCAACGCAGCAGGTGGCGCCAGCCGCCTGAGAGCGTCGCCGCTGCTGGCGATCGGGCCGAGCCAGCCCGGGCCGGCGCTGCGCCGCGGCGCTCTGGTCGCGATTCCGGTCGGGCTGGCGCTGCTGTTGGAGCTCGGCTTGAGCAGCGCGACCAAGGGTGCGATCGGCACCGGCGCGCTGCTTGCCGGCTTCCCGGCGCTCGACGCGCCCGCTCGCACCCGGGCGGCTTGGCAGGCAGCGGTCGCGCCGCTGATCGGCCTCGCCGCGGCGCTCGGCGTTCTGACCGGATCGAGCGCCTTGCCGGCGATCCTGGCGATCGCGGTGGTCGGCGCCGCGGCCGGCTACTGCTTCTCCGTCTCGCTGCGGTTCTCGATCGCGGGGCTCTCGATTGCACTGGCGCTGGTCATCGCCCAGGATCTTCCGCTTGACCTCGGCGACATCGGCGCGGCCTTCCTCCTCGCAACGGCCGGCGGATTGCTGCAGGCGGCGTTCTCCGCCTGCGTCTGGATCGCCGGCGACCGCAGCGAGGAGGGCGGGGCGGAGGGGTGGAACACTCAAGCCGCCCTGTATGCGCTGCGCTCGAACCTGAGCCTGGGCTCGACTAGCTTTCGGCACGGGTTGCGTTTCGGCGGCGCCCTCGCCGCCGGCGTCTCGATCTACTGGCTGATCGGGATGCACGAACACGGCTTTTGGATCCCGCTGACGATCCTCTTCGTCCTGCGCCCCGAGAAAGAAGAGACCTTTCGGCGCTTGATCCTGCGCGCGGTCGGGACGGCGGTGGGCCTGGTGGTGGCCACCGCGCTGGCGGAGTGGCTGGGCGGCAGCGGAGTGGCGGTCGCCGTCGCCCTGACGATTGCCACCGGTTTCGCCTACGGCCTGCTGACGGTCCAGTACGCGCTCTTCACCGCCGCGATCACCACCTACGCGGTCCTGCTCGCCGATTCGATCGGAGAGACCGCCTTGCACGCGGCCGGCCAGCGTGCCGTTGCCACCGCGATCGGCATCGTCATTGCCGGCGCCTCTTTCCTGCTCTGGCCGAACCGCGGCGAAAAAAGCACGGGCTAGCCGAGTTCCAGCAGCTGTCCTTTGTGTGGGCCGAGCGCTTCAGTCGTGAAGGTCGCGTTCCATTCAGTCAATCCTTCAATTGAAGTGCCTGTGGCCAAGAAGCTCGCTTTGTCGAAAGTGAAGGTGCCGGCGGTGTTGTCGTATTTGCCACCGGCGGTACCGGCGAATGTGACCAGCGTTCCCCCCAGGGCACATTCTTCGCCCGCGTAGAGGATGCTGAATTTGATCCCTTCGACGACGACGTAGTTCGTCGAGGCGACCGTCGTCCCGTGCGCGCTCCAGGGAAGGTTTTGGGCGGTGCTGGATTTGACCGTGCAGGCTTTGCTGTCCGTGTGGCAATTGCTGATTGCGACTTCGCTCATTTTTCCTGTGGCTTTCAAATTGGAATTGGAGATCGTCATGCCATAGGAAAAGTCGCAGACGGTTTTCAAGCCGGGAACCATCAGGCTGCTTTCAGCCGCTGTCCCGGCAATAGATTCCGAGCCGCCCAGCGCTTTGTGTTCGAATTTCCACACCACGGCGCCGGCATTCGCGGCGACCACGTTCGCCAGCAAGGCTGTCAACGCGCAGATTAGAAAAGTTCGCAATGCCCTCCCGCTCACCGCTCAAGTTTTTCAGATTGATGCTCCGAGTGGGTGGCGGGTGTTTCCTACAGCCAGCCGACGCGCTTGAAGCGGCGGTACAGCGCCAGGCAGACCAGGGCGATCAGGGCGAGCACGGTGAAGTAGCCGTAGCGCCAGTGCAGCTCCGGCATGTGGTCGAAGTTCATCCCGTAGATGCCGGCGACCATCGTTGGCACGGCGGCGATCGCGACCCAGGCCGAGATCTTGCGCATGTCCTCGTTCTGGCGTACCGAGACCTGGGTCAGGTTCGCCTGCAGGGCGCCGTTGAGCAGCTCGCGGAAGCCGGCGACGCGGCCGGTGACCCGCTGCAGGTGATCATGGACATCGCGGAAGTAGTCGTCGAGCGCACTGGGGATTGCTTCGAACTGGCCTTCGCTGATCTCATCGACGGCTTCGAGCAGGGGGGAGACGACCCGGTAGAGGTCGAGGACCTCGCGCTCGAGTTTGTAGATCTGCTGGACCGGGTTGGTCCGCTCGGCGGAGAAGACCTCGCGCTCGACCGCCTGGATCTCGCCGTCGACCGCCTGGGCAACTTCGCCGTAGTCGTCGACCACGTGGTCGAGGATCGCGTAGAGGACGACGCCGGTGCCATGGGCGAGCAGGTCGGGGCGGCGCTCCACCCGCTTCCTGACCGAGCTCAGCTCGCCCTCGCCGTGACGGACGGTGATGATGAAGTCGGAGTTGACGAAGAGCAGCAGCTCACCGACCTCGACTGCGCGGGTCGGGTCGGGGCGGGTGATCGTCTTGACGACGACCAGCAAGGTGTCGCCGAAGAGCTCGACCTTGGGCCGCTGCTGGGCCTTGACCGCGTCCTCAGCAGCGAGCTCGTGCAGGTCGAACTGGCGGGCGATGACCCCGAATTCCTCCGCCGAGGGTTCGGCGACGCCGAGCCAGACGAAGGCGTCCTCGGCGCGGGAGGCCTCGTGCGCCTGCTCGAGGCTGAGCTTCCCGTCACGCCGACGGCCCTTCTCATACACGCCGCAATCAACGATCACTGAGCCCAGTATCGCCACCGCACCGGTCCGACCGGTAGATTTCCTGGCTGACCAGCCAAACCGCGGCAGGCGCTCGCGGCGACACAGGAGCAGACTTTGAGCAACCGCACGTTCGTGATCGGGGTCGGGATGACCAAGTTCGAGAAGCCCGGCACCAAGGAGGGCGACTACCCCGACTGGGCCAAGGAGGCGGGGGAGAAGGCGCTCGCCGACGCCGGCATTCCCTACGAGGACGTGCAGCAGGCCTTCGCCGGCTACTGCTACGGCGACTCCACCTACGGCCAGCGGGCGCTCTACCAGCTCGGCCTCACCGGGATCCCGGTCGTCAACGTCAACAACAACTGCTCGACCGGCTCCTCGGCGCTGTTCCTGGCCCGCCAGGCGGTCAAAGGCGGTCTCGTCGACTGCGCGCTGGCGCTCGGCTTCGAGAAGATGGAGCCCGGCAGCCTCGGGGTCAAGTACACCGACCGCACCAACGCGCTCGACAAGCACGCGATGCGGATGTTCGAGATCCGCGACCCCGAGCAGTCGCCGCCGGCGCCGCAAATGTTCGGTAACGCCGGCCGCGACCACATGCAGAAGTACGGCTCCAACCCCGACCACTACGCCTGGATCGGCTGGAAGAACCACAAGCACTCGGTCAACAATCCCTACGCTCAGTTCCAGGACGAGTACAGCCTTGAGGACATCAAGGGCGCGCGGATGATCCACGACCCGCTGACCAAGCTGCAGTGCTCGCCCACCTCCGACGGCTCGGCCTGCGCGATCGTCGCCTCCGAGCGCTACGTCGAAGAGCACGACCTCGGCGACCGGGCGATCGAGATCGCCGGGCAGTCGATGGTCACCGACCTCAGCTCGACCTTCGCCGAGGACACCGACTGCATGAAGATCGTCGGCTCCGACATGTCGAAGCAGGCGGCCGACGAGGCCTACGCCGAGGCTGGCGTCGCCGCCGCGGAAGTCGACGTCTGCGAGCTGCACGACTGCTTCAGCGCCAACGAGCTCATCACCTACGAAGCGTTCGGATTCGCCGCCGAGGGCGAGGCGCACAAGTTGGTCGAGGAAGAAGCGACCACCTTCGGCGGCAAGGTCGTCGTCAACCCCTCAGGCGGGCTGATCTCCAAGGGCCACCCGCTGGGCGCGACCGGGTTGGCGCAGTGCTCGGAACTGACCTGGCAGCTGCGCGGCGAAGCCGACAAGCGGCAGGTCGAGGGCGCCAAGCTGGCGCTGCAGCACAACATCGGCCTCGGCGGCGCCGCCGTGGTCACCGTCTACAAGCCGGCGGCCTAGCGGTCGCCGAGGAGGAGGTCCCGATGGCAAAGCAGCGGCAGTCCCTCAGTGGCAAGGTCGTGGCGATCACCGGCGGCGCGCGGGGGATCGGCAAGGCGACCGCGACGGCACTGGTCCGCAAGGGCTGCCGCGTCGCGATCGGAGACCTCGACCTCGAGCTGGCCGAGCGCACGGCGGCGAGAGCTGGGCGGCGGCACTGTGGCGCTGCCGCTCGACGTCACCGATCGCGGCTCCTTCTCGACCTTCCTCGACGCTGCCGAGCGCGAGCTTGGCCCGCTCGACGTGGTGATCAACAACGCCGGGATCATGCCGGTGACGCCCTTCGCCGAGGAGTCCGACGACTCGCTCAAGCGCCAGCTCGACATCAACGTCTACGGCGTGATCGTCGGCATGCAGCTGGCGATCGACGCGCTTCCAGCCCCGCGGGCACGGCCACATCGTCAACCTCGCTTCGCAGGCCGGCAAGGGCGGCTTTCCCGGTATCGCCACCTACTCGGGTACCAAGCACGCCGTGGTCGGGATCAGCGAGGCGGCGCGGGCCGAGCTGCGCGGCAGCGGCATCGAGATCGCCTGTGTGATGCCGACCGTGGTCAACACCGAGCTGACCACCGGGGTGGGGCAGCGGCTGATCCGGCCGGTCGAGGCTTCCGATGTCGCCAACGAGATCGTCGACGCGCTGGAAGTGCCGCGCTTCGACGTCTGGGTGCCGCGCGAGAACGGCATTTTCTTCAAGTTCGTCGCCCTGATGCCGCGGGGCTGGCGCGAGGGCCTCGGCCGCCTGATGAAAGTCGACAAGCTGATGACGGAGGTCGATCACGGCGCCCGCCGTCACTACGAGGAGCGGGCGGCGGCAAGCGAGCCCGGCACAGGTTCTGAGGCGGAGATCGCACCGGCTCAGCGCGACGCCGCCTGAACTCAGGTCGCGGCTCCGCCGTATAGCTGACGATGGGCACGCTCTACGACGCGACCTGGGGCCGGGCCTTCGCGGCGCTCTACGACCGCGGCCTGAAGGCGACTGAGGAGAACGGGCTGCGGGATATGCGGCGCGAGCTGCTGTCTCAGGCAAGCGGCAGGACGATCGACCTCGGCGCCGGCACCGGCGTCAACCTCGATCTCTTTCCCGAGGCGGTGAGCGAGCTGGTCATGGCCGAGCCCGACCCGCACATGCTCAAGCAGCTTCGAGCAAAAGCCGCGGGCAGGGGAGGGGTCGAGATCGTCAGGGGCCTCCGCGCAGGAACTTCCCTTCGCCGACGACAGCTTCGACACCGCCGTTTACACCCTGGTCCTCTGCACGGTCCCCGACCCGGCGGCAGCGCTGCGCGAGACAGCGCGGGTGCTCAAGCCTGGAGGCAAGCTGCTCTTCATCGAGCACGTGCGCGGCGAGGCGGGCCTGGCCGGGTGGCAGGATCGCTTCGAGAAGCCCTGGCGCTTCCTCGCCGACGGCTGCCACTGCAACCGCGACACCGTGGCGATGATCGAGGCCTCACCGCTGAGGGTCGAGCGGGTCGAGCAGGGAGAGCTGCCAAAGGCGCCGCCGATCGTGCGGCCGCTGGTTTCCGGCAGCGCCGTCGCCGCTTAGGGGAGCTCGGCGGGCGGCGCGGGTGCTTGGGTGGGCTCTGACTCCGTGTCGCGGAAGCGGTGCGCGAGCAGCGGCTGTGAGACCAAAGCTCCGGCGAGGATCGTCAGCGAGACGATGACGAAGGCGAGGCCGAGGTCGTCGAGCGAGTTGGAGTGGCCGGCGAGGCGGTGCTGGGCTCCGAGCAGCGCGACGGCGATCGCGACGAGCCCCGCGATGCCGGCGCCGACGACAAAGCCAAGCCATTCTTCGAATTCTTCACCGCGGCCCATGTGCGGAAGCATCCAAACGACCTCGACCACGTAGGCCGGCACGAAGATCGCACCGATCGTCGCCAGGCTCTCCAGCAGGTCCGGCGAGGCCGGCGGAACCGCGCCAAGAAAAAGGGCTCCGCCGATGGTCGCCACGACAACCGAGAAGAGCGCCAGCAAGACGCCCTTGGTGATCGGTTCATAGACGGGGAGGCGCATCGAGCCGGCAGTCTATGAGCGAGGTCGACCCCTGCCAAATCGAACTAACGCACGATAATGGTGGTTATGTCAACTCAGGCGATGTTTGGCCCGACAATGCCTGGCCTGCTTGCTCTTATGCCTGGCAAGCCGCTTGAGCTGCCGTGAGCGAGCCGGAAGGTGATGAAGGCGAGCCCTAGTGGCGCGTCGTCGCAGCGAACGCGCGGCTCGCGAGTAACGAGCGCAGCGGTTGCGCTTCTTGATTGGCACCGCTTCGCCGGGGTTGTTTCCAGTCGTGAAGCTGAAGCGTTGCTCGAACAGCTGAGCGCCCTCCATCGACCATCTGACATCTGCCTGGTAGGCAGCCTGCGGCTTCAGCGGCTGAGCCGGGATCAGGAAGGCCGAGGGCTGCGGCATGTAACCGCCGATTTCTTCGTTGGTCGAGTCGACCACGCGCAGATCGACCGGACCGGCGGTAGCGGAGAGCGTCGCGGTCGTGGTGACGTCGGGCGCATCGCTGGGATCGATGCCCGCGAGATAGACCAGGAGATAGCGACCCGTAGCCGTCCCTTCGGGCAGGCCCACCTGGTCGCCGGGTACCGAGGGTGACTCGGCGGCCCGCTCGGTCGGCACGATCCCGGAGACGCCGTTGCCGGGGTAGCTGTAGGCGGTGAGGCTCGTGGGTTCGGGCCGGTGGTAGCCGGGCCAGGTCGTGGCGCAGTTGTGGTTGTCGTTTTCGGCCGCGCCGATTTCGCTCAGCTGTGGCGCCAGCATCTGGATCAGGTGGATCGGCGCTTCCTCCCAGGGGTTTCCCTGGCTCCAGCTGGCACCGCTGGTCAGCACGCTGTTTTCAGCCGCCCAGTTGCCTTCGGCGCTGTAGTAGGGGCTGCTCGGGTCCTCCGAGTGCCTGAGTTCGCCGGTTTGCGCCCCGTAGTAGTTGTGCTTGGCGCAGTCGGCCGACCAGTCCGGCCGCTCGACCAGCCCGCCGGGGATCCCGTTTGCTTCGCGCTGCTGGCTCAGCCGCTGGACGATTTCAGGGCCGCTGATCGCCGCCGCGCCAGCCGGGGTAAGCATTGCGCAGACAATGACCAGCAGCAGGCTTGCCCCAGCCACCGCTCTTTTCCCGACCATTATTCCCCTGCGTTTTCAATTGCCGATTCGAGCGCATCGGCCGAGCTCGGCGTCCCGATCGCTTCGACTCCGTCGGCCCCCGGCCCTTCCAGGGCAAACGACGGCGTGCCGGTGAAGCCAAGGTCTTCCGCTTCGGCGCTAGTCGCTTCTACCCGCGAGATCACGGCCTCACTCCTGCGCGCTTGATTCCACTTGGCCAGGTCAGGCACCCCAGCCGCCTTGGCGATCGCAGTGAGGAATTCGTCGTCGGCATAGCCCGAGTCCTCGGTGCCCTGGTTGCGGTAGAAGAGCTCGACGAAGTTCCAGCCACGGCCCTGTTCGCCGGCGGCGAGCGCCGCGGCGCCGGCCGGCTTCGATTGCGGGCCGATGATCGTGAAGTTGCGGAAGTCGAGCTTTGCCTTGCCGCTCTGCACCTGGTTTTCGATGATCTGGGGCAGCACTTCTTCGGCGTAGCCCTTGCAGACCGGGCACTGCAGGTCACCAAACTCGAGCACGGTCACCTTGGCGCCCTGATTGCCCAGCACCATGCCCTTCTGGGGAATTCCGGCCAGCTCTTGGCTGACAGCCTTGGCTTCGACGATGTTGCTGCTGTCACCACCACCGCTGTTGCCGCCGCTGACCACGATCAGGACCGCGATCACGACCAGGGCCAGGAAGGCGCCGGCGCTGGTGAGCTTGATCAGGCGCTGGCGCCGCTCCGCCGCCCCGGCCTGCTGCTCTTCCTGCAGGCGCTCTTCGCGCCGCCCCTCGCGATCGCGGCGGCCGCTCACGGCTCGGTTCCGACGTAGGCCAGCATGCGCACTGCATTGGTAACAAAGAGCAGGGTCATCAGTACCGCGCTGGCCACGCACCACTGGCAGATCGCATCGATCGTGAAGAGCTCGAGATAGGTCAGGTAGAGGCTGTAGCCGAAGCCGATCAGCGAGACCACGAAGGCGGTCAGGCGAAAGGCATCACCGCGCAGCAGCGCGCAGACCAGCAGCACCACGTAGCCGACGATGCCGAAGATCGCGATGTTGACCCCGGCCAGGTGCGAGTAGGAGCTTTCGGCAACGGTCTGGCAACCGTGGCCGCCAGCGATGCAGACCGGAGACCCGCCGCCGGAATCGGCGATCGCGATGTAGGTGGCGACGCCAACGCCGAAAGTCGCGAGGAAGGTGGCAATTCCCCGCAGTGCTCCCTCGGCCGGTGCCTTCATGTCCGGCACGCTATTGCAGCTCTCTGTAGAAAGCCTCAATCTCGCGCGAGAGACGCCCTCCCTGCCAGGCGAGCGGCGATTGTCCCTCGGGCTCGCTGACCAGGCGGGCGCCCGGGCATGCGCGCCGCGTATTCCTCGGCGACTGCGTAGGGATGGCCAGGGTCGGCGGCATCGTGGCTGGCGACGACCAGCGTCGGCACCGCCAGGTCCTCCAGCTCGGCCATGGACCCGAACGGCCGCGAGCGCGGCACCTCGCGCAACGCCGCGACCAGCGCCCCGGGGTGGCGATGGCGTTGCATCCGTTCGCGGGTGAAGCGCAGGACCGAGTCGCGCCAGCGCGGGTCGATGCCCTGGACGCGGTCGATGTAGTCGACGAAGCCGTCGATGCCGTCGCCCTCGAGCGCGGCGGCAAGCCCGTCCCAGTAGCGCAGCGAGGCGTCGCCGATCTCACCGTCGTAGGCCGGCCCGATCACGACCAGGCCGGCAACGCGGCGCGGATCTCGAGGGCATAGCCGACGGCGGTGTGGGCGCCCATCGAGTGACCGGCCAAGAGGAACGGGCTCCTCCACCGGCCTGCTGCTCGATCACCGCGGCCAGGTCCCCTCTCAGCTCCGGGTATCCATAACCCGTGCCAGGCGGCGCGGGATCGGACTCGCCGTGGCCACGGGCGTCGTAGCCGATCACCGCATGGCCGGCGCGCTCGAGCCGGCGCGAGCCGTGAATCACCGAGTGGCGCGTAGCGGTGATGCCGTGGCAGAGCACGATCGGGGGTCCCTCCCCCACTGCCTCACCGCGAATCGCCGGCTCGGTGCCGGTGCTGAACGCGACCGCCTCCGGCGGCATCAGCCGACGGCGACGACTGCCTGCTCGAGATCGTCGACCGACTCGAAGCTGAGGCCGACCAGCGTCACCTTGCGGTGGCGGATGATCCCCTGCTCGTCAATGACGAAGATCGCCCGCCGCACCATTGGGCCGGCGAGCACTCCATAAGCCTTGGCGACCGACTTGTCCTCGTCGGCGAGCAGCGGCACGTTGAGGCTCTTCTCCTGGGTGAAGCGCTCGTGCGACTCGACCGACTGCGGGGAGATTCCAAGCACGTCGGCGCCGAGCTGGTCGAGCTTCTCGCCCTGGTCGCGGTAGGAGCAGAACTGCTTGGTGCAGACCGCGGTGAAATCACCCGGGTAGAAGGCGAGCACCAGCTTGCGCCCGCGGTAGTCGCTGAGCTTGTAGGTCTTGCCACCGGTGCCGGGCAGCTCGAAGTCTGGAGCAGCGTCTCCTACGTCGACCTTGGCCATCGGCTCAGACTAGTGCAGTCTAGCCTTTTTCGATGGTGATCTTTTCGATCAGCACCGTCTGTTTGGGTTTTTCGGCCGGCGTGCCCAGCTTGCCGATGCGTTCGACGACGTCGATCCCCTGGCTGATCTCGCCGACCAGGGCGTATTCGGGCGGCAGGCCCGCGTCGGCGCCGGTGACGATGAAGAACTGGCTACCCGAGCTGCCCGGAGGCTCGGCCGAGCTCTTGGCCATCGCCACGGTCCCCTTGGTGTAGGAGAGGTTCGCCGGTGGCTTCTCGACCACGGTGTAGCCGGGCCCGCCGAGCCCGGTGCCAAGCGGATCGCCACCCTGAATCACGAAACCGGGCGCGATGCGATGGAAGGTGAGGTCGTCGTAGAAGCCTTCTTCGCTGAGGTAGGCGAAGGAGTTGACCGTCTTCGGTGCCTTGCTCGAGTCGAGCGCGATATCGAAGCTCCCGCAGCTCGTCTCGACCGCCGCGGTCAGCTTTTCGCCCTTCTTCACGGTCTGGGGCGGCGCCTTGAGGATGACTTGCCTTGGCGCCGGCGCTTCGACTTCCTTGCAGCCGCCAGAGCTGGCCGTGGTCGAGGAGTCATCGCTGCCGCCGCCGCGGCTGATCAAGATCGCCGCGACGACCGCGATCGCAACCACCGCGAAGCCGGCGAGGATGAACAAGCGACGGTCGGTTCCCTGCTCCATCGGCCGGGAAGCCTAGAGGATCGGCCCCCGGCTACGGTAGTTGCGATCATCGCGCCGTGCCCGACCCCGCCCTGACCCGACTCGCCACTGCGGTGCTCGGCCTTCCCGTGCCCGAGCGAGCACTGGTCTGTGGCTGCCGGGAAGGCGAGTCCGTGCTCTTCCTCGCCCGCGAGTTCCCCTCGGCGCGGGTCCGCGGCACGGATCCCTCCGCCGAGCAAGTGCGAGCGGCTAGCGCCCGGGTCGGCCTCGATCCCGAGGGCCGCGTCGCCTTCAAGCAATCAAGCCGGCGCCGGCTTCCCTTTCCCGACGAGTTCTTCGACCTGGTCGTGATCTTCGAGGGCCGCCCAGCAGCGAGTGAGATCGCGCGGGTGCTGCGCCCCGATGCACACCTGATCCTCGCTTCCCCCCCACCCGCGGGCTGGCTGGGCGGCGTCAGGCAGCGGTTGTGGCAGCGGCGCCTTCCTCGGGCTGCCGCATTTAGGCTGCGCCGAGGATGGAGATCGAGGGCATGCCGCTCACCTTGCTGGTCAATCCCGCCTCCGCGCACGGGCGGACGCTGAAGCTGCTGCCCGTGATCGAGCAGGAGCTCGACGAGCGCCGGATTCCCTTCCGGGTCGAGCGCACCCGCGGGCTCGAGGACGGGATCGAACGGGCCCTGCAAGCAGTCGAGTCCGACGAGGTACCGGTCGTGATTAGCGGCGACGGCCTGGTCGGGGCAATCGGCGGTGCGATGGCCGGCTCGGAGACGCCGCTCGGGCATCATCCCCGGCGGCCGTGGCAACGACCTGGCCCGGGTGCTCGGCATTCCCGACGACCCGGTCGCCGCCGTGGCGGTGATCGCCGCGGGTGAGAGCCGCCGCATCGACGTCGGCGAGGCCAACGGCAAGCGCTTCCTCGGCATCGTCAGCGTCGGCTTCGATTCCGAATGCAATCGCCTCGCGAACGAAGTCACGATCATCCGCAGCAACCTGGTCTACGTCTACTCGCTCTTTCGGACCCTGCTCACCTGGAAGCCCGCGCGGTTCACGATCCGCAGCGAGAGCGAGCGGATTCGAACTCAGTGGCTACTCGATCTCTGTCGCCAACAACAGCACTTTCGGCGGGGGCATGCGAATTGCGCCGGAGGCGGAGCTCGACGACGGGCTGCTCGACGTGATCACGGTCGGCGAGGTCGGCAAGCTGCGCTTCGTGGCTAATCTGCGCAAGGTGTTCAACGGCACCCATATCGACGACGAGCAGGTGCACGACGTTCCGTGCCTCCCGGGTCGAAATCACGGCGAGCCGGCCCTTCCCCGTCTACGCCGACGGCGAGCACCTGACCGAGCTGCCGGTCTCGGTTCGCGTCCTGCCTCGCGCGCTCAGCGTGCTCGCACCAGCCGCTGCCACCGAGGCCTGAGTGCTCTTCGGCGCGAAGCTCAGCGCGGCCCGCGCGGTCGGCGCTGCCAGCCGAGCGAGCGGGCGCGGCGGCGGCACGACCCTGCCGGGACGGATCTTGTTGCGGATGGAGCCCGACGCGATCGCGCGGCTCGGCAAGCGGCTCGATCGCGGCTCGACGATCGTCAGCGCCACCAACGGCAAGACGACGACCGCGGGGATGATCGCCGCCGCGCTGGAGGCCGACGGTCGTCACCCGGTCCACAACCGGGCCGGCTCGAACATGACCTGGGGCGTCGCCACGGCGCTGCTCGAGCAGCGGGGCTCCGAGGGACTCTTCGAGGTCGACGAGGCCTGGCTGCCCAAGGTCGCGGCCCAGCTCGAGCCCTCGTTGATCGTGCTCGGCAACCTCTTTCGCGACCAGCTCGACCGCTACGGCGAGATGGAGACGCTGGCCGACCGAGTGGGGCAAGGCAGTCGCCTTGCGCGCCGGGCCACAGCCGCTTCGCGCTCAACGCCGACGACCCGGCGATCGCCGATCTCGGACGCGACGAGAGCGGCGAGACCCGCGAGGGCGTCGTCTACTTCGGCATCGAGGACGCCGCCCAGGCCCTGCCCGAGCTGCAGCACGCCTTCGATGCCAAGCACTGCCGTCGCTGCGGCCACCCTTACGCCTACGAGCGTGCCTTCGTCGGCCACCTCGGTCACTACTCGTGCCCGAACTGCGGCGCCACACGGCCACGGCCTGACGTCGCCGCCACGGCGATCGAGCTGCGCGGGATGTCGGGCTCGCAGGTGACCCTGCGCACGCCCCAGGGCGAGATGCGGCTCTCGCTGCCGCTGCCAGGGCTCTACAACGTCTACAACGCGCTTGCCGCCGTCACCGCGGCGCTCGAGCTTGGCGTACCGTCGCCGACGATCGCCAACTGCGCTGGCAGACGATGCGGGCCGCCTTCGGCCGGGTCGAGACGATCGCGATCGACTGCCTCCCAGCTCTCGATCCTGCTGATCAAGAACCCTGCCGGCGCCAACGAGGTCCTGCGCACCCTGATGCTCGAGGCCGGCGAGGAGAAGCTCGATCTCTGGATCGGGCTCAACGACAGGATCGCCGACGGGCGCGACGTCTCCTGGGTCTGGGACGCCGACTTCGAGCTCCTCGCCGACGGTGTGCGGCGCGTCGTCTGCGCCGGGACGCGAGCACCGGAGATGGCCCTGAGGCTCAAGTACGCCGGCTGGCCCGAGAGCACGATCGAGGTCGTTCCGGAGATCGAGGGCTCGCTCGACCGGGCGCTCGCCGGCGCCCCCGCGCGCCTCTTTGCCATGCCCACCTACACGGCGCTGCTCGAGCTGCGCAAGCTGCTCGCGGCCCGCGGCCTTGCCGAGGAGTTCTGGCGGTGAACAGCCTGATCTGGCACGAAGTCGAGTGCGGCGGCTACACCGCCGACCTCGCCCTCTGGGAGGAGCTCGCCGAGCAATCGGACAGAGCCGATCATGGAGCTCGGCTGCGGCGCCGGCCGGGTCACCCTGCACCTCGCCGAGCAGACCGGACTACCTCGTGATCGGGCTCGACCACGACCGGAAGCTGGTCGAGGCGATCTGGGAAAGGGGGCATGGGACGACCGCCGACGCCGAGCAGGAGGACGTCCGCGCCTTCGAGCTTCCTGGCGACCAAGTTCGGCCTGGTGATCGCGCCGATGCAGCTGATCCAGCTGCTCAGCGACAGCGAGGAGCGCGTCGCCTGCCTCTCCTGCGCGGCGGACAGCATGCTGCCGGGCGCCTGCGCCGCCTTCGCGATCGTCGAGGCGATGCCCGAGCTGCCGCCCCCGGGCACGAGCGCGCCGCCGTTGCCCGACGTGCGCGAGATCGAAGGCTGGATCTACTCGAGCCTGCCGCTCGAACCGGTGGCCCTGCCGGAGGCGATCCTGCTGCGCCGCCTGCGCCAGACGGTCGATCCCGACGGCAACATGAGCGAGGAGCTGAACGAGATCGAGCTGGCGATGCTCTCGGCCGAGACGCTTGAAGAAGAGGGCCGTGCCGCAGGCCTGCGGCCCAGCGGGCGGCGTGAGATACCTGCGACCGAAGCCCACGTCGGCTCAACCGTCGTCCTCTTCGAGAAGGCGTCCTGATGGAGCTGCGCTTCCTCGCCCTCTACCCAGAGCAGATGAACATCTACGCCGACCGCGGCAACGTCGCTCTTCCTGCAGCGGCGCTGCGAGTGGCGCGGCATCGGCTTCGCCCACGCCAGCGCCGGCCCCGGCGAGGAGTTCGACCCCGGCGCGCACGACTTCATCTACCTCGGCGGCGGCCAGGACCGCGACCAGCGCGCGGTCGCCGCCGACATGGTCGAGAGCAAGCGCGAGGCGATGGCCGAGGCGACCGAGGACGGCGCCGTCGTGCTCGCCGTCTGCGGCGGTTACCAGCTGCTCGGCAGCAGCTACCAGCTCGAGCAGGAGAGCCTGCCGGGCCTGGGCCTGGTCGAGCTGGAGACGGTTCGCAGCCCGGGGCCGCGCTTGATCGGCAACGTCGCGATCGAGGTCGATCTGGGCGGCGGCCCGCAGATCGTGGCCGGCTTCGAGAACCACGGCGGCCGCACCCACCTCGGCGGCGGGGCGACGCCGCTGGGCAAGGTGCTCGAAGGGGTTCGGCAACAACGGCGAGGACGGCTTCGAGGGCGTGCGCCACAAGAACCTGATCGGCACCTACCTGCACGGCCCACTGCTGCCCAAGAACGCCTGGCTGGCCGACCACCTGATCGCGCTTGCCCTCGAGCGCCGCTACGACGACGCACCCGGAGCTCGAGCCGCTCGGCGACGAGCCTCGAGCGCGCCGCGCACGAGTCGGCCCGCCGTGCGGCGCTTGCCTAGCGGCCGCTGGAGCCGAAGCCGCCGTCGCCGCGAGCGGAGTCGGCGAGTGCCTCGGCCTCGACCGGCTCGGCCAGGGCGATCGGGCTGATCACGAGCTGGGCGATGCGGTCGCCGGGGGCGACCCGGAAGACCTCAGCCGGATCGGTGTTGAGCAGGAGGACCCGGATCTCGCCGCGGTAGCCGGAGTCGATCAGGCCGGGGCTGTTGACCAGGCTGATGCCGTGGCGCTTGGCCAGGCCCGAGCGTGGCAGCACCAGGCCGGCGTGGCCATCGGGAATCTCGACCGCGATCCCGGTGCCGATGCTCCAGCGCTCCCCGGGCCCGATATGGGCCGCCTCGCAGGCGTAGAGGTCAAGCCCGGCGTCGCCCTCGTTGGCGCGGCTGGGCAGCACGGCCTCGTCTTTCAGTTTCGCGATCGGCAGCTTCACGGGGCGCAACCCTAGACGACGGCGAGATCGTCAAAGCGGTGCAGCTCGGCGATCGGGACCTTGGCGCGGACCAGGACCCCGTCCTCGCGCTCGGTTCGCTCGAGGTCGCCGGCGATCTCGTGCAGCTCGTGCAGGCGCCCGCCCTCGGCGTAGGGAATCAGCAGCTCGACCTCGGCGAGGGTGTCCTCGAAGGCGGTCTCGATTCCTTCTCGCAGCTGGTCGAGGCCGATACCGGCGAGCGCGGAGACCAGGACCGCACCGGGATGGCGCAAGCAGCACCTCAGCCCGTTCGTCCTCGTCGAGCAGGTCCGCCTTGTTGAGGACGAGCAGTCGGGGCTTCTCGCCGGCGCCGATCTCCTCCAGCACCTCGTCGACCGCCTGCATGTCCACCACCCGCGCGCTCCTCCGGCGCCGCGGCGTCGACCACGTGGAGGATCAGGTCGGCGAGCACGGTCTCCTCGAGCGTCGCCTTGAAGGCCTCGACCAGCTGGTGGGGCAGCTTCTCGATGAAGCCGACGGTGTCGGTGACCAGGTAGTCGCGGCCGGAGAGCTCGAGGCTGCGCGTGGTCGGGTCGAGCGTGTGGAAGAGCCGGTCGCCGACCCCGACCTCGGCCCCGGTGAGGGCGTTGAGCAGGGTCGACTTGCCGGCGTTGGTGTAGCCGGCGAGGGCGACCCGCGGCAGCGAGGAGCGTTCGCGGCGGGCCCGCATCACGCCGCGGTTGCGTTCGAGCCGGCCGAGGCGGCGGCGCAGGGCCGCGATGCGGTCGCGGGCGAGGCGGCGGTCGGTCTCGATCTGGCTCTCGCCCGGGCCCCTGGTGCCGATCCCGCCGCCGAGCCGCTCGAGGTGGGTCCAGAGACCGCGCATGCGGGCGAGGTTGTACTCGAGCTGGGCCAGCTCGACCTGCAGCTTGCCCTCGGCCGAGTGGGCGTGGTCGGCGAAGATGTCGAGGATCACCGCGGTGCGGTCGATCACCGGCACCCCGAGGGCGGCCTCGAGGTTGCGCTCCTGACGCGGTGCCAGCTCGTCGTCGACAGCGACCACGTTGGCATCGCAGGCGCTCGATCTCGGCCTTCAGCTCGGTCAGCTTGCCGCGGCCGACGTAGCGGTCGGGGTCCGGCTTTTCGCGTTGCTGCACCGCCTCGCCGGCGGTGGCGACGCCGGCCGTGCGCAGCAGCTCCTTCAGCTCGGCGAGCGGATCGCCGTCCTCGCGCCCGTTGGTGATGCCGATCGCCAGTGCCCGCTGGCGGGCACGCGGATTCGAGACGCCGGCGCCACCCATGCCGTTGCGCGTCTTCGACCTGCGTCCCGTTTCTCGACCGCTGCATCTCGTTCGATTGTAGGCCGACGCCGGGCACCGCCTCCTCTGCTCTCGGGCGGCCGCGCTCCTCATGCCCGGCGATCTCCCGGCCGCCCTCCCGCGTCCGGGGGCGGTTAGTCTTAGCCGCCGTGAAGGTCTTCGTAACGGGAGGAACGGGCTTCATCGGCGGCGAGGTCGTGCGCCAGCTGCGCGAGCGCGGCGATGACGTCGTCTGCCTGGTCCGCAGCCCGGAGAAAGCGAGCAAGCTGAAGGAGCTCGGCTGCGAGCTGGTCAGCGGCGATCTCGGCGACGCCGAGGCGACTGCGCTCCGGCATGGAGGGCTGCGACGCGCCTGGTCCATGCCGCGGCGATGTACGAGGTCGGGATCCCGGCCAAGCAGCACCCGGCGATGTACGAGGCCAACGTGCGCGGCAGCGAGCGCGTGCTGCAAGCGGCGCTCGATGCCAAGGTGGGCAAGGTCGTCTACGTCTCGACCGTCGGCATCTTCGGCAACACGCACGGCAAGGTCGTCGACGAGAGCTACGAGCACCCGGGCAAGGAATTCACCTCCTACTACGAGGAGACCAAGCTCGAGGGCCACCGGATCGCCAAGCGGATGATGGCCGAGGACGGCCTCCCTGGCGTGATCGTCCAGCCCGGCGGCGTCTACGGACCCGGCGATACCTCCCAGGTCGCCGACCTGCTGAGCGAATTCTTCGCCGGCCGCCTCTTCCTGCTGCCCTTCCCCGAGCTCGGCATCTGCCTCTCGCACGTGGAAGACATCGCCACCGGCATCCTGCTCGCCCTCGACAAGGGCAAGGTCGGCGAGACCTACGTAATCAGCGGCCCGGCGACGACTATGCGCGAGGCGATCCAGACCGTGGCCGACCTCAGCGGCCGCAAGGCCCCCAAGCGCGCGATGCCGACCCCGCTGATCAAGGCAATGACGCCGATCGGGCCTCTGGTCGGCAAGCTGATGGGCCAGCCGCCGAACCTGCGCGAGCTGATCTCCTCCGCCGACGGCGTCACCTTCTGGGCCAGCCACGAGAAGGCGAGCCGCGAGCTGGGCTACGCGCCGCGCGGCATGGACGAGGGCATGCGGCAGACGCTCGCAGGGGATGAGCGGTTCCCCGATCCGGTTGCGTGAGGGGAGTCGGGAGAGGGTCTCCCGGAGCAACAGCGGGGAGGCTCCGGGAGACCCTCTCCCGACTCCCCTAGGCTGAACCCGATGCGTGTAATCGATGTCATGCACCTCGGGCGGCCGCACGTGATCGGCTGCTGGGAGGTGGATGGGGCGCTTGTCGATCCGGGGCCGCAGTCCTCGATGGAGACGCTGCTGGAGGCGCTCGGGGACGAGCAGCCGCGGGCGCTGCTGCTTACTCACATCCATCTCGATCACGCAGCGGCTACCGGTGCCCTCGTGCGGCGCTGGCCGGAGCTCGAGGTCTACGTGCACGAGCGTGGTGCCCGTCACCTGGTCGACCCCTCGAAGCTGCTGGCCAGCGCTGAGCGGCTCTACGGCGATCAGATGGAGTACCTCTGGGGCGAGATCGTGCCCGTTCCCGAGGCCAACGTGAGGCCGCTTGCCGGCGGTGAGGATGTACTCGGCATGCGAGTCGCCTACACCCCCGGCCACGCCTCCCATCACGTCTGCTACCTGCACGAGGAGAGTGGCACCGCCTTCGTCGGCGACGTCGCCGCGGTCCGCATCCCGGCGTCGATTTGGTCGTGCCCCCCACTCCCCCACCGGACATCGACGTCGAGACCTGGCTCAACTCGATCGACCTGGTCGAGTCATGGCGTCCCGAGCGCCTCGCCGTCACCCACTTTGGCGCGATCGACGAGCCGATCGAGCACCTGGAGCTCGTGCGCAAGCGTCTGCGCGAGGAGGCCGACCTGGCTCGCGAGCTCTCAGAGGAGGAGTACGAGCGCCGCCACCGCGAGCGCGTGAGGGCCGGCGCCAGCACTTCCGAGGCCGCTGAGGAGCTGATCCAGTGCGTACCGCCGCAGTATCAGTGGCGCGGCTTGGATCGGTACTGGAAGAAGCGCGCCGAGCGCGAGGCCGCACGCAGCTAGCTGAGGTACTTGCGCATCCGCTCGACGGCCTCGCTGATGCGATCGTCGGGCGTGGTCAGCGAGATGCGGAAGAAGCCCTCGCCGCTGGGCCCGTACATCGAGCCCGGTGAGACGACCACGGCGGCCTCTTCGAGCACGAGCTCGGCGAAGGAGGTCGAGGTGTGGCCCTCGGGCACGGGGGCCCAGACGTAGATCGTCCCCTTCGGCGCGCTGACCTCGACGCCGATCTCTCGCAGGGCGCCGACGACGAGGTCGCGGCGGCGGGTGTAGGTCTCGTTCATCCGCTGCAACGGGCCGCTGGGTCCCTGCAGAGCGGCGACGCCGGCCATCTGCACGGCCTCGAAGAGGCCCGAGTCGACGTTGGTCTTCAGCCGCCAGTAGGTCTGCACCGCCTCGGCGTTGCCGAGGATCGCGGCGCAGCGCCAGCCGGTCATGTTGAAGCCCTTGGAGAGCGAGAAGACCTCGACCCCGACCTCCTTGGCGCCGGGCGTGGCGAGGAAGCTTGGCGCGACGTAGCCGTCGTAGGTCGTCTCCGAGTAAGCGTTGTCGTGGACGACGAGGATCTCGTGCTCGCGGGCGAAGGAGACGACCATCTCGAAGAAACCCTCGGGGACGACGGCGCCGGTCGGGTTGTTGGGGAAGTTGATGAACATCAACCGTGCCTTCGCCGCCACCTCGGCGGGGATCGCGCTGAGGTCGGGCGCGAAGCCCAGCTCGGGCACCAGCGGCAGCAGCTCGGCTTTCGCGCCGGCGAGGATCGGGCCACCGGTGTAGACCGGGTAGCCGGGATCGGAGGCGAGCGCCACGTCACCTGGGTCGAGGAAGGCGAAGCAGAGGTTGTAGATGCACTCCTTGGCGCCGATCGCCGGGATCACCTCGCTTTCGGGGTCGATCTCGACCCCGAAGCGACGGTCGTAGAAATCAGCGAAGGCCTCGCGGAACTCCGCGCGGCCGCGGTTGCTCGGGTACTGCTGGTTGCCGGGCTCGGCTACCGCCTCCTGCATCGCCGCGACGACGTGCGGGTAGGTCGGTTCGTCGGGGTCGCCGATGCCGAGGCTGATCACGTCGATGCCGGCGGCGCGCTTGTCGGCGATCGTTCGCTCCAATTCCTGGAACTTGTAAGGAGGCATCGCCTCCAGCCGCTTGGACGGGTCCGAGATCGCCATCGGCGCGGAAATCTAACCGTCCAGCTCGGCGAGTGCGCTCAGCAGCTCGGCCGAGAGCTCGCCGGCGCAGATCTGCTCAGCCCAGCCGCTCAGGGTGACGTCGAGATCGTCGGAGATCTCGACCACGAGCTCACCGCCGTCGAGCTCGACCGTGATCGGGCTCGGAGCCCCGTTGAGAAAGGCCGTAATCGCGGCGCCGCTGGCCCCGGTCCCCGAGGAGAGCGTCTCCCCCACGCCGCGCTCGAAGATCCGCGCCCGCACCCGGCTGCCGTCGATGCGCAGGAAGGAGATGTTGGTGCGGTTGGGGAAGAACGCGTGGCCTTCGATCTCGGGCCCGATCGCGCCGAGATCGAGGCTCTCCAGCTCCTCGCCGACCACGATCGCGCACTGCGGGTTGCCGATCGAGACGTGCTGGAAGGACCACTCGCGACCGCCGCTGTACAGCGCCGCGCGGCCGTCAGGTGAACCGTCGGGAAAGTCCTTGGACGCGATGCTGGCCCGCCCCATCGCCACCGAGCAGGTGCGCTCTGAGGTGATCGTCGGCGTCACCGGGCCGGCGGCGGTGAGGATCGAAAAGGTGTCCTCCGCCGTCCAGCCGCGCCGGCGCAGGTAGAGGATCGCCTCCCGGGCTCCGTTGCCGGAGAGCTCGGCCTCGGAGCCGTCGGGATTGAAGATCCGCAGCTCGGCGACGTAGGCGGGGTCCTCGCTGCGGGAGAGCAGCAACACGCCATCGGCGCCAACCCCGAAGTGCGGATCACAGAGGCGCTGGACCCGTGCCGGCGTCAGCTCCCAGGGAAGCTCGTCCGCCTCGACGATCAGGTAGTCGTTGCCCAGCGCCTGCCACTTCTCGAATTTCACGGCCCCAGCCTATTGGCGCAGGCATCGACGATCTCGGTCGCTATGGCCGCGTCCGACCGTTCACCCCGCTCGATCCAGCTCAGGTTCGGGACCTTGCGCATCCAGGTCAGCTGGCGGCGGGCGTAGTTGCGCGAGCGCTGCTGCATCCGCGCTAGGTCGCCGCTCAGTACCTCGTCGAAGCCAAGCGCCTTGCGCGCAGTCCGCGACGGCCCCGCCTCCTCGGCCCGCTCGACCTCCGCGCGCGCTCCGGCCGCGACAATCGCCTCCGTCCGCGCATCGATCCGCTCGTACAGCGTCTCCCGGGCCATGCTGAGCCCGAAGATCGCGGTCGGGTGCCTCGTCTCGGGCGACCACAGCTCGGAATCCTCGGATTCAGGCGGCGCCTTGACCAGCGACAGCTCCCCAAGTGCTGCTCGCAGATAGAGCCCGGCGCCCCCGACCACGATCGGCCTTCTGCCTGCCTCCAACGCCCGATCGATCTCCGCGTGAGCCAGCGGCATGTAGTCCCCCACCGAGAACGGCCGGGTAACCGGCACGAACCCGATCAACCTGTGCTCGAGGCGAGCCTGCTCCTCGGTCGATGCGACACCGGTGAGCACAGAGAGCCCTTGGTAGACCTGCAATGCGTCGCAGGAAATCGCCACGGGGTCCTCCCCCCGCTCTCGCAGCAGCTCAGCCAACTCGATCGCGACACCGGTCTTTCCCACGCCAGTGGGACCGAAGATTGCGATGACCTGCACTTCAGAGCGCGCGGCTGAGCAGCCTCTCGGTCCCGCTAAGGGTCTGAGAGGTAGCGGCGGTGATCTCGACCTCGACCAGCTCGCCGGGTGTGGCGGTGCCCTCGAAGTTGACCGCCTTGTTGTGTCGGCTTCGTCCCCGCAGCCGCGTCTCATCGGTGCGACTGGTCCCTTCGACCATCACCTCGACCTCCCGGCCGACGAACCGCTGAGCCCGTTCGGTCGCCCGGCGCTGCACCAGCTCTACCAACCGCTCCATTCGCTCGACCTTGACCGGGTGCGGAATCTGATCGCCGAGCTCGGCCGCCTCGGTTTCGCGCCGCGGCGAGAAGATGAAGGTGAAGGCGCTGTCGTAGCCGACCTCGTCGACCACTTCCAGCGTCTGCTCGAAGTCCTCCTCGGTCTCGCCCGGGAAGCCGACGATGATGTCGGTGGTGATCGCGCAATCGGGAACGTGCTCGCGGATCAGCGAGACCCGGTCCATGTAGCGCTGGCGATCGTAAGTGCGGCGCATCCGCTTGAGGATCGCGCCAGAGCCCGATTGCAGCGGCAGGTGGATGTGCTCGCAGACGGCGATGAGATCGGCGTGGGCGCGGATCACGTCCTCCTTCATGTCCTTGGGGTGCGGGCTGGTGTAGCGGATGCGCTCGATGCCGTCGATCGCGTCGACCAGCCCGAGCAGCTCCGCGAAGTCGATTCGGCTCTCCTTGGGCAGATCGCGGCCGTAGCTGTTGACGTTCTGGCCCAAGAGCGTCACCTCGCGCACGCCGTCGGCAGCCAGGGCTTGGGCCTCGGCGACGAGCTCGGCCGGGTCGCGACTGACCTCGCGCCCGCGGGTCGAGGGGACGATGCAGTAGGAGCAGTTGCAGTTGCAGCCCTGGGAGACCTGCAGCCAGCCCTGGAACTCGCGCACGCGGCGGGTCGGCAGGTGGCCGGAGAAGTCCTCGAACTCGAAGTAGCCCTGGGCGCTGAGCGAGTCGGAGTTGAGGAACTCGGCCAGCTTGTGGATCTGACCGGGGCCGAAGGCAACGTCGACGAAAGGAAAGCGCTGGAAGACCTCGTCCTTGACCGACTGTGCCCAGCATCCCCCCACCCCCACGACCCGGTCCGGATATTCGTTCTTGAGCCGCTTTGCCTCTCCAAGGCGAGCGATGAAGCGGTTGTCGGCCGACTCGCGGATCGAGCAAGTGTTGAAGAGGATCAGGTCGGCGTCATCAGGCGCCTCCGCCTCCTCATAGCCGAGCGAGTCGAGCATCCCCCTCATGCGCTCGGAATCGTGCACGTTCATCTGGCAGCCGAACGTGGTGACGTGGTACCGCTTACCGCTCCTCATGCCGCCGAGGTTAGCGCCCAGGCGGGGCTATTTGACTGTGAGCGTGCCTTCCATACCTGCTTCGGCATGACCCGGGATCGTGCAGAGGTAGGTGTAGGTGCCAGGGGCGAGATCGGCGCTGACCGAAGTTTTGCCTTTGGCAAGCGTTTCGGAGATGGCGATTTCCTTGCCGTTCTGCTCGATCGCGACATTGTGTTCGAGCGCCGAGGGGTTGTCGAAGTCGATCGTCACTTTGCCTGGCTTGCTGGTCAGGCTGGTCTTGTCAAAGGCGAGAGCGCTTTCCGAGGCGGCGAGCTGCAGCGTTCCCCCCGGACCCTTGGCCGCTGCTTCGGGCTTTGCTGCAGGCGCTTCCTTGCTTTCCTCTTCGACGGGCTGGGACTCCTCTTTTTCGGCCTCTTCATCGGCCCTGGAGAGCTCTGCCGCTTTTGCCTTGTCCTCGTCCTTGGCGTGGAGCACGGCGAAGGTCGTCGTGGCGCCGATCAGGGCCGCGAAAACGAGCACGACCAGCGGCCCGGCTTTGCCGGGGAAGCTTTTGACCCGCAGGCCAATGAAGCTGACGACCACCGCGGAGACCGCAAGCGCGATCCCGCAGACGAAGAACAGGGTTTCGTTGCTCATAGAACGGCCGGAATCCTATCCACGCAGCGCAGGCGCCGTCAGGCAGCCTGCGCCTCTGCGACCGGCGGCGCTTCTGTCGCGGCCTCCGCCGGGGCGACCTCGTCGCCAATACCGAGCGCCGTGCGGACCTTGTCCTCGATCTCACTGGCGATCTCGGGGTTCTCGGCGAGGAACTGCTTGGCGTTGTTGCGGCCCTGGCCGAGACGCGTCTCGCCGTAGGAGAAGAAGGCCCCCGACTTGCGGACGATGTCGTGCTCGATGCCGAAGTCCAGCAGCTCGCCTTCGCGTGAGATCCCCTGGCCGTACTCGATCTCGAACTCGGCCTGGCGGAAGGGTGCGGCGCACTTGTTCTTGACGACTTTGACCCGGACCCGGTTGCCGACCGCCTCGGTACCGTCCTTGAGGGTCTCGATGCGGCGGATGTCGAGGCGCTGCGAAGCGTAGAACTTCAACGCCCGGCCGCCCGGCTGGGTCTCCGGTGAGCCAAACTGAACGCCGACCTTTTCGCGGATCTGGTTGGTGAAGACGCAGACCGTGTTGGTGCGGTTGAGGTTGCCGGCGAGCTTGCGCATCGCCTGCGACATCAGCCGTGCCTGCAGGCCCACCGTCGTGTCGCCGATCTGGCCGTCCAGCTCGGCCTTCGGCGTCAGCGCCGCGACCGAGTCGATCGCGACCACATCGACGGCGGCAGAAGCGATCAGGCGGTCGGCGATCTGCAGCGCCTGCTCCCCGTAGTCGGGCTGAGAGACGAGCAACTCGTCGGTATCGACCCCGATCGCCCGGGCGTAGATCGGGTCCATCGCGTGCTCGGTGTCGATGAAGACGCAGACGCCGCCCTTGGCCTGAGCCTCGGCGATGATGTGGTAGATCAGCGTCGTCTTTCCGGAGGACTCCGGGCCGAAGATCTCGACGATCCTGCCCCGTGGCACGCCGCCGATGCCAAGCGCGAGATCCAATGCCACGGCGCCGGTCGGAATCGCTTCGACCGGCAGCCTGCTGTCGGCACCGAGCCGCATCAGGGAACCCGCGCCGAAATCGCGCTCGATCTGGGTCACTGCGGCCTCGAGGGCCGCATCCTTGGCCTTGGCTTCCTTCGCCGAAACATCGTTCAAAGGCGTCTTCTTGTCTGCCATCTCTCTTCTTTCACCTCACTGCCGCCCGTCTCGGGACAGCTCAACTTGCGCCAGCGGGGTGTATCGCGAACCCTGCGGCTGGAGTACAGAACGGTAGAGCGTCACCCGGACGCAAAGAGCGGGTTCTAAGAGCCTTTTTGGCAGCGCTCCGGGGGGCCTCTCAATCGCCGCCGGACGCCTCGAGCCGCGTCCAGCGGATTTGACCCTGGCGACCGTCACGTGCGGCCAAAACGAGCGCTTTTCCGGCTTGTAGAGCTGTTCCGCAACCAGTTTCTGCTCGAGCTCGCGCTGCAACGGCGCCGCAGCGGGCGCGATCGCGGGCAGGGCAAAAAGGCTGGCCCGCCGCAGAGAAGGCTTGGCGACCGGGTCTTGCAGCCGCAGCGTCGGCGCCACCGCCCCGAGCCCACGCACGATCTCTCCCAGCCTCTCGATCTCCCGCTCGGGCAGATAGCCGAGGAAGGCAAGCGTGACGTGCAGCGACTCGGGCACCACCACCCGCAGTGCCGGGTCGCGCAGCTCACTGGCGCCCCAGCCGACGATCCCTTCTCGCAGTTCCTCCGGTAGGTCCAATGCCACGAAGAGGCGCGCCCGCGGGCTCTTCAGTCTCTCCTTGCTCACCCCGGTCACGCTACGGATCGCCGACGCACGGGACAACACCAGCCTGTGACGAATTCGCCTCGCTTCGCCCTACAGTGGCGCCTCTTCGCCCCTGAGCAGGAGCCGAAGCAGGTGCATGCCGACCAGGGCCGAGCGTTCGCGGATGTCGGCGCGGCCGCCCGGAATCACCGGGTCGCGGGCGAGGGAGGTGCCGTCGGCAAGGCGAGCGTGGAAGCAGACGTAGCCGACCGGCTTCTCCTCCGTCCCCCCGTCCGGACCGGCGATGCCGGTGATCGAGACGGCGACGTCGGCGCCGAAGCGCTCCAGTGCGCCAAGGGCCATCTGCTCAGCCACCTCGAGCGAGACCGCTCCCTTTGCGGCGATCAGCTCAGGGTCGACGCCGAGCAGGTCCGCCTTGGCCTCGTTCGAGTAGGAGACGACGCTGCCGGCCATGTAGGCCGAGGCGCCGGGCAGGTTGGTGATCCGAGCCGCGAGCAGACCGCCGCTGCAGGACTCGGCCAGACCGAGGCGATGCCCGCCCAGGAGCGCTGCCACCTGCGAGTCGATCGTCTCGCCGTCGAGGCTGAAGAGGTGACGGGGGTGTCGCGCCTGCAGGCCCGCGCGCACGGCCTCGGCAGTCTGCATCGCGCGGTCTCGGTAGCGCACGTCGATCTCGATCTCGCCCCGGCGCAGGCAGGTAGTGATCTCGACCTCCGGCAGGGCCACGCCCTCCTCCTCGATCTCGCGCAGGCTTTTGGCGATCTCGGACTCGGGAATGCCGAACATGCGCAGGGTGTAGGCACGCAGGGGCGTCGCGCGGGCGAGCACCTCAGCGACCGGAGCCGTCTCGGCCGCGACCGGCCACATCGGCTGCAGCTCCCGCGGCGGGCCGGGCAGGACCACCACCACGCTGTCGCCTGCGGGGACGACCAGGCCCGGCGCCGTGCCGATCGGGTTGAGCGCGATCGAGCCCTCAGGCACTATCGCCTGCTTGCGGTTGGCCTCGCGCAGCGCCTCAGGGTCGAATCGCATGACACCGGCACGGCGGGCGAAACTGCGCAGGATCTCAGCGATCTTCTCCTCCACCTCCTCGTCGAGGACCATTGGGCGGCCGGCGAACCCGCCGACCACCTCCGCCGTGAGGTCGTCGGCGGTCGGGCCGAGCCCGCCGGAGGTGACGATCAGGTCCATCCCCTCGGCGGCCATGAAGCGCAGCCCCGCCTCGAGGTCGTCGGGCCGGTCGGCGACGACGAGGATGTGAGCCACCTCCACCCCGCGCTCGGCCAGCTGTTCGGAGAGCCAGGGGCCGTTGCGATCGGCAATCCGCCCAGTCAGGACCTCGGTGCCGGTGACCACTATGCCCGCCCGCACCTCGCTCATGCGCAGGTGGGCCGTTCCGCTTCTTCGAGCTTGGTCAGCTTGCCCGCGGAGTCGATCGCGTAGCCGACCGGGCTGGACGTCGCCGGTATCTCTGCTTCCCTGCCGTCGATGAGCATCTTGACCTCGCCGTTGCCGAAGGAGACCGTGAAGCTACCGGAGTGGAAGGGACCTTCTTCCGCGCCGGCTTCGAGGATCAAGCCGTCGACCAGTGGCTTGCCCTTGGCGTCGAGCAGGCAGGCCCAGACTTCGGCGCTTGCCGCCAGCTCGACCGTGACGCCCGTCCTGGCGGGTGGTGCCGCCGGCTTTGCTTGCGGCTTCGCCGTACGGGCAGCATCGTGACGGTGGCGAGCGGGACTGCCTCCTTCGCCACCGCCGCTGGGAATGGCGACGATCGCGATCACGGCCACGGCGATTACCGCGATCACCGCCAGCCCCGCGAGCGCAACGCTTCGGAGGCCGCCGCTGGAGGCGTCCCCATCTTCAGGCTGCAGTTGCGGCGCGCCAGCGCTTCGGTGCCAAGGTTCGACGCTCTCGCGGTAGTCGCTGACCAGGCGATCGCCGTCCAGACCGAGAAACGAGGCGTAGGTGCGGATGAAGCCGCGTGTATAGACGCCACCCGGCAGCACGTCCCATTCTTCGTCCTCGATCGCGCGCAGGTAGCGGAAGCGAATCCTCGTCGCCGCCTCGACCTCGGAAAGCTCGACTTTGCGGCGGTTCCGCGCCTCGCGCAGGATCGTGCCGACACCGCTGTCCATCAGGACATTGTCCTACCGAGGTCTAATCGGGAGCAACGGGGGAAGGCTCGGGCTCAGCGGGCTGGGCCTCGCCGCCGATGAGTCGCGCCAAATCGGCCTGCGTGACCAGGACCTGGCGTGGCTTGGAGCCTTCATAGCCGGAGATGACACCGCGGCGCTCGAGCATGTCGATCAGACGGCCGGCGCGGGTGTAACCGACCCGCAGGCGCCGCTGGATCATCGAGACGGACGCGGTTTCGGTCTCGACCACGACGCGGATCGCCTCATCAAGCAGGTCGTCGCTGTCGGGATCGAAGTCACCCTCGGTTTCCACGCCCTTCTCCTCGTGCTGCTCGAGCAACTCGGCCTCGAATTCGGGTTCGCCCTGCTTGGCCCAGTGACTGGTGATGCGGGCGGTCTCCTCCTCGGTGACGAAAGCGCCCTGGATCCGCTGCAGCTTCGAGGTGCCGGCGCCGCGAAAGAGCATGTCGCCCTGCCCCAGCAGCGCCTCGGCGCCGCCCTGGTCGAGGATCACGCGCGAGTCGGTCTGCGAGGAGACGGCGAAGGCGATCCGGGCCGGGATGTTGACCTTGATCGTGCCGGTGATGATGTCGGTCGAGGGGCGCTGCGTGGCCAGGACGAGGTGGATGCCGGTGGCGCGTGACTTCTGGGCGAGGCGGATGATCGAGTCCTCGACCTCGGCCGGGGAGACCATCATCAGGTCCGCGAGCTCGTCGATCACGCAGAGGATGTGCGGCAGCGGCGGTTCGCCGGCCTTGGCGCGGGCGCGGTTGAGCTCGGCAAGGTTGCGGCAGCGGGCCTGGCCCATGATCCCGTAGCGGCTCTCCATCTCGCCGATCAGGTTGGCCAGCACGTTGGCGGCGAGGCGCGGAGAGGTGACGACCGGGGTGAGCAGGTGAGGGACGTTCTCGTAGTGGTTGAGCTCGACCTGCTTGGGGTCGACGAGGACGAGGCGGACGTCGTTGGGCGAGGCCTGCATCAGGATCGAGGAGAGGATCGCGTTGACGCAGCCCGACTTGCCCGAGCCGGTGGTGCCGGCGACGAGCACGTGCGGCATCTTCGCCAGGTCGGTCCAGACCGGGTTGCCGTCGATGCCCTTGCCGAGCCAGGCGACCAGCGGCGAGGTCTTCTCGGGGCGGGCGGAGTAGATGTCGCCGAGGCGGACGATGCGGCGGCGCGCGTTCGGAACCTCGACGCCGACGGCCTGCTTGCCGGGAATCGGGGCGAGGATGCGGATGTCGGTCGAGGCCAGCGCGTAGGCGAGGTCGTTGGAGAGCTCCGTCACCTTCTTCACCTTGGTGCCCGGGGCCAAGCGCAGTTCGTAGCGAGAGACGTGGGGGCCGCTGACGATGCCGACGATCTTCGCCTCGACCTTGAAGTGGGCGAGCGTCTCGACCAGCTTGCGGCCGACGATCTCGTGATCGCGCGGGTCGACGCCCTTGTCGCCTTTGCCCCGTTCCAGGGACTTGGCCGGCGGCGGCTTGTAGTCGATGCCCTCGGAGATCGTCACGCCGCGCTTGTTGCCCTGCGGGGTCAGCGAAACTTGCTCCGGCTCGGGGATCGGGTCGACGGCGACGGCGTCTTCCTCGGCCTCGATCGCCGCCAGCTCGGCATCGAAGCTCTCGGTGACGGCCTCCTCGACCTCCTCCATCTCCGGCTCGGGCTCCTCGACCAGAGCGACGGTCGGCTCGACATCGTCCTCCTCGGGATAGGCGCTCATCACGTCGGTCGGGCCGGCCTGCGTCTCAAACGAGAAAGTCTTTTCCTCCTGGCGGTCGCGCCGGGTCTGGATCGCGGTCTGGGCGGCGCCGCGACTGCCGAGGAAGAGGTGGCGCAGGCCGCGACCGATGCCGCGGACCAGGGTCGAGATCGAGGTGCCCGTAACCAGCAGCCCGCCAACCAGCAGCATCAAGACCGTAACGATCCGCGCACCGACGTTGCCGACGAGGTAGACCAGCGCAGTTTCGATCCCGTAGCCAACCTTGCCGCCTTCCCAGCCGAAGAAGAGGACGAAGCTCAGGTAGACCCCGGAGGCGATCAGGAACAGCCCGATCAGATCGAGGTGACGCTGCTCCAGCGCCTGCGGCAGGTGCAGTCCCTTCCTGGCGGCGGCTTTTGATTTCGCTTTCGGCTTGCGGCGCGCGGCTTTACCGCGCTTCTTGTTACGCACGAACATGGGCAGCCCCTTCGACGTGGAGACTGCCTCCCCTGCGCCCCGAGGACAGGGAATTGGGCGGGCCTGGAACGTCTTGCACTTTTTCGGCAATTCCTCGCGGCGTCAGCCCGTGACGTCTTCACCGAAAAAGTTAAGTGGAAGGCCCGCCCAATTCCCTTTGCACGCGGCCTAAATCCGGAGTAAATCTCCACGGCTTTCGCGCTTTGTCCGTCTAACATCGCTGTGGATGCTGACCAGCGAGCCCGAAACAGCCACCGGCCGCGTGCTGGTGGTCGAGGATGACGCCGAGATCGCCGACGTCCTGCGCCGCTCGCTGCGCCAGGAGGGCTACGAGGTGAAGACCAGCGCCGACGGGGTCGAGGCCCTCGACGTCGCCACCGGCTTCGTGCCCGATCTCGTCGTCCTCGATCTCGGTCTCCCCCGCCTCGACGGCGTCGAGGTTTGCCGGCGCCTGCGGGCCGAGGGCGACGTGCCGATCCTGATGCTGACCGCCCGGGCCGAGACCGAGGACCGGGTCAGCGGTCTCGACAGCGGCGCCGACGATTACCTGGTCAAGCCTTTCGAGCGACAGGAGCTGCTGGCGCGGATCCGCGCCCTGCTGCGTCGCCGGCCACCGCGCGGCGCTGCCTCGCTGGAAGTCGGCGACCTCGCCCTCAACCCGGACACGCGCGAGGTCAAACGCGGTGACCGTGAGCTGGAGCTGACCAACCGCGAGTTCGAGCTGCTCGAGTACCTGATGCGCAACGAGCGCCTCGTGGTCTCGCGCGAGCGGCTGCTCGATGACGTTTGGGGCTACGACCCGACCGCGGCGACCAACACGATCGACGTCTTCATCTCCAACCTGCGTCGCAAGCTGGAGGCCGGCGGAGAGGATCGTCTCCTGCACACAAAACGCGGCGCCGGCTACGTCCTCAAGCAATAGTCGTGACTAGGCGCACCCGCAAGCTGGCCGCGCGCTGGCCGAACCGGTTGCGTCCCAGCAGCTGGCCGGTGCGCTGGCGCTTGGCAGGGGTCTCGGCAGGGCTCACCCTGGCCATCCTGCTGATCTTCGGCGCCGTGATCGGACAGGTCGCGACGAGCAGGATCCGCGATGACTTCAATCGCGAGGTGAGTGGCGCCGCTCAGACCCTCGCCGCCGAAAGTCGCATCTTCAACACGCCGCTTGGCACCCTTTTCCGCGGCCCCAAGCTCGATGACTTCGTCCATCCCGATGAAGCGTCGGCGCGGATCTTCGACGCCGAAGAAAACCTGATCAAGGAAAGCACCCACGCCCAGCCTTTGGGCACCCCCGTCGCCGGACTTTCAAATTTCGGCCACATGCGCGTCGCCACCGCGCCGATCACGGGAGACAGCGGCGTAACGACCGGATTCATCCAGTACGGGCGCAACATCGCCCACGTCGACTCGACCGTCGACAAGCTCTGGCTCTTCATCGCCGCGGGGGTTCTCGGCGGCACCCTGCTCGCCAGTCTCGCCGGGGTCGCGATCGCCGGCAGGGCGATGCGGCCGATCTCGGCGCTGACGGCGACCGCGCGCCAGATCGCCAGCACCGGCGATCCCTCCAGCCACATGCCCACCCCGGAGGTGAGCGACGAGGTCGGGGAGCTGGCTCGCACGCTGGAGCAGATGCTGCGCTCGCTCGACGCCGCCCGCACCGAGCGCGAGGCGGCGATGAAGAAACAACGCGAGTTCGTCGCCGATGCCTCGCACGAGCTGCGCACGCCGCTGACCAGCGTGCTCGCCAACCTCGAGCTGCTGCAGGCCTCGCTGCGCGCTCCGAGCCAGGATGAAGACCGGGCCATGGTCGACTCCGCCCTGCGCTCCTCAAAGCGAATGAGCCGGCTGGTCGGGGATCTCCTGCTGCTGGCCCGCGCCGACGCCGGCCGGGCCGGAAAGCACGTTCCCTGCGACCTCGCCGAGATCGCCGGCAACGTCGCCGTCGAGCTCGCCCCGCTGATGGGCGACCGCGAGCTGGACATCGACAACCAGCACGCCCTGCCGGTCACGGGCAATCCCGACGAGCTGCACCGCATGGTCCTCAACCTGCTCGACAACGCATCCCGTCACACGCCGCCGGGCGCTCGCATCGAACTCCACGTCCGCCAGGTCGGCAACGAGGCTGTGGTCGAGGTGGCCGACGACGGCCCCGGCATCCCCCCGCGCCTGCGCGAGCAGATCTTCAACCGCTTCGTCCGCGGCGAGGGACCGGCCGACACCGCCGTCGGACCCGGCAGCGGCCTCGGCCTCGCCATCGTCAGCGCCGTCGCCAGCTCCCACGGCGGCACCGTCGAGGTCGGCGAATCGGCCGCAGGCGGCGCCCAGTTCCGAGTCCGCCTCCCATTGCAACGCGCCAACGAGCCCGCCAGAACCTTTTAGTTCCGCTTTAGCGGGGCGACTTAGTTTTATCCGCGGACGAGACACAGGACCTGCCGGACTCTCCCCAACATCTCCGGCAGGTCCTTTTTTTGTGCTCGGGTGAGCGAAATCGAGCGGCTAGGCGGGCGGGTCCTGTCGTGGCGGCCCTCCCCCATGTGCTCGGACGCCTGCGGCGCCCTGCGCTATGGGGGACCCCCGCCACCACGCCACCCGCCCGACGAGCGGCTCGATACCCGCTCATCCGTGCAAGGCAAAGAGCTTCTTTCAGACGGAGGGGTCGTCCCTCGCAAGCAAGCTCTGCCGGGGGCGCCCCTCCCCGGGGGTGGCGTCGTAGGGGGACCCGCCCCTGAGGACGCTTTAGCGACCGGAAGGGGTGGGGGTTCCTGCGGCGACAGGACCCGCGGGGCCGGGACGCACTCGTCAGACCTCGACGACCACGGGAACGATCATCGGCCGGCGCCGCAGCTTTTCGTAGACCAGGCCGGCGACGGCGTCGTGGACGTCTTCCTGGACCAGGTGCAGCTCGCGCGTCCCCGCTTTGGCCGCGTCCTCGAGCGAGTCCTCGACCAGGTCGCGCAGGTCCTCGACCAGCGCGTCGGCCTCCTCGAGGAAGGCGACGCCGCGGAAGAGCACCTCGGGATCGGCGATCACGTGGCCGTCCTCCGAGGAGATCGTGGCGACGACGATGAAGAGCCCGTCGGCCGATATCTCGCGGCGGTCGCGCAGGGCGACGTCGTCGGGCTCGCCGACGTTGACGCCGTCGACGTAGATCACGCCGGCGTGGATCTCCTCGCCGAAGCCGGCACCGTTCTGATCGACTTCCAAGGGCAGGCCGTTGCGTCCCTGGAAGATGTTCTCCGCCGCGACGCCGACCGATTCGGCCAGCTCGGCGTGCAGGCGCAGGCGCTGGTGGTCACCGTGCACGGGCAGCACGTAGCGGGGTTTGGTCAGGTTGAGCATCAGTTTGAGCTCCTCCTGCCAGCCATGGCCAGAGGCATGGATCGGGGCGTCTTTGGCGGTCACGACCTTGGCGCCGATCTCGTAGATGCGGTCGATCGTCTCGTTGACGGCGCGCTCGTTGCCCGGCACCGGCGTGGCTGAGAAGACCACGGTGTCGCCGGAGTGCAGCTCGACGTCGCGGTGGTCGTTGTTGGCCATCCGGCGCAGGGCCGAGAGCGGCTCACCCTGGCTGCCGGTCGAGATTACGATCACCTTCTCGTCGGGGAAGCTCTCGATCTCGCGCGGCTGGATGAAGAGGCCAGACGGCGCTTTGGCGATGCCGAGGTTGGAAGCGATGTTGAAGTTTTTGCGCATCGAGCGGCCGACCAGGGCGACCCGGCGATCGAGCTGCACCGCGGCGTCGATCACCTGCTGGACGCGGTGGATGTTGGAGGCGAAAGAGGTGACGATGATGCGGCCCTCGCAGGAGGAGAAGGTCTCCAGCAGCGCCGGCCCCACGCTGGACTCCGAGGGGGCGACTCCGGGCCGGTCGGCGTTGGTCGAGTCGCCGCAGAGCAGCGTCAGCCCGTCACGCCCCAGTTCCGCCAGCCGCGAGATGTCGGCGGGACGGCCGTCGACCGGGGTCTGGTCGAACTTGTAGTCGCCGGTCATCAGCACGTTGCCGGCCTTGGTGGTGAGCAGGACCCCGCGGGCGTCGGGGATCGAGTGCGAGAGATGGATCATCTCGATCTCGAAGGGACCGACCTGCACCGTCTCCCCCGCCGGCAGCTCCTGCAGCGGCGCGTCGCCGAGCTTGTGCTCGTCGAGCTTGGCGCGGACCATTCCGATCGTCAGCAGGCCGCTGTAGATCACCGGTGGCATGCCGATCTCGCGCAGCACGTAGGGCAGAGCGCCGACGTGGTCCTCGTGGCCGTGGGTGAGCACGATCGCCTCGATGTCGTCGACGCGGTCCCGCAGATAGGAGAAGTCCGGCAGGACGAGGTCGATGCCGAGCATCTCCGCGGTGGGGAACATCAGGCCGGTGTCGACGATGACGATCCGGCCGTCGTACTCGATCACGGTCATGTTCTTGCCGATCTCGCCCAGTCCCCCGAGCGGCAGCACGCGCAGCTTGCCGGCCGGCACTAGGGATTCACCGGGGTAAGGCCGACGCTTTCGAGCGCGGCCCGCATCGTCGCCCGCTGTTCCGCATCGGCGGGCACCAGGGGAAGTCGCAGGGTGTCGGTCGGAATCAAGTCCATCATCGCCAGGCCCGCCTTTACCGGGATCGGATTGGTGGTGACGCCGATTGCCGCGTAGAGCTGGCGAAGTCCCACGTCTATGTCCCGAGCGCCGTCGATGTCATCGGCCTGCGCCGCGTCCCACATCTCGCGCATCTGTGGACCGGCCAGGTGCGAGGCGACGAGGATGCCGCCAGCACCGCCGAGTTCGAGCGTCTTGAGGAAGACGTCGTCATTGCCGGCGAGGATCTCCATGCCCTCGATCGGCTGCATCTCCTCGTTGTTCGCCTGCTTGACCGCGACGACGTTGTCGATCTTGGCGAGCTCGGCCAGGCCCTCTGGTGGCACGTTGACCACCACTCGCGAAGGGATGTTGTAGGCGATGATCGGCATCGATGGGATCGCCGTGGCGATCGCTTCGAAGTGGGCCTGGATGCCGGCCGGATTGGGCTTGTTGTAGTACGGGGTGACGATCAGAGCCGCATCGGCACCAGCGTCGGCCGCGCCCTTTGTCAACTCGATTGAGTGCTCGGTGTAGTTGGTCCCGGTGCCGCAGGCCAGCAGCACCTCGTCGCCGACCTCGCGGCGAACCGCGCTGAGCAGATCCAGCGCCTCCTCGTCGGTCAGCGTCGGCGCCTCACCGGTGGTGGCGGAGATGACCAGGCCGTGCGAGCCGTGCTCGAGCAGGTAGGTCGCCAGCTTCAGCGCCGCGGCCTCGTCGACCGCACCGTTCTCGTCGAACGGCGTGGCCATCGCAGTCAGGACTCCGCGAATCTCCTTCATCGCGCTCAGAGTAGCTTTTCCAGACCGACGGTGAAGCGGTCGGGCAAGCCAGCGACCTTGCGCACGGCGAGGATCACGCCGGGCATGAAAGAGCGGCGATCGATCGAGTCGTGACGCAGGCTGAGGGTTTGCCCCTCGCCGCCGAAGATCACTTCCTGGTGGGCGACCAGCCCGGGCAGGCGCACCGAGTGGATCGGGGCGTGGACGTTGCCACCGGCGCCGGAGATCAGCTCGGCGGTGAGCTTGGCCGTGCCGGAGGGCGCGTCGAGCTTGCGATCGTGGTGCAGCTCGATGATCTCGCACTCTGGCATGTGCCGGGCGATCGTCTGTGCCACCTCCATCAGCAGCACCGCGCCGATCGCGAAGTTGGGGGCGACGAAGCAGTTCGCCGTCGAGGCCTCGGCCGCCGTCTTCAGCGCCTCGAGATCGAACCCGGTGGTGCCGACGACCACGTGGACGCCGGCCGCCAGGCAGGCTTCGGCATTGGCCAGCGCCGTTTCCGGGGTGGTGAAGTCGACGACGACGTCGGCATCGCCCAGCACCTCGGCCAGCTCGACCCCGAGTGAGGGATCGGCCCTGCCGCTCAGCTCGGTATCGGCGGCGCCTTCGACCGCCTCGCAGACCGCCTGGCCCATGCGGCCGGCGGCGCCGGAGACCGCGACCTTGATCATGCCGCGACCAGGGTCTCGCTGACCGGCCCGAGCGCCTCGCGGAAACGAGCCTCGTCGCGGCCAACGCAGGCGGCGGAGAGCCGCCCGGGGCCGTAGAGCTCGGCCGCCAGCGCGGTCAGGTCATCGACCTTTACCGCGTCGACCTTGGCGATCATCTCGTCGAGGCTGTCGATCGGCAGGTTGAAGAGGGTGGCGCGCGAGATCCGCGACATCCGCGCCGCGGTCGACTCCGAGGAGAGCACGAGGCGGCCCTTGACGTTCTCCTTGGCCCGCGAGAGCTCCTCGGCGGAGACGGGCTCGCTGCGCAGGCGCGCCATCTCGGCGCCGATGATCGCGCAGGCCTCCTCGACGTTGTCCTCGCGGGTGCCGACGTAGCTGGCGATCAAGCCCGAGTCGGTGTACTGCTCGTTGTAGGAGCCGACGGCGTAGGCGAGGCCGCGCTTCTCGCGCACCTCGCGGAAGAGCCGCGAGGAGCTCGAACCGCCGAAGATCGAGTCGAGGACGGCGAGCGCGTAGCGTCGCTCGTCCTCGCGGGTGATGCCGGGAGCGCCGAAGCAGATGTGGTACTGCTCGGTGTCCTTCTCGTAGAAGCAGAGGCGGGCTGACTCGTCGGTCTCGGCCGAGGCCGGCTGTCCGTTGGCCGCGGCGCTCGGCGGCTGCACGAGCCGCTGGGAGAGCTCGGCGATGCGGGCGTGGTCGACGTTGCCGGCGGCGCCGACGACGATCGTCTCGCCCGTGTAGCGGGAACTGCGGTAGGCCTCGATGTCGGGCACGGGCACCGAGCTGATCACCTCGGCCTCGCCGAGCACGCGGCGACCCAGAGGGTGCTGGCCAAAGACGGCCTCGGCGAGGATGTCGTGGACGCGGTCCTGTGGCTCGTCCTCGTACATCGCGATCTCCTCGAGCACGACCTCGCGCTCGGAGTCGACTTCGGGGTAGGTCGGCGCCAGCAGCATCTCGGCCAGCAGGTCGAAGACCTCCTCGGTGTGCTCGTCGAGGAAGCGGGCGTGCAGGTGGGTGGTCTCCTTGCCGGTGGCGGCGTTGACCGAGGCACCGAGGCCGTCGAGCTTCTCGGCGATCTCGATCGCCGAGTAACGCGCGGTGCCCTTGAAGAGCAGGTGCTCGAGGAAGTGCGAGACGCCGGCCTCGGCCGGGGTCTCGTTGCGGGAGCCGGTGCGCACCCAGAGCCCGAGCGCCACGGATCGCACCGAGGGAACCTCCTCAGTGACGACCCGGACGCCCGAGTCCTGCGTGCTTAGGACTGCCTCGCTCAAATGACTAGCGCCGCTCGCGGTCGCCGCCGCGGGGACGCCGTCCCTCGCGACCGCCGCCGCGGCCGCCGCGGTCTCCGCCGTTGCGGCTTCCACCGCCGCCTCCACCGCCGGAACCGACCGCGGCCAGTTCCTCAGGGCTCTTGCCGGCGATCGAGGGATCGTCGGAGAGGCGCAGGCCGATGCGACCGCGCTCGCGGTCGACCTCGACCACGGTGACGTCGATCTCCTCACCGGAGGTGAGCACGTCGTCGACCGAGTCGACTCGCTCGCCCGGCTTGACGTTGGAGATGTGCAGCAGGCCGTCGGTGCCCTTGACCAGCTCGACGAAGGCGCCGAAGGTGGTCGTCTTGACGACCTTGGCGGCCTCGTAGCGATCGCCGACTTCGGCCTCCTTGGTCATCGACTGGATCCGCGCCACGCAGGCTTCGACCAGCGTGCCGGTCGGGGCGTAGATGCGGATCGTGCCGTCGTCTTCGACGTCGATTTCGGCTTCGAACTCCTCGCAGAGGGCGCGAATGGTTTCGCCGCCCTTGCCGATCACGGCGCCGATCTTCTCCTGATCGATCTTGATCGACTCGATCCGCGGCGCGTGCTGGGAGAGCTGCTCGCGCGGGCCGTCGATCGCTTCGGCCATCTTGCCGAGGATGAACTGGCGGCCCTTGTTGGCCTGCTCCAGCGCGTCGGTGAGGATCTCGAAGGTGACGCCGGTGATCTTGATGTCCATCTGCAGGGCGGTGATCCCGTCCGCGGTGCCGGCGACCTTGAAGTCCATGTCGCCGAGGTGGTCCTCGACGCCGGCGATGTCGGTGAGGACGATGTAGTCGTCGCCCTCCTTGATCAGGCCCATCGCCACACCGGCGACGGGAGCCGTGACCGGGACGCCGGCTGCCTGCAGCGCCATCGAAGAGGCGCAGACCGAGCCCATCGAGGAGGAGCCGTTGGACTCGAGCGTCTCGGAGACGACCCGGATCACGTAGGGGAAGTCCTCTTCGTTGGGGATCGTCGCCACCAGAGCGCGCTCGGCGAGCGCACCGTGGCCGATGTCGCGGCGCTTCGGGCCGCGCATGAAGCCGGCCTCCCCGACCGAGAAGGGCGGGAAGTTGTAGTGGTGCCAGAACTTCTTCGAGGTCTCGAGGCCGAGCGTGTCGATCCGCATGTCCATGCGAGTCGTGCCGAGCGCGGCGTTGGAGAGGATCTGCGTCTCACCGCGGGTGAACAGCGCCGAGCCGTGCACGCGAGGCGAGATGTCGACCTCGCACTCGATCGGCCGGATCTCGTCCTGGGCGCGGCCGTCGGGGCGCTTCTTGTCGACGGCGATCGCCTTGCGGATCGTGTCCTTCTCGATCGCGCCGAAGGCTGCCTTGGCTTCGGCCACCTGCTTCTCGTCGGCCTCGCCGTCGGCGGACTCGGGCGCGTACTTGGCGACCACCTCGTCCTTGACCTTGTCGATCGCCTCGTAGCGCTCGAGCTTGCCCTCGGTGGCGATCGCGTCGATCAGCGCCTGGCCGTGGGAAGAGCGGATGTCGCTGAGCAGGCCCTCGTCGATCGAGGGTGCCTCGACCTCGAGCTTCTCCTTGCCGGCCTTCTGCTGCAGCTCCTCCATCGCGGCGACGAGCTTCTTGATCTCGCCGTGGGCGATGTCGAGCGCGTCGAGGATCTCCTGCTCGGTGACGCCGTCGGCGCCGGCCTCGACCATCAGGATCGCCTCATCGGTGCCGGCGACGATCAGGTCGAGCTCGAGCTCGGCGTGATCCTCCTCGGCGGGGTTGACGACGAAGTCGCCGTCGAGCTTGCCGATCCGCACCGCGCCAACGTGGGCGGCAACGGGGACCGGGGAGATCGCCAGCGCCGCGGAGGCGCCGTTCATGGCGAGGATGTCGTAAGGGTTGACCTGGTCGACCGACATCGGGATCGCGACCAGCTGCGTCTCGTAGTGCCAGCCCTTGGGGAAGAGCGGCCGGATCGGCCGGTCGATCATGCGGGCGGTCAGGGTCGCCTTCTCGCCCGAGCGTGCCCTCGCGACGGAAGAACGAGCCGGGATCTTGCCCGCGGCGTACATCCGCTCCTCGACGTCGACGGTGAGGGGAAGAAAGTCCACGTCGCGAAGGTTGCCGACGGTTGCGGTGCAGAGCACCATCGTGTCGCCGGCCTGAACTACGACCGCGCCACCCGCCTGCTTCGCGAGTTTTCCGGTCTCGAAGGAAATCTGGCCGTCGCCGATGTCCGCCGAGACGCGGGTTACGTCAAACATGCTCATTTAGTTGTCCTACCTCCGGCCACCCGGATGGTGGCCATCTGCTTTCAGAACTCTCGTTCTCTTTCGCGAGAGAGAGTAACAAGCGTCGCTCAGGCGAAGACTGCGGGGGTTCCGGTGACGCCGGCGCGGATGCCGGACTCGAAGTCACGGCGGACGCGCGTCGCGACCGCATCGGAGCGGCGGTTGGCCTCGAAGCGGTCGAGGTCGAGCCCGAGGCTCTCGGCGCGCTGCCAGAGGTGCGGGTCATCGACGTGGGTGCGGTCCGCGTAGAGCGAGTCGACCATCTCGAAGAAGCGGCCCTGCAGCCCGGCGGCCTCGGCCGCGCCGTGCAGGGCCGGCGAGCGCGGGTGCTTGCTGGCAACCGGAAAGTGGCGGAAGACGATCGTCGCCTCCCGCGCGCCGATCTCCAGCCAAGCCGAGGCGCAGTGCGGGCAGCCGAGGTCGGCGTAGACGATCAGCTCAGGCCCGTCACCGCGGCGGTGGTCCTCAGGACCCGCCGGCGGGACCGCGGCGCTGGTCAGCTCGGGCGTCAGGAGAGCGCGTCGAAGATCAGGTTGGCGCCGGGGATCTCGAGCGGCGTCGGCGACTCGTGGACCCACTCGACCGTGCCCTCCTCGTCGACGAGGACGAGTGAGCGGTTGGCGTGCCCGGTCTGCTCGATGTAGGCGCCGTAGGCGCGGGCAACCTCGCCCTTGGGCTCGAAGTCCGCCAGTAGCGGCGTGTCGATGCCCGAGCTTCTCCTGGAAGGCCTTGTGAGCAAAGCCGCTGTCGACGCTGATCCCAACCATGGTCACGCCTTTGGCCTCGATCTCCGGCTTGACCTCTTGGTAGACCGAGAGCTGATCGCGTGCAGACGGGGCTGAAATCGAGTGGGTAGAAGACCAGCAGGACCTTTTTGCCGCGGAAGTCGGAGAGCGAGACCTTCTCGCCGTCTTGATTGCGGAGCGTGAACTCCGGCGCCGGCTGCCCGGCGGCGATCATCGACGCAGGCCGAGTTCGGCGACCAGGGCGCGGTAGCGCTCGAGATCGTGACGCTCGAGGTAGCGCAGCATGCGACGGCGCTTGCCGACCAGCATCAGCAGGCCGCGGCGCGAGTGATGGTCCTTGGGATGCGTGCGGAGATGCTCGGTGAGTTCGTTGATCCGCTCGGTGAGCAGGGCGACTTGGACCTCGGCAGAGCCGGTGTCGCCGTCGGCGTGACCGAACTTGCCGATCAGCTCGCTTTTTTTCTCCTTGGTCAGGCCCATTTCGTAAAAAGTGCCGCGCTCCTAGCGGAGCTCACGGCCGCTGGAAGCTAGCACAGACGCGCTTCGCGTCCTCGACATCGATCCGCATCTGGGCGATCAGCTCCTCGACGCTGGCGAAGCGCTTCTCGCCGCGCAGGCGCTCGACGAAGGCCACCCGCAGCTCGGTGCCGTAGAGATCGCCTTCGAAGTCGATCAGGTAGGTCTCGATCAGCACCCCGCGGCCGCTCTCGAAGGTCGGCCGCACGCCGACGTTGACCGCCGCCGGAACGCCGTTGGCAAAGGCCGCGTAGACGCCGTGACCGGGGATTGCGAGGCGATCGTCGGGGACGATGTTGGCGGTCGGGAAGCCGAGCTCGCGGCCGCGCTGGTCGCCGCTGACGACCTCGCCCTCGACCATGAAAGGAGCGCCGAGACAATGACGGGCGCCCTCCATGTCGCCGGCGGCGACGAGGGCGCGGATCCGGGTCGAAGAGATCGTCTCGCCGTCGGTTTCGACCAGCGGCACCACCCGCGTCTCGAACTCCTCGCGGGCGGCAAGCATGCCCGGGTCGCCTTTGGCCTTGGCTCCGAAGCGAAAGTTCTCGCCGACCGAGACCCTCTCGGCGCCGAGCTTGGCGATCAGGACGTCCTCGATGAATTCCTCGGCGCTGCGCTGGGCGAACTCCTGGTCGAAGGGGATCACGACCAGCTCGTCGACGCCTAGGCCCTCGATCACGTCGCGCTTGACCCCGAAGGGCATGATCAGCTTCGGCAGGGCAGCCGGGTGGATGACCTCCAGCGGGTGGGGATCAAAGGTGAGCACGGTGTCGGCCCCCTTGATCACGGCCTGGTGGCCGCGGTGGACGCCGTCGAAGGTGCCGATCGCGACGTGGCGTGGCCGCGGCTCGGCGTCGGGAAGTGAGGTGACTTGGATGCTCACCGGGTGGGGCTCATCGTAGGGCCTCGGCAGTGGATGGGACCAGCTCGGCGACTTGGGTCAGGGTCGAGCTCGCGGCCCACCTCGTCGACGCTGAAGGGGCCGATCTTGGTGCGGCGCAGCTCGGCGCAGTAGGCGTCGTCGAGGGTCTCGATCAGGGTGCGGATGTAGGTGCCGGCGGAGCACTCGATCTCGTACTCGGCGCTCTCGGCATCGCTGGCGAGCAACTCGGCGCGGTAGACCTCGACCTCGCGTTCGGGCGTCTCGACCGTTTCGCCCCGGTGCGCCTTGCGGTAGAGCCGCTCTCCGCCGACCCGCACGGCCGAGGTCATCGGCACCCGCTGGCGCACCGTTCCCGTCGGCAGCTCCAAGGAGTCCGGTGTGCGCCCGGTCTCGCTCAGCTCGCCGTCGGGGTCGCCGGTGCTGGAGCGCCAGCCGAAGCGGGCCCGGGCGACGTAGGTCTTCGGCAGCTCGACCATGAAGCGCTGCAGGCGCGTAGCCCGCCCAATCAAGACCAGGAGCAAGCCGGTGGCAAAGGGGTCGAGGGTGCCGGCGTGACCGACTTTCTGGCCGCGCCGTTCGCGCCGCACGGCGAGGACGACGTCGTGCGAGGTCTTGCCCGCCGGCTTGTCGCAGAGCAGCAGCGAGCCTGCGCTTGTCGCCGCCACGCTCAGGGGCCGAGCTGGGCTTTGACTTCGCCACAGAGGAAAGTGACCAGCTCGTCGAGCTCGAGATCGGTCGAGAAGCCGGCGGCGCGCTTGTGGCCGCCTCCCCCGTGTTTGCGAGCCATCGCCGAGACGTCGATCTCGCCGCCGCTGGAGCGCAGGCTGACCTTGCGCGCGGCGCGGCCGCGATCGCCCTTGTCGCGAATCATCGCCGCCACCTTGCATCCCTCGATCGAGCGCAGGTGGTCGATGATTCCCTCGGTCATCTCCTCACCGCCGCCGCTGGCCTCGTAGTCGGCGGCGGTGATGTAGGAGACGATCAACCGCTCGCCGCAGTAGCGCCGGATGCCGTCGAGGGCGCGCGAGAGCAGGCGCAGCTTCTCGATCGGCACGTGCTCGTAGAGGCGGCGGTAGGTCTCATCGACGGCGACTCCGGCATCGATCAGGTCGGCGGCGATCCGGTGCGTCTGGGCGTTGGTGTTCTCGTACATGAACTTGCCCGTGTCGGTGATCAGGCCGACGTAGAGCGCCGCGGCGATCTCGGGCGTGATCTCAGCCCCCAGCGCGATCGCCAGCTCGTAGACGATCTCAGCAGTCGAGGAGGCGCCGACTTCGACCAGGTTGACGTCGCCGAAGCGGGTGTTGTCGTGGTGGTGGTCGATGTTGATGCGGAAGTTGTCGCCCTCGCTGAGGAACTCGACGGGCATGCGGTCGATGTTGCCGCAGTCGAGGAAGATCACGGTGCGGTCGGCCATGTCGGCCGGCGGCTCGTGAAAGACCTCCTCCAGCGGCAGGAAGCGGTACTCGATCGGCAGCGGGAACTCCTTCGCCGCCATGAACATCACCGAGTCCTTGCCGAGCTGGCCGAGCAGGTGGTGCATGCCGAGCAGCGAGCCGAGCGCGTCGCCGTCGGGGCCCTCGTGGGCGGTAAGCAGGAAGCGCTCGCGCGAGCGCAGCTCAGCGAGGACCTCCTCGATGCCGGCCGTGGTGGCCACGCCGCCCTCACTCATTGCTCTCCCCCTCGAGAAGTTCGTTGATGCGCATGCCCTGCTCGACGGTCTCGTCGTAGCGAAAGCTCAGAGTGGGCGTGCGCTTCATCCGCGTCTCGGCGGCGATCTTCGCCTGCAGGACGCCGTGCGAGGAGGCCAGGCCGACCATCGTCGCCTCGCGCTCCTCCTCGGAACCGAGCACGCTGACGTGCACCTTGGCGGCGCGCAGGTCAGGGCTTGTCTCCACGGAGGTCACGGTTACGAAGCCGATGCGCGGGTCACTCAACTCGGCGATGGCAGCACCAATCACCTCGCGGAGCACCTCGTTGATGCGGCGCATGCGAGGAGCGGCCATCTTAGTCCAGCGTCTGCTCGACCTGCTTTGTCTCGAAGAACTCGAGCATGTCCCCCTCCTTGACGTCAGCGTAGCCGTCGAGGACGATGCCGCACTCCTGGCCCTCCTCGACTTCCTGCACGTTGTCTTTGAAGCGGCGCAGGGAGCCGAGCTTGCCGTCCCAGATCACGGTGCCTTCACGGATCAGGCGGACGCTGGCGGTGCGCGTGACCTTGCCCTCGTTGACGATGCAGCCGGCGATGCGACCGACCTTGGAGGCCTTGAAGGTCTGCTTGACCTCGGCCTCGCCGAGCGTCTCCTCGACCTCGATCGCCTCCAGCATGCCCTCCATCGCGTTGCGCAGGTCTTCGGTGATTTTGTAGATCACCGAGTAGGTACGGACGTCGACGCCCTCGCGCTCGGCGGCGCGGCGGGCATCGGCCAGCGGGCGCACGTTGAAGCCGATGATGATCGCTTCCGAGGCCGCGGCCAGCATCACGTCGGACTCGTTGATGCCACCGGTCTGGGAGTGGATGATGTTGATCCCGACCTGCTCCTGGGGGACCTTGGCGATCTCGTCCTGGAGCGCCTCCAGCGAGCCGGCGACATCGGCCTTGAGCACGATGTTGAGCTCCTTGATCTCGCCCTCCTGGACCCGCGAGAAGACCTCCTCGAGGCTGACCTTGCGGGCCTGGCGGCGAGCCAGCTGCTCGGTCTTGAGCCGGTTGGCGCGCTCCTGGGCCTCCTGGCGGGCGCGGCGGTCGTTCTCGACCGCGTGGACGAACTCGCCCGCGTCGGCGACGCCATCGAAGCCGAGAACCTCGACCGGCATTCCCGGACCGGCGCTCTGCACCCGCGTGCCGGTGAAGTCGTGCATGGCCCGCACCCGGCCCCACTGCGGTCCGGCGACGAGCGAGTCGCCGACTGTCAGCGTGCCGCGCTGGACCAGGATCGTGACCACCGGGCCGCGGCCGGGATCGAGCTGGGACTCGACCACCGTGCCCGAGGCGGGCGCGTCGGGGTTGGCGCCAAGTTCCTCCAGCTCGGTGACGAGCAGGATCATCTCGAGCAGCTTGTCGAGCCCTTCGTGGGTCTTGGCCGAGACGTCTACGTAAACCGTTTCTCCGCCCCAGTCCTCGGGGGTGAGCCCGTCGGCGGCAAGCTCGTTGCGGACGCGGTCGGGCTGGGCGCCCTCCTTGTCGATCTTGTTGACCGCGATCAGGATCGGCACGTCGGCGGCGCGGGCGTGGTCGATCGCCTCTTTGGTCTGCGGCATGACGCCGTCGTCGGCAGCCACCACGACCACGGCGATATCGGTGACCTTGGCGCCGCGGGCGCGCATCGCCGTGAAGGCGGCGTGGCCGGGCGTGTCGAGGAAGGTGATCGTCTTCTCGTCGTGGTGGACCTGGTAGGCGCCGATGTGCTGGGTGATGCCGCCGGCCTCGCCCGCAGCCACCTCGGTCTCGCGGATCGCGTCGAGCAGCGAGGTCTTGCCATGGTCGACGTGGCCCATGATCGTGACCACGGGCGGCCGATCGGCGAGCTCCTCGTCGGAGTCCTCGAACGCGGGTTCCTCGGGCTCCTCGTCGGCGGCGCTGACGATTTCGATCTTGCGGTCGTACTCGTCGGCGATCGCGGCGATCGACTCGTCGGCGAGGGTCTGGGTGAGCGTCGCCATCTCCCCCATCATCATCAGCTTCTTGATCACCTCAGAGCTGCCAAGGCCGAGCAGCTCGGCGACCTCGCGCACGGTTGCGCCGGCCGGGACCTTGGTCGCCTCGGGCTCGGCGGCCTCGACTTTGGGCGGCGGCTCCTCCAGCAGCGGGCGGCGGCGGCGGCCACCGCGCCTGCGCGGCGGGCGCTGCGGCGGCGGGCCACCCATCTGGTCCCTGCGGGCAGCCTGGGAATCGATCACGACGCGGCGCTTTTTGCCGGCTGCACCGCCACCGCCCGCGGCGGTTTTGCCTGCCGGGCGAACCGGGCCTTTGGAAGAAGCGGCCGGTTTCGGCGCTGGTTTTGCCGCGGCCTGTTGAGGTGCCGCTGGCTTTGCGGGCGCCTCTTTCGCGGCCGCGGGGGCTGCGGGCTTTTTGGCCTCGGCGGGAGCGGCGGCAGCGCCACCATTGCCCTTGGCGGCCTGGATCGCCTTCAGCGCATCGGCCTCATCGACGCTGGAAGCAGCGGCTTTGGCCTCAATACCAGCACTTTTCAGCGCGGCAAGCACCTCTTTGCTCTCGAGGCCCTGCGCTTTCGCGATCTCATGTACCCGCTTTTTTGCCACTAGGCTTGCTCTGCCTCCTCGGCGACGACAGTCTCCGGCTGCTCAGCAGCCTCTTCGGCCTCGGGTTCCGCCTCAACGGCCGCGTCCTCGACCTGCTCCACGGCAGCCTCTTCTGCGGATTCCTCCGGTGCCTCGTCAGGGGTCTCCTCAACGAATTCGGACTCAGCCTTGGCGACGATCTCGTCAACCTGGCCCTGATCCGCGTCGGGATCGGCGAGGATTTCGATTTCAGCCTCGGGGATCGAGGCGAGGACCGCGATCTGGTTGGTCTCAAAGCGGCTCAGCGCCTGGTGGGAGGGCAGGCCGCAGTAGGTCGAGCCCTCGATCGCCGCGTTGGGACAGCGGCGACCGTTGGAGAGCACCGCCATGCAGCGGCCGTCGAAGGTTTCTTCGCCCTCGTACTCGACGTCCTGGTCCTCCTGGGAGAACTCGGTCTCCGACTTGATGTCGACCCGCCAGCCGGTCAGGCGGGCGGCGAGGCGGGCGTTCTGGCCGTCGCGGCCGATCGCCAGCGAGAGCTGGTCGTCGGGGACGATCACGGTCGCCTGGCGCTCGTCGTCGTCGACGATCACCTCGCGCACGCGGGCCGGCGAGAGCGCCTTGGCAACGAAGCGGGCGGGCTCGTCGTTGTGAGGGATGATGTCGATCTTCTCGCCGCGCAGCTCGGAGACGACCATGCGCACGCGCGAGCCGCGCGGCCCAACGCAGGCGCCGACCGGGTCGACGCCATCGGCGTGGGAGATCACGGCGATCTTCGAGCGGTAACCGGGCTCGCGGGCGACGCCGACGATCTCGACCAGTTTGTCGGCGATCTCCGGCACCTCCATTTCAAAGAGCTTCTTGATCAGCTCGGAGCTGCGCCGCGAGACGACGATCGCGGGGCCTTTGGTCGAGTCGGAGACATCGGTGATCACGGCCTTGACCCGCATACCGTGGTCGTAGCGCTCGTTGTAGACCTGCTCGGACTTGGGCAGCAGGGCCTCGACCCGCTCGCGCAGCTGGACCAGCGTGTAGCGCTTGTCGGACTGCTGGATGATCCCGGTGATCAGCTCGCCGACCCGGTCCTGGTACTCCTCGAACATCATCATCCGTTCGGCCTCGCGGATCCGTTGCAGGATCACCTGCTTGGCCGTCTGGGCGGCGATGCGACCGAAGTCTTCAGGGGTGACGTCGCGGGTCTCGATCTGGTCCTCGTAAGGAGCGATCATCTCCGGGTCGAGCTCCGGGTCCTCGGGCTCGCGCAGCTCACCCGTCTCGGGGTCGACTTCGCGCTCTTCCTCCTCCTGCGCCTCGGCCGCTTCGGCCAGCAGCTTCTCCTCCAGCTCGGGCGGCAGGATCAGTTCGAAGACGAGGAAGTCGCCGGTTTCGTGATCGAGGTCGACGCGGGCGTATTTGGCCGCCCCGGGGGTCTTCTTGTAGGCGGAGAGGAGCGCATCGGCGAGCGCGTCCATCAACTTGTCAGCGGAGATCCCCTTCTCCTGCTCCAGTGCCTTGACTGCTTCGACGATCTCCTTGCTCACTGGATCTCCTTGTGATTGCTGTACTTGGGACCGGGCGAGGAAACCTCCAGCGCGTACTCGGCCCGCAGGTGGTTGAGGTGTTGGGTGACCCGTTCGCAGAGCGCGAGGTCAACGCCACCGGGATGGTCGATGAAGAGGCGTAGCGCTTCCTTGCTCGGCTGCTCGAGCGCGACCAGATCGAGCTCGGAATCGAGCTCGCGGAGCTGCTGCTGGATGTCTTGCTGGAGGTCTGCCATACGGTTGAGGCCGTAAAAAAAGTGGGCCAGGCCCACTTCCGGTACATCGGGACGAACAAAAGCTTGGGGCGAGTATAGCTCGCGTGGGCCGTAGGGCCAGCGGGTCCTGTCGCCGCAGGAACCCCCACCCCCTTCCGGTAGCTAAAGCTTCCTCAGGGGGCGGGTCCCCCTACGGCGCCACCCGCTGGAGCTACGTCTTCGGTTGAGCTGACCGGGCTCGAAGCTGGTCGACTCTCTGGAGGATCTTTTCGGCCACGACGTCCTTTGAAGCTTGTGGGACGGGGTCGGCGCTTGTTGAGTCGATCAGGGTTATGGCGTTTTCTTGGCTCTCGAAGCCGATTGCTGGGTTCGAGATGTCGTTTAGGACTATTAGGTCGGCGTTCTTGCGTTGGAGCTTCTCGCTTGCGCGATCGATGTTGTTACCGGCTTCGGCGGCGAAGGCGACCACGGTCTGCTCATCGGTCCGCATGGCCGTGAGGCTGGCGAGGATGTCCTCGGTGGGCTCCAAGTGGAGGTCTAGGGACGCGTCGCGGGTGAGCTTGCCGGTTGCAACGTCGCTTGCCTTGAAGTCGGCGGGGGCGGCGGCCATCAGGAGGACTTGGGAGTTGGGGAACTCGGCCCGGGTCGCGTCGGCTAGTTGCTCGGTCGTCTCGACGTCGACGCGGTGGACTCCGGGCGGCTCGGGGAGGCTGACGTTGGCGGCGATCAGGGTCGCGTCTGCGCCGCGGCGGGCGGCGGCAGCCGCGAGGGCGATTCCCATGCGGCCGCTGGAGCGGTTGCCGAGGAAGCGGACCGAGTCGATCGGCTCGCGGGTGCCGCCCGCCGTGACCAGGACGCGGAGGCCGTCCCAGGGGCGCTCGCCGGTCGGCAGCTCGGCTTCGACCCGCGCCAGCAGGCTGGCCGGATCGGGCAGCCTGCCCTTGCCGCGCTCGCCGCGGGAGGCCAGGGCCCCCTCCTCCGGGTCGATCACGATCACGCCACGCTTCGCCAGGGTCGCCAGGTTCGCCTGCGTGGCAGCGTCGGCGTACATGCGGTCGTTCATCGCCGGGGCGACCAAGCGCGGCGCCGTGCAGGCGAGAAAGGAGGTGGTGACCATCGAGTCGGCCTGCCCACTGGCGAGCTTGGCGATCGTGTTGGCCGAGGCCGGGGCGACGAGGTAGGCGTCGCAGTTGGTGGCCAGCTCGAGGTGGCCGATCGGGTCGTGCGAGGGAGCAGGGTCGCCGGGGAAGGCGCCGCGCATCGGATCGCGCTCGAACTCGGAGAGCAGCACGGGCGCGCCGACAATGCCCTCAAAGGAGGCGGCGCCGATGAAGCGGGTCGCCCCCTCGGTCATCAGCACGCGAACGCCATGGCCAGCAGTCGTCGCCAGGCGCGCGAGTTCGAGCGCCTTATAGGCGGCAATCCCTCCGCTTACGCCGAGCAGGATTCTGGCCATGGCTGTTCCTTAGGTCCGGCCCCGCCGGAGCGCGCTTAGGAGCGGTACTCGTACTTGATCTTGCCCGCAGCGACCTCTTCGAGCGCAACCGAGAGGTAGTTCCTGTCGCCGGGGATATCGACCATCGGCGGTGGGTACTCGCCGAAGCTGCCCTCGCCGAGGCTGTGGTAGTAGCTGTTGATCTGACGGGCCCGCTTGGCGGCGACGACTACGGCCGCATAGTGGGAGTCAGTGTGGTCCAGAAGCTTGTCAACGCGTGGTTTGATCATCTGCTTCGGAGTCTAGAGGTATCCCCAACTCGGCGCGCACGATCCCTTCCAGCTCGTCGGCGGCGCGGTCGAGATCCTCGTTGACGAGGGTGTGGGCGAACTCGCCCTGAGCGGCCAGCTCCTGCTCGGCGACTTCGAGCCGTGCGTCGATTGCCTCGAGGCTGTCGGTGCCGCGCGACTCGAGTCGGCGGCGCAGCGAGGTCGGGTCCGGCGGGGCGATGAAGACCTGCACCGACTCGCGCATCGCCGCCCGCACCTGGCGAGCCCCCTGGACCTCTATCTCCAGCACGACCGAGTGGCCCGCGTCGAGCCGGCGCCGGACCTCGGAGCGCAGGGTGCCGTAGCGGTGACCGCTGTAGGTGGCGAACTCGAGGAAGTCTTCGGCCTTGATCCGTTGGTCGAATTCCTCGGGGGTGAGGAAGTGGTAATCGCGCCCGTTCACCTCGCCCTTGCGCGGCTCGCGGGTCGTCGCGGAAACAGAGAGCTCGAGGTCCGGAACACGTTCGAGCAAGCGCGCGATCAGCGTGCCCTTACCGACGCCAGATGGACCAGTTATTACGAAGACCTTGGACATAGAACGGCCGCGAAAACCAAGCAGATCGACCGGACGCAGGGAGCGTGGCGTGCTCCGCACGCGAGCGACCGAGGACGGCGATATGCGCCAGTTGCAGCGGCCGCCTATCGGCGAAGCTGCGACACCAGCTCGGTGCGCTGTCGCTCAGAGAGGCCGCCGATCGTCTTCGACGGCGAGATCCGGCACTGATTGAGGATCCGATTCGTCTTCACCCGGCCGTACTTCGGCACCGCCAAGAGCATGTCGAAAACCTTGGCCGTGAGCACGTACTCAGGTGGGTCGAGCAGCAGCGTGTGGATGTTCGCCTTGCCCGCTTTGAGGTCCTTCTTGAGCTTGGCGCGAGCGGTGCGGATGTCGTTGGCTCGTTTAAGAGCGTCCATCCGCTGGTCCAGTGAGCGCTCGGGGGCGGCAGCTGAAGTCTTGACTGGGGCAGGCATGTGGGCGGCGAGTATAGCCGCGGGTCGGGGGCGTGCAAGGCCATGCAAGCCAAAAACGACGAAATTCACCTGAACCTCCAGTCGAGGTTTAGGCGGCGTTGCCGATCGGAGCGCCGCCTCGACCGGCTTGGAGCGCTCCGGCGATCTCGCCTGCTACCCGGCTGCCCGCCCGCGGGTCGCGGAAGTTCTCGGTTCCGACGGCAACAAGCGAGGCGCCGGCGGCGAGCATTTCGAGCGCATCGGCCCCACTCGAGATCCCGCCCATGCCGACGATCGGGATATCGACCACAGCCGCAACGGCGCGCACCTGCGCGACCGCCACCGGCCTCACCGCGGGACCGGACAGCCCGCCGTGTCCTGCCGCGATCCCAGGCTCCCCGGTCGCCGGATCGATCGCGCTTGCCTTCACCGTGTTGATCAGCGAGACCGCGTCCGCCCCACCCTGCTCCGCCGCCGCGGCGATCTCGGCCGGAGCGGCGACGTTGGGAGTCAGCTTGGCGATCAGCGGCTTGGCGGTCAGCGGCCGCAGCGCTTCGAGCAGCGCCTCGGTCTCGCTTGGCTGCTCGCCGACGATCAGGCCCGAGTGGACGTTGGGACAGGAGACGTTGAGCTCGATCGCGGCCACCTCGTCCCTCCCGCCCACCTCGCGGACCAAGCGCCCGAAGTCCTCGTGGTTGGTCGCCATCACCGAGACGATCAGCGGCACCGGCAGCTGCGCGAGCTGCGGCAGGTCCTCGGCGAGAAAGCCTGCGAGGCCCTTGTTGGGCAAACCGATCGAGTTGATCATCCCCGCCGGGGTCTCCCAGATCCGCTGTGGCTCGTTGCCGGCCCGCGGCTCGGGGGTGATCGTCTTCGAGACGAAGGCGGAGAAGGGAAAGTCGGCGAGCAGGGCGTCGCCGTAGACGCGCCGGGCGGCGATCGCGTCGAAGGTGCCGGAGGCGTTGATCACCGGGTGCCCCAGCTCGATGCCCGCAGAAGTCAGGCATGGGCCAGCTCGACCTGATCTGGCCGCACCACCGGACCGTCGACGCAGAGGCGGAGGTAGCCGCCGCCCGGCTTGGGCACCGCGCAGCCGAAGCAGGCGCCGTAGCCGCAGGCCATCGGCGACTCCATTGCCAGCTCGCAGGCAACTCCCACCTCGGTGCAGATCGCGCCCACCGCCTCGAGCATCTGTGGCGGGCCGCAGGAGTAGACGGCAGCGCTGGCCGCATCGTCACCCTCCAGCATCGCCGCCAGCAGGTCGGTGACGTAGCCGTGGTGTCCGGCGTGGCCGTCGTCGCTGGCGAGGCGCACCTCGCAGCAGGAGAAGAGGTCGTCGAGGCCGCCGGAATGAGCCGCGTCGCGAAAACCCAGCAGCACGCGGGTGGGGATGTTCTTCGCCGCGAAGCTGCGCCGCAACAGCGCCAGCGGTGCGATCCCGATCCCACCCCCGACCAGAATCGCCCCCGCCGCTCCTGGCTCGAGCTCACGCGGGGCCGAGAACGAGTTGCCCAGGGGGCCGTTGACCCAGACGCTCTCACCAACCTCGAGTTCGCAGAGCCTGTCGGTGCCGGGCCCGATGCCCTCGATCAGGAAATCAAGCCGTAGTCCACCGCTGACTTCGCGTTTTGTTTCGCTACTGGCAACAAAAGGCGAAGTCAGCGGAGTGGCTTCGGCGACCGAGAGCGCGCGCGGCAAGAAGGGACGCTGGCCGCTCTGCTCCCAGTGCCGCTCGGTAGCGAGCATGTAGAACTGGCCGGGCAGCGGCTCGGGCCCGTCCGGGTCGATCAGCGAGAAGAGCCGGTAGCCGCCCGACGCGCGGCTCTCGGAGACCTTGCAGAGGCGGCGCCCGAAGGGGGCGGTCATCGGGCCTGCTTGGCCCGCTCCAGGCCGTGGATCTCCTGTAGGGAGCGGACCTCTGAGTCGCCTTCGATCTTGGCCGCGATCGCGCGCACGGCGGCGCTCGCGCCGGTCATCGTCGTCACGCAGGGGACGTTGTGGCGCACCGCGGCGCTGCGGATCTCGTAGCCGTCGGCGCGGGCGCCGGAGCCGGTCGGCGTGTTGATCACCAGGTTGCAGCGGCGCTCGCGGATCAAATCGACGACGTTGGGAGAACCCTCGGCGATCTTGTTGATCTGGGTGACCGGCACCCCCATCGTCGAGATCGCCTGGGCGGTGCCGCCGGTTGCGATCAGCTCGAAGCCGAGATCGTGGAGCTGGGTGGCGATCTGGGTCGCCGCCGGCTTGTCGGTGTCGGTGACGGTGATGAAGACCGCTCCCTCGGTCGGCAGCGAGACACCGGCCGCCGCCTGGGCCTTGCCAAAGGCGGTTGGGAAGTCTCCGGCGATGCCCATCACCTCGCCGGTGCTCTTCATCTCGGGCCCAAGCACCGAGTCGGCACCGGCGAAGCGAGCGAAGGGCAGCACCGCCTCCTTGACGCTGACCAGGCCGGCGGGGGGATCGCGTAGCTCCTGGTCGGCGAGCTTCTCGCCCAGCATCAGCCGCGCCGCCAGCTTGGCAAGGGGTACGCCGGTGGCCTTGGAGACGAAGGGCACCGTGCGCGAGGCGCGCGGGTTTGCCTCGATCACGTAGAGCTCGCCGCCGGCAACGGCGTACTGGATGTTGATCAGGCCGATCACTCCGAGCTCCAGGGCGATTCGTTTGGTCGTCGCGCGGATCTCGTCCAGCATCTCGACGCCAAGGCTCATCGGCGGGATCACGCAGGCCGAGTCGCCAGAGTGGACGCCGGCCTCCTCGACGTGCTGCATGATCCCGGCGACGTGGGCGTCGCTGCCGTCGGCCAGCGCATCCACATCTACCTCGATCGCGTTCTCGAGGAAGCGGTCGAGCAGTAGCGGGTGCTCCTGATCGGCCTTGACGTGGGCCTTCAAATAAGTGCTGAGGTCGTCGGTCGAGTAGCAGATCTCCATCGCCCGGCCGCCGAGCACGTAGGAGGGCCGGACCAGCAGCGGGAAGCCGACTTCCCCCGCGATCTCGGTTGCCTCCTCAGCCGAGAGCGCGGTGCCGTAGGGCGGGTGCTTGACGCCGAGCTTGCGCAGCAGGGCTCCGAAGCGGCCGCGGTCCTCGGCCAGGTCGATCGCGTCGACCGGCGTGCCGAGCAGGGGCACGCCCGCTTCCTCCAGGGCCCGGGCCAGCTTCAGCGGCGTCTGCCCGCCGAACTGGACGATCACGCCCTCCGGCCGCTCCTGTTCGCAGACCGCGAGCACATCCTCGGCGGTCAGCGGCTCGAAGTAGAGGCGGTCGGAGGTGTCGTAATCGGTCGAGACCGTCTCCGGGTTGCAGTTGATCATCACCGCGTCGCGGTCGAGCTCGCGCGCGGTCATCGCGGCGTGCACGCAGCAGTAATCGAACTCGATTCCCTGGCCGATCCGGTTGGGCCCGGCGCCGAGGATGACGACCGAGTCGCGCCCAGTTTGGCGGCGGACCTCGCTCGAGGCGACGCCAGCGGACGCTCGCTCGTGTGCTGAGTAGTAGTAGGGCGTAGCGGCCTCGAACTCGGCGGCGCAGGTGTCGACCGACTTGTAGACGCGGGTGAGCCCATCGGTGCCGTCGCCCTCGGCGGCCAGCGCCTGCAGCTCGCGCAGGAACCAGGGATCGACCAGGCAGCGCTCGTGGACGGCCTCGACCGAGAGGCCGCGCTCGAAGGCGGCCAGGACCAGGTCGAAGCGCTCGGCGCAGGGCTTCTCCAGGGCGGCGAGCAGATCCTCGTCCCTCGCGGGAATCTCGGCCGCGGCGTCGAGCTCGCGCGAGCGCATCGCCTTGGCGAAGGACTCGCGGAAGGTGCGCCCGATCGCCATCGCCTCGCCGACGCTCTGCATGTAGGTCGAGAGCTTGCCCTCGGTGCCGGGGAACTTCTCGAAGGCAAAGCGCGGCATCTTGGTCACCACGTAGTCGATCGTCGGCTCAAAGCTGGCCGGCGTGGCACGGGTGATGTCGTTGGGGATCTCCTCCAGGGCGTAGCCGACGGCTAGCTTGGCCGCCATCTTGGCGATCGGAAAGCCGGTTGCCTTCGAGGCCAGGGCCGAGGAGCGCGAAACGCGCGGATTCATCTCGATCACGGCGATCTCGCCGTTCTCGGGGTTGACTGCGAACTGCACGTTGGAGCCGCCGGTCTCGACCCCGACCGCGCGGATCACCTTGATCGCCTGGTCGCGCAGATCCTGGTAGAGGGCGTCGGTGAGGGTCTGCGCCGGGGCGACGGTGACCGAGTCGCCGGTGTGCACGCCCATCGGGTCGACGTTCTCGATCGAGCAGATGATCACCACGTTGTCGTTGTGGTCGCGCATCACCTCGAGCTCGAACTCGCCCCAGCCGATCACCGACTCCTCGACCAGCACCTGGTTGATCGGGCTGGCGGCGAGGCCCTCGGAGACGACCTGGCGCAGCTCGGTCTCGGTCATCCCGACACCGCCACCCTGGCCGCCCATGGTGAAGGCCGGGCGGACGATCGCCGGCAGGCTGATGCGGCCGTCGGCGAGCGCAGTCTCGACCTCGCCGAGCGTCTCCACCGTCATCGACCAGGGGATGCGCAGGCCGGCCTCGGTCATCGTCTGGCGGAACTCCTCGCGGTCCTCGGCGCGGCGGATCGCCGCGTGGTCGGCGCCAATCAGCTCGACCCCGTGCTTCTCCAGCGTGCCGTCCTCGTACAGGGTCATCGCCAGGTTGAGCGCGGTCTGGCCGCCGAGCGTCGGCAGCAACGCGTCGGGCTGCTCCTTCTCGATGATCCGCGTCACCGGGCCGGGCAACAGCGGCTCGATGTAGGTCGAGGTGGCGAACTCGGGGTCGGTCATGATCGTCGCCGGGTTGGAGTTGACGAGGACGACCTCGTAGCCCTCCTCGAGCAGCACCTTGCAGGCCTGCACGCCGGAGTAGTCGAACTCGGCCGCCTGACCGATCACGATCGGCCCCGAGCCGATCAAGAGGATCTTCTCGATGTCGGTGCGCTTAGGCATGGGCGAGCTCCAGGAAGGAATCGAAGAGGTGGCGGGCGTCGTGCGGCCCGGGGCCGGCCTCGGGGTGGTACTGGACCGTCGCCGCGCCGACCTCCTTCAGCACCAGGCCCTCGACCGTGCGGTCGTAGAGGTTGAGATGAGAGAGCTCGGCGGCGCCGAAGTCGGTCTGCCAGCGAACCGGCTCGTCGGCCTCGATCCGCGGCTCACCGCCGGGGCCCTGGACGGCGAAGCCGTGGTTCTGCGAGGTGATGTCGATCCGCCCGGTCGCCAGCTCCTTGACCGGGTGGTTGGCGCCGCGGTGGCCGAAGGGCAGCTTGAAGGTCTCGAGGCCGACGGCGCGGCAGAGCAGCTGATGCCCGAGGCAGATGCCGAAAAGGGGCTTTTTGCCAACCAGCTCGCGCACGGTCTCGACGACGTAGCCGAGCGCCGCCGGATCACCCGGGCCATTGGCGAGGAAGACGACATCGGGCTCCTCGGCCAGCACCTGCTCCGGCGAGGAGGTGCAAGGCAGCAGGGTGAGCTGGCAGCCGCGCTCGCGCAGCTGGCGCACGATGTTGAGCTTGATCCCGGTGTCGATGCCGACCACGTGCGGGCCACCCTCGCCCTCGAAGCGAATCGGCTCCGCGGGAGTAACGATGCGAGCGAGGTCGGCGCCGTCCATCGAGGGCTCGGCGGCGACGCGCTCGCGCGCCTCAGCCTCGGAAGTGCCGGCGGGGAAGATGCCGCCGCGCATCGCGCCGCGGTCGCGGATGTGGCGGACGACGGCGCGGGTGTCGACGCCGCCGATCGCGGGCACCCCGCAGTCGGCGAGCCAGTCGAGCCAGCCCCCCTCCGCGGTGGCAACGTCCTCACCGTTCTTGGGGTCGCGCATGACCACGCCGCGGGCGTGGGCGCGGTCGGACTCCATCGCCGCCGCCGAGACGCCGTAATTGCCGATCAGCGGGTAGGTGAAGACGATGATCTGGCCGGCATACGAGGGATCGGTGACCGACTCCTGGTAGCCGGTCATCGCCGTGTTGAAGACGACCTCGCCGGTGACCGGCCCTTCGGCCCCGCAAGGGATCCCGTCGAAGCGAGCCCCATCCTCGAGCAGCAGGAAGCCCTCGCTCACGCCGCTACCCCCATTGAGAAGGAGCGCAGGCGGTAGGCGACCTGGCCGCCGGAGAGGGTCATCAGGACGCGGCCGGTGAGCTCTTTGCCGGCGCACCAGGAGTTCGAAGAGCGGCTCTCGTAGCCGTTCTCGCCGACCGTCCAGCGGGCCGAGAGGTCGCAGAGGGCGATGTTGGCCTCGCTGCCCGGGGACAGCGAGGGGCGCTCGACCCCGAACGGCGCCGCGCCGCCGGCGAGGCGCTCGATCAGCAGTCCGAGCTCGACCGTGCCCGGCAGGACCAGCTCGGTGTACAGGGCGGCAAAAGCGGTCTCCAAGCCGGTCACGCCCATCGCCGCCTGCTCGAAGGGAACTTCCTTTTCCTCAGCGGCGTGGGGAGCGTGGTCGGTGGCGATGCACTCGATCGTGCCGTCGCGCAGGCCCTCGATCAGGGCCTGGCGGTCGGCCTCGCTGCGCAGCGGCGGGTTCATCTTGAAGCGCTGCGGATCGAGGCTGCGCACCTCCTCGTCGGTGAGGCAGAGGTGGTGCGGCGAGGCCTCGCAGCTGATCTGCACGCCAGCCGCCTTGGCGGCGCGCACCGCCTCGACCGACTCGGCGGCCGAGAGGTGCTGGACGTGGATGCGCCCGCCCTCATAGCTGGCCAGCGCGGCGTCGCGGGCAATCATCGTCGACTCCGAGATCGAGGGGATGCCCTCGAGGCCGAGCGCGGCCGAGATCGGCCCCTCGTGCATCACGCCCGAGCCGGAGAGCTCCGGATCCTCCTCGTGAAGGGCGATCGTGCCGCCGCAGAGCCGCTGGTACTGCAGCGCCCGCCGCAGCACCCGGGCATTGCGGATCGGCAGGCCGTCGTCGCTGAAGCCAGCCGCGCCGACGTCGCGAAGCGAGGCCATCTCGGTCAGCTCCTCGCCCTCCATGGCGCGGGTTACGGTGGCGAGAAAGCCGACCTTGACCGCGGCGGCGGCCCGAGCGTCGGCAAGCAAGGCCTCGATATCGGCGGGCGTGGAGACGGGCGGCTCGGTGTTGGCCATGGCGAGGATGCCGCAGTAGCCACCGGCTGCCGCCGAGCGGGCTCCCGTCTCGATGTCCTCCTTGTGCTCCTGGCCGGGGGTGCGCAGATGAACGTGGGGATCGAAGAAGGCCGGGAATGCGTGCAGGGCGCCGGCGTCGATCTCCTCGATGCCATCGGCGCTGGCCTCGCCTGGTGCGGTCAGCTCGGCGATCGCGCCGTCGCGGACCACGATGTCGTGCTGGGCATCGATCCCGGCCACCGGATCAAGCACGGTGGCGCCGCGCAGGACCAGGCTTGCGCTCTCCCCGGCGCGCATCTGCAGCCGCGACTCACTCACGCAGGCTGCCCTATGGGGGTCGCGTGGCCGTTGCCGAGGACCGGGGCCGGCTCTTGATTGCCCGCGGCAAGCAGCTCGTAGAGGATCGCCATGCGCACGACCAGACCGGAAGCGACCTGGTCGGCGATCAGCGACTGCGGCGAGTCGATCACCTCACCGGAGAGCTCGACCCCGCGGTTGACCGGGCCGGGGTGCATCAGCAACTGGCGTGGGCCGAGGCGGCGCGAATCGATCTGAAAGTGGGCGGCGTACTCGCGGAGCGAGGGCACGAAGCTCTCGTTCATACGCTCGTGCTGCAGGCGCAGCGCGTAGACGACGTCGGCCTCGCCAAGCCGCTCCAACGAGTGCTCGACCTCGCAGCCGAGCTGCTCGAGGCCGCGCGGGATCAGCGCCGGTGGCCCGCAGACGGTCAGCTCGGCGCCCATCGCCTTGAAGGCGATCAGGTTTGAGCGGGCGACGCGGCTGTGGAGGACGTCGCCGACGATCCAGATCCGCTTGCCCTCGAGCGAGCCGAGGCGGCGGCGCAGGGTGTAGACGTCGAGCAGCGCCTGGCTGGGGTGCTCGTGCTTGCCGTCGCCGGCGTTGATGACCGCGGCCTCGGCCCAGCCGGCGACAAGCTGGGCGGCGCCGGCATGTGGGTGGCGCAAAACGATCGCCGCCGGGTCATAGGCGGAGAGAGTGGCAACCGTGTCCTTCAGCGACTCACCCTTGTCGACCGAGGAACCCGCGGCCCTGACCGGGACGAGGTCAGCGGAGAGGCGCTTGGCAGCAAGCTCGAAGGAGGAGCTGGTGCGGGTACTCGCCTCATAGAAGAGGGTGACGACGGTGCGGCCGCGCAAAGTGGGCACCTTCTTGATGTCGCGGCGGCCGACCTCGGCGAAGCTCGCGGCGCGGTCGAGGATCGCCTCGATCTCGGCTTTTGAGAGCTGTTCGATCGAGAGCAGGTGCTTCATGCGCCGACCTCCGCCGGTTGCGCATCGGCGATCGTGACCTCGTCGCCGCCATCGAGCTCCTCGAGGTGGACGTTGACCCGCTGCTCGCGGCCGGTCGGCAGGTTCTTGCCGACGTAGTCAGGGCGGATCGGCAGCTCGCGGTGGCCGCGATCGCAGAGCACGGCGAGCTGCACCCGCTGCGGCCGGCCGTAGTCGAAGAGGGCATCGATCGCGGCCCGCACGGTGCGACCGGTGAAGAGCACGTCGTCGACCAGGACCACGGTGCGACCGGCGAGGTCGAAGTCGATGTGCGAGGCGTGGACGACCGGTTGGGCGGCCGGCGACTTGGCGCCAACGTCATCGCGGTAGAAGGAGATGTCGATATCGCCGATCGGCAGCTCGGCGCCGGTCAGCTCGGCAAGCGAGGCGTGAAGGCGGCGGGCAAGCAGGGCGCCGCGAGTGTGGATGCCGACGATCGCAAGAGCATCGGGGGCCGGATTCTTCTCGGCGATCTCGTGGGCGATCCGCCGCAGCGTTCGCCTCAAGTCGTCGCGCTCAAGCACGACCGTCTCGTTCACTTCGGTTGCTTCCTTCCTGGCCTCACAGGGCCTGGTTAAAGGACGGCGCCAATGTAGCAGCAGGGGCGGGCGAGTCCGGGTAGGCCCTCAACCGAGCCTCCCCATCCGTTGCGAGGGCGAGGGCCTATCCGGACTCGCCGTTCTCCCGGGCTCCGTTGGCGATCAGCTCGGGCTCCCCGCGCTCCGGAAACGGGATCTCGATCAGGTCGAAGTCTTTCGGCGCGACGCAGTCCTCGAAGACGTCGCGGGCCTCGTCGAGCACGGTGCCGACGTGGTAGCGCGAGGAGATGTGGACCAGGGCGAGCATCTTGACGTGGGCCTCACGGGCGACGGCGGCGGCCTGGGCGACCGTGGAGTGGCCGGTATCGGCGGCGCGCTGGACCTCCTCCTCGGAGAAGCTGGCGTCGTGGATCAGCAGGTCGGCGTCGGCCGCCGCCGCCACGGTGGAGTGGCAAGGAGAGGTGTCGCCGGTGAGCGCGACGATGCGGCCGGGGCGCGCCTCGCCCATCACGTCTTGCGGGCGCACCGGCCCCTCATTCCCTTCCACCTCCTCCCCCCTCTGCAGCGCCGCGAAGGTGGGACCTTCGGCGACGCCGAGACGCTTCGCCTCCTCGGGGTCGAAGCGCCCCGGGCGCTCCTCCTCGATCAGCACGTAGCCGTTGGCCCGCACGCTGTGCTCGACCGCGAAAGCCTGCACCTCGGCACCGTCGTGGCGCACCGCTTCGCCCGGGTCGATTTCGATCAGGTCGATGCTGTAGTCGGTGCGGCCGATCAGGCGGCCGAGCGTTCTGAAGAGGTCACGCAGGCCGCGCGGCCCGTAGATCGTCAGCGGCTCCTCGCGGGCGGTCAGGTCATAGGTCTTGAGCAGCCCCGGCAGGCCGAGGATGTGATCGGCGTGGAAGTGGGTGAGGAAGATCTCGTCGACCTGGGTCAGCCCCAGCGAGCGCTGCAGCTGCCGCTGCGTCCCTTCACCGCAGTCGAACATCAGCCGCCGGCCGCCGCGGACCAGCATCACGCTTGCGGTCGAGCGCCGCGCCGAGGGCACCGACCCGCCGGTGCCAAGGAAGATCGCCGAAAGATCCATGCGAGCCTGCGAGCCTACGCGACTTGCAGGGGACTCTCGGCAACGCCGGGCGGCGATGCAGTGGCCACAACCCTGCGGAGGGCCTCAGCCGACCATTCATCAATCGGGTAGTCGGCCGCTAGGCGAATACCTCGTTTCTGGTTATTTCTCGCGGGAATCAATCTGAGTCGGGCTACAAATCCACAAGCTTCGGAGACCGGGATCAAATACACGGGCATCCGAGGGCAGGAAGTAGACACCGAAAACGTCTGCCAGCCCGAGATACGGCTGCCGTCCCCTTCCGTGATCCGTCGTGCGGGTATTGAAGGAGATGCAATCGCCCGTAAGTCGTCCGGTCTTGCACTGAACGCGGCCGAAGCACCCATCCCCAAGATGGACAACCAGGTCATAGGCATGCCCATCACCGAACGGCACCAGGACCTCAAATCCCCGGGTCGCAAGCGCGGCGAGTATGGCCGCCTCAGTCGCGTTGCCTTTGCCGGCAGTCTCCATAGCCGCTCCGAGGATAGGCGGTGGCTCAGACGAACACACGTTCGTCTGATGCGAGGGCAAGCAGGCGGATAGGCTGTACTGCGAGCGCCCGTAGCTCAGCTGGATAGAGCGCTGCCCTCCGGAGGCAGAGGCCACAGGTTCGAATCCTGTCGGGCGCGTTCGTGCTTTGAGTGCCTCTCCAACTAAATCGAAATCGAAGCCTGAGACTTGCCTGGACCTTGAGTTGCTTGCAGCTCGGATCTATCGGGAGCTAGAAACCAACTGCTCTGTCGTGCATGACGCAAAGCTCGCAGGGGTTCTCAGCGAGACCACAAGGCAGATAGACGTCCTAATCGAGAATGAGAACCTCGGTACCCGCGTGATTGTCGATTGCAAGGATCGAAAGCGGCCCGTGAACATCGTGGATGCATCTGCTTTTGCGGGCCTCATGGAGGACGTTGAAGCGACCGCCGGGGTCCTCATTTGTAATCGAGGTTTCTCGAAGTCAACGAGAACCTATGCAAAGAAGAAGGGGTTCTCGCTGGCCCGGCTTCATGATGTCGAGTCTCGCCGCTGGCGACTTGACGTCTTGATGCCAATCGTCTGGACGAAGCTGTATCTCAGGGGTCTAAGCCTGACGATGCGAGTTCATCTGAATGCGGGAGACCGACTGGTGATCGACTCTCCTCCTGTTTTCATCAAGGAAGAACGGAATGTCGATATCAAAGCTTTTTTTGAAGAAAGCTGGAACAACGGAGAGCTGCACACCGGCGAGCCAGGTGAGGGAACACTAGGGGCTAGGCTCGACTTTCAGCTCTCGGATGGAGAAATCAGGAAAGACGCCGACATCCAGATCCGATATGTCGTCGGTGGAGAGGCATTCGTTGGCGAGACCGTTAAGCAGGAGCCCGCAGGCGGATGGACTGAGATCCTCAATCCAAAAGAGCTTGCCGTGCAGCTTGCAGGAACAGTCGTCTCCCTCGAAGAGACCACGGGCGTCGAAGTCGAGTTCACTGGTATCAACCAGATCCAAGGAGCCGAGAAACACAATCAGCAGATCCGCTGGTCAAAGGGAGCGCATTAGGCGACCTTGATGCGGGCGCGCCACTCGTCGCGGTCGAAGCGCGCCGGCTCGGTCTCGGCGAGGAAGTCCTCGAGCACCGTGATGAAGCGGCTGGGCTGCTCGACCTGGGGCAGGTGGCCAACTCCGTCGAAGATCTCCAGTTTGCTGCCGGGAAGGGCGCGGTGGGCGTCTTCGCCATGGCCGGCGGGGATGATCGGGTCGCGGGCGCCCCAGACGATCAGCACCGGCACCGCCTCCGCCAGGTAGAAGCGATCGGTGGCGGAGACCCGCTGGCCCTCGGTGCCGACCACCGAGCGCAGCGTGGCGAGGAAGGCCTTGCGGCGGTCCGGCTCGGCTAGCGAGCCGTAACCGCGGGCGACCTCGGCGACGTCGGCGGCAGGCTTCATCCCGATCTTGGAGAGGCCGCGGCCGACAGCGCCGCCGATCTTCTGGCCGGCGGTCGCGGTGGCGGCGATGAAGAGGTCGGCACCGGGCAGGGCGGCGGCGCGCAGGACCGGGCTCACCTCGAGCCCGAGGCCGCCGCTGGAGACAAGCACGAGGCGCTCGACCATCTCGGGGAACTGGTAGGAGAACTGCATCGCGATGCCACCGCCGAGCGAGTGGCCGACCAGGGTCGCGCGCTCGTGGCCGAGGACGAGCAGGAGGTCGCGCAGGCCGGAGGCGAGGTTGCCCAGCGAGTAGTCGCCCGGGCCGCCGGCCGAGAGGCCGTGGCCCGGCAGGTCGGGAGCGATCACGGTGTGGTGGCGCGCCAGTGGCTCGATCACGCTGCGCCAGTTCTCACAGGTGCCCGCCATGCCGTGGATCAGCAGCAGCACCGGACCCTTGCCACCAACGAGGTAGCCGCTCTCACGCCCGTGCAGCATCACCGTCTCGAAGCTGACCTCGGCCGGATGGCGCGGCGTTGCGCGATCGGTCACGTCTACACGGTAGCTTGCGGCCCAGCCGTGGCCGACGAGAAGAAGAACCGACCGCCGCGCGGTGCCCTGATCGTGATCGCCATCGGGCTGGTCGCCTGCGTGGCCGCCGCCCTGCTCTCGACCGACGAGGCGAGTGGCGAAGCGGCCCAGCTCGAATGGGTGAAGAAGGTGCCGATGGCCGACTCCAAGCCGGAGCCACTTCCGGGCGGCGGCACGATGCAGCTGACCGACGGGGCGATTCGCACGACCGGCACCAACGTCAGCGGCTACTCGCTCTTCCGCGTCTCCTCGCAGATTCGGATCGACGCCGGCGCGCCGGTGGGCGGCGGTCGCATCCTCTGCTCCGTGAGTGGCGACGGGCAGGCGGAAGTCGCCCAGACCCGCGGCGGCCTGCGTGCTACCTACCCGCGCTCCAGCACCGGCCTCTACACCCAGGAAGTGCCGGAAGTGATCCTCCTCTTCTTCAGCTCGCACAGCACGGAACTCGCGACGGTCGAACTCGACGGGGTGCCTGAACACTGGAGCACGGAGAAAGGCGTCAAGCTCGAATGGCCCAAGTTTCAGGAAGGCGTAGAGCACCTCGAATACTTCCTGCCCGCGGGCAAGCCGAAGCAGGACCTCGTGCTCCCCTTCGAGACGATCTGGCGGACGACCTCGCCCCCGGGCGCCAAGGTTGCCTGCACGCTGACCACCAGCGCAGGCAGGACAACCGTCCGCGCCGGCGGGACACTGAAGAGCATCCCGCCGCCGATCGACGAAGAAGCGGAAGAAGAAAAGCAGGAAGAACGCGCAGAAGAGGAAGCCGAAGCGGAAAAGGGCTGATCGCGCCCTAGCTCTGCGGCGCGACCAGCAGCTCGGGACCTTCCTCGCTGCCTTTGCCGACCTTGTTCAGCTTCGGGTTGGCCGGGGCGCTTTCCATCCGCGCGGCCGGCAGCGGCCCGCACATCGCCACCGCCTCCTCGAGCTCGAGATCGGGGCGCAACCAGGCGGCCTCGGCCTCGGCGTTGGGCAGGATTGCCGGCATCCGGTCGTGCACCTTGGCGACCAGCTCGTTCGGGGTCGTGGTGACGATCGTGCAGCTGTAGAGCCAGCCGTCATCGAAGCCACGGTCCTCGGGGTCCTCCCACTCCTTGCGGGTGCAGAGGCCGGCGAAGGCGAAGGTCTCGCCGCCGTCGACGGTGAAGCGCCAAGGCTGGCGCGGCTGCTTGGGGTCCTCGGCCTTCATCCACTCGTAGAAGCCGTCGGCGACGATCAGGCAGCGGTGGCGGAACTTGCCGACCAGCGGCGAGTAGGCGCGGCTCGAGGTGAGGTTCTCGGCCTTGGCGTTGATCATCCGGTAGCCGACTTTGAGGTCCTTGGCCCAGCGCGGCACCAGGCCCCAGCGCATCAGCCGCGCCTCGCGCTCGCCCTGCGCCGCCTCCTCCGGATCGGGCGAGGAGCGCACCGTCAGCACCTCCTGGGTCGGAGCGACGTTGAAGCGACCGAGCGCCCCTTCGACCTTCTTCAGCCGCTCAGCGGTCGGCGCCGGCGCGTTACCTTCGGAGTTTCGCTCCAGCGCCTTCTCCAGCTCGACCTGGAAGTGGTCGGCGATCTGTTTGGCATTTTTGGCCGTGACCGTGAATCGTCCGCACATAAGTGCAAGCGTAGCCATGGCGACAGAGCTACTCAGGCGCGATCAGCTCGACCGTGGGGAAGTAGGTGCGATAGCGACTCGCGTCGCGGGTGAGGAGTCGTAGACCGGCGACCGCCGCGTGAGCCCCAATGAAGAAGTCAGGAAGAGGCGCAAGCTTTGACCCGCGGCGCTGCCTGTAAGACGCGAAGGCCCGACCGGCCAGGAAGGCCGCTGGCCAGGGGATCGGAACACACTCAACACCCTGCACCGCGAGCGCCAATTCGCACTCCTCCGGCGTCGGGTAGCCAATCGAGACCTCAGCAAAGACGATCTGGTCGACCAGGACCGGGCCTTCTTCGACTACATCGATGAACGCTTCCCTGGACCAAGACAACCAGTGTGGGTCTTTGGCCGTGATGTCGATCAGGACGTTGGAGTCAACGAGGGTCGCCGCCATCCTCTTCCAAGCGTCCCGTACCCCAATCCTCTCCCCGGGTCAGCCTCATCACTTCCTCGGTGGTCATCGTGTAGTTCTTCCCGGACTCTTGGAGATGACGCACGATTTCTTCTCCCCGCCGCCGATTTTTGACCGACTTACACACGCGAACCTCGCCGTCCCCCAAGAAAAACTCAACCTCGGCGCCCGGCAGAAGGCCGAGGTCGTCGCGGATGTACTTCGGGATCGTGACCTGCCCCTTGCTCGTGACTTTCGGCATACGGTAAGAGTAACACCGGTATGACTCTTACCGATTAGCTGCCTGCTTCACCGGTCGCGCCTCGAGATGAGCCCGGTACCACGCGAGCGTCTTGCGCAGGCCGTCGCCGAGGTCGACCCGGGGCGCCCAGCCGGTCAGCTCGCGCAGCTTGGCCGAGTCGACGTACTGGCGGTCGATCTCGCCTTCGGGGGTGCCGCTGCCGAGGTATTCAGGCTTGATACCGGTTGCGGCGGCGGCGGCGATCAGGTCGACCACCTCACGCACCGAGTGGGGGTGCTCACCACCGGCGTTGAACGCCTCTCCGCTGGCCTCGCCTCGGTCAAGCGCTGCCTCGATCGCCAGGTAAGCGGCGACGGCGTCATCGACGTGGAGGAAGTCGCGCTCGGGGCTGCCGTCGGAGCGGATCACCGGCGGACGGCCGTCGAGCACCGCGATCGTCGCCTCCGGGATCAGGCGGGAGAAGTTGAGGTCGCCGCCGCCGTAGATGTTGGCGAAGCGGGTGACCGCCAGCGGCAGGCCATAGGCGTTGGCGTAGCTGCGGGCGATGACGTCGGCGGCCGCCTTGCTGGCGTCGTAGGGATAGGCGGCGCGCAGCGGGAAGTCCTCGCGGTAGGGCAGCTCGGGACTGGCGCCGTACGCCTTGTCGGAGGAGGCGAAGACGATCCGCGAGGCGCCGTGCTCGCGGCAGGCCTCAAAGACGTTCCAGGCGCCGCGCACGTTGACTTCGAGCGTCTCCAGCGGCGATTCGCGGGCGACGCCGACGATCGTCTGCGCCGCCAGGTGGAAGACCGAGTCGCAACCGTCGACCGCCGCCGAGACCGCGTCGGCGTCGCGCAGATCCCCCTCCGCCAGCTCGACCTTCCCGCGCAGGCCGAGCAGATCGAGCCCGGACAGTCGCGAGCCGCCGACGTCGGCGATGCGCGGATCGGGCCGGTCGAGCACCCGCACCTCGTCACCACGCTCAAGCAGCGCCCCGACCAGGTGGGAGGCGACAAAGCCGTGCGCTCCGGTGACAAGTGACTTCACTGATCGCTCCGGGAGATCGAAGCGAGAGTTGACCCACCCATAGAGGGGTTAACTCTCGCATCGCTCAAAGCGGGCCAGGGCGCCTCGCCGCTCGACCAGAGGTCGTTGAGCTCGACCGCGTCCTTGTAGGTGTCCATGCAGTCCCAGAAGCCCTCGTGCCGGTAGGCGCTCAGTTGACCATCCCCCGCCAAACGCTCCAGCGGGTCGCGCTCGAGCACGCTGTCCTCCCCGATGTAGTCCAGCGCGCCAGGCTCGAAGCAGAAGAACCCGCCGTTGATCCAGTGCTCGCTGCGGGGCTTCTCGACGAAGCCCTCAACCCTGTCTTCCTCACCCAGCTTCGCAACGCCCCATTGCAGGTGGGGCTGCACGACTGTCACGGTGCCGAGCGCCTCCTGCTCGCGGTGGAACGAAAGCAGCGCCCCGAGGTCTATATCGGCGACGCCGTCGGCATAGGTGGCGCAGAAGGTCTCCTCGAGCCGCTCGCCGAGCCGGGCGATCCGCCCCCCGGTAGGCGTGTCGAGCCCGGTGTCAATGCACTCGACCTCCACCCCGCCCGACCAGCTCTCCCCCGCCACGAACTCTTCCACCATCCCTCCCAGATAACCGGTGGCGAGCACGAACCGCTCAAACCCCTGCGCCACGTAGATCCCGATCACGTGCCAGAGGATCGGCCGACCGCCGATCTCCACAAGAGCCTTGGGAACAGACTCAGTTCGCTCCCGCAGCCGAGTGCCGCGGCCTCCGCAGAGGATGACGACCGGAGGCTTAGCGGTCATCCCGGTAGGGGTGGAGCGTCTTGCACTTTTTGGGCGTCCACCCGTGAGGCGACAGCAAGTCCGTCTCCACCCAAAAAGTTAAGCGGAACCCCTACCGAGATGACCGCTCAACCACCCGCGACAGCCGGGAGAATCGTGACCTCGGCACCGTCGTCGATCTGGGTCTCGAGGCCCTGCTGGAAGCGGATGTCCTCACCGCTGACGTAGACGTTGACGAAGCGGCGTAGGTCGCCGTCCTGGGTGATCCGCTCGCGCAGCGTGCCGTGGGCCTCGAAGACCGCGTCGAGCACCTCGCCGACGGTGCCGCCGCTCACCTCCAGCTCGGCCTGGCCGTCGGTGGCGGCGCGCAGCTGGGTCGGGATCTTCACGGTGACTGCCATCAGACGTTTACCTCCTGGGCGAACTCGGACTCGAAGCTGTCGAGGTGGGGGTCGATCTCGTGCATGCGGAACCTATCGCGGGTCGCGTCGAGCGTCTTCAGCCCCTCGCCGGTGATGTAGACGACGACGCGCTCGCCGGCCGCCAGCTCGCCGCGATCGGCCAGCTTCTTCAGCACGCCGACGGTGACGCCGCCGGCGGTCTCGGTGAAGATGCCCGTCGTCTCGGCCAGCAGGCTGATCCCGTCGCGGATCTCGGCGTCGGTGACAGAGTCGACCCCGCCGCCGGTGCGGCGAGCCTGCTCGACCGCGTAGGGGCCGTCGGCCGGATCGCCGATCGCGAGGCTCTTGGCGATCGTGTCGGGGCGCTGCGGCTTGCAGACGTCCCAACCTTCGGCGAAGGCAGTCGCGACCGGGCTGCAGCCCTCGGCCTGGGCGCCGTTGAAGACCGGCTGGGATCCCTCGACCAGGCCGATGTCGAGCCACTCCTGGAAGCCGCGGCCGACCTTGGTGAAGAGCGAGCCCGAGGCAATTGGGCAGACAACCCGGTCGGGCAGTTTCCAGCCGAGCTGCTCGGCCGTCTCGTAGGCCAGCGTCTTCGAGCCCTCGGCGTAATAGGGCCGCAGGTTGACGTTGACGAAGGCCCAGGGCCGCGTTTCGGCGAGCTGGGTGCAGAGACGGTTGACGTCGTCGTAGTTGCCGCGCACGCCGACCAGGTTGGTGCCGTAGATGCCGGTGGCGAGCAGCTTCTGCTCCTCGAGGTTGGCGGGCACGAAAACGTAGGAGCGCAGGCCGGCAGCGGCGGCATGGGCCGCAACGGCGTTGGCGAGGTTGCCGGTCGATGCGCAGGCGACGGTCTCGAAGCCCAGCTCCTGCGCCTTCGCCACGGCCACAGCCACGACCCGGTCCTTGAAGGAGTGGGTCGGGTTGGCGGCGTCGTTCTTGATCCAGATCTCGGCGTCGACCCCCAGGCGCTCGGCCAGGCGGTCGGCGCGCAGCAGCGGCGTCAGGCCGGGCTCGAGCGGATCGCCGGGACGGCCCTCGAAGGGAAGGAAGTCGGCGTAGCGCCAGATGCCCTGCGAGCCGGCCTGGATCTTGCGCTTGGTCTCGGCCGGGTCGAGCGCCGAGTAGTCGTAGGCCACTTCCAGCGGCCCGAAGCAGTTCTCGCAAGCGAAGTGCGCGCCGAGGTCGTAGGTCGCCCCGCACTCCTTGCATTTCAGATTCTCGATGGCCATCCGATCTTTCCCTCTCGTTGCGTTACCGCCAACAAAAAAACCTCCGCCGTTTGTGGGGCAGAGGTCCGATCGGACTTTCCCCACATCTTCCAGGCCTTTGACTTGACCTGCTGGAGTTGGCACCTCCCTCGAATCTGACGACTCGAGCCGGTTGCCGGGGTTTCATCGGGCCAGTCCCTCCACCCCTCTAGATGTGGCGCTTATGTAGGCACGAACCATACCAGGGGGAATCTCGTTCACACCCTGGTGCGAATCGACGGCTAACCTTGTGCGCGTTATGCCCGACGAGACGATGAGCGTGAACGATGCCGAACCTTCCGAAGCCGAGGCTGCGACGCGTCGGCCGGCGCGACGAGCTCATCTCCGCGGCAGCTCAGGCTGAACCGCAGGCACCCCGCGTCGAGCAGATCGACTCCTCCGGCCTGCGCTGGGTCAACATCGAGCGCCCCGGCGCGCTGGAGCGAACCTGGCTCGAGCAGAACTTCGACTTCCACGCCCTCGACCTCGAGGACGTGCTCTCGCGCAACCAGCGGCCGAAGATCGACGTCTACGACGACTACCTCTTCATCGTCCTCCACTTCCCGATCTTCGACCCGGCCGCCGGCCGCCTCGGCACCGGCGAGCTCGACCTCTTCGTCGGACCCGGCTACGTGGTGACGATCCCCAACCAGCCGCTGCAGCCGGTCGAGTACCTGTTCGAGCGCTGCCGCGCCAAGGAGGAGCTGCGCGAGCAGCTCTTCTCGCGCGGCTCTGGCTACCTGCTCTACCGCCTCGTTGACGACAGCTTCGACTACTGCTTCCCGATGCTGCGCAAGATCGGCAACAAGCTCGACGCGCTCGAGGACGACATCTTCGAGGGGCGCTCGGAGGAGGTCGTGCGCGACATCTCCAACGTCAAGCAGGAGATCATCAACTTCCGCAAGGTGATCCGGCCGCAGCGGCCGGTGCTGCGCGACCTCGAGAAGGTCAAGCAACGCTACCTCGCGACCGACCTCGACCTCGAGATCTACTTCGACGACATCGTCGACGCCCACGAGCGGATCTGGGACATGCTCGAAAATTACAAGGAGGTGATCGACTCACTGGCCGAGACGAACGAGTCGGTGATCTCCCACCGCGTCAACGACATCCTCCGCGTGCTCACCTCGATCAGCGTCATTGTCCTGCCGCTGACCCTGATCGCCAGCATCTGGGGGATGAACTCAGGCGTGCCCGGCGAGCAGAGCCTGACCGCGTTCTGGATCATCGCCGGCGTGATGTTCGCCCTGCTGGTGGCGATGGTCGGTTACTTCCGCAAGCGCGGCTGGCTATAGCCTCCGAGGCGTGGCAAATTTCCGCATCTGGGCGCCCTGGCGCCTCGCCTACGTGAAGGACGCAGCCAAGGACAACGAGGAGGAGTGCATCTTCTGCGCCAAGCCGGCGGCGGATGCCGATGAGGAGAACCTGATCGTCCATCGCGGCGAGCACAGCTTCGTCATCCTCAACCTCTTCCCCTACACGAACGGCCACCTGATGGTGGCGCCCTACGCGCACATCGGCCGCATTCAAGAGCTGCCCGCCGAGGCCGTGGCGGAGATGATGGGGTTCGCGCAGCGGGCGATGGACCGGCTCGAGGACGTCTACAGCCCGCATGGCTACAACGTCGGCTTCAACCAGGGCCGCGTCGCCGGAGCCGGGGTCGAGCACCACATCCACATGCACGTCGTCCCGCGCTGGGGCGGCGACACCAACTTCATGCCGGTCATCGCCGACACCAGGGTGATGCCGCAGACACTGGAAGAAAGCTACGCAGCATTGAAGGGGGCGTTTTGACGACCAAGGTATTTCCGTTTACCCCCGGACGCGGGAGGGCGGGCGCGTGACTTCCGGTGATCATGAGCGTGCCCGCCCGGGAGCGGAGGAGGTGAACGCTGACATCTTCAAGGCCTACGACATCCGTGGCCTCTACGGCGAGGAAATGGATGAGACCACAGCGCACGCGATCGGCCGTGCCTTTGCCCGCGTGCTGGGCAAGCTGCGCGGCAAGCCGACCGGCGAGCTGCGGGTCGGGCTCGGTCGCGACATGCGCCTGACCGCGCCGGCGATGGCGGCGGAGCTGCGCGACGGGTTGATCTTCGAGGGCGCCACCGTGATCGACGCCGGCATGGTCGCGACCGAGATGCTCTACCACCTGGTCGGCTCGCGCCAGCTCGACGGCGGCGCGATGGTGACCGCCTCGCACAACCCCAAGGCTTACACCGGGGTGAAGCTGGTCCGCGAGGGCGCGCTGCCGCTCTCCGGCGACGCCGGGATCGGCGACGTCAAGGCGGAGATCGAAGCTGGGCTCGGACACGCGCCGGGCGGCGGCTCGCTGGAAGAGGTCGACGTCTGGGACGAGTTCCGCGCCCACGCGCTCTCGTTCATCGATCCGGCCAAGGTGAAGCCGATGAAGGTCGTCGTCGATGGCGGCAACGGCATGGCGGGGCCGATGGTCGGGCCGACCCTGCACGGGCTCGGCCTCGAACTGGAGGAGATGTACTTCGAGCCCAACGGCGAGTTCCCCGACCACGAGCCCAACCCGCTGCTGGAGGAGAACCGGCTGATGATCATCGACCGCGTGCGCGCCTCCGGCGCCGACCTCGGCATCGCTTGGGACGGTGACGCCGACCGCTGCTTCTTCATCGACGACAGCGGCGAGTTCTGCGATGGCGACTTCATCTGCGCCCTGCTCGCCCGCGCGGCGCTGGCGAAGAACCCCGGCGCGACGATCCTCTACGACCCGCGCTCGAGCCGGGCCGTGCCCGACCTGGTCGCCGCCGAGGGCGGTCGCTCCGACCTCTCGCGCGTCGGCCACGCCTTCTTCAAGGCGCGGATGCGCGAGGAGGGTGCCGTCTTCGGTGGCGAGGTCTCCGGCCATTACTACTTCCGCGACTTCTGGAATGCCGACTCGGGCACGATCCCGGCCCTGCTGATGCTCGAGCTGCTCTCGGTCGAAGGTAGTTCGCTGGGCGAGCTGATGGCCGAGTTCCGCGCGCGCTACTTCATCTCCGGCGAGATCAACTCCGAGGTCGCCGACCCGGCGGCCAAGATCGCCGAGATCACCGAGCGCTACGGCGACGGTGAGCAGACAACCCTTGACGGGATCTCGGTCGACTACCCCGAGTGGCACTTCAACGTGCGGCCCTCCAACACCGAGCCGCTGCTGCGCCTCAACCTCGAGTCGCTGGTCTCGCGCGAGGACATGGAGGCCAAGCGCGACGAGGTGCTCGGCCTGATCCGCGCGTGACCCTGACGCCCGAGCAGGCACTGGAGCAAGCGGCGCTGGCCGGGATCCACTGCCTGCGCATCCCCACCCCCTTCGCGGTCGGGCGGGTCAACTGCTACCTGCTCGAGGACGAGCCGCTGACCCTGATCGACACCGGGCCGAACTCGGGCAAGGCGTTGGACGAGTTGCAGTCGCAGCTGGCCGGGCGCGGCCACGCGATCGAGGACCTCGAGCTGCTGGTGATCACCCACCAGCACATCGATCACCTCGGCCTGGCCGAGATTGTCGTCCAGCGCTCCGGTGCCAAAGTCGCCGCGCTCGGGGCGGCGACCGAGCGCCTGGCCAACTTCGACGAGGACGCCGAGGCCGAGGACCGCTTCGCGGTCGAGCTGATGCTGCGCAACGGCATCCCCGAGGAGGTGACGGTGGCGCTGCGCAGCGTCTCGCGCAGCTTCCGCGGCTGGGGCTCACACGTTCAGGTGACTCACCCGCTCGCCGACGGCCAGGCCCTCCCCTTCCGCGACCGCACCCTGCAGGCGATCCACCGCCCCGGCCACAGCCCCTCCGACACGGTCTTCTGGGACGAGGAGCGAAAGATCCTGATCGCGGCCGATCACCTGATCGCCCACATTTCCTCCAACCCGCTGATCAGCCGCCCGCTCGATGGTTCCAGCGAGCGCCCGCAGGCCCTCGTCACCTACATCGAGTCGATGCGAAAGACGCGCGAGATGCCGGCCGAGATCGTCCTCTCCGGCCACGGCGAGCCGGTCGTCGACCACGTCGCCCTGATCGACGACCGCATCGCCAAGCACGAGCGCCGCAAGGAGAAGATCTACAAGCTGATCGCCGAGCAGCCGCGCAGCGGCTTCGAGCTCGCCCAGTCGATCTGGGGCAACGTCGCCGTCACCCAGGCCTTCCTCACGCTGTCAGAGGTGATCGGCCACGCTGACCTGCTGGTCAACGAGGGTCGCGTGCGCGAAGCCGAGGACGGCGACGTGGTCCGCTACGGACCCACCGCCGCCTAGAGCGGCTGATCGAGGATGAACAGCTCGGCGGCGATGTCGGGGGAGACATGGTTGCCGCTGATGAAGGCGATCACAGAACACCCGGTCAGCCGCTCAACCGCCTCGCGGAAGTCTTTCTCCATCGTCTGCTGGTAGAGATGGCGAATGTTGGTCACGGCGTCGCGGCGGTGCGTCTCGGTGAGCGACACCTCGGCCGGGGTCAGGACCTCGTGCATCAGTGTCACCAACACGTTCTGGTGGTGAAAGGTCGAGGCCGTCTTTGGGCCGCGGCCCAGGTACTCGTTTTGAATCCCGACCAGGGCACTGGTTACGGCGGCATTCAGCTCGCCGCCCTTGAGCGGGGCTTGGGTGGACATCAGATGGCTTCTGTCCGGCGCTCTCGGGCGGGGTGTCCTGCGCGGAGGATTGAGAGCTGGCCGATTGAGGACCCAGCGAGCAGTCGCGATTCCAGTGTAGCCCTTGCGATTGGACGATCCTGACCGGCCGCGATCAATTTGCCGCCGCCCGGCCGAGGAAGTCGCCGCCTTCAACCAGGTCCGGGTCGCGCGGGTATTGCCGGACGAGCGCGATCAGATCGTCCTTGATCCAGTGCGAAGCGCAGAACGGCACCACCGAGCCGTGGCCGGGCACGCTCAAGGCCCCGATCGCGAGAAGTTGTTCCCGGCCCCCCTCACGGACCTCGGTGAGCTCGATTCGGTGCCGGTAGTGCAGTGCGTCAAGGCGACCAAACCAAGTCCGCACGCCATCGTGCCCGTGGTAGGAGCGATCGATGCCGAGCAGCTTCAGCGGGTGAAAATCGACCTCGGCGTGAAGGCAGGAGAGCAGCGCCTCGAGGTTGCGCGCGTTGAAGGCATTGACCCAGCGAAGGATCAGGGCCTTGGCGCCCAGCGCTGATGCACCAGCGGATTCCACCTTGCCTCCCCAGCGAGATCAGGTCCGACAAGCCGACCCGGCCTTTCGCCAGAAAGCACTCGTCAATCGCAAGCTGCGATGACGCCACGCCAAACCAGTGCGCACGCCAAGGCCAGCCGACCATAGCATCCGGGTTGTGACCAGCCTAATCCGCTCCAGAAAGCCCCGTCGCTCCGCCAAGAAGCGGATGCTGATCATCGTTAATCCCTACGCGACGACGGTCTCGGATCGACTCAAGAACCTGGTGGTCTACGCGCTGCAGGGGCGCTATGAGGTCGAAACGGTCTCGACCGAGGCGCAGAACCACGCGACCGAGATCGGGCGCGAGGTGCGTGACCACGGCTACGACGTGGTCGTCGCCTTCGGCGGCGACGGGACGCTGAACGAGGTGGTCAACGGGCTGGCCGGGACCGACGTGCCGGTCTCGGTGATTCCCGGCGGCTCGACCAACGTCGTCTGCCGCACGCTCGGCATCCCCAATGACGTGGTCGACGCCACCGAGCACCTGCTTGCCGTCGCCGACGAGTGGCAGCCGCGGCGGATCGACCTCGGCATGGCCGATCATCGCCACTTCGTCTTCTCCTGCGGGGCCGGGATCGACGCCACCGTGGTCAAGCGGGTCGACGCCCATCCGCGGCTGAAGTCGGCGGCCGGGCCCTATTACTTCACCTGGGCAGCGGTCTCCGCCCTCTACCGCTCGTACCTGCACAACGCTGTCCGTCTGCGAGTGCAGGTCGCCGGCGAGAGCATTGAGGGCGTCACCGCGCTGACCCAGAACTCCGACCCCTTCACCTACTTCGCCAGCCGCCCGGTGCGGGTCTGCGAGGACGTCGCGATCGACGACGGCACGCTGGCGCTGGCCGTGCTCAAGCGCGCCGCCCAGCGCGACATGCCAACCCTGATCTCACGCATCTTCAGCGAGAAACGGAGCGCCGCCCAACACCGCCAGATCGAGCACTTCGCCCACATCGACGGGGCGACGATCAGCTCGATCTCAGAGACCAAGGACGGGGTCACCCGCCCCTTCCCGGTCCAGGTCGACGGCGACTACATCGGAGAGCGGACCGAGCTCGAGCTCAAGGTCGACCCCGGCGCGCTGACGATCATCGCCTGAGCGGGCCCACCGGGTTCTCCGAAGGGCGGCTGCTCATCGCGGACCGTGCGCAGAGCCGCCCGCGCTGCTGCCTGCTTGGCGCTCGGCTCTGCTTTGGACCAGCGACGCCCCGCGCGCAGCGCATAGCGCAGCCACAGCGCCCAGCGGTAGTCGACCGCGCCACCAGAGAAGTTCTTGCGGGCGAACTGCACGCGCGAGTAAGCGGCCTGCGCCTCAAGTTGCGGGCTGCCGCGACGGTCATCCTCGTAGTGGCAGATCGCCATCAGCGGGGTGTGTACGACCTCCCAGCCGGCTCGCTTCAAGCGCCAACAGAGGTCGGTCTCCTCGGAGTAAAGAAAGAAGCGCTCGTCGAACCAGCCGCAGGCCTCGAGCGCCTCGCGCCGGGCGAACATAAACGAGCCCGAAGTCCAGTCGCAGGGCACCTCGCGCTGGTATCGGCGCAGATCGAGCTCGCGCTCGCCAAGCAGGCGCCGCAATCCCGGTACGCGCTCCACCCCAAAAGCTTCCGCCAGCATGTTTGGCGTCGAGGGAAAGCGCCTCATGCTCGGCGCCACAGAGCCGTCCGCGCGCAGCTGGCGCGCTCCAGCCAACCCCACCTCGGGCCGCCGGTCGAAGTGGGCGACGAGCTCGGCGAGACTGCCCCTGAGCACCTCGGTGTCGGGATTGAGGAAGAGCACGTAGCGAGCGTCGGCGATCTCCAGGGCCCGATTGTTGGCATGGCCGAAGCCGCGGTTGTCACAGCTGACCGTGCGCATACCCTCGAAGCTCTCCTCGACGTAAGCGGCGGAGCCGTCGCTGCCGTTGTCGACCACGATCACGTCGAGGTCAATTGCCCCGGCGTGGTCGAGGAGACTGGTCAAACAGGTGTCGAGCCAGCACTTGCCGTTGTGCGAGACGACTATCGCGCAGACGTCATGCATGACTTATTCCTGACTCCTGGACACACCATGCCAACGATCATCGACAGCCGCGGCTTGCATCCGGCCGGTCCCGCTAGCATGCCGCCGATCTCGATGCCAGCGCAGATGACAGCGAGGAGGAGCTGATGGCCGGTTCGTCGCTGCAGCCCTCCGACCGCTCCCCCGGCCTGTTGCTCGGCGAGGACGTGGAAATCGGCGAGGACGTGCTGATCGGCGGCAACGTCGTGATTCACGACAGCGTGCGCATTGGCGACGGCGCCCGGGTCGGCGACCACGCGCAGATCCGTGACGGGGCGCAGATCGGCACCGGCGCCACGATCGGCAGCCTCAGCTCGGTCGACCCCGATGTCGTCGTCGGCTCCCGGGCCAGTGTTCAGGCCCGCTGCTACCTCTCGGCCGGCACCGTGGTCGAGGAAGATGCCTTCATCGGGCCGGGCGTAACGCTGGCCAACGACAACACGATGGATCGCCACGGCCCCGAGATGAGCCTTAAAGGGCCGCTGCTGCGGCGGGCCTGCCGGGTGGGTGCCGGCGTCGTCGTTTGCCCGGCGATCGAGATCGGTGAGGAGGCCTTTGTCGCCGCCGGCGCCGTGGTCGTCACCGATGTCGCCCCGCGCAGCGTCGTGATGGGCGTCCCCGCCCGCGCGGTGCGCGAAGTGCCCGAGGCAGACCTGCTCGAGCACTGGCGCTAATCGGCGCCCCGGACTCCTTTTAGCTCAGACGCAAGCTTTCGCGGTCCCGCGTCGTTGGATTTGCATGGCTGTCCTCAGCGAGCGATCCAACGGTGCGCGCCGCGCCAGCGCCGCCGAGCTCTGCGTCGTGCTTTGCGCCGACAGCGCAGCGATGCGCAGGCGGATCGTCTACGCGATGACCGAGCACGATCTACAGGCATCGCTGACCGAGATCGACGACCCACGGCAGCTTGCCGAGGTCGAGGACATCGACGCCGACTCAATCGTCGTCTTCGCTTGCAACGTGGACCTGCCGCGCGAGATGGCGGCGCTGCGCAGACTGCGGCGCGAGCTGCGCGAGCCGGCGATCGTCGCGGTCTCGCCGATGGCGACCGGGACCGGCGTGCGGCGGGCGCTTGACGCCGGTGCCGACGGCGTCGTCTTTGAGTCGGAGCTCGAGTCCACCCTGGCGGTTGCGGTCCGCGCCGTCGCCAGCGGCCAGTCCGTGGTCCCGCGCAAATTGCGCGCCAGCGTCGAGCGGCCGGCCTTCTCCCACCGTGAGCGACAGGTGCTCTCTTTCGTCTCCCGCGGGCTGACCAACGCCCAGATCGCCGACAAGCTCTTCCTCTCCGAGAGCACGATCAAGAGCCACCTCTCCTCGGCCTTCTCCAAGTTCGGCGTGCGCTCCCGCAAGGAGGCCGCCGCGCTCTTCCTCGAGCTTGAACAGACCAGTGGTGCGCTGTCGACCGGCCCGGAATCGGCTTTCGGCGCGCACGTCATGAAAGGGGCAACCACGTGAGCACCGCAACCCAGTCGAGCACCGCGTTGCCACTGGCGGCGACCGAGGGACGCCGAGTCCCCTTCATCCGCCTTGACGCTGCCCATCCCGAGCTGATGGCAGAGCTGCTCGAGGTCGTCGAGCGGGTCGCCCACGATGCCGCCTTCACCCTCGGCCCCGAGGTCGAGGACTTCGAGCGCAACTTCGCCGCCTACTGCGAGACCGAAGAGGCGATCGGCCTTTCCTCCGGGACGATGGCCCTGGAGCTCGCCCTGCGCGCGCTCGGGATCGGCCCCGGCGACGAGGTGATCGTGCCGACCTACACCTTCATCGCCACCGCCGAGGCCGTCAGCACCGTCGGCGCCACCCCGGTCCTGGTCGACATCGATCCGGACTCGGCGACGATTACGGCCGAGATCGTCGAGCAGGCGCTTACAGAGCGCACCCGCTGCGTGATCCCCGTACACCTCTTCGGCCGCACCGTCGATATGGATCCGATCCTCGAGCTATGCCGCCCGCGCGGCATCGCCGTGATCGAGGATGCCTGCCAGGCTCACGGCGCCCGTTACCGCGGCCGCCGCGTCGGTTCGCTCGCCGACGCCGGCTGCTTCAGCTTCTACCCGACCAAGAACCTCGGCGGTTGGGGCGACGGCGGCGCCCTGGTCACCAACAACGCCGAGATGGCCGAGAAGGTCAAGCTGTTGCGCTCCCATGGTGAGTCGCCGCGCCACCATCACCAGCTCGTCACCGGCACGCACCGGCTCGACGCGCTGCAGGCGGCGATCCTTGACGTCAAGCTGCGCCACCTCGACGACTGGAACGCGAGCCGGCAGGCCGCCGCCGCCAAGCTCGCCGAGGCGATCGCCGACACCGACGTCACGCTGCCGGCTGCGCCGGCCGAGGACGGTGACCATGTCTACCACCTCTTCGCGATCACCACGCCCGAGCGCGATGCCCTGCGCGATCACCTCGACGCCTGCGGCGTCTCCAGCGCGATCCACTACCCCACCCCGGTCCACCTCCAGCCCGCCTACGCGGACCTCGGCCTTGGCCTCGGCTCGCTGCCGGTAGCGGAGCGACTGGCGAGCGAATCCTGCTCGCTGCCGGTCTTCCCGGCGATCGAGGACTGGCACATCGCCGAGACCGCCGCGGCAGTGCAGAGCTTTGGCACAGCCGGCAACAGCTGAGCGCGAGGCGTCAAGCGGGCGACGCGCCCTGCGCGTCTGCATGGTCCATTACTCGGACTTTGCCGTCGACTCGCGGATCCAGCGCCAGGCGCGAGCGCTGGCCGAACGCGGCGATCGCGTCGACTGCGTCTGCCTCGGCGAGGAGGTCGAGCTCAGCGTCGGCGAGGGCAGTATCGCCACCCACAGAGCCTCGGAGGACAAGCCCCGTGGTGGCGCCCGCGCCTACCTCGAGGGCAACGCCCGCTTCTTTGCCGGCGCCGCCCGCAAGGTCAGCGCCCTCGATCGCGCTGACGCCTTCGACCTGGTCGAGATCCACAACATGCCTGACGCGCTGGTCTTCACTGCGCTGCGACCGAAGCTGCGCGGCGTGCCGCTGATCCTCAACTTCCACGACACCTTCCCCGAGCTCTTCGCCACCCTCTTCGATCGCGCGCCGAGCCACCCGCTGGTTCGGCTGATCCGTGCTGAGGAGCGAGTCAGCGCGGCAATGGTGGATGGCCACGTCTTCGTCACCGAGGAGGCGCGCGAGTTGCTGCGCGAACGCGGCATCGACGCCAAGCGCTCCCAGGTAGTGATGAACACGCCGGACGAGCCCGTCTTCGGCGAGCGCCGCGAGGCGCGAACGCCACCGAGCGAGGGTGAGCTGCGGGTCGTGTATCACGGTGGGCTGGCAGACCGCTTCGGCGTCGAGACCCTGGTCCGCGCAGTTGCATTACTGCGTGATCGCAACGAACCAATCGTGCTTGACGTCTACGGCTCCGATGCCGAGGCCGCCGGGCGCCTCGCCGCCTTCGCCTCCGAGGTCGCTCCGGAGGGCGTGCGAATCGCGCCGCAGCCGACCCCGGTCGAGGAGATTCCGGCGCGGGTGGCGGAAGCCGACCTCGGCGTGGTGCCCACTCTCCAGGACGGCTTCACCGAGCTGCTGCTGCCGGTCAAGCTGCTCGAGTACGTCCACATGGGCCTGCCCGTTGTCGCCTCGCATTTGCCGGTGATCGAGCGCTACTTCGGCGACGATCTCCTGCTCGCCGAGCCCGGTGACGCCGCTTCGATCGCCGCCGCAATCGAGGGCGTGCGCAGCGACCCGATTGCTGCCCGCACCCGAGCCGAAAGGGCATCCAAGCGTCTCGCCAAGATCGAGTGGCGTCAGCAACGCCAGGGCTACCTCGAGCTGGTCGACGGCCTCATTGCCGGCAGGCGGAGCGCCTGAGATGGCCGAGCTGCTGCTGATCACCCCGGCCCGCGACGAGGCGGTCCACCTCGAGCGCACGATCCGCGCCGTGGCGGCACAGACGCAGCGGCCCGACCTTTGGCTGATCGTCGACGACGGCTCGACCGACGCGACCCCCGCGATCCTCGCCCGGGCCGCGACCGAACTGCCCTTCCTGCGTGTCCTGCAGGCACCGCAGGGCGCGGCGGTGGGCTCGGATCGCCTCGCCACAGCGGCCGAGGCCCGAGCCTTCAACTGGGCCCTCGACGGCCTTGACCTCGACGACTACACCCACGTCGGCAAGCTTGACGCCGACGTCGAGCTGCCCGCCGAGTACTTCGAGCGAGTGATCGAGGGCTTCGAGCGCGAGCCGCGACTCGGCATCGCCGGTGGCGGGCTGCTCGAGCGCGGCCGCAACGGCTGGCAGCTGACCAAGGTGCCCGACTGCCACGTGCGCGGTGCCCTCAAGCTCTACAGCCGCGATTGCTTCGCCGCGATCGGCGGCATCGAGGAGCGCCTCGGCTGGGACACGATCGACGAGACCTACGCGCGAATGAACGGCTTCACGACCCGCTCGCTGAATGAGGTGGTGGCCCGCCACCACCGCCCTGTTGCCACCCGCGGCGGCACCCTGCGCGGCCGCGCTCGCCACGGCCAGTGCGCCTACATCCTCCGCTACGGCGGCTGGTGGGTGGCGCTGCGCTCGCTCAAGGTCGCCTGCTCGCGTCCCTACGTCCTCTCCGGCCTTGCCTTCTTCTACGGCTACATGCGCTCCGTGGTGCGTCGCGACGAGCGCGTCGAGGACGAGCGCTTCCGTCGTTTCGTCTCGCGCGAGTTGATTTCGCGCGCGGTGCAAGTTCCTACGTTTTTCGTGCGTTCTTAGGCAGATGGAACCGGTTGAGGCGATAAGACAGCTCTGGAGCCGCAAGCTGCTGGTCGGGCTGGTGCTCGTCGTCGCAGTGTTCGTGGCCATTCTCAGCGCCAACCGGATCAGCGTCAGCCCCCCGGGGCTGCATAGCCGCTCGCTGACTGTCGGCGCCGCCTCCAGCCAGATCCTGGTCGACTCGAAGAAGAACGAAGCGATCGCCGGCGAAGCCTCGCTCGGCTCCTTCGAAGCACTGGCGATCCGGGCGAAGATCTACGCCGAGTACTTGAGCAGCCTCGAGGCACGACAGAAGATCGCCGACTTCGCCGGCGTCAACCCCCGCTCGATCTCCAGTAGCGGGCCGTTCAGCACCGCTGCTGGACAGGGCAACTACGAATCGCAGTCTTCAGAGAACCGCGCCAACGAAATCCTCGAAGAAGGCGCCGGCAACCGCCTCGTCTTCACCGCCCAGGAAGGCGTCCCGATCATCACCGTCGATGCTCAGTCGGCGACCGCGAACCGCGCCGTTGCCCTCGCCGACGGGTCCTACAAGGCCTTGCAGCAGTACGTGGGCCAGCTCAAAGTCGATGGCAAGGACGCCGACGAAGCGGTCGTCGTGCGCGAGCTCGGTGCGCCCGAGGGCGGCATCATCGGTGGTGGCAACGACATGATCCTGATGGTCCTTGCCTTCCTCGTCGTCACGGCACTCGGCTGCGTCGCCATCCTCGTCGTCCCCCGCTTCACTCAGCGCTGGCGGGCGCTCAACCAATACGAGCACGGCGACCAGCAGCACATCCCGGGCTTCGACACGCCCTACTCGGTCCCGATCCCGGGGCAAGAGCACCCCCCCAGCCACGGCTACGACCCGACGCCGCTGGCGGGCGATGAGCACCAGCATTCGGTAGCTCCGCACGCGGCGCACCTGCCCTAGTGGAGGCGGCGACCGTTGTCCGGCCGCTCCCCGTGCGGGCGAGCGACGTTGGTGACTGGCCGCAAACCGCTCGCCTGCTGCCGTGGCTGCTTTTCGGCTTCATGGCAATGCTGTGGGTGATCCCCTTCGACAGCATCCTGCTGCCCTTCGGCGGGCCGATCGACATGACCCTCGACCGCCCCTTCCTGGTGCTCCTGATCGCCGCCTGGTTCTTCGGCGCCAGCGCGATGAAAGAAGGGCGGACGACCCGCGCCAGCGGCACCCTCTGGGCATTCGGGGCATTCACCGTGGTCGCCGTCGTCAGCGTCCTCGCCAATGCCGAAACCCTGGTCCGCCTCGGTGAGCTCGAACTCTCAGTCAAGCACCTTGCCCTGCTCGTCTCCTACGTGGCGTTCTTTGCCGTCGCCGCTTCCGTCATCCGCCCGGCTGAGGTGCCGAAGCTGAGCAAAGCGATGCTCGGTCTCGCCTGCGTCACGGCGCTGGGCACGATCATCGAGTTTCGCCTCGGCACCAACTTCTTTCACGAATGGATCGGGCCGATGTTCCCGGGCTACGTGCGGCCCCCCGGGATCGGCACGATCGACTCAATCGGCCGCAAGGAAGTGCTCGGCCCCGGCATTCAGCCGCTCGTTGTGGCGACGATGCTGACGATGGCGCTTCCCTTCGCCTTCGCCTGGCTGCTGGAGGCGAAGGAGCGGCGCGACAAGATCCTCTACGGCGCAATCGTGGTGCTGCTCGTCGGCGGCGCCGTCGCCACGCAGAAGAAGACCAGCATGGTCGGCCCCGCGGTCTGCGTGCTCGTTCTGCTCGCCTACCGGCCGCGACAGATGCTGCGCCTGGCGCCGCTGGCCGTGGTCCTGATCGCGATGGTCCACGTGGCAGCGCCCGGTGCTCTCGGTGGCGTCTTCGACCAGCTCCTGCCCAACCGCGTCGACAAAGTCAACACGACCAAAGACCGGGTCAGCGACTACGAAGCGATCAGGCCCGACCTTGCCTCGCACCCGCTGCTCGGCCGCGGCTACGAAAGCTACGACCAGAAAAAGCACCGCATCCTCGACAACCAGTACCTGACCCTGGGGATCGGCGTCGGCCTCCTCGGCCTTCTCAGCTACCTGGCGATTTTCATCACCTCCTTCCTCAGCGCCAATCGAGCGGCCCGCTCAGGTGATCCGGACCGGGCGCCGCCGGGATTGGCGGCCGCGGCATCGATCGTCGCGGCGCTGGTGGCGGGCGGGATCCTCGACTTCCTCGCCTTCCCCCAGCTCCCCTACCTCTTCTGCTTCATCGCCGCGATGGCGGTCGTGCTCGCCCGCGATCTGAAGAAACCCGCCAACCGGACGGAGACAGCATGAGCGTGGCAACGCAAAACGGCGCCAGCATCGCTGACGCGATCCGCTGCCCGGGTTGCGGTTCCGAACGAGAGGGCGCAGCCGTCCTTCTCCACGGCCGCGACCGGCTGACCGGCGCCCCCGGCTCCTTTCGGGTGCTCGCCTGCGCCGAGTGTGGACTCGCCTTCACCGAGCCGCGCATCGGCCCCGCGGACTTCGAGACCTACTACCCCGACAGCTATAGCGCTTACCTGCCGCGCGCCCGGATGCAGCGCCGCTCGCTCGGCGAGCGCATCGACGAGCTCCACCTCGAGGCGCTGGTTCGCTTCGGGCCCTACCGCCGTGTCTGGCAGCGGCCCGCCGGCCGCATCCTCGACGTCGGCTGCGGGACGGGCGACCTCGCTGCCGTCTTCGCTCGCCACGGCTGGCAGGCCTACGGCATCGAGCCCTCGACGCAGGCGGCCGAGTTCGCCCGCGAAGCGAGCGTCGAGGCGGTCAACGGCACGCTCGCCGATGCCCCCTGGGAGGACGGCTTCTTCGACGCGATCGTCTTCAACCACTCGCTCGAGCACATTGACGACCCGGCCGAGGCTTTGGAGATCGCCGCCCGCCTGCTGCGCCCCGGCGGCGTCCTCGCGATCGCCGTCCCCAACTTCGGCAGCTGGCACCGGCGCGCCTTTGGCTCCGCCTGGTTCCAGCTCGACCTCCCCCGCCACCTGCAGCACTTCGACCGCGCCTCGCTGGCCGGCCTCGTCCGACGCGCTGGCCTGCGCCCGGTTGCTACAAGCGCTGCCTCGATGCGCCCCAGCCCCCTCGGCAGCATCCAGTACAAGCTGCTGGGTGGGATGAGGTACGAAGGGCGCTGGTTCCGGGTCCTTGCCTGGGTGCTCTCCCCCTTGCTGTTGCTCAGCGACAGGATCGGCGAGGGGGATTGCCTGCACCTGGTCGCGACCAAGGGCTAGCTCTCCCTCGGGCTAAGGCGGTTCCTCGGGTCGAACAGGGAGCCCCGGGCGCGGGGGCTTCTCAGGGCTAGGCCTAGACAGCCTCTAGTAGGGATTGATGGCGACCGGGGTGGGAACCGGAGGGGGTTCGGCGGCGCGGGCCCGAGATGGAAGGACGCGTCGGGTCGAGGAGCTCAGGTCGTTCCAAGTCGCAGGGAAAAATTGGTGAACTACGGCGCAGTGGATGAGCAGGCCTAGAGAGCCGATGACCGGGAGAATGACGATGGGCGGCACGTCGGCGGCACGCATGGCGTGGGTGAGCGGGAAGCAGACGGCCAGGAGGGCCAGGCTGCCGGCGACAGCGGGGGCCAGGTCGGTGACCATTTGGCCGACCGGGATGCCGACGACGCGACGCAGAAGGACGGCGTAGACGACGACCAGCTGGGCGACGTAGACGGCGACGACGGCGATCGCGACGGCGACGATGCCCTGATTGACAGTGGCGAGAACGGCGCCGGCGTAGACGACCAGAAGGACGACGTTGAAGCGCAGCAGGGCGTGCGGCTTGCCGGCGGCGAGCAGGACCTGCGGGAAGCCGGTGAGGATCGCCGCGATCATGCCGGCGACGGCGAGGATCTGGGTAGGCAGCACCGAGGGGGCCCACTCGCTGCCGAAGAGCCAGGGGATCAGCACCGGCGCGGTGACGATCAGGATCGCCAGCAGCGGCACCACGGTCGCCGCGTGAACCCGCGTCGCCCGCTCGTGCAGGCGAGTCAACTGGGCGAGGTCTTTGGTGCGCGAGTAGACCGGGAAGGCGAGGCGCATCATGATTCCGCTGATCTTGTCCTGGTAAACGACGCCAAGCTGGAAAGCGCGCCAGTAGAAGCCGACCTGGGCGGCGCTGAGCCGCGCCGCAAGGATCGTGTAATCGATGTTGGTGATCGCCACGTGCAGCAGGCCGGCGCCGGAGGCGGGCGCACCGAAGCCGACGATTTCGCGCAGGTGTTGGCCGTGCCAGCGCGGCATGTAGGGCCGTTCGATCACCATGAAGAGGCCGCTGGAAACGAGCGCCGCCGCCATCGCGCCGAGCACGATCGCGTTCGCTTCGAGCCCGGCCAGCGCTAGACCAACGGCAACGATCGCCCCGAAGGCGACCGACCCGGTTTCGATCAAGCTGACTTCGCGAAACTCGAGCTCGCGCCAGAGCATCGAGCGCGGTACGGCACTGAGCGCAGCTATGACGAACATTGGCGAGGCGAGCTGAATCAACTCCGCGGTGCTATCGCCGAAAAGCGGCGCCGCAATCAACGGCGCGGTGAAGTAGGTCAGGGCCGAGAGACCCACCCCGGCGACGATGCTCGCCAAGGTCGCCGTCTCGAGGTGCTCGTGCTGTACCTCCTTGCGCTGGACGAGAGCACTGCCAAACCCCTCGAAGGTGAGGATCGCCGCCAGCGGCACGAGGATCAGGGCAATCGCCGCGTGGCCAAATTCAGCCGGCACGATGAGACGGGCGAGAATCACGCTGGCAACCAGCTGGGCCCCTTCGCCGAGGACCTTTGCGATCGCGATCCAGCGCACGCCTTCGACCGCAGCGTCACTCAGCTTCTCGTAGGTTGGCTCGGCAGAGGTCTCCATCGGCACTAAATAAACGTCTTTCCCAGAGGGCGACTTGCGCGGGGCGAAAGCCGTGGGTAGCGAGCCACGTTGGTCCAATGATGGCCAGCTACACCGCAACGCGCCCTGCTCTCACCGAGCCCAGCCAGGAACTTGACCGGGACGTGGTCATGCTGCTCGGCTACACGTCGTGGGCCGGCGCCATCCGGCGCCGGCAGATACACCCTGAAGACCAGCTGACGCTGAAGCTGATCGCCTCGCCGCGGGTCGGGCGCCTGCTCGTCTGCAACCCATTTCGCTCGCTGCCCGCGCGGCTGCTGCGACCGGCCTCGGCCGAAGCCGGCGAGCTCTTCCCCGCTTCCGATCAGCGCCGCTTGCATGAGCCGGTGCGGCTGCGCCGCACGGACCCGACCCGCATCAGCACGATCGAGCGCAGCTGCCGCCGTTACGAGCGCAGCGTGCGCGCCGCCGCCACCGAGTTCGGTCTCGAATCACCGGCGGTGATCACCGCCCATCCCCTGATGGCGGGCTTCGGCCGCTTCGACTGGGCGGGCCCGGTCACCTATTACGCCAACGACGACCTCACCGCCTACCCACCTCTGCAGCCTTGGTGGCACGCCTACGAGGAGTCTTTCGCGCGGATGCGCGCCAGCGGCCGCCGCGCGGTCGGGCTGACGCCGAAGTCGCTTGCCAGCGTCGGCCCGAGCGGCCCAGGCACGATCGTGCCCAGCGGTCTGATCCCGGATGAGTGGAGCCAGCCGGGCGCACCGCCACGCTGGTTTCTCGAACTGCCCGCTCCACGCATGGTCTACGTCGGCACACTCGACGAGCGAATCGACGTTGAGATGGTTCACAGCCTTGCCGCGGCCAACCCTCGAGGCTCGGTCGTGCTGATTGGCCGCAAGGGAGATCTCGGCCCAGTCGACGGGCTCGGCGCCCCCCGCAACGTCCATTTGCGACCACCGATCCCGCGCGATGAGCTGATCGCGCTCGTCGCTGCGGCGGACCTCGGGCTCGTGCCTCACGTACGCAGCGAACAGACCGAAGCAATGAGCCCGCTGAAGCTCTTCGAGTACCTCGGCGCTGGCATCCCGGTGGCCGCCACCGATCTGCCCGGCATCCTCTCCGCCTGCCCCGAGCGCGTTGCCCTTGCCGCCGGCAGCCATGACTTCGCCGCCGCCGCCCGGCAGGCGCTCGCCATGGGCCGCTGGGATGAGCGCCGTCGCCTTGACTTCATCGCCGAGAACTCCTGGAGCCACCGCTTCGAGGCGCTCCTCGATCTTGCCCTTCCGGACCAGTCACTGGTCGAAACCTCAACTTCAAGTCGAGACTGAGACTTGACGCCGGAGGCACCCGATATGGCCGTATTTCACCCGAACGAAAAGCCGAACCACTGGAAGAATCCGGTCATGCGCGAAGCACGCCCAGACGGCGCTCGCGCCGGTTCGGCCCCCCTTCGCGATGCGTTGCTGGTGCTTGGATTCGGCGTCGCCCTGCTCCTCGCCTGCTTCGGACCGACCCAGGCCCAAGCGGCAGAAGTCGCCTGTCCGAACCCGAACCCGATCGTCAACGAGAACCAGTGCAAGACCGGCACGACCGCCTGGCGAACCGAAGAAGACAGCGAAAATCTCGGTGGCTTCACCACTCAGACCAGCGTCGATCTGGGTGAAAGCGTGACCCTCAAGGTCGGCATCAACGCCTCGCTCACGCCGACCAAGACGGCCACCATCGAAGTCTTCCGCATGGGCGACTACGACGGTCTCGGCGGCCGCCTCGTCAACAGCGCCAGCAAAGTGACGATCAACAACACCTTCGATTGCGAAAAAATGGACGAAGTCACGGGCAAAGTCAGCTGCGCCAACTGGAGCCCGACTTACACGATCCCCGGCAGCGCCTTTCCCGCCTCGGGCATCTACCTGGCCAAGGTGACCGCCTCGACCGGAATCCAGACTCAGATCGTCTTCACGGTGCGCGATGACAAACGGCTGCCCAAGTCGAAGATCCTCTACGTGCTGCCAATGGCCACCTACGAGGCATACAACACCTTCGGCGGCAAGTCCCTCTACTACGGGTACGAAGGCGGAAACACCGTCTCCGGCACGAGCCGCGCGGTCAAGGTCTCCTTCGACCGACCCCTCAGCCGCGCCGGCGGCTACCACGACTGGTTCTTCGGGCCCGACTTCGATCTGCTGCAGTGGCTGGAGAGTCAGGGCTACGACATCTCCTACACCGATGACGTGCACCTGCAGAGCAATCCGGCCGAACTGAAAGAACACAACACCGTCGTCATCTCCGGCCACTCCGAGTACTGGTCACTGGCGCAGTTCAACGGGTTCAAGGCCGCGCGCGAAGCCGGCACCAACATCGCTTCCTTCAGCGCCAACACCGCCTATTGGAAGGTCCGTTACGAGGACAGCAACCGCACCCTCGTCTGCTACAAGACGGTCGAGGGCAGCGGCTCGGAAGGGAACGGCACGGTCAGCGAAAACGACTGGGGCCCGGACGGGATCAAGGGCACCGCCGACGACGCACTTGGCCTCGACGGCAAAGCCGGCACTGCCGACGACAACCCGCAGAACGCGACAACGACCTGGCGCGACAACGGGGCGCCGCCCGGAGACCCGAACGCGCCGCCCGGCGGTCGCGTCGGACCCGACATGCCCGAGAACCAGCTCTTCGGCGTGATGTACGTCGGTGACAACCTTGCCCGAGGCTTCCCGGTCACGGTGCCGCCCGGTAACTCCAACGAAGAATTCGCCTCCAACCGACTTTGGCGCAACACCGGCATCTCGGAGAACTCAACGACCAACATCGGCTCGTTCCTGGTCAACTGGGAGTGGGACACCATTCCGACCCAGGCTCAGTACCTCAAATACGAGCCGAGCGGGGTCAAACGCCTTAGCGCGACCAACGTCCAGGTTGCCAACGACAACTCCTGGGTCCAGGACGAGGGACGCTTGCGCAATACCGAACCACCCCCTGGCCAACCAGGAACTGTCGGGGCAGTCACCTACACCGCGGCCAGCGGCGCCATGGTCTTCGCCTCGGGCACCATGGAGTGGGCCTACGGCCTCTCTAGCGAAGCTGATGATCGGATCGAGCAGCTCACTTACAACGTCTTCTCCGACATGGGCATCCAACCCGAAACGCCGGAAGGCGTGACACTCGACCCCGGCGGCTCAAACCGCCCGCCCAACGGCGGCTTCACGATCTCGCCCAACCCGACGAAAACCGCGAAAACCGTCACGTTCGACGCCTCATCGTCAAACGACCCCGACGGCACGATCGTCAAATACGAATGGGATCTGGACGGCAACGGGACATTCGAGACCAACTCGGGCTCCAGCCCGAAAGCCACGCACACCTACTCGGCCGAGGGCGAATTCGACGTCCGCCTGCGCGTCACCGACAACAAAGGCGCAACCGACCTGGCGGTGCAGACGGTTCAGATCATCGACAACCAGCCGCCAGCGGCGAGCTTCACCGCCAATCCCAACGTCAGCGTGATCGGTGAACCGGTGGCCTTCGATGGCTCCGGCTCGAGCGACCCAGATGGCACGATCGCCAAATACGAATGGGACTTCGACGGCAACGGGACCTACGAGACGAACGGCGGATCGAGTCCGAAAATCAGCCACACCTTCGAAACCAAAGGCACCTACGAAGTCGGCCTCAAGGTGACCGACAACGGCGGCAAGACCGCAACCGCCAAAGTGCCGGTAACCGTCAACAAAGGCGGCATCAGCCAGTACAGCGTGACGCAGCTGGCGACACCCGGCCTTGCCCACTACTGGCGCATGGGAGATCTCTCGGGCACGACCTTTGCCGACAGCGTCGGCGCCAGTCCGGCCACCGCGGAAGGCGGCGTACAGATGGGCGTGCCCGGCGGCGTTGCGGAAGATCCCGATCGAGCCGCGCACTTCGACGGGGTCAACGACTCCGCCAGCGCTGCGGTCGACCTCTCCAGCACGCACGCCGTCACGGTCGAGTTCTGGCTGAAGCGGAATTTCGCCAACGACGACCACATCGCAATGGAGTTGACCGGCAACTACCACGACAACCCCGGCGGCTTCCTGATCGACCCCGACGCGCCCCAGTTCGGCGGCAAGTTCGCCGTCGGGATCGGCAGCGGAGGAGCGCAGAACTCCGTCTACTTCGAACGACCGACCTCCGGCACCTGGCACCACTACGCCTTCGTGATGGACAGCAGTGCTTCGGCCGAACAGCAGATCATCCCCTACGTCGACGGTGAACGGGTCTCCTTCACCAAGCCCGACAACGGCACCGGCGCGGGCAACTTCGCCAAATCGACGCTCTACCTCATGTCGCGCGGAGCCGGCTCGCTCTTCGGCGAAGGCGACCTGGACGAGGTCTCGATCTACGACCGGGCGCTGAGCGCGGCGACGATCGCCGAACAGTTCAACAGCGACAGCACCAACAAACGGCCCGTGGCGAGCCTGGAAGCGCCGAGCTCTGCAAAACCCGGCGCGACGGTCAACTTCGACGCCTCGGCCTCGAAAGACTCCGACGGCTCGATCGTCCAGTACGAATGGGACCTCGACGGCAACGGCAGCTATGAGACCTCCGGTACCTCGCCGAAAGCGAGCCAGACCTACCCGAACGAAGGCAAAGTCACGATCAGCCTGCGGGTAACCGATAACGAAGGCGCCACCGCGGTTGCCACCAAGACGATCGCGATCGCCCAGAACCAGCCCCCAAACGCGGCTTTCACCGCCCTGCCCAACCCGGCCGCAACCGGCGAGCAGGTCAACTTCGACGCCTCTACCTCAAACGACCCCGATGGGACCATCGCCAAATACGAATGGGACCTCGACGGCAACGGCAGCTATGAGACCGATACTGGGACGACGCCCACAGCCAGCCGTGCCTACGCGGTGGCGGGAGAAGTAAATGTCGGCCTGCGGGTGACCGACAACCAGGGATCGTCGACCACGACCTCCCACAACGTCAGCATCAGCTCCAACGAACAGATCAGTTACGCGGACGCGGTCCACGACACCCCGGGCCTGCTCGACTACTGGCGCATGGGTGACTCGACCGGCCCCAACCTCGTCGACTCGGCGGGCTCGAGCACGGCCACGACCGTGGGTGGACCGCTCTACGGCGTGCCCGGTGGGGTCCGCAACGACCCCAACACCGCCGTGCGCTTCGACGGCAACGACGACGCCGCCAGCGCCGCGGTCAACCTCTCCGGCCAGAGCGCGATCACGCTCGAGTTCTGGATGAAGTGGAACTCGTGGACGAACGACGACGACCTCGCCTTCGAGTACACGCCTAACTTCAACGACACCCCCGGCGGCTTCCTGGTCGACCCCAACAGCAGCTACGGCCAGTTCGGCGTCGGGATTGGCGTCGGCGAATCGCGCAACGTCGCCCTCTTCGCCCGGCCCAGCGCCGGCGTCTGGCACCACTACGCCTTCGTGCTCAACACCAGCGCACCGGCCCCGGAACAGGTGGTGCCCTACGTCGACGGCCAGGCCGTGTCCTACACCAAGGTCTCCAACGGCACCGGCGCGGGCAACTTCGCCAACTCCTCGCTGTACTTCATGTCGCGCAACGCCTCGGCGCTCTTCGGCGCCGGTGACCTCGATGAGGTGGCGCTGTACGGCCGCGCGCTCGACGCCGCGACGATCGCGGCGCACTACGCGAGCTTTGGCGCCAACCGCCGGCCCACCGCCTCGCTGCAGGCCCCGAGCTCGGTGCAGCCGAACCACCAGGTCACCTTCGATGCCTCGGCCTCGAAAGACTCCGACGGCTCGATCGCCAAATACGAATGGGACCTCGACGGCAACGGCAGCTATGAGACAAACACGGGCGCCACGCCGACCGTCAACCAGACCTATGCGAACGAAGGCAAAGTCACTATCGGCTTGCGCGTGACCGACAACGAAGGCGCCACCGCGACGACCAGCCGCACGATCTCGGTTGCCCTGAACCAGCCGCCACAAGCTGCCTTCGCCGTCGCCCCCGATCCCGGCACGGTGGGTCACCAGGTGACCTTCGACGGTTCGGGCTCCAGCGACCCCGACGGCTCGATCGTCAAATACGAATGGGACCTGGACGGCAACGGCAGCTATGAGACCGATAGCGGCACTGCGCCGACCACGACCCACACTTACTCGAACCCAGGTGAAGTCAAAGTCGGCCTTCGGGTGACCGACGACGCCGGAGCCACGGTGACCACGTCGCGCACGATCACCATCAATGCCAGTGAAGAAACCGGCTACGCGGACGCGGTCAGCTCCACTCCCGACCTGCTCGACTACTGGCGACTGGGCGAGTTGACCGGCTCGAGCTTCGCCGACAGCGTCGGCACCAGTCCGGCGACCGCAAGCGGCGGGGTCGTGACCGGCGTCGCCGGCGCACTGCCGAAAGATCTCGACCGGGCAGCGGAGTTCGACGGCAACGACGACGCCGCCAGCGCCGCGGTCAACCTCTCCGGCCAGAGCGCGATCACGCTCGAGTTCTGGATGAAGTGGAACTCGTGGACGAACGACGACGACCTCGCCTTCGAGTACACGCCTAACTTCAACGACACCCCCGGCGGCTTCCTGGTCGACCCCAACAGCAGCTACGGCCAGTTCGGCGTCGGGATTGGCGTCGGCGAATCGCGCAATGTCGCCCTCTTCGCCCGGCCCAGCGCCGGCGTCTGGCACCACTACGCCTTCGTGCTCAACACCAGCGCACCGGCCACGGAACAGGTGGTGCCCTACGTCGATGGCCAGGCTGTGTCCTACACCAAGGTCTCCAACGGCACCGGCGCGGGCAACTTCGCCAACTCCTCGCTGTACTTCATGTCGCGCAACGCCTCGGCGCTCTTCGGCGCCGGTGACCTCGATGAGGTGGCGCTGTACGGCCGCGCACTCGACGCCGCGACGATCGCGCAGCATTACGACCTGACGGTCGAAAACAAACCACCGAGCGCCTCGTTCACGCTCAGCCCCAACCCGGTGCAGACCCCGGGTTCGGTCAATTTCGACGCCTCGGCCTCGAAAGACCCCGACGGCACGATCGCCAAATACGAATGGGACCTGGACGGCAACGGCAGCTATGAGACAAACACGGGCACGACGGCGACGGTGAGCCACGGCTACACCACCCCTGGCCCTCTCAGCATCGGCCTACGGGTTACCGACAACCGTGGCGACTCGGCCACCACCACTCGGGCACTGACCGTGCAGAACACGCCGCCGAAAGCCTCCTTCACCGCCCCGGCGGGACCGACGCTGAGCGGCGAAGAAGCGACCTTCGATGCCTCCGCGTCCAGCGATGTGGATGGCCCGATCGCCAAATACGAATGGGACCTGGACGGTAACGGCAGCTATGAGACCGACAGCGGTACGGCGCCGACCGTCAGTCACAGCTACGCGACCCCAGGCGTTCGCACCGTGGCCCTGCGCGTGACCGACGGCGACGGCGCCACCGCGACCGCGACTCAGACCGTGACGATCCAGAACCGGACGCCGACGGCCGCGATCGGGGCCACGCCCAACCCCGCCCTCACCGGCGAAGCCGTGACGCTCGACGGTGCGGCTCCACCGACCCCGACGGCACGGTTGCCAAATACGAATGGGACCTGGACGGCAACGGCAGCTATGAGACCGACACGGGTGCAACGCCCACGACCAGCCGCTCCTACGCCTCGCTGGGTGCTGTGACCGTTGGCCTGCGCGTGACCGACGACAGTGGCGCCACTGCGACCGCGACTCAGACCGTGACGATCCAGAACCGGCCGCCGACGGCCTCCTTCACGGCAACGCCGAACCCCGCGCCGACCGGCACCACGGTCAAATTCGACGGCTCCGGCTCCAAAGACCCCGACGGCACGATCGCCAAATACGAATGGGACCTGGACGGCAACGGCAGCTATGAGACGAGCACCGGAACTACCGCGGCGACCTCTCGGGCCTACGCCGCCGCGAGCGTAGTCACGGTTGGCCTGCGAGTCACCGACAACAGCGGCGGGACGGAAACGACGACACGGACGGTGGCGATTCAGAACCGGCCGCCGACGGCCTCCTTCACGGCAACGCCGAGCACGGCTCTCTCGGGCACCGCGATCGCCTTCAACGCGAGTGCCTCCACCGACCCCGACGGCACCGTGACCAAATACGAATGGGACCTGGACGGCAACGGCAGCTATGAGACCGACACAGGCAAAACGGCGACTACCAGCCAAACCTACGCCACACCGGGGACCCGCACTGTGGGCCTGCGTGTGACCGACAACGAAAGCGGCACCGCGACCACCACCCGGACCGTGACAATTCAGAACCGCACCCCCACCGCCGCGATCACGGCCACGCCGAACCCGGTGGTGAGCGGATCGAACGTCACCTTCGACGCCTCCGGCTCCACCGACCCCGACGGCACGATCGCCAAATACGAATGGGACCTGGACGGCAACGGCAGCTATGAGACCAATACCGGCGCGACCGGCGCGACCGGCCAGGCCTACGCCACACCGGGCAACCGCACCGTCGGCGTTCGCGTGACCGACAACAGCGGCGGGACGGCGACGAAAACCCTGACCCTGACGGTACAGAACCGCCCACCGACAGCCTCCTTCACGGCAACGCCCAACCCGGCGGTTACCGGCGCGACCGTGACCTTCGACGCCTCTGGTTCCACCGACCCCGACGGTACGATCTCGAAATACGAATGGGACCTCGACGGCAACGGGACCTACGAGACCAATTCCGGCACGACCAAAACGACGACGCGGGTTTACACCTCGGTCGGCGCCCGCACCATCGGCCTGCGCATCACCGACAACAGCGGCGCCCAGGCAACGACGACGCAGTCAGTCAACATCCAAAACGGGCCGCCGACGGCATCCTTCACGGCCTCGCCGAGCCCGGCCACCGCAGGAACAACTGTGACCTTCAACGCCTCCGCCTCCAGCGACTCAAACGGCACCGTGACCAAATACGAATGGGACCTGGACGGCAACGGGACCTACGAGACCAATTCCGGCACGACCAAAACGACGACGCGGGTTTACACCAGCGCCAGCGAAGTGAATGTCGGCCTGCGGGTCACTGACAACGAAGGCGCGACCGGGACGACGACCAAAACCCTGACCGTGCGCGGCCCCTACAACGCCGCCATCAGCGGAACCTCGAACCTGATCGACTACTGGCGCCTCGGCGAGGCTTCGGGAACCAACCTCGACGATCCGATCGGCGGGCACGACGCGACCGCCGCGAACGGAGTGACGCTCGGGGTGGCCAGCCCGCTCACCCTCGATCCGAACACGGCGGCAAAATTCGACGGCAGCAACGACTACGCCTCCGCCGCTCTCAACCTGTCCGGCACGCGACAGTTGACAGTCGAGTTCTGGCTCAACTGGAATAGCTACGCCAACGACGACAAGCACGCCTTCGAGTTCACCTCGAACTTCGACAACACCAACGGCGGCTTCCTGATCAACCCCAACTCGAGCACTTCCGGCGGCCGCTTCGAAGTTGCGGTCGGACGCGGCAGCTCGCGTAATAACAGCTACTTCACCAGGCCCTCGGCCGGCGCCTGGCACCACTACGCGATCGTCTTCAACACGGCTTCGATCTTCGGCTCTGGCGTGATCACCATCTACGTCGACGGCAAAGCGGTCACGGCGACCAAGGGCTCGAGCGGCACCGGCGCCGGCTTCTTCGCCAATTCGACGCTCTACTTCATGTCGCGCGGCGGCAGCTCGCTCTTCGGCGCCGGCTCGCTCGATGAGGTGGCGATCTACGACGAAGCCCTGAGCGCCACGCAGGCCGCGCAGCACTTCGCGGCTAGGTAGTATTCGGTACCGGTTGGACCGTGAACCCGACCGGAGGATGCAAATCGTGTTGCTAGGGATGCGCTTGGGCAAATTCGCCTGCCTCGTCGCTGTGCTTGCGGCCTTCCTCGGCCTTGCCGGCTTCGCGCTCGCTCACCAGCTGGGCGTTGCGCAGACGCGGCATACCTCAGTGGCCTGCCTCGAATCCAGGCCGACTTTCTGGCAGACGCTCAAGCGGGATGGGCGAGCAGTCTGTGTCGGCAAGCCATTGCGACGCCGGGGCGTCTCGCATAGGGCTACCGTGGTCCGTGGGCCGTCGCAGACGGCCCCCCCTCCCGCCCCAGCAGACCCGACGGGCCGAGCTGGGGTAACTCCAGGCGTCCCAACCGACCCCGGCGGTCTGACGCTGCCCACCGATACTTCCGAAGATCCCGGCTCGCCACCGGGTGACAACCCCCCCTTGCCCGGTGAAAACAAACCGGAAACCCCACCCGCTGACACTACCCCGCCAGACACTTCAATCGCAAGCGGGCCGCCAGCAACAACCGCCGCCACCACCGTCAGCCTCGCTTTTTCCTCGAGCGAGCCCGAATCGACCTTCGAATGCAAACTGGACGGCGGTGGCTGGAAAGCCTGCATCTCACCGAAGGGCTACTCAAGTCTCGCCGTGGGCGCTCGTGAATTCTCGGTGCGAGCAATCGATGCCGCTCACAATGTCGACCCGACGCCGGCCAGCTGGAGCTGGACGATCGAAGCGAGCGCCCCACCGGTCGACAACATTCCGCCCCAGACCTCGATCACCGGCGGCCCGCTCGGCACCACGACGGCAACCTCCGCGAACTTCACTCTCGCCTCGACCGAGACCGGCTCTAGCTTCGAATGCAAACTCGATGAAGAAAATTGGGCCGCCTGCAGCATGAAAACGAGCTACACGGAACTAGAAGCCGGCTCGCACCAGTTCGCCGCCCGGGCGATTGATGCAGCTGAAAACGTCGACTCCAGTCCCGCGACCCGCAGCTGGGAGATTGAAGAGACGCCGGAACCGCCACCCACGACCCCGCCGGCCCAGTGCACCACTTCGGTGACGAGCACGAGCGCAGCGCAGTCGGCAGTCTCTGCTGCGACGGGAGGCTCGGTTGTCTGCCTGGCCGATGGCTCTTACGGCGAACTATCCATATCCGCCAACAAGTCCTCACAGGTCACCGTGCAAGCAGAACACCCTGGCCGCGCGACGATTGCCGGCGCTTCGCTCTCGGGTAGTCACCTCACGCTCGCTTACTTCAATATCAACAACGAAGTCACCGTCGAGCCAGGTGCGAGCTCGATGGCGGTTGAATACAACCGCATCAGCGGCGGCTACATGGGCATCAACGCCGGCCCCACCTCCTCGACCTCGATCAGCGACACGACGATCCGCGGCAACAAGCTGGTCGGCCCCTTCGGCGAGGACGCACTGCGAATCAACCGCTACCACGATGGCAGCGATGTCGATCCTTACGGGATCCTGATCGAAGGCAACGAGATCACCGGCGTGCGCGAGAACGGCAACCACTCGGACTGCCTGCAGTCGGTCTGGGGCGGCGACGGCCTCTACTTCCGCCGCAACTACCTGCACGACAATCGCTGCCAGGGGTTCTTCGTCAAGGATCAGCCCGGCTCGATCGTCGGCATCACAGTTGAAGACAACCTCTTCCTGCGCAACAGCGAACCTTGCGCCCCGGAAGCGTCTGGCTGCGGCCAGCCCTCGTACTTGCAGATATTCGGTCCGTACCAGAACCTAACTATGAGGCGCAATACCGTCTGGCAGGGAGAAGTTGTCGCCTCCTTTCAGGAAGGCACCGGTGTGGGCACGACGATTGAAGCCAACGTGGTCAACCGTTTCTGGACGAACACGAACCTCTCCGGTATTGCCTACCTGAACAACACCGTCTGCAAGCGGGAAGACAGCGCCGGTGGCTCCTGGCCCGCGCAGGTATCTGGCGAGACCATCAGTTGCTCCCCGGCCTTCGCCAATCCAAGTATCGACGACTACCGCCTCTCCGGCAGTGACCGGGGCGTCGACTGGGCGCCGCGCGAACAGCATTACGGCCCCTAGGGCGCTTTACATAATCCAGCGCCGGGCTCCACTCCCAAGGCACAGCGCCTAGAACATACGTCGGAGGTTCTCTACCGGTTTCAACTCGCCCCCTCGGCCGTTCGACGCTACTGGCGTCATGCCCGCCAAAGAGGGAGAGACGTTGGCCAGCCACGGGAAGTCACGCTCCAGGCTCGTTTGGATAGCACTAGTCGCGATCGGCCTGCTCGCCGTCAGCGCAACCTTCGCCCTCGCGAAGAACCCATTGATCAGCGTGCTCGAGCGCGCGAGCAAGCCGAGCAAGATCAAGCGCAGTGGTGTCGACCGCGCTGTGCGGACCGGCCATTCACGCTTCTCTCATTTCCATCCCAAGGCTCCCAAGACCAGCCCGATCATCTCCCCGACCTCGCCCGTCACGCCCTCCCCCGCTCCCAAAGTGCTCCCCCCGGCCGATACGACCGCGCCCCAAACGACGATCGGCAACGGGCCGGCCGTGGCCACCATTGCCACCATCGCAACCTTCTCCTTCAGTTCCAGCGAGGCCGACTCCAGCTTTGAATGCAGGCTGGACCTCGGATCGTGGAGATCGTGCACCTCGCCCAAGTCCTACTCCGGACTGGCCACCGGGGTGCATCAATTCTCCGTCCGCGCAATCGATTCGTCCAAAAACGCTGACGCCACGCCTGCCACGCAGAGCTGGACGGTCATCGCCGTGAATCCCGAACCTCCTACTGATACCACGCCGCCGCAGACGACAATCACCAGCGGTCCAGAAGGCACAACGACTTCAACGTCGGCCAGCTTCGCCTTTACCTCAGACGCAACCGGCTCCAGCTTCGAATGCAAGCTCGACTCGGGCAGCTGGGGCACCTGTAACTCCCCGCTTAGCTACCCGGGCCTGACGACCGGCTCCCACCAGTTTTCGGTTCGTGCGACCGATGCGGCCAACAACGTCGATCCGACTCCAGCCATTCGAAGCTGGACGGCGGAAGCCCCGGCCCCGCCCACCGACACCACCGCGCCCGAAACCACGATCGCAGGTGGGCCGACGGGAACTACCACTTCAACCTCGGCCAGCCTCACCTTCACCTCCAGCGAGACGGGCTCCAGCTTCGAATGCAGGCTGGACTCAGGCGCCTGGTCTGCCTGCACCTCTCCCAAGTCTTATTCCGCTCTGAGCACCGGCGGACACCAGTTCTCGGTGCGGGCAATCGACCCAGCCGACAATGTCGATCCGACGCCGGCAAGCCGCAGCTGGACGGTGGAAGAAGAAGCGGTGACGCCGCCCTCCACCAGCTGCACCTCCACCCAAAGCAGCCTCTCCGCCGTGCAGTCGGCTGTCTCCTCGGCCTCGCCGGGCGCGGTGATCTGCCTCGCCAACGGCAGCTACGGCGAACTCACCTTGAGCGCAAACAAGGCCAAGCCGGGGGTGATCGTGCAAGCCCAGAACCCGGGTCAGGCCACGATCGCCGGTGCTTCGATGAGCGGCTCCTACCTCACGCTGGCCCGCTTCAACGTCACCGACGAAGTCACCGTGCAGCCCGGCGCGACCGGCATGACCGTCGACCACAACCGCATCACCGGCGGCTATATGGGTGTCAACGCCGGCCCCACCTCCTCGACCCAGATCAACGACACGAGGATCACCAACAACAAGTTGGTCGGCCCCTTCGGCGAGGACGCGATTCGCCTCAACCGCTACCACGACTCCGACGGCGACGGGATCGGCGTGCTGATCGAAGGCAACGAGATCACCGGCGTGCGCGAGAACGGCAACCACAGCGACTGCCTGCAGGCGGTCTGGACCGGAGACCACATCGTCTACCGCAAGAACTACCTGCACGACAACCGCTGCCAGGGGTTCTTCATCAAGGACCAGGCGAGCCTTGGCGGGGTCTCGGGCCCAATCGCAGGGATCAGCGTCGAAGACAACCTCTTCGTCCGCGACAACGAACCCTGCGCCGCCGAAGCACCAGGTTGCGGCCAGCCCTCCTACTTCCAGGTCTTCGGGCCCTACTCGGGCTTCACGATGCGCCGCAACACCTTCTGGGGCGGCGACCAGGTGGCCGTCTTCCAGGAAGGCACGGGCTCGGACTCGAAGATCGAAAACAACGTGATCTACCGGATCTGGACCAACACCAACATGTCGGTGGCGGCCTACGCCAACAACACGCGTTGCAAGCGGGAAACGTCCGAAGGTGGCTCCTGGCCCGCCTCGACCCCCGGCGAGACCGTGAACTGCTCGCCCGCCTTCAACAACGCCGCCACCGATGACCTGCGCCTGATCGGCTCCGATCGCGGCGTCGATTGGGCCCCAGCGGAACAGCATTACGGGCCCTGAGCGCCGCTTCGGCTAAAACATGTGTCGAGTTGGAGTAGGCGGGTAGCGAAGCAGCACGGGTCGGGTTCAAGCTGACCCGTGTTCCAGTCAGGGCCTGCTATTCAGGCCCCAACGATGGAGGGGGAAAAATGCTGCCTGCCAGCAGGCGAGCGCGCGGAAGAACGCGAGCGACTCTCGTCACAGCGGTCGTCGCTGCGATCGCCACATCGATCATCTTGGGCAGCCCGCTGTCCTTTGCCACTGGTTCGATCTTCGCCAAGCTCGGTAGGTCCGCCGGCGCCACGAAGGTAAACAGCGGTAAGGGGCTGGGGCGTGCCATTAGGGTTGGCTCTCATCGACATCCGGTTCCGGCCACCCTCGACGTTCCAGGTTCAACTAATCCAGCGACGGCGCCAAGCGAAACCTCTTCCCCAGCACCCGCCGCGCTCGCCGCAACTGCCGACACGACCCCACCGCAGACGACGATAACCAAGGGACCGGCCGCCCGCACCACAGCCAGCACCGCCACCTTCACCTTCGCCTCCAGCGAGGCCAACTCGAGCTTCGAATGCAGGCGCGACAGGGAACCCTGGGCCAGATGCACTTCGCCCAGGACCTACTCAGGCTTTGGCGCCGGCAGTCACTTGGTCCGGGTAAGGGCAATCGATGCTTCGAAAAACGTGGATGCCACGCCGGCGAGTCGGCGCTGGACCGTAGAAGCGACGACGCCACCCACAACGCCACCCGACACCACGTCACCCCAGACCACGATCTCCGGCGGGCCGGAAAGCAAAACCACATCGACTTCCGCCAGCTTCACCTTCAGCTCGAGTGAGACAGGGTCGAGCTTCGAATGCAGGCTGGACTCAGGCGCCTGGTCTGCCTGCACCTCTCCCAAGTCTTATTCCGCTCTGAGCACCGGCGGACACCAGTTCTCGGTGCGCGCCATCGATAAAGCAAAGAACGTGGATGCGACCCCGGCGACGCAAAATTGGACGGTGGAAAAAGCCGTTACCCAGAAACCGGGAAACCCGAGCAGCTGCACCTCCACCCAAAGCAGCCTCTCCGCCGTGCAGTCGGCTGTCTCCTCGGCCTCGCCGGGCGCGGTGATCTGCCTCGCCAACGGCAGCTACGGCGAACTCACCTTGAGCGCAAACAAGGCCAAGCCGGGGGTGATCGTGCAAGCCCAGAACCCGGGTCAGGCCACGATCGCCGGTGCTTCGATGAGCGGCTCCTACCTCACGCTGGCCCGCTTCAACGTCACCGACGAAGTCACCGTGCAGCCCGGCGCGACCGGCATGACCGTCGACCACAACCGCATCACCGGCGGCTATATGGGTGTCAACGCCGGCCCCACCTCCTCGACCCAGATCAACGACACGAGGATCACCAACAACAAGTTGGTCGGCCCCTTCGGCGAGGACGCGATTCGCCTCAACCGCTACCACGACTCCGACGGCGACGGGATCGGCGTGCTGATCGAAGGCAACGAGATCACCGGCGTGCGCGAGAACGGCAACCACAGCGACTGCCTGCAGGCGGTCTGGACCGGAGACCACATCGTCTACCGCAAGAACTACCTGCACGACAACCGCTGCCAGGGGTTCTTCATCAAGGACCAGGCGAGCCTTGGCGGGGTCTCGGGCCCAATCGCAGGGATCAGCGTCGAAGACAACCTCTTCGTCCGCGACAACGAACCCTGCGCCGCCGAAGCACCAGGTTGCGGCCAGCCCTCCTACTTCCAGGTCTTCGGGCCCTACTCGGGCTTCACGATGCGCCGCAACACCTTCTGGGGCGGCGACCAGGTGGCCGTCTTCCAGGAAGGCACGGGCTCGGACTCGAAGATCGAAAACAACGTGATCTACCGGATCTGGACCAACACCAACATGTCGGTGGCGGCCTACGCCAACAACACGCGTTGCAAGCGGGAAACGTCCGAAGGTGGCTCCTGGCCCGCCTCGACCCCCGGCGAGACCGTGAACTGCTCGCCCGCCTTCAACAACGCCGCCACCGATGACCTGCGCCTGATCGGCTCCGATCGCGGCGTCGATTGGGCCCCAGCGGAACAGCATTACGGGCCCTGAGCCGACCAGGGGTACGAAGGCCACCCGGCCCGCCGGTGAGAAACGGCGGGCCGGGCGCGTTGTATGGGCATGAGCTCGACGCGCAGCAGGGTGGCCGTCTTCGCGTTCGCCCTTTTCGCAGTTGCGGCGGGAATCTTCCTGCTGCTCAGCGCCGGCGGGGGCGACGACGGTGCCCTCGCCGTCTCAACCACGGCAAAGGGACACTGCGGCGCTACCGTCGCCGGCCTCGAGACACTCGAATCCGCCACCTCCTCGGCGCGACCGGGCACGACGATCTGCCTCGCCAACGGCAGCTTCGGCGATCTCGAGCTCGACGCTGACTCGAGCGGTCGCGGAGTCACGGTGCGGGCCGCCCACCCAGGTGAGGCGACTCTCGCCAGCGCCGACCTGAGCGGCTCCCATCTCTCGCTGGCGCAGTTCAAAATCGACGGCGAAGTCACGATCGAACCCGGCTCGCGCAAGATCGCAATCCTGCACAACCGCATCAGCGGCGGCTACATGGGCATCAACGCCGGCCCCACCTCCTCGACCTCGATCAGCGACACGACGATCCGCGGCAACAAGCTGGTCGGCCCCTTCGGCGAGGACGCACTGCGAATCAACCGCTACCACGATGGCAGCGATGTCGATCCTTACGGGATCCTGATCGAAGGCAACGAGATCACCGGCGTGCGCGAGAACGGCAACCACTCGGACTGCCTGCAGTCGGTCTGGGGCGGCGACGGCCTCTACTTCCGCCGCAACTACCTGCACGACAATCGCTGCCAGGGGTTCTTCGTCAAGGATCAGCCCGCGCCGGTGCGCAAGGTCGTCGTCAGTGACAACTTGATGCTGCGCGACGCCGCTCCCTGCGCCTCGTCCAGCCCCGATTGCGGCGCCCCCTCGGTGGTCTCGCTATACGGGCCGATCCGCGGCCTACGCCTCGCCCACAACACGATCTGGACCGCGAGCAACCGCTCGCCGGTGGTCTGGGGAGAAGGCCCCTTCGAAGGCACCGCGGTCGAAGACAACGTTCTCTACCGCGCCTGGAGCGAATGGGGTGGCGGCTTCCCTAACTTCAGGGAGAGCGGCGACCTGGTCTGCCAGTGGGAAGGGACGCTGCCGCGACCGAGCCGCTCCGCCCACCGCAACTGCAAACCCGGCTTTCAGGGTGCCGGCAGCGACGATTACCGCTTGCGCAACGGCGACGCCGGCATCGACTGGTCGCCGAGCGACGAACGTTACGGGCCCTAGCCTCGGGCGAGCGAGGCTGGTGGCTTCAGGCCGGCGTGGGCGCCGGCGCCCTCTGCTCGTTCTCGAGCAGCGCCAACATCGCCTTGCGGTCGAACTTGCCGTTGGCATTGAGCGGCAGCGCCTCGAGCAACTCGTAACGGCGCGGCAGCATGTACTCGGGCAGGCGACCGGCAAGCTCCTCACGCACGGCGGGCACGTCTGCGTCGGGGTCGCCGAGGAAGGCGACGATGCCACCCGCACCGGAATCGGTCAGCGGCCAGCCGACCGCGACCGCCGCGTCGATCCCCGAGGCGTCGCGCAGCGCCGCCTCGATCTCGCCCAGCTCGACCCGGTGGCCGAGCACCTTGATCTGGTGGTCCATGCGGCCGATGTAGGTGAGCGTCTCGCCGGCAGCGAGGGGTCGCCGCACCCGATCGCCGGTGCGGTAGTGCCGCTCTTGACGCCCAGGCGGGACGACGAAGGCCGCGGCCGTCTTCTCCGCGTCTTGCCAGTAGCCCGGAGTTACCTGCGGGCCGCGGACCAGCAGCTCGCCGTCGCCACCGGGCTCGACCTCGTTCAGCTCGGGGTCGACAACCATGGCCTCGGTCTCCCCGATCGGCTCCCCGATCGGGACGATCCCGTTGGCGGTGCCGGCTTCTCCGGGGACGTAGGTGTGGACCGTGCAGGCGACCGTCGCCTCGGTCGGCCCGTAGAGGTTCTCGACCGTCGAGTTCGGGGCGGCTTCCTGCCAGGCCCCGGCGAGCTCGGCCGGCAGGGGCTCGCCACAGAAGAGGCTCCAGCGCAGGCTCGGGAAGCTGTCCGGCTTCAGCATTCGCAGCTTGCGCATCAGCGCCGCCAGCGAGGGCACCGAGAACCAAGCGGTCAGCTCGGAGTCGCGGATGAAGCGACCCGGCGCCATCAGCTGGCGCTCGGAGGGACAGCAGACGCAGGCGCCGCGCTCCCAGGCGAGGAACATGTCGAAGACCGAGAGGTCGAAGGTCATGTCGAAGGTCTGCGAGAGGCGGTCTTCCTCGCCGATGCGATAGCGCTCGGCGATCGCCTCGATGAAGGAGACGACGTTGCCGTGGGTGACGCCGACACCCTTGGGGCGCCCGGTGCTGCCCGAGGTGAAGAGCAGGTAGGCGATCTCCCCGGCCGCAGCAAGCCTTGGCCCAACCGCCCCAACGAGGTCTTCGGCGCCGGGGGCGATCACCTCGGGCTTTTGCTCGAGCCCCTCAAGCAGCTCGTCGAGTTTCTCCGCTGCCTCCGCGTCGACGATCAGTGTGCGGCAGCCGGAGCGCTCCAGCATGCCGCGGCAACGCTCCGCCGGAAAGCTCGGGTTGAGCGGAACGTAACCGTGTCCCGCCCAGAGCGCTCCCAGCACGCCGGCGAAGGCGGTCGAGCTGCGCGAAGCGAAAACAGCGGTGAGCGGCGGTGCCCCATCGGGACCCCGCTCGGCGATTGCGGCGGCGATTGCGGCGGCCCGATCGCCCAGCTCGGCGTAGCTCAATTCCTCGCCCGCCACCGCGAGCGCCGGGCGCTCCGGAAAAGCCTCGAGAGAGCGCAGGAAGCCGCTCAACAAGCTCGTCCTCGACTCTGCCATCACCCAGACAAACGGGGCGCCGTGAGGGTTTCTTGTGATCGCCACTCACGCAACGCAAAGTAATGGCGCCCTCGCCCGTTATGTCGAACGTGAGCGCCACTGCGACAGCCGAGCCGCCTGCCCCAACCCCCACCCCGTCCCCCGCCGACCACAAGGACGACCTGCGCGAGAAGCACGCCCACGCCGGCGTGGCAATGGCGGTCGCGACGCTGGCGATGGGCCTCACCTCGGGCATCCAGGCGCTGCTCTACCTGCAGCTCCTTCGGCATCAACGGCCGCACCGACGGCTTCTTCGTCGCCTTCGCGCTCTACTCGAGCTTCGGCGTCTTCAGCCAGAGCATCCGCGTCACCTCGGCGCCGCTGCTGGTTGGCGAGCGCCCCCGGCTGGCGCCGACCGAGTTGGCGGCTGGCCTTGGCAGTGATCGCCCTGCCCGTAGCGATCCTGACGGTGCCGCTCGCCGGCCCGCTCGCCTCGCTGCTGGCTCCGGGCCTCGGTGACGCCGGGCGCAGCATCACTCAAGACGCCCTGCCCGTGCTCGGCATCGCGATGATCCTTCAGCTCTGGGCCGCCGGCGGCGCCACCCTGCTTGCCGTCCGCGACCGCTTCGACCGCATCGCCTTCGCCTATATCGCCGGCGCCGGCGCCGGCCTGGTCGTCTACCTGACGGTCTCGGGCAGCGCCGGCGAGCTCTCGCTTGGCTGGTCGATGCTGGCGATGGCGATCGTCACCTTCACCCTGATGCTCGGCGGCGTCCGCGCTAGCGGCACCGGGGCACCAACGACCGCGCGGCGGCGGCAGATCCGACTCGGCAGCCTGGCCCGCTGTGTCGGGCTCGTGCTCGGCAGCACGATGGTCTACCTCGCCTTCAACGGCCTCTACGTGATCACCCTCGCCTTCACCAGCAACTACGACGCCGGTGACGCCACCGTCCTCTCCTATGCCTACCTCTTCGCCAGCTACCTCGTCGCCGCCACCGGCTTCGCGCTCGGCATGTCGCGTATCGCCGACATGCGGCGCGGCGCCCTGGCCGATTGGCGCGAAGTCATCGCCGACACAGTCCCCGCCGGCTTCCGCTACTCGATGCTGCTCGTCGCCCCGGCGCTGGCGGCGCTGATCGCCGGCGGCGCCACCCTGATCGGCGAGGTCCTGCCCTCCAGCTTCGACGCCGCCCAGGTCGACCAGCTGCGCGTCTTCACCGCGCTGCTCTGCGCCTGGACCGTGGCGGCGCTGCTGGTCAACCTGCTGCTGCCCGCCCTCTTCGCCCTCGGCCGAGCCAAGATCGTCAACCTGCTGGCGATCCCGGTCGTCGTCGCGCACATCGCGGTCACCGCCCTCGGTGGCGCTCTCTTCGGCGCCAACGGCGTCGTCGGCGCCTTCTTCGTCGTGCCACTGGTCTTCGCCATCGTCCTGCTCGCCGTCGGTGCCGGCCGCGGTGGTGTCCCGATCGGCCGCGAGCTGGCCCGTGACGGTCTCCGCTTCCTCCTCTTCGCCGCCGCCAGCTTCGGCATCGGCGACGCGATCGCCCACGCCTTCGCCAGCGGCATCGCTGCACCCCTTCTGACCATCGCGATCGGCTCGCTCCTCTACGGCATCTTCGCCCTGCGGCTTGCCCCCGGGCAGATGCGCCTGCTGGTGGGAGCGGTGCGGCCCGCATCGGCATGAGCGTCGCCGTCCGCACGCCGGCAGCAACGGCAGACGATGCACCGGCGTTTGAACGTACGGCTCCGGTACGACGACTGAAACTGAGCGCCGATGCCTACGCGATTGCCGGCCTCACCCTGCTCTTTGCCTTGCTTGCCGGACTGAGCTGGCAGAAGTGGGGCGTGCCCTCGGTCGACCCCGGGCACGAGCTGACCACTGCCGCGACGATCGCGGAAGGTGGCACCCCCTATCTCGACATTCGCTACTTCTACGGGCCGGTCGGCGTCTATGCCCTCGGCGGCGCCTTCGCGGTCTTCGGCACCAGCTTCACCACGGCCTTCGCCTTCGGCCTGCTGCAGGCGGCGGCGATCATCGCCGCCTTCTACGCCCTTGGGCGGCAGCTGCTGAGCGTCGTGCCAGCGGCGATCGCGACAGCGATGGTGGCCGGGATCGGCTTCTCAGGCACCGCGCTCAACTTCGTCCTCCCCCACACCAACTCGGCCACACTGGGCATCCTCTTCATGCTCTTGATGCTGCTGGCGCTCTCGCGCGAGCAGCTGCTCCTGGCGGGCTTCGCGGCCGGGATCGTCTGCCTGACCCGACCCGAGTTCGCCGCCGTCTCCGCGCTGGTCGGAGCCGCCTACATCGCCGGCATCGCCCGCGACAACGGCCTGCGCCCGGCACTGCGTGCGATCCCTCCCCTGGCTCTGCCGGCGATCGCCGTCGCTGGCCTGGTGCTCGGCATCCTCGCCGCCGACGTCGGCGCCCACAACCTCTTCTTCGAGAACCTCTGGCCGGTCGACTTCCTCCGCATCGCCGGCTTCGCCTCGCAGAAGGCCTGGGCCCCGATGGACCTGGAAAGCGTCGCAGCGACGCTGGCCCGGGCGGGGCTCTACTGCACCGCCCTCGCCGCAGTTCTCTCGACGGCCGTGATGCTTTCCAAGGCACGCAGCACGAGTGAGCGCCTGCGGGCTCTCTGGCCCCTCCCAGCTGCGGCGGTTGCGCTGCTCTTCGTCGCTGGCACCTGGAAGGTGCTCGGGATCTGGGACCCCGCCCGCAGCGAGGTCCAATACGAGGCGACCCACCTGCTGATCGGGATGAGTTGGCTGCCGGCGCTCGGCTTCGCCGCCTGCGCCCTGCTCGCGGTCTGCCTGCTGCGCGGCGAAAAAGCGCCGATCTCCGGCTCCTGGGCCTTCGACCTCGCCCTGGTCGCCGCAGCGGCGGCGCTCGGCGCTCGGGCATATGACGCCTTCACCGCCGAGGCCTCCTACGCGCCCTATTACGCGGCGCCGCTGGTGCTGCTGCTGGCGCTCTTGCACGACCGCCTCGGCAAGCGCTGGCCGCAGGCCCGCGTCGCCTCCTACGGCTTCCTCGCCGCGGTGGCCCTGGGCCTGATCGCCTACGCCCAGATCGGCCTCTACCGTGACGACAGCGTCACCGTGCACACGCCGCGCGGCAGCTTCGTCACCACCCCAGCCGCAGCACCGGTCCTGCAGGGCACAATCGACTACATCGACTCGCACACGGCGCCTGGCGAACCGATCGTCGCGATCCCGCTCGACTCCGGCCTGCACTTCATGACCGGCCGGCCGCCGGCTCTCTACAACGCGATGTTCCTGCCCGGCTTGCTCGACTCGCGCGCCGACGAACTGGAAGCGATCAAGCAGCTGAAGGAAGAGCACGTGCGTTACGCGGTGATCGACCAGCGGCGATTCAGCGGCTACCGCTTCGAACGCTTTGGCGTCGACTACAACCAGTTCTTCGGCCACTGGCTCACCCGCAGCGGAGCGCCCGTGGCAACCTTCGGCGGACCGCCGCGCGTCGGCGGCACCAACCCGTCGAACTTCTACACCGTCTACCGCATCGATCAATGAGCGCCGAAACAAACCGCGTGCGGGCGCTGATCCTCGAGGCCTGCGGACCGGCCCTGGCCGACTTCGGCATCGACGCCACGAACGCGCCCGGAGACCTCGACCTGCGCGGCAGCGGCATGATCGACTCGCTCGGGTTCGTTGAGATCATCGTCCAGCTCGAGGAGCAGCTCGGAATCGAGATCGACCTCGAAGAGATGGACCCTGAGCAGATCACCGTACTCGACCCCCTTGCCACCTACATCGCCGCTCAGGCGAACGGAAACGCGGCATGAGATACGAGTCGACCCCGGCCGGCGCCAAGCGTCGGCTACTGGCAATCCTCGCCCTCTACGGCCCTGGCGCCGAGACGACCCGGGTGCGGTTGCACCGGGCGCGAGGGGTCAGGATCGGCTCCGGCTGCTTCATTGGCACCGACGTGATCATCGAGACCGCCTTCCCGCACCTGATCGAGATCGGCGACCGGGTCGACCTCGGCATGCGAACGACGATCGTCGCCCACCAGCAGGGCGAGGTCGCCGACGAAAGCGTGCCCTCGGTGAAGATCGGTAACGACGTCTTCATCGGCCCCGGCTCGCTGCTCCTTCCTCATGTCACCGTCGGCGACGGGGCCGTGATCAACGCCGGCAGCATCGTCACGACTTCGGTACCGCCGCTGACGATGGTGCGGGGTAACCCGGCCGAGCCCGTTGCCCGCTGCGGGGTGCCGCTCGGGCGCAACACCCCGATGCGCGAGTTCTACCGCCAGCTGCGTCCGATCAAGCGCAAGTGAGCGCCGCGCCCGCGCCGGTCGTGGTCGGGGTTTTCCCGGCTGCCGCGCTGGCCGAGCGCACGGCGCTCTTCGGCGCCCTGGAAGCCGCCTTCCCGGCTCGTTTTGAAGGACGCGATGCCGGCGAAACAAACGGCCTCGACGGCGCGATCGAGCTAGGTGGCTCGGACCTCGCGAAAGCTGCGACAGGGGCCGGCGTACGGACTCTGGCGCTGCTGCGCCCAGAGGAAAAAGTGGATGTTGCTGCCGTCGCACAGGAGATGAGCGACCTGCCAGAGCTCGACACCAGACTGCGCGGCGCCTCGCTGCCTGACACCCGGCTCGGCGGCGCACTCGACCCTGGTGCAAGCCTGGGCGACCCCGGCTCGAATGTGCTTGCGAGCGGCAACGGAATCCCGACTTGGATTCGCACCGATGCACTCGACCTGGCGCTGCTCGTGCCCGCCGAGCTGGGCTCCGAGGAGGCGCTGCGGGATCGTCTGTGTGACGGTCGCAGCGCCGCCCTGCTGCCGATCGTCTCTTTCCTGCGCGAGCTCACTGCCGAGACTCGCTGGCAACCGCCGCTTGGCCGCGCCTGCCTGCTCTTCGACGATCCCAACTTGCACCGCCCCTCCTACGGCTTCCTTAACCTGCCCGAGCTGGCCCTCCACGCCCGCGAGCACGGCTACCACGCAGCGCTCGCCATGGTCCCGCTCGACGCCTGGCTCGCCAGCCCCAGCGCCAAGCGCGCCCTGAGCGACGCCGCGGGCGCGATCTCACTGCTCGTCCACGGCAACGACCACAACGGTGGCGAGCTCGGACGCCAGGAGAGCGAGGCGGAAGGCCTCGGGCTGGCGGCGCAGGCGCTGCGTCGCATCGACGCCTTCGAGCGCCGCAGCGGCGTCGCCGTCGACCGGGTGATGGTCCCCCCGCATGAGCAGTGCTCGGAGGCCGCCGCCCTCGGAGTGCTGCGCAGCGGCTTTGAGGCGATCACGATGACCCGACCCTTTCCCTGGCTCTCACAGCCACCCCACCACTGGCTCAGTCGCCCGGACACAGCCGGTCCCCTGGTCGGCTGGCACCCAGCCGACTTCGCCGGCCAGCTCCCGGTCATCCTGCGCCACCCCCTGCTCAGCCGCGACGCGCCGGAACTGGTGCTGCGCTCCTACCTCGACCAACCGCTGATCCTCTACGGGCACCACGAGGACGTCGCCGCAGGCCTCGACGTCCTCGCCGCCGCCGCCGCCGACGTCAACCGCCTCGGTGAGACGCGCTGGTGCTCGGTCGGCGAGATCGCCGCGACCAACTTCGAGAGCCGCCGGGACGGCACTCACCTGACCGTCCGCCCCTACGCGCGGCGGATCCGCGTCGAGGTTCCCGACGGAGTCGAGCACCTCTCGCTGCAGCTCCCCCCCGCTCACCCCGGGCCAGGCACCGAGCAGCTGACCGTCGCCGGCCGTCCGGCTCCAATCGACGAGCCGATCGCGGTCGGGGCGGACACCAGCGTCGAGCTGCGCCTGCGCCCTAGCAACGCAATCGATCCCGACTCCGTGCCCGCCCCTCCCCGCGCACCGCTGGCGATCGCCCGCCGCACTCTCGGCGAGGGGCGCGACCGCCTGTTGCCGCTATTTCAGCGAGCGCGCTGAGGCGAGTGCCAGCCGCACCGGCGAGGACGCGTCGGCGACCAGCAGTTCCGGCTCACCGCTGCCGTCGGCGGGAACCGTGTAGACGTTCTTTTCGTCTGAGTAGGCGAGCGTGTCGTTGTCGAGCCACTCGACCTGATCGTCGATCGAGCGGTCCTCGGCGACGGCGTGATCAGCGAGGGTCGCCAGGTCGAGCACGCGCAGATGCCAGCGAGCCTCTTTACCGATCCGGCTCTTGTAGGCGATCTGCTTGCCGTCCGGCGAGAGCGATGGGCACTCGACGCCTTCGCGGAGCGTCCGCAACGACTTGTCGCGGATATCGCCTTCGACCAAGTAGTGGGCGCCACCAGTGCCCAGGGTGGCGTAGAAGCGATTGGAGTCCCGGGGGTCGAAGGTCACCCCCCAGAAGTTGAAGTCGACCGCGTCAAACGGCTCGCCGTCCTTGGTCACCTTGAACTGCTCGAGCTGGCCGACCTGCTTGCCGCTGGCCATGTCGAGGATCGTCGTGCGGGTGGAGAAGGCGGTGGGCGAGGAGAGATAGGAGTCGCCGGTGACGAAGACCGTCATCGCTCCATAGCGGCCGTCGCTGGAGACGCGAGTTCGCGAGGGAAGTCCGGTCAGGGCGACCTGGTGCACCGTTTCCATCTTCGAGTTGAAGATCTGGGCGGTGTAGTCGACGCCCGAGGGAGCGATACCCATACAGATCCCGCGGCCGGCGGCGTAGTAGACCCGCTCGCAGCTGAGGTCGCCGGGCAGCTGCTCGACCTTGCCGTGGTCGACGATGAAGACGCGCCCGTTGAGGCGCGGGTTGGACGGTTCGACCGCGCGCACCATCACGTCGCTGCGGGCCAACACGGCTCCCGCTTGCGGCCGCGCGTCGGTGGTCGTCTCGCTCGGCCCCAGAGCCGCCACGGCGACGTAGGCGCCGCCGGCGACAACACAGAGGGCGATGAGCGCAGCGAGGATCTTGGCGTTGCGACTACCCATGCACCGGAGTGCGCTGCGAGCGCAGCAGCAACGGCACCGCGGCGAGGATCGCCAGGGCGAGCCCGGCGCCGAAGACGAGCACCGCGTTGTGCAGTCCGAGCTCGAGCCAGAGGGCACCGAAGACGAGCGAGGAGAGCAGGTTGCCGATGCTGACCACGGTGGTGAGCATGCCGAGCCCGCTCGCCTGCAGGTTCTCCGGCAGGAGCGCTCCGGCGATCGCCGCCAGCACCCCTTCGGTGGCGGCGAAGTAACCGCCGAGTCCGAGCAGGCAGAGAACCAGCAGTCCGTAACCGAGCGAGCTCATCAGCAGCGCACCGTAGACGATGAAGAGGAGGGCATAGCCGGCCAGCAGCACCGGCACGCGGCCGACCCGGTCGGCGAGCTGGCCGACCGGGATCGCCAGGCCCATGAAGGCGACCGCGGTGATCACGTAGAGCAGCGGGAAGACGGCCGGGGCGAAGTCGATCTTGCGCTGCAGGCCGACGTAGAGCATCGCGTCGGAGACGCTGGTCAGCGAGAGCACGGTGGCGGCGATCAGCAGCAGCGCGAAGCGCCGGTCCTTGACCAGGCCGGCCGCGGCGCGCAGAGAAGGGGCGGGCTTGTCCTCGCGGGGCGCCCGTTTCGGCTTGCCCTGCACGGTGAGGATCAGCACGGCGACGCCGAGCACGGCGAAGAGGGTGCTGACGACGAAGACGGCGTCGAAGCGAGCCGGCGCGGCGAGCAGGATGCCGAAGGCGATCAGCGGGCCGAGCATGGCGCCGGCCGAGTCCATCGCCCGGTGCACGCCGAAGGAGGTGGCGAGGCCGGCTTTGCTGCTCGAGAGCGAGATCAGCGCGTCGCGCGGCGCCGTGCGAATTCCCTTGCCGATGCGATCGAAGGCGACGATCGCGCCGATGCCGCCGATCGAGTTGCCGGCAGCGACCAGGGCCACCTTGCCCACGGCCGAGATGCCGTAGCCGGCGCCGGCGACCTCCTTGGGCTTGCGCCAGCGGTCGGAGACGAAGCCGCTCGCCACCTGGACGAGCGCGGCGGCGCCGCGGTAGGTGCCGTCGATCGCGCCCAGCGCCAGCGGGCTGGCGCCGAGGCTGAAGACGAGGTACAGCGGCAGGATCGTCGCCACCATCTCCGAGGAGACGTCGGTCAGCATGCTGACCATGCCCAGCATCACCACGTTGCGCGGCACGTTGAGCCGGGCCGAGCGGCGAGCCCAGAGCTTGGGCTTGAGCAGGGCTTTGGAGGCTTCTACTTGGTACATGCTCGCCAAGACAACGGGCCGACTGGTCCTTTTCTCGCACTTTCTCGCGAGCAAGCCTCAGCAAGCGCTTTGCGAGTGACCCGACGCTCCCGAATGGAAGTTTCGCGCCTCCATGCCGTTCATTCAGCATGATCGTTCTAGGCATCAATCCAGGCTGGGACTCAACCGCCGCCCTCGTCGTCGACGGCAAGGTCGTCGCCGCGGTGGAGGAGGAGCGGCTCAGCCGCGTCAAGATGCACCTCGGCTTCCCCCGCCGCGCGATCCCGGAGGTGCTGCGGCTGGCCGGCGTCGACGCCTCCGACGTCGATCGCGTCGCCTTCTCCTTCGTCGACTACCTCGACGCCCACCCGGCGATCACGCAGCTGCTCCTGCGCGACACGGGCTTCCCCTTCGACCCCGAGAACCAGCTCGAGCCGAGCAAGGTGCTGCGCTCGCTGTTCAGCGTGGTGCGCGAGCCCGGCGTGGTCACCTCCGGCTTCGGCAAGGCCTCCTCGCGCTTCCGCGAGCAGAACACGGCCACCTACCTGAAGGTCCTCAGGGAGGCTCGGCATCTCGGTCGAGGGGCTGACCGAGGTCGACCACCATCTCTCGCACGCGGCGAGCGCCTACTTCTGCTCCGGCTTTGACGACGACTGCCTCGTCGTCACCGCCGACGGCTGCGGCGACGGGCGCAGCGCCACGGTCAGCATCGCCCGCAACGGCACGCTCGAGACGATCGCCGACAGCGACGAGGACCGCTCGCCCGGCTTCCTCTACTCCAGCGTCACCTCCTTCCTCGGCTTTCGCGCCCACCGGCACGAGGGCAAGATCACCGGCCTGGCGGCCTACGGCGACCCGGAGAGCTGCCGCGAGCAGTTCCAGGCCTGCCTCAAGGTCAGCGCTGATGGCCGCGGCTTCGCCTCCGACGTCGCCGACGGCGGCGAGCGCTGGGTCGAGCGGACGAAGCACCTGGCGCGGATCCCGGCCGGACGCTATTACCGCAAGCCCGTCCTCAACGCCTACGAAGAGCATTACCGCCGGACCATTGGCGACACGCCGCGCGAGCACGTCGCCGCCGGCGTGCAGGCGCGCCTCGAGGAGCTGATGATCGAGTACCTGCGGCCGCTGCTGCAGCGCACCGGCGTCAGCAAGCTGGCCCTCGCCGGCGGTGTCTTCGCCAACGTCAAGCTGAACCAGCGCCTCTACGAGATGGACGAGGTCAACGAGGTCTACGTCCACCCCAACATGGGCGACGGCGGCAACGCCGTCGGCAGCGCCCTGCAGGCCTGCCACGAGGCGGGCTTCAACGGCTCGACCGAGGCGATGCCAGACGTGTACCTGGGACCGTCCTTCTCCAGTCGCGAGATCGAGGCGGAGCTGCGGCGCCGCGGCCTGCCCTTCACCCATCACGGCGACGTCGAGACGGAGATCGCCAAGCGGATCGCCGGCGGCGGCGTCGTCGGCCGCTTCAACGGGCGCATGGAGTACGGCCCGCGGGCGCTCGGCAACCGCAGCATCCTCGCCAACCCGACCGACCCGACGATCAACGACGTCCTCAACGAGCGCCTGCACCGCACCGAGTTCATGCCCTTCGCGCCCAGCGTCCTCGCCGAGGACGCGGCGGACTACTTCGGGCTCTCCAACGGCAGCCGCCGCGCCGCCGAGTTCATGACGATCACCTGCGACGTCGACCGCGAGCGGCGCGAGCAGATCCCGGCGGTCACCCACGTCGACGGCACGGCGCGCCCGCAGCTGGTCCGCGAGGACGTCAACCCCTCCTACCACCGGATCATCTCCGAGTTCAAGAAGCAGACCGGGCTCAGCGCCCTGATCAACACCAGCTTCAACATCCACGAGCAGCCGATCGTCTGCACCCCCGCGGACGCCTGCACGGCCTACGAGCAGGGCTCCGTGGACACGCTCGCAATCGGCGAGTTCCTGGTCGAGCGCTAGGCACTCCAGACCGATCTCGGTCTCAATCGACCGGACCCGCGTATTCGGCGCTAGACCGCCGCGAGGCGCTCTAAGGAGGAAGAACTCCTGACGCGCGTCTAGACTTGAGACATGGCAACCGCTGTTAAGAAGCTTGACCTGCACGCTGGTGAGTTGGTTGAAATCGAGGGTCGGCGCTACGAGGTGGTGCCGGACAAGACTGGCGGGCTGACGATCGAGCCGCCGATCACTCCAAGGGCGGAGCTTCATGCGAAGCGGGACAGTCGCCCCGCCACTCGCGAGGAGTTTGAGCAGTTCGCCGCCGATCTTCCCCACGACGACGAGGGGTAGCCGAGCAGTTGAGATTCGTTCGTGGGGGACGAAACTCGGGCCGTGGCCAAACGAACCCGGACGACCCTCAGAAAGCTTGCGGGATCCGTGTGTTTGCAGTGTCCCGACACCTGAAACGCCAAGAGCTTTATGTCGAAGCCGTCCAGAAGATCAACGATTACATCGATGAAGCAGCCGAGGCTTTGAAGGAATGGGCGACGAAGAATTTGACGAAGAGCACGCACAGCTAGCCCTAGGCGTGCTTGATTCGGCTGCCTTCCACAGCAGGCGCCTTGAATCGGAAGAGGTGACGCAACGTCTACGAGTCGCCCAATTTGTTCTCTGGGACATGCTCGATGCCGAAGAACGAAGGGGCCGTCTTTGGGTCAACAGGGCAATGAATGACGCTTTGAACGCGGTGGTCGAGTTCATGGTCTTGCCCCGTCTTTGGCCTCTTCGCAGACACCTTCGGGTGCTTCCACCAAATCAGTTCCCGAATACCGTGGACCTTTACATCGAAATTGCAGAACCAAAGGGAGACAGCGAAAAACCAAACTGGGCTGCCGTTCGGAGATGGGTTTCGCAGCGCAGAAAGGAACTTCGGGAAGAGGGAGCGCGCGCCGCACCTAAGGGGCTAGGGCGACTGCGGCTGCTCTTCACGCTCCCACAAAATTTTGTCCGCCGCTTCTCCCAGAAGGACGAACACGAGAAGCATTAGTCGGGCCGCACGCCGTGGGCCCGCCAGGAGTTGCGGTTGCGGGCGACGATCTCGATTTGCTCCAACCCTGCCCCCTCGAGCCAGCCGCGCAGCTCCCCGGCGGGGACGTAGTCGGTCTTCGGCGCCACCAGTTGGTCGGCGACAACCGCTCGGATGCGGCGGAAAGAGAAGCCCGCGAGCGGCGCGAAGTAGCCGTGCGCCGGTAGCCTCGACTCGATCGCGGTGCCTCGCGCCGGCCCGTAGACGAGCTTGGTCAGCCCGTAGAGGACGGCCGCGATCGGCAGCGTGACGACGCCAAGCGTGCGCGGCGGCAGGCGGGTGGTAAGGCGCCGTATCGGCTCGATCACGTAGCGGGCGAGGCCGTTGCCTTCGCGCGAGTAGACCCAGACGAACAGCTCGCCGCCGGGGCGCAGCAAGCGCGCCAACGAGCGCACCGCGGCCGCCGGGTCGTCGAGGTGGTGGATGACGCCGAGCGAGAAGATGAAGTCGAAGCCACTCTCGCCATCACCGGGCGGGAAGGGCAGCTTCAACAGGTCCGCCTGCGCGACGCGCACGGCTGGCTCGTCCGCCGCCAGCTGCTGGGCGGTCTCGACCGCCTCGCCGAGATCGACCGCCCAGACCTGGCGGGCGCCGTAGCGCGCCGCGAAGAGGGCGTGGCGGCCCGGCCCGCAGCCGGCGTCCATCACCACCTTGTCGCGGAAGAAGCTCGGCTCGCGCGGCGCGATCACGTCGAGAAAGTGCTCCTCGTGCTCGGGCAGGACCTCGGTGAACTCCCGCCCGTGCCAGGCAAAAGCCTCGGCCGTGCGCTGGTCGGCTGACTCGGCCGAACCGGGCAGAAACCGTGGCACCCCACCCCTGATCGAGTAGCGCTCGCCGCACTCCCCGCAGGCGATCGTCGCCTCGTCGTTGCCGAGCTCGCCGCCACAACGCGGGCAGACCGGCTCGACCGCGCCGCCGATCGCCATCACCGCGCCGCCGATCCACCGTCGAGGCCGCTGCTGGCGGCCTCGATCGACTCGGCGCGGGCGCGCCAGTGCGAGGCGACCGCCCGCGGCGTCTCGATCCAGAAGTCGCCGCGGCCGGCGATCTCGGCGACGAGGCCCTCGTAAGTGCGGCTCCAGCCGGGGAAGAGCTCCTCGTCGAAGGTGTACTCGTGGATGTTCGCCACCAGGCAGCCGCCCTGCTCGGCGGTGGTCGCGACGAGGCCGCTGAGCAGCTCCGCCGGCTCGCCGGGGTTGATATCGCCGTGGAGGAAGAGCTGCTGGTCCATCCAGGCAAAGGGCAGCTGCAGGGTCCGCAGCTCACGGCGCAGGCGGTTGTGGAAGGGAAAGAAGGGCATGGCAAGGCCGTTGCGCCAGCCCAGGTGTTGATCGTGGCCCAGGGTCGTGTCGTAGTCGAGGCCGAGCTTCTCGTGCAGGAGCAGGGTGTCCTGCGGCCGCTCCGGATCGAGGTGAAGGTAGTGGTGCCGGTTGCCGGCGACCGCGGTGCCGGCGGCGCGCTCGAGCCCTTCCAGCTCCAAGGAGAAGCGCGACTCGTCCTCATAGGCTCGGTAGCTGGCGTGGATGCCGACCTCGGCCCCGGCGTCGTCGAGCTGCCGCAGGGCGCGGCCGAAGCGCGGCGTCGTCACGTCGTAGAAGGGGTCGGGGGTATCGCGGGCATACTCCAGCAAGGATCCCTTGCGGGGGACGAAGTAGAAGGCCGAGCGGGCACCGTAACGACCCTCCAGGTCGACCCAGGAATCGAAGTGCCAGGTATGCCGCCGCCCCAAGAGGACGTCGAGGGCCGGCCTCGCCCCCCGTCTGCCACGGCGGGCCAGCACGCGTGCTGGCTCCAGCCAGCGCACGACTTCGGGGTAGTCGACGTCGTGGGTGAGGCAGGCCGCGGCGCGCTTACCGCCGGGCCAGCGGGGAACCCCATCCGGCAGGCCGCGCTCGCGGAGAGCGAGGTCGAACCGGGCGATGGCCCGCGAGGCCAGTGCGCGGGGAAAGAGCCCCTGCTCCAGCAGCGGCCCCTGCGGCTGCGGATGGCCGTGCTCGTTGCGCGGCCAGCGCGCCTCCGCCGCCCCACTCGCCAGCCAGAAGAGATCGAAGATGACGTCGTGACCGAGCCGAGCCGCATCCGCCGGGGCTCCCTCTCTCCCCTCTCGGGCCAGGTCCCCGGCGAACTCGAGCATGCTCCAGCCATCGCGTTCCTCGACCCCGCGCAGGGTCAGCTCTTCGCGGCGGCGCCAGCGCTCGGGATCGGCGCGGATCGTGAGTGCGGCCGCGGGCGGCTCGGGCGTCGCGGCCGAGCAATAGGCGACATCGCATTCCTCGCCGATCGAAACCTCGCTCCAGCGCCGCCCCGTCGCCGTCAGCAACAGCCGCCAGGCCCAGGTCAGCTCCGGGCCGTGGGCGGCGCGGATACCGGGGTCCAGGGCGATTCTCAGCGCCGGGCGCATCTCAGAAGCCATCGCCTGCTGCTAGCCGTCGAACGCGGCGGTCGACGCTCCGACTAGTCCTTTTTTCGTACTTCCGGCCTCCAGGAGACCAAGCCGCTCGCGGGCCTCGTCAGCCACGGTCTCGGCAAAGCCCATCACCGAGTCCCCGCTCAGCAGGTAGGGGTAGATCTGAGCGTTGGAGGCGAGCGCGAGCCCCTCGACGCCGGGCCAGACAGGCGCAATCCGCCGTTTGCCGTCGGCCAGCACCTGGTGCACCGGCTCGACCAGCTTGGCGCGCTGCACCGTCCAGTCGATCACTTCGTCGCGGCTGAAGTCCGGCGAGATCTTGGCGAGGAAGTCGGTGAAGCGCATGTATACGGACTCGTCGTCCTCGGACTGCTCCGGCGCATCAGGGGCGCAGTACTTGGGCAGGTAGACGAGCACGCGGCCGTCGGTGTGTTCGGTGCCGAGCACGTGCGAGGTCTCGACCGCGGTCGTGATCGGGGTCTCATCGAGGATGTTGACCGCGTAGTAGGGCAGCACCGAGCGGGGCAAAAGGAGGGTCGTGCAGACGACGCCCTGCCAGCGCTGCGGATAGGGCTCCAGCAGTCCGCGATGGCGCCTCGGGCAGAAGGAAGCGCAGCGCCGCCGGCTGCAGGGTCGAGATCGTCAGGTCGAAGTCGAGGGTTTCGCCCTCCAGCTCGACGCCGGTGACGTGCCGTCCGAGGGGCCGGTCGCGAGCCCGCTCACCGGGGCGTCGGTGCGCGCCTCGACGCCGAGCGCTCGGAGGCGCGAGCGACCATCGCGTCGACCAGCCGCTTGTGGCCGCCGACGATGTGGCCCATTTCCTCGCCCGCCTTGCGGTTGCCGCTGCGCGCGGTGGACATGCGCCTGGTCCGCGCCCAGATATAGGTGGCGGGCAGCCCGTCAGGGTCGCCGTCGAAGCGCGAGTCGAGCAGCGGTCGCCACATCCGCTCGACCGACCTGTCGCCGCAGTGGCGGCGCAGCCAGGCCTCGAGCGGGATGCGGTCGAGCGCCTCGTAGGAGGAGCGCAGCTGGCACTGGGCGACGAACCAGCCAAAGCGCAGGCGCGCCGAGCGGGCTCGAGCGGCGAGAACCGCAGCAGATCGCGGACGCCGTTGAAGTCGTGCAGCTCTCCGCCGCGAAGAAGCCGGCGCCGACCGGCCGGAAACGGATCTCCTCGCCGAGCCCGACCTCCTCGGCCATCGCGATCATGCGCGAGTCGGCGGGGGTGATCACGTGGTAGAAGCGATCGACCTCGTGGCCGCCGAAGTCGCATCGTCCCGGCGAGCCCGCCGAGGCTCGGGCCCGCGCTCGATCACGGTCACCGCGGCACCCGCCTGCGCCAGGCGCAGCGCCAGTGTGATGCCGAGGACGCCGCCGCCGACGACTCCGACCCGTGGCTGGGAACTCATCATCCCACTTGGGTGAGGGGCTCCGCGGTGCTGGGCGGCTGCTCGGCGGCCGGCAGCGCCGGCGCCTCGACAACCTCGGCCTAGCGGCGAGAGCGGCGGCGGCTGGATCCGGCCGACCAGGTGGGCGACCATCACCCGGATGTAGGCGAGTCACGGTCGGCTTCAGCTGCATCTTCGACTCGCCCTTGCGGGTCGTCCAGTCGTTGACCGTCGGCACCTCGGCGACGCTGGCGCCGGCGTTGTAGAGCTTCAGCAGCAGCTCGACGTTGGCGGCGAAGCCGGGCTCGCGAACGAGCAGGTAACCGTAGGTGTCAGCAGCGCGGCGCAGGGTGCCGGCGCGGTAGACGCGGTAGAGCGAGGAAAGCGTGTGCATCTCCCGCAGGCCGCCAAGCAGGCGAAAGGTGTTCGAGACGGCCTTGCTCGCCGCCAGCCGCCAGCGCGGCGACTCCGATGATCTTCGCCGCCCGGCGCGTAGACGGAGGCGAGCACGATGTCGGTTCCCTGTTCGAAGAGCTCGAGCATCCGCGGCAGGTCCGAGAGGTCGGAGGTGGTGTCGGCCTCGAGGGTGACGATCGCGTCGTCATCGGAGGACTCGCTGAGGGCCGCGCGGATGCCGGTGTTGATCGCCGTGCCAAGGCCGCGGTTGACCGTGTGGCGTGACGATCGCCAGGTGCATGTCGCGGGCGTGCTCCGGATCACCTCGGCGGTGCCGTCGGTGGAGCCGTCGTCGACGATGATCACGCGGGCGCCCAGTTCGCGGGCAACCGGCGCCAGGTCGGCGAGCAGCTGGGGGATGTTTTCGGCCTCGTTGTAGGCCGGGATGACGAAGCGGATCACACCAGTACCTCCAGCGGACGGGGGGCGGGAATGTCGAGCAGCTCGACCGGGCGGCGAACCGCGGCGGACTCGCGCATAGCCAGGGCCGCGGCAAGCGCCTTGACGCCGTCGTGGGCGCTGACTGGCTCCGGCGTGTCGTCGAGCACGCAGCGACAGAAGGCTTCGAGCTCGGCGCGCAATGGCTCGGTCTTGGCCAGCGAGAAGCGAACCGCCGCACCCTCGCCGTCGCCGCGCAGCATCGAGAGCCCGTCCCAGTGCAGCGGCGCGCTGGGCGACTCGACGAACCAGACGTCCTGGGTGATGTAGCTGGCGCGGAGCAGGCCGTTCTCGCCGATCAGGGCGATCTCGCGCTTCTTCTCCGGGGTCAGCCAGTTGACGTCGAGCAGACCGAGTGTGTCGCCGGTCTCCTTGGGCGCCGAAGCGGGCCAGGCAGGTCAGCAGGTCCTCCTGGGAGCCGTGCTGGAAACGACCGCCGTCGGCGTAGATCTCGCCGATCTGGCGATCGAGCACGTGCTGCATCACGTCGAGGTCGTGGGTGGCGAGGTCGATCGCGACGCCGGTGTCCTGGATCCGCGTCGGCAGCGGCCCGACCCGCGTCGTGTGGGCGCGGTAGACGTTGCCAAGGCGGCCGTCGGCGACCAGCTCGCGCAGCTTGGCGACGGCCGGGTTGAAGCGCTCGACGTGGCCGACCATCAGCTTGCGATCGGCCTCCATCGCCGCCCCGCGCATGCGCAGCGCGTCGGGCAGGGTGGTCGCGATCGGCTTCTCGACCAGCACGTGCAGGTCGGCGGCGAGGGCCTCGAGGGCGACCTCGGCGTGGTACTCGGAGGGACAGGCGATCGAGACCGCGTCCAGTTCGTCGGCGCCGAACTCGATCAGCTCGCGCCAGTCGGAGAATTCGACGGCCCCGGTGTCCCCGAGGGCGCGCCGGCGCGATTCCTCGTCGGGCTCGGCGACGGCGACGAGGTGGGCGCAGTCGACCTGCGCGTAGTTGCGGACGTGGAACGCGCCCATGCGCCCACAGCCGACGACGCCGATTCTCAGCTGCTCAGACAAGGGATCCCTCCACGGTCAGCTCGAGATGTGCCACGGTCAGTTCGGCGATCCGCTCGGCGGCGTTGCCGTCGCCGAAGATCGGTGGGCGCTCCTGCGGCTGCGGCTTGGCCAGGGCGGCGCGGAACTTGTCCGCGTCGACGCCGACCAGGGTGTTCCAGCCGGTCGAGACGGTCTCGATCCACTCGGTCTCCTCGCGCATCGTGATGCAGGGCACTCCCCAGAGATAGGCCTCGCGCTGGACGCCGCCGGAGTCGGTGGCGATCGCAACCGCGTCGCGCTCCAGAGTCAGCATCTCGGTGTAGGTGACCGCGTTGCGCACCTCGACGTTGGCGGGAACCTCGAGGCCCCAGGTCTCAAGGCTCTTGCGGGTGCGCGGGTGCAGCGGGAAGATCACGCGATGCTCGGCCGCCTGCAGGCAGGCGAGCACGGCACCGAGCCGCTCGGGCGAGTCGGTGTTGTAGTTGCGGTGGGCGGTGGCGAGCACGTACTCGCCCTCCTCCACCGCCCTCGGCCGAGCCGGTCGCGGGTGGAGAGCAGGACGTCGGCGAGGACGTCGCCGGTCACCTTGACCGTGCCCTGCGATCCCCTCTCGAGAGAAGTGTTTGGCGAGCGTGCTCGCAGGGTGCGAAGAGCAGGTCGGAGAGCCGGTCGGTCTCGATCCGGTTGGCCTCCTCGGGCATGTCGTCGCGGTAGCTGCGCAGGCCGGCCTCGACGTGAAGCAGCGGCACCCCGGCGGCGACGGCGGCGCGGGCGCCGGCGATCGTCGCGTTGGTGTCGCCGCGGACCAGGACTGCGTCGGGCCGCTCTGACTCGATCACGCGGGCGATGCGGTCTTGGGCGACCGTCGACGCTCTTCGTCATTGGGCAGCGAGCCGACGCCGAGGTTGTGCTCCGGCAGCGGCAGCTTCAGGTCGGCGATCTGCAGGTCGGAGAGCGCCGGATCGTAGTGCTGCCCCGTGTGGACCAGGATCTCCTCGACGCAGCCGTTGAAGGCGAGCGAGAGCGGAGCGGCCTGGACGATCTCAGGGCGGGAGCCGATGATGGAAACGATCCGGGGTGCCATTGCTCAATCAACGCAGCGAGCAGCCGAGTCTTTGCACGCCGGGGAACTGCTCGCTGAATTTTTCTCGGTCGATCTTTTTTCAGACTCTCTTTTCAGCCCTCTGCTCATTCAGTGCGCAAGTGTTCCGGCGGCTGCGGGCGTTTGTCAATTAGCGATATGGAGGCACACGAACTCACTCACGAGCAGCCGCTCGATCGCATCGCCGGCGAACCGCTGCTGGCCGGCGGTCGCGCAGGCGCCTGATCGACCTGGTCGTCTCCGCCGCGATGATCGTCCTGCTCTCGCCCCTGCTGCATCGCGGTGGCGATCGCGATCCGCCTCGACAGCCGCGGCCCGGCGCTCTTTCGCCAGCGCCGCGTCGGCTTACGGCGAGCGCGAGTTCACCCTCTTCAAGTTCCGCAGCATGCGCTCGACGCCGACCCCCGCGGCCACCGCGAGTACGTCACCGCGCTGATCAACGGCAAGGCGGCGACGGCGGGACGCAAGAGACCTCTACAAGCTCGCCGTCGACGACCGGATCACTCCGGTCGGCCGCTGGATCAGGCAAGCTGGAGCCTCGACGAGCTGCCGCAGCTCTTCAACGTGGTCGCCGGCGACATGACCCTGGTCGGCCCGCGCCCGGCGATCCCCTATGAGGTCGCCGAGTACCCGAGCTGGTACCTGGAGCGCTTCGCCGTCAAGCCCGGGCCTGACCGGCCTCTGGCAGGTCAGCGGTCGCAACGAGCGCACCTACGAGGAAATGGTCCGGCTCGACATCGAGTACGCCGAACGGCGCTCGCTTGCCTCTTGATCTCTCAATTCTCGCCCGCACCCCGTGCACGTGCTCAGCCAGAAGGGGAGCAGCATGAACCCAGCAGGACGCAATCGGCACCATGGTCGTCGGCTACGGCTACTGGGGCCCGAACATCGTCCGCAACGTCGTCGAGCGGCCGGAGTTCCGCCTGATGGGCCTCTGCGAGCTCGACGAGGGCCGCATCGACGACTTCCGCCGCCGCCACCCCGGCGTCTGGATCGAGCGCGAACTCGACACCGCGCTCGCCGACCCGCGGGTCGAGGCGGTCGCGATCGCCACCCCGCCCCACACCCACTTCGCCGCTGGTCAGCCGCGCTCTCGAAGCCGGCAAGCACGTCCTGGTCGAGAAGCCGCTGGCCCGGCACCTCCGAGGAGGCGGCGAAGCTGGTCGCGCTGGCCGAGCGAGCGCGGCCTGGTGCTGATGCCCGGCCACACCTTCCTCTACAGCCCCGCGGTCAACAAGGTCCGCGACCTGATCCAGGACGACGAGCTGGGCGAGATCTACTTCGTCACCTCCTCGCGGATGAACCTCGGCCTCTACCAGCAGGACGGCGTCGTGCTCGACCTCGCGCCGCACGACCTCTCGATCCTGCTGCACTGGCTCGGCAAGCCGCTGGTCGAGGTCTCGGCCACACGGCCGCAGCGTCTTCCAGGAGGGCGTCCACGAGACCGCCTTCCTCACCCTGCGCTTCGAGGGCGGCACCCAGGCCAACGTCCAGCTCTCCTGGCTGGCGCCGCGCAAGGTGCGCCAGATGGTCGTGGTCGGCAGCCAGCGGATGGTCCAGTACGAGGACACCGCCGCCGACGACTCGGTGCGCATCTACGACCGCGGCCTCGACTTCGCCGAGCCGCCCGCCAACTTCGGCGAGTACCGCCTGACTTACCGCACCGGCGACATGGTCGCCCCGCGGCTCGCAGGCCCTGGAGCCACTCGGCCAGGAGCTCAGCGACTTCGCCTCGGCGATCCGCGAGGGCACCACGCCGGTCTCCAACGCGCCGCCTCGGGGTCGAGATCGTGCTCGGCCTGGAGGCGCTCGAGCAGTCGCTGCACGCCCAGGGCGAACCGGTCCCGGTTGCCTCGGTCGACAGTGTGCTCAGCGCCGCTCGCGGCGAAATCGCGACCGTCTAAGCAGTTGCGCCGTTAGGCGGCGTGAGACGGTCTAGCTCGGCCAGGTAGACCAGGACCGAGTGGGCTGCCAGCTGGCTGACAGTCGCGCCCTGGCGGCGCGCCTCGTGCTGCAGGAGCAGCCAGGTGCTCTCGTCGAGGTCCAGGTCCACCGACATCGCCGGTTCGGCTGAGACGGTCTCCAGCGGAGGCCTGGGAAGGTCAACGGGGGCGCGGCCGGATTCGAGGCGTTGGGTGAAGTCGCTGATCGCCGCGCGCACGCCGGCAGCGATATCGGAGTCGAGACAAGCCTCGATTCCGTTGCAAGCAAATGTTCCGAGAGGGACTTTCACGTTGCGCACCACCCATAACAACTATGGGCATGCCCAAGATTTTCACCTCATTTCCCCCAATCCTCCTAACTTCAGCCCCTGATACCTGTGCATTTGCAGCCACTTGAGCCTTGGGGCTGAGATTTAGACGAATATTGGGCATTGACTTTCAGACGAAGGGCCACTATTTCTTCGGGCCGCGGCTAATCGAAGGCTCTTCATATTTTTCGGTAGTTGCGGATATTTCGTCAAAGAGAATCTCGCGTTTTAGGAGAAATTCTTTGACTTTCAAACATAAGGGGCCACGAGCCCCAAACGCAGAACAACGCGTCGGGAGGACGCTGTGACCAGTCGTAATACAGAGTTGCGCCCAAATAACTTGATGGGCTTCCCCGAGGCATCCGCCTCAGGATCTGGGAACAGCCGCCTCGTCCTGGAAGCAATCGAGCGCGCCCAGGCCGGCGACAGCGAGGGCTTGCACTTCCTCTACGTGCGCTACGCCCCCGACGTTCAACGCTTCGTCAACAGCTTGGTCAAGGACCATCACGAGGCCGAAGACATCACCCAGAACATCTTCGCCAAGCTGATGAAGGCGATCAACAAGTACGAGCCCCGCGAGGTCCCCTTTGCCGCCTGGATCATGCGAGTAGCCCGCAACGCCTCCCTGGACCATCTACGCGCCAGGCGTGCGGTGCCGACCGAGGAAGTGCGCCTTACCGACAGCGGCCAGGCCCAGATGGGCCAGGAGCGCGGCCACGATCTTCGCCTGGCGCTCGAGGAGTTGCCCGAAGATCAGCGCGAGGTACTCATCCTCAGGCACATCGCCGGCCTCTCGCCGGTTGAAATCGCCGCCACGCTGAAAAAGTCAGAGAGTTCCGTGCACGGCCTTCACCATCGCGGCCGCCGTACCCTGCAGGCCAAGCTCACCGAACTGGGCGCTTCACCAGTGGTGGCGGCCAGCGTTTAGTCCGCCGCTTCAGCCCTCGTCGAGAATCCGCTCGGTGAGGCGACCCGCATCGAGCTCGGCGGCGTAATAGAGGGCAGCGTGCTCGAGCAGTTGGGTAACGCTCACGTGTTGCCGCGAGGCCTCCGCCCTCATCTCGCGCCAAAGCGCGTCCTCGATCTCGAGCTCGACCTCGACCTCCTCCTCGGGATGCCCCTCACGGAGAAGGTCCGGGTAGGACCAGCCGGTCCCGCCGCTGCCTTTTTCCTTCAGGTAGAAGCGGATCACCTTGAGAACGTCGTCGGAAGCTCGGCTCGGCGCCGTTTCCCGACCCCACGTCGCGCTGGTGCTTCCATGCCAGCATGCCGCCGGCAAACGCCCCCAACCTGATCCTGACCGTCGTCACCACGATCCCTTCCTCCGCATTGCCACACCTGGCTTGGCCCGCTGGCCAATCCTATCCCTCCCTACCCAAGATCGGCAAGCTTTAGACAAGAACGCTGATCTAACTGAAGGTAAGTGACCAGTTCGGCCAACGGCCGGGTCGCTAGGCCGCCGGGGTAATCCGGTAGGCGTCGAAAACCGACTCGACGTTGCGCAGGCGGGCGACGCACTGCTTCAGCTGCTCGGTATCGCCAACCTCGATCACGAAGGTGTTTTTCACCATCGGGTGGTTGGTCGTGCAGCTGGCGCCGATGATGTTGATGCCGGCCTCGGAGAAAGTGCGCGAGAGGTCCTCGAGCAGGCGAGTGCGATCGTAGGCGTCGATCTGCAGCTCGACCCGGTAGGAGGACTCGTTCTCACCGTCCCAGCCGACGTCGACGAATCGTTCCGGCGCCCGCTTCAGCGCCTTCATGTTCTTGCAGTCGGTGCGGTGGATGGTGATGCCGCGGCCGAGGGATACATAACCCGCTATATCGTCGCCGGGAACGGGCCGGCAGCACTTGGCCAGGCGCACGGCGACGTTGGCGGCGCCCTTGACGCTGATCCCGTAATTGGAGGCGTCCTTGGTCCGCCGCGCCTTGTCCTCGCGATGGCCGCCGGCGAGGCCGAGCGGGTCGGTGTCCTCGACCGCCTCCCCCGCCTTCAGTCGCTGCATCAGCTTGTTGGCGACCGCCTTGGTCGAGACTTTGCCCTGGCCGAGGGCGATGTAGAACTCGGTCGCCTTGCGGAAGCCCATCTCGCGGATCACGTCGACGAGCAGCGGCGAGGCGGCGACTTTCTGCATCGGCAGGCCGCGGGTGCGCAGCGCTTCCTCGAGGCCTTCGCGGCCCTTTTTCTCGGCGTCCTCGCGGCTCTCCTCCTTGAAGAAGGCGCGGATCTTGTTGCGGGCGCGGCTCGTCCGCACCAGCTTCAGCCAGTCGCGCGAGGGCCCGCGCTTCTGCTTCGCGGTCAGCACCTCGACGATGTCGCCGGAGCGCAGCTGGTAATGCAGCGGCACGATCGAGCCGTTGACCTTGGCGCCGACGCAGGCGTGGCCGACGTCGGTGTGGACCGCGTAGGCGAAGTCGAGCGGGGTCGAGCCGGCCGAGAGGTTCTTCACTTCGCCCTTCGGAGTGAAGACGAAGACTTCGTCCTCGAAGAGGTCGACCTTGAGCGACTCGAGGAACTCGGCCGGGTCCTGCTCGCCCTCGGCCTCGACCAGCTGCCGCAGCCAGGTCATCTTCTCCTTCTTCGGATCGGCGGCGGCGCCCTCCTTGTAGGCGACGTGGGCGGCGATCCCGTACTCGGCGAGGCTGTGCATCTCCTCGGTGCGGATCTGGATCTCCAGCGGCTTGCCTTCGGGACCGATCACCGTCGTGTGCAGCGCCTGGTACATGTTGGCCTTCGGCATCGCGACGAAGTCCTTGAAGCGACCGGGCAGCGGCTTCCAGAGCGAGTGGATGACGCCGATCGCGCCGTAGCAGTCCTTGACCGACCCGACGATCACCCGCATCGCGGTCAGGTCGAAGATCTCGTTGAACTCGCGGCCCTTCTTGGTCATCTTCGTGTAGATCGAGTAGAAGTGCTTGGCGCGGCCGGAGATGTCGGCCTCGATGCCGACGTCGAGCAGCTCGCCGGAGAGGAACTTGCCGGCCTCCTCGACGTAGACCTCGCGCTCGTTGCGCTGCTGGGAGACGAGCTGCTTGATCTCGGCGTACTTGCGCGGGTGCAGGGTGGCGAAGGCGAGGTCCTCGAGCTCCCACTTGATCGCGTGGATTCCCAGCCGGTGGGCGAGCGGCGCGTAGATTTCCAGCGTCTCGCGGGACTTCGACATCTGCTTCTGCTTGGGCAGCGCGCCCAGCGTGCGCATGTTGTGCAGACGGTCGGCCAGCTTGATCAGGATCACCCTGACGTCAGTAGCCATCGCCACCATCATCTTGCGGTAGTTCTCGGCCTGGCGCTCGTCGCGGCTCTCGAAGGCGATCCCGGTCAGCTTGGTGACGCCGTCGACGAGCTGGGCGATCTCCTCGCCGAACTCGGCCCGGATCTCCTCCAGGCTGGCACTGGTGTCCTCGACCGTGTCGTGGAGCAGGGCGGCACAGAGCGTCTCGGTGTCGAGTCGCATGCCGGCGCAGATCTGAGCCACGCCCACGGGGTGGGTGATGAACTCGTCGCCGGAGTGGCGCAGCTGGTCGGCGTGGCGGTCGCAGGCGAAGTCGAAGGCGTGCTTGATCGCGATGCGGTCGATCGCGGCAACCGACACGGCAACACCGCCGCCATTGGCGGCAGCGTCAGAGCCGCCCGAGGAGTCGAACTCCTCGACGACGGCAAAGAGATCAGCCAGGAGCTCCTGGCTGGCTACGGTTGTCGGTGTGCTTCGAGGTATTGGCGAGCCTCCTCGTGGCGGGCGCTGTAGGCGCGGTATGACGCCGAGCGCTCCAGATCTGTCCCTTCTGAGGATACGACCCCCACCATCCCGCCGCCAGCGGCGGGCTCCCCCTGCACCAGTCCGAGCTCACTGAGAATGCGGAAACAGCGAGCCGCGGTCTCGGGACTGCGCGCCTGCGGTGCGCTGCCAGCCAGCGCCTCGCGCAATTCCTCTCCGCTCACCTCGCCCGCATCGCGCAGGTCGCGGAAGAGCGCAATCAGGGTCGGGCGCTGGGCCAGCTGCCCCGCCACGGCGCTGAGCGCGAAGCGCCACTCGGCCTCGCCCCAGACGCGGTGCAGGTAGCCGCCCTCCACGGGGCTGCGCGAGGCGAGCGCCAGCAGGTCAGCGCTCGGCGGCGGATCCACAAGCACCACGTGATCGAAGTCCGCGACCAGCTCGGGGTCGCGTTCCAGCTCCGCGTAGTCCGCCACCCGCGCTCCCTCGCAGGCCATGCCGGCACGAAGTCCGGCGTCGGCGGTGAGTGCCAGGACCTCGCCCCCACAGGAGGCGAGCTCGCTGATCACCGCCGCGGGCGCGTTGGCGCTGACGCAGACCTGACGCTGTAAGTCGCCGCCAGACTCCGGGTCGAGCGCCACCGGCTTGTCCGGATCCCGCGCCAACTCGGCGTCAAAGCGCTGCCACCACTGGGCCGCCTCGAGCACTTTCTCCTCGTCGGCACGGGGGTAGACCTCGCCCAACACCACCTGCGGCTCGACCGCCCCGTTCCAGTGGTTCACTTCAAGCCGCACCGCGACGTCAACCGGATCGTCCTCACCCACACCGAGCGAGGGCCGGCCGAAAGCCACCCCAAGCGCCTTGTGGGAGCCGCTGTGCAAGCTGAACCGCGCGTGCTTGCCTTCCCCCATCGTCCGCACGTCCCGCACCCGCGCCGAGGGCACCAGCAACCGCACCCCAGGATTACCCATCCCAAAAGGCGCCAGCTGCTTCAGCTCTTCAGCCAAATCCAACCCCAGCGAAGCCCCACCAACAACCGCATCAATCCGCTCCGTCCGCTTCAGATCCTCCGGCCCCAGCAGGCTGTTCGCGTGAGCCGCAAATGCTTCGCGAAACGGGGCCAACTCCCCCGTCTTCAACTCCAGTCCCGCGGCAGCTTTGTGCCCCCCGAAGCTGCCCAGATGCTCGGAGCAGGCCTCAAGACCAGCAAGCAGGTCGAAGCCGGGAATGCTCCGCCCCGACCCCCGCCCACTGCCGTCGGGCTCCAGCGAAATGACGACAACCGGCCGGTGATGACGCTCCACGAGTCGCGAGGCAACGATCCCGATGACCCCCGGGTGCCAACCCTCGCCCGCGACGACCAACCCCGACGCCTCGCGCAGCTCATCCGGCAGGTCCCGCAGAGCCGCCTCGGCTTCATTCGCCACCTCCCGCTCCGTGGCACGCCGCTCCCCATTGGCCCGACCCAACTCATTGGCGATCTCCGCAGCTCTCGACTCATCGTCGGTGAGGAATAGCTCAACCCCAGCATCGGCCCGGTAAAGCCTCCCAGCGGCGTTGATCCGCGGCGCCAGCTTGAAAGCAAGGTCGCCCTCATCCAGCCTGGTCGGCTCACATTTAGCTGCCGCGATCAGCGCCCTCAACCCAGGCCGCTGAGCCCGCCGCACCTCTTCGAGCCCCCGCTTGACCAAGGTGCGGTTCTCCCCGACGAGCGGCACGAGATCCGCCACCGTCGCCAGCGCAACAAGATCGAGATCGGTGTCGTGAGAGGCGGCCCCCCGCAACGCTGTCGCAAGCTTCCAAGCCACCGCGGTTCCGCACAACTCCGCGAATGGGTAGTTCTCATCGAGCCCCGGGTGAAGAATCGGACAGTCCGGCAACGCCTCGCCAGCCTGATGGTGGTCGGTAACAACGACCTCCATGCCAAGCTCACCCGCCAGCGCCACCTCGTCAACCGCAGTGATCCCACAGTCAGCAGTAACGATCAACGAAGTTCCCCGCTCAGCCAACTTGCGCACGTTCTCCGCGCTCAGCCCATAGCCGTCGGCGATGCGATCCGGGATCAGCCAGTCGCACTCGCCACCGAGCTCGCGCAGCGTGCTGACGAGGATGGTGGTGGCGCAAACGCCGTCGACGTCAAAGTCGCCGTGGACCGTGATCCGCTTGCCTCCGGCAACAGCAGTCAGGACTCGTTCCACGATGGGACCCATCGCCGCGAACTCCTCCGGCTCGTGCCACTCGTCAGCGGCGAGAAAAGCGCGAGCTTCTTCGGGCGTCCGATAGCCGCGCCGCACGAGTGCAATCGCCACCGGCTCACTCAGGCCCAGCTCGGCAGAAAGCGCCTGCGCCTCCTCGTAGGCATAGGGCTTGGCCTTGTACGCATGCAGGGTCTTCGCCACTCCCCCACGCTAGGCACCGCCCCCGACGGAACCGCACCACCAAAAGCTCCCGAATTGGGGCTACTCAGCGAGGCGTTCTTGGCGCACGCCGATCGCCCAGACGATCGCGAGGCCGATCGCCACGCCGGGGATCGCGACCAGGGCCGTGGTGATGTCGGTCTCCCCCACCCCTTTGCCGCTGATGATCTCGACGATGGCACCGAAGGCGACGGCGCCGATCGTCGCGCCGAGGAAGGCGCCGACGATGCCCTGCCAGAAGCGCTCTGGCAGGAAGACGGTGAAGTGCCAAAGGGCAATGCCCATCGTGAAGTAGACGAGTATCGACATCAGGCGGTCATCTCTTTCTTCCGTGTTTGCGCCGCTGCTGGCGGCGGGCGCGGCGCTTCTCATCGCGCTCGCGGCGCGCGGCGTCGGCCGGATCGGTCGCCGGCGGCTCGCCATTGCTCGACGGTTTGCCGCCTTCGCCCTCGGCCGGCGGCTCGACGGTTGCCACGGCCCCGGCCTTGGGCTGTGCCTCGCGCTGCGCCGCAACCTCCTCCTCGATCTCCACGTCGCTCTCCCCATCGTCGGCGAGCATCGCCAGATCGCCATCTTCGGCGAAGGCCGGCACGTCGCCGTCGATCGCGACGATCCGCTCGCGGCGGCGGATGAAGCCAGGCTCGCGTTCCTTCCACGCGGTCAGCACCGGCGAGGCGATGAAGATCGACGAGTAGGTACCGGAGACGATCCCGACCATCATCGCGAAGGCGAAGTCCTGCAGGGTGGCGCCGCCGAAGACCAGCAGCGCGCCGACCGAGAGCAGGGTCGTGAAGCTGGTTGCCAGCGAACGGGTCAGCACCTCGCTCATCGAGCGGTTGACGATCTGCGAGAACGCAGCCCGCGGCATGCGCGGCATGTTCTCGCGTATTCGGTCGAAGACGATGATCGTGTCGTAGAGCGAGTAACCAAGGATGGTCAGGAAGGCGGCGACCGTTCCGCTGCTCACCTCCCTACCGGTCAGTGAGTAGATGCCCGCGGTGATCAGGATGTCGTGGAAGATCGCAATCAGCACCGGCACGGCGAATTTCGGGTCGAAGCGGAAGGCGATGTAGGCGCAGATGATCAGCAGCGAGAAGATCAGCGCGTTGCGGGCACTGTTGGCCACGGTGGTGCCGAAGGTGGGGCCGACGCTGGTGCTGTTGAAGCCGTTGGCCTGGATCCCGTATTCCTTTTCCAGTTCCTTCTGCAGCTTGTTGATCTGACTCGGTTCAAGCGTCTGCGACTGGATCAGGTAAGCGTTGTTGCCGAGGCCGGGATTGCTCACTTTTTGCACCTCGCCGCCGGAGATGCCGGTGCTGTCGAGCGTGTCGCGCACCGCTTCCTCGTTGGTCGGCTTGGTCAGCGCGACTTCGACCCGGGTGCCGGACTCGAAGTCGATGCCGAGGTTGAGTTGCTTCGTCGCCAGGGACAGGGCGCCGACCAGCAGGATCACGCCGGAGATGGTGAAGAACCAACGGCTGGCGCCCATGAAGTCGAAGTGCCAGCGGATGCCCTCTTTGGTCGCGCCCAGCGCCGCCGGCGAGCGCAGCAAGCGCGAGCGGCTCATCGCGCCGAGCAGCGCCTGGGTGAAGACGACCGCGGTCAGCAGCGAGACGATCGTGCCGACGCCGAGGACGAAGGCAAAGCCCTTGACCCCAGCCGTGGCAAGCACGAAGAGGACGAAGGCGGTGAGCAGGGTGACGACGTTGGCGTCGATGATTGTCGCGATCCCGCGGCGATAGCCGGCCGAGATCGCGCTCGACATCGAGCGCCCAGCCCGTACCTCCTCCTTTATTCGCTCGAAGATGACGATGTTGGCGTCGGCGGTGACGCCGATCGTCAGCACCAGGCCCGCGATCCCCGGCAGGGTGAGCGTGATCGGGATCAGTTTGACCAGGGCGAAGAAGATCACCCCGTAGGCGGCAAGCGCGGTGACCGCCACCAGGCCGAGGAAGCGGTAGAAGATCAGCAGGAAGAGGACGGTGAGGATGAGGCCGATCAGGCCCGCCCTGATGCCGTCGTGCAGTGCTTCCGAGCCCAGCGTCGCCGAGACCTGCGACTGGCTGATCAGGTTGAGGTTGATCGGCAGGGCGCCGCGCTGCAGGAAGCTGGCCAGGTCCTGGGCGTCTTCGATGCTGTTGAAGCCGCCGGAGATCTGGGCCCCGGTGCGGCCGTCGATGCCGTCCGGGTTCTGGGCGAAATTGATGATCGGCCGGGTCTTGACTTCGTTGTCGAGGACGACGGCGAAGTGGCCCGAGGTCTGTTCGGCCAGTTCTTGGCTGCTCGGTCCGATCGCCGAGGCGGCGCCGCGCTGGGCGATCTGGCGAGTTACTTCCTGGAAGTTCTGGCGGCCGCTGTCGGTGAATTTGAAGGTGACGTTGGGCGCGCCGGATTCGTCGGTTTCCTGCTTCGGGCTGGTGATTTCAGTGCCCGAGAGCGCCGGGTCGTCCTTCAGCGCGAACCAGCCGGGTTCGGCGTTTTCGAGCACCTGCCCGTTGGCATCGCTGGGCTTTTCAGATACGACGATCGTGCCCTGCGGGACTTTGAGCACCTTGCCCACATTGGTCGGGCGTTTCCTGCCGCTGGGCGTGACGTAGAGGTCTTCTTCGGTGAACTCGGGCCCGTCGATCAGCTTGTGGTCTTTGTCCTTCGAGAACAGGTAGTAGGTGGCCGACGAGCTGCATTTGGGGCAGTCCGGTTTCGGCTTCTGTTCGGAGGCCAGCTTCACCGCGGCGTACTCGGTCGGGTAGGCGCCGGCGACGATCAGCTGCTGGTTTTCGCGCTTGGTCGGCAGGCGACCGGCTTCCTGCCATTCTTTGGTCGCTTCTTTGATCGGGCCTTTCGGCGGTTCCCTGCCGGGATGACCGCCGATCAGGAACTCGCGCCCGATCAGGTTCGGTTCCCAGTCGAAGAAGAAGAGGCGGGCCGGCTTGGTCGCGCATTCGGTCGCCTTGCCGACGCTGGTGGCTCCCGGGATGCCGACCTGGATCTGGTCGCTGCCGACCCGTGCCACTTCGATCTCCGAGACGCCCAGCTGGTCGCAGCCGGAGCGAATGATGTCGACCGCCCGTTCCATCGAGCCGTTGTCGAGCGTCGGCTGCTGCGGGGTCGGCCGGCCCTGCAGCACCAACTGCACGCCGCCCTTGAGGTCTAGGCCCAGCTTCGTCGGCTTCTTGGCGATGACGATGCCGGAAACGACGATCAGGCCGAGGACAAAAAGCAGGACGAAGAGGTTGCGGCGCCTTTTGCCCATGACGCTCTCAACCCTCCGGGGTGAGGACGATCAGCAGTCCCCCATCGTCGTCATAGGCAGGGAAGACGTCGGCAACCGCCTCCGCCGGAAGATCGCCCTCGGCGTTTACCGAGACGCGTTTACCGAGTGAGCGCACGCCCCACTCCAGCGAGGTCGCGATCGGGTCGGAGCTGTTGCCGCCGTTGCCTTCGCGAGGTTCATCGCCGCTGGCTTCGGCCCGCCATTCGAGGCCGAGAACCTCCTGCACCGGGCGCCCGATCACGTCCTCGTCGGTCAGCCCGGTCAGCTCGAAGCTGCCGCGGCCGGCGTCGATCACCCGTGCCTGCTGGTCGCAGACGAAGAAGGCGGCGTTTGGCGCCGGGTAGTAGTCGTCGAGCAGCTCGAAGACGAAGCCGAAGCCGCATTTCGAGCAGCCCTTCGGGCGCGCGCTGAACCCTGCGGTTCGCTCCGCGCTGACCTCCCTGTGACCACAGTTGGGGCAAATGAAGAACGGCATCCCAGCAGCAGGTTACTCAGAAGAGGCTGTTCGCTCCTTCGGGGACCGGCAGGCCCAGGTGCTCGTAGGCCCGCGGAGTGATCACCCGACCGCGTGGAGTGCGCTTTAGGAGGCCCTGTTGAAGCAGATATGGCTCGAGAACATCCTCGATCGTGTCGGCCTCCTCGCCGATTGCAACGGCGAGCGTCGAGAGGCCGACCGGGCCGCCGGAGAACTTGGTCGCGACGACCTCGAGCAGGGCGCGGTCGCTGCGGTCCAGGCCACCGGCGTCGACCTCGAGCATCGCCAATGCCGCATCGGCGACGGCGCCATCGATCTCTCCCCGCTCTTTGACCTGGGCGAAATCCCGCACCCGTTTGAGCAGTCGGTTGGCGACACGCGGCGTGCCGCGCGAGCGTTCGGCGATCGTCTGGGCTCCAGCCCCATCGATCTCGACTCCGAGGATGCCGGCCGAGCGCATGATGATCTGGGCGAGGTGCTCGGGGCCGTAGTGCTCGAGCCGGTGAGAGAGGCCGAAGCGGTCGCGCAGCGGCGTCGTCAGCAGGCCGGCGCGGGTGGTCGCGCCGATCAGGGTGAAGGGCGGCAGTGGCAGGGTTACGGTGCGGGCGCCGGCGCCCTGGCCGAGCACGACCGGCAGCTCGCCATCCTCCATCGCCGGGTAGAGCGTCTCCTCGACCGCGCGCCCGAGCCGGTGGATCTCATCGACGAAGAAGACGCTGCCGGGCTCCAGCGCGGTGAGGAACGAGGCGACGTCGGCCTTGCGCTCCAGCGCCGGGCCCGCGGTCTGGACCAGGGGTACGCCCATCTCCTCGGCGACGATGTGGGCGAGCGAGGTCTTGCCGAGGCCGGGCGGCCCGGCGAGCAGGACGTGGTCGAGCGGCTCGTCGCGCCCGCGCGCCGCCTCGATGAAGATCGCAAGCTGGTCGGTGACCTGCTCCTGGTTGACGAAGTCGGCCAGGGTGCGCGGCCGCAGCGAGCGGTCGAGGTCCTCGTCCGGAACGTCGGCCCTGGCGTCGTGGACGCGAACGTCCTCGGGGGGCGTCTCGTCGCCAGGCGGAAAGGGTCCGTCGACCCCCGGCGTGCGAATGCGATCGCTCATGCCTTGCTCCGCGAGGTGCCAGCTTTGCGCAGGGCGGCGGCGAGCAGCTGCTCGGCGTCCTCGCCGTCGATGCCTTCAAGCAGTTGCTCGGCCTCCAACGGCGCGTAGCCGAGGTTGACCAGGCCGTCGCGAGCGAGGCCGCGAGCGTCGCTGCCGTCCGCCGCCAGCCCGGTGACCTCGTCCTCCAGGGCGCCGGCGACCTTCTCGCGCAGCTCGACGATGATCCGCTCAGAGGTGCGCTTGCCGATCCCGGGAACCGCCTGAAAGCGTTTGGCATCGCCGGCGGCGATCGCCCGCAGCAGCTCGCGCGCCGGCCCGCCCGAGAGCGCCGCCATCGCCACCTTGGGGCCGACGCCGCTGACCGAGATCAGCTCGCCGAAGAGGTCGCGCTCCTCCTCGGAGGCGAAGCCGAAGAGCGCCAGCGAGTCCTCGCGCGAGATCAGCTCGGCGTGGAGGAAGACCTCGCGGCCCGTCGCCGGCACCGCCTTCAACGTCTCCGATGAGACCGCCAGTCGGTAGCCGACGCCGCCGGCGTCGACGACGACGTGATCCGGGCGCCGCACCATCACTTCCCCGCGCACGGCGGCGATCATCCGGCCAGCCTTTGCGAGGCGGTTTCTTCGGCCGCCAGGGTCGCCGCTTCGCGCCCGGTCGCGCCGCCGTGGCAGATCGCCACCGCAAGCGCGTCGGCGGCATGGTCGGGGGTCGGCGGCTCGGGCAGGCCGAGCAGCGTGCCGACCATCCGCTGCACCTGTTCCTTGCCGGCGCCGCCGGAACCGCAGACCGACTTCTTGATCGCCTGCGGCGTGTAGGTGAAGCAGCGCACGCCGTGCTGGGCGGCGGCGAGCATCGCCGCGCCGCTGGCCCGGCCGACGGCCATCGCCGAGTGCACGTTCTTGCCGAAGTAGAGGTCCTCGAGCGCCATCGCCGCCGGCTGGTGCCAATCGATCAGCTCGGCCAGCGAGCTGTGGATCCGCTCCAGACGGCGCTCCATCGGCAGCTCCGCCGAGGTTTCGACCACGCCACCGTCGAGCGCAACCATGCGGCTGCCCTCGATCCTCACAACTCCAAAGCCCAGATTCGCCGCACCCGGGTCGATTCCCATCACAACTTGCATATGAAGCTGATTCTGGGACTAGCTCCGGATGCCTTCAGGGCCGGTTCCGGCCCTCAGGCCGCTGCGAACTTCTCGATGATCTCGGCGGGCACGTCGAAGTTGGCGTGCACCTCGTTGACGTCGTCGTGCTCTTCCAGAGCGTCGACGAGCCTCAGCAGCCATTCGGCCTCCGAGCCCTTGACCATCACGGTGCTCTTCGGCTCCATCGTCAGCTCGGCCGACTCGACCTCGACCCCGCTGCCCTCGAGCGCCTCGCGCACGGCGCCGAGGTCGGCCGGCTCGCAGATCACCCGCAGCTGCTCGCCGTCCTCGCGCACGTCCTCGGCGCCGGCGTCGATCGCGACGATCAGGTCGTCTTCGCCGTAGTGGTTGGCGTCAACGACGACGACTCCGCGTTTCTCGAAGATCCAGGCGACCGAGCCGGGCTCGCCGAGGTTGCCGTGGTGCTTGGTAAAGGCGTGACGCACGTCGGCGCTGGTGCGGTTGCGGTTGTCGGTCAGGGCATCGACCAGGACCGCCGCGCCGCCCGGCCCGTAGCCCTCGAAGAGGACCTGCTCGATCGCATCGGCATCGGTTCCAACGCCTGAGCCACGGTCGATCGCCCGCTGGATGTTTTCCTTCGGCATCGAGGCTTCGCGGGCCTTTTGCACCGCGGTCGCCAGGGGCGCGTTGGAATCGGGGTCAGGCCCGCCATCGCGCGCTGCAACTGTGATTGCGCGGGCCAACTTGGTGAAGAGCTTGCCGCGCTTGGCGTCGGCAGCACCCTTCTTGTGCTTAATAGAAGACCACTTCGAGTGTCCAGACATAGCTGGCATTGTATGAGTGTGGAAATGGTCACCGAGTCACACAGAGGTGGAGTGGCCAGGGGACTGGCGGCGAGCCTGATCTTCGTCGCGATGCTGCTGGTCGCGCTCTCGATCTGGACGGCGATCCCGCTGGGCTGGCTCTACATCGGCTCCAAGGTCTCCCACACCCAGTTCCCCAGTCAGGGCCCCTACTTCGTCGTCGCCGCCGGCATCATCGTCTCGGTGCTCCTGGTCGCGTGGCTGATCGGCCGCCTCAACCGCCTCTACATCGGCGTCACCGGCACCAACCAGCTCGAGCCGATGCGCCCCGCCTGGCTGAAGAGCATGCGCGACTCCTCCCCCCGCGTCGGCGGCACCACCGTCGTCGAGGCAGTCCTAATGGGCTCCGTCCTACTCGCCGGCCTGACAATGACGATCTGGTTCTTCCTGCTGGCGGGCTCGCCGATCCCGAACCAGTAGGGCCGTACCCCCCGGCGCGGCGGGTCCTGTCACGGATTCGGAGCCACCAGTCCTGCGGTAGCTAAAGCTTCCTCGGACTGGTCCCCCAAATCCGCGCCACCCCCCGCGAGGGGCGTTCGTCCCTGACAAGCTGACTCGCAAGCGCTCCTCCCGCGGGTGGCGCCGTAGGGGCGGACCGCCCCCGAGGACGCTTTAGCGACCGCAGGGGGTGGTGGGTCCCCTGCGGTGACAGGACCCGCAGGCCGGGGCGATCAGACGACGAACTTGCCGTCTTCCTGCATCACGATCCCGTCCACTTCGAGCTTGCCGCCGAGTCGCAGGTCGCAGACCAGGTCAGTGTGGACGGCGGAGTCGTTGACGCCGCCGGACTCCGGATAGGACTTGCCGACGGCCATGTGGACGGTGCCGCCGATCTTCTCGTCGAGCAGGACCTCGAGCGTGCCGCGGTCGATCGCGTAGTTGGTGCCGATGCCGAGCTCGCCGAGGCGGCGGGCGCCCTCGTCGGTATCGAGCAGCTGGATCAGGAACTCCTCGCCGCGCTCGGCGCTGGCATCGACGACCTTGCCGGCCTCGAAGCGCAGGCGCACCCCGGAGACCTCGCGGCCGGCGATCACCGCCGGCAGGTGGAAGGTCACCTCGCCCTCAACCGAGTCCTCGACCGGGCCGGTGAAGAACTCGCCGTCGGGCATGTTGTGGTCGCCGACGCAGGGAATGAAGGTGCGGCCGGCGATGCCGAGCTTGATGTCGGTGCCGGGAGCGGTGACCCGCACCTCCTCGTGCCCCTGGATCCACTCGGCCAGGCGTTCGCACTCGGACGAGGCGCGCTTCCAGGCGGTCAGCGGGTCGGGGTCGTCGGCGAGGCAAGCGCCGAAGTAGAAGTCCTCGTAGGCAGCCAGGCTCATCTCTGCCTCCGAGGCATAGGCGTTGGTCGGAAACAGCGTGTAGCACCAGCGGAAATCGCCGGCGGCGCTGCGCTCCATCATCCGGTTCAGCACCGGGCCGGTCGCGGTCTGGCGGCGGGTCTGGCGCTCCGGCGGGATCTTCGAGAGTTCGCGCGTGTTTGCACTGGCGCCGACGCCAATCCGCACGTCGGCGTTGTCGACCGTCCACTCCATCAACGGCGAGACCCACTCCAGTTGCTCGTCGCTGGCGTTCTCGTAGTAGATCGCCGCCAGCCCGTCGAGGCCGACGTTGAGGATCGGGTGGGCCCCCGCCTTCAGCACCTCTTCGTAGATCGCCCGCAGCAGGGGCTCGGCGCCGACCTCGCCATCGATCGAGACCACCTCGCCCGCCTTCACCTTGGTCGAGTAGCCGACCAGGATCTTCGCCAGGTTCTCCGCTCTGGGATCTCTCACGTCTCCGCCTCCTCGTGCTCCCGCTCGCGGGCGCTTGTAGTCATTGCCATGAACAGTGCGTGCATTCGCGAATCGTCGGTCAGCTCGGGATGAAAGGCGCAGGCGAGCACTCGGTCCTCGCGAATCGCCACCGGGTGCCCTTGATAGGAAGCGAGTACCTCGACCGCATCGCCACAGCGCTCGATCCAGGGGGCGCGGATGAAGACCGCGCGCAGCGGCTCATCGCCGATCCCAGCGATCTCGAGGTCCGCCTCGAAGCTCTGCAACTGCCGGCCGAAGGCATTACGGGCGGCGCTGGCGTCGATCAGGCCGAGGTGCTCGCGGTCGCAGACGATCATCCCGGCACAGGTGCCGAAGATCGTCCCACCGGCATCGCGCAGGTCCCGGATCGGCTCCTCCAGTCCGGCTGACTCGATTCCCATCGAGATCGTCGTGCTCTCGCCGCCCGGGATCACGAGCCCGTCAAGGCCCGCCAGGTCGGCCGGGAGCCGCACTTCCGCGACGTCCGCTCCCAGCTTGCCCAGCACTTCGCAGTGCGCTTCGAAGCCTCCCTGGATGGCGAGCACGCCGAGGCGCAGCTCAGGCACCGCGGTCTTGGAGGAGCGCGTCGGCCGCGGCGAGGTCGGCGATCTCGAGCCCCGGCATCGCGCCGCCGAGGCCAATCGAGGCAGCCGCCACCCGCTCGGGGTCGTTGAAGTGCGTCGTCGCCTCGACGATCGCCTTCGCCATCCGCTCCGGGTCGCCGCTCTTGAAGATCCCCGAGCCGACGAAGTTGCCCTCGGCGCCGAGCTGCATCATCAGCGCCGCGTCGGCCGGCGTGGCGATGCCGCCGGCGCAGAAGAGCGGCACCGGCAGGCGGCCGCGCTCGGCCACCTCGTGGACGACTTCAAGCGGCGCCTGATGCTCCTTGGCGGCGCCGGCGAGCTCCTCGCGGCCGAGCTGGGCCAGTCGCTTGATCCCGGAAGTGATTTCGCGCATGTGGCGCACCGCCTCGACCACGTTGCCGGTACCGGCCTCGCCCTTGGAGCGGATCATCGCCGCGCCCTCGCCGATCCGGCGCAACGCCTCGCCGAGGTTGGTGGCGCCGCAGACAAAGGGCACCTCGAAGGCGAGCTTGTCGATGTGGTGGCGCTCATCGGCGGGGGTCAGGACCTCGGACTCGTCGATGTAGTCGACTTCCAGCGCCTGCAGGACCTGGGCCTCGGCGAAGTGGCCGATCCGCGCCTTGGCCATGACCGGAATCGTCACCGCCTCCTGGATTCCCTTGATCATCGCCGGGTCGGACATGCGAGCGACGCCGCCGTCCCTGCGAATGTCAGCCGGGACCCGCTCCAGCGCCATCACCGCACACGCGCCGGCGTCCTCGGCAATCCGTGCCTGCTCAGGCGTGACCACGTCCATGATCACCCCGCCCTTCAACATCTCCGCCAGGCCGGTCTTGACTCGGAAAGTCGCTCGCTCGCTCACCAACCGCATATTACGTGGACGAGCCGCTGGCCCGTCGCGCCTGGCGCTACTTCAGCTTGTAGGCGCGGATGCGGTCTTTGTGCGTGTCTTCGTCGCGGGCGTAGAGGCCGTGGGCCAATGCCTGGACGAGGGCCATCAAAGCCGTGTTGGAGCGCGCGAAGGAGGGGCTATTCGACGAGTAGTAGAGGGTCAGCTCCGCGTGCTCCCCCACCTCTGACATCGAGGCGTCGGAAACGGCGAGGGTGCGAGCACCGCGATGCACGGCGAGCTTCATCGCCCGCAGCAGCAATGGATGGGCGCGGCCGGAGGAAAGGATGATGACGAGCGTTTCTTCGTCGATCCTGCCCAAGCGCTGCAGCGACTCGCCGCCGGTGCTGGCGACGATTTCGGCGCGGATATCGAGCAGGCTGAGGGTGTGACGCAGGTAGCTGGCGAAGAAGGCCATCTGATCGACGCCGACGATCACCACACGCTGGGCTTCGGCGAGCGCGGCGACGGCGCCGTCGACCTGCTCCCGGGTCAGCTTTCGCGCGGTTTCCTCGAGGTTGGCGTAGTCGGCCCCCAGCGAGCCCTCCAGCTCGGAGTGGTCGAAGGAGAAGAGGGCGCCGGAGCTGGCAGCGCTGGCCGCCGCGGCGCCTGCCGTGCGGTACTCCTCGATCGCCGCCTGCTGAAGCTCGGGGTAACCCTCGAAGCCGAGAGCCTGGGAGAAGCGCACCACCGTCGATGACGAGGTGCTCGCTCTCCTGGCCAACTCCTCGGCAGTGAGGAAGGCTGCCTCGTCGAGGTGATCGACGATGTAGCGGGCGACGTCTTTCTGCGAGCGCGAGAACTCGTCGAAGCGCTCCTGGATGTACTCGGAAAGGCTCTTGAGGCTGGGAACAGTGCTGGTGGGGGTCTTGATCGCAGTCTTGGTCACGGCGTCCAATTCGTCGGACCCCGTGCTTTCCCTTCTGACAATCTGGTTGGATGGGTTCTGCGATGACGCTCGAGCAGGCGCTGCGCCTCACCAACCGCAACATGATCGCCTTCGATCTTGCCCTCGGCAGCGGCGCCCTCTTTGCCCCAGCGGCGACGCTGCGAGTACTCGGCCACGAGCATCCCTCTCCCGACGCCGAGCACCTCTTTCGCCGTTGCGCGCCGATCTGGCTCACCTTCGCCGCAGCGCACGCAGTGGCGGAGGCGCGTGGCGAGCAGCGCGACTGGTGGGCGCTGGCCTGGTTGCGCGGCACCGAGATCGCCACCGATGCACTTTGGGCCGAGTCCCCCGCTGTCAGCCGGCCAGGAGCCAGGCTCGGTCTTCGTTTCGCGGGTGTCGCCAATGTGGCGATGGCCGCCGGCTTCGCCTGGCTATCGAGGAAGTAATCCCTTGGCCGGCCTGTCGGGGTTGCCGGACAAACGCTGGAGCCTGCGCGGCATCACCGAAGAGGGCGATGAGGCGTGGCTGATCCGCGGCATCTCGCGCAAGCTCTACCGCTGCCCCGCCTGTCACGGTGAGATCGAGATCGGCAGCGAGCACGTCGTCGTCCAGTACGTCTTCCGCCTCGGTGGAACCGAACACCACCACTGGCACCGCCGCTGCGCCGAAGAGCTGCTGATCGGCGAGCCTCGGCGACGTGCGGCGAGTGCCCACCTCCGAGTCGGCGCAGTCGAAGCTCGAGCGGCGCGGCAAGTACCCGTCGGGCCGCCGACGCCATCGCTGACATGGGCCGGACCCGCAGTCTGCTCTCGATCTACGCCCGGATCGGGCGGACCTACTGGCGCTGGGCACCCTCACTGTCGTTGCTCGCCGTCGTCGTCTTCGTGCCGCTGGGCGCGATCCACGCGCTGACCCTCGAAGCCCACATCGGTTCGTTCGACCTCGGTGGCGGGCTGCACCTGCTCGCGATCGCCGGCGCCGTGCTGGCGCTGGCCGCCACCGGTTTGGTCGGCGAGGTCTTCTACACCGGCGCGGTCTCGATCCTGCTCACCCACCCCCACGACGGGCAAGCACCGTCCCTGCGCGAAATCGCCGGGATGGTCAAGTACGGACCGCTGATCGCGATCGACCTGCTCTACAGCTTCGGCTTCGCCGTCGGGACCATCCTCTTCGTCATTCCCGGCGCCCTCGTCTTCGTCTGGTTCGGGCTGACCGCACCGGTGGTCGAGATCGAGCACCGGGGCATCCGCGCCGCCTTCCGGCGCAGCGTCGAGCTGGTGCGGCACAAATTCTGGATCGTCGCCCTCGTCTTGATACCGCTCGAGATCGCCGGCGACGGGCTGACCAGGCTCGCCACCGCGGCCACCCACGGGATCGTCGGCAGCGAATTCATCTGCGAGTGGCTCGCCGACGTACTCTCGAACATCGCCTTCACCCCGTTCTACGCGGTCGCGGCGGTGCTGCTCACCGTCGACCTGATTCGCGAAAAGGGAGGTGGCGTCAAGCTGCGCTCGGCGCCACCCTCCTAGTCGCGACCCGCTCAGCCGGTCTGCGTCATCAGCCCGATCGCGTGTCCCTCTGGATCGGTGAAGAGCGCGATCTGGCCGCTGGGAATGTCCATCGGCCCCATCACCTTGGTGCCGCCCAGCGACTCGGCCTTCGCCAGCGAGGCCTCGATGTCATCGACCCGGACGTAGAAGGTGACATGACCGGCGTCACCATTCGGCGCCGCGCCGATCCCGCCTGGGATCCCCTCCTCGCCACCGGTATCGATCGTCGAGTAGGACGGCATCGCCTCCATGTCGGTGACCTGCCAGTCGAACAGCTGCGAGTAGAAGCCCTTCAGCGCCTGCTGGTCCTTGCCGGCAACTTCGAACCACATCGTTGGATTACCCATCTGTCACTGCCTCCTCGGTATCGCTTTTCAAAGTCAGTCGCCGATATCGACGGCGTCAGCGTCGTGCCAGGGATCGGCGCCCGGGTCGCCGCCGGCCGCGACGATCGTGAGCCGCTCGGCGTAGTGGTGCCAGCCCTGGCTGTGGTGCGCGGCCGACTCGGCGCTCGGCAGGTCGCTGTGGATCAGACGCAGTTGCGTCCCCTCGCCATCGCGAGCGAGCAGGACCTCGACCGTGCTGCCGCCGGGGGCGACGGTCGGCTCCTCACCCTCCCAGCCCCAGGTGAAGACGATCCGGTCGGGCCGTTCGACCGCGACGTACTCGCCGCGGGCGATATCGCGCCCGTTGATGTCGCAGCGCAGCGTGCCACCGGCCCGCGGGTCCAGCTCGGCCGAGCGACCCATCCACTGGATCATCTTGTCGGGGTCGGTGAAGAAATCGAAAACGGTCTCAGGACTTGCCGCGATTCGAATCTCGACCTCTGCCGCGGTGTCCGTCTTTGGGCTTGCCACGCTTGTTCCTCCTCTGCTGCTCCAGCTCGGCGGCAAGCTTCAGCCGCTCGAGACGATCGGTCCAGAACTCGTTCAAGAAATCGCGCAGCCCGGCCAGGGCCTCGGGCTGGGCGCGGTAGAGGCGGCGCGTTCCATCGCGCCGCTCGCTGAGCAGGCCGGCCTCACGCAGAGCGGCCAGATGTTGGGAGACGGCGGGTCGGGATACGTCGAAATGCGAGGCGATCTCGCCGGCGCTGAGCTCGCCGTCGCGGACCAGGGTGAGGATCTCGCGCCGGCGGGGTGCGGCCAAGGCCCGTGCCACCAAGTCCATCTCGTCGGTCGCTCCGCTCTTCACCGGAGCTATTTAAGCAGATTCTTACGTAAGAAGACTCTTACGCACCCATCGCCTTGATTACCAGGCGCTTGGGGCGACCGCCGTCGAACTCGCAGTAGAAGACTTGCTGCCAGGGACCGAGGTCGAGGCGGCCCGCGGTTACGGGCACGATCGCCTGGTGGTGGACCAACAGGTTCTTCAGGTGGGCGTCGCCGTTGTCCTCGCCGCCGCGGTGGTGGCGGTAGTCGCCCTCGTCGGGAGACAACTCAGCGGCAACCTCGTTCGAGGCCGGCTTCCAGCTCGGCGGCGCCACCTTGTCGAGCCATTCGAGCACGTCCTCGTGCAGGCCCGGCTCGTCGTCGTTGACCCAGACCCCGGCGGTGATGTGCATCGCCGAGTTGGCGCTCCTCGCTTGCTAGCTGCGGTTGGTGCTGCACTGTTCAAGACCAATCTCGCGGGCGAGGTCGTAGCGTTCTCCGGCCTCAGCGTCACGGCGCTGACGGGCTTCAAGGTATGCAGTGGTGTCGTTTGCTTCGGCTGCTTCAAGGGCTTGGCGGTCGTAGCGCATGACTCTTTCCTGCGCAGCCAGGTACTTGCCGAAGGCCGGTTCAACCGATGGCGGCGGGCGGAGGCGACGAAAGCTGTTTACCCCGCGCTGAGAGATCCCAGCAAGCGTCGCTGCGTACGGCACATCAGGAGTTTCTTCAAGCGCTGCAGATCGCACGCTCGTGTAAGTGCTTTTGCTCTTGGCGCATATCTCGTCAGCCTTCGCAATCAGCTCAGACTTAGCCAGGGTCTTCGGCTTGGGCTTTGCCTTGGGTTTCTGGTGTGTGGATTTGGTCGTCGCCGGACCTGTGGTCGCTGCCGTATCGGGACTCGACCCACCCCCGCCGCTGAGCAAAACGACGACCACGGCGACAAGCAGAGCTGCAACGCCACCGATCAGGGCCCAGCGGCGGTTGGAGCCGGAGGCGGCTGGCATGGAGATCGTCTCAGCGGTTTGCGTCGCCGCGGCACCGGTCGCGACGGTGCGCTCCGGGGCGGCCGGGTCCTCACCGCGCAGCGCCGCCTGCGCGGCCCTGCCCAGATCGCCCGCCGAGGGGTAGCGGTCGTCGGGGCTCTTCGACATCGCCCGGATCACGACGTCGTCGAGCGCCATCGAGACCTCGGGCACGTAGAGCGAGGGCGCCGGCGGCGGATCGTTGAGGTGGGCGAAGAGGCGCGCCGCGTCGCCGTCCTGGGGAAGGGCACCTCGCCGGTGAGCAGCTTGAAGAGCAGGCAGCCGAGCGCGTAGACGTCGACGCGGGCGTCGATCGCGCCGCCGGAGATCTGCTCGGGCGCGACGTAATCGAGGGTGCCGACAAAGCGACCGGTCTGGGTCAGGCCCGACTCGGTGGCGACGTTGCGGGCGACGCCGAAGTCGGTGATGTAGGCGTGGTCAGCGCTGTCGTCGCCGCTGAGCAGGACGTTCGCCGGCTTGACGTCGCGATGGATCAGCCCGGCGGCGTGGATCGCGTCGAGACCATTGCCGATCTGGGCGATCAGGTCGACGGCGACCGCGCGGCGAGAGGCGTCCCTCGCGGACGAGACGGCGAGCGAGGTCGGCGCCGGCGACGTAGCGCATCGCGATGTAGGGCACGCCGGCCTCTTCGCCGGCAGCGTAGATCGGCACCACGTTCGGGTGCTCGATCGAGGCGGCGATCCTCGACTCCTCGGCGAAGCGACGGGCGAAGACCTCGTCGCTGGCAGCCTCGGGCGCGATCAGCTTCAGCGCCACCCGCCGCTCCAAGCCCGGCTCCACCGCCAGGTAGAGGACGCCCATGCCGCCGCGGCCGAGGCGGCGCTCGATCCGGTAGCCGGCGAACTCGTCGCCGTCGGAGAGCTCGATCCCGCGAGCCGGCTCAGCCATTCGCGAACCCTAGCCCGCCACCCCCGCCCGAGCCTTTAACCCGGACGCAACGCTCACCTTCCTAGACTGGACTTGACCATGCGACGCCTCGCCATCGCCGCCGTTCTCCTTGCCTGCCTGCCGGCGGGCGTTGCCGCGGCGCGCCAGTTCGTCCAGCAGGGAACGCTGCGCGTCGCCTTCGAAGCGAAGTTGCTCCCCCACGCCCTACCGCGTGAACGCAACGCGCCGGCAACCGTGCACCTGGCCGGGGCGATCCGCACCACCGACGGCAGCACTCCTCCGCAACTGCGCGAGATCTCGATCGCGATGAACCGGGCCGGGGTCGTCTCGACCAAGGGGCTGCCAAGCTGTCAGGCGCCGGAACTGCAGCAGACGAGCACCGAAGCTGCCCTGGCGATCTGCCGCGGCGCCTTGGTCGGCCGCGGGCATTTCGCCGCCAACGTCGATTTCGTCGGAGCGCCGGTATTCCCGGCTCGCGGCACGGTGCTCGTCTTCAACAGCTCGACCGAGAACCGGCCCGGGCTGCTGCTGCACCTCTACGGAGCCAGCCCGGTGCGCGCCGCCTTCGTCCTGCCATTCAGGATCAGCCGTCGCAGCGAAGGGAGGTTCGGCACCGTCTTCACCACCCACATCCCTCGCCTCGCCTCCGACAAGGGCTACGTCACCGACATCGACCTGACGATCGGCCGCAAGTACCACTACCGCGGCAGCCGGCGCAGCTTCATCAGCGCCAGCTGTGCTGCGCCTGCTGGATTCAACGTCGTCCCCTACGAACTGGCCAGGGCGACTTTCACCTTTGCCGGTGGCCAGAAGCTGACCAGCAGGCTGCCGGGCGACTGCAAGGTCCGCTAGCCGCCCGGCACTCCACGACGATCAGTTGCCGTAGTTCTTTTCGGCTTCCTTGATCGCCGTTTCGGCTTCTGCCTTGCCCTTTTCGATGCCCTCTTCAGCTTCCTTCTTGGCGTTTTCGATCGTCTTGCTGGTCTGACCCTTGCCGTTTTCGACGCCCTTCTTCGCAGCTTCTTCAGCTTCGTCGAAGCCCTTCTTCACTTCTTCTTTGGCCTTTTCGATGCCCTTCTGGGCTTCTTCGCTGCCCTTTTCGATCCGCGTCTGGGCTTCGGAGGAAATGCTGTCGGTCTTGTCGCTGCTCCCGCAGCCGGCGATGACGAACGCGACGACCCCGATCGCCAGCGCCAGCGGCAGCAGGCGCGCGATCCGTGCGCCCCTCCGATTCAAGCTCTCTCCTGACACATCAGCTCCTCTCAGTTGCAGTCAATGACGGCGATCTTCGCACCGTTGGCGGCGCTAGGGTGGCGCCGGTGAGACGCCGGCTCGCCCGCATCGCACTCTGGCTGGGCGCGGTCGCGCTCCTGCTCGGCTTGCTCGAGCTGCTCGGCGTTCCCGCCTTCGACTGGATCGGCGACCTCTTCGACAAGGTGGGTGACGTGCCGCCCTGGGCGATCGTCGCCGGGGCGGCGCTGGAGAGCGCTCAGACGAGCTTGGCCGCGCTCGCCTGGTACGGCATCCTGCGCGCCGCCCTGCCCACCGCCGTCATGCCTTTTCGGCTGATCCTCGCCTCCTACGCGGTGGCGGTAGCGCTCAACGGCTTCCTGCCGGCCAACCTCGGCACCTTCGTGATGCTGGTGATGTTCACCACGCTGATCGCCGGCGCCACCTTCCCGCTCGTCTTCTCCGGCCTGATCGTCGAGAAGATCCCCTTCTCGGTCTTCAACGTCGCGCTCTACCTCTACCTCTTCCTCACCGTCAGCGGCTCGTTCTCGATCAAGCTCGGCTTCCTCGCCGACCACACCGGGCTCGTGGTCCTGCTCCTCGTCGGCGCGATCGTGCTCATCGTCCTGCTCGCCCGCATCTTCTGGGAGCGCCTGGCGAAGCTGCGCCGGCAGCTGATCAGCGGCGGCGCGATCCTGCGCTCGCCCCGCCGCACCGCCACCCGCCTCTTCCTGCCGGTGCTGGGCAGCTACGCCGCCCGCCTCGCGATCGTCGCCGTATTCCTCGGCGCCTACTCGATTCCCGTGACCTTCGAGAACGTCGCCACCGTCACCGCCTCGAACTCGGTCTCCAACAGCGTCTCCGCCACCCCCGGCGGGGTCGGCGTCACCCAGGCGATGAACTCGGCCGCGCTCTCGGGCTCGACCTCGGCCAAGACCGCGACCGCTTACTCGATCGGCCAGCAGCTGATCATCTCCGCCTGGGACGTGATCTTCGCGATCGTCCTCGTCTCCTGGGCCTTCGGCTGGTCGGGAGGCAAGGAGCTGGTCGAGTCCTCCTACGGCGAGGCAAAGGAGCGCAGTCGCGAACTGAGAAAACGGCGCCCGGGTGCAGCCTCAGAGTCCTAGTCCGCCAACTCCCTCCTCGTCCCAGCCAAGGTGATGGGCGAGCTCGTGACGCAGGGTCTGCTCGACCTGGCGGGCGAGCAGCGCGCGGTCGTGTCCGAAGTCGCGTTCGAGCGTGTCCCGGTAGATCACGATCCGATCCTCGTAGCGTTCGTGGGCGACCCCGTCGCCGAAGTACTGGCCGTAGGCATGCACTTCGGCGCCGAGGTCGGAGACGATGACGGCGACCTTCGCCAGCACCGCCTGGAATTCATCGGGCAGCCGGTCGATCGCCCGCGCAACCAGTGACTCGAAGTCCTCTGGCTCGCGGGCGTCAGGCATTCACCCAAGTGCTCTCAGACCAGCGAGCCGGCCAGCTCGCGATCGATTTCGAGCAGGTAGGGAGCCACCTCGCCCTCGTATTCGGCTTTGCGCTCCGCCGACAGGTCCTTCCAGCCGGTTACCGCGCCGCGGCAGATGTCCGCTCCGCAAAGGCAGCCACCCGGGAAGTGCTCGATCGAGTAATTGCGCATCGCGTAGTCGAAGGTGATCTCCTCGCCGCTGGCAATCGACTGCCGAGCAACGAAGTCACAAGCGCCCGTCTCGTTCAGCTCGACCCCGCAGTTGGGGCTGCACGAGTGGTTGACCTTGGGGCCGAGCCCACCATGGCGAGCCCAGCGGGTGCGGCTGACCTGGGTCGCGTGCGAGTCGTTGTGGGCAACGTCGCCCTCGAGAAATCCGACCATCACCGTTTCACCGGCCTCGAAGCCACGAGTTGCGCGAACACCACCGCCCTTGCCGCCTTCGGGAGTACAAAGCTCATATCCGACAGGATCCAAGGGACCGCCTCTCGATTGTTTGGGCACAGCGACGCTGCGCCTGCGACGACCTTAGTCCATCGCCAAATCGAGGCCACCGCCTTCGGGCGGTCAGCCCTAGGTGACGCGAGCAAGCATGAAGATCCCGAAGGTGACCGCGAGGACGGCGAATGACCAGAACCAGATCCTCGCGTAGGCCCCGATCACCCCGTAGTTCCGCGGCCCCCTCCCCCTGGCTTCGTCCAAGTACGCGGCGTTGGCAAGTCCGTCTACGTCCAAGTCCTCTTCCATCCCGGTATCGGCCAACAAGCGCCGAGCGAGATCGGCGTGTTCGGCTCGAACCATGACCCGCTGCGGACTCTGCGGAGAGAGACCGACACCGAGCTGCGGACCGTTTACTCCGGTCGCTTGCAGCAAGCTGGGCACACCCTCGCTCTCAAGCAAGCCTTGGACCATCTCGGCCTCGACCCGATTGGGAGCGAACATGACCTCAACTAGATCGGTGCTTTCTGGCTTCACGCTCTCGCCCACAGTGTCAAGAGTAAGCCTCCCACTTTGGATAGCCTGACCAGCTCAATGGGGATCTTCAAACGACTAGTCAAAAATAGGCTCAAGCCTGAGTCACATAACGCTAAGAATGCCAAAGACGCGCGCTGGATCGAAGACGTCGAACGCTTTGGCGACATCCGAGTCGACGTCGTGGGCGAGTCGCACTACCAGCCGGCCATCCGGGCCGCATGCGACTGGAAGCCCGACAAGGACACCATGTTCCATTGCATGGCCGAGTTGATTCCCGAGCCAACGAACCCTCATGACCGAAACGCAATCAAGGTCGCGATTAACGGTGCCTGCGTGGGCTACCTATCCCGGCAGGACGCGGTGACACTTGGACCTGCGGTTCGAGAGGCAATCAAGCAGCAGGGGAGTGGCATGTGCCGTGCCGTCATCGCTGGGCACGCGAGCGGCGACACGAACAACCTCGGTGTCTTCCTACATCTTGATGCCGAAATGGATTGACTCACCAACTGGATCGATCGACTTCCAACGCGGTCTATCTCGGCTGCCGAACCGCGTGAGAACGGCGGGTAGGCCGCCTTCGGAACCTCGTGCGGTCTGGCCACATGAGGAAGAAGAAGTAAGCAAGTAGGCCCATGAAAGCGAAGGCGTATATCCCGCCGGCCCCAGTGCCTGTCACGGCGGCCAACGCCATGGAACCAAAAGCGATAGCGAGTACGCCGATTGCAAGGCTCGCTTTCGATGTGCGGTGCATTGTCTTCATGGTAGCTGGCCGATCAGCGCAGTTCCGTAGAGCAGAGCTCCCAGGGCGAAGCCGAAGCTGACGCCCAGACGAGCCCATCGGTTCTGCCGCGAATCGGAGATGCCAAGTATCGATCCGACTACCACGGCCAGAACGCCACCGGCCCCAGCGAGGCCGAACATAACACCGACGCCAATGGTGTCGGGAATCGGGTCTTCTGCCTGAGGCAGAAACGCGGTCGGCACCATCCAGGGCATCGGCGATGACGCTAAGAAGCCTCGATGCACACGTGGTGCGCAGAATCAAACGGATGTCATACCGATTTGCAGCGCTCAATGGGGCGGAAGGGCCTCCAGCGCATTGCGAGAGGCCAACTGAAACCGATCTCGGTGGAGGTGTATACGAACCTGATGTCTAACCGCTTCCGCGTAGCCATCATGTTGGCAACCGCGCTCATGCTCGGCGCTGAAGCCTACGGACACGCATTCGAAATAAGCCCACCCGGTGCCCTTCAGGGCATCTGGAACCACAGCAATTTGGTGACCTACGGGCTCGCCGTCCTCGGTGTCTTCCTGATCTATCGTTGGTGGGCTCTCCTCCCGGCAATTGCCCCTACCGCCGTCATGGTCTACCTCCACACTATGACCGACTATGTGGAACCTTGGCACGGAGATGCCTTCGGCTCCTTCGACTTCTCCGATCAGCCCGTCCTGTACGTCTTTCTCGCGCTTGTCGGGACCGCGCTGCAGGCGGCGTTCCTTTCCGTCGGCTTGCTGCTGCGCGCAGCATGGGAGCGGGTTCACCCTAGGCGTCGCGAAAGTTCATTGCCTGACTCTGCATAGCGGGCCGCGCAGCTCGCAAAGAAGCTGTGCTGGCTATGCCCGAGTAAGTGGGGCGGGAAGGACTCGAACCTTCGACCGACGGATTATGAGTCCGCTGCTCTAACCAACTGAGCTACCGCCCCGTTGGCTGGGGAGGGTAGCGCTAGGCGCTGAAGAGCTGGGCCAGGGAGCGGCCGACGTCGGGCGGCTCTTCCTCGCCCTCGGCGGCGGCGGCGGCGCCCTCGGCGAGGGCCTTGGCGGCGTCGGCGATCTGGTGGGTGCGGCCGCCGCGGATCGACGCCGGTCTTCTTCGCTTCGGCGAGGTCGGATTCCATCAGGCCGGCGAGCTCGGCGAGGCGGCGCAGGCCGACCACGCCGGCGGTGCCGCGCAGGGCGTGGGCTTCGGTCCGCATCGTCTCGAAGTCGGTCGTCTCGGTCGCCAGGCCGGCCGCGATCACGTCGCAGCGGCGGCGCGCCTCCTCGGCGAAGGAGGCCAGCAGCTCGCATCGGGGCGTCGGCGTTCTCGTCTTTCTCACTCATTCTGCGGCTCAGTCCCTTCACCACGCGGGTCAGTTCTTCGACGCCGAAGGCGCCCTCGATCACGTCCTTGATCCTCCCATCTCGGCCGATCGCGAACAGCCACGGCTCGCTGGGCAGGTGGAAGGCCCGCACCTGCGGGCGCACGCCCTTGCTCGGGTCGTTGTCGTTGTAGATCTCCATGTGGATGAACGCCGCCTTGTCTCCGTATCGCTGTTTGACCTGCTCGGCCACGTCGACGACGGGCCCGCAGACCCGACTCTGGCAGAACTGGGGGGTCGCAAACAAGAGGACGATCGGTTCCTTGCCGAGCACATCGGCGTAGTCGACCTCGTTCTGCGTGTCCGGCGGGATGCGGGTCGTGATCTTCGAGAGGTCGCCGCCGACGTCGGCGGCGCGTCGGCGTGTGGATCAGCGGCGCCTTCTGCCCGACCCGCGGGATCTCGGTGTGAAGTCGCCGACGATCGGCGCTCGGCAGCAGCGGTCGCCGTCGATTTCGCCGTCCTTCTTGATCAGCGCCGCGATCCGCCACTCGCCGTTGCTGGGGAAGTTGACCTTGGTCGAGTAGACGACCGTGGCGGCGTTCGGGATCGCTGGTCGTGGTCTGGGCGCGGAAGGCGGGCTCCGTCTGCGAGGCTTTCGATCTTGGCCGGGAAGGGACCGACCGCCGGCTCTTCGAGGGCTTTGATCTTCGGCCTCGCGCTGCCGCGCCCTTGGCTGCCGGCTTCGATTTCGCCACTCGCTTGCTTGGCGCTTCCGGCACCTTGGCGAAGTAGAGGGCGACTTCGGCGTCGGTGACCTGCGTGCGGTCGCGTTGCGAAGACGCCGAACGGGTAGCGGTTCTCGCCCTTGTAGAAGACCATCGCGGCCGGGGAGACGACCAGGTTCGAGGGCGCGTCGGCAGCTTCGAGCACTTCTGCGAGAGGCTCTTGCCCTTGGCGCTGGGGAAAGTCGCTCTTCGGCGGCGCCGGGCGGCTTTCGCCGCGCCCGAGGAGCCAGTGCTGCCGTCGGAGCCGCCGAGCCGCAACCGACAGCAGCAACCGCCGCGACGGCGAGCAGGCAGGCGAGACAGCGAGGCGGCGAGGAGCATCGGCGGCATGTTATTCACGCGGCCGCAGCCGTGCGCGCCATGCGCATTGAGGGGGCGATATAGGGTGCCCGCGACCCGACGGCGAGCGCAAGGAGAGAGTCTTGGCGCAAGCGAGCGGCATTGATCACCGGAGCCTCGAGCGGCATCGGCCTGGCGATCGCCCGGGTGCTCGGCGAGGAGGGCTACGCGCTGACCGTCTCCGCCCGCCGTCCGGAGAAGCTCGAGAGCGCCGCCGAGGGCCTGCGCGCCGACGGGCTCGAGGTGCAGAGCGTCGCCGCCAACATGACCGACGAGGACGACGCTGGTCGGCGTCTTCGCCAAGCACCGCGAGGCCTACGGCCGGCTCGACGTGCTGGTCAACAACGCCGGCGTCGGGATCGGCGCGCCGATGGCCGAGATCCAGACCAAGCACCTCGACATGCAGCTCGGCGTCAACCTGCGGGCGCTGATCATCGGCACCCGCGAGGGCCTGCCGATGCTGCGCGAGGCCGGCGCCGAGCACGGCAAGGCGCTGATCGTCAACACCGCCTCGATCGCCGGCAAGGGCGGCCAGGCCTGGCTCTCGATCTACGCCGCGACCAAGGCCGCGGTGATCAACTTCACCGCAGTCGACCCACCGCGAGGCGGGCGGCGACGGCGATCCAGTGCACGGCGCTGGCGCCGGCCTTCGTCGACACGCCGATGACCGAGTTCGCCAAGGGCCAGGTTCCGGGCGAGGAGATGATCCGCCCCGAGGACATCGGCGAGGCGGTCCGCTTCCTGCTGCAGCACCTCGCGCAACTGCCACGTGCCGGAGATCGTCTTCACCCGACCCGGCGAGGGACTCGACACGCCCTAGCCGCGGTCTCGTTGCGGTTCCTACGCTGCTGCTCGCCGCCTTCGGCGACCCGGGGCACGTCTTCCCGGCGATCGCGCTGGGCCGGGCGCTGCGCCGGGCGCGGCCACGAGGTCACGGTCGAGACCTGGGAGGAGCGGCGCGCGCGCGGTCGAGGGCGCCGGGCTCGGCTTCACCGCGGCCGAGGAATACCGGATGTTCCCGCCGCCCGACCCCGACTCCGCCGACGGCGACCACGCGGCCGAGGCGGCCCGGGCGCTGCTGCCGCTGCTCGAGGAGATGCGCCCGCACGTCGTCGTCAGCGACATCCTCACCCTGGCGCCGGCGCTCGCCGCCGAGAAGGCCGGCGTGCCGCTGGCGACCCTGATCCCCCACATCTACCCGGTGGTCGAGCCCGGGCTGCCCTTCTTCGCGATCGGCCTGCAGCCGCCGCGCACGCCGCTCGGGCGCGGCATCTGGCGCGCCGGGACAGCGGGCGCTCAACGTCGGCCTCGAGCACGGCCGGCGCGATCTCAACCGCCAGCGCGAGCGCCTCGGCCTGGCGCCGGTCGAGCGCTTCCACGGCGGCATCAGCCCCGAGCTGGCGCTGGTCGGGACCTTCCCCCAGCTCGAGTACCCGCGCCGCTGGCCGGCCGGGGTCGAGGTCACCGGGCCGATGACCTTCGAGATCCCGCACCCCGAGATCGAGCTGCCGCCCGGCGAGGAGCCGCTCGTCCTCGTCGCGCCCAGCACCGCCCACGACTCCGACAACCACCTGGTCCGCACCGCGCTGGCGGCGCTCGCCGACGAGCCGGTGCGGGTCGTCGCGACGACCAACCGCGTCGTCCCCCAGCGCCCGATCGAGGTCCCCGCCAACGCTGTCCTCGTCGACTGGCTCAGCTACAGCCAGCTGATGCCGATCGCCTCGCTGGTCGATCTCCCACGGCGGCCACGGCACCGTCGCCCGGGCGCTCGGCGCCGGCACCCCGGTCCTGATCTGCCCGATCATCGGCGACATGAGCGAGACCGCGATGCGGGTCGCCTGGGCCGGGCGCGGCCTCTCGCTGCCCTGGCGCCTCTGCCGCCCGGCGCCGCTGCGCTGGGCCGCCCGGCGCCTGCTCGAGGACCGCTCGTTCGCCGCCGCGCGCCGGCGAGCTGGCCGCCTGGGGCCGCGAGCACGACGGCGCCGAGCGCGGCGCCGAGCTGGTCGAGGAGCTGGCTCGCACCCGCACACCCGCCTGAAGCTCCGGGGGTGGGACTCGAACCCACAACCCCTCGATTAACAGTCGCGTGCTCTACCGATTGAGCTACCCCGGAACGCCGGTGAGGAATGTACCGATTAGCCGCCGACCCGCTCGGCGCGGGCGATGCGCTCGACCAGGGCGGCGCGCTCGCGGCTGAGGGCGGCGCGGCGCTCGTGAGTCGTCGGCTTCGCCGGCGGCGGCGATCTCGGCCTCGAGGCGGCGCTGCTCGAGCAGCAGGAAGTTGAGCTCCATCGCCTCGGGCGAGGCGGGCTCGTCGTGGGCGAGCGATCACCAGTTCGGCGATCAGGCCGGCGAGCTCGGCGTCCTCGCGGGGCAGGTTGGAGGCGGGGTCCTCGGGGTTCTCGCGCAGCCAGGCGGCGGCGCGGGCGCCGAGCCGGCGAGAGGTGCTCGTCGGTCAGCCGCTCAGGTACTCCTTGCCCTCGTCGGGCAGGGCGATGCACATCGCCAGCAGGGCGCGCTCGCGGCGCTCGCGCGAGGTCAGCTCGGCCGTCCGCCGCGGGGCGCTGGCGCCGCGGCGCCGCCGCGGCGCCTCGGGCTCGGCCGGAGCCACCGCTGAGCGGCTGCGCCGCGACCACCCGCCCCATCACCATCGCCGGCTCGAGGTCGAGCCGCTCCGCCACCCGCCGCACCAGGTCGTCGCGGCTGGCGCTCTCCCCCATCGCCGGCCAGGATCGGCGCCACCTCGCCGAGGGCCCGGTCGCGCTCGGCCGGCGAGGAGACGTCGGTGCGGTCGAGGACCAGGCCGACCTGGAAGGCGGTCAGCTCGACCGCGCCGTCGAGCAGGGCGCGAAAGCGCTCGGCGCCGCCCTCTGCGGCCATCATCTCGGCCGGGTCCTCCCCGGCCGGCATCGCCGCGACCCGCAGCCGCATCTTGCGCCCGGCGGCGACCCGCTGCGCCCGCAGCATCGCCTCCTGCCCGGCGGAGTCGGCGTCGAGCGCCAGGACCACCTCCTCGACCATCCCCGAGAGCGCGGCGACCTGCTCCGTCGGTGATCGCCGTGCCCATCACCCCCACCGCCTCCTCGACCCCCGCCTGGTGCAGGGCGAGCACGTCGGTGTAGCCCTCGACCACGACCGCCCGCCCCGCCTTGGCGATCGCCGCCTTGGCCAGGTCGATCCCGTAGAGCATGCTGGCTCTTGTGGAAGAAGTCGGTCTCGGCCGTGTTGACGTACTTGGCGCCCTGGTCGGAGCGCATCGCCCGGCCGCCGAAGCCGAGCGTGCGGCCGCGGCGGTCGCGGATCGGGAACATGATCCGCGAGCGGAAGCGGTCGTACTCGCCGCCGCCGCGCCCGCGCTGGACCAGGCCGACGCCGCGCAGCTCGTCGACCTTGAAGCCGGCCCGCTGGCCGCGCAGCAGGACCTTGTCCCAGGCGCTCGGCGCGTAGCCGACGCCGAAGGCGCGCAGCACCTCCTCGCCGAGCCCGCGCTCGGCCAGGTACTCGCGCGCCTTGCCCGCCTCGTCGGAGTCCCAGAGGTAGGCCGCGTAGAAGGCCGCGGTGCGGTCGAGCAGCTCGCTCGAGGCGGCGGCGCTGCTGGCGCGCGCGCCTCGGCCCGCGGGTCCTCCTGCTCGCGCTCGAGCTCGACCCCGTAGCGGTCGGCGAGCAGCTCGACCGCCTCGGCGAAGCCCAGCCCCTCCTTCTCCTCGACGAACTTGATCGTGTCGCCGCCGACCCCGCAGCCGAAGCAGTGGTAGAGCTTTTCCTGCGGCGTCGACCGAGAACGAGGGCGTGCGCTCCTCGTGGAAGGGGCAGAGGCCGACCCAGCGCGCGCCCTGGCGGCGCAGGTCGGTGTGGGCGGAGATCACCTCGACGATGTCGGCCGCCTGCTTGACCCGCTCGAGGCTCTCGGGCGAGATCAGCGCCACTAGAAGCGCGCCTCCTCGGGGATCGTCAGCTCGGTGAACTTGGCGATGCAGTAGCGGTCGGTCATCCCGGCCAGGTAGTCGGTGACCCGCTGGCAGTCGCTCGCCCCGGGCTCGCATCTCGGGCACCTCCTCGGGGTGCTCCATGTAGTGGTCGAAGAGGCCGCGCATCGTGCGCTGCGACCCGCTCGTGCTCGCTGCGCGCCGCCGGCGCCCAGGTAGACGCGGTCGAACATGAACTTGCGCAGGCGCAGCATCGCGCCGCCGATCTCCTCGCTCTGGACGATGTCGCCGGCTCGGCCCGGAGCGCTCGACGATGTCGCGGACCAGGGTGTCGATCCGGGCCGAGCCGGTCGGGCCGAGCAGCTCGATCTCCGCCGCCGGCAGGTCCTCGGGGCGCAGGACCCCGGCGCGCAGGGCGTCGTCGATGTCGTGGTTGATGTAGGCGACGCGGTCGACGAGCTTGACGATCCGCCCCTCCAGCGTCGCCGGCTTGCTCGGCCCGGTGTGGTTGAGGATGCCGTCGCGGACCTGCTCGGTCAGGTTGAGGCCGCGCGCCGTCGCGCTCCAGCACCTCGACCACCCGCAGCGAGTGCTCGTTGTGCTTGAAGCCGCTGTCGCAGCGCTCGCGCAGCGCCGCGTCGAGCGCCTCCTCGCCGGCGTGGCCGAAGGGCGGGTGGCCGAGGTCGTGGCCGAGCCCGATCGCCTCGGTCAGGTCCTCGTTGAGGCCGAGCGCGCGGGCGACGGTGCGGGCGATCCCGCAGGCCTCGAGCGTGTGGGTCAGCCGGGTCCGGTAGTGGTCGCCCTCGGGGGCGACGAAGACCTGGGTCTTGTGCTTGAGCCGGCGGAAGGCCTTGCGAGTGGACGATCCGGTCGCGGTCGCGCTGGAACGGGGTGCGCAGCGGGCTGTCGGGCTCCTCGACTGCGGCGCTCGCGCCGGGTAGGACCGCGTCGCCGTCTCGGAGAGGAACTCGGCCTCCCAGGCGCGGACTCGATCCTCGAAGCTTGCGGTGACGGGCATCGGTCGATCATAAGGAGCGGACGGAGTCGCCGGAGCTCCGCTGTTGCTCGACGAGTCCCTGCCCGGCTCCCTCAGGCGGCGGCGCGGAGCTGCACGTGCGCGTGGTGCTCGAGCGTCTCGCCGCACCGCCCGCTCGACCTGGCGCAGGCGCCTGCTCCTCGGCCGCGGGCGCCTCGGCCAGCGGCTGCGCGATGCGCCTCGACCATGAAGCGGTGCGCGTCCTCGGAGAGCGGGAAGGAGCCGGCCTCGCAGCTGGCGCAGACGACGCCGCCGGCGGCGCCGGAGAAGCCGCTCAGGTGCTCGGCCTCGCCGCAGCGGGCGCAGGAGGCCAGCTCGGGGGCGAAGCCGGCGACCAGCGCCAGCTTGAGCCGGAAGGAGAGCGCCGTCTCGAGCGCCGCCGCCGCGCTCCTGCGCCGGGGTCGTCGAGCAGCGCCAGGTAGCGGCAGAGCAGGTTGTAGGCGGGCGGGTTGGGCTCGGCCGAGTCGAGCAGGCGCAGGACCGCGTCGCAGGCGCGGGCGCCGGCGTTGAGCGCCGGCGCCGGAGGCGCGCAGGCGCGGGTAGCCGTCGACGGTCGAGACGTTGGTCACGGTGAGCAGCTCGCCGCGGCCTTCGTGGAGGATCGAGGTCGAGCCGGAAGAAGGGCTCGAGGCGGCCGCCGAAGCGCGAGCTTCGGTTTGCGCGCCCCCTTGGCGATCGCGCCGACCCGGCCCCGCGTCTTCGAGTAGAGGTGGAGGATGCGGTCGGCCTCGCCGTAGCGGATGCTGCGCAGGACCACCGCCTCCGTCTTCACCGTCTTTCCGGCCACGATCCACGGTGACCGACGGACCGGACGGCTGCCGGACGACGAGCCGCCTAGGCACGCGCGGCGGGCCGGCGCGGCGCGGGCGTTTGCGCAGGCGCACCTGGCAGCTCGGGCAGAAGTAGGTCGAGCGGCCGGAGACGACGATCCGGACGATCGTGCCGCCGCAGCGCGGGCAGGGCTCGCCCTCGCGGGTGTGGACGAGGAACTCGTTCTGCATCGTCCCCTTCTCGCCGCGCCCGTCGCGGTAGTCGTCGATCGAGGCGCCGCCGCGCGTCGATCCCGGCCTCCAGCGCCGCGACGACCGCGTCGCGCAGCGCCTCGCAGGTGCTCGGGCTTCATCGAGCCGGCCGGCGAGAGCGGGTGCAGGCGGGCGCGGAAGAGCGCCTCGTCGGCGTAGATGTTGCCGACCCCGGCGACGCCGCGACTGGTCGAGCAGGAAGGACTTGAGCGGCGCCGTGCGGCCCGGCCGCCATCGCCGCCCAGCACCTCCGGCGTGAACTCGGCGCGAGAGCGGCTCGACCCCGAGCTTCGTCGAAGCGCGCCGGCGAGGCCGGCGTCGTCGATCAGGAAGGCCTCGCCGAAGCGGCGCGGGTCGGTGAACCAGAGCTCGCGCCCGTCGTCGAGCACGAAGCGGGCGCGCAGGTGGCGCTCGGAGGTCGAGCGCTCGCCCTCGTAGAGCCGCCATCCCTCGGAGGGGTCGAGCTTGCTCGTCGCCCTCGACCAGGACCAGGTTGCCGGTCATCCGCAGGTGCATGACCAGGGTCTGCGCCGCCGTCGAGCGCCGAGCAGCAGGTACTTGCCGCGCCGTCCCCAGCCCCTCGATCGTCCGCCCCGACGACCGCCTTCTCCAGCGTCGCCGGCGGCACCGGCCGCGACCAGCGCGCGTCGAGCACCTCGAGCCGCTCGATCCGCCGCCCTTCCAGCTCCGGCTCGAGCTGGCGGCAGACGGTCTCGACCTCGGGCAGCTCGGGCATCGCCCGGTTCTACTCGATGTGACCGTTGTCGCGCATGCCGGAAAGCGCGTCGGCCGTCAGTCGGCGTGGCGCGGGGGTGGGCGTTGAAGTAGACCTCCTTGAGCTGCTCGCCGGAGAGGTGGGTGTACATCTGGGTGGTCGAGATGTCGGCGTGGCCGAGCATCTCCTGGACGGCGCGCAGGTCGCAGCCGCCGGCCAGCAGGTGGGTGGCGAAGCTGTGGCGCAGGGTGTGCGGGCTCATCTGGCCGCCGAGACCGGCGGCGCGGGCGTGGCGCTGGACGATCTTGTAGAGGCCCTGGCGGCTCAGCGGCCCGCCGCGGAAGTTGACGAAGAGCTTCGCCTCGTGGCGCTCGCCGACCAGCTTCGGCCGGCCGCCGCGCAGGTAGACGCTGATCGCCGCGATCGCCTTGCGGCCGAGCGGCACCAGCCGTTCCTTCGAGCCCTTGCCGCGGGCGCGCAGGAAGCCCTCGCGCAGGTCGATGTCGGCGAGCTCGAGCCCGATCGTCTCCGAGGCGCGCAGCCCGCAGGCGTACATCACCTCGAGCAGCGCCCGGTCGCGCAGCGCGGTCGGCTCGTCGCCGCGCGGCGCCGCCAGCAGCTTCTGCACCTCGGCGTAGTTGAGGACCTGCGGCAGCTTCTTCGCCCGGCGCGGCGCGCTCAGCGCCGCGGTCGGGTCGTCGCCGATCAGCTCGTCGCGGCGCAGGTGCTTGTAGAAGGAGCGCAGGCAGGCGGCCTTGCGGTGGATCGTCGCCGCCGAGCAGGCGGGCCGGCCTTCGCCGGTCGCCAGCTCGGCGAGGAACTCGGCGATCGTCGGCCGGGCCGGACGGTCAGCGCGTCGACGTCGATGGGCGGCGAGGAACTCGCCGTACTGGAGGAGGTCGGTGCGGTAGGCGTTCGAGCGTGTTGCGCGAGAGCCCGCGCTCCAGCTCCAGGTAGGAGAGGAAGTCGAGGACGAGCCCCTCGAAGCGCGCGCCGCCTCCGGGCCGCCGGGCAGCGGGCGCCTGCGGCGGCTTGACCGCGATTGCCATGCCGGCGTGGTTCTCGCGGCCGGCGCTCATCCCTTGCGGCGCAAGGCGGCGCCCGCGGCGAGCGGCGGCGGCGAAGAAGAGCGGGTCCTCGCTCGAGCCCGCGGCCCATCGTCCGCGCGGGGAGGCCGGAGGCCGCGTAGCCGGCGAGGTCGACCGGCGCCTCGCGCAGCGGTGGCGCCAGCCGCGGCCGTCGGCCAGGATCGCGATCGGGACCGGCTCGCCGGCCGGCACCGGCGACCTCGACCGCGGCCGAGCAGCAGTTCGCAGCACCGTCAGGGTGTGGTGGCTGACGCCGCGGTGGCGCTCGCGCGGGTCGGCGCGAGGAGAGCCGCGGCGAGATCAGGGTCGGCAGGCCGAGGGCGAGCGCGGCGTGGGCGGTGTCGAGCGCGGCGATGCCGCCGTGGCCGAGCGCGCGTGTCGGAGCCGATGATCCCCGGGCCCGGGCCCGGCGAGGACCGCGTCCCAGCCGAGCCGGCTGGCGGCGGCGTCGAGCGCGCCGGCGACGCGAGAGCGCCTCGTGCTCGCCGCCGTAGGCGGGCGCGGCGGTGATGTGGCCGCAGAGCAGCCCGCGCTCGCGCAGCTCGGCGACGTCGCGACTGAGCGAGCCGGGCAGCGCCCCTCCCCCGGTCTGCACGTAGCCGACCTCGGCGTCCGGGCCACGCCTGGGCCGCCGCCCAGGCCGCCGGCGCCAGGTGCCCATGCAGCGGCAGAACCAGGACCGGCATCGGCGCCTCCGTTCGCTCCGGTGCGCCTATGTCGCTGCGATATCCGGCGATAAGGCGCACCGGCAGCTCGACCGGGTCGACGGGGTGCTGGAGCGAGGTGTAGTTGAGCTTGATCACGTGCTCGTCCGCCGGCCGCGCCGCCGCCCTCGAGCCCGCGGGTCAGGTTGACGTGGACGACGTCGAAGCCGCCGGAGCCGAGCCCGAGGTCGAGCGCGGCGACGTTGACGACGACCTCGTCGCCCTCGCGCATCTCGCCGAGCAGCGCCGTCGTCGGCCCAGGCGGGGCGGCGCTCGCCGTCGACCTCGACCGTCAGCGGCTCCTCGGCGACGACGACGCCGCGGCGCAGCCGCAGGCGGCCGCTCACTCGCCCGCCGCGGGCTGCCCGGCGGCCGCGGCGACGATCCCCTCGCAGACCTCGAGCATCTTGTCGAGATTGCGGGCGCGGACCGCTCTCGTCCGGCGGTGTGGACTTCGCGTCGGTGCCGTTGGCAGAGCAGGACGCAGTCGAAACCGTCGAGGCGCAGCGCGTTGGCGTCGCTGCCGCCGCCGATCGCGACCCGCGCTCGGGCTCGAAGCCCGGCGCCGCGCAGCCCCGCCTCGGCGAGCGCCAGCGCCGGCGAGGACGCTCGGGCAGCTCGTAGCCGCGGAAGAGCTCTTCGACCCGGACGTCGACATCGCAGCCGTGCTCGCTGGCGCCCCAGGCGCAGGCCTCGGTGATCTGCGCCGGCGACCTCGGCCGCGCGCTCGGAGTCGAGGCTGCGCGCCTCGGCGACGATCCCGCAGTGGCCGGGGACGACGTTGCCCGAGGTGCCGCCCTCGATCAGGCCGACGTTGGCCGTCGTCTCCTCGTCGAGCCGGCCCAGCTCCATGCGCGCGATCGCCGCCGCGGCGGCGGCGATCGCGCTGCTGCCGTCCTCGGGCCGGATCCCGGCGTGGGCCTCGACCCCGGCGAAGTCGGCGCGGATCTTCTGCTGGGTCGGCGTGGTGACGATCACCTCGCCGACCGCGCCGGCGTGGTCGAGGACGAAGCCGCTCTTGGAGCGCAGCAGGCTCGCGTCGAAGGCCTTGGCGCCGCGCAGTCCCTGCTCCTCGGCGACGGTCAGCAGCAGCTCGATGCCCGACCGGCGGCGGCTCCTCGCGCCCCGCGTGGCGCGCGACCAGCTCCATGAAGACCGCGACCGCCGCCTTGTTGTCGGCGCCGAGGATCGTCTCGCCGGCGCTGCGGAAGACGCCGTCGTCTTCGACCACCTCGACCTGGCCCCTGTGCGGGACCGTGTCGATGTGGGCGCAGAACATCACCCACTCATCGCTGCGGCCCGGCAGCCGCGCCAGCAGGTTGCCCGCCCCGGCCTGCGGCCGGCCCGGCGGCGTCGTCCTCGCTGACCTCGAGCCCGAGCGCGCGCAGCTCGGCGGCGATCGTGTCGGCGACCTCACGCTCCTCGCCGGTCGGGCTGCGGATCTCGCAGAGCCGGACGAAGGTCTCGTGCAGTCGCTCCACGGTCCGACAGGCTAACTGGGAGCTACGGCCGCGTCAGTGCGACTGGCGGACGCTGGCTGTCACTGCCCTCGCGCTTCGGCCGTTGGACAACTCTGCGCCGCCGGCCGGGCTGCTCGCCCGCGTGATGCGCCGCGGCGCCGACGAACTCGCGGAAGAGCGGCTCGGGCCGGTTGGGCCGCGAGTTGAACTCGGGGTGGAACTGCGAGGCGACGAAGAACGGGTGGTCGGGCAGCTCGACCATCTCGACCAGGCGCTCGTCCGGCGAGGTGCCGCCGCAGACCAGGCCCTCGTCCTCGAGCCGGCGCCGCAGCTGGTTGTTGACCTCGTAACGGTGGCGGTGGCGCTTGTAGATGACCGCCTCGCCGAAGATCTCGCGCGCCCGCGTGCCCTCGTGCAGCTTCACCGGGTCGGCGCCGAGCCGCATCGTGCCGCCCATGTCGGAGACCTCCTTCTGCTCGGGCAGCAGGTCGACGACCGGGTACGGGCGTCTCGGGATCGAACTCGGCCGAGTTGGCGCCGTCCATGCCGGCCACCGTGCGGGCGAACTCGACCACGGCGATCTGCATCCCGAGGCAGATCCCCAGATAGGGGATCGAGCGCTCGCGGGCGATCCGCGCCGCCGCGACCTTGCCCTCGATGCCGCGCTCGCCGAAGCCGCCGGGGATCAGGATGCCGTCGACGTCCTCGAGCCGCTCCGGGCTCGAAGTTCTCGGAGTCGACCAGCTCGACCTCGACCTCGACGCCGTGGTGGATGCCGCCGTGCTCGAGCGCCTCGATCACCGACTTGTAGGCGTCGTCGAGCTGCACGTACTTGCCGACCAGGGCGATCCTCACCTTGCCCTCGGCGGCGTCGGCGCGTCGCACCATCGCCTCCCACTCGGTCAGGTCCGGCGGCGGGCGCCTCGATCCCGAAGTGGTCGAGGACGAGGTCGTCGACGCCCTCGGCGCGGAAGACGAGCGGCACCTTGTAGATGTTGTCGACGTCGTGGGCGGAGATCACCGCGTCGACGGGAAGGCTGGCGAAGAGAGCGATCTTGCTCGCGGATCTCGCGGTCGAGGCGCCCTTCGGAGCGGCAGACCAGCGCGTGCGGCTGGATCCCGATCCGGCGCAGCTCGTTGACCGAGTGCTGGGTCGGCTTCGTCTTCAGCTCGCCCGGCGTGGCCGATGTAGGGCACCAGGGTCAGGTGGACGAACATGCAGCGCTTCGGCCCGAGGTCCGTGTAGAGCTGGCGGATCGACTCGAGGAAGGGCAGCGACTCGATGTCGCCGACCGTGCCGCCGATCTCGGTGATCACGAAGTCGACCGACTGCGACTCGGCGACGATCAGGATTTTGTTCTTGATCTCGTCGGTGATGTGCGGGATCACCTGCACGGTGGCGCCGAGGTAGTCGCCGCGGCGCTCGCGCTTGATCACCGAGTTGTAGACGCGCGCCGGCGGTGACGTTCGAGGCGCGCGAGGTGTTCTCGTCGGTGAAGCGCTCGTAGTGGCCGAGGTCGAGGTCGGTCTCGGCGCCGTCCTCGGTGACGAAGACCTCGCCGTGCTGGAACGGGCTCATCGTCCCCGGGTCGACGTTGATGTAGGGATCGAACTTCTGCAGCTGGACCCGGAAGCCGCGGGAGACGAGCAGGCGGCCGATCGAGGCCGCGGCGATCCCCTTTCCGAGAGCCGAGACCACGCCGCCGGTGACGAAGATGAAGCGGGTGTCGCCTTGTGTCGGCTCTGCTCATGCTCTGCCGAGCGAGTCTAGCCAGCGCAGTGGCGGAACCGACTCGATCGTCGCCGAGATCGAACGCAACTCTCCGTAAATCGTCAGTCCGGCGACCACGGCGAGGGCGATCAGGCGCGCGTCGCCGCCCAGAGTGGTCAGCAGCCAGACCCCGGCGATCGCGCCGATCAGGTTGGAGCCGGTGTCGCCCAGCATCGCCCGCTCGCGCAGGGTGAACCAGGCGCCGACCAGGACCGGCCCGGCGAAGATCCCGAGCAGCTCGAGCGGCGCCAGGGTCCAGGCGCCGAGGCAGAGCCCGGCGCCGAGCAGCGCCAGCCCCTTCTCCGCCCGCCCCGGCCGCAGGTCGAGCAGGTTGAAGAGGTTGGTGGCGAGGATCAGCAGCACCACGTCGGCGAGGTAGCGCCAGGATTCGAGCCCGCGGCCGGAGACGACGTAGGCGGCGAGCGCCAGCGCCCCGATCGCCTTGATCGCCCCGGTCGAGAGGCTGCCTTCGCGCAGCGCCCGGGCGTGCCCGCGCCAGCCGCGCGGCGCGCCCGCCGTCCTCGCCGCGCCCGAGCGCGTCGTCGAGGAAGCCGAGGAAGGCGATGCCCAGCAGGTAGGGCATCCAGCGCCGCAGTTCGGGGTCGAGCAGGTCGAGGTCGGCGCGGTCGTTGAGGAAGGCGAGCGGCGCCAGCGCGACCAGCGCCGCCGTCGCCAGCACCGCGCCGAGCGGGAAGGCGAGCGCTGGCGCCGCGGTAGTTCGTCCGCACCAGGCCGGCGTCGAGCAGCCCGCGCACCCCGGCCGGCACGACCAGCAGGGCGACCGCGATCGCGACCGGGAAGCCGATCCAGGTCACGTCAGGGCGATTGCGATTCGGCCGAGGGAAGCAGGTCGGGCAGCAGGCGGTCGGCGGTGCCCTTGACCCCGAAGCTGCCCTCGGCGCCGAGCAGGGCGAAGACCGTGCGCCAGCCTGCCCGCGGTCAGGTCGACGTCGTCGACGCTGGAGAGGTCGTTGCCCTGGAAGAAGGAGATCGATGACGGTTCGGCGGTCGTGGTCTCGACGCCGACCGCCGGCGTCCTCGTCGCGACGATCGCCGCTCATCAGCGCCGATTCGAGCGTCGCCGGCGGTGGCGCGCTGCACCGGCGCCCATCTCTTCCGGCTGGTCTGCGGACGACGATCACCCCGTCGAGGCCGCCGAAGTTGCCGCTGGCGCGGGAGAAGAGGTGGCCGCGCACGCTTTCGAGCAGGGTGCCGCCGCGGACCAGCTGGCGGCCGACGCCGGTGCCGAAGGCGGTCAGCGTTTCGGGGTTGCGGGCGATGTCGGCGAAGCGGGTCTTCGAGAGGTCGCCGGCGAGGCCGCTGAGGTCGACCGGCTCGCGCACGACCCCGACCCCGACCAGGTGCGCCCCGGTCGGGCCGAGCGCTTCCTCGATCGCGTCGGTGATGTCGCCCGGCAGGTCGCCGAGCGCGACCAGCGCCGATCCGCTTGCCCTCGCAGCTGTTCGCGGACCAGCGACCGGGTAGACGCGCTCGGCGAATTCGTTCGGAGCGCCCCAGTTCGCCGCTCAGCTCGTCGGCGCGTTCGCGGGCGTCCTGGAGGTTGCCGATGAGGCTGTGCTCGAGGTTCTTGCGGGTGCTGGTCAGCGCGTCGCCGCCGAACTCGGCGCCGATCAGGATCCCGATCGCCAGGGCGAGGAAGACGGCGATCAGGGAGATCGCGTGGTAGCGCGCGCTGTAGCCCATCAGCGAGGCGAAGGCTAGATGGTCCTCCGGCCACCGCTAGACGCCGAGCCAGATCCTGATCTTCAGCCAGACCAGCTCGGACGAGGTCGCTGAGCGCCGGCGAGGTGGCGATCACGATCACCAGCAGGACGATGAAGGCGGCGAGGAAGAGGACCAGCGGGCCGAAGGTCGAGGCCGGCGTTGTAGAGCCGGCTCACCCCCTTGGCGTCGACCAGCTTCTCGCCGATCCGCAGCCGGGTGAGGAAGGTCGAGGACATGCCGCCGCGCTTGCGGTCGAGGAACTCGATCAGGTTGAAGTGGGCGCCGACGCTGACGATCAGGTCGGCCCCCTTCTCGTAGGCCATCAGCATCGCCACGTCCTCGCTGGTGCCGGCGGCCGGGACGAGCGAGTGCTCGAGGCCGAGCGCTCGAGCAGCCGCTCGCGGCCCGGCGCGCGGCCGTCGGGGTAGGCGTGGACGATCAGCTCGGCGCCGCAGCGCAGCGCCTCGTCGCTGGCCGAGTCCATGTCGCCGAGGATCACGTCGGGCTTCAGCCCCTGCCTCCAGCGCGCCGTCGGCGCCGCCGTCGACGGCGACGACCAGCGGCCGCACGTCGCGGATGTAGGCGCGCAGCGCCTTGAGGTCGCGGCGGTGGCGGTCGCCGCGGACGACGATCAGGACGTGGCGGTCGCGGAAGGTGGCCCGGGTCGGCGGGAACTGGACGCTGCCGGTGAGCAGGTCGGTCTCCCCGCGCACGTGGGCGACGGTGTTCTCGGCGAACTCGGCCAGCGCCTCGTCGACCCGCTCGCGCTGCTCGTCGAGCTGGCGCTCGAGCTCGACGCGCGCCGAGCACGCGGCCCGCGCAGCACCGCGCTCGCCGCCGCACGGTCACGGTGCCGCCCTCGATCCGCAGCCGGTCGCCGTCGCCGAGCAGCTCGAAGGGGTCGCCGTCCTCGACGTCGACAGGCAGGATCCCGGCCCGGGCGAGCAGCAGCGGGCCGGCGTTCGGGTAGCGCCCGTTGGAGGAGGGCGAGGCGTTGATCACCGCGCGCGACGCCGGTCGCGATCAGCTCCTCGGCCGCGATCCGGTCGATGTTGACGTGGTCGATGACGGCGACGTCGCCGGGGACGAGCCGCTTGACCAGGTGCTTGGTGCGGCGCCCGAGCCGGGCGACGCCCTCGACCGCGGCTCATCCGGGCGCGCCACCGTTGCGCCGCGAGAGCAGCGCAGGAAAGCGACGGCGACTGGCGGTTGCCACCGGCCCAGGTTATCCGCCCTGGCAAGCGGTACAGGGCGCGGTCACGGAGCGCTCAGGCGGCGGCGAGGCAGCTCGCGGGCGTGGCGCGTCGCCGCCTCGTCGCAGCCTCGCCGCCGAGCATGCGGCGGATCTCCTCGACCACGCCCTCGCCGTCGAGCCGCTCGACGCGTCGCCGTCGCCGGCTCGCCGTCGACGTCCTTCTCGAGCCGGAAGTGGGCGTCGGCCAGCGAGGCGACCTGCGGCAGGTGGGTGATGCAGATCACCTGGCGGCCCTCGCCGAGCGCGCGCAGCCGCTCGCCGACGACGCGGGCGGTGTTGCCGCCGACGCCGGCGTCGATCTCGTCGAAGACCAGGGTCGCCGGCCCCGGCGCCCGCGCCGAGGCCGCTCAGCGCCAGCATCACCCGCGAGAGCTCGCCGCCGGAGGCCGCGTCGCGCAGCGGCGCCGCCTCGATCCCCGGGTTCGGCGCGACCCGCAGCTCGACCGTCTCGCGCGCCGCTCGGCGCCGAAGCCGTCGGCGGTGCGGCTCGAGCACGACCTCGAGCGTCGGCCCCGGCCATCGCCAGCCGCTCGAGCTCCGCGGCGACCCGCTTCTCGCAGCGGCGCGGCGGCCTTCGGCGCGGCCGGCGCTCGAGCTTCGCCGCCGAGCTCGGCGCGGCGCGCCTCGGCCTCGGCCAGCGCCGCCTCGGCCTCCGCGCCGCGCTCCTCGGCGCCCTCGAGCCGCTCGATCTCCTCGCGGCAGCGCTCGGCGTGGGCGAGCACCGACTCGACGCTGCCGCCGTGCTTGCGCTCGCAGCCGGTCGAGCGCTTCGAGCCGTTCCTCGACCGCGAGCAGGCGCCCGGGTCGGCCTCGATCCCCTCGGCGTAGTCGCGCAGCTCGGCGGCGACGTCGCCGAGCTCGACCGCGAGCGCCGCGAGCCGCTCGGCGAGCGCGTCGAGCTCGGCGTCGACGCCGGCCGACGCGCCTGCAGCAGCGCCTCGGCCCGGGCCAGCGCCGCCGGCCGCGCCGCCGCCGTCCTCGTCGTCGCCGGCGACGCTCGGCGTGGGCGCCGGCCGCCGCCTCGCGCAGCCCCTCGGCGTGGCGCAGGCGCTCGCGCTCGGCCGCCAGCTCGGCCTCCTCGGCCGGGTCGGGCGCGACCTCCTCGATCTCGGAGAGCTCGTAGCGGTAGAGGTCGAGGTCGCGCTCGCGCGAGCCGTCGCGCTCGCGCAGCTCGGCCAGCTCGGCGGCGAGCCGCAGGCACTCGCGGTGCGCCTCGCGGTAGCGCTCGCGCAGCTCCAGGTGCTCGGCGCCGGCGAAGCCGTCGAGCACGTCCATCTGCGCCGAGGAGATCGTCAGCTTGCGGTGCTCGTGCTGGCCGTAGAAGGCGAGCAGCCGCCCGCCGAGCAGCTTCAGGTCGGCGGCCGAGGCGGCGCGACCGGCGACGAAGGCCGCTGGTCCGGCCCGATCGCCGAGACGCGCCGGCCGAGCACGACCTCCTCGGCGCCCTCCGGCAGCCGCTCGGCGAGCTCCGCCATCTCGGGCTCGTCGAGCAAGCCCTGCGGGCAGGTCGAAGACCCCCTCGACCCAGGCCTCCTCGGCCCCCGGCCGGACGATCTGCGGCCGCGCCTTGCCGCCCATCAGCAGGTCGAGCGAGTGGGCCAGCACGGTCTTGCCCGCGCCGGTCTCGCCGGTGATCGCGTTCAGGCCCTCGCCGAGGCGCAGTTCGGCCCGCTCGATCAGCAGCAGGTTCTCGATCCGCAGCTCACGCAGCACGGCTCCTGTGTACCACTCGGCGCGGCGGGTCCGAAGCTGGCCTGCAGGCGAGCGACCGCTTCGGCCGTGCTGCGTCCGGTCTTCGGCTGCGTCGGGTGCCGCGTGCTGGACGAAGTCGCTGGAGCGGACGAGGGCGAAGCCGAGGGCCGCGCCGACGAAGGAGAGGATCGCGGCGATCAGGATGATCTCGTTGAAGCCGCTGACGAAGGCGACGTCGGCGGCGTGGACCACTTCGACGTGGATCGCCGGCGGCAGAGGCAGCGCGGCGACGGCGCGCGAGCCGCCCGAGGCGACGATTTCGCCGAGCCCGCTGCGGCGCGTGCGGCAGCAGTTCGGACAGCTTCGAGTCGACGCGCGACTGGAAGACGGCGCCGAGGCCGGCGACGCCGGTCGCGATCCCGACCTGGCGGAAGGTGGTGTTGATCCCCGAGCCCATCCCGGATTTCTCGACCGGGACGACGGCGATCGCCGCCTGGCCGATGCCGGGGTTGGTGATGCCGATGCCGATGCCGGCGACGAGGAAGCCGACCAGCAGCGTCGTCCAGCTCCGAGTCGGGCGAGACGCCGTGCATCAGCAGCAGGCCGACCCCGACCACGGCGAGCCCGGTGCCGAGCAGGACCCGGATCGGGATCTTGTTCGAGAGCGCGCCGGAGATCGGCGCGACGATGAAGCCGAGCACGGTCAGCGGCAGGAAGCGCAGGCCGGCCTCCAGCGGCGAGTAGTCGAGCACGCCCTGCATGTAGATGGTCAGGTAGAGGAACATCGCGAACATCCCCGCCGAGAGCCCGAAGGCGACCGCGGAGACGCCGTTGAAGGCGGGCTTGCGGAACAGGGTGAGGTCGAGCATCGGGTGGTCGCTGCGCAGCTCGATCGCGACGAAGGCCGCCAGCAGCACGCCGGCGCCGATCAGGCAGGCGAGGATCAGGCCGCTGCCCCAGCCCTCGGGATTGCCCCGGATCAGGCCGAAGATCAGCAGGAAGAGGGCGAGCGAGAAGGTGACCAGGCCGGGCACGTCGATCGGTTCCGGGTCTTTGGCGAAGACGTTGACGATCTTGCGCTCGGTCAGGACCATCGCCGCGATCCCGATCGGGACGTTGACGAAGAAGATCCACTCCCAGCCGAAGCTCTCGGTGACGACGCCGCCGACCAGCGGCCCGACCGCGACGGCGCCGCCGACCGTCGCCCCCCAGACGCCGAACGCCGTCGCCCGGTCTTTGCCGTGGAACTCCTGGCCGATCAGCGCCAGCGAGGTGGCGAACATCCCCGCCCCGCCGATGCCCTGCAGCCCGCGGGCGAGGTTGAGCAGGGTCGGGTCGTTGGCGATCCCGCAGAGGAACGAGGCGAAGGTGAAGATCCCGAAGCCGATCGTGAAGACGCGGCGGCGCCCGAGCCGGTCGCCGAGCGAGCCGGCGGTGAGCAGGAAGGCGGCGAGCATCAGCGAGTAGGCGTCGACGACCCACTGCAGGCTGGAGAGGCTGGCGTGCAGTTCACGCTGGATGTCGGGCAGGGCGACGTTGACGATCGTGACGTCGAGCAGCAGCATGAACGTCGCGATCGAGACGAGGACGAGGGTCCACCACTTGCGCTCCATCGGCGGCAACCCTAAAGAACCGAGCTGCCGTCGGCTCAGACGGCGAGGTGGCCGAACTTCTCGCGAATGCGCTGGTAGAAGCTCGTGCCGGGCAGCTGGGCGAGGCGGCCGACGGCGTCGGCGAAGCGGACCTCGAGCGCGGCGCCCGGGGCGAGCGTCGGCGAGCTGGGCGCCGTCGACCGCGACGTCGACCGGCTCGCGGCCGGCGGCGTTGCCGACGTGTGAGGACGTCGCCGGGGGCGACGACCAGGGCGCGGGCGGTCAGCGAGTGCGGCGCGATGTAGCTGACCACGTAGCCCTTCACGCCCCAGGCGAGGATCGGGCCCTGGTTGGCGAGGTTGTAGCCGGTCGAGCCGACCGGGGTGGCGGCGACGAGCCCGTCGCAGCGGACGTGGCCCACCTCCTCGCCGGCGATCCGGTAGCTCAGCTCGGCGACCCGGTCGTGCGGGACGGCGGCTGAAGCTGACGTCGTTGAGGGCGACGCGCTGCTCGCCGTCGATCGTCGATCTCCAGCGCCGGCAGGTCGATCGTCTCGATCTCGCCGGCGAGGGCCCGGCGGATGCCCTCGCTCGGCATCGTCGCGCTCGACCGCGGCGAGGAAGCCGACGGTGCCGAAGTTGACGCCGAAGACCGGCACGCCGGTGCCGGCGAAGCGGCGCAGCGCGTGAGGATCGAGCCGTCGCCGCCGAGCACGAGGCAGAGGTCGGGATCGGCGGGCAGCGAATCGACCTGCTCGATCCCCGTCGGCCGCGTGCGCCGTGCTTCTCGAGCTCGTCCGCCGTGGCGACCAGGCGCCAGCCGGCCTCGCGGCGACCGCTGACGGCCATCGCGACCGCTTCGGTCGGCGGCCGGCGGGTGCGAGTGGGTGATCAGCGCCGCGGTCTTCACGTGTCCTCCTCCACCGCCGCGGCGATCGCGGCCTCGAGGTCGCGATAGCCCGTCACCGTCTCCACCACACCAGACGAAGGTCTCGCGGTTGCCCTTCGGGCCGGGCAGCCCGGAGGAGGCGAAGCCGCGCACGGCGAGTCCGAGCTCATCGGCGGCCTGGGCGACGGCGAGGATCGCCTCGCGCCGGTCGCCGGCGTCACGGACCACGCCCCGGCCGACCCGCTCGCGGCCGAGCTCGAACTGCGGCTTGACCATCGCCAGCGACCTCGCCTGCCGGGCGCCAGGCAGCCGACGACCGCGGGCAGGATCTTGGCCAGGGAGATGAAGGAGACGTCGATCGTCGCCAGCTCGGGCGCGAAGGGCAGGTCGGCGGGCTCGCAGCTCGCGGGCGTTGAGGCGCTCGATCACGGTCACCCGCGGATCCTCGCGCAGGCGCAGGTCGATCTGCCCGTAGGCGACGTCGACCGCCGCAACCCGCGCCGCGCCGCGCTGCAGCAGGCAGTCGGTGAAGCCGCCGGTGGAGGCGCCGACGTCGAGGCAGTCGCGCCCGGCGACGTCGATGCCCAGCGTCTCCAGGGCGTTTTCGAGCTTGATCCCGCCGCGCGAGACGTAGCGCGGGCCCTCGTCGACGATCAGCGCCGCCTCGGGCTCGACCAGCTGGCTCGGCCGCAGCGCGACCGGGCCGTCGCGGCCGACCCGCACCTCGCCGGCCCGCACCGCTCCGGCGGCCGCCGTGCGCGAGGGAAAGAGCCCCCGCTCGGCCAAAACCGCGTCTATCCGGGCCTTCTTCATCGCCGCAACGCGTAGCGCCGGCCCAGCAACGCGGGAGCCAATCGCGCCGGAGCACAGGTTTTTAACCACGCTTTGCCTAGGGCTGATTCCATGCCCAAAAGCCGGGTAAGAGCCAGTCAGCGAGAGGCGCTCGGCAGGCGAGGCGGAGTCTGTGATCGCACTCACACACAAATCGCACATACGTTCGTACGCTGTTCAAGGATTCGCAGAGGACGACCGATGAAGGGGCAGATACAAAAAGACTTTTTGGCTGAGTCCAGCGTCGCACATATGGCTCTCGTCGCTTCCCACGATGATTCGCCCGCGACACATCAAAGGGCCCACCTACCTCCCACGGATCCACATATATAGAGATACATATCTCTCCTCCCTGTAGTAACCCCAGAACTCGCCTCGCCTCCCCGGCGGGGCGTTTTCTGTTGTGGGGTTTTTCCAGTTCGTGAGGGTTCGGAGGTAAGCGGCACCGACAGCGCTAAGCAGTGGTCTTTGCCTCTTGAATCGCGGCATCGATCGTCGTCGCCGACTCCACCCGCGGCCAGATCACGAACCGCTGCATCTCACCATCGTTCGCCACAACCCGAACCGTCTTCAACAGTCCTCGAACGAAGGCGCGATCGAGGTCCACGAGCCGTGCACTCCCATGCGTGCCCGGCGATCTTTTCCTCGAACTTGGTCGGAGCGAAGACCAACCGGCGGTCCGTCAAGTAGACGCGGCCGCCGATCGAGCGAATCTTCCGCTGGAAACGGTTAGCCCGAGCCTCCCAGCGAACCTCCTCGCCCTCTTCAAACGTCGGTTCACGAACTCGCAGACCAAGCGCCTGACCGACAACGCCGAACGGTTTGTCGGGCGAATCAGGCATCCGCCGATCCCACGTCACGAATAACCTCGGACAATGGCGGAGCAAGTACCTGCGGTCGGCGATGTGCTCACCACGATCGAGTCTCGCGATTGGCCTCGGCTAGAAAGATTGCTGGACCCCGACGTCCACTGGACGACCGCGATAGAGGAGCACCTGCACGGGCCAGCCCAGGTGATCGCGCTTCTGACCGACGACCCTCCCCCGGCCCCACCCGCGTTTCACGAAGTGCGCGACGGGTTGATCGTGCGCTGGATCGACATTCCCGGCTGAGATCGCCGCTCGTCGCGAGCTAGATGTTGCGCACACGACGGCCGATCTCTCGGTCCTGGGGATAACCCGCGGACTCCCAGAAGGGCCCGGCCACCTCGTCGTCGAAGGCGACCAGAGCCGTCACCCGGTGGACGCCGCGGCTGAGCAGGTACTCCTCCCCCGCCCGAGTCAGCGCGATCCCGATGCCCTGGCGTCGATGCTCATTGGACACCGCGAGCCGGTACATGTTGCCTCGCCACCCATCCCACGCCGCGATCAGGGCACCGACGATCTCGCCGCCACGCTCAGCAACCAGAAGGGTCGCTGGGGAGTCCGCGATCAGGCGCTCAACGTCCTCCAGACGATCGGCAGTACTCGCGTGCTCGCTTCGCTCCTGCGCCCAGAGATCGAGAATCGCCGGGGCGTCCTCGTGCCGAGATCGACGTATCGCTATTCCCTCACCGGTCAAGGCGGCAGTATGGCAAGCTCGGCGCGAGCGCCGGGGGGCCCGGCGTCAGCCTTCGAGGCGCCGCAACAGTGACGCCATCGCCTCGCCATCGCCTGCGTTGACCGTCGCGTAGAAGCCGGAGACGTAGCGCAGGGCTGCATGGGCGCAGGCGTATAGCTGGCGAGCGGAAAGGTGGGCGCTGCCGGGCGAGGGCGAGAGGTTCCCGAGGACGAGGACATCGGGGTTCGCGGCGCGTGCCTGGGCCGCTGTCCGGCGCAGGAAGGACGCGTAGGCCCGGGCGCCCGCCGGCTCGAGCGTCTGGGCCTGGATGTCGATCACGTCGGCGTAACGGGCGGCCTGCCCGGCCAGGTTGAGATCGATGTAGCACTGAGCGTTGTTGTCGCCCCCTGGCTGCGGCAACACGTTGCAGAGGTCCTTGGCTGGGCCGAGGTAACAGAGCAGGCCCTCGCTACGGGCAAGTGCACAGAAACGGCGCTCGTAGTAGGCCGGCCTGCGCTGCTCGGCTTCCGGAGTCTGCGGCCAGGCCTCGTTGTCGTAGTGGGCGACCTTGACGTAGGGGGGCACGGTTCCGGCGTCGACATCGGCGGCAAACTGAGCGTAGCTGCGCCACAGCGCAGTGCTGGCGCCGTCCCAGCCACTGGGGACCGGGCTGGCGCTGAGCGGAGAGAGGCTCTGGACGATCGTGTCGGGGTTGTCGAGGCTACGGACCGCCTGGCCGGCATCGGCGTTGCTGATGTTGTGCAACGACGAGCTCGCCATCGCCCAGTGCAGGGAGACCCCGGCGGGCTCAGAGGGTCTCGCGGACGCCATCGCACCAATCGCAAGCGCCGCCACCCCAAGCAGCGGGATAGCAACGAAGAGCCACTGGCGGAAGCCAGGTGAGGGAGGGCGGGACATCCACCGCCTGTATCGACCCCAGGGCGGGCGCTTTTAGCCCTGGGTGCCCGATTGGACGTTCGTCACCCGCCGGAACTACGAGCTCACACCGTCCAAGTCGCGTTCCATCTCCGCCAGTTCGAAACCGGGCGCCTGGCCGAACGCGTCCAGCATCCTCTTCTTGAAGAAGGAGTAGCGCCGGAAGGCCTCGCTGCGCCTGCCCCGCCTGAGGCAGACCTCGATGAACAGCTTCTGTACGTCGGTGTCGAACGGCTCCAAATCGGCGAGCCGCCGCACATGGTCGGCGGCAGCCTCGAGGCGACCGAAGGCTATGCAGATCTGGACCTGAGCGTGCAATGCGCGAGCAGCCAGCTCACCGAGGCGCTCACGCTCCTCCAGGGCCCACTCCACATATGGGTCCTCGGCCAGGAAAGGGCCACGGTAGACCCGCAGGGCATCGGCGAGGTGGACGGACGCCGACTCCTCGAGACCTTGCGCGTGGGCGGCAAGCCCGGCGCGGGCTTCGCGCTCGAACTCGTCGGTGTCGACCCAAACACCGTGGGTTTCGAAGACGTACCCCCCACGCCGGGCCACGACGAAGCGCGCCGGCGAGCGGTTCGCCCGGTCCGGCTCCAACTTCTCGCGCAGGACGTGAACGTAGTGACGCAACCGGTTCCTGCCCTCATCGACGCCCGCCTCCGGCCAGAGCGCTTCGGCGATCCTGTCGCTGGTCACCGTGCGCCGCCGTTCACAGACGAGGTATTTGAGCAGTTGGCCAGGCCGCTGTTCGAGCCACTCATCGTCCAAGGGTCCGTGCGGCCCCTCGACCTGGAAACCGCCCAGGGTGTGAATCTGCAGATCGGCGGAGCCGACGGCCGCTGGACTCTCCCTGTCCGAGACCCGGCGACGGCGGTCGCCGGTCCGTCCCGGACGGAGGTGGAAGAGGACACGGGACTCACCTGAGTCGACCGGGAACACGGTGACCCAGGCCGCGGCCTGAAGCCGGTCGACCTCGATGTCCATGCGGACCTCCGGTATCTCACCCTCGGCCTGCAGCGCGCGCTGGGTCAGGCAAGCGCCCCCCGTGATCGGACCGAGGCGCTCGCAGATCAGGTCGCAGCAGGTCCAATCCAGGCCGCGAGCCGAGTAGTCCTGCGGCATCAGCAACTGCCGGGCCTTCCGGTTCAAGTAGAGGAAACTGCCTTTGCCGTCGGCGAGAGCGAGCCCGTAGAGAAAACGCTCGAACAGCAACGGTGTATCGACGATCCTGCGCGGAGCCAGCAACGAGCCTCCTCCCCGCCAGTAGGCACGTCTTGAGCCGGCCGTATCCGCTGCTTGCACCTCCTCCAAGGAACTGCTCCCCCCGCGACGCGCCAAACCGGAACGGTTGGGCATGTGCCGCTTGTTACAGAATAAACGCCGGGGTTTGCTTCGGGGATTTTTTTTATCCAGGTTTCCGAGACTCGTGCCTAATGCGCGGCGCCTAATCCAGATCAAACACTTCCGCAAACAGTGACCAAGCAGCCATCGCATTAGCTGCCCGCGTGGCGATTGGACGGGGGGATACCGCGGCGGTGATCGGCGATGCCGAAAACGCCGGGCGAGAATCACTCGCACCTGCTCCGGCCGCTCCCCCAACCCCGTTCACACCTGACACCGCTCCGGCAGGGCTATCCGTTCGCCGCCGCTGGTACGTGCCCTTGCTGCTCCTGCTCGCCTTCGCCCTCGCGGCGGCTGGAATGGAGTCCTCCTTCCCGCGGATGACCTTCGAGTACGGCCGCTTGATTCGCGACCTTGCCCAGGACCCCCAACTGCTGCTGCCAAAGCAGGCGTCAATCGCGATCCGGCCGCTGTTCGCCTCCCTGCTGGTGCTCTTCGCGGTCTTTGCCGCCGGACCCGTGAGACGGCGCCTGCGACTGCTGGCGATGTCGCTCGTCCTCTACGTCGCGATTACGGTGCTCGCTGACGTCGCCCTCGCCCGCCTTTCCGAGATCGGCGGCCCTTCTCCCTTCATGGCGTACGGGAACACGATCGCCGGTCTGCTCGGCGTGCTCGTCGTCACCGTCTCGGTGTTCAGCAACGCCCTGCTTCCCGGCGACGTGCGCATCCACCGGGTGATGCCGCGCCGCCGGCTGCCCGTAGTGGCCTTGCTGGCCTCGGCCCTGCTGTCGATCGCCGCCGTCATCGCGATCGAGCACTTTTTCGGTTCCTACATCCACCAGCACCTCAGCCACGTGCCGCTGCTGGGCGGCAGCGGCTCCGCCATCGTCATGTTCTTCGTCGTCCTGCCGGCAGCGCTCTGCCTGACCGGGGCGATCATCGGGCTCTTCCGCTCGCGCCCCGGCCAAGGCGAGTGGTACTCGATCGCCTTTGTCGTCCCGGCCCGCGACGAGGAGGGAATGATCGGCGACTGCGTCAGAGCGATCACCGCGGCGGCTGCCGAGTACCCGGGTGCGGTCGAGACGATAGTCGTCGAGAACGGCTCCAGCGACAACACGCTGGCAGAGGCGCAGGCGGCCTTTGACGAACATCCAGAGATGGCATCGGCGCTGATCGAGTGCCCCCCATTGGGCAAGAGCCGGGCCCTCAACGTTGGACTGGCACACGCCGAGGCTGACGTAATCGTCCGCATCGACGCCGACACGCTCGTAACTCCCGAGCTGCTGATCAAGATCGTCCCCCACTTCTGGGAGGAGATGGTCGGTGGGGTCGGCGTGCTGCCGGTCCCGCGCGAACAGCGGGGCTGGATCGCCCACATGCGCGCGATCGAGACCTATTACGGCGCCGCCTTCAAGCGAGCGGCGCAGAACGTCGCCGACTGCGTGACCGTCCTGCCGGGCGCCACGGTCGCCTACCGTCGCTCGATCCTGCTCGAGCTGGGCGGCTTCGCCGAGGGCATCAACGGCGAGGACGCTGACATCACGGTCCGGGTGGGCCGGCTCGGCTACCGAATCGTCGCCGATTGGCGGGTCAAGACCTACACCGATACCCCGCACAACCTCTCCCAACTGCGCGAGCAGCGCATGCGCTGGTCACGGGGGCTCTACCACATGGTCGGCCGTAACCGGTCGGCGATCTGGATGCGCCAGGGGGTGCGTGGGATGTGGATGCTGCCCTGGGCCTCCTTCATGATGTTCCGCAAGCTGATGCTGGTCCCGTTCGCGGTGGCGGTGGTCGCGATGATCCTCGCCCATCCGTCGACCCTCCCCCTGCGCGAGGTCGCGGCCGCGGGAGCGATCGTGATCGGCGTTCAGCTACTGCAGATGGTGGTGGTGATGCTCTGCTACGGCAAGCCGAGCCTCGTCGCCGTGCTGCCGAGCTACCTGGTCTTTCGCCTGATCGTCACCTACTACGCACTGGAGGCGCTGCTCACCCTGGCGATCGGGCCGGCGAAGAAGGCGCCGACGGCGACGGATGAGGCACCCGTCCTATTTCTGGTGCCAAAAAACATGTCGATCCAAGAGCGACCTCAACCAATTCCAACCCCCATCAACCAGGAGGCATAGATGCGTGTTCTGATCCTTGGCGGCGACGGCTATCTCGGTTGGCCGACGGCGATGCATTTCTCCAACCGCGACCACGAGGTGCACGTCGTCGACAACTACATGCGCCGCAGCATGCACAGCGGCAACGGATCCGATTCGCTGACGCCGATTCGCTCGCTGCCCGACCGTCTCGACACCTGGCGCGAGGTCAGCGGCCGGGAGATCACCCACACGATCGGGGACCTGACCGACTACGACGTCGTCGAGGCCGTCTTCCGCGAGTTCCAGCCCGAGGCGGTCGTCCACTACGGCGAGCAGCCGAGCGCCCCCTACTCGATGGCCAGCCGCCAGAAGGCGATCGAGACGCAGGTCAACAACGTCGTCAACACGATGAACGTGATCTACGCGATCCGCGACATCACCCCCGACGCGCACCTGATCAAGCTCGGAACGATGGGCGAGTACGGCACGCCGAACATCGATATCGAGGAGGGCTTCATCGAGATCACCCACAACGGGCGCCAGGACCGCCTGCCCTTCCCGAAGCTGCCGCCCTCGCTCTACCACTGTTCGAAGGTCCACGACTCGACCAACATTCATTTCGCCTCGCGGGTGTGGGGACTGCGCGCAACCGATCTCAACCAGGGCGTGGTCTACGGCATGCAGACGCCGGAGACCGCCCTGGACGAGCGCCTTGCGACGCGGTTCGACTACGACGAGGTATTCGGTACCGCGCTCAACCGCTTTTGCGTGCAAGCGGTGATCGGGCAGCCGCTGACCGTCTACGGCAAGGGCGGTCAGACACGCGGCTACCTCAACATCCTCGACACCCTGCGCTGCGTCGAGCTTTCCGCCCTGAACCCGGCCTCGGAGGGCGAGTACCGGGTCTTCAACCAGTTCACTGAGCAGTTCTCGATCAGGGATCTGGCCGCACTGGTGCAGGGTGCGGCGACCGAGCACGGCATTGACGGGGTCGAGCTCGAATCGCTCGAGAACCCACGGGTTGAGCTCGAGGAGCACTACTACAACGCCAAGCACACCAAGCTGCTCGAGCTGGGTCTGGAGCCGCACCTGCTCTCGAGCTCGCTGGTGAAGTCGATGCTGGCGGAAATCGAACGCCATCGCGATCGGGTGATCGCCGAGGCGATCATGCCCAAGACCAAGTGGCGCGTCGACAGCGCCGAGCCCGCACTGGTTTAGGAACCGCTTGCAGGCCTCCAGCGACACGACTCCGCGCCGCAGGCGGCTGGCGAGAGCACTCCGCCTCTCGGTCGCGGGGATCATGTGCTGGGGCCTGCTGATAGCCGGTGGCGCGGCGATCGTCCTGGTCAAAGACAACGAAGCCGCCGCCGCGCGGCAAGCGATGCCCGCTCCCCACGCCAGGCTCGACCCGTCCGAGCTCGCCACCTGGAGTCACTTTCCCGACTATCGCGACGGAATTCCGGTCCTCGCCTACCACGGCGTCAACTCGAAATCGAGCTACCTGACAGTGACGAGGCGACGCTTCGCCGAGCAGCTGCTGGCGCTGCACACCGCCGGGTTCCACACGGTCACGATCAGCCAGTACGCCCGCTACATGAGGACGGGAAGCACCGCGGGTCTGCCGTCCAAGCCGATCCTGCTCACCTTCGACGACGGCCGTCTCGACTCCTACCAGGGGGCCGATATGACCCTCGCCAAGTACCACTACACGGCGGTGATGTTCGTCGTCGCCGCCTGGCCCGATGAAGACCCCGGCTGGGCCCTGCACTGGAACGAGCTGGTAAAGATGCAGCAGAGCGGGCGTTGGGAAATTCAGGAGCACGCCGGCGCCGGCCACACCTTCGTTGCGGTTGACCCAAAAGGCGACACCGGTGAGTTCTACGCCTATCGGCAGTGGCAAGACGGCGGCCTGGAACCGTTCTCCTCTTACAAGTCCCGCGTCGTCCACGATGTCCGCTGGGGCGAGCGCGTGCTCAGGGAACACATCCCCGGCTACCGGCCCATTGCCTTCGCGGTTCCCTACTCGAACTACGGCCAGCGATTCACCAACGACTCGCGGATCCCCCGCTACTTCCTCAACTTCCTGCACACGCAGTTTCCCGTCGTCTTCGACGGCGACTACCTCGACGAGGGCAAGAACCGGCCGGACGAGATCAAGGGGAGGTGGAGCCCGCAGCTCGGCTACCGGATCACCCAAGGGCCGGTGATGAATCTCCCCGATCTCAGCTGTCGCCTGCACGATTTCGTCGCGCGGATACCGCTGTGGCGCGAGTACGCATGCCTCAAGTTCGACCGGAGCAACGTCCCATCCGCCCATTCCGACTAGCGATCGCGGCGATCCTGCTAACCGCGGTGGCGCTGGCGGCGGTCGCCTTTGCCGCCGGCTTTCGCGACGACGCGCAATCCCCGGCGAGGAAGCCGGTGGCGAGGCAGCATCCAACCTGGATCGTCTCCGGCTGGAGCCTGGCCGCGCTTCGCCGCTCCAACGCAGGCCTCTCTCGCAGGTTCTTCGATAACTCCCAAACGCTGGTCTTGGGTGAAGCGGGTGGGATGCAGAACCTCGTCCCGGGCGGATACCGATCGGTTCCCGCGCTCGCCTACCCGAGCTTGGCCGATTTCGAGGCAGATGCGCGCGCAGGCGTAATCAGCCCGGAGATTCGCGCCGTGATCTACGACCCCGAGGGCTGGGACAAGACCCCGGCGGCGGAGCGCCGCGACCCGCTCACGGCGATGCATCGCTTTTCCCGGATTGCCCGCAGTCATGGGTTCAGCCCGATCGTCGCCCCCGGGCGCGATCTCGCCCTCAGCGGCGATGCTGGATGTGGGAAGCGCCAGGGAGAGCTGCTGGATCGGGCCTACCTGCGATGCGACCTGACCGGCGGCGCAACCGGCGCGGAGACCTTCGTCATCCAAGCCGCGCCGGATGAGCTCGAGCCGACGAAGCTGAGCCGGCTGCTCGCGTCCGCGCGCGCGCAGGTTCGCTCCCATGCCCCCGGCGCATTCACCATCGCGACCCTGAGCACCGCTCCACCCGACGCGTCCGAACCAACCTGGCCGATCGACCTCGTTCGCGCCGCCCGCATCGAGTTCAAGCACGTGGATGGGGTGCTGTTCAACTTCAACCCGGCAACGATGCAGTTGGCTGCGAGCTTTCTCCGCGACCTCGAGCGAGCGACCGGTCGCTCGCGATGACTCAGGACGCCCGGCCACCGCGGCGCGGTGCCCTTGGCACCGGCGCGGCTAAGACAGTAGATCCACGAGGCTCCCTACCTGCGGACCCACATACATAGAGATGCCTCTCCTCCCTCAAGTAACCCCAGAAGAGACTCGGGCAGGCTAACCGATTGAGTCTTTTGACGCAAGCCCTAATTTTTGGGGCGGTTTTCTCGCCCGTTGGGCCGGAATTCAGCTCAGCGCGGGCGCGCCGGAGCGCAGCGCGGCGAGGACCCGCTCGGCGACCGCCTCGCCGGTGAGGCCGACCTCCTCGCGCAGCAGCGCCGGCTTGCCGTGGGTCACGTAGCGGTCCGGGCAGGCCGATCGCGCAGCACCCGGGCGCGCTCCCCGGAGCGCTCGGCGAAGGCGTCCTCGAGGTGCTCGAGCACCGCCGAGCCGAAGCCGCCCGGGCAGGACGTTCTCCTCGATCGTCACCACCAGGTCGTGGCTCGAGCGCGAGCCGCTCGAGCAGCTCGCCGTCGAGCGGCTTGGCGAAGCGGGCGTCGGCGACGGTCGGCTCGAGGCCGTGGCCGGCGAGGATCTCGGCCGCCTCGCAGCGCGACCGAGACGCCGTAGCCGTAGCCGAGCAGCGCGACCCGCTCGCCGCTGGCGCAGCAGCTCGCCGCGTGCCGATCGGGATCTCCTCCGGCTCGGCCGGCAGCTCGACCCCCTCGGCCGCGCCGCGCGGGTAGCGCAGCGCCGCCGGGCCCGTCGTGGGCGATCGCGGTGCGCAGCATGTGGACCAGCATCGCCTCGTCGCGCGGCGCCATCACGACGACGTTCGGGATCGGCCGGAAGTAGGAGACGTCGAAGGCGCCGTGGTGGGTCGGGCCGTCGTCGCCGACCAGGCCCGGCGCGGTCCATCGCGAAGGTGACGTCGAGCTCCTGCAGGCAGACGTCGTGGATGATCTGGTCGTAGGCGCGCTGGAGGAAGGTCGAGTAGATCGCGCAGACCGGCTTGGCGCCCTGGATCGCGAGGCCGGAGGCGAGCAGGACCGCGTTCTGCTCGGCGATGCCGACGTCGTAGTACTGCTCGGGCAGCCTCGTCGGCGAGCTTCTGCAGCCCGGTCCCCCCCGCCATCGCCGCGGTGATCCCGATCACCCGCTGGTCGCGCTCGGCCTCGGCGACGATCGCGTCGGCGAAGACCTGCGTGTACTGCGGCGGCGAGCCGGCGGCGGGCGGCTTCTCGAGCCGCTCCGGCGCATCGCCTCCGGCGAGTCGGACTCCTGCACCGGCGACCGGCTTCGGCGCGCGGGCTGCGCCGTCGACGATCGAGTTCGGCTTGGCCGCGTGCCATTTCTCCATCCCCTCGAGGCCGCCCTCCTCGGCCGGGGCGAAGCCCTTGCCCTTGACGGTGTGGATGTGGACGACGACCGGGCGTTCGGCCTCGAAGGCCTCGCGCAGCGCCTCGCGCAGGGCGTGCGACGTCGTGGCCGTCGATCACGCCCATGTAGGCGAGGTCGAGCTCCTCGAAGAAGAGGCCCGGCGCCCAGTAGGCCTTGATCGCCGACTTGATCTCCGGCCCGAGCCGCTCGATCCGCCGGCCGAGGCCGAGCGGCAGCTTGGTCAGCCGGTCCTCGACCCCCTCGCGGGCGTGGTAGAGGCGCGGGTTGAGGCGGACCCGGTTGAAGTAGCGCGAGAGCGCGCCGACGTTGGGCGAGATCGACATCCCGTTGTCGTTGAGGACGATCACGATCGGCGTCTGCAGGCCGCCGGCCGCGTGCAGCGCCTCGTAGGCGACGCCGCCGGTCAGCGCGCCGTCGCCGATCACGGCGGCGACCTTGCCGTCCTCGCCGATCCCCTTGCGCATCGCCTCCTTCAGGCCGACCGCGTAGCCGATCGAGGTCGAGGCGTGGCCGGCGCCCATGATGTCGTGCTCGGACTCGAAGATCGAGCAGAACGGGGCGAGGCCCTCGTACTGGCGGATCGTCGGCAGCCGCTCGCGGCGGCCGGTGAGGATCTTGTGCGGGTAGGCCTGGTGGCCGACGTCCCAGAGGATCTTGTCGCGGGGCGAGTCGAGCAGGCTGTGCAGGGCGACGGCCAGCTCGCAGGTGCCGAGGTTGGCGCCGAAGTGGCCGCCGATCTCACCGATCGTGTCGATGATGTAGGTCGCGCATCTCCTGCGCGACCTGCTGCAGCTGCTCGTCGTCGAGCTCGTGCAGGTCGGCGGGGCCGTCGATCCCGTCGAGCAGGCGGCCTCGGCTGCTCGCCTGCGGCTCCGTTTGCGTTCGTCGCTCATTCGTCCCTGGTGAAGATGTAGTCGGCGACGCGCCTCAGGTCGTCGGTCTCGCCGCCGGCCTCGGCCAGCGCCGCGGTCGCCTTGGCGTGCGACTCGGCGGCGAGCTCGCGGGCGCGCTCGAGGCCGAAGAGGCTGACGTAGGTGAGTTTTCCATGTCGCTCGTCGCTTCCATGTGGCTTGCCGAGCCGCTCGTCGCTCCCGGTCACGTCGAGGATGTCGTCGACGATCTGGAACAGGACGCCCAGCTCGTCGGCGAATCGGCGATAGGGAATTGTCTCAGGTTCGGGCACTCCCTCGAGGATCAGCACGACGCCGACGCTGGCGGCGATCAGCCGGCCGGTCTTCAGCGCGTGCAGCGCGCGCAGGCCCTCGGCGTCGTCGCTCGGCGCCGGCGACGTCGACGTACTGGCCGCCGACCATGCCGTCGACCCCGGTCGCGGCGCGCCAGCTCGCGCAGCGCCGCCAGCACCCGCGCCGGCTCGCCGGGCTGCTCGCAGAAGAGCCGCATCGCCTCGGCGAAGAGGCCGTCGCCGGCGAGGATCGCGACGTCCTCGCCGAACTTGACGTGCGAGGTCGGCATGCCGCGGCGCAGCTCGTCGTCGTCCATCGCCGGCAGGTCGTCGTGGATCAGCGAGTAGGTGTGGATCAGCTCGATCGCGCAGGCGACCGGCAGGAAGCGCTCGGGGTCGGCGCCGAGGGCGCGGGCGGTGGCCAGGGCGAGCACCGGGCGCACCCGCTTGCCGCCGGCGAGCAGCGAGTAGCGCATCGCCTCCTCGAGGCCGGCGGTCGGCTCGGCGAGCGGAGAAGCGCAGCCGCTCGAGCTCGGCGTCGACGAGCGCGCGCAGCTCCTCCGGGTACTCAGCTGCGACGGCGGCCTCGCCCTCGCCGCGCATGCGGCGGTTGGCCTCCTCGACCGCCTCGGCGGAGAGCTCGGCGGCCTCGCGCGGCGAGCTCCGCGGCGCGCTCGTCGTCGGCCTCCTCGCCCTCGAGCTCGGCGGCGATCGCGCTGCAGCCGCTCGGAGATCTCGCGCAGCCGGCTCACCGGCACGCCCTCGCGCTCGCGGACGATCGCGCCGAGCACGCCGTTGACGAAGCCGGGCGCGTCGGCGCCGCAGTACTCCTTGGCGATCTCGATCGCCTCGTCGATCGCGACCTCGGCCGGCACGTCGCGCTGTGCTCGATCTCGTAGAGCGCGACCCGCATCACGTTGAGGTCGAGCGGCGCGATCCGGTCGAGCGCCCAGCCCTTGGCGTGGGCGGCGATCGTCGTCGTCGAGCTCTTCGCGGTGCGCCTCGACGCCCTCGGCCAGCTCGCGGGTGCAGCGGCCGCGACTCGGCGACCAGCTCCTCGAGCGGACGACCGGTGACGTCGCGCTGGTAGCTGGCGAAGACGGCGTCGCGGCGTTGGTCGGACCTACGCATGCCGCCATTCTCTCGCTTCGGGCGGCTGGACGACTCGAGCGGCGTCAGCCGCGCGTGTAACTCAGGGCCGTGAGGCCGGCGTTGCTGGATATCTCGCTCACCGATTTGCGCAGGGCGAGTGGTTCGAAACCTTGACTGGGAGAGAGCTTCTTCGGCAGCGCGAAGAGGAGGAACACATAAGATTCGCCGCTGCCTTCGGGACAGATTTCGTAGCCGTTCTTGCCGAAGCTGTTGCGCCCGACGACGGCGCCCTTGGGCAGCTTTCCGGCTTCGATTTCCTCCAGGTCGGGGCTTAGTCCCGCCACGGCCCAGTCGAAGAAGAGCTTCCCTGCAACCGGTTGGGTGTTCATCGCGAAGAGGACAAGTTCGGCGGTTCCCTCCGGCACCCCCTGCCAGGTCAAGGCGGGCGAGGTGTTCTTGCCGTCGCAGGTGTACTCGGCCGGCAGCGCCGGCGGGCCGCCAGCGGACGACTGGCTCGACGGGCTCTGCAGGGTGATGCTTGCCACCGTCGCCTCACGGCGCTGCTCCGGGGTGATCCCCGGCTCCGGTGCGCCGACGGGCTGCGGAACGGACGAGCCCTGCCTGGCACCGGAGGACTGCTGCTGACCCCCGCCTCCCGCGGGCGAGGGGCCTCCGGTCGCGTCCTTTGTCGATGAAGTCTTGCTGTCGGCGCCACCGCCGGCAGCGCCCGAGCCGGCAGCGCTCGCATCGCCCTGGGGGCTCGGCGTGCTCGCGGTGCCCGAAGCACTCGAGCTCGAGCCGGTCGAGTTCGAGTCGCCCGACGACCCGCCCCCGCAGCCAGCGAGGGCGAGCGCCGCGAGGGCGAGCGCCAGGGAGGCCCTGGCGCTCGCCGTTACAGCGGACTTCGTCATGAAACGGTTAGCGATTCTTCCCTGTGCGTTGTGAATGCTTCGGCTGGGAAGAAGCCGTTCCATTCGACCCCGGCACCGAGCGCTTCCAGTTTGGAGCCAGTCGCCGTGAAGCTCGACGGGCTGAACGTGGCGCTTTCGGTTGTGTTGTTGAGCAAGCCGCCGGCCGTTCCGGTGACGTGGGCCCAAACGCCCCAGAGCGGACAGAACCAGCCGCCGTAGAGGATCCAGACGTTGACCCCTTTGACCTTCATGTAGTTGTTGCCGCCGGTCGTGACCACTTCGGCAGGCCAGGGGAACGATTCAGCTTCGATCGCTTCCACAGTGCAGGTGCTGTCCGTGTAGCAGTTGAACAGGGGCAGTTCGGTGACGTTCCCTTTGCCCGTCCCGCCGCTGTTCCAGATTTCCACCTGGTAGAGGAAGTTGTCGCAGGTGGTTGTGAACCCCCACGCGGTGAGGCCGCTTTTCTGAGCCCCGCCGAGGATCTTCTCCGTGCCTTTCAGTTCTGCACCGTTGAACCTCCAGGCCGGTGCGGCACTGGCGCTGGAGGCGAATGCGGCGGTCAGCATGATTGCCGCCAGCAAGGCCCCCAAGGCGACGCGTATTGCCTTGGGTCTCATCGCCTCATCATCCCCTCGCACCTCACGCACGATCTGTGCTTTTGCATGACTGGTATCTCCTGTCTATTGCTCGATGGACTGGAAAAACAGCTACTACCGATAGAAGCTTTTTCGCGATCGGGTCAGCGCTGCAGGCGTCCCCTCCCCATTTGGCTTTGCGCTTGTCCCCGCACTGACCCGGAAGTTCCCTCGTCAAAGTCTTCAGGCGTACCCTGAAACCTTCCAAGAAGTACCACATCTGGGCGAGGCGTGCCACTTTTCGGCGGCCTCACTGCCGCGAATGCCTCAGGCGCGGGAGACGTACTCGCCGCTGCGGGTGTCGACGCGGATCGTCTCGCCCTCCTCGATGAAGAGCGGCACCTGCACGACGACGCCGGACTCGAGCGTCGCCGGCTTGCTGCCACCGCCGGAGGCGGTGTCGCCCTTCACGCCGGGCTCGGTCTGCGTCACCTTCATGTCGATCGCGCTCGGCGACCTGCACGTCGCTGGCCCGCTCGTCGACGAAGAGCACCTCGACCTCGGCGTTGGGCAGCAGCCACTGCATCGCGTCGCCGAGCGACGCTCGCGCGGGATCTCGATCTGCTCGTAGTCGCGGGTGTCCATGAAGACCGCCGCCTCGCCGGAGTCGTAGAGGTACTGCATCTTGCGCGACTCGGTTCGCACCGGGCGGAACTTCTCGCCGGCGCGGAAGGTCTTGTCCTGCACCGAGCCGTCTTCGATCCGGCGCAGCTTGGTGCGCACGAACGCGCCGCCCTTGCCGGGCTTGACGTGCTGGAACTCGATGATCCGGAAGATCTTGCCGTCGATCTCGATGTGCGAGCCGTTGCTGAATTGGTTGGTGCTGATCACAGCGGCGAATCCTAGAGCGCGGCTGGCCGTCGCGACTTCTCCGGAGCTTAACACAGCGCCGGGGGAGCGATCGTCTAACGTGCCAAGCGGGAATGAAGGGGGTCCTCACAGCTGCTGTATCCGTCGCCGTGATGGCGCTGCTGCCCGTCGCTTCCGCCGCGGCGGAAGAAGGACCAACGCGCGCTCGAGTACGTCGAACAGGTCGAGCCGATCTGCCAGGCAGAACACCGAAGCGAACAAGCGCATCCTCAAGAACGTCAAAACGAAGGCCAAGAGCAAGGTGCCGGCGAAGCTGAAGGAGGCCGGCGGCCAGTTCGTCCACGCCTCGGCAGTCTTCGGCAAGACGGTGGAAAAGCTCAGCGCCGTGCCGCGCCCGGTGGCCGATGACGCTCGACTGCTCAAGTGGTTCACGCAGCTCGGGATCGTGCAGACCAAGCTGCGCGACCTCGGCAAGGCGCTGAAGGAAGATGAACAAAGTCAAGGCGGCGCACGAACAGATCCGGGTCGAACGCAGCAGCAACGCCGCCAACAACGTCAGCTTCGTCTTCGGCTTCAATTACTGCCACCTGACCCCCTCGCGGTTCACCTGAGCGGCCGGGGAGATAAGCCGCCGCGACTACTCGGCCCGTTCGGCCGCGGTGCTCGTCGTCAGCGGTGTCGGCGGCACCGCCCGAGAGCACGCGCCGGACCAGGCGCGGGGCGAGGATCCGCGCCACCGCGGCGAGCGCGTAGGGCCGCGGCACGTAGCGCTCGGCCTTGCCGCCGGGCCCGGCCTCGAGGATCGCCTCGGCGACCGTCTCCGGCTTGGAGACGACCCAGCGGGTCAGCGCTTTCTCGCGCAGCTCGGTCGCCGGGAAGCCCTCGGTGGCGATGAAGCCGGGCAGGACCATGCCGACGTGGACGCCGTGCGGCGCGCTCCTCGGCGTGCAGCGAGTCGGTCCAGCCGATCAGCGCGAACTTGCTCGCCGAGTAGGAGCCGGTGCGGGCGCGGGCGACGCGGCCGGCGGTGCTGGCGACGTTGACGATCGCGCTCGGCGCCGAGGCGCGCAGGAGCGGCAGCAGCGCCTCGGTGAGGCGGACGACGGCGTCGAAGTTGAGCTCCATGTGGCGGTGGACGTTGTCGTAGCCGCTCTCGGCGAAGCTGCCGCGCCAGGAGGCGCCGGCGTTGTTGACCAGCAGGGTCAGCCGGCCGAGCTGCTCGCTCGACGTGGGCGCGCGACCCGCTGCGGGCGCGTCGGCGTCGGTCAGGTCGGCGGCGACGTAGGTCGCCTCGCAGGGCAGCGACTCGGCGAGCGCGCGCAGGCGCTCCTCGCGGCGGGCGACGAGGACCAGCTTGGCGCCGGGCTCGCGGGCCAGCCGGCGCGCGGTCGCCTCGCCGATGCCGCTCGAAGCACCGGTGATCACCGCCGTGATTTGGCTGGTCCACACGAGGAAACCTATTTGAATCTTCTGTACTACGGACGTCTGTCCGAATCGACATACTGCCGCACTTCATGACGGCCGAAACTCCCAAACTACTCGACAAGCTGCTGCGCACCGGCGGCCCCTCCGGCTACGAGGGCCCGGCGGCCGCCGTCTGGCGCGACGCCGCCTCCTTCGCCACGCTCTCCACCGACGGGCTCGGCTCCTCGGTCGCGCGGATCGGCGACGACGCGCCCGCTGCTCGCGGTCGTCGGCCACATCGACGAGATCGGCCTCGTCGTCACCCACATCGACGAGAAGGGCTTCCTCTAGTTCAGCCCGATCGGCGGCTGGGACCCGCAGATCCTGGTCGGCCAGCGGGTCGAGGTGCGCGGCAGGGACGGCCTCGTGCCCGGCGTCGTCGGCCGCAAGCCGATCCACCTGCTCGACGCCGACGCAGCGCAAGAAGGTGGTCGAGCTCAAGGGCCTGCACATCGACATCGGCGCCGCCGACCGCGACGAGGCCGCCGAGCTGATCCGGGTCGGCGACCCGGCGGTGATCGCCGCCGAGCCGCGTCGCGCCTCGCCGGCGACCGGCTCGTCTCGCGCTCGATGGACAACCGCCTCGGCGCCTACGTCGCGCTCGAGGCGCTGCGCCGCGCCGACGAGCGCGGCTCCCTGCAGGCGCCAGCTTCGCCGCGATCGCCGCCGTCCAGGAGGAGATCGGCCTCTTCGGCGCCCGCACCTCGGCCTTCGAGGTGCAGCCCGACCTGGCGATCGCCGTCGACGTCACCCACGCCACCGACGCCCCCGGCGTCGACGAGAAGGAGGTCGGCAGCCACCCGCTCGGCTCCGGCCCGGTGATCGGCCGCGGCTCGACCCTCTCGCCGAAGGTCTTCGAGCTGCTGGTCGAGACCGCCGAGGAGGCCGGGCATCGAGCTACACGATCGGCGCCAGCGGCCGCGGCACCAGCACCGACGCCGACGCGATCCAGATCTCGCGCTCGGGCATCCCGACCGGCCTCGTCTCGATCCCCCTGCGCTACATGCACTCGCCGGTCGAGATGGTCGACCTCGGCGACGTCGAGGCGACGGTCGAGCTGATCGCCGCCTTCGCCGCGCGGCTCACGCCGACGTCGACCTCAGCCGCTGAGCGCTCGAGTTGGCCGATCGAACGACCGTGTCGCGGCCGTTCGCCTTCGCCGCGTAGAGCGCCTCGTCGGCGCGGGCGACGAGGTCGTCGGTGTCGAACCGGCCGGGCTCGGAGACCGCGGCGCCGATGCTGACCGTCATCGCCGACGCCGACCGGGCGCCGTTCGCGCACCGCCGGCGCAGGCGCTCGGCGATGCGCGACCGCGTCGTTCTCGGTCGCGCCGGGCAGGACGACGAGGATCTCCTCGCCGCCGATCCGGTAGATCGAGTCGCCGGCGCGCAGCACGGCGCGCATCGTGTAGGCGACCTCCTGCAGGACCGCGTCGCCGGCAGCGTGGCCGAGCTGGTCGTTGACGCGCTTGAAGTGGTCGAGGTCGCAGAGCAGCAGGGCGTGGGACTGGCCGCCGTTCCTGCCGTCGCAGGGTGCGCCGTCGAGCTCGGCGAGGCGCTGCTCGAGCGCGTTGCGATTGAAGAGGCCGGTGAGCGGGTCGAGGGTCGAGCGGCGCCGGTGGGCGCGGTCGGACTCGACCAGGGCGCCGGAGAGGATCACGGTGCTGAGGACCAGGGCGACAGCGGCGACCACGGTCTGGCTGTGGGCGGCTGCGCTCGCCGGATCGACGGCGACGGTGCTGAGCAGGAAGACGGCGAGGAGGTAGGCGGTGCCGATCGACCATGCCCCAGGGGCTCGAAGCGGGCGCCCAGGGTGACCGCCGGCAGCGCGAACCACATCAGCACCGGGCTGGTCGGCGCCGCCGCTGGCGATCACGGCACCGGCGAGCAGCAGCGGCAGCAGCACCCCAGGCGGCCGCGACCCAGAGCCCGGGTGCGCGCGCTGGCCCGCATGAAGCGGTCGGCGACGGCGAAGCCGGCGAAGCCGACCGCCAGCGGCGCCAGCCACGAGCCAGCCGATCTCGGGACCGGCGGAAGCGAGCGCCAGGGCGAGGATCGCGAAGCAGGCGGCGCGGTAGCGGCGCACCCGCATGCTCCATGTCGAGCAGGCGCTCGCGGCGAGCCTCCGTTGCGGATCGGCCGCCAGCGACTCGCTGCCGGATCTGGGCACTAGCGGTCACCGCTGCCGCTGTATCGGCCGATCTGCGCCAGCGCAATGAGCGTTGCAGGAGGCCGGCCGTTAGCGCTGCAGCAGTCGACCCCGAGCTAGGCGACGATCTGCAGCTTTCGGCAGGCCGCTGAGGTTGCGGTAGCCCGTCCTCGGTGACGACCACCAGGTCCTCGATCCGCACCCCGAGCTCGCCCGGCAGGTAGACCCCGGCTCGATCGTGACGACTTCGCCGGCGCGCGAGCACGTCCTCGGAGCGCTGCGAGAGGCGCGGCTCCTCGTGGACCTCGAGGCCGACGCCGTGGCCGAGGCCGTGGCCGAAGCGATCGCCGTGGCCGGCGGCGTCGATCAGCTCGCGGGCGACGCGCGTCGACGTCCTCGCCCTCGACTCCGGCCGCGACGCGCCTCGAGCGCGGCTGCCTGCGCCTCGCGCACGGTCTCGTAGACCTGCGCGGGCCGCGCTCGCCCGGCTCGCCGGTGGCGAAGGTGCGGGTGCCGTCGGAGCAGTAGCCGTCGAGCTTCGCGCCCATGTCGAAGACGACCAGCTCGCCGCGGCCGATCTCGCGCTCGCCCGGCTCGGCGTGCGGCAGGGCGCCGTTGGGGCCGGCGGCGACGATCGCCGGGAAGGAGGGCTCGGCGCCGAGCTCGCGGATCCGCGCTTCGGCGGCGCGGGCGACGTCGCGCTCGCTGCGCCCGGCGAGGCCGCGCTCCAGCGACCAGCGCCAGACCTCGTCGGCGAGCTCGGAGGCGGCGGCGATCGCCGCCAGCTCGGCCTCGTCCTTGACCCGGCGCAGCTTCTCGACCGTCGCCGCCCGCCGGCCTCGAGCTCGACCCCGTCGGGGAGTTTCTCCTCGCAGTCGCTCCAGCGTGCGCACCGAGATGTGGTCGTCCTCGAAGCCGACCTTGCCGCGAAGCCGCTCGGCGATGCCGCCGAGCCAGTCGTCGGTGACGGTGACCACCTCCCAGCCCTCGACCTCGGCCTCGGCGCGCTCGGTGTAGCGGAAGTCGGTGAGGAAGACGCGCTGCTCGGCGCCGCAGACACAGGCGCCGTTGGTGCCGCCGAAGCCGGTCAGGTAGCGGACGTTGACCAGGTCGGTGACCAGGATCCGGTCCGAGCTCGCGCTCGGCGACGCAGGGCGGCGAGGCGATCGCCGCGGCCGCGCATCAGCTCGCGCCGGCGCCGAGCTCGCGCGGCGAGCAGCCTCGAGCGCCTCGCGGTAGCCGTCGGGGCCCTTGCCGGAGATCTTCGCCAGCACCAGGCCGTCGAAGACCGAGACGCGGCGCCAGTCCTCGCGCGACTCGACGTCGGAGAGGTGGACCTCGACCGCCGGCAGGCCGGCGACGTCGAGCGCGTCGGCGATCGCGCGGCTGTAGTGGGTCCAGGCGCCGGCGTTGATCGAGCGCCGCGTCGGCGACGCTCGGGCAGCGCGGTGCAGGTACTCGACGAACTCGCCCTCGGAGTTGGTCTGGAAGAAGATCGCTTCGAGGCCCGAGCTCGCGGGCCCAGCCGCCGATCTTCGCTCTCCAGCTCGCGCAGCGAGAGGCCGCCGTAGACCGCCGGGTCGCGGCGGTCGAGGATGTCGAAGTTGACCCCGTGCAGGACGGCGACGCGGTTGTGGGTGGTGGTCATCGGTAGCAGCTCCTCCACGGCGGCCCGGACCCTAGCCGGATCGACCAGCTGGCCCGACGCGGGGCTCGCCCGGGCTCGGCGAGGAGGACGAAGCCGACGCCCGGCCGCGGTGCGCTTCTTGTCGCGCTGCAGGGCGTCGAGGACGCCGTCGAGCGCGATCGCGGGATCGAGCGCGACGCGGCAGCTCGTGGCGGCGCAGGATCGCCTCGACCTCGCTCGCGCAAGCTCGTCGGCACCCGAGAGCCGCAGCGCCGCCAGCAGGCCGAGGCCGACCGCCTCGCCGTGGCGGTAGCGCGCGTAGCCGCTCGCCGCCTCGATCGCGTGGCCGACCGTGTGGCCGAGGTTGAGCACGTGCGCGCAGGCCGCGCGTCGCGCTCGTCGGCGGCGACGACCTCGCACTTGTAGCGGGCGCAGGCGAAGACGAGCGTCCGTCGAGCTCGCCGGGGTCGAGCGCCTCGAGCGCGCGCACCCGCTCCCAGAGCTCGCCGCCGGCGAGCAGGCCGGTCTTGAGCACCTCGACGAAGCCCGGCCGCCAGCTCCTCGGCGCGGCAGGCGTCGCCAGCGTCGCCGTGTCGGCCGAGCACCGCCGCCGGCAGGTGGTAGGCGCCGGCGTAGTTCTTGCCCTCCGGCAGGTCGACCCCGGTCTTGCCGCCGTAGGCCGAGTCGACCTGGGCGACCAGCGTGGTCGGCACCTGGACGACGGGCGACGCCGCGCTGGTAGAGGTGGGCGCAGAAGCCGGCGAGGTCGCCGACGACGCCGCCGCCGAGAGCGACGACGTGGTCCTCGCGGGTCATCCCCGCGCGGGCCAGCTCGCGCAGCACCCGCTCGGCCTCGGCCATCGTCTTCGCGCGCCTCGCCCGGGCTCGACCTCGACGCGGGCCGCCAGCGGCTCGAGGCGCTCGGCGTAGAGCGGCGCCGACGGCTGCGTCGGTGACGCAGAAGCGCTGCCCCGGCAGCGGCCACCAGCCGACGCCGAGCAGGCCCGGGCCGACGAAGACCGGGTACTCGCCCGAGCGCGCTCGCGGCCCAGAGCATCTTCGTCCCGGCCGGCAGCTCCGCGAGGGCCGAGGAGCGATGGCAGCGCGCGGCGACGATCAGGCCGCGATCGCCGGGCGGGATGACCGCGTCGGCCAGCGCTTCGTAGATCGGCCGGCGTCGCTCGAGCAGGCGGCTCGACGTCCTCGGCGTTGCCGGCCAGCGGGCGGTCGCTGCGGGCGATCCGTCGCCAGGCCTCGCGCGCGTCGACCTGCGAGCCAGACGACGACGTGGCGGCCGAGCGCCTCGCGCACCCGCTCGGAGAGGACGCTGCCGCCGCCGAGCGCGATCGCGCCGCCGTCGGCCCCCTCCAGCAGCTCGCCGACGACCTCGGCCTCGCGGGCGCGGAAGGCCTCCTCGCCGTCGCTCCTCGAAGGCCTCGGCGATCGGCATCGCCGAGCTCGTGCTTCCATCAGCTCGTCGATCTCGGTCGTCTCCAGCCCGGCGTCGCGGGCCGCGGCGAGCGCGGTCGACTTGCCGGCCCCCATGAAGCCGATGAAGACGAGAGCCGGCTTCACTGGTCGCGCCCCCTTTGACCACCTCTGAGGGTAAGGAGGGTTCACCCGCGGAAGTCGATGCGCTTCTTGTAGGCCGTCGACCGCGGCGAGCACGTCGTCGATGTGGTCGCCGCCGAACTTCTCGCGGTAGCAGCGGGCCAGGGTCGAGGCAGACCATCGCCTCGGCGACCACGGCGGCGGCCGGCACGACGGTCGAGTCGGTGCGCTCGCGCAGCGCCTGGGCCGGCTCCTTGGTCTCGGTGTCGACCGAGCGCAGCGGCTTGGTCAGGGTCGAGATCGGCTTGATCGCGGCCCGCACCGAGAGCGGCAGGCCGTTGGTCATGCCGCCCTCGAGGCCGCCGGCGTGGTTGGTCTCGCGGAAGTAGCCGCGCTCCTCGCGACCAGAAGATCTCGTCGTGGGCCTCCGAGCCGGGCCGCCCGGCGACGTCCCAGGCTTCGCCGATCGAGACCCCCTTGACCGACTGGATCGAGGCGACGGCGCCGGCGAGGCGGCCGTCGAGACGGTCTTCCCAGGAGACGTGGGAGCCGAGGCCCGGGACGAGGCCGAAGGCGCGCACCTCGAAGGTGCCGCCGAGGCTCTCGTTGGCCTTGCGCAGGCGGTTGATCTCGGCGACCATCGCCGCGCTCGCCTCGGGGTCGAGGCAGCGCACCGGGTCCTCGTCGACGCCGGCGAAGTCGTCGGGCCCGAGGTCGTCGCGCTCGGGCGCCTTGACCGAGGCGATCTGGATGACGTGGCTGTGGACGCTCGACCCCGAGCGCGGTGAGGAAGCCGCGGGCGATCGAGCCGGCGGCGACGCGGGCGGCGGTCTCGCGGGCGCTGGCGCGCTCGAGCACGTTGCGGATGTCGTTGTGGCCGTACTTCTGGGCGCCGACCAGGTCGGCGTGGCCGGGGCGCGGCAGGTGGACCTCGTCGAGCTCGAAGCCCTCGACCGGCCAGGGGTTCATCCGCTCCTCCCAGTTGGCGTAGTCGCGGTTGGCGACGAGGACGGCGATCGGGCTGCCCAGCGTGCGCCCGTGGCGCACGCCCGGAGCGGATCTCGACCGTGTCGGTCTCGATCTTCATCCGGCCGCCGCGGCCGTGGCCGAGCTGGCGCCGCGCCATGTCGCGGTCGAGCGCCTCGCGGTCGAGCTCGCAGCCCGGCCGGCATGCCCTCGACGATCGCGACCAGGCCGGGCCCGTGCGACTCGCCGGCGGTGGTGAAGCGGAAGCCGCTCATCGGCGCGCCAAGGCTATACGGCGCGGCGCTCAGCCGCGGGCGGCGGCGCGCATCGTCTCGAGCGGCGGCTCGCGGCCGGTCCAGATCTCGCAGCGAGAGGGCGCCCTGCCGGACGAGGATCTCGATGCCGTCGACGGCGGCGGCGCCGGCCGCGGCGGCGGCCGCGCAGCAGCGCGGTGGGCTCGCCGCCGTAGACCATGTCGACCACGACCTGGCCGGGCGCGAAGCCGTCGGCGCGCAGCGGCAGCTCGGCGAACGGGTCCTCGCCGCCGAGGCCGACCGCGGTCGAGTTGACGATCAGCTCGTAGGCGGCCTGGTCGGGCTCGCCGACCGGCTCGCCGCCGAGCTCCTCGCAGAGGTGCCGCGAGCGCAGCTCGGTGCGGTTCCAGACCTCGACCTCGGCCCCCTCGCGCAGCAGCGCCCAGACGACCGCGCGGGCGGCGCCGCCGGCGCCCAGCACCAGCGCCCGCTCGCCGTCGCGGCGAGCTCGGCAGCGCCGCGCAGCAGGCCGTCGGCGTCGGTGTTGTCGGCCCGGATCTCGCCGTCGGCGAAGACTCAGCGTGTTGGCGGCGCCGATCTCGCGCGCGGTCTCGGAGAGCGTCGTCGGCGAGCGCCAGCGCCGCGCCCTTGTGGGGGACGGTGACGTTGGCGCCGACGAAGCCCTCGCCCGGCATCGCCCGCACCCGCGCCTCGAAGTCGTCGGGGGCGACCTCGATCGCCTCGTAGCTCCACTCCTCGCCCAGGCCCAGCTCGGCGAGCGCCGCGCTCTGCATCGCCGGCGAGCGCGAGTGGCCGACCGGGTGGCCGAGGACGGCGAGCCGCGGCATCGCTATTCCCCGCAGCTGGTCGGCGAGTTGCCGCCGGCCGCTTCGCGGGCCGCGTTGTAGCGGGCGACGTCTGCTTCGAATTCGGCTTCGGTCTTGGAGAAGGCGAGTTCGTCGCAGGCGCCGGGCTCGACCACGTAGAAGAGGTAGTCGACCTTGGCCGGGTGCGCGGCGGCTTCGATCGAGGCGAGGCCGGGGCTGTCGATCGGCCCCGGCGGCAGGCCGGTGTGGGTGCGCGTGTTGTAGGGCGAGTCGATCGCCAGTTCGGATTCGGTCAGCGGCTCTTCGTAGTTGCCGGTGGCGAAGCGGGTCGTCGCGTCGATCCCCAGCGGCATCCCTTCGTGCAGGCGGTTGTAGATCACCGCGGCGACCAGCTTGCGCTCGCTTCGCGACCCCGCCTCGCGCTCGATCATCGAGGCGATCGTGACCACGTCGTAGACCGTCAGGTTCTTCGAGCGCGCGTAGCTCATGTCGACGCCCTTGATCCGGCGCTTGAAGTCTTCGAGCTGCAGCTGGACGAGGTCGGCGACCGGCGCCCCCGGCTTCAGTTCGAAGGTGTCGGGGAAGAGGAAGCCCTCGAGGTTCTTGGCGTCCTTGCCGCCGTACTTGGCGGGGTTGAGGTACTTGGAGTGGACGCTCTCCTTCTCGTAGCTGCCGCTGCAGGCCGTCTTCTGCGACCAGCTGCGCGGTCTGCGGCGGCTGTAGCCCTCGGGGATCGTCACCGTCGTCGCTTTTCAGCGGCGCTCGAGAGGGCGTCGATCGCGGCGCCGTAGGACATCGTCGTGGGCGAGCACGAAGTGCCCGGGTAGAGGTCGGCGCTGCCGTCGAGCGTGCCCGGATCTGGAACAGGGTCGAGCTGGATACGCCCTTTTCGTCGAGCAGGTCGCCGACTTCGCTGACGCTGAGCCTTTCGGGATCGTCACGCGACCGCCGAGCCGTCGCCGTGAAAGGGCTGGAAGAGGGCGAGAGGAACCAGAGGACGAGCACGGCGACCGCGCCGACGCGGAACGGGTGGCGGCGAGGGCGCGAGCCCCGAGCCGCGCCGCGGCGCCGCCGTCGGCGGACCGTCGGCGCGCTGCGGCGCCTCGGCGGCTCCTCGGGCTCCGGCTCCTCGTCGGGCGCCGGGTCCTCGTCCCAGAACTCCTCTTCGGGGGTGCGCGGCGGCACCGGCGGCTGCGGGGGTGGCGGCGGCGGGGTCGGCGCCTGCTCGGCTCTCGGCGGCGCCTTCCCGCTCGCGCCGCGCGTCGCGCTTCGCGCTCGCGGCGGCGCTGCTCGCGGCCGCGGCGTCGGGTCGCTCGGGTCGGCGAACGGGTCGTCGGCTCGTCCAGTCCTCAGTCATCGCCGGCTCCTCGATCGCGCCCGGCCGGCCAGGTAGGCCTGGAGCAGGTGGGCGGCGGCGAGCGAGTCCGGCGCGGCGGCGGCGCCGTCGCGCTTGCTCGCCTCGGCCATCCGGGTGGTCAGCCGCTCGTCGTAGGTCTCGACCGGGATCGTCGAGCATCGCTTCCAGTTCGGCGCAGAAGGTGCGGGCCAGCGCCGCCTGGCTGCCCTCCTCGCCGCTGAGGTGCAGCGGCAGGCCGACGACGACGCGCTCGACCTCGTGCTCGGCGACCAGCTCGGCGACCGAGCGCGGCTCGGGCGGTTCGATCACCGGCAGCGGCGTCGCCAGCGTGCCGCTCGGGTCGGAGATCGCGCAGCCGATGCGGGCGGTGCCGTGGTCGAGGGCGAGGACGCGCATCGCTCAGCCGAGCCTCCCGCTCGATCGCGGCCCGCGCCGCCGCCAGCGCCTCGTCGAGCTTCGCCGGCGTCCTTGCCGCCGGCCTGCGCCATGTCGTCGCGACCGCCACCGCCGCCGCCGACGATCGGCGCCGCCTCGCGGACGATCGTCGGCCGCCGAGAGCCCGCGGTCGACCGCGTCCTTGGAGACGAGGACGACGAGCGCGACCTTGTCGCCCTCGGCCGCCGCCGAGCACCACCGCCGACGGCGCCGCCGAGCTTCGACTGGACCCGGTTGGCGAGGTCGAGCAGCTGCTTCTGGTCGGCGAGCGGCGCGTCGCGAGACGACGACGCTTGACGCCGCCCGCCTCGACCGCCTCGCGCGACCAGCCGCTCCGCCTCCTCGCCGAGCAGCTGCCTGCTGCGCCTGCTCGGCGCCCTCGCCGGCCTCCCGCAGCTGCTCGGCCGCGCGGCGGGCGCCGGCGAGCGGGTCCTGCGGCGAGCCGAGCAGCTCGCCGACCTCGCGCAGGCGCTCGCTCGCGCTCGCGGAACCAGTCGATCGCCGCCGGGCCCGGTGAGCGCCTCGATCCGGCGCACGTTGGCGGCGCTCGAGCCCTCGGAGACGATCTTGAAGATGCCGACCTCGGCCGTGTTGGCGACGTGGGTGCCGCCGCAGAGCTCGCGCGAGACGCCGTCGACCTCGACCACCCGCACCCACTCGCCGTATTTCTCGCCGAACAGCGCCATCGCCCCGAGCTTCTCGGCCTCGGCGCGCTCCATCTCGAGCCAGCGCACCGGCGCGGCTCGCCTTGATCCACTCGTTGACGCGGTCCTCGACGCGCGCAGCTCCTCGGCGCCGAGCGCCTGGCCGTGGGTGAAGTCGAAGCGCAGCTTGTCGGGACGCACGGCCGAGCCGGCCTGGCGCACGTGGGTGCCGAGCCGCTCGCGCAGCGCCGCGTGCAGGAGGTGGGTGGCGGTGTGGTTGCGCATCGTCGCGTGGCGGGTCTCGCGGTCGACCACGCGCCTCGACCGCCGACGCCTCGGCGTCGACTCGCCGCGCCGGCTCGACCTCGAGCGCCTGGTCTTCGCCGACCCGGTAGACGTCGACGACCTCGGCCTCGCCGCCGTCCCAGCGCAGCACGCCCGGAGTCGGCGACCTGGCCGCCGCCCTCGGCGTAGAAGGGACTCTGCTCGAGCTTGACCAGGGCGCGGCCGTCGTCGCCCTGCGACCGCGGCGAGGCCGGTGGTCGCGCGCAGCGTCTCGTAGCCGACGAAGCTCGGTCGGCGGCGCCGCCGCCGGCGAAGGCGAGCACCCGCTCGTGGCGGTCCTCGGAGCCGTGCGCGGTGGCCGCGCCGGTGCGGGCCCGCTGGCGCTGCTCCTCCATCAGCTCCTCGAAGCCGCCGTCGTCGACCGAGAGGCCCTGCTCGGCGAGCAGCTCCTTGGTCAGGTCGTAGGGGAAGCCGTAGGTGTCGTGCAGCTTGAAGGCGTCGGCGGCGTCGATCCAGGAGGTCTCCGACTCCTTCGCCTCGGCGACCAGCCGCTCGAGCAGCTCGGTGCCGCGCTCCAGGGTGCGGCCGAAGCTCTCCTCCTCGTCGCCGACCCAGCGGGCGATCGTCTCGCGCTCGGCGACCAGCTCCGGGTAGGCCTCGCCCATGATCTCGATCGTGCGCTCGGCGAAGCGGCCGAGCCAGGGCGCCTCGAGGCCGAGCGTGCGGCCCTGCTGGATCGCCCGCCGCATGATCCGGCGCAGGATGTAGCCGCGGTCCTCGTTGGAGGGGACGACGCCGTCGGCGATCAGGAAGGCGGCGCCGCGCGAGTGGTCGGCGACGATCCGCATCGCCCGGGTCACCGCGCCGCCCTCGTCGTAGGAGTGGCCGGAGAGCTCCTCGGCGAGGTCGATCAGCGGCCGCACCAGGTCGGTCTCGAAGACCGAGGGGACGTCCTGGAGGATCGCCGCCATCCGGTCGAGCCCCATGCCGGTGTCGATGTTGCGCATCGGCAGCTCGGTCAGCGAGCCGTCCGCGGCCGAGGTCGTAGGTCATGAAGACGTGGTTCCAGAACTCGAGGAAGCGGTCGGTGTCGTCGCCGGGGCGCTCGTCGTCGCCGCCGAACTCCGGGCCGCGGTCGAGGTAGAGCTCCGAGCAGGGACCGCAGGGGCCGGTCGGCCCGGCCTGCCAGAAGTTGTCCTCGCGGCCGAGGCGGACGATGCGCTCGTCCGGGACGCCGACCCCGCGCCAGATCTCGATCGCCTCCTCGTCGGGGCCGAGCCCGAGCTCCTCGTCGCCGCCGAAGACGGTCACCCAGATCCGCTCCGGGTCCATCCCGAAGCCCTCGGTCGAGAGCTCCCAGCCCCAGGGGATCGACTCCTCCTTGAAGTAGTCGCCGAAGCTCCAGTTGCCGAGCATCTCGAAGAAGGTGAGGTGGCGGGCGGTGTTGCCGACCTCCTCGATGTCGGTGGTGCGGAAGCACTTCTGCACGTCGGCGAGGCGCGGCGCCGGCGGCTTCTCGCGGCCGAGGAAGTAGGGCTTGAAGGGCTGCATGCCGGCGGTGGTCAGCAGCACCGACGGGTCGTGCGCCGAGGGCACCAGCGAGGCCGAGGGCACGATCTTGTGCCCGCGCTCCTCGAAGAAGGAGAGGTAGGTCTGGCGGATCTCGTCGGCCTTCATGCGAGGGAGCCTAAGGTCTGACGACGCTGGCTGAGGGGCGGCGGTCAGGCCGCGGCGGCGATCGTGCCGTGGCCGACGATCGTCTCGCCGCGCAGCAGCACCGCGGTCTGGCCCGGGCGAGGCGCCGACGAAGTCCTCGCCGAGCTCGACCTCGAGCTCGTCGTGGCGGCCGGCGCCGGCGGCGCCGACGGCGGCCGGGAACCGGCTGCGAGTGGTAGCGCAGGCGGACCGCGTCGACGCGGTCGCCGTCGCGGTGCAGGACGGCGTCGCGGAGCTGGACGCGTGCGGGCCATCAGCTCGCGGCGCGGGCCGACGGTGACCGTGTTGGCGGCGGCGTCGGTGGCGAGCGACGTAGAGCGGCTCCTCGGCGCCGCACGCCGATCCCGCGGCGCTGGCCGACGGTGAAGTTGTGGTGGCCGCGGTGGCGGCCGATCGCCGGCCGGAGCGGTCGACGCACGGCGCCCTCGCGCTCGCGCAGGCCGCCGTGGCGGCGCAGGAAGTCGCCCTTGCCCTGGCCGGCGAGGAAGCAGAGGTCCTGGCTCTCGGGCTTGCTTGGCGACCGCGAGGCTCGTGGCGGGCGGCGATCTCGCGCACCTCGGGCTTGGTCAGCTCGGTCGAGCGGGAAGCGCGACGCGCTCGAGCAGCGCCGGCGGCAGCGCCGCCAGCATGTAGCTCTGGTCCTTGGCCTCGTCGGCGGCGGCGGCGAGCAGCGGGCCCGTCGGCGTCCTCGACGATGCGCGCGTAGTGGCCGGTGACGAGGTGGGCGGCGCCGAGCCGCTCGGCGAGGTCGACCATCGCCGCGATCCGCACCTCGCCGTTGCAGAGCGATGCAGGGGTTGGGCGTGGTCCCCGCCGCGTAGCCGGAGACGAACTCGGCGACGACGCGGCGGCGGAACTCCTCCTCGAGGTCGAGCGTCAGGTGCGGGATGCCGAGCGAGTGGGCGAGCGCGCGGGCGCCGAGCACGGCCTCCGGCGAGCAGCAGGCCTTGGCGCCGTCGGTCTGCGGGTCGGCCCAGAGCTTCAGCGTCACGCCGACCACCTCCGCCCCGCGCTCGCGCTCGAGCAGCGCCGCGACGGCGCTGTCGACGCCGCCGGACATGGCGACGAGCACGCGCTCGCGGCCGTCTGTCGCCGCTGACAGAGTCTGCGCAGAGCTAGCGGCCTGCGCCAGAGCGCGGTGAAGCGCATCGGCCGCGAGCTGCGCGGCGTGGCGCTTGGCCGGCGTCAGGCCGCCGAGCGCCTCGTCGACCTGCGTCGATCGCCGATCCGCGCCGCGTCGAGCACCGGCGCGCCCTCGACCATCTCGGCGACCGCCGCCGTGGCCGCCCGGGTCGCGCCGCAGCCCTCGGCGTCGAAGCTGACCGCGGCAACCGAGCCGTCCTCGACCACGAGCGAGATCCGCGAGAGGTCGCCGCAGGCCGCGCCCCCGGCCGCACCGGTGAAGGCGCCGTCGTCGGCCGGCCCGCGGCGGCTCGGTCGCGCAGGTAGTGCTCGAAGCAGCTCCCGATCCATCGCTACAGGGTAGGAGCCCTGGCCTATCGACGCAGCAGCCTGCGCAGATCGGCGACAACAGCAGGCGCGTCGTCGCGCAGCTGGCGCCAGGTGACCCGCACCGGTCGCCAGCCATCGGCGATCAGCAGGCGGTCGCGTTCTCGATCGCGTTCGGATGCTCGCCAGGTCTCGTGCACGAACGCGCCCGTCAAGCTCGACGATCACGCCGTTGCTCCGGCCAGAGGCAGTCGACCTCGAAGAATCGACCGGCCACCGCAAGATCGGCGTTACGGTCGCGGCCGCGGAAGATCGGTCGACGCCAGCGCGGCGGCGAACCTGCGCTCGACTTCCGTCGCGTCACGCCGCGAGCCTTCTGGGCGTCATCGAGAACGGCGCGCAGCGTCACCGTTCCCGGGCGTCGCGGATAGCGCGCCAAGAGCGCGTGGACGGAGATGCGATCCGTGAGCCCAAGCACCTCGGCCTCGTTCATCGCTCGTTCCAACCGTTCCGCGTCGAGAGAATCGCCGGCGAGGTCGAGCAACGTCCGCGAGCAGTCCCGTTACGGGAATACCCGCGACAACCGTCCACCTCGTCCGCGGGCAGAGCGGTGAACGATGCTGAACGATTCCCGGCTGTGATCTCCAGCCCTTGGGACGCGTCACCTCGGGCAAGCCATCTCCCGAGCGGCGATGACCCCCAGCAGCTGCCCGGCGGCAGCGATGGCTCAGCACCGCCCCCGTCACCGCAGGCTATGACGGCAGCCATCCAACGACCCTTCATCGGTGAGCAATCGATGACCCACGGCGTAGACGCCTCGATGAATCAGGTGCAGTCGACCCGCGTTGCAGCCGGCCGTCAATCGAACGGGCCGTCAATCCGAGCCTCTAGCAGCTGCGGCCCGGCCCACGACTCCGTGCTGCTGCTCCGCCAGCCGAGCGATCACCCGATCGACGGAACCGTGTCGCACATCCGGCTCATCGCCCTGATCCGGCCTCCCGTCCGCCCCCCATTGACTACCGCTGAGGTGGCAAAAGGGGGACGCATCGGACATGCCGCCGATGGTGAAGCGGACGCGGCGCACGGGTGGTGCGCCGCGGGTCAATTCCGTGTGACCGGGGACGCAAAGGAGGCTCCAGCCCGCCGGTACCGCCTCTGGCTTTGATCCCTTGAAGTAAAGGGTGGGTGCCTCCTCGCAGTCCCAAAGGACCGAGAGAGATCAGCTCCCGCGCCGTTTGTGTTGGGTCAAACGGTGAGACGGCTCTCGTACGGGCTCGAGCCTCGGCCAACCGTAGCACCGGGCGCTCGGTCAGGTGACGTGTCGTCGGCCGACGACGGGACGCTGTCAGCCTCGTGCCGATCGTCGAGGTTGGAGAGCAGCAGCTCGGCCTCGCTCCAGTCCTCGGGCCGGACCCGCAGGGCGATGTCGCCGTGGCCGAAGCGATCGAGCGGCCAGTCGACGGTGAGCACCGCCTCGATGCCGGCCTCGTTCGAGCGCCTGGTGCCAGGCCCGCGCGGTCCTCACGTCGGCGAAGTCGCGCACCACCTCCCAGCTGTCGAAGCTGGGGTCGTCGACGTGGACAGGCGTCGGCCCCGGGCCCGGGCGAGCCGGCCGCCGACCAGCGCCGGATGCCAGTCCCGAGAAGCTCATCCCCCGGCGGGCGGCAGTTTGGCGCGGAGCTGCAGACCCGACCTCGCGCAGCTGTGGCTCGTCGACCGGGGCCGGGGCGCCGGTGAGCGCGTCGGCGCCAGAGGCGGTCTTGGGGAAGGCGATCACGTCGCGGATCGAGTCCGGCGCCGGCGAGGCGCTGGACGATGCGATCGAGGCCGTAGGCGATGCCACCGTGCGGCGGCGCGCCGTAGCGCAGCGCCTCGAGCAGGAAGCCGAAGCGCGCCTCGGCTTCGGCCCGTCGATCCCCAGCGCGGCGAAGACCTTGCCCTGCAGGCCGGCGTCGCTGATGCGGATCGAGCCGCCGCCCATCTCCTGGCCGTTCCAGACCAGGTCGTAGGCCTGGGCGCGCGCGCGCGCCGGGACTCTCCGGGTCGAAGTCCGCCGGACGGCGCGGTGAACGGGATGGTGCAGCGGATCCCAGCCCCCCTCGTCGTTCGCCTCCATCAGCGGCCAGTCGACGATCCAGAGCAGGTCGATCGCTCGCCCTCGGGGATCAGGCCGAACTCGGCGGCGAGGTCGAGCCGCAGCTGGGCGAGCACGGCGTTGGCGACCTTGGGCTTGTCGGCGACGACGAGCAGCAGGTCGCCCTCCTCGGCGCCGAGCCGCTCGTTGAGCGCGCTCAGCTCCTCCGCGCGAGAGGAACTTCGCCGTCGGCGAGCGCCAGCCGTCGCCCTCGCGGAAGGCCCAGACGAGCCCCTTGGCGCCGAGCTCCTGGGCGCGGGAGATCAGGCCGTCGAGCGCCGAGCGCGGCATCTCGCGGCGGCCGGCGTTGATGCCGCGCACCGTGCCGCCGCCCTCGATCACCGAGCGCGAAGACCTTGAACTCGGTCTCGGCCAGGATGTCGTCGAGGTCGACCAGCTCGATGCCGAAGCGGGTGTCGGGACGGTCGGTGCCGTAGCGCGAGATCGCCTCGTCGTAAGGCAGGCGCTGCATCGGCAGCTCGAGCGCGGGACCGCCGACGCGCTCGAAGACGTGGGCCAGCAGCCGTTCGTTCACCTCGATGCACGTCGTCGACCGTCGACGAAGGACATCTCGATGTCGAGCTGGGTGAACTCGGGCTGGCGATCGGCCCGCAGGTCCTCGTCGCGGAAGCAGCGGGCCACCTGGTAGTAGCGCTCGAAGCCGGCGACCATCAGCAGCTGCTTGAACAGCTGCGGGGACTGCGGCAGCGCGTAGAAGGAGCCCTGCTGCATGGCGGCTGGGGACGAGGAAGTCGCGGGCGCCCTCGGGCGTCGAGCGGGTCAGCACCGGCGTCTCGATGTCGAGGAAGCCCTCGCCGTCGAGGAACTCGCGCATCGCCGCGGTGACGCGGTGGCGGAGGACGAGCGCCTCGCGCATCTGCTCGCGGCGCAGGTCGAGGTAGCGGTGGCGCAGGCGCGCGTCCTCGCCGACCTCGCCGGCGAAGCCCTCGATCTGGAAGGGCGGCGTCTCGGCGTCGGCGAGCAGCTCGGCGCTCGTCACCTTCAGCTCGACCTCGCCGGTCGGCAGCTCCGGATTGACGGTCTCCGGCGAGCGCTCGCACCACGGTGCCGCCGACGCTCAGCACGTCCTCGGCGCGCAGCTTGTGGGCCGAGCTCGAAGGCCCCGCCCGACGTCCGTCGGGATGGAAGACGAGCTGGACGATGCCGGTGCGGTCGCGCAGGTCGATGAAGATCAGGCCGCCGTGGTCGCGGCGGCGGTGGACCCAGCCGGCGACCCGCGCCTCGCGACTCGACCCGGTCGCCGAGCACCTGCGCCGCACCAGGTGTCGCGGTAGCCGTTCGCGCTCAGGGCGGGACAATCGGTGGCTGGTCATCGCGTCGCTCATGCCTCTCCTCCGGTCATCTCGTCGACCAGGTTGCCGGTGTCGACCGGGCGCTGCTCGCCGCTCGCCATGTCGCGCAGCTGGGCGCTGCCGTCGGCCTCGAGGATCAGGACCCGGCGGGCGCCGATCCGGTCGGCGTGCTTGAGCTGCCCCTTGAGCCCGCGCCCGCCGAGGTCGACCTCGGCCGAGAGCCCGGCGTTGCGCAGCTCGGCCGGCCAGCGCCATCGCCCGCGCGCCGCTGCTCCGTCGTCGGCGATCGGCGACGAAGACGTCGCGGCCGGGCGCCGGCTCCTCCTCGTCCAGCGCCAGCAGGATCCGCTCGATCCCGGCCGCCCAGCCGACCGCCGGCGTCGGCTGGCCGCCGAGCTGCTCGACCAGGCCGTCGTAGCGGCCGCCGCCGCCGATCTCCGACTGGGCGCCGAGCGCGTCGCAGACGAAGGAGAAGATCGTGCGCGTGTAGTAGTCGAGGCCGCGGACCAGGGTCGGGTCGATCGCGTAGGCGACGCCGGCCGCGTCGAGCAGCGCGCGCACCTCGTCGAAGTGCTCGGCGTCCTCGCCCTCCAGCCGCTCGACGCAGCGTCGGCGCGCTCGCCATCACGCCGCGCGTTCCCTCGTCGTCGGAGTCGAAGGCGCGCAGCGGGTTGACGTCGATGCGCTCGCGCACCTCTTTGGCGAGCTCGGCCTCGTGGGCGCGCAGGTGCGCCTTCAGCTCCTCCAGGTAGGCCTGGCGCGTGTCGAGCGAGCCGAGGCTGCCGAGCCGCAGCTCCACGCCCGGGAACGCCGAGCTCGGCCAGCAGCTCCGCCAGCAGCCCGATCAGCTCGGCGTCGGCGAGCGGCGAGTCGGTGCCGATCGCCTCGGCGCCGAGCTGGTGGAACTGGCGGTAGCGGCCGGCCTGCGGGCGCTCGTGGCGGAAGAAGGGCCCGACGTAGGAGAGCTTGACCGGCTGCGCCAGCGCCTGCATGCCGTGCTCGACGTAGGCGCGGCAGATCGGCGCCGTCCCCTCGGGGCGCAGGGTGAGGCTGCGCCCGCCCTTGTCCTCGAAGGTGAACATCTCCTTGCGGACGATGTCGGTCGAGTGGCCGACGCCACGCTCGAACAGCTCGGTGTCCTCGAAGCTCGGCGTGGCGATCGGCTCGTAGCCGGCGCGGGCGAAGATCGCCGCGGCGGTGCGCTCGATTCGCGCCGCGCAGGCGCGCCGCCTCTGGCAGGACGTCGAAGGTCCCGCGTGGTGCCTGGTACTTGTGCTGCCGCCACAGTGCCGCGACCTTACCTGCGCTGCGTGCCCGCCCGCTGCCTAGCGCGCGAGCTCGGCGAGGAACGGGATTCGTCGCCCGCTCGGCACCCAGTGTGGTGGCGCCCATGTGGCCGGGATAGACGACGGTCTCGGCGGAGTGGGTAGTCGAGGAGCGACTGCGATCGAGCGCAGCAGGGTCGGACCGTCGCCGCCGGGCAGGTCGACCCGGCCGACCGAGCCCTGGAAGAGGACGTCGCCGGAGAAGATCGACTCCTCGTCACGGACCGAGTAGGTGACGTGGCCGGGGCTGTGGCCGGGAGTGAAGAGCACGTCGAGCGTCAGGCCCGGCCAGCTCGAGCGCCTCGCCGCCCTTGACGGTCTCGTCGGCCTCGTAGCTCTCGAAAGGGCCGAAGCCGGGCATGGTCGAAGGACATGATGTCGGCCAGGACCGGGACCTCGATCTCGGGGACGTAGACCGGCGCACCGGTGGCGCGCGCCAGCGGGGCGACGGCGCCGACGTGGTCGAAGTGGCAGTGGGTGATCAGGATCGCCTCGACCTCGGCGCCCGTCTGCCTCGACCTCGGCGAGGATCCGCTCCGGCTCTTCGCCCGGATCGACGACCAGGGCTTTGTCGGCGCCCTCGCTGGCGGACGATGAAGCAGTTCTCGGCGATCGGGCCAACCGTGAGCTGGCGTACTTCCAGGCTCACTGGCGGTCCGTCGCGCGCATCCGCGAGCGCTCCCGCCGTCGCCACATCATCAGGTCGATGTAGTAGCCGGCGGGGATGTAGAAGACCAGCATGAAGGCGCCGAGGGCGAGCGCGGACGCCGACCGTGCGTTTGAAGACGAGCAGCAGGGCAACGGTGAAGATCGCGGCGGCGGCGAGACCGCGGATGGCCGAGCCGCGCCAGGTCGGCGGCTGATCGCCGCGGGGTGCCCGTTTGGTGCCGCTGCGAGCGCGCGCTTTGGCCTCGGCGCGGCTGCGCGGGCGCGCCGCGCGCTTGTTGGGATCGACGCGTCCACCCTGGGTGCCGCGGTGCTTGCGGCTGGCGCTTCTTCTTCGTCTGGGCCATGGTGTGAATCTAGCGCCCGGCGTCAGGAAGAGGCTGGCGAGGCGGGCCTCGATCGTCCGCTCGGCGGCGTCGAAGTCGCGAATCGGCACGATCGGCTCGGATAGCCGGCGAGCGCAGCCGCGCGGAACGAGCCCGACGACCTCCGCCTCGACGGCATGCGCGCCGAGTGGTGCCGCGAGGGCGCGAACCCGTTCGACGATCTCGCCCAGCGGCACCGCAAACGGGTCGTGGACGTTGGTCGAGATCTGAGTGCGACCGCTTGCAAGCGAGCAGGCCGATCGCCCTCACACCGGGCAGACCGCCGCCCGACTCGCGCAGCCCCGCGGCGACGGCGCGAGCGAGCTCGACGTCGTCGCTGTCGAGCTCGATGTTGAAGGCGGCGAGCGGCGGGCGGGCGGTGACCAGGGTCACCCCGGCGCGTGCGGTGCGGCAGCTCGGGACCGAAGTCCGGGTGCAGCGCCCCACCCTCCATGCGCAGCCAGAGCTCGGCCAGGCCACCGTTGCGGAAGTAGGCGCGCTCGGCGTGCTCGGGCCTGCTCGCGAGCTCGCCATAGAGAAAGACCGGCACGCCGAGGCCACCGATCTGCGCCGCCAGCTCGACCGCCTCGCTGCGGGCCGCCTCGCGCTCGGCCGGGATCGATCCAGACGAGCGGGCAGACGTCAAGCGCGCCGATCGCCGGGTGCAGGCCGTCGTAGGCGGTCATGTCGATCGTCTCGATCGCCTGCTCCGCGCCGGCGACCAGCGCGTCGCGCAGCGGTGCGCCAGCGCCGGCGAGGGTGAAGACGGTGCGATCGTGATCGGCGTCGGAGTGGCGATCGAGCAGCTCGGCGCCGCGGGTGAAGGCGCGCTGCAGGGCCTCGATGCGCGAGGCGTCGCTGCCCTCGGAGACGTTGGGAACGGCGAGCAGCGGGCGCGACACCGTCAAACGAGCAGCTCGCCGGCGCGGACGATCTCCTTGCCGTCGATCTCGACGGTCGGTTCGAGCACCACGCAGTCGAGGTGAATCGGCACCTGGACTTTGCCGCCGATCGCCGCCGAGGCACCGAAGGCGACGTGGGCGGTGCCGAGGATCTTCTCGTCCTCGAGGATGTTGCCGGTCAGCGTCGCCTCTTCGTTGGTGCCGATCCCCAGCTCGGCGATGTTGGTGCCGTCCTCGCCGTGCGCGGTCAGCAGCTCCATCAGGGTGGCGCCCTCGGGCCCGGTCGCATCGGTGAGGTGGCCCTCGCGCACGGTCAGCTCGACCGGCGTCTCGACCCTGCCCACGCCGGCGATCGAGCCGTCGACGACGAGCGTGCCCTCACCACTGCTGGGGGCGACGAAGGCCTCGCCGCAGGGCAGGTTGCCGAAGGCGCCGGGCGCGTCGAGCACGCCGGCATCGGCGATCGGCACGCGCTCCTGAAGCCCGAGCCGCAGGTCGCTGCCGTGCTGGCAGGTGATCAGCGCCTCCTCGCCGGCCCGCAGCGCCGCAGCCAGAGCGGCCCCGCGTCGCCGCAGCTCACGCATGTCGGCGTTCATCAGCCGCGCCAGCATGTCGGCGGTGACGCCGGGCAGGGTGGCGATCCGGGCACCCGCCTGGTTGGCGGCGCGGCGCGCGTAGGTGTGGGAGAGCGACTGGATCGTCGGCGCCAGCACCACGTTGGCGGCGATCATCGCCGCGGCGACCGGCGTCGGCGGCTCGGCCCCGTTGGAGTCGAGCTCGGAGATCACAGCCAGGGTCGCGTAGGCACCATCGCCCTCGGCCTCGATCCGCATCAGGGCACCGATGTCCTCGGTCACCGGGTTGCAGATCACCAGCACCTCCTCGGCCGGTTCCACCCGCAGGCAATCGCGAAGAACCGTACGCACCGCCCTGTCCAGATCCTGCGTCATCACCCTCAAGGCTAAGCCCTAACGCGCCGCAGCGATCACCGCCCCGCCATCGCTACGATCCCGACTCCCCGCCGGAGTAGCTCAGCTGGTTAGAGCAGCGGAATCATAATCCGCGTGTCGGGGGTTCGAGTCCCTCCTCCGGCATCGCAGCGGCAAGCGGAATACGCCGCATCCCGAGGTCCGAAGGGGCCAATTTGGCAGGGGGGTGGCAAGGGAAGTGGCAAGGATTTTCCACTGAACCTGCCTAACCAGCAGCGGTCGCGCGCTACTGCGAGCCCTCGCCCGGCCCCACGAACCCGCCCGGTCGGAAGTCGCCGGGCCGCCAAGCGATGCCAGCTATCAGCTCATCGGTCTCGACTTCAAGGGCGTCGCGGAGCTTGACCAATGTGTCAATGCGCGGGATGCGACCACCGCGCTCCAGCAGACCGACCTCGGTGCGATGCAGCGAGGCACGGAAGCTCAACTCCTCCTGAGTGATGCCGCCCCGCTCCCGCAGGCGGGCGAGGTTGGCACCGAAACAAGCAGCCACCTCTCTCATCGCCCCCTCCCTCCCCCGAGCTGCGCCAAGAGACCCTGCAGCGCCTTGTGCTCTTTGACGACTCGGCTGTACTCGTTGCCGCGATCGATGATTCCGGCAAGGTCCGAGAGCAAATCGCGGACGTCTTGGTCGGGGACGATCACCAGCTCGTCCAGGGCCGTGAGCAGTCGCCCGTAGGCGGCGTGTTCGCGATGTAGACGCTTCGGGTCAAGCTGGTCGGGGAATTCCTCCAGCTCGTCGCTGATTCCGTCGCGGGCCTTCCCAAAGACGCCGCGAAGAAAACGAATGTGATCGATAGGGAGATCGAGGGCCACCGCGACGGCACGACCCATAGGGTTCTGGTCAGCCATGAGGAGCGTTGCCTCCTTGTGGTCAGGCCCTCGGTTGGCGTTGACGCGCCGCCGGGGGCCGCTTTTTGGAGCCGGTAGCTCGCTACCGTTCCCGCTGCGACTGGCAACGTTCTACTGAACCAGTCGCCGCGGGGCCGGTGTTGCAGCACGCGGCCCCACTTATGTTGAGTCGTGGAAGCCTAGCAAGAGTTCCGAACATATTGTGAATCCCCGCCAGACCCCATACCCACAGCCCGCGCTGGGCAAGGCAATTCGCGAACTACGCCTAAAGCGGGATACCAGCTTGAAAACCCTCGCACCCAAGGCTGGGATCACGCTCAACATGCTCTCGCTGATTGAGCGTGGCGAAGCCAACCCGACTTGGGAGACGGTCAAGGGCATTGCTGCTTCGCTCGACGTCAGCATTTCGGAGCTGGCAAGTGCGGCGGAGAGGCTCGAATCTCAATCATCTATGGACCCATGACCGAGAACACCGAGCAGGATCTGCTCCTCGTGGAGCACGCACTTCAGCGAGCACTGAAATCGAAGCAATACCCCGCGGTGCCGGATCTTCCCGTGGTCATACAAGAAGCTCGAAGCGTGGCTCGCAGACGAGCACCAATGGCGGTCGGGTCGATCCCAAAACTGGGCCACACTCCTAGGCGATCTGGACGCCGCGAAAGGACAGGCTGGGCCAGCTTTGCAAGCGAGACTCGACTCAACGCGTCGCTCTGAGTTCGAGGAATTGCGGCTCGTTAGGCGGATTCTCAAGCAGAGCAACCTTGGACCTGATGAGTCGATGAAGCGTCGGCTCCAACGTGCTGCAACAGGCATCGGTGCTGAGCTTCTGGAAGATGCGACCCTGCTAGCCGGGTGGGAAGATCTCTTGGCCTGTACCGGGCCCGACTCAGCCACCTCAGCGGCACGCCTCCTACTGAGGATGGGCGAGATTCATGGACACGCGGCTGAATCGCTGACCAAGCGTCTCAGAGCAGTTCTTGCTGACGAGCAGCTGGAAATCTCGCTCATCCGGGGAGAGGACCCAACAGTCTCCCGACTGGGTAACAAGGCGGGCACCTCGGTTTCGGAGCGGCTTCAACTCGCAGAATCAGTACTAACCGACCTACCCCGGCGCGCAAATGTCGTTGTGTGGCTCTTTTTTGCGCTCGCACCGAAGTTGTGGCCACCCATTCTTAAAGTCGGCGACAGAGTGACTCTTTACGACGTCGCCTGGCTACATGCCACCGAGGGGAGCCCGAATCCTGGCTACCCGGTGCCCGAAGAGCTGGCAAATCTAGAGCGCGGAATATCCACACTCGTTTTGGACCGCGGCAAGGCGAACGACAACCCCAACACCGTTCCGTATGTAGCAGCTCGAATTGGACTCGAAGATGTCCGAGTGTCAGATGCCGAGGAGATTGCCAGGTCATCCGCGGAGGCACTTGTCGCACTCGCCTCTCTCCATGGAGGGCATAGATGCCCGTGGATTTTGGAGGAGACTTTCGCCGCCTTCATTGACGGCCGGGGAGGGCCGTCAACCTTCGCCGCTCCCGCAGTATTCGAGCCAACTTCTGGACAGAGGGTCGCGATGTCCGAAGACTGGACGGCCGAGGTCATTGAGAAAAACGCCGACCGATGGGGAAAGCATCTCCCTATCCGTGACTCCCGCATGCAAGAGGCGGCTCACCTTCTTGTCTGGCTACACAAGGCAAGAGAAACCTGGGGGCCAGCACGGCTGGTGCTTTGTGATCGCGTCATCGAGCGGGTAGCCGGTTGGGCGGGACTTGCGAGCCCGCGGAGATTGATCGCCGACCACATCAAGATTCAATGGGCAATCGGGAGCATGAGAAGCGAATGCGCCAACGTGGGCTGGGCCGCATTGAACGCGGAGAACATCTTCTCGCCAATTACGGCGAGACCTCAGCGCGAAGCAGACGGCAGACGCCGCACTGAGATCCGCCTAGATCCGGATCTTGAATTCAAACTCGGCGAGCGATCGTGGTCGGTCAACCCGCGTGGGGTGCTACGAAAACTGGACTGGCTAGAGGAACAGGTGCCCCGTGGAAGCCCTGCCTCGGAGCGGATTGCAAAGCTCAAAGCTCGGACAAGCACAGGGGAAGCGGCTGCGGCCTGGGCGAAAGAACTGATGGAGAATTTCGCCCGCTTAGAGGCGCGGTCACGGCGGGTAAGGAACGTCCTCATCCATGGTGGACCAGCCACCGATCTCGTTGCTGATCAGGTCTTGCCATTTGTCGAATCACTCGCCGAGACCGCTTTGTTCATTTCGGTAGAGGGCCGACTTGACGAAATTGACCTTGTGGATTTCTTTCTCGACAGGCGAGCCGAGAACGTAAGAACGCTGGAAGCTCTCCGGCAGGGCGCGCATGCAGCGGACGCGCTTTGGCCCGCCGATGTCGAGCGTTCCTAAGACTTGCCGTATTACCTTGGCCAGGCGCCAAGCCTTATCCTTTGAGCTATGGATCTTGTCGCTAAGTACCCAGGACTTCTGGCGGCGGTCCGGCGACCCGAAGGTGAACTCCGGGCAGACCTCAAGCGCGCAGCCAACATCATCGCGACCAATCCGAATTCAGACGAAGCCGTTCGCGTTGGTGCTGTCCGCAGTTGGATCGGTCAGGCACTCCGAATGCGCACGCCGGGGCTAAACGGACCGCTGGCGTGGGCCGGCAGGCCACTCGCCGTCAGGGTTCCTCCGCTCTGAACAAACGAGCAGCTACGCCGGAAGCTGCTCAAGGAGCGATGCCAGCGAAATTTGTGGCCTGGGATCGTCCCGTTCGTTGCGGACTTCTTTGAGCAGATCCTCGATCTGAGCCGAGTGTCCATTGCGTTGATCGTCTGCCTGCGCATGAGCGAGGGCCGTGAGGGCTATGTCGTACTCGCCCGCGTCGATTGCGACCTCGGCCAGCGCGAGCTGGGCTCCAGGACCCGACCACTCGTTCTCTCCACTCTGCTCTGCGAGGTGGATGGCTCGGGCGATGAATCCGAGGGCTAGGTCGTTCAGGCCAAGACGATTCAACGCTGACGCGAGATTCCAGGGATACGCGGGCTCGGTGGGATCGAGACGAATTGCCTGCCCGTAAAGAGCCAGCACTCTGTCGAGCTTGCCCTCAGAAAGGAAGCGCTCGGCAACTTCAGCCTCTGGCCACTCCCCCGGTCGTAGCGCCGAGGCGAGCAACTCATCGGCTTCACTGACTAGCCGCTCGGCCTTAGCCACGGCTTCGGGGTCTACGCCCGCGGGCTCTTGTGTATTGGCTTCGTTGGTCATCGCTCAACTCTTTCCACCAAGCCTGCCACCGCTTGGCTCGCTCCGGATTGTGACGCACGCCGAGGATTTCCTCACCGACACCAACGAGATCGCAAACTCGAAGCTCCCGTCCGGTCTGTGGATCAACGCCCGCTGGATCGTTCCAGTTGCGTGGAGGTCGGGGCATCGCCCGAGTCTTTCAGCGCGACGAGACGGATTGTCTGACTACCTCTCAGATACGCTGTTACCAGTCGAACCTGGCCTGAGCACTTCCCGCTCCCCGACCTACCCGCCAACCCAGCGCCGGACGAGCGGCGGTCAAGGGCGCGAAGCGCCCGACCCCCGCAGGGGGTTGAGGGCCGCGAAGCCCGGTGCTTCAATCGAGCGGGTCGGGGCGCTAAAACCCCGGTCCCCCGATATCCAGCTCGATCCTTGGCTCCCGAATCTCCCGCCGATGCTCAAGCTCAAGCCTGTGCTGGTGATCAGCAAGCCTTCGCTTTGCCTCCTGTCGCGCCAAGCGCTCTCCCGGCTCCGGCGGCTTGGGGCCGAAGACTTTTGCCGTGTCCGTCACCCCGTGTTCGAGCCGGTAGCTCTCGACCTCGCGGACACCTTGATCCCAGACGCGCGCCTTTGCCGGCTCTGCGGGCCTCTCCCCCAGCTCCTTGACGATGTAGGGGGGCGGCTCGATCCGGGCGGCTGCGAGCGCTTGGGCGGCGCGCCGGGCGAGTAGCTGCTCGGCAAGCTCGTGCTCGCGCCGGACCTCGGTGCCCGGCACCTGCATTTGCTCAAGCACCGCAGTTCTCTTGCTCAGGGCCTCTCTCCACGTCTCCTCGCTGTCGATCGCGTCGGGAAGCTGCTCGCGGCGCTCGCGGCGGCCGAGCGCTTCGACGGCTTCGCATTTGGTCACGGCCCGCTCAAGTTGCTCGCGTGCTTCGGCCACCCTGTGGGTCTCACTGACATAACGCTCCTCTCGCGTCCTCTCGGTGTCGGCCGGAACGACCAGCTCCTTGTGCCGCGCCGCAAGCTCCTCGCTCGGCAGCTTCGCCAGCTCGGCTCGCAGCGCCTCATCGTGAGCGGCGGTCTGGGCGCGGTCACGTTCCACCGCTTCGGCGATGTGGGCAATCGGGTCACGCTCGGGGGCAGCCGGGGCGAACTCGTTGCGCTCGACCTGGATCTCAGGAGTCGCATAGAGGTAGGTCTGCTCGCGGGTGCGCGAGATGGCGACGTAGGTCTCCTGCTTGTCCATCGAGGGATCGACCATGAGGTATGCGCGGTCGACGGTGGTGCCCTGGGCGCAATAGGTGGTCACGGCGTAGGCGTGTTGGAGGGACGGGGCATCGCCGCCAAGGGTGGTGCGGTCGAGGTAGTCGCGGCCGACCTCCACGCGCCGCGCTTGGTCGATGCCGTCTAGGACGACGCGGCCGCGCTCGGCGTCTACCTGGGCGACCTCCCAGCGCTCGCGGTTGAAGATCTCGGCACGGCGGTCGTTGACGCGGGTGATGACCTGATCGCCGGCGGCGAAGACCTGGCCGCCGACCTCAATCTCCTCCTCTCCCAACCTGCCTTCAGACTTCAACACCTCGCGCGCCGTGGCGTTCAGCCTCTCGACCTCTGAGTTTCGCTTCGCCACCATCAGCGCGTCCTCGCCCTGGGAGAAGGAGTTCCACCAGTCGCCGACCATCGCCGCGCGCTGCAGCTCGGGTGTCTCTTTGACTGTGACCCGCTCGGTCTCTTGGCAGAGGCTCAGCGCCTCTTGTGCGCGACCTTCGCGGATCAGCTTCGCCGCATCGCGATCGACATCGTGGAGGTGGCGGATCACTTCGTGCAGGTGGACGGGATCGGTCCTCTGCGCGATCGCAGAGAACAGTCCGCCCGCCTCGATTGAGCCGAGCTGCTCGGGGTCTCCGATCAGGACGAGCTTTGCGCCTTGCTCATCCGCATGGGAGATCAGGCGGGCAAGTTGCTCTGAGCCGACCATCGAGGCCTCATCGACCAGAAGGACAGTACGCGGAGAGAGACGGGCCTCGTGGCGGTCGAAGTCCCGAAGGAAGCTCGCGACGCTCGTCGCCTCAAGCCCCTCGGCGCGAAGGACGTTGGCCGCTCTCCACGTTGGCGCCACCGCCAGCAGCTCGAAGCCCGCATGTGCCCAGCCTTCGGCTGCGGCGACCGTGGCAAAGCTCTTGCCGGTCCCGGCCTCCCCGATCACCACGACGATGCCCTCGCGGACCGCCAGCAGGCGGTAGACCATCTCGCGCTGGTCGTCCTTCAGGGTCGGCCGCTCACCGATCACCCGCTTGGCGGCAAGCTCGCCCGCCTCCCCGCGCGCTTCCCGAGCCATCCGCTGTGCCACCTCAAGCGCTTGGCGCTCAAGCGCCCAGATGCGAGTGGTGGTGAAGCGAAGCCCTTTCGGGGTCTCGGCCACCCTGACCACGGAATCGGAAGAGAGGAATGCATCCGCGGCGCTCTCGACCTCATGCGCGGGCGCTCCGTTGGGAAGCAGGTTGGCGACGGCCTGGATCGCGTCGCGGCGGTCGAAGTGGGAGACGTGGGCCGTTACCTCGCGGTCGAGCTGCGCCAAGGTCAGCTTGGCCGCAAGCTCGGCCTCCCGGCCCATCGTCAGGGCTATGGCCTCGCGGTCGAGGCCGATCTCCTGCGCCTGCTCGCGCCAGCGCTGCCACAGGTCGCCAAGCTCAACTTGCTCCTTGGCCTTGCGCGTGGCAAGCGTCGCGACCTGGCGGGCACGGGCGGAGGCATCCGCCCCGGCCGCCTCGAGTATTTCCGCGCGGCGAGTGGAGAACGCCTTCAGCCACCGATCCTCGAAGCCCTTGATCTCCGCGATGCCGTTCCTGACCTCTTGCCATTCGATGCCCAGGGTCCGGGTCAGCTCATGGCGCAGGTTCGCCTCATAGATATATCCGGCGATCTTGGCGTGGTCATAGATCGCCGGGGAGTAGAGCCGGGTCCACTTGCCGTCCGGGCCCTGGGTCGCGTTGGCGATCAGGACGTGGGTATGCAGCTGGGGGTCGCCGTTTCGCGAGGAGCGATGCACGTAGCCGGCGGCGAGGTAGCCGCTGCCCTTGACGAACTCGATGCCGCCCGCACCGTCGCCGCGCCGCGTCAGGCAAGCGTTGGCCTGCATGTAGTCGAGGGCGGCTTCGACCGAGCGCAGGTGCGCGGCCTTGACTTGGGCGGCGGCCTCGGGATCACCGAGCGCCCAGGTCAGGGAGACCGACTTGGGAGCCGAGAAGGTGAGATCGAAGCCGGGGACGGAGGGACCGGCGCGAAGGCCAAGCGGCTCCCCGGTGGCGGGGTTGATGCCGGTGAGCATCGCGACGAGCTGGTCGGCCTCCACCGCGCCGGAGAGGCCGAGCTCAGCGGCGGCGTCCCCCAGCCACTGGCCTGCCTCCTCGCCCTCGCCGGAGTAGTAGTCCTCCTCGCCTTCGGCGACCTTTGAGAGGTAGTAGCCCTCCTGGCCCTTCCCGAGCTTTCCAATGCTGAGCATCAGGGCCTATGTCAAAAGTGAGCGGCGCATCCGTCGGTTTCTTCTGAGTCCGGCGCGAGCCCGAAACGCCCGCGCGAGTTGGCGAATCGGCTCGGCTCTCATGCCCTGTAGGTCAATTCGCGACCTCGATTTGATCCACCGATTTCTGGCGCTTCCCCCGTCCGGCGCTGCGTCGCGGATTTGCCTCATACCTAGTAGTCCATCCAGGGCACCTTTTTGCGTCACCAATTGCTCCCGCTGTCGGGCGCCAGCCACCAAGATCGCCTTTGGATTGCGGGCATTCCTCTCATCGCCCATAGGTGCCGTCTGAGCCGCGCTTGATCCACTTCTTTGCCAGCCGATAGCGTCCGCGCGATGCCCCGACAGACAAAGCGGGTCGAGAAGCCCTGGGGCCATGAGGTCTGGTGGGCGCAGACAGACAGCTACGCGGGCAAGCTCCTCGTCGTCAACGAGGGCCACGCCCTCTCGCTGCAATACCACCGCGAGAAGGACGAGACCTCCTACCTGCTCTCGGGCAGGCTGCGGCTCATCCAAGGCGAGAGCGCCGACACGCTCTCAGAGCGCGAGGTCGAGCCGGGAGAAGCCTGGCGAAACGAGCCCGGCGTCGTGCATTCGATCGAGGCGCTTGAGGACTCGGTGGTGCTTGAGGTCTCGACGCCCCACCTTGACGATGTGGTGCGCCTGCAAGACCGCTACGGGCGCACCGAGGCCGCCGAGTAGGCGAGCGTTCGCCGGATGCCCGCAGACGAACCAATCCGGCTCGCGCCCGCAGACCCGAGCTGGCCGGCTCGCTTCGAGGAGGAGCGCGAAGCGTTGGAGGAAGCAATTGGCGAGTGGGTCGAGGGCGGCATCCACCACGTCGGCAGCACTGCAGTCCCCGGCCTGGAAGCAAAGCCGATCATCGACATCTTGGCCGGGGTGCATGACCTTGAGAGCGCCCGCGTCTGCTTCGGCCCGCTCGCTCGGCTTGGCTACGTCTACGCCCCATATTTGCCCGATGAGATGCACTGGTTCTGCAAACCCGACCCGTCCCGGCGCACCCATCATTTGCATCTCGTCCCGGCAGACTCCCCTCGTTACCGCGATGAGCTTTCCTTCCGTGACCGCCTCCGCGCCGACCCGAAGCTCGCCGCCGAGTATGCGGCGCTGAAGCGCGACCTTGCCGGGCGCCACCGCGAGGACCGCGAGGCCTATACCGAGGCGAAGGGCGCGTTCATCCGGGCGGTCCTGGCGCGCCACTGAAGGGGCTGTGAGCGCCGGGGGCAGTTCGCCTTTTGGCGAACTGCCAATGCGTAAAGGCTGTGGCTGCGGGTGCTGTAGGTCTGCCTTGTAGGTGGCTGCCTGCCTGCTTCTGGGTGGCTGGTCTGCCTGCCTATGTCTAGGTCTAGTTCTTCGCCGCTGAGTCAATAGCCGATTGACGGCAGGGCCCAGCAGACCGGCGATGCCGGTCGCAAATTGCGAGAAGCTCCGCCCGGACCCGACGAAGGCCGATCGGCAGACTGATTAGGCGCCGTCGTGCGGCAGGTTCTTCTTTGCGCCGTAGGAATGGCCGGCGCGGGCGGGCGGCAAACTAGATTGCGCCCTCGCGGGGCATAGCTGTAACGCCGTCACCGCCCGCGCCGATGCCGAGTCCGAGCGTAGCGCTCCTCCTCGAAGGGCTGTTGGGTTTGAAGCATCCGGTGGCAGAGGCGGCAGGCATGGCGGGCGAGCGCGACCCTTGCCTCGATCGGCCGCATGCCGCGAGCGCGCAGTTCGCGGTTGCGCTCCTTGAATGGATCGCAGTGCTGGGAGAGCCCCCAGGCGATCCCCATCAGCGCGTCGCGGCGCTCGCCCGGGGCCTGGCGGGAGATCGCCCTCGCTTTGCGGATCGTCGACGATTCATAGCGAGCCGGCGCCAGGCCGGTGTAGGAGTAGAGGCGCTCGGCGGTAGGGAAGCGCTCGATCGGCAGGGCATGAGCCGCAAAGGCCGCGGCGCGGGTGGCGGCGGCCCCCGGCAGCGTGCTCAGGACCTGACCAGGCGTCTGGGCCAAGAGCCCGGCGATCTGCTCCTCGAGCGCGCCGATGTCGGCTTCCAGTGCCCGCCAGCGCTTGACGTCGCGACCCAGGCGCTCGGCCCGCAGCTCGGCGTCCGGCGGGGGCGCCCTGCCGGCGAAGTCGACCGCGCAGGCGAGCACCGCCTGGCCGGTGGGAGTCTCCAGGCCCAGCGCCTTGCCGTGTCCCGCCGGAGCGGAGAGGCCGGGGCAGAGCGTGTTCAGCTGGTGGTGCAGATGCTGGCGCGCGACGATGCGCCCGGCGATCAACCGGCGGCGATGGCGGACTGCGTCAAGGAGCGCGTCGAAGGTTCCGCCCTGCACCGGGCGGCCACGGCCCTGGCGAGCCGGTCGCCTCGATCGCGATCACGGTCTCGGGGGCGTCTGCCCGAGCGATCATCTCGCAGAGGCGCTCGATCCCCTCGCGCTGAGTCGGCAGCGAGACGGGCTCTTCGATCAGCCCCCGCTCGCCATCGGCCAACAGCACGCGATGCTTGGCCTTGCCGGGATCGATCGCAACTACGAGCGTCCTTGCAGGAAGCTCTGCGCGCACCAGGTCCATCGAACAACCTCCCTCTAGAAGAAGAAAGAAAAAGACCCTCCCCGACCGGCGGAGAGGGTCTCTCTCAAAGCGGTTGTCCGACGGCTATCAGCTGTCTCTGCCTGGCTGTCTTCTGCTTGCTCTCTCGGGGGCGCGCCAGCGCCGCCGATCATCGTTTGCAGTCCCCCACCGCGCCCTGGATCGCCCGGGGCGCGAGCCCTCGCCGTCCGGCTTCAAAAAGAAGTGGATCAAGCACAGGCCGCGACGGCACCTACGGGGCATGAGACGAACCAAAACTCTGCAGGCGACCCCGGAGATGAAGCCTCCGGCGCTGGAGAGCGGGCGCGATTGGTGACGCAGCGGCGCGCCCTCATTGGAGTACGAGACATGAGGCAAAGCAGCGATGCAGCGGCCGCCAGCACTGGACAGGGGGAACCTCAGGGAAACCGGTGGATCAAATCGGGGTCTCGAATTGACCTAAAGGACATGACGATCGAGCCGGTTTGCCGATTTGCGCGAGCACTGGGGGCTCGCGCCGGACTCAGAGAAGACCGACGGATGGCGCGCTCACTTTTGACATATAGGCCGATGAGAGCCAATCCAGAGAGCGGGGCCAATCGATGAGCAGCATGAGGCTCGACATTGGCGAGGATCTGGTCGAGCTGATCGCGCAGCGGGCGGCGGAACTGATTCAGCAGAACGGGGGAAGCAAGGCCGAGGACGGATGGCTGCGGGGCGCAGACAAGATCGCCGCCTACATCGACTCCCCGCGCTCTCGCGTCTATGCCTCGTCTCTGCGCGACGCATCCCGATCCACCACGACGGCTCGGCGCTCATCGCCCGCCGCTCTGACCTAGACAGGTGGCTTCGCTCCGGTGGCGGGCGGCGGCCATGAAACAAGCGGCGCCGGCCGAGAGACGCGGTACCTTTGAGACTCGAAAGTGGGGCCGCGTGCTGCAACACCGGCCCCGCGGCGACTGGCTCAGTAGAACGTTGCCAGTCGCAGCGGGAACCGTATCGGCACGCCGCGCCCGGAAGACCCGGCCTAGCCCCGTGTGGGCGGGACACGGCCATAACGATCAGGAGGTAGGCCGATGCCAGCCAAGCTAGAGAAGACCCGCTATCCCGGCATCTACAAACGCGGCTCCCGCTTCGTCATCACCTGGGAGTACCGGGGGCAGCAACGCAAAGAATCGTTCGCCACGATGACCGAAGCGCGGGAGGCGAAGGCCAACCGAACAGCCGGGGAAAAGCGGCCCAGATCAAGGGTCCGGTTTGGCGAGTACTTCGAGGAGTGGATCGAGACCTATGCAGGCCGAACCTCGCGGGGATTCTCCGAGACGACCCGGCCGGAGTACCGCCGCCCGATCACCGCCCACGCACTACCCCGCTGGAAAACCTGGAAGCTGTCAGAGATCGAACCGGCTGATGTGCGCGACCTGTTCGGCCAGATGCGGCGGGACGATTGCTCGACCTCCCAGATCAAGAAGTCGCGCGCGGCGCTGTCAGTCCTGTTCGCGACCGCAACCGAGGACGGCGTGCTGCGATCCAATCCCGTCCTTGGGGTCCGCATCCCGGCTACTCCCGATGGCGAGCTACCCGGAGAGGAAAAGGCAAAGGCCCTAACGCGGGCCGAGCTGGCGATCCTCCTGGCCGCGATGCCGACCGATTGGCGTCTGTTCTTCGAGTTCCTGACTCACACCGGCCTGCGAATCAGCGAGGCCATCGGTTTGCGCTGGGAGCATCTTGACCTAGGCGAGGAGCCCAAGGTCGAGGTTCGGGAACAGCTCTACAAGGGCAAGCGCAAGCGCCTCAAGAGCAAGGACGGCGAGCGCGACCTCCCCCTATCTCCCGGCATGTCGCAGAAGCTCATGGCCCACCGAAGGGACGGCTATCTCGGTCCCAAAGCTGCGGTCTTCGCGTCGAGGGCAGGTAGCCCGCTCCGGCCGGAAAATGTCTATCGCCGCATCCTGGCTCCAACCGCGATCGGCGCAGGCTTCAAAGTCGAGGTCGAGGTCGAAGGTGAACAACGGACCCGCTCGACCGTCTCCTTCCACACGTTCCGGCATACGTGTGCGAGCCTGCTGTTTGAGGCCGACCGCAACGTTAAGCAGGTTCAAGCCTGGCTTGGTCACGCCGACCCCGGCTTCACGCTCTCGACCTACATCCACCTGATGGACGCCGGCGTCGGAGATGCCGACTTCCTCGATGAAGCGGTAGACAATGGAGACGTTGGACGGACCCTCTCTACCGAGTCCCCGTCTTCTAACTCGCCTTTGGCAGATTCGGAATCAATGCCCGCTCGACTAGGGTGACGTGATCACCTGAGCCGTCCACCAGACCGGTCTCCTCTACCGCGAATATCGCCTGGACGAGCGTGAGCGTCACTGCAGACCTCAGCTCGTCATCGGAGACAGAGGCGACCATCCTCTGAAAAGTCGAGATCGATGCCTGCTTGCTGCGAGCCACGGTAGCCAGATGACGGTTTACGCGGAAGTTCTGCGCGCAGATCCTTATGCCGAATGCCAACAGTCCAAGCACGAAAAGCCCGAAACCCAGGCCAGCGAAATCATGCACATCCTTTGATCCACTATCTGGCCGCAACGCCAAAAAGGTCACCAACGCCAAACCAGCCGCAATGGGGACCGAAATAATCAATGCCCATAGCCACTTAGTGGCGACCTCCTCGTAGTCTTTTGCGCGATCCTTGAATACGGCCTCCTGCTCCTCACTGGCCGACTCCCCGGCCGCCGCCCGGGCTTGAGTGACGGCTTCTTGGGACGATTCAAGGTCGTGCTTCAGTTTTTCCACTTCGGCATTCAGGTTCGATGTGTCGCTCCGGAGACGCTCGACCTGCTCTTTGCCCTCCTCTAGGCCAGATACCTCTCCGGTGACCTTCTTGACGCGCGCAGAGAAAGCTAGAGGCGCTGCAATCTGCCTGAACCAGGTGTACAGCCCTTGCAAGCGGTCGTTGAGGTTCCCCGAACGCTGAACGAAGTCGTCCTGATTGGACGACAGCGCCACCATCTCGTCCAGAGCATTCATCAACTCCTGGAGCTGCCCGCTCAATTCACTACTGGCAAGCGAAGGCTCCCATTCCTCCAATGAGAGATCCTTGATGATCCCCTTGATCGCCTCGACCTTGTCTGGTGCGTCATCGAAGGATCGAGCACCAAGGCGATCCAAACCTCGGATTTCGTCCCCGCTGTACTGCTCGAAAAGACGCGCGCAAAGGAGCCGAATATCGTCGGGCCAGTCTCGGGCAAAATCCGAATCGGGCTGGATTGTCTGCTCTTCCCTGCTCTCGCTCGCCTCCATCAGCGCGGGCAGTCTAGATCAATTGAGAGCATTTGCGGCGATTAGCCACGTCGATGCTTATGACGTGAGCCGGCCACAGCGAAGGAGTGCGTCTCTCAAACGTTGGTTGTTTTCGCATCGGCGCGCTTTCTCGACCAGGATGACCCCGGACGGCGGCTAGGCAACAAATCGCAAGGTTCCAAACGCTTCGACTAGCCCGCCTACAATGCACAGAGCCCGAGGGGCGAGACGGCATCGGCAGAAGCATCGCCGCGTTCAAGGAATCAGTCGGGTAGCGTTGAGCAATCAGAGACGGGCTTCCCACCGGCAGCGATTTAGGCGCTGATTGGTCTCCCTGCTATGTCCACCCCCTCCTCACCCCAAACGCCTTCTTCCTGGAGGAAAGCCGCCCCGTTTGGATGTCTGATCGCCTCCGTTTTGCTCGTTTTGATCGCATCACCGCCCTCGGCGCTGGTCGATCTCCTGGGCAGCGACTTCTGGGCCAGGCTCGCGCTAGGGGTGATTGTCTTCCTCTGTCTTTATCTGCTGCTCATTGCCCTTGGCGTCCTCACTGGCAAGGTCGTCCTGCCCTTCGGTGTCTCTATCGCCAAGGAAGAATCAAAGGAAGCGAATGCGGCAGTCCTAGCGCTTGCAGCACAACTCCGCGCATTGCACGAATCGGATAAGGAGCTTTTCACACGCCTGTCGGAAATGGCAAAGCTCGCAGAAGAGAGCGCCGTGCGGCTCGAAGAAATAGAACGGCAGATTCAGCGTGAAGGCCGCGGACCGGTGCCGCAGGAACCATGACTGATCGCGCACCCGAAGACGCCCCGTTGATATACCGCGCTCGATATCTAGCAGCAGACATCGAGGAGGATCGGCGCGTGCTGGATCGGCGCTGGCAAGACATCGACCATGCCTACAGGAAGGCTCGCGTTCAGGCATCTCAGAATGCCTTGCAAAGGCAGCTATGGATCCGGTTCTTCTTTGGAGTTCTTTCCCTCTTGCTTCCTTTGTGTTTTGGGATCGCAGCAGTCATTTGGCTCTCAAACGACCCGTCTGCATTGCGGATAGCGGTCGCAGTTGCCCTTTCTCTTCTGTGGGCCTCGTTGACGACCGCAGGCCTTATAACGCTAGAGATGAGACGAGGGGCGGAGAGACACGAGGCCTGGAATGCAGATATCACCGATGCTCAGGCTCCGAAGCACAAGCCCTGAGCGAAGCGACCATCTTCGGGCAAGCGAGCCATGCGGTCAGCCGTAAAGTGGCAAGGGGGTGGCAAGAAAAACCCCGAAAACAGCCGCGAACGAGGAAATGGCCGAGCCGCTCGAAATGGCTTTGTAGTGCGGATAATCGCCAACAGCCGCAAGCACCCGCAACCGCTGACGCGGAATCATAATCCGCGTGTCGGGGGTCGAGTCCCTCCTCCGGCATCGCTTTCAACTGATACGCGCCTTACCCGATTGGAAATGGGGGACTGCTCGCGCTATGTCTTCGTCACGAAGACCGGTTGCGGGGTCGTGACTTCATATTCGGCATCCCATTCGGCGGAGACCGCGCAGCCCGCAAAGCTCCCGGGAGCCCGTTCGAGAAAGACCTGGCCTACCGCCGCCTGAATTCCGGCCGGGTTGCCGCCTTTGAACTGAAGATTGGTGATCGAGGTCTTCTGGTAATTGCAGATGAACCCGTTGCATTCGACTCTCACGCGCGGTTCGAGAATCGTCAACGTACCGTCTTTGTTTCCGCTGCCGTTGATTTCGCTACCCCAGGTCAGGGTTGCCCGGTTCCATCAGCGCCGCGACGCCGATGCATTCGCAATTAGACCAGCTCGCTTCGAGATCCCGCCTTTCACCGGCACGCCAAGAACGCCCCCAGCGCTGGTGGTTTTGCCTTCCAGTTTCGAGCCCATGCAGGTGACTTCTCCAAAGCCGATGTGAAGCACCGATGGAATGCCGCCCGCGAGTTGGGCTTTGATCGCTGTGCCCGCGCCAAGGACCTTCCCCGCCGGACAAGCTTCCGCAACGCCTTCTTCTTTGCAAAGCCTCGTCGCCGATGCTCCGCTGGCGGCGACGATTGCTAGCACGGCCGATATCGCAACAACCGTCGACGTGAGCCTCCTCCACATCTGGTCAACCTATCAGGTTTTTTTGAGGAATAAGCGGCTCGCCGCTTGAGGAATCTTGCTTATTCGGCAGACCAGAGCGATGCTAGCCGGTGCGGCTCTCTGTGACGCCGCTCCAACCGTAACTCGAAGAAGGGACCGAAATGAACGTTCGAAGTCGTTCTATGACGCTTGGCTTTCTGCTCACGGTCGTCCTAGCCGTAATGGCAATCAGCGCCGCTGGGGCCTCGGCAAAAGGGGACTGGAGGATCGAAGGCGTCAACACCGCGGCCACCGTGGGGTTCACGACTGAAAAAGATGGCAACAGAGACTTCACGCTCTTAACCGCCTCCGGCGGTTCGACAGTTGAAATCTTATGCAAACAGATTGTCGACAGCGACGGATTACTGTTTGGACCGACGAAAACCGAAAGCGGCAAAGGGTTAGTCAACCTGCTGTTCAGCTTCTGCGAAACGCTCATCGCCGGGAAAGTCTCGGCCGCGTGCGCACCCAAAGAAGCGATCGTCTTCAAACTAAAATTCTTACTGATCAAACACAAAGGCAATAGCTACATGCTGTTCGAACCCGACGAAGGCTCGAACCTCGCCAGCGTCTTCTTCGAACCGGCATGCGTGCTTGGCGAAGCGTTCGGAGTCACCGGGACGTTCGCGCTGGAAGGACTGCTGGAAGAAGAATCGGTGACTCACTTAATGGCGCCGGTTCCCTCGGCCTTACTTGCCGGCCAGACCGAAGAAGGCGTCACGTTACCCAACGTCAAAATGAGCTTCGGGTCGACCTCGGCGAAAATCGACCTACCGATCATTTTCAAGTTGAACGGCGCCAACGCCGGGAAAAAATGGAGCGCGATCGCCTTATAGGCGCCCCTGGCCTACGCTCGACCGGGATCGCACCCCTGCGGTCCCGGTCGGCGCCGCTCAGGTGTTCTGGTAGAGCGGGCCGTCGCCGCCCTCGGGGGTGGTCAGGCGGCCGCCCTTGGCGGTGATTGCGCCGCACTGGACGCAGTTGGTGTAGTTGACGATCACGTCGACTTCGCCGCTCTCGGGGGCGTCGTCGGGGATCTCGTAGACGCCGGCGGGGCACATCCACTTCCAGGTCTCGGCGATCTCGCGGGGGACGCGCTTCTGCACGCGGATGTGGTTGGGGGCGTCGTCGCGGGTGGCGTTGCCGGTGATGAAGACGCTGGAGAGCTTGTCGAAGGTGTAGCTCGCCGTCGGGCTGGGGATAGCTGTCCTTGCTGTCGCCGATGAACATCGGCCTCGCGTCGTTGCGGTGCAGCTTCCAGCGGCCACCCGGAAAGCGCCCCTTGGTGAAGACCATCGAGGTGACCGCCGGGCCGCCCTTGAGCAGGCCCTTCTGGAAGGGCTGGCGCGTGTTGCGCTGTTCGTAGAGGTCCTTCTTGATGATCGAGCCCTCGACCGCGGTCTCGTAGCCGGAGAAGTCGTTGCTGTCCTGCTTGAGCGCGGCGTAGATTTGCTCCGCCGCCAGCATGCCGGCGGTGATCGCGTAGTGGACGCCCTTCAGCGCCGCCAGGTTGACCATGCCGGCCGCGTCGCCGACCAAGACTGCGCCGGGCATCGAGAGTTTTGGCATCGCCCAGTAGCCGCCGGCGGGTATCGCCTTGGCGCCCCAGCTGATCCGCTCGCCGCCGGCGAGGATCTCGCGGACCATCGGGTGGGTCTTGAACTCCTGCAGGAAGTCATGGGCGGAGCTGGTCGCGTCGGCGTAGTCGAGATCGAGCACGAAGCCGATCGAGACCTGGTCCTCGCCGGTCTTCTCGTCCTTCATCGGGTAGATCCAGGAACCACCAATCTGGCCGTATTTGGAGGAGATCTTCAGCGGCCAGCCGGCGACGGTGTGGATCACCCGGTCAAGCGGCTTGGCGACTTTCCAGACCTCCTTGACGCCGAGCTCCCAGACCTGCGGCTCACGCCCCTCGTCGAGCTCGAACTCGCGTACGGCGGCGTCGGTCAGGTGGCCCCAGCAACCCTCGGCGAGCACGGTCGCCTTGGCGGCGATGTCGGTACCGGGCTCGAAGTTGCCGAGCTCCTCGCCCTCTTTACCGCGACCCTTGTCACCGGAGCGCACGCCGACAACGGCGCCGTCTTCGACGATCAACTGCGTCGCCGCGGTCTCGGTCAGCAGGTAGGCGCCGGCTTCCTCGGCCTGGGTCTGCATGCAGCGGCAGAGGGCCGAGACGGAGACCACCTCGTTGCCGTGATTGCGCTGCGGAGGCGGAGGCGGGATGCGGATCTTCGACTTGCCGTTGGGCAGGGCGTAGATCGCCTCCTTCTTCACCTCGCCGAAGGCAAAGCCCTCCTGGCGCCACTGCTCACGGCTCAGGTCAGGAAAGAGCTCACCCAGGGGACCGGGCCGCATCACGGCGCCGGAGAGGTTGTGGCCGCCGCAAGTCTTCGCCTTCTCGATTACCGCGACCGGGACCTCGCCGAGCTTCTCCATCGTCGCGGGGTCCTCGCCGAGCAACTGCAGCAGTCGGTTGGCGCAGGCGAGCCCGGCGGTGCCACCGCCGACGATCGCAACGCCGATCTCGATCCGCTCGTCCTCGCCGTCGAGCCCGCGCTTGACGAATTCCTTCTCCGCGTCCACTGGGGGCGGGAAATCCGCCGGCACAACCTTGCCGTTAGAGCCTGCCATCGGCGGGCACTATAGCCGTTGACTGACGAGTCAATCAGTGACCTGGAACACGTACCGAGCTGCGGCGTCCGGTGACCACGCTGGACGTATGGATCCGGTCCCGGCGGGGCCGAAGCGTCTTGCACTTTTTCGGCAATCCCTTGCGGCGCCAGCGAATGCGGCTCCACCGAAAAAGTTAAGCGAAGGCCCCGCCGGGACCGGATCCCTAACCGAGCGTGGCGCCGACGCCGTGCTGGCGCAGCTCGTTGAGAACCTCGCTCATCGCCTCGACCTCCGGGGCCACCATTTCGGGCCAGGACTTGTCCGGATGCTCGTCGAGCGTCTTGTAGCCGTTGCCGCTGACGATCGCGACGACTGTGTCGTCGGGTCCGAGCTTGCCTTCGTTGGCGAGCTTTGCCGTGCAGGCGATCGTGGTGCCGCCGGCGGGCTCGGTGAGGATGCCCTCGGTGGCGCCGAGCAGGTCGATTCCCTCGAAGATCTCTTGGTCGGTCACCGCCGCGGCCGAGCCACCACGAGACTTCACCGCGTCGACGACCAGGGCTCCGTCGCCGGGGGCACCGATCGCAATCGAGTGGGCGGCGGTGTTCGGCGTCTGCGGCTCGATCTGGCCCGAGCCATCGAGGATCGCGGTGGCGATCGGGTTGCAGCCCTCCGCCTGGGCGACGTTGATCTTGGTTTGAGAAGTCTCGGCCAGGCCCACCATCTCGAGCTCGTTCAGCCCCTTGTGCACCCGCGAGGAGAGCGTGCCGCCGGCAGCCGGGATGACGAAGTGGTCGGGCGAGATCCAGTCGAGCTGCTCGACCACCTCGTAGGCCTCGGTCTTGGCCCCCTCGGCGTAGAACGGGCGCAGGGTGATGTTGGTGAACTGCATGCCGCTGGCCAGGGCCAGCTCGCGACAGGCGCGGTTGGCCTGGTCGTAGTTGCCGTCGAGCTGGATCACGGCGGCACCGAGGGCGCGGCAGGCGCGGGCCTTGCCGCGCTCCATATTCGACGGGTAGAAGACATACGCGGCGACGCCGGCCTTGGCGGCGAGCGAGGAGACGGAGGTGCCGACGTTGCCGGTCGAGACACAGCCGATCTCGTCCTTGCCCAGCTCGAGCAGCCGGGCAACAGCCATCGAGACGACCCGGTCCTTATAGGAGAGGCTGGGACGCTGGGTGCTGTCGTCCTTCAGGTAGAGCTTCTTCAGGCCGAGCTCGGCGCCGAGCCGATCGGCGTGGATCAGCGGCGTGCGGCCGCTGTAGCGGCCAACCCGGGCCTGGGCCCTGGCGTCGACGATCGGCAACAGCTCCTCGAAGCGCCAGATATTGATCTCGCGCTCGGCCGGCGGGATCTCGCCAAGGCGCTTTTTCGCCAGCTCGTAGTCGTAGTCGATATCGAGGCCGTTACCGCAGCCGTGGCACCTGAAGGCGGTGTCCATGAGCGGGTAGGTGCGACCGCAGTCGCGGCAGACCATTTCGGTCGCGCAAGAGCGGGTGCGGGCCTGATCGTTCAGCATGCGAGATCTCCTCCGGACAAGAGTACTGGCCTTCCCATGAGCAGGACGGTATAGCAGTCCGCTCGCCAGCGATCAAGAACTTTTTGACCAAAAAGAAAGTGGACCCGCCCCGGCGGTGTCAGCTTCCGCGGGGCGGGTCCAACCTCCGACCAGCGCTTATCTGGGCTCTGGCCTGAGCTACGGCTGCGTCGGGGCCTTTGACTGCGCTCCCCGGCGCGACTGTCCGGCGTGACCGGTTTCCCAACGTCACGCCTCACGAGCGCCATGGCCCATTTACATGGCCGCCCCCCCTCTCCGGGGGCCAGGCTGCCAGAGGTGGGAGGGCGATGTGGCCGTCATGGCACCGGGCAGCGTCGCGAGCTGGAGGTGGGGCAATGCCCACGACACCGTCGCCTCCCTAATGCTCTTGTTACGGCCAACAACTCGACTCATGACTGGTCACTCCTTTTGCCATCGCAAGGCGAGTCGCCCGACTGGGTCCCCACCTCTCCACTTGGCGCTTGGTCGTCAGCGGAACTACGTATAACAGATTCACTATGCACTGGTCAAGTCTTTTTGGTGTAAACGTCCAGAAGCGCTTGAATTTAGTCACGCTACATCGGCACCCGGGCGCGGGGCTGCCAGGTGAAGGTGCGAACGGCACCCTCGAAACCGGCGCCCGCCAAGCTCTCCTGATCGGAGACCGCCGGCGCACAGCCCGCCTCGGCGACCGCGATCGTCGCGCAGCCGGCTGCCGCTGCATCGCCGATGCAACGGTGCAGGACGGCACGCTGGCCGCGGCCGTCGCTCTCGGGGACCAGCCGCGAGGCGAGGGCCAGCACGGCGACGTCGTCGTGGACGTGCATCGCCACGTAAGCCAAGGGCTCGTCGCCGTCGACGGCGCAGTAGCAGCGCCAGCCGGGCGTACCCGGCAGGTCGAGGAAGAAGGTCGCGGCCCAGCTGGCGAAGCCGAGGCTCTCGGCCAGCGGGTCGCCGAAGCCTTCGTCTTCCCAGGGATCGACCCGCTCGTAGATATCGATGCCGGCCGGTTGCTCGAAGCGCGGCGGCGAGCCGTCGCGCAGCAGCTTCATCGGTCCCTCCAGGAGGCGGTAGTGGTGCCGCTGCAACCACTGTTCGGCCGCTTGCTGCTCGGGCAGGCCCGGGGTCAGCGAGACGCGGAAGTCGACGTCGTGGCGCTCCATCCAGCGCACCGCCGCCGGCAGGTAGCCGTCCTCGATCGCGCCGGGCGCGCCGGCGCCGAGGATGAAGTTGAGAGCCGGCTCGGCTGCTTCCTCGGCAACTACGGCAGCGGCAACCGGACCGAATCGCACCATGTCGATCCCCAGGTCGACGACGGCATCCTCGCAGGCCGTATCCCAAAGTCCTCTCCAGAACTGCTTCTCGGCCTCGTCGAGGGCAACCGCGTCAAACGCCGCGCTGCCTTCCGCTGCCACACCCCGACTATAGGGGTCTCAGATGGGAACAGTCAAGGTTTTTTTGGATAAAAACCGCTGCTCAGGAGGCCATCGTGCCGGCCGAGATCCCGCTCAGGTCGAGCCGCTCCGGCCAGGCTCCCGGCAGGGCCTCTCCGTCCTCCGCGCCAGCGGCCAGCAGCAGCCCCTCGGCCGCGTGCGGAGCGAACGGCGCCAGCGTCTGCGCCAACAGCCTCAGCGCCGCCACCTGAGCCTCAGCGTCGGCGCGGCAAAGCGCCCCGCGACGCTGGATCACGCGCTTCTCGAAGTCCTGGATGCGCTCGAAGAGCCTGGTCACGTTGCGCACCGCCTTGTGCATCTGTAGCTCCCCCAAATCCTCGGTGATGCGGCTGAGACCGTTGTCGCACCACTTGCAGAGGCGCTCGCGCATGAACTCGGTGTCGGCCGCGGCCTCCGCGTCCTCGGGCGCTAGCTCGAGGCCGTCGAAGCGTGCCTGGGCGTAGACCCAGACGTTGTTGAGGAAGCGCGAGGCGAAGCGCAGGGCACCGTCGTTCCAGTTGAGCGTCTTGGCGGGTCCGGCGGCATAGAGCACGGCGAGGCGGACGGTGTCGGCGCCGTATTGCTCGACCAGCTCGTCGGGGTCGACGACGTTGCCGAGGTGCTTGCTCATCTTGCGGCCGTCGGCGATCACCATCTCGTGGAAGAGACAGCCGCTGAAGGGCTCTCCGTGCTCCATGAACGCGAACGGGCCGATGTCCCGCAGGGCCTTGGTGACGACCCGCTGGTCGAAGACGAAGCCGCCGGAGTCGGCGCCGGCGACGAGGCGCTCGGAGGGCAGCCAGCGCTGCAGGTCGGGGTGGCTGAACATCTGCTCGGCCCGCGCCTGCGGTGGCACCGCCGATGGGACCCAGAGCCAGAGCGCGTCGAAGTGGCAGTCGAGCGTGTCGGTCTCGCGCTTGGCCGGCTCGCCGCAGCGCGGGCAGGCGACGTCGACGAACTCGGCCCGCTCGGCCAGCGGGTTGCCCTCCCCGGTCGGCTCGATGTCGCGCGGGAGGACGACCGGCAGGTCCTGCTCGGGAACCGGCACCGGCCCGCAGCTCTCGCAGTTGACGATCGGGATCGGCGTGCCCCAGAAGCGCTGGCGCGAGATCGAGAAGTCGGCGGCGCGGTAGCGGACCGCGGGCCGGGTCTCGGGCTCAGGCCCAACCGGCGGCGATGCGGCCGGCGCGTCCGAGCCGGCCTCGGCATTACCCAAGCGCTCAACCCGCGCGGCGAGCGCCGCGTCGGCCTCGTCGACCGCCGGGATCCCCAGCGCCGCGGTAGGCCCGTAGCGAGCATCGACCAGCGGTGAGACGACCACGGGAAGCTCCGCCCCGCTCCAGGGCGCCGTCACCGAGGTGCCGGTGTCGACCAGCGGCACCGACTTGGCGTCGCGGGCGCTGCGCTCCCAGCCACCCGAGCGCAGCTTGTCGAGCTGCTCGGCGACGGCCGGATCCCGGGCCCAGGCCTCGACCTCGGGGTGGCGTGGTGAGAGCAGGACGAAGCTCGCCTGCGCGACCGCCTCGGGGTGAGGCGTGAAGGCGATCAGCGAGGGACCGTCGGTCTCGCCGAGGTCGACCTCCACCCCATCGCTGCGGCCGAGGATGTAGCGCTGGGTCGAGAGCGAGATCTCGTCCCAGTCCTCCTCCAGCTCGGGCAGGCGGGCGTCGTTCTCCTCCAGGTAGGGGGTGATGCGCAGGAACCAGGTCGGGCGGCGGATCAGGCGCACCTCGTTGTGGCAGCGCCAGCAGCGGCCGTCCTCGACCTGCAGCGCCGCGAGCGTCGTGCGGCAGTGGTCGCACCAGTCGACGGTGGTGTCGTCGCGATAGATCAGGCCGGCCTCGAGCAAGGTAACGAAGAGCCACTGCGACCAGCGGTACTGGGCCTCGTCGGAGCTGTAGAAGACGCGCTCGTAGTCGAAGGAGAAGCCGAGCCGGCGCATCTGCTCGAGCATCCGCTCGCCACAGCTCTCGACCCAGTCGGCCGGGGGGATCTTGCGCTCGATCGCCGCCATCTCAGCGGGCAGGCCGAAGGCGTCGAAGCCGAAGCCGAAGAGCACGTCATCGCCGCGGGCGCGGCGAAAGCGAGCGTAGGCGTCACCGATCGAGTAATCACGAACGTGACCCATGTGAAGTTTGCCCGAGGTGAAGGGACTCGAGGGCTTGATGTAGATCGAGCGCGCGCCGTCGCTCGGCCCCGGGGTGGCAAAAGCGTCGCGATCGGACCACGCCGCCTGGCGCCTGGACTCAATCTCCGCCGGATCGTATTTCGCTCTAGTCGTGCTCATCTCGCTTGCCTTCTCGCCTCGCTCGCTGACCCTACCCAGGTCGCGCGCGGGAATATTTGACCAATGAAGAGCTGGGGATTATGGTCCCCCCGGACGTCTACACTGAAATCTGTAACGCTTGTCCTCGGGCCACTGATGCGAGGACTGGGGGCAGGCAGACCCGAAGAGGGAGGTCCCAGTGACAGAGGGTAGAGAACTCGCCGCAGTCCTCGACGGCCGATTGGACGACCGACTCGTGGGTGAGGTGGTCGACGCTGCTACCTACCCCCCATCTGGCGATGCTGTGCACGACGCCGTGATGCGGGTCGTCGAGTTCGCCGAAGAGGATCCGACGGCAACACGGGAAGCACTTTGGGCACTGCGCGGCGACGCGGGGGCGCTTGAAGGGCTCGAGCAGGGCCTGCCGTTGAGCGCGCCGAAGGCGACGCTCGCACTCGGCAGCGCGATTCAGGTTGCCAGCACAGAGCTGGCCTCGGCGCAGCCGGACTTGCGCGGGCGCATGCCGGAGCTGATGCGCTGGCTGGAGGGTGACTGGTAGGGGACCGCTAAGCGGGCTTGCGGCCCGCGAAGAACACCTCGAACTGGCTGTCCTTCGGCGGTCGCGGCTTGCCCGTCCCCCGGAAGGCACCGGCGAACTCCATGCCCACGGAGGCGTAGATCTCGGTTAGCTCCTCGACCGAGTAGAGCCGCTGGCGGAAGGGGATCGGCGCGACCCCCTCGAAGGTCTCGCCGACCAGGATCGGCATCGTCGATCCTTCTAAGTAGCGCGTGCGGGCGTCCCAACGGTGGTCGATCAGTTCGACCATTCCCTCGCCGGCGATCCAGGTTTTCTGCGGCAGGTGGGCCTCGGCGTAGAGCACGTTGGGCAGCTGCAGCAGGTTGCCGCCACCGGGGCGCAATGCCGCGGCGATCACCTCGAAGGTGCGCTGGTTCTCCTCCTCGGTCTCGAAGTAGCCGATCGCGCCGTCGTTGAGGTTGAGGACGAGATCGAACTCCTGATCGAAGTCGAGCTCGCGCAGGTCGGCGGCGAGGAACGAGGCGGCGAGCGACTCGGCCTCCGCGTCGGCCTCGGCGATCGCCAGCAGGTCTGGTGAGATGTCGACCCCGACCACCTCGAAGCCGCGGCGGGCGAGCTCGTGCGAGTGGCGGCCGGTGCCGCACGCCATATCGAGCACCCGCTCGCCGCCCTGGGCGCCCAACATCGCCAGCGCCCGATCGACTTCGGCGCCGGTGCGGTCGGCCCAGGGACGCTTCAGCGTCTCCTCGGGCGGAAACGCCGAGCGGTACCAATCCTGCGGAATCTCGGTTGCGCTGGCCTCCCCCATTGCTCAGGAATATTAGCGAGCAAGAGACTGGGCCGTACCGATTGGCTGATGAGGTGCCCGAAGGCGGTTACTCGGCGAAGGTCCAGAGCTTGTTGCCGAGGAAGTTGAACGGCATCGCCACCGCGACGGCGATCGCCTGGGCGGTGAGGTCGCCCATCGAGGTCCCCCCCACCAGCGCCTCGAGCACGGCGAGGTTGATCAGCAGGGCGGCGACGCTGACGGCGAAGAAGCGGGCCGCCTGGAAGCCGGCGTGGCCGTCGGCGGCACCGAAGGTCCAGTGGCGGTTCCAGAAGAAGTTGCTGCAGAAGGCGACGCAGAAGGCGCCGATCGCGGCGACTATGTGGTGAACCCCGAGGTTGCCGCTGAGGAAGGCGAAGACGCCGAGGTTGATCAGGTAGCCGGAGCCGCCGACGAGGCCGAACTTGATCAGCTGCCACCAGCTCGCCGGACTGCGGGCGGCGGCACCGAGGCGATAGGCGAATTCAGTGGCGCTCACGGCAGCCTCCGCTGCTCGCCGTCGACGACCACGGCGTTGAAGCCGAAGCCGGTGTGGATCTGCTTCAGCTCGTAGAAGGGAATGTCGTGGGGGCGGTTTGCCATGTAGCGGGTCAGGGTGAGGCGCTCGAACCTTACCCGCGCCACTGGGTGGAAAACGCTTGGCACGCCGCTTACGGCGCGTCCTTCGAGCGACTTGCTGATCACGTCGATCGTGCGCAGCTGCCAATCACCACTGTAGATGCGCTGCGCGTGTTCGTGCAGGTAGAAGCGCACCGGGTCGGCGGCGAGCTTCCAGGTGACGATCGCGCGTGGGCCGCGCGGTGGGCCCAGCTGTTCGGTGATGCCGCGGAAGTCGGGGCGCTGCAGGTTCGGCGTCTGGGTGACGTGGACGCCGAAGGCGACCCAGTAGGCGCAGAGGACGACCGCGAGCAGCAGACCGAGGCGGCGGGCGCGGTCGGCGGCGAAGCCGAGCGCGGCGGCGATCGCCAGCGGCAGCAGCGCCGGCAGCAGGTTGCGCTCGACCACATAGTCCTTGCCAGTGAGGGCGGCGACCAGGGCGAGGACGGCGACGCCCGAGCCGATCGCCACGCCGATCAGGGCGCCGCGACGCTCGCGGCGACTGCCGCGCACGGCGACAAGCAGCAGGGCAACGGCGAAGAGGACCGCCGGTAGCAGGGCGTAGCGCTCGCGCGGCGACTCGGCGATCACATGGCCTGTTTCGCCGACCAGGAAGCTGACACCGGTCTCGAAGAAGCGGGTCGAGAGCAGGCTTTCTTCGATCCAGCCGATGTGGGTCGGGTTGACCTGGGCCGAAATCAACGGGACGAGGGCAAGGCCGACCAGACCGACGGCTGCGACCGCCGGGAAGACGAGGCGCCAGCGGCCGCGCAGGGCGATCAGCAGCCAGAGCGCCTCGATCGAGATCGCGAAGACGGCGAAGTAGTGGCTGCAGAGGGCGAGCGCCGAGGCGAGCGCCCAGAGGGCGAGGTCGCGGCCGCCGCGGGTGCGCAGGGCGCGAACGAAGAAGAGCAGCGAGACGGCGCAGAAGAAGACCAGCAGCGGCGTAGGAGCGGGCCTCCTGCGAGTACCAGATCAACATCGGGCTGACCGCGACAAGCGCGGCGGCGATCAGGCCGGCGCGGCGGCTGGGCCAGCTCGGCGCCGATGCAGTAGGCGAGCGGCACCGTGGCGGTGCCGAGGAGAGCCGAGAGCGAGCGCAGGCCGACCTCGTGGGTGCCAAACGCTTTCGCCCAGCCCCAGGCCAAGACGTAGTAGAGCGGCGGGTTGGACTCGCTGTTCTTGACCGCGTGCAGCATGTCGCTGAAGCTGCCGGGGATCACCCGCATCGCCGTGATCACCTCGTCGTGGTGATAGCTCTGCACGTCGAGGCTGGCGAAGCGCATCGCGGCGCCGAGCGCAGTGAGGAGCGCCAGGGCCCAGAGGGCCCCGTTGCGGCTGGGAGCGAGGGTCAAGGTGTGCAGGCGTCTTTCGGCATCGCGCGGCCGGGGCCGAAGGAGGGCGGCGCCGCGGTGGCAGAGCTGCCCCACTTGCGATTCGGGCGCGGGCGAGAGCTCGAAGGTCAGGTCCGCGCCGCGCGATAGCGCGCACCAGGTGGTCCAGGGCTGATTGGCGCGGTGACCGTTGAGGCTGAGACCGTCGATGTAGGGAGCGCGGCTCGGGCTGATGGCGGCAGCGTGCATTTTCTTGCCCCGTCCCTGCGTTTCCCGTGCCGCGGCGGAGATCGTCAGCCGGCGATGGTGGGCTAGGGCGACGGAGGCGTGTCCGAACAGCGGGCTGCCGATCGCGAGCAGGCCGACACCCGGCACCTCGGGGTAGAGCCCGAGGGCACCGAAGACGTACCAGGACGAGAGCGTGCCGAGGTCGTCATTGCCGGGATAGCCCGAGGGCGAGGGGCTGTAGAGGCGGAGGCCACGCCGGACCGCGGCCTGGGTGCCGTAGGGCCGGCGCAGCCAGTCATACAGCCAGGGGACGTGCAGGGTCGGCTCGTTGCCGAGCAGGGCGTGGTCGGCGTGGGTACCGCCGGGGCCGGCGTTGAGCTTGCGCAGGAAGCGCCCGAGGCGGTCAGCAGCCTTCGTCCTGCCGCCCATCTGGCGGAAGAGGCCGGCGGGATCGTGGGGCACCGCCCAGCTGTACTGGGCGGAATCGCCCTCGACGAATCCACCGCCACCAAGGTTGTCGTAATGGGCTGGAAAAGCACCGTTTTCGTAGCGCGGCTCGATCATCTTGCTGTGGCGGTCGAAGAGCTTGCGCCAGTTGCCTGAACGCTGCATAAAGCGCTGGTATGTGCCGCTATCGCCGAGCGCGCGCGCAGCGAACTGGCCGATGGCGAAATCGTCGACCGTGTACTCGAGCGAGGTCGCGGCCGAGCCCCAGACGTCGTCGGGACTGCCGTAGATCGAGTTGGCGTTGCGGACGTTGGTGTCGAGGTCGAAGGGCACGTAACCGAGGGCGAGGTAGGGCGCCAGGCCCTGGCGCTCGAGGTATTCGCCGTTGGCGCTGCGGCATTCGCCGTCGGCGCCGCGCAGCATCGCGGCAAGGGCCGCCTGACGGTCGAAGGCTTTGGCGCCGAAGGCCGCGGCGGAGGCGATCAGCGGATCGGCCGAGTCGCCGACCATAGTCATGCTCTGACCGTTGGCATAGGGCCAGCGCGGCAGGCAGCCGCTCTCGTCGGCATCGGCGAGCAGCGAGCGCACCATCTCGCTCGCACGCTTGGGGGCGAGGATCGAGAGCAGCTGGATCTGCGTGCGGTAGCTGTCCCAGCCGGAGAAGTCGGCGTACTGGGTACGACCCTCCGCCCGGTGCAGCAGGCCGTCCATGCCGACGTAGGCACCGCCGACGTCGCTGAAGGTGCGCGGCGCCAGAACCGACGTGGTACAGCGCCGTATAGAAGGTGTCCAGCAGGCGAGGCGGGCCGCCGCGGACGCGGATCCGGCCCAGCGCAGCTGTTCCAGCGCCGCTCGGATTCACCGGCGACCGCGCCGAAGCCGCGACCCGGGTTTTCGGCGGCGAGGTTGGCGCGAGCGTCTTCGACGCTGACGAAGGAGACGCCGACGCGGGCGGTGACGGTGCGGTTGTGGCGGGTGTCGAAGCTGGCGTAGGCGCCGGCATCGGCAGTGGTCTTCGGGTTGGTCGGGGGCGCCTGACTGTCGCTTGCCGCCGTCCCGCCGGCGTTCAGCTTGTCTTCTTCCCAGGTCCCGTAGGCGTCGAAGCCGCGATTGAAGACGGCGGCGATGTAGACGCGGTAGCGCGGTCGCTGGCCGCAGAAGAGACCGCTCGAGGCGGTGCCGTCGATCTCGTGCTGGGCCGGGTCGATGCTCGACCGCGGCGAAGTCGTCGGGCTGGGCGCTGCCGCCGGCGTTGATCAGGACGCTGGCGTGCGGGTTGCGGGGGAAGGTAAAGCGCGCCATCCCGGTGCGGGTGGTCGCGGTCAGCTCGGTTTCGATGTGCGCCGCCGCGGACCGGGTTGAGACGGACCGAGTAGTAGCCCGGCCGGCCGCTCTCCTGAGCGTGCGAGAAGCCGGGCTGGAACTGGCCGTCGAGCGACGACCCTTCAGCCGCGGGCGAGGCGTCGATTGGCTCGGTCGTCGGCATGAAGGGAAAGTCGCCGTAGAGGGAGCAGCCGGCGCCGGAGAGGTGGGTGAGGCTGAAGCCCCTGACGTGGGAGTCGCGGTAGTCGTAGCCGGCGCGGCCGTTGCGGTCGGCCGGGGTCGTGTCGGGACTCCACTGGACCATGCCGAAGGGCGCGGCCGCGCCGGGGAAGTTGTGGCCGCCGCCGAAAGTGTCGTGGCCGGGCCTGGTGCCGGCGAAGACGTGGACGTGGTCGGCCAAGCCGGCAGCGGCGGCGGCCTGGGATGTGAGCGCGAGCGAGGCGAGCGCCGCGGCGATGAGGAGTCCTGCGCGTGCGAGCAAGCCCTGCACGTTACGGCGCTCGCTTAAGGTTCCCGCCAATCGTGAAGACGCGAAGCGCCGCTCTCATCGTTATCGCCGTTGCCGCAGCGGTCGTCGCCGCCGTGCTGGCGCTGGGCGGCGGCAAGGAAGACACGCAGGCCAAGGCGGCGCTTCCCGAAGTCCCTGGCGAGCCGACGGTAGCCGTGATCTCGCCCCGCAGCGGCGCCCGCCAGACCAGCCACGCGGTCGTGGTCAAGGTCAAAGTCCGCAACTTCGAACTCTCACCGCGCCACCTTGGCGGCGAACCGCAGCTGCACGAGGGCCACATCCGTTTCGCCCTCAACCGCGTCCCGGACTGCGTCTACCCGGCCAAGCTGCAGCGGGCGATCGACAGCCCTTTCGGCAACGGCCGCCTGGTCGGGCGCTCCTTCGACTTCGCCGAGTTCTCCGGCCCCAACGGCGTCCTCGCCGAACGCATCGGTTCGGCCGGCAGCTACTCGCCGGCGACCCGGCCGGAGATCTACTACCACGCCCTCCCCCCCGGCTTCTACCGCCTGGTCATCACCCTCGCCCAAAACGACGGCTCGACCACGCCGTTTCACGCCGTGACCAACTTCCAGATCCTGCCCAAGCCCGGCCACGGCCCCAAGTGCACCAACGGCAAGGTCCCCAGCGCCAAGGCCGCCGCCTTCGACTGAGTCCGCTGTTCCGGTGCGCCTTTTCCCCCTATAGAGGGGTAAAGGCGCACCGGAAGGTGGGATCGGCCAATACTTCACTTTGTATAGTGGAGTGACGTGCGCACTTACCGTCGTTTGATGGGGTTTTTGCGGCCCTACCGCCGCCAGCTCTGGGGATCTCTGGCATTTGCCTGGGCGGCGATGGGGATGACGGTGCTGATCCCGTGGCTGATCGGGCGCGCCGTCAACGCAATCCAGGACGGCGACAAGCCCGACCTGCTGCCGCTGGCGCTGGCGATCGTCGGGGCCGGGATCCTGCGCCTGGGACTGACCGTGGTGCGGCGCCTGGTCGCGGGCCGGGTCTCGCTTGCGGTCGAATTCGACCTGCGCCAGCTCTTCTACGCGCACCTGCAGCGACTCGAGCTCGGCTTCTTCGACGGCCAGCAGACCGGGCAGCTGATGTCGCGGGCGACCGTCGACCTGCAGGCGATCCGCTTTTTCCTCGGCTACGGGCTGATCTTCATCACCCAGAACCTGCTGACGATCACCCTGGTCACGATCGTGATGGTCGCGATCAACCCGGTGCTGGCGCTGATCGCGCTGATCCCGGCGCCGCTGATCGTCTTCACCGCCTCGCGCTACAACCGGGTCTCGCGGCCGGCCCAACAGGAGGTGCAGCAGCGAATCGCCGAGCTGACCGCGGAGGCCGAGGAGAACATCTCCGGGATCCGCATCGTCAAGGCCTTCGCCCGCGAGGAATACCAGCTGCACCGCTTCCAGCGCTCGGTCTCGCGGGTCTTCGACCAGAGCATCTACTCGACCAAGCTGCAGGCCTTCTTCTCACCGCTGATCGGGCTGCTGCCGCAGATGGGGATCGCCCTGGTGCTGCTGGTCGGCGGCCGCGAGGTAATCAACGGCACGCTCAGCCTTGGCGACTTCACCGCCTTCTACACCTACCTGGTGATCCTCGCGGGCCCGATGCGGATGCTCGGCGTGGCGATGGGGATGGCCCAGCGGGCCGTCGCCTCCGGCAACCGCCTCTTCGAGATCCTCGACCGCGAGCCGGAGATCGCGAGCCCGCCGGGCGCGCCGCCGCTGCCGGCGGGCGGCGGCAGCGTGCGGATGGAGGGCGTGACGCTGCGCTATGACGGCGGCCGCGCCAACGAAGCGAGAGTTGACCACACCCCAGGGGGGTCAACTCTCGCTTCGGCGCTGAGCGAGATCGACTTCGAGGTCGCGGCGGGGAGCACGGTGGCGCTGGTCGGGCCCTCGGGCTCGGGCAAGACCAGCCTGGTGGCGCTGGTCGCGCGCCTCTATGACCCGAGCGAGGGTTCGGTCCTCGTCGACGGCGCCGACGTGCGCTCGGTCGAGGTCGAGTCGCTGCGGCGGGAGATCGCCTTCGTCAGCGACGAGAGCTTCCTCTTCAGCGCCAGTGTCGCCGAGAACATCGCCTACCCGCGCTCCGACGCCCCGCGCGAGGAGATCGAAGCCGCGGCCCGGCGCGCCCAGGCGGCCGGCTTCATCGAGGAACTGCCGGGCGGCTACGACACCGTCGTCGGCGAGCGCGGCCTGACCCTCTCGGGCGGGCAGCGCCAGCGGGTGGCGATCGCGCGGGCACTGCTGGCCGATCCCCGCATCCTGATCCTCGACGACGCCACCTCCTCGGTCGACGCGACCACCGAGGGGGCGATCAAGTCCGGCCTGCGCGAGGTGATGGAGGGACGGACGACCTTCATCATCGCCCACCGCCTCTCGACCGTCTCGCTCGCCGACGAGGTGATCGTGATGGACGGCGGTCGGATCGTCGACCGCGGCACCCACAAGGAGTTGCTCGAAGGCTGCGGCTTCTACCGCGAGATCGCCGAGCACGGCCTCGCCGACTCCGTCTTCCTCCAGCACGACCTCGAGCAGCGCGAGGAGGTGGCGCGGCTGTGAGCGAGCGGACCGCCACCGAGCGCAAGCTCGCCGAGGAGCAGCCCGGCCGTTGGCGCAGCATCGTGCTGCTCTTCGCCGCGGTCTGGAAGCTGCTCCGCGGCCAGGACCAGCGCGCTCGCAAGGTGCGCTGGATGATCGGCCTGCTGCGGCCTTACCGCGGCAAGGTTGCGCTGATGTTCGTCGCCCTGCTGGTGGCGACCGGCGCCGGGCTCGCCCCTCCCTACCTCGCTGGCCTAGCGGTCGACAACGGCATCGAAACCGGCGACGTGTCTGCCCTCGACTGGATCGTCGCCGCCTTCGTCGTCGTCGCAACGCTCTACGCGGCGGCGACCTACCTGCAGACCTACCTGGTCGGCTGGGTCGGCACGCGGGCGCTGCAGGACCTGCGCGAGCGGGTCTTCTCCCACCTGCAGACGATGTCGATCGGCTTCTTCACCAAGCGCAGCCCGGGGGTGCTGATCAGCCGCATGACCAACGACATCGAGGCGCTCAACCAGCTCGTCACCGACGGCGTGGTGACGATGTTCTCCAGCGTGCTGACCCTGGTCGGCGTGGTCGTGATCCTGCTCGTGCTCGACGTCAAGCTGGCCCTGGTCACCTTCATCACCTTCCCGCTGATCGCCGCCGCGAGCATCGTCTTCCGCATCGTCTCCCACGGCGCCTATCGCGAAACGCGCGAGCGAATCGGCGCGATCACCGGCTACCTGCAGGAGACCCTGAGCGGCGTGCGGGTGGTACGCAGCTTCGGCCAGGAGCCGCGCCACGTCGACGCGATGACCGAGCTGAACGAGGCCAACCGGGCGGCCAACATGCGCACGGTCTTCCTCAACGCCTCCTACTTCCCCGGGGTCGAACTGCTGGCCTCGGTCGGCACCGCGGCGATCCTGCTCTACGGCGGCACCCAGTCGATCGACGGCGCGATCCAGATCGGCACGATCATCGCCTTCGTCGGCTACCTGACCGTCTTCTTCGAACCGATCCAGCAGCTCTCCCAGCTCTACACGACCTATCAGCAGGGGATGGCGGCACTGGACAAGATCTTCGACCTGCTCGACACCGCGCCCGACATGGTCGACGCCGAGGGTGCGATCGATCCCGGCACGCTGCGCGGGGAGATCGAGATGCAGGGGGTCTCCTTTTCCTACGCCGACGACGCCCTGGAGCAGGAGGCCGCCGGCGAGCGGGTCGAGTGGGCGATGCGCGAGATCGACCTGCACGTGCCGCCGGGGCAGACGCTGGCCCTGGTCGGCACCACGGGCGCCGGCAAGTCGACCTTCGCCAAGCTGGTCGCGCGCTTCTATGACCCGCAGCACGGCAAGGTGCTCGTCGACGGCCACGACCTGACCGGCGTGCAGCAGCTGGCGCTGCGGCGCCAGCTCGGGATCGTGCCGCAGGAGGGCTTCCTCTTCTCCGGCAGCGTGCGCGAGAACATCGCCTTCGGCCGGCCCGAGGCGACGCTGGAGGAGATCGAAGACGCCGCCGCGGCGGTCGGCGCGACCGAGTTCATCGCCGCCCTGCCGGAGGGGATCGAGACCGAAGTCGGCGAGCGCGGCGTCCAGCTCTCGGCCGGGCAGCGCCAGCTCGTCGCCTTCGCCCGCGCCCTGCTCGCCGAGCCGCGCATCCTGATCCTCGACGAGGCAACCTCCAACGTCGACGTGCGGACCGAGAAAACGATCGAGAAAGGCCTAAGCCGGCTGCTCACCGGACGCACCGCGATCGTGATCGCCCACCGCCTCTCGACGATCCGCCGCGCCGGCAAGATCGTCGTGCTCGAACACGGCCGCATCGCCGAGGCCGGCACGCACGACGAGCTGATCGAGGCGGGTGGCCCGTACTCGCGGCTCTACGGAGCCTGGGAAGAGTCCTCGGCGGCTTAGCCGGGGCCGATGCCGCCGGAGCTGCCACCGGTGGAGCCGCCGCCTTCGGGGGCGCCCGCGGTGCCGCCGCCTTCGGCTGTACCGCCGGCGCCGCCCGTTTCGGGAGCGACTTCGGGCGCGGCTTCGGCTTCTATTTCCGGTTCGACGGCTTCGGGTTCGATCGCTTCGGCTTCTTCGCCGCCGGTTTCGGCTTCGGCCGATTCGGGCGCTCGGGCCGGACGTCGCGGGTGCGCTCGGGCCTTCGCTGCAGTCTGTGAAGCCGTATTCGCTGGCCGCGTTCTGGAACGAGGTCAGCGCTTCGGAGGCACTCGATTCGGCGGTTTCGAGACCGGCCGTTTCCCCCCGCTCGGAGGCGAGTTTGACTTCGTCCTCGGCTTTGGCGAGTTCTTCGGCGGCGCTCGAAAATTCCGGGTAGCCGTCGGTTTCCTGCGGAGTGCCGAGGTTGTTGAGGCTGGCGACCATGCCGCTGTAGAGATCGGCGGCCTGGGAGGCGGGGCTGCTGTTTTCGGTGCTGCTGGAGCCGACCGAGCCGACCGCGGCATTTACCTCGGCGCAGATCGCGTCTCCCTGTTCGATCAGCTCGGCCTTGCTCATGGCCGCGGGCGCTGCTGTGGTTGTGGCAGTCGATTCGCTCGAATCGCTGCCGCCGCCACCGCCGCAGCCAGCGATAGACAGAGCCACAACGGGCAGGGCAAGGATCCATGTGCGACGAGGGCTCATGAGTGGCGAACGTAGCAAAGTGACTAGACGCTCTTTACAGGGATTTCCCCACTGGCACGTGGGCAAGATGAGACTGCGCCCCAGGGACTCGAACCCCGAAATCCAGCTCCAGAGGCTGGCGTGTTGCCAATTACACCAGGGCGCAAGGTGCGGCAGGGAGAATACCGACCGACGGGGACTTCCCTCGCTGCCGCCGAGTGCGGGCCGGGAATGCTCATTCGATCGACCGAAAACTCATTCGATGCGGCCGACCGAGAGGCCCGGAACTTCTTGGGAGCATCCTGCGAACGGATAGGGAACCCGCTGCGAGCTATGAGCTCCAGGCAACTTGACTCGAAATCCGGTCGCGATCCGGATGTGACAGGTGCTCGGAGAGTAGTCGTAGGCAGATAGCCAACTCAGCTCGAACCGCGCAGAGCCGTTTCGCGCCAAGATGACGATTGCCGGCGAATTCTTCCTGGCCGCGGGGTTCAGGTCCGGCTGGACACGGGCCGGTGGGCCAATCCGGCGGCCCTTGAGATCGATCGCCACAACTTCGGGCACTCCCGAGACCTTGCAGGCGTGCCCCGAGAGATTGGCGATCGTGAGCTGCTTGTAGACGTGACCGAGGCCGACCCCCGAGCGACCCCGCCCGTCCCAAACGAGCAGCTTGGAATCCGGGCAGACAGGTAGACGCGCACGCAGCCGCCTCCTCCGGGCTTGACGTGTCTTCTCTTGCCCCCGAGAGCGCTGCGAGGAGGCTGCCGGTGGAGCCCCATTGTTGGTCGTCGCGGTTTGGTCGGTCCCCCTGGGGTGGCCCCCGCCGCCGCATCCAGCGATTGCGAACACGAGCAAGCCGGCGGCCACTACCGCGTGCTTCGACTTGCGTGCCCGTCTCAAGAGGCCAATACGACTAGGCGCCGATCGCGGAAAGATCGCTGTCGGGGTCGGCGATCTGCTCCTTGGCGCCGGAGACGTCGATGCCGTCGGCGAGCAGGCGGCGGGCCTCGGCAAGGTCTTCGGAGCGCTCGACGCTGAGGGCGCCGGCGACGCGGCCGTCCTTCAGGTACCAGACGGAGAACTCGCCTTTGTCGCGATCGCCGCGCCAGACCTCCTCGTCCCAGTCCTCGGCCGGGCCGACGTACTCGAGGCCGGCCCAGTCGGCGAGGTCGCTGAAGAAGTAGGGGACGACGTCGTAGTCGGCGTCGGCGCCGAGCATGTTGCGGGCGGCGTGGGCGCCCTGCTGCATCGCCACGTCCCAGTGCTCGACCCGGATGCGGCGGCCGTGGATGACGCTGTCGTAGGAGCAGCAGTCGCCGGCGGCGTAGATGCCCGCGGCGGAGGTCTGCAGCTTCGAGTCGCAGACGATGCCGTCGTCGACCTCGAGGCCGGCGCGCTGGGCCAGCATCGCGTCGGGGCGCACGCCGGCGCCGACGACGACCGCGTCGCACTCGATCGCCAAGCCGCTCTTGGTCAACACCGCCTTGACCCGGCCGTCGCCCTCGTAGGCCTCGAGCTCCTCGCCGCCGTGGATCGTCACGCCGTTGGACTCGAGCAGCTGGTGGAACCAGCGGCCGGCCTCGTCGCCGAAGGTGCGGGAGAGCGCGATCTCCTCCATCGTCACGATCGTGCACTTGGTGCCCTTGGCGGTGAGCGAGGCGGCGACCTCGGCGCCGATGTAGCTGCCGCCGATCAGGACGACGTGCTCGGCAGCCTTGGCGTCCTTGCGGATCGCGTCGGAGTTGCCGAAGGCGCGCAGGTAGTGGATGCCCTCGTTCTCGGCACCCTCGACGCGGAGGATGTTGACCATCGCCCCGGTGGCGATCAGCGCCTTGCCGAAGCTGACCTCGTCGCCGCCCTGCAGCTTCGCTGTGCGCGCCTCGGGATCGAGCGACATCACGTTGGTGCCACTAAGCAACTCAACGTCGTTTTCCTCGTACCACTCCGGCGGGTTGACGTAGGCGTCGGCGCGCTCGGCCTCGCCGCGCAGGTACTCCTTGGAGAGCGGCGGACGTTCGTAAGGCGGCTCGGGCTCGCGGCCGGCGAGCAGGATCGAGCCCTCGGCCCCGCGCTTGCGCAGCTCCGCGGCGCAGTTGGCGGCAGCGAGGCCGCCGCCGATCAGGAGGAAGTCGACCTCGCGCTCAGCCACTGCCGTTGCCCGAGCCGCTGCCGCCGGAGGGCCCGAACATTTCCTTCAGCAGCTCCTCGTGGCCCGGGTCGAGCACCGCCAGCACCTCGTCGCCGACCTCGAGCACCGTGTCGGCGACGGGGACGAAGCCCTTGCCGTTGCGCAGCACTGAAATCAAGAGACTGCCTTCGGGCATTTCGAGGTCGCCGACACGCCTCCCGGTTACCCCGGAGTCCTTGCCCAGCAACATCTCAATGATCTCCAGCTGCTCCTCCTGCAGGTCGAGCAGGTGGACGAGGCCGTACTCGGGCACCTCGTGCTCGAGCAGGCGCAGGATCAAGTCGGTCGCCGAGACCGAGGGCTTGATCCCGAGCAGGTCGAAGTGGGGCTTGTTGCGCGGGTTGTTGACGCGGGCGATGACCCGCTCGACGTTGTACTTCTCGCGCGCCACCTGGCAGATCAGCATGTTGTCCTCGTCGTCGCCGGTGACCGCGATCAGCATGTCGGCGCGTTCGATCCCGGCGCGCTCCAGCACCCAGAGCTCGGAGGCGTCGCCGTAGGAGACGTTGTGCTCGAGCTCCTGCTCGACGGTCAGGTAACGGCGGCGGTTGTTCTCGATCACCGTCACCTCGTGCTCCTTTTCGAGCAGCTCGCGGGCCAGGTTCCAGCCCACCTTGCCCGCGCCGACGACGATGATGTACATCAGGAGGCCTCGCGCACGGCGCCCTCGCGCACGGCGCCCTCCAGCATGTCGATCGCAACCCTGGTCGGGCAGACCGTGTGCATGCCCTGGCGCTCGTACCATTCGGCCCGCAGCGGATCGAGGATGCGAGCGATCACTGTCGGCACGTTGTAACGACGCTGGGCGATCTGAGCGATGACGATGTTGGTGTTGTCGCCGTCGGTGGAGGCGATGAAGGCATCGGCCCGCTCGATCCCGGCGGCGACCAGGGCGTCGGTCTCCAGCCCGGCACCGACCGTGAACTGGCCGCCGAGGTCCTCCCAGCCCTTGTCGAGCCCGACCTCGAGCCGCGCGTGCGACTCGGGATCCTCGTCGAGGCAGGAGACTTCATGCCCCTCGCTCAGCATCGAGCGAGCGACGGAGGAGCCAACGCGGCCACAGCCAACGATCAGGATGAACATGCGATCACCACGCGCTGGATACTAGTCCGCGGCGGCGGGCTCAGCGGCCGGCTTAGGAGCGCCCTCGGGCGCCGTCTCGGGAGGCGCCGTCAGCAGCACCCGGCAGGGCGCTTTCTTCAGCACGTACTCGGTGGCCGCACCGATCTCGGCGGGCTTGGCGGCGCCGATGCCACCCAGCCTGGCGCCGCCCTTGATCTTGGTCGGAGGCTCGCCACCGATCACGATCGCCTCGGAGCCGTAACGACGGGCTGATTCGACGATGCCGGCGCCGATCCCGCGGGCCCGCACCACCTCGGCGGTGACGTTGACGTCCTCGTACTCCTCGCCGACGTCGCTGGCCCGCTTCAGGGCGCGCTGGGCGCCCTCCTCGATCTCGGCCGGCAGCTCGGCGTCGAGCGGCAGGGTCAGCGGCACCTCGATCACGTAGACGAGGTCGAGCCGGGTCTCCTCCTCCCCGCTTTCGGCCTCCTCCTGCTCGGCCGCAGCGAGCCGGCCCGCGGTGGCGACGATGTCGTCGTCGAGCTTGGTGCCGAAGACGGGCACGAGGATGTTGTGGAAGGCGACTTCCGGCACCTGCTTGGTCAGTGCCTTCTCGCTGACGGTAACGCGCTTGGTCAGCGTCGTCCCCTCGAAGCCCTTGCGGTAGATGACGTAGAAGAGCAGGCCGAAGGTCATCCAGCCGAGGCCGACCCAGCGGGCGGTGTCGTGGTAGATCAGCACGCTGATGAAGGCGAGGGCGCTGACGACCCCGCCGAGGAGCGCGGGCAGCGGCAGTTGGGCGCCGCGCCACTCGACGTCGAGGGGGACGCGGAAGGGGCGCGGGCGGTCGGGCTGGGTGACGCGTAGGCGCAGGATCGAGAGCTGGGCGATCGTGATCGCCAGCATCGCGCCGAAGGCGTAGAGGCCGGCGAGCAGCTTGACGTTGGTTGGCAGCACCAGGCCGATCGCGATCACGCCCGAGATCGCGATCGCCACCTGCGGCGTCGCGTGGCGGCTGTTGAGCTTGCCCAGCCAGCTGGGGATCTGGCGGTTGATTGCGAGCGTGTAGATATGGCGGGAGACGCCGAGCAGCGCCGTGGTCACGGCCCAGAAGAGAACCGGCGTGGCGACGACGACGACCAGCCAGCGCATCGCGTCGGAGACCCAAACCGGGTGGTAGGCGGAGACGATCCCGAGCACCGGTGCCTCGACATAGCGATGACCAAGGGCGGTTTCTGGCCCCTGCGGCCCGGCGACAACCGGCACCGCCATCAGCGCTATCGCCGCCATGCCGGCGTAGACGAACGGCACCGCGAGGGCACCGACCGAGACGATGCGCTTGAGGTCGCGCGGGTTGACGTTGATGTCCGGGGCGAGGTCCGAGGCCGCCTCGATTCCTGCATAGGCGAGCATCGCCACCACCGAGGCGTAGACGATGTCGTGGAAGTCGGGGCTGGTGAAGAGGTTGATCTGGTCGGTGAGGCGGTCTGGATGGAAGACCGCGAGGGCGCCGACGACGATCACGGCCAGCTGCAGGGCAATATCGGCGAGGGCAAGGATCGCCAGCGGGCGCTCGCGGCTGCGACCGGTGATGTTGAGCATGTTGAGCACGCAGGCCGCGACGATCACAGCGCCGGCGATGCCGATCTCCCAGCCTGCCTCGGAGAGGTTCGAAGAAATCGGCTCCAGGTAGTGCGGGACCGAGATCGCCGCCAGGGCGGCGACGATGAGGTAATCGATCAGGATCGCCCAGCCGGCGATGAAGGCGATCAGCTCGTTGAAAGCATTGCGGGCGAAGCTCGAGGAGCCACCGCGTTCGCGCAGCATCGCCCCCCCCTCGACGTAGCTGAGCGTGGTGACCACGAAGAGCAACCCGGCAGCGAGGAAGATCACTGGCGTCAGCCCGAGACCGCGATCGGCAACGACGCCAAGCGAGAAGTAGATCGAGAAGCCGACCGCCGAGTAGACGGCGACGAAGAGCCCCGGCACGCCGGTGGCACGCTGCAGAAGCGGCTCTAGGCGCGGTTTGGAGGGCTTCTCGGCCTGCTCTGGCTCGCTCACGTACGAGACGCTATCCAGAGCCGGCCAGCGCCGACGGCAAGGAAAGCGATGCCGAGCAGGGTGCCGACCGAGAGCGGACCGCCGCCGTTGGCGAGGGTGGTGACGAGGAGAAGCAGGCCGAGGGCGATGAAGACAACGGAGAAGGCCCGCACGGAGCCCTGGTAGATCCGCTCGGGAGAGGCCACGAGAGCGATTCTAGGCGAGCGCGGACGATACCTCGGCACCCCGCTGCGCCCCCTGTTCGGAGACGACTATGACGCGACAGGGGCGCTCGCCGAGAACGGTCTGCAGGGTCTTGTCGTAGAGGGGCCGACCATTGCGATAGCGGAGACCGACGACCACGGCGGCGGCGTTGATCAGCTTTGCCTCGTCGGCGATGTCGTAGCCGGCCTGGCCGGGCCGGACTCGCTCGACGTGGCCGGTCACGCGCTGGCCGCCGATCAGCTTCGCCTGCTCGATCTTGCTCTGGGCCTCACCCTCCTGCTCAGGCAGCTCGGCATTTAGCGGTAGGTGGGTCGGCACCGTCAGCATCGAGTGCACGTGGATCCCGCGGCGGCGCTTAGAGGCGAGCTTGATCGCAGTCGCGACCACCTCCTCAGAGAAGGGCTGGTCGTCCTCGAAGGCGACTAGAACGCTTCGGTACTCGATCTCCTCGACCCCAAGCGGCTCGGGAGTCAGCACCTTGACCGTCTCGGTCAGCGGCAGGCCCTGATTGCGACGGTAGAGGACGTAGACGAGGATGCCAAGCACCATCCAACCCGTCCCGACGATGAGCGTGCGCGGGTTGAGGGCCATCACGACGATCCAGGCGGCAAAGGTGCCAAGACCACCGAGGACGGCCGTAAGCGGCACGTCGGTGCCGAAAGCGCGGAAGTTGAGGGGCGGCTTCCAGGGTCGCTCGACGCCCGACTGGCGGCGACGCAGCTGGATCACCGCAACGTGGGCGATCGTGAAGGAGAGCATCGCCCCGAACGAGTACATCGTCGCCAGGAAGTCGGTCTTACCAGGGATCAAGGTGACGATCGCAATAGCCGCGAAGATCAGGATCGCGATATACGGGGTGCGGTACTTGGGATGGACCTGGCGCAGGCCCTCGGGCAGCTGGCGGTGCTGGCCCATCGAGTAGGTGAGGCGAGAGACGCCGATCAGGCCGGCATTGGTGGCGATCAGCAGGATCACCGCCGCTAGCACGCCGACGTAATAGCGGAGGATTTCCGTTGGGCCCGAGGAGAGGCCGAGGTTCTCGACGATGCCGAGGATTGGGTCGTCGGCGAACTTCGAGCCGAGCGCCGTCACGTAATGGCCGGCAGCGTCTTTGACCACTGGCATCGCTGAGAGGGCAACGATCGGTATCAGCAAGTAGAGACCGAGAACCGCGATCACCACCAAGCCAACGCTTTTTGGAATCGTCTTGGCGGCGTCCTTGGCCTCCTCCGCCATATTGGAGATCGTCTCGATCCCGGTATAGGCGATCATCCCGACCGCGATACCGAGCGCAAAGTCGCTCCAAGTGGGCGCGACGCCAAGGTGGACATTGTCGACCAGGATCTGTGGGCTGAAGACAAGCACCAGACCGATCCCGACCAGCACGACCTGAGTCGCAAGATCGGCGACGGCGAGGATCAGGTTGAGCTTCGCCGACTCCTCGGTGCCGCGAATGTTGATTAGGGCAAGAGCGAGGATCAGCACCGCCCCACCGATGACATCGCCGGGGCTGTCGCCGAGCCAAGGCCAGAAGACCGCCAGGTAGTGAGGTACGAAGAAGGCCGAGATTGCGACCGTGATCGTGTAGTTGAGCATCTGCCCCCAGGCCGCGATGAAGCTAACGAGCTCGTTGAAGGCATGGCGGGCAAAGCTCGAGGAGCCGCCGGCCTCGGGGAACATCACGGTCGCCTCGGCATAGGTCGCCGCCGTAGCAGCGAAGATCAGCCCCGAGATGACGAAGGCGACTGGCGTCAGGCCGAGCGCAAATGCGGCCGTGACACCAAGCGCGTAGTAGATCGAGGAGCCGACGTTGCCGTAGGCCGCCGCGAACAGCGCGCCGACGCCGTGGACGCGGCTAAGCGATTCGTCGCGGGGGATTCGCTGAGCCATTCAGGCTCGGCTTGGGCTAGCTTGGGCCGGCATCAAGCCCGAATATACGAGCCACGGGGACGATTCGCACCTACGGAAGCCCAACAGGACCGGGGCGCGCAGCAAGCGCGCCCCGGTCGGAGAGATTCACAGCTGGGTGATCGCTCTCACCTTTTTGCTATTCGGGCATTCCGCCCCAAGCAAGGCCTGCGTGAGCACCTGTCAGGAAATACCAACCGCTGCCTAAGAGCGTGACTTTGTGTTCCGCGTTGTTGTTGTTGGTCACCCAGACTTCAGTCGGCGGTTTGGCCACTTCAAGTAAATGTTTGACCAAATGCGTTTCGAGTTTGCCTTCACAGTCTTTAAGGTAGATGACCCCGTTAATCGGCAGGCTCGTTCCAACTGGGCAGAGAGCCGACATTTTCAGCGTCGCGAACGGACCGCCCGCCGTACTCGGTTCGATCTTGGTCAGGCCGACACCTTCGCTTAAGACGAGCTGGCCTTTGACTCCGTTGGTCAAGATCGTCCCTACTGGTTCACCGCCACTTGAGAGATTGCAATTAGCATTCAGTTCGCCGTTTGTTTCAGCGGTGCATCCGGTGAACTTTACTTTGCCGCCTTCAGTCATTTTGCCTGCGCCTTCGAGAAAGATCCCAATGGTAGTGAAGCCCGTACATGTCACTAAGAATTTAATTTTCAGTATTTCTGTATGAAGGATCGGTGTGGTCTCAACTTGACCTCCGACTTCGGCTTTTAACTGTTCTCCGGTTAAGACTTCTCCGTTGAACATTAAAATTAACCATTTGGCTGCCTGGGCACCGCTGGCCGAGAAGGCCATCAGGCCGAACAGCGCGGCGCAGAGGCCGAGCAGCATCAGTCTTGTTCGAGTCATTTTTTGATTCCTCCAATAATAGTTACGGTGAGACCATATTCAAGCATCCTCCAATTGGGCCCTGCCCTAATTCCCTAGCCTTCCTTAGGGATGTTCTTCGTCGTTTTTAATCACGCCCACCGTAGCGGCGACGCTGATCGTGTAATAGCCCGGAGATGACGAAGGCAACCGGCGTCAGACCGAGCGCAAACGCAGCCGTGACGCCGAGCGCGTAGTAGATCGACGAGCCAACATTGCCGTAGGCCACCGCGAACAGCGCGCCGACGCCGTGGACGCGGCTAAGCGATTCATCGCGGGGATTCGCTGAGCCATTCAGACTCGGCTGGGACTAGCTGGAACAGGCATCAAGCCCGAATATACGAGCCACGGGGGCGACCCGCATCATGGGAGCCCAAAAGGCGGGGCGCGCAGCAAGCGCGCCCCGCCCGATACGTTCACACCTTGGGGTTGGTCACTCTCACCTCTCGCTATTCGGGCATTCCACTCCAAGCAAGACCGGCGTGAGCACCTTGCAGGAAATACCAGAAGCTGCCTAAGAGCGTAACTTTGTGTTCCGCGTTGTTATTTGCAGTCACCCAGACTTCAGTCGGCGGTTTGGCCACTTCAAGTAAATGTTTGACCAAATGCGTTTCGAGTTTGCCTTCACAGTCTTTAAGGTAGATGACCCCGTTGACCGGAATGCTGGTGCCGACCGGACAGCTAGCCGGAAATTTCAGCGTCACGAACGGACTACCGGCTGTTTTCGGTTCGATCTTGATCAGGCCGACGCCTTCGCTTAAGACGAGCTGGCTTTTGCTTTCGTTGGCTAGGATCGTCCCTTCTGGTTCACCGCCAGCGGAGGGTGTGCAACTCGGATTTACTTCGCCGTTCGTTATAGAGATGCATAGGGTGAACTTTAACTTGGCGCCTTCGGTGACTTTACCTGCGCCTTCGAGCGAGGCCCCAATAGAAGTAACGCCAGAGCATGTTATTGACAATTTGATTTTCAGTATTTCTGTATGAAGGGTCAGTTTCGTCTCAGCTTCAACTCCAACCGCGGCTTTTAATTCTTCTCCGGTTTTGACGACTCCACCCGAGGTTAAAATTAACCATTTGGCTGCCTGCGCGCCACTAGCCGAAAAGGCCAGCATGCCGAATAGTGCCGCGCAGAGGCCGAGTAGCATCAGCCTTGTTCGAGTCATTTTTCGATTCCTCTCGATTGGTTCGGTTGACGCCACATTCAAGCACCGTCTAAGTGAACAATCAAGAAAAACTTAGCATTGTTGTTATCCCAACCCCCAACCCAAAACGCCTTGGCCACATCGCTTCTCTAGAGACCTGCCCTAGGGATGTTCTTCGTCGTTTTTGTTCACGCTCACCGCAGCGGCGACGCTGATCGTGTTGTTGAGGATCGCGGTGTTTTTGCCCGCAGCGGCGGGAAGGCCGGCGGTGGCATTGACGACCGGGTCGAGGAGCAGTTCGACCAGTGGCCCGCCGCAGCCCGAGGCTCCCGGCGCCGACCAGGCGTTGTCGACCAGCTTGTTGCCTTTGAGGCGGAGGATCAGTCCGCCTTCGAGGAAGGCGCCTTCGCCGCCGGCGCCCGAGATCGGTTCGGTGGGTGCCGGCGGTTTGGTCATGCCCGCGGTCAGCTTCCAGATCAGCGGCGCGCTTTCAGAGCCGACGTAGCAGTTGCTGCCCAGGAAGGGGTTTTCCAGGTGGGCCTTGACCGGCATTTCAAGCGCCGTTTCGAATTCGCCGGCGAGGTTGTTTTCCGAGATCCGGATCGCCGAGGCGGGCTTGGCCAGTTCGAGCGTCGAGTTGACTCCGGTGACGCCGTTTTCGAGGGCCAGTTCGCAGGCGGCCCTGAGGATGAATTCTTTGATTTCTTTGCAGTTGACGAGCCCGGCAAGGCCGCCGGGGACCGGCTGGGCAGCTTTGGAGAGCGTCACGCCGTTGGTGGCGGCGAAGAAGTTGGAGAATTCGTCTTCGCCGGGGAAGCCGTAGGCGCCCTGCAGGACGACCGGGTTGACGATCGGCACTTTCTTTGAGCCGAGCACCACTTCGCCGGATTCGGTCACCGAGTAGATGCATTTGTTGACTTCGGCGTTTTTGTAGGGGCAGTTGGCGAATTTGGTGAATTCGCCGGTCAGGTGCGCTTGGGCGCTACCAGCCAGCCCAAGCGCGGCGAGCGCGACAGTCAAGACTGCGGCTGCCGTCGCTCTCATTCTGCGCGTTTGCATGAGATCTCCTTTTTGATTGCTTGATGAGTGATCTTGGTTGTGAAGATTTCGAGCAGTCGGGTCTGAAAAGAGCCAAGGCGCCGGGGCTCTCGCCCCGGCGCCTTGGCCACATCCGCTTCTCTAGAGACCTGCCCTAGGGATGTTCTTCATCGTTTTTCTTCACGGTTACCGCAGCGGCGATGCTGATCGTGTTGTTGAGGATCGCCGTGTTCTTGCCCGCGGCGGCAGGGACGCCCGCGGCCGCGTTGATGATCGGGTCGAGGATCAGTTCGACCAGGAAGCCGCCGCAACCGGTGGCTCCCGGCGCCGACCAGGAGTTGTCGACCAGCTTGTTGCCTTTGAGGCGGAGGATCCGTCCTCCTTCGAGGAATTCGCCTTCGCCGCCGGCACCCGAGATCGGTTTGTTGGGGGCGGGCGGGCTCGTCGTGCCCGCGGTCAGCTTCCAGACCAGCGGCGAGCCTTCAGAGCCGACGTAGCAGCCACTGCCCAGGAAGGGGTTTTCCAGGTGGACCTTGACCGGCATTTCAAGCGCCGTTTCGAATTCGCCGGCGAGGTTGTTTTCCGAGATCCGGATCGCCGTGGCGGGCTTGGCCAGTTCGAGCGTCGAGTTGAGCCCGGTGAGGCCGTTTTCGAAGGTCACTTCACAGCTGATCCGCAGGAAGAAATCTTTGATTTCTTTGCAGTTGACGATCCCCGCCAGGCCGCCCGGAACCGGCTGGGCAGCTTTGGAGAGCGTCACTCCGTTGGTGGCGGCGAAGAAACTGGAGAATTCGTCTTCCCCGGGGAAGCCGTAGCCGCCCTGCAGGACGACCGGGTTGACGATCGGCACTTTCTTTGAGCCGAGAATCACTTCACCGGAATTGGTCACCGAGTAGATGCATTTGTTGACTTCGGCGTTTTTGTAGGGGCACTGGGCGAATTTGGTGAATTCGCCGGTCAGTTTCGCCTGCGCTGTGGCACTGAGGCCAAGCGCGGCGAGTGCCGCGATGAGAAGTGCCACGAGGACCCTTCCCTTGCTATGCGTTCTCATATCTCCCTCATTCTGTTTGGTTGTCTTGAACTGGAAGAAGTCTTTGATTGGCCCACTCAGCCTTTTGCGTAGAAGGCCGAGAGCAGGCCGACGTTGCCGGAGACGTCGAGGACCTGCCGGCGCAGGTCGCGGGCATCGAAGCCCGCCTTGGGCGAGAGCGCCCTGGGCAGCGCGTAGACGGCGAATATGTAGATTTCCCCGCCGCCGGAGGGACAGATCTCATAGCCCCGCTTGCCAAAGCCGTTGGTGCCCACCACCGCGCCCTTTGGCAGCCGTCCGGCTTCGATGCCGCTGAGGCTTGGATCGAGGCCGGCCACGGCCCAGTCGACGAAGAGCTTCCCTTCGACCGGCTGCACGTTCATCACGTAGAGGATCAGTTCGGCGCTGCCGGCGGGCACGCCGCTCCAGCGCAGCTCGGGCCAGCTGCCTTCGCCGTCGCAGGTGTAGGTGGCGGCGAGGCGGGCCGGGCCTTCGGCGGAGGCGGGAAGCACCGGGCTTTCCAGGGTCATGTCGGCGACCGTGGCGTTGGCGATTTCGCTGGGGCTGGGAGCCTGCTCGGGGAGCTCCCTTGGGCTGGGCGATGCGAGGGCCGTGCTTTTGGCCCGCCTGCCCGGCAGGGTCTCCGGCGCCAGGGGCAGCGCCACCGGCCGGGCCTTGCCCTGCTGCTCGAGAGGCGTCCCCTCCCCCGCTCTTCCCCTTCGAAGACGAGTTAGCGCCGGCAGGGCCTGCGGCGGCCACGGCAGTGGAGGTGCCGGTGCTCGCCGTGCCCTGGGCCTCGGGGTCGGAGGAGCCGCCCCCGCAGCCGGAGAGCAAAAGCGCCGCGACCGCGAGCGCCAGGCAAAGCCCGGCACTCGCGGTCTTGGCAGGTGACGCTAGGAAACGCTCAGCGCCTGTTCTCTGTGCCACTGGAATGCTTCAGTCGGGAAGACCCCGTTCCATTCGATTTTGCCGCCGAGCGCTTTTAGTTCTGTTTTGCTGGCGCTCAGCGTGCTCGCGTTAAACGTGGCGGTTTCTTTGCTGTTGTCGATCAGCCCACCGGCCGATCCCGTCACCGGCACCAGGGTTTCCCCCAGCGCGCATTCGGCACCGGCATAGACGATGCCGACCCTGACCCCTTCGATGATGATGTAGGGGGTGGTGCTGACCGTGGTCAGATGCGATTTCCACGGCAGTTTTTCGGCGCCGATTTTTTTCACCGAACACACCGGGCTGTTGGTGGTGCAGTTGTAGAGGGGGACTTCGGTCACTTCCCCGGCACCAGTGCCCGCTTCGTTTTTGATCGTCAGTTTGTAGAGGAAATTTTCACATTTCGTGGTCAGCCCGGGGATCGTCATCGAGCTTTCCAACGCTCCACCGAGGATCACTTCGGAACCTTCCAGCGATTTCGTTTCGAACTTCCATGCCGGTGCCGCGCTCGCACTGGTGGCGAACATCGCGCAAAGCACCGCCAGCGCCGCCAAGGCGGCACCAATGGCTGTTGCCTTCGTCCTCATCTTCTCATCATCTCCTTGCGCAGTTCTCGCCTTATGGGTGTTCTTCATTGTTTTTCTTCACGGTTACCGCAGCGGCCAGGCTGATCGTGTTGTTGAGGATCGCCGTGTTGTGACCCGCTGTCGTGGTACCGAGCTGCGCGTTGATGATCGGGGTGACGAGGAAGGAGAGAATGCCTCCGCAGCCACTTGCCGTCGGCGCCGACCAGGCGTTGTCGACCAGTTTGTTGGCTTTGAGGCGCAGGATCCGTCCTTCTTCGAGGAATTCGCCTTCACCGCCGGAGCCCGTGATCGCTTCGTTGGGGGCGGGCGGGCTCGTCGTGCCGGTGGTCAGTTTCCAGATCATCGGCGAGCCTTCAGAGCCGACGTAACAGCTTTTGCCCAGGAAGGGGTTTTCCAGGTGGACCTTGACCGGCATTTCAAGCGCCGTTTCGAATTCGTCGGCGAGGTTGTTTTCCGAGATCCGGATCGCCGAGGCGGGTTTGGCCAGTTCGAGCGTCGAGTTGACGCCGGTCAGGCTGTTTTCGAGGAAGAATTTGATCAGCGCTTTGACCAGGAAGGGCGAGGATGCGTCGGGCACGATGCCGAGCAGGCCGCCGGGGACGTTCTGCGGGGCTTTGGAGAGCGTGATCCCGTTGGTGGCGGCGACGAATTTGGCGAATTCATCTTCCCCGGGGAAGCCGTAGCCGCCCTGCAGGACTACCGGTTTTTCGATCGGCACTTTCTTGTTGCCGAGGATGACTTCGCCGTTTTCGGTCACCGAGTAGATGCATTTGTGGACTTCGGCGTTTTGAAGGGGCACTGGGCGAATTGGTGTATTCACCGGTCAGTTTCGCCTGCGCCGTGCCGGCGAGGCGAAGAGCGGCGAGCGCCAGGGCCAAAGCGCCGTCACCACCGCTCTCCTTCTGTGCTTTTGCATGACTCTATCTCCTGTCTTCTTTGCTCGATGGACTGGGATAGGTGCTGGCGAGGAAGCTTTTGCCGGGGAGAGGCTTGGCGCTAGCGGGGTCTCGGCGCTTGGCTTTCTTGCCGTTTTTCCGCCCTTGCCGCACTGGGCCACCAGCGGGGCTGGGTCGTGGGTCTTGCCGTTTTGGCCGTCCAGCTTGAGCGTGGCGCGGTTGGTGCCCGGCAGATGTCGGTCGAGTTCTGAAAGAGGCCCTTCTTGGCGCCCTGGGCGCTGAAGACGATCTTGGAGACCGGTGCGTCGGGGGATTCGCCAAGCGCATCCGCAGGCCGCCGTTGACCGAGTCGACCCGCCCGGCGAGGTCGATCTCGATCGGCTGGTCGTGGGGCCGTTGAGGTCGGCGACCAGGTCGGGGAGCTTGTGGCTTGAGGAGCGCAGGTAGACGGGGCCTTCCAGGGGGTAGTCGAGAGGGGCTGATCGCCCTTGCGTGGCCGTAGATCGAGCCCGCCGGGCAGGCTTGGCGGCGAACTGGACCCGGGTGCAGATCGTGCCGATGTGGGCGTTGTCGAGGAACTCCGATTGGGGCAGGGTGACCTGGGCCGCGGCGATGTTGGCTTCGCCGGGCTTGGCCGTGAGGGTCGGCGGTCAGGGCCGGGTGGGCGGGCGCTTGGTCGCCCTTGAGGTGCAGCGCGAGCTTCGGCTTGAAGGCCAGGGCGGAGCAGCCGCCGACCTGGAAGGGCTGCTGAGAGCGGCGCCGCCTGGCACCGAGCGTGGAGCGCCGGCCCGCGAATGCGATTCCGCAGGAGGTCGGGTTGAGGGTGAAGTCGGGGCGATCGATCTTCAGGGTGACCGAGCGCACGTCGAGCGGGATCCCGTCGAGGATGGTCGGGATCGGGTCGGAGACGGCGTGGATCTGGGCGGTTTCGGGGTTGAGGTAGAGGGCGGCTCGGACGACGACGGTGCCGAGGTCGAAGGGGCCGGCGATCGCCGGGGTGATGATCGCCAGAGCTAGCGGGGCGCCCTTGTAGGGGCCGGCGAGGTAGGCGTGGCCGCTGGGCGTAGAAGGGGGTCGGGCCGGCGCCGGCGGCGACGGTGACGGTGCCGACCTGCGAGGCCGCGGGGCAGCTCGGAGAGTTGGCCTGCTCTAGCCGCGCCCTTCTCGGGCTTCGAGCGCGAGGCGCGCCCGGGCGATCGCCGGCATCCGAGCAGGCGGGGATACCGGCGAGCTTGCCGGTCAGGCCCGGCGGGAGCACGGTGTCGAAGCCGCCGAGGCGCTGGGTTCCGTCTTCGCGGCTCAGTTTGAGCACGAAGGGAGAGTAGGCACCGGCCTGGCGACCGATCGTGCCGGCGGTGAAGCTCGGATTGTTCGGCTGGGCGGCGGCTTCGGTGGGACAGGCGCCGCCGGCGGGGGTGGCGGTTGTCTGGAAGCTAGAAGACGGGCTGGCGGCGGGGGTGTCGGGCGCCGACCAAGGTAGGAGGTCGGTGGTGGTGGCGTGAGTCCCGCAGGTGGGTGGTGTGATCAGCGAGCCGCGAGCACCGCCGAAGAGATGGAGCTTTATGTCTTCGATCGGAAGCTGTGGGTTTTCTTCGAAAGTGGTGGTGAGCTGGCCGGTCTGGGGGTCGGCTTCGATTTCACCGGCGAGCTTGGCGATCGTCCCGGTCTCGGGGTCTTCGACCGTGAGATAGATCGCGAGCTGCGACCCGAACGGGTTCTGGAAGGGCTCGGCGAGGTAGACGGCACCGTGGAGGACCTGGGGGATCGGCAAGCCGGTTCCGGAGTCGGTTTCGAGCTTGTGCTGGGCGTCTCGCTCGGCCAAAAGCGGGGTGGTGACTTCAACCGTGCCGAGCTTTGGGCGTCGGGGCAGGTGTTAGCGGACGCGGAGAAGTCCAGACGGCCGGAATCGGTTTCTTCGGTGAAGCCGATCTGCTGCGTGCTGCAGGCGGCGAGGCCGTCGGCCTGGGATGGATTGACGCTCATACCGGGCGGCAGGGTTACGGTCGCGTCCTTGAGCTGGGCGGTAGATCTGTGCCCCAATTCGGTGTCCTGGGGCTGGTGGAGGTCGACGTCGAGGCCAGAGGGCGAATCGGTGAGGTTCGTGGTCGGGGCGGCTTCGATCGTCGGCTTGAAGGCG
>CAVXTV010000004.1:0-396379 GCA_963764795.1 uncultured Solirubrobacterales bacterium
ACGCCTGCTCCTACCAGGGTTCGCCCGATCTGCGAGGCGGCCGGACAGGATGGGCGGTGAGTCTTCTCCTGGCCGCCGTGACGCGCCGGTCCTTGCCCTGGCCTGGGCGATGCCTGCCTCGGGGCAGTAGGGCACTCCCGCCAGCTTGCCGGTGATCCCCGGCGGCAGCTTGATCGAGAAGTGGGTGAACTCCTGTTCTCCGTCCTTTCTCGACAACCTGAGGTTGAAGTCAGAGAAGCGACCGGCGGCGTTGTTGAGCGTGCCGGCTTCGAGTTCTGGGTGGAAGGGCGGGGTGTCCCCGGAGGGGCAGGGCCCGCCGTCTACTCCGCGTTCGATGTTGAAGCTCGCGGTCCTGGTGACCACTTCGCTCGCTGAGGGGTTGTCGGGGTCCTGGGCTGACCAGGGGACGAAGCGCGCTTCGGCGGTGTAGGTGCCGCAGGTGGGTGGGGTTGCCAGCGGGGCCCGCCCGCCCTCGCGGAAGTGCAGCTTGAAGGTGGTGAACGGGAGCTGTGGCAGGTCGTCGAAGGTGGTGGTCAGCTGACCCGTGCTCGGGTCGGGGTCTACCTTGCCGGCGAGTTTGACCAGGATGCCGCGCTCGGGGATGCGGGCGATCAGGTAGAGCCCGAGGAGGCTGTTGAAGGGGTTGTCGTGGGGCGAGGCGATGAAGAGGGCACCTGTGGCTTCCTCTTTCAAGAGCGGTGCAGCTCACCGCGACCGTGCCCACCTTCGAGGCCTCCGGGCAGCCTTCCCCGGGGCGGGAGTTGAAGCGCTCAGCCGCGTATTGGGAAGGCGAGCAACCGACCAGACCGTCTCCCTGGGAGGGGTTGATCGTCACTCCCTTGGGCAGGGTCACTTCGACCTTCTTGGGCTGGCCTTCGGCCGCGGTTGCCTCGGGGTTCAAAAGGCCGGAGTTCGGCATGTTGAGGTTGAAGGTCAGCCCGCTGGGGTTTTCCGCCAGCTTTGAGGTCGGCGCGGCTTCGACCTGGGGATCGAAGGGCACTTTCTGACAGCCGCGCAGCGCATCGCCCTGGAAGAAGGCATTGGCGATCGTGCTGGCGATCGGCACGTTCCACGGTTCGGTTTCCACTCCGAAGTCAAGCGGCGCGTTGCAGTTGACCGGTGATCGCAGGAAGGCGGTTTCGGGCAGCGCCGGGGGGCGGGTGCAGGGAGGCAGATGGCTTTCCAGCTTGAAGGTGCAGCTCCACCCCCGCGCGTTGTCGTGGAGAGGATCGCTCGGGTAGCCCCAGAGCGAGAGCGTGCTGGAGAGGAACTGCGCCACCTGGGTGGTGTTGCGCACGCTGGCGATGATCTTGTGGCTGTCGGGGTCAAGCGCGGTGTCGATCACGATCGGGTCGCCGCCGGGCATGAAGCCGAAGCGTGCCGGCTCGCCGAATGCCGGCGGCAGGTTGAAGACGGGGACCGCCTCGCGCATGTAGGCGAGGGTGCCGGGGACGTTGAAGGTGACCGCGGCGACGCCGATCGCGGTCTGATCGGGGCACAGGTCGACGAACAAAACAGCGGCGCCGCTGTTTTGATCGTGGCTGAGGAAGTCTTCCATCGAGCACTCGGGCATCACCGTCGCGTTGCCGACCTGGCCCGAGGGCAGCGGGAAGCGCAGGTTGCGCGGCAGGGCGGGCTGTTCGACGATCGGGTTGTGGTTGCCGTCGGTGCTCCAGGCGCCGGAGTTCAACTGGATCGTGGTGGTGAACTGGAAGGGGTGCCCCCCCGCCTGGCGGGCGACGGCGCCGCCCTCTTCTTCGGCCTGAGCGGAGAAGCGCTCGACGCCGTAGGGGACGGGGTCGGCGCTGACTGTGATGTTCTGGGGGCCGTCGGCGGCAGGGGCGTTGCCGCCCGAGACGCTGATCTTGCCCGGTTCACCTTGCGTCGGCGGGCTGCCCTGCAGGCTGGTGAAGACTTCGACTTCGATCGATTCGTATGGGGGCAAGGTGCCTTCGAATGTGCAGAGGACTTCGTCGGGCGCTTCGACTTCGCAATCGACCGGGCCGGACTTGTCCCGTACGCCGGCGGTCGCGGTGACCCCGGTGGCGATCGCCCCCTCGGGCATCTCGTCTTTGATCGTCACCGGCACTTTGCTGGCGTCGACGGCAGCGTCGCCGAGGTTGGTCAGCGTTACCAGCAGGCGTCCGCTGCCACCGACGGAGAGGACTTTATTGTCGGCTTTGCCGATCAGCCCTTCGACTTCGATCGCGGGGAAGAACCCCGGTGCTTTGATCGTGAACGGTTCACCGCCGGTCGGGCCCCCTGTGACGGAGACGTCCTGACCGGAGGCTGCCTCGAGCGCGGCTTCGAGCTCGGAGGCGGTTTCGACTACCGGCGCGGGGTTTTCGTCTTTGTCCTGCACGAACGCGGGACAGAAAGCCGCAAATTCCCCGGCCCCCAGGCAGGCGATCACTTCTCCCTGCAGCTTGACCTTGGCGACGAGACCCGAGCCAAATCCTTCGATTTCGGTGATTTCGGTGGTGATTTCCTGCACGGTATCGCTCGCTTGCCAAAGGTGAGAGGGACGGCTGCCGTCGAGCACCTGCCACCAGGGCGCGGGTGCGGCAGAAGCGGAGCCGGCGAAGAGCGCTCCCAGGAGCGCCGTTGCGGTCACGGCGAGGGCGAAGAGGCTTGCAAGGCGCTTTGGCATGTTCGTGGCTTTCCTCATCGACCCGCCCTCCGGTTGTTGTTGGCTCGCTTGGCCTTCTTGTGTGAGTGCTTCTTCTTTTGCTTGTGCTTTTTGGCCACGCACTTGGCGGAGCCGGCCCGGATCACCTTGCGTTTGCTCTGCGGGCAGCGTTCGGAGGGGACGTTGCCCGAGCCGTGGAAGGCGGCGCTGGCGGGAGTCGGGTCATTGGGTGGGTTCGGTGCCGCCTGGCAGGCTTCGCCGAGGCATTCGTTGATCACCGGCAGGGTCGCCGGGATGCCGTTGACCCTGGCGTCATAGACGTCTAGCTCTTCGTCTTCGTCGGTGGCTGAGAGCCTTGCCGGGGTGATGAAGAAGACGTCGTCGCCCGATTCGCTCGAGTCGATGAAGCTCGCTTCTTCTTCGGAGGTTCCGGAGGAGATCAGCGATACGCAGCCTGCCGTCGTGTGTGCGATCGCGGCGCCTTCGGAGCTGGAGGTGCAATCGCCCGTGCCGCGCGGCTCGTATTGGTAGACGTCCCACTCGCCGTTGGAGTCGGCGGAGACCAGCGGGTCGACCGCGTTGAAGAAGACGCGGCCGTCGTCGTGGACGAGGCGCGGGCGGTGCAGGGCGATCCCTTCGTTTTCGCTTTCCTGGGGCGCGGGAAGGATCGCTGCCACCCAGCGTTTCTTCCAGTTGCCCTGGGTGTCGATCCGGTTGTTTACTTCCCCGGTCGGGTTGGAGAGCGTGCCGGTGGGGCTGGCGCCGGAGGGATCGCAGGAGGCGCAATCGAGGCGTTCTTCGCCGGCGTCATAGCGGAAGACCTCCTCGACCGCTTCGTTGCTCTTGGCGGCGCGGTTGTCATAGCCGGTGAGGCTGCGCTGCGACATGAAGGCCAGGTAGCGGCCGTTGGGGGAGGCGGAGGCGCTCTGCTTGGTCTCGATCCCTATCCCGTCCGGCACAGTGGGGAGCACCCCCCAGTCGGCCTTGTCTTGTTCGGAGACCGTCGCGATGAAACGCGTGCCCTGGCCTTCTTCCCAGAGGTAGAGGTTGGGCGCACCTGCCACGGCGGTATCCCCCGCTTCGTTTGGCGCCGTGTCGAGCACGCCCCTGGCGACGAAATAGGCGCGCGATCCGTCTTCGCTTTGGCCGGGGAGGATGCCGATCACTTCCGCCTTTTCACCGAGTTCGACCGGGGCGCTGAGGTCGCTCAGGCTGGTGCAGCCGAGGGTGGCGCCTTCGACCGGCCCCACCTCGCAGCGATAGAGGTCGAAGGTGGGGTGACCGAAGCTGTCCGGGGGGCTGGCGTCCGCGGTCAGGCGCTGGGAGTCGGTGAAGAAGACGACCGACCCGTCCGCGCTGGCGCCGTTGAAGACAGGGAGGCTTTGACCTTCACCGCTGCCTCCGGCCACGAGGTCGAGGCGGCCGGTCGTTTCGCTGGCGGTGTCGCGGGCGTAGAGGGCGTTGAGGCTTCGGCCGCCCACGCTGTATGAACCCGTGCTCCAGAACACCCGCGAGCCATCCGCGGAGACCGCGTTGTGGACGGAGCCGACTTCGGCTCCGGCGAGGGCGCGGACGATGGCACCGCCTTCACCAGCCGGCAGTTCGCTGACCGGGGCCAGCTGGCCTTCGTTCCACTGGTAGAGGGCGCCCGCTTCCGCCCCCGCCACCAGCGGCGCCCTGGACTGGACGACCGGATGGGTGAGGGCAGGGTCTGCCGCCACGATCCTCACCGGGCTTTCTCCCGAGCCGGCGGTGCCGCCAAACTTCGTCCCCGGCGGCACGTTGGCATAGCCTTCCTTGCCGGTGACCAGCGGCCGGTAGGTGGCCGGTTCGGTGTTATCGCGCAGGTAGGGGGTTTCTTCTGAGGCTTCGGGTGAGAGCAGGGTGCCATCCTGCTGCTCGAGCAGGGCGTTCTCGAGGTTGGGGCTGAAGATTTTGTACTCGCCGCCGAAGCGCAGCGGGCTGGCTTCGGTGTGCGGTGGGGTGATGTCCTTGGAGCCTCCAGGCGCCCGTGCCGCCTCGACGGGCCAGCACGGTCGAGGTGTCGATCGCCCGGTTGCCCTCGGGGTTGGGTTCGATCGAGGTGACCGTCTGGAAGGCGATGCCGTTGCCGTCGGCGGCGGCCTGCAGAACGCCCTGGCTGAACTGGAGGATCCGCCCGCCGAACTTGTTGGGCGGGGAGACCATCTCCCAGGCGCGGTTGTCGGCCAGACTGAAGCCGAGGCCGCTGCGCGGCGTGGTGAAGGTCTTGTCAGGGCCTTTGGTTTCGCCTTCGGCGTTCGTTGCGACCACCCGGTAGTGGTAGGTGGTGCCGGGTTTGAGGCCTTCGATTTCTTTGGAGACCCCCACAGGCTTGTGGCCGGCGGGGATCGTGCCGCCGCCGACGCTCGTGCAGGTCCCCAGCGAGCAGTCTTCGGTGCCGTACTCGAAGTGGTAGGTGGTCTCCAGCGTGTTGGGGTTGATGCTGGCGCGAAGGGTCGCCGTGAAGAGGTTGAGGTCGATCACCGAGGTCGCGGTGACCGTCGGCGCGATTACCGGGAAGGTGAAGGTCTGGAAGACTTTGACCTGGCCTCCCAAGTCGACTATGTGTCCCGAGACCAAAGCTTCGCTCGCGTCATCTGCGATGTAGACGCGTTCGCTTGCACCGTTGACCGCCACGCTCAATGGTTCGCCGACGAAATCCCCGGCTTCACCCGCGGCGCCGAGACTTCCGAACGGGTTGTCGTCTTCGTCGTACACCACGACGTGGGGATCTATCGCTTGGCTGCCGGAGCGCCGCTGACCTACGTACACGTGGCTGGTCGTCGGGTCGACCGCCAGCCCGAGGGGATTCTCATTACCGAGGGGACTGTTTTTGAATGGTTTCCCTGGGGAATAAGTGGTGGAAGCGGTGACCGGAAACTGTGAGGGCTCCAGCCTATACGTAGTGAAGCCCGATTCGGCAACGTAGAGACTGCCATCGGGCGCGACGGCCAAGAAGGTGGGCAGAATCCGGACTCGTGGGATTCCCCCTTCTTCTTCCGGTTCAAATTCATTCAGCAGCGCTCCCGAGCGCGAGTAAATTCTTATCTTGTGGGTGTTGGGGGCAGAGGGGCCTCCAAACTGGACATCGCCCGCGTAGATGTTTCCTTTGCTGTCGACCGCGACGCCCCTGAGTTCGGTCGCGCCGGGGATTTCGCTCGTCCCGGCCCCGAGGCCGGCGGTGAATTCGTGCGGTTCGCCGTTTGCCTCGAACGCCCGGACCTTGTTGCCGCTGGTGACGTAGAGGACGTGGGTTTCGGGGTCGACGGCCGCTTGGTCGCTCCCTGGTTGTTCGAAGAACGAGAGACCGCTGATTTCGTTCCCCGAGATGTAGGGGGCGGAGCCACCCCAGTTGAGCGGGTGGCCTTCGGAGTCGAACTTGTAGAGGACCTGTTTCTTCCAGTCGCCGACGTAGATGACCCCGGTTCCTTCATCGACGGCGACCGGTCCGATGCGTTCGAAGGTGCTCGCTTCCGTCCCATCGGGACCGAAGGCACCGAGGTATTCGGGATTGACGGCGGCAGCGGCAAGCGTGGGTGCCAGCGCGAGCAGGAAGAGGGCGGCCAAGGCGGCGGCGAGCACCCGGATGCGACCGAGGCCCCTGGCCCGGCGCATGGTCGATCCCGCGGTCGATGCCTTCGCGTGGCGTCTCACGTAGCTCTCTCCTTGTCCCGTGAGCCCCTCTGCCCGCCGCTTCCCTTAGCGGCTTCCTCGAGGCTCGGTTATGTCCCTGTTGCTGCTGTCCCTGCGTCGCCTCCTCAGAGACGACGATTGACACCGTAAACGAAGACTTTCATAAAGTCAAGAGAAACGTTTTTGGGCAAAAGGAAATCGTTTCAGCCCTTTGCTGAAGCCAGAAATGCGGGAGAAGGGCGCTTACAGCTGGGAAGCGATCGCTTCGAGCTCAGAGGCGACCAGGCGCTGGTCTTCGGCGCTGTGCCGGGCAATCAAGGCAGTGCATGCGGCGACCGTGGCCCATGCCGCATCGGGGAAGGAGGGGGAGCCCTCGCCGCGGTCGGAGAGGAGCGCGGCGAGGCGCTCGATCGCGTCGTGCTGAGCGCTAACGCCGGCGGCTCCCACGGCGGCGATCTCGACGCTGAGCAGCCGGGCCGTCGGCACGTCATCGGCCAGCAGCGCCGCCGCGGTCCGCGCGCCCACCCGCGCCCTCTCCCCCGGCTCGGCATCGCTCGGGCAGGCAGCTTCGAGCGCCTCGAGCAAGCGCCCGAAGAGCTCTTCGAAGCTGGCCAGCATGCACTCGCGCTTGTCTTTGAACTGGCGGTAGAAGCTGGCGGTGGAGACGCCGGCGCGCTTGGCCACCTCGGCGACCGAGGACTCGGCGTAGCCACGCTCGGCGCAGACCTCGGCCATCGCCGCGATCAGGCGTTCGCGCTGGTTGCGCTCAACCAGCTCGGGCGCCAGTCCGTGTGGGCCGGGCGGCAGTCTTCGCACTCGCTTCGCCTCGGCCTCGTCCACCGTTTAAGGATAGAGCTCGTTCCTGAAAGTCTCGCTACGTACCGGAAATGTCGGCGGTGGTTGCCGCGAGCATGTCGGCGGGATTGTCGACCCGCTCTCGAGGGGGATCCCCGCTAGGAACTCACCCTGCAGCTGCGGGTGAGGGTGCTGGAGAGGGTGCGATCGTCGGCGAAGGTCATCGAGGCGCGGGCAAAGGGGAAGGCCGCAGCGGTGAAACCCCTCGGGGCCGCGCAGGTCGCGCTGAGGTAACTGCGCGGCTGGCCACGGTAGATGTAACTGCGGTGCAGTCGCAGGGCGAGTCGCTCGACGTAGCCATAGTGATTGACCGCGTCGGGCAGGGCGCCGGTGATCACGGTCCCGTAGGTGCCGGCGGTGCGACGGATGTAGAAGACGATGATGCGCGTGATCGGCACCGGGTCGGCGCCGTAGACGTAGCCGAAGATGACTTCGTGCCCGTGGTAGACGCCGTTGAAGGCGACGATCTGACCCTGGGAGGGAAACGTCGGCTGTTCGGGGAAGGCGGTCTCGCCGATGTAGGCGCCCTCGCCAACCAGAGCGTCGCCACAAACTTCGCGCGCCCGCTTCGGCGCCACCGCGACCAGCTGACCGTAGCGACAGATGGGCAAGCCACGGGAATCGAGCTTGCCGCCTTTGTTCAACTCGATTTTGATCCTGCGCAATGCCGGCGGACGGTCTCCAGACAGCGTTTTGACCGAGCCGGAGACGCTGACCGCGATCGGCGCCGGTTGCGTTCGCGGCAACGCCCCAGGGTCGATGCCGCCCTGGAAGCGTACGAAGAGATCCCCGCGCTCGGTCAGCTCAGCGTGGGCAAGCGGAGCGAGCAGGGCAAGTCCGACAGCGACAAGCGACGCGGCCGCCGTAGTGCATCCTCGTCTCCCTGGCACCAAGCGCAACACATGTCAGGTTAGCGACGGTCTCCGTGCGTATAGAAGCCCATGCTCACGTCTACTCCCCCACCGCCCCGAAGCTCACCGCCCCCACGACCTCCCCCACCGCAAAGAGCCCTTTCCCTTCGCCGAAGGCTTCGTTCAGCTCCTGCGCCCCGGCGGCGTTGAGAGTGAGCTGCGCCCCCGAGACCGAGATCGTGCGGCTCTTCGGATCGGAGGCGACGGGGGTCGGGGCGAGGTCGAAGATCGCCGTGCGGGGAGTCTTGCCGGGATAGGGCGGGGTTGGCAGCAGCTCGGCTTCGACACTCGCCTGGTGGGCTCCGAGGTCAAACCAGATTTCGCGCCAGAAGAGCTGCGCGCCGTGCAGCTGCAGGGCTTCGACCTCCCCGGCGCTTCTGAGCGTCCCCTGGCTTCCATCGGGGGCAAGCGCCCCTCCGGCGGCGATCGGGAAGGTGAAGGTCGCTCCCTGGTGTTCGGCGGGGAAGATCGGGTTCAAGGAGACGAAGCGGCTGTCGAGCTTTGAAACGAAGGCCCCGTCGAAGGCGAGGGTCGCCCTGCCCTGGTCTTCGATCGTGATCAGGGCCGGTTGCGGGGTTGAGGTGAGTGAGCCCAGGAGCTGTCCTGCTTGGAAGGGGAGCTTGGGGCGGAGCTTCTTGTTGAGGCGGGTTGCGGCCTTGGCGGTGAGGGAGAGCTTCTGCGCCTTGAAGGTGGAGCCAAAGCCCGCCCGCTTGGAGGAGATGCTCTTGGCCTGGGCGACCTTCAGCTGGGAGCCCCCCACCTTGGCGATCAGCGGTGTCTTCTTGGTTTTGATCGCGATGTCTCTGAAGGGCACCTTGCCCTTGGCGCCTTCGAAGAGGATCGTGCCTTCCTGGGCGATCTCCCCCATGCCCTCGGCGAGGTCCATCGTCCCGCCGACGATCGGCAAGGTGATCGTCTTGCCCTGGCGCTTTGCACCGAGCTTCGCCTTCAGCTTCAGGTCGTTCTTGGCCAGGTAGGAGGTGAAGGAGCGATCGAGGGTCAGCTTGGTCTTGCCCGAGCCGAGGGGATCGTTCTTTGCCTGGGCGCTTGGGGCAAGGCAGAGAAGCAAGGTGAGAATCGCAATCGCTGTCTTTAGCTTCATTCCTTTACCCCACAGGTCTTGTTGACGGTCGCGCTCATCGACGGCCTACCGGCGAAGGAGAAGGTGGCGAGGGCGAGCGGGAAGGAGGTGCGGGGAGCTTTGCCGGGGGCAGGACAGGCGGCGTTGAAGTAGGAGAGGTGCTTGCCGCGGTAGGTGTATTTGCGCTTCAGGGTGAGCTTGATCCGATCCAGGTAGCCCCAGGAGCCGAGTGCTTGTGGGAGCGATGCCTGTAGCTCGGTGCCGTAGGGGCCTTTGGAGATGTGGCGCATCGCGAAGGGGATGACGAAGGAAGAGTTGAAGGGATGGGAGGTGTAGATGTGGGTGAGGATCACCGGCTTTCCCCCTTCCCGCCCGTTGAAGACCAGGAGGCGGCCCTGGGTGCGGTAGGCGCCTTGGTCGGGCAAGACGATGTTTGCCCAGAACTGCCCGGAGCCGATCAGGGCGTCTTGGCAGTTCAAGAGCGCCCTTTGGGTTGAGGCCGGCTGCACTTCGGGGATCCGGCAGACCGGCAGTCCCTTGGATTGCAGCAGGCCGTGGCGGTTGACCTCGATCCGGAGCTTTTGCAGCTGCGGGGGCACACCGCCGGTGGTGCTTTGCAGGTGCCCGGCGATGAAGACGGCGATCGGGGCGGGCTTGTCGCGGGGGAGCTTGTAGGGCTTCAGCTGGGCCAGGGCGGTTATGCGCAGGCCTTCGGATTGGATCGTCGCCGCCGTCGCATAGGCGCCTCCCAACAGGAGCGCTGCCAAAAGCAGCGCTCCTGCCCTTCTTAGCTTCGGGCTCACCTAGAGCTGGGGCGCTTGGCGCCCTTTGACTTCTTCTTTGACCCACCGGCGCACTTGGCCTTCAGTTCGGGGCGGAAGTCCTTTTGCTTGCCGTTGTGGCCGTCGAAGGAGACCTCTGCCCTGTGGGTGCCCTTGCAGAGGTCGGTCGAGTTGACCAAAAGGCCCTTCTTTCCCCCCTGCATGGTCAGGGTGAAGGTCGAGACCGGTGCATCGGGGGCGGCCTCGAAGGTGTTTCTGATCCCGCCGCCTTTGACCGAGTCGATCCGCCCGACCAGGTCGAAGTCGATCCCGGTCGGGGAATGAAGGGCGGCGACCAGGTCGGGCAGCTGGTGCTCGGAGGAGCGCAGGAAGACCGGGCCCGTGAGCGGCTCGGAGAGGATCGGCGTGCTCGCTTTGGCATAGCCGTAGACCGAGCCGGCCGGGCACTGGGTGCCGTTGCCGGCCCCTGCCTTGAACTGCACCCTGGTGCAGATCGTCTTGATGTGGGCGTTCTCGAGGAACTCCGAGTGCGGCAGGGTGACCTGGGCGCGCTTGATCGCCGCTTCGCCGAAGCCGTGCATGTGCAGGGTCGCCTTGAAGCGCGGGTGGGAACCGCGCTTGGTCCCTCCCAGCAGCTGCAGCTTCAGCTTCGGGTCGAAGCTGAGGGCGGCGCAATCGGCCGCCTGGAAGGGAGAGGTGACGGTGATCGGGTTGTCATCGACGTCAGAGGCGAAGTCAAGGCCCGAGCCCAGGACCGTGGAGGCGGTCGAGGTGCGTTCGCAGGAGGTCGGGTTGAGGGTGAATTCGGGCTTATCGACGTAGGCGCGGATGTCCCTCGCGTGCACGGGGATCCCCTGGATGATGTGGGGGATCGGATCGGACTTGCCGGCGTCGATGAAGACTTCGGCGGTTTCGGGGTCGATCCGGAAGGCCTGTCTTATGACCACGGTGCCGACGTCGAAGGGCCCGACCACCCCGGAGGTGATCGCCACCATCGAGAGCGGGGCGCCGTTGTAGGGGCCGGCCAGGTAGATCTTGCCGGGGACGTAGGTGAGCAGCGAGCCTACGCCTGCTCCGACCAGGGTCCGGCCGATCTGAGATGCGGCCGGGCAGCTTGGGTTGTCGATCTCTTCCTGGCCGCCGTGAGCGCCGGTGCGTGCCCTGGCCTGGGCGATGCCTGACTCGGGGCAGTAGGGCACTCCCGCCAGCTTGCCGGTGATTCCCGGCGGCAGCTTGATCGAGAAGTGGGTGAACTCCTGTTCTCCGTCCTTTCTGCTCAAGCGCAGGTTGAAATCGGAGAAGCGCCCGGCGGCGTTGTTGAGCGTGCCCGCCTGCAGTTCGGGATGGAAGGGCGGGGTGTCCCCGGAGGGGCAGGCGCCGCCGTCGACTCCGCGTTCGATCTTGAAGGTCGCGGTCCTGGTCACCACTTCGCTCGCTGAGGGGTTGTCGGGGTCCTGGGCCGACCAGGGGACGAACCTGGCTTCGGCGGTGTAGGTGCCGCAGGTGGGCGGGGTTGCCAGTGGCGCCCGCCCGCCCTCGCGGAAGTGCAGCTTGAAGGTGGTGAACGGGAGCTGGGGCAGGTCGTCGAAGGTCGTGGTCAACTGACCCGTGCTCGGATCTGGGTCGACCTTGCCGGCGAGTTTGACCAGGATGCCGCGCTGGGGGATACGAGCGATCAGGTAGAGCCCGAGGAGGCTGTTGAAGGGGTTGTCGTGGGGCGAGGCGATGTAGAGGGCGCCTGTGGCTTCCTCTTTGAGGAGCGGTGAGATCACCGAGACCGTGCCCACCTTCGATGCCTCCGGGCAGCCTTCTCCCGGGCGGGAGTTGAACTTCTCAGCCGCGTATTGGGCCGGAGAGCAGCCGACCAGGCCGTCTCCCTGGGAGGGGTTGATCGTGACTCCCTTGGGCAGGGTCACTTCGACCTTCTTCGGCTGGCCTTCGGCCGCGGTTGCCTCGGGGTTCAAAAGGCCGGAGTTCGGCATGTTGAGGTTGAAGGTGAGGCCGCTTGGGTTTTCGGCCAGCTTGGAGGTCGGCGCTGCTTCGACCTGGGGGTCGAAGGGGACTTTCTGGCAGCCGCGCAGCGGGTCGCCCGGGAAGGAGGCATGGGCGATCGTGCTGCCGACCGGCACGTTCCAGGGTTCGGTATCGACGCCGAAGTCAAGCGGCGTGTTGCAGTTGACCGGCATCCGCAGGAAGGCGGTTTCCGGCAGGGCCGGTGGACGGGTGCAGGGGCCGAAGTCGTTTTCCTCGTGGAAGGTGCAGGCCCAGCCCCGCGCACTGTCGTGTCTTGGGTCGCTCGGATAGCCCCAGAAGGAGAGCGTGCTGGAGAAGAGCTGCGCGACCTGGGTGGTGTTGCGCACGCTGGCGATGATCTTGTGGCTGTCGGGATCAAGCGCGGTGTCGATCACGACCGGGTCGCCGCCGGGCATGATCCCGAAGCGGGCCGGCTCGCCGAATGCAGGCGGCAGGTTGAAGACCGGTACCGCCTCGCGCCAGTAGCCGACGGTGCCGGGGACGTTGAAGGTCACTGCGGCGGCGCCGATCGCGGTCTGATCGGGGCATTTGTCGACGAAGAACGCGGCTTTGCCTGTTATATGGGAGAGGAAGTCTTCCATCGAGCACTCGGGCATCACGGTCGCGTTGCCGACTTGCCCCGAGGGCAGGGGGAAGCGCAGGTTGCGCGGCAGGGCGGGCTGTTCGACGATCGGGTTGTGGTTGGCATCGGTGGTCCAGGCGCCGGAGTTGAGCTGGATCGTCGTGGTGAACTGGAAGGGATGGCCACCGGCCTGGCGGGCTATGCCGCCGCCCTCTTCTTCGGCCTGAGCCGAGAAGCGCTCGACGCCGTAGGGGACGGGGTCGGGGCTGACCGTGATGTTCTGAGGGCCGCTGGCGGCAGGGGCGTTGCCGCCGGAGACGCTGATCGTCCCCGGGGCTCCCTGAACCGGTGGGCTGCCCTGCAGGCTGGTGAAGACTTCGACTTCGATCGATTCGTAGGAAGGCAGGGTGCCTTCGAAAGTGCAGAGGACTTCATCGGGTGCTTTGACTTCGCAGTCGACCGGGCCCGATCCGCCTTTGCTGCCCGCAATCGCCTGAGCGCCGCTGGCGATCGCGCCCTCGGGGAGTTCGTCTTCGATCCTCACCGGCACTTCGGTCGCGTCCAGCGGAGCGTCACCGAGGTTGGTCAGCGTGACCAGGAGGCGGCCGCTGCCGCCGGGGGAGATGACTTTGCCGGCGGCTTTGCCGATCAGCCCTTCGACTTCGATCGTGGGGAAGGACCCCGATGCTTTGATCGTGAACGGTTCACCGCCGGTGGGACCGCCGGTGACGGTGACGTCCTTGCCCGACGCCGCCTCGAGCGCGGCTTCGAGCTGGGAGGCGGTTTCGACCACCGGCGCGGGGTTTTCGTCTTTGTCCTGCACGAAGAAGGGGCAATAAGCCGCGAAGTCCCCGGCCCCCAGGCAGGCGATCACTTCTCCCTGCAGCCTGACCTTGGCGACGAGACCCGAGCTAAATACTCCAGGTTCCGTTTCGAATGTCGCGATTTCGGTGGTGATTTCCTGCACGTTGTCGCTCGCTTCCCACAGGTGAGAAGGACGGCTGCCGTCGAGCACCTGCCACCAGGGCGCGGGTGCGGCGGAGGCGGAGCCGGCAAAGAGCGCTCCCAGGAGCGCCGTGGCGGTCACGGCGAGGGCGAAGAGGCCTGCAAGGCGCTTTGGCATGTTCGTGGCTTTCCTCATCGACCCGCCCTCCGGTTGTTGTTGGCTCGCTTGGCCTTCTTGTGTGAGTGCTTCTTCTTTTGCTTGTGCTTTTTGGCCACGCACTTGGCAGAGCCGGCCCTGATCACCTTGCGTTTGCTCTGCGGGCAGCGCTCAGAGGGGACGTTGCCCGAGCCGTGGAAGGCGGCGCTGGCGGGGGTCGGGTCATTCGGTGGGTTCGGTGCCGCCTGGCAGGCTTCGCCGAGGCATTCGTTGATCACCGGCAGGGTCGCCGGGATGCCGTTGACCCTGGCGTCATAGACGTCGGCCTCCGAGTCTTCGTCGGTGGCAGAGAGCCTTGCCGGGGTGATGAAGAAGACATCGTCGCCCGATTCGCTTGCGTCGATGAAGCTCGCTTCTTCTTCTGAGGTGCCGGAGGAGATCAGCGAGACGCAGCCTGCCGTCGTGTGTGCGATCGCGGCGCCTTCTGAAGTGGAGGTGCAATCGCCCGTGCCGGTCGGCTCGTACTGATAGACGTCCCACTCGCCGTTTGAGTCGGCGGAGACCAGCGGGTCCACCGCGTTGAAGAAGACGCGGCCGTCGTCGTGGACGACACGGGGGCGGTGCAGGGCGAACCCTTCGTTTTCGCTTTCTTGGGCCACCGGCAGGATCGCGGCGACCCAGCGCTTTGACCAGTTGCCGTGATTGTCGGCTCGGAGCACTTCATTGCCGGTCGGGTTGGAGAGCGTGCCGGTGGGGCTGGCACCAGAGGGATTGCAGGAGACGCAATCGAGACGGTCTGCCGTGGCGTCGTAGCGGAAGACCTCCTCGACCGCTTCGTCGCTTTTGGCGTCGCGGTTGTCATAGCCCGTGAGCGAGCTGTCTGACATGAAGGCGAGGTAGCGGCCGTCGGGGGAGGCGGAGGCGCTTTGCTTCGGCTCAAACCCTTGCCCGTCCGCCGTGGTGGTGTACCCACCCCAGTCGGTCTTGTCCCGTGCGGAGATCGTCGCGATGAAGCGCGTGCCCTGTCCTTCTTCCCAGAGGTAGAGGTTGGGCTCGCCCGCGACGGCGCTCTCGCCCATTTCGTTCGGGTTATTGTCGAGCACGCCCCTTGCGAAGAAGTAGGTGCGCGTTCCGTCTTCGCTCTGGCCGGGAGTCGTGCCGAGGACTTCCGCCTTTTTGCCGGGTTCGACCGGGGCGCTGAGGTCAGTCAGGCTGGTGCAGCCGAGGGTGCCTCCTTCCACCGGCCCCACCTCGCAGCGATAGAGGTCGAAGGTGGGGTGACCGAAGCTATCCGGGGGGCTGGCATCCGCGGTGAGGCGCTGGGAGTCGGTGAAGAAGACGACCGACCCGTCCGCGCTGGCGCCGTTGAAGACGGGGCGGCTTTCACCTTCGCCGCTGCCTCCCGCCCCGAGGTCGAGGCGTCCGGTCGTCTGGCTGGCGGTGTCGCGAGCGTAGAGGGCGTTGAGGCCTCGGTCGCCCACACCGTATTCACCCGTACTCCAGAACACTCGCGAGCCGTCTTCGGAGACCGCGTTGTCCACCGAGCCCGTTTCGGCTCCGGCAAGGGCCCTGACCACGGCACCGCCTTCGCTCGCCGGCAGTTCGCTGACCGGCGCCAGCTGGCCTTCGTCCCACTGGTAGAGGCTTTCCGGCGCCGCTCCCGGCACCAGTGGCGCCCTGGACCGGACGACTGGATGGGTGAGGGTGGGGTCTGCCGCCACGATCCTCACCGGGCTCGCGGTCGAGCCGGCGCCGCCGCCGAATTTCGTCCCTTCCGGCACGTTGGCATAGCCTTCCTTGCCGGTGACCAGCGGTCGGTAGGTGCCCGGTTCGGTGTTCTCGCGCAGGTAAGGGGTTTCTTCTGAGGCTTCAATCGAGAGTGGTGTGTTGTCTTGCTGCTCAAGCAGCGCGTTCTCGAGGTTGGTGCTGAAGGTTTTGTAGACGCCGCCGAAGCGAAGCGGGCTGGCTTCGGTCTGCGGGGGGGTGACGTCCTTGGAGCTCCAGTTGCCGGCGGCGCCGCGGCGGGCCAGCACCGTGGAGCTGTCGATCGCGCGGTTGCCTTCGGGGTTGGGTTCGATCGAGGTCACGGTCTCATAGGCGAGGCCGTTGCCGTTTGCGGCAGCCTGCATCACGCCCTGGCCGGCCTGGAAGATCTTGCCGCCGAACTTGTTCGACGGGGAGACCATCTCCCATGCGCGGTTGTCGGCCAGGCTGAAGCCGAGGCCGCTGCGCGGCGTGGTGAAGGTCCTGTCGGGGCCTTTGGTTTCGCCTTCGGCGTTTACGGCGACCACCCGGTAGTGGTAGGTGGTGCCGGGTTGGAGGCCTTCGATTTCCTGGGGGGAGACCGCTACGGGCTTGTGGGCGGCGGGGATCGTGCCGCCGCCGATGCTCGTGCAGGTGCCCAGCGAGCAGTCTTCGGTGCCATACTCGAAGTGGTAGGTGGTCTCCAGCGTGTTGGGGTTGATGCTGGCGCGAAGGGTCGCCGTGAAGAGGTTGAGGTCGATCACCGAGGTCGCGGTGACCGTCGGCGCGATCACCGGGAAGGTGAAGGTCTCGAAGACTTTGACCTGGCTCTGCAGGGATTCCTGATCGTCGGCGACGTAGACGCGTTCGCTTGCGCCGTTGACCGCTACGCCCGCTGTGAGGCCGGCAATTTCTCCAGCTTCACCCGCGGCGCCGAGGGTGCCGACCGGGTTGTCGTCTTCGTCGAACACCGCGACGCGGCGATTCAATTCACCCGCGCCCTCACCGATGTACACATGGCTCGTAGTCGAGTCGACCGCCAGGGAAGTGGAGTAGGCTTCGTCGAGGGAGTGCCCCCGAGAGTAGGTGGTGGAAGCTGTGACCGGAAACTGCGAGGGCTCCAATCTGTATGTGCCCTGGGCTTCAGACGCGGTGGCAGTGTAAAGACTGCCGTCGGGGGCGACCGCCACGGCTTGGTTGGGGAATATCGGGGCTCCGTCGCCTTCTCGTTTCGGTTCAAATTCAGTCAGCAGCGCTCCTGAGCGTGAGTAGATCCTTGTCTTTTGAATTGAGTCGCCAAGTCCAGACACGAACTTGGAATCGTTCGCGTAGATGTTCCCTTTGCTGTCGACCGCGACGCCCTTGCAGCTCGGTGGATCCGGGGATTTCGCTCGTCCCGGCCCCGAGGCCGGCGGTGAATTCGTGCGGTTCGCCGTTTGGTTCGAAGGCCCGGACCTTGTTGTCGCTGGTGACGTAGAGGACGTGGGTTTCGGGATCGACTGCGGCCTGGTTGTCTTCTGGGTGTTCGAAGAACGAGAGCCCGCTGATTTCGTTCCCCGAGATGTAGGGGGCGGAGCCGCCCCAGTTGAGCGGGTGGCCTTCGGAGTCGAACTTGTAGAGGACCTGTTTCTTCCAGTCGCCGACGTAGATGTCTCCGGTTCCTTCGTCGACGGCGATTGCCCCGAGGCGTTCGAAGGAGGTCGCTTCCGTCCCATCGGGACCGAAGGCACCGAGGTATTCGGGATTGACGGCGGCAGCGGCAAGCGTGGGTGCCAGCGCGAGCAGGAAGAGGGCGGCCAAGGCGGCGGCGAGCACCCGGATGCGACCGAGGCCCCTGGCCCGGCGCATGGTCGATCCCGCGGTCGATGCCTTCGCGTGGCGTCTCACGTAGCTCTCTCCTTGTCCCGTGAGCCCCTCTGCCCGCCGCTTCCCTTAGCGGCTTCCTCGAGGCTCGGTTATGTCCCTGTACCTGTCGTTCCCTGGAGCGCTCCTCTAGGTGTATGTAGTTCCTAGAAAGTGCTGCTGGTACCGACCAGTGGCGCCAGTGAAGCAGCCGATCCAAGGGTTGTCAAGGGGAAGTTCCCAAAAGAAAAAGAGCGTTCCCATAGGCGTTCCCTGGGCATATGGGCGGGTACCGAAAGGGTGCTGCTGGGAGCTGCTGCTAGGCGGCGGGGCGGAGAGCCGCGTCCACAGAGACCGAGCGATCTGGCGCGGCCAGGGCAGCAGCAGCAGCCAACGCTTCGCGGTCCAGTCCGTGCCGCGCAGCCACGGCGGCCAGAGGCTCGGCGACCCCCATGTCGGGATACAGGAGTTGCAGCTCGATCGGCCGGCCTTCGCGAATAGCGACGACAGCGCGCTCGTGCGCTTGGTCCGCCCGGTCGGCCCTCTCGACCGCGGTCAACTCGATCGAGATCGCATTTGCCTCGCTGTCGTATCGGGCACGACGTCGGCTCGGCGGATTCCGTAGAGCCTCATCTCGTTCTTCGCATGGCGGCTGAAGCGCACACCTCGCTAGGCCTGGGCATGGCGAATGTCTCCGCTCACACGCAACGCCTCCTCGGTGCCAATGTAGGGCGCGAGAATGAATTCGCTCAACTCTGGGAGGAGGTCGAGAAGACGCTCGGCTTCGCCGGCCGCGACCTTGCGGGAGCTGAGCATGACGAGGGCGCCAAGCGTCGCCTCCTCGGTGCTCGGAGGCAGATCACGCTCACCCTGGCGCTCGGCGCGGCCTCGTTCCAGATACGGCACCAGCTCCTGCACGGTCTCGTGAAAGCGAGCCGAAACCACTGGGCCGGCAGCCTGGGCCTCGACCAGACAGAGGCGAGCAAGGTCGGGTTCGGCGGCGAAAAAGGCGAGTACGGCGCATGACGCCTCGATTGCCTGGTTTGGCCAGCCCTGCGCTCTGGCCACAGCCTCGGCGCCGAGCTCCCGAATGTGCCCGACGACAACCTCGAACGCCGCCAGGAAGCACTCGTCCTTGCCCTCGAAGTTCTCGTAGAAGACGCGGCGGGAGACGCGAGCCGCTTTGGTGATGTCGGTGATCGTGACCGCGCGGTAGCCCTTCTCGGCGACCGCCGTGGCGAGGCCGGCGATCAGGCGCTCACGCTGGTTGTGCGCGACCTGCTCACGGCTGAAGCCGTGGCGACCGGCGGGCAGTGGGCCGAGCTCTTCGTCCGCCATCTACGTAGGGCTCAGGCGGAGGTCGCCTGATGGCCGGCGCCGCCCGCCTCGCGCGCCGCCGCGTCCTCGCCGACGTAGGGCCGCAGCAGGAACTCGAGCGCCTCGGGCAGCAGCGCCCGCAGCTTCTCGGCTTCGCCGGCGATCAGGCGCTGGTTGATCACCCAGAGCACTCCCCCGGCCAGGGTCTCCTCGAGGCTCTCCGGCAACTTGTCGGCGCGCGGGTTGAGCTCGCGGCCCGGCCGCAGCAGCGGGGCGAAGCGCTTCAGCGCCGCCTCGTGGCGGGCCGCCGCCTCCGGGCCCGCGGTCGGCGCCTCGACCAGGCAGGCCCGGGCCACGCCCGGGTGCTCGGCGGCGATCTTCAGCAACGCCCCCAGCCCCGCCCCCACCTTGTCGGGCCAGGGACCGTCTTCGCGGTCGAAGGCTTCCTCCACCTCGTAGGCCGTGCGCTCGACCGCGGCGTCCATCAGCGCCAAGAACGCCTCCTGCTTGTCGACGTAGTGCTTGTAGAAGGTCGCGTAGCCGACCCGGGCCCGCCGCACGATCTGCTCGATCGTCATCTCGGCGTAGCCCTGCTCGGCGATCAGGTCCGCGGTGGCCTCGAGGATTCGCCGCCGCTGGTCCTTGGCGGACGCGGCGCGGCTGACCGGCTCGGGGCCGGGCGGCTGCCGGGAGGCCTTTCCAGGCAATGCACGCACGCAGTTAGGATAGCGCGCGTTCCCATTGGTACGAAGGCAGTATATGAAGTGTTCATAGTTCCCAAAGATGGGCTAAGGTACCTCGGAGTGGACGCACCACCCACACTGCGCGCGGTGAGGTCATGGGACGAGGCCATCCCGCAGCGCGCGTCGGATGAGGGGGCGCTGGAAGCGATGCTGCTCAGCGTCGGCGCCCGTGGCTACGACAAGGCCACGGTGCAGGAAGTGCTGGAGCGCAGCGGGATCTCCCGCGACCGCTTCCAGCGCCGCTTCGGCGGCAAGGAGGCCTGCTTCGCGCAGGCCTACGAGATGGCGGCGGATCGACTCTGCGCGGAAGTGCTCGAGGCGGGCCGCGAGGCCGAGAGCTGGCGGGCGGGCTTCCGCGCCGCCCTCGCCAGACTGCTGCGCACGGTCGCCGAGCAGCCGCTACTGGCGAAGGCGCTGGTGGTCGAGGTGCGGGCGGCGCGCGGACAGGCCTGGGCAAAGCACCAGCAACTGATCGAGCGCTTCGCCCGGGCGGTCGATTCCGCCCGCCATCAACCGAGCGCGCGGGCGACCGCAACGGCACTCACCGCCCAGTTCGTCGTCGGCGCTGTCGAGGAAGCGATCGCGACCGAGATCGGCGCCGGCCGGGCGGCGACGGTCGAGCGCCTGCTCCCCGACCTCGCCCACCTCGCCGTGCTCAACTACTTCGGCGAGGACGAGGCCTGGCTGGAACTCGGCACTCCCGAACTGAGCCAAGTCGATCCGAGCTAGGCGTGAGCGCGCGAATCGCCTTTAGACTTGTGCCATGGCCGGCAAGGCGCTCACTGGAAGCATCAACGAACTGGCGGAAGCCCGCAGTCTTCGACTCGATGCCGATCGCCACGCTCCGATGAGCGAGCGGCTTGCCCGGGTCCACGCCCTGTGCAAGCAGATGAGCGCCATCAAGGGCGCCGCCAAAGCGCGTTGACCGAATTCGACCTTCGCGCCCTGCTCGAAGCCCTGCACGATCACGATGTTCGCTTCGTCGTTATCGGCGGTGTAGCTGTCGGCGCGCACGGGTTCGTACGTGGCACAGAGGATCTCGGCTTGGTTCCGGACCCAGATCATGTGAACCTCCAGCGACTGACGGCCGCTCTGGCCGAGCTCGACTCGACGCTGCCAACCGTGGGCGAGGGTGTGCCCAGCTACACCCAACTTGCCGATGACGCCGTAGAAAGCGAACTGCTCGGTATTCCGGTGCGGATCTGCTCCCTGGCACGACTACGAGAGATGAAGCAGGCCCAAAGCCGCACACAGGATCTACTCGACCTCGAGAACCTGCCCGAGCCGGAGCACTGAGCCGCTCCGAGCTCAGGCCTCGCTCAGCTCTTCTCCCGAGCCAGCTCCGCTGCCTCGGCGCTCCCCAGATATGGAGTGAGGGTGAACTCGACCAGGTCGGGAAGCAGTTCCTCCAGCTCTTCGGCTTTGCCGGCGATGATGCGGCGGGAGATCAGCGAGACCATGCCGCCGACGAGGGCCTCCTCGGTGGTCGGCGAGAGGCGGGAGAGGACCTCGGGCGGGCGGCCCTCGCGGCCGGTCTGGAAGTAGGGCACGAAGCTCTGGATCGCGGCGTCGTAGCGCTCGACCACGACCGGCCCTGCGACCAGCGCCTCGACCATGCAGAGGCGGGCGAGGTGGGGCTCGGCGGCGAGGAACTCGAGCATCGCCCCGATCCCGGCTTTGACTGCGTGCGGCCAATCGTCCTCGGCCTCGAAGGCGGTGGAGACGCGGCCCCGCAGCTCCTCCATCACCGTGTCGTAAGCGGCGACGAAGCACTCGTCCTTGCTGGAGAAGTGCTCGTAGAAGGTGCGCCGGGAAACCGCAGCGTGGCGGGTGATGTGGGCGATCGTCGTGCCGGAGTAACCGTTTTCGGCGATCGCCTCGGCAAGGCCGGCGATCAGGCGCTCGCGCTGGTTGTGGATGACGAACTCGCGCGGCAGGCCATGGCGGCCGGGAGGCAAACGGGCGAGCTCGGGGGGGTAATCCTCCGCTGACACTCCCGGCTCACCCTTTTCCCGGGAGGAGGGCTTCTTTTTGGCCACACCCCGACGATATCGCGCTGGCGGATCGAAGCCCCTCGACAACTCGGCCAGCCCGGCCTCGATTCCCAGATACGGCATTACCGCAGCGGACATCAGCTGCGGCACCAGCTCGGGCAGCTCGTCGGCATTGCCGCGTACAACTTTGGCGTAGACCTGGCCGTAGGCAGAACCGGCAAGCGCCTCGGCGGTCGTGTGCGGCACCGACTCCGGGTCCTCCATCTCGTTGCGGCCGGCGTCGATCAGCGAGGCGATCACCCGCATCGTCATGTCGCGCCGAGCGCGGGCGGCGTCGCCGGCGGCCAGCACCTCGACCGCGAAGGAGGCCCGGCTGGGCGCGTTGCGCAGGTTCTCGACGATCTCGCAGGCGACGGCGCGGAGCCGGTCGGGCCAGCTCTCCTGGCTGTTGTAGGCCTCCAGCATCTCCTGCATGCAGCCCTCGTTGATTTCCTGCCAGGCGGAGAGGAAGCAGTCGTACTTGCCGCGGAAGTGGCGGTCGAACGCGGGCCGGTCGAGTCCGGCTCGCTCAATGATCAGCTCGATCGTGGTCTCGGCATAGCCGCGCTCGGCGGCGATCTCGATCAGGGCCTCGACGATGCGCTCACGCTCGGGACTGGCGGCGCGCTCGCGGGTCTCCAGGTCAAGCACTAGGTCATGGGACCCCCAATCCCTGCCCCTGGCTCAACCCGCGTTGGCGGTCGGTGCTTCTTCGCCGGCGATCCGCTTGGCGGACTCGGCGCCGAGGTAAGGCGTGAGTGAGAACTCGACCAGCTCCGGCAGCAGCTCCTCGATCTGCTCCGCCTGCCCCATGATGATGCGCTGGTAGAGAATCCAGAAGATCCCGCCGACGATCGTCTCCTCCAGCGTCGTCGGCAACTCCTCGCCCTTTGCCGAGACCTTGCGGCCCATGCGGAAGAGCGGCACGAAGGCCTGGATCGAGCGCTCGTAGCGGTCGACCGCAGCGGGCCCGGCCGAGAGCGCCTCGACGATGCAGGTGCGGGCGAGGGCGGGCTCTGAGGCGACGTAGTGGAGGAAGGCGGCGAGGCCGGCGTTGACCCGGGCGGGCCAGGTGTCGACCTTGCTGGCGGCGTCGACGACGCGGCGCAGCGCCTCCTTGACCGCGAACTCCGAGGCGGCGAGAAAGCAATCCTCCTTGGAGGAGAAGTTCTCGTAGAAAGTGTTGCGGGCGATGCCGGCGCGGCGGACGATGTCGGCGACCGTGACAGCGCGGTAACCCTTCTCCACCGTCTCCTCGGCGAGGGCGGCGATTATGCGGGCCCGCTGGTGCTGGGCGATGAACTCGCGTGGCAGTTGATGCCTTCCCGGGGGCATCCTTGTCGCTTGCGGTGCGCGATCGGCCACGAACGCCAGAGTACCCCTATAAGAATCCGTTTCCAAGCTGGACGGATCGACCAGATACCGCTACTGTTCCTTATTCCAGACAACCCGTTCCCTTGATCAGCAGAGGAAGGTCGGATGGGCAAGCAGGCCGCAACCAAGGTCCGGGCAGGGGCTGAGGGGACCGGCGCAATGGGGAAGGTGTTCCCCGAAGCTCCCGCACTCAGACTGGTGAGTTCCCCGAAGCGTCAGCGCATTCTCGAGGGCATGCTCGAGGCTGTCGGCAATGCCGGCTACGACTCCGCATCCGTGCGTATGGTGCTGGATCAGACCGGGCTCTACAGGCAGGCCTTCTACGATGAGTTCGCCGACAAGGACGTCTGCTATCTCGAGGCGCTCGCTTACGGCGTCGCCAAATTCGAAGCCATCGCCGTCGCCGCGGCGGAACCGGAGACGGGATGGCGAGCCAGGCTGCGGGCCGGGCTCGGCGCCGTTCTCGACGCCCTCGACGCCGACCCCGCGATTGGCCGGGCGCTGATCGTCGAGGTCCACGCGGCGGGCCCTGAGGCGCTGAAAATTCGCTCCGAAGCGATGAAAGGGATCACCGATTTCATCGATTCGGCGCGCCACGCCTCGACCGGCACGGAGACGCCGCCGCCGATCGCCGCGGAGGGGATCGTCGCCGGCATGCACGCGGTGGTCCACGCCAAGCTGGCGACGGGGGACGGGGACGGCTTCCGTCAGCTCTTGCCCGACTTCATGTACTTCGCCGTGCTGCCTTACTTCGGAGCCGAGGTCGCCGGCGCCGAGATGAAGGCCGCAAGAGCCTGACCGGCTGAGCCACGCCAAACGGCCGGATCGGAGTTGGACAGTCTGAGAACACTGCCCTACTCTGAACCCATGGATCCGTCCTCAACTTCGAGCGCAGAAAAAACACAGGGCGGTACGCAGAGCCTGCCTCGCGCTTACCTGGTGCGCTCCGAAAGAGAGCGTCTCTTGGAGGCCATGTTGCGCGTCGCGGCGGCAAAAGGCTACGAAGCGACGACGGTCAAGGACGTAATCGAGGTGGCGGGCGTCTCCGAGCAGACCTTCGAGCAGATGTTCGGCGACAAGGAGAGCTGCTTCCTCGAGGCCTACGAGGCGGTCTTCGACGTCCTCCTGGCCCACATGAGCAGCGCCTTCGAGGCTGCCGCTGGTCACCCGTGGCCGGAGCGGATCTCGGCGGCGCTCGGCGCCCTGGTCGGGCTGCTCTCGATCGAGGCCGGGATCGCCCGCCTCTCGATGGTCGAGGTGACCGCCGCCGGGGACGACGCCCGCGCCCGCTACCGCTCGGCCCTGGCGCGCTTCACCCCGTTTCTCGAGGAGGGCCGCCAGTACGCCAACCAGGGTGAGGAACTACCCGCCGATACCGCCCGCTTCGCGATCGGCGGTGCCGCCTCGATGATCTTCGACGAGATCCGAGCCGGGCGGGGGCCGGAGCTGACCCGCATCCTGCCCGACCTCGTCTTCGCCGTGCTGATGCCCTACCTGGGCCCGGAAGCGGCCGAAGACGAGATGCGTCGCGTGACCCGTGAGCACACCCCGGCGGCCTGAGCTAGACGCCCTCGCCGTGGCGGCCGGCGCCGCCGGCGAAGCGCTGGGCTCCTTTGACGGCAACGTGGAGGGTCTCGCGGCCGAGCCGGTGCTCGAGCGCGATGCCCTCGGCGAGCGGTAGGCCGAAGCCCTCGATCGCGGCGCGGCGGTCGGCCAGCATCGTCTCCTGGGGGAAGGCGGCGATCCGCTCGGCCAGCTCGAGCGCGCGTTCGAGCTGCTTGCCCGGCTCGACCAGCTCGTTGACCAGGCCGATGCGGTGGGCCTCCTCGGCTTCGACCGGTCGGCCGGTGAGGATCAGCTCCAGGGCCCGCCCCATGCCGACCACCCGCGGCAAGCGTTGGGTTCCCCCGTCGACCAGCGGCACGCCCCAGCGCCGCTCGAAGAGGCCAAAGGTCGATTGCGGGGTGGCGATCCGTATGTCGCACCAGAGCGCCAGCTCCACCCCACCCGCCAGGCACCAGCCGTCGACCGCGGCGATCGCCGGCTTGGCGGGGGTCAGCCGGGTCGGCCCCATCGGGCCGTGAGGATGATCGACGTCGAGGTCCATCGCTTTGAGGTCGGCACCGGCGCAGAAGGCCTGGCCGCCGGCACCGGTGAGGACGAGCACACGAGCGTCATCGTCGGCCTCGAAGTCCTTCAACCCCTGGCGGAACGCCGCGGCAGCGGCGGCATCGATCGCGTTGCGGCGCTCGGGCCGATCGATCGTCATCACCGCGGCGGCACCCACACGCTCGTAACGAAGCTCCCCGCTCATCGTCGAGATCCTCCCATAGGGGGCGGGAGCGGGCGGGCTAGTCGCGGCGGCCTTCCGGGTCTCGCGGCGACGCCCAGCTCCCAGGCACTACGTCCCGGCACGCGTGACATCAAGGGCAGACGCTTGATGTCACCTCCAAGCTAGGCATCTGCTCGGACACTGGTTTCGGGCACAAAAAACGCGACTGGCGGGACGCTCGGTTGCCTGCCGCGTGCGTAGCCTTCGCTCGCTGAAGCTCGTTGCGCCACCTTCGGGGCGGTGTCCGGTGGGCTTCCGCAGACCCCGTCCCTCCCAGTCGCAAGTTCAACTTAGCGCGCACCCGAGCGGGCCGCTAGGGGGGCGACGAATACGTTCCCGCAAACTCCGGGAATTGGGCCCGTCCGGTGGCGCGGCCGATCTTCTGGCTGCTCAACGCCGAGATCTACCCGCTCAGCGTGCGCAGCAAGGCGGCCGGCGTGGGCACGATGGCCAATTGGACCTTCAATTTCATCGTCTCGCTCACCTTCCTGCTGCTGATCGAAGCGCTGGGACGCAGCGGCGCCTTCTGGTTCTACGGGGTGATCGGCCTGCTCACGCTCGCCTTCTGCTGGAAGTTCGTGCCGGAGACCAAGGGCAAGCGGCTCGAGGACATCCAGGATTACTTCCAGGACCGGGTGGACCACCGCAGGGCGCGCGCGTAGCTACCCTGCGTCCGTGCGTATTGACGAAATCATCGCCGCGAAAGCGCCGACCTTCTCGGTCGAGTTCTTCCCGCCGAAGACCGACGAGGGGCGTGAGGGGCTGCTTGCGACGGCGCGCTCGCTGCGCGAGCTCGAGCCCGACTTCGTCTCGGTCACCTACGGCGCCGGCGGCTCGACCCGCGACGGCACGGTCGAGATCACCCGCGAGCTGAAGGACGCGCTCGGCTACGAGACGATGGCGCACCTGAGCTGCGTCGGCGAGACCTCCGAGGGGCTGGCGCAGACGCTGGACCAGATCGAGGCGGCGGGGATCGAGAACGTCTTCGCCCTGCGCGGCGACCCGCCGCGCGGCCAGGAGGACTTCGTCCAGCCCGAGGGCGGACTGGGCAGCGCCGCTGAGCTGACCGCCTTCATCGGCTCGCGCTGGCCGTTCACCGTCGGCGGTGCCTGCTTTCCGGAGGTCCATCCCGAGGCGCCCGACCTGGAGACCGACCTGGCCTACCTGAAGACCAAGGTCGAGGCCGGCGCCTCCTTCCTGATCACCCAGCTCTTCTTCGACAACCAGGTCTACTTCGACTTCGTCGCCGCGGCGCGGCGGGCGGGCATCGAGGTGCCGATCATCGCCGGGGTGATCCCGGTGGCGACCTTTGCCCAGACCAAGCGCATCTGCAACCTCTGCGACGCCTCGATCCCGCCGCGACTCGAAGCAGCCTTCGCCGCGGCGAACGGTGACGAGAAGGCCGAGTTCGAGCTCGGCGTCGCCTACGCCGCCCAGCAGTGCTCGGAGCTGCTGCTCGCGGGTGCGCCTGGCATCCACTTCTACGCGCTCAACCGAGCACCGGCGACGTGGGCGGTGCTGGGCTCGCTGCAGGCGGCCCGACCCTGGGAGCGCGGCCTCGACGACAGCGGCGACTTGGCCGAGTCACTCTGAGTAAACTGGGTCGTCGCATGGCCAATCGCAGGGAGGAAGAGAGGGAGCGACTCCGCCAAGCTCGGCAGGAACGCGAGCAGAAACAGGCGGGCTCGGCCAAACGCCGCCTGATGATCGGCTACGGAGCGGCGGGCGTCGTCGGCATCATCGTCCTGATCGGAATCGTCGCGGTGATCGTCTCAGCCGCCAACAAGAACGACAGCGGCAACGCCCATATCGACCAGCAGTCGGGCTCGACCAACGGCGTGCAGCCGGACACGCGCGGCGGCACCGACGTCGCCGCGGTGAAGGTCACCAACCTCAAGGAGGCGGCGAAAAAGGCAGGCTGCGACCTGCGCCTCCACCTGCCCGAAGAGGGGCACGTGCACATCCCGCCGACCGCGCCGACGCCGGAATACAAAACCAACCCACCGACCTCCGGCAACCACGTCGAACCGCCTTACCAGCAGGCCGACGGCGCCTACAAGGAAATGCCGCAGGAAATCGACTTCGTCCACTCGATGGAGCACGGCCGGCTCGAGATCCAGTACTCGCCGGATCTCTCCGAAAGCGCGCAGCTGGAAATGATCGGGCTCTACGACTCGCTGTACGGGGCGACGCTGCTCTTCCCGAACAACAACATGCCCTACGAAGTCGCAGCGACGACCTGGCGCAACCTGCTCGGCTGCAACGAATACAAGGGCGCGATCACGCTCGACGCGATCCGCGACTTCGGCAAGCAGACCTGGGGCCACGGCCGCGAGCCGGCCGAAGGCTTCCCCTTCACCGGCCCGACGCCGGTCGAACCGACCGTCGGCTAAGCGCGGTAGGCGGGAAAGAAGCTGCCCGCCTCGCGGTCGGCCGAGAGCCGGGCGTAGGCAGCGGGATCGGCGACGAGCTCGGAGCTGTGCCAGGGCAGCTCCCGATTGGCAAATCCGCGCTTGAACTCCTCGAGGCGATCGCCACGAGTGATGCCGCCGCCAAGGTTGAGCGGCTCGCCGAGCTCGGCGGCGAGGTCGACCAGTGAGGCGACGACGTTCTTCATCGGCGAGTCGCGCAGGTGCGAATCGGCGCTGCCGCTGAGGTAGTAGTGGAGGTAGCCGTCACTGCTGGCGGCGATCGAGGCGGCGGCGACCGTCCCATCGGGGGCCTTGGCGAGAGCCAGCCAGGTGCGGGGGAACTCGAGGATGCGATCGAAGTAAGCGCCGGCGAAGAAATAGCGCTCGGCGGCACCGGTGCGGCGCATCGTCTGCTCGTAGGCGGTGAGGAAGCCGGCGCGCTGGGCGGCGCTGGTCTCGGGCCCGGGGACGAGGCTCAGCTCATAGCCGTTGCGCAGGTTCTTGTTGATCTGGTTGCGATCGCTGCCGCGGCTCTTGGCGGGCAGCGCCGGGTCGGCGATCTGGACCACGTTGCGCTCACTGGCGCCTTGCACGGGCGGCTCGCCCAGCGTGTGACGAAGGAAGATCGTGACCAGGCCGGTGGCACTGAAGTCGATGGACTCCGGGTCCAGGGTGGGGGGAGTCGGGGGGGTGTCCGCCGGAGCAACAGCGGGGAGGCTCCGGCGGACACCCCCCCGACTCCTCTCGACTAGCCCCGGATATCCGTAGGGGGAGATTGCGTCGCGCTCAGGGCCGCCGTCGATCTCGCGCACGATCAGCGGAGCGAGAAGCTCGCCGGCGTTGCTCACGATCCGCAGCGTGTGGGTCACTCCTTCCGCATCGAGAAACGGGCGCGAGCGGAAGAACTCCTCGCCCGCCGCCGCCTCGCCGCGGTCCCCGATCAGCTCGGCGCGAGCGCCCTCGCTCACGAGAGCAGGTCGGCGGCGGCGGCGCGGAACTCGTCGGGCAGGACTCCCCAGACCTCGCAGTCGTCGGGGGGAGCGCCCTCGCGGCGCAGGTGGGCGCGCATCGTGCCCTCGTGCTTCCAGCCGAGGCCGGCGACGGTCTTCTTCGCCACCTCGTTGCGGGCGGGAATGCGCCCGTAGACGCGGTGGGCGTCGAACTCGTCGAAAGCCTTGGCCAGGGTCAGCGCCTCGGCACGCCGGCCGACGCCCTTGCCGCGCACGTCATCGCCGATCAGGGCGCCGAGCTCCGGCGCCGTTTGGCGGAAGAGGCCGTAGAGGGCGGTGAAGCCAACCGGCTCGTCGTAGCCCTCGACCTCGATCGCGTACTTGCGATCCTCGCCCGAGTCATCCGTCGCCCGGCCGACCCAGGCCTCGGCCTCGGCGAGCGAGAACGAGCCGCGCTGCTCCATCAGCGAGGCAGTCGCCGCCGGGTTGTTGAACCAGCGGTGCACGGCTGCGGCATCGCCGGGCTCGAACGGGCGCAGGGAAACTGCGGGTCGGTCACTCATCGTCGCCAAGCCTAGTCCGGGGCGAGGCCGTGGCCGGTGATCAGCAGCCAGAGCGTCTTGGCGAGGATGCGAGCGTCGAGGGCGGCGCTGCGGCGGCCGACGTAGTCGACGTCGAGCTCGATCCGCTCCTCCCAGGGGATGCCGGCGCGGCCCTGGACCTGAGCCCAGCCGGTGATGCCGGGGCGGACCTCGTGGCGGCGCTGCTGGAGCGGCGTGTAGTCGATCACCTGGGCCGGGATCGTCGGGCGGGGGCCGACGATCGCCATCTCGCCGCGCAGGACGTTGACCAGGTTGGGGATCTCGTCGAGCGAGGTGCGGCGCAAGACGCGGCCGGCGCCGGTGACGCGCGGGTCATCGCGGGTGACAACCGTGCCGACCCCGACCGGATCGGAGCCGGCGACCATCGTCCGCAGCTTCAGCATCTCGAACTCCTCACCGCCGAGGCCGACGCGACGCTGGCGGTAGATCACCGGCCCGCGACTGCCGAGCTTGATCGCGATCGCGGCGATCAGGAGCACCGGCGAGAGGATGGCCAGGGCTAGAAGCGCGATGGCTATGTCGAGGCTCCTGGGCATCGGGTCAGCGCCACCTCATCGGGTACCGGGTGCCTTCTCCCAAGTGCCCGGGGCGCCGTGGCGGAAGCGGTCCCAGAGCCCGGCGGCGATCGAGAGTGTCGTCATCGCGTAGTAGCGAGCGACCCGAAGTGGGCCGACCGGGAAGCTGCCGCCGAACAGCGCCGCGGCGATCGCGGCAACCTGGATGCCGTAGGTGACGACGTAGACAGTGCCGCTGCCGAGCAGGGCGAGGTTGGCGAAGAAGGCGACGAAGTGGAGGAACGGGGTTAGGTAACGCAGCAAGCGATGCGAGAAGAGCTCGAAGGCGTAGAGGCCTGAGTAGCCGCGCGGCGAGATCATCCCCTCGCCGACGACGATGTCCCAGAGGCCGACCATCATCCGCCGTTTGCGGGCGAACTCGCCCTCCATCGTCGGCACCATCTTCTCCTCGGCACGAGCGGCCGGCACGTAGAGCGAGCGCTTGCCGCGCTTGGCGAGGGCGAAGGGGAAGGAGAGGTCGTGGCTGCCCGCGGGGTCTAGCGGCAGGTAGTCCTCGGCGCGCACGGCGTAGATCGCGCCGTTGCCGGCGGTGATCCCGGCCAGCGAGGACTCCATCTCGCGCACCGCCATCTCGTAGCGCCAGTAGGCGCCCTCGAGGTTGTCGCCCTCGGCGTCGAGGAAGCGGACCTGGCCGCAGGCATAGCCGACCTCGGCGCCGGCAAAGGGGGCGACGAGCCGACGCAGGGCGTCGGGGCGCCACTCGCTGTTGGCGTCGGAGAAGGCGAGGATCTCGCCGGCGGCCTGCTCGGCGGCCGCGTTCTGCGCCGCCAGCTTGCCACCGCGGGGCAGCTCGAGGACGAGGTCGGCGCCGGCGGCCCGGGCGCGCTCGGCCGTGGCGTCATAGGAGCCGTCGGAGGCGACGATCAACTCGAGCAGCTCGCGCGGATAGTCGAGGGCGAGGGCGTCGGCGACCTTCGCCTCGATCACCTCCTCCTCGTCGTAGGCGGCGACGATCAGGGAGACATGCGGCAGCTCCGCCGGCTCGGCTGCCGGCTTGCGCGGCCGCCGCAGGGCGACGAGCAAGCGCAAGACGAGCGGATAGCCGAGGTGCGTGTAGACGATCAGCGCAGCGGAGACCCAGAAGATCGCGGCGAGCATCGGGCGATTATCTGTTACCGCGTCAGTTCTTCGTACAGCGCAAGGGTTTGGGCGGCTGCAGCGTCCCAGGAGTAGGGACCCGCGGCGGCTTCGCGGGCGGCCGTGGCGAGGCGCTCGCGGGCGGCTGGATCGGCGGTCAGCTCGGCTCAAGGCGCCGGCGAGCGCCGTGGGGTCCCCGGGGGGCACGAGATGGGCCGCGCCGGTGGCTGCGACCTCGGGGAAGCCGCCGACGGCGCTGAGCACCATCGGCTTGCCGAAGGCGAGGCCGGTGTAGAGGACGCCGGAGTGCTCGACATCGCGGTAAGGCAGGACGAGGAGGTCGGCGCGGCGGAAGATCGCCGGGATCTCAGCGTCCTCGATGAAGCGGGTGACGAAACGAACGCGCCCTGGAGCTGCCTGCGCGGCCGCGCGCAGCGGGGCGAGATCCATGCGCGGGTTGCCGACGATCCAGAGCTCGGCGCCCTCGACCTGAGCGAAGGCCTCGAGCAGGAGATCGAGGCCCTTGTAGGGGCGGAGCAGGCCGAAGAAGAGGATCACCGGCCCCTCCGCTCCCTCGAGCTCGGCTGGCAGCGGCTTCTCCTCCGGCAGGCGGGTGAGGTAGTCGAAGGCGCCGTGGGGGATGACGCGGACGCGGGAGGGATCGAGGCCCACCTCGTCGCGCAGGCGGGCCGCGCCGTGCTCGGAGTGGGCGACGACGGCGTCCACGCGGGAGAAGAGGCGCCTCGCGATCTTCGTCTCGCGGCGGCTGGGATTCGGCGGCAGGATGTAGTGGGCGGTGAGCAGGCGCGGTCGCTTCGGCGGCAGCAGATAGGCGTCGAGCGAGGGCACGGTGAGCCACTGGTAGTGGACGACGTCAGCGTTGAGCGCTCCGCGCAGGCGCCGCATGTCACCGAGGTGCTCGGCGGCCTTGAGGACCCGGCGGGCGGATGCCTCGAGACCGCGGCCGGCGCTGTGGCGGTAGAAGCACTCGCGCACCCGGTAGCCATCCGGCTCGGGCACCGGTCCGTAGAGAAAGCGGCTGGTCAGCAGCTCGACCTCGGCGCCGTGGCGGGTCAGCGCCGCGGCGAGGGCGCGATCGTAGGGCGGCGTGAAGGCCGAGGGGTCGACTAGCTGGACTTTCATCTGCGGGGTGTCCGGTAGTCACCGGACACGGCGATTATCGTGACCGCGGTGGCGCCCACGCTCTCCTACTGCGTCGTGAACACGAACGGCCGCGATTACCTGCTCGCCTGCCTCGAGGCGATCGAGCGCACGCACCCGCAAGGGGTCGAGCGGGAGATCCTCGTTTTGGACAACGCCTCCAGCGACGGCTCGCCCGAGGCGGTGCGGGCCCGAGGCGGTGACGTCCGCCTGATCGAGCGCGAGCGGCGCACCGGCAAGGCCGAGAACGACTCGACCCTGATGCGCGAGGCGACGGGCAAGTACTGCCTGTTGCTCAACGAGGATTCCGAGCTGCGGCCGGGAGCCGCGGCGGCGCTCGTCGAGGCGCTCGAGGCGGACCCGAAGGCGGCGGCGGCAACAGCGCAGCTGCTCAACTCAGAGGGCGCGGCTGCGCCCTGCGCCTGGCGCTTCCCCGGCGTCGGCACCGCCCTTGCCGGTGCCCTCTTCCTGCACCGCTGGCTGACCGTGCAGAGCAAGGGCGGTTCGACCCGCCGGGTCGACTGGGGCCAATCGAGCGCCCTCTTGGTTCGTCGCGAGGCCGCCGCCGAGATCGACTTCATGGACCCCGGCTTCTTCGTCTACTACGACGAGTGCGACTTCGCCAAGCGCCTCGATGACGCCGGCTGGCACAGCCTCTTTGTCCCCGCTGCCAAGGCGATCCACCAAGATCAGCTCTCCACCGACCTCGGCGTGGGCCTCCCCCGCATCGTCGAATTCCACCGCAACCGCGACCTCTATATGCGCAAGCACCACGGGGCCGCCGCGGCACTGGTGGTGCGCCTTCTCACCGCCTGGTCCTATGGGGTCCGCGCGCTCGTGGCGACGGCCATGCCCGGGCACCCCGCAAGGGTCTACTGGACCCACACACGCCAGGCGCTTCAGCCGGGGAGTGGTACGAGCATCCGGGACCGGGTCGAGTCCGGTAGGGGTTCCACTTAACTTTTTCGGTGAAGCGGAGTGAGCTGTCGCCCGAAGCGGGCGACGAAAAAGTGCAAGACGTTCCACCCCTACCGGACTCGACCCGCTACAGGCGCACGTCCTCGTCCATCTGCTCGGCCTCGTACGTCTCCGAGATGGAACCGTCCACGCCTGCAGCGGTCGGGCGCAGAGCCTGCAAACCGGCGAGAACCTCCGCCGGGTGCCGGAGGCGAGCCAGCCAGCGTCGCTCACTCCGTGTGAAGAAGCCCGTGGCGAAGAGAGCGAAGGGATAGGCGAGGGCGAAGAGGAGGCGGAGGACGAGGCCGACGAAGCCCTCGGTTGGGAGCAGCAGCTCGCCTAGGCCGACCAGGCCCGCGGAGACGGTTAGGACGCGCAGCAGGCGGCCCCATTCGTAGGGGACCGGGAAGAGGCGCTGGGTGAAGACGTACATCAGCGCCAGCACGACGACGTAGGAGGCGACGAGGGCGATGCCGGCGCCGACGATCCCCAGCGGCGGCACCAGGGCGAGGTTGAGGGCGATGTTGGCCACCAGGGCCGCGGCGGTGGCGGGGAAGTTGAACTCGGTGCGGCCAGTGCGGCCGAGGATGACGACGAGCACCATGTAGAGCGCGTAGAGGGTGGCGGCGGTGGCGAGCAGGCCGATCGCCTTGTAGGAGCCGAAGAATTCAGGCGCGGCGAGGGCACGGACGAGCCAGCGCGAGAGCAGCCACATGCCGGTGACGACGAAGGCGCAGCCAGCGGCAAAGAGGGTGACCACGGTGGCGTAGACGCGGCGCGCCTCGTCGTCGTCACGGATCGAGTAGGCGAGCGGGGGCCAGGCGAGTTGGAAGCCACGGACAAGGACGTTGACGCCTTGGGCGAACTTGACCGCGATCGAGTAGAGGCCGGCCTCGGGTAGGCCGGCGGCGTGGACGATGATGATCCGGTCGACGAAGTTGAGCCCGTAGAGGAGAGCTCGGCCGGCATCGTCGGCAGGCCGAAGCGCAGCAGGCGGCGCAGCAGGGGCCGTTCGAAGCGCAGCGAGAGGCGGCGCCGGTGGATCAAGATCAGCGCCAGCACGACGGCGGCGCCACTGGCGTAGCTGCCGATCAAGAGGCCGCGGGCGCCCTCTTCCATGCCGACAACGAGGATCACCGTCAGGGCGATCGCTGCCAGCACGTTGATGATCGTGGTGACGAAGAAAGCCCTGGCGCGCTCCTCGAGGCGGAAGAGGGTGAGCAGGTACTCGTTGAGGGTCAGGACCCAGAGGCCGCCGATCGAGATCCGCGCCAGGTCGGGCGCGGATTGGTTGAGCAGCGCTTCGGAGATCGGCCCGGCGAAAGGCAGCGCGACCAGCGCCGCGATCGTGGCGAACCAGAACAGCGCCGCGAAGGAAGTCGAGACGATGCGGGCGGGGTCCTCGTCGTCCCGGTAGTAGAAGCGCAGCAGCGCCTCGATCATGCCGAGGCGGACGACGATGCTGGCCGAGACGACGGCGGCGAACATCACTTCGGCGGCGCCGTAGTCGCCGGTCGTGAGGTAGCGCGTGTAGAGCGGCAGCAGCGCCACCGCGATCAGCTTCGAGACGATGCTGGCCGCGGTGTAGGCGGCCCCGGTCGTCGCTAGGCGGCGGAGGTATCCCGACACGCGGCGAGACTACGTTGGTTGGCGGCTGCCAGCGAGACGCCGGCGGCGAGCAGGACCCAGGTGATCGGGTCCTCGTAGAAGCCGGCGTAGGCCATCGTGTGGACTAGGAGGGCTACGAAGGTGGCGAGGACGGCGGCGCGCGCAACGGCCAGGCGTGCGGGTCCTGTCACAGCAGGGGACCCCCCACCCCTTCCGGTCGCTAAAGCGTCCTCAGGGGCGGGCCCCCCTACAGTGCCACCCGCACGAGAGGCCATGGTGAGGAGCGCGGTCACCACAAGGCCTAGATAGAGGGCGAGTCCCACGAGTCCCTGCTCCGCGGCGACGGTGATCGGCTCGGTGTGGGAGACCGAGACTGGGGCTTTGCGCGTCTTCACGTGCTGGCGATAGGCCTTGGGAAAGCTGCCGGAGCCGTAGCCGTAGACGGGGCGCTGGGTGAAGAGGTGGACGCCTCCCGACACCAGGTTGGCGCGGCCGCTGGTGTCGATGTTTATGCGGTCGAAGCTGAAGCTGCCGGCGAGGGTGACGATCAGCATCGTCAGGACGACACCCCCAACTGCGGCTATCGCCGTCCACTTAAAGCTCCAGCGCAGAGCGGCGAGAACCACTAGGCCCGCAAGCAGGGCAGCGAAGCTCGACTGGGAGAACGTTGGCACCAGCCCTATCCATAGGACCGCAATGAGAGCGGTGAGCAATGCCAGCGTTCGTCGCTCTCGGGCCCACAGCAATGCGCTCATGGCCACGACCGCGACCAAGGACAGGTACCGCCCGTAGATATTGGGGTCCCAGAAGACCGAGTTGACCCGGAAGTAAGTGTGGAATTCGTTGGACCTGATCACCTGGTCATTCCAAAACAAGCTCTTAGTCACGAACTCCACTGAGCCGACGAGAACGAAACAGACCGCCTCGATCCCCACAACCCAGAGAACGAGTGTCAGCAGCCTCCGATCCCATGTGACATCTCGCAGCAGCCCGTACACCAGACTGAATGGCACGAAGAAGAAACAGACGTTCTGGAGTCCCTTCGAGAAATCCTCTGAGTAGAGGACCTGAACTGCGTACAAGACAACCACCGCGGCGAGGATTCGCGGTAGCCAGGCGCTTGGGCCGGCGGGTCCTGTCACCGCAGGGGACCCCCCACCCCCTCCGGTCGCTAAAGCGTCCTCAGGGGCGGGTCCCCCTACGGCGCCACCCCCCGGCAGAAGCGGTTGCGTGCCACGCCATTCTCGAGTGACGGCGGCCAGCACTCCACCTGCGATCACGAGATAGAGCGGCACCAGGAGGTTTGCCGTATCGCCTCCAGCGTTAAGCGGAATCCGAAACGGAAGGGCCGCCACGATCGCCAGAGGGACCAGGGTCGGCCAGCGCCTGAAGACGTAAGCGAACGCACCCGTGAGGGCGAGCCCCACCAGGCCAAGCGCGGCGAGGCGACCGGTGCTGTGACGCAGGTCGACGATCTGGTGCGAGTGCCACTGGTCGCCGAGGATCAAGACCGGAAAGAGGACCAGTGCAACCAGCATCGCCAGCGAACGCAGGCGTCCGGGCGGCAGCAGGATCGCACCCGCTGCTCCGCCAGCTGCAACCAGCACGCCGAGGCCAGCGAAGGAGTCACTCACGGCTTGTCTCCGGGCGCCGCCTGCTTGCACCCCTTGGTCGGATTCCGCTTCGCGTGGTGCAGCTTGATCGTGCCGGGCGGGACCAGGACGCGGTCCTGACCGAGCAGTTTGACCCGCAGCTTGTAGCGGCCTGCCGGAGCGATGCCGCCCTCGCGGTCACGACCATTCCAGTAGTAGGTGTGGAAGTGGTAGCGCTTGAGGAAGGTGTCGCGGTCGAGGGTGACGATCAGCTTGCCGCCCGGCTTCACCATTTGAACCGTTCCGTGATCGGACTGGGTGGTGCGGAAGCGAATTCGCATGCGGTCGTAGCGGCAATCCGCGTTGGGGGTGAAACCGTGAACCGGGTGCTTCGGGTGGAGAATCGGCACGGCGACGAAGGAGGTCCGGTCGAGCACGAGCGGGTCGCGCTTCAACCGCTGCGACCAGGCGAAGGCGGCGAGTGTGGCGAGGACGAGGAGGGCAAAGACGAGGCCGGCCCAGCGGCTAGCCGCTCGCGGCATTGTCCTCGCCGACGATCACCGAGACCGAGGCGCCGCCGGAGACCGATTCGATGTCGGGCGTCATCAGCTTCACCTGCGAGATGCTCAGCGCCTTGGCCACCTTGCGCGCTTCGGGGGCGTGGCCGCGTTCGAACATGACCATGCTGTCGGCGAAGCTGGTGCTGCTGTTGGTGACGGCGCCGAGCTTGAAGCCCTTGCCCTCGACTTTGTCGCCGTATTCAGCGGCGAGGCCGGGCACCGCGGTGCCGTTCAGCACGGTCACTTCGATTTCGCCCGGCTTGGTCGCCTTAGCCGACTTGGCCTTGTCGCCCTTGCCGTCGGCGGAGTCCGAGCCCTGCGTGGCGACGTAGACGGCACCGGCGGCGAGCAAGAGGACGACGACGAAGATCCCCACCAGGTAGCGGGGCTCGGCAATGCGCGAGCCGAAACTGGAGAAGCCCTCGCCGAGCCGCTCGCGTCGCGTCAGTTCCGGCAGGCCCGCGTCGCGCCGCTTTCGTCGCTCCTCGCGCTGATCGAGCGACTCGCGTTCGGCGGTGCGGGCGTCCTCCAGGGCACGCAACTCCTCAGCGCGTTTTGCCGCTGCCGCCGAGGTCGAGTCCTTGCGGTCGGAGTCACGCTCCGGCGCCGAGCCTGCCCACTCGCGCAGGCGGCGAATGTCGCGCCCCTGGGAGAAAGCGAGCATGGCGAGGACGGCGAGGCCGAGAAACGCAGCCAGGCCTGCGAAGGCGCCGATTTCCTTGATCAACTCCACTGAGTGGCTGCGAGAGGCTACTCGTCGTAGACGACTGCCGCCGCGTCACCGCCAGGGGCGGTGATCATCTCGACGACACGCCGGGCCAGATTAGCCTCGTCCCCGGCCATTACCAGGTGCTCGAGCGAGTTCAGCGTCGCCTCGATCCACTCGGGATCGAGCGGTGCCTCGCGCACGGCTCGCTGAATCCGCCGCGCCGCCGTCGGCTGCCCACTCTCGGCGAGGCCGAAGAGCTCCTCGTGCAGCTTCTCCCCCGGCCGCGGCTTGGTGAACTCGATCGCGATGTCGGTTTCCGGCTCGTAGCCGGCGAGCCGAATCATGTTGCGAGCGAGGTCGACGATCCGGACGGGCTCGCCCATGTCGAGGACGAAGACCTCGCCCTTGCCGGCGCCGATGTCGCCGGCGCGGATCACCATCTGCACCGCCTCGGGAATGGTCATGAAGTAACGGGTCATCTCGGGGTGGGTGACCGTGACCGGCCCGCCGCGCTCGATCTGGCTGCGGAAGATCGGCACGACGCTGCCCGAGGAGGCGAGCACGTTGCCGAAGCGGACGCTGGCGAAGCGGGTGCTGGGGTGTTTGCGGCCGGCCGCCTCGACGATCCACTCGGCCATCGCCTTCGAGGCGCCCATCACGGTTTTCGGGTTGACCGCCTTGTCGGTCGAGATCAGGACGAAGCGCTCGACGTTGGAGGCGGCGGCGGTCTCGGCCGTGATCCGGGTCGCGATCGCGTTATTGCGCACCGCCTCGAGCGGATTGGCCTCCATCAGCGGCACGTGCTTGTAGGCGGCGGCGTGGAAGACGATGCCGGGCTTGAAGCGCTGCATCACCTCCAGCATCCGGCTCGGCTCCTTGCAGTCGGCGAGCACGGACTCGACGTTGGTGCAGTGACGCTCCTCGACCATCTCGCGGTCGATCTGGAAGAGGTTGTCCTCGGCGTGGTCGAGCATCACCAGCAGGCGCGGTTTGACCTGGGCGATCTGGCGGCAGAGCTCGGAGCCGATCGAGCCGCCGGCGCCGGTGACGAGGACGATGCGGTCACGCAGGTAGGCGCCGACGCGGTCGAGCTCGCGCACGATCGGGTCGCGGCCGAGCACGTCCTCGACCCGCACCTCGCGCAGCTGCTTGTTGAGCTGGACGCCGCCGCGCAGCAGCTCGAAGACGGTCGGCAGGGTGCGCACGCGGATCTCGCGCTCGCGGCAGGCAGCGACGACTTTGGCTCGCAGCGTTCCCGGGGCCGAGGGGATCGCGATCACCACCTCGTCGGGGTGGGTCTCGTCGAGGATCTTGTCGATCTGCTTGGTCGAGCCGAGCACCTTGAGCCCAAGCATCCGCATGCCACGCTTGCGCGGGTCGTCGTCGACGAAGCCGATCGCGGTGACGCCGATTTCGGGGTTGAGCTGCAGCTCGCGCACCACCATCTGGCCGCCGGAGCCGGCGCCGATCACGAGGACCTCGCGCTTGGGGACGCGGGCCGAGCGTGAGGGACGTTCGACGATCAGGCGCACCGCCAGGCGGGCGCCGGTGATCAGCATCAGGGTGAGCAGGAAATCCATCACCGCGACCGAGCGCGGCAGGTTGTGGGCGAAGGGCCTCAGCACGGTGAAGGCAACGACGAGGATCGCGCTGGCGACGGTGACGGCGCGGACGATCTGCAGGAAGTCGCGGCCGCTGACATAGCGCCACCACTTTTGGTACATGCCGAAGGCGGCAAAGACGATCAGCTTGAGGGCGATGACGAAGCCCACCGACTGGGCGAAGAGGATCCAGTAACGGTGCGGCAGGTCGCTCTGGTCGAGGAAGCGCAGCCGGAACGCCAGGTAGAAGGCGAGGGCGACGAGGGCGCCGTCGGCACAGACCTGGAGGACCCGGTTGCGATAGACGGGATGGTTCAACCGGCGCATAGAGAGCCGGGTCAGTTTACCTCCACCCCGCCCTATCCCTACGATGTGGCGCTGATGCTGGCCCTGCTCTTGCTCGCGACCTTGTCCGACAAGGTCGTCGAACCCGTCGTCGACGTCGCCACCGAATTCATCGGCTCAGCCGGGGTGGTTGCCGTCTTCTTGCTGATGACGCTGGAGTCGGCCTGTATCCCGATCCCCAGCGAGGCGATCATGCTCTTTGCCGGCTTCAGCGTCTCCAAGGGGGAACTGACGCTGGCTGGGATCGTCATCGCCGGCGTGCTCGGCAACCTGGCGGGTTCCTGGATCGCCTACGCGGTTGGCTATTACGGGCGCTTGGATCTGCTCGAGAAGAACAAGCTGATCCACATCAGCCCCAAGCACCTGGCCTGGGCCGACAGCTGGTTCGAGCGCTACGGCGCTCCCACCGTCTTCTTCTCGCGGATGCTGCCGATCGTTCGCACCTTCATCTCCTTGCCCGCCGGAGTGGCGAAGATGCCCTTCTGGCGCTTCAGCCTCTATACCCTGGCCGGATCGATCCCCTGGGTGCTGGCCCTCGCCATCGTCGGCGAAAAAGTCGGCGACAACTGGGAAGACTGGCGCCACAAGCTCGGCTACCTCGACTACCTGGTGCTGGCCGCGATCGTCGGCGGTGTCATCTACCTGCTGATCAAGCGCCGCCGCCGACCCGCAGCTGCGTGATCCCGGCGCGGCGCGCGATCGCGCTCGGCATCGTGCAAGGACCGGCGGAGCTGCTGCCGGTCTCGAGCTCCGCTCACATCGTCCTCGTCCCCTGGCTGGCCGGCTGGGACTGGGAGGCGATCGATCCCGAGGTGCGCAAGAGCTTCGAGGTCGCCCTGCACACCGGTGCGGCGGCGGCGCTGCTGATCGGCCAGCGGCGCCTGATCGCCGAGGAGCTGCGCGCCTTCGACCTGCGCGGTGCCGTCGTGCTGGCGCTCTCGTTCCTTCCCGCGGCCGTGGTCGGCTACAGGTTCGAGCGCCAGATCGAGCGGCATCTCGGCGGGCCGCGGGCGACGGCCTACGGCCTGCTCGCCGGTGCGGCGGCGATGCTGGCGGCCGACACCCGGCCGCAGGAGCGCGGGCGAGGCGAGGCTGGGGCCGTCGACGGCCTCGCCCTCGGCGTTGCTCAGGCGGCGGCGCTTGCCCCGGGCGTCTCGCGCAACGGCATCACCCTGGCAGCAGCCCGCTGGCGGCGCTTCTCCCGCGACCAGGCCAACCTGCTCTCGCGCACGATCGCGCTGCCGATCATCGTCGGCGCCACCGCCCTCAAGGGCACCCGCCTCGCCCGCCGCGGCGCCTCGCCCGAGCTGCGACGCTCGGTGGCGATGGGCGTCGGCGCCTCCTTCGCCTCGACCCTCGCCTCGCAGCGGCTGATCAAGCTGGTCGAGCGCGACCGCGCGCTCTGGCCCTACGCGGCTTATCGAGCCGGCCTCGCGGCCGCGGTGCTTGTGAGGCTGCGACATCCAAGCTCCTAATCCAAAATCTGGATGAACTTGGATTAGATTTGGATATGAGCTACTCTAATCCAAAATCTGGATGAACTTGGATTAGATTTGGATGTACGTAGAGAAAGCGCCGACATACGTAGAAACGGTCGCAAAATTGGGTGGAGAGGCTATCCCCAAAGCCCTGGCCGCGCTGCGCTCAGGGCCGGACGAAGACCGATACCTGCATTGGGACAAGCTTCGTCATCTGGAACCCCCTACTGACCTGAGCAGCGAGGAATGGTGGGTCGGACTGAAGACGCGCCGAGCCGCTGAAGCACGTTTCCTGCCTTGGAACGACAAGGAGGGCTCGCCATTTCGCTATGGGTTGCCCGATCTGGTGCTCAAGCGGCTGCACCGCGTGGACCAGCGTGCGAGCGGCGAGGTGGCGATGGACGAGGTGGTGACCTCTGAAAAGCAAGCGGGCCAGAGGTTCTTGGTCAACTCTCTGATGGAGGAGGCGATCCGCTCAAGTCAGCTCGAGGGGGCGACCACCTCCAGGCGGGTCGCCAAGGAGATGCTGAGAACCGGGCGCAAACCGAAAGACCGTGGCGAGCTAATGATCGCCAACAACTACAGAGCCCTTCAATTTGTGCGAGAGGAGATGGGCAGCGAGCTCGACCTCGACGCCCTTTTGGAGTTGCACAGAATCGTCACCGAGGGCACCCTTGACGACCCCTCGGCAGCGGGTCGGCTGCAACGGCCGGGAGAGGAGCGAGTGGCAGTCTTCAACCGGGACGAGGACGAACAGCCGATCCATATCCCCCCTCCGGCCGAGGAACTACCCGAGCGAATGCGCATGCTCTGTGACTTCGCAAACGAAGATGGGGATGGGGACCGATTCATTCATCCAGTGGTGCGAGCCATCCTGGTGCACTTCTGGCTTGGATACGACCATCCGTTCGAGGACGGGAACGGCCGAACTGCCCGGATCCTCTTCTCGTGGCTCATGCAGCAGCGCGGTTACTGGCTCATCGAGTACCTGCCGATCTCACCGATCATCCGCGAAGCGCCCGCGAGATACGCGCGCGCCTTCGTCGAATCCGAGACCGACGAGGGCGACGTGACCTATTTCCTCATTCACCAGCTCGAGGTGATCGAAAAGGCACTCGACAGACATGACGTGTACATCCGCCGCAAGATCGCCGAGGTGCGCGACATCGAGCGATCGCTTCAGGCCACTGATGGGCTCAACCATCGCCAGCTGGCGCTGCTCACGGACGCGATCCGAAATCCGGACGGGGTCTACACATTTGGCAGTCACGCCAATAGCCACCGAGTGACTCACGAGACAGCTCGCTCAGATCTTGCGGGCCTCAAAGAGCGGGGTCTGCTGCGCCGACGCAGCAAAGGTCGCGGATACATATTCGAACCAGTTCCCGATCTTGCCGAGCGCCTGAAAGAATCGCCAGGATGAGCGACGCCTACGCCAAGGCAGGAGTGGACCAGGGAGCCGCCGATTCGGCGGTTGCCGGCTTGGTCAAGGCGCTCGGCGCGATTCAGCTCGGTCGTCCCTCGCGGCAGGTGCCGCTGCCGGGCCACTACGCCAGCGTGATCAGGCTCGACGAGCGCACGGGGATCGCGCTCTCGACCGACGGCGTCGGGACCAAGCTGCTGGTGGCCGAGGAGCTCGGGCGCTTCGACTCGATCGGGATCGACTGCGTGGCGATGAACGTCAACGACGTGATCTGCGTTGGCGCCGAGCCGCTGGCGATGCTCGACTACATCGCGATCGATTGCGCCGACCCCGCGGTCTGCGCCGAAGTCGGCGTCGGTCTCGCCCGCGGCGCCGAGCTTGCCGGAGTCGAGATCCCCGGCGGCGAGCTCGCCCAGCTCGGCGAGATGGTGCGCGGCGTCGACGTCTCCGGGGCCTGCTTCGGCACCGTCGCCCTGGACGAGATCATCGACGGCTCAACGGTGCGGCCCGGCGACGTGATCGTCGGGCTTCCCTCCTCCGGCCTGCACTCCAACGGCTACACCCTGGCCCGCTCGGCGCTGGAGGGGCTGGCGCTGGGCGAGGACCCGGAGGGTCGGCTCGGCCGCACTCTCGGCGCCGAGCTGCTCGAGCCGACCGAGATCTACGTCAAGCCGGTGCTCGAGCTGCTGCGCTCCGACGTTGACGTGCGCGGCCTCGCCCACATCACTTCCGGCGGCCTCGGCAACCTGCTGCGCCTCGCCGCCGAGGTCGCCTACGAGATCGAGGAGCCGCTGCCGGTGTTGCCGATCTTCGAGCTGATCCAGGAGCGCTCCGCCACCTCGGACGAGGAGATGCACGAGGTCTTCAACATGGGTTGCGGTTTCTGCTGCATAGTCGCTGCCGCTGACGAGCAGCGGGCAGTCGATCTCCTTCGCCCCCATTACCCTGGGACGAAGCGGATTGGCTCGGCGGTTGACGGGCCGCGCGAGATCCGCCGCCACTGAATGGAAGCCCGCCCCAGCAGCGCGATGATCGGAACAGTGCTTTCCGGCCGTTACCGGCTGGAGGCGAAGCTCGGCAGCGGTGGCATGTCGACGGTCTACCTGGCCCGCGACCAGACGCTCGACCGGCAGGTGGCGGTGAAGGTGATGCACCGCGAGATGTCCGAGCAGGCCGACCAGCTCGAGCGCTTCCGCCAGGAGGCACGCTCGGTCGCCAAGCTCTCCCACCCCAATGTCGTCTCGGTGATCGACGCCGGCGAGGACGGCGGTCACCCCTACATCGTCTTCGAGTACGTCGAAGGGGAAACGCTGAAGCAGCGGATCAACCGCGACGGGGCACTGGCGCCGCAGGAGGCGATCGCCTACGCGATCGAGATCGCCCGCGGACTCTCGATGGCGCACGCGCGCAACATGGTCCACCGCGACATCAAGCCGCAGAACATCCTGATCGACGCCGAGGGGCGGGCGAAGCTGACCGACTTCGGCATCTCTCGCCAGCTCGAGCAGGACGGCATGACCGCGACGGGGCGCGTGCTCGGCACCACCGACTACGTCGCCCCCGAGCAGGCGATGGGCCGCAAAGTCGACCCGCGCACGGACATCTACTCGCTCGGCGTCGTCCTCTACGAGATGCTCGTCGGCCAGGTCCCCTTCGCCGCCGACAGCCAGGTCGGGGTGGCGATGAAGCACGTCAACGAGGAGCTGCCCGACGTGCAGCGGCGGCGGCCGGAGGCCTCGGCCGCGGTGGCGCTGGTGGTCGAGCGCTCCACCGCCAAGGACCCGAACGAGCGCTACCAGCAGGTCGGCGAGATGATCGACGACCTCGAGACGGCGCTGGAGGTCGAGGCGGCCCGGGCCGGGTCGACCACGGGCGAGGCGACCAGCATCCTCGACGCGGTGCCGCCACCGAAGCGCAAGCTCCCCGGGCCGGGCCGGCGCAGCTGGGTGGCGATCGTCGTCGTGCTCTTGATCGCCGCGGCCGTGCTGGCGGCGGTGCAGCTGATCTCGAACGGCAACCTCGGCGGCGGGGGCGCCAACAAGGGCAAGGGCAGCGCGATTCCGACCACCTCCGCAACCGACTACGACCCGCAGGGAGACGGCCACGAGGTCGGCAGCAAGGTCGAACTGGCCGTGGACGGCGACCCGACCGGCACCGCCTGGGAAACCGAGCACTACGAATCCGACACCTTCGCCGGCACCAAGACCGGCCCCGACCCGGGGGTCGGGATCTACGTCACAACCAGCGCCTCCGCCAAGCCGGCGAAGATGATTGTGCGCACACCCACTCCCGGCTGGGACGCCCAGGTCTTCGCCACCGACTCCGGCCCACCGGAAGACCTCTCCGAATGGGGCGAACCGGTCGGCATCGCCGTCGACGCCAGCTCGACCGAGGAAATCGACCTCACCGTGCCCTCACCGGCCCGCTACTTCCTGCTCTGGTTCAACAAGGCCTCCGAAGCCAACGATCAGTACGGCGGCTACCAGGTCGAGATCAGCGACATCAAGCTGCTGCGCTAGCCGCCACGGGAAGCGAAAAGAGGCGGCGCCTGACTCAGAACTCGTAGGAGCGGACTCGCTCGTGGCGTTCGACCGCGAGGTTCACCAGGCGGTCGCAGAGGGCCGGGTAGGCGAGGCCGGAGGCCTGCCAGAGCTTGGCGTAGACGCTGGTCTCGGTGAAGCCGGGCATGGTGTTGATCTCGTTGACGAGGATCGCGCCGTCGGGCTCGACGAAGAAGTCGCAGCGGGCGAGGCCCGAGCAACCGCCGAGGCGGAAGGCCCTTACCGCCAACTCGCGCACCGCGGCGATCTGCTCGGCTGGGATCGGTGGCGGCACGACAAGGTCCATGCCGCCCTCGCGGTACTTGTTCTCGTAGTCGTACCAATCGCCGTTGGCGACGACCTCGCCGGGCTGGGAGGCGTCGACCTGCTCGTTGCCGAGCAGCGAGCACTCGATCTCGCGGCCCGACGCCGGCGCCTCGATGATCACGCGCGGGTCATGGCGGCGGGCAAGCTCGACCGCGGCGTCGAGCTCGGCGCCAACCCCGGCGACCTTGCTGATCCCGACGCTGGAGCCGAGCCGGGACGGCTTTACCCAGAGCGGCGAGCCAAGCCGCTCGCAGCGCTCACGCCAGCCCGGCTCGCCGGCGTCGACGAAATCGACCTGGGGGATTCCGGCCTGGGCAAAGAGCCGCTTCAGGGTCAGCTTGTCCATGCAGGCGGCTGAGGCGAGAACATCAGAGCCGACGTAGGGCACCTGCAGCCACTCGAGCAAGCCCTGCACGCTGCCGTCCTCGCCGAAGGGGCCGTGCAGGGCGGGGAAGACGGCGTCCGCCCCTAGCAGACCCTCCCCGAGCACCAGCTCCAAACCGGCCCCGTCGTGACTCCAGGCACCCTGGCGGGAGATCGCCACTCGCAGCGCCTCGTGACCCGCCTGCTCCAGGCCGCGCGCCACCGCCTCACCCGAGCGCAATGAGACGTCGTGCTCTGAGGAGCGGCCGCCGCTGAGGACCGCGACCCTCACGGGCCGCCTCTGCGCGCCGAGGTCACGGTTCTTCTTCTTCCGGTTCGGCTGCAGTCGGAGCAGCCTTGCCAACGACGAGCGTCACGGTGCTGCCCGGTTTCAGTTCGGAGTTCGGTGGCGGGAACTGGTCGGTGACGCGGCCGACCTGCGAGGGGACTTCGGTTTCCTGTTCCTGCACGACCGGTTTGAGGCCCGCCGCACGTACCGCTTCCACCGCTTCGGCGCGTTCCTTGCCGATCACGTTGGGCGCCGTCGCTTTTTCTTCGCCCTTGGAGACGGTGATCGAGACACTCGAGCCCGGCGGCAGTTGTGAGCCGGCGCTCGGTGCCTGGCGAATCACCTGGCCTTCCGGCTGCTTGCTTTCCACTTCTTCGACCGCGGGAGTGAAACCGCGGCCGCGAATCTGCTGCACCGCCAGGGAGCGCTGCGAGCCGACCACGACCGGCACCTTGGCCAGCTTCGGGCCGCTCGAGACCTTGAGCGTCACCGTGCTCCCCTTGGTCGCGGTCTCCCCTCCTGAGGGTTCGGACTTGAGTACCAGTCCTTCTTCCACGTCCTTGGAATGGATCGCTTCCAGCTTCGCTTTGAAGCCCGCGCCTTCGAGTTTTTCTTCGGCGTCGGTGCTGGTCAGGCCGGAGGTTGAGGGCACTTTGGCGCTGCCGGGACCAGCACTCGCCGTCAGCGTCACTTTTGGCTTCGAGCAGAAGAAGGTGAGGAAGCTGCAGTCTTCGGCCGCTTGATCGGCCGGTGGTGCTGCTGCCGGGTCCTGCTCGAGCACTTCGTTGGCCGGCGCTTCGCGCTCGACCCGCTTGACGTCGCCGACGCTGAAGCCGTCTTGCTGGAGCAACGCGATCGCCACGTTGAGCTGGTTGCCGGTGACGTTGGGGACCTCGGTCGTGGTGTCGCGGGTCAGGGCAAAGCCGACCAGGAGGCCGATCAGCACCGCCAGGGCGACCAGGGCCCAGAGCCAGCGGTTGCGGTTGCGCTCCGGATCGACACCCTCGGCAACCGGCTCCTCGGGCACCGCGACAACTGGAGGCAAGGGCGCGAAGGCGGCGGTGTTGTCGGTGGCGCCGCCGGGATCCTTGAGTGCCGCGTCGATCGCGGCGATGAAAGCGTCGGCGCTCTGGAAGCGCTGGCCCGGCTCCTTCTCCAGAGCCCGCATCACGACGGCGTCGAGTGCCGGTGAGACCTGCGGGTTGATCGAGCTCGGCCGTTGCGGTGCCTGCGAAACCTGTTTCATCGCGATCGCCACGGCGGAGTCGGCCTCGAAGGGCACCCGCCTGGTCAGCGCCTCGTAGAGCATCACCCCGATCGAGTAGAGATCGGAGACAGCGGTCACCTCGAAGCCCTGCGCCTGCTCAGGCGAGAGGTAGTGCGGTGTGCCCATCACCGAACCGGCCTGGGTGATCTCCGAGACGCCGGCGCGGGCGATGCCGAAGTCGGTGACGGTCGCCTTGCCCTCAGCGTCGACGATTACGTTCTGCGGCTTCAGGTCACGGTGGACGACACCGTGACGATGCGCGAAGCGAGCGCCCTCTAGCACTTGGCGAATCAGCCCCGCGGCCTGCTCGGGAGTGAGGCCGGCGTCGATCACCTGCTTCAGCGTGCGGCCCTCGAGGTATTGCATCGCGATGTAGTAGGTGCCGTCGATCTCACCGCGGTCGAAGACGGCGACCACATTGGGGTGTTGCAGGCCGGCGGCCGCCTCGGCCTCGCGGCGGAAGCGCTCGACGAACTCTTTGTCCTGGGCGAAGCGCGCGTGCAGGACCTTGAGCGCCACCCGGCGCTGCAGGTGACTGTCGTCGGCGAGCCAGACGTCGGCCATGCCGCCTGAGCCGATGCGCTCCAGAACCGTGTAACGGCCGTCGACCACGGACCCTTTTGTCACCTCAGCCACGCCTCACACCTTTCATCTTCATTCACCATTCAGGATCGTTTCCGCGACGTCGCGGAAAATCGGTGCCGCGACGTCGTTGCCGAATTCTTCCGTGCACTCCACCGTTGCCGCGATCGCGATCTTGGGGTCATTGGCCGGAGCGAAGCCTATGAACCAAGCCTGATTCTCTTCCACGCCGCCGCCGCAGGCCTTGTTCCCGGGTGTTTCCGCCGTGCCGGTCTTGCCGGCAACAGGGACCCCTTCGATCGCCGCGTTGGTGCCGGTGCCTTCGCTGACCACGCCTTCCATCGCGGTGGTCAGCTCTTCGGCGGTCTTGGCGCTGATCGGCTGACTGTACTGGGCGGGTTCGAGCCTTTTTGTTACTCGCCCGTCAGGATCGACCACCCGGCTCCAGATCTGCGGCTTCATCAGCTTGCCCTTGTTGGCGACGGCGGCGGCGACCTCTGCCATCTGCAGCGGCGTCACTGCCAGCCGCTCCTGGCCGATCGCCACGCGGGCCAGGTCGACGGGGTCGTTGGCGTTCAGCAGTTCGCCTTCTTCGTTGAAGACTCCACTCTTGTAGACCTCGCTGGAAGGGAGGTCGATCGCGGGCGTCGAGTTGAAGCCGAACTTTTCCATGTATTCGAACAGTGTGTCCTCGCCCAGTTGCTGGCCGAGCTGGCCAAACCAGGTGTTGACCGAGTTGGTCAGGGCGGTGTCAAGGGTCGCCCCGGGAAAGCTCTCGCCGAAGTCGTTTTCCAGCGGCGTGCCTTCGACTTCGAGGCTCCCCGGTGCGTCGATCGGCGTGTCGGGGGTGATCGTGCCGCTTTCCAGGCCGGCTGCCGCGGTCACCACCTTGAAGGTCGACCCGGGTGGGTACTGGCCCTGGGTGGCACGGTTGAGAAGCGGTGTTTCGATTTCGTTCGTGCTCAGCTTCGAGAATTCGTAGGGCACGCGGTTGGGGTCATAAGGTGGGTTCGAGGCCATCGCCATTACCCGACCGCTCTTTGGCTCGATCGCCACCACGGCGCCGTAGCCGGCGGCTTCGAGGTCGGCGAGCGCGGTCGCCTGGGCCGCCGGGTCGATGTTGGTGACGATGTCGTTGCCCTGCTGGCTGCGGCCGCGCAGCTGGTCGAGGATCGAGCTGAATTCAGATTCGTTGCCGACCAGTTCGTCGTTGTGGAACCGCTCGAACTCACTGTCGCCGAACTGGACGAAGCTGTAGCCGATCGGGTGGCCGTAGAGCCGTCCTTCTGGGTAACGCCGCACGTAACGCTTGCCGGAGCCGTGGCCCTTGGCCACCGAGCGGGCGATCACGGTGCCGTCGGCGGCGAGGATGCGGCCGCGCTGGATCTGCTGCTGCTCGAGTAGAGGGCGCTTGTTGGCGGTCTTTTCGCGCAGCGCCTTGGCGTCGAAGACCGACCAGTAGGAGGTGAAGCCGATCAGCACGGCAAAGAGGACGACGACGAGGCCGAAGAGCTTGACGATCTGGCGGTTCATGCCCCTACCTCCCGCCGGGCCCGGTCAGACACCAGCAGCAGCAGCGCCAGGAGGACGAAGTTGGCGACGATCGAGCTGCCGCCGTAGCTGATGAAGGGCAGGGTGACGCCGGTCAGCGGGATCACCCGGGTGACGCCGCCGATGATGACGAAGGCCTGAATTGCGAAGACCGCGGTGAGGCCGGTGGCGAGCAGCTTCGAGAAGCCGTCGGCGGCGAGCAGGGCGATCTTGAAGCCGCGGGCCGCGATCAACAGGTAGGTGAGGATCACCGCGCAGGCGCCGAAGAGGCCGAGCTCATCGACGATCAAGGAGTAGATCGTGTCGGTCTGTGCTGCCGGCAGCAGCGCGTTATCGGTGCCGGGGATCGTGATCAGCGACTGGCCGAAGCCTTTGCCGAAGAGCCCGCCGTCGGCCTGGGCGAAGATCGATTGGAGGATCTGGTAGCCGCTCGTCTGCGCGTGCGGGTAGGGGTTGAGCCAGACCTCGACCCGGTCGTGCACGTGCGGCACCGTCGCGGCGAAGAACCAGGCGCCGACGAGGAACATCGCCATGCCGATGACGACGAAGGAAAAGCGGCCGGTGGCAACGTAGAGCAGGGCGAGGAAGGCGGCGAAGAACATCAGCGAGCTACCGAGGTCGCGGATGAAGACGAGCATGAACATCGAGGCGCCCCAGACGACCAGCATCGGCCCGAAGTGCTTGAGCGGCGGCAGGGTCACGCCGAGCACCCGGCGGGCGCCGACGATCAGCACCTCGCGGTGCTCGCGCAGGTAGGAGGCGAGAAAGACGACCAGGCAGATCTTCGAGAACTCGGCCGGCTGGAAGGCGAGCGGGCCGATCTTGACCCCGAGGTAGGCGCCGTTGACCTGCTGGCCAATTCCCGGCACGCGCGGCGCCAGGAGTAGCAGCAGGCCGACCGCCGCGATCGTGTAGCGGTAGCGCTCGAGCACGTCGTAGTCGCGCAGAAAGTGGATCGTCGCGGCGAAGAGGATGAGGCCGAGGACGAACCAGTTGGCCTGGTCGCGGGCCAGGCTGGCATCGATCCGGTAGACCATCACCAGCCCGAAGGCCATCAGCAGGGCCGCCAGCGGGAAGAGGTAGGGGTCGGCGTTGGGCAGCCGCACCCGCAGGTAGAAGTGGGTGGCGAGGCAGACGGCGAAGAAGTAGGCGCCGTAGGTGAGGCTGAGGTTGTCGAGCTGCGCGTTCTCCTGGGCGAAGACCGCGGCGAAGCCGGCGGTGAGGAGGAGGGCGACCGGGACCAGAGCCATCAGCTCCCGATTCCTGGCGCTCATCGCACCCCTTGCGATTCTTCGATGTCTTCGACCAGCGAGACGGCGTCGCCGCGCGAGCGCAGGTCGTGCCCCGTGACCGCGTCCTGGCGTCGCGGTGGCAGCGAAGAGGTCTGAATCGGACTGGCGTAACGCTCTTCGTAGAGCTCGATGCCGAAGGGAAGTTCGTAGGGCATCCCGCGGTACAGGGCGACGCGGCCGCTGTCATCCGTGCCGAGGAACCAGACCTGACGGTTGCCGTACCAGGCGCCGAAAGCGAGGGCGGCGAGCACGACCAGTACCGCGAGCACCTTGAGCGCTCGCCGCAGGCCCCGGCGCGGCCCCTTCGCCACAAGCTGCTCACGCCGGTCGCGAGCGGCCGCGGCGGCGGCGCGGCGGCGCACCTCGGTCGTGGTCAGCCCCGCCTCCGCTGCCGTGCTGCCGATCAGCGTCGCGTCCTCGTGGCTCTGCTGAGGCGCGGCGGCGTCTTCGAGCCGGAAGGCGAGGGCGGTGATGTTGTCGCGGCCGCCGGCCCGGTTGGCTTCGTCGACCAAGGCCCGCACCGCGGCGCTCATCGAACTGGCGCCGGCGAGCAGCTTGGCGATCTGCTCCTCGCCGAGCATCGTCGTCAGCCCGTCCGAGCAGATCAGGAAGACGTCGCCAGCTACGGCGGGAACGGTCTGCAGGTCCGGTTCGACCTCCGGCTCGGGACCGAGGGCACGGGTGATGATCGAGCGCTGCGGGTGATCCTCGGCCTGGGCGTCGGTGATCTGACCCTTGCGTCGCATCTCCTCAACCAGCGAGTGGTCGCGGGTCAGCTGCTCGAGCTTGCCCGCGCGCAGCCGGTAGGCGCGACTGTCGCCGACGTGGCCAATCGCCACCTCTTCACCGACCGCGTCGACGATCACGGCGGTCAGGGTCGTGCCCATGCCCGCCCGCGACGGATCGGCCCGGGCGAGCTCGTGGATCGTGCGGTTGGCGGCGAGGATCGTCTCGCGTAGGACCTGCTCGGGCGGACCGTCGGGCAGGTCGACGTCGAAGGCGTCGGCCGCCGCTTTCGAGGCGACCTCGCCCGCCTGCGCGCCGCCCATGCCGTCGGCGACGACGAAGATCGGCGCGCGTACGAAGAAGGAGTCCTCGTTGGCGTTGCGCTGGCGCCCGGTGTCGGTGCGAAAAGCCTGGTCGTCGATCCGCAGCATCTGTCTATCCCGAGGCCTCGTACCTGAACTCGGTGTCGCCGATTCGCACGACGTCGCCGTCGATCAGCTCCGCCTCCCCGTTCAGGGTCGCGTCGTTGAGCAGGGTGCCGTTGGTCGAGTTCATGTCCTCCACGTAGGTGCGCCGGTCGCGAGTGAAGATCCTGGCGTGCACGCCGGAGGCATAGCGGTCGTCGATTCGCACGTCGGCTTCGGCCGAGCGGCCGATCGAGAGGCCGCCGATCAGGTCGAAGCGCTCGCCGGGATCGAGGCCGCCGCCGCGCTCGACGATCAGCCAGGCATCCGTGGCGCCGGGTTGCGAGGAAAGCCCGGGGACCTGGTGGAAGCCGGTCGCGTCGGGCGCCGGCGAGATCGTGCGGCGCAGATCCTTGAGCGCGCTGCGGGCGATCCAGAACAGGAAGAGGTAGAGAACGGCGAGAAAGCCGAACTTGAGGAAGACGGAGATCGGGGCGTAGTCCACTAGGCCGCGGCGCTCAGGTCAATGTTTCGTTCGCTCACTGCTCGATCTCGAACAGGAAGGTCGTGGTGCCGACCGTCACCTGGTCCCCGGGGCTGAGCCGCGAGGAGGAGACGCGCCGGCCGTTCACCTTGATGCCGTTGGTCGAGCCGAGGTCGGCGATCGTCCAGTCGCCGGTCGGGGAGCGGCGCAGCTCGGCGTGACGGCGGGAGACGTTGGGGTCGGGGAGCACGCACTCGGCGCCCTTGGAACGACCGATCGTGGCGCGTGGGCCCTCGAGCACGTAACGGCGATCGTCGAGCGAGACGACCGCGCGGGTGGTGACCATCGCTTCGGCACGCTGCTCCGGGGTCGCCGCAGCAGCCGGTCGCTCTTTGACCGCCGAGTAGACCATCGTGTGGCCCTCCTCCCCCTGGCGCGGCGCCTCCCCCTCGTGCGCCGGCGGCTTGACCAAGCGGGTCTGGATGCCGAACTCACCGAGGCGCAGGCGCTCGTCGGTCTTGAACTCGACCGCGGGACGGGTGAGCAGGTCGTAGTCGCGGCGGCGAGCGTGCTCGAGCAGATAACCGGAGAGCTCCTGCTCGAGCGAGCGCTCGTAGCCTTCGAGCTTGACCCGGTCCTTGGTCGAGAGGTAGACGGTGTACTCGTTGGGCACGTAGACGCGGGCCACGCCGGCGGTCTTGTGGGCGTCCATCTCCTTGGCCAGCTTGCGGGCCAGCTCGACCGGCTGCACCTCGGAGCTGAAGGCGCGGCTGAAGACCCCCTCGACGAGGCCTTCGATCCGACTCTCGAGGTTGCGTAGAACGCTGATTAGTGGCTCCTTCTCGCGGATGCGGCGGCCTCGGCGGCCGGCGAATCCGGCTCGAATCCTACGGGAGCAGGACGCCGTGACCGACGGCGAGCCAGGCGCCCAGGGCGACGGCGAGGCCAATCGCGCCGAGGCGCAGGGACAGGGCCCGCTCGCTGCGGGGGGGCTGGTCTGCAAGGCCGTCGAGTGAGCTTTCGATCGCGCCGCCCAGTTCCTCCAGGGACGGACGCCGATCCGGACGGGTCTGCAGGCAGGCGTCGACCGTTTCGCAGAGCTCGCGCGGCAGGTCGGGGCGCAGCCTGCGCAAGGGCCTCATGCGGGCGCCGATCGCTCGCGCCGTTGCCGCCGGCGTCGAGCGGCGGGTCGGGTGATCGCCGCTCCAACTCTCGTAAAGCATCAAGCCCAGGGCGTAGACATCGACCTCTGGGCCGGCGGTTCGCCCCTCGGCTTGCTCGGGCGCCATGTAGGCGAGGGTTCCGACGACGTCGCCGGGAGCGGTCAGGGCGGCGGCGTCAGTGAGGCGGGCGACGCCGAAGTCCATCAGCTTGGCGTGCGGCTCCCCTTCCTCGGTGACGAGGACATTCTGCGGCTTGATGTCGCGGTGCACCACGGCGCGGGTGTGGGCGTGGTCGAGCGCCTCGCAGAGATCGGCACCGATCTCGCCCACCTCACGGTCGCTGAGCGTGCCGTCGCGGTTGAGCTCGGCCAGGGTCGAGCCGTCGACCAGCTCGGTGACGAGCAGGGCGTTGCCGTCCTCCTCGCCCATCTCATAGAGCGTCACGATCCCGGGGTGGTTGAGCCTTGCCGCCGCCTGGGCCTCGCGCAGAACGCGGTCGGAGCCAGGCGCGCCGGAAGATTCGATCGCCTTGACCGCAACCGGCCGCTCCAGCCGGCCATCCCAAGCCTCGTAGACCGTGCCGAAGCCGCCGCTGCCGATGCGGCGCTCGATCAAGAAGCGGTTGAGTACGAGCGAACCGACCAATGCACTCTGCGGCTTCGCCGCGAATCCGCTTCCTCCTGCGACATACTCCCTGCTTCTTGGAGGATTCCGCCTCATCCCGGCCGGGTCGACGGCCCCGGCCTCGCCGACGCCCTGAGCGGCAACAGATCCTGCTGCGCCGCGGGCTCGCCCTCGGCGGCGGCCTGCTGCTGCTGATCCTGATCGTGCTCGGGGTCAAGGGCTGCCTCGACGCGCGCAAGAACCGGGAGCTCAGCGATTACGCGCGCAACGTCACCCAGATCGTCGAAGAGACCGACACGACCAGCAAGTCCTTCTTCGAAAAGCTCGGCGAACCGGGTGGGCTCTCGGTCACCGAATTCATCAACCAGGTCAACACCGACCGCAGCGCGATGGACAGCTACGCCAGCCGCGTCGACGGGCTCAGCGCCCCCGGCGACATGAGCCACGCGCAGAACGCGCTCGAGCTGACCTACGAGCTGCGATCGAGTGCGATGAACGAAATCGCCGAAAAGATGAGCACCGCGCTCGGCGACGTCGGGGCCCAGCAGGCGACCAAAGAGATCGCGATGCAGATGCGCAAGCTGCTCGGCAGCGACGCTCTCTACGCGGCGGTGGTGCGCCCCGAGATCAACGGCGTCCTCGCCGCCAACGGGATCGAGGGCTCGGACGTACCGAAAAGCATCTTCCTCGCCGACGAAACCCGCTGGCTCGACGAAAGCGAAGTGAGCGCGGCGCTCGGCTCGGTCAGCGGCGCGAGCGGCGAATCGGTGAGCGGCGGAATCCACGGCCTCGGCTTGATCAGCACCAGCGTCAGCGGCACCGCGCTTACGGCCGAATCGACCACCTCGGTCATCAGCGAAGGCACCCCGGAAGTCGAAGTCGAAGTCGCCAACCAGGGCGAATCGACCGAGAACGGAATCAACGTCTCGGTCAGCGTCAGCGGCGGCACGACCCTCTCCGGCACGATCGACAGCATCGGCGCCGGCGAATCGGAAACCCTCGCGATCCCACTTACCCCGGCGCCCAGCGGCGAAGTGACGCTGGAAGTGAAAGTCGACACGGTGCCGGGCGAGAAAGTCTCCTCGAACAACGAAGCCAGCTACACCGTCGCCTTCGAATAGGCGCGTGCGGTCGTGAAGATCGCCTATCTGGGACCGGCGGGAACCTTCACCGAGGATGCCCTCGGCGGTGCGCTCGAGGCCGGCAGCGAGCACGAGCCGCTGCGCACGCCGACCATTCACGAGGCGATCCTCGCGGTCGAGCGCGGTGAGGCCGAGCGGGCGCTGGTCCCCTTCGAGAACTCAATCGAGGGCTCGGTGCGCAGCACCCTCGACACCCTGGCCTTCGACGCCGAGGGAGTGACGATCGTCGGCGAGCACGACTTTGCCGTGCGAGCGATGCTGATCGCACGGGAGGAGGTGGAGCTGGCGCAGATCGAGACGGTGATCTCACACCCTCAGCCACTCGCCCAGTGCGCACGGTTCCTGCGCGACCAACTGCCAAATGCATCGCGCCAGAGCGCCGAGAGCACGGCGGCGGCGGTCAAGCTGGTCAGCGAATCGAGCGCACCGTGGGCCGCGATCGGGGCGAAGGCTGCGGCCGAGCTCTACGACTGCACGATCCTGCGCGAGGGGATCGAGGACGAGGCCAACAACGTCACCCGCTTCGTCTGGATCGCTCCGGAGGGCGCCGAGCCAACCCCTGGCTCAGCCTGGAAGACATCGCTGGTCTTCTCCGAGCTGGGCGAAGACCACCCTGGTGCACTGGTCAACGCCCTGCGCGAGTTCTCCAGCCGCGAGGTCAACCTGACCCGGATCGAGTCGCGGCCGTTGCGGCTTGGATTGGGCCGCTACATGTTCTTCTGTGACCTCGATGGAGCGCTCTCTGAGGCCCCGGTCGCGGCGGCCGTCGAGGCCCTCCGTGGCAAGGCCGAGTCGGTCCGAATCTTGGGCTCGTACCCGACTGCGTAGAATTCCCGAGCAATATGGCACGCGTCCTTGTTCTCAATGCGACGTATGAGCCGATCAACGTGTGCACGTTGAGAAGGGCTGCAGTGCTGCTGCTCAAGGAGAAGGCAGAGCTACTGGAGCGCCGCGAGGGGGCAATCCACTCCGAGCACATGACGATGGAGCGCCCCGACGTGATCCGCCTGACCAACTACGTGCGGATCCCCCGCGAAGCGCATCGCCGCAAGATCACCCGCCGCGCCGTGCTCGCCCGCGACTCCTGGACCTGCCAGTACTGCGGCTCACGCAAATCCGGCCTCACCGTCGACCACGTCATCCCCCGCAGTCGCGGCGGCAAGTCGGTCTGGGAGAACATCGTCGCCGCCTGCGCCAGCTGCAACCGCCGCAAGGGCAACCGCCTGCCCCGCGAGATCCACATGCACCCCAAGAACACGCCAAAGGCGCCGGGGCCGACCGTGTTCATCCAGGTGGCGAGTCCCAGCATTCCGGCGGCTTGGCAACAGTATTTGCCGACGGCCGATTTGCCGGCCGCAGCGTAGCTCTCCTTAGGCGCCGGGAGCAACCGTGCGGAGGCCGGCGAGTCGAGCCGCGGCGGCCTGGCGCACGTCGTAGGTGACGAACGAATCGATTGGGTGGAGGTCGACTGCCGTGGCGACGTGGATTGCATCAAGCGTGCGGAGTGCCGGCTCAGCAACGGCACCGGCGGTGGCGAGGAGGTGTTGGTCCAGTGCACGAAGGCCGAGCGCATCGATCACTTCAGCCGCACGCTTCAGCAGCCGGCCGACCTGGTGACGGTCTCGCGTCGCGGTCCGCTGCGCGGCGCGAGGGACCTCGGCAAGCACCAGCTCTGAGCTGACCAAGTCGGCACCGTCGATATAGGCGTGCAGTGCGTCCGACTCGGCCTCTTCGCGGACGAGCTTCACCAAAGCCGAGGCGTCCGCATAGTAGATCGGCATCGTCAGCCGGCGCCGCGGACTTCTTCGAGCGCCCGGCTCAGCGCTTGCGGATCGCCGTCCGTCTCCAGCGGCTCGGGAAGCGAGGAACGACGCGGACGGGACACCTTGCCTTCAGCGATCAGCCGATCCAGGCCAGACCCTGTACTCGGGGCCGGGCCGAGCTCGGCCACCGGCCGATTGCGGTCCGTGACCACCAGCCGCTCCCCCTTTTCCACGCGGCGCAGATAGAGGCTCAAGTTCTGCCGCAACTCAGCCACCCCCACCATCTCGCTCATGTACATCAATGTAGCATCTCGCCTTGGCGAGCTAGCTCAACCGCAGCACGCATGTCCCTCAGGACGTTCTCTCTTATCGAGACCATGAGCTCAATAGCGACACGGCAGCCGTCCCCGCCGGCCGCGTCGGTCGCCGGGCGACAACTACCTGCAAGCATCTCGACCATTGCCTGGGCGGAATCCTCCCCTGGAAACGCATCGTCAGGCAGGTCGTCGAGCAGGGACGTGGAGATGTCGAAAAGCCAAAGCGCCGTCCGCAGCATCTCTTCGATCAAGGACCGCCCCACGTCGGCGGCTTCGGAATCCACACGAGTCACCCGCCCATAAGACCCGCCGCCTTTGACTTCTCCCCCCAACAGCGAAGTTCGACCACCCAAGATGTCGAGAGCGTTGAGGCAGCCACACGTTATTTGATGCCGCGAAAGCGGCACTTGATTGCACCGACCGAAGGGCGGTGCCCGGTTTCCCGGGACCACCCCACCACCACCCCTCTACTCGGCCAGCTCCTCTTGCCCATCCGACTCGTCCGGCGACGAGTCGTCATCGACCACCAGCGCCACGGCGCTGACGCAGTCATCGTCCTTCATGTTCATCACCCGCACCCCCTGGGTCGGGCGGCCCATCTGGGAGATGCCGCCGGCGCGGGTGCGCTGGACCATGCCGCTCTGGGAGATGAAGAGCAGGTCCTGGTGCTCGCGGACAATCAGAGCGCCGGCGAGGCCGCCCTTCTTTTCGGTCAGCTTGGCGGTCAGCACGCCCTTGGTGCCGCGGCCCTTAACCGGGTACTCGGAGACCGAGGTGCGCTTGCCGTAACCGTTCTCGGTGACGACGAAGAGCTCGGAGTCGTCGCGGGCGATGTCCATCGCCAGCACCCGGTTGGGCTCACCGTTGACCTTGGCTGTGACGTTCATGCCTTTGACGCCGCTGGTGTCGCGCCCCATCGAACGCACCGCCGCCTCGGAGAAGCGCGAGGCGTGGCCGGACTTGGAGACGAGCAGGATGTCGTCGTCGCCCGAGGTCAGTCGCACCTGGACCAGCTCGTCGGAGTCGCGGATCTTGATCGCGATGATGCCGTCGGCGCGGATCGGCGTGTTGTAGGCCTTGAACTCGGTCTTCTTGACCAGGCCCTGGGCGGTGGCGAAGACCAGGTACTTGTTCTCGCTGAAGTCGCGGGTGGGGATGACCGCGGTGACCTTCTCGCCGTCGCGCAGCGGCAGCACGTTGACCAGGGCGCGGCCTTTCGAGGTCCGCGATCCCTCCGGCAGCTCGTAGACCTTGAGCCGGTAGACCTTGCCGCGGTTGGTGAAGAAGAGCAGGAAGTCGTGGGTCGAGCAGATGTGCAGGTGCTCGATGTAGTCGTCCTCCTTCATGTCCATGCCCATCACCCCGCGGCCGCCGCGGTGCTGCTGGCGGTAGGTGGCCAGCGGCAGCCGCTTGGCGTAGCCGGAGTGGGTGATCGAGATCACCATCTGCTGGTCGGCGATCATGTCCTCGATGTTCATGTCGCCCTCGAAGTGGGTGACTTCGGTGCGCCGCTCGTCGCCGAAGCGCTGATCGACCTCGTCGAGCTCCTCGACGATCACGGCGTCGATCCGGGCCGGATCGCCGAGGATCGACCGCAGCTCGGCGATCCGTTTGGCCAGTTCCTCGTGCTCCTCGCGCAGCTTGTCGGACTCCAGCGCAGTGAGGCGAGCGAGACGCATGTCAAGGATTGCCTGGGCCTGCTCGGCGGAGAGCTCGAAGCGCTCGATCAGCCCTGCCTTCGCCGCATCCGTATCGGCCGAGCCGCGGATCAGAGCGATCACGGCGTCGAGGTTCTCGAGCGCGATCAGCAGCCCCTCGAGGATGTGAGCGCGGGCCTCGGCGCGGCGCAGCTCGTACTGCGTGCGGCGGATCACCACCTCGCGTTGGTGGTTGACGTAGTGCTCGATCAGCTCCTTGAGGCCGAGCGTCTTCGGCACGCCGTCGACAAGCGCGACCATGTTGATCCCGAAGGTGCTCTGCATCGCGGTCCGCTTGTAGAGCTGGTTGAGCACGACCTCGGGCGGGTCTCCGCCGCGCTTGGTCTCGATCACCAGGCGCATGCCGTTGCGGTCGGACTCGTCGCGCAGGTCGGAGATGCCGGTGATCTTTTTGTCGCGGACGAGGTCGGCGATCTTCGTGATCAGGCCACCTTCGCCGCCCTTCTTGACCATGAAAGGAAGCTCGGTGACGATGATCGCGTCGCGGCCACCCTTGAGCGGCTCAACGTGAGCGCGGGCGCGGATCCGCACCGAGGCGCGGCCGCTGGCATAGGCGTCGGCAACTCCTTCGGCGCTCATGATGCCGCCGCCGGGGAAGTCGGGGCCCTTGACGTGCTCCATCAGCCCGGCGAGATCGATGCCCGGGGTTAGCGATGTAGGCCTTGACCGCGCCGATCGACTCGCTCAGGTTGTGCGGCGGGATATTGGTCGCCATTCCGACGGCGATCCCGGACGAGCCGTTGACCAGCAGGTTGGGAAAGCGGGCCGGCAGCACCAGCGGCTCCTGCTGGGACTCGTCGTAGTTCGGTCCCCACTCGACCGTGTCGGCGTCGATGTCGCGCAGCAACTCGGTCGAGAGGCGGGCCAGGCGGGCCTCGGTGTACCGCATCGCGGCCGGCGGGTCGTCGTCGATCGAGCCGAAGTTGCCCTGGCCGTCGACCAGCATGTAACGCAGCGAGAAAGGCTGCGCCATCCGCGCCAGCGTGTCGTAGATCGCCGAGTCGCCGTGCGGGTGGTACTTGCCCATCACCTCGCCGACGATGAAGGCGGACTTTCGGTAAGGCCGGTTCGGCTGCAGGGCGAGGTCGTGCATCGCGTAGAGCACGCGCCGGTGCACCGGCTTCAGCCCGTCGCGGACGTCGGGAAGAGCCCGGCCGACGATCACGCTCATCGCGTAGTCGAGATACGACGAGCGCATCTCGGTCGTCAGCTCGCGCTCCTCGATCCGCCCTCCGGTGAGTGCGTCTGCGCCCTCCACTAGATCCGCCCCTCCTTGACCGGTCGCCCTGGGTTACACATCGAGGAACCGCACCTCCTTCGCGTGCCTTTCGATGAAGGCCTTGCGTGGCTCCACCTTGTCGCCCATCAGGTCGGTGAAGATCTTCTCGGCCATCGCCGCGTCGTCGATCTGCACCCGCTCCAAAGTGCGGCTGGCCGGATCCATGGTCGTCTCACGCAGCTGTTCGGCGTTCATCTCACCCAAGCCCTTGAAGCGCTGCATGGTGACTCCGTGGCGGGCCAGGTCCATCACCATCCGCCGCAGCTCGGCGAACGACTCCGCCGTCTTCTCTTTCTGCTCGAGCGAGAGCTTGAACGGCGGGCGACCCACCTGGCTCAGCAGCTCGCGGTGAGACTCGACCAAGCGGCGGTAGTCGTGCGATTCGAACAGTCCGGCCGAGAGCCTCGAAGGCCTTGGCCAGCCCGTCGCGGCGGTGGACCGCGCGGACGAGGATCTCGTCGCCGGATTCGGAGACGATCTCGGTGTCGAACGGCTCGGCCTCGCCGGCGTCGCCGTTCAGCACGTCCTTCACATCAGCCAGCGAGGTGACGCCGCGATCGAGGACTTCCGACTCGCCGAGGAAGCGGATCAGCTCGCTGCCGAAGTCGGCCTGCAGCGAGTCGGCCCAACCCTCGTGCTCCTTCAGCCGCCGGTTGAAGCGCTGCCAACGGGTCGCTGTCAGCTTGTGGGTCTCGGCGCCGGCATCGGTCACCTCCATCTGCTCGAGCTTGTCGCGCAGCAGCAACTCCTCGAGCTCGGACTCCTTCTCGACGTAGGTTTCCTGCTTGCCGTTTTTCAGCTTGTAGAGCGGCGGCTTGGCGATGTAGACGTAGCCGGCCTCGATCAGCTCCGGCATCTCGCGGTAGAGGAAGGTGAGCACCAGGGTGCGGATGTGGGCGCCGTCGACGTCGGCGTCGGTCATCAGCACGACCTTGTGGTAGCGCGCGTCTTTGACGTCGAACTCCTCGCGGATGCCGGTGCCGACGGCGGTGATCAGCGCCTGGATCTCGTTGTTGGAGAGGACCTTGTCGATCCGCGCCTTCTCGACGTTGATGATCTTGCCGCGTAGTGGCAGCACCGCCTGCGTGTTGCGATCGCGGCCCTGCTTTGCGGAGCCGCCGGCGGAATCACCCTCGACTATGAACAGCTCGGCCAGGGCGGGGTCGCGCACGGTGCAGTCGGCGAGCTTGCCGGGCAGGGTCGAGTTCTCCAGCGCCGACTTGCGACGGGTCAGGTCGCGCGCCTTGCGGGCAGCCTGACGGGCCCGGGCGGCGTCGACTGCCTTGCCGACGATTCGTTTCGCCTCGCCCGGGTTCTCCTCGAAGAACTCGCCGAGCTTGCGGTTGACCGCCTCCTTGACCAGCCCCTCGATCGGCGGGTTGCCGAGCTTGGTCTTGGTCTGACCCTCGAACTGCGGATCGGCGAGCTTGACCGAGATCACCGCGGTCAGCCCCTCGCGCACGTCGTCGCCGGTGAGGTTCTCGTCTTTCTCTTTGAGCAGGCCTTTGCTGCGCGCGTAGGCGTTGAGTGTGCGAGTCAGTGCCGAGCGGAAGCCGGAGAGGTGGGAGCCGCCCTCGTGGGTGTTGATGTTGTTGGCGAAGCTGAAGATCGATTCCTGGTAGGAGGAGTTCCACTGCATCGCCACCTCGACCTGGCCGTCCTCGGTCTCGCTTTCGAAGAAGACCGTCTTGCGGTGCAGCGGGTCCTTGTTCTCATTGAGGTGGGCGACGAAGTCGACGATGCCGCCCTCGTAGTGGAAGGTGTCCTTCTGGCCCGCCGCCCGCTCGTCGATCAGCTCGATCTTGAGGCCGCGGGTTAGGAAGGCGGTCTCGCGCAGCCGCTCGGCCAGGGTCGCGTAGTCGAACTCGAGCTCGTCGAAGATCTCGTCGTCGGGCAGGAAGGTGATCGTCGTGCCGTGCGCATCGGTGCTCTCTCCGCGGCGAAGATCCGCCTGCGGCTTGCCCCGCTCGTAGTCCTGCGTCCAGATTGCTCCGTCGGTGCTGATTTCGAGATGGAGCCTCTCGGAGAGCGCGTTGACGACCGAGATGCCGACGCCGTGCAGGCCGCCGGAGACCTTGTATCCCTCGCCGCCGAACTTGCCGCCGGCGTGGAGCGTCGTCAGCACCACCTCGGCGGCGGGGCGCTTCTCTTTCTCCATTTCACCGACCGGGATGCCGCGGCCGTTGTCGACCACGGTGCAGCTGTTGTCGGGGTGCAGGACCACGCGAACGCTGTCGCAGAATCCGGCGATCGCCTCGTCGACCGAGTTGTCGAGAACCTCGTAGACCAGGTGGTGGAGGCCGCGCGGCCCGGTCGAGCCGATGTACATGCCCGGTCGCTTGCGAACAGCTTCCAGGCCTTCGAGGACGGTGATGTCCTTGGCGCCGTAGGACTCTGAGCCGCCTTTTTTCTGCGCGGCCGTATTCGTCTTCTCAGGCAATTAATCCCTTCCCGCTCTCATAGAAAACCCCGACCGTTTGGGCTCTTGCCGCCCAGGGCCGGGGCAGAAACACAAGTTGACATAAGGATACCAGTTCGGACCCTCGGAGAGGCCCCTCGGAGCAAATAAAAGTCCTGCAAATCGCGGTATTTGAAATTAGTTTCACTCATTGCTCACACGAAAGCGCAAACTCTGCGGCGCGCGCTCTCCGAGCCTCTCACGCAAGCGTTCGAGCAGCTGCCCTTGCATCAAATCCAACTCCTGCGCCCAGACGGAATCTGAGCAATCGATCGTCACCTCTCCCCCGCGTTCGGAAACGGGTCGCGCGACCGCGGCGATGCGCTCACCGACCAGCTCAGCCCACACCGACTGCAGGGAGGCCAGCCCCGTCTTCGGCGCCGCGGCCTCGAGCGCGGAGCGCAGCGCGGTGGTGGCGGGCCGAGGGGCGCGGCGGCGACTCATGCGGCCGCGGCCTCCTCGTCGGCGAGCGGCATCCGCACGATGCTGTCCCGTACCTGCAGGGGCAGGGAGTCTTCGTCGGCGGCCGTGATCACCGCCTGGCCGGCGTTGCCCAAGCGCTCGACCAACCGCTCGCGGCGCTGGGGGTCGAGCTCGACTCATCACGTCGTCGAGCAGCAACAGGGGAACGACTCTTCGAGCCTCGAGCAAGACGTCGCGCTCGGCGAAGATCAGGGCCAACAGGGCGGCGCGCTGCTGGCCCTGTGAGCCATAGCGGCGCAGAGAGCGGGTCGCTGCGTTGAACTTGATCTCGTCGAGGTGCGGCCCCCAGGAGGTTCGTCCCAACCGCAGGTCGGCGTCGCGGCGATCGCCGAGGCCGACTCGAATTTCCTCAGCCGAGCGCGCGGCGCGCGGCGCGTACTCGACCTCCCCCCCGCCCTCCAGCCCGAGCTCGGCCGCGGCGGCGGTGAAGGGGGCGCTGAGCTCAGCCACGGCCTCGGCGCGGGCCGCGATCAGCGCGGCGGCCGACTCGGCCAGCGTCGCGTCCCAGGTGTCGAGCTGAGACGGCGCGCCGTGACCGGCGGCAAGGCGGGCGACCAGGGCGTTGCGCTGGGCCAGTGCCTGGCCGAAGCGCTGCCGCAGCTCCGAGCGACTGGGCCAGCGGGCGGCGATGAAACCGTCGATGTGGGCGCGCCGCTCCGCCGGCGGGCCCTTGATCAGGGAAAGACGGTCCGGCGAGAAGACCGCGACCGGCGGGCGGCTGCGGGCCAGCGTCGCCGAGTCAGCGGGGCTGCCGTCGAGCAGGTGGCGCCGACCCTCCGCGCGACTGACCGAGGCCAGCAGGTGGCGCTCGATTCCGTCAGCGTCGCGGATCGTCGCTTCGGCGCGGGCAAAGGAACCGCCAAAGGGGATCAGGTCACGACGATCCGAGGTTCGAAACGAACGGCCGGTGAGGGCGAAGTAGAGCGCCTCGAGCAGGTTCGTCTTACCGACGCCGTTGGGCCCGACAAGACTGAGAACGCCCTGGCCGAGCTCGATCCGCGTCGCGGTCAGGCTCCGCGACGGACTCGCTTCGACGACGGTGACAAGCACCGGCCCGTGCTCACACGTTGAGGCGGATTGGCATCACCAGGTAGCGGAAGTCTTCGTTGTCAACCGGCTGCAGGAGCCCCGGTCGCAGCGGCGAGATCAGCCGCAGCATCACCTCGTCACCCTCGACGCTTTCGATCCCCTCGCGCAGGAACTCGGGGTTGAAGCCAATCTCGAGGGGCTCGCCCTCGAAGGCGGCCGGCATCGTCTCCTCCGCGTCGCCGACGTCCGGGGTCGAGGCGGCGATCTTCAGCTCGCCCGGCGAGAAAGAGAGCCGCAGCGGCGCGTTGCGTTGCGCCAGCTGGCTGATCCGGCGGGTGACGTCGAGCAGCTCCGGTCGCGGCAGCCGCACGTCGTGCTCGTAGGACTCTGGCAGGAGCTGTCGAAAGTTGGGGAATTGCCCCTCGATCAGCCTCGTGTTGAGGACGATTGCCCCTGCCTTGAAGATGGCCTGGTTGCGCTGCAGCGCAACCGAAACGGTCTCGACGCCATCCGCGGAAACGATGCGGCCGAGCTCGCGCAGCGCCTTGGCCGGGATGTTGGCCTCGAGCTCGCCGCCGATCGCGCTCTCCAGCTCAGTGCGCTTGACCGCGAGCCGGTAGGAATCGGTGGCGACCATCGTCATCTCCGAGCCGCTGGTGCTGACCAGGACTCCGGTCAGCACCGGGCGCATGTCGTCGCGAGAGGCGGCGCGGGCGACCAGGTCCACCGTCGCGGCGAGAGCTGCGGCCGGGATCGAGAGCGGCTCGCCCTCCTCCTCGGGAAAGGCGGGAAAGTCCTCGCTCGGCAGAACGCGGAGGTGGAAGCTCGAGCCGCCGCTGCGGATCTCAACGTCGCGCTCCGACTCGCGCAGCTCGATCTCAACCGTCGGGTCACCGAGCGAGCGCGAGACCTCGGCAAGGAGGCGGCCGGGGAGGAGGACCGAGCCGGTGCCCTCAACCTCCGCCTCGAGCTTCGTCTTCAGGCCCATCTCCAGATCGGTGGCGCTGAGGGTGATCCCGTCAGCCTCAGCGTTGAGCAGGATCCCGGAGAGAGACTGGGTTGCGGCGCGAGTTGATACAGCACGGGAGACAACTGAGAGCTTTGCGACAAGCTCGTCTCGTTTGGTTGTCAGCTTCAAGTGATTGATGCCTTCTTAAGTTGGGTTAGTGCTTGTGGAAAAGCAGGAAAAGACCCTCTGCACCGCATTGAGCGGCGATTTGCTGGCTGTGGAGGGCGCTGTGGAAAGCATTGATTCTTACAGTGTCGTCGGCCGTCAGGAGCGGCCTGTGGAGCTGTTGTGGATAGCGGCGCGCAACTCATCTACTCGTGCGGCCAGGGTTGGGTCCTCGCCGCAGCGGGCTTCGGCCCGCCGGATTGAGTTGAGCACGGTGGAGTGATCGCGGCCTCCATAGAGACGGCCGATCTGAGGCAGCGAGAGGTCGGTCAGCTCCCGAGTCAGGTAGATCGCGACCTGGCGGGCGTTGAGCGGGGTGGCCGCCCGGGTTGAGCCGACCAGCTCGGCCCTCGAGATGCCGAACGCTTTGGAGACACGCTGCTGAATCTCCTCCACCGGCGTCTGCCCAGAACCCCGCGAGGTCTTGGGGATCACGGCATCGACCAACTCCGGGCTGAGGGGCCTCGCGGTCAGCGAGGCGTGAGCGATCAGGCGCGTCAGGGCGCCGTGCAGCTGACGGACGTTGAGGTCGATGCGCCGCGCCAGCTCGCCAAGCACGTCCCCTTCTGTGTCAACCCCCGCCTCGCGCACCAGCCGGCGCAGGACGGTGAGGCGGGTGGCCAGGTTTGGCGGCTCGACGGCGATAGTCAGCCCCCACTCGAAACGGTCGCGCAGGCGCGTCTCGAGGCTCGGAGAGCTCGCTGGGAATGCGGTCGGCCGAGAGCACGAGCTGACTGCCGCCTTCATAGAGGGCGTTGAAGGTGTGGAAGAACTCGTCCTCGGTGTGGCGCTTGCCCTCGAGGAATTGGACATCGTCGACCAGGAGGACGTCGAGATCCCGGTAGCGGCGCTTGAACTCCTCAGCGCCGGCGCTGCGCAGGGCGGTGACGAACTCGTTGGTGAAGCGCTCGGCGGTGGTGTAGCGGACGTTGAGAGCGGGCGCCGAGGCCTCGAGGTAGTTCGCGACCGCGACCAAGAGATGGGTCTTGCCGAGTCCGGGCGGACCGTGCAGGAAGAGTGGGTTGTAGGCCTCTGATGGTGCCTCGGCCACCGCCAGCGCGGCCGCGTGAGCAGCGCGGTTCCCCTCCCCGATCACGAAGCGATCGAAGGTGTAGTTGACGTTGAGGCCGGGACTCATCACCGCCTGCGCCGTCGGGTCAGCTTCGCCTTCGGCGATCAGGCTGACGTTGCTGAGCTGCGAGCCGGCCCCGCTCAACGCCTCGCGAATCAGGCCCGAGTAGCGGCGCTCGGTCCAAGCCCGGATGCCCTCGGGTGCGGAGAGGAGGAGGGTCTCGGAGCGGCTGCCGACGACCTTCAGCGGTTCCAGCCAGAGCTGGAAGGTCGAGGCCGGGACGGAGGCCCGCAAGCGGGCTTGCACGTCATTCCAGAGGGAGTCGAGGTCTTGTCGCGCCGCGTCATCTTGCACCGGCGGCCGACCATAGCGACGCCTCGGTGAGCCGAAATCGGTCCCTCCGCAAATGCCGCTGAAATCATTTTGGCGACGAGTTCCCTCACTTGGCGGCGCGTCCGTATACTGCGACGCCCGATGAAGCGGACTTATCAGCCGAAGAAGCGGAAGCGGGCCAAGACGCACGGATTCCGGGCGCGTATGAGCACGCGTGGGGGTCGGGCGATCCTCAAGCGCCGCCGCGCAAAAGGCCGGAAGCGCCTCACTCCCTAGATGGCGGGGAAACGGCGCCGCCTTTCACGCAGCGGCGAGTTTGACCGCGTCTACCGCGACGGATCCTCACATGCAACCCGCTACCTCGTTCTCTACAGCTTTCCTCGCAAGGGCGAGGAAGAGGAGGGCGAGGTGAGGCTCGGCGTTTCGGTCAGCCGCAAGGTTGGTGGCGCGGTCGACCGCAACCGGGTCAAGCGGGTGATGCGCGAGACCTTTTGGGGCCTGTCCGATCGGCTTCCGCCGCAGCACGACTTCGTTCTGGTCGCCCGACCGGAGATCGGCGATCTGATCGAGCGGGAAGGTTCCTCCGGGGTTCGCGCCAGCATCGAGGAGGCCCTCGCGGGCTCCGCTGGGAAGAAGCGTTCCACGTGAAACGGGCCCTTCTGGCCACGATCCGCGTCTACCAGCGCCGGATCTCTCCCGCTTTCCCGCGCCGCTGCCGGTACGAGCCGAGTTGCTCGAGTTACGCCGCCGAGTCAATCGGCCGTTTCGGAGTCATCCGCGGAACCTTGCTTGCGGTCTGGCGCCTGCTGCGCTGCAACCCCTTTAGTCACGGCGGCTTTGACCCCGTGCCAGACCGGTTCACACTCAAAGTGGGTCCCGTCGATCCGGCTGTTCACCACGGTGAGGCGCACACGTGATCCCGGCAGCAAACATCCTCCAGCCGCTGATCAACATCGCCAACGGCGTTCTCCAGTTCTTCCACGACAGCGCCGGCCTGAGCTGGGGGATGTCGATCATCGCCCTCACGGTCTGCACCAGGGCGCTGCTGATCCCGCTCACTTACCGCCAGCTCAAGGGGATGCGCGCTCTGCAGGCGCTGCAGCCGCAGATCAAAGAGATCCAGGCGAAGTACAAAAACGATCGTCAGCGCATGCAGCAGGAGATGATGCGCTTCTACCAGGAGAACAAAGTCAACCCCTTTGCCTCCTGCATTCCCCTGATCGCCCAGCTGCCGGTCTTCATCACCCTCTTCTACGTCCTCCGCCACGAGCTGCCAAGCGACATCGGCTGCCAAGCGGGCCACTGCGGCGCAGAAGCCTCCTTCCTCTTCATCAACGACCTGACGGCGAAAGCGGTCGGAGCCGAACTGATCGTCCTGCTCGTTCTCTACGTGGGGACCCAGCTGGTTTCGGGGCTGGTGATGTCGGTCACCGCCGACAAAAGCCAGCGGATCATGATGGGGCTGCTGCCCTTCATCTTCGTCCCCTTCGTGATCAACTTCCCCGCCGGCCTCGTGCTCTACTGGATCACGACCAACTTCTGGACGATCGGCCAGCAATACGTGATCCAGCGCGTAATCCCAGCCCCCGTCGCTGCCATGCCAGAGGCGATTGCGGCAGCCAAGCCGCCCCCACCGCCTCCCAAAAAGAAGAAGAAGCGGCGATAGGGAGCGGCGGGGAAGGTCCCGTCGGAACCCATGCACCGCCCTTGGCGGTGCGATGAAGTGCCGCTTCGCGGCTGAGAAGCACTTTGCAGAGCCGCTCCGCGAAGGTTCCGACGGGACCTTCCCCGCCGCTCTGCGCCTCAGATTCGTCTACTTCGATGGTTGCGGGCGAGACTTGTTAAGACGGAAGCTTTCATCTGGAGCGCTCCCGCGCATAGACTGCGCCGCGTGACCGGAGCTGACGACTGGCCGCAAGAGCCCGCTGAGCGGGTTCGGGAGCTCGTTGAGGAGGTGCTCGACGAGCTTGACCTGGAGGGTGAGGTGGAGATCGTCGAGGGCGACGATCGGATCACGGCTTCAGTTGTGGGCGAGGAGGACTACGGGCTGCTGATCGGGAAGCGCGGGCAGACGATCGACGCACTGCAGCTGATCGCCTACCAAGCCGCGTTCCGGGGCATGCGCGAGCGCAAGCGGGTCGTGGTCGACGCTGCCGGGTATCGCGACCGTCGCAAGGAGACCCTGACGGCCCGTGCCGACCGGGCCGCCGAGCAGGCGTTGAACGAGAATCAATCGGTCGAGATGGACCCGATGAGCGCGCAGGAGCGCCGCGTCGTGCACGAGCACCTCAAGGAGCGCTCCGGCGTTGAGACGTACAGCGAAGGCGACGAGCCGCGGCGGTGCGTGGTCGTCGCCCCCTTGGTTTCCGAGTAACCAGCGGTCCGGTAGGGGTTTCGCTTAACTTTTTCGCTGAAACGGAGTTGGGCTGACGCCCGGAGGTCGGTGACGAAAAAGTGCAAGACGCTTCACCCCTACCGGACCGCTGGCTAGACGACGCGCAGCGGTCGACGATCACGCGTGTCCTGGAGCTTCTGGAGACAGAGAGAGCGTCGGTTAGCTCCGTTACCGAGCCGGACCGTGCCTGGCGGGTCCATGTCGCGGACAGTCTCTCCGGGCTTGAGTTCGAGGCCCTGCCCAAAGCCCCGACTATCGCGGATGTTGGCTCTGGGGCTGGGTTTCCGGGGCTTGTGCTGGCGGTTGCCCTGCCCAACGCCCAGCTCGATCTGATCGAGTCGGTGGGGCGCAAGTGCGCCTTCATTCAGCGCGCGATCGAGGCCGGCGGCATCGCCAATGCCCGGGTCATCAACGCCCGCTCGGAGGATCTCGCTGCCGGTGAGGGGTGCGAGGCCTATGCGGCCGTTACCGCCCGCGCGGTCGGCCGCCTCTCGACCCTGGCCGAGCTCGCCTCGCCCCTGCTCGAAGACGGCGGCGTCCTCGTCGCCTGGAAGGGCAAGCGCGATCCCGAGGAGGAGGCGCAGCTCGAGAGTGCAGCTGAGCTGCTTGCGATGCGCCCCGAGGAGATCCGCCACGTCGGTCCTTTTGCCGGCAGCGAGCATCGCCACCTGCACCTGATCCGCAAGTCCGGCCCGACCCCGGAGAACCTCCCCCGGCGAGCTGGAATGGCCAAGAAGCGCCCTTACGGATGAGGTGCAGAGCCCCCGCGTCCCGACCGAACTAGTCTGCGCAGCATGGGCGCCGTCTACGCGATCTCCAACCAGAAGGGCGGCGTCGGTAAGACGACGACGGCCGTCAACGTCGCCGCCTGCGTGGCCGCCACCGGTGCCCAGACGCTGCTCGTCGATCTCGATCCGCAGTGCAACGCGACGGTTGCCCTCGGTGGTGAGCGCGACATGCATCCATCCTCCTATGACTGCTTGATCGGCGAGGTCTCGGTGGCCGAGGCGGCCCGCCCTGCTGGGCCGGACAACCTCTGGCTCGTCCCCGCCAATCGCGACCTCGCCGGCGCTGCGGTCGAGCTGCCGCGGATCGAGGGCTCCGAGACGCGCCTGCGCGAACGGCTCGGCCCAGTGCGCGAGCGCTTCGCCTACACGCTGCTCGACTGCCCTCCCTCGCTCGGGCCGGTCAGCGTCAACGCGCTCACCGCTGCCGACCGGGTGGTCGTTCCGGTCCAGGCCGAGTACCTGGCACTGGAGGGCTTGGTGCAGTTCCTCGACACCCTGGCGGTGATCCGCCGCGAGCTCAACCCGGCGCTGGAGGTGTCGGGGCTCTTGGTCACCATGCACGATGAGCGCACCCGCTTGGCCCAGGACGTCGAGCGGGAATTGCGCCAGCATTTCCCCGAGATGGTCTTCGACACGGTCATACCGCGCAGCGTCCGGGTCGCCGAGGCACCCAGCTTCGGCCTGCCCGTGATCGACCACTCGCCGAACTCGCGCGGCTCCGACGCCTACCGCGCCCTCGCCCGGGAGCTTGCCGAGCGTGGCTAGCACGGCCAAGCGCGGCCTCGGCAGTGGCTTGGCGGCGATCCTGCCCGAAGCGAGCGCCGAGCAGGCCGGCGAGCTGCGCGAGCTGCCGGTCGGGGTGATCAAGCCGAACCCCAACCAGCCACGGACCAAGATCGACCCCGAGTCGCTCAGCGGACTCGCCTCCTCGATCGAGGCCAACGGCGTGGTGCAGCCGCTATTGGTCCGCCCCCTGCCCGACGGCAGCTACGAGCTGATCGCCGGCGAGCGACGCTGGCGCGCCGCGCAGGCGGCGGGTCTCGCCAAGGTGCCGGCCGTCGTGCGCGACCAGGAGCTGGCGGAGCGGCTGCAGGTGGCGCTGATCGAGAACATGGTTCGCGAGGATCTCAACCCGGTCGACGAGGCGCGCGCCTGCGCCGCCCTGGTCGACGAGCTCGGCCTCTCCAAGGAGGACCTGGCCCGTCGCGTCGGCCGCAGCCGCCCGGCCGTCTCAAACTTGATCCGCCTGCTCGACCTTCCCGACGAGGCGCTCGAGCTGCTCGAGTCAGGCGACCTCAGCGAGGGCCACGGCCGCGCCCTTCTCGCCGCCGATGGCAACGATGTGCGCCGTCGCCTCGCCCGCGACGCGGTGAGCGCGGGCTGGTCGGTCCGCGAGACCGAGAACAGGGCTAAGCTGGCTGGCCAGCCAAAGAAAAAGGGCGGCTCTCCAGGAGGCCTGGCCCCAGAGGAGGCCGCGGCCCTGCGCGACGCGGCCGACAAGCTCGAGTCGGCGCTCGGCCACGAGGTCAAGCTGCGTCCCAAAGGGGGGGAGATCGCGCTCGAGATCCGCCTCGAAGATCTTGACCAGGCGCTTGCCCTGGCCCGCAGCCTCTCGCGCCACCGGCGCTGAACGGCGGGCTCAGGCGGTCACGATTCCCCCGCTATCCTTCGCTTGGCTCCGGGCGATTAGCTCAGTTGGTTAGAGCGCGTCTCTGATAAGGACGAGGTCCCTGGTTCGAATCCAGGATCGCCCATTCGTGCAACAGATGCAGATCTACGGCGTCAGTTTTGACATGGTCGGCAAGCAGCCGATCGTCTTGCTGAAGACGGTTGACAGCAACAAGTTCCTGCCGATCTGGATCGGCCACCCGGAGGCGGCAGCGATCCTGATGAAGCTGCAGGGCGCCTCGACGCCGCGGCCGATGACGCACGATCTGCTCTCCGACGTGCTTGAGCAGCTCGACGCCAAATGCGAGCGGGTCTCGGTGACGGAGCTGCGCGACAACACCTTCTACGCCTCGATCACGGTCTCGATCAACGGCACTGAGATGGAGATCGACTCGCGGCCCTCCGATGCTCTCGCTCTCGCCGTGCGGGTCTCGGCCCCGATCTTCGCCGACGAGGACGTGATCGAGGAGTCGGCGATCGAGTTCGAGCACGACGTCGAGGACACCGAGGAGGTCGTCGACAAATTCAAAGAGTTCCTCGACGAGGTCACCCCCGACGATTTCGCCAAAGGCGAAGACTCCTAGTAGACGACGCCCAGCCTGCGTATCTCGGGGTCTTCGGTCGGCTTCCTCGGGTCACGCACCGGTGTGCGCTCCCCTCGTCAGCCTCCCTGCATCCCCCGACCTACTTGACTGGTCGTCGTCTACGGCGATGTTGAGAATCCGTTCGACCAGCTGCTCGAACGACATGCCCGCCGCCTCGGCGGCCTGGGGGAGGAGGCTGGTGTCGGTGAGGCCGGGGATCGCGTTGACCTCGAGTACCTGCGGGCCGTCGGCGGCGAGGATCAGGTCGACCCGCGAGAAGCCTGAGCAGCCCAGCGCCCGGTAGGCGCCGAGAGCGGCCTCGACCACCGCCGAGGACTCCTCCGCCGAGAGCTCGGCGGGACAGACGAAGGAGGTGCGGCCGATCTCGTAGCGGGCCTCGAAGTCGTAGACGTCGCCGGACTGGGGAATCGCCTCGACCACCGGCAGGGCCTCGTCGCCGAGCACGCTGACCGCCAGCTCGCGCCCGTCGACGAAGCGCTCGAGCAGGACGCGGTCGTCGTAGCTGAAGGCCGAGACCAGGGCCTCGGGAACGTCGAACCAGTTCTCGGCGAATTTGATCCCCAGGGCGGAGCCGCCCCGGCTGGGCTTGACGACGAGCGGGAAGCCGAGCCGATCCTCGAGCCCGGCCAAAGCGTCGGCGGCCCCGAGCTCGCGAAAGGCGGTCTCGTTGAAGGCGAACCAGTCCGGTGTTGGGATGCCGACCGCGCGCAGCTCGTGCTTGGCGAGCACCTTGTCGATGCAGCGAGCGCAGGCAGCGACGCCGGGCCCGGTGAAGGGGATGCCGAGGATTTCGAGCAACTCCTGCGCGGTGCCGTCCTCGCCACCGGGACCGTGCATGGCGACGAAGGCGATCTCCGGCTGCCCGGCCGTCAGCTGCTTGACCATGTCGCCATCGGCCTCCAGCGGCAGCACCTCGTGCCCGAGCCGCTCGAGGGCGTCTTCGACCCGGGCACCGGAGCGCAGCGAGACGCCGCGCTCGAGCGAGCGGCCGCCTTTGAGCACGGCGACCTTCACGCGCCCTCGGCCTTTCGGAAGGGAAGAACGTTCTCGGGGTCCACTGCCTCTTCCTTGCGCTCCACAGCCGGCCCCGGTTCTTTGCCGGTCAGGGCCGAGTACAGCTCGACCTGCTCCTCGACCACTCGCCCGATCCGGCGGATCCCCTCGCGCAGCTCGTCCTCGCCGCTGCCGGAGAAGTTGAGTCGCATCGAGTTGCGCCCGCGACCATCGACGTAGGCCGCCTGCCCGGGCACGAAGGCGACGTCGTCGCGCAGCGCCTTGGCGAGCAGGTCGCTGGTGTCGATGTAAGGGGGAAGGGTGGCCCAGATGAAGAGGCCACCGTCGGGTTCGGTCCAGCTTGCCTGCGGCGGGAAGTAGCGGCCCAGAGCCTCGATCATCGCGTCGCGGCGGTCACGGTAGAGGTCGGTCAGGCTGGCGATGTACTCGCGCCAGCGACCGTCGCTGAAGTACTCACGGACGAAATACTGGGTCAGGGTCGAGGTGCAGAGGTCGGCGGCCTGCTTGCCCAGCACCACCTTCTCCATCACCGGCGGCGGCGTCACCGCCCAGCCGAGGCGGATGCCGGGGGAGAGGATCTTCGAGAAGGTGCCGACGTAGATGACGAAATCGCCGCCGTCGAGCTGGTAGAGCGGCGGCAGCGCCTCGCCGCCGAAGCGGAGCAAGCCGTAGGGGTTGTCCTCGACCACGAGCAGTTCGCGCGAGCGGGCGATCTCGACCAGCCGCCGCCGCCGCTCCAATGACATCGTCACCCCGGCGGGGTTCTGGAAGGTCGGCACCGAGTAGATGAACTTGGGCCGCCGCCCTTCGACTTCGAGCCGCTCCAGGGTGTCCTCGAGTTCGGCGATCCGCATCCCCTCGCCGTCGCACTCGATCTGGATCGTCTCCGCCTGGTAGCTGCAGAAGACCGGGATCGCGCCGGGGTAGGTGGGCGCCTCGCAGATCACCACGTCGCCGGGATCGACCAACGTCTTGCAGATCAGGTCGATCGCCTGCTGGCCACCGGTGGTGACGATCACGTCGTCGGGGTCGGGCAGCATCCCCTCGGCACCCATCACTTCGACGATGCAGTCGACGGTCTCGCTGAAGCCCTCGGTCGGGCCGTACTGCAGCGCCTCCGCGGCCGACTCCTGGGCGATGCGAGTCATCTGGGCGGCGAAGGTCTGGGGCGGAAAGGTCGAGGTGTCGGGCAACCCGCCGGCGAGGGAGATCACCTCGGGCCGCGCCGTCACCGCCATCAGGTCGCGCATCGCTGAGGAGCGCATCACCCGCGTGCGCTCGGCAAAGAGGCCCGCGTAGCGCTCCAGATCGCTGCTGCTGGCGTGCGCGCGGCGCCGGTGGGGTGGCTCGGACATGGGGGATAGTGTGGCGAATCCGCGTCGCCCCGCCCGGGGAGTTAGGTTTTCGGCGTGGGATCTTTCTCCGGCATCTGCCTCGAGGCTCGGCATCGGCATCGCTATCGGGATGCTCGCCGGCACCACCGGTACGCACGGCTCCGCCCGTGGCCGGATGACGATGCTCGCCGGTGTGATCGCGATCGTCGTCGGTTTCCTGCTGGCGGGGACCGCGAACATCAGCTCGTTGGCGGGCGCCTTCTTCTGCCTCGCCGGCGCCGTCTTCGCCTGCCTGATCGTCAGTGACGTGGTCAGCTCGGCGGGCCGCCGCGAGGGCAGTGGTGCCGGGGCCCTCGGTTTCCTCGTCTCGCTTGCAGCCCTGATCGTCGTCGCGCTCGCGATCCTGATCTCCCCGGCCATCCTCGTAGTGGTTGCGGCGCTCGTCTGGCTCGGAATCTCGAGACGCCGGCGCGCACAGCGCAAACACGCCGGCCTCCGCGTCCTCCGCTAGAAGCAATCCCGGTAGGGGTGAAACGTCTTGCACTTTTTCGTCGTGAGCTAGCGGCGCCAGCCCAGCAACGCTCCACCGAAAAAGTTAAGTGGAACCCCTACCGGGATTGCTTCTGAGCCGCCGGTCGCGGTCGAGGATGATGCGCTAGTGCCCGCCAAGAAGCTGATCCTCACCTACGTCGACTCGCTGCGCACGGACATGCTGGAACGCACCGTTGCCGAGGGTCGCGCCCCCACCTTCGGCGCCCTGCTCGAGCGCGGCGTGCTCGTACCCGACTGCGTCTCCAGCTTCCCCTCGGTAACGCCAGTCGCCAGCGCCGAGATGGTCACCGGACGCGCCGCCGACGGCCACTGGATCAGCGGCATGAACTGGTACCACCGGCTCGAGCGGCGCTATGTCGAGTACGGCTCCTCGCTGGAGGCCACCCGTGCCTTCGGCGTCTTCCGTTCCCTCTACGACCTCGTTTACAACATGAACCTCGCCCACCTCAACCCAGCCGCCGAGACCCTCTTCGAGCAGCTCGACGACGCCGGCCTGCGCACCGCCTGCACGCCCTTCCTGATCTACCGCGGTCGCCACCGCCACCAGGTCTCGCTCGAGGGCCTGCTGCGCCGCGCGGTCGACGCGACCCGACTCAAGTTCCGCCACCACACCTGGGGGCCGGCGGGCTCTTCTACGGCGACCTCTACGCCAGCCGCGAGGTTCCCTGCAAGTCGACCTCGATCCCCGGCAACCGCGATGGCTACTCGGCCTGTTGCTCGGCCGAGCTGGTCAAGTCCGACAGCTTCGACTTCCTGCTCTTCTCCCTGGCCGACAACGACAACTACTCGCACCGCTACGGCCCGGAGGCGAGCGGCGAGTCGATCGCCAAGGCCGACCACTGCTTCGGCAAACTGGTCGAGGCGGCCGGCGGCCTCGCCGCTTTCCTCGACCGCTACGCCGTGATCCTGCTCGCCGATCACGCCCAGACCCCCGTGCACCGCGGCCTGCCGCTCGCCGAGCTGCTGAGTCGCGAGTGGACGGTGCTGCAGCCCTCCGAGCCCGAGCCGGAGTCGGCTCAGATCGCGGTCAGCCCAACCGGCCGCGCGGCCTACGTCTACCTGCTGCCGGGCGCGGGCGAGCGCGCCGATCCCGAGGCGCTGCGCCAGGCCCTCACTGTTATCGAGGGGGTCGACCTCGTTTGCCGCCTCGAGGGGGCGGACGGCCAGCCACTGGTGAGGACCGAGCCGGGAGCACCGCGAGACGGCTGCCGCGCCGTGGTCGAAAGGGGCGAGGCCAGGCTCAGCCTTCGGCCCGGAGGCCCGGTCGCCGATCTGCGCGGGGCCAACTGGCAAGTCGAGGGCGACCTCGCGGCACTCGCGGCGACGATCGAGGACGGCCGGCTGCGCAGCGAGACCTACCCCGATCCGCTCGCCCGGGTCTGGTCAGCGCTCAGCGCTCCCCACGCCGGCGACTTCCTGCTCTCGTTGCAGCCGGGCTTCGAGGCCGTCGATTGGGGCGGGGTCACCCACGCCGGCGGTGGCAGTCACGGCTCGCTGCATGCCGGCGACTCGCTCGGCCCGCTGCTCTTCGTCGGCTGCGGTCCCGAAGCGGCGGAAGAGCGCGAGCAGTGGACCCTCAGCGACGTGGCGCCGGCGGTGCTCGACCACTTCGGGCTATGAGGTGGCTGGCGGCCGCACTCGCCGCCGCTCTGTTTTGCCTACCTGCGCCAGCCGCCGCGGCGACCGCTGAAGCCGCCGCTGCCGAAGCGGCTCGGATCGCCAGCCACGATCCCAATGTCGCCAAGGAGACACGGGCCAACGGGACCCTTACCCACGCGGTCAACAAGGTCGACGGCAACTGGGAGGTCGGCTACTTCGCCGGCGACAAAGAGGTCGCGCTGGTCATCGTCGACCCCCAGACCGGCCTCGTGCGCGAGTCCTGGACCGGCTACCAGGTCGCCTGGAAAATGGCCCGCGGCTACTCGGGCGCTTTTGGCCACAAGCTCAACGCCCCCTACGTCTTCCTGCCGCTCTGCGCGATCTTCCTGCTCGGCCTGCTCGACTGGCGTCGTCTACGGCGGGTCGCCAACCTCGACCTCCTCGTCCTGCTCGGCTTCGGGGTCTCCAACTTCTTCTTCAACCGGGCTGAGGTCGGCGTCTCAGTGCCACTTCAGTACATCCCGCTCACCTACCTGTTCGCCCGCGCGCTGTGGATCGGGATGCGGGGTGGGGGAGAGGGGATCCGGCCGCGCTGGCCGGCGGCGTGGCTGCTGATCGCCGCCCTTTTCCTGATCGGTTTCAGGGTTGGTCTCAACATGGCCGACTCGGGCGCAATCGACGTCGGCTATGCCGGGGTGGTGGGCGCCGATCGGATCGCCCACGGCGAACCGATCTACGACAACTTCCCCGAAGACGTCTCCCAGGGCGACACCTACGGCCCGGTCAACTACCTGGCCTATGTTCCCTTCGAGCGGATCTGGCCCTGGTCGGGAACCTGGAACGATCTCCCCGCCGCCCACGGCGCCGCGGTCTTCTTCGACCTCGCCACCTTCGCCCTGCTGATCTTCCTCGGCCGGCGCATCCGTCCCGGACCCGCCGGCAACAAGCTCGCCGCGACCCTCGCCTTCGGCTGGGCCGCCTACCCGTACACCGCCTTCACCCTGCTCTCCAACTCGAACGACTCGTTGGTGGCGATGCTCCTCGTCGCCACGCTGCTCGTCCTCGCCAAGCCAGCAGCCCGGGGGGTGATGGCAGCCCTGGCCACCTTCGCCAAGTTTGCCCCGGCGGTCCTGGCCCCAATGCTGCTCACCTACGGCGAGAAACGCCGGCGCTTCGTCCTGGCCTTCGCCGCAACGGCGGCCGCCGTAATGCTCTGGCCCGCAATCGACCCCGGCCTCCACACCGTCTACGAGCGCACCATCGCCTACCAGGCCGGCCGCTCTTCACCGTTCAGCATCTGGGGTCAGGTCCCCAGCCTCGAGCCCCTGCGCGTGGCCATCCTCATAGGAGTCGCCGCCCTCTCCCTGCTCTTCGCCTTCCGCCCCAAGGACAAGCAGCTCTTCCAAGTCGCGGCGCTGGGCGCGGCCCTCCTGATCGGCGTGCAGCTAACGATGCACCACTGGTTCTACCTCTACATCGTCTGGTTCTACCCCCTCCTCTTGGTGGCGATGGCAGTCAGGTCCCCCTTTGGCGGACACTCAGTGCAGCCGCAGGCTGCGCGTCCGACAAAGGGGGACCTGACTGCGACCCCGACCTAAAGGTTGGGCGCAGGAACCATCACCGGTGTGATCGAGTCAGCGAGCCCTTTGTCATTGACATCGACCACCGCCCCCATCACCCAAACGTCCTCCTCAGCCGTCTCAAACTTAACCGGCATCTGAGTGATCAGCGACTCGAGGATCAGCTCCGGTTTGACCCCGAGCACGCTGGTCCGCGAGCCGGTCATGCCGACGTCAGAGATGAAGGCGGTGCCCTGCGGCAGCACCCGCGCATCGGCGGTGGGCACGTGTGTGTGGGTGCCGAGCACGCCCGCCACCCGCCCGTCGAGGTGCCAGCCCATCGCGACCTTCTCGCTGGTCACCTCGGCGTGGAAGTCGACGATGACGAAATCGGCCTCGATCTTCTCGAGAATGTTGTCGGCCTCATGAAAGGGCGAGCGCGCAACCCGCAGGCCGATCGCGCCGCTGAGGTTGATCACGCCGCATCGCCGCCCGCCGATCTCGACCACCGTGTAGCCGCGGCCGGGGTTGGCGTAGGGGTAGTTGGCCGGCCGGATCAGCCGATCGCTGCGGTTGAGGTAGCCGTAGACCTCGCGGTGGCGGTAGACGTGGTTGCCGGTCGTGATCACGTCGGCACCGGCGTCGAAGAGGGCGTTGGCCGTCTTCTCGGTGATGCCCATGCCCCCGGCCGAGTTCTCGCCGTTGACGATCACCATCTCCGGCGCGAAGCGCTCGCGCAGGTCCGGCATCGCGGCGGCGAGACCCCGCCGGCCCGGCCCGCCGACCACATCGCCGATGAAGAGGACCTTCATGCTCTTGACCCTATCCGCGCAATTGCGAAAGGGTGTGCAGGGTGAACGAGCGAAACGACGTGGTCGAGCGCGCCCTGGGCTATCCCTACGGCGCTCCGCCCGGGCCCTTCGTCCAGCTCGGCCACCAGACTCTCGACCCGGCCGAGATCGAGATCGACCGCGAGGCCCGCACCCCGGTGCTGGCTTATGGCTCGAACGCCGCGCCCAAAGTCCTCTCGCGCAAGCTCGCCCTCAGCGACCAGCCGGTGCTCGTCGTCCCCGCCCGGCTGCGCGATTTCGACGTCGTCTATTCCGCCCACATCTCTCCCTACGGGGCGATCCCCGCGACGCTGCAGCGCAGCCTGGGGACCGAGGTCCGGGTCCACGTCATCTACATGACCAGCGCCCAGATCGGCGTCATCTCGGCGACCGAGCCCAACTACGAAGCGGAGCTGCTGGAGGACATCGAGTGCCGGCTCGAAGGTGATGAAGAGCTGAGCGAGGTCTCGGCCTACATCAGCCGCCACGGCTGCCTGCTCGTCGACGGCTCCGAGCTCGCCCTCGCGGCCGTCGCCGCGAGCGGCAGGACACTTGCCGCGATCGCCGAGCCCGAGGCGATGGAGTTGGTCAGGTCCTCGCTCTGCCCCGACACCGACCTCGAGTCCTTCGTCCTCGCCAACGTCACCGATCCCAACCTGTCCCAGTCGCGCTCGGCGCAGCTCCCCCGCCGCCCCCTCGCTACTCGGTAGCGCTCAGACTGCGCTGAAGCGGCGCAAGGCGAAGCGGGCCAGGAGGCCGTAGGCGAGGATCAGGATGCCGAGGTGAAGCAGGGCGCCGCCGATGCTCGGACCACCAGGGTCCAGTGCCGCCGTCATTGCCTGCAAGGCCGGCTTGAAGGGGAAGACCGCCGCGATCACCTTGATCACGTTGTAGAGGCCGGGCCCGACCGTGCCGGAAGGGATCAGCGAGAGGAAGGCGACCGGCAGGGTGACCATGAAGGCGAGCAGCGAGACCGCCCGCACCTCCCGCGCCGCCGCCCCAAGGGCAGCGCCGGCGGTCCCCAACGCCGCGCCGCCGGCGACGATCGCCAGCAACCAGAGGCCGATGCGGCCCCAGTGCAGGGGCACGAAGATGGCCAGCCCCGCCAGCATCAGCAGCGTCACCACCAGGCCGACCGCGACGCCGAGCGCGACCTTCTCGGTCAGCAGGGCCGAGCGCGAGACCAAGCCCCGGGTCAGTCGCGGGAAGGCGTTCTCCTCCCGCTCCAGGGCCAGCGAGCCGGCGACCAGCAGGACCGTGACGAAGGCCAGGGTGAAGGTGGCGGCGACCGCGATCGCGAAGACTTCCAGCGGCGGGGTCGAGGTGTTGACCACCTGCTTGTCGACCGCGATCGGCTGCGCCAGCCGGGAGAGCAGCGGCCCGGCGGTACCGAGGTTTTCGCGAGCCAGCGTGGTGAACTGGATCACCTGGTCGACCGAGTCCCGTAGGTCCGGTGGCAACGCCGGCCGTATCGCTTCGAGGATCTTGGCGCTGTTGGCCAGGCCGAGGATCTGGATCGTCTGGCCGAGCACGCTGAACTGGCCACCGTCGAGGACGAGGCCGAGGAATTTCCCCCCTTCGGCGGCGATCTGCCGCGCGATCACCAGATTGGCCTGGGCCAGCAGCGAGTTGATCCGGTCGTTGACGAGGCGTGCCTTGACCGGGTCCTCCTCGTTGACGATCACCTCGACTTCCGGCGTCTGCGGGCTCGGTGTGGAGAGCGAGTTGATCCGGTCAACCAGGTCGGCGGGCAGGATCAGCGCCGCCAGCACGTCGCCGGAGCGGACCTCGTCGGCAGCCTCGGCGCGGCTCTTGACGTGGACGCACTCGACCCGCTTGCAGATCTGGTCGCTGACGCCGATTTTCGGCAGCTCCTTGGTGCCGACGCTGACCCGTGAGTTGCTCGGCACTTCGTTGAGGAAGGCGACCCGCGGCTTCTCCGGCGAGCGTGAGATCGCGAAGCCGACGAGGACCGCGATCAAGACCGGGTAGGCGACCAGCAGGAACGCCTGCAGGGGAGAGCGGCGGAGGATCTGCAGGTCCTTGAGCAGCAGCCAGCGCATCAGTGGCCCCGGTGGTGGAGGAAGGCGACGAAGGCGGTCTCGAAGTCCTGGCTGGCGGCCTCGGCCGCCTCCTCGCGCACGGCCGCTCGCAGTCCCTCGGTCGAGCCATCGAAGAGCGCCTCGCCGTCGGCGAGCACCAGCAGCCGTTTGCCGTAGCGCTCGGCCTCCTGGATGTCGTGGGTGGAGAAGATCACCGTCGTCCCGCGCTCAGCCGCCAGCGTCACGACGAACTCCCACAGTCGCGCCCGCTGCCGCGGATCCAATCCCACGCTCGGCTCGTCGAGCAACAACACCGATGGCCGCGCCAACAGCCCAATCGCAATATTGATCCGCTGCTGATTCCCCCCCGACAACCGAGCGACGATCTCCCCCCGCCGCTCACGGAGTCCGGTCAGCTCCAGCATCTCTTCGACGGAAGCTTTCGGATCAGGGTGCTTCTCGAGCCGCGCGAACAGCATCAGGTTCTCCTCAACCGTCAGCCGTCTATATAGGGCGGCTTGCTGAGGCACCCAACCCACCTCCCCCTCGGGAACGTGAACCTCCCCGCCGTCCGGCTTGGAGATGCCAGCCAGGATTGAGAGGAGAGTGGTCTTGCCTGCGCCGTTCGGCCCGATGACAGCCACAAGCTCCCCGGCCGAGGCTTCGAACTCAATGCCCCGCAGGGCTTCCCGCTCGCCGAAGCGCTTGACCAGCTTGCGCGCCTCGATTACGGCTGTCCCGGTTCCCGTCCCCGCACCCATGCTGCCGAAAGCTATCCGTAGCCAGGAATCGGATTGTTAGACCGCGCTTGAGGACGGGAGAGAGGTGGCCCTATCCCAGACACTCAGACCGGCGCAGCCGGGCGTCTGGGATAGGGCCACCTCTCTCCCTCCCTTAAACTCGCTCGCAGTGCCGTTCCCCGCCACACGCATGCGTCGCCTTCGGCGCACGGAGTCTTTGCGCGGATTGGTTCGCGAGACCGAGCTATCCCCGCGCAACCTGATCCAACCCCTCTTCGTCGTAGCCGGCGAGAACGTCCGCGAAGACGTCGACTCGATGCCCGGCATCGAGCGCTTCTCGATCTCCGAGCTGGTAGCCGAGGCAACCGAGATCGCCACCGCCGGCATCGGCTCCGTCCTCCTCTTCGGCGTCCCTGCGGCCAAGGACGAGTCGGGCTCGGGCGCTTATGACGACGAGGGCGTCGTCCAGATGGCGGTCCGCGCCCTCAAGGAGGCTCACCCCGACCTGACCGTGATCACCGACGTCTGCCTCTGCGAGTACACCTCGCACGGCCACTGCGGCTTCGTCCGCGACGGCGAGGTCGACAACGACATTACGGTCGAGCTGTTGGCCAAAGTCGCGATCTCCCACGCCGAGGCCGGCGCCGACGCGGTCGCGCCCAGCGACATGATGGACGGGCGGATCGGCACGATCCGCCACCAGCTCGACGAAGAGGGCCACGCCGGCGTGCCGATCATCGCCTACAGCGCCAAGTACGCCTCCGCCTTCTACGGACCCTTCCGCGATGCGGCCGAGTCGACCCCCGAGTTCGGCGACCGCCGCGGCTACCAGATGGATCCCGCCAACGCCGCCGAAGCCGTGCGCGAGGCCGAGCTGGATCTGGAGGAGGGCGCCGACATGCTGATGGTCAAGCCCGCCACCCCTTATCTCGACGTTGTGCGCCAGATCAAGGACGCGACCGCAGCCCCAATCGCCGCCTACCACGTCTCCGGCGAGTACTCGATGCTGAAGGCCGCCGCCGAGCAGGGCTGGATCGACGAGCGCGCGGCCGTGCTCGAGACGCTGACCTCGATCCGCCGCGCCGGTGCCGACGCGATCGTCACCTACTACGCCAAGGAGGCCGCCGCGTGGCTTCAGTGAAGGTTCCGCAATCGAAGGCGCGCTCGCGCAAGGACGGCGCCGCGATCCCGCTCGACGAGACCGACAAGCGGCTGATGAACCTGCTGCAGTCGAGCTTCCCGCTCGACCCCGAGCCCTTCGCCCTCGTCGCCTCCGAGGCGGAGCTCGAGCTCGACGACGTGCTGACCCGGACCAAGCGCCTGCTGGACGAGCGGATCATCCGCGAGATCACCCCGATCTTCGACACCCGCGCGCTCGGCTACGACTCGATGCTGGTCGCGGCCAAGGTCGACAGCGAGCACCCACAGCGGGCGGCCCAGATCGTCAACTCCCACCCGGGCGTCTCCCACAACTACCTGCGCACCCACGACTTCAACCTCTGGTTCACGATCGCCACCCCGCCCGACTCCGAAGCTCGGGCTTGCCGGCACGCTGGCGGCGCTGATGGGCGAGACCGGCGCCGAGTCGATGCGCGAGCTGCCCACCCTGACCCTGTTCAAGATCAACATGAACCTGGAGATGGAGAAGGGCACCGACGCCCTGGCCGCCGCCGCGGTCGACGCCTCGCCGCCGCGCGAGCTCGAGGCGCAGCCCTATGACGAGCGCGACATCGCCGTGATCCGCGCCCTGCAGGGACCGATGGAGGCGGTCGAGCGCCCCTACGATGCCGCCGCGGCAGAGGTGGGGATGACGACCGAGGGGCTGCTCACCCACCTCGGCGGCATGGTCGAGCGCAAGCTGCTGCGTCGCGTCGCCGCGATCCTCTTCCACCGCCGCGCCGGCTTCTCGGCCAACGGCATGGGCGTCTGGAAGGTGCCCGAGCCGGAGATCATGACCACCGGTGCCCGCATGGCCTCCTTCCGCGGCATCTCCCACTGCTACCAGCGCCCCACTTATGAAGATTGGCCCTACAGCGTCTTCACGATGGCCCACGGCCGCTCCAAGGAGGAGTGCGACGCGGTGCTCGACTCGATCGCCGAGGACTGCGGCATGGGTCCCGACGACCGCGCCACGCTCTACTCCTCGACCGAGTACAAGAAGATCCGCCTGCACTACTTCACCGACGACTACCGGCGCTGGGAGGAAGAGCATTCCTAGCGACGAGCGCTCGGCGGAGCTCTACCGCCGCGCGCTGAAGGTCCTGCCCGGCGGGGTCAACTCGCCGGTGCGGGCGATGCGCCAGATCGAGCGCGAGCCGATCTTCATCGAGCGCGGCGAGGGTTGCGAGCTGATCGACGTTGACGGCAACCGCTATCTCGACTGGGTCGGCTCCTGGGGCCCGCTGATCCTCGGGCACGCGCACCCCGCCGTGCTGGCGGCGGTCGAGAGCGCCGCGGTCGGTGGCACCAGCTTCGGCGCCGCTACCGAAGCCGAGGTCGAGCTGGCCGAGGAGGTGGTCGCCCGGGTGCCCTCGGCCGAGATGATCCGCATGACCAGCTCCGGCACCGAGGCGGCGATGAGCGCGATCCGCCTCGCCCGCGCCGCCACCGGCCGCGAGGTCGTGGTCAAGTTCGCCGGCGCCTACCACGGCCACTCCGACGGCCTGCTCGCCGAGGCCGGCTCCGGGATCGCGACCCTGGCACTGCCGGCGACGCCGGGGGTCACCAGGGCGCAGACCGCCGGCACGGTGGTCGTGCCCTGGAATGACCAGGCTGCTCTTGACCGCGCGCTCGCCGAGCACCCCGTCGCGGCCGTGATCCTCGAGCCGATCGCCGCCAACATGGGCGTCGTCCCGCCGCTCGATGGATTCCTCGAGCACGCCGCCGCGGCCACCCGCGCCAGCGGAGCGCTGCTGATCTTCGACGAGGTGATCACCGGCTTCCGCGTCGCCAGCGGTGGCGCCCAGCAGCTCTACGGGATCGAACCCGACCTGACCGTGCTCGGCAAGATCCTCGGCGGCGGCCTGCCCGCAGCCGCCTTCGCCGGACCGCGCGAGCTGATCGAGCGGATCGCGCCGGCGGGCGACGTCTACCAAGCCGGCACTCTCTCGGGCAACCCGCTGGCAACTGCTGCCGGCCTCGCCACCCTGCGCCAGCTCGACGCCGCCGCCTACGAGCGACTCGCCGAGCTGACCGAGCGCCTCCGCGCCGGCCTCGCCGGCCTGGCCAAGGACCGGCCGCTGCAGCTGGCCGCCGCGCCCGGCCTGCTGACCCTCTTCTTCAGTCCCGACCCGGTCATCGACTTCGCCGGCGCAGCGGCCTGCGACCTCGACGCCCACGCCCGCTTCTGCCGGGCGATGCTGGCCCGCGGCGTCTACCCGGCCCCCTCGCAGTTCGAGGCCTGGTTCGTCTCGCTCGCCCACGACGAGGCAACGATCGACCGCACGCTCGAAGCCGCCGCGGCCTCGCTCGAGGAGGCCCTGTGAGCGACGAGGCCGCTCCGCGCTCGGACCCCAACCAGGCGCTCAGCTTGCTCGCCGCTCGCTTGCGCGAGGCCGAGTCACCGCTCTCCGCCCACGTGACCGACTCGGAAGAGCGCCCGGTCTTCGGCCTGCTCGCCGCACTCGGCCCGCGCGCGGCGGCCGTGCCGGGCGAGTACGCGCTCGTGGTCGAGGCCGTGCGCGAGGGCTACCTCCTGCACTACGGCACCCCGCGCCTGCTCGCCGGTCACGACGACGATCTCGCCCTGCTCGCCGGCGACTATCTCTACGCGCTCGGCATCGACCGCCTCGCCGCCCTTGGCGACACCGGGGCGGTCGCTGTGCTGGGCGATCTGATCGGCCGCTGTGCCCAGCTGCACGCCGAAGAGCGCCTCGACGAGGTGGCCGGGCAGTGGCGCTCGGCAGCCCTCGCGGTTGGCGGCGGGGACCATGGCCACCCCGCGACGGCGTGAGTCAATAGACTCCTTTCTCCTGAGGTTGAGCTGTTGAGCGACGAATCGGACAAGCAGAACGGGGCCGAGGCAAGCGGTCGGCCGGAGCGCCCAGCGCCCGAGCCGCCTGGCTACTTCGAGGGCGAGTCGATGACTCGCCGCAAGGCCTTTACCGTTGCGGTACAGGGCATCGGCGGCCTCGCCGGTGCCGCGATCGTGCTGCCTGCTGTCGGCTTCGCCGTGGCGCCGATCTTCCACCGCGGCAAGGAGCGCTGGGAGGCGGTCGGTCCGACCAGCGACTTCGTCGAAGACACCTACCGCCAGGTCGTCTTCACCGAAACCGAGTCGATCGGCGACGCCGGCAAGACCACCGCCTACGTGCGCCAGAAGCTCGAAGCAGCTCGAAGAAAAACCGGGCGAGTTCGTCGCCGTCTCAAACCGCTGCGCCCACCTCGGCTGCCCGGTGCGCTTCGTCGAGGCTGCCGGCAACTTCATCTGCCCCTGTCACGGCGGCGTCTACGACTTCCAGGGCAAGCGGATCGGCGGCCCGCCGGTGCGCCCGCTCGACCGCTTCCAAACGCGGGTCCGCAATGGCCAGGTCGAGGTCGGACCGCGCTACAGCGTCACCTCGCAGCTGGAGCCGGTCCGCGCCCGCGACCCCGGCGAGTTCACCGGTGGAGTCTGGGAATATCTGTATCCGCCCCGTCCGTCCACCTTCCCACCCCCTTGATCGGCTATAGGCGACGATGAACCTCGACTCCCTGATCCCCGCCCCGCTGCGCAAACCGGCAAAGCCCGGCGCGAGCAATGGCACCAAGGGCCCGGCCCCGGCCGATCTCAAGACGGCCCCGCCGGAGCGTCCCTCCGACGCGCAGCGCCTCGGCGACCGCGCCAAGGACGCCCCCGCCGACGTGCTCGCCTGGGTCGACCAGCGCACCGCCGCCACCGGCTTCCTCACCGGGATGCTCTACCGCAAGGTGCCGAAGGGGACCAACTGGTTCTACACGCTCGGCTCGGCCACCCTGATCGCCTTCATCTCGCAGGCGATCACCGGCGTCTTCCTGGCGATGTTCTACACGCCGTCGACCACCCAGGCCTACGCCTCGATCGCCCACATCAACAACGACGTCTTCCTCGGCCAGCTCGTCCACGGCATGCACAAGTGGGGCTCGAGCGTGATGGTGATCCTGGTCTTCCTGCACATGGGCCGCACCTTCTTCTTCGGCGCCTACAAGTACCCGCGCGAGCTCAACTGGGTGATCGGCGTCGTGCTGCTGATCCTGACGATGACGATGGCCTTCACCGGCTACCTGCTGCCCTTCGACCAGCGCTCCTTCTGGGCCTCGGTCGTCGGCATCAACATCAACGGCACCGGGCCGATCGTCGGTCCCTACCTGAGTGACTTCCTGCGGGCCGGGCCTGAGCTCGGCGCGACCACGCTCTCGCGCTTCTACGCGATCCACATGCTGCTCGTGCCCGGCGCGATCATCGCCATGATCGGCGCCCACATGTACCTGGTCGTCAAGCTCGGCACCACGGCGCCGCCGTGGCTGAAAGCCGAAAAGCCCAAAGTCGCCGCACCGGTCTCCCAGCTCGACGCCGGCGTTGAGGGCAACGGAGCCTCACCGGGGAATGGAGCGTCGGCAAGCGCATGAAGCCAGCCGATAAGCAGGCATACCTCGAGGAGTACGAGCTGCTGAAGAAGAAGGGCAAGCCCTTCTTCCCCTACGCGGTTTTGAAGGACTCGGCGATGATGCTCGCCGTCGTCGGCGTGATCATCCTGATGTCGGTCGTGCTCGGTGCCGAGCAGGGGCCGAAGGCCGATCCGACCACGACCACCTACGTGCCGCGTCCGGAGTGGTACTTCTTCTTCCTCTTCGAGCTCCTGCGCGTGATCAAGCCGCCCGAGCTGGTCCCGATCGCGACGATCGGCATCCCGACCATCTGCATGGTCTTGCTCCTCCTCCTGCCCTTCTACGATCGCGGCCCGGAGCGCAACCCGATCCGCCGCCCGATCGCGACCACGGCCGGGATCCTGACGATCATCGCGATGGCCTACCTCACCTTCCTTGGTGCGACCGGGGGTTCGCCGACCGAGATCGACATGAAGGTTGCGCCCCAATACGAAGCCGGTAAGGAGGTCGTTGCCGGCTCCGGCTGCCTCGCCTGCCACAAGCTCGGTGAGAACGGCAACAACGGCCCCGGGCCGGAACTGACCCACATCGCGCAGCGCATTCCGCGCGCCGCGATCATCCGCTCGGTGGAGATCGGGCCGGGCATCATGCCCTCCTTCCGTGACCTGCCGCCGAAGAAGCTCAACGAGCTCGCCGATTTCCTCTCCTCGCTCGACTAAGCCGTCCCGGGACTCGGCCCAGTTCGCGGAGCAGGTCAACCGCATGTTCGACCGCGTCGCGGGGCGCTACGACCTGCTCAACTCACTGATGAGCGCAGGGCTTCATCACCGCTGGCGCGAGCGCGCCGCGGACATCGCCGCACCTGCTCCCGGCGACTCAGTTCTCGACGTCTGCTGCGGCACCGGCGACTTCGCCTTCGAGCTGGCGGGCCGCGTTGCTCCGAACGGCCACGTCGTCGGCTGCGATTTCTCCGAGCCGATGCTCGACCTGGCCAGGGACAAGGCAGCGGCCCGCGGCGCCGGTGCCGTTCGTTTCGAGTGGGCCGACGCGCTCAACCTTCCCTACGACGCCGATCGCTTTGACCTCGCGACCGTTGGCTTCGGTGTTCGCAACTTCGCCGACCTCGACCGTGGCCTGCAGGAGCTCAACCGCGTGCTTCGCCCGGGGGGCAAGCTGGTCGTGCTCGAGTTCACCAAGCCCCGCCGGCCGCCCTTTTCGACCTTCTACTCGCTTTGGTTCGACCGTTTCGCGCCGGTTCTCGGCCGCCTCTCCGACGATCCTGAAGCCTACGCGTACCTGACCGAGTCGCTCAACACGTTCCCCGCCCCACGTGGCCTGGCGGAGAAGATGGATGCAGCCGGGTTGGGCCAGATTCGCTACACGGTCCTCGCCGGTGGGATCGTCACGATCCACAGCGGCATCGCCGGGTGACCCGGCCCAGCGCGGTACCGCCCCCGGTCACGGCAGTGCTCGACGCCTCCAGTCGCTGGCTGCCGGCCAGGCTGGGAGAGGTCGAGGACCTGCTGCGCGAACAGGCCGCCGGTTACGGCGAGTTGCTCGGCACCGACGTTGCGACAACGCTGGCGGCGGGCGGCAAGCGCCTGCGGCCGCTGCTCGTCCTGCTCTGCGCCGGTTCCGGCGGTGGCGAGGGAGCCGCGCGGGCGGCCGCCGCGATCGAGCTGGTTCACATGGCGACCCTGGTCCACGATGACGTCCTCGACGATGCGCCGCTGCGGCGCGGCCTGCCGACGATCGCCGCGAGCCTCGGGCCGCTCACGCGCGACCGCGGTCGGCGATCTGCTCTTCGCCCGCGCCTTCGCCCTCCTGGGTGAGCACGACGATGCCCGCGCCATCGCCCTGCTGGCCGCCGCCTCAGTCTCACTGGCCGACGGCGAGCTGGCCCAGCGCCAGGACGCCTTCGACACGGGCATCTCCGAGCAGCGCTACCTCGATCGCTGTCGTCTCAAGACCGCGACCTTGTTCGAGTGCGCCTGCCTGCTCGGCCGTGACCTTCCCGCTCTCGGTGGCTTCGGGGCTCAGATCGGCCTTGCCTTCCAGCTTCTCGACGACGTGCTGGATGTCGCCGGTCCGGCCGAGCGCACCGGCAAGGCGCGGGGCACCGACCTGCTCGACGGCACCGTCACCCTGCCGCTGATCGTTGCGGCGGAAGCCGACCGTTCGCTCCGCGAAGCGGACCTGCGTTCCCTCGATGCCGCCGCGGCCGAGCGGCTCTGCGATCGCATAGCCGCGACCGGCGCTCTCGATCGGGTGCGTTCGCGTGCCCTGGAGCTGGTCGCGACCGCCAAGGCCAAGCTCGCCGCCGACGCATTCGACCCCGAGCAGCGGCAGTTGCTTGGGCTCGTCGCCGACGGCGTCGTGCAGCGCTACAGCTGAGCGCCCGGCGTTCAGCGGAAGTCGTCGGCGCTGATCAGGTCAGCGTCAAGTGCCGCAGCGAAGGTCTCGACCACGAACTCCATGTTCTCGTGCTCGAGCGTCTTCAAGACGTCGCTGAGAGTCCGGGTGCCGAGGTCGAGCTCTTCGTCGAAGGCATCGATCTCGGCCTCGGCGTGGATCTCGTTGCTGCGCCATTCGCACTCGGGGCAGCGCCGCCAGAGTCGCCAGTGGCCGCGATCTCCAGCCTGCTCCCAGCAGGTCGGCTGCACCAGCGAGGACTCGCAGTGCGGGCAGACGTGGAGTCCGGTGGCGATCTTCGTCTGACTGGAGTGCGCGTCTCTCATACCTGCACTATCGAACCCGCGAAACGATCACTCCATCCGCACTTTCACGTAAAGACGGCCGAAAACCCAATTACCGGGTAGGCCGCTTCTCCAATTACATGTGAGGCGAAATCCGATCCGGTCGCCCTGGTGGCCGGTACCATGGGCCAATGCCAAATATCGGACCACTAGAGCTAGCGATCGTCCTGATCATCGCCTTGGTTGTCTTCGGCCCCAAACGTCTGCCGGAGCTGGGCCGCTCGCTCGGCAAAGGGATCCGCGAGTTCCGCGGCTCGGTCAGCGGCGAGGGCCACGACGAGCCCGAGCAGCCGGAGGCAATCGAGCCACCGAAGAACCCCGTCGAGCCACCGAAGCCCCCTGTTGGCAAGGGAGCCGAGGAGGGTGAGACGGTCGCTCACGATCGCCCTTAGGAATTAGCTATGGCCCGGATGAGGCCGGTCTCCCACGAGGATCAACTCAGCCTGGTCGAGCACCTCGACGAGCTGCGCACGCGCATCGTCGTCTGCCTGGTCGTCCTGGGGGTTGCCCTCGCCCTCTGCTTCTGGCAGAACCACCTGCTGCTTGAAATTGCCTCCGGGCCGCTGCCCAGCGATCACAAGAAGCTGCTCACCTTCGGCATCACCGAGCCCTTCACGGTCACGCTCACGGTCTCGGTCTACGGCGCGCTGATCCTCTCGATGCCGGTCCTGCTCTACCAGCTCTACGCCTACGTGCTGCCCGCCTTCAGCGAGCGCGAGCGGCGGGTAGTGCTGCCGATCCTGATCTTTGCCCCCATCCTCTTCCTCGCCGGCGTCGCCTTCTCTTATTTCGTCGTGATGCCGGCGGCGGTCAAGTTCCTGCTCAACTTCAACGACAACCAGTTCAACGTCCAGGTCCGGGCGCGCGACTACTACAGCTTCTTCTCGACCACGATGCTCGCCGGCGGCGTCATCTTCCAGCTGCCACTGGCGATTCTCGCCGTGGTTCGGCTCGGGATCGTCAGCGTCGAGCAGCTCTCCAAGAACCGTCGCTACGCCTATCTGATCATCGCGATCGTCGCCGCCGCCCTGCCCGGAGTCGACCCGGTTTCGATGCTGCTCGAGATGGTTCCTCTACTTGTTTTGTTCGAGTTGAGTATCTTGATCGCTCGTGCCTTCGGCAGGCCGGGGGAGGCGGGAGGCTTGGCAAGACCATCAACCCAGGAGCGGTGATTCGAGTTGGCGGAAAGCGGCGAGCGGCGGATGCTGTTCGATATCCGGGGACGACGGAAGCACGTCGTCCGGGTCGTCTACGCGATTCTCGCGCTGCTGATGGGCGCCAGCCTCTTCCTCGTCGTCGGGCCGTTCAGCCTCGGCAACCTAATCGGTAACGGCAGCACCACCAGCGCCGCCAAGGTGCTGCAGGAACAGGCCGAGCGCACCGAACAGAAGCTGCGGGGGGAACCGGAAAGCGAAGCCCTGCTACTGGCGCTGACCCGGGCGCGCGTCAGCGCCGCCAACAGCCTCACCGAAGTCAATTCCGAAACCGGCGCGACCGTCATCACGACGGAAGGCCGCCAGGAACTGGAACGGGGGATCGAAGCCTGGAGCAGCTACCTGAAGCAGGCCAAGGAACCAAAGGCCAATACGGCGCTGCTCGTCTCGCAGGGCTACTTCAGCCTTGCCGAATTGTCGGGCGGCTACGAAGAAATCTTCGAAAACCTCGAAGGCGCGGCCAAAACCCAGCGCATCGCTGCCGAAGCCCAGCCGACGATCAACTCGCTGACGACGCTGGCGATCTACGAATATTACGTGGGTAATTTCGCCGCTGGGGACAAGGCGGTCAGCGAAGCCGAAGCCAAGGCCCCGAGCAAGGCGGAAGCAAAAGAAATCGGCAAACAGATGGCGGAATACCGCGAACGCGGCAAAGCCCTCGAAGCGCAGAAGAAGAAGGCCGAAAAAGAAGAAGCCAAATTCGGCAAAGAACGCCTGCAGAACCCCCTTGGCGGCCTCTCCGGCGGCACCAGCTCGCTCGGCGAATAGCGGCCGCGGCAAGTAGCTTCGGGCCGGGGGAAAGTGGGCCGTGCTGGGCTCGAACCAGCGACCTTGAGATTAAGAGTCTCCTGCTCTACCAACTGAGCTAACGGCCCGCGGTCGGCAAGTATAGGAAGGCGGCGCCTTCAGCGGACCGTGCAGCCCTTGTCGACGCTGCCTTCGATGACCGTGCCGTCGGCGAAGGTGAAGCGGCCGCGGGTGCTGAAGACGCCGTCCCCGCAACGGGCCGAGACGTAGCTGCGCTCCTTGCCGCCGGAGCGGTAATGCTTCCCGATCGAGGCGTCGAGGTGAGTCAGGGAGCCGTCGCCGCCCGCGATCGCCGGCAGGTCGACGGTCGCCCGGTATCGGTAGCGGCCCGCTCGTTTTTCGATCGGGACCGTGATCACGAAGTTCTGCACCGCCGGCACGGTGATGCGCGCGTGCATGATCACGGTCGGCTTGCCGGCCAGGCGGGGACCGTTGAAGAAGGTCAGGGGAGAGCTGACGACGAGGGGCCGGCCTCCGTCGCTGATCGCCACGCTGGCGTGGCCGCTGCCGACGATCGCGCCGGAGCAGCGGTTGCGCGCTTCGGCGGTCGTCGCTTCTTCCAGCAAGGCCGGCTGGCAGACGGGCAGCCCGGTGGTGCTCAGTCTGCCGTCGCGGTCGAAGTCGAGCACCAGCTGCTGCAGCGGTGGCGGCACGCTGCCGTCCACCGCTCTCAGGTTTGCTTCGCCGTCGAAGTTGATCGGCGCGTAGGCGCTGCGCGGTAGGGATGACGGCGTGAAGCCCCCATCTGCCGTCAGCACCAGGTTGCCGACCCTGACCAGAGCGGCGTTGGCCGCGCCCGCGAAAAGGACGCAACAGAGCAATGCCCCAGCTGCAAGAAGCCGCTTCAAAAAAGTTCTCCTCGACAACCAGGCTAGCGTCCCGTTCAAGCCGGGCTGAACCCGATCCTTAACACAGTCTTCTGCAACGTAGCCCCCGCTGGACCGTCGGGACCGCCAAACTATGCGGCGTGTCTGTGAGGAGGAGCAGGGGGCAGAGCGATGATGCGCGCGCTAAGCGTGGCGATGAGAAACGCCCACCGCTGATGCTGCGCCACCCGAAGCGGTCATTGATCGTCGGCGTGCTCGTCGTCGCGCTGCTTTCGATTTTTGGCTTCAGCCTCGAGGAACGGCTCAATCCGAGCACGATCGAAATCAGCGGCACGAAGACGAGTCGCGCCACCGAAATGGTGAACGAATACTTCGGCGACTCAGCGCCGTTCGTGATCTTTCTCGAGGGGCCGCCGAAGGCGCTCGACAAACAGGGCCCGGAACTGATCCGGACGCTGCGGCGCGATCCGAAAGTCACGACCCTCTCGCCCTGGGACCGAGGCGCCGTCAGCCGGCTGCGGCCGGGACCCCGCCACGCCTTCATCCTGCTCGATTTCCACGTCGGCAATCACGAAGCGGTTGACGACAAGGTGCCGCTGCTCAACGAAGTGCTCGAAAAAACGATCCACGCTCCCGTGCGCGGTACTCAAACGGGAGTCGCCACCCTCTCGCGTGCAATCGAGGAGGGGTCGATCTCCGCCACCGAGAGGGCGGAGCTGATCGCCCTGCCGGTGCTGCTGATCGTGCTCCTGCTCGTCTTCCGCTCGCCGGTCGCGGCCGGGGTTCCGCTCGCTTTCGGCGCGCTTTCGGTGCTCTCATCGCGTGGGTTGCTGGCAGTTCTCACCAACTTCTTCGATGTCAGCGCCCTCGCACTGACGGTCTGTTCGATGCTCGGCCTGGCGTTGGGGGTCGACTACGCGCTGCTGATGGTCTCGCGCTTTCGCGAAGAGCTGGCGGAAGGCGCGGACCCGGTCACCGCCGCCTGGACGACGCGTCGCACGGCCGCTCGCACCGTTGTCTTCGCCGCCGCCACCCTCGTCCTCTCCATGGTCGTCGCCCTCTTCGTCGTGCCCGGTGCCCTGCTTGCTTCGCTCGCCGGGACGCTGGCGATGGTGGTCACGCTCACGGCCCTGATCGCCACCCTGCTCGGCCCGTCGGTTCTGGTGCTCATCGGTCCGAACATCGACCGCTGGCGGATTGGCGCCGCACCGAACGGTGAACGGTCCCGCTTGATGCGGATCGTCTCCGCCGCGCTGCGCCGACCGGCGCCGGTGGCGATCGCGATCGGCGCCGTGGTCCTGCTCCTGGCGGCCCCGGCACTGGCGCTCAAGACCGGCCCGTTCAGCATCGGTCAGCTGCCGAAGGACGATCCCGCCCGCGAAGACGCGGAACTGATCGAAGAATCGGCCGGAGGTGGCCTGGAAGCGCCCTTTGTGATGGTCGCCGTCTCACCGAAAAGGCCGATTACCGAAGAAGACACGCTCGATGCGCTTGGCCGCTGGCAAAGGCGCCTCGCGCACACGCCGGGGGTACAGAGCGTAATCGGGCCAAGTCAGCTGACGAAGGCGGTCAAGCCCCTGCAAAAAGGCCTTTCGGGCCTGCTTGCCTCCAACAACGAAGTTGGTCCGCTGGCCAACTTCGATCGGTTGGGGACGAACGTGGAACGAGTCGCGAACGGAGTCGGGGTCCTCCGCGACGGGCTGTCGCGGTTCACCGCCGGCGCCTCGTTGCTGGCCCAGGGTTCCGGTCAGGCCGAAGAAGGAGCGGTCGAACTCGCCGCCGGAATCGGCCAGGCCGTGTCGGGGGCGCAGGAAGCCTCCGAAGCAATTCATCAGATTGCCACCGGGAGCAAGGAACTCGCGAAGGCAAATGAAAGGGCGGCCCTAGGTGCCCTGCAGCTCAAGTTCGGGACCCATGACCTAATCCCCAACTTCAATGGCAACGGGCTGCCACGGGCAAAGAGGCTCTCGCGCTCGCTGAGCAAGATCTCGAAGGAAACCGTGCCCCAGATCCAGACAAACGCGCAGGCCGGCAGCGAAGGGGTAAACGAGGCGCTGCAACAGGCGGAAGGGATGACCGTCGGCAAGACCGACCCCAACTACGCGGCGACCCTCGAAGCGCTCCGCCGGGCGGCTGGCGCGACCGCGGTGGTCCCGGGTGAACTGGGCAAATTGGACGAAGTCCTCGCCCAGCAAACTCACGAAGCCGAAGAAATCAAACGCTGGATCGAAAGCACGCTTGTACAGATGAAAGAAGTCGCGGCGGCGGCGAAACGGCTGTCTGACGGGCTAAACAAGATCCAAGGCGGGAGCAAACAGCTCGCTCAAGGCACGGCGAAATTGGATCAGGAAGCAAGCAAGCTGGGAGAACGCTTTGCGCCGGCGCAGGCCGGTACCGAAGAACTGGTTGCCGGCCTCGGCCAGCTGACCGGCGGCACGACCGAACTGGAGCGGCGGCTCGGCGAAGCCTATTCCCGCTCCTATCCGCTGCAGAGCGGTGCCAAGCAGATCGCAGTGAGGGTCCAGTCGCAGAGCGACACCGTCCAGCATCGGGTCGACAGGCTGCGGAATACCAGCCCTGGCATCTTCGACTCGGGTTACTTCGTCCTCTCAGCCCTGGACGGCACCACCGGTGAGCTGCATGAACGTGCCGCCGAAGGGGTCGACCTCGAACATGGGGGTCAAGCGGTGACGCTGACGGTGATCCCCAAAGATCCGCTGAACTCGCCGGGCTCGATCGCGCTGAACAAGAAGCTCGACGAAGATGCCGCCACGCTCGGCCGGGAGACCGGCCTGAAGGCCGGCGTCACCGGCGGCCCGGCCACGCTCAACACCTTCAGCGAAGTGACCAAGGAAAGGATCCCGATCGTGGTCGGGGCGATCATCCTCGCCACCTTCCTCGTCCTCGTCCTCGTCCTGCGGTCGATTCCCCTGGCCGCGATCGCGATCGCGCTCAACATGGCCTCGGTGGGCGTCGCCTTCGGTGTGCTGATGCTGCTCACCAACGTGCCGGAAAGCTGGCCCCTGGGCGGGAGGACGTACATCGACGCGGTCAGCACGGTGATGATCTTCGGCATCGTCTTCGGGCTCTCGATCGATTACGCGGTCTTCCTGCTCGTGCGCATGCGGGAGCACTACGACGAGTTCGGCGACAACGCCGCCGCGATCGAGTTCGGCCTGGAAAAGACGGCGCGGGTGATCACCGGCGCCGCCGTGATCATGATGGCCGTCTTCATCGCTTTTGCCGGGGCACCGATTGCCACGGTGAGCCAAATCGGCATCGGCCTCACCGTTGCGGTGATCCTCGATGCCACCGTGGTGCGGATCGTCCTGCTGCCGGCGCTGATGCTGCTGATCGGCGACAAGGTCTGGTGGCTGCCGCGCTCACTCGAGCGAGTGCTGCCGCGACTCAACGTCTGAACGGGCCGCGCCGCCCTTTATCCGCTGCAAAAGAGCGCGTTGAATTCCAGTTAAGTCCCCGCCCGCCGCACCCGTGGCGGCGGGTCGCTCGGATACGATTCTGCGGCCGTTCCCCGGATCGGAGGCCGTGGGAACCGCAAGCGACGATCCGTGGCTGCTAATCCCTCAGGCGAGGACGCTAGCTCGGCGCAAGGCCGGGGGGTCACCCCTGCGCGGGTGGCGGTGATCGCGGTCCTGGCAATTGCGGTGATCGCGCTCGGCTACGTGATCTTCAACGGCGGCAGCGAACACAAGTACAACCTGCTCTTCCAGAACGCCAGTCAGCTAGTGCCCGACAACCAGGTCCTGATCGGCGGCCAGGCGGTCGGCTCGGTGGAAAGCATCGAGCTGACCGACAACAACCTGGCCAAGGTCGTCGTCAGCGTCGAACAGGAACTGCACGAGGGCACGACGGCGACTATCCGCGCCACCTCGCTCTCCGGCGTCGCCAACCACTACGTCTCGATCAGCCCGGGCCCGAACAGCAACCCGCCGCTGGGCAACGACGCGACGCTCGGCCTCGCCTCGACGACGACCCCGGTCGACATCGACCAGCTCTTCAACACCTTCCCGGCGCCGGTCCGCCGCGGCCTCGCCCAGTTCATCCAGGGCAATGCCGAAGTCTATGCCGGTGCCGGCAAGCCGGCCAACAAGACCTTCAAATACATCGGCGTCGGCTTCAACCGGGCCGGCGCCTTCGCCCACGAGATCAACGCCGACGAAAAGCTCTTCGCCCGCTTCCTCGTCAGCTCGAGCAGGCTCGGCACCACGGTCTCCGAACGCGGCGCCGAGCTCTCCAGCGCGATCTCCAACGCCAACGCCGCCTTCGGCGCGATCGCCAAGCAGAACGCCGCCCTCGGCACCAGCCTGCAGCTGCTGCCGCCGACCTTCCGCCAGGCCAACACCACCTTCGTCAACCTGCGCGCCGCCCTCGACGACGTCGAACCGCTGATCAACACCTCGAAGACGGCAACCAAGAACCTGGCACCGTTCCTCGGCGAACTGCGGCCCGTCCTCTCCAAAGCGGTTCCGGTCTTCAGGAACCTGCGCCTGACCGTGCGCCGCAGGGGCTTCGCCAACGACTCGGCCGAACTGCTCGGCTTCCTGCCCACCGTGCAGCAGCGCGCCTCGCGGGCGTTCCCGCACGCAGAAGGCGCGATCACGGCCTTCCAGCCCAACCTCAACTTCATCCGCGCCTACACGCCCGACCTCTTCAACGGCTTCGCCCGGCTCGGGCAGGTCAGCGCTCCCTATGACGGCAACGGCCACTACATCCGCAGCAGCTTCAGCGACCTCAACCTCTTCAACTACAACAGCGGCAACCGCGCCCTGGAACCGATTGCGCCCTCCGAACAGTACGACGTCTTCGGCCCCTCGGCCAGCGTCAAGAAGCGCTGTCCGGGCGGAGCCAGCCAGCCCGCCGCCGACGGCTCCAGCCCCTTCGTCGAACCGCCGCACAGCGGCTCCGGCGTGACCACTACCGACTGCAACCCGGCCGACGCGCCACCCGGCCCATGAGGAGAGCGATCGTCATAGGAGGCTTGGTCGCGGCGGTGATCGTCGCGATCGTGCTGATCTCATCGGGTGGCGGCGAAAGCAGCGGCTACGTCGTGCGGGCGATCTTCGACAACGGCGGCTTCATGGTCAAAGGCGAGCAGGTACGCGTCGCCGGCGCCAACGTCGGCAAGATCGAGTCGGTCGGGGTCACCCTGCCGGGCGAGGTCGACAGCTATGAAGGGGGCAAGGAGAAGGTGGTCCCCGGCAAGGCCGTGATCGTGATGCAGATCACCGACCCGGGCTTCCAGGACTTCCGCAGCGACGCGACCTGCCTGATCCGGCCGCAGTCGCTGATCGGCGAGAAGTTCGTCGACTGCCGCCCGACCCTGCCCCGGGCGCCGGGCACCCAGCCAGCCCCGCCGCTGAAAAAGATCCCCTCCGGCCAGCCGGGAGCGGGGGAGTACCTGCTGCCCTTGGAGAACAACAGCACCAGCGTCGACCCCGACCTGATCAACGACATCAACAAACTGCCTTACGCGCAGCGCTTCCGCTTGATCTTCAACGAACTCGGCGCCGGCCTCGCCGGCCGCGGCGGCGACATCGAGGCGGTGGTCAAGCGGGCCAACCCGGCGCTGCGCGACGTCGTTCGCCTGATCGGCATCCTCAACGACCAGCGCGACCAGCTGACCCAGCTCTCCGCCGATTCCGAGCAGATCCTCGGGCCGCTCTCGCGCGAACGCGCCCAGGTCGCCGGCTTCTTCACCAACTCCGGGGCCGCCGCCCAGGCGACGACCGAAAAGGGCAAGGCACTGGAAGAATCGCTGCAGAAGTTCCCCGCCTTCCTGCGCCAGTTCCGCACCACGATGCGCAGCCTGCAGGGCTTCTCCAACGCGGCGACCCCGACCTTCGCGGCGCTCGGCAAGGCCGCTCCCTCGTTCACCGAAGCAACTCGCCTGCTGACTCCGTTCTCCGCCGCCTCCACCGTTTCCCTCAAGTCGCTCGGCGTCACCGGCGAAGAAGCGGGCCCGACGCTGGTAGCCGCCGAACCGGTCTTGCGCAAGACGACTCGAGCTGGCCCGCACCGGCGTCAGCCCGACCAACACGCTGGCCGAATTCTTCGCCAGCACCAAGGAAACTAAGGGCTTCGATGCCCTCACAGAACTGATCTACAACTTCACGGCCGCCTCGAACGGCTTCGACAAGTACGGTCACTACTCGCGCTTGCTCGTCACCCTGACCAACTGCCTCGAATACGAGGTTGAAGAAAGCAGCTGCTCGGCAAAGTTCACCGGTCCCGGCCACGCTGAAGCGGGAGCATCCGAGGCCGAACTCAGCTCTCTGCTCACGCGGCTGGAAGAACGGGAAGCGGGAGAAGCCGGCAGCACGCTGGCACGCCCCGGAGGCGCCGCGTCAACCCTGGCGCCAGTGAAGCCCACCACTCCCGAAGCTCCAGAAATCGCCCAGAACAGAAAGCTCGGCGCGAAGATCACCCTGCCCGCGCCCCGCCAGCGCGCCCTCCTCGACTACCTCCTCGGCCCATGAGAAACCGCAGCGGCATACAGGGAGTGGCGAGCAGCCCGGTGATCGTCGGCGCGGTGACCGTGCTGGTCATCATCGTCGCCGTCTTCCTCGCCTACAACGCCAACAACGGCCTGCCCTTCGTCTCGACTTACAACCTCCACGCCCGCGTGCCCAACGCCAACGCGCTGGTCAAGGGCAACGAGGTGCGGATCGGCGGCGCCCGCGTCGGCGTGGTCAAGTCGGTGGTGCCGGTGCAGACCGGCAACGGCCAGGTCGCGGCCGAACTCAACCTCAGCCTCGACAAGAACGTCGAGCCGCTGCCGAACGAACTCGACGATGATCATCCGCCCGAAATCGCCGCTCGGGCCTCAAGTACCTGCAGATCGTCCCCGGCGACTCGAAGCAAGGCTTCGCCGCCGGGGAAACGATCCCGGTCAAGGCGGCCCACGCCCGAACCGGTCGACATCGACCAGTTCTTCGACATGTTCGACGAAAAGACGCGCAAAGCGATCCAGCGCAACCTCGCCGGCTTCGGCAATGCCCTCGCCGGCCGCGGCCCGCAGCTCAACAACGCCTTTGTCGCTCTGCGCATGCTGGCCGAAAGCAGCGAGCCGGCCCTGCGCTGACCTGGTCGCGCCGAGCACCGACTTCGGTGAATTCTTGCAAAGCGCTCGAGGCGCTCTCGGCGACAGTGGCACCGGTGGCGGAGCAACAGGCCAGCATGTTCGCCGCCCTCGACCGTACCTTCGCCGCCTTCGCCCGGGTCTCTCGTCCCTACATCCAGGAAACGATCTCCAAGGGCCCGGAAACCCTCGATTCGGTGACCGAAGACCTGCCCGCGCTGAATCCCTTCCTCCACGACTCCGAACGCTTCTTCACGGCGCTGCGGCCGGGCGCCAAGGTGCTCGGGGAAACCTCGCCGACGATCGCGGCGGCTCTGCGAGCCGGCGTCCCGGCCCTCAACCGCTCGCCCGTCCTCAACGCGCAGATACCGCCGACCGCCGACGCCCTGCTCGCCTTCCAGCAGTCGACCGGCGTCTTCAACGGGCTCGACCTGCTGATCGACACCAACGAACTGCTCCAGCCCGCGATCAGCTTCATCGCCCCGGCCCAGACCACCTGCAACTACCTCAGCCTCACCTTCCGCAACCTCGCCAACGCCTCCAGCGAAGACAACGGGCTGGGCGGCTGGATCAACGCGATCGCCTTCGAGCCGCCGGAAGGGCCGAACAACGAGGGCGGCGCAGGCCTCGGCACCGGCTAACGGCGGATCCGCCGACCCGCTCAATCATCTCCACTGCAACCCCTTCCCGAACACGGCCTCGCCCGGGCAGCCGGAAGAGTGCGAAGCGGGCAACGAGCGCTACGAAAGCACCCTTGGCAAGACCACAATTGGCAACACCTCACGCAATGACGGCATCAAAACCGCCAGCCAGACCAAGAAACAGCTGGGGGAAAAGGACGAATAATGGGCCGACTTCCGGAGAGGGACACCAGGGCAGGGGCGACCAACAGTCGCTTCAAGTGGCGGCCGAGCAACGCCATGATCGCGGTGATCTTCATCCTCATCTTCACGTCGGCCCCTACCTGGCCTTCACCGGCCACGTGCCCTTCACCAGCTACGGCTACGAGCTGCAAGGCGACCTTCAGCCAACGGCGGCCAACATCGCCACCAACTCGCCGGTGCGGATCGCCGGCGTCGACGTCGGCCGGGTTATCTCGACCGAACGCGACGGCGACGCGACCACCGTCACCTTCACCGTCGAAGGCAAAGGCCGGCCGATCCACGACGACGCCTTCGCCGCGATCCGGCCGCGGATCTTCCTCGAGGGCAACTTCTTCGTCGACCTCTCACCCAGGCAGTCCGAGCGCGCCGGAACTGGGCAGCGGCGACACGATCCCGGTCAGCCGCACCTCGACCGGGTCCAGATCGACGAAGTCCTGACCGCGCTGCAGGCACCGGTGCGCGCCGACCTCAGCCACCTGCTGGAGAGCTACGGCACGGCACTGACACACAAGCCGACCGCGGCCGAAGACGCGACGCAGGAACCAGAGGTGCAGCGGCAAGACCGGCGGCGAAGCGCTCAACGGCGCCTTCCACTACGGCGGCGACGCGGGCCGCTACAGCGCCCAGGTCACCAACGCCCTGCTCGGCACCCAGCCGCACGACCTCTCCCGCCTCGTCGCCGGCGCCGGCCGCACCTTCGGCGCCCTCGCCAAGCACGAGGAGGACCTGCAAGGGCCTGATCGTCAACTTCGACGTCTTCACCGGTGCCCTGGCGGCGCAGTCGGCCAACCTCTCGACCACGGTCGACCGCCTCGCGCCGACGCTGAAGACCTTCCACAGCTCGCTGGTCAGCCTCAACAAGCGCGCTGCCGCCGCTGCGCACCTGGGCGATCGAGCTGACCCCGGCCGTCGCCGAGCTGCCGGCCGTGATCAAGGCCGCGCAAACCCTGGCTGGCACAGGCACGGCCGCTGCTCTCCGGCAAGGAGGCCGGCGGCACGGCGAAGCTGCTGCGCGAAGCTACCCCGGGCCTCGCCGGCGCCGCCCAGGCGGGCAAGGCTGTGGCGCTGCCCCAGCTCAACCGGATCAGCCTCTGCACGACCAAGGTCCTGGTTCCGACCGGCAACCAGACGATCAACGACCAGTTCAGCACCGGCGGCCCCAACTATCGCGAGTTCCTCTACATCGCTCGCCGACTTCTCTGGCTGGGGCCAGAACTTCGACGGCAATGGACCGTTCCTGCGGGTGCAGCCGGGCGGCGGCGACATCCTGGTCGAACAGAAGAACCCGGAAGGGAACCTAAGCACGGATAAGCGCGACTACGCTCACACGATCGCGCCGCCACTCGGCACCCAGCCCCAGCTCGGCGGTCAGGCCGCCGTTGAAGCCGGAAGTGCGCTGCGACACGCAACCCGGTCCCGGACGTCAACGCCGGCCTCGGCCAGGTCGGCGCGCCCAGCCCCTCGGTGGTGAGCCCATGACCGAGACGCCCAAGGCCAGCCGCTGGACGACACTTCCGCGCCTCGCTCTCGCGCCAGTCGCGCGGCCACAGCAAGGACACGATCGCGATCATCGTCCTCGCCGCGCTGGGGGTCGTGATGACGCTCGTGGATCTTCACCCAGCAGAAGGCCTCGCTGCCCATCGTGGCTGCCGATCGTCGGCGAAGAATTCGACCACATCACCGGCGACTTCACGACCGCGCAGGCGGTCACGCCCGGCCAGGGCCAGGCGGTCGACATCGCCGGCATCCAGATCGGCAAGGTCACCTCGGTCGACCTCGAAGACGGCCACGCCGTGGTCGGCATGGATATCGAGCCCAAGTACATGGAGCTGATCCACCCCAACGCGAACCTGCTGCTGCGGCCGAAAACCAACCTCAACGACATGATCGTCGAGGTCGAACCCGGCAGCGGCAAGAGCCACATCGAAGACGGCCACAACTTCCCGCTCTCGCAGACCGAACCGAACATCAACCTCGACGCCTTCCTCGGCACCCTCGACGCCGACACCCGCCAGTACATCCAGCTGCTCGTCGCCGGCGGCGCCCAGGGCATCGGCGGCCGCGGCCACCAGCTCTCGGCAACGCCCTGCGCCGCCTCGCAGCCCTTCGTCCCACTACATCGCCGACCTCAACAGAGCGGTCGCGACACGCCGCGTCGCGCTCGCCCGGCGTGATCCACGACTTCGGCCTGCTGACCACCGAACTCGGCCGCCACGACGCCGAGATCGAACGCTTCGTCACCTCCTCCAAGGCAGCGCTCGGCAACTTCGCCAACCAGCAGCAGTCGATCCAGGAAATCGCTGCACCGAGTTCCCCTCCACGCTGCAGCGCGGCCGAATCGGCCTTCGCCAGCGCCAACGCGCTTCTCCAAGGCGGCCCGCCCGGCGCTGCTCGGCCTGATCCCGCAGGCGCAGGCGCTGACGCCGGCCTTCAAGGCCAACCGAGCGGCTCTTCGAACAGACGACCGAGCCGATCCGCACCCAGATCCGCCCCTTCACCCGTGAAGATCCGCCCGGTGCTGACCCACGCCAACGAGGGCTCGACAGCCGCTGAGCAAGACGGTGCGCGGCTTCGGCAACTCGCTCGGCGGCCTTCAACAGCTTCCTCAACGAGCTCGCCTACAAGCCGAAGGGCCAAGCAGAGCTACCTCTTCTACCTGCCCTGGCTCAACCACGACATCAACGCGACCTTCAACCTCGAAGACGCCAGCGGGCCCGATCAGCCGCAGCCTGGTTCATGATCTCCTGCAACGGGTCGAACCTGGCGTACGGCCGATCGCCACCGACAAGCCGTACATCCAGACCCTGCTGCAACGGCGCGAATGTCCCGCGTCCAGGGAACTCCGCTTCCTCCGATCAAATCGAATCCGCACATCGCGGCCCGACTGCGGACCGGAAACCGAATGAGCAAGCGCGCCCCCAGCACAACCCAGCTCCTGGTGATCGCCGGCTTCGCGCTGTCGTGCTTCGGCATCCTGCTCTTCCTCTGGATCACCTTCGGCGGCCCGACCCCGTTCAAGGCGAAGCCCTACGAGATCAAGGTCCCCTTCAACGAGGCGACCCAGCTGGCCCAGCAGTCCGACGTGCGCATCTCCGGCGTCTCGGTCGGCAAGGTGCAGGACATCGTCCTCGCGCCCAACGGCGAAGCAGGCGCTGGCCACGGTCGACATCGACGACAAGTACGGCGCCGCTGCCGAGCCGACACGCGGGCGATCCTGCGCACCAAGACGCTGCTCGGCGAGACCTACATCGAACTGACTCCCGGCAGCTCGCAACGGCCCCAAGCTCGCCGACGGCGGCACCCTGCCCGAGGCGCAGATCGCCGAATCGGTCCAGCTCGACGAGATCTTCCGCACCTTCAACCCCGAAACCCGCGCCGCCTTCCAGACCTGGCAGCAGGAAGCGGCGGTCGCGATCGAGGGCCAGGGCGCCGAGCCTCTCCTACGCCTTCGGCGAGCTCGAACCGACCTTCACCGACTTCGACCACCTCTTCCGCGTCCTCGACAGCCAGCGGCTCGCGGTCAAGCAGCTCTTCCGCAACGGCGCCACCACGCTTCGAGGCGCTGCGCGGCCGCCAGGGCGAGCTCGCCGGCCTGATCGAAAACTCGAACGCCGTCTTCAGCACCACCGCCGCCCGCGACCGCGACATCGAAGCGCTCTTCCGCGCCTTCCCGACCTTCCAGGACGAGTCGAGACTGACCCTCAACCGGCTCAAGGCCTTCGCCGTCAACGCCGACCCGGTGATGAAGCAGCTGGTCCCGGTCGCCGAACAGCTCTCGCCGACCCTGATCGCCTTCTCCAAGCTGGCGCCGCAAGCAAAGGGCTTCTTCGAAGGCCTCGAACCGGTGATCGACCGCGCCCCGACCGGCTTCCCGGCGCTTGCGCAAGCTCTTCCGCGACCAGTTCCCACCGCTGCTGCGCGCCGCCGATCCCTTCCTGCGCAACCTCAACCCGATCATCACCGGCCTCGACCTCTACAAGCACGAGCTGACCGCGACGATGGGAAATCGTCGCCTCAGTTACCAATGCCAAGCTGCCCGACGAAAACGCCGCTGAAGAAAAGCTCCACTACCTGCAGGGCGATGGGTCCGTTCAACCCGGAATCTCTTGCGACCTACCCGAGCCGGACAACCACAGGACGCACCAACGCTTACCCACAGCCGCTGTCGATGAAGAGCCTCGCGACCGGCCTGCCGAGCTTCGATGTCCGCGGCTGCACCTCGGGTGTGACCGCGACCCTCAGTCCCGAAGCCTACAAAGACCCCGTCTTCGCGGAACGAACCAAACGCAGCAAAAGCACGCCCGAAGAAAACGAAAAATTCTCCAAGAACTTCTTCGAAGCGCTACGGAAGTACGCCTTCGCCGAACAGACCGATTCGGCCGCGATCGGCGCCCCCGGCTGCTTCCAGCAGGCGCCCTTCAACCCGATCGGCAGAAGCGGCGCGGCAACGACTTACCAGCACACGTTCGAACAGAGCAAATAGCGGCGTCGCGCCCTCGCATTGGCACCACACTAAACAGTGCTTGGTATAGGTCTACGGTAGGGCTTGCCCGGACTACGGCGACTTCGCCTTGCGCGAGCGATCTCGACGAGGGGGCAAAGATGGCGACGGTAGCGGAGCGCGCAGTGAGGCAATTTTGGGGAAAATGGCCTGGAACGCGGCGTGGGAGCGCCTTGAGGCGCCCAACCGCCCGGTGCGGCACACGGCCTCCTCACCCTAGAGCGGGCTGCGCCCAAAGCCCGGCGGCAGGCCTGACACTTCTCGCCGCGGTCCGCGCGCTTCAACCTCTGTTCAAGCGTTGGAGCGGCCGCTGCGAGACCTGCGGTCGGTCCGTCGAACTCGACCGGCTCGACTTTCATCTTCCGCCACCTTTGACCAGTGAGGCCTACCAAAGCGCTATGGGTTAGACCGGCACTAGGCAATCTGCTGGGTCGACGAGACTAAACATAGGCTCTTTGGTGTAGCGCCTTGGTCTTCGTGAATGGATGCTCTAGGCGAGCATCGAGCGCATGTGCGTTCAGTCGGTGACAAATTAATCAAGGAGCGGGAATGGACGAATATAAGGTATTTGGAGGTTTCTCTTCTTCCGGCGCGACTAAGCGGCTATTGCTCATCGTCTTGACAACAACGTTGCTGAGCGCGGGTTGGGCTACATCACGGTCGATTGAGAAGGCTTCCGCGAACAACATAAATTTCTGCACAAACGCGTTTCTAGAGCCCAAGGGGAAGCCGGGATCCGAATGCGGAGCCAGCTCAGGTGGGCTGATCTTGGACGTCTTTGGGGAAGGCGTAGAGCACAGTATGTGTGTTGCCTATATCGGCGGGGCGAACGAAAACCTAAGCGGATGGAACTGTACTGCCGGGCCTGGTGGCTCCAAACTTCTTTGGGCACCAAACGATGGCGTATGGAAGCGCGGAGACCTTAGGAACAACACCACGGGCGGTAAAACTCACGTTCAGGGATCCTGGGGCTGCTGCTTTTAGTGGTCAGTTACCAATGATAGGTGGGCAGGTCCCCCCAAAATTTGATGTACGCCCAATAGCCCGGCGCGGTGGCGCCGGGCTATTGGCGGCCTTGGTATTGCTGGGGGCTATCGGCGTGTCGTCGAGGGTGATTGTCGACGACCACGGTTCTCGGCACGTAAACGATGCTGTGGGCTATGCTGAGCCACGTCATCCTCCCGTTGTGCAACACGTTCAGCCGGAGCAGCGCGCTAACTTTTCGTTGCTCCAGACTAAGCCAGAGCCACTGCCGGCCTGGATGATTCGACGAATGCGTACTCCGGTATACGGAATGAATTGGAAGCTTGCACAACGTCTTCCGGGGGCGCCGGTCGAATCTTGGGTAGTTCCAGGCAACGGTTACCTTTGCCTAGTAGAAGAAAGCGGCGCCAAGGGAATTGGTGCGACCTGCACGACAACGGAGCGAGCGGCAAAGCAGGGACTTGCGAGTGTCGTCATTCATCCCCATCCGCGCATTGGCGTACGTGCTCGCCGACAGGTTTTCGGGTTGGCTCCTGATCGAGCGCATCGCGTATCGGTCTACACGGGAGGGACTGTGAAGGAAATCACAGTAAGCGATCATATCTTTTTCTTTGTTGATTCAGATGATCGCCCGCCGGACGTGCTGGCAATGCACTAACCCGGATCTGGGTTAGTGCCCAGGATCAGCCAGGCCCAAATGCGGTGCCTTTGTTGGTGGAGCCCTCCTCAATGTGTACGGCGGCGAGAAAGAGCACAGCATGTGCGTGGCTTATGTCAAAAGGAGCTAACCAAACCAGAGCGGATGGAAATACACTTCTGGTCTGGAGGTTCCTAGCTACCCTGGCTCGAAATGATGGCTCATGGAGAAGAGGGACCTCAGAAAAGATTGTGGGTTGACGCCCGAGGACGATCAACGCGACTGTGAGCCGATCCGGAGCGCGGTCGAGCAGGAGAAGTCCCGGGCGTCTCCATCCGCGTCCGCACGGGAAAGCGGCCGGCTGGAGGTCTACGCAGGGGAATCTTTGGCGTGTTCCCTGGGTGAGCCTCGGCTTTCGATCTCGGCTAGGCGCAGCGCGATGTCAAGCTCCGCCGAGCAGTCTCCGAACGACCGCCCAATTCGCTGCTCGACTCGGCGCACGCGGTTTGTAACCGTCTGTCTGGTTACCCTTAGGGCCGCCGCGGTGGAGGAGATGTTTCTCTCGGAGTCAATGTAGGCACGTATGGTCTTGATCAGGACGATGCCTCCGTCACGCTCTTGCGCAAGTGGTTTCAGGTATATCTCGCGCAGTGAGCCGGCGAGCAGATCGTCGCGCATAAGCGAGGCGAGCACCGGGTTGTCTCCGTAGCGGCAGAACGGCAGGCCGCGTTTCTGTGCGAGCAGAAACGCCACGCCCGCCTGAAGGTGACTTCGGCGCCAGCCCACTGGACCGTGCGCCGGCTCGCCTACCCCCAGACGCACCGTTTTGGGCCACCAGTCGGAGACGAGGCGCTTGAGTTGCCCGATGTCAGGCTTGACCCGCTTTCCGCACCAAGCCCAGGTGGCGCCGTCCTCGTTTCGGACCACCAGCAACGCGCAGTCGAGAGAGTCAGCCAACTCTTGTATGCCGGCGGCGGATTCGGTTCCCTTGGCGATCAGGCCGACGTGGAAAGCATCGAAGTCATAGTTGAGGTCGGCCAGGGCTAGCGATTCCCCCGAGAGCGCCCCTCTCACCAGCCTTAGCCGCCGTAAAGCGCTCGTAGCGGCCAGCACCCGTTCCCGCCTGTGTTCGCTGCCGACGGTTGCGAGGAGCCTGTCGAAGAGCACCCCGATGCTGCGAAGCAGGTCGGCGAGCTTCACGGTCTCGGCCAGGCCTCTTGCTTCCGCCTCTTCGGCCAAGGCGCCCTCCACGACCGTTCGGCAGACCTCGTAGCGACGCATGACCTCGACGATCTCGAGGCGATTCCTTGCGGCGAGCCGGGCCTGGGCCATGAGCACTGTCGGAATCGGCGGCGGGTGTCGCTCACTCGCGGTGATGCCCGAAAGGGCGAAGTCAAACCCGGCTGGTATCGACCGCTGCAGTCCTTCCACGTACTCCGGATCGTCGATCGCGTCGGTATCGACGATAGATTTGATCCGGTTCAAGAGGTTCGCTTCCACCTCCCCCCGTCTCGCTTCGAGCGCCGCCCTGATCTCAAGCCGACCCTCCCTGAGCGGGTCAACAGTCTTACTCAATAGCTCCCCCATCCATCGAGTGATAGGGAACAGTAGCAGCAATGTCGGACTATCCCACCCTATTTTAGCCTGTAGCCTAAAATCGGGCCGACCGAAAGACTGCGTTTTTGTGGCTGACGAGGTCGCCCAGCGCTTCGCCGAAAACCTGGCTCGCTGCTTGAAGCAAGCCGGACACTCCCAGGAAAAACTGGCTCAGCTGGCGGAACTGCATCGAACCCAAGTCAGCGAGTTGCTTCGAGGTCGCCAACTCCCTCGGCTCGATTCCCTGATTCGCCTCAGCGGTGCTCTTGGAGTTGAGCCCGCCGAGCTCCTCAAGGGCATTCGATTCGAGCCGGCCGATCAACGCGGCAAGTACCGCATCTCGCGATCCAAGAAGCGCGACTAGGGAGGCCCTAGCTGCGCGGCCGGGTTGTCGTTGGGCGCTGGCTTCAGTGCGTGTTGCAACGCTGAAGCTTTGACTCTTGCGCGACACATTTGAATCGGGGCCAGAGATGTTTCTCGCATGACTTCTAGTCTCAGGCTGCGTAGCGCAGAACGCGCTACGCTCAACGACATCGCTCCCGCGCCGCCACCCCTCTCTCTCCGGCTGGGCCGGGAGGGTATGCGCGCCCTTGAATACCTTGCGCGCATTCGTGGGATCGGAAAGGCAGAGGCGGCACGTCAGGCAATCCAAGAGGCCGCCCAACGAGAGCAAGCTCGGCGAGGGCTCGCCGCGGAGGTCAGACGCTTGATCGCCGACCCCGAGTACGTCAACGAGGCGCGGGAGGTCGGCGAGCTGATGGAGGAACTACGTGGTCCGGGGTGACGTGCACGCAATCAAGCTCCCCCGCCGACGGGGTCACGTGCAGTACGGACCTCGCTACGCAGTCGTTGTCCAAGCGGACGATCTACTGGCGCTCTCGACGACGGTCGTCTGTCCGACCTCTGGCTCAACTCCGCCCGCCACCTTTCATCCCGAGATAGTGCTGGAAGGCCAGCCCACGCGGGGGTGCTGTGCGAGATGGTGGGCGCGGTCGACGCCACTCACCTGGGCGATCGCGTGGGGCATCTTTCCTTTGACGAGTTGGGATCGGTAGACCACGCGCTCGGCCTGGTTCTCGACCTGGGGTGATGGGCCTCGTTTCGTCCGCAAAGGGCGGATTCCTGAGTCGCCGCGCGGTGACAGCTTGACTACCTTGCCTTAGTCGGCTCTACCGCCGGTCCACGTCGCACACTGAGATACATGGCCTCCGCTCCCACAGCCCACGTCCCGCCGCAGAACATCGAGGCAGAGGAATCGGTGCTGGGGGCGATGCTGGTCTCCGAGCCGACCCTGACCCGGGTGATCGACGAGGTGAAGCTGAATACGGCTGACTTCTACCTCGAGAAGCACGGGGCGATCTTCACCTGCGTCCACGATCTCTACGCGGCCTCGAAGCCGGTCGACGAGCTCAGCGTCACCGAGGCGCTGGTCCAGCGCAACCAGATCGAGCAGGCGGGGGGCAAGCACTACGTCTCCGAGCTGGCGGCCAAGGTCCCCGCCGCCGGCAATGCCAAGCACTACGCCGAGATCGTCCAGCAGAACTCGCTGCTGCGCCGCCTGCTCGGCGCGGGCCAGCAGATCCAGGGCTGGGTGCACGAGCGCGACGGCGAACCGCGCGAGCTCTCCGAGCGGGCCGAGAAGCTGCTCTTCGACGTCGCCCACAAAGAGCAGGCGAGCGACTTCAAACTGCTCTCCGAGATCCTCCACGGCGAGGTCGACCGGCTTGAGAAGCTCTCCACGGGTGAGCTCGAACTGACGGGAACCCCGTCGGGCTTCCGCGACATCGACGCGGTCACCGGGGGGTTCCAGCCGGGGAACCTGATCATCGTCGCTGCACGCCCGGCCATGGGCAAGTGCTGTTCCGCACAAAGTTTGATATACGACCCTCGGACGGGGACGCGCCGGCGAATGGGGGAGCTGTTCAAAGCTTATGGCGAAGGCGAGGAGATTTGGGTTGCTTCCCTTGGCCCCGATCTGAGCATGAAGCCGGCCAAGGTCGCGGCGATCGAGAGCAACGGACGCAAGGAGGTCTTTCGCCTCACCACCAGGCTTGGCAGATGGACCGAGGCCACTTCGAACCACCCGGTCCTCACCAGCTCAGGCTGGCAGGAGCTGGGAGAAGTTGAGCCAGGTGCGCGGATTGCGGTCCCTCGACAGCTACCTCGGACGAATGCGACAGCGTCCCTTCCTGACTCGGAGATCGTTCTGCTCGGTGCGCTGATCGCTGATGGATCGATCGGTTGGGGGACTCCCGCTTATTGCTACGGCGCAGATTCGGGTGTGGTCGGTGTCGTGGAGGAGGCCGCTCGGGCGCAGGGCGTTCAGTTCAATCCTTCCCGACAGATGGCGAAAGGGAGTTCGCGTCTTACGGCTAAAAACCGACCTGGGGGGAACCCGGTTACGCGGATGCTGGGGCGTCACGGGCTGATGGGGTGCCGCTCAGCTGACAAGTTCGTTCCAGACGCGATCTTCGAGCTGAGTGACGAGCAACTCGCTCGCTTCCTCTCCGTCATGTACGCATGTGACGGGCATGTCTATTGCAGCGACCGCCTGGCGCAGATCGGCTACACGACGATCAGTGAGCGGCTCGCGCGGGATGTCCAGCACCTGCTGCTGAGGCTCGGCATCGTGGCGACGATTCGGACGCTGAAGCGGCCCGTCTACGAGGGGACGGGAAAGGTTGCTCGGGAGATCCGCATCACCTCTCAGGAGAGTCTGCGCCGCTTCTGTGAGCTGATCCGCGTTCCCGGCAAGGAAACGAAGCAGGACGAAGTATTGGAGCGTCTTGGGTCTGCTCCCCGGTCGACGAACACCGACACGCTTCCCTCAAATATCTGGAAGGAGATCCTGTTTGCCAAGGGCGCTCGCTCTTGGGCCGATGTCAGTGAGCTGACCGGCCGACCACGCAACCACAACTGGCACGTCGGCAAGCGCTCGCCGTCCCGTGGACTTGTCGCGGAGCTAACAACGGCTGTCGCCTCCCCGGCTCTCGAGGAGCTCTGCGACTCCGACATCTGGTGGGACGAAGTCGAGTCAGTCGAGTACGTGGGCGAAGAAGAGACCTATGACCTTGACGTGCCGGGCCTGCGCAATTTCGTTGCCGACGACATCATCGTCCACAACAGCGCGATCGTCGCCAACATCGCAGAAAACGTGGCGGTCAAGCACAACCAGCCGGTTGCCTTCTTCTCGCTCGAGATGTCCGAGGTCGAGCTTGCCCAGCGCTTCATTGCCTGCCGGGCGCGGATCTCGGGCGACAAGCTGCGCAAGGGCCAGGTCTCCCAGAAGGACTGGCCGAAGGTGGTGCGCGCCTGCAACGAGCTCGAGGAGGCACCGCTCTGGTTCGACGACTCCTCCGACCTCGGCGTGCTCGACCTGCGGGCCAAGGCGCGCCGCCTGCACGCCCAGGAACAGGACAAGGGCGGGCTCGGGCTGATCATCGTCGACTACCTGCAGCTGATGCGCACCGACGACCCCCGCGCCAACCGGGTCGAGCAGGTCGGTCAGATCAGCCGCGGGCTGAAGATCCTCGCCCGCGAGCTCGAGGTGCCGGTGCTGGCGATCTCGCAGCTCTCGCGAGCGCCCGAGCAGCGCCACCCGCCGAAGCCGATGCTGTCGGACCTGCGCGAATCGGGAAACCTCGAGCAGGACGCCGACGTCGTCGCCTTCCTCTTTCGCGAGGACTACTACCGCGACCCTGAGGAAGAGCCCGATGGCCTCGCCGACCTGATCATCGCCAAGCATAGGAACGGCCCGATCGCCTCACCGAAGCTGGTCTTCCTCGACCGCTTCCCCAAGTTCGCCGACTTCGCCGGCCAGGACCAGCCGATCGAACAGCCCGTCGGCGAGGGCCCGCCGATTGACGACGTCGCCGTCGCGGGGCCGGAGTTCTAGGTGCCGGGCGCGCGCAGCGAACCCTTCCGCGAAGTCGCCTGCCCATTGGGAGTCTGCGACGGCTCCGGCTGGATCCTCGGCCCCGAAGACGTGGCCCGCGAATGCGAGTGCCGTGCCGCCGCGGCTCAAACGCGGCCGTGTTCGCGGCGTCGCCTCGGTTATCCCGCCGCGCTACCGCGGCGTCTCCTTCGACCGCCCGCCGGTCTCCGACATGGCGCGCGACCTGCAGACCAAGGCCGCCGTCGGCGCCGTGCGCGGCTTCGTCGACGACCTCGAGGCGGGCCTCGGAGCGGGGCGGGGGCTGTGGATCTTCGGCGACACCGGCACCGGCAAGACGACGCTGGCGATGCTGGTCTCGAAGATGGCCCTCGAGGCCGGCCACTCGGTCGCGATCTACTCGCTGCCGAAGCTGCTCGCCCACATCCGCCGCACCTACGACTCCGAGCCCGGAGGCGATTCCTACCTCGCCTTCTTCGAGCGGCTGACCTCGGTCGACCTGCTCCACATCGACGATCTCGGCGCCGAGAAACGCAGCGACTGGGTGCTCGAGCAGCTCTACGCACTGATCAACGAGCGCTACGAGGCGCAGCGCTCGGTCCTGGTCACGACCAACCTCCCGCACGAGGAGCTGGAGGAGCAGATCGGCAGTCGCACGGTCTCCCGGCTGAGCCAGATCTGCGACGAGGTGCCGCTCTTCGGCGACGATCGCCGCTACGGCAAGGTCGCCTAGCCGACCGAATCGGCACAATGCTCCGGCTATGCCAGGGCTTGTGATAGTCGGCGCCCAGTGGGGCGATGAGGGCAAGGGCAAGGTCACCGACCTGCTTGCCGAGCGTGCTGACGCGATCGTGCGCTTCCAGGGCGGCAACAACGCCGGCCACACGATCGTCCGCGACGGCGAGGAGTTCAAGTTCCACCTGATCCCCTCGGGGATCCTCTATCCCGACAAGGCCTGCGTGATCGGCAATGGCGTCGTGCTCGACCCGCGCATCCTGCTCGGCGAGATCGACGGCCTGCGGCGCCGCGGCGTCGACGTGAACAACCTCAAGATCTCCGCCAACGCTCACCTGATCATGCCCTACCACGTGCTGCTCGACACGGCGGGGGAGGTGAAGCTGGGCAAGCTCTCGCTCGGCACCACCCGCCGCGGCATCGGCCCCTGCTACGCCGACAAGGCGCTGCGGCTCGGCATCCGGGTCCAGGACCTGCTCGACGAGAAGATCCTGCGCGCCAAGATCCGCACCGCGCTGGGCCCCAAGCAGCAGGCCCTGCGCGAACTCTCGGTGCAGCGGCGCAAGCTGCGCAAGGAGGCGGGCGAGGGCAGCGTCGCCGAGGGCGCGATCGAGGACGCCCCGGACCCCCGCATCGACCTGCACACGATGACCGAGGAACACATCAACTACGGCCACCGCCTCGAGCCCCACATCGCCGATACCTCGCGGCTCTGCTGGGACGTGCTCGACGCCGGCAAGACGGTGATCTTCGAGGGCGCCCAAGCGACCCTGCTCGACCTCGATCACGGCACCTATCCCTTCGTCACCTCATCCAACCCGATCGCCGGCGCGGCCACGGTTGGCGCCGGCGTCGGCCCGACCGACATCGACGAGGTCTGGGGCGTCGCCAAGGCCTACGCCACCAGGGTCGGCGCCGGACCCTTTCCGACCGAGCTCGAAGACGCGACCGGCCGCCACATGCTCGAGAAGGGCCACGAGTACGGCACCACAACCGGGCGTGAGCGACGCTGCGGCTGGATGGACCTGGTCGCGCTGCGCTACGCCGTGCGGCTCAACCGGATGAGCTCGCTGGCGATCACCAAGCTCGACGTGCTCAGCGGCCTCGAGACCCTGAGGGTGGCGGTGCGCTACCGCTCGCGCGAGGGCGCCCTGCTCGACAGCTTCCCCTACCACCAGTCGATCCTGCACTCGGCCACGCCGGAGTACGAAGAGCTGCCCGGGTTCAGCGCCGACATGCAGCGGCTGCCGCAACGCCGACGACCTGCCGCCCGAGGCGCGCAGCTACCTCGACTACATCGCCGAGTTCGTCGGCGTGCCGATTCGCCTCGTCGGCGTCGGCCCCGCCCGCGATCAGGTCGTCTGGCTCGGCGACTAGCCGAGGGTGGTTCCTGAGAGCGCCGCGACCTTCCAGTCGCCGCCTTCGTCCCTGAGCGGCATCGCGTACTTGACGTGCCCGGCACCGAAGTAGATCAGGAAGCCCTGTTCGCCTTCGTGCCGCAGGCTGCCGGCGTCAACGGTGGTGATTTCGCGCTCGACCGCGGCCGGTAGCGGCTGGGTGAAGGCTTTGAGCACGGTCGCGCAATCGGCTCCCTGGGACTGAGTCGACTGGTTGGCGAGCTTTTCCAGCTGTTCGATGTTCGACTTCGCCAGGTAGGAGCAGGCTTTGTCCCATTCTTCCGCGGCGCGGGAGACGTAGAAGCCGTGCACCACTTCCGCGGCTTCCTGCAGTTCGGATTCGCCGCTCTCGTCGCCGAATTCCTGGATGCTGTTGTCGCCGCCCTTGGTGACGAATTGCCCCGAGCCCCCGCCGGAGACTTTCAGCGGCGTTTCGACTTCCTTGGCGCTCTTGCCCGAGGAGCTGTCGCCGCCCCCCTGCTGGGACTGCGACTGGCCGTCATCCCGGCCTTGGCCGCCGTTTCCCTCTTGCGCCTTGCTCTTTTCGGGTGAGCCGCCCTGCCGGTCGTTCTGGGCAGTGGTGTCAGTTGTGGTCGAGCCGCCTGAAGAGGTGCTGGCGTTCGCCGAGCTGCTCGAGCTCGAGTCGCTTCCGCAAGCGGCGAGGAGCCCAACCGCGAGCACGGCAGCGATAAGCGCCGCAAGCGGCCGTGTCCCTTCCCTGGTCACCATTGGAGATTGTATTTGATCGCCGCCGTTAGCTCAGGCGTTTGGCGGAGAGCGAGGCGAGCTTCCATGTCTCACCTTCCCGGGTCAGTGGCATCGCGTAGACGACTTCGTGGGCGCCGAAGTAGATGAGGAAGGCGTGGTCGCCCTGCTGCCGGAGGCTGCCCGCGTCGACGACGGTGCTGTCGCGGCGTTCCTGATCGCTGAGGCTGGTGAAGGCTCCGAGGAAGGAGGGGCAGGACTTGTCGGCAAGATCGGTGGCCGAGGTCGCCAGGTGTTCGATTTTTGCCAGCATCGCACTGGAGAGCTGCGCGCAAGCGGCCGGCCAGTCCTCCCGCGCGCGGGCGCCGAAGAAGCCATCCACGGCTTCTTCGGCTTCTTGCAGTTCGGCGTCGCTGCTCTCTTCGCCGAAGTCGAGCAGGGGGCTGTCGGTCTTGTCGCGGAACTGGTCCGAGCCGCTGGCAGAGCTACCGCAGGCGGCGAGAAGCGCTGCACCGAGCGCGGCAGCGATCAGCGTGGTGATGAGCCATTTCGCCTTCCCCCCGGTCAAGGGCGCCGATTCTATTGGCGCTCCGAGCGCGGAGACGCGGGGGTACAGAAAAGTCGCGCCCTCCGCCCTTCTGCTCTACAGTTTCGATGTGGCTTCAGGTAGACGCACGGCTAGGCTGAGCGAGCGGCTGCCCAGGGGCCGGCACGGGTTGCCGCGGGAGGCCGTGACGGAGTCCCAGCGCATCCGCATCCTCCAGGCGATGATCGAGGTCGTCTCCGAGCGGGGCTACCCCGAGACGCGGGTCGTCGACGTGATCGGCGTCGCCGGCGTCTCCAGGAAGACGTTCTACGAACTCTTCTCCAGCAAGGAGGACTGCTTCCTCGCCACCTATGACGTGCTGCTCGGCAACCTGCTCGGCGACACCGCCCGCGGCTTCGAGTCCAAGCCTGGCTCGTCCTGGGCCGAGCGCGTCGCGGCCGGCCTCGGCGAGCTGCTCAAACACCTCGCCGAGCATCCCGACGAGGCCCGCTTCGCGATCGTCGAGGTCCTCGCCGCCGGTCCCAAAGCGCTGGCCCGCCGCGATGCGGCGCTGCGCCAGTTCACCGGCTTCCTCGATGCCGGCCGCGCCGAAACCTCGGTTGAGCTGCCGGGGATCACCTCGCTCTCGCTGGCCGGCGGCATCAACGAGCTGCTCTACAGCGAGATCCTGCACGGCGCCGCGGCGCGGTTGCCGAGCCGCCTGCCCGACCTGATGTTCTGGATCACCCTGCCCTTCCTCGGGCCCGAGGGCGCCGCCGAGGAGCGCGAGCGCACCCGCATCTCGATGCTCGAGAGCTGAGCAATTCCGCTTTCAAGCGCTCTTTTCTGTGAAAGCTGGGGTTTATCTAGATTGCGAGACTGGTAGTTTGGGAACTGGAGGGATTGACCAAGGCTTTCGATGGCCGGGGCTGACACGGCCGGGCCGCAAAGGAGAGAGATAGAGCACATGCGCAAGCGTTTGATTACGACATTGGCCCTCGGGGCGGCACTTGCCGTCGCGGTGGCGGGAATCGCCACGGCAGACAAGCCGACCATCGTCAAGGCAGGCAACCTCGAACTGACACTGAACGGGGGTTTCACCCCGAAGACGCTGCCTAAGAATGGCAAGCCGGCGCCGATCACGCTCAACGTCAGCGGCAAGATCGCGACTACCGACGGCACCCACATCCCGGCAGTGAAAGAAATCATCGTCGAAACCGACAAGAACGGCTCGATCGACACCAAGGGCCTGCCCAAATGCACCGCCGGCAAACTGCAGGCGCAGGACACGGCGCACGCAGAAGCGATCTGCAAGACGGCGATCATCGGCAGCGGCAAGACCAACGTCGAGGTCGCCTTCCCGGAACAGGCGCCCTTCATCGCCAAGAGTAAATTGGTCGCCTTCAACGGTGGCACCAGCGGTGGCAAGACGACGATCTACATCCACGCTTACCTGAGCTCGCCGGTCTCGGCGGCAGTCGTCACCACGGTCAAAATCTCGAAGATCCACAACGGCCGCTTCGGCACCAAGTCGATCGCCTCGATCCCGAAGATCGCCGGCGGCTACGGCTCGGCGAAGGAATTCTCGCTGACCCTCGACCGCGGCGTCAACAACACACCGTTCCTCTTCGCCAACTGCCCGGACGGGCACCTCAACGCCAAGGCGACGTCGGTCTTCTCCGACGGCACCAAGCTCACTGGCAGCTTCGTTCGCGCCTGCACTCCGAAGGGCTAGTCAGCACCAAGTCTCAGGACGAAAAGGGGGAGAAAGGGCGGCCCAATGGCCGCCCTTTCTTTTGCCTCAACCTGAAATAAATAGTTGGCCACCTTTCGGTACTGGTAAGTTTTTTACGTGGGCCGGCGCTTGACACTCACTCTCTCCGCCGCGGCGCTGCTCGCCTTGGCCCTCGTCGGCCTGGCAATCGCGAAGGGCGAAAAACCCTTCGTCACCACGGTCGGCAACCTGAGGATCACGGCCAACGGGACCTTCAGCCCCAAGCAGCTGCCGAAGAACAAACTGGCGCCGATCACGCTGAACCTCAGCGGCAAAATCGAAACCCTCGATCACACCCACCCTCCGGCGATCGAAGAAGTAATCGTCGAAACCGACAAGAACGGGGCGATCAACGCCAAGGGCCTGCCGGCCTGCACCTCGGGCAAACTGCAGGCGCAGACCACCGCCAAGGCCAGGGCGATTTGCAAAACGGCGATCGTCGGCGAAGGCACGACCAGCGTCGAAGTCGCCTTCCCCGAACAGAAGCCCTTCATCATCAAGAGCGAATTGCTCGTCTTCAACGGCGGGGTGAGCGGCGGCAAGACGAAGGTCTTCGTCCACGCCTACCTGAGCTCGCCGGTCTCCGCCGCGGTCGTCGTCCCAGTCACGGTCTCGAAAATCCACAACGGCCGCTACGGCCTCAAAACGGTGGCGAAGATCCCCAAGATCGCCGGCGGCTACGGCTCTCCGCTCAGCTTCAGCCTCAAGGTGGGGCGCAAGTTCACCTACAAGGGCAAGCAGCAGAGCTACCTGCTCGCCAAGTGCCCCGACGGCCACCTGCAGGCGAAAGGCGTCGGCATCTTCAGCGGCAACGTCCGCCTGGCCGGCACCCTGGTCCGCACCTGCACGCCCAAGGGCTAGGCATTATCAGTCGCGCGGATCGATCAGGTCGGTGGGTGCCGGCGGGATCAGGCCCTCTGCTTCGCGCCGGCGCTCGCCGCGCCGCAACATCCGCTGGGTCAGGATCGCGATGCTGAGGATCGCCGTGGCACCGAGGCTGAGCTGCACGCTGAGCAGTCCCTCGCGGGTCCAGTAGACGTCGCGCAGGTCGAGCAGCAGCGCCGCCTCGTCGAAGGTCAGGCCCATGCCGACGCCGGTGGTGATCGCGAGCCGCTCTTCCAAGACCTCGTCGTCGGTCAGCAGGGCGGTCGTGCCCGAGGCGAAGGCGAGCACGATGCCGGGCACGAAATGGTGGATGTGGCGGCCGCCGACCTTGACGTTGCGGAACGGCCACCACTCGTCGCGGATACCGAGGGTCGAGAGGCGCACCAGCGCGAAGGAGCCGAGGAAACCGGCGAGCAGGTTGAAGAGGACCGTTTCCGAGCGTGGCGCCTCGTCGTAGCCACCCACCGCGACGCTGACCGTGTCGAGCGCCGCCGCCGGCGCCGCTTCGACCAGCCGCTCCCCGTCGGCCTCGTCGTGAGCGCGGCGCTGCAGCATGCGGCCGAACTGGCCGGCGAGGACGACGCCCGCTCCTCCCAAGGCAACCGTGGCGAGGCCGATCGTGGCCCGCTCGGAGCGCGCCCAGCGGAAGTGGGTCCTCGCCTTGGCGCGCCGGGTCAGGCGAGTCGGCAAGCGAGGCGAACCCATGCGGGCCAGCCTAGCCGCCCCCGGACGCGGAAGGGCGGGCGCGTGATCTCCGGGTACGACGAGCGTGCCCGCCCGAGAGCAGAGGAGGCGGCGCCCGGCCTTGGGCTCAGCGTTCCTCGGTGACGATCGTCTTCACCGTGGCAATCGCGCCATCGGTGAGCTCGATCTCGACCATGTGGGTGCCGATCTCGCGGATCGGCTGCTCGAGCCGGATCTTGCGCCGGTCGATGCGCAGGTCACGGGCGTCCTGGATCGCGTCGGCGATCTCCTTGGCCCCGACGGAGCCGAAGAGCTTGCCATCCTCACCAGCGCGCTGGTAGATCGTCAAGACGGTCTTGGAGAGCAGCGAAGCGGCCTGCTCTTCGCGCTCGGCACGGGCTTTCTCAGCTTTTTCAATTTCGACCTGGCGACGCTGCGCCTGCTCCAGCGCGCCCGGAGTAGCGGGCGCAGCCAGTTTGCGCGGGATCAGGTAGTTGCGCAGGTAGCCCGGCGATACGTCGACCGGCTCACCGCGCTGGCCGAGCTGCTCAACATCCTCGAGCAGGATGGCCTGCGTCATCAGCGCTCTCCGACGTAGGGCAGGAGAGCGATCTCACGGGCGCGCTTCACCGCCACGGAAAGCTGACGCTGGTGCTTGCGTGAGAGCCCGGTGACCCGTCGGCCGCGCGTCTTCCCCTTGTCGGAGAGGAAGCGGCGCAGGAGGTTGAGGTCCTTGTAGTCGACTTCCTCGGAGTTGATCCGCGTGTATTTACGCGGCCGCGTGCGATCGTCGCGGCGGCCGCGGCGCGGTGTCGATGAAGTTGAGTCGTTGGTGCGGGCCATGCTGGGCCGGGAATCCTACAGATATCCCAGCCCAGGCCCGGACCCCTTCTGCTCGAGGCTAGAAGGGGATGTCGTCGTCGCCACCGCCACCAGCCGCCGCGCCGGCGAAATCGGACGAGTCGGCGGGCACGTCGCTGCTGGGGCTGAAGCCGCCGCCTTCGTTACCGCCGCCACCGCCGGAGCCGTCGCGCGAGCCGAGGAACTGCACCGAGTTGGCGATGATCTCGACGCTCTGACGTTTGACCCCGTCTTTCTCCCACTCGCGCCAGTCCAGGCGCCCCTCAATTGCCACTGGGCGGCCCTTGGCGAGGTAGTTGGCGCAGTTCTCGCCCTGCGCTCCCCAGACGGTGACGTCGAAGTAGTTGGGCTTGTCGACCCATTCGCCGGTCTGACCGTCCTTGCGACGGCTGTTGACCGCCACGCGCAGCTTGCAGACCGCCGTACCACTGCCGAGATGGCGCAACTCTGGATCGCGGGTCAGATTCCCGGTGATCACCACTACGTTCACGTTCGAGGCTGCCACAGCTCTCAACTCCTCTGGATCGTTGTCTGGGATCCAGTCTAAGAGCGTTGGCGGCGCGACTCGCCCCTTTGCCCCCGCAATCTGCGCAGGAAACCGACTACTCGTCGGCGGCGACGGGAACGTCGGCGCTCTCGGGAGCGCTCTCGGCCGGCTCAGCGGCTGGTTCAGCAGCGGCCGGCTCAGTGGACTCATCGTCCGGCTCGGCAGCGACAGCGGGCCGGGGTGGGCCCTGCGGACCGCGGTCGCCACGATCGCGCGATGCGCCGGGCGCCGGAGCGGCAACTGACGGTGGGATCATCACCGGCGCGTCGGCATCGACTTTGAAGATGCGGAAGCGCAGCACGCCGTCGGCGATCTTCAGGTTGTGGTTGAGCTCGTCGAGCAGCTCGGTCGGTGCCTCGAAGCGCAGCCAACGGTAGTCGGCCTCGTTTCGCCCGCCGATTTCATAAGCCATCTTGCGCAGGCCCCATTTGTTCTCGTGCTTGAGCGTCCCTTTGCCCTCGATCCGGCCGCGCACATCCTGCGCAAGCGCGTCACGCCCGGCCTCGTCTGGGCCGGGATCAAGCATCAGAACCAACTCGTATTCGCGTGGGGCTACCAAAACGGCGAGGGACTATAGCTAGTGAGGCGCAAACTCCATCGACCCGTCGTTCGGCGGGGTTGGCGCGGGAGAGGGTTCTGGGGCCGGGGGCGGAGCGGGTTCCGGTGTGGGAGCGGGCGAATAGGCGGGCGGGTCCTGTCGCCGGGTGGGGGTGCTCGGCTTGTGCTGCGCGCTTCTTCGGGGGAAGGGACGATGCGCTCGGCGCTTCGTAGCCTTCCCCTCAGAAGCCTCCGCACGGCGCCGAACACCCCCACCCGACACCACCCGCCCGAGACGCCGCTTGGACCCTGACTTCGAGCCTCCGTCAGAAATCGCGTCCCCTCGCAACTCCGAAACCACCGGCTCGGAACGAGCTTCAACCCGCGGCAGTCCAACGTCAGCAGGGAGGGGAGCTGGCGCCGGCGCCTTCAAAAAGCTCGGTGCCACCCGCAACGCGAGCACCACCGCGGCGACCCCAAGGAGCGCCAGCCCAGCTCGAGACCACCGGATCCGGACACGCATCCACCCCCTAAGCCCGAGAGCCGAGGATGTCTCCCCGAATGCCCTTGAGAGAGGGCGTGGGGTGCCCCTGGTCAAAACACTCAAGCGCGGCTCCCGCCGCGCGTTTTGACCAGGGGCACCCCACCCGCCCACCCACGAACATTCGGTCAGCATCCCCCCGCCCCCGGGTAGGGTTGACCCGTGGCTGACTCTGATCCATTGATCATCGTTTCCAACCGCGGCCCCGCCCAGTTCGAGCGTGACGAGAACGACGAGCGCACGGTACGAAGGGGCGGGGGCGGCCTGGTTACAGCGCTCTCGGGGCTGGTTTCTCACCGCGACGCGCTCTGGATCGCCTCGGCGATGACCGACGAGGACGTTGCGGTCAGCGAGGAGCGCGGCGGCCCGGCCGAGCTCTCGATCGACGGCATCGATTACCGGGTGCTGCTGGTCGGCTCCGACGCTGAAGCCTACGACCGCTTCTACAACGTGATCGCCAACCCGATCCTCTGGTTCATCCAGCACTACCTCTGGGATCTCTCCAACGCGCCGGACATCCGCCAGGAGGAGCTCGACGCCTGGGACTTCGGCTACCAGGCGGTCAATCGCGACATCGCCAACGCGGTGCTGGGGCAGATCGAGGGCCGCGAGCGGCCCTTGGTGATGCTTCACGACTACCACCTCTACACGGCGCCGGGAATGATCCGCGAGGCCCGCCCCGACGCCTTCCTGCACCACTTCGTCCACATTCCCTGGTCGCAGCCCGACAGCTGGCGCATCCTGCCGGGCCGCATTCGCGAGGCGCTCTTCCGCGGCATGCTCGCCAACGACATCATCGGCTTCCACACCCACGCTTACTGCATCAACTTCATCCGCTGTTGCGACGAACTGCTCGAGGTCGACGTCGACTACGAGGAGGGCATCGTCCGCCACGCCGGCGGCGAGACCCGCACCCGCGCCTACCCGCTCTCGATCGACGCCGAGCGCTTGCGCCGCGCGGCGGAGACGCCCGAGGTGGCCGCCGCCGAGCGCGAGGTGCTCGAGCGAAGGCGCAAGCACCTGATCATCCGCGTCGACCGCGCCGACCTCTCCAAGAACGTGCTGCGCGGCTTCACCGCCTTCGACACCTTCCTCACCCAGCACCCGGAGTTCAGCGAACAGGTCACCTTCATCGCCCACCTGCAGCCCTCGCGCCAGGACGTGCCCGAGTACGCCGAGTACCTGGAGCGGATCGAGGCCCTGGTCGCGGTCGTCAACCACCGCCACGGCACCACCGACTGGATGCCGATCGACCTCAAGATCTACGAGAACTTCTACGACGCGGTCGCCCGCTACAAGCACTTCGACCTGTTGATGGTCAACTCGCTCTTCGACGGCATGAACCTGGTCGCCAAGGAGGCGCCCGCGGTCAATACCCGTGACGGGGTGCTGATGCTCTCCGAGAACACCGGCTCCCACGAGGAGCTCTCCGACTGCACGCTGACGGTCAACCCCTTCGACATCCAGGAGCAGGCCGACGCGATCTACCGGGCGCTGACGATGGACCCCGAGGAGCGTCGAGTGCGCGCCCAGCACCTCAAGGAGCTGGTCTTCTCGCGCAACCCGGGCGATTGGGTCGACGATCAGCTCAAGGACATCGGCGAGCTGCGCGAAGCGGTCGGCTAGCGCCCGGCGGGCCGGCTCAGGTATCGAGCTCGGAGAGCAGCTCGACCCAGTCGCGCAGCAGGCGCGGTGAGAGGAACTCCTTGCGAGCGTGTTCCTTGCCCGCCCGCCCGAGCCGCTTGCCGAGCTCGGGGTCGGCGAGGATCTCGAGGCAGCGCTGGGCGCACTGCTCGGAGGAGTCGACCAGGAAGCCGGTCTCGCCGTCTGAGATCTGCAGCGGGATGCCGCCGACGTTGCCGCCGATCGTCGGCCGGCCCTTCCACAGCGCCTCGGTCACGGTCAGGCCGAAGCCCTCGCGGATCGACTTCTGCAGGCAGACGTCGGACTGCGACTGGAAGGCGTTGACCTCGATCGCGCCGACGTTGTTGAGGTTGTTGAGGATCTTAATGTCCTCGTCGTTTTCGGCGTACTCGAAGGTGTGCTGGAAGAACTCCCAGCCCTCCGGGTCGTCGGTTGCCATCGAGCCGACCAGGGCGAGCTGTGCCTCCGGCACCTGCTTGGTCACCTCGCGGTAGGCGTCGATTACCCCCATCGGGTCCTTCCAGGGGTCGAAGCGCGAGACCTGGGTGATCAGCGGCCGGTCGACGTCGATGCCGAACTGGCGGCAGACGAAGGCGGCGTCATCGGGCGAGAAGGCCATGTTCTTCGGCGAGAGCGGATCGATCGCCGGCGGGATGATGCGCACGCCGTCGTGCGCGGCGACGCCCTTCGGCACGTAGGTCGGCAGGTGCCAGACGGTCGCGTCGTACTCTTCGATCATCGGCTGCAGGCGGGCGATCGGTGCCGGGTTGGGCTCGGAGAGGTCGATGTGGCAGCGCCAGATCCAGTTGCGGCTCTTCGCCTGGGCACCGCGCTTGAGGCCGATCGGCTGCGGGTCGTGGACGATGACCGTGTCCCACTCGCCTTGCAGGCCCTCGGCGTTGATCGCGTTGATTTCGTCGAACAGCGACCATTCCTCATCGCTCAGCGTCTCGTCGGCGCCCTGCAGCGAGTTATGGAGCAGCTTGGTCGCGTTGTAGAACTCCTCTTTGCCGAAGATCACGTGCCAGTGCGCGTCGATGCCGATGTCGCGCATCAGCGGCACGATCGTGTAGAGGATCTCCGAGACGCCGCCGCCGAAAGCGGTGGCGCTGACGTGCAGAACGCGGTGGCCCTTCATCGGCTCCGCCAGCTCGCGAATCCGTTCGACCGTCTCCTTGCCGGCGATGTGGGTGTAGTCGGCGAGGGACTTCTGACCTAGGGAGATTTCCTGAAGCATCCGGGAGTTCTACATCGCCCGGCGGTCGCCCGTGCTTTAGCCCTGCGGTCGTTTGCCCAACGTCACACCGATCTCTTCGTGCTTGTTGTCGCGCAGCACCTCGAGCTTCACGGTTTCACCGGGTTGATGGGCGGCGATGTAGCGGGCTAGATCGTCCGGCTGCACCACCGGATGGCCGTCGATCGCGAGGATCACGTCGCCGCCGGTTTCGTAGGGGGTTGCCTGGAAGGTGAGCTTGCCGTCGGGCCCCTTCAGCCCCGCCTTGTCGGCCGGACCGCCCGGCACGACTTCGGAGATCATGCCGCCGTGATCGGTGTCGAGGCCGAGCTTGTCGGCGAGCTGCGGGATAAATCGGCTGGATGGCGACGCCGATGTAGGCGTATTCGGCTTCGCCCTTTTCCTCCAGCTGGACGACGGAGCGCTTGATCGCCGAGACCGGCACGGCGAAGCCGACGCCGGAGTTGGAGCCCGAGTCGGTCTCGATCTGCTCGTTGATGCCGAGCACGCGGGCGCCGGCGTCGAGCAGCGGGCCGCCGGAGTTGCCGGGGTTGATCGAGGCATCGGTCTGGATCGCCCCCTCGATCTGGAACTTGGTCAGCGATTCGACCGAGCGGTCGGTGGCAGAGACGACGCCCACCGAGAGCGACTGCTGCTCACCGAAGGGGCTGCCGATCGCCGCCACCGGCTGGCCGACGACGAGGTCGTTGTCGTCACCCAGCTTCAGCGGGTGCAGTTCGAAGCCATCGGGTTTGACTTCCAGCAGGGCGACGTCGGCGAAGGGGTCGAAGCCGATGATCTTGGCCGGCACGATGTTGCGGTCGGGGAACTCGATGAAGACTTCCTTGGCCGGCCTTGCGAGTGCCGCTCGATTCGTCGGTGACGACGTGGGCGTTGGTGACGATGTGGCCCTTGGTGTCGAGCACGAAGCCCGAGCCCTCGGCGGCACCACCTTCGCCGCGGAAGATCGAGCGAATCGTGACCACGCCCGGCGAGGCTTCGCGGAAGACCCGCGCCGCGTCGAAGCCGTGCTCGGCGGTCTGCACGGCCAGCTGTGGCGCCGCTTCGGTGACGGTCGTCGTCTGGCTCGCCGTGTCGTCACTGCCTCCAGCCGCAGCCGGCGAGCGACGAGCGCAAGCGCAGCGGTGGCCCAGAAGGCCCGGGCCCTCACGCCGTCGCCCTGCTCGCCGCCGCTGGTGTCGGCTCGGCAACCACCGCTCGTGAGCGAGGCAGGTCGAGCGTAAAGGCGGTGAAGCGCTTGCTGGAAGCGATCGCGACGCGGCCCTCCATGCGCTGGGCGAGCTCGCGGGCGATCGCCAGGCCGAGGCCGGAACCGCCGGCTGAGTCGGCGGTGTAGAAGCGCTCGAAGATACGGCTGTGGACGCGCCGCGGGATACCGGGACCGTCATCGGAGACGGTCAGCTCGGCGCGTCGGTTGACTGAGTAGGTGGTCACGGTCACCTTGGTGCCCTCAGGCGTGTGCGTGAGGGCGTTGTCGAGGAGGATACGGATGACTCTGACGAACGCGGTCGGGGTCGGCGCTGGCGATCACCGGCAGGTCGGGCGTGCGCAGCTCCAGACGCGAGCCCCGGCGGTCCGCCCGCGGCCCGAACTCGCGTGCCACTTCGCGCGCCAGCGAGCCGAGGTCGACGTTGTTGTTCTTCATCGCCACGGCGCCGGCGTCGAGCTGGGAGAGGTCGAGCAGATCGGCGGTGAGCTTGGTCAGGCGGACGATCTGTTCGCGCATCGTGCGCACGAACTCGGCCCGCTCCTCGGGGCTGGGATCCTCCTCCTCGAGCAGTTCGACGAAGCCGCCGAGGCTGAAGATCGGCGTGCGCAGCTCGTGCGAGGCGTTGGCGATGAACTGCTTGCGGGCGCTGTCGAGCTCGGCGAGGCGCCGCTGCATCTCGTTGAAGGTGCGGGCGAGCTGGCCGAGCTGGCCAGCGGAGGCGATCGGGATCGGCGTCTCGAAGTTGCCGTCGGCGACTTTGCGAGCCGCGTCCTCGAGCCGGCGGATGTTGGAGCCGGCGAGGCGGGCGTAGTAGATGCCGATCCCGGTGGCGATCAGCACGGCGAGCAGCCCGCCGAGCAGGATCTGCGCTTTGACGCTGCCCAGGCCGCTGGCAGCGCCGCCGATGGCGACCGTGTAGACGTAGATCGAGGAGCGTCGTGCCGACCGCGATGCCGACCGCGATCAGGGTGATCCGGTTGCCCAAGTTGGGGGGCCTGAACCGCTGCACTCAGTGCCTTACTCGCGGAAGCGGTAGCCGACGCCGCGCACGGTGAAGAGGAACTCGGGCTCCTTGGGATCGCTCTCGAGCTTCTCGCGCAGATGGCGGATGTGGACGTCGACGGTGCGCGGATCGCGGTACTCGGAGTCGCCCCAGACGTGCTCGAGCAGGGTCTCGCGGCTGAGCACCCGGCCCGGCGAGCGAGCCAGGGCGCCGAGGATCTCGAACTCGACGTAGGTGACGCGGACCTCCTCCTCGCGCAGGGTGACCATGCGGCGGCCGAAGTCGATCTTCAGCTCGCCGTGGTCGATCGTCTCCTCGCTCGTCGGCCGTCGCCGCCCATGCGCGAGCGCCGCAGCGCCGCCTTGACCCGGCTGCGGAACTCGCGCATCGAGAAGGGCTTGGTGATGTAGTCGTCGGCGCCGACCTCGAGGCCGGCGACCTTGTCGGTCTCCGAGCCCTTGGCGGTCAGCATGATGATCGGCACCTGGCTGCGCGAGCGCAGCTCGCGGCAGACTTCGACGCCGTCGAGCTTGGGCAGCATCAGGTCGAGGATGACCAGGTCGAAGCGCGCCTCGTCGAAGCGCTGCAGCGCTTCGCGGCCGTCCAGGGCGGAGGTGACGTGGTAGCCGTCCTTGCGCAGGGGATAGCTGAGCAGCGTCTGTATCGACTGCTCGTCGTCGACGAGGAGGATGCGGGTCGATCCGTTTGGCATGGACAGAGGGTATCCCGTGCAAACTCCGCATATTGCGGGGCGAAAGCTTTCAGAGGATCAGCGGGTTGGACAGATGTGCGAGTACCAAGTACTAAGGTTGCTGGGTAGAGAGCCGATATGAAGCGCAGGATGCAACCACGACAGTTGAAGAGCCTCGTCGAGACCGGGCACTACAAGCCCGAGCCCTCGCTGGTCGCCGCCGCGATGCTGCAGCGACGCGGCGTCAGGGAGCTGCTCACCAGCGAGAGCTTCATGCGAGCTGGTCGAATCCCTCCGGCTCCAGAAGCTGGCCGCCGGGCAGCCTGATCTCGACCCCGGACCCGGCCGGACCTCGCCGATCTTGGTAAGCGCGGTGCCCCCTTCGCTCAGAGCCGCCGCGGTCGCCTCTTCCAGGCGGTCCGGGGGAATGCCGCCAGCAGCTCGTAGTCCTCGCCGCCGCCGAGCAGCAGCTCAGCGGGTCGCGACCGGCGTCGCCTGGCAACTCGGCCACGCGCGGCGGGCGCCAGCGGCAGCCGCCTCGGCCTCGATCTCGAGCTTGACGCCGCTGGCCCGCGCCAAGTGGCCGGCGTCGCCGCCGAGCCCGTCGCTGAGGTCGATCATCGCCGTGGCTCCGGCGCAAGCGAGCGCCCGGCCCGCTGCGAGCCGCGGCGTGGGCTCGAGCTGCCGCCTGCGCAGAGCATCTGCCTGCCCCGGCGTCAACTGATGCTTTGACACCCCTATAGGGGTGCGAATCGATCTGTTGGCGTCTTGCAGGAGATCGAGGCCGGCCGCGGCGCCGCCGATCTCGCCGGTCAGGACCAGTGCGTCGCCTGGTTGGGCGCCGTCGCGGCCGACAAACGCCTCTGGTCTGGATGCGTGGCCGACCACGGTGATCGCCAGGAAGAGCTCGCCGGCGCGGCTCAGGTCGCCACCGGCGAGATCGGTGCCGGTCGCGGCGGCGAGCGCGGTCATGCCGTCGAGCAACTCGAGGCAGTCGCTCCTCGCCGAGGTCCGGCGGGAGCGCCGAGGACGACGTAGGCCTCGCCCGCCTCGGCGCCCATCGCCGCAAGGTCGGAGAGGGCGGTGGCGAGGGCCTTGTGGCCGATCTGCGCCGGGGTGGCGATGTCGCGGCGGAAGTGGACGCCGTCGACCAGGGCGTCGACCGAGGTCGCGGTGGCGCCGCCGGGAACGCGTGACCGCCGCGTCGTCGCCGCTGCCGAGATGCGTACGCGCGGCCCGCTCGCGGGTAGCCGCTCCCGTATCCGCGCCAGCAGCTCGAACTCGCCCATCGTGCACCATTGTCCCTCCCAGCCTGCCCCCGTCACTAAGGTGCCGACGCCAAGTGGAGCGCCGTCAGCCACTTCTACACCGCATCGGCGAGGCCGGGGCGAAATTCGGAACCAAGCCGCCGCGCAGCAAGCGGCGTGCGGCTGGCGATCCAGCTCGGCCTCGCCGTCGCTCATCTTCGGCTTCCTCGTCCTCACCGTCATCGACCAGTGGTCGGAGATCCAGGACAAGGGCGTCCACTTCCACGTCCTCTGGCTGATCCCGGCCTTCGTCATCCTGCCGATCTTCTACGCGCTCAGCGCGCTCGGCTGGGACCTGATCCTGCGCTTCCTCGGCTACCGGATCGGGGTCGGACGGGCGCAGGTCGCCTGGGGCCAGCCGCTGCTCGCTCGCTACGTGCCGGGCAGCGTCCTCTACGTGCTCGGGCCGGGTGCTGCTCTCCGAGCGCGCCGGGGTGCCGCGGCGGCTGACGGTCGCCAGCATCGTCTACGAACAGGCGATCTGCGGCGACCTCGGCGATCATCGTCGCCGCCTACTTCCTGATCATCCATCCCGACCTGCAGGGGCAGCCGTTGCGCTGGGCGGATCCTGCTGCTGATCCCGCTGGCGATCGTGCTCCTGCACCCGCGGGTCTTCGGGCCGCTGGCCAACCGCGTTCTGCGCGCCTTCGGCCGCGAGCCGCTGCCCGAGGTGATGTCGCTGAGCGGGGTGATCGCGGTGATCGCCTTCTTCTCTTCAACTGGGTCGTGATCGCGGTCGGCATCTACTGCGTCGCGCGCTCGGTCACCTCGATCCCGCCCAGCCAGATCTTCGTCCTGGTCGGCTCGGCCCAGGCCATCGGCTACTTGGCGGCTCTGGTCACCCTGGTCGCGCCCGCCGGCCTCGGAGTTCGCGACGCGGCTTTCGCCTGGGCCTTCAAGGTCGCGCGCGCCCGGGGATAGCTTCGCAGTCGGCCTCGCTGATCGCGATCGTCGTTCGCGGCGTGCAGACCGTCGTCGAGGTTATCTACGTGGGGATCGTTACCGCCTTGGGGCGCCGCGAGGGTTGGTCGATCCATACCGGGGTGCTCCACCCGTCTCCCGAGGAGGAGGCGGCAACGCAAGAGGAGGCATCCCTCGCCCGGACAAGCCGTCCCGCTAATTAGCGGGACGGCTTTGAGTATCCGCCCGTTCGAGGGATGCCTCCTCTTGCGTTGAGCGTCACAGCGGGATGCGTGCGCCAAGCTGGTAGGCGGTCAGTGCCAGGAGCAGGAGCTGCAGAGCCCGATCTCTCGAGAGAGCCGCGAGCGGGCAGGGGCCAGAGGAGGTACCAGGGCAGCAGCCAGGAGGTGGCGAGTAGCAGGCCGGTGGCTGCCCAGGCGGTTGCGCGGAGCCAGTCGCCGCCTCGGCAGGTCCAGATCAGGAGGTAGGTGAACAGGGCGGCGTAGAGGGCGAGGAACGCCGCGCGGACCGCAATCGGGGTCGAGGCCGGTGAGGCGGGCGATGGTGATCGGGATGCTCATGTGGCTGGTGCGACCCTGGTTCTCGCCGGCCAGGCCGAAGGCGTGCAGCCAGTCCCAGCCGAAGCCGAGCTAAGCCGCCCCGCCAATCACGACCGCCGCCCCGGCAGCCCCCACCAAAAGCCGGCCGACGGGACTGAAAGCGACGATATAGATCGCTTTCAGTCCCGTCGGCCGTTGGTTGGCGGTGGCGAGGAGCGCGAACGGGGTCGCGACGGCGGCCGAGGCCTTGACGGCGATCGCGGCTGTGAGGGCGGCGCCGCCGGAGGCCTCGCGCGCGGTGAGGACGCCGGCGACGCCGAGCGTCACCAGCAGCATCGGCGAGCCCGTCGTTGTGGGCGCCGCCGACGACGTGGACGAGGACCAGGGGGTTGAGGGCGACGAAGGCGGCAGCGCGCAGCTGGATCGATGCCACGCGCCGGCGGCGAGGCGGGCGACGACGACAGGCGAGGCCGAGGACAGAGCGCGGCCGCGACCGCCTTGAGGACTGCGACCGCGGCGCCGACCGGCAGCCAGGCGAGCGGGTAGGTCGCGAGCGTGAAGAGCGGCCCGTAGGCGCTGGTCGTTTCGGTCCAGGTGACGTGGGCGAAGGCCGGGTCGCCCGGGCGGCGCTGCGGGGGCGTGGACGTAGGGATCGAGGCCGTGGCGAACGCCGAGCCGGGCGTAGTCGACGTAGCTGTAGACGTCGTGCGAGAGCAGACGGGGCAGGCAGGCGAAGACGGACGACGAGGAGGACGATCGTCGCCCAGACCAGTCGCCGGCCGAGCCGCGGCGCCAGCGTCGAGCGACGCCGAGGTAGGCGACGAAGCCGGCCCAGATCAGGGCGTAGGCAACCCCGGGCGCGAGGCTCAGCTACTTGCTCGCCGGCTTCTTCTGCCGCGCCGACCGCCACCGACGCTTGCTGCCGGCGGGGGAGGGGCGGCAGCGGCGCCGGTTCCTGGCCCGCACCCGGGGCGTAGGCGTCGGGGTTGTAGCCGCCGGTCACTTCTTCGCCGACTTCGCGGGCGCGGTCGGCTTCGGCTTCCGCCGCCCCGCCCGGGCCACTGGCGCCGCTTGCCGCGCGGGGCCGACGGCGGTGAACTTGCCGAAGAAGGGCGCCCAGCTGATCGGCTGCTTGGGCTTGTCGAATTCCTCGCAGGGGACTTCGGCGTCCGAGTAGAGCGAGTGCCAGATTTCGGCCGGGAAGGTGCCGCCGAAGACGGTGATCCCGTGCACGCTGGTCATTTCGATCGCGTTCGACTGCGGGTAGCCGACCCAGACCACGGTCGTCAGGTTGGGCTGGTAGCCGGCGAACCAGGCGTCGGTCTCGCGGTCGGTGGTGCCGGTCTTGCCGGCCTGTCCGGGGCAGCCGGTGTAGGCGGCGGTGCCGGTGCCTTCGGTGATGTTGTCGTGCAGCAGGCGGGTCACCTCGTAGGCGACCGCTTCGGAGATGACGCCGCTTCGGCGCGGTCCGGTTGGGGCGCTCGATCCTGCCGCCGGGGAAGACGATGCGCTTGATCGCGACCGGGTCGTGGTGGATGCCGCCGGAGGCGAGCGTCGCGTAGGCGTCGGCCAGTTCCAGCGGCGAGACGCCGACGCGGAGACCGCCGATGCCCTCGGCCGGGATGCCGTCGAGCGGGCTGGTGATCCCCATCGACTTCGCCGTCGCGGCGACCGTTCGCGGGCCCGACGTCGAGGTCGAGCTGGGCGAAGACGGTGTTGTCGGAGGCGACCGTCGCCTGCTGCAGGTTGATCGTCGCCCAGGTAGCCCTCGTCGGCGGTGTGCACTTCCCAGTGGCCCCACTTGGGCAGGTCGAGGTCGAGCGGTTTCGACGTGTAGTAGGTCGTGTAGGGGTCGATGCCCTGCTTGATCGCCGTGGTCAGGACGAAGGCCTTGAAGGTCGAGCCGGGCTGGCGGTGGCCCTGGGCGGCGAGGTTGAACTGGCTCGCGTCGTAGCTCGAGCTGGAGACCATCGCCCGATCTCGCCGTTGCTGGGGTCGATCGAGACCAGCGCCGAGGAGGGGTCGGTGGAGTAGGGGAGGGCCGAGCGCATCGCTTCCAGGCCGACTTCCTGCAGGCCGCGGCTCGATCGTCGTGTAGACCTCGAGCCCGCCGTCGCGCACGGTGTCGACGCCGTAGCGTTCGATCAGCTCGTGTTCGACGTAGTCGAAGAAGTAGGGCTCGCGGTGGGCGAAGTAGGAGCCGGAGACGTTTAGCCCGAGGCCGCGCTCGTTCGGCTTGGCGGGCGCGCTCGGGGGAGAGGTAGCCGAGGTGGGCCATCTTGGCCAGCACCTCGTTGCGCCGTTGCAGGGCTTCCCGGGATTGAGGATCGGGTTGTATTCGGAGGGCGCCTGGGGCAGGCCGGCGAGCAGCGCGGACTGTTCGAGCGAGTCAGCTTCCAGACCGGCTTCGAGAAGTAGATCTGCGAGGCCGCGCCGACCCCGACCGTGGTCGCACCCTTCGACCGTCCCGTAGGAGGCGGTGTTGAGGTACTGGTCGAGGATTTGCTTGCGCGAGTGCTGTTCGGCGTACTCGATCGCCAGCTTCGCCTCGATGATCTTGCGTTCGAGGTTCGCGCTTCGGGTTGCGGATGCAGAGGTTGCGGACCAGCTGCTGGGTGATCGTCGAGCCGCCCTCGACGGTCTTGCCAGCTTCGAGGTTCTTCACCGCAGCGCGGAGGATGCCCTCGGGATCGACGCCACCGTGTTCGTAGAAGCGCTGGTCCTCGATCGCGACGGTGGCCAGCTGCAGCTGCTTGGGGATGCGTTTGATCGAGACCGGGTCGCGCGCTTCGTCGGAGTCGATCAGCCCCAGCTTGCTGCCGTCGCCGGCGTAGATGACCGAGTTGCCGGTGCGGTCGATCTTGCTTGCAGGCCGCCAGCGAGGGCGCGTCGGCGGCGACGTTGAGCACCCAGGAGGCGATCGCGAAGGCGCCGAAGGCGAGGACGACGAAGAGGGTGCCGCCGAGCAGGGCCAGCTTGCCTCCAATTCCCCCGCGCCGCCGCTGACGTCGCCGATTGCGCTGCGCCATGGGGAAGAGGGTACTTCGGCCCCGGCGCCGCTCAGGCCTGGGTGTCTTCGGTCGAGAGGTTGTGGATGATGCCCTCGACCAGCATCTGGTTGGGAATGACGATCGTCGTGCCGTCGCCGGGGTCTGACGTAGGTGTAGGAGAGGGTGATGTCGGTGACCCGCCCGTCGACCTCTTCGAAGGAGATGCGGTCGCCGATCTTGATCGGCTGCGAGACGGCGAGCTGAACGCCGGCGACCATGTTGCCGATCGTGTGCTGGGCGGCGAAGCCGACGATCGCCGCCAGCACCGCGGTCGAGGCGAGGATCCCGGTCGCCAGTCGCTTCAGCTCGGTGAACTGGCTGAGCGCGATCGCGACCAGGACGAGGAAGACGATCAGGATCACGAGCCGGCGCAGGAAGCGCAGGCGCGTCTTGGTCGAGCGGGAGACCTGGGAAACTGCGGGGCTCATGGCGACCAACTTAGAGGTGGGGGGAGTCGGGCGGCCCTCCCGGCTCGACTTTCCGTACGCCAATTGGGGGCCATGGGCCGCGGTCCTGGGGGTGCTGTTGGCGCTCGGGACCGGGATCGTGCTCTCAGTCCCGGCGCTGATCATCGACAACCCGCCCTCGGGCGGCGAACTGAGCGACGCCGCCAACGCGTTCGTGCAGCTGGCCACCGCGCTCGGCTTCCTGATGGTGCCGATCGCGATCGCCGCAGTCCGGGGCGCGACCGTGCGTCAAGCCCTGTCGCGGCTCGGCTTGCGGCGCTTCCGCCCCGGCGCGATCAAGTGGATGTTCGCCGCGGTCGGGGCTTACCTGGTCTTCGCGATCGCCTACACGGCGATCTTCGGCGAACCGCACCAGAAGGACATCGCCGAAGACTTCGGCACGGTGCCGGTGCAGATCCTGCTGATCGTGATCGCCGCGCCGATCAGCGAGGAGGTCTGCTTCCGCGGCTTCCTCTTCGGTGGCCTGCGCGAGCGCTGGCCGCAGAATCGCCGCGGCGCTGATCAGCGGCCTGATCTTCGGCGGCCTGCACGCGACGACGGGGATCAGCGCCGTGCCGCCGTTGATGGTCTTCGGCTTCATCCTCGCCCTGCTCTACGAGAAGACCGGCTCGATCTGGCCCGGGATCCTGCTGCACATGCTGAACAACTCAGTGGCGCTGCTCGGGCATTAGCGAGCAAAGAAACGGCCCGCAGTGCGGGCCGAATCAGTGAAGCTGCGACGCACAGCAATCGCTTGACAGTCGCCCGGCATTCTATCAGTGCACTTAGGCTTTGGAATGACTTTGCTGGGATGCGAGACGAGCCGTGAAGCGGGAACAATCCGCAGGCCGCATGACATTGCACCTCGACTCGTCTTCGCGCTCTCAGCAGGAAAATCGACGGAGGGCGGGGGACTCGAACCCCGTCCGGTTTGTTAGACCGAACTATCGACTGTCAAACGATCGCTGCGACCTTGCAGCTTCACCCTCCGCTGCCCGAAACGTATTGGCGTCATTTGGCAGATCAAGGGTCATCGCTCTCATTTGACAAAGAATTGACTCTTTCGTCACCCCGACCGCGGGATCGGTAAGAATCCAGCCCGTGAGTCGCCGTCTCGGTCCCGCCCTCGTCGTCCTTGCCCTGCTTGCATTGGCAGCGGCACCGGTTGCGTTGGGCGCGGCGCCCGCACCGGCGAAACCCACCGGTCCTCCGGATGCGACGGTCTCGATCCAGGTCGGGCACCTGCATGGCGGCAAGGCCGGGATCTACGACACGGTGCCGGTCAACGGGACGATCACGCCGTTTGTTGCCGGCCAGCACGTCGAAGTGACCTTCTACCTCGACGGCCACAAGCTGCTCGCCCGACAGGCCGCCGTGCAGCCGGGCAAGGGCGGCAGCGGCAGCTTCAGCGCCTCGATCATCGTCCGCGAAGACGGCAAGTACGCCGCAGCGGCCAAGCACGTCGCCACCGCCACCCTGGGCGGCGACAGCACCGTGCGCAAGAGCTGGGGCGTCAGCTTCCCTGCCCTGCACCCGGGCCAGTGCAGCAAGGTGGTCAACGGCTTCAAGCAGTCGATGGCGAAGCTCGGCTACAACGCCGGTGGGGGCAAGTGCTTCGACGGCCGCACCGGCCGCGAGGTGCTCGCCTACCGCAAGGTCAACGGCATGTCGCGCACCGAGCGCGCCGGCAAGGGCCTGGTCAAGAACGTCTTCGGCGGCCGCGGCGGCTACGAGGTCCGCTACCCGAGCGCAGGGGAGCACGCCGAGGTGCCGCTCGACAAGCAGGTTCTCGTCCTCACCAAGGGGGACAAGCCCTTCGCGATCTACCCGGTCTCGACCGGCAAGCCTTCGACCCCGACGGTGACCGGCCACTACAGCTTCTACCGCCAGGAACCGGGCTACAACGCCGAGGGCATGTACTACTCCTTCTACTGGCACAACGGCTATGCCGTCCACGGCTACCACGAAGTGCCGACCTACGCTGCCAGTCACGGCTGCGTGCGCACCTTCATCGCCGACCAGCCGCGGATCTACGAACAGTTGAACTACGGCGAGAGCATCTTCGTCTTCTGAGGATTCGCCGGTGATCAGCGAGAGAGCCATGAAAGCGGTTCTCCTCGTAATCGCCGCCTGGCACATCGTCACCGGTGGGATGGCGCTGGTCGCGCCCGACACCTTCTTCGACCAGATCGGGCACTACGGGATCGAGAACTCCCATTACGTGGGGGACGTCGGGGCGTTCATGCTGGCCTATGGCGTCGCCGTCGCGATCGCGATCTGGCGCGCCTCGTGGCGGGCGCCGATCCTCTGGCTGGGAGCGCTCTGGTACGGCTTCCACGCGATCAATCACGCCTTCGACACAGGGGAAGCGAAGAGCGAGGCGCGGGGTTGGAGCGACACGCTGCTGATCGCCTTCGGCGGTGTGGCTGCGGCCTGGCTGGCGCGGGTATCGGAACGTCTGGGTGCCGTAGCGCAGGGACAAGCGGACAACTGACGAGCTAGGAGTAGCGGATGAAGGTCTTCGTCGCGGGTGCGAGCGGTGTTATCGGCCGGCCACTGGTGCGAAGGCTGATCGCGGCCGGGCACGAGGTGACGGGGATGACCCGCAGCGAGGATCGCGCGGTCGACCTCCGCGCCGCGGGGGCCGCCGCAGTCGTCTGCGACGTCTTCGACGCGGAGGCACTGGAGGCCGCGGTGGCCGAGGCAGCGCCCGAGGTTGTCGTCCACGAGCTGACCGCGCTGCCGGCGCGGCTGGATTACAAGGCGAAGGAGGACCCGCTGGCGCCGACCAACCGCGTGCGCACCGAGGGCACCCGCAACCTGCTTGCGGCGGCCAGGGCCGCAGGCGCGCGACGCTTCATCGCTGAGAGCGTTGCCTTCTTCTATAGGCCTCAGGGTGATTGGGTGAAGGACGAGGGGGCGCCGCTCAACCTCGAGGCGCCCGGGTACTTTGGCGGCGCGGCGGCGGCGCTGGCCGATCTCGAGCGGCAGGTGACGAGCGCCGAGGGAATCGAGGGGATCGTCCTTCGCTACGGCTGGCTCTACGGGCCCGGAACCTTCTTCGATCGCGTCGGCTCACAGACCGAGGACGCCCTGAAGCGCCGCCTGCCGATCGTCGGTAGGGGTGAGGGAACCTTCTCCTTCGTCCACGTCGAGGACGCCGCCGCCGCGACCGCGGCGGCGCTCGAGCGCGGCGCGCCCGGCACCTACAACGTTGTTGACGACGAGCCGGCGCCGATGCGCGAGTGGGTGTCGGTCTTCTGCGCGGCGGTCGGCGCGAGGAAGCCGCTTCGGGTGCCCGTCTGGCTCGCCAAGCTCATCGCCGGTCCTGCTGCGGTCGCCTCGGCGACCCGGTTGCGCGGTGCCTCCAACGCCAAGGCCAAGCGCGAGCCTCGACTGGCAGCCGCGGTTCACAAGTTGGCGGGACGGATTTCGCAACGCCAAGGCGCGCGGTTAGGGCTCGTTCTCGCACAAAGAAACGGTCCGCCGAAGCGGACCGTTTCAAACCAAACCGAAGGGTTCCATCCCCTCCCGGTTGACACCCGGACCTGGAAGATACCACCCCGGACTTTCAGCGGAGGGGAAGGGACTCGAACCCTATCCGGGCTTCGAACTCGGACTCCCGGGTGTCAACCGGGGAGCCACGACCGCGTGACGTCCCCCTCCGCCGGAGTCGAGAGTAGCCGCGGATTTCCCTGCATCAAGGCATGTTTCAGTAAGCGTTCAGCCAGGTAGGGGACATAACGGCCGCCTGGCGAACTCCCTGGCGTGGAGCGCGCCGAAGCCGAGGCGGTCTATGACGCCGGTCGTGAGGCATGCGTCGAGTTCCTGGTCGAGCTGACCGCCCGCTACGAGCGCCAGGTCACTCGTCTGGAGGCGAGGATCGAGCGCCTCGAGGAGAAGCTGCGCGAGAACTCCCAGAACTCCTCGCAACCACCTTCGGCCGATCTGCCAGGCAAGCCATCTCAGTCAAAGCGCGGAGCGAGCACCCGCAAGCAGGGCGCCCAGCCCGGTCACAAAGGAACGGCTCGCAAGCTCGTGGCCGAATCGGAGCTGGACGAGATCGTCGATCACTGGCCCGAGCGCTGCTCGGATTGTGGAGGGGACTTCAGCGCCGGCGAGCGAGAAGCCACTGGCGAGCCACACCGCCATCAGGTCACGGAGCTGCCGCCGATCGCGGTCAGGGTCACCGAGCATCAAGCCCACTGCGTGCGCTGCCCCGGCTGCGGGAAGAGCACCCGGGCATCGCTGCCCGAGGAGGTCCGCCAAAGCGCCTTCGGACCCAGGATGCAGGCCGCGATCGCGTTGCTGTCGGTGCGCAACCGAATCTCACGCCGCGATGCCTCGAGAGCCTCTGCGGTGAGCTGTTTGGCTGCGAGGTCTCGGTCGGCTCGGTCGACGCGATCTGCCAGCGCATCTCCGGCGCCCTGGCCGAGCCCTACGCTGGGCTGCGCGAGGCGGTCAAGGACGCCCCCGTCATCTGCGTTGATGAGACCGGTTGGCGCTGTGCCGGGCAAAAGCGCACCCTGTGGGGCGCAATTACCGACAGCCTCGCCGCCTTTCACATTGCCGCCGATCGCCACGAGCGCGAGCTGCCGGGGCTGATCGGCGAGAGCTTCGCCGGCATCGTCTCCTCAGATCGCTGGTGGGCCTATGACTCCCTCGATCCCGCTCGGCGCCAGGTCTGCTGGGCACATCTGCTGCGCGACTTCCGCCGCCACTCCGAAGGGCTCGCAGACCAAGGGCGCTTTGGCGAGGCGGGACTCGAGAGCTGCCGAGAAGCTCTTTCGCGCCTGGGATTCCTTCGCGGTTCACGAAGACCGCGATCGCCTTGCCCGCGAGGTCGCGCCCACCAAGCGCCGCCTGCGGGCCCTGCTTGAGCCTCACCGCAAGAAGAGCATGCTCAACCGCCAGTTCCGAACCTTCGCCCGCAACCTCTTGAAGCTCTGGCCGGCGCTTTGGACCTTCACCGAGATAGACGGAGTGGAGCCGACCAACAACAGAGCCGAGCGCGGCCTGCGAGGAGCTGTGATCTACCGCAAGGTCTCCCTTGGCAGCCAATCCGAGGCGGGCGAGCGCTTTGCCGAGCGGATGCTCTCCGTCTCCCAGACCTGCCGGTTGCAGGGCCGCTCGCTCTTCGGCTTCCTGGTTGAGGCGATCACCGCCTCCTCGCGGGCAAGCCCTGCGCCTTCGCTGGTCTGAGTAGGGCCGAGCTGGGCACGTCCACCCCACAAGGTGTGAGGGGCTGAACGCTTACATGTTTCACTCAATTCACGATCTCGTTTCACCGTTGGCACATTTCGACTCCCACCACATAGGATGGCCCCCAATGGCCGACCTCGACGCCGCCAAGCAGACCCTGCTCGCCGAGCTGCGCGAGCACTCGCTGATCCTCGGCGAGGTGACGCTCTCCAGCGGGGCGACCGCGCAGTACTACGTCGACGCGCGCCGGGCGCTGCTGCGCCCGGCCGGCTTTCTCGCCGCCGGCGAGCTGATCGCGGCCGCGGCCGTGGAGGTCGGCGCCACCGCTGTCGGTGGGCCGGCCACGGCGGCGATCCCGCCCTCCTGCGCCGCGCTCGCGGTGTCCGCCGGCAAGGACCTGGTCGGCTTCTTCGTTCGCGGCGAGCGCAAGCAGCACGGCCTGCAGCGCTGGGTCGAGGGCCCGGTCGAAGAGGGTGCCCGCTGCCTCGTCGTCGAGGACACCGTTACGACGGGCGGCTCGACCGCGCAAGCGATCGAGCGGATCGCCGAGCAGGGCCTCGAGGTCGTCGGCGTGGTCGCCGTCGTCGACCGCCTCGCCGGCGGCGCGGCGGAGATCGAAGCTGCGGCGAACGCTCCCTACCGCGCCCTGGTCACGATCGACGAGATCTACCCCGACCGTCCCGACCGCGACTGAGTTGGAGCCCGACGCCGTTGAGATCCGCGTGCTTGGCTGCCTGATCGAGAAGCAGCGCACGACGCCAGACACCTACCCGCTCTCGCTCAACTCCCTGCGCCTCGCCTGCAATCAGTCGACCAACCGCGAGCCGGTCGTCGACTACGACGAGCAGACCGTGGTCGAGGCGTTGCGACGGCTCGCTTTAAGGGGCTGGACCCGCCTCACCAGCGGCGCCGGCAGCCGCGCTCGCAAATACCGCCATCTGCTCGATCAGGCCTTCGGGCTCGACGACGCCGAGGTCGCGTTGCTGGCGGTGCTGATGCTGCGCGGGCCGCAGACGCCGGGCGAGCTGAAGCAGCGCGGCCAGCGCCTGCACGACTTCGCCGACCTCGACACGGTTCAAGTGACGCTCGAGCGCCTGGTCGAGCGCGGCCAGGTTGCCCGCCACGAGCGCCTTCCCGGCCAGAAGGAGGATCGCTACGAGCAGCTGCTTGGGCCCGCCGAGGTGGCTCCCGAGGCAGGCGAGGACCTACCTCCCGCCGAAGACCGCCTGACCCGCCTCGAGCGCGAAGTCGGCGAGCTGCGGGTGGAGCTCGCGGCGCTGCGCGCCGAGCTCGGCGACTGAGCCTCATAAAGCCTTAAAGCCACGGTCTTGACCGGGAAGGGTCGGACCCCTACCTTGTGCGCTGGTCCCGGACGTAAACGACCTGGTTCGCAATGCAGGGGAGGTAGGAGGTCGATGTCCAGACCGATGTTGTCACGCGCTCGTTGTTGGCTCGGAGCGACGCTGTTTTGCCTGGCCACGATGCTGGTCTTCCAGGCCTCGGCCGCCAGTGCCGGCCCCGGCTACCAGCTCGCCACGCCGTCCTCGATCTCACTGGGAGCGGAAGTTCCGATCGGCGTTGCGATCGACCAGAGCAGCCAGCAAATCTACGTCGCCGAGCTGAGCAAGTCGCTGACCAGCGTCCAGCCGGGTCAGGTCGAGCAGCTCGATTCGACAGGCACGCCGACCGCCGACTCGCCGTTCACCACCGGAGGGCAGGACCTCTTCACCGCGGTGGCAGTCAACCCGGTCACCCACGGGATCTACGCTTACCAGGGCGAAGGCCAGACTCCGGTCGGCCAGAAAGGCAAATCGACCCTGAGCAGCTTTTCCTCGTCCGGGGTGCTCGGGGCCTCCTTCTTCCCGGCGAGCTCGGCGGCTGGCACGCTCGCGGCCGACGCCTCCGGCCGGGTCTACTTCCCCAACAGCAGTGCGGGGAGCGTCCAGATCTTCAACTCCTCCGGCGCCTTGGAAGGCACGCTGACCTGCTCCGGCTGTCCCGGCGGCAGCTTTGGCAAACCGGCCGCGGCCGCCTTCGACTCGGCCGGCAACCTCTACGTCGTCGACAATGCGGGGTCGGGACGCGTGGTCAAGCTGGCGCCCTCTGCGGGCAGCTACTCCTACAGCTCGACCTTGCAGAGCGGCGGTAGCCCGGTGGCAATCGCTATCGACACCTCAACCGACGAGGCTTTCGTCGGCAACCTCGTCGGCAACAAGTACCACGTGATCGCCTACGACTCCACCGGTGCCGCCTTCGACGACTTCGGAGCCGGCCTGGTGACCAAAGCCCTGGTCGAACTCGCGACCGGCCAGCTCGCGGTCAACGCGACGACGCACAAGGTCTACCTCAGCAACCCGGGCGGCAACCAGCTCTGGGTCTTCGAACGGATCAGCTCGATCCCGGTGCCCACCGCGAGCACCGTGGCGCCCAGCCCGGTGGGCCAGATCGAAGCGACCCTGCGCGCCACGGTCAATCCGAAGGGGCACGTGCTGACCAGCTGCAACTTCGAATACACCGACCACGCCGACTTCCTCGCCAACGGATATGCCAACGCCGAAACGGTGGAATGCCCGACCCTCGTCGGCGATCGGGAAAGCGTCTCGCTGACGGCGGTGGCGAAAGGCCTCGACCCGGAAGCGAGCTATGACTACCGGATCAGCATCGGCAACTACGGGGGATCGGCTCAGGGCAGCACCCAGAGCTTCCAGACGCTGCCGCCGCTGCCACCGGAAGCGGTCACCGGCTCGGCAACGATGATCACGCTGACCGGGGCGACGTTGGGGGGAACGGTCAACCCGAAGGGCGGGCTGATCTCCAACTGCCACTTCGAGTACCTCACCGAGGCCGCCTTCCAGGTCGGCGGCTTTAGCGGAGCGGCATCGAAACCCTGCCTCAGCACGCCGGCCGGCAACGCCCCCGTTGCCGTCCTGGCGAAGCCCACCGGGCTCACCCCGGGAACCGCCTACCGCTTCCGGGTGGTCGCCACCAACAACTCCGGCACGACGCAGGGTGGCGACGCGTCCTTCGCGACAGTCGCCGAAACGTGTGCCGAAAACGCGGCGCTGTGCCCGCCTTCCGGGGGCGGCACCACGCCGTCCCCCCCGACGTCGCCGGCTCCGGTGGTCACGCCGCCGACACCGCCGGCGAAGAAGCCGTTCAAATGCCGCAAGGGCTTCAAGAAGAAGAAGGTCCGCGGCAAGTTGAGGTGCGTGAAGGTCGCGAAGCGCCGGCACAGGCGCTGAGTCAGTAGGAGCCAGGCAGACCCCGCCGGCGGCGCGGGGGTCTTCATTTATGTAAGCGTTCAGCCAGGTAGGGGGACATAACGGCCGCCTGGCGAACTCCCTGGCGTGGAGCGCGCCGAAGCCGAGGCGGTCTATGACGCCGGTCGTGAGGCATGCGTCGAGTTCCTGGTCGAGCTGACCGCCCGCTACGAGCGCCAGGTCACTCGTCTGGAGGCGAGGATCGAGCGCCTCGAGGAGAAGCTGCGCGAGAACTCCCAGAACTCCTCGCAACCACCTTCGGCCGATCTGCCAGGCAAGCCATCTCAGTCAAAGCGCGGAGCGAGCACCCGCAAGCAGGGCGCCCAGCCCGGTCACAAAGGAACGGCTCGCAAGCTCGTGGCCGAATCGGAGCTGGACGAGATCGTCGATCACTGGCCCGAGCGCTGCTCGGATTGTGGAGGGGACTTCAGCGCCGGCGAGCGAGAAGCCACTGGCGAGCCACACCGCCATCAGGTCACGGAGCTGCCGCCGATCGCGGTCAGGGTCACCGAGCATCAAGCCCACTGCGTGCGCTGCCCCGGCTGCGGGAAGAGCACCCGGGCATCGCTGCCCGAGGAGGTCCGCCAAAGCGCCTTCGGACCCAGGATGCAGGCCGCGATCGCGTTGCTGTCGGTGCGCAACCGAATCTCACGCCGCGATGCCTCAGAGGCCTCTGCGGTGAGCTGTTTGGCTGCGAGGTCTCGGTCGGCTCGGTCGACGCGATCTGCCAGCGCATCTCCGGCGCCCTGGCCGAGCCCTACGCTGGGCTGCGCGAGGCGGTCAAGGACGCCCCCGTCATCTGCGTTGATGAGACCGGTTGGCGCTGTGCCGGGCAAAAGCGCACCCTGTGGGGCGCAATTACCGACAGCCTCGCCGCCTTTCACATTGCCGCCGATCGCCACGAGCGCGAGCTGCCGGGGCTGATCGGCGAGAGCTTCGCCGGCATCGTCTCCTCAGATCGCTGGTGGGCCTATGACTCCCTCGATCCCGCTCGGCGCCAGGTCTGCTGGGCACATCTGCTGCGCGACTTCCGCCGCCACTCCGAAGGGCTCGCAGACCAAGGGCGCTTTGGCGAGGCGGGACTCGAGAGCTGCCGAGAAGCTCTTTCGCGCCTGGGATTCCTTCGCGGTTCACGAAGACCGCGATCGCCTTGCCCGCGAGGTCGCGCCCACCAAGCGCCGCCTGCGGGCCCTGCTTGAGCCTCACCGCAAGAAGAGCATGCTCAACCGCCAGTTCCGAACCTTCGCCCGCAACCTCTTGAAGCTCTGGCCGGCGCTTTGGACCTTCACCGAGATAGACGGAGTGGAGCCGACCAACAACAGAGCCGAGCGCGGCCTGCGAGGAGCTGTGATCTACCGCAAGGTCTCCCTTGGCAGCCAATCCGAGGCGGGCGAGCGCTTTGCCGAGCGGATGCTCTCCGTCTCCCAGACCTGCCGGTTGCAGGGCCGCTCGCTCTTCGGCTTCCTGGTTGAGGCGATCACCGCCTCCTCGCGGGCAAGCCCTGCGCCTTCGCTGGTCTGAGTAGGGCCGAGCTGGGCACGTCCACCCCACAAGGTGTGAGGGGCTGAACGCTTACTCATTTATGCGTTTTTGCAGGTAAGACGCACGTGTCTTGACAATCAGACAACCGTGTGTCTTAATCTCTCCCACGATTGAGAAACGCAGATATCTGCATTTCTTGAATCTCACAGGGACATAACCGAGCCTCGCGGAAGCCGCTAAGGGAAGCGGCGGGCAGAGGGGCTCACGGGACAAGGAGAGAGCTACGTGAGACGCCACGCGAAGGCATCGACCGCGGGATCGACCATGCGCCGGGCCAGGGGCCTCGGCCGCCTTCAGGCGTTCGTCGCGACACTGGGTGCCCTGCTCCTCCTCGCGCTTGTCCCAGCGCTTGCCCCTGCCGCCGTAAATCCCGAATACCTCGGCGCCTTCGGTCCCGACGGCACGGAAGCGACCTCCTTCGAACGCATCGCAGTGGTGGCCGTCGATGAAGGAACCGGAGACATCTACGTCGGCGACTGGAAGAAACAGGCCCTCTACAAGTTCGACTCCGAAGGCCACCCGCTCGACTGGGGCGGCTCGGCCCCCTACATCTCGGGGAACGAAATCAAAGGACTCTCGTTTTTCACAGGGCCGGGAAATAATCAGGCTGCGGTCGACCCCGAAACTCACGTCGTTTACGTCACGAGCGGGAACAGGGCCCGGGCGTTCGAGGCGAATGGCGAACCGCACGAATTCACCGCCGGCCCCGGGGGTGGGACTAGTGAAATCCCCGGCGCGACCCGCTTGCGCAGCGTCGCAGTGGACGTCAAAGGGAATATTTACGCAGGCGACTCCAGTTTCCCATCGAAGGTAAGGATTTACTCCCGGTTGGGTGCGCTGGTCACCGAATTCGAACCGAAGAATAAAACTAACGCGTCAATCGATCCCTGGTCGTTGGCTGTCGCCCCCGGTGGCAGCCTCTACACCGCTAACTCCTTCGGTCCGTCCAGATTCGAGCCGTCGCAGTTCCCGGTCACGGCTTCCACCACCTATGGCCCTGGACAACCTCTCGCAACAGTGTTTTCCGAGTCGGTGGCAATCGATCCGGAGACCAACAATGCCTATGTGGGCCAATGGCCCGGCGGATCTAACAGCCGTGTCGCGGTGTACGACGAAGACGACAACGCCATTGGGACTCTCGGCGGGCCTGGGCAAGACGGGGACTTGGCAGAAGAACCGTGGGCCGTGGCGATCAATGGGGCAAGTGAACGCGTCTACGTCGCGGATGATCGGGAATCCGCCAACTCCGCGCAGGTCAAAGTCTTCGAGACCTTCACCTTCCCGGAAATCGCGCCGACGGTCACGGCGACCTCGGTGATCGACCTCAACCTCTTCACGGCGACCCTTCGCGCCAGCATCAACCCCAACACGCTCGAAACGACCTACCACTTCGAGTACGGCACAGAAGACTGCTCGCTGGGGACCTGCACGAGCACTACCGACGGAACGATCGCTCCTGCCCACAAGCCTGTGGGGGTCTCCAAAGAAATCGAAGGCCTCAAACCCGGCACCACCTACCACTACCGGGTGGTCGCAACGAACGCAGAAGGCGAAACCAAAGGCCCCGAGAAGACCTTCACCACGCCGCGCAGCGGCCTCGGCTTCAGCCTGGCCGACAACCGCGCCTGGGAGATGGTCTCCCCGCCCAACAAGTCCGGCGGGCGGATCCTCCAGTTCAACCAGGGCGTTCTGCAGGCGGCCGCCGACGGCAACGGCATCGCCTTCCAGACGGTCACCTCGATCGAACCCAACCCCGAAGGCAACCGCGCGATCGACACCTCGACCGTGCTGTCGCGCCGCGGCGCCGCCGGCGCCTGGAGCTTCCAAGGACATCACCCCACCGCACGCCGAAGTCGGCCAGCTGCGCTTCGGCGGCGACTACAAAACCTTCAGCCCCAACCTCGAACGCGCCCTCTTCGAGCAGCAGGAGAACACCCTGCTCTCACCCGAAGCCTCCGAAGAAACCCCCTACCTGCGCGATAACAGCGAACCGGCCACCTACCGGCCGCTGGTCACCGGCAAGGAAGGCTATGCCAACGTGCCGCCGGGGACGAAGTTCGGCGGCAACGCCGGCTCGGGTGGAAGCCCGGTGAGGATCGTGGCGGCAGACCCGGCCCTCACCCATCCGGTCGTCCAGTCCAGGGCGCCGCTGGTGGCGGGGGCAGAAGCGCGCGCCCTCTACCAGTGGGACGAAGGCCAGCTGGCGCAGGTCAGCGAACTGCCGGCGAGCGAAGGCGGTGCCGTCGTCCACGGCCTCGCCGGAGTCGAAAGCGGCTCCGTCCACAACGCGGTCTCCGCGGATGGCTCGCGGGTGTTCTGGAGTACGGGTGAATACAACGTGGGCGGCCGAACCACCACCGGTCTCTACGCCCGCGACACCGCCAGCGAAACGACCGGCCGCCTCGACCTCGTGGCCGGAGGCAGCGGCGAAGGCGAAAGCCTCCCCGTCTTCAACGGCGCCAGCGCGGACGGGTCGGTCGTCTTCTTCACCGACTCCCAGCGCCTCACCGCGGACGCCAGCCCGCCCGATCCCAATCCTCTCCAGCCCACCTTCGACCTCTACCGCTGCGAGGTGGGGCCGGTCGAAGGCGCCACCCTCGGCTGCACCAGCCTGAGCGACCTCAGCGCCCCGGTCGAACTCGGTGAAAAGGCGGAAGTGATCGGGATCCTCCCCGGCCAAAGCGAAGACGGATCGCGCGCCTACTTCGTCGCCAGGGGCGTGCTCGACACGACGCCCAACGAAGCCGGCGATGTCGCCGTCGCGGGCCAGCCCAACCTCTATTTCTGGGAAGAAGGGCAAGGCACGCGCTTCATCGCGACGGTCTCCGAACAAGACAAGGCCGACTGGGGGGGGCTCCCCACTTCGCCGGAGGGGATAGGGATCGAGGCCCAGCAAAGCGCCTCCGCCTCCCCCGACGGCCGCTACCTGGCCTTCATGTCGCAGCGCAGCCTCACCGGCTATGACAACCGCGCCGCCAAAAGCAATGAAGCGGTCGAGGAGGTCTTCCGCTATGACGCCGGCGAAGAACGCCTCGATTGCGCCTCCTGCGATCCCTCCGGCTCCAGCCCCACCGGCACGCTCTCCAACCCGACCGGCGAAGTAAACAACCGGATCGACACCCAGGGCAACTGGAAGGAACGCTGGGTGGCGGCGATCCTTCCCGCGCCCCAGGAAAGCGAAAACAGCGGGATCGCCCTGCACCGCCCGCGCCTCGTCCACGACGACGGCCGCGTCTTCTTCAACGCGGTCGACCCGCTGGTCTCCGCCGACTCAAACGGCGAGTGGGACGTCTACCAGTACGAGCCGCGCGGCACCGGCGATTGCACCTCCACTTCAGAAGGCGCGGCGATCGCACACACGACGGCAGGCTGCGTCTCGCTGATCTCCTCGGGGACCTCCGAAGAAGAAGCGAGCTTCATCGACGCAAGCGAATCGGGCGACGATGTCTTCTTCATCACCCCGGCGCGCCTCTCTGCCACCGACGAAGACTCGGAGGCCGACGTCTATGACGCCAGGGTCAACGGCATCCCGGCGACCCTGCCGGTGATCAACGAATGCCTCGGCGAAGCCTGCCAGCCGGCACCCAACCCACCGAATGACCCGACCCCCGCCAGCGCCGCCTTCCACGGCTCGGGCAACGTCCCCTCCGAACGCTGCCCGCAGAGCAAACGCAAGGTGATCAGGGCCGGCTCCGCCAAGTGCGTGGCCAAAAAGCACAAGCAAAGGAAGCACTCACACAAGAAGACCAAGCGAGCCAACAACAACCGGAGGGCGGGTCGATGAGGAAAGCCACGAACATGCCAAAGCGCCTTGCAAGCCTCTTCGCCCTCGCCGTTACCGCCACGGCGCTCCTGGGAGCGCTCTTCGCCTGCCCTGCCTCCGCCGCACCGGCGCCCTGGTGGCAGGTGCTCGACGGCAGCCGCCCTTCTCACCTGTGGGAAGCGAGCGACAACGTGCAGGAAATCACCACCGAAGAGGCGACATTCGAAACGGAACCTGGAGTATTTAGCTCGGGTCTCGTCGCCAGGGTCAAGCTGCAGGGAGAAGTGATCGCCTGCCTGGGGGCCGGGGACTTTGCAGCTTATTGCCCCTTCTTCGTGCAGGACAAAGACGAAAACCCCGCACCGGTAGTAGAAACCGCCTCCCAGCTCGAAGCCGTGCTCGAGGCGGCGTCGGGCAGGGACGTCACCGTCACGGGTGGCCCGACCGGCGGTGAACCGTTCACGATCAAAGCATCGGGGTCATTCCCCACGATCGAAGTCGAAGGGCTGATCGGCGAAGCCGCCGGCAAAGTCCTATCCCCCGGCGGCAGTGGCAGGTTGTTGGTCACGCTGACCAACCTCGGCGACGCTCCGCTGGATGCGACCAAAGTGCCGGTGACGATCAAAGACGAATTGCCCGAGGGCGCGATCGCCACCGGCGCCACCGCGACCGCGGGCGTGCGGAACGAATTCGGCCCGGTCAAATGCGAAGTCGAAGCGCCCGACGAAGTCCTCTGCAGCTTCGAAGGCACCCTGCCCCCATACGAATCGATCGAACTCGAAGTCTTCACCAGCCTGCAGGGCAGCCCACCCACGCAAGGTGAACCGGGCAAGATCAGCGTCTCGGGCGGCAACGCTCCCGCCGCCGACGGCCCTCAAAACATCACCGTCAGCCCCGACCCCGTCCCCTACGGCGTCGAGCGCTTCTCCGCCCAGGCCGAAGAAGAGGGCGGCGCGGTAGCCCGCCAAGCCGGCGGCCATCCCTTCCAGTTCACCACCACGATCCAGCTGAACTCCGGCGCCTGGACCACCGATGGCAACGGCAACCCGATCGTCGAACAGCCCGCCCTGCCGCGCAACCTGCGCTTCCCGCTGCCCTCGGGCCAGGTCGGCAACGCGACCGTGATGCCCGAGTGCTCGATGGAAGACTTCCTCAGCCACGACCAAAACAGCGGCGCCGCCCTGCTCGTCGACCTGTGCCCCGCCCAGACCGCGATCGGCGTCGCCGCGGTCACCTTCAACGTCCCCGGCACCCTCGCCTACATGCGCGAGGCCGTCCCCGTCTTCAACCTGCCGCCCGCATTCGGCGAGCCGGCCCGCTTCGGCTTCATGCCCGGCGGCGACCCGGTCGTGATCGACACCGCGCTCGATCCCGACAGCCACAAGATCATCGCCAGCGTGCGCAACACCACCCAGGTGGCGCAGCTCTTCTCCAGCACGCTCTCGCTCTGGGGCTACCCGAGCGATCCGCGCCACGACAACGCGCGGGGGTGGAGCTGCACCTTCAAGCTGGAAAGCCATCTGCCTCCCTGTCAGCGCCCCCCGGCCCTGCCCGAAACCGCCTTCCTGCGATCGCCGGTCAACTGCAACGCGCCGCTTGACTTCGGGGTGGAAACCGAACCGTGGAACGTGCCGATCGCCAGCACGATCGCCAATGCCTTCTTCCAGGGCGATCCCCTGCGCGGTTGCCAGAAAGTGCCCTTCGACCCCCAGGTCGAAGCAGCACCGACCTCAAAGCTGGCCGAAAACCCCAGCGGGCTGACCTTCAACCTCAACATGCCGAACTCGGGGTTGCTCAACCCCGAGGCATCGGCAGCCGAAGGCCAGCCGAAGAAGGTCGAAGTGACCCTGCCCAAGGGAGTGACGGTCAACCCCTCCCAGGGAGACGGGCTTGTCGGTTGCTCTCCGGCTCAATACGCGGCGGAGCGCTTCAACTCCCGCCCCGGGGAAGGCTGCCCGGAGGCATCGAAGGTGGGCACGGTCTCGGTGAGCTCACCGCTGCTCAAAGAGGAAGCCACAGGCGCCCTCTACATCGCCTCCCCCCACGACAACCCCTTCAACAGCCTCCTGGGGCTCTACCTGATCGCCCGTATCCCCCAGCGCGGCATCCTGGTCAAACTGGCCGGCAAGGTCGACCCCGATCCGAGGACGGGTCAGCTGACCACGACCTTCGACGACCTGCCCCAGCTCCCGTTCACCACCTTCAAGCTGCACTTCCGCGAGGGCGGGCGGGCCCCGCTGGCAACCCCACCGACCTGCGGCACCTACACCGCCGAGGCAAGGTTCGTCCCCTGGTCCGCGCAGGACCCCGACAACCCCTCACCGAGCGAAGTGGTCACGAGGACCGCGAGCTTCAAGATCGAACGCGGGGTAGACGGCGGGCCCTGCCCCTCGGGCAACACCCCGCCCTTCCATCCCGAACTGCAGGCGGGCACGCTCAACAACGCCGCCGGGCGCTTCTCGGACTTCAACCTGCGCTTGAGCAGAAAGGACGGAGAACAGGAGTTCACCCACTTCTCGATCAAGCTGCCGCCGGGCATCACCGGCAAGCTCGCGGGAGTGCCCTACTGCCCGGAGGCAGGCATCGCCCAGGCCAGGGCACGTACCGGCGCTCACGGCGGCCAGGAAGAGCTCGACAACCCCAGCTGCCCGGCGGCATCGCAGATCGGGCGGACCCTGGTAGGAGCAGGCGTAGGCTCGCTCCTCACCTACGTCCCCGGCAAGATCTACCTAGCCGGCCCCTACAACGGCGCCCCGCTCTCGATGGTGGCGATCACCTCCGGGGTGGTCGGTCCCTTCGACGTCGGCACCGTGGTGATCAGACAGGCCTTCCGCATCGACCCCGAAACCGCCGAAGTCTTCATCGACGCCGGCAAGTCGGACCCGATCCCCCACATCATCCAGGGCATCCCGGTCCACGCCCGCGACATCCGCGCCTACGTCGACCGCCCCGAATTCACCCTCAACCCGACCTCCTGCGAACGCACCTCGACCGCCTCCACGGTCTTGGGCTCGGGCCTCGACTTCGCCTCTGACGCCGATGACAACCCGATCACGGTCACCAGCCCCTTCCAAGCGGCAGATTGCGCCGCGCTCAGCTTCGACCCGAAGCTGAAGCTGCAGCTCCTCGGAGGGACCAAGCGCGGTTCCCACCCGCGCTTCAAGGCGACCCTGCACATGCGCGGCTTCGGCGAAGCGGCGATCAAGCGCGCCCAGGTCACCCTGCCGCACTCCGAGTTCCTCGAGAACGCCCACATCAAGACGATCTGCACCAGGGTGCAGTTCAAAGCAGGAGCCGGCAACGGCAGCCAGTGCCCGGCGGGCTCGGTCTACGGCTATGCCAAGGCCACAACGCCGATCCTGAGCGATCCGCTCACAGGCCCTGTCTTCCTCAGATCCTCCGAGCACCAGCTCCCCGACCTGGTCGCAGCACTGCACAGCCCAACCGGGATCGACTTCGACCTGGTCGGGCGGATCGACTCGGTCAAGGGCGGCGGGATCAGAAACACCTTCGAGGCCGCCCCCGACGCCCCGGTCTCGACCTTCACCCTGACCATGCAGGGAGGAAAGAAGGGCCTTTTGGTCAACTCGACCGACCTCTGCAAGGGCACCCACAAGGCAGACGTCTCCTTCGATGGCCACAACGGCAAGCAAAAGGACTACCGAGCCGAACTGAAGGCAAAGTGCGCCGGTGGGTCAAAGAAGAAGTCAAAGCGCGCTAGGTGAGCCAGAAGCTGAAGAAGGCAGGAGCGCTGCTAAGTGCAGCGCTCCTGCTGGGGGGCGCCTACGCGGGGGCGGCGACGATCCAATCCGGCGGCCTGCGCATAACCGCCCTGGCCCAGCTGAAGCCCTACAAGCTGCCCCGCAAGACCCCCGCCCCGATCGCCGTCTTCATCGCCGGGCACCTGCAATCAACCACCGGCGGTGTTCCTCCGCAATTGCAAAAGCTCCGGATCGAGGTCAACCGACACGGCCTCCTCCAATCAAAGGGATTGCCGGTCTGCCAGATCCCCGAAGTGCAGCCGGCCTCAACGCAGCGGGCCTTGCTCAACTGCCAAGACGCCCTGATCGGCTCCGGCCAGTTCTGGGCAAACATCGTCCTCCCAGACCAAGGCGCCTACAGAACCCAAGGCCGCCTTTTGGTCTTCAACGGGCGGGAAGGGGGCAAGCCGGTGATCCTCACCCACATCTACACCTCCCATCCCTTCAACACCTCCTTCGTCATCCCCTTCGCGATGCGCCACATCTCCAAAGGCCCCTACGGCACCGAGCTAGAGGCCTCGCTTCCCTCCGCCCTGGGCTCCTGGGGCTACCTGGACCGGATCAAGCTCACCCTGAAGCGCAAATACACCTACCGCGGTAAGCAGCTCTCCTACTTCAACGCCGCCTGTCCCGCCCCCGGCAAGGCCCCCCGCACCTCCTTCCCGCTCGCCCTCGCCACCTTCTCCTTCGCCGGTAGACCATCGATGAGCGCAACCGTCAACAAGACCTGTGGGGTGAAGGAATGAAGACCAAGATCGCGCTCTGTCTCTTGCCTTGCCTTTTGCTCTTTGCCTCCGGCGCCCAGGCAAAGAACGATCCGCTCGGCTCGGGCAAGACCAAGCTCACGCTCGATAAGTCCCTTCTCTCCTACCTGGCCCAAAACGGCTTGAAGCTGCGAGCGAAGCTCGGAGCAAAGCGCCAGGCACAGACGATCACCCTGCCGGTGATAGGCGGCACGATGGACCTGGCCGAGGGAATCGGAGAGATCCAACAAGAAGGCACCCTGCTCTTCGAAGGGGCCAAGGGCAAGGTGCCCTTCAGGGACATAACGATCAAGACCAAGAAGACACCCTTGGTCGCAAAGGTCGGCGGCTCCCAGCTGAAGGTGGCAAGCGCCAAGGAGATCTCCTCCAAGCGAGCCGGCTTTGGCTCCACCTTCACCGCCAAGGAGCTCTCGCTCACCGCCAAGGCCGCCACCCGCCTCAACAAGAAGCTCCGCCCCAAGGTCCCCTTCGCCCAAGGACAGCTCCTGGGCTCGCTCACGAGCACCCCACAGCCCGAACTGATCACGATCGAAGACAAGGGCAGGGCGACCCTTGTCTTTGACCCGGCCTTCGTCGCAAAGCTCGAAGGGCGCTTCGTCTCCTTGAACCCGGTCTTCCCCGCCGAACACCAGGGAGCGACCTTCACCTTCCCGCTCGCCGCCGGCGGGGCGCTTGCTCCTAACGGCTCCCAAGGGACGCTCAGGAGCGCCGGGGAGGTCGAAGCCCTGCAGCTGCACGGAGCCCAGCTCTTTTGGCGGGAACTGTGGCTTGACCTCGGTGCTCACCAGGGGACGGTGGAAGCAGAGCTGCTGCCCTCTCCTCCTTACCCGGGCAAGAGTCCTCGCACGGCTCTCTTTGATCTCGGCGCCACAGCTGTTGCCTCCGATCCGAAGAGCCGGACGATCTCGGTATCGGGGGCGCCCTTGACCCTGAACGCGGCCGGGGCGCAGGAGCTGAATGAAGCCTTTGGGGGAGGCAAGGTGCTCTTCGCGGTGGGGGAGGTTGTGGGGGCGGTGAGCTTCAGCGGGGTGGGGGAGTGAGGGCCTCCGCCTCGAGCTCCTTGCAGAGTTCGCCCAGGCTGATCACTTCGGTCAGAGGTCCGACCCTGTAGCGCTCGCGGCCGGGATAGACCACGAAGCCGCGCCCGGGCTGTAGGTCTTCCAGGGCCGAGTGGAAGCCTCGTTCGAGTTTCGGTGCCAGGCTGCGCTTGACCTCCACCGCCCACTCGGTTCCGTCGGGCCAGCCGAGGACGAGGTCGATCTCGGCACCGCCGCTGGTGCGGTAGAAGCTCGCCTCGACCTGGCGCCCGGCGGCGACGATGAGGTTCTCGATTACCAGGCCCTCCCAGCTTGGTCCCGCCACCGGATGGCCGAGCACGGCCTCCTTGTCGGCGAGGCCGAGCAGCGCGTGCGCCAGGCCACTGTCGCGCACGTAGACCTTGGGAGAGCGGACCAGGCGCTTGCCGACATTGGCGAGGCGCGGGGGCAGCCTGCGCACCAGGAGCAGGTCGACCATCAGGTCGAGATAGTGCGCGACGGTCTTGCCGCTAACTCCGAGGCTGCGCGCCAGCAGCGCCGCGTTCAGCGGGCCGCCCTGCCGATGAGCGAGCATCGTCCAGAACCGCCGCAACGTCTCGGCCGGGATGCGCGGGCCGAGTTGGGGGATGTCCCGCTCCAGGTAGGTGCGGATAAAGTCCTGCCGCCAGCGGATGCTGAGAGCGTCGTCGACTGCGAGCAGGCTCTCGGGGAAGCCACCGCGGATCCATAGCGGGTCGAGCCTCTCCTCGCCCAGCTCAGTGACGTCGAAAGGCGCCAGCTCGACGAACGCGATCCTGCCCGCCAGCGTCTCGCCCGACTGCGCGAGAAGCTCGATCGCCGCTGAGCCGAGCAGCAGGAACCTGCCGGCCCCCCTTCCATCGCGCCTGCCCTGGTCGATCACCCCACGCAACGTTTCGAAGAGACCCGGCGTGCGGTGGATCTCATCGAGAATTACCAGCTCGTCGGCGTGGTCGGCGAAGTAGAGCTCCGGCTCTGCCAGTCGCGCTCGGCCGGACTCCGACTCGAGGTCCACGTACGTGGAGGCGCGCCCCTCGGCAACCGCCAGAGCCAGCGTGGTCTTGCCCACCTGCCTCGGGCCGATCAATGCTACGGCCGGCATTTGCTTCAGCAGCTCGGTTACTTCGGAAGCGGCCCTGCGGTTGATCATCCTTGCAATTATGGAGCTTTACTTCAGAATTTCAAGGTTCTGATGGGCCCTTAGCGTCGCCTACCGTCGTCGTTGGCGACCTCGCAGGCTCGCTCGGGGCCGATGAACGGTGTCAGCGCCAAGTACGTTGCCACCGGGACCGCGCGCGGCAGCTCTTTTGGACCGTCGCTGCTGACGTAGTCATATACAAGCGCATAGATGGCGGCGGAGATCGCCTCTAGCGCCAGCGGCTCCATTTTCTCCAGGACTTCCTGCGGAGCCATTTCGAGCAGTAGTTCGAGCAGCTCCTCGCCTGCCCGGTCGCGCCTGGCCAGAGCGGCCGGGCCGGCGGCGTAGGCCTCGACCGCCCGCAGCCGGGCGAAGTCCGGCTCGGCGGCCATGAAGCCGCACATCGCCGCGTAGGCCCGGTGCACGGCGGCCGGCCAGTCGGGCGCGCGGCGGATCGCCGGGACCACGGCCGCCAGCATCTGCGCCCCGCTCGCGTCGATCGCGGCGACGGTTGCCTCCTCCTTGTCCGCAAAGTGCTCGTAGAAGGTGCGTTGCGAAAGCCGCCCCCGCTCCGCGATCGCGGAGATCGTCGCCTCCGAGTAGCCGTGCTCGGCGACGCAGCTCGCCAGTGCGCGCATGATCCTTCCGGCGGGATCGCTGTCATTGAACGGCGGCAGGAGGGGCGCCGGCGCCCCCGAGCGTCGCTGTCGCAGTGGCTGCGGCGGAGGTGGGTAGGCCAGCAGCCAGCGAGTCAAATCCGGCGCAAGGGCCGGCAGCGTCGCGGCCTGGCCTCGCATGACGCGGTTCTGGAAGACCTTGAAAATGCCCCCTGCCATGCCTCGCGCCAGCTTCGGTGGCATCTCAGCTTCGCTGTCTTTTGTTGCCACCAATGCGGCCGTGATCAGTCTCTCCAGGCGGGAGATGGCGGCCTCCACGGTGGCCCTGGCATCGGCGCCGGCCGTGAAGGCGTCGATCACATAGACGCGCGCCGCCGTGGGTTGACTTGCGCCGAACTCGGCGAGCGCACGCAGCGCCGCTTCGACCTGCGCCGGTCCGGACGGGGCAGCGGCGACTCGTCGCTCGACCTCCGCCGCCGCCCGGGCCGCGGTCTCCTCGAGCATCGCGGTGAAGCAGTCGAGTTTGTTTTCGAAGTGACTGTAGAAGAAGGTTCGCGAGATGCCGGAGAAGCTCGAGCAAATCGGCGACCGAGGTGGCCTCCAGCCCCCGTGACGCGCAGGAGCTAAGCATCGCCGACAGTACGCGCTCGCGCTTACTGTGGCCACCATCTTCACCGATCCCACCAGTGGCCGTTAGCACCATTTTCAGACCTTAGCCCGCCTGTCTCTTCCCCGCCCTCGTCCTTTTCAGCAGAGGGCATTGGTAATGAAACGTCCGCTCATTCACGTCGGCATTTTCCTTTTGACTTTTGGCTTGTTAGAGCCATTTTCGAGACATCGTGCGAAAAAAATACGAATCGCAAACTTGACAAAGAGAAAATAGCTCGTTTATGCTTCCGCCGCAATGGGAAAGATCGTTGTCCGATTTTAGGACATCGACTCTTTAAGCACAAAGGGGTGGAGCCCCGAGAAAGCCGCAACACGGGAGAAGTGCGCGGCGGGTAGAGGGGCTCCGGGCAGGGAGACCAGTGACGCTGTATCCGGGGAGACCTTCCAAAAGCGGTTGCCGCATGTCTTCCCTGGCGGGCGGCGCCAGCGGGGCCCACCTCCCTGTTCGGGCCCCAAGCAAAGCTGGTCGAGCGGGACCGAGACCGATGCCCCTATCCCTCGGCTCGGCCCGCTCGGCAGCCTTTCCACGCAGTCCATGTCAGCCAGGACCGGTCGGGACACCCCGGCAGCCACGAGAGAAGGAGTGACCAACTGATGCTTTCGACGCTACGCACGCGATTCGGGATCCCGGGAGTCATCTCGGTGATCGCCCTCGTCTTCGCCATGTTCGGCGGCGCCTACGCCGCCTCCAGCTCTTCAGATGGTGGCAAGGCCACCGCCAGCGCCAAGGCCAAGAAGGGGCCTAGGGGTCCCAAGGGTCCCAAGGGTCCCAAGGGCGATATGGGTTCCGCTGGGCCACAGGGTCCGGCGGGCGCCAAGGGCGACACCGGCTCCGCGGGAGCCAACGGCAAAGACGGAACGAACGGCACTAGCACGGAGGCGACCTCCTTCGCCGGAGCCAAAACCGTCGGCTCGGTGACCTGCACCGAAGGCGGGGTCGTCGTTAAATCGGCTAAACCCGAAACTGCGATTTGTAACGGCAAAAAAGGTGAAAACGGCCAGACCGGCTTTACCGACACGCTGCCGAGTGGCAAAACCTTGTACGGGACATGGGCAGTCAACGGAACCACAGACACAAGTCCAAACATCGTCCCTATTTCGTTCGGGATTCCCCTCGGAATAACGCCCACTATTACCCTCGTCAAGTCTGGAGAATCGGGAGTTGCCGGGTGCCCCGGAACCGTCTCGGAACCGAAAGCAGAAGCCGGCAGCCTCTGCGTCTATGAAGACTCGGAATCCGATCTCGCCGCAACCGCGGACTATCAAGGGGCCGTCGCCTACGCCGGCGGCGCCTCGCTTCTCTTCGTCCGAAAGTCGGAAACTTCAGCACTAATACCAACGTATGGATTCGGCACATGGGCGGTAACCGCCGAATAGCGAGCGTCTGACGTAGACCCGGGCCGGCCCGAGCCTCGATGTCGGGTCGGCCCTAGCGCTGAAAGGAAGCCAGAGTGAACCTTGGTCGAAGGGCAATACGAGGCATTGGGATGGCAGTCACCTGCATATTTCTGTTGACGATGATGTCTTCTGCCTATGCCGCCGAAGAACCCACTCATCTCTTCGACCCCAATCTTTCCCTTACGGGCGATTGCACCACGACCACGCTCGACCCGGTGCCTGACCCGGGTTGCCCTTCCGGGGTGCACCCACCACAGGCATTTGCCTCGGTGACCAGCTCCGCGACGGATCCCCACGGAGACGTCTTCGTCGCCAGCAGCGGGGTTCCCGTTGGCGGCGCCCCAAACGGAACCGAAGGCTGGATCGATGTCTTCAGCCCGCAGGGCAAATGGATCACGGAGATCCAGCGCCCCGGAGCCAGGTACATCGCTGTCGATTCCGAAGGGCATCTCTACGTCGTCTACAAGGAAGCCGCGGAAGGTCACCTAGATAGAGGAACGGTTCGCTTCGATCCATCCACCTACAACCCTGCGTCGGAAGAAATCATTTACGAACCTACTGAGCATCCGGTCGATCAAAACTATGGCGGCGGCATAGCAGTCAATCCTCAGAACGACCACCTGTACGTCAACGTCCGCATCGACGCCCCGAATAGCGGCCATCTCGTTGAATACAGCTCTGCCGCAACCGGCAACGTGATCTTGGACGAAGCAATAGATATCGGCACGAGGTTCATCGCCGTGGACGGCGCTCACCATCGCTTGTTCGTGGTAAAGGAAACCGGCCCAAACCAAGGAGAAGGAAGCGAAGTCCAGATCCTCGAAAGCGAGGCCCCGCATGCGTTGGTTGGGAAGATTGACGGCACCAATACGCCCGCGGGCAAATTCCTCAATAAACAGGGCGGCATCTCCGTCGCCGCGATGGAAAGCAACGGTCACGTCTTCGTTGACGACATCGAAAGGGCGGGAGTGGTCTACGAGTTCGACGGGCAGGGCAACTACGTGGCCAAGATCAAACGTGGTTTCGAATACGTCTTCACGTTCTCGGAGATTGGCATTGATAACGGCAAAGAAAGCCCCAACAACGGCTACTTGTTCGTGCCGTCTAGAACTAGTGCAAACTCGCACCTCTACGCCTTCGCCCCCATCCGTCCGCCTACACCCCCCGTGGTCGAATCGCTCTCCTTCGACGGCGTCACTCGCTCCGAAGCGGTGCTGCACGCGACGATCAACCCCGAAGGAGCGCCGACTCACTACGTCTTCGAATACACGTCCCTGCAGAGCTTCGAAGAAGAAGAATTCGCCGGTGCGATCATCGCCGGCGAAGGCGACCTGGAAGCCGCCACCAGCGGGGCGGTGGTCTCAGCGCCACTCTTCGGACTCGCCTCCGGGCAGAGCTATCGCTTCCGAGTGCGGGCCGAAAGCCAGTGTGAACCGGGCGGCTGCCGCGACGAAGCGGGTCGGCAGCTCAGCACCTTCGCTGCGGCGGGCCCAGCTGCCGGCTGCCCCAACCAGGCGCTTCGTACCGGTCCCTCGGCGATGCTTCCCGACTGTCGGGCGTATGAGCTGGTCACCCCCTCTAACACCAACGGCCGACAGCCTTACGCCGCCGCGGGGTCCGCCGCGAGCTTTAGATTCGCTACCCCCTCGGTCTCGGCAGACGGCTCGCGCCTCAGCTTCCTTGTCATCGGCGGGGTGATTCCAGGCCAGCAGGGCGCCGGTGGCTTCAACGGGGACTCCTACCTCTCGAGCCGCACCGGAGATGGCTGGCAGACGACGAGCCAGACCCCGAGCGGAGCCGAATCCTCCAATCCGGTGGCGGGAGGGCTCTCATCGGACCTCGAACACATTGTCTGGTCGATCTCGAGCAATGGCGGTGGCAGTCTCTTGGTCAACGGCCAACACGCCTCTTACCTTCGCTCTCCCGACGGCAGCTATCGCCTAATAGGCGAAGGCAGCCAGGCGACCGATCTGGACGCGGCCCTCGATTACATCGCGCCGGGCGGCTCTCACGCCTACTTCAGCTCCAGCGTGCAGCTAGAGCCCCAAGCGCCGCCCACGGGCACAATCGCGATCTATGACCTGCTCCCCGACGGGACGCTGCGGGTAACGTCGCTGCTCACCGAAGGCGACGAAGACGTGACGCCCACCGGGCATGCCCTCTATTTGGGTTCCTCAGCGGACGGCTCCGCGCTGGCATTCAACGTGAACGGCAGCGCGATCTACCTGCGCCTGGACGACCAGCGAACAGTCGTGGCCGCCCCGGCCGGCTCGGCTTTCGCCGGCCTTTCCGCCGACGGCGGCTACCTCTTCTACCGCTCCGCCGGGGACCTCTACCGCTTCGACTCCCAAGAGGAAGTGACCGCGCGGATCACCGAAAGCGGCGACACGGTACCCGTCAACGTCTCAAGCGACGGAGAAGGCATCTACTTCCTCTCCCCCAGCACGATGGGGGAGGGTCCCAACCCCCTCGGCGCCGACCCCGTTCCCACCGCCAAAAACCTCTACTACTGGGACGGTGCCCAGACTCACTTCATCGCCACCGTCACCCAGCGCGACGCCGAAGGCGAACCGGCCAAAAACGGCGGCTTTGCGCGAGACGGGCTGGAACTGTGGCTGTCTGCCATCGAAAAGGACACCCCGGCGATCGTTCCCTCGCGCACCAACCCAACCGGCGCCTCGTTGCTGTTTCAGTCGCGGGCAAACCTGACCGGCTTTGACTCGTCGGGCAAGTCCGAGATCTACCACTATGACGCCGCCACCCCGGCGCTCAAGTGCATCTCCTGCGATCCAACCGGCGCTGAGCCGGGCAGCGACGCCAAGCTAGCGACGGTCGAAGGCGGCATCTTCAGCCGTGGGCCTGTCAACCCCTTCTCCCAGATCCCCAACCTGAGCCGCGACGGCAAGCGGGCCTTCTTCGAGACATCGGAGCGGCTGGTCCCCGAGGACAACGACCAAACCCAGGACGTCTATGAGTGGGAGGCCGAGGGCAAGGGCAGTTGCACGAGCACCGCAGGCTGCCTGTTCTTGATCTCCTCTGGGCAGAGCGCACAGCCCAACTACCTCTGGGGGGCAAGCCAGAGCGGCGACGACGTCTTCTTCTCGACCTCCGACCTGCTGCTCGCCGCCGATCCCGACGAAACGCCCTCGGTCTATGACGCCCGCGTAGAAGGTGGGTTCCCCCAGTCGAGCGCCGGTGCGGGCGAGTGCGCGGGAGAAGCCTGCCAGCCCGCCGCCAATCCCCCCGGGGATCCGGCGGTGGCGCTGCGGGGTGCGGGCAACGTCCCGGCCGCCGCTTCCTGTCCCAAGGGCAAGCGCCAGGTGCGAAAGGCGGGCAGGAGCCGCTGCGTCGCCAGACACAAGAAGCACGTCCACAAAAGAGGCCGTAGGGGAGCGGCCCGTAAAGCCAGGGGGAGCCACCGATGAGAGCGCTGCTAGCCATTGCCGTCCTTGCGCTTTTCGCGGGTGCCCTCGCGCCCGTCGCGCAGGCTGCCGAAGAACTGAACGAACCACAGGAATACCGGATAGAAGAAGCCTCCGTCTCCCTCTCCACCACCCAGGCGGGCGCTCATCCCGACTTCACCAACTCCTTCCGCCTGAGTGAAAAGGAAGGCTCGCCCTACGCCTTGACCCGTGACATCGTCGTCGCCCTGCCACCGGGCCTGTTCGGCAACCCCGAGGCCTTCCCCACGTGCACGACGCTGCAGCTGGGATCTAGGGTGGAGGAAAGCAACTGTCCGATCGACTCCCAGGTCGGCTCCTCTGACGTCACCCTCGGCGGCGGCAACGCAGGCACGATCGCCAACGAGCCGGTCTACAACATGCCCCCACCGGGCGGCGACGTGGTGGCGCGCTTCGGGCTCTACGCCGGCCCCTTCCCGGTGATCATCAACATCAGGCTCGACCCCGAGACAGAGGCCCTGATCGCAAGCATCGAAGGCGCCTCGGCCGGCGCCGCTTTCATCGGCGCCTCGACGACCTTCTGGGGCGTGCCGTCGAGCCCGGCTCACGACCTCGAAAGGATCACCCCGTTGGAGTCCCAAAGTGGCTCGGGCCCGCCAAAAGGACGCAAATCGACCCTGCCCGAAGTCCCCTTCATGACCAACCCGACGGGCTGCGAAGCGGGGCGAGAAGTGGGCTTTACGCTGCGCAGCTACCAGCTGCCCGACCAGCCCCAGCAAAAGAGTGCCCCGTTCCCCCAGCTTACCGGCTGCGAATCGCTCGAATTCAACCCGACGGCGGCGCTCAAACCCACCACCTCCCAGGGCACAACGGGATCGGGCCTCGACTACGGGCTCTCCTTCCCGACCAAGGGACTGGAATTCTCCAACCTCAATTACGGCTCAGAGCTGCGCCGGGCTGAAGTCAAACTTCCCGAGGGGATGACCGTGAACCCCTCCGAGGCAGAGGGCCTGGGCGTCTGCTCCGAAGTGGACCTCGCCCGCGAGACCTACAACAGCCCGCCCAATGCCGGCTGCCCGGAGGCATCCAAGATCGGCTCGGTGGAGGCGAGCACCACGGTGATCGATCGCAACCCGACCGGCTCGCTGTATTTGGCCAGGCCCTACCAGAACCCCTTCGGCTCCCTCCTGGCCCTCTACATGGTCCTGAAGATCCCCGATCGGGGAGTGCTGGTGAGGCTGGCGGGTAAGGTCACCACGGATCCCACCACGGGGCAGATCACCACCGTCTTCGACGACATCCCTCAGGTGCCGGTGGAGAGCTTTCACCTGCACTTCCGCGAAGGGGCCAGGGCGCCGCTGGTGACGCCGGCGGTCTGTGGCAGCCACACCGCGATCTCCAACCTCGCACCCTGGGCCTTCCCCTCCAAACCGCTCTCCAAGGCGAGCGCCTTTGCGATCGAAAGCGGTCCCGACCATGGTCCTTGTCCGACCGGAGGCCTGCCCCCCTTCAGGCCGGGTCTGCTCGCCTATCCCACGAATCCGGTCGCCGGCGCCTTCAGCCCCTTCTACGTGCACATCTCCCGCACAGACGCAGAACAGGAGATCACCCACTTCTCGATCAAGCTGCCGCCCGGCATGGTCGGCAAGCTCGCCGGCATCCCCTTCTGCTCCGATGCGGCGATCGCCCAGGCAAAGGCACGCACCGGCATCCACGGGGGAGAAGAAGAGCTGAGCGGCCCGTCCTGCCCCGCCGCCTCTGAGGTCGGCACCTCCTTTGCGGGGGCGGGGGTGGGCGACGTATTGGTCTACGTACCCGGCAAGGTCTACCTCGCCGGCCCCTACCACGGCTCCCCTCTCAGCATCGTTTCGATCACCGCGGCCAAAGCCGGACCCTTTGACCTCGGCACGGTGGTGGTGCGCGAGGCCTTGAGCATCAACCCCGAAACGACGGAAGTCTTCGTCGACGCCACGGGCTCTGATCCGATCCCCCACATCATCCAGGGGATCCCGGTGCGCCTGCGCGACATCAGAGTCTCGGTGGACCGCCCCGACTTCACCCTCAACCCGACCGACTGCACACCCACCTCCACGGCATCTACCCTCTTGGGAGCAGGACTTGACTTCGCCTCTGAAGCAGACGATCGCCCGATCACGGTCTCCACTCCCTTCCAGGTCGCCGACTGCGCGGCACTTCCCTTCGGGCCGAAGATCTCCTTCAAGCTCAAGGGCGGCACCAAAAGAGGCGCCCACCCCGCCTTCACCGCCCACCTAAAGGGCCAGGGCCTGGGAGCGGCAGGAATTGCGAGGACCCAGGTCACCCTGCCCCGATCGGAGTTCATCGAGAACGCCCACTTCAACACGATCTGCACCAGGGTGCAGTTCAAGGCGGGCGAGGTGCCAGGAGAGGGCTGCCCCGTGGGCTCGATCTACGGCAAGGCATCGGCAACTACGCCGCTGCTGGACGAACCGCTCTCAGGGCCGGTATTCCTGCGCTCCTCCGAACACAAGCTGCCCGACCTGGTCGTCTCCCTTCACTCGAGCAAGATCGACGTCGTTTTGGTCGGCCACGTGGACTCGGTCAAAGGACAGCTACGCACCATCTTCGAGTCGGTCCCTGACGCCCCGGTAACCGCCTTCACCCTGGAAATGCAAGGGGGCAAGAAGGGCCTGTTCGTCAACTCGACCAACCTCTGCAGGGCAACCCACAAGGCGATTGTTGAGTTCGACGGCCAAAACGGCAAGCAGCTCGACTCAAAGCCGGTGGTCCGGGCTAAGTGCACCTCCTCGGGTAAAGCGAAGAAGCGCAGGCGCTAGGCGATGCGGATACGTCTGGCCTCGATCCGCGATATTCCTCGCCGGGCACCTTGAAAGCACCCAGGGCGGAATGCCACCCCAGCTGCAGGAATTCCGCATCGAGGTAGACCGCCAGGGCCTCTTGCAGCCAAGAGGGCGTCGTTACCCTTGCCAACGCCGAATTACGGGGTGAAGGGATGAGGCGAGCGACGCAGGAAGGCACGGCGGTGCGGCGCCTGGCGGACCGCAGGCGCGAGATCGAGCAGGCGATGCTCGCCCGGGTCTACGGGATAGCCGAGCCGCCGGGGAACGCCGAGCTGGACTACCTGCACGGCCTTCGCGAAGCCGTCGCGGCCGCCGTGGACCTCGGCCTGAAGGTGCTGTCGGGGAGCGACGCCCGCCCTCCGCGCCTGCCCCCCGTCCTACTTGTGCAAGCAAGGCTTGCTGCTCGCAACGGCGTTGCCCTGGACGTCGTCCTTCGCCGCTACTTCTCCGGCTACACCCTCTTCACGAGCTTCTTCTTGGAGGAGGCGCAGGCCGAGCCGACCTCGGGACAAGAGGAATCGACCGAGCGCCTTCACCGCAACGCCGGCCAGTTCGACAGGCTGGTCGCCGCCGTTGCTCGACCTCGAGGAGGCACAGTCGAAGATCGAAATCGCGACGAGGGTCCGCCGATGGCGGTCGGCCATCCGGCCAAGGGTCTGCTCGGCTGGCGCCTTTCCCATCGCCAGGCTCGCGCGGTCTATCCCGTGGTGCAGCACGGTGGAGAGGTGGTGGCTGCTGCCGAAGCCGGGCTGTTGGCGGCGGTGGCCAAAGACGAGACCCTGGTCGCATCACTGCACCAGCTCTACATCGAGCCCTTGGGTGACGGCGAGGGCTTGAAGGAGACGCTGCACGCGTACCTGGCCGCGGGGAGGAACATCAGCTCGGCTGCCTCCGCGCTTCAGGTCAACAGGCAGACCGTCAGAACTCGACTGCGGGCAGCGGAGGGGAAGATCGGCCGCTCCATGGATGAGTGTGGCGCCGAGGTGGAGATCGCCCTGCGTCTGGAGCGAGAGTTGTCGACACACACTGACGCCACCTTCCTGCCGGGGGCGAGCCAATGACATGTTCACATTGGCGAGGAGCTCACCCAAATTGGCGAGGCGCTCCTCGCTCGGGAGTGCGAGATTCATCTCTCATTTCGCAACGACGGCAGGCCGAGTCCTGTCAAGGAGGAAAACAGTGAAACGCATTACAGCTGGGGCCATCCCTACGAAGCGACGGGTGGCGGAGCCGGGGTCATCTACGTCGGCAGTGCGTCCGAACCGATGACGGTTTCCTTCGCCTGCTACGCGCCGCTGTTTTAAAAAAGTTTTTACATGCAGCTACAAAGCCAAATCATCGATTCCGATCCATTTCGACACATACGAAGCGACGATCCTGAAATCCGAGTCGGAAATGAGCTTGGTCTCCGGAGCCTCGTGCGCAAGCACCGGCGGGCTGGAAGCTAAACTCATCCTCGCCAACGAAAAAACTCCGTACATCTCGACGCAGTAGCTCCAATCCTCCAGGTGCCGCCTCGTACGAGGCGGCACCTGGTCCGGGCTTGGATGCCTGCTGAAATTGTCACCTACGACCCCATCGGAGCGGGCCAGACCAAGCTCAGCGCAAAGGCAGGGGCCAAGCGCAGAGGGCGCAAGCTGATCCTCCGACCGGCGGCCGTTCACGCTTGTTAGCTGACCGGTCTGGAGTCACCGGGAACCGCGTTGACACAGGTCGGCGGGTCAATAGGTTCGGGAGGTCAGGGAGATTTTCTGAACGATCGGTCGCTACCGGCGCGACAACGACGAGGCGGGGACGGAGCTTGAAGAGAACAACGCTGCTTTTGATCGCGCTGCTGCTCTGCGGCGCCCTCGTCGCCAAGGCCGCGACGATCCAAGACGGAGGCCTGCGCATCACGGTTCTCTCCTAATTGAAGCCCTACAAGCTGCCCCGAAGGGCACGGCGCCGATCGCGGTCTTTGTCTCCGGCCACCTCGAAAACTCCAAAGGCGGTATCCCGCCGCAGTTGCAGCGGATGAAGATCGAGGTCAACCGCCATGGCCTGCTGCAGCCCAGGGGCCTGCCGGTCTGCCAGATCCCCGAAATCCAGCCGGCCTCGACCGAACGCGCCCTCGCCAACTGCGGTGACGCGGTTATCGGCTCCGGTCAGTTCTGGGCAAGCATCGTCCTGCCCGACCAGGGCGCCTACCGCACGCAGGGCCGCCTGCTGATCTTCAACGGCCGCAAGAACGGCCGCCCGGTGCTGCTCGCCCACATCTTCACCTTGCACTCGTTCAACTCGTCCTTCGCCATCGTCTTCTCGATCCAGCTCGCACCCAGCGGCCGAAGTCCACGTCGAGTCCATGCCCGCCTTCCCCCGGCAAGCTGGGGCGAATCGGCGTCTTCGACCTCACCGGCGGCGCGATCGCCTCCGACCCCAAGGCCCGCTCGGTCTCCCTCGCCGGCGCCCGCTGGTGTCGAGGCCCAGACCGCTGAAGACGCTGAATGACGCCGTGAACGAAGGCAAAGAGCTTTTCAGGGCCGGCGATGCCGTCGGCACACTCAGCTTTAGCGGCGCTGTTTCAGTAGAAGGGCCGCTCGTCGCCTTCCTGCTCTTCCAGGGGTGGACGCGCAGCTGGACAGTGCACTCGCCGCGGCCACCCCCTCACCGGCAGAGCTCGTCGGAGAGCCGCCTTATCCCGGTTCCGATGTCGACTCTGGTCATTGCCGAGGGCGCCATGAGCGCCACCCCGCGCCGGGCGATTGACCTCAGCGACGAGTCCGCTCATGCGGAGCACGTGATTCCAAATCTCCGGATTGAGTTGCCACTCATCAATCCGCCGTGGGATATCGCCGTCGAGGACCAGTCGAAGGGTTCAGCTCGGCCGCTTCGCGGGCAGACCCATCGATGTCGAGCAGGATCTCACTCTTGGCGATCTGCCGAGCGGTCTCGGTCTTGCCGCAGGCCTTAGATAGGAACTTGTAGGGAAATTAGCTGGAAGATCGTAGAGACGCTGACCGAGACGATCTTCCCCTCCGCGTCTTTCAGGTCGGAATTGACCCGACTGTTCATTCGATCGACGGGGGCATGAAGGGTTCGAATTCCACCAGGGAAACAAAGGCGGTTTCTCCTCCAGGCCATCGTGATTTGTCCACGTCTAGATGACACGTGGTGAGATCGCATCCGCCGCTGGCCACCGGAGTGCCTCCCGGCGAAACGAAGGCGATCGGACTCTCACCGTCTGATGGGTCGTTTTCAGGCCAGTACCACGCGACCCGATTGCGGAGTAGCTCGAGCCAGAGGAAGGCGAGGCTCGGAGGCAGGTGGGCGAAGGGGCGAGCCGTCCCGGTTGCTTCCGAGCACAGTTTGATTTCTTCGCGGCCCGGCTCCAGGCTCGGCGATGGCCGAGCGAAGGCGGAGGTTCCTTCCAGTGATCTTGAGCGGGTCGGGGATTTCCGGGCACGATTCGGCATAGGTCGGTGCGGAGCCTCCGCTGTCGCCTTCCTCGGGCGACGGCGACGGCGATTGTTTGCCTTCGGCCGCCGGTGGGCTCTCGCGGGGGAGGTGGGTGACGCCGGTCACGCCGATCGCGAGGGCAAGTCCCTTGGCAGAAGAGAGCGGGCATGCAGATCGCTCCCAGGGCGTCGACGATGAGGGGCGCCAACAACATGTCACCGACGGCGAAGACCATGCCGGTAAGAATCCACAGCCTCACGAAGCCGATCTCGGCTTTCAGCTGCGGGCGCATCCCGCGGTGACGGCGGTCCCGCATCCGACCGTTGGCGCGATGGCGCTGAAGCAACTTTGGGTGGGCAACGGGCAGAGGTTGAGGATGACGGTGGTGCGGAGCTGTCGGGTGGGTCAGGGGTGGGGCTCGGCTTCGGGGTCTGTCAGTGAGGCGACATCGGCCAGGTCGACAGGCCGGCCTCGGGCAAGCTTCATCCTGATCAGGTCGTCGAGCGCAACGACCGGCACGTCGATGTCGCCGAGCTGCACATGCATCGCGTCCTTGCGCAACTCTGCGTAGGGACGCCCCCCTGGGACCTCGTGCATCACGTCGATGCCGCCGTCCCGGCTGACGAACTGCCAGATCGTCGCTCTGGGAAGCATCCTCGCGTCGATCTCGGTGTTCTCCTCACCGATGTTAAGGACCCGGGCGCCGAGTGAGCGTAGTGCTGCTGCGAGCCGCTCGAGGTTGGCGGGCTCCGGAGCGGGAATCAGGTCCGCGTCGTTGGTGGTCCGCACATGCCCGTGGGTTTGCACGGCGAGGCCGCCGATCAGCACGTACTCGACTTCATGCTCGGCCAGCGCCCGCAGGATGCGCTCCGCGTCGAGCGGCGTTTCAGGCTCGGTCACGAGCTGCGCGACCGGCCGCGGCGAGGCGACCGGCCATTCGGTTCCAGGAGATTCCCAAAGCCAGGCGCTCGCTGGGGGAGCGCCTGGCCGTCGCCTTGCGGTGGGCCGGGTCGTAGGCACGTTCGGGCTCGCCGGCCCCGATTACCAGGGACTCTCCCATTGCGCGAAGCAGCAGGTCGAGCGTCTCTACGCTGGGTGAGATCTCGTCGGCCTCGAGCCTGCTGATCGCCGATTGCTGGGTGCCGACGCGCCGCGCAAGCCGTCCTTGGCTGAGGCCCGTGCGGAGCCTGGTGGTGCGGATCAACTGGCCGGGAGACATCGAGTTATTATAACAAATATGTGATGAATGCGAGGAATTTGGCTTAATTTGGCTTAAAAAACCAAAGGGGGGATTGAATCCGCTCGGGGTTTATACAAACATACGTTCGTATGGAAGTTGCCTGTGTCCTGATCCCCGATTCCGCGCTTGCCGACCCGGTTGAGGCCGGCGAGCTGACCGAGGAGCTGCTGCGTCGACTTGAGAGGATCGGCGCCGCGGTCGAGTCGGAGCGGGCCGGGGAGGCGTTCTTTGCCCTCGATGGATTGCGTGGGATCCACGGCGGAGAGAGCGCCGGGGTACTGGCGGCGGCGCGGCGTGCGGCGAAGACGACGGTGCGGATCGGGGTTGCGCCCACCCGCTTCGCTGCTCATGCCGCCGCGCGGAGGGAGACGATCGTCCCGCCGCCTGAGGCAGGCGACTTCCTGGCAGCGCTTCCCGTCTCGACGCTGGCCGGCAGGCTCGAGCTGCCGCCGCGCGAGGCGGGGAGCCTGATCGAGACGATGCGGCGGCTGGGGATCGAGGCGCTGGGCGACCTCGCGGCGCTCTCCCCGCGCCGCATCGCCGATCGCTTCGGGCCGTCCGGGTTGGAGGCGCTGCGGCTCGCCCGCGGCGAAGAGGAGCCGCTGCGCCCGCGCCGCCCGCACGAGGAGCTGGCCGAGCAGCTCGAGTTGCCGGAAGGGGCTGCCGGCGGCCAGCTCGAGCACGCCCTGAAGCTGCTCGTCGCCCGCCTGCTCGCCGCGCCCCAGCGCAAGGGCAGGACGCTGTTGGGGCTGCGCCTCGGTGCCGTGCTCAGCAGCGGCGGCAGCTGGAGCGTCGACCAGGGGCTTGGGCGGCCGACCGCCTCGGAACGGACCCTGCGCGCGGTGCTGACGCCGCGGCTGGAGACGCTGCCGGGACCGGTCGCCGCCCTCCGTCTTCGCGCTCTCGGCCTCGGCCCGCCGGTCGGCGACCAGCTCGAGCTCTCGCTGCGCGGCGAAGAGCACCGCAAGCGCCGCCTCGGCGAGGCGATCCGCGAGGTCCGCACCGCCCAGGGCGGCGACTCGCTGCTGACGATCGTGCCGCTCGACTCCACCTCGCGCTTCCCCGAGCGTTGGGCGATGCTGACGCCAGCTGCAGTTCGATGAAGAGGGATAGGCAGTGGCCGCCGGATTGTCAGGCCGGGGCTCGTTTGTCCTTGACGAGTCTCAGCATTTCGGGCGATACGGTGACAATCCGATCGAGGATCGGTTCTAGTGGCATGGACATCACCTCGACGATTACATGGCTTCCGTCGAGGATGTCGGTAACTCCTCCCTGCGCTCCGGCAGGAGCAGCATCGACCGCGTCAGTCAGTTCGACCACGTCCCCGATGTTCAGTTCACGCATAGCGACCATCTCCTCGATTGTAAGGCCGGGGATAGGCGGTGACCAATCGCGGGGCGGAGCCGGCGCTCGCATAGTGCCATGCGGTAACGACCGGAGAGATTCGTCGATTGATGATCAAATCAACAAAGACTCCGCAACCAATACCGGTGTTCTTTTCATTCACCCTCACGATTGGCGCGGTCAACACGGCCTTCGAGATCAAGCTCCAAATGAGATCCGTGTCTTTCCCTGTGACGCGGAAGACACGCCTCCATTCAGCCCCATGGCCCTCCTCAGAGAGGACCCAATCGATCAACTTGGCTCGCTTACACCAAGCATCGTCCGCACGGGGGAGAAGCTCTCCGATTCGGGGCGGCCAAGTCACGCCGTTGACGCTATGGAGCAGCGGCACGCGCATGCGCAACATTTGTCAACCCATCGGGATATTGGTCGCACGAAAGTCGCACTCCTCTTATGACGCCGGGTCTACGCAAGCTGTATGTGCCGCGGCCGGTGAAGGTCGAGGCCAATTCCGCGGGGAGGCCGATGACGGTCGGCAGCGTCGCGGTCGAGGCAATACGCGAGGAGTGGGTGGTCGAGGACCGCTGGTGGACGCCGAACCCGCTCGGGCGCCACTACTTCGAGCTGGTGCTCGCCGACGGCCGCAACCTGGTCGTCTTCCGCAGCATCGTCAGCAGGCGCTGGTACCGGCAGCGTGGCTGATGTCGGCCGCGACCCCCTACATCGAGCTGCACGCCCACTCGGCCTTCTCCTTCCTCGACGGGGCCTCGACCCCGGCCGAGCTGGCGAGCGCGGCAGCGCAGCTCGGCTACCCGGCCTTCGCCCTGACCGACCACGACGGGGTCTGGGGGTCGATGGAGTTCGTCCAGGCCTGCAGGGGAAGCGGGGTCAGGGCGATCACTGGGGCGGAGTTGACAGTGGGTATCGGGCCGGCGGGTCCTCCTACGGCGCCACCCGGCAGATACGTCCACCTGACGCTTTTGGTCCAGGACGCGGTTGGGTACCGCAACCTCTGCCGGTTGCTCACAGCTGCTCATTCACACACTCGCGATAACTCACAACGCAGCGCCGGGCAGCCTTCGGTGACCCTCGAACAGCTCGAAGAGCACGCCGCGGGGCTGGTCTGCCTCTCGGGATGCGCCGGCGCCGGAATGCTTGCCGCCGCCTGGGAGCGGGGTGACGCGGCGGCAGGGGCGGAGGCCGCCCGGAGGCTGCTCAGGGCCTTCGGGCGGGACCGCTTCCGGATCGAGCTGCAGCGGCCCTTCTGGCGCCGGGACCGCGGTCGCAACCGCTGGCTCGCCGGGTTGGCCGAGCGGCTGGGGGTGCCCGCCGTCGCCACCGGCAACGTCCACTCGCACGCCAAGCATCGCGCCCACCTGCAGGACGCTTTCGTCGCGACGCGGTTGGGGATGACGCTGGAGGAGTCCGAGTCGCTGCGGCGGGGGAACCGCAGCTCGGCCCTGCGCTCGCCGCGGGCGATGGCGGAGTGCTTCGCCGAGCACCCAGATGCCGTCACCGAGACCCTGCGGGTGGCCGAGCGGCTCGAGTTCGACCTCAGCCGGGAGCTCGCCTACCGTTACCCACGGGCGGAGGAGCCGGGCGTCGACCGCAAGCTGGCCGAGCTCTGCCGCTCGCTGCTGGCCGGGCGCTACGCGCAGTCCCCGCACCGCTCCAAGGCGGAGGGCCAGCTCGGGCAAGAGCTCGAGACGATCCGCGCCCTCGGCCTCTCCGGCTTCTTCCTCCTCCACCACGATCTGCTGCTGCTCGCCCGCGAGGTCGCCGCCGAGGTGCGCGGCCCCGACTCGGCCCGCTCGATCCTGCCGCCCGGCCGCGGCCGCGGCTCCAGCGTCAGCTCGATCGTCTGTTACCTCACCGGCCTCTCTCACATCGACCCGGTGGCGAACGACCTCAACTCCAGTCGCTTCCTCAACGAGGAGGTGGGCAGGGAAGCCGGCGCGACGATGCCCGACATCGACCTCGACTTCCCGCGCGACATCCGCGAGGTGCTGATCCCGCGCGTGCACGAGCGCTACGGGGCCAAGCACTCGGCTTTGGTCGCCGCCTTCCCCACCTACCGCCCCCGCGCCGCGGTGCGCGATCTCGGCAAGGCGCTGGGGCTGCCGGCGGGGGAGATCGACCGGGTGGCGAAGATGGTCGGCTTCCACGAGCGCAGCGGCGAGATCGAGAAGGACGTGATCGCCGCGATCGGGGTCGAGCGGGCGGCGACACCGCGCTGGCGGGCACTGCTGCGGCTCTGCCCGGAGGCGATGGGCCTTCCCCGCCACGTCTCCCAGCACCCCGGCGGCATGGTGATCTCGACCCGGCCGCTGATCGACGTCTGCCCGGTTGTGCCGGCGGCGATGGAGGGGCGCCAGATCGTCCAGTGGGACAAGGACTCCTGCAACGACGCCGGCTTCCTCAAGATCGACCTGCTCGGCCTCGGCATGCTCTCCGCGGTCGAGCGCTGCGTCGATGAAGTGAGGGAGACGCGCCGGGAGACGCTCGACCTCTCGCGCATCCCCTTCGACGACCCCGAGACCTTCCGTTCGATCCGCGCCGCCGAGACCACCGGCGTCTTCCAGATCGAGAGCCGCGCCCAGATGTCGATGCTGCCCCGCACCCGGCCCGAAAATCTCGACGACCTCACGGTTCAGGTGGCACTGGTGCGGCCCGGCCCGATCCAGGGCGGCGCGGTGCACCCATATATAGAGAGGCTGAAGCGGCGGCGCGAGGACCCGAGCTTCGAGGTCCCCTATGAGCACCCGCTGCTGAAAGACGTATTGGAATACACCCTCGGCACGATCGTCTTCCAGGAGCAGGTGATCGAAGTGGCGATCGCGCTGGCCGGCTTCAGCGCCGCCGAAGCGGACTCGTTGCGGCGGGCGATGAGCCGCAAGCGCTCCGAGGAGGCGATGCAGGATCACCACGACCGCTTCATCGCTGGGGCCGAAGGGAAGCGAGTCACCAAGGAGGTGGCAGAGAAGGTCTGGCAACAGATCAAGGGCTTCTCCGGCTTCGGCTTCCCCAAAGCGCACTCGGCCGCCTTCGGACTGCTTGCCTACCAGTCGGCCTGGCTGCGGGTCCACCGCCCGCAGGAGTTCCTCTGCGCCCTGCTCAACGAGCAGCCGATGGGCTTCTACCCGCCCGACGCCCTCGTCCACGAGGCGCAACGTCGCGGCGTGCAGGTGCTCGGCCCCGACGCCAACCGCAGTCGCGTGCTCTGCCACGTCGAGCCGATCGAAGGCGAGCCGGCCGTGCGGATCGGCCTCGGCTACGTCAAGGGCGCCCGCAAGGACGAGGTAGAGAGCCTCGTCGCCGAGCGCGAGCGCAGCGGCGACTACGCTGGGATCGCCGACCTCGCCTCACGCTCTGGGGCCGGCCGCGACGGCCTCGAGCGCCTCGCCTGGGCCGGCGCTCTCGATGACCTCGTGGGCCGACGGGACTCAAAGCGATCTATATCTTCGCTTTCAGTCCCGTCGGCGGCGCTGTCGGGGCGGCGCGAGGCGCTGTGGGAAGCCGGCGGCACTGGCACCGGGGTGCGACGTGGGGAGGACGTGCAGATGGCGCTGCCGCTGGAGCCGCCGCGACCGCCCGCGCTGAAGCCGCTCGACGAGTGGGCGCGGGCGATCGCCGACTACCGCTCGATCGGGATGACGCTGGATCAGCACCCGATGGGCTTGATGCGCGAGGACCTCGATTCGGAGATCCTGAGCAGCGTCGGCCTGGAGCAGGTCGAGAACGGCGAGACGGTCGAGGTGGCCGGCATGGTCGTCGCCCGTCAGCGACCCGAGACCGCCAAAGGCATCGTCTTCATGCTGCTCGAGGACGAGCGCGGCACCGTCAACCTGGTCGTGCCGAAGGCGGTCTACGAGCGCTGCCGCGCCGCCGTCCGCGCCGCGCCTCTCGTCCGCGCACTGGGAAGGCTAGAGCGCCGCGAAGGCACCACCAACGTCGTCGTCTCGGAAGTGGCCGAGCTGAGCATCCCCAAGGCCTCGGCCCAGCGAGGGCGCGAAGACGGCGGTGCCGAGAGTCCACGGCCGCCGAACCGTCCCACGCTGTCCCGCCGCCCCGGGACGCCCCACCATCGGTTGCGCGAGCGCGCTGTCGCCGAGCTGCGCGCAGCCGCCCCCGAGGCCCACAGCTGGGGTCGTCGCCGTTGACGCAAACGTGTGATCGTGCGCATCGCGCGTGCGGAAAGCCCTGCGACAATACGTTTCGTGCTCGACCGCAGGCTCACCCGCTACTTCGAAAAGCGCGACGAGGAAATCCGCGTGCGCGACGAGAGGCGGGACGCCGAAGCCAAGAAGCGCGACGAGCAAGGGCGCAAGCGGGAGGAGCAGTGGGCCGAGGAAGCCCGAAGGCGGGACGAGGAGACGCGAGAGTCCAGGGAGCGGCTCGATGCCCTGGTGGTGGAGACGCGGGAGTTCAATCGCGAGATCCTGCTTCGCAACGAGAAGGTCTACACGAGCCTGATCGCACAGGTGGAGGAAGGCACGGAACAGATTCGAGCGAACACAAGGGCCGTCCTCAGCGTGCTCGATCGCCTCAACGGTTCATCCGCCTAGCGGACGAGAGCGCCCGCCTAAAGAGCAAGAAACGCTCTAGGCGAAGCTGCAGCACCGGCTCGACGCCGGCGCACTCGCACGGCTCCGGCATCGGGAAGAGGCGCAGGAAGCGCTTGGCGGCTTGCTTGGAGCCCTCGATCTGGGCGGCGCCCGCGGCGACGGCCTCGTCGAGGGGGAGCTGGCCGGCGAGGATGGCGGCGAAGGTTGGCGCGTCGGCGAGCGCGATCGTTGCGGCTGGATCGCCACTCGCGCCGCGGCCGAGCTCGAGCTCGCCGCCGGCGATCCCGACCCGGAACCGGTTCTCGCCGATTCGCAGCTCGTACGTCGCGGCCAGGTCGGCCGCGGCCTCGTCGTCGAAGAGCGAGCGCAGGGCGAGGATCACCGAGTCGGGGCCGATCTCCTGCGAGTCGGGCGGGATCGGCGAACGGGCGCCCCAGGCGCCGAGCTTGGTCACGATCGGCTCCAGCTCACGGCCCCACTCGGTCAGCTCGTAGACCGTGGACGCCGCCGGCGGTGGCAATTTGCGACGCTGTATGACGCCCCCGTGCTCGAGGTCGCGCAAGCGCTCGGAAAGGATGTTGGAGCTGGCATGGGGCAGCCCGGTGCGCAGGTCGGTGAAGCGCTTCGGGCCGAGCAGCAGTTCACGAACTACCAGTAGGGCCCAACGCTCGCCGACTACGTCGAGGGCGTAGGCGAAACGACAAGCCTCCCCGTATGAGCGCTTTGTCGACATGTAAATAAGTTTACAACCATCAAATGCGGATATGCAAGTAGATGGTTGTTTTTCTGAACTATTTGATAAGGTGGCCGACATGACGAAGACGAACGACAATCGCTGGCTCGCCCTCTACGTCCTCTGCGCGGGGATGCTGATGATCGTCCTCGACGTGACGATCGTCAACGTCGCCCTGCCGACGATCCAGGACAGCCTCGGCTTCTCTCAGAGCGGCCTGGCCTGGGTCGTCAACGCCTACCTGATCCCCTTCGGCGGCCTGCTCCTGCTGGCCGGCCGGCTCGGCGACCTGCTCGGGCAGCGGCGCATGTTCCTGATCGGCCTCGCGGTCTTCGTCGCCGCTTCGCTGCTCTGCGCAGTTGCCGAGAACCAGGCGATGCTGATCGGCGGCCGCTTCCTCGCCGGCGTCGGCGGCGCGCTCGCCTCGGCGGTGATCCTGGGGATGATCGTGACGATGTTCCCCGAGCCGCGCGAGCAGGCAAAAGCGATCGGCGTCTACGGCTTCGTCGCCTCGGCCGGCGGCTCGATCGGTCTGCTGCTCGGCGGCATCCTGACCCAGGCGATCAGCTGGCACTGGATCTTCGTGATCAACCTGCCGATCGGCATCGCCACCGCCTACGGGGCGACGCGCCTGGTCGAGAACAAGCCCGGCCTCGGCTTCAAGGCCGGCGCCGACATCCCCGGCGCGGCCTTGATCACCAGCTCGCTGATGATCGGCGTCTACGCCATTCTCGGCGTCAGCGAGCACGGCTGGGGCTCGGCCCAGACACTGATCCTCTTCGCCGTCTCGTTCGCCCTCGGCGCGGCTTTCATCAGCCGTCAGGCGAGGATCGAGAACCCGCTGATGCCGCTGCGGCTCTTCCACTCGCGCAACGTCGTCGGCGCCAACCTGATCCAGGCCTTCCTCGTCGCCGGCATGTTCGGCATGTTCTTCCTCGGCGCCCTCTACCTGCAGCGGATCCTCGGCTACGACGCGCTGCAGGTTGGCCTCGCCTTCCTGCCGACGACGATCGTGATGGGCACGCTCTCGCTCGGCTTCTCCGAAAAGCTGATCATGCGCTTCGGGCCGCGCAGGACGCTGATCCCGGGCGTGATCATGGTCGGCATCGGCCTGCTGCTCTTCGCCCGCACCCCTGTCGACGGCGACTACTTGACCGACCTACTCGCGCCGCTGCTGCTGGTCGGCCTCGGCGTCGGCACCTCTTTCCCCTCGCTGATGACGCTGGCGATGTCGGGAGCGACGCAGGAGGACTCGGGCCTCGCCTCAGGCGTCGTCAGCACCAGCATGCAGGTGGGTGGCGCGATCGGCCTCGCGGTGCTGGCGACGCTCGCCGCGCAGCGCACCGACAACAAGCTCGCCGACGGTGCCGGCCAGCTGGCGGCGCTCAACTCGGGCTACCACCTCGCTTACCTGATCGGCGCGATCCTGGTCGCCGCGGCCGTGGTCATCGCCTTCACCGTCCTGCGCGAAGTGCCGATGCCCTCACCGGAGGCGATGGCCGAACACGCCCAGGAGCCGGCCGGTGAGCCCGAGCGCGAGCCGGCCTACTCCGAGGGCTGAACGCCCTTCCGGTGCGCTTTATCTGGCTATAGACCGGAAAAGGCGCACCGGAACGAAGGTCACAGGTCGGATAGGCGGCGTTCGAGGAAGCGGCGCTCGACCGGGTTGGGATCAAGCTCCAGAGCGCGCTCATAGGCCGCCGCCGCTTCCTCCTCGCGACCGAGCCGGGTGAGCAGCTCGGCACGAGCCCCGTGCAGCGGCTGGTAATCGTCGAGCCCCTCGATCGCGTCGATCAGCTCCAAGCCGGCCCCGGGCCCGTCGCGCATCGCCAGCGCCGCGGCCCGGTTGAGCTCGACGATCGGGCCGGGGGCGACCTCGACCAGCCACTCGTAGAGGCGGACGATGCGCTCCCAGTCGGTCTCCGCCGCGCTCGACGCCTCGGCGTGGACCGCGGCGATGCGGGCCTGCACGGTGTAGGGACCGGCAGGCCCGCCGGCAGCCGCTTCGCGGGAGAGCTCGAGACCCTCGGCGATGCGCTCGGCGTCCCACAGCGAACGGTCCTGGTCTTCGAGCAGGACCAGCTCGCCGTCGCGGTCCAGCCGCGCCGCCCGGCGCGCGTCGGTGAGCAGCATCAGGGCGAGCAGGCCGCGGGCCTCGGGCTGGCGCGGCAGCATCGCGACGAGGATGCGGGCGAGGCGGATCGCTTCGCCGCTGAGCTCGGTGCGGACCAGCTCCTCGCCGGAAGCGGCCAGGTAGCCCTCGTTGAAGATCAGGTAGAGCGCTGCCAGCACGGCCGGCAGGCGCTCGGGCATCTGCTCGACCACCGGCACCTCGTAGGGGATGTTGTTGGCGGCGATCTTGCGCTTGGCGCGGACGAGCCGCTGTGCCATCGCGCTCTCGCCGGCGAGGAAGGCGCGGGCGATCTCGGCGGTGCTGAGCCCGCCGAGGCTGCGCAGGGTCAGTGCAACCCGCGCCTCGGCGCCGAGCGCCGGGTGACAGCAGGTGAAGATCAGCCGCAGGCGGTCGTCCTCGATCTCGCCCAGCTGCTCGCCCGGCCCGGACTCTGGCTCGGCATGCAGCGCCTCGAGCCGCTCCAGCGCCGCGACCTTGTCGCGCAGCACCCCCTCGCGCCGAATCCGGTCGATCGCCTTGTTGCGGGCGACCTGGGTGATCCAGGCGCCGGGGTTCGCCGGCACGCCTTCGTGCGGCCAGCGCTCCAGGGCGACGATGAAGGCCTCCTGGACCGCCTCTTCGGCGAGGTCGAAGTCGCCGGTGACGCGGATCAGCGTCGCCACCGCCCGCCCGGACTCCTCGCGGAAGGCGCGGGCGGCGACGCTGTCGCGAGCCGCCGCTACGAGCGTTCCGCCTTCTCCAGCAGTTCCTTGCCGCCGGTCACCATCGGCCGGATTTCGACGTGATTGCTGGTGAAGGGGATCTTCTTCGCCCAGGCGAGGGCCTCGTCGAGGCTCTCGACGTCGATGATCCAGAAGCCGGAGAGCTGCTCCTTGGTCTCGGCGAATGGGCCGTCGGTGATCAGCGGCTCGCCGTCGCTGTAGTGGACGGTGGTGCCGGTGGCGCGCTCCTGCAGGCCGGCGCCGGTGACCATGGCGCCCGCCTCGGTCAGTTCGGCGTTGAACTGGCCCATCTCGGCGAGGTTTTTCTTCACCTCGTCGGGCGTGACTTCCTCCCAGCTGCGCTCCTCGGCGATCAAAGCAAGCATGAACTGCATCTCGATTCCTCCTGTTTCGTCAGCAGCGCCGTTCGCCGCTCTCACCCTAACGACGAACGGGACTCGCTCAGATCGACAAGCAGCGGGCGATCTGCTGCGGGTCTTCGAGCTGGGGGTAGTGGGCGAGCTCCGGCAGCTCGCTCACCGGCACCTGCGGGCGAAGCTCCCGCAGCGCTGCCAGCACCGCGGTGGTCGCGACCGGATCTTGCAGGCCCCAGGCGAGGCTGAGCTTGCCGGGCCAGTCGCGGATCGCGCCGTGCCAGCGTCCGGCGTGCTCTTCGCGCTGGTCCATGTAGGAGACGAGCCGGTGGCCGAGGGTGCGGCCACCGTTGTGGCAGACCAGCGACCACTGGTCCTCGGCCTCCTCGTCGCTGAGCGGGTGCGCTGCCGAGAAGACCGAGCCGAACTGGTGGCGGAAGAAGCGCTCGCTGGAGAGCCTGGCGACGAGCGGGCCGAGCGGGCTGCGCAGCGCCCGCTGCGCCGGCGTCGGGCTGGCCGCTTCCAGCACCATGCTGCCGTTGAAGAGCACGATCCCGGCGATCTCCATCTCCAGCTTGCCCTCGAGGTCGCGCGCCATCAGCTCGTTGGCGACCGAGGTGCCCATGTCGTGGGCGAGGATGAAGACCGGGCGGCCGTCGCCGTGGCGGCGCACCAGCTCCTCGGCCAGGTCGGCCTGCCAGAAGAGGCTGTAGTCGTGCTCGCGCGGCTTGTCGGAGAGGCCGAAGCCGAGGAAGTCGAAGGCGAGCCGGTTCGGCGGCAGCTCCTCCTCCAGCAGCAGGCACCAGTCATAGGAGCTGGAGGGAAAGCCGTGCAAGAGCAGCAGCAGTGGGCCCTCGCCCGGCTGGCGAAAGGTGTGGATCCCGTAGCCGCGGAACTCCTCGCTGCCCCCGCGCTCCTGCCAGGCGCGGACCCGCTCGGTCAGCGCCACGCCCTACTCCTCGCTGAAGCGCTTGACGAAGGCGAGGGCGTTCTCGGCGACCTCGCGCCAGCCGTGGTCGATCGTCAGCGAGTGGCCGCGGTGGGACATCTCGATGTGCTCGGTCACTCCCGGGTTGTGACTCTTCTGCTTCTTGAAGGCGGCCACGCTCATCGCCGGCGGCACCGCGTGGTCGTCGATGCCGGTGAAGATCAAGAGCGGCCCGCGGTCGGGGTTCTTGGTGTCGACCTTGGTCTCGGCGGCGGGGTTGAAGTTGGCCATCGCCGCCTGGAAGATCGGCTTGCCCGGCGCGGCGACGTGGTACTCCTCGTACAGCTTGCGCGCCTCGTCCTCGGGGACCGCGTTGGCCCAGCCGTAGCGGAACTGGTCGAAGCTCAGGGTCACGGCGCGGCCCTTGTTGAGCGGATTGCCGAGCACCGGCAGGGTGGTGCGGATCGCCGCGATCGGCAGCGGCAGCACGCCCTTGAACGGCGCCGGGTCGACCGCGACCGAGGCGATCGAGAGACCGCGCCCAGCGAGGACCTGGGTGATCAGGCCGCCGAAGGAGTGGCCGACGATCGCGGGCTTGCGGTCCAGCGCCCCGATCGCCTCGGCGAAGTGGTCGGCAACCTGGACCACGCCCTTGCCGGCGAACGCCTGCGGGTTGGCGCGGGCGGCCTCAACCGAGTCGGGATCGTCCGGCCAGCCAGGGGCGAGCGGCGCGTAGCCGGCCTCGGCGAAGAGGTCGATCCAGCTCTGCCAGCTGCTCGGCAGGAGCCAGAGGCCATGGATGAAGACCACCGGGGTCTTGCCCGACGCGTTCGCCCGCTCGATCTGCTCTTGCTCGCCCTGCGTGATCGTCGCCATGTACCTGTCCTTAGGTGAAAGTTCTTTCGCATCGTCATATAGACGAGCGCCGCGGTCGATGAAACGTCCATGTTCTCACTCCGAAGCAAGTCCGAGTCAGCGCGGAGCGCTTCCGCGGCAACTCTCCTGATCGCCGTCTGCGCGCTGTTCGTGGCGATTCCGGCGCTGGCCGCCGCGGCTCCAGCGGAAGGAGAAGAACCGGCAGCTCCCCAGCTCACCTTCGAACCGGGCAGCTATGACTTCGGCCTGCACGAAGCCAATCGCGAAAACAGCCAGAACAACTTCCAGCTGCGCAACGTCGGCAGCGTCCCGGCGCCGATCTACTCGCTCCAGATCGTCGGCTCGGGCTCGGGCGCCTTCTGGACCGGCAACACCGACTGCTTCAGCCACTCGCTCGAACCGGGCGAAACCTGCTCGGTTCAGGTCAGCTTCAACCCCTACGAAGTCGCGCCCTTCTCGGCCCAGCTGCGCGCTCAGTCCGACGCCGGCACCAGCTTCACCGCCGACCTCAGCGGCGAAGGCGGCCGCCCCGAACTGACCGCGGCGACCAACCCGACCAACTTCGGCTCGGTGGCGGTCGGCTCCGGCGGAGTGACCAAGACGATCGACGTCACCAACGAGGGCAACATGCCCGGCGGCGCTTTCATTGCGGTCATCTCCGGCGGCGCCGTCGGCAGCTTCCACCTGCTCGACGAGAACTGCACCGGCATCCCGCTCAGCCCGGAAGCGACATGCAACCTCCAGGTCAGCTTCGACCCGATCAGCACCGGCGCCAAGACGGCGCGCCTCTTCCTCGTCGGCGACGGTGACGGCGGCGTTCAGATCACGCTGACCGGCGTTGGACTTGAACCGGCTTCGCAGTCGGGCGGCGCCTCGTCACCCCAGAGCAGCGCCGCCGCTTCCCAGTCTCAGTCCCAGACGAAGCCGCGCCGCAAGCGCCGCAACCGCGGTCAGCGCCGCTACGTCGCTCCGAGCATCGCTGTCGCGGCGCGGCGCGCAACCCGCTAGGCGCCGAAGTTGAGAACCTCACCCGGTGACGGGTGAGGCAGCGGACCCAGTTCCGGAGTTGGTGCGTTCGGCCTGCGCCTGGGTGGCGGGCCGGGCGCGCTTCGTACGGATCGACGAGGGAGCCTTGCTGCCCTACGCTGCCTCCCTGCCGGTCGCGGTGGAGGAGCCTACGCTCGACCCCGCGACCGATCTGGTCGAGGCGCGCGGCGAGGCGCGCGCCGCCTTCGTCCTCTGCCTCGACGCGATCAACTTCGGCTCCGGTTGGTGGCCGACGATCCGCAAGCGTCCCGGCCGCAGCGGCTACTTCACGATCGCGGCCGGCCTGACCGAGCGCTTCCGCGAGAGCGGGCCCTGGACGGCCGCTGTGCTCTCGGCGATCGACGTCGCCGAGGTCGCCACGGTTCTCGGCCAGGACCCCGACCACCCGCTGCTAACCGACTTCGCCGCGGCCCTGCGCGATGTCGGCATGCACGTCGAGCGCGAGCATGGTGGCCGCTTCGAGGCTGTGATCGAGACGGCTAACGGGTCGGCCCTCGCCCTCGCCGACCTCCTCGCCGGCTGGCGCGCCTTCATTGACGCCTCAACCTACGAGGGCCGCCCCGTCCCCTTCTTCAAGCGGGCGCAGATCGCCGCCGCGGACGTCTCACGCGCCGGTCTCGCGGCCTTCGACGACCTCGACCGCCTCACCGCCTTCGCCGACAACCTCGTGCCTCAGGTGCTCCGCCTCGATGGCGTCCTCCGCCTCGACCCCGGCCTGGAGCAGCGGATCGAAACCGGCGAGCTTCTCGAGCACGGCTCGCCCGAAGAGGTTGAGTTGCGCGCCTGCGCCGTGCACGCGGTCGAGCTGCTCTCCGCCGCCACGTTGCTATCGCCCGCCGAGATCGACGCAGCCCTCTGGAACCGCGGTGCCGCCGAGCGCTACAAGTCGCTCCCCCGACCCCGCTCTCGCAACACCGCCTACTAGTAGTCGCGTGCGATGAGCTAGCCAGCCGCCTCGGCCCGTCGCAAGCCGCCGCGGGCCCAGAGGGCGAAGAGGATCGGCAGGGTGACGGCGAGGGCGAAGGCGAGGGCGACGACGACCGGTTCGCCGGAGATGAAGCCGCGGCCCGCCTCGAGCAGCGCCGTCACCGGGTTGACCGAGGCGACCGCGTGGATCCAGCCGCTGAGCAGGCTGAGCGGCACGTAGACCGGGGCGAGGAAGAGGATCAGGAAGACCGGGAACTGCATCAGCGGGCCGCCCTGGATCGAGCGCACCCGCATCGCCACGCCCGCCGCCCACAGCGTCGCCGTCAGGTTGATCAGGATCGCCAGCGCCGTAGAGGCCGAACAGTTCGGCGCCGCCGCCGCCGACGTTCATGCCGGCGATCAGGGCGATCGCGGTCAGCACGGTCCAGGTGATCACCGCCCGGATCAGCGCCGCGATCGCGTAGCCGGCGATGATCCCGTTGCGGTTGGCGGCGGCGAGCAGGTAGCGGCTGGCCGAAGCCGATCTCGAAGTCGCGGGCGATGCCGAAGCCGGTGAAGACGCCGCCGAAGGCCGCCGACTGCAGCAGCACGAAGACGAACTGGAAGGCGGTGTAGCCGCTCGGGGAAGTCGAAGCCGGGCACGTTGCCGACCGCCGAGAGGCCGCCGGCGAAGGCGATGAAGAAGAAGAGCGGGAAGACGATCGCCGGCGACCAGGAAGGCCGGGTTGGTGAGGAAGTTGTGGATGCTGCGCCAGGCGACCGCCCGCGCGATCGCGCGGAAGCCGGCCGGGTCGCGCCGTGCGTCGCCGACGCTCACGTCCGCACCAGCCGGGTCTTCAGCGCGCTGATCGCCGCCGAGCATGCCGACGATCAGCACCGCCGCGGCGATGCCGAAGCCGAGCGCCAGGGCGCCCGCGTCCCAGCCTTCGATGAGCAGCGAGCGGAAGGCCTCGAGCAGGTAGGTGACCGGGTTGTCGGCGGCGACGTCGTGGAACCAGTCGGTCTGGATCAGGTTCCAGCGGCAGCGACATCGAGCCGAGATGAAGAGGAAGACGAAGAAGACGCGGGAAGAGGCTCTGCACCGCTTCTCCCGAGCCCGTGCGCAGGGCGGCGAAGAGCCCGATCGAGCCGAAGGCGACCGTGATCGAGACCGAGAGCGCGACGATCACCAGCGCCGCCGCCGACGCCGGTCGACCAGTTCGGCGCCGGCGATCAGGCCGACGCTGAGGTAGGTCGACCGCCTGCACGAGGCCGAGCAGCACGGTGCCGGCGAGCAGGCCGCTGAGCAGCGCCGCGCCGCGCAGCGGCGTCAGCGCCAGGCGGTTGAGGAAGCCGGTCTCGATGTCGCGGGCGAGGTCGGTGCCGGTGTTCATCACCGAGAAGAGGGCCCCCTGCATGAAGGGCACGGCGAGGGCGAAGGTGAGGTAGGAGTCGGTCGGGAAGCCAGGCAGGTTGGTCACGTCTTTCAGCCCGCCTGAGTTCACCGCGAGCAGGAAGAGCGGGAAGACCAGGCGCGGGGACGATCTGCGCCGGCTGGCGCAGGGTGCGCACGCACCGAGCGCTGGGCAAGCTGGCCGACCTGAGTGCGCAGCCCGCTGCTCACGCCGCGCCCACCGTCTCGCCGGCCGTCTCGGCTCCTCGGCGGCCTCATCGCCGGCACCCTCCAGCGAGCGGCCGGTCTTGGCGAGGAAGACGTCGTCGAGCGAGGGCGCGTGCAGTTGCAGCTGCTCGATCGCGATCCCCTCGCCGTCGAGCGCCCGCACGACCTCGGCCAGCTGCGCCTCGCCGCCCTCCAGCCGTGACCGCGGCGCCGCGCGGCGAGGCCCCGGCGCGCTCGCCGAAGCGCTCCAGCACGGCGGCCAGCCGCTCGCGCTCGCCGGGCTCGCGCGGCGTCGCTTCCACGGTCGGGCGGCCGATCTCGGCCTTGAGCTCGGCCGGGGTGCCCTCGGCGACGATCTGGCCGTGGTCGATGATCCCGACCCGGTTGGCGAGCGCGTCGGCCTCCTCCAGGTACTGGGTGGTGAGGAAGACCGTCACCCCCTCCTCGGCGGCGAGCCGCGCGACCTCGTCCCAGAGCGCGGTGCGGCTCTGGATGTCGAGGCCGGTCGTCGGCTCGTCGAGGAAGAGGATGCTCGGGCCGTGGGCGAGGGCCAGGGCGAGGTCGAGGCGCCGCTTCATCCCGCCCGAGTAGCCGCCGACCTTGCGGTCCGCCGCTTCGGAGAGGCCGACCCGCTCGAGCAGTTCGCTGGCCGCGGGTTTCGCGCTCGGCCTTGCCGATCCCGTGCAGGGCGGTCTGCAGGCGCATGTGCTCGCGGCCGGTCAGCAGCGGGTCGAGTGCCGCCTCCTGCAGCGCCGCGCCGATCGAGGAGCGCACGTGCGGGCCCTGCTTGACGATGTCGAAGCCGGCCACGCGCGCCGTCCCGTCGGTCGGCGGCAGCAGCGTCGTCAGCATCAGCACCGTGGTCGACTTGCCGGCGCCGTTGGGGCCGAGGAAGCCGTAGATCTCACCGGCCTCGACTTTGAGGTCGATCCCGTCGACCGCCCGCGGCCCGTTCTTGAACTCGCGCACGAGCGCCTTCGACTTCGATGCCCTCTTGCTGCTCCGTTGCCATCGTCGCTCCAGACTGTCGATTCCCAACCAAAACGCGATCGACGACGTTAGCAGATAGTTGACGTTGTCAAATATTCTTTTTAGAATGTATCTTGATAGGCTATGAGCAAGGCGACGGAGAAGAACGGAAGGTCCGCGACGGCCGCGAGCTCCACCGCAGGCGAGGCCTGGGACGTCCTCGCCTCCTTGGTCTACCCGCCGCCCTTCCTCGCAATCGCCCAGGAATCCGGCCTGCGTCCCGCCACCTTCGGTGCCCTGCGCATCCTCGATCAGCCGCGGGCGATGAGCGAGATCGCCAACTTCCTGCGCTGCGACAACTCCAACGTGACCGGGATCGTCGACGGGCTCGAAACGCGTGGCCTCGCTGAACGGACGGCGTCACCCGGCGACCGCCGCGTCAAGCTGATCGCCCTCACCGCCGACGGCCGCCGCCTGCGCGCCCGGCTGATGCGCGAGGCCCGCAAGCCCCCGGCCTGGCTGAAGGACCTCTCCGCGGCCGACCAGCGCACCCTGCGCGACGTGCTGCGGCGCGCAGCGCAGTCCGCTTCGTAGCGACTTGGCTTTAGTTAGTTGGCTTGTAAGGCCCGAGGAATCGCTCGCCATTGAGGTGGATGAGATGTTCAGGGGCGTCCGCACACCAGGCGTCGGTCTCCCATGCCAATTTGGGCAGGAAGCGCCGCATCTTCTCTCGGTCTGGAAAGCACGAGACATAAACGAGACCGGCGCGGCTCCCTCCGAAAAGACGCTCGAGCTCAGCCTTGCGCTTGGCATCAATTGGCCCCTGCGAGTTGACGGCCTCCAAGAGAACAAGCCAACGCCGTCTCGGCAGGTGAACGATCAGGTCTGGAAGCTTGCCGTGCTTGTCGAGTTTGACCCCGAGCTTTGCCAGGGCTTTCTCATCAAAGACCGGGTCTTTCCTGCCCGCATCGCCGATGTAGAGGACATTGCCCTTTTTGGTCCAGCGCTGGCAGAACTCCTCCAGGATCGCTCGCAGGAGCTCGTTCTGTCCGCCCGGCGTGAGTTGGACCATGCTCCCATCAGGGAGGGTGACCGGAATACGAGCTTGGTCGCGCGCCGCCGCGTATGCGGCTTGCAACCCGGGCCGCTCTTCGAGGTACTTGGCCAAAGCCGATTTCCATCTCTTTGAGCCGACCTTACGAAGAAGGGTATAGGCAGCCTCATCCACCTGGTAGCTGTTCTTTTGACTGTTTACCGCTCGCTCAGGGTCGTCGGGATTCTGGACGACCAGAGCGGCCTCGACGAACTGATGAAGCGTTTCCTTGCGAAACGTCTCACGGCTGTTCGGCTTGTATTGCCTGCCAAGGTGCCTTCCAATCCAGTTCATAAGCGGCGTTACACCGTGCAACTCGCGAGTTGCGTCTTTCCAGGAATCGCCGGGCTTCAACTTGAGCAGGCTCAGCAATGTCCGAGCGGAGCGCGGGTTGGTCCGGGCTTTGTCGAAGCCCAGTTCGCCTAGAACAACCTGGGCTTGCTCGACCAGTTCGTCCGTGGCTCGGCTCACGCTGCTGCCCTCACTGTTTGATCGGCATTGTCAATCGGAATCGTCCCATCAAGCGCTTGGTCCCTCGGCTCTCCCTCTTTCTTGCCCAACTCTCGAAGCTGAGTGGTTGACGGGTACCTCAGCTTTCGTAGGTCGGTTGCATTGATCTGGGTATGCCCGTTGAACTGGCGCACGAACTCATCGACCAGATCCGAGTTCAGGTAGGCAGCGAGGCCTGCTGCGACCTCGGGGTCAAGACCTTGGCCATCCTTGTGGAAAACGTTGAGGTGGTTCTCGAAGGCGATGTCCGATGCATCGCCAAACACCTCCGGAATACATCGTGCCGCCATCACTCGGCGTGGCTCCTCCTTTGCGCTGAATCGCTTGACGACGACGTAGTGCTCGTTCGGGAGCAGCAAGCGCTCAGTCGCATCAGCGTAGGCCAAGGCTTGCGGCTTTCTGCCGGCGCTTGGCCAAACAATTTCCCCCTGTCGGAAATTCAGTGGATAGACAAGCGGGGCAGTCCCAGGCTGGGGGCGGGGATGGAGGTGGTCTCGAACCCGGAAGTCGACAACTCGCCCGGTGCTCACCTGCAATCCGAGGTCGACGAGTGTCGCCGGCATCATGCGCATGCGTTCAGCAACCACATCCGCCTCCTCGTCGAGGGGCAGGCGAACAAAGCGAGCATCGTCATCTGGATGGACGATTTTGCTATGGGCACATTCCCTAGACGAGGGAGTATCGGTTGCGTCCTGACTGGAGCTGACGATTACGTCGGCCGGCGGCTGCCCGACTCGCATCGAGAAGATCAGATTCTCTTGGAGCACGTCCGTGTCCGCAAAGAGCCGGTTACGCGCATTGAAAACATGGACTCGCTCAAAGCAGCCTCGTGCGAGCAGGTCTTTGCGGAGGTCCCCAAAATATGGACCGTTTGCGAACGAGCGGGGGGTGATCGCAACGAGTAGTCCTCCGGCCCGTATCGCCCGTATCGCCCGGACTAGGAAGGCGGCGTAAAGATTGGTTACGCGAATGGATTCCTCGGCACCTTCTAGCGCCAGGCGCTCCGGGCTTTCGACTCTGAGCTTGCCGTATGGAGGGTTCACGAGGACCACGTTGCTCGCGTCATCTGGCGGGGGATCGAGGACGAAATCCGTGGTGTGAACAGAGAGCTCCGTAGCTCCCGCCCCAAGCTTCGTGCAAGCTCCGTCGCTTCATCCAGCGTTTCGGTGAGTGGCGGAATGAGATCAGCGTCGATCTCGTATGCCGAGATCTGCATTGATTGTGCGGTCGTCTCTGCTAGCCAGCGACCGATCAGCGCGGCGCTGAGTGAGCCCACCCCCGCACCAGGATCCAATAGCCGCCAGGATTGCGCATCGGCAATCGGCACCATCTCAGCAAGGAGTGTGGCGGTCTCTCGTGGCGTGAAGAACTGGCCCCGCTCTAGCCGAACGCTGTCGTCGAGGACGTCGCTTGTGTCGGATCGGCGTCTCTCGACGCGTGCGAGGAATCGCTCGATTGGGTCCATCGACTGATCCTCGCAGTCTTGGCGGTCAGGCTCCAACAGGCTCAGTTGTCCCGTCCCACGCCTATGCCTGGGGGCTGGAGGTGACCGTCGAGCGATTCGCATGCTCTGTTCCTACTCGAGCTCGACGCGCGAGTTGGATGCGTTTTGAAGAGAGAGTCGAACACCGCTCGAACGCTAGGATCGCGCCGGTGAAGCCGGTGACCGTGTCGATCGAGGTGCCGCAGCTCGTCGAGGAGGTCTTCGACTACCTGGTGGTGCTGTCCAACCACGAGGCCTTCCTCGATCACTTCCTGGTCGACTGGAAGTTCTCCGGACCAGGGCGAGGCGTCGGGGCCAAGGCCGAGGCGCGGGCCAGTGCGCCGATGTCGCAAGACTGGACCGAGTTCGAGATCGTCGAGGTGGAGGAGCCGCTGCGGATCGTCGAGGAAGGCGTCGGCTTGAAGGGCAAGCGCCGCACCCGCGGCACCTACCGGCTGCGCAGCCTGCCCGGCGGCGGCACCGAGATCTCCTTCGAGCTGGAGTGGCTCGAGTCGGCCCGCGCCGAAAGCCTGATCCCGGCGATGACCCGCGCCTTCATCCGGCGGCCCAACGCCAAAGCGCTGCGCCGCCTCGCCCGCGAGCTGGCCAAGGGCTGAGCTCGCCCCTAGGAGGGGTTGACGAAACGATTGGCGAAAGGCTTGAAGCCCTTCGCTGAGTAGTTCAGGTTCCGCCGGGTCCAGACAACAAATGGTCCCGGCGGGCGGTGGAACGCCCCCGGGACCGTGGCACAAGGAGTGTGACCTCCTCATGCACGACCAAGGTACCCCGTCGAAAGGGGCGGTTCAGCGAGCCGTTCTAAGCCTGGTACTCGACGCCCACCCGGACCCCCTCACGATCCCGGCAATCGCCAGCGAGATCGACCAAGGAGACGCAGGAGAGCGCGCCATCCGCGAACTCGTCGGCGTCGGCCTCTTGGAGTGCAGCGGGATCACGGTCCGACCGACCGCCGCAGCCCTTCGCTTCGAGTGCTTGGACCTCCCGTGACGGTGGCTCAGCGCTTCGGCGCGAACCTCTCGCACCTTCGCGAGGAGTCGGGGGTCACTCAGGAGGAGCTTGCCTTTCGCGCGAGCTTGCACCGCACCGAGATCGGATTGCTGGAGCGCGGCGGACGCGTTCCAAAGATCGACACCGCCGCCAAGCTGGCCGGTTCCCTCGGCGTCACTCTCGCCGTACTGCTCGACGGGATCGAGTGGCATCCCGGCGAGTTTCAGCGCGGCTACTTCCGCGCTTCCGGGGAGGCCGGGCCGTAGCGGCCCGAGCCTTCGCCAAGGCGCAGGCAAGCTGGGTGAGGATGGTCAGGTCGGCGTGAAGCCGAACCCGAGATAAGCCCCTGACGCGCAGCGGCTTCAAGCCCCACGTTGTCTTCAAGCGACCGAACTCGCGCTCGACAGAAGCGCGCTTTCGATAGGCAGCCTTCCATCGTTTCGAGTCACGGGGGATCAGCGGGTGCAGTCGGTCGGCCTTCAGCCAAGTAGAGGCGGGCTTGCACTCGCCGGTCGGACACCGCCACTTGGAGGCTTCGCGCTTCCGATCCGATCCGGCGAACACCCACTCGCCATGCGAGCAAGTGGGCGGCGAGTCCTCGCCGCGCTTCACATCAGGCGTCTGCCGCAGCGGGATCAGCGGCAAGCAGTCGCGCTCCATGCACTCCGCATAGACCCGGTTGTTGTCGTAGCCCTTGTCAAGGGCAGCGGTTGCAGCCATCGCGCCGCGCCGCTTCGCCGTGTCAAGCAGCCCAACGACGAACCGGGTTTCGTGATCGCGCGCCGTCTCGACCGTCCAGGCAATGGGGAGGTCGGTCGCCACATCGACGGCCGCATGGAGCCGGTAGCCATAGAAGCCGCCGCCCTTCCGGGTTGAGACCGCCGAGCGGTGCCCCCACGATGCATCCGGGTCTGAATAGCGCTCGCGTTCCGGCCCGTTCTTGGAGAGGTAGCGCTGGCCGTTGGCATATGCGGGCATGTCTGAGGCGTCGATGGCGAGGTCGCGGCCGTAGCTCGGCAGCTTCTCCTTGAGGCTGGCGACTACGGAGTCGATGCAGCGCTCGACCATCTCGCCGTTCACCTTCAACTTTTCAGCGAAGCGGTAAGCCGACCAAACGGACGGCGGCTCGCCTTCGCAACCAAGCGCTCGCTGTAGAGCCCAATGCTCTTTGACCAAGGCAACCGTCTTGGTCCAGGTCGGGATCGCGTAGAGGGACTTGGCCAGGGCCAATCCCAGCATCGTCCTGAGCGGGTATCCCGGTCGGCCGGTCCAGCGCGTCGCTTGAAGTTCCTCGATAAGCCGCCCGATCTCGGGCGAATCGAGGAGCTGTTTAAGCGTGGCTGATGCCGCGCCTCCTGCTGATACTTTGGGAACGTCCACGGAGCCAATACCTCTGTGGTCCAGACCCCCGGAGGTGCCAGCCTCGCGGGGGTCGTTCTTTGCAATTTCCGGAGGGGAATCTACCGCTCGGGTCGGACGGAAAAGCGCATTGGAAAGCCAAAAATGGCTTTTTGAGATGGCCTACTGCCTTGGCCTGTGCTACTTGATCCGACGCAGACGCATTCGGCCTGTTGGCTCCGCCTGTGCTGCCGAGAAATCCTCGGGAAGGAGTTCCGCAAGCCGCTCATAAGGAAGGCCGGCGATCTCTGAGAAGGTCTCGTTTCTCCACCCACCTTGATCCCGAAGGAGAGAGAGCGCCTGTCCAAAGATCACTGGTTGCTCAAGGGGCGCGTCGTCTCCCGGCTCGTGCTTCCAATGTCCGAGGGAGCGGCGGGTGATGTTGAGCGACTTGAATTCTTGTTTGTCGATGAGTTCGAGATCGTGGGCGCGGCGAGCAAGCGCAGCCGCCGACACACCCCACTTGTGGCGAAGGCGAAGGAAGTCCTCCCATCGACGCCGGGTCGGCGCGATATCCAGAATGAAATCGTCTGCCGGAACCATCAGCGCCAGGGCGAAGCTGAAAGCCTCTGCCTCTCGATCCGGCCCGATTGGGGCGCTGTAGGCATCCCAGTGATGCAGCACGGCGTGACCAAGCTCGTGGGCAACCGTCAGCCGGTGCCTGGCCCAGTCATTGGTAAAGGTGTTGACCAGAATCCAGCGTTTCGCGTCGCGGCGAGGGTGGGCGTACGCAGCTTCCACTTTCGGGTGGCCAAAGTCCACGCGCAGGATCACGGCCCCGGCAGCCTCAATGAACGTGGTGAGGTTCGCTATCGCTCCAGGGGGGATTCGCCACACGCGCCGAAGGGCCGCTGCTGCATTCTCGGGATCGTCACCGAGTGGATCATCCGCAGATGGCCACGGCAATGCTGACCCAATGTCAACTTCCTCAAGGATGCGTGAGGCGGCGAGCCGTGCAAGCTCAGTCCGACCCTCAATTTGACGCGCATCGCCCTTGGTCTTGATCCCCGTTGCCCGGAACATCGGTGTGGTCGTCGCAATCGAGTCATCGATAAGGGTCAAGGGGAGAACCTCCAGCACGGAGGCGAGGCGCTCAAGTGCCTCACTCTCAGGGATTCGATGCCCTTTCTCCCAGTGTGAAACGGCAGCCTGCGTAACCCCAGCCGCCTCGGCGAGGTCCGCCTGGGACATCTTCTTAGCGCGCCGTGCGAGCGTGACGGCGTAGGGGTTGAACCTCTGCGACATGGCCGCTAACCAGACTCGGCGTCGCGGCGGACTCCCGGAAGCGTGACAGTCGGCGTGGCCGGTGGCGTGGCCGTGGCGGGGAGCCGATCGACTGCGGACATCGCAATCGCTTTGAGTGGGATGGGCCTCGCCCCTTTCACGTCGGCCCAGATGGCGTCCACCTTCGCGTTGTCTTCAAGGGGGTTGCCGACGAGCCTGACCAGAATCGTCGGCCGTTTCTCCCCGGGCACGGGTTGCATTTCAAAAAGAGCGCCCTGAGGACCATGAAAGTGTTTTGCTGCGTCGGCCAGTCGTGACTCGGGGGTGGTCTTGGAGAGGCGTATCGCCAACTCCTCAAAGTGCCACTCATAGGCGCCAGACGGGTGGTACTTCTCGATCAACGTCCAGCCTGCGCGAGGCGCAATGGTCTTCCACAGCGCGGTCCCGACTCTGGACCGGCGCTCCATCGCCACGCTGCTGCTGATGCCGTGGTTGTCGAGACCAGCCAGCCCTCTCTTACGCGTGGCGATCTCCGTCCCAGCGGCAGCGTCCTCGCTGAGGATGTCGGCTGCGACCGGTTGCAGGGCCTTGATCAAGCGGGCATCATTCACTTCCCAAATTATAACACCCATTTCATAACAGGGCAAGCTGGGAAGCTCGAAAGGTCGTTTTCGCCACTCCCAGAGCCAGCAATGAGGCTGCTCGTTCGTGGGGCAGATCAGCCTGGGCCAGCTTGAACCCGCACCGGTTGTTCCCTACGGGGCGTCTGCCCACCGGATCAGCCGACTGCCTGAAGGCAAGGTAGCTCTCACCCCGGATGACCTGGGGTAGATCAGCCCCGAGGGCGAGGTATCCGTGAAATCACCGACCCGGCGAACCCACGCCCAGAGCGGCGTGGGGAGTTTCGCCAATCCCTCCTAGGACGGCGGCGGCTCGAGCACGAAGACCTGAACCGCCATGTCGGGGTCGAGGTGGTTGTCGGACATGAAGGCGAGGACCCCGCGCCCGGTGAGCCTGGCGACGGCGACCTTCATCTCCTCGGCCATGGCCCGCTGGGAGAGCCGGCGCATGGCGAGCACCGCCTCACCCTCGCCGTAGGCGACGAGGGTCTGCTCCGCCCGCGTCAGCACCCCGAGCATCACCGTGATCAGGGTGTCGCCGCTGTGGAAGGAGTAGGACTTCCGCGGCCCGCGGCCGATTGCCGCCGTGTGGATGCGGACCAGCTCGCGGGTGATCGCGGCGTTCAGCTCCCCGCCGCTGAGCGGTGCTGCTGCTTGTTTGCTCCCCTCCCCGTTCATCGCAGGTGAAAGCGGTTGCTTAAGTAGTGCTGGGCGGCGACGATCAGGCCGTTCTCGAAGTGCTCCACGGCCCAGAACGAGGAGGGACCGGCGGGATCGCCGGTGGAAAACGTGCCGGCGGCGATTACCTTGTTCCCAGCGGCCGAGCTCACCTCGGTGAGCTCGATTCGGTGGCGGTGTTCCATCCGCACCAGGTCGGCGAACCAGTCGCGCACGCCGATGTGGCAGTGGTAGATGGCGTCGATCCCGCGCAGTCGCAGCGGGCGAAAGTCGACGTGTGCGTCCATGCAGGCGAGCATTGCTTCGAGGTCACGAGAGTTGAAGGCGTCGAACCAGCGCCTGACGGTGGCCTCATCGGCATGGGACATGCTCCGACTCCACGGGGGGGACCCCGATAGGCCGAATCGCCGCCGCAGCAGCTGCGATCGCGCCCACCGTTCTGATGCCGACGCCGAGGCGGCCCCTGCGAGGTGCGCCAGCGTCGGGCGCGATGGTAACGCGTGCTAGGCGTGGACCGGCGGGACCTTCGCCGCCTCCGCGCCGCCCGGCGCGAAGAGCTCTGCCGAAGGAATCCCGATCACGTCGCCCCGGAAGCGCTTCTCGCGGCCGTAGACGACCCAGGTGGTGTCGATCTCGCCGATGTCGAGATCGAGCCGCAACTCGTCAGCGTGCTCGCTGAAATGCTCCATGTGGGTGAGGCCGGAGTCGTAGTCGCCGCGCAGCAGGCCCGCGCCGACGACCGGCTTGGAGACGACGTCGATGACCTCCTCCCACTGGGAGAGGTCGACGTAGCCCTTGGTCGCCGGCACGATCCCGATCGAGCGCGGCAGCTCGACATCGCGGCGGCTGAGCAGGACCAGGTGCTTGGTCGGGTAGATGAAGGTGTCGACGACGAAGACCTCCTGCCAGTACTTCTCGGTGATCTCGTGCACCTTGGGATGGGCGCTGCACTGGACGAGGAAGCCGTTGGGCGTCTCCCGCAGCATCTCCAGGCCGTCGAAGAAGTCGGTGATCAGCTCGATCCGATATTCGTCGACGCCCTGGAACTCGAGGTAGCGCTGCACGGCCCGCTCGTGACATGTTCCCTCCGGCCCGAGCGTGATCACGGTGATCTTGTCCCCTGGGGCTGTAACCATCGTCATCTCAGCGTAGCGAGTGAACAGGAATCCTCAAGCAGTGGGAGAGAAAAAATGAGACGAGTTGCCAGAGTGCTTTCAGGGGCCGCAACCGCCGCCCTGCTCACGATGGGCATCGCCAGCGCGGGAGCCACGGCCGCGCCCACGGCCAGCGCCTCCTGTACGCCGGCGACCAACATCGAGGCGATCGTCGACGACTCGATCTCGATGGAATTCACCGATGCCAATCGCCTGCGGGTGCAGGCGATGAGCCTCTTGATCGACACCCTGGGCAAGGGGACGACCCTCGGCGCGGTCGAGTTCGGCTCCGCAGGCTTCGAAAACAACCCTCCCGGCGCCGACACGGTCTTCCCACCGCAGCCGGTCGGCCCCAACGGCAACGCGATGCGCACGGCGCTCGACCAGAAGATCCACGCCGACAACGGCGCCACCGACTACAACGCCGCCTTCGCCCAGTCGGATGCTGACAACCCCACCGCCAACGCCCGCATCTTCCTCACCGACGGCGGCCACGACGTCGGCACCTACAACGAAGGCCACCTCGTCCACAACGTGCCGACCTACGTGATCGGCTTCGGCGGAATCGCTGCCGGCGAAGACCAGGCACGGCTGCAGAAGATCGCCGGCGACACCGGCGGCCAGTACTTCCCGCTCAAAGACTCAGCCCAGCTGCAGTCGGTGATGAACACGATCGAGGCCGCCCTCACCTGCCAGACGCCGCCCCGCCAGTTCACCGATCTGCTGGCCAAAGGCCAGAGCAAGACGCACTCGGTTGCGATCGGCGGCGCCACCAAGTCGGTTCAGATCACGCTCACCTGGACCAGCCCGCTCGACAAGTTCAAGCTCTCGGGCCTGCGCCTGGTCAACAAAGGCCACCTGCTGGCCGTGGCCTCGCGTCCCGGCAAGAAGCCCGGCAAGCTGAAGGTCTCGCGCACGATCAGCTCGACCTTCGCCGTGGTCAAAGTCTCGCACCTGCACAAGGGCCAGCTGAGCTTCGCGGTCAAGGCGGCGACGGTCGGCTCGGGTGCACCGAAAGTCAGCCTGACCACGCAGGTCGGTCAGAGCTCGCACAAGTAGGGCTTCAGGACAGGGGGCTGGCGCTGCGGCCTCCGGGTCGCGGCGCCGGTCCCTGCCCGCGCGCGCGAAGGGCGTGGCGAGCGTTGACGGCGACCGCGCGCGGAATCGCCGTGGCGAAGAAGCGTGCCGGGCCGATGCTGCGGGTGCCGAGGGCCTCGAAGCGCTCGGCCAGCCGCGGGTCGCGGGCGGCGGCGGAGAAGATCAACTTCTCCCCCGGCTGCATCTTCCTGCCACTCGCGTACTCGTTGATCAGGCTCGCGTGTCCGCGCAGGGCACGCCGGTGCTGCCGTTGGTAGCGGGCAAGGCCGGCGTGCAATGGCTCCTCGCCGGCCAGGGCCGGCGCCACGCTTTTGGCGAGCCACTCGCCCGACTGGAAGGCCCAGCCGCAGCCAACCCCGAAGAGCGGGTCCACGGCCATCGCCGCATCGCCGACGAGGGCGAGGCCCGGGGCGACCGGCACCCGCACTTTGTTCGGCATCTCGATCTTGCCCAGGATCGGGCTGGCCAGCCGCGAGACCCCGATCGGTGGTGCCTCTGGCACGCTGCCGACGAAGGAGATCAGGGCGCCCTCGGGGTCGCGGCGAAACTCGGGCAACCGGTCCTTGGTCGGCATCGCCGCGTAGAAGGTGAGCCCACTGTCGGTCGGGAAGGCGGCCGCCCAGTTGGGATCCAGCATCCAGATTGAGCTAGCTCCACCGGCGGCCGCCGGTGGCCCGTCGAAGTAGGCGCCGTAGGCGAAGCGCCCGTGCCGTGAGGTCTTCGTCTTGACCGCGCCAAGCTCGGCGATCTGCGAGTCGCGGCCATCCGCGCCGACGACGAGCTGGGCACGCAGCGTTCGCTCCGCGCCATCGGGCTCACGGATGACAACGCCGCGAACGGTGTCACCCTCCCGCACGAGATGCTCGGCGCTGCGGCCGAGCATCAGCTCCACTCCCGGCGTCGCCACTGCCGCCTCGCGCACCATCGGGTCGAGCAGCTCACGCCGCAGGTTGACCCCCTCGCGGGCCTCGGCGGCCGGTGTTTCGATCCAGCCCCAGGGCGTCCAGGCTCGCATTGTGGTGCGCACTCCACCCGCTTCCATGATCGGCTCGAGCAGGCCGAGTCGATCCATCGCCGGCACCGCCGAGGCCTGGATGAAGTGGGAGCAGATGCGCTTGAAGGCCGCGGGGTCGGGCCGCTTCTCGACCAGGGCGACGCGAGCGCCGCCGCGGCCCAGCGCGATCGCGGTCGCGCAGCCGGCCAGGCTGGCGCCTACGATCACCGCGTCGTAATCGATCCGATCGCCGTTGCTTTGCCTGCTCTCATCCATGTCCGTCTCCCGGGGTGAGTTAACCATTCGTCCCGTACTATACGCTTCGAACTATGAAAAGCAAGCCCGTCCGCCTGACCAACACCTCGTATGCCCTGCTCGCCCTGGTCGACCAGCTCGGCGAGGCGACGCCGTACGAGATCAAGCAGGCGATGGACAGCTCGATCGAGAACTTCTGGCCCGTTCCCCACACGACCGCCTACGAGGAGCCGGCGCGGCTGGCTGGCAGCGGCTACATGTCGGTCCAGCAAGAGGAGGGCGGCCGGCGGCGCAAAACGTACGCGCTCACCGAGGAGGGACGGGCGGCGCTGGCGGCCTGGGCGGAGGATCCGACTTGGGTGTCGCCACAGATCCGCGACGAGACCCTGCTCAAAGTCTTTGCCGGCGCCGACCCGCTCGCCTTCCTGGAGCCGCGGCGGGCCTGGCACCGGGAGAAGCTGGCCGAGCTCGAGGGCTACCTGGAGGAGGTTCGCGGCAAGGAGGACTGGCAGCGCTCCGAGTTGGCCCTGATCGCCGGGACCGCCTACCACCGCAAGATGCTCGAGATGCTCGACGAGCTCGACCCCTCGGTCTAGCTCGTCGCTTCCGGGTTAGTCCGACCCTGGGCGCAGGGTCAAGAGCACGAGGTCATCGCGCAGCCGGCCGCCGCTGCGGGCGATCGCATCCTGGCGCAGGCACTCAGTCATCTCGCCCAGCTCGAGGTCGGCGAACGAGTGGGCCAGCTCGGCGAGAGCCTCGGAGGCGACGTGTGTCTCGGGCGGGCCCGCCTCAAACCAGCCGTCGGTGGCGAGGACCAGGGTCTCTCCGGCGAGCAGCTCGATCTCGTGGCTCGGTATCGGCGCGTCCGCCCAGGCGCCCAGGACCGCGCCGCCGCCGAGCTGCACCGGTCCCTTGCTGGTGACGTGGATCGCCGGCGGGTGTCCGGCGGCGGCCAGGGTCACATTCCAGCGCTCGCCGTCGCGGCGCAGGCGCAGCAGCAGCGCCGTGGCGAAGTCGTTGAGGCTGCGGCCCTCGAGCAGCATCTCGTTGAGCTGGGCGAGCAGCTCGCGCGGCTCGTCGATCTGGCGGGCTAGCCCGCGCATCGAGTGGCGCAGGGCGACCGAGACGCCGGCGGCGACGCTGCCCTTGCCGGTGACGTCGCCGACCATGATCCAGCAGCCGTCCTCGGTGGGGAGGACGTCGTAGACGTCGCCGCCGATTTCCATCCCTTCGCCGAAGGCGTCGAAGACGACGGCGATGTCGAGGCCGGCGACGTAGGGCGGCTCGGGCGGGCGCAGGCCGCGCTGCAGGTTCTGCGCGATCCGGTCGCGCTCCTCGTAGAGGCGGGCGTTGTCCAGCGCCATCGCGGCGCGGTCGGCGAGTTCGCCGAGCAGGCGCAGGTCCTCGGCGTCGTAGCGCATGTCGGTGCTGGCGTGGAGGAAGGAGATCGTGCCCAGCGTGGCGCCGCGGGCGACCAAGGGCGCCACCGCCGCCGACTGGTAGCGGGTCTGCTCGATCAGCTGGCGGTGCTCCTCGCTCTGAACGACGTCCTCGAGCACGCTCGGCGCGGTGAGGTCGCGCCAGACCATCGGCCGGCCCGCCCGCAGCACCTGGGCGACCGGGTGGTCGCAGCGTGGATCGAGCGGCGTGTGCCTGCGGATCCCCTCCAGCATGGTGCCGGCATCCGGGTCGGCGGCGCCGACGACGCTGTCGCCGACCCAGCCGTCGCGGCGGATGAAGTCGAGCACGCAGAGCTCGGCCAGCTCGGGGACCGCGGTCTGAACGATCGTGCGCGCCGTGCGGTCGAAGTCGAGCGAGGCGTCGAGGCCGCGCGTCGCCGCGACGAGGAACTCCTGAGCGTGCCGGCGCCGGCTCTCGGCGGTGGTGTCGCGGGCGATCACCGAGGCGCCGACGATGCCCCGCTGGGGATGCTCGATCGGCGAGATCGTCAGCGAGACGTTGATCCTGACGCCGTCCTTGCGGATCCGCTCGGTCTCGTAGGTCTCGACCGGTTCGCCGTGGCGCACCCGGGCGAGGATCTCCTGCTCCTCGCTTTTGCGGTCGACCGGGATCAGCAGCGATATGCGAGAGCCGATCGCCTCGGCCTCGCTGTAACCGTAGAGGCGGACCGCCCCCGGGTTCCAGGAGGTGATCACCCCCTCGAGGTCCTTGCTCAGCACCGCGTCGCGCGTGCTCCGCACCACCTGCGCGAGCCGGAATATCTCCTCCTCATCGCGGACGGGGGCCGGCGCACCCTCTGCGTGGGATGACGGCACCAAACAAAGCTACTCCAGCGTTGGCGTTTCCATATAAAACCGCTTGAAACTACATATCCATTGACTTAGTAGGGTGGCACTCCGACCTAACACACGGGCCAGCGCGCATGACTTGCAAGAGCTGACCGGGCTGCGGGGGATCTCGATCCAACGCGGTCCGTGCAGAGGTCGCGCGAGGAGCGGTTGAGGTTGGCGACCTTGTCGAACCCCGAGCCTCCTAGGACCCGATGGCCGGAAAAGAGACCCCAAAAGGAGGCCAGGCGCTGGTCGAGCTTCTCCAACGCGATGGTCGCGCTCCATCGCGAGTACTTCGGCCGCGGTCCCGGTGCGGCAAAGAGCTTCGTCAACGACGAGATGGTCGTCTGCGTGCTCAGCGACATCTACACCGCGGTCGAGCGCACCCTGATCGGCGCCGGCCAGGCAGAGCACGTGCGGCGCACCCGCGGCCTGCATCAGGAAGCACTGGAAGACGAGTACAAGGCCAGCGTCGAAGCGATCATGGGCCGCCCGGTCGAGGCCTTCCTCAGCGTCGTCCACGTCGATCCCGACGTCGCGATCGAGGTCTTCCTGCTCGGCGAGCCCTCTGCGGGTTAGTCGCTTTTGGGCTCGGCGAAGAGGAAGAACTCGAGCGCCAGGTTGGCCTCGACGTCGACCTGGCTGAGGAAGACCCGCACGGAGCGCCCGGTGATCCGCTCGACCACGTCGATGAACTCGTCTTTGACCGCTTCCTGGAACTTCTTGCGGGTCTCGCTGACGTGCTCGCTGGAGCCGGCGCCGATCAGCGTGCGCTCGGCGGTTGTGAATATCTCCTCGAGGATGCAGACGGCGTAGTCGGCCTGCAGGTAGCTGCGCGCCTTGGTCGGGCCGCGGCCGTAGAGGCGCGCGTGCAGCTGCACGATCTCGCGCGATAGCTGAGAGACGAGTGCCCCGTGTGCGGCAGGACTTTCTGGAGGGTTTGGACGATCCAAGCTACGGCTCCGGGTGAATGAGCCGTTTGCCCTGGCTTCGAATTCGTCGCACCCTGCACGGCGAGCCTCGAGACCCTCGTGCCTGGCTGATGCTCGGCGCCGCCAGGGCACTCGAGCGCAAAAAGCATACCGGGAGAAATTTCACCGACGATGTCGATCTCGTGTCTGCCCGTTCGTCGTAGGGGTAGAAGTCCGACAACTAGGAGAAGGAGAACGAGATGGGCAAGATCGTCGTAACCGAGTTCGTCTCCCTCGACGGTGTGATCGAGGCGCCCGGCGGAGGCGAGGACTACAAGCACGCCGGCTGGACCTTCGAGATCGATCGCGGCGAGGAGGGCGACAAGTTCAAGCTCGACGAGCTGCGTCGAGGCCGAGGCGCAGCTGCTGGGCCGGCGTTACCTACGAGGGCTTCGCCGCCGCCTGGCCGGCGATGGAAGACGAGGCCGGTTTCGCCGAGAAGATGAACTCGATGCCGAAGTACGTCGTCTCCTCGACCCTGCAGGAGGCGAGCTGGGAAAACACGACGATCCTGAGCGGCGACCTCGCCGACGAGGTGGCGAGGCTGCAGCGCGAGATCGACGGCGTGATCCTCGTCGCCGGCAGCGCCCAGCTGGTCCAGGGCCTGCTCGAGCACGATCTCGTCGACGAGCTGCGCCTGATGGTCTTCCCGGTCCTGCTCGGCGAGCGGCAAGCGCCTCTTCGGCGACGTCAGCGAGAAGAAGCCGCTGCGCCTTGCCGACTCGAAGACCCTCGGCGACGGCATCGCCCTGCTGACTTACGAGCCAGCGGCTGCCTGAGCGAGCGCCTCGACGGCGGCGCGCTCCTCGGCGAGGATCCGTTCGGCGACGCCGGTGACCTTCCGGTCGCCGGCTCGCCGGGCGAGCCGCTCGAGCAGCTCGTAGGCCGCGATCTCGAGGTGCTCGAAGGCGGAGACGAAGCCGACGAGCTTTGCCGTCGTCTCGGGTTGGGCGGCGAAGAAGGCGCCGACCTGCATGCCGGTTAGCTGCAGCACGGCGTCCCTCGCCTTGGCCGGTTTCGCCCCGCGTGCCTCGATTCGTTCCTGCATCGTCGCCGCGTGCTCTTCGCTCTCACGCAGGTGGGCGGTGAAGAAGCGCTTCAGGTTCTCGTCCTCGACCACCCTCGGCCCCATTTCGAGTAGCTGCAATCCCTGTTTCTCGATCGCGTGCACGTCCGCCATGCAGCGGTCGAGCTGGGCGGCGAGGCCGATCTCGCCGCCGCCGTTGAGCGAGGCATCGACGACCAGGTCAAACGAGCCCTCGAGCCGCTCGGCCATCTGCTGCGCCTCCTCGCCGATCTGGCTGGCCATCGCCGCGGTCGCGCCATCGCCCGCTTCCTCGGCCGTTTTCCTCAGCAGCGCGTAGGCCGCGATCTCCATGTGCTCGTAAGAGAAGGCGTGGGCGACCAGCTTGGCGGGGGTGTCGGGCTCGCTGGCGGCGAAGACCGCCATGCCGATCCCGCCGGCCCGCTCGGCGGCGCCGTCGATGACGCCGGCGCCGTGTGCCCGCAGTCGCTCGCGCAGGTGCCGCTCGTTCGCTTCGGTCTCGCTGGCGTGCGCCGCAAAGATCGCCGCGAGCCGCTCGTCGCCAGCGATCAGCGGAGCTCGCCGCATCTGTGTCAGTGCTTGCTGCCCGATCGCGTGCACGCCGGCGAGCTGCTGAACCAGTTTCGCCTCTCGCGGCTCCAGCTCGGCCTGCTTTGTCTCGATCTCGGCTGGCCACTGGCCAAGGTGCATGACCGGGCTGTTGATCAGGGCAGCTGTGTCGTTGGTGGTGTGCAGGCCGGCGAAGAGGTCGGCCAGCGCCTCGATCGCGGTCACCCGCGGTTCCCAGTCCAGCTCGCGTGCGGCGCGGTCGGAGGAGATCAGCGGTAGCTCCATCGCCATGTCGAGCCAGTCGGGCGGGGTCGGTTGCAGGCGCAGGCGCCAGCTCAGGTCCGCCAAGCGGCGGGCCAGCGAGAAGGAAAGCGGGAAGGTCCCCAGATTTAGCGCTGCCGCCAGGTCGTCGCTGCCGAGCAGTGGCCCCGCGGCGAGGTTGTAGGCGCCGCTGACATCGCGCACCGTTGCGAGGGCATAGGCGCGAGCGAGATCCGAGGTGTGGATCGTCTGAAAGCGGAGGCCAGACATTCTCGGGATCGCCGGGACGAGGCCGCTGCGCAGCAGGAAGCCGGGAATGAAGGGCCCCGCCAGGAGCCGGCGAAGCTCGGCCGCGGCGTCGCCCCTGCAGGTCAGCGCCGGTCGCAGGCGGATGACTTTCGTGTCCGGCGCCGCACGTTCGAAGACATCGAGTTGCCCCTCCACGGCGGCCTTGTGGCGCCCGTGGAAGGAAGCCTCGCCGCCGATCGGCCAGTCCTCGCCGATCAGCCGGTCCTTGGGAGCCGCCGAGTAGGCGCCGACCGAGGAGGCGCAGAGCAGCTTCGGAACGCCGGTCGCGGCGACCGCGTCAAAGACCCGCTGGCTGCCGTTGACGTTGATGCGCTTCAGCTTCGCGGCATTGTGGGATGGCTGGATCGCCCAGGCGAGGTGGACCACCGCGTCGGCACCGCGAAAGAGAGGCTCGAGATCGGAGTCGACGACCCCGGCATCGACCCAGCTCGCCTTCTCGGGACTCCAGTCCGGACGGAGGCGGCCCCCGGCCATGCCGATCAGCTGGCTCACCTCGTCGCGCGCGGCCAGCGCCTCGACGACACTTCTCCCGACGTTGCCCGTAGCCCCGGTCACCACCACCTTCACAACTAGGCGCTATCTCTGCATTTGTTGTTATTCACGCTTCCCCGATGCCCCGCTTCGAAGCTGGCTAAACGTTCAGCCTTCTTAGATGAGTGCGCTTAATACGGTACGGCAAAAGTTTTCTAACTGGGGGGAGAACCTGGATTGGGCGGTTTTCCCTCCGAATAGACGGGTATGAAAGCCCGCATGGTCGACACCAAGTCGATTCCCCGAACCGGCGAGCGCTGGCTCAGTTGCCCGCCCTACATGCTGATCGCCCACGTGTCGGGGGTCGAGCGGGTTGATGGGCGGACGCTGGTCAGCTACGCGTTGCAAGACGACGACGGGGTCGTGCTCGAGAGGGTCGACCGCGCCCTTCTCGACGACGGCTGGTGGAGGGCCTTCCAGCCGATGCGCCGGTACTTCGGCTGAGTCGCCAGACGGAGATCGTCAGCCAGGTCGAGTGAGTGATCCTCGACTGGGCCGGGAAGCCGACTCGCGACGACCTCTGCCCGCTCGTTCTGAAGCCACGGTAAGCGGCACGCTGCGAAGTTTCGTTCTGCCCTCGCCAGGGAACCCAAAGGGTTTGAAGACGAGCCTCGAGGTGACCTGATCACGAGCGAGGCAACGCGGGCAATTCTCGATCGCCACCGCGTGCATGGCGCTGTAGCTGCTCCCACACTTCTCACAACTGAACATCCCTACCTCCAATAGAAGACCCAGGAATCCCTGGACAACCCGAATGAATGTTCTCTACCCAATGAGACAGAGCGTCTAAACCCGACATTGATATGGGTCAGGAGCTCCAGCACGAGGCGCTCGTCTACGGGGAGGGGGCGCAGTTCCTGGCGGTCGCCGTTCCCTTCCTCACGGCTGCCCTCGCGGCCGGCGAACCCGCTCTGGTGGCGGTTCGGCAGGCCAACGCGGCGCTGCTCAGGGCGAAGCTCGGTGCCGATGCGGAGGGGGTGGCCTTCGTCGAGATCGAGGACGTCGGGCGTAACCCGGCGCGGATCGTCCCCCTTTGGCGTGACTTCCTCGCCGCCCGGCCCGGCCGCCCAGCGCGGGGCATCAGCGAACCGATTTGGCCCGGTCGCGAGGCCGCCGAGATCGACGAGTGCCAGCGTCACGAGTACCTGCTCAACCTTGCCTTCCCGCCCGGCGCGCGCTCGTCGCTGCTCTGTACCTACGACGAGTCGGCCCTCGGCGAGGGGGTGCTCGCCGCGGTCTCGTGCTCGCATCAAGCGGTGCTGCGCGACGGCTGCCGCGAGCCGAGCAGCAACTACCTGCGCGAGTGCGATTGCTACGGCGGCAAGCTGCCCCGCCACCCGGCAGACGCCGAGGTCTTTGCCTACGACCGCACCCGTCTCTCGGCACTGAGGAAGCGGGTGAAGCAAGCCGCCGAGGAGTCCGGAATCGGGCCGCGCCAAGCGGCCGACCTGGTCGCGGCGGCCAGCGAGCTCGCCGCCAACAGCGTCGCCCACGGCGGCGGCAGCGGCACGATGTACCTCTGGCACGAGGGCGATCACCTGCTTATCGACTTCGAGGACCGCGGCACGATCGAAGAGCCGCTCGCCGGGCGCCTGCACCCGGCCACCGACCAGCGCGGCGGCCGCGGCCTCTGGCTGGCCAATCAGCTCTGCGACCTGGTCCAGATCCGCTCCGGCGCGCTCGGCACCACCGTTCGCGTGCAGGCCGCCGTCGCCTAGAGCTCGGGCGCCGGCGCCCGGCTCCTCACGATTCCGTCTTCTCCTCGCCAGGCCAGCGGCCGGTCACCGAGGCGAAGCTGAGGCGAGCGCCGCGGTCGACCATGCCTTTGACCAAGCGGAAGATCGCCCCCTCCAGCAGCAGCGCCAGGACCAGCTTGGGGTAGGAGACGTCGCGATCCTCGACCTCGGGCGCCTGCTCTTCGTCAACGATCGCCCAGATCCGCTCGAAGCCCTTCTGGGCGGCGATGCCGGCAATCAGGCCGGCGAGAATCCCAACTGGAGCAAAGAGAACCTTCACGCTGGCGAGCTACCCGTGGCGCTCTTTGGCAAACGGCAGGCGGCGGGCTTGCGCTAACAGACATTGGTGTTTACCATCCGCGCTCCAACGGCAGCGGGGGCGGGATGGGCGACAGGGCACGGCAACCAGACGATTTCGCGTTCGCCTTCGATTCGGCTTTCGCCGCCCTGCAGGTTCGGATCGAGTCGGCCTGCGCGGCGGCGAGCGAGTGGCCCGAACAGGTGGCAGCCGGGATCAGGGCAGCCTTCGATTGGGTCGCCGCCGAGCCCGCCGCGGCACAGCTGCTGACCAACGATGCCCTGGCCGGCGGCAGCGCCGGCTTTGAGCGCTACGAGCGGATGATCGCCTACGTCGCCGAGCTGCTCGAGCCCGGCCGCGAGCAGGGGGCGCACGGCGAGCGCCTGCCCGTGATCACCGAGCGGGCGATGGCGAGCGGGGTGGCGATGCTCGTCGCCCAGCGCCTCTCGCTTGGCAAGCAGGCCGAGCTGCCGGCGATCGCCGGCGAGGCGATCCAGTTCGTCCTCACTCCTTACCTGGGCGGCAACGAGGCCCGCCGGGTGGCGCTTGGTTGACCTGGCTTGACATGTGACTAAATAGGGCATGTATCCCATCTCCGGGGGTAAGATTTTCCCTTTCTGAAGCGCCAAAAAGCCGTCCTTCTGTAGCGCTACGTTCCTCGGCCTGAAATAACAAAAGCGGCCGGGGACCGCGTGAACGGCCCCCGGCCTTTCGCACAGGAGGGCTATCTCCCATGCCGCCAGATCGTATGCCGCGCCGAGCGCGTGGCGATGCCGCTGCTCAACGCGCGGTCCTCAGTCTCGTTCTAGAGGCGCACCCGAAGCCTCTGACCATCCCCGAGCTTGCCAAGGAGCTTGGCGGCGATGGCGACGCCGCAGAGCGCGCGGTTGTCGCTCTCGTCGGCGTCGGCCTACTTGAGTGCGGCGGTATCTCCGTCAGCGCCACAGACGCCGCCCTGCGGCACGACCGGCTGGAACTGCCATGAGCGTCGCTAAGCAGTTCGGAGCCAATCTCAGCCGCCTTCGCGAGCAAGCAGGCATCACCCAAGAGGACCTGGCTTTTCGAGCCTCGCTCCATCGCACGGAGATCGGCCTCTTGGAGCGAGGGGGACGGATTCCCCGCATTGACACGCTGGCCAAGCTCGCAGGGGCGCTCGGAGTCGAGCCGGGCGCGCTGTTCGAGGGAATCAGATGGGAGCCGGGAGACGTGCGACTTGGGTACTTCGAGCCTGGCTCCAAATAAATGAAAGGAGCGGCACGGGGGCCGCTCCTTTTGCGCACCGAAAGCGACTAGCGCGGCTCAGCTAGAGCAGTTTCCGTTTGCTTCCTTCGCCTTGCACTGATCGCACAGCTTGCCTGTGGGGCGAACCGTAGTCGCTCCCTGCGGGCTGCTCGGGTAGTCCGAGCAGTTCTTGCACCAGTGGTAGATGTTCGTCACGCCCGGTGCGTGAACGTAGGTGGCCAATGGCCCTCCCTTAGTCGATGGACTGACGCGGAGGAGGCTATCGGAACGCCTGAGATCGCTGCCAGGTACACATCGAGTCGAAAGGACTGAGCATCGCCGCTCAAACCCCTCGCAAGATCGCTGAAGGTGCCGCTGACCGCCTCTGCGCCTACGACGCCGTAGATGCCCCAGGCGATTGCGGGCCAACGACCGAGCGCATCGCTGAATTCCTCAGCGAGTTCGTGCGGATCATCAGCCCTCGCTTGCAGTCGGCGGCAAGAGCGCAGCGCGATTGACCGCATGGAATCGCCCCTGATGGGCAAAAAGTTTCTTGCCGCATTTTGCGGTTTTCTGGCCCGGTACTATGGGGGTTCCCGACCAAGGAATGTACCCATGGCTGGCGGAAAGGCTTTCGATTCGGATCAGTTCGAGAAGCTGGTTCTCTATATCGCGTGGAAGATGCGGGACAACCCGAGCTTCGGGCGTGTTCGCATGGCCAAGGTTCTCTACTACGTGGACTTCTCTCACTTTGCTGGCGAGGGTCAGTCGCTGACTGGTGCCGCCTATACGGCAGAGGAGTTCGGCCCCTTCCCCACGTATTTGACGACCGCCGAAGAACATCTGATGAAAGAGGGCCTCGTTCGCTCGGACCGTCTCGAAGGCCGGGAACGCGGGGACTTTGATGAGAACAGGGTGGTTCCCGTCCAGGAACCGGATATCCGTCTTGATGGATATGTTCAGTCCCTTGTTGATGAGTGGATTGCAAACGTCTCATCTGCTCGATCCGCCAAACAGCTAAGCGACCAAACACATGAACTCCCTGGCTGGAAACTCGCTCGACCAAAGAAGGAAGAAATTCCTTACGAGACCGTTTTCGTCGGTACTCGGCGGCCCCCGGATCGCGCAGTCGAGCGAGGCCGAGAACTGATCGGTGAGTTCCAATGGGAGTAACGGGGTTGGCCACTCTCGCCATGTGCGCGAATCGGACCTGTTCAAAAAGAGGCTCCTTGAGGTTTCGGCGGAGTACTCCATGGCCCGCACCATTGTCAACGGGGTCGCGATCCATCTCGGCATCAAGGCCGACGGGATGCCCGGCTCTCGGCATGTGAGGGGCACAACTTGGATTCACGAGACCGACGCCGAGCATCATCCCGCCCTCTGGATCTACTACACAGTCGAAGCCGACGAGTGCGTGTTGCAATGGATCGAGGCCGCTGATGAGGAAATCCCGACCAAGCTCCACGGCGAGGGATAAGACCCCTACTGGTCTGAAGATTCCCGTCCGGAAGCGCTCCGCCGTCCTCTCCGACTTCGAGAAGGTCGCTGGCCCGCTGCGGGGCCAGAACCGGGACCAGAAACCCAAGGCTTAGGCCGAGTCTCAGGTCCGCTTCAAAGGGCCGCACGCGTCGCGAGTTGCAGGAACATGGCCCGTTCATCGTGGCGGCGGTTGTATCGCCAGGTGAACTCGTTGAGATAGCCCTGTAGCCATTTGCGGGAGACCGCGTGGTAGGTGCCGGCCACGCCTCGCTTGAAGTTGCCGAAGAACCCCTCGACGGTGTTGGTATGCACTTCCCCTTCGACGTAGATTTTCTCGGCGTGGCGGATGCGCCGATGCTCGGCGTAGTGGTCGCCCAGCTTGCGGTAGCCCGCCCACTCATCGGTGTAGACGATCGACTCCGGCAAAACGTGCTGATGCACGATTGAGCGAACCGGCCGATGCTCGCGATTCTCGGCCAGCGTGGCCTTGACCCGGCCCTTGCGCTCGACCATCGCCACAACGGTCGTCTTGTTGTCCTTTGCCCACTGGACGCCTTCCTGGCGAGTCATGCGGCCCAAGCTGGCGCGTGGCCTGCCGCCGAAGGCGGTCTCGTCTACCTCGACCTCTCCCGACAGCGGCTCGTCATCCTGCTCATCCATGAGTTGATTGCGGATTTTGTTCAGCATCCTCCACGCCGTCTTGTATGTGACGCCGATCTCGCGCTCGAGCTGTTTCGCGCTGATGCCGCACCGCGTCTGGGAGACCAAGAACATCGCGTAGAACCAAAGCTGCAACGAGGTCGAAGACTTGTGAAAGATCGTCCCTGCGGTCGGGTGCAAGTGGTAGCCGCAGTAGTCGCAGTCCCAAGCCGGTCGGCCGCTCACCCGATGGAATGGCCGGTCTAGTTCGCATTTGGGGCAGAAGGCTTTCTTGCCCTCCTCATCAACTGCGTGGCGGGTCTTCCAAAGCCACTGCAAGCACGCCTCGTCATCGGGGAACTCCCGCATGAACTCCATGAGGGAGTAGCGCGACTCCGAGGACTTGGCGCGAACCGGATTTGCTCGATTAACAGGAGGCACGGTGGCTATTCAAGCAAAATCTTTACCCCCTGTCAAGGGATACTTGCCCTAAATAGTCACCTATAGTCCAGTCCATGGACGAGGTCTTCAAGGCGCTTGCCGACCCCACTCGCCGCGGCCTGCTCGACGCGCTCTTCGAGCGCGACGGGCAGACCCTGAGCGAGCTCGAGGGGCGGCTGCCGATGACGCGCTTCGGCGTGATGAAGCATCTGCGGGTGCTGGAGGAGGCGGGCCTGGTCAAGACCCGCAAGCGCGGCCGCGAGAAGCTGCACTTCCTCAACCCCGTCCCGATCCGGCTCGTCCACGACCGCTGGGTGAGCAAGTACGCGGAGCCCTGGACCGCGGCCCTGAGCGACCTCAAGCACGAACTGGAGAAGGAGGAGTAACGATGGAGAAGGTATTCGAGATCTACATCAAGACCACCCCCGAGCGGCTCTGGGAGGCGATCACCGACCCCGAGCTGCGGGCCAAGTACAACTTCGGCGTCGGCGTCGACTCGGACTGGTCGCCGGGCTCGAGCTACGAGTCAGTTCACCCCTCGGCCGGGATCAAGATCGCCGCGGGCGAGAACCTCGAGGTCGAGCCGCCGCGCCGCTTGGTGCAGACGTTCACGGCGCTGTGGAGTGACGACGTCAAGGGCGAAGGCACCTCGCGGGTGACCTGGGAGATCGAGCCGGTCGGCGACTCCTGCCAGCTGACCGTCACCCACGACCAGCTGCCCGAGGGCGCCAACTCCGAACTGTTCGGCGGCTGGCCGATGATCCTCTCCGGCCTGAAGACGCTGCTGGAGACCGGTGAGGAACTGACCACGCCGGGGTCGCTGCGCTACTCCGACCGGGGAAGCGAGGCCTGGTCGGCTTAGCCGCGAGCTCAGACGACGCCGAGGTCGACCATGCTGCGGCCGGTCTCGGCGATCGTCTGCTCGACCGGGCGCGTGGTCCAGCCGAGCGTCGTCTCGGCCTTGGCGCTCGAGTAGGTGAGCTTCTTGCCGAGCTGGTTGGTGATCGAGCGGATGCCGGGGTCGAAGAGCGCCATCGCCCGCACCAGCAGGTTGGGAACGCCGCGGGTCGGCACCTTGGCGGCGTCCTCACCGAGCTCGCGGCGCAGGGTGGCGGCGACCTCGGCCATCCAGAGGAACTCGGCGACGGCGATGAAGCGCTCGCCACCGGCCTCGGGCGCGACCATCGCCTTCACCTGCAGGGTGGCGACGTCGCGGGCGTCGACGAAGCTGAAGCCGACCTTCGGCGTGCCGGGGATCCCCTTCAGCAGCCGCTCGATCGCCTCCAGCGAGTAGGAGGCGTCGCGGCTCAGCAGCGGCCCGAGGATCGCGCCCGGGTTGACCGTGGCCAGCCGCTCCTCGGCTCCCTGCTCGCGCGCAAGCTCCCAGGCTGCCTGCTCGGCGATCGTCTTCGAGCGCACGTAGGGCGAGAGCCCGTCGAAGTCGAGGTTGGTCCAGTCGTCCTCGGTCAGCGGTCCGGGAGTTTTGGCGCCGCCGGCGATCGCGGCGACCGAGGAGGTGACGACGGTGCGCTTGACGCCGGCCGCGAGGGACGCGCCCAGCACGCGCCGCGTCCCTTCCCGCGCCGGCACGATCAGCTCGTCGGGGTCCTTCGGCTGCACAGGGGGGAAGGGCGAGGCGACGTGCAGCACGTAGGCGCAGCCCGCGACGGCCTCGTCCCAGCCCTCGTCGCTGGTCAGATCGGCGGCGAGGACCGCGATCTTCTCGCCGGGCTGGCCACCGGCGGAGACCGCCTCGCGCACCTCCGCCTCGCGGCCGAGGTCGCGCACAGTGGTCCGCACCTCGTAGCCTTGCGCGAGCAACTCGACCATGCACCAGCCGGCGAGAAATCCGGAGCCACCCGTCACGAGGACCGTCTCAGTCATCGGGAATGACCCTATCCGGCCTTAGCATTCCCTGGATCAAGCTTCGTCACGCAATCTGCCTCGCCCTCACCGCACTGGCCGTGGCGCCGGTGGACGCCAGCGCCCTCACCGCGCACGAAGTCGTTGGTCTCAACTCGCCGGCGAACGGCGTCGTCGTCGGCCCCGATGGCAACATCTGGGCCGCTGAGGAGGCGGCCGGGACCGGCGGCCGGGTGTGGGTTGCCGTTACCGGCGCGGACAAGCTGGTCTGGTTCGACGCCACCGCTCCCTCGCCCCCAGTGCACGACATCCCCCTTGGCGCCGGTTGCGGACCGGTCGGAATCGCCGCCGGTGGCGACGGGCGGATGTACTGACCACGATCTCGATGTTCGGCGTGACCGAATCGGTCGGCCGTGCCTACGACCTCGCCGTGTACGGCGGCAAGCTCTTCATCCCCGATTACGAGGGCGACGTGGTGCGCCGCGCTGCGCTGGGAACGCTCGCGCCCGAGGCCTCGAGGCCGGCAAGAAGCCGCTGGTCAAGATCAAGGCGCGGGCGGTCGACGGCGCCGGGAACGCGAGCCCGTCTCAGGTTCGCCAGGTGAAGCTGAAGGGCTAGCCCACGATCTCGGCGCTGCCCGGTCCGGCTAGGCGAGCAGGCCGACGAGCAGCAGCAGGACGCCGGCCGATGCCATCGCGCCGCCGCAGGCCAGCAGCCAGCGCCGGCGGGCGATGATCGAGACCGACGCCAGCACGATCCCGACCTGCAGGCCGACCTCGGCCAGCTCGTAGTCGAGGTGCTGGGTGTTGGCGTGGTCGGCTTCCTCTTCGTCGGCTTGGATCTCGGCTTTTAGGTGAGCGTCGGCGGGCTCGAGCTCCCGGGCGATCCGGGTCTCGTGTCGCAGCGCCTCGCCGGCGGCGCGCCGCACCTGTGCGCTGCCGGCGCCGAGGGCCTGCAGCAGCCCCGCGTTGCCACTGGCGATGTCGATCTTGACCCGGTTGCTCTCCAGCCGGGCCGAGGTGTCGGCCCGGTGAGTCTCGCCGGTGACGACCTCCTTCACCGCCTCGTTGGAGAGGAAGGTCGCCAGGGCGAGGAAGGCGGCCATCACGGCGACGGCAAGCGCCGCGTTCCGCCCGTAGTGCGGCTCGCCATGGCCGTCGCTCGCCGCGGTGACCCGGTGTCCCTCCTCGAACCGCTCGTATGACCGATGGGCCTCCAAGACCTGCCTTCCTAGCAGCTAATCGCGCCGCTTCGTCCGCATCCTGCCCGAGGATCCCGCCCGCCGAATGCTCAAGTCAGTCCCCTCCATAGCCGATGGATCTTGGATCGTGGGGGACGCCTCGTGACATCAAAGCCGCCGCCAGACGATTCTTGGTCGTCGCTCGAGCCGCTCTCCCGCCGCCTGCTGACCCTCGCCGCCATGCTCAGCGTGCTGCTCATCGCCGTGGTCGCGTACTCGGCCCTGCGCAGCGATGGCAACCCGCTCAACCCGATCGCGGCCGCTGCCGTCCGCACCCAGTCTGCGCCCGGAGCGCGGTTCACGATCGAAGCGATCTACAGCTCGGCGGCGTTGCCACAGGCGGTCGTCGCGCACGGCTTGGGTACCTACAACTCTCGGACGGGGCGCAGCCGGGCAACGCTCGAGATCCCGTCGCCCATCGGAACCAAGCGGGTCGAGACCGTCGGCGACCAGCGCACCGTCTACACCAGGTCGGACGCGATCTCTTCGGAGCTGCCACCCGGTCGCCCGTGGCTTGGCGTCCAGCCATGGCTGGGGCGCAGTGAAAGCGCCGCTCTCGTCGGCGGCGAGAGCGGCGCGGGCCAGCTGGAGATGATGCGGGCAGTTGCCTCCGATGTCGAATCGGTTGGAGGGGAGCCGGTTCGCGGCGTCTCCACGCATCGCTACCGCGGCAGGATCGAGCTCCAGCGTTACTCGCAGCTCCTGCGCGAAGAAGGCAAGGCTGGCTCCGCCCGCGAGTACGAACAGCTGGCGAAGCAGATGCCGGCGCCGGTGGAAGTCGAAGTCTGGGTCGATGGCGAGGGGATGGCGAGGCGGCTGCGAGAGGTGATGACCCTCCCGGCTGCACCCGGACACTCGCCGGTGACGATGGACATGCGGATGGATCTCTTCAGCTTCGCCGCGGCGCCCGACGTGAAGCTGCCCGCTTCCGGCGAAGTCTTCGACTCAACGCCACTGGCCCAGGCCGAACTGGGTCTGCTCGACGGCGAATCCGCCAAGCGGTGGATCGCGCCCCTTGGCCGGCCGCTCTCCCTCCCCGTCTACCGCCAGAGGAGCCGTGCGATCTGCGTCGGCATCGAAGCTCGCATCAAGGATCTGAAAGAGCGAGCTGCACCCGAGCAGGCGGCGATCGAACGCTTCGCTCGCGACGGCGGTGCCGGCTCCCACTCTGCGCAGGAGACACTGCGGGCCTTCCGCTCGATCTCCTACGCCTTCTTCGAGCCAGTCCTGACCGTGATCGAAGATGGGTTCCATCGGCTGGGCCGGCTCTCGCCCCCGGCCGACCGAGTGGTTGCGTTCAACCGCTTCATGCGACAGTCGGCGACGTATCTCGAAATCGATCGTGCCGAGACTCGCGCGGCCGAGGTCGGGCGCCTGAAACTCGCCCAGTCGCTGTCGGACCGGCTCCACTCGCTGTCGGGACCGATCGAGCGCACCACCCGCGACGCCGGCCTGGCCAACATCTGCGCCGCCCACGACGAACCCGGGTCGAGCTCTTCGGCGAGCTCGGCCTAGGCAGCGCTCAGAGCTCGAAGTCCTTGCGCCGTCCCTCGGGCACGAGGTCGGCGTACTGGCGATGCCGTTGGATGTAGTCGTTGACGAAGGGGCAGAAGGGAAACACCGCCAGGTCCCGCTCTCGCGCGTCGTTGAGGGCGAATGAGATCAGCTGGCTGCCGAGCCCCCGTCCCTCGAACTCCTCGTCGATCTCGGTATGCACCAACTCGATCAGCCCGGAGCGCAGGCGGTACTGCAGGAAGCCGGCGAGGTCGTCGTCGAGCCGGATCTCGTAGCGCTTCTCGTCCGTGTTATCGGCGACTGTTATCTGAGCGCCGCTCACTCCCGCCACCTTAATCTCAAGCGCCAAAAGGAAGAGATCTCAGACCCGGTGGCGACGATGTCCGTCTCATCCGGCGGCAGGGCCAAGATCCCTTACAGAGCTTCCTTGCAAAGTCGCCGATGAACGAGACCATCTACTTGGACTACCAGGCCACGACGCCCGTCGATCCGAGGGTCCTCGAGGCGATGCTGCCCTATTTCTCCGAGCGCTTCGGCAACCCGGCCAGCGTGCAGCATGATGTGGGCCGGGACGCTGGCATCGCGATCGATCGAGCCCGCGAGCAAGTGGCGGCACTGATCGGGGCCGACAGGCGGGAGATCGTCTTCTGCTCGGGCGCGACCGAGGCGAACAACCTCGCGCTTAAGGGCATCGCCGCGGGCGCTGAGCGTCGCCACCTCGTCGTTCTCGCCACTGAGCATCCGGCGGTGCTTGACACCGCTCGCTCGCTGGCCCGGGATGGCTTCGAAGTCACCGAGCTTCCCGTTGAACGCGACGGCCAGCTTTCCCTCACCGAAGCTCGAGGCGGCGATCGACGAGCGGACCCTGCTCGTCTCGATTGCCGCCGCAAACAACGAGATCGGCAGCTTGGCGCCGCTCGCCAAGATTGCCGCGATGGCGCATGATCGCGGGGCGCTTTTGCACACTGACGCTGCCCAGGCAGCGGGCAAGGTCGACTTGGATGTAGTCCGTGACGGAATCGATCTGCTCTCCCTCAGCTCGCACAAGATCTACGGCCCCAAGGGCGTGGGGGCGCTCTTTGTCGAGCAAGAGCATCGTGCGCGACTCTCGCCCTTGATCGATGGCGGCGGTCAGGAAGGAGGGCTTCGCAGCGGTACCGTGAACACTCCTGGGGTCGTCGGCTTCGGTGCCGCCGCCGAGGCTCGCCGACAACGAACGCGAAGCGGAGGTTGAGCGGCTGCGGGAGCTGTCGAGCCGCTTCCACGCCGGCCTGCGGAACTCCGTGGGCGACCTCGAAGTCAACGGTCCGGCGGAGGCCCGTCTACCCGGCAACCTCAACCTGCGCTTTCCAGGGGTCGACGCCGACGCCCTGATCGCCAACTGCGACCAGCTCTGCTTTTCGGCCGGCAGCGCTTGCTCGGCGGCGACCCCGACTCCTTCGCATGTTCTCCTGGCCATCGGGCTCGGCCAGGAGGCGGCTGAGCAGTCGGCGCGCTTCGGCTTTGGCCGCCCCACCACCACCGCCGAGGTGGATCAAGCGGTCGAGCTTCTCGCCGCCGCCGTCTCCCGGATCCAGATCGCAACCGCGGCCGGATCACCGATCGGAGTCGGATGACGGTTACCGCCGAGCCTCCCTTTGAGCTGCAGGGGACCTTTGCTCGTCACGAGACCTTTCATCCTCGCTACGGATGGCTGAAGAAGGGCTTCGACTGCGCGCGCGAGGACAAGGACGTCTTCCTTCGTAAAGACGCGACGACCACGCTGGGGGTCGGCAAGAACATGGTCCGCGCAATCCGTTATTGGTGCGTCGCCTACAAGATCTTGCGCGAAGAGCGCAGCAAGGACAACCCCCGTCTCAACCACGTAGTGCCGACCGAGTTTGGCCTGAAGCTGCTGGACGACGACGGTTGGGACCCTTACCTCGAGGATCCCGGGTCGCTCTGGCTGCTGCATTGGCACCTGTTGCGACCGCCCTGCAAGGCGCCCGCTTGGTGGGCGATATTCAACGGCTCCCACGCACCGGAGTTCAGCGATCGGGCGCTGCTCGACGAGCTGCGCCGGTTCCGCGATGAGCGCGGCTGGGACGACGTTGTCGACAACTCGCTCGATAAGGACGTGCGCTGCCTGCTGCGCATGTACGGGAGCGCGACCCAGGGCCGGGATTTGCTCGAGGACTCGGTTGACTCGCCGTTTGCGGAAGCTCGAGCTGATCCGCCCGGTCCCGGGCGAGACTCGCGAGTGGAGTATCAACGCAGCACCAAAGCGCGATCTCCCCGATGACATCGTCGCTTACGCCTGTCTCGACTACGCGCGCCTTGTCGGGACGGACGCGAAGGTGCTCGGGGTCGCCGGCCTAGCGCGCAACGAGGGATCCCCAGGGCGAGCGTTTGCCCTTACGGAGACGGGCCTCGGCGATGCCTTGGTCCGCTACTGCGAACGGCCACGCGTGCCGATCAAACTCACGCACGCGGCCGGTAATCGCCAGCTCGTTGTGCCTCTCGCGCTGGAGCAGATCAGCGAGTCGATTCTCGAGTGCTATTACCCGCGTCGCGGCAAGGGTGGGCGATGAGCACCCTGCGCGAGGCGATCGACATCCAGCACCGCAGCGTTCGGGCGGTCAGTCTCGAAGAGGACCTGCACGATCCGGAAGTGCTGCACGGCTATGTGGCCGGCGAACATGTGCTTGACGCGCTCCGGCGGGTCGCCGTTTCCCTTCAGGACGGCCCTCGCACCCGGGCCTTCTCAATAACCGGTCCCTACGGCTCGGGCAAGTCCTCATTCGCCCTGTTGCTCTGCGCGCTGCTCGCGGCAAAAGCCGATCCAACCCATCGGGTCGCGGCCAAAGTGCTGAGGCAGGCCGATCCGCAGCTCGCTGACACTTTCGCCCGCGAGCGCAAGCGCATCGGCGTCGTTGAGCGTGGCGTCATCCCGGCGATGGTGACGGCGGAGGCCGAGCCGGTGCCAACGGCGTTGCTGCGCGCGCTCAACCGCGGCGCCGAGCTGTACTGGGCCAAGGGCAGGAAGCCAGGCCTCGTCCACGAGCTTCGCGAGGCGGTTGCCGGCAAGGAAGCGGACCCAGAGCTCGTCCTCTCGATGTTCGACAAGCTGGTCGAGTCGGCGCCGGTGCTGATCGTCGTCGACGAGCTCGGTAAGAACCTAGAGTTCGCCGCCGAGCACGCCGGCAGCGACCTGTACCTGCTCCAGCAGCTGGCCGAGAGGGCGTCCTCGCGGTCGCAGTTCTCGGGTGGCCTGCTCACCCTGGCGCACCTCGGCTTCGAGGACTACCTGGGCAGCGCCGGCGACACCAGGCGCCGCGAGTGGCGCAAGGTCCACGGCCGCTTCGAGGACGTTCCCTTCGTTGCCAATGGCGCCCACTCGGTCGCCTTGCTCTCCGAAGCGCTGAGCTTTAGCGGCTCCGCTGCGCTGCGGCGCTCGATTGACTCCGCCAGTGCCAAAGCGGCAGATGGTCTTGCCAATGCCGCTGGCGCCGCCGGCCTGCCGAGTCTGGGCGACTCTCCCGCTGCCACCTATCCTCTCCACCCGGCGGTCACCATCGCCCTGCCCGCACTGGCGTCCCAGCTGGGCCAGCACGACCGCTCGCTCGTCTCCTTCCTGACCAGCGACGCGCCACACGCGATGCCCGCTTTCCTTGCTCGCCATGAGATCGCCGCGAAGCAAGTTTCCTTCCTGCGGCTGAGTGACCTCTACGACTACTTCTTCAGCGACGGGGCGGTCGCCGTGATGACCGGTCCGGAGGGAGAACGCGCGCGGGAGATCCGCGGCGCCGTCGACGAGGCGCAGGGACTGGACGAGTTCGAGCTTGAGGTGCTGAAGACGCTGGGGGTGTTGAACCTGATGAGCGGCGCCGACCGGTTGATCGCCAGTGCCAAGGTGGTCGAGGAGGCGGTGGCCGGACCGGACGCGAGTGCCACCCAGCGGCGCGGCGTGAAGGCGGTGCTCGAGCGCTTCGTCGAGCGTAGCCTCGTCACCTACCGCGACTTCGCCGGTGAATACCGCGTTTGGGAGGGCTCCGACTTCGACAGCAGGGGGCACATAGCCGCCGCTCGGGAGCAGTTGACCACGGCGGAGTCGGTTCAGGAGGTCCAGCGAATCGTCTCCGGCGCCCGTCCATTGCGCGCCGCTGTGGCGCGTCGCCACAGCCAGCGCCACCACGTTCTTCGCTACTTCGAGTGTCGCTACGCACGGGCGGTAACCGACGATGATGTCGAGGTGGAGTCGGAGGACGCGGACGGCTTGGTGCTGTACGTCCTCGCCGATCAGAAGGCGCCAAAGAGTCTGGCAGAGAAGACCGGCGACGGGCGGCCGCTAGTGGTCGTCTGGTCGCCATACGGCGAGGAGGTGCGAGAGGCCGCCCTCGACTTCGCGGCCGCGCGTTCGGTCCTAGCCGGCGCAGACGAGCTCCAGCGTGATGTCGTCGCGAGACGCGAGATGCGCCACCGGGTTGCGGCCCTGCAAGCAAAGTTGAACGAGCGGGTGGACGATGCTTTTGCCCCCGCGCGCAGCGGGGTCTACTGGTTCGCCGCGGGCAAGCGACAGAGGGCTAGGCAGACGGCCGAGTTCTCGCGGCTGCTCTCGGACCTGTGCGATGAGCGTTACCCGCACACGCCGATCATCCGCAACGAGATGATCAATCGCCGCGAGTTGACCTCGCAAGGGGCGAAGGCGCGCCGCTTGATCTTGGAGCAGATGTTCACCCACGAGCATGAGCCGCACTTGGGCATTGAAGGTTTCGGCCCAGAGCGAGCGATGTACGAGGCCGTGCTCCACTACACCGGGGTGCACCGCCTGCACGGCAAGCGCTGGGGATTCGGCCCGCCGCCTGCCAACAGTGACCTCGCGGACACTTGGAAGCAGCTGATGACGCTGCTCGATGACGCGGTCAAGGACCCGCTTGGTGTCGACGCGGTCTACGACGCCCTCAGCGGCCCCCCGTTCGGGATGAAGGAAGGGGTGCTGCCGATCGTGCTCTCGGCAGCACTCCAGTACCGCGCGGATGACGTCTTCCTTTACCAGGACGGCAGCTTCCAGCCGGTGGTTGACGCAGCCCACATCGAACGTCTCTTGAAGACGCCGGAGCGCTTCGCGCTGAAGCGGGCGTCGATGGTCGGTGTCCGCGCCAGCGTCTTTGAGCGCCTGCGCGGGACGCTGACGCCCTCCGAAGCGACCGCCGGCCGGGCGCGCACCCGCAACGAGACAACCCTTGCCGTGGTCCGCCCGCTCGTCGCCTTCGGCAACAATCTCCCCGAGTACACGCGGAAGACGAATAGCGTCAGCGAGACGGCGAGGGCCGTCTGCGAGGCGTTGCTTGCGGCTCGCGAACCGGACGAGCTGCTCTTCACCGCCTTGCCAAAAGCCTGCGGGGTGAAGCCCTTCGCGGCGGCTCGCAGCAAGAAGGACGACTCGGCCGCGGCCGAGTACGTTGAGCGCCTGCGCGGAGCGCTCGCCGAGCTCGGCGCGGAGTACCCGCGCTTGCTGGAGAAGATCGGCGACCTCCTGCACACGGGTTTTGGTGCTGCCGGCCCTCGTCGCTTGCTGCGCGAGGAATTCCGCTCCCGCAGCCGACCGCTCTTGAAACAGGTAATCGAGCCGAAGATGCGGGCCTTCCTCTCGACCGCTTGCGACGAGGGCCTCGACGACGACGATTGGCTCGAGGCGCTGGCGATGAGCCTGGTGGCAAAGCCACCGAGCAGCTGGACCGACCACGATGTGGGGTTGTTCGAAGCACTCGTGGCCGAGCGGGCGCAGTGGTTCCGCCGGCTCGAGCTGCTGTACCACGAGTTGAACGGCCCGCAAGGCGATGGCTTTGACGCCCGCCGCGTCACGCTTACGGCGCCCGACGGCCGCGAGACCGCCGAGGCTCGTGCGGGTCGACCACTCGACCCAGGAGCTAGTTGGAGACGTGCTCGACCGGGCGCTAGGCGACCTCGATGGTCGGCTGGGCAGCGACGCACCGCAAGCGCTCCTCGGAGTCCTCGCCGACCGCCTACTGTCCTCGGCAGCAGCTAAAACAGAGGACGCGCCGGTGGCGGAACGAAAGGTGAGACAGGCATGAGCACAGATATCGATTCAGAGCGTCACGTCCTCGGTCTGTCCGGGGGCAAGGATTCGGCAGCGCTGGCAATCCACATGCGCGATCGAGTCCCACAGATGGAGTACTTCTTCTGCGATACCGGACGTGAGCTGCCTGAGACCTACGAGTATCTGCAGCGGCTCGAAACCGTGTTGGGCAAGTCGATCGCTCGTCTCAACGCCGATCGCGACTTCGATCACTGGCTCTGGGTCTTCGGCGGCGCCCTGCCCTCGCCACAGATGCGCTGGTGCACTAAGAACTTGAAGATCAAGCCGTTCGAGGCCTGGATCGGCGAAGACACCGTTTGCACCTACATCGGCATCCGCGCCGACGAGGACAGGGAGGGATACATCTCCCGCAAGCCGAACGTCACCGCCCGCTTTCCCTTCAAGGAAGACGGGCTGGTGAAGGCCGACATCCTCGCCATCCTCGACGAAGCCGGCGTCGGCCTTCCCAAGTACTACGAGTGGCGCACGCGCTCGGGTTGCTTCTTCTGCTTCTTTCAGCGCAAGTACGAGTGGGTGAAGCTGGCTGAGGAACATCCCGAACTGTTCGAGCGCGCGATTGAATACGAGGACAAGGTCAGCTACGAGGCCAACGCCAGCGGCAAACAGTTCACCTGGTCACAAGGGGAGAGCCTGCGCGAGCTGATCGCCCGCAAGGACGAGATCGTCGCCCAACATGAAGAAGCGATGTCCCGCGAAAAGAAATCAAAACCCAATCGCCCACTCTCCGATGTCTTGAGCGGGGTCCTCGACGATGAGGACGACACCGCGGCTTGCACTATGTGCCACGTTTAGGATCTCGCATAGAAGCTGAGCTTCTAAGCTCATCAATGGTTACGGGAGTGTAGGCAGTGAAACATGGCTGGAAACTTGATCGGGCAAGTTGGGAGCGAGCCTTTGTGTTGACAGAGGGTTCTTGGCGAAATGTTCCGTTCAAAGAACTTCACGCGACCATGATTCCTCAAGGGGCCGGAGTCTACGCTGTCTGTGGCCGTGCACCCCACAGCGAGCCCAAAGGTATCTTTCAGGAGCTGTACAACGCGCTGTATGTAGGAAAGAGTAATTCTCTTCGCCAGAGATTTCTTCAGCACTGTCGTAGCAGCAAGGAAGAGATGGTCAGAGTTCGAGAGTGTTTCCCCGCGGCGCAGTTTTGGTTTATCGAGTTGCCATCAGCGAAGACCGCAGCTGCCGAGGACGCACTCATCGAGTGTCTCGGGCCGTCTGCGAACCTGCGACGCGGGATTAGGGCGACGCTAAAACAACCACGCACGCTGTAGAGTCGGCTCTGTGATCAAAGGAGGGCTATGAACTTTTATCCAGGCATACGAGGCCGCATGGGTCAGTGGGACTATTTTGTCGTAAAGATGAGCATGCGAGAGTTCGCAGAGTCAGTTAAGTTTGCTCATGATGTGTACGAAGACCGGACCCTAGACGACGCCATTCAGCGGGCGCTGAATGAGCCCCGGGTCAGGAATCAAATTGTCACGTACCTCCAGCGTCATGAGGATAGATTCTTTTCCTCTATGGTCATTGCTGCATTTGGTGGTCACCCTCGCTGGTTCCCTGTTCAAGTTTCAGAGGAGGAGGGCTTCGAGATCCTCGTTGGAGATCCTCGTCTTGACGATACTTTTGGAGTCCTGCGATTTGACGGTACCCAGGATTATTATGCGCTAGATGGGCAGCATAGACTCGCCGCAATCAAGGCTCTAGTCGGCCCTGAGGACCCCGCCGCCGCTGATGCACCTCCCGGTTTCAAGGATGAGGAGGTGTCAGTGATAGTGGTAGCGCCGCAGGAAGGCGAGGATCAAAAGCAGTTCATGCAGCGATATCGCCGTCTCTTCGGGCACTTGAATCGATATGCCAAAGCAACCGACAAACTCACGAATATTATTATGGATGAGGACGATTCATTCGCGATCTCTACTAGGCGATTGGTCATGGACCACGAGTTCTTTCACGCCACTGGGCCTCACTATGAATCGCCCCGAATCAAGACTGAGAAAAGCAAGAGCCTAAAACGTAGCGACACATACTTTACGAGCCTCGAGACCCTTTACGGAATAAATATCAAACTCCTCAACGGACGAGGACGACGGAACAAGACACAAGGTTGGTGTGGAGGAAACGAAGGCCAGGACATTAAAGAGTTCATGCTTTTGCGGCCGAGTGAAGAGTGTCTCGACGAGCTATATCGGGAGTTGGAGCTCTACTGGGACGGGATCCTTGAGGCCCTGCCGGTTCTGCGCGAGGAACCTTCCAAGATGCGAGACCATGACGCTGATCCTGGCTCAGTCCTGGATAGTGAGGCAGAAGAAACAACCGACCACCTTCTCTTCTGGCCGATTGGACAGGAAATGCTTGCGTCGATAGTTCGCGAGGTTTTCGATCTTCGTCTGCCAGATGCTAAGGATCCAACCCGTAATGCGGTGAAAGGTGCGCTTGCCGGTCTAAAGGACTTGGAGTGGCGCCTACATCGCCCACCTTGGCGGTATTTCTTGCTTGTCCAAGATGAGAGAGGCTGGAAGCTTCGCAGCGAGGACCGAAAAGAAGCTATTAAGATCGGACAGCAGATCCAGCAGTGGGTCCTTGGTTTGGATGAGCATGATGACGATGGCCTCGCTGAACTCAAGGAGCGTTGGGCCCTTCGGCTTCAGCCGGCTCAGTCCGAGGATGAGGTCGAGCAGATGTGGGCAGATGTGCTCAAGCAGCGAGCCAATCTCGCTGACGCTTCTTCAAGCTAGGCCGGACAAATGAAACCGTCGGCAGTGGGCCGACTTGAAACGACTATCGATCTCGAGGTGGGCGGTCGTCGTCTAGACGTTCGAGTCATTTATGACGATTCTGCGGAGCTGGGCGATTGGGCAAGTTTGACGCTCGCTCCGGAGAAGGAATCGACCCGACCTAAATTGATGCCGGGGGACCGAGCCGGGTCTTCGATTCTGCGGGGACTAGAGATTGCGGCGCAATGGATAGTAGACCTCGATGCCGGGGCAAAGGCGGATCTCTTTGAGGGTCGTAAGGTGAATAAGCACGTTCCTCGCACCGATCGTCCTCCGCTTGCGCCCCCCGACCCCAATGCAACGGCAAGTGAATTCATAACGCTCCGCCCATCGCTTGGAGCACTCGTTCGGCCTTTGCTGCTCAAGCAGCCTGATGTCAGAGTTCTCCTTCCCTATCAGCTCGATGGCGCAGCCTGGCTACAGTCACATAACAGAGCGATCCTCGCCGACGATATGGGGCTAGGCAAGACCCTGCAGGCAATTACCGCTATTCGTGAGCTAGTGCACAAAGGTTCGTGTCGTTGCGCTCTTGTCGTTGCCCCACGAACGATTCTTGCGACCTGGGAAGCGGAGCTGACCCGATGGGCCCCCGAGCTCTCGCACCTGCGAGTTACGCCGACGAGCGATCACCGAGAGGCGGCGTGGCGAGCAGTCGTAGGCCGGGTCCACATCCTGATTACTAATTACGAGCAACTTCGCAAATCGCCCGCTGTGCTCACTGATCGCGGCGTCGATGTTGTAATCGCCGACGAGGCACACCGAATTCGCAACCTCAAAGCCGCTGTAACAAAGGGAATTCGCACGCTGAACTCACATCGCTTTTGGGCGCTAACCGGCACGCCTATTGAGCGCGATACGGAGGATCTGGCGACCCTCCTTTCCATCTTGAAACCTGATCGATTTTCGCCGGAAGACTCAAAGCTTCCGGCGACGACGCTCCGCTCGCGAGCGCGTCCGTTCATGTTGAGAAGAAGAAAGAGGGATGTGCTCTCCGAACTCCCCGATGTCATTGATCGGAAGGAGACTCTCGATCTCGCACCAGTGCAGAGAAGGGCATACGACGCAAAGAAGAGACAATCGCGAAAAGCGCTAGAGCGCCCTGCTGAGGCCCTGCAATTGATCAACGAGCTCAGGACAATCTGTGACTACGCGCCCGATAAGCGCACCAGTGCGAAGCTTGAACGGATCACCGAACATCTTGTCGATATTCGCGACAGCGGCGAGAAGGCCGTTGTCTTCTCAGCCTTTCTTGAGCCGTTGAGAGTTTTGCAACGGGATCTGGGCAGAGCTGGAATATCGCTAAAAAATGAGATGGTCACTGGGGCGATGCAAATCAATGAGCGAGAAGCTGCGCTACAACGGTTTAAGGATGACGACGATGTCGTTGCGCTCCTTGCCTCGATGAGAGCAACAAGCGAGGGCTTGACTCTTACTGCGGCAAATCATGTCCTTTTCGTAAACGAGTGGTGGAATCCGTCCGCGAACTCACAGGCGCGCGATCGAGTGGTCCGCATAGGGCAGGCGCGAAGCGTGTGGATATACCGCTTTATGTGCCGTGACACAGTCGAGGAAACGCTCGACCGCATTTTGGAACGTAAGTCCGAGCTTTTCGACCAGATCGTCGAAAACCTAGCCCAGCCAGGCCCATCTGAGGACTCCCGCACCCGCGAATTGCTCGACGAGATCGTCGAAAGCGAGCTCTCGGGTGAGGGTAACTAGCAGTTAGGCGAGAACGAGGTGTGGGTCCAGCGAACGATCACACTGACCCCTCGGCCGCGGGGTTTTCACCTGGTCACCGCGGAGGTGCTCGACGCGCTGCCGGAGCTGCGCGAGGTCTCAGTCGGGATCCTGCACCTGCTGATCCAGCACACTTCGGCGTCGCTGGCGCTGAGTGAGAACGCCTCGCCGGAAGTGCGAGATGACTTCGAGGCCTGGTTCGACCAGGCGGTCCCAGAAGGCGCCCCGTACTGGACTCACACCCTGGAGGGCGACGACGACATGCCCGCCCATATAAAGGCGGCGCTGCTTGGTCCGTCGCTGACGCTGCCGCTGAGCGATGGCCGCCCGGCGCTGGGGACGTGGCAGGGCATCTACCTCTGCGAGCACCGCGACCACGGCGGATCGCGCTCGCTGGTCGCGACCGCCTGGGGCGAGTCGGCCTAGTCGAGGCAGCCCGCGCCGTTAGCGGGCGAAACAAGCTGTTTACACCGCGGCTTCATCTCGGTCACATGCAGCCGCCGGGTGCGCCATACGTTGTGGCCGCCGCCGGCATCAGGGATCGGTGGCTATGCCGAACAGGAGCCTTTGATGCACCGCGGCGCCGGCCGGCAGCCTGCTCGCCCAGGAGGCTTCGGGCGTCACCTATGACCGGGACACGGACAGCCTCTTCGTCGTCGGCGATGGCGGCACCTCGGTCGTGCAGGTCAGCAAGACCGGCGCCCTGATCGACTCGATGACCCTGGCCGCTGGGGGCAGCCCGCAGGGCACGACCTTCTACGACACCGAGGGCATTGCCTACATCGGCAATGGTGAATTCGTCATCACCGAGGAGCGCGACCGCCAGCTCGTCCGCTTCACCTACGCGGCGGGCACGACGCTCACCCGCGAAGACACCAAGACGGTCAAGCTCGGCACGACGATCGGCAACATCGGGCTCGAGGGCGTCAGCAACGACCCGACCAAGCGGCGGCTTCGTCGTGGTCAAGGAGACCGAACCGGAGAGCATCTTCCAGACCGACATCGACTGGGACGCCGGCACCGCGACGAACGGCTCGCCGTCGACGATCGAGTCCACCAACCTCTTCGAACCGGCACTCGCCGGCACGGCCGACTTCTCCGACGTCTTCGCGCTCTCCAACCTCTCGACCCTGAGCGGCCCGGAAGCGAGCCACCTGCTGATCATCAGCCAGGAATCGGGCAAGGTCGTCAACGTCGACCGCGCGGGCAACGTCTCCAGCTCGCTGACGATCGTCGGTGACCCCGACAACCCGCTCTCGGTCCCCGAGCAGACCGACGAGGGCGTGACGATGGACGACGCCGGCAACCTCTACGTCGTCAATGAGAACGGCGACGGCGACGCGCACCACCCACAGCTCTGGGTCTACGAACCGTCGACCGAACCGAACCTGGCGCCAACCGGGGTGACGCTGACCCATCAGACGACCTCACTGTCGGAGAACAGCAGCACCTCGACGCGGGTCCGACTGGCAAAGAAGGACCCCGGGGCTCGAAGGGCGATACCGGTCCACGCGGACCGAAGGGCATTCCCGGCAAGGACGGCACCTTCTACTTCTCCGCCAGCGACACCACGCTGTCGGCTCGGCGGGGACAAACCGTGAATCTGCCGCTGCGCCTGGCAAACGCGACACCGCTTCGGCTCCCCGATCGACCGCGACCGCCTCGGCTCCCGCCGCTCTGCATCTCCAGGGCCCGAGCTTCGATCAAGATCTCGTCGATGCGGGCCGGCGAGCACCGCACGGTGCAGCTGCCGCTGAAGATAGGCAGCAAAGCCGCGCCCGGCCGCTACACGGTGAAGGTGCAACTGCAGATCGGCGGCCACACCGGGAGCCGCGCGGTCACGGTGTTCGTGACGCACTAGCTCGCCGCAGGAAGAAGATCGTCGCCTGCACGGCGAGCGTCGCCGCGACCGCGAGGCCGAAGGCGGCGGCGGTGCTCAGCGAGTGCAGGGTGATCGCGAGCACGAAGCAGAAGGCGGCGAACCCGTAGAAGCCGATGAGGAAGTTGCGCAGGAGGACGGCGAGCGGGGGGAAGCCGCCGTGGACCTGGGTGAAGACGGCGAGGACGCTGGTGATGATCGGGAACGGCGCCAGCAGCCCGCTGAGGTGGGCGCCGAGAGCGCCGGAGACGGCGGTCAGGGTGAGCACGAGCCCGAGTGCCGCAAGGGCGCGAGCGGGAAGATCCCACCAGGGTGGCGTGGGAGCGGCGGCTGGCTGGGAGGGCGCGGGCGGCAACAGCTTCAGGCCGAGCGCGAAGCCGGCGGACACCAGGACCAACGAGAGCGCGATCGGCGGTCGGAACGGACTCAGCATCGCGACGCCGAGCAGGAATGCCGTCCAGCCGCAGAGCACGCTCGGGGTCGGTCCACGCGCGGCCGCCACCCGGCCGTAGACGACCACGAAGGCGGTCAGCGCCGCCAGCCCGAGCAGAGTTCCGGCGGCGGCATCGGCACCGAAGCCACGACCGTGCAGGAGGGTCTCGACCAGCAGGATCGGTCCGGCGACGACCGGCAGTCCGCCGAGCACACCGGCGACAGCCATCCCCCAGCGCCGCCCCGCCAGGGAGACGGCGACCACGCAGAGCGGCGAGAGCAGGATCTTCGCCGCCAGCAGCGTCACCGCGGCAGGCTCGCAGATCGGCGCCAGACCGGGTCCGTGAGGCTCGGTGCCGCCTACTCGAACAGATCGCCCAGGAACCCCCGGTCGCGGTCCGCTTGCGGACCATCGCCTGAGTGGTCGCCGAGGTAGCTGCTCTCGGCGCCGATCAGGCGCTCCAGCTCGCCCCGGTCGAGGAAGATGCCGTGGCAGGCGGTGCACTGGTCGATCGTGATGCCGTTGCGCTTGTAGGTGCGCATCCGGCCGCGGCACTTGAGGCAGATCAGCTCGGTGGTCGTCTCGTTCACGGCTCTTCCTTTGGGGCTTGCGGTGGCGGCAAATCAAACGCCGCCACCGCTTCAACGTAGCGCGGTATCCCTAAGGGCCGCTGAATCCGCTCGCGTAACAGGGGTCGCCGCCGCAGTTGTCGCTCCTGGGGATCGCCCCGTCGAAGAAGTCGGAGACGAGCTGCTGCTCGGCGGGCGTCGCCCGCGGCGCCCCGTGCGGGTCGGCGCCGGCCCGGTTGGGCACGTTTCCATAGGGCGGCGGTTCGGTGCCGATCAGGCTGCCGGGGTTCGCCGGGTCTTCCCGGATCGGCCCGGTGTCCCAGTAGTAGACGGCCGAGCCGTTGTAGGGATACCTGTGGATCGCCGGCACGCCCCAGAGCACGTCGGTGTCCGGCCAGCGGCCCGGGAAGAGGACCGGTCGGTGGGCGCGCACGCCGATCGTCCGCGCCTCGACGTCCGCCTGGTAATCGCTCACCTGGTGGTCGCCAAAGGCGACGTCCATCAGCACCTGATGGGCCGGCGTGTCCGGCAGCGGGTCGTCGGTGATCCGGTGCGCGTAGCCGTTCGGCTCACCCCTGTCCCAGAGCATCTGCATCAGGTCGAGGACCAGCGGCCGCTCCGTTTCGTCGGGGTAGGACGGATAGAGGACTCCGGCGAAGGGGTCGAAGTCGACCGAGCGCGGCAACAGCACCGAGTAGTTCATCGCCGGCACGCCCAGCGACGCCCTGGTGAAGTCGGGCGCGAGCGCGGTGAGGGCACCGCCCATGATCCCGCCCTGGCTGTTGCCGTTGTAGAAGAGCGCGCCGGTGTCGAGCGCCGAGGGGCTCGCCGCGGTGCCGTCCTGGTGGAAGGCGGGGGCGGTCGTGAAGCCACTCGAGCTGATCATCGCCCGCCCCAGGAAGAGCTCATCGAGCAGGCCCTGCTGCAGGCGATCGGGGATCGCCGGGAAGCGGGAGAGGCTCCTGCAGGGCGGAGATCGCGACGGGGACGTCGCTTTCCGACATGCCGATCTCATCGGTCGCGCAGGTGACGATGTCGTGCGCCTGGGCGAGGCTGCGCTGCGGCGTCGAGGCCACCTCGCCGGCGCTGCCGAAGAGGCCGTGCCCGTAGAGCGAGAGCCTGCCGGACTGCGGCGGGCCGCTGACCGCCGACTCGGGCACGATGCAGTCGAAGTTCGCCGTCCAGGTGTCGTTCTGGGTCGGCGTGCCGCCTGGGCCGAGCTGCATGGTCCCGCCGGGGCCGCAGTTGGGGAAGAGGTAGCAGGGAACTTCGAAGGTGCCTTTGACGCGGCGGGCGATTTCTCCGGGGATAGGGTTCTCTTCGACGCTGGTCACCTGGAAGCTGGGCGAGGCGCCCTGTGGGATCCCGTCGGAGAGGTTGGTGTCGCCGAGCTGGGCGAAGGCCGCGTTGCGCATCGCCAGCACCCGGCCGGCGTTGTTGACGTCGCTGGCCACGGTGAAGTCCCAGGCCAGGTAGAGCCCGTGCCGGGAGATGCCGGAGCGCTGCAGCCGTTGGAAGATCGCTTCGAAGTGTCCACGCCGCGCGTTGATCTCGGGCTGTTTGGAGGGCACTTTGTCGCGGTAGTAGCGGAAGGCGGCGGGGGCTTCGATCGCTTTGCCGGCAGCGTTGCGGAGGTTGCGCAGGGCGACGATGTAGCGGTGGCCGGCGGCGAAGTTGACCGCCGGGTGAATCTCCAGCGCGGCTTTCGAGGCGTCGGCGGCGAGCGAGTCGATCTCGACCCAGATCGGCCAGCGCTTGCCGGTCGTGGCGTCGATCACGATCACCGGCGCGTTGCCCTTGCGGTAGCGACCGATGTGGTTGATCGGCACGGCGCCGGTGGCACGCACGTCGTCGGCCGTTTCGATGCCGGGCACCTTGACCAGGATCGTCGCGCCCTGGCTGAAGCCGTCCGAGGCGTTGTAGGGGGCGGCGGAGATGTGCTGGCCGAGCGGGGCGTTGGCCGGCATGCCTTCGGTCTTGAAGTCGATGCGCCGCCCGGTCGGGCTGCTCGCGTCCGGGACCGTGTAGTAGTCGTCGGGGAAGGGCAGCATGCAGAGCGTGTTGTCGGGCTCGGCGATGAAGTCGCAGTTCTGCGCCTGCGAGGTGTCGATCGGCGGCAGGCCGGGTTTCGGCTTGCCGTGATGGTGGTGCCCGTGGTGCCACGGCGGCTTGCCGGAGTGATGCCCCGGCGTGGCCAAAACCGCGGCCGGAACCATCAGAACCACCAGGATCGCCGCGCAAGCGGCTCGCAACAAAGTCCTCATCGGCTTCCCTCCAACCCTCGGAGGTCGGCCCCCTGCGCGTCCCTCCCAATCGGGGACTCGCCGGACCTCTAGCTCTGCACCGGGCTACCCGCTGTGGCCTCCACTCGAAACCTGGCTTCGGGACCAGGCTGGAGCCGGGTGTCCGCGGGCAGAGTTCAAGGTGCCCGCGGCCTGAGTCGAGAAGACCTCGAGCACCGCCCCTCGTCCGAACGGAGACTCGATGAAGTCAGCTCGCCGCCACCTCAGCTACGCCAACGTGATCTCGACGATCTGCCTCTTCGTCCTGCTCGGCGGCGGCGCCTACGCGGCCGTCCGGCTGCCGGCAAAGAGCGTCGGCACCGCGCAGCTGAAGGCCGGCGCGGTGACCGGAGCCAAGATCAAGGACGGGACGATCACCGGCGCCAAGGTAGACAGCCGCACGCTCGGGCCCGTGCCGACGGCGACCAGCGCGGGCCACGCGACCAACGCCGATCATGCGACCAGCGCGGACAATGCGACCAAGGCCCTGAGCGCCGACAAAGCCGCCTTCGCGAGCAAAGCGGACCTGGCGACCAACGCCGAGCTGCTTGGCGGCAACCCCGCCAACAGCTTTGTCAGCAACAGCCAGGTCGGCTACATCGACCGGACCTTCTCCGGCTGCACCCTCTCCGTCTTCTGCGTTGACGACGTTCTCACGATCGCCGGTGTGACCGTGCGTGGCACCTGTGAGTACAACGGCGGCATCAGCGCCATGATCCTGCGGGTGATCGGTGCCGCCCGGACCGGCTACAGCTACGTAACCAACGGCACCGAAGCCCGCCGCGGACAGTTCGAAGGCGACGGCAACGTCATCCCAACCGCCGCGGCCGGGGCCGAAGCCGGCGCAACCGGGACGATCATGGCCCGAACGCCCGCCAGGATCATCACCCTCAGCTTCGACGCCCGCTCGTGGTCGCCGTCGCCAGGCACGGGCTCCTGCGCGGTGTTCGCTACAGCGCTGGCGGTCTGATCACTGCTTATGCGTGTGGACCGGGTGACCCCTCCCGTCGAGAAGGGGTCACCCGGCCCAACGAGTCGCTAGAGGCCTAGCCTGTAGAGGCGCGGCAGGTCCCAGGCGGCGACTTGCTTGCCGACCTTTGCCGCTGTCTCGTCAGAGAAGCGGTAGTGGACTCCCTCCCAGACGCGGCCGTCGATCGTCTCCTGCGTGATCTGCGACCAGCGTGTGTAGGTGTGGACCGAGCCGGGGTCGGTCGTTGAGGTGACGGGGATCGGCTGCGGGGCCCAGGGGCCGGTGAGCGCCGTCAACACTCCCTCAGCGGCACCGGCGTAGCCGGCATGTCCGCTCGGGTACTCGGGGTGGCGTGGAGTCGCCCACAGCGGCGTCCAGATCGGATCGGGGTCGACGCTGCCGGTGCGGATCGCCGTGACCGGGCGCCAGAATGTGTAGGTGTACTTGGCCTCGAAGATCGCGATTTGCGTGTCGACGGTGACCACGTGGAAGGCCGCGACCGCCCGCGCGTCCCAGGACAGCGAGTGGTGGGTATCGGCCAGCACCGCTCTCAGCACCTGCCCGTAGAGGGCGTAGGAGTCCTGGTAGATGAAGTTGGCCGTGTCGGTCTGGGCCGGCGTGCGGACGCTGCTCGTGTCCTGGCCATAGGCACGGACCTCGGCCAGTGCGCCCAGGAACTTGGGCGAGTCCAGGGCGGGCGGGGGAGCGGGCCGGAACTGGCTGTTGCTCGCCAGCAGGAAGCTGCGCCCGTCCTTCTGGCCGGCGCGCACGGCGGGCCCGAAGGTCGGCGGGGTCGGTTGCCAGACGCCCGGTGCGGGCGGCGGCGGCGTGTAGGGGATGTCGACCGAGGCGGCGTCGAGCCCGTCGGCGGCACGCTGGGCGAGGATCAAGCTCGCCTCGTGCTGGCCGGCGGCGATGCCGCGGCTCTTGTCCCATCCGTTGGGAATCCCGGACAGGGTGGAGGACAGGGCCGCGTCGAGTGGGGCCTGCTGGCTCGGCACCTGGGCGACGAGCGTGTCGTGAAGCGCCGTCGCGAAGGCGGCGGCCTGGAAGCGAAGGCCGAAGCCGTCCTGCACCGCGCGGTCGGCGGCGATCCAGCTGACCGCCCAGGTGCGACTCTGGGTGACGGGCTCGGGGAATCCCGCGGCGGCGACCGTTTGGTTGGTGAGGTCGAACCACTGGAGCGCCAGCGCCTGGTCCGAGGGTGGGGCGGGCCAGTCGTGGCCAATGTGCCAGTAGGGGCGATGATCGCGTGAGTGTGCAGCGGCGCCGCTCACACCCAGCAGGGAAATGCCGAGGACGAGGCTCGAGAGCAGTGCCAGCAGGGCTGCGCTCCTTCGCCTCTTAATGGGTTGGTGCTTCATCGGATCTGCCTCCTCATTGCGTCGGTTCTTTAAGGGGTCAGCTCCCATTGCCGCGGGACGAGGCGGTAGATACTACATAAAATTGACCAACTTAATCAATAATAGGCTACGAGCAATCCAAAGCTGGCGCCGTTTGGCGGCAGCCCGTACCCAAAAACACAAACTGTAAAAGTTTCTATTGAGTAATGGAGTTATCCCGATACAGATTTTCTTCGGACCATTTACGAACACTCCAGTCACCAATGGCCTCTTCCAAACTCTCGGCACTGCGGCATCCCATTCAGAGGGTGAAGAAGGAGTGGCGCGACCGCTTCGGTGACGGCGACCGTCCGCGCGGTGTGCTCCGACGCAAAGGTTTCAAGAGGGCTCCGGTCGACAAGCGCATCACTCCGGACTTCAAGGCGATCGGCCGCCGCGGGGGCTACTTCTTCCTCACTGACTCCTCCAACTATTTGAAGCGCCATGTCGAGACGCTGCAGATAAAGAGCGCCTCATTTGCACGGCGGCGACTGACGATCGATGTGCAGCTCCCCTCCGATGGCGCCCTCGGCCATCTGGGGCACGAAGGCGAGCATGAGTTCTGGATCCCCGTCACCTTCCTCGCCAAGCGGCCGCCTCGCTCGAACATCGATCTGCGCGACGATCGCGACCGGGTCGTCCCGCTGCTGACACGCAGGGAGAACAACGAAATTACCCATGCCGCGGTCACGGCTGCCGCGCGCGAACTCTTGCCGGCCGAGCCCTCGCCGCTGCTGCAAGCACTGCTGTGCGAACTGGTCACCTGCGACGGGATCGCCAGCGAAGTTGCTCTGGTCCTTGCGAAGGAAGCGTTGAAGGCCGAGGGTGCGGCGCTGAGCAGTGAAAAGTCACTCGCCTTCTTCGAGTCGCTGCGTGTGCTCTCGGGGAATTACGCGGCCTGGGTCGCCTTCCACGGTCGTCCGAGTGAACGGCGGGTGATTAAGTTTCACTACGACGTCGAGTTCGACCGCCAGCGAGTGTTGCGGCAGCGCCGCGCGACCAAGAGCTACGTCGTCTATGCGCGCCGCTCGGAAGAAATCCACACCCTGGATGTGGAGGAGATTGGCGACAAGAACCCTTACTCCCCGGTTCGGAGGCTGGCCGCCCGGGCCGCCTCAGCGACCGGCCTGGGCGCAGTCAACGTCGGGATCGAGAGCCCCTACATCGTCGGTAGCGACAGCTACCACCTGCAGGTGGAGTCGCCGCCCGGAGTGGAGACGCGCGACATCGACCTCTTCGCCACCGTCGACGAGGAAGGCGACGCCGATAGCTGGAAGCGTGACCACGGCGCCCATCTCTATGTGAACCGGGCCCGCCTGGCCGAGGAAGGCGCTGGTATCGCGCTGCTCACTCTGCGGATCGGGCGGCGCGGCTTCATGACCCTCTCCTGGCTGAGTGTGGTGCTGAGCGCCGCGATCCTCTGGCTCTTCGATCTCACCGCCGAGAGGCATATCGAGAGTCCCGAGGCGACGGCAGCCGTCCTCCTCTTCGGCCCGGCCCTGCTCGCGGCGTTGGTTGTGAGGCCAGGCGAGCACCCGGTTGCGACCAAGCTGTTCTCGGGGATCAGGTTGCTGGTGGCGCTGAACGGGGTCCTCGTCGTGGGCGCGGCGGCGGCGGTGGCGGGCGTCACCCCGGAAGGGTGGAGCGTCGAGCACCTCTGGTTCGTCGCCGCGATTCTCGCCACGGTAAGCGCCGCGATCGTCACCGTGGGCTGGGTCTTCTCCTGGGACACCACCTACAAGCTGGTCAAAGGCCTGCGCCGCCAGCTGAGCACGGGTGGCCAATACCGCCGGCTGTGCGCCTGGCTGCTCGGTTTCACCGCCCTTGCCCTCGTCATGGGGTGGCTCAACCAGTGGATCCTTCTGCCACCTCAGCTCTACCTCGCCCCGGCGATCGGCTTGCTGCTGGCCTGCGGCTTCGTCGCTGCCGGCTACGCCGGCCTGCAGCGCTCTTCGGCGCTTCCGGCGGCGGTGGCGATCGACCTCAACTGTCTGGCTCTGCTGGCTGCGCTGATCACGCTCGCGCTCGACCTGCGCTCGGGGTTTGGCTGGGAGACGTGGTGGCTGCGGCTCGAGATCGTGCCGCTCGGGGGACTGCTGATGCTTCTGCTCAACGACCGCCGCTGGAAGCGTCGCCATGCGGGCCAGCCACGCCGGGAAATCGGCGACGTCGAGGGCATCGCGAGGCGCTGGCTGCGTGAGGCCGATCCGCGGCCCAACTGGCTGCGGCCAACGCCCAGCGCCGCCCGCATTCGCGAGGAGGCCCGCAAGAACGCGACCGGCATCCCCGACCTGATCGCCCCCTCGGCCTATCGCGAGGTCGAGCCCGCGGAGGGCTTGATCGACGAAGCCGGGGCGATGTACGTGAAGTTTTTGCAGGCGCGCGCGAACAAGGGCCTCGAAGCGGTACGCGAGAACGACGAAGAAGAGCCGGAAACCGAAGAATCGCTAATCCCTGCCAAGCTCGAAAACGGAGGGCGCGAGGTCGTCGTCCTCGACCTCTGAACGCCGATGGACCCCGAGTTCAGCGAGCCAGTGCCAGGGACGAAAGACGACGAGCTACTGCTCGGCGCCTCCACCTGGGACCCTGACGAGCGCTCCCTCAAGTATTCGTGGCGAGACAAGATCGGCCGCCGCAGCCGCGGCGGCGAGCTGCCGATCGCGGCGATGCCGCAGGCAGTGCTGTTCGCCGCCCAGACCGGCTACCTCGATCGCGAGCAGATGGCGGAGATCGCCAAGGGCCTCATCGACGCACTGGCCGAGGCCGAACCGGGCTGACTCCGCCGGCGATTCCAGCATGCCTGTGTAGCGTGCGATCGGTGCGCCTCGCCACCTGGAACGTGAACTCGGCCAAGCAGCGCTTGCCACGCCTGCTGCCATGGCTGGACGAACGGCGCCCGGACGTCGTCTGCCTGCAGGAGACGAAGCTGACCGACGACGCCTTCCAGGAGCTGCTTGGGGATGAGCTGGCGGGCCGTGGCTATGAGATCGCCGTTCACGGTGAGCCGTCCTGGAACGGCGTCGCGATCCTCTCGCGCGTCGGCCTGGAGGACGTCTCGCCGGGTCTCGCAGACGCGCCGGGATTCCCGCATCCGGAGGCGCGTGCGGTGGCCGCCACCTGCGGCGGGATCCGGGTGCTGTCGGTCTACGTGCCGAACGGGCGCGAGCCGGGCTCCGAGCACTATGAGTACAAGCTCGCCTGGCTGGCCGCACTGCGTGACGCGGTGGCCGCCGGCCTCGAGGCGACGGTCGTCTGCGGCGACGTCAACATCGCCCCGACGGACGAGGACGTCTTCGACCCGGAGGCCTACGCCGGCCAGACCCACGTGACGCCGCCCGAGCGCGCGGCGCTGGCGGAGCTGCAAGCGCTCGGCCTGCGCGACGTCGTCCGCGACCGCTGGCCAAACGAGCGGGTCTTTACCTACTGGGACTACCGCGCCGGCATGTTCCACCGCGACCTCGGGATGCGGATCGACCTGATCCTCTCCGGCGCCCCGGTCGCCGACCGTGTCCGCGCCGCATGGGTCGACCGCCAAGCGCGCAAGGGTAAAGGTCCAAGCGACCACGCCCCGGTGATCGTCGACCTCGACGAGGCCCCGGATGGGGACATCGGACCGGTCGTGCCGCCGCCCTCGGCTCCGGTCACGAAGCGCGGCGCGGTCAAGCTGCCGCAGTCGCCTTAGCTCGCGCCAACTCGAGATATCCCGTTCTGAACCCGAAAATTCAGGGATCGGCGATATTGCAGAGGCTCGGGAAGGTAAACCGTTCCGTCCTCCGAACAAGGCAGTATGGCCTCAGCGCACAGGCCACTTGATACAAGAACCGAATAGACCGGTGGACAACCGGGCGTGTACCCGATAGGTTCGTCTCTGACGAGCCATGAAGTCGTCCCTTCACAGCCGCCTAGTGCCAGCCAGTGAGCGTCCAAGCATCGCTTCCGACGATTCCGCTGGCTGGAAGTACGAGGGAACGGAGATCCAGGTAGTAGGCGCTCGTGATGTCACGCTGGCCGAAGTTGCCAACCCGAGAATCATCGCCCGAGCGGGTGAAGAGCCAGAGGCGGTGTTGCTCTCGCTCTCCGAAATCGAAGCCGACACGAGACTGCTGTGGGCCCTGAGAGAGGGCAAGCGACTGAACGGCGACAAGGAGCCCGAATACAAGGTTCCCTTCGCCATCTGGCAGGAGCATGCGGGGCAGCCCGTCGGAGCTTGGCTCCCGGAGTGGGATGGATCTGGCCTCAATCGATCGCTCGCACTTGCCGAGCGGGACTATCGGTTCGCGAAGCAGGCCCTCGATGACGCTGGGGTGCTGCGCCAATATCTGATTGTGCTCGCTGCACGCCTAGGCCGGAGCCGCCGTGTCGTCGGCGAAACCCTCGGTCTCAGCGCCGCTCGGGTACAGCAGCTGAGCGAGGCGCCGTCAGAAGAGCTACTGGCCGCCGTGGAGGAGTTCATGGACTCCGCGACCCAGGTTGCCGTCTTGCTGGGCTCTGACACTTGCCCGCGCGACGCCCTTCCCCGGCCCAAAGCCTTGGGAGGCGACGAGCTCGAGGAGACCGTCGCTTCGATGATCACCGTCGGGTTGGCGGAAGAAGTGGCGGGCCATGGTGTGAGGTTGACCGAGGATGGAGTTGCCTTGACGAAGACGAAAGACATAAAGCGCAAGCCGGCTAAGAGCGACCAGGATCGCGAGCGTGTGGGCAGTGCGACTGGGTGATCTCTACTTCCTTCTGATTCCCCCGCCCGCTGGTCTGGGCGCCCTCCTCGCTCAGCACGAGTGGCTAGCTGTCCTTCTCGTGGTGACATTGCTGACGGTCCTAGGTGTCTTCGTGCGCTTTTCAAATGTCATCATCAAAGAAGTCGATAAAGATGGCTACTGGGGTTGGCGGGAGGAGCGGGAGAAATTCCTCAGCAGCCAAGTGACACACGATGAGAGCCGCCGCACGCGCAGACTGGAAGGTAAGCAGCGACGGTGCGATCTCAAGCGCCAGAACTCGTCGTGGTGGGATCAGCTGAGCCTGTTTCGCTGACAGGTATCTTCGGCGCCAGAGGGAGGATGGAGCTAGGCGGATTCGAACCGCCGACCTCCTGGGTGCGATCCGGGGGGCATTTAGCGCAGAAGTGCTGGGAAGATACCCATTTCCAGGACTTTCTAGCGATCGATGGTTTTGCAAAATTTCTCTAGATGAGCAGGGAGTCGGGCACTCCTGCGAGAAGTGCCCGAAATCGGCGCAGGGCGGTTGGAAAATCACGCCGGCGTCTCAAATGGCACCCCAAGAGTGCCGCGCTAAGGGTCCCCCGTGGGTAGTTATTCAGCCCGCTGAGGACCTCGCCCTGCGTGCTTGCGTCGAGATCGGATCCAATTCTCGACTTCTCCGCCTGAGCACGTACCTTCCGAAGGGTGGACCCATTCAGCCCTTTCATTAGCTATCTGCTCGACCACGGCCATGTCCTTGCAGCAGTGCTTCTCGCCCTTGTGATCTGCTTGGGGATGGTGATCTTCTTCGTCTTGAGGATCCGTACCGGCAAGCGCGGTGGGGGATCGGTATCGATCTCCGAAAACAGGGGCGCTACCCAGACCACTGTCGTTTCCGACGTCAAAGCAGATGGCGATGTGACGGTCTCCCCGAGGCAGCGCAATGGCTGAACAGAACACCCACGTCGGGGGAAACATCAACGCTGAGAAGGTCGTCATAGCGCCGGTTCAGCAGAACTTCGGCGCCACCGGCGACAACGTGCGCGGCTGGACCGAGGCTCTTCTGCGCGGGCCGCTGGAGAAGGCCGATCAGACCCGGCGCGCGCAGGAGGCCGAGCAGGCCTCCTCGGAGGGACGTCACGCAGCAGCCGCCGATGATTTCCTCGCTGTTGCAGCGGCGCTTTCTGACAACGACTTCGAGCCCGCCGCCAACACCTATCGCTCGCGCGCGGCAGGCGCATACGCAAAAGCTGACCAGACTGAGCGGGCGTTCGGCCTCTACATGGCCCTGGTTCGCGACTCCCTCGATGGCGGGGACATGACCGCTGTGTCTTACGCTCGCCACGCCCGTGAGCTGGCCACTGCGGAGACCTCCTGGGAGGCAGACGCCCTGATTGCGCGCGCCAATTGGCCAGAGCAAGAAGAGGGAGACGTAGAGGCGCTGCGCCGCGCTTGGGAGAAGACCGATGGTCACTCCGGCGAGCCCGAATGGGCGGCGGCTCTCGTCGAGCTGCTCCTCCTAAACGGAGAACGTGAATCGGCTCTTCGGACCGCCCGCGATGTCAGTGAGCGCCTTCCTCTGGCCCCCGGGCCGCGCCTGCAGCTTGAGCTTGACCTTCTCGATCTGTTGGAGTCGGGTGACGATGCTGAGGCTCTTGAGACCTCCTGGCAACGTGTCCTCAGCTGGGCACAGAATCCAGAGCTCCCGGTGGAGGTCACGGCCGTGGTCCTGCAGCGTCGTGGGGTCGCGCTCGCTCGGCAGGGCAATCGCGACGCCGCCCGCAGCGCCTTCTTGCAGGCAACCCAGGCCTGGACTCGCGAGCCGCGATTCAACGACCAGGCCGCTGAGGCATTCTTCTCGGCGATCAGCGCGAGCCTCGTCCTCGGCGATATCTCCTCGGCCTTCGACGACGCTCTGCCTCTTGCGAGGAGCCTGCGCGGGGTCGAGAAAACCGCGACGAGCCACACCGAGCGGCTTGAGCTGCGGGGCCTGCGCGCGCTCCTTCAAGACAAGCATCCCGATGCCCTGCGCCAGCTCGCCACGGCCCATAACCTGGCGCGACGGGCCGGCAACCTCAGCGATTTCTTCCAGGTCACCGAGGAGGCTCGGCGACCTCTACCTTGCGAGCAAGCGACCACTTTTCGCCCTTGAGTCCTACATGCAGGTCGGAGAAACCAAGAAGGCCAAACAGATTGGCGAAGAGCTGAGCGTCGACGATGTCCTCTGCGCCGTCCCGCTGGACGGTGCGCCATGGGAGCGGACTGCCGCTTGGGCGGCCGTGGCTGGTGCCGGGCGGATCACTTCCGATGAGGGGGCCGCGGCGGTCGCTGAGACGGCGCTTGCCGAGCTCGAGCTCGAGCCGCCCGACGGCTTCCCCCCAAACCCATCCTTCTACGCGGGGGAGGCACTCGCTGGTGTCATTTGCGCAGTTCCTAATGAGTTGCTGGGCCGCGCCCTCGAAGCACTGCGCGCGCGACTGCGCCGGGGTGCTGGCAACCCACGCCGTCTCGCCGACCCATTCCTTTTGATCAGCCTGGTCGGGCGGGCTGATGAGACCGACATCCTGGTCGATGCCTTGCTCGATTCCAACTTGCAGCCTTCGATCCCAGTGCAGCCCCTGGCTGATTTGCTAAACGAGCGGCCCGACCTGCAGGAGCGGTTGATCCGCGCCGCCAAAGACGGCGATCGCACGGCACTGAACTTCGTCGATTTCTCTGGCCTGTTCGAGAAAGACGAGGAGCTGGTTGCGCGCGCTCGCGATGAGGTCCGGGCTGCCGTCGCCGACGAACCCCGCGAAGTCAGCGAGGAAAATGGGGTAACAACCGTCAGCTATGGAATCGGCACGAGTCTGGCGCCAATCGGCATGCTGGCTCGCCACTGTGAGGAGTCTGACCGTCGCGCGCTTGCCCAGAAGCTGGTCGGCATCCTCACCCACCCCGATCCTCAGCTGCCGATCATGACTCGGGTCTCAGCGGTCGAGGGGCTCCACAACCTTGCTCCTGCCCTACCGGAGGACACGGTGGACGATGTCGTCAAGGCCCTCTGGGCGCGAGCTGAGCGCGATGACGAGCCGGCCGACTTCGATCGAGTTGGGGTCGATGATCCTCTTGCTCGCTTCACGGTCAACATGGCGCCACCGGGTGCGCTGCAGACCGCTGCCCTTGAAGCGCTGTCGAGGGTTGCCCAGCACGCTCCGAGCGCTATCTCGACGTTGGTGAACGCGATTATGGTCGCCTTGCGCTCGGGTCGCGATCAGCTCTTGGTTGCCGCCATGCGCGCTCTTGCCCACAACCCCGAACTTGGTGTCCCCGGCTTCGAAGCCAACCAGTTCCTCCCCCATCACAACGAGACCATTCGTCTCGCCGCCTTGGATCTGCTGTCGAGCGATCCTTCTACCGGACTCCAATATGCCGCCATGCTCATCAACGACCCGAGCCCCCGGGTGCGCTTTCACCTGATCGGGCTCGCAGTCGAGGCTGATGGTGGAGGGGAGCTGCTTCGGGCCTTGAGTCGCGACCCCGACAGCTACACGCGGGCGATGGCGAAAGCGCGCCTGGGCGAGTAGGCAAACTGGGGATCAATGCGCTTTGAGTCTCTGCCCGATCTCCGATCGTTGGTCCGCGCGAAAGTTGCGGCGCCGACCCGAGCGGCCCGACGACTCCGTCATGTTGGAGCCGGGCGCCCTTCGGCCGGGGCTGCGAAGCGGGAGCGCCTTTACGGAGAGGCGCTTCAGCTGATCGCCAGGCGCTGTTCAGAGTCGGACCTGACGCTCGCTGATATCGCTGAAGCGATCTCAGCGAAACCCCGAACCTTGCAGAAGATCTTCGCCGAACACGGGAAAGAATTCAGCGAGATGCTCTTCTCCACCCGGATCGAGCAGGCAGCCGAGCTTGTGCTACAGGTCCCGCAGCGAGCCGAGATCGGAAAGAAAGTCGGCTACCGCCACGAGAACCACTTCGCGCGGGCTTTCGAACGCAGGGTGGGGGTTAGTCCGAGCATCCTAAGACGGGCGCTGTGCGCCCGCGATCGCTACGAAAGGATCCGAGTCGAGCCGTCTCCCGAGAGCACCCGGTCATTAGATGCGCAGCGACTGCGGATGCGCAAAGACGCGGCTCTTGTGGACCATGTGCGCCGGCAGCTAGTCGCAGCCGCCTAGCGACTTGTCACGGTTGTCGGCACCCAGGCGGTCGATGGTGGCTGTAGGAGCGACCGATCCTGCCCCTAGTCAGGTGGCTGATAGCGAGGCCGATCCTGCGCGACGAGGACGGTGAGCCGCCGCCACTAGCGCCGCTTTGCAACGATGACACACGATACTCGGACCGTTCCTGAACCAGGCCTATCACTGCTCGGCCCACCTGCGAGATTTCAAACCATGCCGACGATCTCTGAGGAACAACTCAGCAAATGGACCGCCCCTGCCTTTGACAATGAAGACGCGCGCCGGGGCTACACCGAAGAATTGATTCGCGAGGCAATCGCAGCCGACGAGTTCCTCGCAAGCCTTTCGATTGATGTCTACGCGAAGGGTTCCTACAAGAACAACACCAACGTGCGTCTTGACTCTGATGTCGACATCGCCGTCGAGTACACGGGAATCGTTTTTTTCGGCTATTGGCAAAGCGCAACCAAAGAGAACGTCTGGGCAGAGCGCGGGATCCGCCCGTACTCGGGACGCTGCGCAATGCCTACAGCGCCTTCGACATTGACCGCTTCAAGGACGCGATCGGAGGCGCCTTGGCGAAGGCCTTTGGCTCTGCCTCGGTGACCCGCTCCAATAAGGTCTTCACTGTTCGCGAGAGTTCGCGCTCTCTTGCGGCAGACGTGGTGCCATGCGTGACCTACGATCAGCATTGGTCGGCGAGTGGCTACGCAGAGGGCATTCAGCTTCTCGCTGATCGTCAGCCGCGGCGCTCGGTCGTCAACTTTCCGACGCAGCACTACGACAATGGCGTAGCCAAGAATGAAGACACCTCTCGGCGCTTTAAGCGGGTGGTGCGCATCCTCAAGAACCTCGAGAACAAGATGGTGGCCGACGGTGCCTCCCCCGAGGTCGCTAGCTATCTGATCGAGTCCTTGATTTTCAACTGTCCCAACTCGTGCTTTTCGGGGTCCACTTGGGCTGCGCAGATGCGAAGCGTTCTCCTCTACATCTGGGAAAACACTAGAGATCTCGAGTGTGAGCGCGACTGGATGGAGGTCAATGGAATTAAGTACCTGTTCTGCGTGGCCCAGAAGTGGACCCGCGAAGATGCTCGCGCCTTCGTTCACGCGGCTTGGCAGTACGTTGAGAGCAGCTAGCGATGCCGACTCCTGGATGGATCCGCATTGTCATCTTCCTTGCGGCTGCCGCGATGTTCGGCATTTCCCTGATCACGGGGCTGAAGATCGAGGAGCAGGGGCTTCGCTGGATTGGGGGAGTCACCGCCGGCGTCACGCTGCTCTTGCTCGGTTTCGATCGTTGGTTTTGGCGCTGGCCCTTGCTTCGGGTAATCACCGAAAGGACGGGGAGTCGGGTCCTGCATGGAACCTGGCGCGGCACGCTTGACTACACGAAAGATGGTGCTGGCAACCCCGGCACGACCCTGTTCTACATGGCGGTCCACCAGACTTACTCCCGGGTCTGCATTGATTGCTATTTCCCAGCGACCGACGCGGTCTCTTGGTCGCTTGCGGCGGAACTCAGCCGCGAACGAGTTCGCCATCGTCTTCGCTACATCTTTCAGCAGCAGGCTCAGCCCCCCGACCTGGACAGCAACCGACCGACGCAGGGTGCCTGCGACCTTGCCGTGGTCGGTCGTCCCGTCGAGGAAATCGTGGGCTCTTATTACACGGAGCGTGGAGGCAAAGGCACGATTAGTTTCGACGGCCGCTCAAGCAAGGTTGCGGGCTCCGCTGGTCAGGCAGAGCGGTTCGCCTACGCGGACCTGCTCTCCAGCGGGCTCGGTCAATTGTCGGGCCGACCATAGCTCCGCCCTGAAAGCGAGGCGGAATCGGCGGTGATCCCTTCGCATCGATCGGAGCGGATTTCAGAGGCGGTTCAAAAGTCCTGAAAAAATGAAGTTTTCGATGTGCAGGGGCTTTGGGCGATGGAGCTAGGCGGATTCGAACCGCCGACCTCCTGGGTGCGATCCAGGCTCGCGGATTCACCAGAAACGCCTATTTACAGGTATTAGTTGCCATTCCACGACCTGTGAATAGCGCTGGATTGCCGTGGATTACGGCCGATTACGCACAATTGAGCCACTCGTCGGCCACGAGTGGCTCAATTTGACCGCCATTTCCGGGCATCGCAAACCTGCCTGAGATGCTAGGCCCGGTGCTACCGTTGGTGCCGATGACCAAGACCGAGTTGCACCGTCTCGTGGATGCTTTGCCCGATGAATCGCTGCCGGCGGCGGCGATTCTGCTTCGTCGTGCCCAAGATCCCGTTGCGGCCAAGCTGGACGCCGCTCCTTTCGACAACGAGGAGCTGGCCGACGAGGATCTGCGCGCCGTCCGTGAGGCGCGTAGCGAACCGGGCGTCGCGTGGCCTGATGCCGAGGCGGAGCTGAACGCTGGCTGACCCAGGCGGATGGCGGATTGAGGTTCGCCCCGCCGCCCTGAAGTCGCTCCGCAAGCTGGGGAGAAAGGACCGTGACCGCATTCGGATAGCCATCGGGAAGCTTCCCGATGGCGACGTCAAACGCCTGCGCGGTCCCGAGCGGCTCTGGCGGTTGCGCGTTGGAGAGTGGCGCGTGATCTTCGATCGCCGTACCGATAGTCAAGTGATCGACATTCTCGCCGTTCGACCGCGCGGACGCGCATATCGCCGCTAGCCCTCATGCACGACGTTGGGTCTCGGAGTTAGTCAGCTGCTGGCAGGCCCTGCAAAGTGAGGATCTTGCCGCGGTGTTTGTCGTCGATCAGATCAGGGCGCTCCGCGAACAAGGACCTCAGGGCCGCAACCACGAGCTGGGTTGCCTCAGCATGAGATTTTTGAGCGACTTGGGGTGAAAGATGCTCGCCGTGGACGACCTTGCTCCGCTTCCCATAGAGATCAAACACTTGCTTCTGTCGAACACTTCGTCCTTTGGCGTCGGCCTCAAGGAGCCATGCGAGTGCGACGGAAAGTCGAAACCTGATCTCACCCTGACCAGTGCCGAAGAGCGACTCAAGCGCCACCATGGCGTCGACCAAACCATCCTCGGGTTGGGTTCGCGTGGTAAGTGATGAGAGTAGCCGCCGGGCTGGCAGGTCGAGGTTGGGGCTGTGCTTGTCTCGAACTAGGCCACACCAGCGTTGAATCTCATCCTCCCGTACTTCGTCGAAGTTTCCTGCTCCGGGCAATGGGCGCGCGAATCCGGTGCGGAAGCCCGGCAATTGCAGTGGGTCAGGAATCAGCTGCCAGACCGGAGAAACGGCGAACGGGCGCTCACTGGCAGTGGCCAGAATTAGAGCCAACCTCAGACGATCGACTTCGGCTTCCATCTCCTGGATCGGATCCATAAATCGCGCGAGTTGCTTTCGCTCCTTCGCAGTAGCCAGGTCACCGACGTGAATCGCCATCGGGAATTCGATGTCGAGAACAGCGCCCGTTTCAGCCGGCGCCCATCTCCGCTCCCAATGGTTTGGAGCGCGCAAAATGCCCCATGGCGTAGAGAGTCGCCAGTCATCGGGCAGCTCAGCTGGGGCAAGGCCGACACTAGCCCGAACGGTGGTCTCCTTGCCCCCGGCGAGCGTGCGAGCGGCCTCGATCTCCCTTCTCACTGCGTCGAGATAGCTTTCAAGAGATAGTTGGCCGCTCTGCCATGCGTTTGGCTCAGCGTTAATCAGAAAAGTTGAGGCAAGGAAGGAAACGGTGGCAGCGCTACCGCGACCTGAGCGCGCCACGAATTGTCGAGTGTATGAATCAAGCTCGATATCCCCCTCGGGGAAAAGTTTGCGAAGTGGCTCCTCCTTAGTGAGGGCGGTGGCAACGGCAGAGTTTGCCGGGTGACTGAGGGTGACCAGGCCTAGCGGGAGAGGGAAAGGCGAGATGTCAAAGGGCGAGCGCTCGCTACGCGGAAGAAGAAGAGCCGGATAATAGTCTTGGGCAAGCTCCATTACTGGCCGGACCAAGGGGTCCTCAGAGGAGAAATCGAGGATCGATCCACCGCTGTGCTTTCGCAGTGCGGTTGCGATCGCCATTTCCTGACCCTCAAAGCGGATGCAGAGTCGAGAAAGAACATCGGCAGGCAACTCGAGCACCTGGCTGGAGCCGTGTTGCATCAGATTTCGAGAGCGCATCAGATCGTCGGCAAACCCAATCGCCCGTCGAAGCGCCACCTCGCGTTTCGGACTCAAAGCCCCAACGCCGTTGATGCGCCCCGCGATGGCCTCCTCCGTGGTCGCGCAAACGTAGGCCAGAAACTCGTTACCGAGGAGTTCGACGAGTTGAGTGTCTAGATCTGTTGAGGACTCAGCGATACCCAAAGCCTAAGCTGTAATTTCGCCTCAGTGACGGGACAGATGCAACCCCGAATCCGGGCAATCCACGGCAATCGCCGGGATTTGGCCACTAGTGGCTCAAATGGAGCGCGATACGGCGGGATCGCTGGGGATTCCGAAAACACAGAAGGCCCCGACTAGCAGGGCCTTCCTGAAGTGGAGCTAGGCGGATTCGAACCGCCGACCTCCTGGGTGCGATCCAGGCGCTCTGCCAGCTGAGCTATAGCCCCGAGTGCGTGGGTGGGAGGTTCGTCCCAGCGCCCTCGCAAGGCGAAGGATAACCGCATAGGCTTTAGGTTCCCGCTTTGGGACCTAGCCATGGGCATTCTTGACGAGGCCATCCGAGAGCACCTGGAGCTGAAGCGCCAGCACGGCGCCGACGATTCCGAGCTGACAGCAGCTCGAGGACGAGGCGTTCGGTCAGGCGGACCGGCCAGGCGACGAGCAGGCGGCGGATCCGCTGGCTGAGGCGCCGACGCAGTTCATGGAGCAGCCGGAGGTCGCGCGAGGACGAGGGCACCCGCCGCGAGCCGACGATCGCCGACCTGCAGGAGCCGCCGCCGCTTCCCGACGCCGAAACAGACGGCAGTCGTCGAGGACGTCGCCGAGCCGGAGCCTGCGCCCGTCGACGAGGCTCCCGCCGAGGAGGAGCAGCCGGCGATGGAGCACGAGATCGTCGCCGACGCCGTCGAGGCCTCCGGGCCCAGCACCGAGGAACGCCACACGATCGCCGAACAGCCGACCGAGATGTTCGACGTCGAGCAGGAGCTGGGCGGAGCCGCCGGCCCGACCGACGAGGAGCTGGTCGAAGAGGAGATCGCCGAGCCTCGCCTAGCGCCCACCGATCCACTTGCCGGCCTCGCGGAGACCGAAGAGGCCGAGGTCAGCGTCCAGGGCCCTGCGCCCGACGACGATGACGAGTACGACGATGAGGACGACGCCTTCTTCGAACGAGCAGCGGCTCTCCGACGAACTCGATCAGGCGCTAGAGGCGCCGCGCGATGCGGAGCCCGAGCCGGCGGCTGAGGTAGAGATCGAGACGGAGCCTGAGCCGGAGATCGACGAGCCGGCCGAGCCCGACGAGGAGCCTGAGTCCGAGGAATACGAGGCGCCGGAGACTGCTGAAGAGCCGGCTCCCGCTGCCGAATCCGAGCCCGAGTCCGCTCACCACGAGGAGGACGTGCTCGAGGAGACCCCGGACTTCCTCGAGGAGACCCCCGAGGACGACCAGCTCTGGTTCGAGCAGAAGCCGCCCAAGGACTTCGACTTCGACGACTGAGTCGTCGCTGTCGGGCCCAGCTTGGCCGCTTACAATCTCAGTACGGGGCCATAGCTCAGCTGGCAGAGCGCGGCGTTTGCAACGCCGAGGTCGCCGGTTCGATCCCGGCTGGCTCCACTAACCAGCGCCTACGCGGCGCTCGCGAGACCCTCCGGAGCAGTGGCAATTGGCTCACCGTCGAGGTTGACCTCTTCGACGCTCGGAGCCTCATACGGCTCGGTACGGATCTCGCTCATCTATCTCTCCTCCAAAAGTAGATCGCCAGTGGAGGGAGTCTAATCATTTGGATCGATTCGTCTTAACCTCGAATCCATAGAGGCTGCTCATCCGGTCTTAGGGTATGGATCGATGGAGGGAACGACGATCACAGCCGAGACCACGCTGCAGCGCACCGATCGCGCCGTGCACGGTGACCTGCCCGAGGAGACGGTCCTGCTCGACGTCGATGCCGGCACCGCCGTGCGGCTCAACTCGACCGGTGCCTGGATCTGGGAGCAGCTCGAGCAGCCGCGCCAGGTCAGCGAGCTGGCCGGCGGTTTGGCCCAGCGCTTTGAGATCGACGAGACCCGGGCCCTCGGCGACGTCGTCGCCTTTGCCCGCGAGATGGCGCGGCGCGAGCTGCTCGCCGCGAGCTAACCGGCCAGCGCGCGCTCGGGCAGGTTCTGGTCGGCGTGGTAGCTGCAGCGGACCAGCGGCCCGGAGGCGACCGACTCGAAGCCGAGCTCGTAGGCCGCCTGCTCCAGCGCCGCGAACTCGTCCGGGTGCCAGTAGCGGACGACCGGCAGGTGGTTCTCGGTCGGCCGCAGGTACTGGCCGACGGTCAGCACCTGGACGCGGTGCTCGCGCAGGAGGCCGAAGGTCTCGACCATCTCCTCGAAGCTCTCGCCGAGGCCGACCATCAGCCCCGACTTGGTGACGACCTCGGCGCCGCCCATCTCCTTCGCCATCCGCAGCACCCGCGCCGAGCGCAGGAACTTCGAGCCGCGCCGGGCCATCGGGTAGAGGCGCGGCACGGTCTCGACGTTGTGGTTGAAGACGTCGGGCTTCTCGGGATCACCTTGGCCAGCGGCATCTCCTGGCCGCGGAAGTCGGGGGTGAGGATCTCGACCTTGCAGCCGGGCGCCTGCATGCGGATCGAGCGGATCACGCCGACGAAGGCGCTCGCCCCGTAGTCGGGCAGGTCGTCGCGGTCGACCGAGGTGACGACCGCGTGGCGCAGCCCCATCTGCTTCACCTGGTTGGCGACCCGCAGCGGCTCCAGCGGGTCGTTCCAGGTCGGCACGCCCGTCTTCACGTTGCAGAAGCCGCAGCGGCGGGTGCAGACGTCGCCGAGGATCATGAAGGTCGCGGTGCCGCGCTCCCAGCACTCGCCGACGTTGGGGCAGTTGGCCTCCTCGCAGACCGTGTGCAGGTTGTCGGAGCCGATCGTCGCCTTGAGGCGGCGGTAGGTCGGGCCCGCCCGGCGCCGGCACCTTCAGCCAGGGCGGCTTGCGGGCGCGGCGGAAGGGGACGGTGCCGTCGCTCTCGGCCGCGGTCCCGCCCGGCTTGGCGCGCGAGCGGGTGACGTGGATGCGCTCGGAGGCCTCGGTCGCGGCTCGGTCCTCGCTCATGCGACCCCGAGCCTAGCGTTGTCGAGCCCCAGCTCGGCCGGGCTCGGTCGCGCCCTGGGACTCACGCTCGTAGACCTCGGCGTAAGCGGCTCGGCGACGCGTGTCGGCGAAGGCGCCGAGGTCCTGCTCGGCGCCGAGCTCGCGGCTGAGCGAGGTGACCCGGCAGCCCTCGATCCCGCAGGGCACGACCCACTCGAACGGCTGCAGGTCGTTGCTGACGTTGACCGCGAGCCCGTGGGTGGTGACGCCGCGGCTGACGTGGACGCCGATCGAGCCGATCTTGCGCGCCGCCGCGGCCGATGGGTCCGGCCGGATCTGAGCCGTCGGCCCGCTCGGCTCCGGGACCCAGACCCCGGTCAGGCCCTCGATCGTCTCCGCCTCGACGCCGTGCTCGGCGAGCGCGGCGATCGCCACCCGCTCGAGCCGCCGCACGTACTCGTGGACGTCGTCGCCGTAGGGCGTGCAGCGAGACGATCGGGTAGGCGACCAGCTGGCCCGGGCCCGTGGTAGGTGACGCGGCCGCCGCGGTCGGTGTCGCGCACTTCGATCCCCTGCATCTCGTACCACTCGGCCGCCCATCGGCAGCTCCTCGGGCGTCGGAGCGGCGGCCGCGGGTGTAGACGGGGGGGTGCTCGAGCAGCAGCAGGACGTCGGGAATCGCGCCGTCCTGCGCGCGCATCGCGCAGCCAGCGCTGGGCGACAAGCGCCTCCTCGTAGGGGACGAGGCCGCAGCGGACCACGAGGACTTCTGCGCTCATCATCGAAATCGTTGCATGGCGCCGCTCTATCCTTCGGTGCCCTCCCTAATGGTCCAGTCAAAGCCCCTCCGACCAGACTGGCTTCCGGCCGTCGCCCTCAGCTCCGCTGCTCGCCGCTGGCGATGCTGGCCTGGAACCCGCAGGTCGGCGACCTCGCCGCCCAGGTCTTCCGCACCGAGCTCTTCCAGCACGCCGGCCTGGCGATCTGGAACGGCAGCTGGTACGGCGGCCACTACACGCTCACCTACAGCTTCCTCTTCCCGCCGCTGGCGGCGCTGCTCGGGCCGCAGCTGGTCGGGACGCTCTCGGTCGTCTCCTCCTCCTACCTCTTCGATCGCCTCGTCCGCGACCGCTGGGGGACCGCCGCCCGCTGGGCGACCCTCTGGTTCGCCGCCGGCGTGGTCACGCTGCTCGCCGACGGCCAGCTCACCTTCGCCCTCGGCGTCGCCTTCGGCCTCGCCGCGCTGCGCTGCCTGCAGGTCCGCCGCGACAAGCTCGCTCTCGCCGCCGACCGCGGCCTGCGCCCTCTCCAGCCCGGTCGCCGCCGCCTTCCTCGCCGGGTCGTCCTGGTCGGGGCGCTGGAGCGGGGCAGGCCGCGTCAACCGGGTCGCCGTCGGCGTCGCGGCGATCGCGCTCGGCCTCGTCCTCATCCCCAACCTCGCCTTCCCCGAACCGGGCCAGTTCCCGTTCGCCTTCTCCTCCTACGTCGCGATCCCGCTCTGGTGCGGCGGCGCGCTCTTCATCACCCGCGGCCTGCGCAGCGAGGAGCGCCAGCTGCGCTGGGTCCTCGATCGGCTACGTGCTCGCCGCGACGGTGGTCTGGCTGGCCCCGAACCCGATGGGCGGCAACGCCGTCCGTCTCGGCGCCCTCTTCGGCGGCCCGGTGCTGGCCGCCGTCGTGCTCGCCCGCCGGCCGCGGCGCCTCTCGGTCTGGCTCCTCGCCCTGTTCATGGCCGGCGGCCTCTACTGGCAGGTGACCGCGAGCGTCAGCCAGATCGCCCGCAGCGTCGGCGACCCCTCGACCCCGCGCGCCTACTTCCAGCCCCCGGCACACTGGCTGCGCGCGCACGGCGGCACCGGCGTGCGGGTCGAGGTCCCGCCGACCGCGAACCACTGGGAGTCGGCCTACCTGGCGACCGAGTTCGAGCTCGCCCGCGGCTGGCTGCGCCAGCTCGACACCACCCGCGACGACATCTTCTACGACGACGAGCCAGCTGACCAACGCCGCCTACAGCGCCTGGCTGCGCCAGCAACGCGATCTCCTACGTCGCCCTGCCCGACGCCCCGCTCGACTACTCCTCGGTCGCCGAGCGCCGCCTGATCCTCGCGCGACCCGCCTACCTGAACCTGCGCTGGCGCTCGCCCCACTGGCGGATCTACGCGGTGCGCGACCCCGAGCCGCTGGTCGACGCCGATCGGCCGGCGCCGCGGCGCACACGCTCTGGGTCGGCCGGCAGGGCTTCGCCCTCGACGTCACCCGCCCCGGCGATTTCCTCGTCCGCGTCAACTTCACCCCCTACTGGTCGATCTCGCGCGGCGCCGGCTGCCTGTTGCGCCGTGGCGAGTGGACGATCGCCCACGCCTCACACCCCGGCATCCTCAGGGTCGTCGCCGACTTCTCGCTGGGCCGGGCCTGGAACGCGGTCACCGGGCGCTAACAAGACCTGCTGACGTCAGAGCGCCAGCGAGAGCGGCTCTTCGAGCAGCGTCGCGCACGCGGGCGAGGAACTCGGCGCCCTGGGCGCCGTAGAGGATGCGGTGGTCGCAGGCGAGGTTGACCCGCATCAGGTGCGCGGTGGCGATCTCGCCGTCGCGGACGACCGGGCGCTCGGTGATCGCGCCGACGGCGAGGATCGCCGCCTGCGGCGGGTTGATCACGGCGGCGAAGCTGTCGATCCCGAACATCCCCAGGTTGGAGACGGTGAAGGTCGCCGCCGGAGAGCTCCGGCGGCGTGATCGTGCCCGTCGCGGACCCGCTGCGCCAGCGCCCGCGACGTCGGTGGCGATCTGCCGCAGGCCCTTGCGGTCGGCGTCGAAGACGGTCGGGACGACGAGCGCGTCGCGGGCGGCGACGGCGACCCCGACGTTGACCCGCGAGTAGAGCTCGAAGCGCCCGTCGCGGTAGGCGCCGTTGGCCCGCGGGTGCTCCCGCAGCGCCAGCGCGCAGGCCTTGACGACCATGTCGTTGAAGGAGGGCACCACGTCGCCCTCGGCGGCCGTCGCCTTGATCCGCCCCCGCGCCTCAACCGCCCGACTCATGTCGATCTCGGCCTCCAGGTAGAAGTGCGGCGCGGTCGCCTTCGACTCCGACATCCGCCGGGCGACCGTGGATTGCAGCTTTGAGAGGTCTTCGTAGCTGACGGTTCCCTTGGCTGTTTCGGGTCCGGGCGCTGCGACTGCGGCCTCTACGGGTGGCTGTTGCGTGGTCGCAGGTTCACGTCCTGTCTCCCCGGTCGATTCAGCTTTCTCGACATCCGCCTTGACGATTCGCCCTCCTGGTCCGGACCCCTGAAGCTGCGCCAGATCGAGACCCTTCTCCTTGGCGATCCGTCGGCGATCGGCGACGCGTGCGGACGCCCACCCCCGTTCGACCCGGAAGGCGCATTGATCGCCTCTCCCGCGGGTGGCGCCGTAGGGGGTACCGCCCCTGAGGACGCTTTAGCGACCGGAGGGGGCGGTGGGTCCCCTGCGGCGACAGGACCCGCGGCCGAGGCGTCGGTCCCTTCCTCGTCCCGACTGGAGGTCTCAGCCGCATTCCCCACCGGCGCAATCGGAGTTCCAATGGCAACGGTCTCGCCCTCCTGGGCCAGGATCTCGGTCAGCGTCCCCGCCACATCGGATTCGTAGGCCATGTTCGCCTTGTCGGTCTCGATCTCGACCAGCTCGTCGCCGACCGCGACCTCGTCGCCGACCTGCTTCAGCCACTGCAGGATCGTCCCCTCCTCCATCGAGTCCGAGAGTCGCGGCATCACGATGTCGGCCATCAGATCGCTCCCTCGAGCGCCGCCAGCGCCGCCTTGACCACGTGCTCCTCGTGCGGGATCGCCGCCTGCTCGAGCCGTTTCGAGTAGGGCATGTGCACGTCGGCGCCGGTCACCCGCTGCACCGGCGCGTCGAGGTGGTCGAAGGCCTGCTCGGTGATCAGCGTCGCGAGGTTGGCGCCGACGCCGCCGTGCGGCCAGCCCTCCTCGACGATCACCGCCCGGTTGGTCTTGCGCACCGACTCGAGGATCGTGTCGAGGTCGAGCGGGCGCAGCGTGCGCGGGTCGATCACCTCGGCCTCGACGCCGTGCTCGTCGGCCAGCGTCTGCGCCGCGTCGCTCGGCCACCTGGGCCATCTTGAGGATGCCGACGATCGTCACGTCGCCGCCCTCGCGGCGCACCGCCGCCTCGCCGAAGCGCAGCACCTCGTCGCTCGTCCTCGGGCACCTCGCCGCGGACGCCGTAGAGGCTCTCGTGCTCGATGAAGATCACCGGGTTGTCGTCGCGGATCGCCGTCTTCAGCAGCGCCTTGCCGTCGGCCGGGGTCGAGGGGCAGGCGACCAGCAGGCCGGGCACCTGCAGGAAGAGCGCCTCGAAGCTGTGCGAGTGGGTGGGGCCGAGCTGGTGGCCGCCGCCGCCCGGCATCCGGATCACCATCGGCACCCGCGCCTGGCCGTTGAACATGTAGGGGATCGCGGCGGCGTGGTTGACGATCTGGTCGAGCGCCAGCAGCGAGAAGTTGACCGTCATCAGCTCGACGATCGGCCGCAGCCCGCCCATCGCCGCGCCGACCCCGGCGCCGACGATCGTGTTCTCGGAGATCGGCGTGTCGCGCACGCGGCGCTCGCCGAACTCGTCGAGCAGGCCTTCGGTCACCTTGAAGGCGCCCTGGAAGACGCCGACGTCCTCGCCCATCACGAAGACGCGCCTCGTCGCGGCGCATCTCCTCGGCCATCGCGTCGCGCAGCGCCTCTCGCATCCGCAGCGCCGCCATCAGCCCTCGACCTCCTCGGCTCCGCCTCCGGTCCTCGACCTCGCCGGCGACCTCGGGCTCGACGCCCACCTGGGCGTCGCCGTGCGTCGCCGGGTTCGGCCGCGGCGCCGTCGGCCTGGCCCGCGTAGGCGGCACCGGCCTCGGCCAGCTCGCGGGCCGCGTCCGGCATCGTCGCTCCTCGCGCTCGCCGCGGTGCGGCTCGGGGCTGCGCTCGTCGACCGCGTACCAGCCGCTCGTCGCCGTCGAGCACGTAGAGGTTCTCGTAGAGCGTGTCGAGCGCCGGCTCCGGCGAGGCCTCGGCGAACTCGACCGCCGCCAGCACCTGTCTGCCTCGGCCTTCTCGCGCACCTCCTGCACCTCGCGCTCGCCCAGCACGCCGGCCTCGACGCAGCGCCTGCGCGAAGCTCTCGATCGGGTCTTTCTCGCGCCACTCCTCGACCTCCTCGCGCTCGCGGTAGACCTCGGGGTCGGCGGCGGAGTGGCCGCGGTAGCGGTAGGTGAAGGCCTCGATCAGGGTCGGGCGGCGCTCCTCGCGCGCCAGCCGGATCCCCTCGGCGACCGCCTCGCGCACCGCGATCACGTCCATGCCGTCGATCCGCTGCGCCGGGGATGCCGTAGCCCTCGGCCTTCTTCGAGAGGTCGGTCTGGGCCGAGTGGCGCTCGACCGAGGTGCCCATCCCGTAGAGGTTGTTCTCGACCAGGAAGAGGACCGGCAGCTTCCAGAGCGCCGCCAGGTTCATCGTCTCGCCGAAGTTGCCGGCGTTGGAGGCGCCGTCGCCGAACATGCAGACGGTGACCGCGTCTTCGCCCTTGTACTCGGCAGGAGAGGGCGAGCCCGGCGGCGATCGGCAGGTTGCCGCCGACGATCCCGTAGCCGCCCATGAAGCGCCGCTCGGCGTCGAAGATGTGCATCGAGCCGCCGCGGCCGCCGCTGGTCCCGTCGACGCGGCCGAAGAGCTCGGCCATCACCCGCTTGGGGTCGGTGCCGCGGGCGATCGCGTGGCCGTGGGTGCGGTAGGTGCCGATCAGGTAGTCCTCGTCGCGCATCACCGAGGTGGTGCCGACGATCGTCGCCTCCTCGCCGATCGCCAGGTGCAGGAAGCCGCCGGCTTTGGCCCGCTGGTACTGGCGCCCCGCCTCCTCCTCGAAGCGGCGGATCAGCGCCATCCGCGCGAGCAGCTCGTAACAGGTGGCGGCGTCGGGCAGATCGGCCATCCAGGCCGACCTTAGCTCGCCGCGGCGACCGCCTCCTCGAGTCGGTCGTCCCCCCAGAAGACCTCGTCGCCGACGACCAGCGCCGGGACGCCGGTGACGCCCCGCTCGGCGGCCGCGTCGGTCGCCTCGCGCAGGCGCGTTCTTGACGCGTTCGGTCTCGACCGCTTTGAGCAGCGCGTTGGGGTGCAGCTCGCAGGCGGCGGCGGCGATCAGCACGTTGTCGGGCTCGCTCAGGTCGCGCCCGGCGGCGAAGGCCTGGCGGAAGGCGGCGAGGGCGAAGGAGACGGTGCGCCCGGTCTGCTTGGCGAAGGTCGCCACGCGCATCGCGATCAGCATGTTGCCGGGCCAGGGGTCGGGCCAGACGAGCGGCGGCAGCCCGTAGGCGGCGGCGCGGCGCTCGATCTCGGCCATGCCCTCGCCCGCGCTCGGCGCCGTTCGCCCAGGAGTCGCGGTCGAAGCGCTGGAACAGCCCGCCGAGCAGGATCGGCTGCCACTCCGGCTGCTCGAGCCCGGCCTCGGTGAAGAGCGCCGCTGATCCGCTCGGCGGTCAGGTACGCGTAGGGCGAGCCGAGGTCGAAGTAGAAGGTGGCGCGGCCGGCGCTCAGGCGTGGATGGCCCAGCCATCGACCGCCCGGGCCGCTTCGGAGATCGCCTCGGAGATCGTCGGGTGGGGGTGGACGATCCGGGCCAGCTCCTGGTAGCCGCCCTCGAGCGCCATCGTCGCGACCAGCTCGGCGATCATGTCGCAGGCGCGGTTGCCGACGATGTGGGCGCCGAGGATCTCGCCGTACTTGGAGTCGACGACGAGCTTGACCAGGCCGTCTTTGTCGTCGTAGACGGTCGCCCCGCCGACGCCGCCGAGCTTCTGCTTGCCGACCTTGACGTCGTGCCCGGCCTCCTTGGCCGCCGCCTCGGTGAGGCCGACGCTGGCGACCTGCGGGTGGCAGAAGGTGGCGCCGGCGACCAGGTTCTGGTCGACCGGGTGGGTCTCGGCCGCCGGCCGCGTGCTCGACCGCGACGACGCCCTCCTCGGAGGCCTTGTGGGCGAGCGCCTTGGCGTTGACCAGGTCGCCGATCGCGTAGACCTTGGGGTTCGAGGTGCGCTGGAACTCGTCGACCTTGACCTTGCCGTTCTCGGCCAGCTCGACCCCGGCCTCCTCGAGGCCCGAGGCCCTCGACGTCGGGCGCGCGGCCGCCGGCGATGCAGAGGTAGTCGACCTCGGCCGTCTCGTCGCCGTAGGTGAACTTGACCGAGCTCTCGCCGGCCTCGACGTTCTCGACCGGGGTGCCGGTGGAGATCGTGATGTTCTGCTTCTTGAAGGCGCGCTCGACCACCCGGGCCATGTCCTTGTCCTCGGCGGGGAGGATCTGGTCGAGCATCTCGATCAGCAGCACCTCGGTGCCGAAGCGGCCGTAGGCGGAGGCGATCTCCGAGCCCGAGGCGCCGGCGCCGACGACGGCGATCTTCTTCGGCTGCTCGGGCAGCGACCAGGCGCCCCAGGTGTCGACGACGCGGTCGCCGAACTCGACCCCGGGGATCGGCAGCGCGACCGAGCCGGTGGCGAGGACGACCGCGCCGGCCTCGTAGACCTCGTCGCCGACCTTGACGTTGCCCTCGGCGGTCAGCGAGCCCTCGCCCTCGATCACGGTCGATCTTGTTTTTGTCCCAGAGCATCTTCACCCCGCCGGAGAGCGATTCCGAGACCGCGGCGCGGCGCTTGCCGAGCGCGTCCCAGTCGATCGAGACGTCCTTGGCGACGACGCCGAGCTCGGCGCTCTCGCGCGCCTGGTCGTAGATCTCCGCGGTGCGCAGGACGGTCTTGGCCGGGATGCAGGCGTAGTTGAGGCAGCGGCCGCCGGCCTTGTCGCGCTCGACGACGGCGGTTTTCTTGCCCAGCTGGGCGGCGCGGATCGCGGCCACATAGCCGCCGGGCCCGCCGCCGATCACGATCACGTCGAAGGAATCTGCCATGGTCCCGAGCCTATAGAACAGGCCGCTGCCTACTCGCGCGGTCGGGCATCTGGATCCGCGCCATCGCCTTGACCATGAAGAAGAAGAAGGTGCCGGTGACGGCGAGCAGGCCGAGGGTGGCGGCGAACTGGCCGACGCGTCGCGGCCTGCACGGCGAGGCCGAAGACGGCGCTGAAGATCAGGAAGACGAGGATCAGCTGGAAGCCGAGCACGGCCCAGTAGCGGGCGCGCCACATGCCCCAGGCCATGACCCCCATCAGCAGCGCCGGCGCCAGGACCTGGGCGAGGTGCGGTTTCTCGCCGTTGACCTTGACGCCGGCGAGGTAGCCGATCGACGATCGAGAGCGCGATCAGGCCGGCGACGATCGCCCCGATCGTGACCACCAGCGGCCGCTCGCCCTCGGCCAGCGGCTCGAGCGCCTCGCGCGCCTCCTGGTTGCGCTCCTCGGCCTTGGCGTAGCCGCGCTCCATCCGCTCGCGCGGGGTCGAGGGGCGCCGCGCTCCTTGCGCTTGCGCGGGTGGCTCAGCCACCGGGCGCCTCCTCGCCGAGCGCGCGCCGAAGGCGCGCGCGCAGCGCTTCGGCGGCGGCGGCCGGGTTCTCGGCGTCGCGGATCGCCCGCACCACGCAGAGCCGCCGCGCGCCGGCGCGCGACGACCTGCGCCGACGTTCGACGAGTCGATCCCGCCGATCGCGAAGAACGGGCGGGGGGCGCTTGCGCGGCGGCGTGGGAGATCAGCTCGAGCCCGACCGCGGGCCGTCCCTGCTTTCGTCGGCGTCTCCCAGATCGGCCCGACGCTGATGTAGTCGACCGGGCGCTCGGCGGCCGCCGCGATCTGCTCCTCGGAGTGGGTCGAGAGGCCGATGATCGCGTCCGGACCGAGCAGCTCCCGCGCCTCGCTCGCCGAGCGCGTCGTCCTGGCCGACGTGGACCCCGTCGGCGTCGCAGGCGCGCGCCAGGTCGGGGTCGTCGTTGACGATGAAGAGGGCGCTGTAGGTGTCGCAGAGGCGGCGGAAGGTGAGCGCGGCGCGCTCGATCTCGCGGCGCGGCAGCGACTTCTCGCGCAGCTGCACGATGTCGACGCCGCCGCTCAGCGCCGCCGCGCAGCAGCGGCTCGGGGTCCTCGCCGCGGGGGCGCGCGTCGCAGACGAAGTAGAGGCGCGCGGTGCGCAGCCGCTCGCGGCGCAGCGGGCCGTGCGGCCTCGGGTGGTGCCAGGCTCATCCCCGACTTGATTATGGCCTGCCTTGGCGCCTCCGGGGGGGTAGCATCGGTCGGGGTACGGGAGCCCGCGAGGGCTGAGAGGGTGGCAACGAGGCCACCGACCGTCTGGACCTGATCCGGGTAATGCCGGCGGAGGCAATGGCTTGACCGAGAGAGCGCAGTTATCGACGCGATCATCGTCGGCGGCGGGGTGATCGGCCTCTGCTGCGCCTGGCGCCTCGCCCAGCGCGGGGCGCAGGTCGGCGGTGCTCGACCGCGCCGAGCCGCCGGCCGGCGCCACCCGCGTCGCCGCCGGGATGCTGGCGCCGGTCGGCGAGCTGACCTTCGGCGAGCCCGAGCTGCTGGAGATGACGCTCGCCGCGGCCGAGCTCTACCCGGACTTCGTCGCCGAGCTGGAGGCGGCGAGCGGGCAGGCGACCGGCTACGCGCAGCCAGCGGCGCCCTCCACATCGCCCTCGACCGCGACGAGGCGGCGCAGCTGCGCCGCGTCCACGACCTGCAGCGCTCGCCTCGGCCTCGAGCGCCGAGTGGCTGCCGCCGCGCCGCTGCCGCGAGCTGGAGCCCGGCCTGACCCCGTCCTTCAACGGCGGCGTCCACGCGCCCGGCGAGGCGTCGATCGATCCGCGGCGCGCTGACCGCGGCGCTGCTGGCGGCGCTGGCGCGGCGGAGGGCGTCGAGGTGCGCGGCCGGCGACCGAGGTGGTCGCGGCGCTGCTCGACGGCGAGCGGCTCGCCGGCGTGCGCACCGCGGCGGGCGAGGAGCTGCGGGCGGCCACGGTCGTCCTCGCCACCGGCGCCTGGTCGGGCCAGGCCGAGTGGCTGCCGGAGCCCGCCCGCCCGCCGGTGCGCCCGGTCAAGGGCCAGATCCTCGAGCTGCGCGCCGGCCGACGGCGCGGCGCCCTGCGAGCGGATCGTCGCCTCCGAGCGCGTCTACCTGGTGCCGCGCCCCGACGGCCGCCTGATCGTCGGCGCGACCGTCGAGGAGCGCGGCTTCGACACCACGGTCACCGCCGGCGGCGTCCACGAGCTGCTGCGCGAGGCCTACCGGCTGCTCCCCGACGTCGCCGAGATGGAGCTGGTCGAGGCGATGGCCGGCGCTGCGCCCCGGCACGCCCGACAACCTGCCGCTGATCGGCCCCGGCGCGCTCGACGGGCCTGATCCTCGCCGACCGGCCACTACCGCAACGGCATCCTGCTGGCGCCGCTGACCGGCGACGCCGTCGCGTGCGTCGTTGCCGGCAAGCCGCTCCCCGAGCCCCTCGCCGCCGCCGAGCCGGTGAGTTCGCGTTTCGTCGGGGCATACGCGCAGGACAAAGCTCGAAGTCAGCGCGAGGCGGCGGCGTGAGGATCGAGCTGAACGGCGAGCCGCGCGAGCTGCCGGAGGGCGCGACGCCTCGCCGACGCGGTCGCGCGAGCCGGCGCCGAGCGAGGACGCCCGCGGCGTCGCCGTCGCCCTCGACGGCGAGGTCGTGCCGCGCGGCGAGTGGGAGCCGACGCCGCTGCGCGAGGGCAGCAGGGTCGAGGTCCTCGCCGCGATCCAGGGCGGCGCCGAAGACCTGGGAGCTGGGCGGCCGCGAGTGGTCCTCGCGGCTGATCGCCGGCACCGGCGGCTTCCGCTCGCTGGAGCAGATGGAGGAGGCGCTGGCCGCCTCCGGGGCCGAGATCGTCACCGTCGCCCTGCGCCGCATCGACCCCGCCGCCAAGGGCTCGGTCCTCGACGTGATCGACCGCCTCGGCCTCTTCGCCCTGCCCAACACGGCCGGCTGCTTCACCGCCCGCGACGCGGTCCGCACCGCCCGGCTCGCCCGCGAGGCCTTCGAGACCGACTGGATCAAGCTCGAGGTGATCGGCGACGACCGCACCCTCTACCCCGACGCGGTCGAGCTGCTCGACGCCGCCGAGACGCTGGTCGCCGAGGGCTTCACCGTCCTCCCCTACACCAACGACGACCCGATCCTCGCCCGCCGCCTCGAGGAGGCCGGCTGCGCCGCGGTGATGCCGCTCGGCTCGCCGATCGGCTCCGGCGCCGGCATCCGCAACCCCTACAACCTCGCGATCATCACCGAGCGCGCCAGCGTCCCGGTGATCCTCGACGCCGGCATCGGCACCGCCTCCGACGCCGCCCTGGCGATGGAGCTCGGCTGCTCCGCGGTGATGGCCGCCAGCTCGATCTTCGGCGCCGAGGACCCGGCGGCGATGGCGACGCGCCCTGCGCGCGCGGCGTCGAGGCCGGCCACGCCGCCCGCGGCGCCGGCCGCATCCCCCGGCGCACCCACGCCGAGGCCTCGACCCCCGAGCAGGGCCTGCCCGAGCTTTCCTGACCGCAGTCCGAGTCCCCGCGCCCGACTACCATGGACCGCCTCGCCCCTGTAGCTCAGCTGGTTAGAGCGGCGGCCTTTTAAGCCGCGCGGCGCGGGTTCGAATCCCGCCGGGGGCACTTTGTCTGGAGTCGCAATGGGAGCACGGGGGCGAGGCGCGACGAGCATCCTGCTCCGCGTCCCCTGCGACGTCGAGGGCGAGGACGACCTGCGCCTGCGAGCGCATCCACGACGAGGTCGAGCGCGGCTTCGACGCCCTGCGCGACATCGAGGACGGCGTCTCGGTCTTCGGCTCGGCCCGGGTCGCGGAGGGCCACCGCTGGTACGAGCTCTGCCGCGAGACCTCGGCCTGCCTCGCCGAGCCACGGCTTCACGGTGATCACCGGCGGCGGGCCCGGGCCTGATGGAGGCGGCCAACCGCGGCGCCGCGGAGGCCGGCGGCCTCTCGGTCGGGCTCAACATCGAGCTGCCGCATGGAGCAGCAGCCCAACCCCTACGTCAACCGCGCGCTCGACTTCCACTACTTCTTCGCCCGCAAGCTGATGTTCGTGCGCTACGCGCGCGCCTTCGTGATCATGCCCGGCGGCTTCGGCACCCTCGACGAGATGTTCGAGAGCCTGACCCTGATCCAGACCAACCGGATCAAGCACTTCCCGACGATCCTCGTCGACTCCGAGCACTGGGCGCCGCTGCTCGAGCTGGATCGACGACAGCCTCGAGGACGACGGCATGATCTCCCCCGCCGACAAGGAGCTGCTGGTTGTCGCCGACACCCCGGAGGAGGTCTGCGAGCACGTTCAGCGAGCGAGCGCTAAGCAGAAGGAGCTGGCTCAGGGGTGAATGGTCCAGGGAATCTTCTGGTGCGCTTCTTCTTCGAGGCTCCGCACGGCGCTTTCAACCTTGCTCTGTTCCGAACATCCCTCTAGTCCGAAATCCCAGCAGGCGTGAGCTGCGCGTTGGACTTCCCGCAGCGCCCTATCTTCCCCCTTCGAGTCACTCTCTTCATGGGCCACCGCATATTCGGCTCTCCATTCTTCTACTTCGTTCAGAAGTAGTTCTCCTTCGATTCGATCTCTCGCTTCGCGCAGGTCACCAGCTCTTTCGGCCGGCGTCTCGGTGCCCGAGCCGCAACCGCCTGCGACGAGCACAACCAGCACGCCTACCAAGAGCGCCCGTGCACGCATAGCCAAAGAGCTAGTGCCGGAAGTGGCGGTGCTTGGTGAAGACCATCGCCACGCCGGCCTCGTCGCAGGCCTCGATCACCTCGCCGTCGCGTTTCGAGCCGCCGGGCTGGATCACCGCGGTCGGAGCCGGCCTCGATCGCCAGCTCGGGGCCGTCGGCGAAGGGGAAGAAGGCGTCGGAGGCGACGGCCGAGCCGGCGAGCAGGGCGTCGGCGTCCTCGCCGCGGGCGTCGCGGCACTTCTCGACCGCGAGGCGGACCGAGTCGACGCGGCTCATCTGGCCGGCGCCGATGCCGAGCGTGGCGCCGTCCTTGGCGATCACGATCGCGTTGGAGCGGACGTGGCGGACGACGGTCCAGGCGAAGAGCATGTCGTCCCACTGCTCCTCGCTCGGCTGCGGTCTTGGTCACCGACCTCCATGATCTCGCGCGGCTCGGGGTCGCCGTCGCGGTCCTGGATCAGCAGGCCGCCGAGCACCCGTTTGACGTCGCGTTCGCCGCGGGTCGGGCTGGCGCCGCTCCTCCTCGCAGAGGATGCGGATCGCCTCCTTCTGCTGCAGGACCTCGAGCGCCCCGTCCTCGTAGTCGGGCGCGATCAGCACCTCGACGAAGTTCTCGTGCAGCGCCTCGGCGAGCTCGCTCGCCGACCGGCCGGTTGAAGGCGATCACGCCGCCGAAGGCCGACATCGGGTCGCAGGCCAGCGCCTTCGCGTAGGCCTCGAGCGCGTCCTCGCCGATCGCCACCCCGCAGGGGTTGTTGTGCTTGACGATCGCGCAGGCCGGCTGCTCGAAGTCGTCGACCAGGCGGCGGGCCGAGTCGAGGTCGAGCACGTTGTTGAAGGAGAGCGCGCGGCCGTGCAGCTTCGCGACCCGCGAGAGCACGTGGCTGCGGACGCCGGCTTCGGAGTAGAGCGCCGCCCGCTGGTGCGGGTTCTCGCCGTAGGAGAGGTCGAGCACCTTCTCGTAGGCGACGGCCAGGTGTTCGGGGAAGTCCTCGTACTCGGCCGAGAACCAGCGGCTGATCGCGGCGTCGTAGCGCGCGGTCTGGGCGAAGGCCTCGTTGGCGAGCCAGTGCCGGGTCGAGGCCGAGATCTCGCCGCCGGACTCCTCCAGCTCGGCGCAGACCGCGTCGTAGGACTCGGGCTTGACGACGACGGCGACGCCCTCGTGGTTCTTGGCCGCGGCGCGGATCATCGTCGGCCCGCCGATGTCGATGTTCTCGATCGCGACCTCGGGCTCGACCTCGTGGCCGGCGACGGTCTGCTCGAAGGGGTAGAGGTTGACGCAGACCAGGTCGATCGGCTCGATCCCCTCGCGCTCCAGCGTCGCCATGTGCTCGGGGTCGTCGCGGCGGGCCAGCAGCGCCGCGTGCAGCCGCGGGTGCAGCGTCTTGACCCGGCCGCCGAGGATCTCCTCCTGGCCGGTGAACTCGGAGACGTCGGTCACCTCGAGCCCGGCCTCGCGCAGCGCCGCCGCGGTGCCGCCGGTGGAGAGGATCTCGACCCCGAGCGCCGGCGAGGCCCTTGGCGAAGTCGGCGACGCCGGTCTTGTCGGAGACCGAGATCAGCGCCCGGCGCACCCGGATCGCGCCGTCGTCGACGGTCTCGGTCGCGGGTGTCTGCGGCGGCCTCAGTCATCGATCGACGACCCGGCTGCGGGTCGCTGGCGTCGATCCTAACCCGGCCCGCCGCGATCATGCGGATCGCCTCCGGGTAGAGCTCGTGCTCGACCGCGTGGATCGCCGCTCGAGCTGCCTCGCGGTCGCGGCCGGCGCGGCACCGCGACCTCGCGCTGGAGGATCGCCGGCCCGGTGTCGACCCCCTCGTCGACGAAGTGGACGGTGACCCCGGTCGTCTCGACCCCTGCCGCCAGCGCCTGGCCGATCGCGTCGAGGCCCGGGGAAGGCGGGCAGCAGGGCGGGGTGGACGTTGACGATGCGGTTGCGGAAGCGGGCGACGAAGGCGCCGCTGAGCAGCTGCATGTAGCCGGCGAGGACGACCAGGTCGGCGCCGCGCGCCTCGATCCAGTCGGCCATCGCGGCGTCGCGCGCGATCGCGGTCGGCGTAGTCGTCGCGCGGGAAGACGCGCGGTCGCGACGCCGGCGGCCGCGGCCCGCTCCAGCGCCGGCGCGCCGGGCTTGTCGGAGCCGACCCCGACCACCTCGATCCCTTCGCGCCGTGCAGCGCGATCGAGGATCGCCTGCAGGTTGGTGCCCGTTCCCGGAGGCCAGGACGACGAGCTGGAAGCTGTCGCTCACCGCCGGGAAGCTAGCGGCTGGCGGGGACGCACGGCGCATGTCCTCGAGGGCGAACTTGCCGTTCGCGTCTCGGGGTCGCCGAGCGGGTAGCGGCCGCTGAAGCAGGCGTCGCAGTGGTCCTCGGGCGGCGTGCCGATCGCCTCGTAGACGCCCGTCCATCGAGAGGTAGGCGAGCGAGTCGGCGTCGAGCTCGTCGGCGATCTCCTCGACCGTGCGCTTGTGGGCGATCATCTCCTCGCGGGTCGACATGTCGACGCCGTAGTGGCAGGGGTGGCGGATCGGCGGCGCCGAGATCCGCAGGTGCACCTCGCTGGCGCCGGCGTCGCGCAGCATGCCGACGATCTGCCGGGTCGTGTTGCCGCGCACGATCGAGTCGTCGACGACGACGATCCGCTGCCCGGCGACGATCTCCGGCAGCGGGTTGAACTTCAGCCGCAGGCCGTGCTTGCGCAGCTCCTGGCCGGGCTGGATGAAGGTCCGGGCGACGTAGCGGTTCTTGATCAGGCCGTCGTCGCGGGGCAGCCCCGAGGCGCGGGCGAAGCCGGCCGCGGCCGGGTTGCCGGAGTCGGGCACCGAGATCACCAGGTCGGCCTCGACCGGCGCCTCGCGCCAGAGGATCTCGCCCATCCGGCCGCGCACCTGCTGCAGCACCTTGCCCTCGAGGCGGCTGTCGGGGCGGGAGAAGTAGATGTGCTCGAAGACGCAGATGCGCCGGCCGCTCGGCCTTGACCACCTGGCGCGTCTCGAGCCCGCGCTCGGTCAGCGAGACCATCTCGCCGGGGTGCACTTCGCGCATCAGCTCGGCGCCGATGATGTCGAAGGCGCAGCTCTCGGAGGCGACGACGAAGCGGTCGTCGAGGCGGCCGAGCGAGAGCGGCCGCACCCCGTGCGGGTCGCGGAAGGCGACGATCGCGTGCTTGGTCATCACCACGGTCGAGTAGGCGCCCTCGAGCCGCGGCATCACGTCGGCGACCGCGTCCTCGATCAGCTTGCCGTCGTGGGAGGAGAGCAGCGCGGCGATGATCTCCGAGTCGGAGGTGCCGCGGAAGGCGATCCCGCGCTCCTTCAGCTCGCCCCAGAGCTCGACCGCGTTGGTCAGGTTGCCGTTGTGGGCGAGCGCCAGCTCGCGGCCGTCGTCGCGCCAGACCGGCTGCGCGTTCTCCCAGGAGCCGCCGCCGGTGGTCGAGTAGCGCACGTGGCCGATCGCCATGTCGCCCTCCAGCGCCTTCAGCTTCTCCTCGTCGAAGACCTGGGAGACGAGGCCGGAGTCGCGCATCGTGGTGATGTGGCCGCCCTCGCAGGTGGCGATCCCGGCCGACTCCTGGCCGCGGTGCTGCAGCGCGTAGAGGCTGAAGTAGGCGAGGCGGGCGACGTCGTGCCCGGGTGCGTATACGCCGAAGACGCCGCATTCGTCGCGCGGGCCATCGCGGTCGGTCGAGAGCCGCTCGGGCGGAGTCAAGAGCGCGCTTTCCTCGCGGTTGGAGAGGACGTGACGCGCAGGCGGACTGCCTACCCCGGCAGGGTAGCAACGGCGGGCGGCCGGTAAGCCGCGGCAGAAAGCTCGCGATTTGCGGCCGTTCCGGCTAAGAGGTCCCGGCGGAGTGGGCCGGGCCGCGGCCGTGGAGCCGGATCGTGATCGTGTGTTCCGTCACCCGGCCGGCGAGGTCGGTGGTCTGCGCCGTAATCGTTCCCTTCACCACCTGTTTCGGCGAGATCTGGTCGAGGTGGCGGATTACCGATTTGGGCAGCTTGACGTTGTACGGAGTCACTTCGCCGGGTTTCGTCATCGTGGTGCCGCCGCTGAGGCCGACGATCACGCCCGTGCTGAGGTGGTCGCCGGGCTTCTTCGGCGTCTTCGAAGCCAGGGCTCCACCTTTGTGGCGCGGCCGCCAGCCGACCTGGCCGAAGACGTGGACCCAGCTGGCTTCGCTGGCGCCGACGAGAACGAGAATCGAGCGCTTGAGCACGATCGGGAAGGCGTCGAGCGTGATCGTCGGGCACGGTCCCTGATAGGCGGCGCTCTGCGGGCAGCCGTCCTGGGTCTCGTCGCCATAGCCGTCACCATCGCGGTCGGGCTCGATTACGGCGATCAGGGGCACACGGGTTGTGACGCCCGCGGCGTAGGTGTGGACCGAGCCGACGCCGACGCTGCCTCGGAAGGACCAGGCCCCATCGCCGGTGTCCCCGGTGCTGCAGTAGACCGGACTTTCTTCGCCAACCGGGACGGGACCGAACCTGTCTCCCGCGTGGACCGGGATCCTCGTCGGGAAGACGTTGAGACCCTGCTTGACGTCCTCTTGGTTGCTCTCGCCAATCACTTCGAACGTGCCGGCTTTGCCGGTCGGCCGGAAGGCGCCCATGAACTCGGGAACGGTTGCCGTCAGCCCGGAGTTGACCTTCCACGCGGTGACGACGCCGCCGGTTGGCGCCGCCAAGGGCAGCGCGCCACCAGAGGCGTGCGCCTCTGGGACCAGCGTGTACGGACCTCCGGCGAGGTTGCCGACGCACTCGTCGCCGGCTTCAGTCGCCGCCGTCGCCGCGGGCGCACCGATCAGCGCTATGGCTAGGACCGCTCCGACTAGGGCAACTGCGCGCAGCGAGCGCATCCGCTTCCTCCTGGTTAGACGACGACCGGGCGAAGGTTAGACGTCTAAGGCGACGCCGGCGAGCCCTCGAGCAGCCCGTCCAGCGCCTGCCCGAGGCCACCGATCGCCGAGTCGAGCGGCGCCTGGCTGCCGGCGGCGCGGGCGCGCAGCAGGGCGCCCTCGACGGTCGAGACGACGAGGCCGGCGAAGGCCTCGGCGTCGCCCGGCGTCGACGCCTTCGTCGCGCAGCGCCGCGGCGATCGGCCGTTCCCAGCTCTGGAAGGCGGCGGTCGCGACGGCGGCCAGCTCGGGGTCCTCGGGCCGCGCCAGGGCGGCGGCGGCGACCGGGCAGCCGATCCGCTCCGGGTGGTCGGCGACGCGGCGGCGGAAGATCGTCGCCGAAGATCGTCGAGCGTCTGCTTCAGGCCGCGCTCCTCCAGCGAGCGTTCGATCAGGTCGCGGATCGTCGTCCCTTCGAGCTCGGCGGCCTCGCGGGCGAGCTGCGCCTTGCCGCCGGGGAAGTGGTGGTAGATCGAGCCGCGCGGCGCGCTTGCCGCGCTCGGCGACGTCGCGCAGCTCCATCCCGGCGTAGCCCTTCTCGGCGAGCAGCTGGCGGGCGCCGTTGAGCAGCAGCGCGCGGCCGTCGCGGCGCTTGCGCTCCTTCGGCTCCCCATCGGCGATCCGCGCTATGCCCACGGACATAGTCTATAGTCCGCGCGCGATGTATGACCGTGGTCATAAAGCGGGTCGTGGCGATCGCCTGCGCCGGCGCCTTCCTCGCCTTCCTCGACGCGACGATCGTCAACATCGCCTTCCCGGACATCTCGGCCTCCTTCGCGGGTTCGGGGCGGGACGCGCTCTCCTGGGTGCTCGACGGCTACTTCGTCGTCATCGCGGCGCTGCTGGTGCCGGCCGGCGGGCTCGCCGACCGCTTCGGCCACAAGCGGATCTTCCTGCTCGGCGTCGCCGGCTTCACCGCCGCCAGCCTGCTCTGCGCGGCTGGCTCCCTCGCTCGGCGTTGCTGATCGCCTTCCGCGTCATCCAGGGCATCGGCGCGGCGATGATCGCGCCGACCTCGCTGGCGATCGTCCTCGACGCCTTCCCGGCCGAGCGCCGCGCCGCCGGCGTCGGGCATCTGGGGCGCGGCGGCTGCGGCGGCGGCGGCGGTCGGGCCGACCCTCGGCGGCGCCCTGGTCGAGCTCTCCGACTGGCGCCTCGTCTTCCTCGTCAACCTGCCGCTCGGCGCCGCCGTGGTCCTCGCCGGCGTACGGCCCTGCGCGAGCGCCCGCAGCCGACAGTCGCCTGCCCGACCTGCCCGGCGCGGCGATGCTGGCGCTCGGCCTGGCGCTGGTCACGCTGGCGATCGTCGAGGGCAACGACTGGGGCTGGACCGCGGCCGCGACGCTCGGCTGCTTCGCCGCTTCTGCGCTTCTGCTCGGCGGCGTCGATCTGGCGCAGCCGCAGCCACCCGCGCCCGATCGTCGAGCCGGCGCTCTTCGCCACCGCTCCTTCCGCATCGGCAACCTCGGCACGCTGCTCTTCGCCGCCGCCTTCTTCTCGCTGATCCTCGGCAACGTCCTCTTCCTCACCTCGATCTGGGGCTACACCGTGCTCCAGGCCGGCGCCGCCGACCCTGCCCGGGCCGACGCTCTCGACGATCGTCGCCGGCCCCGCCGGCAAGCTCGCCGATCGCTTCGGCCACCGCGCCGTGATCGTCCCCGGCACACTCTTCTTCGCCGCCGGCGTGATGGTCCTGCGCTCGGCCGGCGCCGAGCCCGGACTGGCTCGGCCTCTGGCTGCCCGGCGCCTGCCTCACCGGCATCGGCATCGGCCTCGCCTTCCCGACCCTCGGCGCCGCCTCGGTCCGCGACATCGCCGACGACCGCTTCGCCACCGCCAGCGCCGTCAACGCCGCCTTCCGCCAGGTCGGCGCCGTGCTCGGCACCGCGATCCTGGTCGCGATCGTCGGCGAACCGGCGACCCTGCAAGCGGCCTCGACGTCTCCGACGACGCCTACCTCTTCTCGGCTATCGCCGCGCTGTCTCAGGCGCCGTCGTGCTCGGCCTGCGAGCCGTCAGCGAGCGCCAGGCGCTCTCGGCCGTGCCGAGGCCGACGGTGAGGCTGCGGTCGCCGGCGGCGATCTCGATCGTGCTGCCGCCGACCTCGCCGATCAGCGTCGCGCCGAGCGCCTCCAGCGCCGCGCGCTCGCCGCTGAGCAGGAAGCCGCCGGAGCCCTCGCCGAAGAGGGCCTCCTCGGGCGAGCAGCCGCGTTCGCGCAGCGGCTGCAGGTCGACCCGGCAGCCGAGCCCGCCGCCGATCGCGGACTCGGCCAGGGCGCAGGCGAGGCCGCCGTCGCTGATGTCGTGGGCGGAGGCGAGCTGGCCGGCGCGGACCGCGTCGCGGACCGTCGCGCAGGCGGCGGCCACCGCGGCGATGTCGGGCTGCGGCAGGCCCGACGTCGAGCTCGCCGCGCAGCTTCGCCAGCTCCGAGCCGGCCAGGCGTGGGGGCGAAGGGGCCGAGCAGGGCGATCGCGTCGCCCTCGCGCGACGAAGGCGCTGCCGGCGACGCCGTGGCCGGGTCGGGCAGCTCGCCGACCATGCCGACCACCGGGGTCGGGTAGATCGGGCCTTCCGGCCCCTCGTTGTAGAGCGAGACGTTGCCGCCGACGACCGGCACGCCGAGCGCCTCGCAGGCCTCGGCGAGGCCGCTGACCGCCGGTCGAGCTGCCAGGCCGGGGCCGGCTTCTCGGGGTTGCCGAAGTTGAGGCAGTTGGTCAGGCCGAGCGGCTCGGCGCCGACGCAGGCGAGGTTCTGGGCGCACTCGAGCACCGCCTCGATCGTGCCCGCGTAGGGGTCGCAGGCGACGCGGCGGCCGTTGCCGTCGATCGAGACCGCGATCGCGTTGCCGGCCTCGGGCAGCTGCAGGACGGCGGCGTCGGCCGACTCGGGCCGGCGCACCGTGCGCGAGCCGACCACCGAGTCGTACTGCTCGAAGGCCCAGCGCTTGGAGGCGATGCTGGGGGAGGCGAGCAGCGCCAGCAGCGTCTCCTCGGCTGGAGGCGCCGGCGGCGAGCGTCGCCCGGTTGCCGTAGATCCAGCCCTCCGGCTCGGCCGGCTCGAGGTCGTAGAGCGGGCAGCCGTCGACCAGGGCCTCGACCGGCATCTCGCCGACGACCTCGCCGTCGCGCAGGATCCGCACCTGGCCGGTGTCGGTGACGACGCCGATCTCGGCCGACGCCGGTCTGCCATTTCTCGCAGACCGCGAGCACCTCGGCCACCCTGCGCCGGCTCGACCACGGCGAGCATCCGCTCCTGCGACTCGGAGACCATGATCTCGAAGGGCTCCATGTCGGCCTCGCGCAGCGGCACCCGGGCGACGTCGAGGTCGATCCCGACCCCGCCGGCCGAGGCCATCTCGCCGGCCGAGGAGGTCAGCCCGGCGGCGCCGAGGTCCTGCAGCGAGACCAGCAGCCCCTTCTCGAGCAGCTCGAGGCAGCACTCGAGCACCTTCGACTCCTCGAAGGGGTCGCCGATCTGCACCGTCGGGCGCTTCGCCTCGTCGCCCTCGCCGAGCTCGGCCGAGGCGAGCACCGAGGCGCCGCCGATCCCGTCGCGCCCGGTCGAGGCGCCCATCAGCACGACCGCGTTGCCGACCCCGGCGGCGGCGGCGCGGACCATGTCCTCGCTGCTTGGCGATGCCCGACGCACATCGCGTTGACCAGGCAGTTGTGCTCGTAGGGCTCCTCGAAGTAGATCTCGCCGCCGACGTTGGCGACGCCGATCGAGTTGCCGTAGTGGCCGATCCCGCGCACGGCGCCGTCGAGCAGGTGGCGCGAGCGCACCGAGTCGAGCTCGCCGAAGCGCAGGCAGTCGAGGATCGCGATCGGCCGCGCGCCGATCGCGAAGACGTCGCGGAGGATGCCGCCGACCCCGGTCGCCGCGCCCTGGAAGGGCTCGACCGCGCTCGGGTGGTTGTGGGACTCGACCTTGAAGGCGATCGCGTAGCCGTTGCCGACGTCGACGGCGCCGGCGTTCTCGCCCGGCCCCATCACCACCCGCTCGCCCTCGGTCGGCAGCCGCCGCAGCAGCTTGCGCGAGTGCTTGTAGGCGCAGTGCTCGGACCAGAGCAGGCTGAACATCGCCAGCTCGACGTCGTTGGGCTCGCGGCCCGAGCTTCTCGACGATCAGCTCGAACTCGGAGTCGGTCAGGCCGAGCTCGCGGTGTTTGGCGGTCTCGACCGCTCACGCTCACGCCCCCGCCGCGGCGACGGCCTCGAAGACCCGCAGCCCGTCGGTCGATCCGGTCAGCGGGTCGACCGCGTGCTCGGGGTGCGGCATCAGGCCGAGCACGTTGCCGGCCTCGTTGCGCACCCCGGCGATGTCCCGCGCCGACCCGTTCGGGTTCTGCCCCGGCGCGTAGCGGTAGGCGACCTGCCCGTTCGCCTCGAGCTCGTCGAGCACCTCCTCCGGCGCGCAGTACCGCCCTTCCCCGTGCTTGACCGGGATCGAGAGCGCGTCGATCGATCGACCCTCGCGGGTCGAGGCTCATCGGTCCTCGACCAGGTCGACCTGGCGGCAGACGAAGCGCAGGCTCTCGTTGAGGAGCAGGGCGCCGGGGAGCAGGCCCGCCTCGCAGAGGACCTGGAAGCCGTTGCAGATGCCCAGCACCGGGCCGCCCGTCGGCGGCGAACTCGGCGACCGCCTCCATCGCCGGCGAGAAGCGGGCGATCGCGCCGGCCCGCAGGTAGTCGCCGTAGGAGAAGCCGCCGGGGACGACGACCGCGTCGACGCCGCCGAGGTCGCGCTCTTCGTGCCAGATCAGCCGCGCCTCGCCGCCGCAGCTCGCAGGCGTGCAGCGCGTCCCGCTCGTCGCAGGAACCGGGGAACTGAAGCACCCCCCAGATCACAGGCGTCTGCGATCTCGTAGTCCTCGATCAGCGGGTTGGCGAGCAGCTTCTCGCAGAGCTCCGCCGAGCCGCTCCGGGTCCTCGGCCTCGAGCTCGACCATGCGGCCGACGTGGACGTGCTCGATGCCCTCGAAGCCGAGCGCCGGCAGCGCCCGCTCGACCGCCTTGCCCTGCGGGTCGAGGATCCCCTCCTTGGGGCGGATCAGGACCCGCGCCCGCGCCACTAGAAGCTGCGCTCCGTGATCCGCTCGTAGGCCTCGACGTACTTGGCCGCGCGTCTGCTCGACCACGTCGGGCGGCAGCTCGGGCGCCGGCGGGGTCTTGTCCCAGCCCTGCTCGCTCGCCCAGTCGCGCACGTACTGCTTGTCGAAGGAGGGCGGCGTCGCGCCGGGCTCGTAGCGGTCGGCCGGCCAGAAGCGCGAGGAGTCCGGGGTCAGCACCTCGTCGCCGAGGACGATCTCGGCGCCGGCGTGGCGGCCGAACTCGAACTTGGTGTCGGCGAGGATGATCCCGCGCTCGGCCGCGTGCTCGGCGCCGCGCTGGTAGACCTCGATCGAGATCCGCCGCAGCTCCTCCATCAGCGCCCGGTCGCCGACGATCTCGGCGGCGCGCTCGAAGTCGACGTTCTCGTCGTGGTCGCCGATCTCGGCCTTGGTCGCCGGGGTGAAGATCGGCTCCGGCAGCTTGTCGGACTCGAGCAGGTTCGGCGGCAGCTCGATCCCGCAGACGGCGCCGCCCTCCTTGTATTCCTTCCAGCCCGAGCCGGAGAGGTAGCCGCGGACGACGCACTCGACCGGGTACATCTCCAGCCGCCGCACCCGCATCGCCCGTTCGGCGACCTCTTCCGGCACGTCGTCGGAGAGGAAGTGGTTGGGGACGATGTCGCCGGTCAGCTCGAACCAGAATTCCGACATCCGGTTGAGCACCTTGCCCTTGTCGGTGATCGGCGTCGGCATCACCACGTCGTAGATCGAGATCCGGTCGGAGGCGACCATCAGCAGGTCGTCCTCCCACTCGTAGATCTCGCGGACCTTGCCCGAGGAGTGGAGCTTCAGATCGGCGAGGGACGGCATGGAGTCGATGCTAACCATCCGGCGGAGCGGGACTCACCTGGCTGCGCGCCACTCTGCGATCCTTGCGCGCGTGACGCTGCCGCCCGAACCGCGCGATCAGCCCGCTGCGTGCAGACGCTGCGCTGGACGCTTCCGGCCCGCTGCCCTTCATGCAGGAGTGCCGCGAGAAGTACGGCGACGCCTTCAGCGTCAACTTCCTCGGCTTCGAGCGGCCGATGGTGCTGATCTCCGACCCGGCCGCGATCAAGGCGCTCTACATGGAGCGCGCGCACGGCCTGCCGCCGGGCCGCAACATCATCCTCGAACCGATCCTCGGCTCGCGCTCGCTGCTGCTGCTCGAAGGCGCCGACCACCTGGCCCACCGCAAGCTGATGCTGCCGTCCTTCCACGGCGAGCGGATGCGCTCCTACGAGCCGGTGGTCGACGAGATCGTCGACCGCCGAGATCGACTCCTGGCCGCTCGGCGAGGAGTTCCCGATCCACCCGCGGATGCAGGCGATCACCCTCGAGGTGATCCTGCGGGTCGTCTTCGGCGTCGCCGACGGGCCCGCGGCTGCGAGCGCCTGCGCGCGGTCCTGCCCACGGTGCTGGAGCGAGACCGCCTCGCCGCGTCGCCCAGCTGATCGGCCTCGCTACGCGCCGCTTCGGCGGCGGCGGCGCCCTGGGCCAAGCTTCGAGAAGCAGCTGAAGCGAGGTCGACGAGCTGCTCTACGCCGAGATCGCCGAGCACCGCGCCAGCGGCGACCTCGAGGAGCGCGACGACATCCTCTCGCTGCTGATGCTGGCCGACTTCGAGGACGGCGGCGAGATGAGCGACACCGACCTGCGCGACCAGCTGATGACCCTGCTGCTCGCCGGCCACGAGACGACGGCGACGGCGCTGGCCTGGACCTTCGACCTGCTGCTGCGCCACCGCGAGCGCGCTGCGGCGCCTGCGCGACTCGCTCGAGGCGGGCGAGGACGACTACCTGCGGGCGACGATCACCGAGTCGCTGCGCCTGCGCCCGGTGGTGCCGCTCGCCGGCCGCCGCCTCAGCGAGGACCTCGTCGACCGACGACCTGCACCTGCCCGCCGGCACCGACGTCACCCCGGCGATCTGGCTCACCCACACCCGCGCCGACGTCTACCCCGAGCCCTTCGCCTTCCGGCCCGAGCGCTTCCTCGACGACGGCCCCGACACCTACGCCTGGATCCCCTTCGGCGGCGGCATCCGCCGCTGCATCGGCGCCGCCTTCGCCGAGTTCGAGATGCGGATCGTCCTGCGCGAGGTGCTGACCCGCTGCGAGCTGCACAAGGCCAGCCCGGCGCCGGAGAAGATCGGCCGCCGCAACATCACCCTCTCGCCGCGCGACGGCACCCCGGTCGTCGTCACCGCCCGCCACCCGGCGCGCGAGCGCGACCTGGTCGCCGCCTAGAGCCGGCTAGCTCTTCGCCGCCGCGCGGGCGAGCGGGTGCTCCTGCGCCCAGCGCGGCGATCGTGCCCGAGCCGGAGATCACCTCGCCGTCGTCGAGGACGAGGATCGGCACCTCGTTGGTGCCGCTCAGCTTCTTGACCTCGGCCCGGTCCTCGTCGCGGCTGCCCCAGGTCCAGGGCATCAGCCGGTAGCCGCCGACGATCTTCAGCTCGTAGTCGTAGCCGGCCGCGTCGAGCGCCTTGCCCGCCTTCGCGCACGGATGCGCGAAGGCCGGCCCGGTCGTCTTCTGTCCACAGGTGTAGAGGATCACGGCGGACAGCCTACCGCAGGCCGAGAGCGCGCGCCAGCACCTCGGTCGGCGCTGCGCTCGCCGGACTGCACGGCGCCGTCCATGTAGCCGTTCCACACGGTCGCCGTCTCGGCGCCGGCCCAGTGCAGCGGCCCGATCGGTGCGCGCAGGGCGCGGCCGTATTCGGTCCAGCCGCCGGTCGTCATCAGGCAGCCGTAGCAGCCGCGCGTCCACTCCTCCTCCGCCCAGACGCGCTCGATGAAGCGCTGCGGCCGCGCTGCCCGCTCGCCGAAGAGGCGGGCGTGGCCGGCGAGGATCGCCTCGCGCCGCTCGGCCGCGGGCCGAGCGCCCCACTGGCGGGCCAGCCGGCCCTCGAGGAAGCCGAGCAGGACGCCGGGGCTGCCGTCGGGCGGCGAGTTGTCGAAGACGACGCGGGCCGAGCCGCCGTCGCTGGCCGCCTGTCCCGAGAGGCCTTCCTCGCGCCAGAAGGGCCGCTCGTAGATCGCCATCGTCTTGATCACCGTGCCCTGCGGCATGCGCTGGGTCAGCTGGTCGCGCCGAGCGGGCAGCGGCGGGTCGTAGGCGATCCGCCCGGCCAGGGTCGGCGGCACGGCGACGATCGCGCGGCGGGCGCGCACGGTCAGCCCGCCAGGCTCGCCATCCGGCGCCGTCGGCGTGCAGGACGACGCCACCGGGCCCGTGCTCGATCCGCCGCACCGGCGCCGCCAGGCGCACCCGTCCCGCGCCCAGCTGCTCGGCCATCAGCAGCGCGAGGCGCTGCGAGCCGCCGTGGAAGCGATCCTGCTGGGCGCCGCCGTCGGTGCCGAGCAGCGTGTTGAAGCCGCTGCCGGAGCGCGTGTAGAAGAGGACGTGAAGGAGCGAGACGTCGCTGGGCTCGGCCGCCCAGACCGCCTCGGTGGCGCAGCTCGAAGAGCGTGCGGGCGGCGGCGGTGCGGGTGTTGCGGCGGACCCAGGTGGCGAAGGTCTGTCCGTCCCAATCGAGCGCCTTCGCCGCCAACCACGGCTCCTCCAGCGGCACGCTGCGCGCCATCCGGTCGAGCCGGGCGCGTGCCTGTTCGAAGTCGATCAGCGCCAGCGGTGAGATCGCCCGCGAGAGGTCGCGAACCAGGCGCGGGCTGGCGTCGGTGATCGGGCCCGAGTAGGAGGCCAGCTTCCCGGCGATCTCGATCAGGTGCCGCCCCGCGTCGTGGGTCGGAAAGGTGTCGACGCCGAGCTCGGCGGCGAGCGCCGCGATCCGCTCTTGGGTCGGGCCGATCCACTGGCCGCCGACCTCGACCACCTTGCCGCCGCCGATCTCCTCGTTGAGCAGCCGGCCGCCGACCCGGTCGCGAGCCTCGACCACGATCGGCTCGATCCCGGCGGCTAGGAGCCGGCGGGCGGCGACGAGCCCGGCAAGCCCGGCGCCGACGATCACGACGTCAGCCTCAGCCGAGTCGCCATGCTCGGTCACGACCCGGCTAAGCCTGCAGCGCTTCGAGCCGCTCGAAGATCTCGGGCAGGTGGGTGAGGTAGGCGCCGTAGTCGAAGACGGCGTCGAGGTCGAGCTCGGGCGCCGCCGTCGGCGAGCAGCTCGCGGAACTCGGTGCCGGTGTCCCAGGCGCGCTGGGCGTTCTCCTGGACGACGCGGTAGGCGTCGTCGCGGGTCATGCCCGGACTCGACCAGGGCGGTCAGGGCGCGCTGGCTGAAGAGGGCGCCGTGGGTGAGGCTCGAGGTTCTCGCGCATGCGGTCGGCTGCGGACCGTCATCCCGCGGCGACCCGGTCGCCAGGTCCTGCATGTAGTCGAGGCCGATCGTCGCGTCGGGCAGGATCACCCGCTCGGCGCCGGAGTGGGAGATGTCGCGCTCGTGCCAGAGGGCGACGTTCTCGAGCCCGGCCTGGGCGTAGCCGCGCAGGACCCGGGCGAGGCCGGTGATCCGCTCGGTGCGGATCGGGTTGCGCTTGTGCGGCATCGCCGAGGAGCCCTTCTGGCCGGCGCGCGAACGGCTCCTCGACCTCGCGCACCTCGGTCCGCTGCAGGTTGCGGACCTCGGTCGCGAAGCGCTCGAGGCCGGCGCCGGCGATCGCGATCGCGCGAGGTCAGCACGGCGTGGCGGTCGCGCGGGATCGACCTGGGTGGCGACGTCCTCGCGCCGCAGGCCGAGCCGCTCCATCACCCGCGCCTCGACCGCGGGCGGGACCGAGGCGTAGGTGCCGACCGCGCCGGAGAGCTTGCCGAAGGCGAGCTGCTCGAAGGCGTCGGTCGAGCCGGGCGAGGTTGCGGTCGGCCTCGAAGGCGAAGCCGGCGAGGCGCAGGCCGAAGGTGGTCGGCTCGGCGTGGACGCCGTGGGTGCGGCCGACGCAGAGCGTGTCGCGATGCTCGAGCGCCCGCTCGATCAGGGCGTCGCGGTAGGCGCGGGCGCCGGCGAGCGACGATCTCGCCGGCCTCGCGCAGCTGCAGCGCCAGCGCCGTGTCGAGCACGTCGGAGGAGGTCAGCCCGTAGTGGATCCAGCGCCCGTGCTCGCCGACCGAGGCGGCGACGACGTCGACGAAGGCGGCGACGTCGTGGTCGGTGACCTTCTCGCGCTCGTCGACCGCCTCGACCGTGAAGGCGGCGTTCGCCCGCGCCGCCTCGGCCGCCTCGCGCGGCACCGACGCCCTCCTCGGCCCAGGCCTCGGTCGCCGCCAGCTCGACCTCGAGCCAGCACTCCATCTTCGCGCTGCGGGCGACCAGACGGCGCCGATCTCGGGGCGGGTGTAGCGGGATCACGGCATCACCCGGGCAGCGTTGATGATCCGCGCGGCGAGGACGCCCGGCGTTTTTGGCGCCGTCGATCGCGACGCAGGCGACCGGGATCCCGGGCGGCATCTGCACGGCGGAGAGCAGCGCGTCGAGGCCGCCGAGGCTCTTGCCGAGGATCGGCACGCCGATCACCGGCAGGTCGGTGTGGGCGGCGGCGACGCCCGGCAGCGCGGCCGACATGCCGGCCCCGGCGATGATCACCTTCAGGCCCCGCATCCTCGCGTTGGTGCAGTACTCGCGCACCATCTCGGGATCGCGGTGGGCGCTCATCACCCGCACCTCGTAGCGGATGCCCGGCGTCGTGCAGGGCTGCGCCGGCCGGCTGCATCTTCGGCTTGTCGTTCTTCGAGCCCATGATGATCCCGACCAGCGGCTCGTCGACGTCGATTTCCTCGAAGGCCTCCTCGACCGCCGGCATCGTCAGCGCCTCGCCGACCTGCGGCTCGTCGGCTTCGCCTCCGGTGGGCTGGGGCTCCTCTGAGATCTCGCTCATCTCTTCCTCTCCTGTGACTGGCTAGCTGGGGACGCGCTCGACCGCGCGGGCGGCGATGTCGGTGCGCATCTGCATTCCCGTCGAACGAGATCCGGCCCGGCGGCATCGTACGCACGATCGCGGGCCGCGGCCGGCGTCGGGCCCGAGGCCGGTCACGTTGAGCACCCGGCCGCCGGCGGTGACGATCTCTCCGTCGCGCTCGGCGGTGCCGGCGTGGGTGACCTCGGCCAGCTCGGCGGCCGCCTCGAGGCCGCTGATCACGTCGCCCTTGGAGGAGGACTGCGGGATAGCCGGCCGAGGCGAGAACCACGGTCACCGCCCAGTCTTCGGCGAACTCCGCCTCGGCTCCGGCCAGGCCGCCGGGCTCGCGCGCGGCGAGGCAGAGGTCGACCAGGTCGGAGCGCAGCCGCGGCAGCACCGCCTGCGTCTCGGGGTCGCCGAAGCGGGTGTTGAACTCGAGCACCTTGGGCCCGTCGGCGCCGATCATCAGGCCGGCGTAGAGGACGCCGTGGAAGGGCCGCCCGCGCCGCGCCATCGCCGCCACGATCGGGCGGTGGACGGCGTCGACGATCTCCTCGACCTCGGCCGGCGCCGAAGCCGGGCACCGGCGAGTAGCTGCCCATGCCGCCGGTGTTCGGCCCCTCGTCGCCGTCGAAGATCCGCTTGTAGTCCTGGGCCGGCGCCAGCGGCACCACGTTCTCGCCGTCGCAGAGCGCCAGCAGCGAGAGCTCCTCGCCCTCGAGGAACTCCTCGAGGACGACGGCCGTCTCGCCGAAGCGCCGCTCGGTGAAGAAGACCTCGGCCGCGTCGCGCGCCTCGGCCTCGCTCGGCGCAGATGATCACGCCCTTGCCCGCGGCCAGGCCGTCGGCCTTCAGCACCGCCGGGTAGGAGGCGCGCGGCGAGCTGCTCGGCAGCGCCTCCTCGCGGCTGCGCAGCAGCACGTGCGCGGCGGTCGGCACCCCGGCCTCGCGCATCAGCTCCTTGGCGAAGGCCTTCGAGCCCTCCAGCTCGGCGGCCGCGCGCGCTCGGCCCGAAGGCCGGGACCCCGGCCTCCTCGAGCGCGTCGACGACCCCGGCGACCAGCGCCGCCTCGGGCCCGACGACGACCAGGTCGACGCGGCGCTCGCGCGGCCGCCGCGACGATCGCCTCGACGTCCTCGGCGCCGATCTCGGGCAGGCACTCGGCATCGGCGGCGATGCCCGGCGTTGCCCGGCGCGCAGAGCAGCTCAGGCGCGTGAGCCGAGCGAGCCAGCGCCCGCACGATCGCGTGCTCGCGCCCGCCGCCGCCGACTGACGAGGACCTTCAAGCGCTTGCCCTGCCTAGAGCGAGCCGGCCAGATCGTCGGCCGACATCGCCGCCAGCGTCTGGCTCGTCATCGTCCCGCGCGAGCCGAGCTCGACCGAGACCTTGGCCATCGTCTTCTCGTCGGGCGCCTCGACGATCGTGACGAAGTCGTACTGGCCGAGCGTCGCGTACTGGGCGATGACCTTGGCGCCGATCTGCTCGACCTCTTTGTTCACCTCGGCAACCCGGCCAGGGTTGTTCTTCAGCGTCCGCACACCCTCGGCGGTCAGGTTGGTGAGCATCACGTAGGTAGGCATCGGACTCTCCTCTCGATGGGGACTCTGCCCCTACGTTACCCGGCCCAAGGAGCGTCGGGGGTCCCTCCCCAGGAACTCGCCGCGAAGCGGCCTGGGGAGGGACCCCCGACGCTCCGTGAGTCGTCGCGACCGAAGGCTCAGTACCCAGCCGGATGACGCACGACGAAGCCTTCGGATAAGGAGGCTCAGGGTGCCAGCGCGGCCCGGTTCCCTGCGCATCGCCGACTGTGTCCCAACGCAGCCCGGCGATCTCCGCATAAGCGTGGGTCGCGCTCGCGTAGATCGTGATCCAGCGCCCGCGGCCCCGGTTCGCCATAGCTCTCCAGCGAACCCGAGGTGAGGGGGGTGTCGAGCAGTCCGGCGCCGTAGAGGGCGAAGCTGACGGCGCCCGAGCAGTCGTAACCGGACGCGTACCAGCTGCCGTGGCCACCGCCCCAGATGTAGGGGGTGGTGGCGATCGAGTTGGCGGCGGCGATCGCTGCCTTGACGGCGGCCGGTGCGTCTTCCGGAGCGCTGGCAAAGCCGTTGGTCCAGCACCGCGCTCGGCCCCGGCGTTTCGAAGCCGAGGCGAGCGGGGCGACCCGCCAGTCGACGTAGCTGGTCTTGCAGTCGCCTTCGAGCTGCTTCGGCGTCGCCGAGCACCGCCTGCACGTACCAGTCGGCCTGGTTGTGGGTGAAGATCCCGGCGCGGAGGCTGCCCGCGACCAGATCAGCCGGGCCAGGGTCGCCGCCGAGTCGGCGGTGTCGGCGTGGCGGATGTGGCCGTCTTCGTCGCCGTCGACCGCGTACTGTGCTCCACTCGCTCGGGTCGAGCCCGAGCGGGCCGCGTTCGTCGCATCTGCTTGGTGCCCATGCCGCGGCCGAAGTTCGACTCGAGCCGGGCGACCGCGGCCAGGGCCCAGACGCCGCGCTGTCGCCGAGTTCGTAGCGGGCGGCCGCGTTCTCGAAGGCGTCCAGGTAGTCGGCGGGGATCTGCGTCCCGCCAGGTCGGCGCCGGCTGTGCAGTCGAGCACCTGCATGCTGCGGGGTGAGGGCGAAGCCGCCGCCGGCGCCGAGCCGCCGACGTCGCCGGCGTAGCAGGCGGCGTTGGCGAGCACCTCGGCGACGTACCAGTCGGCGTGGTTGTAGGAGAAGATCGCGTCGTAGGTGTCGGCCGGCATGCCGGCGGCGCTGAGGTAGCGGGCCGCGGCGAAGATCGCGTCTTCGGGGTTGTAGGGATCGCGCGACCCCGTCGCCGTTGGCGTCGACTCCGTAGGTTTCCCAGGTCGAGGGCATGAACTGCATCCAGCCCATCGCGCCGGCCGAGGAGGCGTTGAGGTTGGTGCCGAAGGCGGTCTCGATCTCGTTGATCCCGGCCAGCACCGCGGGCCCCTGGGGGCCGAGCCCGTAGGCGGCGGCGGCGCGCTGGTAGATCGGGATCAGGACCGGCGGCACGCCGGCGGCGGCGCAGCTGGAGCTCGGGATCGAGGGGACTTCGAAGGCTTCGGAGGGGGTGGGCGGCGCGGCTCCGGCCGCCGGCCGTTCGCGGCTTCAGTTCTCTCGGCGCCGCTTCGGCGTTGGTTCGGCCTGTTCTGTCACGCCGGCGGCTTCGACCGCGGTGCCGCCGGCTCGGCGTCGGCGCTGCCGGCGTGGTGCCTGTTCGGCGGGGCCGAGCGTTGTCGTTCGTGCTCCAGCGTCGGCGCGATCGTGGTCGCCGCCGGGGCCGGCGCGGTCGTCGCCGGCGGCGCTCGGCGCCTGCCGCGGCGGCGGTCAGCGCCGGCCGCCGATCGCCGCGACGGCCGAGCGGATGCTTGCGCAGCCGACCTCATCAGCCGAGCGACGTCCGTGACTTGCCAGCGCCGGTCTTTCGGCTTGCGCTGCATCTCGAGCCGCAGCTCGCTGGTGACGCCGACGCGCAGCAGCGAGACGCTCAGCGTGTAGGTGTCGCCTGTGTGCGGTCCGGCGACGACGTTGAGCACCTTCGCCTTCGGCACCTTGACGCTGGCCGGCAGCCGCGGCGGTCGCTGCAGCAGCGCCGTGGGCCAGCTCGCGGGGTGGCGGTTGCGTCGAAGGTCGTTTCCACCTGCGAGGTCGTTGCGGCCGATCTCATAGAGGACGAAGGCGCCGGCGAACTCGCGGGCGACCGTGACCGCCGGCTGGTCCAGCGGGTTTGACAGTGACTGCGCTGGTTGTCGCGTCGCCGGCACTCGAGCCGGCCGACTTCGCCACTTCCGCGGTCGAACCACTTGCGGCGGTCGAGCCACTGTTCGTGGCGGCGCTTTCCGCACCGGCGCTCGAGCTCTTCGAGGCGCTGCCCTGCCGGCGCGTCGGTGAAGTCGGGCGTTGCTCCTTGCAGCACCGGCGCTGCCGCCGCCGCCGTGTGGGGTGGCCTGCCGCACGATCGGAGCGGCGGCCGGGACGTTCGCCTCCGGCGCCGCGGGAGGTTCCGCCGCTACCGCTGCCGGAGGCCCAGAGCAGGCCGAGTACGCCAGCGCCGCGCTGCCAGCAGGGCGAGGACACCAACGCCAGAGCGCGCGCAGCTGGCCGGTCCCAGTCCCGCGGTGCGCTCCTCCGAGCGGCCAGACAAGACAGCGCTCGATCGCCCAGACGGCCCGCTCGAACGGCCACTTGACCACCTCGACGATGCCGCGCAAGACGTCGGCGCCGCCCCAGACGCACGCGCTCCTCGACCGCGAAAGCGGCATGGGCAAGCGAAGAGCGGATTGGGGCTAGCGGCATCGATCCGTCGGCGTCCAGCATGGCATTGGTTAGCGTCTGAGAGCTTATGTCGGATTCTCCAAGCATTCCCTTAACACCAAATAATGGGCTTTAGTTCCCATCAGCGCTCGTGAACGGGGGTTACGGCGTGCCAATCAGGCTGGCAGGCTTTGGCGCCCGTGCGCTCGAAGACGAGCTCGCCATCGGCGGCGTCGACCTCGCACCGCGTCGCCCTCGCGCGAACTCGCCCTCGAGGATCTTCAGCGCCAGTTTGTCGACCAGCTGCTTCTGGATCACCCGCTTCAGCGGCCGGGCGCCGTAGGTCGGGTCGTAGCCGAGGTTGCCGAGCAGTGTCGCGGGCCTCGTCGCTCGAGCTCGACCTCGATGCCGCGCTCGCTGACGCGGCCGACCAGCTGCTCGACCTGGAGCTCGACGATGCGGCCGATGTCGCCTTGGAGAGGCGGTGGAAGATCACCGTGTCGTCGATCCGGTTGAGGAACTCGGGCTTGAAGGTCGCCGCCAGCACCTCTTCGATCTGCTCGCGGATCTTCTCGTCGACCTGGTCGCCGACGATCCGGTCGCTGCCGACGTTGGAGGTCATGATCAGCACCGTGTTGGTGAAGCTGACGGTGCGCCCCTGGCCGTCGGTGAGGCGGCCGTCGTCCATGATCTGCAGCAGCGTGTTGAAGACGTCGGGGTGGGCCTTCTCGATCTCGTCGAGCAGGACCACCGCGTAGGGCCGGCGCCGCACCGCCTCGGTCAGCTGGCCGCCCTCCTCGTAGCCGACGTAGCCGGGCGGCGCGCCGATCAGCCGCGCGACCGTGTGCTTCTCCATGTACTCGGACATGTCGAGGCGGACGATCGCCTGCTCGGAGTCGAACATGAACTCGGCCAGCGCCTTGGCCAGCTCGGTCTTGCCGACCCCGGTCGGGCCGAGGAAGAGGAAGCTGCCGATCGGCCGGTTCGGGATCCGAGAGCCCGGCGCGCGAGCGGCGCAGCGCGTTGGAGACGGCCTCGATCGCCTCGTCCTGGCCGATCACCCGGTCGTGCAGGCGCTCCTCCATCTGGATCAGCTTCTCGACCTCGCCCTCCATCAGGCGGCTGACCGGGATCCCGGTCCACTTGGCGACGACCTCGGCGACGTCCTCCTCGGTCACCTCGTCGGCCAGCATCGAGGCGCCGCCGGCGTGCAGCTCGGCGATCCGCGCCTCCTGCTCGGCGACCGCCTTCTCCAGCTCGGGGATCTCGCCGTAGCGCAGCTTCGCGGCGCGCTCGAGGTCGGCCTCGCGCTCGGCCCGCTCGGCCTCGCGGCCGGCTTCCTCGAGCCGCGCCTTGGCCTCGTTGATCGAGTCGATCGCGCCCTTCTCGTTCTGCCAGCGGGCGTTCATCTCGTTGAAGCTCTCGTTGCAGCTCGGCGAGGTCGGCCTCGAGCGCCTCGAGCCGCGCCTTCGAGGCCTCGTCGGTCTCCTTCTTCATCGCCTCGCGCTCGATCTCGAGCTGCTGGATGCGCCGCTTGACCTCGTCGATCTCGGTCGGCATCGAGTCGATCTCGATCTTCAGCCGCGAGGCGGCCTCGTCGATCAGGTCGATCGCCTTGTCGGGCAGGAAGCGGTCGGCGATGTAGCGCTCCGAGAGGGTCGCCGCGGCGACGATCGCCGAGTCGGTGATCCGCACGCCGTGGTGTTCCTCGTAGCGCCCCTTGAGCCCGCGCAGGATCGCGATCGTGTCGTTGATGTCGGGCTCGCCGACGAGCACCGGCTGGAAGCGCCGCTCCAGCGCCGCGTCCTTCTCGATGTGCTTGCGGTACTCGTCGAGCGTCGTCGCGCCGACCGCGCGCAGCTCGCCGCGGGCCAGCATCGGCTTCAGCAGGTTGGCGGCGTCGACCGCGCCTTCGGCGGCGCCGGCGCCGACGATCGTGTGCAGCTCGTCGAGGAAGAGGACGATCTGGCCCTGCCGCCTCCTGGACCTCGGTGAGCACCGCTTTCAGCCGCTCCTCGAACTCGCCGCGGTATTTGGAGCCGGCCAGCAGCGAGCCGATGTCGAGCGCGATCACGCGCCGGTCGCGCAGGCTCTCGGGCACGTCGCCGTCGACGATCCGCTGCGCCAGCCCCTCGACGATCGCGGTCTTGCCGACGCCGGGGTCGCCGATCAGCACCGGGTTGTTCTTGGTCCGCCGCGAGAGCACCTGGATCACGCGGCGGATCTCCTCGTCGCGGCCGATCACCGGGTCGAGCTTGCCGCTCTCGGCCTCGGCGGTCAGGTCGCGGCCGAATTTCTCCAGCGCCTGGACGCTGTCCTCGGGGTTGGGCGAGGTGACCTTGTGCGGGCCGCGCACCTCGGCGACCGCCTTCTCCAGCGAGCCGCGGTCGGGGAGGAGGTCGGCGACGCCGGAGCCGGAGTCGGTCAGCGCCAGCAGGAGGTGCTCGGTCGAGATGTACTCGTCGCCGAGCTTCGCCATCTCCTTCTCGGCCTCGCTGCAGGGTCGCGACGAGGGCCGAGGAGGGCGCGGACCTCGGCGGTCTCGCCCAGCTTCGGCAGCGTCCTCGACCGCCTGGACCGCGCGCGCGATCGGCGCCGACGTCGAGCGCCGAGCTTCTGCAGGATCGGGACGACCAGCCCGTCGTCCTGCCGCAGCAGCGCGACCAGCAGGTGGGCCGGCGTCACCTCGGAGTTGCGGCGCTCGGCGCGCGAGCGCCTGCGCGGCGGCCACGGCTTCCTGCGACTTGACGGTGAAGCGATCCGGCTGCATCAGCGCCCCTCCTTCCTCGAGTTCTCTCGAGCCTCGCTGCTTCCAGCTCCAGCACCCTCTCGACCCCGGCCAGGTTCAGGCCTTCGGCGGTCAGCTGCTGGATCCGCCGCAGCCGCTCGACGTCGCGCTGCGAGTAGAGCCGGGTGTTCTTCGGCGAGCGCTTCGGCTGCGATCAGCCCGCGCGCCTCGTACATCCGCAGCGTCTGCGGGTGCATGTGGGCGAGCTCGGCGGCGACCGAGATCATGAAGACGCCCGCTCGTCGTCGATCGCGACTTCGATCCGGCTGTCCGCGCCGGTCGCGCTCATCGGCTGCCCGCCTTGCGCAGCAGCTCGGCCCGCGGGTCGGAGCCGTTGAAGGCCTCGGCCAGCTTCTCGGCCGCCTCGCTCCTGCTCCTCGGTCAGCTTCTCCGGCATCTCGATCTCGAGCCGGTAGCGGATGTCGCCCTTGCCCTTGCCCTTCGGCTTCGGCGCGCCCTCGCCGCGCAGCCGCTGGATCGAGCCGTGCTTGGTGCCGGCGCCGACCTTGATCTTCTTCGTGCCCTCCAGGGTCGGCACCTCGATCGTCGCCCCGCGCAGCGCCTCGGCGATCGTGATCGGCACCGTCACCTCGAGGTTGCCGCCGTCGAGCCGCTTGAAGACCGGCGAGGCGGCGACCCGGGTGATGACGAAGAGGTCGCCGGGCGGGCCGCCGCGCGGGCCGGCCTCGCCCTTGCCGGCGAGCCGGATCCGCGTCCCGTCCTTGACCCCGGCCGGGATGTTGACCTTGTAGCGCTTGGTCTGCTGGGTCAGGCCGGAGCCGCCGCAGGTGGGGCAGGGGTCCTCGATGATCTGGCCCGGCGCCGCCGCACTGCGGGCAGGGCTGGCTGATCGAGAAGAAGCCCTGGCTCTGGGCGTCGATGCCGCGGCCTTCGCAGCGCGGGCAGGTGACCGGGCTGGTGCCCGGTTTGGCGCCGCTGCCGTGGCAGGTCGGGCAGCGCTCGGCCTTCGGCACGGTGACGCTGACCTGGGCGCCGTTGACCGCCTGGTCGAAGCTGAGGCTGACCTCGGTTTCGAGGTCGCGGCCGCGCACCTGCTGGGCCTGCGCCCGCCCGCCGCCCGCCGCCGCGGCCGAAGAGTCGGAGAAGATGTCGCCGAGGTCGACGCCGCCGAAGCCGCCCGCCGGGCCGCCGCCGCCGAACGGGCTGCCGGCCCGCCGGCGCCGCCGGCCGAAGCCGCCGAACATGCCGCCCGCGTCGTACTCCTTGCGCTTCTCGGGGTCGGAGAGCGTGTCGTAGGCGCCCTGGATCTCCTTGAAGTTCTCCTCGCGCCTCGGGATCGTCGGGGTTGCGATCAGGGTGGTACTTGCGCGCCAGCTTGCGGTAGCGCCTTCTTGATCTCCTCGTCGGATGCGCCTTCTTCGGAGACGCCCGAGCACCTTGTAGAGATCGTCAGCCACCGCCCTACTCGCTCACCACCACGCGGGCCGGCCGGATCAACTGCTCGCCGAGCCGGTAGCCCTTCTGCATCACCTCGACGACCGTGCCCGGACTCGGCCCCCTCGACCGGCAGCGTCGACAGCGCCTCGTGCAGCGTCGGGATCGAACTTCTCCCCCTCCGGGTCGACCGCCTCGACCCCGTTCCGGCTCAGCGCCTCCCGCAGGCTCCTGAAGACGAGCAGCACCCCATGCGCCAGCCCGTCCTCCGAGTCCCCCTCCGGATCGAGCCCCGCAGCCTGAAGCGCCCGCTCGAGATCGTCGAGCGACCGGCACCACCTCCCGAGCCAGCTCGGCCTTCCCGCGCACGCCGACGCCGCCTGAACCTCAGCCGCCATCCGCTTGCGAAAGTTCTCGAAGTCGGCCTTGGTCCGCTTGGCGAGTTCGAGGTACTCGTCCCGCTCGCGCTGGGTGTCAGCCAGCAACGCAGTCGAGGTCCTGCTCTCGACCTGATCAGACGCCTCTCCCGCGGGTGGCGGCGTAGGGGGGCCCGCCCCCGAGGACGCTTTAGCGACCGGAGGAGGTGGGGGGTCCCCTGCACCGACAGGACCCGCGGGCCGGGCCGTCTCGTCCCTGATCGTCCTGACTACGCGATCATTTGTCGTCACCCTCGTCGACCACCTCGGCGTCGACGACCTCCTCCTCGTCGGCGGAGTCGCCGTCGCCGGAGGCGCCGTCGCCGTCGGCGGCGCGCCTCCGGCCTGCGCCGCCGCGTAGATCTGCTCGGACACCTTCTGGCATCGCCGCGGTCAGCGCCTCGGTCTTCGACGTTGATCTCCTCGACGCTCTCGGAGTCGAGCGACTCGCGCACGTCCTTGATCGCCGCCTCGATCTCCTCCTTGTCGCCGGCGTCGACTTTGTCGCCCAGCTCCTCGAGCTGTTTCTCGGACTGGTAGGCGGCGTTCTCGGCGAGGTTGCGCGCCTCGGCCAGCTCGCGCTGCTTGCGGTCCTCCTCGGCGTGCGCCTCGGCGTCGGAGACCATGCCCTGGATTTCCTCGTCGGAGAGGCCGGAGCCGGATTTGATCTCGATCTTCTGCTCTTTGCCGGTGCCCGAGGTCTTTGGCGGTGACGTGGATGATCCCGTTGGCGTCGATGTCGAAGGTGACCTCGATCTGCGGCATGCCGCGCGGCGCCGGCGGGATGCCGGTGAGCTGGAACTTGCCCAGGCTCTTGTTGCCGCTGGCCATCTCGCGCTCGCCCTGCAGCACGTGGATCTCGACCGACGGCTGGTTGTCGTCGGCGGTCGAGAAGGTCTCCGACTTCTTGGTCGGGATCGTCGTGTTGCGCTCGATCAGCTTCGTCATCACGCCGCCTTTGGTCTCGATGCCGAGGGTCAGCGGGGTGACGTCGAGCAGCAGCACGTCCTTGACGTCGCCGGCCAGCACGCCGGCCTGGATCGCCGGCGCCGACGGCGACGACCTCATCCGGGTTGACGCCCTGGTGCGGGTCCTTGCCGGTCAGCTCCTTGACCCGCTCGCGCACGGCGGGCATCCGGGTCATGCCGCCGACCAGGACGACGTGGTCGATCGCCGCGTCGGCGTCGTCGAGGGCCCGTTTGACCGGGCCGACGATCCGCTCCAGCAGGTCCGCGGTCAGCTCGTTCAGCTTCGAGCGGGTGAGCTTCAGGTCGAGGTGCTTGGGCTGCCCCTCGACCGCGGTGATGAAGGGCAGGTTGATCTGCGTCTCCTGGGTCGAGGAGAGCTCGATCTTCGCCTTCTCCGCCGCCTCGTAGAGGCGCTGCAGCGAGTTCTTGTCGGCGGCGAGGTCGACGCCCTGGTCGCGTTTGAACTCGGCGACCAGCCACTCGACGATCGCTTTGTCCCAGTTGTCGCCGCCGAGGTGGTTGTCGCCGGCGGTCGACTTGACCTCGAAGACGCCGTCGCCGATTTCGAGCACCGAGACGTCGAAGGTGCCGCCGCCGAGGTCGAAGACGAGGATCGTCTGGTCGGCTTTCTCTTTGTCGAGCCCGTAGGCGAGCGAGGCCGCGGTCGGCTCGTTGATGATCCGCTTGACCTCGAGCCCGGCGATCTTGCCGGCGTCCTTGGTCGCCTGGCGCTGGTCGTCGTTGAAGTAGGCGGGGACGGTGATCACGGCGCTGTCGACCGCCTCGCCGAGCTTCGCTTCGGCGTCGGTCTTCAGCTTCTGCAGGATCATCGCGCTGATCTCCGGCGGGCTGTACTGCTTGCCGCGCACGTCGACGCGGACGTCGCCGTTGGGGCCGGCGTCGACCTTGTAGGGGACGATCGTCTCCTCCTCTTTGACTTCGGCCTCCTTGCGGCCCATGAAGCGCTTGATCGAGAAGATCGTGTTCTCGGGGTTCATCACCGCCTGGCGTTTGGCGACGGTGCCGACGAGGCGCTCGCCGGACTCGGTGAAGGCGACGACGGACGGCGTCGTGCGCCCGCCCTCGGCGTTCTCGAGGACGGTCGGCTCACCGCCCTCCAGCACGGCGACGCAGGAGTTGGTCGTGCCCAGGTCGATTCCGATCGTCTTACCCACTATTTGCTACCTCCAGCTCTAGTTCGTTCTGCCTAAGAAATCTAAGCGGCAGTATGGCAGATCTTTCACACGATGCCAAGCTTCTGCTTATAGTGGGTTTGCGTTTAGCAATGCCGGGCAGCCACATGGGGTGGGCGCCCGACGGGGAGGCGCCTCGACGACTCGACCCGCCGATCAGCGGCGGGTCGCCAACGAAGAGGAGCCGATGTGAATCACCTTCATTTGTGGAGCCGGCGGCCAGCGACGCTGCTGGCGATCGCCGCTGCGCTGATCTTTGCCCTGCTGCCGCTTGACGGCGCGGGAGCCCATCAAGCTCACCACGGTAGGTCTCATCACGCCCAGCACCATCACGGCTGGGGCCACCATCACGGCCATCACGGCAAAGGCCATGGCCACGGCAAGCGCGACCTGACGGTCATGACCCAGAACATGTATCTGGGATCCAGCCTCAACCCGGCGCTCGAAGCGACAACACCGGAAGCCTTCGTCGAAGCAGTCGCGCGGATCTACGCGACCGTGCAGTACACGAACTTCCCCCAGCGCGCCGAAGCGATTGCCGACGAGATCCAAGAAGAAGAACCGGATCTGATCGGCCTGCAGGAGGTCTCGAAGTGGACGACAGCCGGCTTGAACCCGCCCGCTGGTTACGACTTCCTCGCCATTCTGGAAAACGACCTCAAAGCCCGGGGGCTGCACTACACGGCGGCGTCGATCTCGCATAACGCGAATATCGGCCCGGCGCCGCTCGTCTCAGAAACCTGCCCCGTGGTGGCGGAACAGTTCACCTGCTCCGTGCAGCTCGAAGATCGCGACGTGATCCTCGTCAACGACGACACGCCAGGACTGAGCTGGAGCAACCCACAAAGCGGGCGCTACGCCACGCAACAGGCGATAGAATCACCGGTCGGCCCGCTCTCGTTCGACCGCGGCTGGGCCAGCATCGACGCGAGGCTGAAGCACCAGCCGTTCCGCTTCGTCGATACCCATCTCGAAACCGAGGAATCACCGCTCGTGCAGCAGACGCAGGCGACCGAATTCCTCGCCGGCCCAGGCAAAGGTGGGACGATCGTCGTCACTGGCGATTTCAACTCCGCCGCGGACGGCTCCACGACCACCTCCTACGCGCAGCTCACCGCGCCCGGCAAGTTCCGCGACAGCTGGAACGAGAAACTGCTCGGCCCCGGCGTCTCGTGCTGCCAGGAATCGGAAACTCCGCCGCTCGCGCCGGGAGCGCTGAACAACCCGGTTTCGACACTGCGGACCCGGATCGACCTGATCCTCAGCCGCGGCGCCGCCCGCTCAGACGGAGACGACGCCGAACTGATCGGAAACTCACCGTTCGAGGCGAGTCCGCCGTTCTGGCCCTCTGACCATGCTGGAGTCGTCAGCGAGCTCAGTCTCGGAGGCTGAGAGCTGATTCAGGGCAGATCCCGGAAGGGGTGAAGCGTCTTGCACTTTTTCGTCGTGAGCTAGCGGCGCCAGCCCAACCCACGATCCACCGAAAAAGTTAAGCGAAACCCCTTCCGGGATCTGCCCCGCTCAACCCTCGCCGGCGGTGTGGGCGACGAATTCGGCGACTTCCTTCGGCCTGCTGCTCGTTGAGGATGCCGGCCGGCATCCGACCCGGGGTGGTGGTGCTGTCGACGCCGTTTTCGACCGCGTTGAGGACGCGACCTTCGGTCGCCTTGATCGTCGCCGACGTCTTCGCCTGTCGCCGGGCCGGATGGCGCCAGCAGTTCGTCGAGGTTCGGCGCGTAGTTGCCGTCGGTGCCGGCCGCGTAGAGCGTGTGGCAGGTGCCGCAGTTGGTCTGGAAGAGGCTCTGGCCGCTCTTCGAGGTCCGGCGGGCACGCTTCTGGGCGCCGCGGGCGGCGTCGCCGTCGGAGCGGAAGGCGAGCCAGGGGATCAGCACGGCCAGGACGACCACCACCAGCCCGAAGACGATGAAGGTTTTTTTGCTCATTTGCGCCCGGCACGGTACCAGGGACACATTCGGCGTAGCTCGCACTCGCCGCAGCGCGGTTTCGGCCGACAGACCTCGCGCCCGTGGCGGATCAGGTTCATGTGCAGCTCGTAGGCGTCCTCGGGGTCGACGATCGCCAGCATCTCGTCGTGGGCGCGTCTCGAAGGAGGCCTTCTCCGGAAAGAGGCCGAGCCGCCCGCCGACCCGGTGGACGTGGACGTCGACCGGGATCTCGGGGATGCCCCAGGTGAAGATCAGGACGCAGGCCGCGGTTTTGCGCCCGACCCCGGGCAGCGAGCAGGTAACTCCATCGACTCCTCGCGCGGCGCCGTCTTCGGTCCAGTCGAGGTCGGGCTCGCTCGCCGAGCCGCTCGAGGATCGCCTGGATCCGCGGCGCCTTCTGCTTGCCCAGGCCGCCGGGCCGGATCGCCTCCTCGACCTCGCTCGACCGGCGCGTCGCGCACTTCCTCCCAGGTCGGGAAGCGCTCGCGCAGGGCGGCGAAGGCGCGGTCGCGGTTGCGGTCGTTGGTGTGCTGGGAGAGCACGGTCTTGATCAGCTCGGCGATCGGGTGCCCGTGCGGCTCGTTGACCGGCTGCCCGTACATCTCGCGCAGCCGATCGCGGATCGCCCGCACGCGCCGCCTCTGCGGTCGCTTCCAAGCCATGGCGCGGACCCTACCGCCAGCGCATATGGTTCGGGCGATGGCCGCGATCGAAGAGGGGGAGCTGCAAGTCGACGGCGTCAGCGTCTTCTACCGGCGGGTGCCGGGCGAGGGAACGCCGACCGTCTACTGCCACGGCAATCCGACCCACGGCGAGGACTGGCTGCCGTTTCATCGAGCGCGGCGGCCCCTCGATCGCGATCGACATGCCCGGCTGGGGACGCTCCGACCGACCCGACCCGGCTCGCTTCGACTACTCGATGTACGGGCTCTCGGCCTTCCTCGAACGCTGTCTCGACGAGCTCGGCATCGGCCGCGCGCAAGCTCGTCGTCCACGACTGGGGCTGCGCTGGCGCTGATCGGCGCCCAGCGCCGCCCGGAGCTGGTCGAGAAGCTGGTGGTCGATCAACGCGGTGCCGCTGCTGCCCGGCTACCGCTGGCACTGGGTCGCCCAGATCTGGCGCCGCCGCCGGCCTCGGCGAGCTCGCCAACGCGACCACCACCAAGGCCTCGATGGGGCTGATCATGCGCCAGGTCTCGGGCGACCGCCGGCCGATGCCACCCGAGTTCATCGACATGATCTGGGACCACCTGGGACCACGGGCACCAGCCAGGCCACGCTCGCCCTCTACCGCCACGCCGACCCCGACCGCCTCGCTCGTCGCCGGCAGGGACCTCGGGCGGCATCACCTGCCCCGCCCTGGTCCTCTGGGGCGACCAACGACCCCTACCTCAAGCCCCGCTTCGCCGAGACATACGCCGACGGCCCTTCCCGACGCTCGAGCTGGAGCTCGATCGCCGGCGCCGGCCACTGGCCCTGGATCGACGACGCCCGGTGATCGACCGCGTTTTGCGACTTTCTCGGCTGATCCGTCGGTCCGTTCGCCCGTTAACGGCGCGAATTACAATTGGCTGTCCCGTGTCTCGTGCCCTCGCCGCGCATCGGCTCCAAGCTGCCCCAAGGCTGGGGCGACGCCGGCCGCCAGCTCGGGATCCTGGTCGTGGTCGACATCGCCTACGAGCTCGTCCGCGGCATCGCCGACTGGCCAGCGCTCGGAGGCGATCGCCCACGGCCAGCAGGTGATCGACTTCGAGCGCTCCACCCACACCTTCTTCGAGCCCAGCCTGCAGGCCTTCTTCCTGCCCGCGCACTGGGTGATCGACCTCGCCAACCAGCTCTACCTCAACGCCCAGTTCTCGATCGCGCTCGGCTTCCTGGTCTGGCTCTACCTCTTCCGCAACGAGTCCTATTACTTCGTCCGCAACATGTTCGTCGTCTCGATGGGCCTGGCCCTGATCGGCTACACGCTCTTCCCGACCGCGCCGCCGCGGATGTTCCCCCAGCGACGGCTTCGTCGACACGATCACCGACTTCTCCAACGTCAACCACGACTCGTCGCTGGCCGAAGATCTTCATCAACCCCTACGCGGCGGTGCCGAGCATGCACTGCGCCTTCGCGCTGATGATCGGCGTCACCGGGGTGCAGGGTCTGCCGCCACTGGTGGTCGAAAGCGTTCTGGGCGTTCTGGCCGCTGCTGATCGCCTGGGTCGTGATCGTCACCGCCAACCACTACTGGGTCGACGTCGCGCTCGGCTGGATGGTCGCCGGCGCCTCCGCCCTGGTCGCCCAGCGCCTGCTCGCCCGTGCCCGCCCCGAGGCCTGGTCCTGGGCTCGCCCTGCACAGCGCGAGAGGCCGAGGCCTAAGCGGACTCCCTACCGGGATCGGCCTCATCCTCTAGCCTCACGCCAATGGAATCTTCGGCGCCCCCCAGGGCCCCCGGCGGCCGCCGCAACGGTCGCCAGGCCCGCAACGGCCAGGAGCTGCGCGCCTACGCTCGCGATCGCCTGATCGAGTCGCGGCTGACCCCGAACGCGATCTCGATCGCCGGCCTGATCGGCAACCTGGTCGCCGCCGCCCTGGTCACCCAGCGCCTCTTCTTTCTCGCCGGCGTCGCCTTCATCCTCGGCTCGGTGATGGACACGCTCGACGGCCGCTACTCGCGGATGTCGGGCAAGGGCACGCTCTTCGGCGCCTTCCTCGACTCGACCCTGGACCGGATCGAGGAGGGGATCGTGCTCGCCGCCGTCGCCGGCTACTTCGCCGCCACCGGCCACGACTTCGCCGCCGCGATGTGCGTCGTCGCCGTGCTCGGCTCGCTGATGGTCTCCTACACGCGCGCCCGCGCCGAGGCGCTCGGGGTCGAGTGCAAGGTCGGGTTGGCGACGCGTCCGGTCGGGTGGTGCTACTCTTCGATCGGCTTGGTCTTCGCCAAGGGCGCCGGAATCGGCGATTTCGAACTGCTGGCGCCCTCGATCTACGTGATCGCGGCGCTGACCATCATCACCGTGATCCAGCGTGTATGGCATGTGCGAAACGAGCTTTCAAGCGAGGCGGCCGGACCCACCCGATCTGTAACCAGTCGCGGCCCAGGGTGTGCTTTGCCACCTAGCCGCGATCGAGGAAGGACTTCGAATTACATGAGTGAGAGCAACGGAGCAAACGGCAGCAACGGCGCCGGCCGCACGGACGAGAAGGTCCGCGTCGCGATCGTCGGCGTCGGCAACTGCGCCAACTCCTTCATCCAGGGCGTCCAGTACTACAAGGACGCCGACCCCGCCGAGGAAGTGCCCGGCCTGATGCACGTCGACCTCGGCGGCTACCACGTCCGCGACGTCGAGTTCGTCGCCGCCTTCGACATCGACTCCGAGAAGGTCGGCAAGGACCTCTCCGAGGCGATCTGGTCGGGCCAGAACGACACGATCAAGTTCGCCGACGTGCCCAACCTCGGCGTCAAGGTCGAGCGCGGCATGACCCACGACGGCCTCGGCAAGTACCTGAAGGAGAAGATCACCAAGGCCCCGGGCGAAACCGCTGACGTCGTCGGCATCCTCAAGGAGACCAAGGCCGACGTGCTGGTCTGTTACCTGCCGGTCGGCTCCGAGGAGGCGACCAAGTGGTACGTCGAGCAGGCGCTCAAGGCCGGCGTCGGCTTCGTCAACTGCCTGCCCGTCTTCATCGCCCGCGAGGACTACTGGGACAAGCGCTTCGAGGAGGCCGGGCTGCCGATCATCGGCGACGACATCAAGTCCCAGGTCGGGGCGACGATCGTCCACCGCCAGCTCGCCCGCCTCTTCCACGACCGCGGCGTGCGCGTCGAGCGCACCTCGCAGCTCAACGTCGGCGGCAACATGGACTTCTACAACATGCTCGAGCGCGAGCGGCTCGACTCGAAGAAGATCTCGAAGACCAACGCGGTCACCTCGATCATGGGCCACGAGCTGCCCGCCGAGAACGTCCACGTCGGCCCCTCCGACTACGTCCCCTGGCTGACCGACCGCAAGTGGGCGCACATCCGGCTCGAGGGCAAAGCCTTCGGCGACGTGCCGCTCAACCGTCGAGCTCAAGCTCGAGGTCTGGGACTCGCCGAACTCGGCCGGCGTCGTGATCGACGCGGTGCGGCTGATCAAGCTGGCGCTCAACAACGGCATCGCCGGCCAGCTCGACGGCCCCTCCAGCTACCTGATGAAGTCGCCGCACAGCCAGCGCCCCGACGACGAAGCGCGCGAGCAGACCGAGGAGTTCATCGCCGCCAACGCGCGCGGCAAGGCGCCGGCCGCCGAGCGCCGCCAAGGCGGACGCCGTCGAGCGCGACCAGGCTAGCGCCGGGTCGAGCCGTCGACCGAGAGCCCGCCCAGCGCGGGCTCTTATGCTGCAGGGCCGTGCCTCCGGCCGAGCCGCTCTCGATAGCCCAGGTCACGCCCCACCGGCGGGGCACCCGGAACCCGGTCAACGAGTACGTCGCGCGGGTCTCGGCGGAGCTCGGGCGGCGCGGCCACGAGGTCGTCCGGTCGCTCGGCGCCGGCGATCGGGTCAAGAAGCTGCTCGCCGCGGCCGCACGCTCGACATCGTCCACGTCCACGACCCGTTCGCGCCGCGGGTCTCCTCGACGGCGCTGCGCCACTCCTCCTCGCTCAACGTCGCCACCTTCCACGCGCCGCAGGAGCGGGTGCTCTCGACCCAGGTGGCGCGGCCGCTGGTCGAGATCTTCTTCGGCCGGCTCGACGCCCGCACGGTGGCCACGCCGGCGACCGCGGAGCTGCTGGAGCGCTACTTCCCCGGCCGCCTACGAGCTGGTCGCGCCGGGCGGGCGGCGAGCGCGACTGGGCCGCGGTCGCCGACGAGTTCGAGGCGATCTACCGGCGGCTGGCGGCCCGCCGCCACGACCGCGCCGGCGACGCCGAGGCTGCGCCGGCGGATCGCCGAGCGGCCGCTGATCGAGGTCGACCTGCACATGCACACCGACCACTCGCCCGACTGCGCGACGCCGGTCGAGGTGCTGCTGGAGACGGCGCGCGACCGCGGCCTCGGGGCGATCGCGATCACCGACCACAACGAGGTCTCCGGGGCGCTGGAGGCGCGGCGGATCGCCGAGGAGATGGACGACATCAAGGTGATCGTCGCCGAGGAGGTGAAGACGGCCGAGCAGGGCGAGGTGATCGGCCTCTTCCTCGAGGAGAAGATCCCGAAGGGGATGACGATGGCGGAGACGATCGCCGCGATCCGCGCGCCAGGGCGGCCTGGTCTACGTGCCGCACCCGTTCGACCGCTTCCACTCGGTGCCCGACTACGAGCACCTGCTCGACATCGTCGAGGAGATCGACGTGCTCGAGGTCTTCAACCCGCGGGTGGCGGTGACCGCCTTCAACGAGGAGGCCGAGCGCTTCGCCCGCAAGTACCGGATCGTCCCCGGCGCCGGCTCCGACAGCCACGTCGCCCAGGGGCTCGGCAGCGTGCGGGTGCGGATCCACGACTTCGACGGGCCCGAGGAGTTCCTCGAGGCGATGCGCGACGCCGACATCACCCGCAAGCACAAGAACCTGGTCTACGTGCAGACGCTGAAGCTGCTGCAGACGGCGGGCCGGCCGAAGGCGCCGAAACGCAGCGTTCCCGACGCCAAGCCGGTGCGCGGCGGGCGGCCCGCGCAAGCGCCGTCGGCGAGCAAGAGCTGATGCAGGCGGGCCGCGGCGAAAGGAGCCGCGCCGGGCTCGTCAAAGAGATCGCCGACCGATGCCGGCGACCGACGACGAGATCACGCGAGAAGTACCTCGAGCGCGCGATCCGCGAGCTCAACCAGCTGACCCACGAGCTCCAGGACTGCCCGCACTGCCCGCGCGGCAAGCTGATGCCGGTGCTCGGCTCCGGCCACCCGCAGGCCGACGTCTTCATGCTCAAGCACGCGCCCGGCGGCGGCGGAGATCGAAGAGGGCGTCGCCTTCTACGGCCGCGCCGGCAACGCGCTGATGAAGAGCTTCAAGCGGCTCGGGATCGACCCGCTCGTCGTCTACGGAACGCTCTGCGTCAAGTGCCCGATCGCCGAGCCCGACCTCGCCGCCGAGCGAGTGCATGCGCCGGCTGGTCGAGGAGATCGCGATCGTGCAGCCGAAGATCGTCGTCGTCATGGGCGAGCCGGCGCTGCGCGTCCTCAACAGCCTCGAGGTCCCGCTCTCACGCACGATCGAGCCGCGCGAGGGCGAGATCCAGGCCTTCACCCCGACGATCGACGCCCTCTACACCCCCGACATCGACGACTCGCTCGACGAGGAGGACGCCAAGCAGCGCTTCTGGCGGTCCTTCAAGATGCTCGGCGAGTGGTACGAGGACCTGCCGCCGTACTGAGGTGGGACGGAAGAGGGACGGGACACCCTCGCCCGTCCAAATGCCGGGCTAACTAGCCCGGCATTTTGAGTATCCGCCCGTTCGAGGGTGTCCCGTCCCTCTTACGGCGCCGCAGCTGCGGCGACGGCGGTCATCGCCTCGACGGTCGCCGAGGCCAGGCCGCGGACGACCGGCGTGTCGAGGGCTGCGTAGGCGGCGAGCTGCTCTTGGGCATCGGCGGCGTCGGCGGCGGCGACGCCGACGGTGCCCTCGGGCTCGCCGAGGCGGTCGAAGTGGTTGCGGTAGCCGTCGTGGAGGTCGCGGTAGAAGGACTCCTCCTTGGCCAGGCGCTCGGCGGCGTCGGGGCCGACGGCGGTGCGGACGTAGCCGAAGACGGGCGGGGCGTCGCGGCCCGCCTCCCGGGCGCCGGCCTCGACCTTCTCGCGGGCGCCGGCGGCGAACGTCGGGGGTCATCCAGTTGAAGAAGACGCCGTCGAACTCGGCCCCGGCCAGGGCGCACATCTTCGGGCCCATCGCGGCGAGGACGAGGCGGACGCCGGGCAGCTTCTCGCGCAGCTCCGGCAGCGACTCGCGCATCCTCGTCAGCGGCTTCTCCGAGAAGCCGGCGCCGACCCCGAGCCAGAGCCGCGAGCGGGTCGAGGCCGAGGCGCTCGATGTCGGCGGCGATCGCCTCCGGCGGCGTGCGGTCGAGGGCGATCACGGCGACGCCGAGGTCGAGCGCCGGGTGCGGCGCCGGCGAACTCGGCGAGCGTCTCGAGGCCCTTGGCGCCGGGGTGGTCGTTCGACCAGATCGAGTCGTAGCCGAGCTCGGCGCAGCGCGCCGCCAGCGGCCGGGCGACCTCGGGGTCGAGCCCGGCCGCGACTCCGAAGCCGCCGCGGCTCACGGCCGGCCTTCTCCAGCAGCGCCACGCACTCGATGTGCGGGGTCTGGGGGAACATGTCGACCGGCTTCACGCGGCGCAGCCTATAGCCGGCCTCGACCAGCTGGGCGGCGTTGGGGGCGAGCGTGGTCGGGTTGCAGGAGACGTAGACGATCTTCTTCGCCTCGCACTCGATCAGCGCGGCGGACGATCTTCTGCGAGAGGCCGGCGCGCGGCGGGTCGACGACGACGACGTCGGGCTTGCCGGCCTGCTCGATCAGCGGCCGCACGCCGGTGCGGGCGCTGCCGGCCATGAAGTGGGCGTTCTCGATCCCGTTGCGCTCGGCGTTGCGCTCGGCGTCGGCGATCGCCTCGGGGACGATCTCCAGCCCCCAGACCTCGCCGGCCTCGCTCGGCCATCGTCAGCCCGATCGTGCCGATCCCGCAGTAGAGGTCGAAGACGCGCTCGCTGCCGCTCAGGCCGGCGAACTCGGCGGCGACCGCGTAGAGGCGCTCGGCCATCTCGGTGTTGGTCTGGAAGAAGGCGCCGTGGGACATCTCCAGCTTGCAGCCCGCAGAGCTCCTCGCGCAGGCGCTCCTCGCCGAGCGCGCCGGTCGGGCCGTCGGTGCCGCCGGAGTCGCCCTCGATCGCCGTGTGCAGGTCGACCGGGGGCTTGCGGGAAGCGCGCCGGCGAGGTGACCAGGCGGGTCTGGATCTGGCCGGTGCGCCGGCCCTCGCGGACGACCAGGTTGCGCAGGACGCCCTCGTCGGTGCGCGCCGGTCGTAGGCGGGGATCGACTCCAGCCGGGCCCAGTCGCGGACCGCGTTGCGGGCCGCGTTGCCGCGCTCGGAGGCGAGCTGGCAGTCGTCGACGTCGACGATCAGGTCCCAGCGGCCGCGGGCGTGGAAGCCGAGGATCGGCTCGCCCTCGCGCTCGCCGAAGGAGTACTCGAGCTTGTTGCGGTAGCGCCACTGCTCGATCGGCCGGCACGATCTGCTCGAGCTCGAAGCCGTCGAGGTCGCCGATCCGCCGCAGCGCCTCGTCGACCTGTTCGCTCTTGTGGGTCAGCTGGCGCTCGTAGGCGAGTCCCTGCCAGGGAGCGCCCGGGCAGGGCTCGCCGTCGTGGGTGCAGCGGTCGGCGATGCGGTCGGCGCCCGGGCTGCAGCAGCTCGACCGCGCGCGCCTCGGCGAAGCGCTTCTTCGCTTTGGTGACCTCGACCCGGACCCGGTCGCCCGGCAGGGCGCCGGAGACGAAGACGACGCAGCCCGTCGGCGCGCGCGACGCCGCGCCCGCCGAAGGCGAGCGAGTCGATCTCGACCTCGAGCTGCTCGCCCCGGTGTCGGCGGGCCGCCGTGCCTCACCGGTGGCTTGCTCCACTAGCCGCAGTTTTTTGCGCGCGCGGCGCGCAGCCTGCGTCGCCTGTTTGCGCACCGGCTCGGCCCGGCCGCCGACCTCTGCGCGGGCCTGCTTGACCAGCCGTTCGAGCTCCTTGAGCAGCGAGTCGGTCTGGCGGCGGCCGCGTTTTGACCAGGTCGGAGAGCATCTTCTCGGCGTCGCCGCGGGTCATCCGGCCGCGCTTGACGGCGTCGTCGACGACCTCCTGCAGGCGGTCGCGGCTGAGCGTGACGTTGCGCTCGAGGCTCTCGCGGAACTGCTCGACGCTCTTGTCGAGCCCGGTCGTCGCGCCTTTGCTCGCTGGCGCTTTTCGGGCGGCTTTTTCGGCTTTTTTCGTCGTTTTAGCTTTTTTGGCTGTTTTCGCAGCTTTTTTCTGTGTCGCTTTTTTCGCTGCTTGGTTTTGCGCGCGTCGCCGGCTTTGGCTTTTTTCGTCGCTTTGCCGGTTGGCTGCTTTTTTCTCGGCCATCTCGTCTCGCCTCCTGGTCGTTTGCGGCGGGTGTTGCCGCCTGACTATCTCATTCCTGCAGTTCGGCGACTCGGGCTCCCGTTCCGAAGCGAGCCTGCGACCGGGGCGTGGTCGGAGAGGCGCAGCGCCAGGCCGTCGCGCGGCAGCTCGCGCCGCTCCGGCGGCCAGGCGCTCGGCGGCGTCGACGACGCTCGAGGCCGCGGCACGAGCAGGTGGTCGATCGCCGTCGGGGCCGGTCGGCGCCGCCAGGCCGAAGCGCTCGCGCAGGCGCTCGAAGACCTCCGGGTTCTCGCGCCGGGCGCAGGTTGAGGTCGCCGCCGAAGAGCAGCGGCGCGTCGCCGGCCCACTCGGTCGCGGCGTCGGCGGCGCGCAGGACGTCCTCGATCGGCCAGGTCGGGCCGGTCGTTGGTCGCGTGCAGGTTGGCGATGCAGACGCCGCGAGGCGGTCCGGGTCAAGCGCCATCGCCCGCCGCTCGGGCGCGCCCGTCGTGGATCGCCAGCTCGCGCCGCTCGACGATCCCGCCGAGCGTCCCGGCACGCGCACCAGGGTCAGGTTCGAGCCGCCCTCGCCGGAGGCGATCAGGTCGGGGTTGAGGCGGGCCAGCAGCGCCGCGCAGGGCGCCGAGCGAGTTGCGCGAGGTGAGCACCCGGTGCGCCTCGGCGCCGCAGGCCCGCGGCCAGCGGCGCGGCGAAGCGGGGCGGGCACTCCTGCAGCAGGGCGACGTCCCACTCGGCCGGCCGGCGAGCAGCGTCGGCGAACTCGGCGGTCAGGTCGCGGTTGACCTGGACGTGGGTCTCGTTGCGCTCGCTCGATCCGCAGCAGCCGCGAGCGCCAGGTGAAGAGCTGCGGGTCGGGCGGGAAGTCGCGCCCGTGGAAGAGGTTCCAGGCGATCGGCGGTGAACTCCACGCGCCGTAGTATCCGCTGCTTGAAGCGGGACTTCCTCACCGGCGAAGAGCTGGGCGCCTTCGAGCTCGGCAAGCTGCTCGACCGGGCGCGCGGAGCTGAAAGCCGGCCGCGGCGAGCGGCTCGGCGCCGACTCGCTGGCCGGGCGCAGCATCGCGCTCGTCTTCGAGAAGCCCTCGACCCGGACGCGGATCTCCTTCGAGGTCGGCGTCGCCGAGCTCGGCGCGACGCCGATCGTCCTGCGCGGCGACGAAATGCAGCTCTCGCGCGGCGAGTCGATCGGCGACACGGCGCGGGTCCTCTCGCGCTACGTCGACGCGATCGTGATCCGCTCCGGCTCCCACGAGGACGTCGCCGAGCTGGCCGCCGGCGGCCGAGGTGCCGGTCGTCAACGCGCTGACGCCGCTGCACCATCCCTGCCAGGCGCTCGCCGACCTGCTCACCCTGCGCGAGCGCTTCGGCGACCTCGACGGCCTGCGCCTCGCCTACGTCGGCGACGGCAACAACGTCGCCCGCTCGCTGGCGATCGCCGGCGAGCTGGCCGGGGTCGAGGTGGTCGTCGCGGCGCCGCCCGGCTACCAGCTGGAGGAGGGCCACGGGGCGAAGCTGACCGACGACCCGCGCGCCGCCGCCGCCGGCGCCGACGCGATCTACACCGACGTCTGGGTCAGCATGGGCGACGAGGAGGAGGCCGACGCGCCGCCGCGCCGACCTGGCGCCCGTTCCGGATCGACGCCGACCTGCTCGCGGCCGCCAAGGACGAGCGCCGATCGTCCTCCACTGCCTGCCCGCCCACCCCGGCGAGGAGATCACCGCCGAGGTGCTCTACGGCGAGCGCTCCGCGGTCTGGGACCAGGCCGAGAACCGCCTGCACGCGCAGAAGGCGCTGCTCGAGATGCTGCTCGCGCGAGCTAGGCGCCGACGTGTACCCGGAGCTCCACATCGGCCCGCTCACGCTGCAGACCTTCGGCCTGATGTTCGCGCTCGCCTTCCTCGCCGCCGGGGCGCTGATCGGCAAGCGGCTGGGGGAGATCGGCAAGCCGGTCGACTGGGCCTACGAGATGGGCTTCGCGGCGCTGGTCGGCGGCATCGTCGGCTCGCGCGTCTACTTCCTCGTCCAGAACTACGAGCAGCGTCAAGAACGACCTGCTCGGCAACCTCTTCTCCGGGCTCCGGGCTGGTCTGGTACGGCGGCGCGATCGGCGGCGCCCTCGCCGTCCTCGCCTGGGCCTGGTACCGGGACTTCCTCGGCCTCGCCCTGCTCGACCTCGCGGCGCCGGCGCTGGCGCTCGGCTACGCGATCGGGCGCTGCGGCTGCCAGCTCTCCGGCGACGGCGACTACGGCAAGCCCTGGAACGGGCCCTGGGCGATGTCCTACCCGAACGGCACCGTGCCGACCGACCGCACCGTCCACCCGACGCCGATCTACGAGACGCTGGCGATGGGCCTCGGCGCCTGGATCCTCTGGCAGCTGCGCGATCGCTTCCGCACCGGGGTCCTCTTCGCGATCTACCTCGTCTACGCCGGGCACCGAGCGCTTCCTGGTCGAGTTCCTGCGCCGCAACGACGCGGTCGCGCTGGGGCTGACCGCGGCCCAGCTCGAGAGCCTGGGGATGATGATCGTCGGGATCGTCTGGATCTCCGTCGTCAAGCGCCGTCACGGTAACCTCGGGCGCGCTGGCGCGCCGCACCGGTCGGTCAGACCCGTGGAGCAGACCTCGTAGACCGTGGGAGCTCAGACGGAAGAGAGCGAGCCGTGACAGCTGGCAGAGCGACGGCGAGCGACGATCGGCGAGGCCGTCGAGAAGGCCGACGCGAGGCGATCGCCGCCGCCGGCTGCGAGGACGCCGCGCGCCGACGCCGAGGCGCTGGTCGCCGACGCGCTCGGCGATCGAGGTCGGGGAGCTCTCGCGCGGACGGCGCCGGCGAGCTCACGCCCGAGGCCGGCGAGCGAGATCGAGGACCGGGTCGCCGCCGCGCCGAACACGAGCCGCTCGCCTACATCCTCGGCCACGAGCCGCTTCCGCGGGATCGACGTCGCCGTCGACCCGCGGGTGCTGATCCCGCGCCGCGAGACCGGCTGCTGGTCGAGGTCGCCGCCGAGCTGCCCGAGGGCGCCCGCGTGCACGAGGTCGGCACCGGCTCCGGGGCGATCGCCCTGGCCCTGCTCAGCGAGCGCCCCGACCTGCAGGTGACCGCCTCCGACCTCTCGCCGGAGGCGGCCGAAGCGCCCGCGAGAACGCCGAGCGGCTCGGCATCGACCTCGAGGTCACCGTCGAGCGAGGGCCTTCCCGATGCGACCTCGACGAGCAGTCGACCTGGTCATCGCCAACCTCCCCTACGTCACCGACTCGACCGATCTTCGAGCGCTCGCCGGAGATCCGGCGCGAGCCGCGGATCGCCGTCACCGGCGATTGCGGCGAGGACGGCCTCGGCGTGATCCGCGGCGTGCTCGCCGAGATCGCCGTCCGGCTGGCGGGTGGCGTTCGAGCACGACACCCATCACGGGCCGACGATGCGCGAGATGCTGCGCGACGCCGACGACCCTGACCGACTACATGGGTGACGAGCGGGTCACGGTCGGCCTGGCGCCGTGAGCGACGGAGGCGGCCCGCGCGGGCGCGAGCCGTCGCAGGGCTCCACCGAGGCCGAGCGCCGCGCGCAAGGCTCGAGCGGCTGCGCGAGGAAGGGATCGATCCCTTCCCGCGCGGCCTTCCCGGACCGCGACCAGATCGCCGGCAGATCCTCGCGGCCCACGATCCCGAGCAGCTGGGGGAGGGCGAGCACGGCGGAGTTCTCCTACCGGATCGCCGGCCGGGTGACCGGCAAGCGCGGCCACGGCAAGACCGTCTTCTTCGACGTCCGCGACCTCACCGGGACGATCCAGGCCTACGCCCGGCGTCGACGCGCTCGGCGAGGAGGCCTTCGGCCGGATCGAGGACGCTCGACATCGGCGACATCGTCGGCGTCGAGGGCGACCTCTACGTGACCAAACGCGGCCAGCTGGCGCTCGGCGGTGCGCGAGTGCGACGCTGCTCGCCAAGGCGCTGCGCGACCCGCCCGACCTCTTCCACGGCATCTCCGACCCCGAGGTCGCGCTACCGCCAGCGCGAGCTCGACCTGATGGCCAACGAGCGCTCGCGCGAGATCTTCAAGATGCGGGCGAAGGTGACTGGCGGCGATCCGCGACCACATGAACGAGCGCGGCTTCGTCGAGCTGGAAACGCCGATCCTGCAGCGGCTGACCGGCGGCGCCGCGGCGCGGCCCTTCGACACCCACCACAACGCGCTCGACCGCGACCTCTTCCTGCGCATCGCGACCGAGCTCTACCTGAAGCGGGCGATCGTCGGCGGCTTCGAGGACGTCTACGAGCTCGGCAAGTTCTTCCGCAACGAGGGGATGTCGCCCCAGCACAACCCCGAGTTCACGATGCTCGAGTGGTTCGTCAGCGGCGCCGACTACAACGGCGTGATGGACTTCGCCGAGGAGCTGGTCGCCGAGCGTCGTCGAGCAGGTGATGGGGACGACCAAGGTCGAGCGCGACGGCGGGAGATCGACTTCAAGGCGCCCTGGCCGCGGGTCGTCGCTGCGCGACGCGCTGCACGAGGAGACCGGCGTCGACATCATCGAGGCGAGCCGCGACGAGCTGGCCGAGCTGGCCGGCGACGACGCCGAGCCCGACGACGACTGGGCCGGCGCTCGTCGACACCCTGCAGGGCAAGCTGGTCGAGCCGAAGCTGATCCAGCCGACCTTCATCTACGACCTGCCGCTCGACATCTGGCCGCTGGTCAAGCCGGTGCCCGAGCGACCCCGAAGCGCTCGGCGAGGCCTTCGACGGGATCGTCGCCGGGATGGAGATCATCGGCGGCGGCACCGACATCAACGACCCGGTCGAGCAGCGCCGCCGCTTCGTCGAACAGCGCGAACGCCAGGAGTCGGGGGCGGAGGAGAACCCGCACGAGCACGACGAAGAGTTCGTGCGGGCGCTCGAATACGGGATGCTGACCGGCGAGCGGCTGCGGCCTCGGCGTCGACCGCCTGATGATGATCATCAGCCGGCTCGAAGACCCTGCGCGACGTGATCCTCTTCCCCTCGATGCGCGAGCTGAGCGTAGGACCGGCGCGAGGCCGCACCGTCGGCTGCGCGTCGTGCAGAGCACTGCGCTGCCGCGGCACGCCCTCGCTTGGTCCTACGACCTCAGAACGCTGACGCAGGAGGCCGCCGTCGATCGGGATCACGGTGCCGGTGATGTAGGCGGCGCGCTCGGAGCAGAGGAAGGCGACCAGGTCGCCGTACTCCTCGGGCGTGCCGAGGCGACCGGCGGGGACTTCGGCTGCTGCGCGGCCTCTTCGGCCGCCTCGAGCGAGCCGCCGCGTCGGCGAGCCGCTCGGTGGCGAAGCGGCCGGTGGCGACGGTGTTGACGGTGATCCCGTCGGCGGCGACCTCGCCGGCCAGAGCGTCTTGAGGAAGCCGACCGCGGCCATGCGGTGGGCGTTGGAGAGGTTGAGGCCGGGGATCGGCTCGCGGGTGGAGCTGGAGCCGACGTTGACGATCCGGCCCCAGCCGCGCTCGCGCATCCCGGGGACGACGGCCTCGGCGAGCACCCGCGGCGCCGAGGACGAGCGAGCGGTAGGCGCTCTCCCAGCTCGTCGAGGTCGTGGTCGAGGGCGCCGCCGAACGGCGGGCCGCCGGTGTTGGCGACGAGGATGTCGATCGGGCCGAGCGCCGCCTCGACCTCGCCGGGCAGGCGCCGCGAGCCGCTCGAGGTCGGAGGCGTCGGCGACGAACGGCGTCGCCGGCCGGGCCGATCTGCCGCGGCCGCCTCGTCGATCCGCTCGCGCGAGCGGCTGGCGATCGCGACCCTGGCGCCCTCGCGGGCCAGCGCGGCCGCGATCGCCCGGCCGATGCCGCGGCTGGCGCCCATCACCAGGGCCACGCGGTTCTCGAGGCCGAGCTTCACGGCCGCAGCTCGAGGCCGGTTTCGCGCTCCGATACCTGCCAGAGCTTCTCGATCGCCCCGGTCATGCCGAGCCGGCGCAGCACCGGCTTGCGCACCGGCGGCCCGCTGTTGACGAAGAGCGGGCCGTAGAACTCGCCGCCTTTGGCGCCGGGGTCGGCCGCCGCGCGCAGCTGTGAGAGCGCGCCCTCTCCCGGGGACATGCCGACCGTGCGGGCCAGCATCAGGAAGAAGCGCTGGGAGAGGCCACCGTCGGTCTCCTCGACGCTGACCGCCTGCAGCTCCGTGTTGGAGAGGCCGGGATGGGCGACGAGGCTAGCCGCGGGCGCGCCGGCCTCGCGAAACAGCCGATCAAGCCCGAGGCCGAAGTGGAAGTTGGCGAGCTTGGCCTGCCCGTAGGCGCGCCAGGGCCCGTAGCGGCCGTCGAGGTTGGGATTGTCCGGGTCGACTGCACGGCCCATGTGATGGGCGGTGCTGGTCACCGTCACGACGCGCGCCGCCGCTGCCTTCAGCAGCGCCGGCAGCAGCCGGGCCGTGAGTGCGAAGTGGCCGAGGTGGTCGACGCCGAACTGCATCTCGAAGCCGTCGGCGGTGCGGCTCTCGGGGATGCCCATGACGCCGGCGTTGTTGACGAGCAGGTCGATCGCCTCGTGAGCGGCGAGGATCTGTTCCGCCGCCCGCTGCACCGAGTCGAGCGAGCCGAGGTCGAGCTCGACCAGGCTGAGGCGCGCGTCCGGCACGCCGTCGCGGATGCGGCCCATCGCCTCCGCCGCCCGCCCCTGGTTGCGCGCTGCGATCACGACATCGGCACCCGCGGCCGCCAGGGCTCGCGCGGTGGAGAGGCCCAGCCCTCCGTTGGCCCCGGTCACCACTGCGGTGCGGCCGCGCTGGTCGGGGATGTCGGCGGTGTTCCAGCTCACGACTCTGCCCGCCTCGCGCCGTCGCTCATTGAGGCCTCAGGAAGGGCAGGCGGAAATCGATCGCGCAGAGATAGGCAAAGAGACCAACGGCGATCAAGGCCCCCAGCCAGTGCTGGCCGATCAACACGGCGAGCAGGCTGACGATTCCCGCCAGCACGGCCCGCACCAGAGTTGGCTCCGGCTCCAATCCGACGATCCTCGCCGTCAGCCAAGCGCAGCCAAACCAGGCCAAGGGACCCACCAGCCAGCCCCAGCTGACGAAGAAACCATGGGAGAAGATCAGGCCGAGCAGCAGCGAGAGCAGCGCCACGGCAACGAGTTGCACCAACGCCACCCGCCAGAAGACCTCGAATCTCACGGCGAGCATTCTCCCATTACCACCGACCGCGCCACCTCCTCCTCCCGCGTGTTCCATAATCAGCGCAGTGCGCCTGGGCGGTTAGCTCAGCTGGGAGAGCACCTGCTTTACACGCAGGGGGTCACTGGTTCGAACCCAGTACCGCCCATCAGGGATGGACATGCTCAAAACAATTCGAGATGGATTTGCCCTGCTCGGGCTCGCCGTGCTGCTGGTTTCCGCCTTTGCGGGATCGGCCCAGGCCGCCTTTCCGGGCAAGGTCGGACCGCTCGTCTACCCCCGGGTCAGCTTCGACGAATCGGCCGACGTCGGGGGGTTGGTCCTGCATGGGCCGCGGCAGCGACAGAAGCCGCACCCGCTGACCACGAACTCGGGCGATGACACACCTTCGTTCTCGGCCGACGGGCGCTTCGTCGCCTTTGCCGGGAACTACGAAGCGGGCACCCCTCTGCCTCCGGGCCGCCACATCTACGTGGTCAATGTGGACGGCAGCGTGCTGCGCCAGCTGACCACCGGTGCTGACTTTGACGAGAATCCGTCCTTCTCGCCCGACGGCAAGAAGGTGGTCTTCGACCGCCACTCGGGCGCCGGCAAGGCGCATATCTTCAGCGTCAACGTCGACGGCAGCGGCCTGCGCCAACTGACCAGCGGCAGCTTCAACGACTCCGAACCGGTCTACATGCCGAGCGGCAAGCGCATCGTCTTCGTCAGCGATCGCGACCACGACGTCAAGACCGACCGCAGCGACATCTTCGCGATGGCCCCCAGCGGCGCCAACCAGCGGGTCCTGGTCGACGGGCCGCGCAATGAGGACGAACCGGACACCGCACCGAACGGCAAGAGCATCGCCTTCGTCAGCAATCGCGCGGCCGGCATCAACATCTTCGTCGCCGGCGCCAACGGCAGGCACGTGCGCCAGCTCACCCACAACAAGCGCGATTGCTTCAGCGGCAACTGCAACCTCAGTCCCGCCTGGTCACCCGACGGCAGGCACATCGCCTTTCTCGCCGTCGGTCGCTTCAGCAGCGATCTCGAGGTGATGCGGGCCGACGGGCGGGGCGAGAAGGAGTTCTCCAACGGCAGTACCGAAGAAGAAGGCTTCGGCACCAGGGTCGGCCCCCCGAGCTGGGGACCCGCTGCCCCAACTTAACATCGATTCGTGGCATGTTCGCTATCTTGAGATTTGGGCAAACGGGAGGGGAAGAAGGTCTATGAAGAAGAGGATCGCCGTCGTAACTGTGCTCGTCTTGCTTGTCGCCGCGGCGACAGCAAACGCGTTCAAGGTGCATGTCGTGCTCGGCAACCTGGTGCTTGACGCGCACGGGGAATTTGCGCCCAAGGCGCTGCCCAAGCACGAAAACGCGCCGATCATGACCGAAGGGGGCGGAAAACTCTCGACCCTCTCCGGCGAACTGCCGCCAATCCTCGACAAATTCGTGCTCGAATTCGACAAGCACGGTGCCCTCGACACGACGGGGCTCGCGGTCTGCACCAAAGGCAAACTCGTCGCTACCGATGTGGCGGCCGCTCGCAAGGCCTGCGGCCCGGCGATCGTCGGCGAAGGCTTCGGCACCGCTGTGGTCAAGTTCCCCGAACAGGGGCCGATCAAAGTCGGTTCGCCGATCACCCTCTTCAACGGCCCGAAGAAGGGTGGCAACGACACGATCATCGCCCACGCCCACCTCGACTATCCCGGACCGACGACGTTCATCGTCCCGATCGTGATCGAAAAAATCCACAAAGGCTCGTTCGGCTATCGCGTCAACGTGAAAATCCCCAAGATCGCCGGCGGCTACGGCCACCCGATCGAAGGTTCGGCCAAAGTCGGGCAAAAATGGACCTATAAGGGCAAGAAGCACAGCTACATCAACGCCCGCTGCGAAACCGGCCACTTCGTCGTCCACGGCGCCTTCAGCTTCAAAGGCGGTCCGGAAGACTCGCCCGAACAGGCGGCGGAGGCAAAAAGCATCCTCAACGCCAGCTTCCTGCTGCCCTGCAAGGTGCGTAACTAGAGGAGGGGATTGGGATGAGGAGACACCGTCGGAAGAATCTCCTCATCCTCAGCCTGCTCGCCGTGGCGGCGCTTGCCCTGGCCGCCACGGTCGTCTCGGCCCGCCGTGGCAACGACAGCGTTGAACTGCGGGCGGGCGACCTGCTGATCAAAGGTCGCGGCGGGTTCAAACCGGAAACGCTGCCCAAGCGCCACGACGCGCCGATCAAGATCTACGGCGGCGGCAAGGTCTCGACGGTCTCCGGCGAACTGCCGCCGATCCTGGAAACGCTCACCTTCGAATTCGACAAGCACGGCCACGTCGACACCACCGGCCTCGAAGTCTGCACCGCGGGGAAACTGCAGGCAACCGACGTGCCCGCCGCCCGCCGCGCCTGCCCGCAGGCGATCGTCGGCAAGGGGTACGGGACGGCGACCGTCGCCTTCCCCGAACAGAAGCCGTTCCCGGTCTCCTCACCGATCACGATCTTCAACGGCCCGAAGGTGCACGGCTTCGACTCGGTCCTCGCCCACGCCTACACGACGGTGCCGGTAGCGACAACGTTCATCGTCCCGGTCGTGATCGAAAAAATCCATAAGGGCGTCTACGGCTATCGGGTCAAAGCGAGGATCCCGAAGATCGCCGGCGGCTACGGCCACCCGGCCTCGGGCCACGTCACGATCAACCGCAAATGGACCTTCAAGGGCAAGAAGCACAGCTACGTCAACGCCCGCTGCGAAACCGGTCGCCTGCAGGCGCGCGGCGAATTCCTCTTCCAGGACGGGACCTTCCTCACCGGCACCTTCTTCCGGCCCTGCAAGGTGCTGCCCGGCAGCGGCTAGCCCAGCTTCTCGCGTAGGCGCTGCCACAGCGAGGGCGGTCGCGGCTGCGTCCGTCGCCACTCTTCCTCGGTCGGCAGGTTGCCCGCCTTGCGTTCGCGCATCACGCACTTGGTGTGGGCGTGGCGCCGTTGGCTGCGGTCGTCCTCGGGGGCGATCAGGACGTGCTCGCTGAGCGCCGCCAGATGCTTGCCGCAGATCGGGCAGCGGTAGGTCGCCGGCTTCATGTTCTGGGCGCGGCGCATCGACCACCAGCGGACCGCTGGGGACTTGGCCTGCTGGCGGGCCATCGGCTCAGGCGCCGGCGTGGAGCTGCGGGGTCACGGTGCCGCCGCGCTGGTGCTCGCTCTTGCTGACCACGTCGAAGAAGACGTCGTTGCGGCCGCGGCGCATCTTGCGCGGGAAGTAGCGCGGCGGGCGCGGCGATGGGTCGCGGCCATCGACCGGAAGGCTGCGCTCGTGGGCGCGGCTCCAGCGGATGCCGAAGATCTCCCGCACCCGCGGCGGCAGCGTGCCCTTGATGATGTGGTTCTGGGCGACGATGTTGCCGCGCGCAGCGCGGCGGGACCGGTTGCTCGAAGGCGACCAGCGGCGCCATCTCGAGCCCGTGCGCGGTCGCCTGCAGGTCGGGTGAGGAGAGGCGCTCCTCCCACCAGGCGCTGAACTCGCGGTAGCTGGCGGGGACCTCGCTGCTGGGCAGGCCGAAGAGCTCGCCGAAGCGGACGTAGTCCTGCCAGAGGTCCTCGCGCTCGCCCTCGCTCAGCGGCCGCACCATCGCTTCGTACATCGCCCGCCGGAGTCGGCGATCACCGCCAGCGTCCACAGCATCAGCTCCGGGTCGAAGGCCGAGTAGGCGGCACCGGCGGGGTGTGCCCCGGCCGCCTCGGGCAGGGTTCCTTTGACCCGTTCGTGCAGCCGCTGCACCACCGCCAGCGCTTTGTCGGCTTCCTCGCGGGTGCCGAGCAGGATCGTCTCCTGGATCTTCGCCGTGCGGGCGAGGCGCTGGAAGGGCCGGTTGGCCGAGCGGGTGCTCATCATCGTGCCGGTGTAGGTGAGCGGCTCCAGCGCACCGATCAGCAGCGCCCGCTGGCCGTAGAGCAGGCCGACCGAGCGCTCGCCGTGGACCATCCGCGCGATCGAGCGGCCGGGGGGGAAGTAGTGCGAGTCGGTGTCTGTCGGGTGCGCCATCTCTGCCGACGATGCTAGCTCGGCTCCGGCGCCTCCGGGGAAAGCGCGGCCACGGCGCGATCGAGCATTCCCGAGCGCGAGGGGGTGTGCAGCTCGTGGGCGGCGAAGATCTCGTCGAGGTCCTCGCGGGTGAGGGTCTCGCGCTCGAGCGCGTTGGCGGCGAGGTCGTCGAGGCATTCGCGGTTGCTCGCCAGCAGGGCGCGGGCGCGGCGGTGGCTTCGCGGGCGAGGACCATCGCCGCCCGGTCGACGTCGCGACGGGTCTGGTCGGAGACCGCGTAGTCGCCGGTCGGCAGCGCGATCGGCGGCGCTCCGTCGGCGTCGATCGAGACGCCCATGCCGAACTCGCCGACCATCTGCTTGCAGACGGCGTGCACGCGGGCGAGGTCGTCGACGGCGCCCGAGTAGGAGCTCGTCGAACACCTCTTCCTCGGCGGCGCGGCCGCCGAGCAGGGTGACGACCTCGTCGATCAGCTCGTCGCGGGACTTCAGGTAGCGTGTCCTCCTCCGGCGAGTGGCCGACGAAGCCGAGCGCCGGCCCGCGCGGGACGATGCTGAGGATCTCCGGCGGGTCGAGGCCGAGCAGGTGGCGGCAGAGCGCGTGGCCGGCCTCGTGGTAGGCGACGATGCGGCGCTCCTTCTGGTTCAGTCGCCGTGCCTGCTGGGAGCCGACCGACTGGCGCAGCAGCGCCTCGTCGAGGTCCTCGCGGGCCGTCGCCTTGCGCTCGGCACGGCCGGCGATGATCGCCGCCTCGTTGAGCGCGTTGGCGAGCTGGGCGCCGGTCATCCCGGTGGTCTTGCGGGCGACGTCGGTGAGGTCGAGGTCGTCGGCCAGCGGCTTGCCCTTGGCGTGGGCGCGCAGGATCGCCTCGCGGCCGTCGCGGTCCGGCGGGGAGACCAGCACCTGGCGGTCGAAGCGGCCCGGCCGCAGCAGCGCCTTGTCGAGCTTGTCGACGTGGTTGGAGGCGGCGATGACGATCACCGTGCCGGGATCGCGCTCGAATCCGTCGAGCTCGACCAGCAGCTGATTGAGCGCTTGCTCGCGCTCACTGGAGCCACCATCGCCGCCTCCACCACTGCGCGCTCCACCGACGGCGTCGAGCTCGTCGATGAAGATCACGGCGCGCCCTGACTTGCGCGCCTCCTTGAAGAGCCGCCGGATGCGGGCGGCACCGCTCCCGACGAACATCTCTACGAAGCTCGAGCCCGAGGCGGCGAAGAAGTCGACGCCGGCCTGCGCGGCCACGGCCCGCGCCAGCATCGTCTTGCCGGTCCCGGGAGGACCAAAGAGCAGCACGCCGCGCGGTGGCTGGGCGCCGAGCGCGGCGAAGCGCTTGGGGTCGCGCAGCCACTCGGCGACGTCCATCAGCTCGTCCTTGGCGGCGTCGACGCCCTGCACGTCGTCCCAGAGCACCGGCGCCGTCTTGCTCGCCTTCACCGTCTCCGGCTTGGTCGTGCCCATCGTGCGTCCGCATCAGCCGGAAGAAGACGAAGAGCAGCATCGCCATGAAGACGACGCCGAAGACCGGATACCAGTCGAAGGCGAATTCCTGGATCTGGGTAGTGGTTAGTGCGAACGTCACGCGATTGCCTTGCGATCGAAAAAGGAGTGATTCGCAGAACTAACGATGGAGTGTGGGCGCAATGCGCACGCACTCCAATCGCATATGCGTCCAGACCCGTGCCTGGGAGCTAAAGGTCGGCGCCTGAGCCGTTAGAGGTCGCGGGGAGCGACGACGCCGCTTTGCATCGCCCGCTCGACCAGGGCGACGCGCTTGCGGTTCTGCGGCAGGTCCTCGAGCCCGAGCTTCTCGAAGAGGGCCCGCATGTGGGTCTTGACCGCGTCGACGCTGAGGTGGAGCTCCTCGGCGATCGCCTGGTTGGTGGGAGGTGTGGCGAAGGCGGCGCCGTCCTTGAAGGGGCGGCAGAGGGCGAGCAGGATGCGGCGCTGAGCAGGCGAGATCGTCGCCGCGGCGGGGACCTCGGTGGCGATCACGGTCGCTTCGGGGGCGGACTCGCCGGGGCGGCGGAAGAGCACGGTGGTGCGGCCGAAGCGCAGGGTGTCGCCGTCGCGCAGATGCTTGCGGCCGTGCACGCGCTCGGTGCCGACGAAGGAGCCGTTGCGGGAGAGGCCGTCGTCGCGCAGCGTGCACTCGCCGGCCACCACCTCGATCTGGGCGTGCAGGGCGGAGACCTCCTCGTCCCAGTCGATCCGCAGGCCAGCCGCCTCGCCGCGCCCGACCCAGAAGCTCGGCGGTGCCCTCCTCGATCACGACGATTTGCTGCTCGTCGGTCCCGTCGCGAAGCACGAGGAAAGGACGCCCGCCCCGTTCGGCCTCGATCTGCGCCTTCAGCTCGGCGGCGCTGGTCTGTCGCGGCTCGGCATTCACGGCGCTGATCCTACGAGCCACCCGGCTTCCGGTGCGCCTTATGCGGTCTATAGCCACATAAAGCGCACCGGAGGGGGTGAGTGGGTCCACCCCTGGGGGGTCTGGGAGGCGTGGCGGATGCGGGCGAAGGTGTCTGCACAAGGCACTCACTCGCCAAACAGACACAAAGGAGACTCAAATGACCCGCAATCGCACCGCCCCGAAGATCGCCCGCCGCGCCGGCCTCATCGCCGCCTTCGCCTGCCTTGCCCTGGCTGTTGTCCCGGCCGCCGGGATGGCCAAGGCTCCCGTCAAGTTTGGCTCGAAGCTGAACCCAACGGTGCAGCCCTCCAACTCGCTGCCGGGCCTCGCCTGCAAAATGCCGGAAGGGATGGAACCGGATCCGGAACTCGCACCGCTGTGCACGATGGTGCTCAACGAAGCCTACGGCCGCCCCGACGGCGGCGAGCGGGCGCCCCGACGGGGCATCATCAAGGAAATCCGCCTGATTGCCGGAGGGCCTGGCAACTTCCGGCTGCAGCTCGCCGAAGTTAAGCACTCGATGTTTGGCCCCGACCGGGTGAGGGTCGTCAACGACGGCCGCCGCATCTTCTACAAGGGCCAGACCGAAGCCAACTTCGAAAATGACCACTACCGCGTCGAGTCCTTCCAGACCAACTTTCCCGTCAAGAAGGGACAGCAGTTGGCCCTGCGCGGCAGCATCGCCCCGCTGGTCCGCTGCTCCTCAGGAGGCGACAACACGCTGATCTCCTCGCCTTACCTGAACCCCGATCCGAGCGGCCCCTTCGTCCTGCCGACCTACACCGACGGCTGCTGGCTGCTGATGGAAGCGGTGATCAAGTAGCTCTCACGGCGGCTCTCAGGTGCGTTCGACCTGGGAGCCGCCGACGATCGCCTCGGTGCCATCGTCGGCGAACACGATCCAGGCCTTGTTGCCGCCGTCGTAGTCGGGCGCCCAGAGCTTCATCGTCGCCGAGCGGCCCCAGACGGTCACCGCCTCCTCGCCGGTTTCGTCCTCGCCGCGCCAGATCCGCACGAAGGGGTTGTTCTCCCGCTCCTCGCCGATCGTGGTCGGCTCGCGGTGGCCGGGGTGGACGGTGGTCCCCGGCGACAGCTCCATCAGCTTCATCACCGAGGCCTCGAGGTCGGCGATGCCACTGGCGCCAGGCGCCATCGTGCCGCCGACGGTGCCCTTGAAGAGGACGTCGGCGGTGAAGAGGTCGGTGCCGTTGACGAGGAAGGCGACGTGACCGGAGGCATGGCCCGGGGTCGAGATCGCTTCGATCTGCAGGTCGCCGGTGCTGAGCGTCTCGCCGTCGGCGATCGTCTCGGCGACCTCGTCCTCGATTTCGGCCAGGGCCTCGGCGTGGGCGACCATCGGCACGCCGCCCAGTCGCTCCTGTGCCGCGGCGAGACCCGCGATGTGATCGCCGTGGGGATGGGTGATCAGGATGTGGGTGATCTCGATCCCGTCGCTGCTCGGCGCGCTCGAGCAGCGGCCCGAGGTCGTCGTTGCCGTCGATCAGCACACCCTTGCCACCGGCACCATCGGCGACGAGGTAGGCGTTGGACAGCCACTGCGGGTTCTCGGTCCTCTCGACGATCAAGCGCGTCTCCTTCCGGGGAGCTCATTACTCACGGTGGGGCGGATGCGGTGAACTCTCCCAGACTCAACTCACCGGCGGGAATCAGCCCGCGACCGGGACCGCGCTGCCCTCGAGCAGGGTTGCGGCGACCAGCTCCGGGTCGTCCCAGGTCGGGGTGTGGCCGACCTCCGGCAGGACGAGGTAGCGAGCGCCGGCGGGCCGGCGCTCCGGGCGCGGCGGGCCGACCAGCCGGTCGAGCTCGCCCCAGGCCAGGGTCACCGGGACTCCCCGGGTAGCCCGCCGGGTCGAAGACGTGAGTGCGCATCGCCCGGTTGGCGCCGTCGTAGCCGCTGGCGTCGATCCAGCCGAGCACCAGCGTCGCGCCCCTCGCCTGGCGGGGATGCGCTCCGGGTGGGCGGCGAAGGTGGCGAGCATGCGCTCGCGCAGGCCGCGATTGTGCAGAGCCAGCGGCGACCAGCGGGCGCAGCCGCCGCGCCCAGAGCCGGGTGTCGACCCGGCGCTGGCCGATCGGCGCGCGCCAGAGACCGGCGGGGGAGATCGCCGTCACCGAGGCGGCCCAGCCCGCCCGCCCCATCTCCAGCGCGACCCAGCCGCCGAGCGAGTTGCCGGCGACGTGCGGGCGCTCGATCCCCAGCTCGCGCGCAGCGCTCGTGCAGCGCCGCCGCCAGGTTGGCGGCGCTCGGCTCGACCTCGGCCGGCAGCGGCGGCGTCGGCGCCGAAGCCCGGCAGGTCGAGCGCCAACGACCTCGCGCTCGGCTTCGAGCAGGCCGAGCACCGGGTCCCAGATCGCCTTCGAGCCGCCGAGGCCGTGGAGCAGCAGCAGCGGCTCGCCGGCGCTCCTCGCTCACTGCCACCCGGGCTTGGCGAAGAGCAGTCTGCACGTCGGCGATCCGGTGCTCGCGGAAGCCCGCCTCCGAGGAGCAGAGGTAGAAGTCCCAGAGGCGGCGGAAGCGCTCGTCGTAGCCGCGCGGGCGCAGCCGCTCCCAGGCGTCGAGGAAGCGCTCGCGCCAGCGGCGAGGGTCGGCGGGTAGTGCGCGGTGATGTCGTCGAGTCCAGACCTCACGCATGCTCGGTGACGCGCGCCGAGGCAGTCGGCGATCAGCTCTGTTCGAGGGCAGGCAGCCGCCGGGGAAGACGTGGGTGTTGGCGAAGCTGCGCGCGCCCTTCTCGACCTCGTAGAGGCGGTCGTCGATCGTGATCGCCTGCAGCAGCATCAGCCCGTCGCGGCTGAGCAGCTCGCTCGCAGCGGCGGAAGTAGTCGTCGAAGTAGCTGCCAGCCGACCGCCTCGATCATCTCGACCGAGACCAGCCGGTCGTAGCTGCCGCGCAGGTCGCGGTAGTCCTCCAGCAGCACCGTCGACCCGGTCGTCGAGGCCGGCCTCGCGCACCCGGCGGCTCGCCAGCTCGTGCTGGGCGCGGGAGATCGTCGTCGTCGTCACCCGGCAGCCGTGCTCGCGGGCGGCGTGGATCGCCAGCCCGCCCCAGCCGCTGCCGATCTCCAGCAGGTGGTTGTCGGGCCCGAGCCGCAGCTGCGTCGCAGATCCGGTCCAGCTTCGCCAGCTGCGCCTCCTCGAGGCTGGCGCCCTCGCTGCGGGAAGTAGGCGCAGGAGTACATCATCCGCTCGTCGAGGAAGGAGGCGAAGAGGTCGTTGCCGAGGTCGTAGTGGGCGGCGATGTGCTGGCGCGGCGCCGTCGCGGGTGTTCTCGGGGACGAGGCCGCGCACCCGGTGCAGGCGCGCCGCGCGGCCTGGCGACGGCGCCGCGCACGCCGTCCGGTTTGGCGCAGCTCGCGGGCGGCGATGCGGATCAGCGCGACCAGGTCGTCGGTCTCCCAGAGGCCGTCGACGTAGGTCTCGCCGAGGCCGACGCTGCCGTGCAGCGGCACCGCGCCAGGCGGCCGGGTCGTGGATCGCGACGGTCGCGCGCAGCTCGGCGTCGGCGGGGCCGAAGCTGCGCTCGCGGCCGGCCTCGACGACGTCGATCCGGCCGTTGCGCAGCGCGGCGCAGCACCTGCGAGACGGCGGCGCGGGCGAGCTGGTCCCTCATGGCGAGAGGAACCCCCTCGGCTTCCTCCCCTCGGGATGAGGGAAGTAGCGCGCGCCCTTCAGCTTCAGCCGCAGCGACTGGGCGTAGATCTTCGCGACCATCTGCAGCGACATCGCCGGGTAGCGGGCCAGCATCCCGGTCAGCAGCGGCGCGGCTGAGCTCGCGGCGGCGCAGCGAGAGGGTCGCGTCGAAGGCCTTGCCGCCGCGCCGTCGTGCGTCGGGCCGCGACTCGATCTGGACGCCGAGCCGCTCGCCGGGCTCGCTGGCGCGGAAGGCGTAGGTCTGGTCCATCCCCATCAGCGGGCGAGACGTGCAGGGTCTTGTCGAGCTCGTCGCTCAGCACCGTTCCCTCGCGATCGCCGCGCGCCAGGACGTAGGGATGACGCTCGCCCCAGGGGATGTTGTCGACGTCGGCGACGACCGCCTCTACCCGCTCGCCGGCGCTGTCGAAGCAGTAGTAGAAGCTGACCGGGTTGAAGACGTGGCCGAGGTAGCGCAGGTCGGCGAGCAGCCGCACCGGGCCGGCGGGCCGGCTGCGCCGGTCGCGGCCTCGACCGCGTCGCGGGCGCACTCGGCCAGCGGGCGCTCCGGGTCGCCCATGTAGTCGGCGCGGCGGAAGCGGGCGGGCGCTGGGCGCCGGGCGGAGAAGAGCGGGAAGGGATCGAGCACGCCCGGCAGCTCGTCGAGGTCGAGGTACATGAGGAAGAGCGGGTAGCGGAACGCGTGCTCGACCGGCTCGAAGCGGCGGTGGCGCACCCAGCCCTCGTAGACGGCGGAGGCGCTCATGCGGCCAGCGCCTCCTCGGCGTCCGCAGTGCTCTGGCAGCTGTCGCCGGGCGGCGGCGATCCGCTCGCAGGCCCGCGATCGCGCTGACCACGCCGTCCTCGTGGAAGCCCCAGCCCCAGTAGGCGCCGCAGTAGTGGGTGCGGCGGACGCCGCTGATCTCGGCGTGGCGCGCCTGGGCGGCGACGCCCGCGGCGGTGTAGACGGGGTGGTCGTAGCTGAAGCGGCGCAGCACCTTCGCCGGGTCGATCGCCTCGCCGCGGTTGAGCGTGACCAGGAACTCGCGGTCGGCGCGCAGCCGCTGCAGGTTGTTCATCCAGTAGGTGACGGTGGTGCCGCCCGCTGGCGCGGCTCGGCGAGGTGGAAGTTCCAGCTCGACCAGGCGGCGCGGCGCCGCGGCAGCAGCGAGGCGTCGGTGTGGAGCACGGCCTCGTTGCGCTGGTAGGGGATCGCGCCGAGGATCTCGCGCTCGGCCTCGCTCGGGTCGGCGAGCATCGCCAGCGCCTGGTCGGAGTGGGTGGCGATCACGACCTCGTCGAAGCTCCTCGCTCTCGCAGCCGTCGGCCTCGATCCGCACGCCCGCCGGCGCAGCCGCTCGATCCGCCGCACCGGCGCCCGCAGGCGCACGCGGTCGCGCCAGGGCGCGGTGATCGCCTCGACGTAGCTGCGCGAGCCGCCGCTGCACGGTGCGCCAGCGCGGCCGGTCGCGCAGGCTGTACATGCCGTGGTTGTCGAAGAACTCGGCCATGAAGCTGGCCGGGAAGCTCCACATCTGCTCCGGGTCGGCCGACCAGACGGCGGAGGCCTGGGGCACGATCAGGCGGTCGATGAAGTGCCGGGAGAAGCCCTGCTCCTCGAGCCACTGGCCCGAGCGAGGGCGCGGTGCCGTTCATCCCGATCAGCGCCGGCGCCTCGCGGTTGAAGCGGCGCCAGTCGCGCAGCATGCCGAGGAAGGCGGGGCTGAGCAGGTGCGACGGGCGGGCGAAGAGGCCCCGCGGCGTTCCCGAGTACTCGAAGCCGCCGCGCCGTCGGAGACCGAGAAGCCCATGTGCGAGGGCTGGCTGGCGACCCCGAGCTCGCTCCAGCAGCGCTTCGAAGTTGGGGTAGTTGCGGTCGTTGAAGACGATGAAGCCGGTGTCGATCCAGTGGCTGCTCGCCGTCGCGTCTCGACCTCGACCGTGTTGCGAGTGACCGCCGACCCGCGCGCCCGCCTCGTAGACGGTGATCTCGTGCTCGGGATGGAGCAGGTGGGCGGCAACGAGCCCCGAGACGCCGGTTCCAACGATCGCGATCTTCATCGCTCCTTGCTGTACGCGGTTGAGCGTCGATTCGCGATCGAAGTCGCGCCGACAACCTCAGCCGTAGGGCCTGTAGATCATCCGCTGGCCGAGCAGGTCGGTGACGGTCGCGAAGCCGTAGCCGCGGGCGCGCAGGGTGTCGATGATCCCGCGGCAGCGCCGCCAGGGTCTCGCCGCGCGGGCCGCCGCCGTCGTGCATGAGGATGATCGAGCCGGGCTGGGCGGCGTCGACGACGCGGCTGTAGATCGCGCTGCGTGCCGGGGGTCGACCAGTCGGCCGGGTCGACGTCCCAGGTGATCGTCCGCATGCCCGAGGCTCGGCGGCGGTCGCCGATCACCGAGGAGTCGACCGCGCCGCCCGGCGGGCGGAAGAGGCAGGGCCGGAAGTGGGTGTAGGACTCGATCCAGCGTCGTCGCCGCCGAGCGATCTGCGCCGTAGCCGGGGAATTCGACGTGGTGCATCGTGTGGTCGCCGATCTCATTGCCTTCGCGCAGGATCTGGCGCATCGTCGCTTCGCGGCCCGGCATCTCCTGGCCGATCTCGAAGAAGGTCGCCGGGGACGTGCTTTTCGCGCAGCACCTGGAGGAAGGCCGGCGTGTATTCGCTGGGACCGTCGTCGAAGGTGAGGGCGACGACGTTGCGCTCGCGCGGGCCGTTGGTGTCGAGCCCGGCGCTGCCGCCGGTGCAGCCGACCGCGCCGCACCGGTCGCAGGCGGAAGAGCCGGGTGCCGCCGGCCGGCAGGCTGGTTTCGCAGGTGTCGGGGCGCTTGGCGCGGCAGCTGCCCCGGGTGGAGGTGACGCGCCAGCGGTAGCGCTGTGGAGTGAGGCCGGCGTCGGAGGGAAGCAGGGCGAGGACGAGCTTGTCGGGTTGGGGTCGCTTCAGTCGCGCCGGGACCGTTTCCTTGCTCGTCACTTCGCCGGCGGCATCCAGCAGCTCGAGCCCGGCGTGCCGCGAGGCCTTGTTCGGGCCGCCGATGCAGAGTCGCCGCTCACCTGCGCCGCCGCTGTCGCGCAGTTCGAGGCAGAGGGAGGATGAGCCTCCTCCGGCGGGTAGCCGGGTGAGGCCGGCGAGCGCCACCGGCCTCGACGTCCGCAGGCTGACTAGTAGTCGCCGCCCGGCCTGGGATACGCGAGCGCGCACCGGCACCGTCGGCGACCCGGCTGCCGATCCGGGCGCCGCGGCCATCGCCAGCGAGGCGGCGATCAGGGCGGCGCTGCACACGATCTTGCGGGAATGGGAGATGGCTTCGATCCGGCTGACTAACTCAAAAGAGGTGTCCCATACTAGGACTCGCGTGCTCGCCGATCGACAATCCGCCGGCCCCAACCACCGTGCTCAGTTTCGGTACGCCAATGGTATGGCGGTTTCTTTGTCCGCAGCCGGATGCTCGCTACCGTGTTCTCAGTTGACGTGAAGATCAGCTCTTCCGCGGCGCCAGGGTTCCGCCCAGTGCTCTTCGCGATCACCGTTCTCGCAATGTCGCTCCTCGCGTACATGCCAACCCCTGCCTGCGCAATTCCGGGTGGAACCGGTGAAGCCGCCGTCCCCGTGACCGAAACGAGTGGGGGCACGCCGTTTGACCGCCAGGGCATGTGGATCTGGTACGTCGACCACTCCGAAGGCGGCAGTGTCAGCCGCATCGTCGCCCGCGCCAAGCAGGCGGGCATCGGCACGCTCTACATCAAGTCGGGCGACGCCGGCAGCTACTGGAGCCAGTTCAGCTCCGGTCTGGTCGAAGCCCTCCACGCCGGCGGGCTCGACGTCTGCGCCTGGCAGTTCGTCTACGGCGACAGCCCGGTGGCCGAGGCCAAGATCGGCGCCGCCGCGGTGCGCCGCGGTGCCGACTGCCTGGTGATCGACGCCGAGGCGGAGTACGAAGGCCGCTACGCCTCGGCCGAACGCTACATCCGCGCCCTGCGCGCCCGCATCGGCGCCGAATTCCCGCTCTCGCTCGCCGGCTTCCCCTACGTCGACTACCACCCGGCCTTCCCCTACTCGGTCTTCTTCGGGCCGGAAGGGGCGACCTTCAATCAGCCGCAGATGTATTGGAAGGCGATCGGCACCTCGGTGCGGACCGTCTTCGAGCACACCTACCTCTTCAACCGGCTCTGGGGCCACCCGATCTACCCGATCGGGCAGACCTACGACAACCCCGGTGCCGGCCAGGTCCTGCGCTTCCGCCGCTTCGCCGCAAGCTACGGCCTGGCACCGAGCTGGTGGGACTGGCAGGAGACCAACACCGCCAGCTGGGGCGCCCTGGGCTCGACCGCGAACGAACCGCTGGTCGGCTACCACCCGATCGCCGAACACCCGCTGCTCAAGCGCGGCAGCCGCGGCGACCTCGCCGTCTGGGCGCAGGAGCACCTGGTCGGCTCGGGGCAGACGCAGCTTCCCGTCACCGGCGTCTTCGGCAAGCAGACCTACTCGGCGGTCCGCTCCTTCCAGGTCGCCCACGGGCTGCCGGCCGACGGCGCGATCGGCACCACCACCTGGTCCTCACTGCTTAGCGCTGAACCGGCGCGGCCGCGCTGGGCGGCGCGCCCGGCTCGGAGCCGCACGGGCGCCAGCGGGATCCACCCTCCCTTCACCACCTCACCGGTGGTCAAAGGAGGCCAGATGCTTCCTGCCCACCGTCCTCTCTCCGCCACGCTTCCAGCCCACGCCTACGAGATAAGGCCGGGACCAGCTCCGTGAGCGGGCGCCCGGCGGGGGCGCTTGCGGGCATAGCCATGATCTTGCTTCTCCTGGCGGTTCCGGGAGGGGCCGTCGCCAAGCGTCCCAATCCGGGCGTTGCGCTCGAGGTGCCGCCGCCGGCTGTACCGATGCACGACGTCGTGTTGGGCGAGCCCGGTGCTGCGGCGGCGCGGATATCGGCATCCGCGTCGTCGCAGCGCTACTCGATCAACGACGGCACGGAAGCGACGATCACCGTCTCGGTCACCCAGGTCTGCGCTGAACTCTGCGAAATCACCGATCCGCAGCAGGTCGCCGATTTCATCGGCACGCTGATCCACGGCCCCGAGGTCGACCTGCTCTCGGTCCAGCTCGACAGCGAATACCAGCTCGGCTTCGACTGCGGCTTCGGCGCCGAGGCCTGCTACTTCAGCGGCGAAAACAAGATCGTCGTCGGCGGCTATGAAGAAGAGGACGGCGACGGCGCCACCTTCGACTTCGTGCTCGCCCACGAGTACGGCCACCACGTCGCCCAACACCGCGAGATGCCGCCGCCCTTCGGCAGCGCGATCGACTGGGGGCCGGAGCGCTGGGCCAGCGTCGAGGGCGTCTGCCGCGGCCAGCGCAGCGGCCGCCTCTATCCCGGCGACGAGGGCACCCACTACTTCGAGGACCCGGGCGAGGCTTTTGCCGAGGCCTTTGCCCACTACCGCTTCCCCAACCTCCCGGTGGCCTGGCACTACAGCCCAGCGCTGAAGCCAAACGAGGCCGCCTTCAGGGCGATCCGGGAAGACACCATCAAGCCCTGGCAGGGGCGGACCAGCCTGACGCTGTCCGGGCACGTGCCGGCCAGGGGGGAGGGCGCAGCCGTCGAGTCCCTGCGGACGCCGCTCGACGGATTGGTCAGCCTGCGCCCAAGCAGTCTGCCCAGGCACGGCTACGAACTGGCCCTTCGTAGCCGTGCCGGCAGGCTCCTGCGCAGCTCCCGCAACGGCCTCGACCCCAACCACCAGCTCGATTACACCGTCTGCGGCCAGCACCACCTCCGCCTCGTCATCACCTCAAAAAGCCGCCACGGAGGACCCTTCCGGCTCCAAATCCAGCGACCCTGAGATAATGCTCGCCGGGCGCTAGTCTGCCCTGCCTTCCGGGGGCGTAGCTCAGCTGGTTAGAGCGCTGGCCTGTCACGCCAGAGGTCGCGGGTTCGAGTCCCGTCGCTCCCGTCCCGTGCGTGTGCTCTAGCTCAAGCTGTCCAGGCCCAGTTGGGCTCGAATCTTCGACGTCACGTCGTAGACGGTGTTTGGGTCGGGCGGCTGTATTTCGGGGGAGATGCCGAAGTCGTCGAGATCCATGGTCGTCGTTGTGGAGCTCGTCCTGCCGGTGTTTGGGTCTCTCCTATGTGAGCCAGCGGTGTCAATGATCTCCCTCTCCAAGATCAAATTGGGGAGGGTGAGACCGGTGGCTCACCGGCAGTTCTGAGTGTCCGCCAGACCACACGGACCAGCAGGCGCTTGAGACAACGCAGCGCTTCGGCGCTCGACTTGCCCTCCTCACGCTTCTTGGCCAGGTAGGCGCGAGCGCCGGGGTGAACGCGGGCCTGGGTCAGGGCGATCCGGTAGAACGCCGCGTTCAGCTGGCGGTTGCCGTGGCGGTCGAAGCGGTGGCGCTCGGTTCGGCCCGAGGAGGCCGGGATCGGCGCGCAGCCGGCGAAGTGGGCGAGCTGGGCGTCGGTCTTGAAGCGAGTGGCCCCGGCGATCTCGCCGATCAGCTTGCCGGCGGTGAGCGAAGCGACGCCGGGGACCTCGAACAGCGCGGGGCAGTAGCGCTTGGCGCGCTCGCCGATCTCAGAAGCGAGCTGGCGCTCGCGCCGGGTGAGGTCTCCGATCCGCGCCAGCAGGTCGCGGGCGATCCGCACCTGCACGCTCTGCTCGCGCCGGGCCAGGCGCTGGGAGAGGCCGCGCCGCACGCTCGCCTGGTCGAGGCTTCGGGCCGATGGCTCGAGGCCTGCCTCGAGGTCGTGCAGGTGCCAGCGCAGGCGACAAGCAAGCCCTGTTCGCTCGCTCACCAGAGCGTCTCGGTGGTCGACCAGCAGCTTCAGCTCCCGGGAGGCTTCATCGTGGCTTGCGAGGTGAAGCTCGGTCTCCTCACGCAGCGCCGCGCGGGCGATCGCCAGAGCGTCGATCGCATCGGACTTGCCACGGGTGCGAGCACTCTTGCGGGCGCCGGCCATCAGCCTCGGCCCGACCCGCAGGACAGGCTCGCCGCTGGCAACCAGGAAGCGCTCCAGACGGCCGTTGACGTGGCGGCAGTCCTCCAGGGCGAAGCGAATCTCGGTGCCGAGGCCGTGCGCCCAGGCGAGCAGCTCTTGCTGGCCCGCCTCGTTGGCCGCGACGGTGATCTCTGCGAGCTGGCGGCCGAGCTCGGAGGCGGCCACCGCGGTATGGGTTGCCTTGTGGGGGTCGATGCCGATCGTGATCAATGGCGCTCCTTAGGGAGTGGCTTGCGGTCACGGATCGACGGCGGACAGAACTGGGTGGGGCTCTTGCACGCTCCTATCAGGTCACGCCATCGGTCCTCGAACGCGACGGGCGACAGGACCCGTCGGTCAGCCCAGTCGGCGACATCAAATGTCGTGTCAGCCCGTCGCGCCGAGGACGCTAAGCCGGTCATTGGACGCTGCTCGAAGAGGGGCACGGGAACCCAGTCTCGCGTGTGTGTCGTCACCTTGGATTGCCTGACGAGCTTTTCACCGTCTATCCACGTCTCGATCTCGGCGGTGGTGGGCGCCACTTCGGCTACGCGTTCGTAGTCGTCGGCAGCCCGGTCATCTCCCTTGCTGCGCAAGTAGCCGGCGTAATGGCCGATGTCGAGGGCAGCCCGATAGCCCGTCGTCCGGACTCCGCGGATGGTCCTCTCGCCGAGGTTCTGGAATTCATCGCTCACCCCCCGCAGCAGATCGAGCTGTTGGCTCGGGTTGGAGCTGGCGCCAACGGTGGTTTCCGAGGAGTTGCCCAATGCAGCGTCATATCCCACCCACTCATCGCCGTCGGGAAGGCTTTTGAACAGGGATGACTTGAGGTAGACCTCGCTGCCATCTCCAATGGCTTCCATCTCCACTTCGCCTTTGGGGGTGGACATCGTGAAAGTCATCTGGCTGCGATTGGCCTGGCTGTTCAGCACGCCGGCGCCGCTCACGGGAACTGGTTGAGGCAGCGAACTCTGTTCGACCGTACCGTGGAGTGAAAACCTCGCGCCCGACGATTCCTCTGTGACTGCCGCTGCCTGCGCGATCGGGTTGAGCGAGTTCCCACCTCCGCCGTTGGTCAAAAGGGTGACGGCGATGGCAACCGCAAACAGCGCTGCGAGGACGCTGCCGAGCTTGAGCAGGCGGCGCGAGCCTCGGGATGGGGGAGTGGGTGTCATTTTCACATCTCGCTCATTCAGCCGCCATGGAGAAGCAGGAAGATCCCAAAAGCAAGGGCCATGATGCCGAATGACCAGAGGTAGATGCGCGCATAGCCGCCGACCAGGCCATAGCTGCGCGGCTTCCTGCCACCTCCTTCTTCTAGGAAGCCGGCATTGGCGGGTTGCGGCGGGGTGTCTTGTTTGTCTTCGATCAGCGTTTCCGTCAGCAGTGCGCGCGCTTTCTCAGCTTGGGACGGGTCGACCATCACACGTTGCGGGCTTCTCGGCAAGGTTCCGAAGCCGAGCTGGAGGCCTTCGACGCCGAGCGCCTGCAGGGCACTCGGGACGCCACCGTTCTCGAGCAGGCCTTGGATCATCTCCGCTTCGATCCGATCGTTGGCATAGGCGACCTCCACGGGCTGGCCGGTTCCCGCCCGGCGTTCTTCTGCCATCGACATCAGGCTAGAAGGTCAGAGGTTGTGGAGTGTTCTCGCGACCGGGTTCGATCGCGGGCTCAGGCCCGCAGTCCATCAAGCGCAACTCCGAGAATCCGGTCGATCTGCTCGGCGTCGGCGGTGCGGATTGCGGCGATGCCGCTGACCATCTTGGTGACGTCGGTGATGTCGGCATCGGGGCGGACTACGCCAGCCTCCTGGGCTCGTTTGAGCAGGGGCTCGCCGGCGCCGTAGATGGCGCCGCCGCAGGCGGTGAAGACCTCGGAGTCGCGGTCGATGTAGGCGAGCAGGTCCTCGGCGAGGGCGCGCTTGGTGGCGGCGAAGCCGACGAACTCGTGCAGCCAGCCGCTCAGTGCCTCCCAGGGCGGCAGGTCTTCGTAGCTCTCGACGGCGCGGCAGATGTTCTCGACGCCCTCCAGATAGACGGCTTCGAGCAGGTCCTGGCGAGTGGGGAAGTGGCGGTAGAGCGTGCCGATGCCGACGCCGGCGCGGCGCGCGACCTCCTCGAGGGTGGCTGAGGTGCCCTGCTCGGCGAATGCCTCGCGGGCGGCGTTGACCAGCTTGTCGTAGTTGCGGCGCGCGTCGGCCCGCTTCGGTCGCGGCGCGAGGGAGGTGACATCGGCTGCGGCTCATGGCTCTTCTCTAAATCTTGCAGATCGGGCTTGACAAAACGGAGGCATCCTCCGTATAGTGCTCATACGAACCGGAGGCGCCCTCCGAATTACCCGGAGGCCTCCTCCACTTTAGCACTGCTCCTCTCTCCCGAAAGGGCTATTTGATGACGTCCAAGTCCTCTGCTCCCAATCCCAACTTCGTCCTCGCGATCATCCTCGGCTGCTACCTGATGATCATCCTCGACGTCTCGGTGGTGATCACCGCCCTGCCCAACATCCACAGGGACCTCGGCTTCTCCGACCCCGGCGCTCTCCTGGGTCCAGAACGCCTACACCCTCACCTTCGGCGGCCTGCTGCTGCTCGGCGCCCGCGCGGGCGACCTGCTCGGACGCCGCCGGGTCTTCGTCGCCGGCATCGCCCTCTTCACCTTCGCCTCGATGCTCGGCGGCCTCGCCCAGTCACCCGCCTGGCTGCTCGGCGCCCGCGCCCTGCAGGGCGTCGGTGCGGCGATCGCCGCGCCTTCGACCCTCGCCCTGCTCACGGTCAGCTTCCCCGAGGGCCGCGAGCGCACCCGCGCGGTCGCCTAGTACAGCGCCGTCGCCGGAGCAGGCGGCAGCGTCGGCCTCGTCCTCGGCGGCGTGCTCACCACCTGGGTCTCGTGGCGCTGGGGCCTCTTCATCAACGTCCCGATCGGTATGGCGCTGATCTGGCTGGCGCCCCGCCACCTGCCCGAGACCGAGCGGCAGACGCGGCCACTTCGACCTCGCCGGCGCCGCTGACCTCGACGCTCGGCATGACCGCGCTCGTCTACGGCCTCGTGCGCGCGGCCGACGACGGCTGGGGAGATCCAGTGGCGCTGCTCTCCTTCGTTGCCGCCGCTGTTCTGCTCTCCGCCTTCGTCGTCAACGAGCGCCGGGCCGAGCAGCCGATCACGCCGCTGCGCCTGTTCTCGAGCCGCGTTCGCTCCAGCGCTTACGGCGCTCGCATGCTGGCGGTGGGGGCGATGTTCGGGATGTTCTTCTTCCTCACCCAGTTCATGCAGGGCGCCGAGGGCTACAGCGCTCTCACCGCGGGCCTCGCCTTCCTGCCGATGACGCTCTCGCTGTTCGCGATGGTGCAGGCAGTCCCCCGGATCACCGCCCGGATCGGCGAGCAGCGCCTGCTGGCCGGCGGCCTGCTGCTGGCCCTGATCGGGATGACCTGGCTCAGCCGCATCTCGGTCGGCGCCGATTACGTGACCCAGATGGCGATGCCGATGGTCCTGCTGGGGATCGGCATGGGCTCCGCTTTCACGCCCCTGACCACGGCTGGGATCGCACGGCGTCGCCGACCGCGATGCCGGCGCCGCCTCCGGCCTGGTCAACGTCGCCCACCAGCTGGGCGGCACGCTCGGGATCGGGATCCTGATCACGGTCTTCACCGCGGCCGGCAACGGCGCCGCGAACCAGCTGGCCGAAGGCGTGCCGGCGGCGCTGACCGCCTCGGCGATCCTGATCGCGCTGGCACTTGTCGTGGTGGTGACGGTGATGCGGCCGCAGGGCGAGCCGGTCGGCGTCGCCGAGCTGGAGGCGGCTGGCTAAGGAGAGCGGCGGCCGGAAGATCCTGGAGACGGTTTGAGGCATGCATGCGCCGCGAGCATTTTGATCACCTGATCGCCGCCGCGGCCCAGGTCTCCGGGGAGAAGGAGATAGTCGTCATCGGCAGCCAAGCCAAGGATGGCGCGATCGCCTGATCAGAGTCGAGATCCCACCTCGGGGTCGCCAGCAGGACGGTGTAGCGGCTCTCTGCATCGAGCCCTGCGATCTGCCAATCGACGGAACCGATCGCGAGCATGTGCGCCAGATGATCGAAGGCATGGCGAGCCAGCTCGATCTTTAGCCGGGGAGGGCTGATGGGGGCACCGCCGAAAAGACTTGGGTGAAAGAGCACTTGCTGAGCGACGGTGACCGCGCGGCGCTACAGGCGTTGGTGCCCCTTGCTGGCGCGCTTGGGGTCGGCACGATCTTTGCGCTCTTCTTTGGCGGACGGCGGAAATCGGGGACCGCGGTGTTCGAACTGTTCGCGATCGTCGCCGTGCTGACGGCGGCGGGGTCGACGGCGTTCCTCAGCGTCTCGCTGCTGCACCAGAACGAGGCGATCACCAGTCACGAACTGACCCAGACGGCGACGCCGCTGGTGGTGGCGGCCTTCCTCCTCGTCTTCGTCAGCGTCTTCGCCCGGCTGCCCGGTTCGCTGACGCGGATCATCACCTTGCTGCCGCTGGCGGTCGCCGGCATCGTCATCGCCGCCCTGCTGGCCAGCTCGACCTGGTCCGCCGGTCCCGAAAACGCCAGCCTCGTTGCTCTGGCGATGCTCGCGGTCGGTGCCGTCGTCGGCATGGCCGCTTGGCTGGTCGATCATCTTGACCTCGACCGGGAGGGACGGGCGGAACAGCGACGCCTAAGCCGGCTCTACGCGGCGGGGTACGTCTCTGCCGAGAAACCACCTCGTTTTGTCTTGCCCCAGTCGGACTCCGTCGGAACCGCCGATGGACTGGCCTGCTGGGAGAAGAAGGACAAGTCCTACCTCGACCGGCCCGGCTGGCTGCGCCTGCGCGACGAGGCTGCCTCGCGTTGGCACGCTCTCTCCACGGGCGAGGCGCTGCCCCCGGCCGGTTCGACGATCCTCGCCCAGGTCAAGGTTGGCCTCCGCATCCCGGGCTTCCGCGATCAGCCCGCCGTGCGGGTGTCGTTGCTCGAGCCGAGCCGCGACGGCGAGCCGCGGGTGCGGGAGATCCACGCCAACGAGGACGGCCTCTTCGACGTCACCGACCTCGGGATCGTCTAGTCGCCGCGCGCCTCAGTCGCGTGGCGCGTAGCGGTTGTGGATCATCAGGTTGTTGCCGGCGGGGTCGGCGAAGAACGCCATGTGGCAGACGCCGCTGTCGAGGGTGTCGGCGAGGAATTTGACTCCCTTTGACTCGAGCTCGGCGCGCGTCGCTTCGACGTCTTCGACGTGGAGGGCGATCGGGTGGGTGTTTGGCTCGAACTCGCGGCCGATCGCGGCGGCGTCGACCACCTGCAGGGTGAGGTTGCCGGTCTCGACCTCACCACCGGGGATTTTGCCGTAGTCGACTGATTGCTCGAGGCCGAGGGTCTCGCAGTAGAACTCGATCGCAGCGGGGTAGTCGGTGACGAAGACGGTGGCGAAGTCGACGCCGGTGATCGTGGTGGGGCCTGGCATGGCTCTCTCCTAGCTGGTATTCAGGGAAGGTGGTCCTGGGAGACGATACGAAGGTCGTGCTGCTGCTGGCGGCGTTGATGTTCCTCTGGGCGCTGCTTTTGGGGGTGCTGAAGTTCCGCCAGATGGATGCCTCCGAGGAGGGGCTGGCGCATCCCTACACCGACATCGCCCACCGGGCGGCGCTGCTCTACAGCTTCGCCCTGCTGCTGATCGCGACCTTCGTCGAGCTGCAGCGGCTGGGGCGTGCTGGTCAACCTGCTCGCCGCTGGGGCGCTGGCCTTCTACTTCTACGCCGCCGTCTTCGGCTACATGCTGCACGGCATAAAGCGCGACACCGACAACCAGTTCCGCCGCCCGGGGCGAGGGCTCGAGGCCTTCATGGCGACGCTGATCGTTGCCGAGATCGGCGGCTGGCTGGTCCTGATCGCCGGCTTCCTCGACGCCCAGATCTTCTAGGCCTCGACCGCGGCGCCGCTCAGCCCGAGACGACACAGTCCTTGGCGTCGGTCATCTTCAGCGGTTCGGTGTTGGGGAACGATTCCAGCAGCGCGTCGGCGATCAGGCGCGCCGCGGGCGGCGTAGCCTTCGGAGGTGAAGTGGATCCCGTCGGGGATGAACCAGTCGTCCTTGACGTCGGCGGCCCAGTTGTAGATGCGCATGTTGGGGTAGCGGTCGCAGGCCGCGAGCAGGGCTTCGTCCCAGCTCTTCATGTTGGCCTCCGCGTAGGGGCCGTTCGGCACCAGTGACTTGACGTTGACCCACATCACCGGTTCGTCGCCGATCGTCGACATCATGCTTTCGATCCGGTCGTCGTAGCTGAAGTTGGAGCCGGCGGCGACGTTGGCCGCCTCGTTGGTCCCCATCGCGATCACCCAGCAGCCTTTGAAGCCTTCGTTCTTCCACGCTTCGGCGACTTCCTGGGCGTTCGGTTCGCCTTCGAAGCTTCTCGTAGATCGAGCGCGCGCCGGAGACCTCGAGGTGCGCTGTCGTCGACTCCGACCCGCGCGTATTGGGCGGCGATCAGCTCATCGCGGCGGCAAGTATTCGTCGGAGACCAGGCCCTCGGAGGTCGAGTCGCCGATGTGGACGACGCCTTCGCATGACGTCGCCAGCGGCTTGCGCCTGGCGTTCTTGGCGGTGACCGTCTTGGCCACATCGGCGCGAGCCAATCGCGGGTCGAGTTGGAGGCGCCGACGCCCAGCCAGGCCGGCGATCGCGGCGACGACGACGATGCCGGCGGCGGCGAGCCGACCCAGCCCTCGCGCGGCACCCGCTCCCGCCGCCAGCTCGCCGGCCTTCCAGCGCTTCCAGAGCCGCCCGAGCGCGCCGTGGCGGATCGGGTTCTCGACGTAGCGCCAGGAGAGCTCGGCGATCCACGACGATCGCCGCCACCTGGAGGATCGTCGCGCAGCAGGTTCGGGCCCGTGCGACGCCCTGTGGCGAGGTCAGCACGATGATCGGGAGAGTGCCAGAGGTAGATGCCGTAGGAGCGTTCGCCGATCCAGCGCATCGGCTTGCAGCCGACGATCGGCCCGAGGCGCGAGGCGGGATGGGCGAAGCGCGGCAACCGAGAGCACCGTGCGCCAGCCGAGAGCAGGACGAAGCCGCCGCGGTAGAGGAAGGGTGAGAACTCGTTCGGTCCGCCAGAACATCAGCCCGATCACGATCAGGCCGGCGAGCGCCGGCGGCGTCGATCGTGTCGCCGCGCCTGTGGCGTGATCCTGCCGGCTGAGCCGGCGGCTCGGCCAGACCATCGCCAGCGCCGCCCCGACGAGCAGCTCGAGCGCCCGGGTGTCGGTGCCGTAGTAGACCCGCGAGGGATCGAGCGAGGGGTGGTAGAGGACCGCCATCAGGATCGCCGAGCACGAGCGCCAGCGACCAGGGTCGACGGCGGCCAGCCGCGGCCGCACGCCGGCCGTGCGCCTGGCTTCTCCGGCACGAAGCTGGAGCGCCGCCATCAGCAGGAAGGGCCAGACGATGTAGAACTGCTCCTCGATCGAGAGCGACCAGAGGTGGTTGAGCGGCGAGGGCGGCGCGAAGCGGGCGAAGTAGGAGACGTCGTGGAGGATCAGCCACCAGTTGTTGACGTAGCCGACGGCGCGAGCGACCGCCATCGCGGAAGTCGCTCGGCTGATGGGGGCCGATCACCGTCACCCAGGCCATCACCACGATCAGCATCAGGAAGAGCGCCGGCAGCAGGCGGCGGGCGCGGGCCAACCAGAACGACTCAGCTTGATCCCACCGCTGATTGACCTGGTTGAGCAGGATGTCGGTGATCAGGTAGCCGCTGAGGGTGAAGAAGACGCCGACCCCGAGCAGCCCACCTTCGGCCCAGCCGAAGTTGAGGTGGTAGAGGATCGACGCCGAGCACCGCGATCGCGCGCAGGCCGTCGAGCCCCGGCATGTAGCGCTGGCCGCGCCCTACCGGTTCAGGCATCGCCGGCGAGGGGGATCGGGAAGAGCCGCAGTGCCCTGGCGATGATCGAGTCGACGAGCTCGGCCTCGCGCCGCGCCAGCTTGCGCGCCGGCGGCAGGTTGGGCCCGGAGTCCAGCGCCGGCTTGGCGACCGGCGTCGTCGCGATCCCGAGGCAGGTCTTGATCCCCCGCGCGATCAGGCGGGCGCGCAGTTCGGCGCCGGCCGCGATCGGGTGCAGGTCGTCAGCCTGCATCAGCTCGGGGTGGGTTTCCTCCGCGGTTGCCCAGCCGGGCACCTGAGTTCCCGGTCGCGAGGCGGCGAATTCCTCGACCACCCTGTTCTTGCCACTGCTGTCGATGCCGTTCACGGTAAGGCCGTGGATGGTCGGCACCACCATGCAGCGTTCGCCGATCTCCGCTGCCACCTTGCGCAGGTTTCCAGCGAGGATCTCGGGATAGGCGGGGTTGTCGTTGGTACCGGCGTCGAAGACGATCACCGACTGCGACGGGTCATAGCTTTCCTGGAAGAGGTCGAAGATCTGAAAGCTGTTGGAGCCGCCGACCGCGTTGACGGTCAGCGGCACGCCCGGCAGGTACTGCTTCAGGTAGGGCGAGGTCAGTTCCTCGAGGCTGTCGCCGACGACCAGCACACCACCGCCGCCACTCGCCTGGGCCGAGGAAGCGGTGAGGGCGAGAGCAAGCATCGCCGTCAGGATCGCGAGCTTGCGCAAACTCGGCATCTGGCGAATTTCTACACTACGTCGATGCGGCTCAGCTCGGCGGCGACAGTCGGCATCCTGCTGGGCCTGGCGCTGATGCTGAGCGCCTGCGGCGAGGACGGGACGACGGCTGCCGGCGAGCCGGGGAGCACCGCCAAGACGACATCGGCCCCGCGGCCGCCCGCTGCGAGCACCCGCAACTCCTGCCGCCGGCTGCGTCCATTCCTTGGCTCGATGGTGAAACTGCGCGATGACCTGGCCCGGGGCCTCACCTACGACGACTACCTGGGCGAGGTGCAGGGCGTGCGCGCGATCTACGCTCGCATCGATGCCGACAAGCTGACCGCGGGTTGCCTGCTCGCCAGCGGCGGCCCGGCCGAGCGTGCCCTCAACCTGTATATCGACGCAACCAACACCTGGGGCGACTGCCTGGCGACGGTGTCCTGCAACACGCACTCGATCGAACCGAAGCTGCAGCGCAAGTGGGCGCTCGCCGCCCACCAGCTCACCTCCGCCCAGCAGGGCCTGCGCCGCGCCTAGCCGGCGATGCGGGCGATGTAGATCGCCTTGGTGTGTGTGGGCTCGAGTGGCTGGGTGGGGACGCCGTCGAGGCCGTGACCGTAGACGGCGAGGCACTCCAGCCCGGCACCCGCCAACGCCGCCTTCACCTCGGCTTCGGGAAAATGACGCTGGCGGTGGGTCAGCACCTCGCCGGGGCCGACTTCCATTTGCGACTCGCAAATCGAGCCCGGGGGCACATCGGCAGAGGCCATCCCGCGCCAGATCAGTTGCCGCCCGCCGCGCTCGATCACCGTGGTTTCGGCGAAGAAGGTGCGGTATGCCTGCAGCTCGTTGACGTCGAAGAGCAGCAGGCCGGTCGGGGCAAGATTGGCTCGCATCCCCGTCAACGCTCGCTCGAGTTCCGCGGGGCTGAGCAGGTAGTTGATCGCGTCGTCCAAGGCCCAAACCAGGTCGAACTCTCCGAACTCGGGCAGGTCGAGCATGTCGGCGACCGTCAGCCGCACCGTGTCGCCGGCTTTCTCACGAGCGTGCTCCAACATCGCCGGCGAGATGTCACAGCCGGTGACCTGCCAACCCTTGGCCAGCATCGGCAGGAAGCTCGTGCCGGTGCCACAGCCAACGTCGAGCAGGCGGTTACCGGTTAGCCCGCGGCGCTTCAGCACCTCGACCAGGTCGGCGATCCACGCCTCACTTTCGTAGTGGCCGGTGAAGTCGTCATAGACGGCCGCCATCGCCTCGTAGGTGCGCTGCGCCCAATCCCCGCCCGTCTGCCCCGACGCCGTTACCGCCATGGAATAAAGACCAGATCTGTGATCCAAAAAGTTTCAGCAATAAAATTCACCCGTTTGGTTTTAGAAGTAGTACGGTCGAGCAATCAACGTTTCGATCATTCAAGAATCGGATCAGGGTGATGGTTGGGAATGGGATGAGGCGCACCGTTTTTGCCTGCGGATGGCCTATCACTACGCCAGCAATCCCAACGAGGCGGAAGACATCGCCCAGGACGCACTGCTTCGCGCCTGGCGCCGGCGCTCGACCCTTCGCGACAGCGCCAGGCGCAAGGAGTGGCTGGGCACGATCGTCCGCAACGAGGCCTTTCGGCACCACTCGCGGGTGCGCCCCGACCCCGTTGACACCGCCGAGGACTGGGAAGGTGCCGAGGACGAGCAGATCATCTCCACGGTTGAGCGCGCCGACCTGCACGCCGCGCTCAAGCGCCTCAGTGAGCGCGACCGCAAACTGATCGAGCTGCGCTACGAAGAGGACCTGACCCAGGAGGCGATCGCCCGCCGCCTCGGCGTCCCCGACGGCACGGTCAAGGTTCGCCTCCACCGCCTGCGCCACCGGCTGCGCAAAGAGATGGGCCGCCCTGCCGCTCGCGCGGCCCCCTAGGGCTCAGCTCGCCGCGGCGACGCGGCGCATCTCCTCGGCCGCGGCGCGGGGACCGATGTAGGGGACGAGCATCGCGAAGAGCAGGTCGGGCAGCATCGCCGGCAGCTGCGCCGCCCGCCCCGCCAGCAGCTCGTCGAAGATCAGCCCCGAGACCGCACCGGCCGACATCAGCGAGATGTTGTCGGGCAGCTCGCGGCCCTCGGAGAGTTCGCGACCGCCCTCGAGATACTGGGTGAAGCGGGCGACCGCGTCCCAGTGAAGCTGGCGCGCGTCGGCGCCGGCGGCGGCCACCTCGACCACGGCAGTGCGGGCAAGCTCGGGATCGAGGGCGAAGAGTTTGACGATCGTCGCCAGGCCGTTCTCGACCCGCTGCAGCCACGACTGGGCGCCGTCGCATTCGGCGACGACGACGGCGAATACCTGCTCGACCAGCATTTCGTAGGAGGCGAGGAAGCACTCGTGCTTGTCGTCGAAGTGTTTGTAGAAGGTGGTGCGGGAGGTGCCCGCCTCCTCGATCACGTCGGCGACCGAAGTCTCCTTGTAGCCCTTGCTGCCGACCACGCGGATCATGGCCGCCAAGATGAGGTCCCGCCGCGATTCGGATGCCATCAGCCCGTCCCAGGTAGGTTGAAAACTCCGGAGTACCTTCATCATAGCGGCTCGGTGTACGTAAGCGTTTATCTAGTTTTCTCCGCCTACCTCCCTGGCAGCCGCAGCAGGACCGATATAGGGCATCAGCGTCGCAAAAAGCACCTCTGAAAGCAAACTCGGCAGATACTCCGCGCGTCCCTCAATCACCTCGTCAGAGATCAGGCCGGCGACGGCGCCAATCGCCATCCGTGAGGTGTTGGCCGGCAGGCTGCGCCCGCCCGGCGCGAAGTCGCGTCCCTCGTCAAAGAACGGCGTGAGGCGCTGCAATGCGGCGCGGTAGCGGCGCTGCGCGGCGGGGCCCGCAGCGCCGACTTCGACCAGCGCCATACGGGCGATCGCCGGCTCTTCGGCAAGCGCCTCGAGCAGCGCCGCCAGCCCGGCGCGGGCCCGGTTCGGCCAGCCTTCCTCGGCCTCGTACGCCACCGTTACCCGGCGCACCAGGGCGTCGATGACGCCGTCGTAGGCGGCGAGGAAGCAGCCCTCCTTGTCCTCGAACATCCCGTAGAAGGTCGTGCGCGAGATCCCCGCCTCGCGAGTGAGGTCGGCCACCGTCGTCGCCGCGTAGCCCTTCTCGGCGACGACCCGGATCGCCGCTTCCAGCAAGCGCTCGCGCTGCGAGCGCGCGATTACCTCAGGGGGAAGGCGGTGACGTCCGCGCGGTGGCCGCCACCGCTCCCGTTTCTGCCCCCCGGTCGCCGCCACGTGGTCAGCCGTCGGCTGGAACTGCGGTCCGCTCGGCCTCGCGCGCCTGTCGCAGCGCCTCCTCCTGGCCCAGGTAGGGAACTGTGGTGATGTAGACGATGTCGGGGAGCAGCTCGCGCAGGCGGGCCGTGTTGCCGGCGAGGATCTGGCCGACGATCAGCGACTCCGCCGCCGAGAGCGCGGCGCGCCCGGCGCTCGAGGGGATCGCCTCTTCCTCGACCGGGTCGTCGCGGCCGCGTTCGAGCAGCGACTGCAGGACGCGCTTGCCGGAGGCGTAGAGCTCGAAGGCGCGGTCGCCCGAGGAGGGTGCCTCGACCAGGGCCATGCGGGCGAAGCTGGGCCGGCTGGCGAGCAGGTCGAGGAAGGCGGCGGCGGCGTCGCGGACCATCGTCGCCCAGGGCTTGTCGGGGGAGTAGACGGCGACGATGCGGCCCATCGCGTCGGCGAGGGCCACCTCCATCGAGGCGTGGAAGCAGTCCTCCTTGTCCTTGAAGAGCTCGTAGAAGGTGGCGCGGGAGACGCCGGCGCCCTCGCAGACGTCGGCGATCGTGGTGGCGCCGTAGCCTTTATTGGCGCAGCTGCGGGCCATCGCGTTGAGCAGGCGTTCGCGCTGGGAGTGCTCGACCAGCGGCTCGTTGAGATCGTCGATCCCGGCCGGAAGCTGCTCCTGCTCGATTACCGCGCCGAGGTCCTCAGCTGGCGCTGGAACTGGGTTTCCGGGGTTTGAGGAGGTGGGGGACACGTCGATCTCGCAGGTAGACAACCGTGTTTAGGTAAACGCGATTGTACACCCAGAAGGCGGTCTGTGGACGTTCCGGTACCGATTTAACAAAGCCGGAAACCGCTGGGAACGCCGACGGAATGCGGCGGGTGGCGACTGTACAAAGCGGCGAGCGCGCCGGGGCGAACTTCAGACCCCTGTACAAGCGAGTTCTGGCCGCGTGGGAGGACCATTTGAGCATGGAGACTGCGCCTCGTCAGATCGTCGCTTTTGGAGGTGGGGGGTTCTCGATGGAGTCGGGCAATCCCCTGCTCGACGAGTACGTGCTCGGCCTCTGCCGCAGCGAGCGGCCCAAGGTCTGCTTCCTGCCCTCGGCCAGCGGCGACGCCGACCACTACGTCGTTCGCTTCTACCGTGCCTTCCCCGCCGAACGCTGCGAGGCCAGCCACATCTCGCTCTTCCGCCGCGAGCAGGGCCCCGAGAACCTGCGCGACCACCTGCTCTCCCAGGACCTGATCTACGTGGGGGGCGGCAGTGTGGTCAGCCTGCTTGGTGTCTGGCGCGCCCACGGCATCGACCAGATCCTGCGCGAAGCCTGGGAAGCCGGCGTCGTCCTCTGCGGCCTCTCCGCCGGCTCGCTCTGCTGGTTCGACGAAGCGGTCACCGGTTTCCACGGCTCCCCGCAAAGGGTCGAGGGCCTGGGGCTGCTGCCGTTCAGTAACTGCGTCCACTACGAGCCGACCTCCGAACGGCGACTCGCCTACCACGAGATGTTGCGCGAGGGAATGCGGCCGGGCTACGCCGCCGAGGACAGCGCCGGCCTGCACTTCATCGGTTGCGAGCTGAACCGGGTGGTTGCCTCACGACCGGCGGCGCGCGGCTACCGGCTCGACGCGGTTGGCGAACGGGTTGTCGAGATGCGCCTCGCGACCACTTACCTCGGCGACGCACCGCCGGTCACCCGGCTGCCCGGCGCGACCTCATCGACGCTCTCGGCCACCTCGGCGGCCTAGTCGTCGATGGTCTCCCGCATCCTCACCCTCGGTGGTCACGATTTCACTTCGCGCCCGCCCGACCGAGCGGTCAGCGAGCTGATGCTGCGGTTGGCTACCGAGCGGGCCGGCAAGCGGCCGAAGATCTGCATCCTGCCGACCGCCAGCGGCGACACCTCCGAGCAGATCGGCCGCTTCTACGCCGCTTTTGGCGAGCGTCCATGCGACCCCTCCGACCTCTCGCTCTTCCGCCTCGGCCGGCGGCCGATGGCGCTGCGCGACCACCTGCTCGAGCAGGACCTGATCTACGTCGGCGGCGGCAGCATGGTCAACCTGCTGGCGGTCTGGGAGGCGCACGACCTCAGTGCCATCCTCAGCCTCGCCTGGCGCCAGGGCATCGTCCTCGCCGGCCAGAGCGCCGGGGCGATGTGCTGGTTTGAGTCCGGCATCACCAAGTCCTCGGGCAAGCCCGAGATCGAGGCCGGCCTCGGCCTGCTCCACGGCAGCCTTTGCGTCCACTACAACAACGAGCCCGAGCGACGTGCCGCCTACCTAGAGGCGGTCAGCAACGGCATGCCCAGCGGCTACGGCCTCGACGACTACGCCGGCCTGCTCTGGGAAGGCGAGGGCCCGCCGTCCGCGGTGACGGCCCGCCGCGGCGCCCGCGCCTACCGCGTCAGCTCGAGTGACACCGGCGTGGTCGAGTCGCCTCTGCCCGCCCGCTTTCTCCCCGCCCCGGCGCCGGCGGCCCTGCGCGAGGACATCGCCGAGTTCCGCCGGATCAAATCGATGCGCAAGCGAGCCGGTTGGTTGGGATAGCTTTCGGAAAGTAATCCGTCCGAGCAGATCAAATCTTGCCCTGGTCATGGCAGTTGCGGCAGTCGCCGCCCTCGCCGGTTGCGGGGGCGGAGGGGAAGAAGAACCGGTGACCCCGCCGGTTGCCAATCCCGCCCGCGCCGAAGGCCTGGCCAGCCGCTTCGAGCCCGACCTGATGCTCGAAAAGCACGACGAGTTCTGGCCGGTTGCGGTTCGCACCATCGACCTGCTGCGCTCGGGGAGCAGGCGCACCTGCCTTGCGACTGAAAAGGGCGCGCCGTGCAGGCCGGCCCACATCCGCGAGCTCCCCTGGGCGTCTGGTTCGGACCTCGCCTATCTCGACTATCCGGCTGACAGCGGCGATCCCGGTCAGGAGCGGGAAGGGGTTGCCGCGGCGTTGAAAAGTGGTGCCCCGGGCACCGATGCGCGCATGTACTACTACGTCACCGGACGCGACCCGGACCGCCCGGTGACCCTCCAGTACTGGTTCTACTACCCGTTCAACTACCTGGAAGCCCACTCGCCGTTCGGGCTGGCCAGCGTCAACACCGACCTCCACGAGGGCGACATCGAGGGCATGTCGGTGCTGCTCTCGGCGCACCGGAAGCGGCCGGTCTACGTCTGGATGCCTCGGCACCGCGACGAGGGTGAGCGCTTCACCTGGAACGAGGGCGCCCTGCAGCGAAACGGCTCCCACCCGATCGCCTTTGCCGCCAAAGGCAGTCACGCCACCTACGAATCGTGCGGGCGCAAGTACCGCACCGCCCGGGTGTTCGGGCTGACCGGCGACATTCCCGATGACTATTTCTCCTGCCGGCCCGGTGCCGGCTATGAACTCGGCGCGACGATCCCGGCACTCGACCTCGCCCGCACCTGGTGGGCGTGCTGGCCCGGTCACCTCGGCTACGCGCCGCACCTCCCATCGCCGTTCAGCGAAATCCGCGCCGATGGCCCCACCTCGCCCCTCTACCAGCAGAAGTTCGACCTGCGCAATCCCCAGCCGTGCGCCGGCGTCGAGGCGCCGTCGCCGCCGGGGCCCGGGCGTGAACTTCTCGCCGACCCCGAAACCGCGAGCGCGCTCGACGCCGCCGGTGGTCGCCTCAACGAACTGTTCCGCAGCTGCGACGACTGGTGGCAGCGCCCGCCCGAAGGCAGCTACATGGTCGCCTGCGATCAGGCGACGCTGGAATCCTTCTTCGAATCCGGCCTCGAAGACCCGGGCGACCAGAACCTGCGGATTGGCGGCAACCCGGCACCGCACGGCCACATGGTGCCTGCCGTGTTCGCCGCCCCGGCTCCGCCCGAGGGTGCGCCGCAGGGCGTCGACCGGGCGACGATCCGCAGCGGCCGGATTGCGCATCCCGAGGTCTTCGTCGCGATTCGCGATGGCAACAAGCTGCGGGTGGCCAGGTTCCCCGAGTTCACCCTGCTCCCGGGAGAGAAGCTGCGCCTGCGCCGCGACGACAACTCGCTCTGGCGGTTGGTCGATGTCGCTGACGGGGGCAAGACCGTGGCCGAGGCCGGCGTCCACGAAACCGAAACACCGACCTCGCCGCAGAAACCGACGATCGTCTCGGCCAGTCGTCAGGGCAACTCGATCGCGCTGAGCTTCAGTGCCGGCACCAACCCGGAAACGACGCTGGTGGCTTACGCCGGCTCCAGCCGCAGGGACCTGCTGGAAGGGGGCCACCCGGTTGGAACGCTGGTCGGCACGCCAAGCGGCAGCTACGAACTGGCGATCGACGATCCCGATCGCCAGATCCACCAGCTCCGCGTGATCGCCTTCAACGAAGGCGCCCTGGCGGCGAGCGCCCTCGCCGCCGTCACCGCAGGCGGCTAGCCGGCGCCGCCCGCCATCGGCGGTGCGGTCGGGTCCGAGCTCTCCTCTCCGAGGCTCTCCCGTGCGATGTAGTCCTCGGCCAGCAGCAGGTTCTCGCTCGAGCGCTCGACCACGTTGAGCAGGTCGCTCATCAGCGCGACCTCCTCGACCTGCTCCTTGACGAACCACTGCAGGAACTGCTCGGCCCGGTAGTCCTTGAGCTCGCGCGCCAGCTCGAAGAGAGCGAAGATCTCATCGCTGACCCGCTTCTCCTGCTCCAAAGCTGCTTTCACCGGGGTGACGCCATCGGAGAAGCTCGTCTCCTGCGACTTGATGTCGGGAATGTGTACCTCCTCGCCGACGTCGAGCAGGTACTGCACCATCATCATCGCGTGCTCGCGCTCCTCCAGCGCCTGCCGGTAGAAGAAGGCCGCCAGCCGAGGAAGCGTTTCCACGTCGTAGTACACGGCGCAGCCCACGTACTGCTGCGAGGCCGCGAACTCATTCGCGATCTGCTCATTCAGCGCGTCAGCAAAGCTTTTCTCGGCCATCTCTTCTCCTTGCTCGGCGGGGCGGGAAAGCCGCAACGTAGCCGAAACGAGGAATTCGGCTGGCCGAAGCGGCGCTGAGGCTGCCCTAAGTCAGTTTTCCCAGCGAAAGCCGATGGAGGAGAGTCGTGGCTCGAGCGGACTGACCGGCAGGCCCTCGGGTGGCTCCGCTTCGTTGTAGGGGCGCGGAGCCGTGTCGTTCGGCGTGTCGGGGTGAAAGAGCGAGGCGAGGACCTGGATCTGGCCGCGGCCGACGCCGAGCTCCCACTGGCCGCCGCCGTAGGCGCCGATGCCGTGCTCGGCGCAGTAGTCGTAGGTCTCGCAGAGCGCCCGCAGGCCGCCGACGCGCGAGGGCTTGATGTTGACCATCTTCGGCTCCCAGGGCAGCGCCTCGATGTCGGCGATCGAGTGGATCGGGGCGTCCCAGGTGAGGCGGTCGCGGACCGGCTCGAGGATCGGCCGGGTCTCGTCGTTGACGTCGGGGTCCTCGAGCCAGGCATCGGGGAATGCCTCGATCAGCTTGGCGTAGAGCACCGGATCGGTCTCGACGTCGACCACGGTTCCTTTGTACTGGCCCTTGAGGTCAAGCGAGTCGACGGCTCCGGTCTCGACCAGCGCGGCGATCAGCTCGTCGGTCCAGTCGTTGACCGGGTCGAGCTTGAAGCGCAGTGTCGGATAGCGGTCGAGCTTCGCCCGTAGGGTGTCGATCGTCGAGGGTTTGTCTTCGCCCGGCGAGAGGCGCATCGAGGCGACGAAGTTGACCGGGCGTGGCTCACGGCCGACGACCTCGCCGAGACCCTTGCCCGCCTGGCGTAGCGCCAGGTCGAGCGCCGCTGACTCGAAGGCCCAGCGGCGGTAGAGCCGGGAGACGTCGCGTTGGGGCTCCGTGGGAAAGGTGTCCAACTCACCGACCATCTCGCAGAACTCGCCCAAGGTCGAGAAGCCGGTGAGGTCGAGGCTCGGGCCAGCGTCCTGGAAGGCGATGTGGTCGACCGGGTCATAGGTGACGTCCTCCCCGAGCCCGTCCTCGCCGCTCCCCCACAAATGAATCACCGTGCTCAGGCGTTCGAAGCCCGGGATCTGAAACTCGAGCGGCTGCAGCTCGTAACCCTCGACCTCCAGCGGCAGGTCGGCGAAAGCATCGAAGGTGGACATGGCGGGAGTGTATGAGGGAGTGCGGGTGGGGTCTCCAAAACACTCAAGCGCGGCTCCTGCCGCGCGTTTTGGAGACCCCACCCGCACTCCTTGACAGACTCGGGCCTGTGAAGCACGACGCTCACGGGTACTGGCTCACGGAGGCGCCGAAGGTTGAGGTTGCGCCGGAGCTCCAGGGGTCCCGAGATGCCGATGTCGTTGTGATCGGTGGCGGCTACACGGGGATGTGGGCTGCCTGGCACATCAAGCAGCTGGAGCCCGAGGCGTCTGTGGTGTTGCTGGAGGCGGACAGGTGTGGGTTTGGGCCCAGTGGGCGGAATGGGGGGTTCTGCAACCTGATGTGGTTTTCGCTGCCGAACATGCGGCAGCGCTGGGGGGATGGCGAGGCGCTGAGGGTGGCTCGCGCGGCGGAAGAGGCGGCGGTTGGGATTGGAGAGTTCTGTGAGGGGGAGGGGGTTGACGCGTGGTATCGGCATGGGGGGTACATGCAGGTCTCTACTGCGGAGGCGCATGACCATGTCTGGGGGGAGGCTCTGGCGGCCTGCCGCGAGCTGGGGGTGGACGATGCGTTCGAGGCGCTGTCGCCGGACCAGGTGGCAGAGCGTTGTGCATCACCGGCATTTCGGGGCGGGGTCTTCTACCCGCGCGCCGCGACCGTGCAGCCGGCGCGGTTGGCATTCGGGTTGCGCGAGCGGTTGCGCGAGCGCGGGGTTCAGATCCATGAGCACTCGGCGGTGCGGCGGCTCGACGGTTCCTGGAACGGGGTTGAGGCGCACACGGATGGCGGTGTCGTTCGGGCCCGCAGCGCGGTGCTGGCGATGGGGTCGGCGGCCAAGGCCGCGGGCGGTCCCTTCCAAGGTCGCCTCTCGGTCGCCTCGTCGCACATCGTCCTCACCGAGCCGGTGCCGGAGTTGCTGGAAGAGGTCGGCTGGACCGGCGGCGAGTGCATCACCGACAGTCGCGCTCTGATCAATTACTTCCGCACCACCCCCGACGGCCGCATCGCCTTCGGCTGGGGCGGTGGCCACATCGCCATGGGCGCCCGTCTCGGCGGTCGCTCCGAGCTAGACCCCGACGTGATCTCCCAAACCGCCGCCCACCTCTGGCAATACTTCCCCGGCCTCGAGGGCAAGGCAATAACCCACGCCTGGGGCGGCCCAATCGACGCCTCCCCAACCCACCTCCCCCTGGTCCTCCCCCTCCAAGGCAACCGCGCCTTCGCGGCCGCCGGCTACACCGGCAACGGCGTAGGCCCCTCCCACATGGTCGGCCGCACCCTCGCCTCTTTGGCCCTAGACCGCCGCGACGACCATTCGCAATTGGCCTTTGTCGATCCCTCCCCGCCACGAGTCCCTCCCGAGCCCTTCCACTGGCTAGGAGGCGAGGCAATCCGAGCCGGCATCCAACGCAAGGAGCAAGCCGAGCTTTCTGACCGCAGGCCCGACCCAATCAGCTCCCTAATCGCGCGCATCCCCGAGCGGATCGGCTTCCACATCGGCAGATAGCCTCCGCCTCAGGGGGCGAGGAGTCGAAGCCCCGGAACCTGGTCGAATGCGCTGTCGCCACTCGCGATCAGCGTGCAGCCAGCGGCGAGTGCGTGCGCTGCGTGAAAGGCGTCCCGCGGGGAAAGACCGGGTCGTGACATCAGCGACTTCGCCCTGTCGATCACGGAGTGCTCCGTTGGCTGCAGCTCGAGCGAGAGGGCGTCCACCGCCCTCCACGTCGTCGCCAGCCGCCGCCGCATCGCTTGCATGACCTCGCGAGAATCGGTCCGATACGTCGAGAGGGGATCGCCGTCGCCGTCATCGCGCCGCCAGGCGAGGATCAGCCGGTAGGCGAGCTCGTCGATCACCAGACCGCTGATCACCCCGTCGCCATCCATCTCATTCAGTACTCGTGCTCGCCAGGCCTCGACTTGGCCCAGCGTCCCGCCCCGTTTTGAACGCAGGTGGGCGTAGATGAAGTTCGTGTCGAGGTAGCAGCGGCTCAAGGCGACCGCAGGGCCCGCTCCATGCCCGGATCGATCTGCTCCGGCCAGGCCCCGGCGAGAACGTCATCCAGCTCACCAGCCCTGGCCTCGCCGGCCGCTCCCGCGGTCCTCTCCCAGGCCCCTGTGGCGTCTGGATCCATGTTCCACAGCGAACCCGGCCCGACGCCGAGCGCCCGCGCCAGACGCGCGATCGTCTTTAGGTCAACCCGGGTAGCCCGGCCGGCGAAGATGTTGCGGACCGTCTTCTGGTCCAAGCCGGTCTCCTCTGCGAGCCGCCTTACGCCCCAGCCATGCTGAGCGGCCAGCTCCTCGACCCTCCAGGTGATTTGAGACATGGGAGCATCTTACCTTAGAAGGAAGATACTCCTCGATAGCTCTTGAACGAGCTAGCGCTTGGCGGGGACGACCAGCACCGGCCGCTCCGCCAAATGCAGCAGTTTGTTCGGCGTCGACCCAAGGATCATCCCCTTCAGCGGCGGATCCCCATAGCTGCCGACGACGATCATCCGCGCGTCCAGTTTCTCCGCCACGTCGACAAGTGCCTCGGAGGCCTTCTTGGCGACCAGCTCGACCTCGATCGTGGCGCCGGCCGCCTCGGCCTGGTGCTTTGCCTCGTCCAGCACCTTGTTGCCGCGCTCGGCGATCGCCTCCTCGTGTTCGGCGATCTCGCCGCCCCAGAGGCCCGGCGGCGAGTAGCCGAAGACGACCACGACCTCGTCACCCAGGGACTTCGCTGTCCGAAGCCCCTCACCAAGAGCTGCCCGGCTGCAATCGGAGCCGTCGTACCCGACCACTATCTGGCTCATCTCAGTCTCCCTTCCCGTCGCCGGCGGCAAGTGGCACCGGCTCCAGCTCGGCTTCGCCCTCGAGGAACCCGGCCGGGACCACTTCCGGCCTACGCTTGAAGAACTCCGGCACCTTGCGCCACTGCACGACCATCAGCAGCACGCCGAGGACGAGGAAGAAGGCCGCGATCAGCAGCGGTGGGCCGATCCCGAACCAGGAGTTGCCGGATTCGGAGTTGGCCGGGTCGGCGAGTTCGATCCCGTTCTTGATCAGCAGGTAGAAGAGGATCACGCCGCCGAGGGACGGCCCGAGCCCGATGAAGAAGAAGTTCTTGATGCTGCGGGTCAGCTCGTGGCGGTAGTAGATCGTGCAGGCGAAGCCGGTGAGGCCGATGTAGAAGGCGATCATCAGGCCCAGCGCCGCCAGCGAGTCGAAGAGGATGTCTTCGCTGACCAGGGTCAGGCCGACGTACCAGACGATTGAGGCGACGCCCATCCAGATCGTCGAGATGTGCGGCGTGAGGAAGCGCGGGTGGACCTTGCCGAGGCTCTTGGGCATCGCGTTGGCGCGCGCCATCGAGAGCGTCGTCCGCGCCGTCGGCAGGATCGTCGTCTGGGTCGACGCCGCCGCCGAGGAGAGCACGGCGATGATCAGGATCTTGTCCAGGGGCGAGCCGAAGACTTCCGTGCCGAGGGCGCTGAGCACGTCTTCCTGGTTGGCGACGAGGTGGTCGACGCCGGCGTAGGCCTGGGCGGCGACGGCGACGACGATGTAGATGCCGAGCAGGATCAGGGTGCTGATCACGGTTGCCCGACCAGGGGCCTCGCCCGGGTCTTCGGTCTCCTCGTTGACGGTCGCGGTCGTATCCCAGCCCCAGTAGATGAAGACGGCGAGCAGCATCCCGGCCGAGATCTCACTGGGGCTGAGGCTGAAGGGGTTGATCCAGGAGAAGCTGGGGTGGATCGCCGCTGGTCCGGCGCTGCCCGAGTAGACCTTGACCAGGGCGACCACCGCGAAGGCGGCGAGGGTGATGATCTCGGCCGCCAGCAGCCCGACCTGGGTGCGGGCCGAGAGCTCGATCCCGATCAGGACGATCGCGGTCATGATCACGATCCAGATCACGCCGACGGCGGTCACGGCCGCGGTCGATTCGGCCGCCGCTGTCCAGCCGACGAGCTCGAAGGTGTAGAGGCCGGCGATCTGGGCCAGGTTGGCCATCACGATCACGTCGGCGACGACGATCGTCCAGCCGGCGATCCAGCCCAGCTGCGGGCCCATCGCCTTGGTCACCCAGGAGAAGCTGGTGCCGCAGTCCGGGTCGGCCTTGTTCATGTAGTAGTAGCCGGCGGCGACGAGGAACATCGGGATGAAGCTGATCAGCAGGACGGCCGGCGACTGCAGGGCCACGGCGGCGGCGATGAAGCCGAGCGTGGCGGCGAGGCTGTAGCCCGGCGCGGTCGAGGCGACCCCGATGACGACGCTGGAGACGAAGCCGATCGCGTTCTTCTTCAGACCCTTGTCGCCGCTGCTGGGGACCGGCGCGGTGCGCACCTCAGACGAGGGAACCGCAGAGCTCTCCATACCGTCTCCTTCCGTCGATCCGCCGCTCACTGTGCGCGACGACGGCTTCAAGGTAGGACCGCCGGCCGATTTGCACAAGTTGCAAATGTCCCAAATGTCCGACTGGTCCTTGTACGCTTTGTACAGGTCATTTGCTAGGACTCTCCCAAGCGAACATTGCAAGTGCGCTATACCAGTTCTAGCGTTATCCAGATCGTCGAAGCATGAGAGGAGACTGACATGGCCGTTGTGTCGCGACCGGACTCGGCGTCGGATTCGGCGGCGAGCTCAGGTTTGCAGGAGATGGCGCGCCGCCATCTCTGGATGCACTTCTCGCGGATGGGCTCCTACAGCGCCGACCACGAGATCCCGATCATCGAGCGCGCCGACGGCTGTTACGTCTACGACGATCACGGCAAGCGCTACCTCGACGGCCTCTCCGGCCTCTTCTGCGTCAACGCCGGCCACGGCCGCACTGAGATCGGCGAAGCGGCGGCCCGCCAGGTCGAGGAACTCGACTTCTACACACTCTGGAGCTACGCCCATCCGCGCGCGATCGAGCTTGCCACCCGCCTCGCCGGGCTCGCTCCCGGCGAGCTCAACCGCGTCTTCTTCACCTCGGGTGGCTCGGAGTCGGTCGAGTCGGCGCTGAAGCTCTCCCGCAACTACCACCGGGCGCTCGGCAAAGGGCAGAAGCACAAGGTGATCGCACGCGAGATCGCCTACCACGGCACCTCGCTCGGGGCGCTCTCCGCCACCGGCATCACCGAGTTGCGTTCGCAGTTCGAGCCGCTCACGCCCGGCGGTTGCCACGTGCCCAACACCAACCTCTACCGCTGGCCGGAAGACCGTCACCCGCTCTGGGCGGCGACGGCGATCGAGGAGCGGATCCAGTTCGAGGGACCGGACACGGTCGCCGCCGTGATCCTCGAGCCGGTGCAGAACGCCGGCGGCTGCTTCGTCCCGCCCGAGGGCTACTTCGAGCGGGTGCGCGAGATCTGCGACCGCTACGACGTGCTGCTGATCTCCGACGAGGTGATCTGCGCCTGGGGCCGGCTCGGCCACTACTTCGGCTGCGAACGCTTCGGCTACGTGCCGGACATCATCACCGTGGCCAAGGGGCTCACCTCGGCTTACGCGCCGATGGGTGCCTTGATCGCCTCCGACGCCGTCGCCGCGCCCTTCATGGAGGGCGACGCCTCCTTCTCACACGGCTTCACCTTCGCCGGCCACCCGCTCGCCTCGGCGATGGCGATGGCCAACCTCGACATCTTCGAGCGCGAGGACCTCTGCGGCCATGTGCTGGCCAAGGAGGACGAGTTCCGCCAGATGCTGGAGTCGCTGCGCGAGCTGCCGATCGTCGGCGACGTGCGCGGCGCCGGCTACTTCCACGCGATCGAGATGGTCAAGGACCGCGAGACCAAAGAGAGCTTCAACGACGAGGAGTCCGAGTACCTGCTGCGCGGCTTCCTCTCCGGTGAGCTCTACAAGCGCGGGCTGATCTGCCGCGCCGACGATCGCGGCGACCCGGTGATCCAGCTGGCGCCGCCGCTGATCGCCGACACCGAGCAGTTCGAAGAGATCCACGACGTCCTGCACGGTGTCCTGACCGAGGCCTGGGAGCGGGTCCAGCGATAGGCGGTCGGGTGCTTACCGTCCAAAGCCTGCTTGACGAGCTCGACCTCGAGCTGCACGGCCGGCACCCAAGCGGCCGAAGCGCCGGTGCGCTGGGTCCACATCTCCGAGCTGGAGGACCCGACCCCGTGGCTCTCCGGCGGCGAGCTGATGCTGACCACGGGGATCCCGTTGGGCAGCGCAACCAAGCAGCGGGCCTTCGTCAAGCTGCTCGCCGACCACAATCTCGCCGGGCTCGGCTTCGGCACCGGCTTCACTCACGAATCGCTGCCGAAAGCGCTGGTCGAGGAGGCGGAAAAACGCGATTTCCCGCTTTTCGAGGTCCCCTACTCGACGCCGTTCATCGCGATCACCGAGAAGGCCTTCGCTCGCTTGGTCAACGAGCAGTACGAGGTGCTGCAGCGCGGCATTGCCGTGCAGCGGCGGCTCGAGCGGCTGGTCCTCGAAGAGCGCGGCCTGGAGGAGATCGTGGCGACGATCGCCTCGGCGGTGGGCGGCACGGTGGCGATCCTCGGCGGTCGCGGCGAGCGCCTCGCCGGGCGCGGCTTCCGCCGCGAGCTCTCCTCCGAGGCGGTCAACGCGATCCGCGAGGAAGCGCTGCGCCACACCGCTGACGGGCACCCCTTCGTTCCCTCCCATCCAGCTGTGGCGGGCCGCGCTCTAGCCCACCCGGTGATCTCACCGGGTGGGGGCCCGCCCCAGGCCTGGGTCGTGATCGTGCGCGACTCCGGCGGCCTCGGCGATTTCGAGCGCCTGATCCTGCAGCAGGCCGTGGCGGTGGTGGCGCTGGAGCTGATGCGCCGTCGCGTCGCCCGCGAGACCGAGCGCCGCCTCGCCGGCGATGTCCTCGCCGGTGCGCTGGGCGGCCGGCTCGAGCCCTCGGAGCTGCGCCGGCGGCTCGAGCCCTTCGGGATCGGCGATGAGGCGGCGGTCCTGGTCTTCGACCTCGACGATCCCGCCGCGGCGGAGGCGACCCTGGAGCGGGCGCTTGCCGCCGACGCCTGTCCGGCCGTGGTGGCGCCACACTCGAGCGGCCGCCGCGAGCTGCTCTGCGCGGTCGTCGACGCCGCCGACCGCGACCCGGTCGACCTCGCCGCCGATGCCCGCAAGGCCCTGGTCAAAGACCGCGGTGCGGTGCGCGCCGCGGCGAGCCGGCCGGCGCCGCCGGAGAACCTGCGCCACTCCTTCCACGAGGCCCGCTGCGCCCTCGAGGCGACCGCGATCAACAACGGCGGCGCGCCCGAGGTGGCCTCCTGGCGCGACCTTGGCGCCTTCACTCTGCTGCTCTCGATCCAGGACGACGAGGCGCTGAAGCTCTACTGCGACAGCGTGCTCGGCCCGATCGAGGAGGGCGACGAGGAGTACGGCGGTGAGCTGCTGCGCTCGCTCGAGGCCTTCATCGAGCAGAACGGCCAGTGGGAGAAAGCCGCCAAACAGGTCTACTGCCACCGCCACACGCTGCGCTACCGGATGCGCAAAGTCGAGGAGCTGACCGGCCGCGACCTCTCGCGCGCCCATGATCGGATCGAGTTCTGGCTGGCAATACGAGCGAGGGAGCTGGTCACATGAGGATCGGGATTCCGGCTGAGATCAAGCCGGATGAGTACCGCGTCGCCGTCACTCCCGCCGGCGTGCGCGAGCTGGTCGAACACGGCCACGAGGTGCTGATCGAGGCGGGAGCCGGTGAGGGCAGCGCGATCAGCGACGCCGACTTCGAGGCCCAGGGAGCCCGCACCGTCGCCGACGCGGCGGCGCTCTTCGCCGAGGCGGAGATGGTGGTCAAGGTGAAGGAGCCGCAGGCGGCCGAGGTCGCGATGCTGCGCCCGGGCCAGTTGCTCTTCACCTACCTGCACCTGGCGCCCGACCCGGACCTGACCCGCGGCCTCTGCGCCTCGGGCGCCACCTGCCTCGCCTACGAGACGGTCGAGGACGCCCACGGGCACCTGCCGCTGCTGGCGCCGATGAGCGAGATCGCCGGCAAGATCGCCACCCAGGCCGGCGCCTTCATGCTCGAGAAGCCCCTCGGCGGGCGCGGGATCTTGCTCGGTGGAGTGCCTGGCGTCGCCGCCGCCAACGTGATGGTGATTGGCGGCGGCGTCGTCGGCATGAACGCTGCCTTCGTCGCGATCGGCATGGGAGCCGACGTCTTCGTCTTCGACAAATCGATCGACCGCCTGCGCGAGCTCGACACCGACTTCGCCGGCTCTTGCTCGACCGTCTACTCGACCACGCTGGCGGTCGAGGAGATGCTGCCGCGCGCCGACCTGGTGATCGGCGCGGTCCTCGTCCACGGCGCCCGCGCGCCCTACGTCGTGCGCCGCGAGCAGCTGGCGCTGATGAAGCCCGGTGCGGTGCTGGTCGACGTCGCGATCGACCAGGGCGGCTGCTTCGAGACCTCGCACCCCACTACCCATCGCGACCCGACCTTCGAGGTCGACGGGATCACCCACTACTGCGTTGCCAACATGCCCGGCGCGGTACCGATCACCTCGACCAACGCGCTTACCAACGCGACCCTGCCCTACGCGATCGCCCTCGCCGACGAAGGCGTCGCCGGGGCGATCCGCCGCGACCCGGGGCTGCGCCCCGGCGTCAACGTGGCCGGCGGCGTGGTCACGCATCCCGCCGTCGCCGAGGGCGTCGGCGTCGATTGCGTGCCGGTCGAGCAGGCGCTCGAACTGGAACCTGAAACGACAAAGACCTGAGAAGGAGAGGAAGTCGATGAGCACCTACGCGGTCGTCAACCCTGCCACCGGTGAGAAGGTCAAGGAGTACGAGGAGATAAGCGACGCTGACCTGGACGCCGCGATCGCGAGGGCCGACGTCGCCTACGGGAGCTGGACCTCCACCACCACCGCCGCCGAGCGGGCGGGGCTGATCCGCAGGGTCGGCGAGCTGCACGGCGAGCGGCGCGAGAAGCTGGCCGGGATCATCGTCCGCGAGATGGGCAAGCCGGTCGAGCAGGCGCTCGGCGAGGTCGATTTTACGGCCAGCATCTACGCCTACTACGCCGACAACGCCGAGGAGCTGATGGCGGACGAGCCAATCGCGCTGCTCGGCGGCGAGGGCACGGCGGTGGTCCGCCGCAGCGCCTTCGGCGTCCTGCTCGGGATCATGCCCTGGAACTTCCCCTATTACCAAGTGGCGCGCTTCGCCGCCCCGAACCTGGTGATCGGCAACCCGATCCTGCTCAAGCACGCGCCGCAGTGCCCGGAATCGGCCGAGGCGATGCAGCAGGTCTTCGACGACGCCGGCTTCCCCGCGGGGACCTACGAGAACATCTACGCCAGCAACGAGCAGATCGAGGGGGTCATCGGCGATTCTCGGGTGCACGGCGTCTCGGTCACGGGCTCGGAGCGGGCCGGCGCGGCGGTCGCCGAGATCGCCGGCCGCAACCTGAAGAAGGTCGTGCTCGAGCTAGGCGGCTCGGATCCGTTCATCCTGCTCGGCTCCGACGACCTCGAGGCGACGGCGTCGGCCGCCGCGGAAGCGCGGCTCGACAACGCCGGCCAGTCCTGCAACGCGGCCAAGCGGTTCATCGTCGTCGACGAGCTCTACGACGAGTTCCTGGAGAAGTTCAAGGCCGCCCTGACCGCCTCGGCGCCAGGGGACCCGGCCTCCGCGGACACCGCAGTTGGCCCGCTCTCCTCCGAGACCGCCGCGGACCGGCTCGAGGACCAGGTCAGGCGGGCCGTCGACGCCGGCGCCGAGCTTGTCGCCGGTGGCAAGCGCGAGGGCAACTTCTTCGAGCCGACGATCCTCGCCGGGATCGTGCCGGGCGCCGAGGCCTCCCAGGAAGAGTTCTTCGGCCCGGTTGCCCAGGTCTACCGGGTCGGCTCCGAGGATGAGGCGGTCGAGCTCGCCAACCAGACGCCGTTCGGGCTCGGCTCCTACCTGATGACGACCGACGCGGAGCAGGCCGAGCGGGTCGCCGACAGGATCGAAGCGGGGATGGTCTACGTCAACCTGGTCGGGGCCGACGGTCCGGAGCTGCCCTTCGGCGGCTTCAAGCGCTCGGGCTTCGGCCGCGAGCTGGGCCGCTACGGCGCCGACGAGTTCGTCAACAAGAAGCTGATCCGCAGCGCCTGAGCGAGCGGCCGTGGGCCCAAATAGGGTTCTGTCGCGATGAGGAGACTTTTCCTACCGCTGGCTCTCGCCTTCCTGCTCACATCTTCTTTGGCAGCGGCCGTGCCGTCGGCCGAAGAAGAAGTCGAAGAAGCGCGCTGCCACGGGCGGCGGGCGACGATCGTCGGTACCGCCGGCGACGACATGCTGCAGGGAACGCCCGGCCGCGACGTGATCTGGGGCGGCGACGGTGACGACACGATCCTTGGCAGCCTCGGCAATGACCTGCTCTGCGGCGGGCCCGGGTCCGACCTGATCCACGGCGGCCGTGGCAACGACATCGCCGATGGCGGCGCCGGTGACGACGACCGGGTAATCGGCGACCTCGGCGACGACAAGCTGACCGGCGGCCCCGGCAACGGCGACGAAGTGGCGGGCAGTCTCGGCATCGACACCCTCAACGGCGGCCCCGGCAACTTCGACTTCGTCCACGGCGACTACGGCTATGACCGCATGGACGGCGGTCCAGGCAGCGGCGACATCGCCTCCTTTGCCACTGATGTCGGCTCCGGGCGCGACGGCGGCGTCAAGGTCAACCTGGCCAAGCACAAAGCGAGGGGCGACGGCCACGACCGTCTCTTCCGCTTCGAGAGCGTCGAAGGCTCGGCCTTCGAGGACATCCTCGTCGGCAACGGCCAGGCCAACGTGATCGATGGCGGTGCGGGCGACGACGTGATCCGCGGCGGCGGCGGTAAAGACAGGCTGGTCGGCGGCCAGGGAGCAGACCGCTGCAACGGCGCCAAAGGCGACACGGTCTCCTGCGGGCGGGAAGCGAAGCTGAAAGCCTCGGCCTACGCCGAAATCGACCCCGTCTCGGGCGGAGGCGGAGGATTGGAGCTGGTCGGCGGCGGTGGCGAGGACCACTTCATCCTCGCCTTCGACGAAGCCAGCTCGACCTTTGGCATCACCGCGGAGAAGGGCATCGCGGTGGGTCCCGGCTGCAATCGGGTCAGCGCCGTGCAGGTCACCTGCGCGACCGAAGGCCCGGCGCGCTGGGTGATGGCAGATCTCGGCCCCGGTAACGACAGCCTCGGCGTCGAAGGCTCACTGGCCGGGGCGCAGAACGTGCGCCTCGCCGGCGGCCTCGGCAACGACACCATCCGCGGTGGCTCCGAGGACGACCTGATCGAGGCCGGCTTCGGTGCCGACAAGCTCTACGGCGGTGGCGGTGCCGACGGCCTGATCGGCAGCCGGCCCGGGCCGACCTACCTCTACGGCGGCCCCGACGGTGACCTGCTCGCGGCCGGCGGCGGCTGCGCCGGCGGCGCGCTGGTCGGCGGTCCCGGCCGCGACGACGCCTCCTTCGCCGAGACGCCCGCCCACCCGGGGGTCCTTCACGTCTCCTTCCCCGCGCACGCCGCCTGGATCGACGCGATCCCCAACTGCCACAAGGTCCACCTCTCGCCTACCGACGAGGACATGGAGGGCTCTTTTGACTGGGACGTCCTGGTCGGCGACGGCCGCGCCAACGCGATGCTCGGCCAGCCCGGCCGCGACCGCTTCTACGGCGGCGGCGGCGAAGACGTGATCGACGCTCGGGACGGCACCAGGGACTTCTCGATTCAGTGCGGCCGCGGCACCGTCGCCAGACGGACTGGCGTGGTCCACGGCACCCCGGCGGGCCGCGCTCTCACCGACCCCTTCGACCCGGCCCCGGTGCTCTGTGAAGTGACCAAACACGGCCACCCGGTCGATGGCCTCGGCAACGCCGACGAAAACTGAGCGGCGCGACCCGGCCCGCCGACTGGGCTAGCGGCCGCGGCCGTCGCCGTTGGCAACCGTGCAGGCCTGCTCGGCGCCGACGAAGGGAGCCAGGGTGATGTAGGTGGCGAGCGGCGCGATTTCCTGCATGTTCTCGGCGCCGCCGCGTTTGATCTGGTCGTAGATCATCGAGTAGATCGCGCCGCCGATCGCCTCGGCCGCGACCGGGCTGACGTCGGGCTTGAGCTCGAAGCCGGGAACGAGCAGACCCTCCATCGTCTTCATCACCTCGTCGCGCTGTTCCAGCGCCCGCCGCCCGGCGGCGTAGACGTCGACAGCGCCGAGGGTGGTGTACTCGGGCTCGGCGGCGCAGAAAGAGAACATCGCACCGAAAGCGCCACGGACCGCGTGCGGCCAGTCGGGGGCCCGGCGGAAGGCGGGCAGGGTCGTCGCCAGCATCTGCGAGGAGCCGCTGTCGACCGCGGCCAGCATCGCCTCCTCCTTGTCGGCGAAGTTGGCGTAGAAGGTGGAGAGCGAGATCGAAGCGCGGGCAGCGATGTCGCCGATCGTCATCGCGGGGTAGCCCTTCTCGGCGACGACCGAGGCGAGCGCGCGCAGGATTCGTTCGGCGGGGCCGTAGCCGTTGGCGGGGCCGCCGTTTTGGGCTGCGCGGCTGCGCGGCCGGCGCAACGGCTCCGGTGGCGGCTCGTAGGCCGCGAACCAGTCCCACATCTGCGGGGTCAGCTCGATCAGCTCCTCCTCCTCGTGGCGGTAGAGGCGGCTGTGGATCACCTTGCGCACGCCGCCGACCATCGCCCGCACGATCTCCGAAGGCATGTCCTGGCGGCCGGGGACCTGCTCGAGCGTGGCGGAGAGGAAGGCCTGCACGCCGTCGGTGGTGCGGTCGATCTCTTCGATCGCGCGGGGCCCCGCGGCGTAGATCTCGACCAGGCACATCCGCGCTGCGGCGGCCTGTTCGACGATCAGGTTGATGAAGGCGTCGAAGGCCTGGCGGGCGCGCACTTCGTCCGGCGGCGGCCCGCCGTCAGCGAAGATCGCGCCGACCGTCGGCCCGACGAAGGCGTGCAGGGCCGCCAGCAGACACTCTTCCTTGTCCTTGAAGTGCGCGTAGAAGGCGCTGCGCGAGACCCCGGAGAAGCTCGAGCAGGTCCTCGACCCGGGTCGCCTCGTAGCCCTTTTCGGCGACGACGGCCACCAGCGCGGCGAAGAGTCGCTCCTGCTGGTTGCGGGCGACCTCCTCGGCCGGCAAGCGCCGGCCCGGCTGGAGCTTGCGATCGCGAAGCGTGCCTGCATTCCCCCACGGTGTCGTCACCATCGCGACCGGACCATAACTGGCCATCTAGCTACCTCCGTGGACACTCGAATCTCTCAGAGCGTTTGATGGTACGCACGATTCTTTGGGAACGCAACCATTTGCGAGGTCTTATGGAGAAAAAACATATTGGGACTTGATTTTTTTGTAGGGCTGTGTTTTTATGTGGGCGGCCCAGAAGATGCCGCAGCGGCACAGCCGGATCCCTGCCGGCGACCCCCCTGCCGTCGGCCCCTTCCGACGGCGACCAGCAAACATTGGCCCGGGTCCGACGCCTCCCTCGTCGGCCCGGGTCGTTTGTTTAGGCCTCTTAGGGCCGCAGTTCGGCGAAGCCAGCCGCGGCGAAGTCGCCGTCGAAGGCGAGGGCCTCCGAGATTCCCTTGGCACGCATGAAGGCGAAGCTGGTGGCGTCGACAAACGAGTACTCGCGCTCGTCGTGGTTGCGGAGCCAAAGCAGCGCTTCGTCTTCTGGTTCTGCACTGAGTCGCACCACCTCGATGTGGCTCCGCTCCGCTCCCACGCTGTCCAGGAATTCAACTGCTTTGCTGTGCCAGGACTTCGAGCGCAGCCAGGTCCAGGTCTCACCACGAACGTGATTCGTGGTCACGATCCGCCGGTCGGCGAACTTAGCGAAGAGCCGGGTGGCGGACTCGTGGTTTCGGTCCCGCTTGATCATGTAGGCGATCAGAAACGACGAATCGGCGAAAATCACGGGTAGTCGCGCGACAATCCGTAGACGACGTCGTCGATGGTCGTGCTGCTGTCTGGGTCTCCCTCCACCGTCCCGCACAGCTTGAAGAACGGATCGTCCTCGATCGGTGGCAATGGTTTCACTCTCTCCCGCACGCAACGCCTGATCACCTCCGCCTTCGAGAGCCCCTCTTCTTCGGCGCGTCTCTCCACAGCCAAATCCAGCTCGGGCTCGATCGATATCTGCAGTCGCTTCATGCGGGCCAAGTTACATCACCTCCATTGAAGTAATGTAACGCAGGAGCGACGAAAGTGTGCCAATTCGCAGTCATCTAGGCTTCAGGTATGGCCCGGACCCCGAGCGAGGACGAGGCCGTCGCAATCGCGGCGGCGATCGAGCGGTTTCGCGCGGAGACGGCGCCGGCGCCCGGCACGGAGGAGGACGCCATCGGCCCGTGGCAGCGGGCAGCGCTGCTCGAAGGAGTCAGCGCCAAGGGCACTGTCGAGGAGTCAGAAGGAGGAGAGAGATGGCTGTTGTGAAGATCATCGAGTTGGTCGGTAGTTCCAAAACGTCAACTGACGACGCCGCGCGCCAGGCGCTGAGCCAGGCGCAGGGCACGCTGCGCAATATCCGCGCGGTCGACATCGTTTCGACCGGGATCCGTGGTGAGAATCTGGACGAGTACCGAGCGCACGTGCGGGTTGCCTTCTTGATCGAGGGAACGGATATCGACTAACGGGATTGGGAGAGGGCGGGATGCCCCTCCCAAAACGAGCGGCTTACGCCGCTCTTGAGTGTTTTGGGAGGGGCATCCCGCCCTCCCTCTAACTCGTTGGCTAGATTCCGTGGCATGAGCGATGAGACACGAGAAGTCACCCGGGACGAGGCCCAGAAGCTAATTCAGGACGGGGCGCAGCTGGTTGATGTGCGCGCCGACCATGAGTGGGAGGCCGGCCATATCGAGAGCGCAAAGCACCTGCCTCTGGCTGAGCTCGCCGAGCGGACTGGCGAGATCGACAAGGAGCGGCCGGTTGTTCTCTATTGCCGGGGAGGCAATCGGTCGACGATGGCGGCGGACGCTTTGGTGGACGCGGGCTACAACGCGGTGAAGCTCAGCGAGGGGATCGTCGGTTGGTCTGAGGCCGGTTTGCCACTTGCTCCGGAGGGCGGTGTCGTGGCCGAGTCGGGGGAGGCCGCGTCGATACTCCATGCCCGCAAGAAGCTGCCTCCAGAGCTGACCAAACCCTAAATACCCTAATCCCTGTCAGGTTTTGCTATTTTCCTCCTGTGGAGGTAGCCGTCGACCAGCAGAAGGAGCAGCGGGGCAAGGGCCGCACCGGCACCTTGGAGAACCCGGAGACCTACCGCAACGTCCCCGGCCACATCATCCCGATCATCGAGCGGGAGTTCGACGACTTCGACAATGAAGCCGAGACTTTCCTCGCCGGCCAGATCGCCGAGGACGAGTTCATCGGCTTCCGCCTCAAGCAGGGCGTCTACGGCCAGCGCCAGCCCGACGTGCAGATGGTCCGGGTCAAGCTTCCCTTCGGCGGCGTCACCCCGCAGCAGATGGAGGCCTTCGCCAGCGTGGTCGAGCAGTACGCGCCGCTGAACAAGGGCCACATCACGACGCGGCAGAACATCCAGATCCACCACATCCCGCTGCGCGACATGGAGTCGCTGCTGCGCGAGATCGCCGAGGCCGACCTCTCCTCGCGCGAGGGTTGCGGCAACACGGTGCGCAACGTCACCGGCGACCCGTGGGCCGGCGTCGCCCCCGACGAGGTCTTCGATCCCGACTCCTTACGCCGGTGCTTACGCCCGCTACTTCGTCCGCCACCCGACGACGCAGCTGATGCCGCGCAAGATCAAGACCGCCTTCAGCGGCTCCGACGAGGACCGCGCGATCACCGGCATCCACGACATCGCCTTCCTCTCGCGCGAACGCGACGGGGTCAAGGGCTTCGAGGTCCGGGTCGGCGGCGGCACCTCGATCATGGCCCGCGTCGCACCGACGCTCTACGACTTCGTCGAGGCCGACAACGGCGACTACCTCAAGGTCTCCGAGGCCGTGCTGCGCATCTTCGACCGCCAGGAGTGGCTGCGCGCCAACCGCGCCCGCGCCCGGATCAAGGTCTTGGTCGACAAGATCGGCATCGACGCCTTCGCGAGCAGGTCGACGAGGAGCTCGAGGGCGACTGGGTCGCCGAGCGCGACTTCGACGCCGAGCTGGTCGAGCGGCTGCGCTTCGATGACGACGAGCAGGCCAACGCACCGGCGGTGCCGCCGACCGCGCCTCGCCCAACGGCGACCGCTCCCAGTTCGATCGCTTCGTCGAAGGCAACGTCCAGGCGCAGCGCCAGGAGGGCTTCTCCGCGGTCGAGGTGAAGATCGAGCGCGGCGACCTGACCCCGGAGCAGTTCCGCGGCCTGGCGGCGATCATGCGCGAGTTCACCGGTGGCTACGCACGCAGCACCGTGCAGCAGAACCTGGTCCTGCGCTGGGTCCGCGACGAGGCGCTCTACGACCTCTGGCAGCGGCTCGGCGAGCTCGGCCTCGACGAGGCCGGCGCCGACGAGATCACCGACGTGGTCAGCTGCCCCGGCACCGACAGCTGCAAGATGGGCATCACCAGCTCGATGGGGCTCAACCGGGCGATCAAGGAGCGTCTCCAGTCGATGGAGATCACCGATGATCTGACCCGCAAGATCCACATCAAGATGAGCGGTTGCCCCAACGGCTGCAGCCAGCACCACATCGCCAACATCGGCTTCTACGGCGCCTCGCTGAAAGTCGGCGGTCGCCAGATCCCGGCCTACATCCCGCACATCGGCGGCCGCTATGAGGGCGGCGAGGTCGATCTTCGGCACGCGGCTGAAGTCGCGCCTGCCCGCCAAGCGCGTGCCCGAGGCGGTCGAGCGCTGGGTCCGCATGTACGAGGCCGAGCGCTCCGGTGAGAGCGAGGCGTTCAACGACTTTGCCGAGCGGATCGGCGCCGAGCGCTTCGAAGCAGAGGTCAAGGAGCTGACGATGCCGGCTGAGTTCAGCCTCGAGACCATGCAGCAGTTCATCGACTGGAACCGGTCCAGCCCCTACAAGGTCGAGAGGGGCGAGGGCGAGTGCGCGATATGAACCCAGTCGCCGCCCCAGCTGCCATCTCCGATCCGGAGGCGATCGCCGCCGAGCTCGAGGACCGCTCGGCCGAGCAGACGATCGAGTGGATGTTCGAGACCTTTGGCGAGAGCCACTACATCGCTTGCTCGTTCCAGAAAACGAGCTCGGTGACCGCGCACCTGGCCAGCAAGGTCAACCCGAATGCGCGCTTCTTCTATCTCGATACCGACGTGCTCTTCCCGGAGACGTATGAGACGCGCGACCGTCTCGTCGAGTCGCTGGGGATCGAGTTCGACCGGTACCACAATCTGACGCTCGAGGAGCAGGCCGCCCAGCACGGCGACGAGCTCTGGAACCGCGACCCCGACGCCTGCTGCGGATTGCGCAAGGTCGAGCCGATGCGGAGGGCGCTTTCTTCCGTAGACTGCTGGCTCGCCGGCGTCCGCCGTGAGGACTCAGCCAGCCGCGCCAAGACCGCGAAGTTCGGCTGGGACAAGCGCTTTGAGCTCTGGAAGCTCAACCCGCTCGCGGACTGGACCGAACGCGATGTCTGGAACTACATCCATGAGCATGACCTCCCGTACAACCCGCTCCACGATCAGGGCTACCCCTCGATCGGTTGCACGCACTGCACCAAGCCGGTCGGTGTCGGCGGTTCGTCCCGCGATGGCCGCTGGGCGGGTCTCGAAAAGACCGAGTGCGGGATCAACTAGCGGCGCCACGCGCCTGAGATAACCCCCTTTCGTATCCCTTCCCCCGACCGATTGGTGAGATTCAACGCATGAGCGAGACGATGACTGAGCTTTCCCTGACACTTGACGAGCGCCATACCGCCGACTTCGAGATGATCGGCAACGGCGGCTTCGCGCCGCTGAACGGCTTCCAGGGCTCCGCCGACTGGGAGCGCGTCTGTTCTGAGATGCGCACGACCGATGGCGACTACTGGCCGATCCCGATCACCCTGGCCAGCGAGCTGGAGTGCGAGGTCGGCGACACGATCGCTCTCTCCAGCGACGAAGGCAAGCCTCTTGGCCGGCTCAAGGTCGAGGAGATCTGGGAGCGCGACGTCAAGCGCGAGGCCGAGCTGGTCTACGGCACCACCGACGAGAATCACCCCGGAGTAGCCGCGATCTACGAGGAGGGCAACCGGATGCTGGCCGGCCCGCTCGAGGTCGACGCTCTGCCCGACCACGAGGACGCCTTCATGCGCCGCTACAAGACGGCGGCCGAGCACAAGGCCGACTTCGAGGCGCGCGGCTGGAAGAAGATCGTCGCCTTCCAGACCCGCAACCCGATCCACCGCGCCCACGAGTACCTGACCAAGGCGGCGCTTGAGACCTGCGACGGCCTCTTCATCCACCCGCTGATCGGCAAGACCAAGGCCGGCGACATCCCCGCCGACGTGCGGATGCGCTGCTACGAGGTGCTGATGGAGAACTACTACCCGAACGACCGGGTGGTGCTGGGCGTGAAGCCGGCGAAGATGCACTACGCCGGCCCGCGCGAGGCGGTCCTGCACGCGATCGTCCGTCGCAACTACGGCGCCACGCACTTCATCGTCGGCCGCGACCACGCCGGTGCCGGTGACTACTACGGCACCTACGACGCGCAGAAGATCTTCGACACGATCGACATCGACGAGCTCGGCATCGAGCCGCTGATGTTCGAGCACACCTTCTGGTGCAACGAGTGCGAGGGGCTTGCCTCAAACAAGACCTGTCCGCATGACCAAGAGGCGCGCCTCTTCCTTTCCGGAACCAAGGTCCGCGAAATGCTCGGCAACGGCGAAAGGCCGCCGCACGAGTTCTCGCGTGACGAGGTCGCCGACATCCTGATCGACGCTTACAAGGAGGACTGAGAAAGCATGGCTGGCGAGAAGGGCTTCACCCTCTGGTTCACCGGACTCTCCGGTGCCGGCAAGACGACCATTTCCGGGCTGCTCGAGACCGAGTTGCGCGCGCGCGGCTCGAAGCTCGAGATCCTCGACGGCGACGTGGTGCGCGAAAACCTCTCGAAGGGGCTCGGCTTCTCGAAGGAGGACCGCGACATCAACATCCGCCGCATCGCCTTCGTCGCCGACCTGCTTTCCCGCAACGGCGTGCCGGTGATCACCGCGGCGATCTCCCCCTACGCGGAGATCCGCGACGAGGCCCACGAGCTGATGGGCGACCGCTTCATCGAGGTCTACGTCAAGGCATCGGTAGACACCTGCGCCGAGCGCGACGTCAAGGGGCTCTACGCCAAGGCGTTCTCGGGTGAGATCAAGGAATTCACCGGCGTCAGCGACCCCTACGAGATTCCGGAGAACCCGGCTTGGGTCTGCGACACCGAGAATGAGACTCCTGAGGAGTCGGCGCAGAAGCTGCTGGAGTACTTGGAGTCGCGGGAGCTGATCCCCGCCGCTGCTGTCACTGCATAAAGATTCGTAGCGAAGGGAGGGCCAGAGCCCCCTTCCAAAACGCTCGGCGGGAGCCTCGCTTGAGTGTTTTGGAAGGGGGCTCTGGCCCTCTTCTTTGTTCCGGTGCGCTTTATGCACCCCGGGGGTGCGAAAGGCCCACCGGAGACTCCGAGTGGCTGACTAGCGCTTGGGGGGGACGACGGGCTCTCCGAGGCCGTAGGTGTTGTAGTCGCCGAACTTGGCGAAGGTCTTGTGGGTGGGGCCGTGGTAGTCGGAGGAGGCGGTGGGGATTAGGTTCAGCTCGTCGCAGAGGTGGAGGAGGTGTTCGGTCTGCTCCTGGGTATGGGGGGGATAGAAGGTCTCTACGCCGTCGGCGTTCTAGGGAGCGGATTAGGTCCTCGACCTCGTCCGGGTCCTCGATGTCCCAGTAGGGGTGGGCGATCACGGCGGCGCCGCCCGCCTCGCGGATCAGGGCGATTGCCTGCTCGGCGGTTGGCCAGCGGCGGGGGACGAAGGCCTTGGCGCCGGGCACCAGGTACTCCTCGAAGAAGGGCCCGAGGTCGCCGGTCGCGCCGGCGGCGCGGGCGATGTGGGGGCGGCCGATCGAGAGGGCGTCGCCGGCCTCCTTGATCGCGTCCTCGAGCTTGATTTCAAAGCCCCATTTGCGCAGTCGCTCAATGATCTCCTCGGCCCGGTTGACCCGTTCCTTCTGCGCCCGTTCGCAGACCGGCTTCATCGTCACCAGGTCGACCCAGTAGCCGCAGATATGAAGGTCTTCCGCGTACTCGTGCACGCAGGACATCTCGATCGCCGGGACGAGTTCGATCCCGAACCCCTTGGCCGCCTCAACGGCCTCCTCGACGCCGGCGACCGCATCGTGGTCGGTTAGGGCCAGCGTCGTGACCCCGGCCTCCCAGGCCTGCGCCACGACTTCTCCCGGCGCCAGCTGCCCGTCGGAAACCGTCGAATGTGACTGAAGCTCGATCAGCATTGGGCCGGAGAAGCTATTGCACTGGAGGGTGTGGCGGCGGCGCAGCCTACCCGCTGGCGAGGTGGGTGACGGGGATACCCCTGGGCTGGCGGATACTCAAAGTCGTCGCGCTAATTAGCGCGACGACTTGTCAGACCAGGGGTATCCCCGTCACCCCGCCCCGTCGCTGATTAGACTGCGCCGCCGTGTTCCAGAAGGTCTTGATTGCCAACCGCGGCGAGATCGCGATTCGAGTCGCGCGGACCCTGAAGGAGATGGGCATCGGCTCGGTCGCCGTCTACTCGGAGATCGACCGCGACGCTCCCCACGTGCGCGCCGCCGACGAGGCCTTCCTGATCGGGCCAGCGGTGCCGGCGGAGAGCTACCTCAACATCGCCAAGATCATCGAGACGGCGAAGGAGGCGGGCGCCGAAGGGATCCATCCCGGTTACGGCTTCCTCGCCGAGAACGCCGAGATGGCCCGGGCCTGCGATGAGGCCGGGATCACCTGGATCGGCCCGCCGCCGGAGGCGATCGAAGCGATGGGCTCGAAGACCAAGGCGCGCGAGATCATGGAGCGGGCCGGGGTGCCGATCGTCCCCGGCTCGACCGAGGTCGCCAAGGACCTCGACGAGGCCCGCAAGCAGGCCGAGGAAGCCGGCTACCCGGTCGCCTGCAAGGCCGCCGGTGGCGGCGGTGGCAAGGGCTTCCGCGTGGCGATGACCCCCGACGACCTCGCGGAGGCCTTCGAGGGCTCGGCCCGCGAAGGCGAGAAGTTCTTCTCCGACGACCGCGTCTACGTCGAGCGCTACCTCGAGGACCCGCGCCACGTCGAGGTCCAGGTGCTCGCCGACTCGCACGGCAACGTGATTCACCTCGGCGAGCGCGATTGCTCGATCCAGCGCCGTCACCAGAAGGTGATCGAGGAGGCCCCGGGCCCGCACGTCGACGAGGAGATGCGCGAGCGGATCGGCAAGATCGCCACCGACGCGGCGGCCACGGTCGGCTACCGCGGCGCCGGCACGATCGAGGGCATGCAGGTCGGCGACGAGTACTTCTTCCTCGAGATGAACACCCGCGTCCAGGTCGAGCACTGCGTGACCGAGATGGTCAGCGGCGTCGACATCGTCCGCGAGCAGATCCTGGTCGCCGCCGGCGAGCCGCTCTCGATCGCCCAGGAGGACGTCGAGCTGCGCGGCTGGTCGATCGAGTGCCGGATCAACGCCGAGGCGGCGCACAAGAAGTTCGCGCCGGCCCCGGGGCCGATCGGCGACTCCTACCGCGAGCCCTCCGGCCCCGGCGTCCGCGTCGACTCCGGCGTCGAAGGCGGCTCCGAGGTGACGCCGATGTACGACCCGATGGTGGCCAAGCTGATCGTCTGGGACGTCGACCGCGAGAAGGCGACCCGGCGCATGCTGCGGGCGCTGAGCGAATACGACTCCGGCGGCCTGACCACGCTGATCCCCTTCCACGAAGCGATCCTCGCCACCGAGCAGTGGGCGAAGGGCGAGACCTGCCGCGACCTGATGGAGGACGCCGACTGGCTGAAGTCGACCGCTCCGGCCGACCCCAAGCCGCCCGAGCCCGCCGAGGGCGGCGGCGAGATCGTCAGCCGCGACTACAAGGTCGAGGTCTCGGGCAAGCTCTTCGACGTCAAGGTGATCGGCGAGGCAGTGGCCGGCGCCGCAGCGGCTCCGGCGGCGGGCGGCAAGAAACCGCCGAAGCGCGAGCGCAAGGCCGGCGGAGGCGGCGGCGCCTCGAGCGAGTCACTGCCCTCGCCGCTGCAGGGCACCGTCTTCAAAGTCGCCGTCGAGAAAGGCGCCGAGGTTGCCGAGGGCGACCTGATCTGCGTGATCGAGGCGATGAAGATGGAGAACGAGATCGTCGCCCACCGCGCCGGCAAGGTCGAGGAGCTCAAGATCGCCGAGGGCGACTCGGTCTCCAGCGGCGACGTCCTCGCCGTGATCAAGTAGCGCGCTCGAGGGTCCCGGCGAAGCTCAGCGTTTCTGCTGCTTCTGCTGCTGTTTTTTTGCTTCCTGCTGTTCTTTTTTCTGCTTTTGTTTTTCGCGCCGTTCCGCCTTGACCTGGCGGATTACCTGCTGCCGTTCGCGGCGCGTCAGCGGGATTTCCGAGGCTTCTTCGCGGCAGCCGCCGCCGACGCAGTCCTCCAGCCGTTCGGTCAGTTCGCGGTGGAGGAAGTTGCGCACCGGGAAGTAGTTGGGGATGCGGACCAGGTTGTTGAGCTCGTAGGGGTCCGTTTCGAGGTCGTAGAGCTCCTTCTCGCCGTCCGGCCAGGCGATGTACTTGTAGGGGCCGAGGCGGATCCCCTCGTAGTCCTTGGGCGGCGCGAGCGATCGAGGCGCTGGCGCCGCCGCCCGGGCGGGCAGCGGTTCCGCTCTGGCTAGCGGCAGCGCCCTGTTGGCGCGTGAAACGACTTTGGTCACCCGGTTCCGCGATCGCGCCCGCTTCGTTCGACGTCGTCGGTTTCGACGAAGGACTCGAAGAGGTAGGGCCGCAGGGTGCGCAGTTCGGGATCGTCGCAAGAACGGGTTCAGCGAGCGCCCGTCGACGCTCTTGTCGGGTTCGACCTCGGCCAGTTCGAGGATCGTCGGCGCGATGTCGATGTTGCCGACGATCTCGCCGGATTCGCTGCCGGGCTTGATGTGCGGGCCGCGGATCAGGAAGGGCAGGTGGGTCGAGGGCTCGTAGGCGAGGAACTTGCCGCCGAGCAGGCGGTGCTCGCCGTAGAAGAAGCCGTTGTCGGAGGTGAAGATGACGTAGGTGTTGCGCAGCCGGTGCAGCGAGCCCAGCGTGTCGATCAGCTGCTTGACCCCGTCGTCGATCGAGCGCAGCGACTCCAGCGCCTTGTCGTAGTAGACGCGGTAGGTGTGGATTTCGCTGAGGCCGAGGTAGGGCGCTTCGCGGATGAAGCTCGGCTTGTCGGAGACGTTGCCCTCGTCGAAGCCCTGGCCGCGGTTGTGGGGCAGCGGTGCGCCCTTGAACCAGTCGTAGTGGCGCGGCGCCGGCTCGGGGCCGGCGGGCTGGCGGAAGTCGCCGTGCGGAGCGGTGTAGTCGAGCTGCAGGTAGAAGGGCTGTTCCGGCGAGGTTTCGCGCAGCTCCTGGGCGGCGAAGTTGGTGAGCGTGTCGGTCTCGTAGTAGCAGGGCTGTCCGTTGAGCGGCGCGAAGGGGCAGCCGATGTCGTCGCGCGTCGCCGTATTCGCGCGGTTCCCAGGTGCCCGAGTCGCCGTAGGGGCCTTCGACAACGCCGTTGTTGTTCAGCGTGTAGCCGTAGTAGTAGTGGTCGGTATCGGCGTTGAGGACCGTGTGCCAGGCGCTCCAGCCCGGCGGCACTTCGGTGCCGTTGGAATACGGTTCGTCGCCGTAGCCGTTGAGGAACTTGCCGACGTGGATCGTGCGGTAGCCGGCGCCCTGCAGCCAGGTGGCGATGTTGTGGGTGTAGGCGCCGCGGAAGGAGAAGCCGAAGTAGCCGCCGTTGGGCTGGACGTTGCCCTTGACGCCGTTGTTGTGGGCGTAGCGGCCGGTCAGCAGGCTGACTCGCGAGGGGCAGCAGAGCGGGTAGGAGACGTAGTAGCGGTTGAAGGTCTCGCCGCGCTTGGCGATCAGGTTGAGCGTGTTCGGCATCGCCTGCAGCTTCGGCTGGCCGAAGGCAGCGTAGAGCTGGTCGAGGGTCTGGTCGTCGGTCTGGATGACGACGAAGCTGGGCTGTTCCGGCGTCGCGGCGGCGGCGCTGGAGCGGAATCCGGCGCGGTGGCGAGCAGGCAGATCAGCGCCAGCGCGCCCGCCGCAATGACGGCGAGCCGGATGCCCCGTGCCTGCCCCGCTTTGTTCGGATCGATGCATGGAGATAGTGGTCGCGCAGGCGACCTACCCGGTCGAAACAACTACGCGCGCTGAAGTTGCGAAACGCTAGAGATCGCTCAGGACGCGCCGAGCTTTTTGGCGGCGTCGCGGAAGGTCTTGACCGTGGCGCTGGGCGCCTTGCGGCCTTCGAGTTTCTCGCCGTGGCGGTTGACCCAGATCACCGGCACGTTCATTTTCAGCAGCGGCGCGACATCGTTGGTGTAGTTGCAGCCGATGTGCAGCCAGCCTTTCTTGCCGCCGATCCGCCGCGCCGCACTCTTTGAAGTGGACGGGGTCGGGCTTGTAGCTGCGCACCTGCTGCGCGGTGACGACGAGGTCGAGTTCGGTGCGCAGGTGGCGGCGCGAGATGCCGAGCAGTTTGTCGTCGATGTTGGAGACGATGCCGATCTCGTAGCGTTTGCCGAGCCGGTCCATCGCCGCGTTGGACTCGCGGAAGGGCAGCCAGTAGGCGACGCTGTCGGGCAGGAACTGCGCTCGCGAGGGCTCGATCTCCCAGCCCAGCTCGCCGGCGACTTTGACGATCGTGCGGCGCAGCACCTCGGCGTAGAGCTCGTAGGAGCCGGCCATGATTTCGGCCTGGACCTCCATGAAGCGGGCGAGGAAGGGCTCCTCTTCGAAGCTGAAGCCGTCCTTCTGCGCCTCTTTCTTGCAGGCGTCGATGATGCCTTTCTCCCAGTCGATCAGGGTGCCGTAACAGTCGGTGGTTACCCATTTGACGGTTTTGAGACTGGGGAGGGGCATCGGCGGCGGCGCATTATGGCAGTAGCCCGCGAGGCAGGCGGCGCGCCACCTGAAATCTTGGATAGGCTGCCGCCCCGCGCCAGCTCGGCGCGCTCCTCTAATGGACCTCCTCGAGTACCAGGGCAAGCAGCTTTTCGCCAAGCACGGCGTCGCCGTGCCGAGCGGCGAGGTCGCTGCCAACGTCGATGACGCCGTCGCCGCGGCGGAGCGGATCGGCTACCCCTGCGCGATCAAGGCGCAGGTGCTGATCGGCGGTCGCGGCAAGGCCGGCGGGATCAAGATCGCCAAGGACGCCGAGGAGGCGCGCGCCTACGCCGACGCGATCCTCGGCATGGACATTGTCGGCCCCCACGGCGAGGGCCCCTTCCGCGTCGACCAGGTCTGGATCGAGGGCGGCTCGGACATCGCTTCGGAGTACTACGCCTCGGTGATCCTCGACCGCGGCGAGAAGAAGCTGCTGGCGATGGTCTCCGCCAAGGGCGGCATGGACATCGAGGCGGTCGCCGCCGAGGACCCTGAGGCGCTGGTGCGCCGCCATATCGACCCGACCCGGCCGTTCGACGCTGCCGCGGCCCGGGAGATCATCGACGCCGCCGGGCTCGACGAGGACGTTCGCGATCAGGCCGCAGAGGTGCTGGTGAAGCTGGCCGAGGTGGCGAGCTCGGAGGACGCGAACCTGATCGAGGTCAACCCGCTGATCGTCACCAACGACCGCGAGGTCGTCGCCCTCGACGCCAAGGTGACGATCGACGGCAACGCCCTCTTCCGCCACCAGGACCTGGCCGAGATCGCCGACACCGCCGAGGACCCGCAGGAGGCGATGGCGAAGGAGAAGGGCCTCACCTACGTCAAGCTCGACGGCAACGTCGGCATCCTCGCCAACGGCGCCGGGCTCTGCATGTCGACGCTGGACGTCGTCGCCCAGGCGGGCGGCGCGCCGGCCAACTTCCTCGACGCCGGCGGCGGCTCCAAGGCGGAGGCGATCGTCGACGCGCTGACCGTGATCACCTCGGACGAGAAGGTCACGGCGATCCTCTTCAACATCTTCGGCGGCATCACCCGCTGCGACGAGATCGCCAAGGGCATCGTCACCGCCTCGCAGCAGCTCGACCTGAAGCTGCCGCTGGTCGTCCGCCTCGACGGCACCAACTCCGAGGAGGGCCTGAAGATCCTCGCCGAGGCCAACCTGCCCAACCTGCACCAGGAGACGACGATGCTCGACGCCGCCCGCCGCGTGGTCGAGCTCGCGGGGGGCAACGGCTGATGTCGATCATCATCGACGAGCAGACCAAGCTGGTCGTCTCCGGCCTGACCGGCCGCGAGGGCTCCTTCCACGGCTTGCGCAACCGCGCCTACGGGACCGACCTGGTCGCCGGGCGTCACGCCCGGCAAGGGCGGCCAGGACGTCGAGGGCGTGCCGGTCTTCGACACGATCAAGGAGTCAGTCGAGCGAGGCCGGGCGCCAACACCTCGATGATCTTCGTGCCGGCGCGCTTCGCCGCACCCGCGATCAATGAGGCGATCGAGTCGGGCGTCGAGACGGTGATCGCGATCACCGAGGGGATCCCGGTGCTCGACATGCTGAGCACCTACTGGAAGGCGAAGGAGGCCGGCGTGCGTTTGCTCGGCCCCAACTGCCCCGGCGCTCTCTCGCCCGGCAAGGCCAACGTCGGCATCATCCCGGCGCAGTTCTTCGACCCCGGCCCGATCGGCGTCGTCTCCAAGTCGGGCACGCTGACCTACCAGATCGGCAACGAGCTGAAGCAGGCCGGCGACCGGTAACTCCTCGATCGTCGGCATCGGCGGCGACCCGATCATCGGCTCGGACTTCATCGACATCCTGACGCTGTATGAGGCCGATCCCGACACCGAGCTGATCGTGATGGTCGGCGAGATCGGCGGCGACGCCGAGGAGCGCGCCGCCGAGTTCATCGCCGCGGAGATCTCGAAGCCGGTTGTCGCCTACATCGCCGGCTTCACCGCTCCGCCCGGCAAGCAGATGGGCCACGCCGGGGCGATCATCTCCGGCTCCTCGGGCACCGCCCAGGCGAAGAAGGACGCGCTCGAAGCCAAGGGCGTGCGGGTCGGCGAAAGCCCGACCGAGACGGCCAAGATCGCCGTCGAAGTCCTGCGCGGCCTTTAGGGTTCGTACAGATGGAGGTTGAGGCGCGGCCCGTGCGGCTGACGATCACTGATGATTTGCAGCGGGGGCGCGGCAGTGTCTTCTTTCGGCTCTGGTTCGCGCTGCCGTTTCTGCTCTGGCTCGCGATCTGGGGTCTGGCGGCGTTCTTCGTCGCGATCGCCAACTGGTTCGCGACCCTGTTCAAGGGGACCGCGCCGCGCTCGCTCCATGGCTTTCTCGCGCGCTACGTTCGCTTCGCGGTTCACGTCTATGCCTTCCTCTACCTGGCGGCCGAGCCGTTGCCCGGCTTCGGCGGCAAGCCGGGCTATCCGATTGACGTCGAGATCGACCCGCCGGTCCGGCAGAACCGCTGGAAGGTCGGCTTTCGCCTCGTGCTTGCAGTTCCCGCTCTCTTTCTCCTCACGGCTTTCTTGGGCTCAGCCGGCAGCTTCAACCCGAACTCGGGCACGGAAAGCAGCGGCATCGGGCTGCTCGTCGCGGCTGCGTTCCTCGGCTGGTTCTTCGCTCTCGCTCGCTCCCGCATGCCGCGCGGCATGCGGGACTTGGTCGCCTACGGGCTGTCCTATGCAGCTCAGGCTTGGGCTTACATGACGCTGCTGACCGACCGCTATCCCTCCAGCGACCCACTCACCGCGATCGGCCCGCTGCCGGTTCGGGAGGATCCAATCCGCCTCGAATCCAGCGACGACCTGCGGCGCAACCGGCTCACGGTCTTCTTCCGGCTGCTGCTCGTGATTCCGCACCTGATATGGCTCGCGCTCTGGGGCATCGTCTCCGTGTTCGCCGCGATCGGCAACTGGTTCGCGACGCTTTTCACCGGCACCTCGCCCGCCGGGCTACACGGGTTTCTCACCTCCTACGTGCGCTACCAGCTGCACGTGGGGGCCTATCTGTACCTGGTCGGCAGTCCCTTCCCGGGCTTCGCCGGTGAGCGCGGTAGCTATCCGATCGAACTCCGCGTCGCCGACCGTGCTCCGCAGAACCGCTGGACCGTCGGCTTCAGGCTCGTGCTCGCACTGCCGGCCGTGCTCCTTGCCGCCGCCTTCGGGTCGTTCCTCTTCACCGTCGCCATCCTTGGCTGGTTCGCCTCGCTGTTCACCGGGACGATGCCGCTTGGCCTGCGCAACGCCGGCGCCCTGGGCCTGCGCTACACGTCTCAGGCCTACGGCTACCTCTTCATGGTCACCGACGCCTATCCCTACAGTGGCCCCAACGTCGCACCCCCGCCGCTAACTGCCGACCCCAACATCGCACTTCCGCCAAGAAGCGCTTGAGGCGGCTGGTCTCCCGCCTCGCCCGTCCCTCCACGCTGGCGCTGCTGGCCGGCGCAGTTCTCTGGCTCTGGGCGGCGTACGCGCTCTGGCACGCCACCGCCTCCGTCCCCGAGGGGCCGTCTCTCTCACCGCAGCGCTTCTTCAGCGACTCGTTTCTCGACAGCAGCGCGTCTTACGAGCGCTTCCTCGTTATCGACGGCCTGCTGGCGATCGTGGCGCTGCTGGCGGTCCTCGCGGTCTACGCGCGCCGCGGACATCGGCTGATGAGCGAGTCGGCGGCCGGCCGCGTTGGCACCGGAATGCTGCTCGGCATGCTCGGCTTCGCCGTCGTCTGGCTAGCCGAGCTCCCCTTTGGACTGGCCGCGGTCTGGTGGCAGCGCGACCACGGCGTTTCCCACCAGGGCTACCTCGAATGGGCGCTCGAGAGCTTCCTCGGGCTCGGCGGCACCTTCCTCTTCGTCGCTGCCGGGCTGGCGATCGCGATGGGCCTGGCGGGGCCGCTGCGGCGCTGGTGGTGGGTCGCCGCGGTGCCGGTCTTCGTCGGCCTGACGCTGCTCTTCGCCTTGGTCAGTCCCTATCTGGTTCCAGACACCTCGGACCTTCACAACCCGTATCTCGCCGAAGCGCGGGCGCTTGAGCGCGTGGAGGGGGTTGAGGGAACCCGGTTTGCGGTCGAGGATGTCCACCGCTTTACGACCGCGCCCAACGCCGAGGCGACCGGCCTCGGGCCGACGCGGACCGTGATCCTCTGGAACACGCTGCTCAACCGCGCCGACTTCAGCCGCGCCGAGGTCCGCGCCGTGCTGGGGCACGAGATAGCGCATATCGGGCACGACGATCCGCTCAAGCAGGTCGGTTGGCTGGCGCTCTTCCTGGTTCCCGCGGCGGCTCTAATCGAGTTGTTCACCCGTCGTCGCGGCGGCATGGCCCGCCCCGAGGCGGTGCCGGTCGCGCTACTCGTCCTCGTCGCGCTGCAGCTGCTGGCGACGCCGATGTTCAACCTCGTCACCCGCCGGGCCGAGGCCTCGGCTGACTGGTCGTCGCTGGAAGCGACCGATGAACCGGCGGTCGCCCGCGCGATGTTTCGCCGGCTCAGCACGACCAGCCACAGCTCCCCCGATCCGCCCGGCTGGACCGCGCTGCTCTACGGCAGCCACCCGACGATCATGCAGCGGATCGAGATGACCTACGCCTGGGAACGGGCGCACCGACCCTGAGCAGCTAGGGCCGATACCCGGAGTAGGTCGGCTCGGGCCTGAGCCGCAGCGCGCGAACCGCTGCCTTCATCCCGGCCAGCGAGTTGAAGGAACCGCGAGCCGGTTCGAGGCAGTCACGGCAGCTGCTGAGGTTGACCGTGGTGACCAGGTCCCCCAGGTGGACGATCGCGAAGAATCGCTCTGGGGCGTTGGCCGTGCAGGAGCCGAAGCCCTCGACGTGGCCGGTGTAGATCGTGGCGCGGCGACCGGAGACGTTGAGCTTGGTGGACTCGAGGCAGGGTTCGGTGAGGATTTCTCTCGCGGGCCGCGTGACGAGGAATCGTTTCCAGCTAGCCTTGGTCCAGGCGCTGAGCTCGAGGTTGTGGCTGTATTGGAGCTCGAGTTTTTGGCCCGCCAAGCGTTCGCTGCTGTATCGCGCGTCGCTCGCCGATTCGAGACGGGCGACTGGCAGGCCATGGCCCGGCGCGAAGTTTCGTCCCAGCCAGTACACCGGCAGCTTCAGGGCGGGGTCGTCGAGGCCGACTTCGCTGGTGTTGCGTTCGGCGCGACTGTAGGGCGTCGGGCCTTCGACGTGCGCCTGCTGGCGCTGGGCAAGGCCGGCGACGATCGCGTCGCTCGCGGCGAGCGAGTTGGCCGAGGCGAAGGCCGCGCCGATGACGGTTCCAGAGCGCCAGACCAGGAACGAGCCGAGGTGGCTGTTGCGGAAGAGCTTCGGCGCGCGCTTCCAGTGAAAGAGCCGGGTGGCGTCCCCAACCGTCGCGGTGGGGGCGACCTCTTGCGGGATCCCGTTCTCGGTCAGCTTGCCGAGCAGCTGATCCGCCAGCGAGAAGCCCGCCTCCGCCGCCTCCTCGCTTTCCGCGTCGAGCGCTCCGGTGCCGACGACGGTCCCGCTCGTCTCCACGCCGGGGACGCTGTACAGCCGCACGTAGATGCCCAGGCAGCCGTGCGGAGAGAAGCGCTTGACGAAGCCGGCGAGCTTCGGCGAGGGGTCGGACGGGTTGAGTTCTTCGCAGATGAATTCGATCCCGTTGCCCTCCGAGAAGTCGAGCGGGAAATAGCCCGGCGGCAGGTCGTGGAGGCGAAGCATCAACCGTTCCGCCGGGTCTTCCGGCGACCGCCCCGCGCCGCTCGCCTGCAGGGCCCCGACGACCGCGATCGACGCGAGCGCGACGACCATCGACAGAGGCAGAGTCGACCGGCGAAAGCTCCCCAACATCCGCATCATCGGCGCGAGTATAGGTATCGCTCGATACCTGTTGGGCCTGGCGGTCGGCCGAGCTGGTGCGTTGCTAGGCTCGCTTTCACATGGCTGGCGACACGATTTCGTTTGCAAGAGGGGCGCCGAGCGCCGACATCCTGCCGCGCGACGAGGTGCGCGACGCGGCGGCCGTGGCGCTTGCCGAGGACTGGGAAAAGGCCCTCTCCTACGGCACCGGGATCGGGCATCCGGGGCTCTGCGAGTGGATTGCGCAGCGGCACGGGGGGCTCGACGACGGCCAGGTGATGGTTGCCAACGGCTCGCTGGAGGCCGGCTGGATGCTCTTCGAGCACCTGCTCGAGCCCGGCGACCGGGTGGTGGTCGAGCAGCCGACCTACGACCGCACGCTGCTGATGCTGCAGCGGCTCGGGGTCGAGCTGGTGCCGGTCCCGCTCGAGGACGACGGGCTCGACATGGCGGTATTCGAGGCGGCGCTCGCTGCCGGGCCGATCAAGCTCGCTCACATCATTCCCAACTTCCACAACCCCGCCGGCTGCACGCTCTCGGCCGAGAAGCGGGTGCGGCTGGTCGAGCTCGCCGCCGAGCACGATTTCTGGATCTTCGAGGACGACCCCTACCGCGAGCTGCCCTTCGAGGGCGAGGGGCTGGAGACGATGCTGGAGATCGACAAGGCGGACAAGGTCGTCCACGCCTCCTCCTTCTCCAAGACGGTCAGCCCCGGCGTGCGGGTCGGCTACCTCGCCGGTCCCGGGGCCGAGATCGCCAAGCTCGCCAAGCGGGCCAACGAGACCTACATCTCGCCCAACATGCTGGCCGAGGCGGTTGTGCTGCAGCTCTGCCGCTCGGGCGGGCTCGACCGCAACATCGAGTTCGTCAAGGGCGCCCTGCAGGCGCGGCGTGACGCCCTGGTCGAGGCCCTGAACGAGCAGATCCCCGAGGCCGAGTTCGTCGTCCCCGGCGGTGGCTACTTCCTCTGGCTTGACCTCGCCGAGGGCACCGACACCGGCGCCCTGCTGGCCGAGGCCAAGGGCGAGGGCGTCGCCTTCGTCGCCGGCCCCGACTTCATGATCGAGGGCGGCACCAACAGCCTGCGACTCTCCTTCGCCAGCGTGCCGCCGGAGCGGATCTCCGAGGGTGTCGCCCGCATCGCCCGCGCGCTGGACCGCATTCGCGCCGGCTCGCCCGCCTGAGCGGGTAGCTCTCTCACGTCGATCGCCCGCCTATCGCCGGCGCTGGCTGATCCAGCCGCGCCCACTCCCCGTAGGTGGGGTTGATGACCTATCCGCGACCGAGGAGGAAGCATGGCTGTGGCTAACAAACCGAGCGCGCTGGAGCGCGTCACCAGCGACCCGGTGTCGCGGCGCAAGCTGCTCGCCGTCACCGGCGGCTCGACTGCGCTGGCGGCCTTTCTCGCCGCCTGTGGCAGCGACAGCAGCAGCACGACGACGACGATGGGCAACGGTGGCGGCAAGACCGGCACCGAGCAATTCGGCAAGGGCGATATCGGCATCCTCAACTACGCGCTGACGCTCGAGTACCTCGAGACCGCCTTCTATGCGGACGTGGTCAAAAGCGGTCTCTTCAAGGGCTCCGATCTGGCGACGATCCGCAAGTTCGGCAGCGAGGAGGCAGAACACGTCACCGCGCTGACCGGCTTCGTCAAGCAGATGGGCGGCACGCCCGCCCCCAAGCCGAAGACCGAATTCCCGCTGAAGAGCGCCAAATCGGTGCTCGAACTGGCGGCGACGGTGGAGAACCTCGGCGCCGCCGCCTACCTCGGCCAGGCGCCCAACATCAAGGGCGCCTCGGTGCTCGCCGCGGCGCTCTCGATCCACAGCGTCGAGGGCCGCCACGCGGCGGCGCTCAACACCTTGCTGGGCGAATCGATCACCCCTGACGGGGCGTTCGCCAAACCCGCCGGCGCCGACGAAGTCCTCAAGTCGGTCGAACCCTTCATCGTCGGCTGACACCGGCGCAAGCGCGAAAGGAGAATCAGATGAGCGACCAGATCCTGGCCCAGCCCGAGCTCGCTGGTGTGAACATCGACAGCGACAGTGAAGACATCTCCCGCAGCGAGGTGATCCTCAAGGGAGCGCTGGCGGCCGGTGCCGTCTACGGCGCGCTGGCGGTCGGCCCCTTCGTCGGCCGAGCGCTGGCGATGGCCGAAAGCGGCGACGTCGGCATCCTCAACTTCGCCCTCACGCTCGAGTACCTCGAGGCGGCCTTCTACAAGGAAGCCAAGACCCGTGCCAAGGCGAGCGGCGATCTCAAGAGCCTGATCGAACTGGTCGGGCGCGACGAGGAAGAACACGTCGGGGCGTTGACCGAAACGATCAAGAAGCTAGGCGGCAAGCCGGTGGCGGAACCGAAATTCGACTTCCCCTACAGCGGCACCTCCGGCTTCCTCGAGTTGGCCCAGACCTTTGAGGACACCGGAGTCAGCGCCTACAACGGCGCCGCACCGCAGATCAAGTCCAAGGAAGTGCTGGAAGCGGCCGGCTCGATCGTCCAGGTCGAGGCCCGCCACGCCGCCGCGATCCGGCTGCAGAACAAAGAAGAACCGGCGCCGGAAGCGTTCGACCCGGCCCTGCCCGAAGCTAAGGTCCTGAAGGCGGTCGAACCCTTCATCGCCTAGCCGGGCGCCGGGACGGTCGTAGGAGAATCGAAGATGCGCGCGAGCAAAGCCGAGCGCCTCGCTGACGAGGAGCTGATGCCGCTGATCGGGGAGAAGAACCCTGACGCCTTCGAGGTCTTCTACGACCGTCACGGCGGCGTCGCCTACTCGCTTGCCTACCGGATCGTCGGCGAGCGGGGGGCGGCTGAAGACGTGACCCAGGAGGCCTTCATCTCGATCTGGCGCAGCGGCGCCCGCTACGACGCGGCGCGCGGCAGCGTCCGCACCTGGATGCTCGGGATCGTCCGCAACCGGGCGATCGACGCTCTGCGCAGCAAGGCCGGCAAGGCGCCGAAGCTCGACTTCGACGACGACTCGATCCTCGAGCATCGCCCCGCGGCCGAGCAGACCGAGTCCGAGGCACTGCAGCGGGAGACCGCCCAGGAGGTGCGCGGGGCGCTTGGCGAGCTGCCCGGCGAGCAGGCGAAGGTGATCCAGCTGGCCTACTTCGGCGGCTTCAGCCACTCGGAGATCGCCGGCATGCTGGGAGTGCCGCTGGGCACGGTAAAGGGGAGGATGCGACTTGGATTGGAGAAGATTCGCGGTGAGCTGGCGGAGGGACTGACATGAGCGAGAACGGACACGAGCGCCGCCGCGACGAGCTGGCCGCCTACTTGCTGGGCGCGCTGGAGCCCGGCGAGGCGGCGGAGCTGGAACGCCACCTAGCCGGCTGCGATGAGTGCCGAACCGAACTGGAGTGGCTGCGCCCGGCGGTACAGATGCTGCCCGAGTCGGTGGAGCGGGTCGAGGCGCCACCGGAGCTGCGCGGCCGGCTGATGGAGCAGGTCCGCTCCGAGGCCGAGAGCGCGCCGGCACCCGAGCGCGCCCGTCGCTGGAGCATTGGCAGCTGGAGCCTGCGCCCGGTCGCAGGCCTGGCCGCGCTCGTCCTCGTCGTCGCGGCAGTTGCCGCTTACGCGATCGGCAGTGGCGACTCGGGCGGCGGCAACACGACCACTGTGGTGAAGGGACATTCACCCGGCGTGGTCGCCGAGGTGGTCCGCGACGGCGGCTCGGGCACCCTGCACCTGACCAACCTCCACCAGCTTCCGAGCGACAAGGTCCTGCAGGCCTGGGTGGAACGCGACGGACGCGTGGTCTCGGCCAAGACCCTCTTCGTGCCCAACCAAGACGGCACCGCCTCGGCGACGATCGACGACATGGAAGGCGTCAAGACGGTGATGGTCACCGCCGAGCCGCGCGGCGGCAGCGTTCAGCCGACGAGCGCGCCGATCGTCAGCGTCGCGATTCCGCAGTAGCCGCTGTCAGCGAAATTGGTGTGATGCTGGTCGAGGTGCTGTTGATGATCCATCCAAGTGCCCTCGAAGAGCTGAACGTCGCGTCGGTTGGTGATTCTGTTACCCGCAATTTGACCCCAATTCGCCGTCCGGTCGAAAGCGAGTACACCGCGACGCTGCTGGTCAGGTAGGCGATCGCGAAGAGAAAGCCACCCCCGGCGGCCAGCTTGGTCGGCCCAACGGAGAGTCGCTCTGGTTCTCCGATTGGGGTGGTTGAGATCTCGTCGAATCTCTCGAGTGTTCGGATGCAGGGATGGGCAATGGCGATCACTCCGTCGCGAACCAAGACTTCTTCCGGTTCGCGCAGCACCGGCTTCGAGAAGACGACCCGGTTCGTCTTGGGGTCGATCTTGTAGAGACGGCTCAACCCTGCGTCAACTACCCATAGATATCCATCATCGCCAAACGACAAGGCTGTCGCGCGCGCTGCACGTCGCTTGCTCAGCCTGATTACCGCGATGCGCTTCAGCGGCGTCGCGCTGACGCGAATGATGAGGGGCTGCGTCTGGTCCGCGATCCATATCGAGTGCGCACCGCTGGTGATCTTGCCGCCTCCCTTGCCGAACCGGAGGTGCGCCGCCGGGACGGGGGAGGGGCTGGGATCGAGCCTGACCAGCGTTCCCCTGCCAATGATCGCGAAGAGAAAGTGGCCGAGTGCCTGGAGGGCGTGTATTCGCTTGCTCACGTGCAGCGCCGACCCGACGGGTTGTCTCGATTTCGGATCGATCGCCTGTATTTCCCCGGCTTCACTGGCGACCCAGACGTTTCCCGTCGAGTCTTCAGTGATCGCGGTCGCCCTTCCGTCTATGGGGACGTCGGAGAGGACTTGGACGAGTGGGGGTTTCGCGGGGTCATGGCTCGGGAACGCATTGAGCCCTGCCCAGACCCCCGCGCCGGCCAAGGCCGCGACCATGCAGCCCGCGGCGATCTTCTCGGCCGAGGTCGGCGTGGCGATCACGAGGCGGACGAGGATCGCGACGACCGCCAGCACGCATCCAGCGAGAATGATCCCGGGCGAGGCGAACAGGTACACGGCGAACTCGATCGCTGGAATCACGCAGAGGCCCATCAGCGCGGCCAGGGCGGCGAGAATCGTCCCGGGCCCCTTGTCGGGTGGCCCGTTGGGTGATGCTGAATTTTTGAATGGGAAAGCGGACACGTGCAAGGCTCCTATTCAGGTCACAGGGATCGAGCGGACGGCCGAGCTCGACGCCACCTCGCACAGGGCCTGGGAGACCCTGGGGTGTCTTGCTCTATTGAACCAGTGGAGTCACATCTCGTCTGGCTATGTAGCCAAATCTGGATCTGTATGCCACCCGGTTTGCCTCCTGGACCCTTAGTAGGGGGAAAACGCCTCTGCCGTGCGCGGCCGACTGCCCGCACACCGACCCAAGATGAGGATCATGACACAATCTTATGAAAACTTCAAACCTTTGCCAACCAAATGGCAAAAGTACGACAAAAGTGCCAATTCTCCGCTTGGGTTGTCAAAGCTGCCGCTATGAGACGGTGGCCAGGAGATGGTCCGCGATCTGCTCGTCGAACACCGCCGCGAGTGCTCCGATGACCCCGGCTCGTTTCGTTTGCGTGCCAGCGCGGACGATGGTGTCTCGGAAGACCGAGGGAAGGGTCGAGGCACGGAGAGCCTGCTCTATAGGGGGGATGCAGATCTCCGGAAAGGACTCGGGTCCCATGCCGCCGATGATCACGATGCTTGGATTGAGAACGTTGACGACTGGAGCAAGGGTCTCGCCGATGAGTCGGCCAGCCCGGACAATGTCCGTCACCAGGCCCGCGTGCTCCGGGTGCTCCGGATTCCCTGCGATCGCGAACAGCTGACTGGGGTGCATGTCTGGACGCAGCGCTCTCGACGACACGACCGACTCCAGGCAATGGTGTCCGCACCAATCGCACTTCGTCATGCCAGTGTCCCGTACTGCGGTATGCCCGATCTCACCCGCCACGCCACCGGTTCCTCGGATCAGCTTCGAGTTTGCGTAGACAGCCCCCCCGATTCCCGTTGCCCACTTCAGGTAGAGGGCCGTGGACGCGCCCCATGCGGCGCCCCAGCGTCGCTCGCCACGTAGCGCCAGATTCGCGTCGTTGTCGATCGACACCGTGAGCTCGTTACTCAGAGGGGAAATATTCTCGGTGCCGTCGAGGCGCTGGCGCAGCTCCCAGGCAAGATCAAGATCGGTCCAGCGATGGAACGGTCCCATGCGGATCCTGCCGTTATGGGCGATTGGGCCCGCCAAGCCGACGCAAAGGCCGCCGAGCTCGATTGGCCCCCTAATAGAGGACAGCAGCTCCTTCAGCAGATCCGCAGCCGTTTCGATCGCGCGGTCTGGATAGCGAGCGACATCGAAGTCGAGGGAGTCCTCCTCCCGGTCCAATATCACCGCCTCGGTGTCTCTTAGCCTCTGGACGCCAACCCGGATGTGGGAGCGACCGAAGTCGATTCCGGCCGCGCCGATGTCATCGCGGATGTAGAAAAGGCGAGCCGGGCGTCCCCCCGACGACGGGGCCATCGGCGGTTCCGCCTCGACGCCAACGGGGCGAAGAACACGGTTCAACTCGCTAAGGATCGTGGCGACGCTTGCACGAGAGAGCCCGGTCTCGTCTTCAATTTCGGGTTGGGTCGCCCCCAAGCCTTGCCGGTTCAGGAGCGCGTTGAGGACGCTCCGCCTGTTGGTCTCTCGAAGGTCTCGTGCCATCCAACCGGCTTTCTTTTAGTTATTGCCTATAGCTTTTGTAACACCTTTCAAAAGCTAGGTCTCCGACCATTGCACAAAGGCTCTCCTCGGGGTGAAACTTTGACCCTGGAGCGGACGTCAATTCGCCCGCGCGGCTCTAACGAAGCGGCGAGGCGACCGGATTCGGAAGGCGTCAGCGGCCGTAGCGGTCCGAGGAAAGAACGAGCTGCTCGGGAATCGTCGCCCGCGGCGGCGGCGCCGGGTCGGCGCGGACCGAGACGGTCTCGGCGACGCTGCGCGAGACTTGGTGCGTGCCCTCGCCCGAGGCGATCGTTACGCCCTCCTCGCCGGAGCTCTGCACGGAGCCCTCGAGGCCAGGGTAGAGGCCTGAGTCCTTGAGGTAGTGGAGCAGCTCCTCGGCCTCGTTCTCGAAACGCAGCACGTGGACCTTGGCGCCGGGCTCGACGTCGGAGAGCAGGGCGCCCTGCTCGCGGATGCCCTCGACGATCGGGTGGCCGTGGGGGCAGGTGGTGGCGTCGCCGATCGCGGCGCGCATGCGCTCCTCCAGCACCGGCGACATCGCGTGCTCGATCCGCTCGGCCTCCTCGTGCACCTCGTCCCAGGGGATGCCGAGCACATCGGTGAGGAAGCGCTCGATCATGCGGTGGCGGCGGACGATGTGGCTGGCGTGCTCGCGGCCCGAGGCGGTGAATTCGAGCGACTTGTCGGGCTTGCGCTCGACGTAGCCGTCGTCGGTGAGGCGGCCGATCATCTCGTGCACGGTCGGCGGCGAGAGCTGCATCGCGCGGGCGATGTTGGCGCCCGTCATCGGCAGTCCGGCCTCCTCGAGCCAGAACATGATCTCCAGGTACTCCTGCTCTGCGACTGTCGCTGTCTCCACTGTGTCCATGGCCCGATACTAGTAGAGGCTCAGCGGCGCTCGATCAGGGTTGAGACGACCGCCTCGTAGAAGCCGTCGCCCATCGCCCCCTCGGTCACCGTGGCGTTGTCCCAGGCGCCGAGCGCGGCGCGCAGGCCGGGGTCGCGCTCGGGCCCGTTGGCGACGACGAAGAAGCGGCCGACCGCGGCGGCGACCTCGAGATCCTCGACCGAGTCACCGACGGCGATGCAGTCGGCCGGGTCGTAGCCGCGGACGCGGGCGTGGGCGGCGACGGCGCCGGCCTTGCTGACCAGCTTGGGGACCAGGTGGTAGGCGTGGGTGGGGCCCTCGACCGCGGGCATCTCGCGACCGATCGCGCCGTTGTCGAGCAGGCGCAGGTCGTCGTGGCCATCGGCCTCGAGCAATCGGTTGGCCTCGGCGACGTCGACCTTGCCGCGGAAGAGGTGGGAGAGGACGCGGCCGTGGTGCCAGGGGGCGTGGTACTCGAGTCGCCCGTCGAAGTGCGCGAAGAGCATCTTGGGGATGCCGCGAGCCTCGATCTTCTCGTAGACGGTGCCGTCCTCGTCGGGGACCAGGTCGCCGGTCAGCAGCGTCGTCTCACCCTCGATTGCGAAGGCGCAGCCGGCCTCGTAGATGTAGGAGGTCTGGCCCATCAGGCGGGCGGCCTCGTGGACCTGCGGCTCACGCCGGCCGGACATGATCACGACCTCGACCCCGGCCCGGTGGCACGCCTCCAGCCCGCGTGATTGGGCCAGCGAGAAGCCACCCTCGGCGTCGCGGAAGAGCGAGCTTCCCTTGCCGAGCAGGGTGCCGTCGAGGTCGGTGTAGACGCAGCTCAGTGCCATCGGTGGGTCGCTACGGTAGCCGGATGAGCTGGCGCCTCGCCGATCGCAGCCTCGACCTTGCCCAGCCGCTGGCTGCCGGCATCATCAACGTCACCGCCGACTCGATGTTCGAGGGCGCGCGTAGCGGCACGCCCGAGCAGGCGATTGCCGACGGGCTGGCGCTGGCCGAGGCGGGGTTCGAGATGCTCGATATCGGCGCGGTGGCGGCGAAAAGTGGGCCGCCGGTGCCGCCCGAGGTCGAGGCTGCGGCACTCGTGCCTGCAATCGAGGGGCTGGCGGGAACGGGGGTGCCGATCTCGGCCGACACCTTCTCGGCCGAGGTCGCGCGGGCGGCGCTCGGCGCGGGAGCCGTCGCCGTCAACGACATCTCCGGTGGCTCGGAGGAGATGTTCGAGCTGATCGCCGAAACGGGCTGCGGCTACGTGCTGATGCACATCGAGGGGCCGCCGCGGGTCGACCGGCCGGCGCCCGAGTACGGCGACGTGGTCGAGCACCTGGTCGAGTGGTTCGGGGGGAGAGTGGAGCTTGCTCGCGGCCTTGGCGTCGCCGTGGAGCAGATCGCGATCGACCCCGGACTCGACTTCGATCTCAACACCGAGCAGGACCTGGAGATCCTGCGCCGCCTGCCCGAGCTGGGCGCGCTCGGCTTGCCGCTCTACGTCTCGCTCTCGCGCAAGGACTTCATCGGCGCCGTTGTCGCTGGCTCGTGGGAGGAGCGGCTGCCGGCGGGTGAGCGCGAGTGGGGAACGGTCGCCGCGGTCGCCCTGGCGGTGCGCGGTGGCGCCGACATCCTGCGCATCCACGACCGCAGCTCGCTGCAGGCAATGCGCGTCGCCGGACGGGTCACCCACCACCCCGAGGCCGACGGGACTCAAAGCGATGACATGGATCGCTTTGAGTCCCGTCGGCGGGGGCGAGGCTGATGGCGAAGAGCCTGCTGGAGGCGCCGTGGTCGATTGCGCTGGATCCGGCGCGGCGCGACGGGCGGATCGTCGCCGAGAGCGGTGAAGAGGAGCGGGGGGCGCAGGAGGTGGCGCTGCCGCGCTCGCTCGATCCGGGCTTTGTCGAGGCGCTGAAGCGGAGCGGCGTCGAGCGGCTCTACTCGCACCAGCGAGAAGCGCTGCAGACGGCCGCTGCCTCGAACCTGGTGATCACCAGCGGTACCGCCTCGGGCAAGAGCCTCGCCTTCAACTTGCCGGTGCTGGACGGGATCGCCCGCGACGCCAAGCGGCGCGCCCTCTACCTCTACCCGACCAAGGCACTGGCCCAGGACCAGGCGCGCAAGCTGGCAGGGCTGAGGCCGCCGGGCCTGCGCGAGGCGATCTACGACGGCGACACCCCGAAGGAAGAGCGCCCGGCGATCCGCCGCCGCAACAACCTCGTCCTCACCAACCCGGACATGCTGCACGTCGGCATCCTGCCCCACCACAAGAGCTGGGGCGACTTCCTCGTCAACCTCGAGTGGGTCGTGGTCGACGAGGCGCACACCTACCGCGGCGTCTTCGGCTCCCACGTCGCCAACGTGCTGCGGCGGCTGCGGCGGGTGGCGCGTGCCTACGGCTCGGAGCCGCGCTTCCTGCTCGCCTCGGCGACGATCGCCAACCCGGTCGAGCTGGCCGAAGAGCTGGTCGGCACGCCCTTCGAGCTGATCGACGACGACGGCGCGCCGCGGGCCGGGCGCGAGATCGCGATGTGGAACCCGCCGCTGATCGACAAGGCGACCGGTACCCGCCGCTCCCCTCTCTCCGAGGCCGCCGACCTGCTCGCCGAGCTGGTCTCCCACGGCGTGCGGACGATCTGCTTCCTCAAGAGCCGGCGCGGGATCGAGCTGATCCAGCGCTTTGCCCGCGAATCGCTGGAGGCGCGAGGCAGGCCGGAGCTGGCCGCGCGGATCGCGCCCTACCGAGGCGGCTACACGCCGCAGCAGCGGCGCGAGATCGAGGCGCGGCTCGCGGCCGGCGAGCTGCTCGCGGTGGTCGCCACCGACGCGCTCGAGCTCGGCATCGACATCGGCGAGCTCGACGCGGCGATCTGCGTCACCTTCCCCGGCACCGTCGCCAGCCTGCGCCAGATGTGGGGGCGGGCGGGGCGCCGCCGCCGCGGCCTGGCGGTCTACGTCGCCGGCCAGGATGCGCTCGACCAGTTCTTCTGCCGCCATCCCGACGAGTTCATCGGCCGCCCGGTCGAGGCGGCGATCCTCGATCACGCCAGCGAGCAGATCGCCGGCCGGCACATGGTCGCGGCGGCCTACGAGCTGCCGCTGAGCGAGGCGGATGTCGAGGTCTTCGGGCCTGAGTGGCGTGAGCGGGCGCAGCGGCTGATCGCCGCCGGCGAGCTGCGCCAGGCGGGCGGGCGGATCATGCCGCGCAGCAGCGAGTTCGTCGCCGCCAAGATGCCGCTGCGCTCGGCCTCGCCCGACTCGGTCGCGGTGATCGAGCGCGAGTCAGGTGAGATGCTCGGCCTGGTCGAGTCCGAGCGCGCCTTCACCACGATCCACCCCGGCGCGATCTACCTCCACCTCGGCCGCTCCTACGAGGTCGAGCAGCTCGACGTGCAGGGGCGGCGGGCGATCGTCTCGCGCTTCGACGGCGACTGGTACACGCGGCCGAAGAAGGAGACCGAGATCTACATCGAGCGGGTGCGCGAGCAGCGCTCGACCTCGGGGGTCGAGTTGCACTTCGGCGAGGTCTCGGTGACCGAGCAGGTGATCGCCTACCAGCGGGTCTCGATCTCCGAGCAGGAGCCCTTCGACATCGTCTCGCTGGAGCTGCCCGAGCAGCAGTTCGCCACCCAGGCGCTCTGGTACGTGCTGCCCGACGGGCTCAGCGGCGCGCTGCCGCCCGACGTCCTGCTCGGCGCCCTGCACGCGACCGAGCACGGCCAGATCGCGGTGCTGCCGCTGATCGCGATGTGCGACCGCTGGGATATCGGTGGCCTCTCGACCAACGTCCACTTCCAGACCGGCCGCTCGACGATCTTCATCTACGACGGCCACCCCGGCGGCGTCGGTATCACCCTGCGCGGTTACGAGCAGTTCGAGCGCCTGCTCGGCGACGCCGAGCGGCTGATCGGCGAGTGCCCCTGCGAGTCCGGCTGCCCCTCCTGCGTGCAGAGCCCCAAGTGCGGGAATCTCAACGAACCTCTTCATAAGGAGGGGGCGCTGGAGTTGATGGGGACGATGAAGGGAGCGCAGTGACGGGAGAGGGTGGGCCTCACCGTCACGAACAGCAGGGAGGTTCCGGTGAAGCCCACCCTCTCCCGTCTGAGCGCAAGCGTCAGGTCGCCGTCATCGGGTCCAGTGGCGCCGAGCTTGATTCCGAGCTGGAGCGGCTGGCGAGGGACGTCGGGAGGCTTCTGGCGGAGGCGGGGGTGACGCTGGTCTGTGGGGGCAGGGGCGGGGTAATGGAAGCGGCCTGCCGGGGTGCGCACGAGGTCGAGGGTGAGGCGATTGGGATCGTGCCGGGGCATGAGGTTGGCGAAGCGAACGAGTTCTGCACGCATGTGGTGGCGACGGGCATCGGCCACGCTCGCAACCTGGCGGTGGTCTCCTCGGGGGAGGCTGTGATCGCGATTGGGGGCGAGTGGGGGACGCTCTCGGAGATCGGCTTCGCGCGGGCGATCGGTCGCAGCGTGATCGCCTTGCGGAGCTGGGAGCTGCAATGGGCGCGAGCGGATGGCCGACGCGCCGGGCGTGACGCCGGCCGACTCGGCCCGCGAGGCGGTCGATCTGGCACTTGCGACGCTCTAGCTACGCTGGGTCGATGTACGAGGACTCGATCCGCGAGGAGTTCACCCACCAGTCGCAGTCCTTTGGTGCCTCGGCGGCGATGTCCTCGGCGCAGACACTGGGCGTGCTCGCCGAGCTGGTGCCGGCGGACCCAAAAGCGCGCTGGGTCGACGTCGCCTGCGGTCCAGGCGTGGTCTCGCGCGCCGTTGCCGCCAGGGTTGGCACCGTCACCGGGGTCGACCTGACCCCGGCGATGGTCGAGGAGGCGGAGCGCAAGGCGCTCGACGATGGAATCGCCAACGTCAGCTTCCTGCTCGGCGACGCCACCGCGCTCGACTTCACCGACGGCTCCTTCGACGGCGCGATTACCCGCTTCAGCTTCCACCACATCCCGGTGCCGAGCCGGGTGCTGGCCGAGATGGCGCGCCTGGTGCGGCCGGGCGGCTGGGTAGTCGCCGGCGACCAGGTCACCGACGACGATGGCGAGGGCGCTGCCTGGCACCAGGAGATCGAGCGCCTGCGCGACCCCACCCACTGGGCCTCGCAGCGGCTTGACCGCCTGCGGGCAATGGGCGGGGAGGTGGGGCTCGAGCTCGAGGAGGAGCGCCTGGTCCCGATCGAGATCGACTACGAGGACTGGCTGGCGCGCGGCTCGGCGGGGCAGAGCGCCAGCCCGCTGATCGACAAGCTGTTGGCCGAGCGGCCGGGTGGGGAGGAGAGCTTCCGCGTTACCGCAGGCGCCGAGGGTCGGCGCCTGCACCAGCGCTACTGGCTCGGCCGCTGGCGCCGTCTCGCCTGAGCGGCCAGAGCTGGCGCAGGGCGAGGATCGTGAAGGCGTGCGACCAGGCCAGGGGCGTGGTCGAGGTGGGAATGCCGCTGCGGGCATCGACGCGCTCGGGCAGCACGCCGGTAGGCGTCGCCGCGCGGCGAAGCTCCGCCATCAGGTGGAGCGCGGCCCGCCGCTCGCCGAGCGCGGCGAGGCTCCAGGCGGTCCAGGCGGTGGGAGCGGTCCAGGGGTCGATGCCGCCGCCCCAGTCTTCGGAGGGGACGATGCCGAAGCGGCCACTGGTCGCGGTCAGCCGCAGCAGCGTGCGGCGCACGAGCGGGTAGAGCCCGGGGTGGGGGAAGGGACGCACCGCCCAGGCGGCGGCCGAGTCGAGTCCGGACGCGGGGTCACCGGCGCGACGGGCGAGCTCGCCCGTCGGCGTCTCGAATAGCGCCCGGACATGCGGCGCGCTGGAGGCGATCGCGTTGGCGAGGAAATCGCCCCCGCCGTTCTCCTGGTAGTCGTCCAGCCCCCTCCACGGCCGCTCTACCGGCGCGCTAGGGAGGCCCGCTGCCTTGGCCGCCGCTGCGATCCACCCGGTCGCGTCGCCCTGCGCGGCGCGTCCCTCGACCGGGGTTCCGCCACTTTGGAAGCGTGCCGCGGCGCCGAGGTCGAGTCCCTCCAGGAAACCGACGATGCGCCTCGCCTCACCCCGGTATCCGGCCGTCGCAAGCGCGATCGCAACCGCGCTGGCGTCGCGGGGCCAGACGTAGTTCCAGCCCTCGCGGGCACCCGCCTCAACCGCACCGGTGCGCTCGTCGGTGAGCGCGTGCAGGACCAGCAGCGATCGCCGGTACATCCGCTGTGCCCATGCCGGCGCGCCGGCGCCAAGCGGTCGCGCCGCCGCGAGCCAACCGGGGTCGGCACGAACGGCGTCGGGCTCGCCCAGCGAGTGGACCGTCACGGTTCGGGCCGTGCCGAACTTCGCCACCGTCCGCAGCGCGTTGCTATCCGGCAGGTAGCGCTGTTGGACCGAGTCGGCCCGCGAGCCCCCCGAAGCAAGGGCCGCGCCGATGGCGAGCAGGGCCACCACCCCGATCGCTGCCCGCAACGGTTTCACCGGCCTAATGCAAGCAGCCTCCTCGCCGCCCGGTCGCTAGCCTTCGCCCAGCAGGCTTCGGTTTGCGCTTCCCAGGCGAGGTAGCTCAGTTGGTAGAGCACACGACTGAAAATCGTGGTGTCGTGGGTTCGATTCCCACCCTCGCCATCGCATGGCAATGCGGTTCGCGGCTCTCCGAGAGGGGAGCCGCAGCCGTGTTGGGCAACTGATTGGGCAACAGCGCCCAAACGGCCTCCTCTGGCGGCGGGGACAGAATTGGGACGATCATCCGGCTCCAAATAGACAGGCGAGGCGGCGGCAGACCGGCCCGTACCCATTGAGCGCTTCCGAGTAGTCTGCCGACTTGTGAAGTTCCCTATGGAGATATATCTCGCCAGCACGGACGATCTCCGCCGTGTGTGGCGACCTTGGGAGGAACCTCCGGCATGCCCGGCTGGCCCGAAAAATGACGCAGGAGGAAGTTGCCGAACGCAGCGGTGTTCACGCGACCGAGGTCAGCCGGATCGAGAGCGGCAAGCGCGACCCCCAGGTCTCGACGGTAAAGAGGCTTGCCGAGGCCGTAGGCGTCAGCGCGAGCGATCTTCTTCGCTGACCGGCCGGCCGGTCTCCATCCCCTTGCCGGCGGCAGGAGACCGGCCTTCCGAGTGGGGCTTAGTGCTGCTTGAGGATTTGCAGCAGAGGTACAACCTGGTCCACAGGTTTGACCTTCATCCCGATCACCTCCCTCCCGCTCGTCAGCACCCGGCCATTTGCCGGGACGGGAAGGAGAGAGTAGGAAATTTCCTAGTACTAGGAAATCAGTTAGTTATTCAGCCTAGGGAAAAGCAATATGCTCGGCCAAGTCTGATTGTGGGACTTTGATCTGATTGGAGGGCACAGCGTTGAACCAACAGGCACTGCAAGTCGGGAGGAAGCCGCGCCGAGAGCGCACGAAGCGTCCGGCTGAGGCGGCGGCCTACGCGGTTAATCACCGGGGCAGGCTTGAAGTACTCACGGTCCTCCACCAGGGCGAGTTCAGCGCTGGGGAGGTCTCCGACATCCTGGGGGAAGATGTTCGGTATGTAACTGGCCATATCCGTGACCTCTACAACGCCGGCTGCATTGAATTCCTGGGCTATCGGGTTGTTGGTAGTCGCAGTCGGGCCATATATCGAGCCGTCACCTTGCCCGAAATCAGCGATGAGGAATGGCAAGGTATGTCGAGCGCAGAGCGCCACGATGCCAGTGGAGCCATCGTTCAGGGGTACCTGGCCGAGAGCCTGTCCTCGCATGGCAATCACAAGATGGACGACGAGGACGAGCTGTGCCTGATTTGGGATGGACATAGGGTCGACGCGCAGGGCAAGCGTGAAATTCGCGAACGTTTGACCGCTGCTTGGAAAGACGTGCTCGCTATCGAGGGTCGCTCTGCAAACCGAATGGCCCACTCAGGCGATACGGGAACCACCGTCGTGGTTGGCCTCCAGAGTTTCCCTCGCGGTCGCTCTGGCAGGCCAGAGAGCGGCTACTACAGAGCAGAGAAAAACTAGTAGTAGGCAAATTGCGGTTGCTCCGCTCCGAACCGAACTGAAACTATCTACCAATCCGACTCAGACGATCGCCCGGTGTCGTCAGCATCGAACCCGGGTTGTCTAATCGGTGCTCCGGATGGCGGGCTGCCACACACATGCGCTCGTCGTCCGGGGCTCAAACCAGTCACATGCACTTGGACACTTCCACCCAGCAGCGCACCGCTCTCCGTCCCCCAACGACGTGGCGGTGTTTGCCTGCACAGCTCGATTCGCCCGAGAGGCAACGGGCGGCTGGCGTGGATGGGACCGGGCGCCTCTCTCAAGTCGGTGTCCGGTCCCATATCCACGAGGCAAAGACGGCGATCGTCGCGGAGATGCGAGAGCTGGGTCGCCCGGTGACCTCGAAGGAGCTCTACGCGAGGTTGGATCGCGCCTGGTCACTCAAGGCGATCGAGTACCACCTGTCAACCCTTGTGAAGACGGGGGTTGTCGAAATCGTCTTCGGTCCCGAACTTCACTCCAGTCTTACTGGCAGCGGGACCAATGCATTTACCAGGGAGCGGCGCCGTTAGCGCTTATGGCCGTACAGGGCGCGGGACTCCATACGAGGCTCCGGCAGGGACTAAGACAAACACAAAGGGGAGGAACTCAGTGAAGGGGATCAGGCTTATCGGGGTAGTTGCCGTTGTCTTGCTTGCGCTGGTAGCGACAAGCGTTGCGCTTGCCGCGCAGGACGAAGGCGAAGGACAAGGCGCTACCTCTCCTGTAGCCGAAGGCGGAAGCCTGCCCGCGCGCACCGCCGACTCGGAAACCCTGAGCCTCCCCGACGGTCAGCTCGAAACGAGGATCTACCCCGACCCGATCAACTATCGAGACGAAGAAGGCAACTGGCGCCCGATTGAAGAAGACCTCCAAGAAGGGAACTCCTCGGCGCTCGAAAACGGCCAGAACGACTTCGACCTTGCCCTCCCAGAGCAGCTGGACGGCGGAGCGGTTCGCGTCTCAACCGATGGGGGATGGGTCTCGAGCGAATTGCTCGGCACCAACACCGACGCGGCCGAAGTCAAGGACAACTCCGCAAGCTACGAAGCTGACCACGGCAACCTCGAATTCGAGCGTCTCGAGCCTCGCCACCGGCCTCAAGGAGGACATCGTCCTCGCCGACGCCTCCCAGCCGAGCAAGTTCAGCTACCTGCTGAAGGCTTCCGCCGGACTGACGCCACAGCGAAGCGAAGACGGCTCGATCGTCTTCCGAGACGAAGACGGAATGCAGGTCTTCGTGCTGCCGGCGCCGATCATGCTCGACTCAAAGCCCGGGCTCCCCGCGATCTCCGATGCGATCGAATACGGGCTAGAAGAACGAGATCAAAGCGAATGGCTGCTCAGGATCGAAGCCGACCGCGAATGGATCGAAAGCCCCGAACGGGTCCTGCCGATCCGCTTGGACCCCACCCTGACCGTGCCGAGCCCGAGCCTTGACTGCGACTACCTCCTCTACAACACCACGACCTCCAAAAATGTCGGCTGCGGCTCGACCGGCTTCAACAAGCTGCGCGCCCAATACCAGCCCGCCTACAAAGAAACTGTCCAGGAACGCGAACGCTCGGTCCTCAAGTTCGACACGTCCTCGATTCCCTCCGGCGCGATCGTCAGCGAAGCCACGGTCGGCCTCTTCGCCCCCTACGAACCGCTGGGCATCAGCGGGATCGAGCTGCGCCGCGTCACCCAGAGCTGGGACTCCAGCGTCACCTGGGCAAAAGCAAACGCGACGACGAACTGGACCACCTCCGGCGGCACCTTCAACGCCGAAGGCGCCGAAATCCTCACCAGCGAACGCAAAGAACTGGAAGGCTGGTGGAACTTCAGCAAAGGTTTGGCGCCGATCGTCCAGGGCTGGGTCTCGGGAACGATGAGCAACCAGGGCCTCCTGATCAAGTTGAAGAACGAGGAAGGCTGCGTTCCTCCCGCCTGCACCAATAGCTGGGCGGCCCTCAACAGCAGCGCCGCTACGGACTCCTCCAAACGGCCCTACCTTTCTGTCGTCTACGGCCTCAAACCGAGCGCCACGACCGAAGCCGCAACCTCTGTCCTCGAAACCACGGCGACCCTCAAAGGCCAGGTCAACCCCAACGGCGCGGAAACCAAATACCAGTTCGAATACGGCACGACGACTTCCTACGGCTCGCTCGCGCCGGCCACGGCGGAAAGCATCGGCTCGGGCACGACCAACGTTGCCGTCAGCAAAGCGATCAGCGGACTGAAAGGCAACACGACCTACCACTTCCGCGTCTCGGCGACCAACGCCTCCGGTGCGACCGTAGGCGTTGACAAAACCTTCACGACGCCGAAGTTGCCGACCGCCACGACCGAAGCGGCGAGCGGCGTCAAAGAAAAAGAAGCAACGCTCAAAGGCTCCGTGAATCCCAACGGCAATGCCACTACCTACCAGTTCGAATACGGCCCGACGACTTCCTACGGGACCAAAGTCCCGCTCAGCGCCGAATCGGTCGGCTCAGGGACGACGGCTGTCGCCGTCAGCAAAGCGATCAGCGGGCTGACAGAAGGCGCCACCTACCACTACAGGGTTGTCGCCACAAACGCCGCCGGTACCGTCAATGGCGCCGACAAAACGCTGAAAACGACCCACCCGCCGCAGACGACGATCACCTCTGCCACGCCCACCTATACGGCCCACGAAGAGCCTCCGATCAAAGCCGAATCCAGCCAGGCAGGCTCGACCTTCAAGTGCGGGCTCGACGAAGGCGAAACTCCGACGAAACCGTGCAGCTCCCCCTTCGTCCTTCCGGAACATCTCAAAGATGAAACGCATACCTTCGTCGTCGCGGCGGTCAACTCCGAAGGCCAGGCAGACCCGACGCCGGCGAAATGGACATTTGACCCCTCGATCTATCCGGCGGCGCCGTCCACCAGCAAGCTCGTCACGCCCGATGAAGGCGACAAGAGCGGCTCGGACTTCACGCTCATCTCCGAATGGGGAAAATCGGCTGAAAGCGCCGGGATAGGCTCGCTCGCCTACCAGGTGAAGGCGCCGAGCTGGAAAGACTTCAAGTCGATCCCGACGCAGTACCTGCTGGATTCAAAAGGAAACCATCCGGCCTGGGCCCTCGAAGTCGAAAAAAGCGCCACCAAATCCTCGCCGGTTTCCTTCGACGTCAAGGCCTACGCCGAAGCCGAAGGTTGGACTCCGGTGATGGAAGGGCTGCAGCTGCGCGCGGTCTTCAACGGCGGTGCGGGCGCCGGCGCCAGCGAACCCGTCAGCGCCACCTACAGCCGCTTCGCAGGGGGGAGCAGCGACGCGACGGAACAAGTCGGCCCGGCGAGCGTCGACCTCCTGACCGGTGCCTTCACGATCACCCGCACCGATGTCGCGATCCCCGTCCCCGGCACTGAAGCCAACCTCGAATTCACCCGCACCTACAACTCCGCCTATGGCGCCAGCGAAAAAACCAACAGCAAAACGCTGGGGCAGATGTGGCAGCCCTCGGCGCCGGTGGAAGCCGAATACGAAGAAGAAGCTTGGCAGAAAGCGATGGTACGGAGCGAACCCGCAGTTCCCCCGGTCTTCGAAAAAGAATGCTGGAACGAAGCTGGCGCGAAAGTCACTTGCGGTCCCGCCAACGAACCATGCGACGAAGCGCACTCTTGCGAAAAATGGGAAGAAGAAGCGGAAATCCCCGAACAGAACTGGGTCGAAGTGCTCGACAGCGAAGGAGCGGGCATTCCCTTCGAAAGGACCGGGAAGCTCAGCCCCCTACACCTATGTCCCGCCTGAAGAATCCAAGGAATTCTCGTTGACCGAAGCGGGCGGGAGCTTCATCCTCGCCGATGCCAACGGCACCAAGACCGAATTCACGCAGAACAAAGAAGCGCCAACCGAATACGCCCCGAGCCAGGTCTCCTATGCCGGGACCAAAAACCAGGCTCGCCTCACCTACGGCATCTCCGAAAAAAAGAAGCGGCTGCTCTCGGCGATCGGGCCCACCCTCGAAGGGGTGACTTGCAACCCGTTCGAAGCCGAAGGCAACTACGCGCCTAAAACCAAAGGCTGCCGCTCGATCTACTTCAACTACGTCAACTTCGTGATCGAAGTCGGTCCCGCCGAGCAGCGCCTGGAAAAGATCACCTACTACGACTCGAGCGGCTTGGGCACGGGCCAGGTCGTCGCCCGCTACGCCTACAACTCGGTCACGGGCAACCTGACCGAAGAGTGGGACCCGCGCGTGACGCCGGAAGTCCTCAAGGAGCGCTACGCCTACGAATCGACCAAAGACGCGAGGCTGACCAGCCTGACTCCCGCGGGGCAGGAACCTTGGCAGTTCGCCTATTACCCGGCGGGCACTGGCGGCCCTTTCGAAGCGAAGCTGAAGAGCGTCAGCCGCGCCAGCCTGTTGAAAAGCGGGGCTTCCACCGCCACGACGACGCTCGCCTACGACGTGCCGATCTCAGGCGAAGGAGCTCCCTATGACCTGAGCGTCTCCGCCGTCTCGAAATGGGGCCAAAGCGACTATCCGGTTGACGCCACCGCGATCTTCCCGCCGACCGAGGAACCGGCCGAAAAACCGAGCGACTACGACCAAGCCTCCGTCCACTACATCGATGCAGATGGACACGAGGTCAATACCGCCCAGCCCTCGCCTCCTGGCATTGAAGGCGACTCGATCACGACATCGGAAGTCGACCTGCACGGCAACGTCGTGCGAGAACTGAGCGCGCAGAATCGCCTGGCGGCGCTGAAAGCCGCGAACCCGGTCGAACGCTCGCAAGAACTCGACACCCACTCCGAATACTCGGCAGACGGCACCGAGATGCTGCAAGTCGTGGGGCCCGCTGCACGAAGTGCAGCTCGAATCGGGCAAAACCGTCCAGGCACGCCAGCACACGACGGTCAAATACGACGAAGGCTACGAACCCAAAGAAGGCGAAACCGCTCCGCGCCTGCCGACCACCGAAACCTCCGGCGCCGCGATTCCGGGAGAAAAAGCAGACATCGATTCGCGCACCACGAAGACCGGTTACAGCTGGGAACTGCGCAAGCCGACCGAACAGATCACCGACCCGAGCGGTCTCAACCTGATCACTAAAACGACCTACAACTCCGCCGGCCAGGTGATCGAAGAACGCCAGCCATCCAACGCCGAAGTGCAAAATGCCGGGACCACCAAGACCGTTTACTACACCGCAACGGTCAACTCCGAAAAAAGCAAATGCGGCTCAAAGCCGGTATGGGCCGGACTGCGATGCTTCAGCCAGCCTGTCGCAGAACCGAGCCCGGCCGAATCGAATCCGAGGATCCCGTGGACCTGGTTCACCAAATACTCGACGCTCGACCAGCTTGAAGAAAGCTATGAAGAAATCAACACCGGGATTGTGCGGAGCACAAAAGTTACCTACGACGCCGCCGGGCGCGCTCTCACAAGCCATCAGCTCTACGGGGGCACCGAAGTCCCTGCGGTCCAGACCACCTACAACGAAACCAACGGGCTGCCGGAAAGCCAGTACTTCGTCTGCGAACTCTCAAAATGCGAAGGCTTCGACACTCAGGAAGTGAAGACCGCCTACGACAAACTGGGTCGCCCTGTCAAATACGTCGATGCCGACGGCAACGTCTCGGAAGTCGGCTACGACCTAATGGGCCGCCCCGCGATCGTCTTTGACGGTAAGGGCACCCAGGTGACCACCTACGATGAAGAATCGGGGCTTCCCACGGAATTGACCGATTCCGCCGCGGGTACCTTCAAAGCCATCTACGACGCCGATGGCAAGATGACCGAACAGCTGCTTCCCGACGGCCTTGCCCAAGAAGTGGGATATGGCCCAGAAGGCACCGCGCTCTCCTTGCAATACGTCAAGAAAACCGGATGCTCCTCTGCCTGCACCTGGCTCTCGTTCGTTCGCAAAGACTCGATCCAGGGCCAGGTCCTAAACGAAGAAAGCACCCTAGGCACCGACAGCTACAGCTACGACAAGGCCGGGAGGCTCGTCCGGGCACGCGAAACCCCAACCGGGGGGGAAGGCTGCACGACGCGAAGCTACGCCTTCGACAAAGACTCGAACCGCACCTCCAAGCAGACCTTCGGGCCGGGAAAAGGGGGCGCTTGCGCCATCGAATCCGAAGTGGCCAATCAGACCTATGCCTATGACACGGCCGACCGCCTGATCGGTGACGGCGTCGAATACGACAACCTCGGCCGCATCACCACGCTGCCCGCCAGATACGCCGGGCCGGAGGAGAGCTGGCACGCCGGCGGCAAAACCCTGGCAGAACGCAAACTCGAATCAGTGTCCTTCAACTCAAGCGGAAGTCTGGTGCTGAACTTCCCGAGCTGGAAAGTCAAACTCGAGTGCGAAATGTATTCCTACGGCAAACTCTCCGGAGCCGAAGGCATCGAAGAGTCCTTCGAACTGAACAACTGCGCGCTTTATGCAGTCGAAGGAGGGAAAAAAGGCAAAAATCTTTCCTGCGGGACGATTAAAGCGTCTATATATCCCGCATACAAAGGAACCGTAAGCGGGATGAGCATCTACCTCAATACGGGTGAATCCTGCCTATACGGCGCAATGACGCTTCCGTTGTCGTCCTTCCGCCACAAGTTCAACAACGAAGAAACGCAGAAACTACCGGTGGAAACCGTTGGCAAGGCTGCTTTTGGAGGAAATCCGGTGGAAGTCTCCGGCAGCTCAACGTGGCAGCTCTCCGGCCCGCAGGTAGGAGAAAAACTCGGCTTCAGGGCGACGGGAGCCATAGCAAACGAAGGCGAACTCACAACCAGCTACTACGTCAATGACCTGACGCACAGCCAGAGCCAGGCCAGCATCACCAACACCTACAACCTCGACGCGTCGCTGCGCCAGCGCGAAAGGGTCACCAGCGGCGGCTCTGAAGCCGGCACCGAGATCTATCACTACGCCGGCGGCTCGGATTCTCCGGCTTGGACTGAAGACATCGGCGAAGGGGAACCGACCTGGACGCGCAACATTGCAGCGCTCGGCAACAGCCTCGGAGCGATCGAGAAGAGCAGCGGGGAAGTAACTCTGCAACTCGCCAACATGCACGGCGACACGATTGCCACCGTCGAAGACGCGGCTGAAGCCAAAGGTCTGCTCGACACGCAGCGCTTCGACGAGTACGGTAATCCGTTGAGCTCGGGCTTCCTCGCCGGCGGCGATGTCGAATATGGCTGGCTCGGTACCAAGGCTCGCCGCACCCAGCTGCCGTCCGGGGTAATCCAGATGGGGGTGCGTAGCTATGTTCCGGCTATGGGGCGGTTCTTGAGCCGCGATCCGATACCCGGCGGCTCCGCAAATGCGTACGAGTATGCTGGCGGTGATCCGGTCAACAACTACGACTTGACGGGTGAAAAGTTCTGTGGCCATGTACATGGGGGCGAAGTGTGTGGGGGGACTGGAAAGCAGCTTTCGAGACGGATGAAGGCGGCCAGACAGAGATTCCGACGAGAAAAGCACACAGCCGCAAGGGTGTCTGGTAAACGAAAGACGATCATCCTGCAGTACAATCACAGTGGAGCAACTGCTTCAGGGGTCGTGAGTGTTCTTGAACATGCTGCCAACAAGGTGATCGACGCCGTGGGAGGCGGTACGAAGAAGATGATCAACGGCGTGATGAGAATCAGTCTTACTGGCCCCGAGTACAAGGCGGCCGGGGAGGCATTTAAAATGGCCGGCGACTGGAGTCCGTCAGCGTTGGTGCAATATTGGCAGTGCGGCACATGGCTCGGCGGCGGAAAAGGTGACTGTGATCCATTCGAGATGGCCACTGGAATGGAAACTGAAAGCGCCCGTTAGCGTGGAGGTATCGACTGTGCTCGAACGCGTGCTTGTTCTAGCGTTCCTCCTCATTGTGTTCGGTGTTCCCGCAGGGATCACTTGGCTTAAGGAACATCGCGAGACCTTTATTATCGGGATTCATCGTTCTAGGTATGGTCTGGTGGATTGCGGCTTGCAGGCTCGCTCACCCGTCATCATGGTGGGCGCTTCAGTTCTACGGCCGAACGAAGATGCGGCGGGCGCTAAATCGGTTCGGTTCGGAAACGGCCGTCACATCGTGAGCCACCTTGGCTAGTTCGATCGGCATTGTGGCGACGGCTCCGAATCGTGAAGACGGGCACCGCGATTCGGCGCTCCGATGGGTCGCGAAGATGGGGCGGTGTCGCCCTAGGTGGGGCGTCCTTGGGATTCTGCTTGTCTGGCTATTGGCGGCGGCGTTTGCTGTCGGGGCTAACGTGCAAAAAGACCGCGTCGCACAGCCGGCTCCCCGCGGCACCGTCTCGGTGATCGATACCGCGACGAATATGCTCGCCGCCAGAGCCATCGGGGTTGGTCCTTACGCGAGTTCAATTGCAATTTCACCGGATGGACGACGTGCATACGTGGTTAGCTCCGGCAATGGAAGCGTCTCAGTGGTCAACACCATGACTAATGCACGGACCGGTAAGGCAATACGGATTGGCCGTGACCCCGAAGGAATCGCGATTACCCCTGACGGACGTCGCGTCTATACCGCCAATTACGGGAGCAATACCGTCTCGGCGATCGACACCATGACGCACAAAGTGATCACGGAGATCAATGTCGGCGGAGGACCCACCGCGATTGCGATCAGCCCTGACGGCCGTCGTGCCTACGTGTCCAATGCCCGCGAAGGAACTGTCTCAGTGATTGACACCGCAAGCAACGTGCCTGCCGCCAGCGCCATCAAGGTTGGCCGAGGTCCAGCGGCGCTCGCCATTACTCCGAACGGCAAGCGCGTCTACGTCGTCAACGTTCGAGACGACAATGTCGCGGTACTCCGAACCGCGACAGACCGGGTAGCTCGAAAGATCAAAACGGGCCATGGTCCGTCCGCGATTGCGATCGGCTCCGACGGACGCCGCGCTTACGTCACCAACGCGCGCGACGACACGGTGTCGGTGCTCAATATCAGGAGCAACAGGCTGGTCGGCAGGCCGATTGAGGTTAGACATAGACCGGCGGCGATTGCGATCAGCCCAGTCGCCAAGCGTGCATACGTGACCGGCTTGGGGTCGTCTGGTGTCTCGGTGATCAATACCAAGACCAACAAGTCCGTCACCAAGGCGATCAAGATCGGGGCGTTCCCCGTCGCGATTGCGATCAGCTCTGACGGTCGTCGCGCCTATATCGTCAACAACTAGACAAGTGAGCCTCAAAGCGCGCCGGAGAGTGTTCTCGCGCGATCGGCTTGACCGGCCCTGTCTTCAACGCCGAAATTCCGCATCGCGGTCGGGATTGAAAGCATTGACGTACGAAACCGTGGCAGATGGAAGACTTACCGGCTACTACGTCAACGATCTCACCCGCTCCAACGCGTGCGGCGGACGGTGCAGTTGACATTCGTGCCAAGAAGAATCGTCGCTATGCTGTTGAATGGTAGCTCGGGCGCAGAGAGTGTTGAGACCGTCGTGCTTGCGGCGATCCGCCTGATAGATTTGCTAATGGAAGGAACATGGTTGTGGTTGAACGCCTACTAGTACTTGGAATTCTCATAGTCGTAATCGGAATTCCTGCTGGGATCACATGGGCGAAGGGTCAACGTGTTGCTTTCTTGCTTGGATTTATCCTCTTCGGGGCGATTTGGATAGTTGCCGCCTTCAGGCTTGCCCGGCCTTCGTCGTGGTGGGCCCGCCGTTTCTACGATCCAAAAAAGATGCAACGAGCGATTAGTCGGTTGGAGTCTGGCGCATCGGCGACATCCTAAATCGGGCTATCCTGGCGTATCCGTGAATCGGTAGTGAGCTGGCAAGAATGGGAGAAACATCACACTGCGTCACCGCCCCGCCTCTTCGCGTGTGTACCAGGTAGTATTTTGTCCATCATGCGCGTTTGGGTAACCGGGGCTGGTCCTCGCCGTTGTCGTGGGCGGCGAGCCGCGTGGCAACGGAACGTCTGGCCCTGGGTATCGCGTGATTAATCCTCCCCCCGCGCACTTTCGCTATCGGGTCGGAACGGTAGCGATGGCCAAGACGAGCGAGGAAGCGTGAGGCGAGGCGGGGAGCGCCTTCTTTGTCGCCATGGGAGGGGGCGCCTCTATCGCCCCCGAATACGCGGTTCTTGGGCGCGTGCGCGCGGGTATGGCTACGGTTATGAGAATCAACTCTCTTGGAACTGTGAGGGAAACACCCCGCCAGGTTGTGCGGATCGATTGGATCAAAATTCATCGCGAATGAGGCAGCTAGACGACCGCCGAGACATCCCCGACCTACCCGCCAAACCAGCGCCGCGAGAGCGGCAGTCAAGGGCGCGCAGCGCCCGACCCCGCAGGGGTTGACGGCCGCGAGCGCGGTGCTTCAATTGAGCGGGTCGGGGCGCTCATCGGCCAAAGCCCATGTCCCTCTCTATCGACTCCAAGCGGTCGAGCTGCTGCTGAAGACCAAGATGACGCTGGGCCTCTCGAACCCGTCGCTGCGCCGTCTCTTGGGCCGCACGGTCGATCCCGGTGTTCGGCCGCTCGCCAAGTGCCCTCGTGGTGTCGGTGATCTCCCGCTCGCGACGGTAGCCCTGGATCGCGGTGACGCCGCGATCCCAAGCTCTAGCCATGCGCGGATCGCTCGGCCTCTCCCCCAGCTCCCTGGTGACGTAGGCGGGGGTGGCCAGGCGGATCGCAAGTAGTTCGCGCGCATCACGCTCGGCCAACTCCCCGCGAGCGATGTTGTGAGCGCGCCTGGCGGCGTTGGTGGGCGGCTCGACGGCCTGCACCTTCTCTAGCGTCCGCTCGGCGTTGTGGCGGTACATGTCCTCCTGAGATTGGGCGAAGGGAAGCTCTCGCTTTCGCTCCCTCCTTCCCATGCCTTCGACCGCTTCGCGCTCGCCACGGGCTTTCTCAAAGGCGCTGACGGCGATCTCGGCCTGCTCTTGGGCGCGGGTGTAATCGTCGGCTTGGCGACCCTCTTGCGAAGCCTCTCGCTCAAGCTCCCGCTCTCTGCTCTCAAGCTCTGGGCGCGCCAGCTTGCGAAGCTCGGCCCTTAGCGCCTCGTCGTGGGCGGCAGTCTGGGCGCGGTCGCGCTCTGCCGCTTCGCCAACGTGGGCGATTGGATCGCGCTCGGGTCCGGTCGGTGCGTACTCCGAGCGCTCACTCTGGATCTCCGGTGTCGCGTAGAAGTAGGTCTGCTCGCGCGTGCGCGGTCAGTCTTCATGTCCTACGGCCCGAATTATTCGGACCTCTTCCGGCGCGCTGGCGACCACACCGACAAAATCTTACGCGGGACGAAGCCAGCAGACCTGCCGGTCGAGCAACCTATCAAGTTTGACCTCGTTGTGAATTTGATTACTGCGGAGGCGCTCGGCCTCACGGTACCCCCGTCGCTCCTTGCACGCGCCGACGAAGTGATCGAGTGATGCCTTCTTTTGCTGCACCTGCTCAGGTCGGCTTGTGGCACTAGGAGCTACGCTGAACGCGATGCTCAACGTCCGCTGTCGGAGGTCAAAGCAGACACCCATGTTGGAGTGCGGTAACCACCGGTT